>CAVSZJ010000003.1:0-932500 GCA_963732445.1 Vicinamibacterales bacterium | reverse complement strand
CGCACGGCTATGAGGTGTTGCGCGACGCACGAACGACGGTTCGAATTCGCGGCGAACATCTGGACCTCGTCGGCCTGCGGTTCTGGACGCGGCGCGCGCGCGACATCGCCGCGCTGATTCGCGGCGCGAAATCCACGGTCATTCTGCTCGCGCACGATCCACGGCGTCTCGACGAGGCGGCTGCGTTGGACGTCCCGCTCGTCCTGTCGGGCCACACGCACGGCGGCCAGGTCGTGCTTCCGGGTGTCGGCGCACTCGCCGCGAGAAAATTTCCGGTTGTGGCGGGCGCGGCCCGGCTCGCGAAACACGTCGATCTTCGTCAGCCGCGGAGTCGGCACCGTGTATGTGCCGTACCGGTTGAACTGCCCGCCCGATGTGTCGGTGATTACGCTGAAGAGCGCGGAACGCGTAGTAGCAGGCGGCGCCCATCTACACGCCATCCACCACTCAGCAGCAGTTGAATCGCCAACGGGTAGAGATGGTGTTCCGCCTCGAGGATTCGCGCGGCGAGCGTCTCCACATCGTCGGCGTCTTTCACCGGCACGGTTTCCTGCAGCACGATGGGGCCGCCATCGAGCTCAGCCGTCACGAGATGCACCGTTGCGCCCGTCCACTTCACCCCGTGCTCCCATGCTTGATACTGCGCGTTCGTGCCGGGAAAGGCTGGCAGCAGCGACGGATGGATGTTCACGACGGCGTTTGGAAATTCTGTCAGGAAGGTCTGGGTCAACACACGCATGAAACCAGCGAGGCAGACCAGACCGACGCCGCGTGATTTCAACTGCCGCGCAAGCTCCCGATCGTAATCCTCGCGGGTGGGAAATTGCGCCTTATCCCGATGATCGAGCACGACCGTCTCAATCCGCGCCTTCTTCGCCCGCTCGAGACCAGCGGCGTCAGGCACATTAGAGATCGACCACGCTCAGCTCGGCGTTCAGGGTATTGCCAGCGATGGCGTCGATGATCGCTTGAAGATTGCTGCCACGCCCTGAAATGAGCACGCCAAGTCTTCGATTCATGGGGTCAGACCCTCTTTCTTCGTTTTTCCCAAGGCGCGTAATGTGATGACCCCGTCAGCGAACGGCGAGCGTGTCGGCCGAATACTCGAGGCCCTTCGAGGTGATCACAACGCGCTTGGCCGCACTTCTCTCGACGTGACCGGCGTGCAGCGCAGCGAATGGAAACGCGTTGACGATGTCCAACACTTTGGCGACCTCGCCCTCCGGGACATAGATGGCAAATCCGGCGCCCATGTTGAAGTTGCCGTACGCTTCGGCATCGTCGACGCCCCCAGTCGCCTGGATGAATTCGAACACAGGATGCGGTGTAGGCGTGCGCTCGACCACGTAGGCGAACGGATCAGCGGCGCGCATCAGCTTTCGCCAGCCGTGGCCGGTGATGTTGACGGCGTAGTGAATGTCGACGCCCTGATTCAGGCAATCCTCGACAGCACCCACATAGATATGCGTCGGGTCGAGCAGCGCCTCGCCATAGGGCCGCCCATCGCGGAGTGGTGTGAGATAGCCATTCGGTGCACGTTCCGCGACAGCGCGCGCGAGCGTGAGGCCGTTGGCATGTATGCCGGAGCTCTCGAATAATACGATGGCGTCGCCGTGCTGAACGTTCGCGCGAATCAAACGGGCCTTCGGCTTGATGATTCCGATCGCGGAGCCCGCGAGCACGACCGTGGCGGCTTCGACAATGCCGTTCAGCGTCGGCGTTTCTCCGCCTCCCCACGCACACCGGGCAAGCTGGCACGCCTTCCGCCACCCATCGACGAGATCCTCGGTGCGGCGGTCGTCGGTGAACCAGTCTGAGGAACCCACGCCAAGATGCATGGCCACGGCCAGCGGCAGCGCGCCGAGTGTGACCATATCATTCACGATCATTGCGACAGTGTCCTGCGCGATGTGATCGTAATAGGATCGCGTCTGCACCAGTCGATACATCGCGTCCGCGACGAGGTTCTTCGTACCGAGGCCCTCTTCGACATGCGCGAGATACCCTTCGGGCGTCTCGACGAGATACGCGCTCTCGCCGCGACTCATTTCGACTTCGGAGACACCGAGGCGCCGAATCGCATCGGCCGTCGATCGGCCCGCCAGCTGCGCCCGGCGCTTGAACGGATCGAGCGCGCCGTAGTCGACGCCCGAACCCGCATAGGTCATGCGTTCCATGGAAAGTTCAGCAGAGATCAGAATTCGAGCTTGTCGATGAGCGCCTGTCCGACTCTGCGGGTCGGCGATGACTCCGCCGCTTGCCAATAACCCTGGCGCACGGCAGCGAAGAAGCTCTCCTCTTCGTAGTCTTCCTCGAGCATGTCAAACCCTTCAGCGATGAGGTCGATGGCGGCGTCTGCATTCGTGTATTTCTCGAGGAATGAGAGCATCAGCGGCGCATTCCGGACGGCGACCGTGCCCACTCCGAGTGCCATCGGCGCCCGAGGCGGATCCACCGCCGGCACTCCGACCTCGAACAGCGCGGCCAACGCCTGTGTGTTACCGGAATTTGCCAGCGCCACGAGCGCAGCAACCGTATTCCGCAGCATCTCCTGAAAACCAGGATTTCTATCCGTAAATCTCAGCGTTTCGATTAAATACGGCACATGCGCATCGCAGTTGATGCCGAGCAGGCAAATCGCGGCCGCTATCGTGGGCTGGCTCTCGCGAGGCGCGCTGCGCTGCAGGGCGGCCAGCGCTTCCATCGCGCGCTGATCCTTGAGCTTTCCGAGCGCGATGACGGCGTCCGCCTGCAGCGGCCCGGTCTGTCGCGCAATCGTCAAGAGCGGCTCCACTGCATATGCGGCGCGGTAGTCGCCGAGGGCCGCTATCACCCCGCTTCTGAAGAAGTCCTGGCCGCGGCCGACTTCAACGAGCAGCGTTTCGCGCACACGCGAATCGCTCCCCTGCGCGGCGAGCGCCCTCACGAGCGCAGGACGCACGAATTCACTCTCCTCGCGCTCGAGCGCTTTGAGCAGCGCTGGCAGCATGGCGGCCGTCGGATGGTGCTCGTAGTACATATAAGCGACCGTCCGCAGCCGATCGTTTGGATTGGTGACGATCTCGCGGACCACCTCGGCCGTGCGTGCATCGTTGAACCCGGTCAGCAGCACGAGCGCGCGAAATCTCACGAACTGATCCTTGTGGCTCTCCACCGCTCGAATCAGCGCAGGCGCGACAGCGGCGGGCGCCGCCCGCCTCAGCGTTCGAGAGGCGTTCCGCCGGATTGGGAAGTCGAGGTTGCCGAGCGAATCAATCGCCGCTTGAATGGCATCACTCGAGATGGTCTGCGGCCCGCGCTCCTGTGCCACGCTGCCGGGGGGCGCACCCTGTCCCGACGCCCGAGCGGCCCAGCCGAGCGCAGCCGTGAGCACCAGAACAAGAACGCTAGCTTTTGAGAGCATCGGTGTCGAGTTTCAATGCCAGCTGCAGATAGGCCGCCTCGTTGCGCGGGAATGCGACCGGGTACTGGCCGGTGTAGCAGGAGGTGCAATACGACGAGCGACGCGGACCGACCGCCGAGAGGAGCCCCTCGAGGCTGAGATAACCCACACTGTCTGCGCCGATGTATTTCTGAATCTCTTCGAGCGTGTGGGTGGCGGCAATCAGCTCGGATCGGCGCGGAGTATCGACACCGTAGAAGCAGGGGGAGATCGTCGGCGGGCAACTGATGCGCATGTGTACTTCCTTCGCGCCGGCAGCCTTGACCATCTTGACGATCTTGCGGCTCGTCGTGCCCCGCACAAGAGAGTCGTCGACGAGCACGACTCGCCTGCCTTCGAGAATACTGCGCACAGGGTTCAGCTTGATCCGCACGCCGAAATGGCGAATCGACTGCTGCGGCTCGATGAACGTGCGCCCGACGTAATGATTGCGGATCAGACCGACGCGCATGGGAGTGCCCGACTCCTCGGCGAACCCGATGGCGGCGCAAACACCCGAGTCTGGAACGGGAACGATGACGTCCGCCTCTACCGGTTGCTCGCGCGCGAGCAGCCGGCCCAGATTTGTACGGACTTCGTTGACGCTTTCCCCGAATACGTAGCTGTCGGGCCGCGCAAAGTACACATGCTCGAACACGCATTGTGTTGATGGCGCTGGGGCGAACGGCTTGAACGACTTCACGCCGGCGGCGCTGATGATGACCACTTCGCCGGGCTCGACATCGCGGACGTAGGTCGCGCCAATCAGATCCAGCGCGCACGTCTCTGAACACACAATCACGGCATCGCCGAGCCGGCCAATCGCCAGCGGGCGGAAGCCATGGGGATCGCGCACCGCAATGAGGCGGTCTTTCGTCATCACCGCCAGCGAGAAGGCACCTTGCACGTGCGACATGGCCTCGACGATCGCGTCATCGGTCGTCACCGCGCGCGATCGCGCGTAGAGATGCAGGATGACTTCGGTGTCGGTGCTGGTCTGGAAGATCGCGCCGTGCCGGCCCAGCTCGTCTTTCAGTTCGCTGGCATTCACGAGGTTGCCGTTGTGCGCGATGGCAATCTGCCCGTGGACGCACTCAATCAGGATCGGTTGGGCGTTGTCGACTTTGCTGTCTCCAGCGGTCGAATACCGCACGTGCCCGATGGCGATCGTCCCGGGCAGTTTCTCGAGCGTCTTCTCCGAGAACGCGTCGGCAACATGTCCCATCGATTTCGAGATGCGGACCTCCCCGCCGTCGGATGCGGCAATTCCCGCGCTCTCCTGGCCCCGATGCTGCAGCGCGTAAAGTCCGAGGTAGGTCAGATTAGCCGCTTCGGGATGGCCGAAGATGCCGAACACCCCGCATTCTTCCTTGAGTTTGTCGTGGGGCCCCAGGCCCACGACCTCTGTATCGCGTCCAAAAGGCCGCGATGCCTTGGTTGCAGCGATTTTCTGCTTAGTGTTCATTTTGGTCCTCGACCCACACACGTCGGCCCTATGCAGCTCGCTGCTTGAAATACTTCCCCAGAGCGCTATCCCAAATCGCCTCGGCCTCGCTCACGCCGATGTCGATGACGCTCTCTCCTTTGATTGAGACGCTGATCCGGCCGGTTCCTGTCGTGCCGATTTCCCGGGCTGGAACGCCACGGGTCTTTGCGCGGTCCAGCAGTGCGCCGACGTGCGCGCGCGCGACAGACACCACAACCCGCGACGCTGATTCACAAAACAACGTCGCGACCGATTTCCACCGAGCGGCGGACACTTCGATGGACGGCAGATCGACGCGAAGCCCTACACCGCCGGTGCCGAACGCGCATTCCGCCAGCGTCACCGCCAGCCCGCCCTCGGCGCAATCATGCGCCGATTGCAACAACCCCTCACAGGTCGCGGACACCAGCAGTTGCTGAAGCGCTTTCTCCGATGCCAAGTCCACTTCGGGCGGCACGCCGGCAACCATGCTGTGCAACACCTTCAAATACTCGCTGCCGCCGAATTCCTCGCGAGTGTCGCCGAGCAGCACGATGGCATCGCCGCTCGCTTTGAATCCTCGCCCCAGCACCGTGCTCGAATCCTCGAGCAGGCCGACGACGCAAAGCACGGGCGTCGGATAGATCGCCTTGCCGTCGGTTTCGTTGTACAGGCTGACGTTACCGCCGGTGATCGGAATATCGAGCGCCTTGCATGCCGCGGTGATGCCTTCGACCGCCCGCCCGAACTGCCACATGATTTCGGGCCGCTCGGGATTGCCGAAATTCAGACAGTTGGTCGCGCCAATCGGCTCGGCGCCGGCGCACGCCACGTTGCGCGCGGCCTCGACGACGGCGAGCATGGCCCCGCGGTACGGATCCAAATAGCAGTAGCGGCCGTTGCCGTCGACCGACAACGCGAGCGCACGCTCGGTGCCCTTCACACGCACGACTCCTGCACCCATGCCTGGCAGCACGAGCGTGTTCGTCCGCACCATATGGTCGTACTGTCGATAGACCCAGCGCTTGCTCGCGATGGCCGGCGAGGCGAGCAACGCCCGCAGGGCATCGACATCCGACACGGAAGGACTCTCAGGCAGCGACAGCTTCTGAACGTCCGCGAGATACGCAGGCGTTTCCATCGGCCGGCTGTAGACCGGTGCGTCGTCGGTCAGCGCACTGGTGGGAATCTCGGCCACGACAGTGCCACGCTCGCGTACGCGCATCACACCATCGTCTGTCACTTCACCGATGTGCGCGGCGTGCAGGTCCCATTTCTCAAAAATCTCTTCGACTTCGCGCTCGCGGCCGCGCTTGACGACCAGCAGCATGCGCTCCTGCGATTCCGACAGCATGATTTCGTACGCCGTCATACCGGTCTCGCGCTGCGGCACGTGCGCGACATCGATATCGATGCCGGCGCCGCCGCGCGAGCCCATTTCGCATGTCGAGCAGGTGAGCCCGGCGGCCCCCATGTCCTGAATACCGATGAGGGCGTCCGTCTTCATCACCTCGAGGCACGCCTCGAGGAGCAGTTTCTCCATGAACGGATCGCCGACCTGAACAGCCGGCCGCTTTTCCGCCGAGTTCTCGTCGAACTCCGCCGACGCCATCGTCGCGCCGTGGATACCGTCGCGGCCCGTTTTGGAACCGACGTAATACACAGGGTTGCCGGTGCCTTTCGCGACTCCCTTGATGATTTCGTCGGCTTTGGCAATCCCGAGGCAAAACACGTTCACGAGTGGATTGCCTGTGTAGCACTCTTCGAAGGCAATCTCGCCCCCGACCGTCGGAATGCCGATGCTATTGCCGTAACCAGCGATGCCGGCGACGACGCCTTCCATGTTCCGGCGCACTCGGGGATCGTCGAGCTCTCCAAATCGGAGCGAGTTCATGAGCGCAATCGGGCGCGCACCCATCGTGAAGATGTCTCGGATGATGCCGCCGACGCCGGTCGCCGCACCCTGATAGGGCTCTATGAACGACGGATGATTGTGGGATTCGATCTTGAAAACCGCCGCGAGTCCGTCGCCGATATCCACTGCGCCCGCGTTCTCGCCCGGCCCCTGGAGAACGCGGGGACCGGTTGTCGGAAGAGTACGGAGGTGCACGCGCGAGCTCTTGTAGCTGCAGTGTTCTGACCACATCACTGAAAAAATCCCGAGCTCTGTGAGGCTCGGCTCGCGGCCAAGCGACGTCACGATGCGCTGATATTCCGCGTCGTTGAGCCCGTGGCGCTCGATGGTCGCCCTGCCGTGGATCTGCGGAGCGCTCATACAGATGCGCTCCCGGCAGTCGTCAGGGCCCCCACCTTCGCGGCGGGCGCCGCTACGGAGGGCAAGCCGGAAGCGTGGGCCTTGACGACCGATTCGAACATCACGAGCCCGTCTGCGCTGCCAAGGGACAACTCACACGCGCGCTCGGGGTGCGGCATCAGACCGACGACGTTGCGGCCTTCATTGCAAATTCCGGCAATAGATTCGATCGACCCGTTGGGATTCGCCTCATCGCTGACGCGACCGAACGGGTCGACATAGCGGAACACGACCTGGCGATTCTGCTCCAGTTTTCGCAGCTCGTCCGGCGTCGTGAAGTAGTTGCCTTCACCGTGTGCAATAGGCATGCGGAGGACTTGCTGTGCGCGGCACGCAAGGGTGAAGGGCGTGTCGGTTTGCTCGACACGGACGCGCACGTGCTCGCAGACAAACTTCAGGCCGCGATTGCGAAGCATCGCGCCGGGGAGCAGCCCGGCTTCGAGCAGAATCTGAAACCCGTTGCAGATGCCCAGCACAGGTTTGCCGTCGGCCGCGAACGTCCTGACGGCATCCATGACAGGTGAAAAACGGGCAATCGCCCCGGTGCGCAGGTAATCGCCGTGTGAGAACCCGCCAGGGAGGATCACGGCATCCGCGCCACGAAGATCGGTCTCCTTATGCCAGACGAACTCCGCCTCCTGGCCGAGCACGTCCTTTGCCGCGTAATACGCGTCGTGATCGCAATTGGATCCGGGAAACACAATGACCGCAAATCGCACCTACTTGCCCTCCACCTCGATGCGGTAACTCTCAATCACCGGATTCGCGAGCAGTTTGTCGGCCACCTCTGACGCCATGGACCGTGCCTTGTCGCTCGAATCGGCGGCCAGCTCCAGCTCGAAGTACTTGCCCTGTCGGACATCCTCGACGCCACCGTAGCCCAGCGAGTGCAAGGCATCAACAATCGTTTTTCCCTGCGGATCGAACACCGATGGCTTCAACGTGACGAACACGCGCGCACGCATCAGGACACTCCCGCCCTTCGACCTTGCTCATCCCTCGGCTGCTCTCGGGACGACCCTGAGCCTGCCGAAGGGTCAGGGCGGACCGAGCGTGAGTCGAGGGCCGCCGCGACCGGTGTCTTGAAGACACGGTCGAAAATCTGATCCACGTTCTTCAGCTGCACCTTGAGATCGAACGCATCCTCGACGGTCTTCTCATCGAGCACGCGCATCACATCAGCATCCGCCAGCAGCAGCAGCTTGAAATCCGTTTGTTCGTCGTAGGAGCGCAGCGCGTTGCGCTGCACCCATTCATAGGCCTGCTCGCGTGAAATCCCCCGCTGCGCGAGCTCGAGCAGCACGGTTCCGGAGAACACCACGCCGCGTGACAGCTCGAGGTTCTGCTTCATGCGATCGGCGTTGACGACAAGGCCTTTCACGATCCGCGTGAATCGCCGCAGCATGTGATCGAGAGCGATGAAGCTGTCGGGAAGGATAACGCGCTCCACGGAGGAATGGGAGATATCGCGTTCGTGCCAGAGCGCAATGTTCTCCAGCGCTGCGTGCGCGTTCCCCCTCAGCAGCCGCGCAAGTCCGGTAATCTGCTCGCTCCCGATGGGATTGCGCTTGTGCGGCATGGCAGACGACCCCTTCTGCCCCTTGCCGAACGGCTCCTGCACCTCACCTATCTCAGTTCTCTGCAGCCCGCGTACTTCGAGCGCGAACTTCTCGAGCGACGCGCCCGTAATGGCAATCGTCGTCAACAGTTCGGCGTGGCGATCGCGCTGAATGACCTGGGATGACACCGGCGCCGGGGCCAACCCAAGCTGGTCGCAGATTGCGGCCTCAATGGATGGATCCAGATGCGCGAACGTCCCGACCGCACCCGATATTTTCCCGACGGCTATGACGGATCGCGCGCGCTTGAGGCGCTCCAGACCTCGTTGCAGCTCTGCGTGCCACAGCGTCAGCTTCAGCCCGAACGTCATCGGTTCGGCGTGGACGCCGTGCGTACGGCCCATCATGGGAGTATGACGGTGCTCGTCGGCGCGCTCGCGAACGGCATCGAGCAGGCCGCCGACGTCCGCGATTAGAAGGTCGGTCGCCTCGCGCATTTGAATCGCCTGCGCAGTGTCGACGACGTCTGAGGAGGTGAGTCCAAAATGCAGCCAGCGCGCCGACGGGCCGACGTGCTCCGCAACGGCCGTCGTGAACGCGATGACGTCATGCTGGGTGGTTTCTTCAATTTCCGCGATGCGGGCCACGTCAAACCGCGACTTCTCCTTGATATCGCGTGCGGCATCGCGCGGAATGATTCCTGCCTCGGCCATTACCTCGGCAGCCGCAATTTCGACCTGCAGCCAGGTCTCGAACCTGCGCTCTTCGCTCCAGATGCGCCCCATGTCGGGGTGTGTGTAGCGAGGAATCATTAATTCAGATTAAGTCGCTCTCGCGGAAGTTGCAGTCCGTTCACCTGTCCAAGCACCGTAGCAGAGAGCGACCCGTCCGAGAACAGCTCGGCAGCCACACGCTGGACGTCGGATGCTGTCACGCGCTCGATGCCTTGAAGTGTCTCGTCGAGGCTGAACTGCCGATCGAAGTAAATCTCCTGCCTGGCCAGATGCGACATGCGGCTCGACGTGTTCTCGAGGCTCAACATGACGCTGCCCTTCAGGTGATCCTTTGCGCGCCGCAGCTCGCTGTCGAGCACGGGCGCCTGCTTCATGGCCTTCATTTCCTCGACGACGAGATCGACGACCTCGCCGACGGCCTCGTTCGCGCAGCCGGCATACACGGTGAGGTATCCCGCGTCCCGATACGCATTGATGCCCGAGAACACCGAGTACGCAAGACCGCGCTTCTCGCGGATGTTTTGAAACAGCCGCGAGCTCATCGATCCGCCGAACATGGTGTTCATCACGTAGCTCGCATACCGATCGTCATGGTTCTGCGGATAGCTGGCCGTGCCTACGCACAGATGGCTCTGCTCGAGCTCTTTGTTGCGAATGATGACTTTGGGAATGACCCGTGGCGGCCCGCCATTCTGCTCGAGCCCTGCGGCGGGCATCGCGCAAAACGCTTTCTCGAGCGCCGCGCGCAAATGCGCATGCTCGAGATTGCCGGCGGCGGAAATAATCACGTTCTCGGCTGCATACGCGCCGCGGAAATGGCTGCGCAGCCGCTGCTGCGTGAGTGCCTCGACGCTGTCTTTCGTCCCCAGGATCGGCCGTCCAAGCGGGTGCCCTTCCCAGAAGCCCTGGGTAAAAATTTCATGCACGAGATCGTCGGGGGTATCCTCGACCATCTTGATCTCTTCGAGGATGACTTTCTTCTCGCGCTCGATGTCGACGTCATGAAAAGCCGGACGCAGGACGATATCAGACAGAATATCGACTGCGATGGGCACGTGCTCGTCGAGCACTTTCACGTAGTAGCTCGCGTATTCCTTGGCCGTGAATGCATCGAGCTGGCCGCCGATCGAATCCACCGCCTGCGCGATGTCCTCGGCCGAGCGCGTCGCGGTGCCCTTGAACAGCATGTGCTCGACGAAATGAGCGATGCCGCTGTCGGCGTCCGTCTCGTGACGCGAGCCTCGCGTCAGCCAGACCCCGAGGCTGACCGACCGCACGTGGCTCATCGATTCAGTGACGAGACGAATCCCGTTGTCGAGTGCATCGCGAACAATCATGGAGTTGATGACTAACGCCGTGCAAATGTTCGGGCCCGCATGGGACCCGTTGGAGATGAAAGGGTTGAGAGCGAGCTGCAACGATCTTAACACGAGTACAATCGAGATATCGAAGGCCAGATGCCCAACGTTCAGAACAGCTTAGCGGCAGACAGCCGTGTCGATCTCGGCTCGATGGATCTCGCGGAGCTCGAGGCCGCCCTCGAAGTGCGCGGATACCCACGTTTCCACGCGCGCCAAATCTTCTCGTGGATCTACGCGAAGGGGGTCGCAGACTTCGAGAGGATGACAGATCTCTCGCGACCGCTCCGCGTCGATCTCACACAGCACTTCCGCATCTCCACGCCAACCCTCATTTCACGAGAGACCTCTTCGGACGGTACTGTGAAGTTCCTGCTTGGGCTCGATGACGAGCGGCGCATCGAATCGGTGTTCATTCCAGACACGCCCAGCCAGACGTTCTGCATCTCTACACAGGTGGGATGCGCGATGAAATGCGGCTTCTGCCTCACGGGAAAAATGGGCCTGGTCCGCAACCTGAGCGCCGGCGAAATTGCGGGGCAGGTGCGCGTGCTCGCAGGCGAGCTCGGCCTTCGTGACTCGAAGTTCAACATCGTGCTGATGGGGATGGGCGAGCCCCTCCACAATTACGACAACACGATGAAGGCTCTCAGGATGCTTCACGACGAGCACGGTCTCGCCGTATCACCCAAGCGTGTGACCCTCTCGACGGTCGGCGTGCTGCCGGCGCTCGAGCGGCTGGCCACCGAACCGCTGATGCCAAACCTTGCGATCTCGCTCCATGCGACGACGGAAGATCAGCGCGACGCGCTTGTGCCAGTCAATCGTAAATACGGTCTCCAGGAGATCCTCGCGGCCGCGCGGACTTTTCCGGCGCGGCGCCGCAGCCGAATCACCTTTGAGTACGTGCTCCTTGGAGAGGTCAATGACACGGCGGAAGACGCGAGGCGCCTGGTGCGGCTGCTCGGCGACATCCGCTGCAAGGTGAACCTGATTCCACTGAACGAAGCGGCGGGCATCGGGTTCGTCCGCCCGTCGGATGAACGGGTCAATACGTTCGCGCGCATTCTCGCGAATGCGGGCGTCACCGTGTCCGTGCGCAAGAGCCGCGGCCGGGATATTCGAGCCGCCTGCGGCCAGCTGATCGTGGAGGGGACGGAAAAGTCGACAGGCCAGAAGGCCGCAGCGTTGCTCTAGGCTGCGCCGCTCAGGGCTTGCGAGCAACCGGCTAAAGTACGGCGCCCACCAGCCCCGCTCCGCTGGCCGTCAGCACGACGCTCACCCATTCGTTACGGTCGTGTCCGGGCGGAATCCGCACCTTTATGTAGTTGTCGGTCACGACAAGCGATCCATCTTCGATCGTCAAGCCCGGCCGCACTGAGCCCTCTTGCGCACGATGGAATCGCTGATTGAGCTCGCGACCGATTGCCCGAACGACACTGGCCCGCTCGCGCACGACCGAACCGTGAACCTTGCCGGCCAACTCCGAAGCAGCTGTGCCGGGTCGATCGGAATAGGGAAAGACGTGCACGTGCGTGATAGGTGCCTCTCGAAGGTATGCGTCGAGCACGGCAAAGTCCTCATCGGTCTCGCCAGGAAAGCCCACGATGATGTCGGTGCCGATGGAGGCGTGCGGCATCGCGAGGCGGACGCGATCGACAAGCCGGCGGTAGTACTCCAGCGTGTAGGGCCGGCGCATCGCGATAAGCATGGCATCGCTCGCGTGCTGAAGCGGGAGATGAAAGTGTGGCGCGAAGCACGTCGACGCCGCCACGAGATCGACGATCTCGTCGGAGCAATCCATCGGCTCGAGCGAGCTGATACGAAAGCGCATGTCCGGAGCGTGGCGATCGATCGCCGTCAGCAGGCCCAGTAGGTTCGGCCCGTCGCGGACATCGCGACCATACGAACCCAGGTGCACGCCGGTGATCGCGATTTCCCGATAACCCGCACCCCTGACGCGGTCGATCTCCGACAGCACCGCAGGCAGCGGCGTGCTGCGCCCTGTGCCGCGCGTCGATGGGATGATGCAGTACGAACACGCCTGATCGCAGCCGGTTTGGACGCGTAGCGTGAACGCGGTGCGGCCGGCAAGCCCGGGCGCGATCTCGGCCCCACACGCCCCGTCGCCGCCGCCAAACCGCTGCGCGGTGGTCAATCCGATTTCGTACGCAAGCTCATCTTTCCGATCGTTCGACACAATCTGAACGACACCGGGCAGCGAGCCGACTTCATCCGGGCGCCGGGTCGCATAACAGCCCGTGACGACGATCCTGGCGGTGGGATTCTCTCGCGCAATCTTCCGGACGATCTGACGCGTGCCCTGATCGGCTGACGCCGTCACGGAGCAGGTATTCACAACGATCAAATCGGCGTCCTGCGTACTCGTCCCGATGCCGCCGGCACCGATCAATTGCTCCTCGATCTGGAAGGAGTCGGACTGATTGACCCGGCAACCGAAGGTGATGATGGAGTACTTCACTTATTCAACTCTTGCGCCGCCTTTTCGACTTTTTCAGCCAGGCCGCGCTTGTACCTCTCCACGCGTTCCGCCAGTGCCTTGTCACCGAGCGCGAGAATCTGTGCGGCAAGGACGCCTGCGTTTGTCGCACCAGGCTTGCCGATCGATACCGTGGCGACCGGCACGCCGGGCGGCATCTGCACGGTCGAAAGGAGCGCATCGAGACCGTTTAGCGCCGATGAGTCGATGGGCACTCCGATGACGGGCTTGGTCACGTGCGCCGCGACGACACCGCCAAGGTGCGCGGCAGCACCGGCCCCCACGATAAACACGCTCACGCCGCGCGTACCGGCATCGGCCAAGAGACGCATGACGCGTTCGGGTGAACGGTGGGCAGAGGCAACGGTCATCTCAACGGAGACACCAAGCTCCCTCAGCACATCGACAGCGCCCTGCATGATGGGGGCATCGTTCTGAGAGCCCATCAGGATAAGAACTTGTAGTGGAGTCTGCGTCATCTTTTTGTTCGCGCGGGGCCCCACCCCCGCGCGGGTGCCGTCGCGTCGCTCCGGATCTTGTTACGATCGATGATCTGCTGAGTCTAGGATAAAGCCTTCGCCCCGATGTCAGTCCGATAGTGCATACCGTCGAAGTTGATCTTGCGTACGGCTGCATACGCGCGATCGACCGCGCTTCGATAATCGCCGCCGGACGCGACGACGGTCAGCACACGTCCCCCCGCGGTGATAACGTCCGTCCCGCGCTTCGCCGTGCCAGAGTGGAATACGTTGACGCCTGGAATGGACTCGGCCGCGTCGATGCCGTGAATGATCTTCCCCGTTTCGTATGTATCCGGATAGCCGCCCGACGCGAGCACCACGCCGACCCGCGGCGCCGCCTCGAGCGACACACGATCGGATGCCAGCTCCCCGGCGGCGGCGCTCATGAGCAGGGTCGACAAGTCGTCGGTAATCATCGGCAGAATGACTTGCGCTTCGGGGTCGCCAAATCGAACGTTGAATTCAATGACCTTCGGTCCTTCAGCGGTGAGCATCAGCCCGACGAAGAGGAAGCCGCGAAACTCACTGCCCTCACTGCGCATGCCGTCGAGCACCGGCAGCACGATCTCGCGCATCACACGCGTCTGCATGGCCCCATCGAAGAGCGAGCTTGGCGCATACGCGCCCATGCCGCCGGTGTTCGGACCTGCATCGCCGTCGAAGACGCGCTTATGGTCTTCAGCGGATCCCAGTGGCAGCGCGCGGGTGCCGTCGCTCAGAACGAAGAACGAGGCTTCGCGCCCAACGAGCAGGTCCTCGATCACCAGGCGCGCGCCGGCCTGGCCGAACCGCCTGTCTACCATCATCGACTGCACCTGAAGCTCGGCGTCCGCAAGGTCGGGGGCAATGACGACGCCTTTGCCCGCGGCGAGGCCGTCGGCTTTGAGCACAACTGGAAACTCGAACTCCCCGCTTCTCAGCGCTGCGATAGCCTGTCCTGCGGTGTCACACGCCGTGTAACGCGCTGTCGGCACATTGCAGCGCTGCATGAATTCCTTCGCGAAAACTTTGCTCGACTCGAGGCGGGCGGCGCGTTGCGTCGGTCCAAACAGGAGATTCCCGTCTGCGGCGAACACATCGGCGACGCCACGGCTGAGCGGGAGTTCTGGTCCGACAATCGTGAAATCGACTTCTTCGCGGCGGGCGATCGCGGCGACCGCGTGCGGGTCCGCGGGATCGACGGGAATGCATCGCGCGACACGGCTGATCCCGGCGTTTCCAGGTGCACACACGATGTCCGAGACCGCCCGCTCGGACGCCAGTTTCCACACCAAGGCGTGTTCGCGTCCGCCATTTCCGACAACCAGCACCCTCGTGGAAGCCACGTTCTGCGCAGTAAACTCTTGGATATAAAAGGGTTAAACTGAAGGACTAATTCGTTGACGGGGCTGTGACTTTGCGCCTAACATTCGCAGTCCCGAATTAGCGTAACACAATCGTTTTTCTCAAGACCGCGTGATGACACCTCAACAGTCGTCACGATCGCCCGAGTTGAGGGGGTGTCATCAAACGTGGCGGAAGTTAAAGTCCAGGACGGTGAGTCGATCGAATCTGCTCTTCGGCGCTTCAAACGCAAGGTACAGCAGGAAGATATCATCAAGGATATCAAAAAGCATTCCTTCTACCTGAAGCCCGGAGACAAGCGCAGGGCCAAACAGGCGCTGGCGCGCAAACGTAACCGCAAGAAAATGCGACGCGACGCAGAGTAATAGGGGCGCGAGCAAGGGGCGACACGATGGAGTTCCAAGACAAGATCCTGAATTGTGTGGATTGCGGCGCGGAGTTCGTGTGGACGGCTGGTGAGCAGCTCTTTTTTGCGGACAAGAACTTCAAGAACGAACCGAAGCGGTGCAAGGCGTGCAAGGCGAAGCGGGCCGCGCGGGCAGCATCGCCCGGCATCCGTGAGCGGGTCGAGACCACAGCAACATGCTCGGCTTGCGGCAAGGAAACGACTGTTCCGTTCCGTCCAACTCAGGGTCGCCCCGTGTTTTGTAAGGAATGTTTTCAGCAGAGAAAGTTCGCCGGAGCGGGAGGACTGTAAGTCCTTCCGCTTCGGATGAACACTATTGAGGGCCACCGCCCCACTCTTCTCAATCTCGTAACCTCACTGCGCCCGGGTCAATGGACGAAGAACCTCTTCGTCTGTGCGGCGCTCGTCTTCGCCCAACGGCTTGGCAGCCCCGAATCGGTCGTCAAGGCGGTCGTCGCGTTCTTTGTCTTCTGCGCACTTTCGGCGACGGTGTATCTCGTCAACGACGTGCTCGACCGGGAGCAAGACCGGCTTCATCCCCTCAAAGCCCAACGGCCCATCGCATCGGGCGCATTGCGTCCAACACTTGCGCTGACTGCGGCGATTGTTCTGTCCGTCTCGGCGATGCTTGTGGCCTCGACACTGGGCCGGCAGTTCTTTCAACTCGGTGCGGCGTATCTGTTGTTGCTCTCGGCCTACTCGGCGGTCCTGAAGCACATCGTCATTCTCGACGTGCTGACCATCGCCGCGGGCTTCACGCTGCGGGCGGCAGCCGGAGCGGCGGCGATCGACGTGCCGATCAGCCACTGGCTGCTCGTATGCACGACGCTGCTCGCGTTGTTCATCTCGCTCAGCAAGCGGCGGCACGAGCTGACGCTCCTCACAGATAGAGCCATTGATCACCGCCCAATCCTCGGCGACTACACGCCCTATCTCCTCGACCAGATGATCTCGGTGGTGACGGCATCCACGTTGATTGCCTACGCCTTTTACACAATCAGCCCCGAAACGACATCGAAATTCGGGACCGATCGCCTCAGCCTGACGATTCCGTTCCCGCTCTACGGCATCTTCCGCTATCTCTATCTCGTCCATCGCCATGACAAAGGGGGAAGTCCGGCCGAACTCGTCATCAACGACCGTCCCCTCCTGTTCTGCGTGGGCCTTTGGGCGCTTTCGGTCATCCTCATCATTTACCAGTAAAATCCTGGCGATGCCTAAGTCGCGCGTGGCCATTCTCCGCACGCAACCCGAGACGGTCCTTCGCGACTACCACAGGCTGATGAACCTCGCGCGCTACCAGGACGTCATCGCGAAGGACGTTGACACCGCCCTGAAGGTGAACATCTCGTGGCATTTTTTCTTTCCTGGCAGCTCGACGACGCCCTGGCAGCTGGATGGGGTGATCCGCGCGATGAAAAAGGACGGCTACTCGTCCGATCTCATTCACGCGTGCCATAACCGCACGGTCGTCATCGACGCACATCTGGGCGAGCGCGAAAACAAGCAGCTGCCGGTGGTCGAAGCACACGGCCTGCGGAACCTTCACATCTACGAGGGCGAGGAGTGGATCAACATCCGCGACGCTGTCGGCGATCTGACGAAGGATTTCCTCTGCCTCAACGAGGTGTATCCAAAGGGCTTCATGATTCCCCGCCGGTTCATCGGTGAGAACATCATTCACCTGCCCACGGTCAAGACGCACGTGTTCACGACGATGACCGGCGCCATGAAGAACGCCTTCGGCGGGCTGCTGAACGAGCGGCGCCACTGGACGCACCCGGTGATCCATGAAACGCTCGTGGATCTGCTGATGATTCAGCAGAAAATCCACCGCGGCGTATTTGCCGTGACGGACGGCACGTTCGCGGGGGACGGCCCGGGACCGCGCTGTATGATTCCGCGCGTGAAAAACGTCATCCTCGCGAGCGCCGATCAGGTGGCCATCGATGCGATCTCCGCAAAGCTCATGGGCATGGATCCGCTGTCGATCACGTTCATCCGCCTCGCGCACGAGCGGGGGCTCGGCTGCGGCGACCCGCGCGACATCGAGATCGTCGGCGACGAGGAGGCAGGAGCAGAGAACTGGCACTTCACGGGCCCTTTCAAGAAAATGACGTTTGCCGCGCGCATGCAACACCAGATCTACTGGGGCCCGCTGCGGAAACCGATTGAATGGTCATTGAAAACCGTCCTTGCGCCGTGGGCGTACGCAGCGAGCGTCGTGTATCACGACAGCTTCTGGTATCCGCTCAAGGCGAAGGCGTTGATGCGCGAGGTCCTGGCGAGTCCGTGGGGACGATTGTTTCGGGGGTGGGAGACGGCCGTCCCCGACGACAATGGTTATCCGAGCTTCGCGAGCGAGTCGCCGACAACGGAGCGGACCGGTATGCGCGCACTCATCCGATCGATCGGCATTCTGGCCACGTGCCTGAAAGAAGCGCCGGAGTTCGCGGCACGGCAGCGAGTACATCACAGGAAGGTATGAGAGCCACTATCAGGTGAATATGGCAGATTTCAATATCCGCACCGACGCGGTCGATGTCGAGCAGATCATGCGCCAGATTCGGGCGCGGATTCAGTCGAAACGGGGCGTCGATTACACCGAAGAGCAGATCCAGGAGCTCGCAAACGTCAAGCTCGAGCGCTTTCTCGATCCGAAAGGAGTCCGCTCGGATCTTGTGGAGCAGTTC
The DNA here is from genome assembly GCA_963732445.1 of Vicinamibacterales bacterium. Lineage (GTDB taxonomy): Bacteria > Acidobacteriota > Vicinamibacteria > Vicinamibacterales > JAMQPK01 > JAMQPK01. Next base: position 914,185 of record CAVSZJ010000003.1, on the reverse strand, counting down.
CGGCGCGCGCGCGATCGAAGGCTCGAGCCCTTTCAGCCTGAACAGTACGCCTTCGACGGAACACTGATGTATGGAAGCCATCGCTTCATCATCCGCATGTTCCGAAAGCTGCTGAACCCGATCCTGAAGCTCTTCTTCAATCCCAATACCCTCATTCAGGTGCTGGACAAGCAGACGAAGATCAATACGTTGTACGAGGAGCAGTTCAACCTGCTGCGTGAGAAGAGCCAGCAGCGCGACGAGGTCGACGTGTTGTACTACGAACTCGTGCACAACCTGGTGCTCGAACTGACGCGAGTAGGGATTGAGAATCGCAATGTGAAGATGCGGCTCGAATCACTCTCGAGCCGCATGGACTTCGATGAGCGACGCGCCCGGGCGCTGGAAACCGTCGTGCAATACCGGCCGGGCACGGGCCCGTCCCGCGAGCCCCAGCAGCCGCGAGCGAGGCCGCCGCAGGATGATCGACAGCAACAGCAATCGCGTCCGGCCCCGCCACCCGCACCAGAGCCGGCCCAGGTACCCCCGTCGGAGCCCGATGCGAGCGCTGCCGATCCCGCGAGCGATTCGAACACCGCGCGGCGGCGGCGGCGCCGCCGGCGTGGACGTCGCGGGGGTCGCGGAAAAACGCCGGGCGACACCATGACCGCCGATGGGCAGCCGACTGAAGCCACGTCGCCGGAGGATTCGCCAACGCCACCGCATGGCGATGCAACGGCAAACGCCTCCCAGGATGACGGTCCGGACACCGATTTCGACGACGGTCCGGCTGAAGCCGGGTTCGAAGGGGATGACTCCGGCGAAGAACCGGATCCTTCAGCACAGTGAAGCTCGCTGTCGTGGTGCAGCGCTACGGCGCCGATATCAACGGTGGCGCCGAGTTGCACGCCCGCTACGTGGCCGAGCATCTGTCGCAACACGCGACAGTCGACGTGCTGACGACCTGCGCGCGCGACTACGTGACGTGGCGGGACGACTATCCGCCGGGCACCGAACTGGTGAATGAAGTACCGGTGCGACGATTTCGAGTGGATCATCCCCGCGACCCGCTCGTGTTCGGGCGATGGTCCAATCGCGTGTTCCATCACCCGCATTCGCATCTCGACGAGCTGAAATGGCTGGACGCCGAAGGTCCGAAGAGCACGGCTCTGCTGCGGCATCTGCGATCACCGAACGCGGGCTATGACTACGTATTTTTCTTCAGCTATCGGTACTATCACTCGTATCACGGGGCGAAGGCGGTGTCGTCTCGCGCGATTCTCGTGCCGACGGCAGAGCGGGACGAGGCTATTGGCCTCGGGGTGTCGCCGCGCCTCTTTCGTGGCGTGCGCGCTCTGATGTACAACAGCCCGGAAGAGCAACGGCTCATCCAGACGGTCTCCGGGAATCATGACGTGCCGGGGGTGGTCGTAGGCATCGGCTCGGCGATTCCATCGCGGCCGCAGGCTGAGCGATTCCGGCAGAAGTACGGGATTGCCGGACGCTTCGCGCTTTATGTCGGGCGGATCGATCAGAACAAGGGCTGCAACGAGCTGTTTTCATTCTTCCTGAGCGGGCTGAACGCCTTGCCCAAAGGCCTGCAGCTGGTGCTGATCGGAAAAGAGATGCTGCCGATACCGAGTCATCCGCGCATCAGGCATCTCGGCTATCTGGGCGATCAGGACAAGTTCGATGCGGTGGCGGCATCCGACCTGCTGGTGATGCCCTCCTATTTTGAAAGCCTCTCGATGGTTGCCCTCGAGGCGTGGGCACTCGGGAAGCCTGTGCTTGCCAACGGGAAATGCGAAGTACTGCGCGGCCAATGCATCCGCAGCCAGGCGGGCCTGTACTACGAAACACAGGCTGAGTTCACAGAAACGCTGCGCGCGATTTCCGAGAGCCGCGGTCTGAACGCCGCGTTCAGCGCGAACGGCCGCCGCTTCTTCCAGCAGCATTACGCCTGGCCGGTTATCGAACAGAAATACCTCGACATCCTCGCGCGATTGAAAGAGGAAGACGCGAGGGGTGTGCCGCTGCACGGGATGGATGCCGAACCGGGTTGGTTTGAGAAACGCCGCAACATTCTGCGGCCCGCTAACGATGTCCTCGCCGGGCTCCCGTCCGGGCCGGTGCTGAACTGATGATGCCGAAAATCCACCAGGTGCTCGCCACCCTCGGCTACGGCGACGCTATCGGCCACGAAGTACTCGGCATACAGCGCGTGCTGCGTGGTGCGGGCTTCGAGTCTGACATCTTCATTCAGACGGCCGACGCCCGCCTCGAGGATCAGACCCGCGACTATCGTGACCTGATCCGCGAAAGCGACCCGTCGAATATCCTGATTCATCATTTTTCAATCGGGTCGCGCGCATCGCGCATCACCTACGCGCTTCCGGATCGCCAGATTCTCGTGTACCACAACATCACGCCTCCCGAATTCTTCGTCGACGTCCACGAACAGCTCGTGGAACAGTGCTTCAAGGGTCGCCGCGAGCTCAGCATCTACCCCGAGCGCGTGGATCTTGCGCTTGGCGACTCGGAGTTCAATCGCCAGGAATTGGAGGCACTCGGGTTCGCCCCCACCGGTGTGCTGCCGGTCGTTCCGGATTTCTCGCACCTCGACTCGCCGCCCAACGATCTGATCGCGCAGGACTATGATGACGATTGGACCAACATTCTCTTCGTCGGGCGCATCATCCCGAACAAACGCATCGAAGACGTCATCCGCTACTTCTACGCATACCAGCGTCACTTCAACCCGAGGGCGAGGCTTCTGCTCGTAGGGTCTTATGGTGGATTCGACAAATATCTCGCCATGCTGCATCAGCTTGCGGCGCGCCTTGGTGTGACGAACGTGTACTTCGCCGGCCATGTATCGAACGCCGAGCTGTCCGCGTACTACGACATCGCGGATCTGTTCCTGTGCGCAAGCGCTCACGAGGGCTTCTGCGTGCCGATCGTCGAGTCGTTCTACAAGCAGATCCCGGTCGTTGCCTACGCCGCAAGCGCCGTACCGGCCACGATGGACGGCGCCGGCGTTCTCTTTACAACGCAGAAGCCGCTGGAAGTGGCCGCCTTGATGGACGCTGTCCTCGACGACACGCAACTGTGCGACCGCATCGTGCAGCGCCAGGACGAGGCCCTCGAGCGTCTCCGGGCGAAGGACTTCGACGGTACACTTCTACGATTCGTCGACCAGGTGTTGCAGGCTCCGCGTAAACCCGCGCCGCCGATCGCGTGGGATTTCTGGGATCAGGTCCGGCTCGCCGAAGAGCTGTTCGAGCTGCAGCAGTACCGCCCTGCGGTATTTCGGGGATTGCCGGAGAGCCCTGAATCAAAAAGCGGACTGGTCGAGGAAAAGCGCTGATGCGCGTGAATCAGTGGGTGCCGGCCGCCCACAAGGGTGATGCCATCGGCGATAGTGCCCGTCGCACGCGCGACCTTCTCCGCGCGATGGGTCACGAATCGGAGATCTTTGCGCTGACGATCGATGAAGAGCTGCGCCACGATGTTCACGCGTTCTCCGATTCCGCATCACGGCGCGGCGACGTGACCTTCTTTCACTACGCGCTTCCGTCGCCGATGTCCGCGGCCTTCGCGGCGCTGCCCCACGGCCGCGTGTTGCAGTATCACAACGTCACACCGGCGCGATTCTTTGCGCCGTACGCCCCGTCATTGTTTCGGCTTGCGTCGATTGCACGGGACGAGCTCGCAGCGCTGGCGCCGGCGTGTGAGCTGGCACTCGGCGACTCGGAGTACAACCGGCAGGAGCTGCAGGAGCTGGGATTCGTGAGGACCGGGGTCCTGCCGATCGCGGTGAACACGGACCGCCTGACGCAGGCACCGCGACACCCGGTGCTCGAGGACATTCTCGACGACGGGCTCGTGAATTTCCTGTTCGTGGGACGAATCGCGCCCAACAAGAAGATCGAAGACCACATCAGGCTCGCCGAGCAGTACAAGCGCTACGTCGACGCGTACTATCGGTTTATTTTTGTGGGCCGCTACGACGTGGTGCCGCAATACTATGCGACGATTCGCGCGCTGCTCTCCGAGTACAAGATGCTGGAGGATCGTTTCATCTTTACGGGGCCGGTGCCTGACGTCGAGCTTGCTGCGTACTATCGCGCGTCAAGCGTCTATATCTCGCTCAGCGAGCACGAGGGTTTCTGCGTGCCCCTTGTGGAGGCGATGGCGATGGACGTACCGGTGCTCGCCTACAGCGCCGCCGCGGTTCCCGACACGCTCGGCGGGGCCGGCGTACAGTTTGCGCCGAAAGATCTCGAGTACGCCGCGGAACTGCTCGGCATGCTGGCATTCGAAGAGAGCCCGCGCGAGGAGGTGCTCGCCGGGCAGCGCCAACGACTTCAGGATTTCGGTGACCCCGTGATCCGACGCCGGCTGGCTTCGGTCATTTCGGGCTTTTAGCGCTCACAGTGCGAATCGCCTTTGTCGTCCAGCGATACGGCCTGGAAATTCTCGGGGGGTCCGAGTATCACTGCCGGCTGATTGCCGAGCGCATGGCCGCGCGGCACGATGTCGACGTGCTCACGACCTGCGCGCGGGACTACGTTACGTGGGAAAACGAGTATCCCCAGGGGACCGACCCTATCAACGGCGTCACGGTTCGGCGCTTTCAGAACGCACGGACGCGGGACATCGACGCGTTCAATCGCTACTCCGAGTGGATCTTCCACAACCCGCACACGCGCGACGATGAAATGGCGTGGCTGGAGCAGCAGGGACCCTGGTGCCCGGCCCTTCTCGAATACCTCGCGCGGCACGCGCGGTCATATGACGCGATCATTTTCTTCACCTACCTGTATGCGCCGACGGTGCTCGGCCTCGCGATTGCATCGGAGCGCAGCATCCTCACACCGACCGCTCACGATGAGCCGGCGATTCACCTCGGCATCTACAGAGAGATGTTCGAGAGGCCAAAGGCGATCGCCTTCAACACCGAGGTCGAGAAGGCATTTCTGAAGACGACGTTCCAAATCCGATCGATCGCAGAAGAAACGGTCGGCTGCGGCGTCGACCTCTCGCGACATTCGCATGACTCTGCCGCCGCACGACGCCTCATGCCCGAAGGGCCTTTCCTTCTGTACGGAGGACGCATCGACCCGGGAAAGGGCTGCGATCAGCTCGTCGATTTCTTCAGCACGTACAAGGAACAGGGCGGTCCAGCTACGCTCGTGCTGATGGGCGCCAAGCTGATGCCTCTGCCGGATGCGCCGTGGGTGCGGTATGTCGGCCTGTTGTCCGAGGAAGACCGGCTTCGGGCGCTCGAGGCGGCGACCATTGTCGTGATACCGTCCCCATTTGAAAGCCTTTCACTGCTGGCGCTCGAAGGGATGGCGGTAGGCAACCCCGTGCTGTGCAATGCCCACGCTGACGTGCTGGTCGATCACTGCAAACGCAGCAACGCCGGACTTTTTTATGACACCCGCGAAGAGTTCCTGGAGTGCGCGCACCTGCTTCTGGCCGACCGTGAGCTGCGCGAGAGGATGGGCCGTAACGGCAAAGCCTACGTCGCCGCTAACTACTCGTGGGATGTGATCATGGCCAAGTACGACAGGCTGATGGCGGCGTTCTCGCAGGCATGAACAGCACGCTTCTTCGCCGAGTCGTATTCGTGGCCATTTTCGTCTGTGCGTTCGGGATCTATGTAACGCGCGCCTCGAACAGCGGGGCCCTTCTGGAGCCGCCGGAAACCGGCGACGGTCACGACTACGATGCTATCGCGTTCAACGTCTGGAAAGGACGCGGGTTTGGCTACCAGTGGAGCGACGAGGAGTGGCGCAGACCCTATGAGGGGATTCCACGATACCGCCTGCTGCTCACGCGAAATTCCGAGTTCTATCCGACGACGTATCGCCCGCCGGCGATGCCGTTCCTGCTGTCGGCAGTTTACGCAGTCACCGGCAGAGATTTCACGGCGTGGCGGATCGTCAACTGCGGCATCACGGCTGGTGCGGTCACCACGGCGGCGATCATCTCCTCTCAATTTGCCGGAGTTCCCGCTGCGGTCATCACCGCCGCCGTTCTTCTCCAAAGCCGTGAGCTGACGCGCTATTCGGCGATGTTCATGACCGAGCCGCTGGCCATGCTCATGCTGGCATTGCTCGCGTGGGGGTGGGTCAGAATCGCGACCGTCGGGTGGACTACCCGCAGCGCCATGGCGTCGGGCATCGCGATGGGGGGCCTTCTCGCAGCGCGCACGATTTTCATTCTCACGACGCCGATCCTGTTGATTCTGCCGGGGAAGGATCTGTCGTTCGGCTCCAGGCTGGCGTGGAAGACGAAGGCAATCTGCCTCGCGGTGGCGATCATCGTCATCAGCCCCTGGTGGATTCGCAATATCGTCGTGCTCGACGCGTTCATGCCGCTCGGCACCCAGGGTGGAGTCAACCTGCCCATGGGGTTTGGCCCGCGTGCGCTGCGAAGCCAGGGCGTCTGGGCATCGAATCCTGATGACGGCTGGCCAGAGATCGCGGCCCTCAAACTCGACATCGTCACGTCGGAAGTGATGCTCGCCAAACATCGGCAGGCGCTCGCGTTCAACTGGATGCTGGATAATCCGCGACAAGTTCTACACCTGATGCGGCTCCACGTCGCGCAGGAACTGAAGCCCGGACGCGACGTCTATTCACGATGGCTGCTGCCTGCGGCAGCATTGTCGGCGCTCATCCTGTGGACGTTTCCAGGAGCGTGGGTATTGGTGCTGATCGTGTGCGGAAATATTCTCAGCGTCGCAATGACCTACAGCGCCGGCGGCCGGTTCATGGTCCCGCTGCAGCCGCTGCTCGCGGCTCTCGTGGGGGCCGCGATCATCCACGGTTCGCGTCAGGCTCTGGCACTGCTGCGGGCCACATCCGCCGGCAGTCCGCGCGCATCGGCCTGATGGCCGAGAAACCATTGATAGGTCGATTCGATCCCTGAACGCAGCGGAAGGCTCGGTGTCCAACCGAGATCGCGCAGCCGGCTGATATCGAGCAGCTTCCGCGGAGGCCCATCGGGCCTGGACGCGTCGAACACCACGCGCGCCTGCGGATAGACGACATCGCGAATCATGTCGGCCAGGTCGGCGATGCTCAAATCTTCGCCGGTCCCGACGTTGATGTGCATTTCACCGTCGTAGTGCTCCATGAGGAAGACGCACGCCGACGCAAGGTCGTCGACATGAAGGAACTCGCGCCGTGGCCGGCCGCTCCCCCACACGGAGACCTCCGCCGATCGCGAGAGCCGTGCATCATGGAACTTGCGAATGAGGGCAGGCAGCACGTGCGAGCTGTTCAGGTCGAAATTGTCGTTCGGCCCGTACAGGTTCGTGGGCATCGCCGAGATGAAATTGCAGCCGTATTGACGGCGATACGCCTGACACAGCTTGATGCCGGCAATCTTTGCGATAGCGTAGAACTCGTTGGTCGGTTCGAGCGCGCCCCCCAGCAGCGCGCTCTCCGTCATCGGCTGCGGCGCTTCGCGCGGATAAATGCACGAACTGCCGAGGTAGAGCAGCTTTCGCGTCCCGTACAAGTGGCACGCGTGCACCACGGTCGCATGAATCATCAGATTGTCGTAGATGAATTCCGCGGGCCGTGTGCTGTTGGCGAGAATGCCGCCGACCGTTCCCGCGACGAGGTACACGGTGTCCGGGCGGTTCGCCCTGAACCAGTCATTTACTGCGGCCTGGTTGCGGAGATCGAGGTCGTCCCTGGTGGACGTAAGCGGCGTCACTCCGTCCCGCTCCAGGCGCCTCACGATGGCCGAGCCGACGAGCCCGCGATGGCCTGCGACGAACACCGTCGAACTGGCGTGCACCTGTGCTCCGTTATCGCAAACTGCCGAACTTGATTCGTCGAAGTCCCGTCATCGTCATTCGAAACAGAATAGCGCCGTCGCGAAACCGCCGGATGTTGGTCGTTCCGTACGTTCGAGCCCGGTAATACACGGGAATGTCGATTATACCGGTACCAAGCACTGCGGCCGGAAAGAGCAACTCGAAGTCTCCGAACGGATCGAAGTCGCCGAAATCCTGCCGCCAGCGCACGAAGCGCTCATAGTCCAGCCGCGACACCAGCTTCGTCCCGCACAGACTGTCGCCCAATCGAACGTCCAGGACAAAGCTCAGCATGCGGGCGAAGAACACATTGCCAAGCCTGTTGAGAAATCGCATCGCCTCGCCTTCCATCGGATACACGAGCCGCGTTCCGTTCACAAAGTCCGCAGCCCCCTGGCAGTACGCGTCATAAAATCGCGTGAGCTTTTCCGGCGGCATCGTGAGATCGGCATCGAGAATCGTCAGAACGTCACCGGTCGCTCTCGAGAAGCCGAGTCGCACGGCATCCGCCTTGCCTTTGCCGACCTGCTGAAGCGCGCGAACGCGGAGCCCGGCCCGGCCGTCCCACAGGGACGCCACCCGCTGAATCTCTTCCCACGTGCCATCACTTGAATGTCCCTCCACGAAAATCACCTCGGTGGAGGCGCCGAAGTCCGGCATCCGCTGAAGGGCATTCTCAATATTGCCTCTCTCGTTGCGAGCCGGGATGACGATGGTGAGCGATGGGCGCTCGCGTTCCGACGGAATCTTCGGCCGCAATACCGCGACAGTCACGAGCGACAGCCAGCGCAGCCCTGGGACAGCAGGCATCACGACATTCAGCAGCGTACCGATTCCGAAGAAATGCCACGGCATGTACACGACAGGCCGCAGGCGGACCAGTTCGAATCCGGCGAGCCGCGCCAGTTGATCGAGATCAGCCTGCGTCACGAATGTGATGATGGGCGGCCCCTGCCGCAAGCCAAATCGATCGGCAAGCCGGAACAGCCACGCGAAATACCAGGTGTACAACGCGACGACGACCCGGCCACGGCGCCCGATGTGGGGGCGCACGGTCTCGAGCAGCCCCTGAATATCGATCGAGTGGTTGAAGTTACCGTTGAACAGAATGACGTCGACCGCGTCGGAAGCGGGCGCTGTCCCGGCAAGATGCGCCGATGCGGCGATGCGTTTCACCGGCGCGTCGATCGACTCCAGCAACATCCCCGTGTCGCTGGGCAGCGGATCCACGTGGAGGACGCAATCGGCGTAGCGGGTGATTCGGGAAACTTCGCGCCCGACCTGGGCGTAGGTCCACTTCCTAAGGTGACGGGAAAGTGCGAGACGCAAACGGCAAATGCTAGCATACAGCTGATTACAACGTGCGGATCGCTTTCATCGTCGAACGATACGGAACAGAGATTCTCGGCGGACCCGAATACGCATGCCGCCTGACAGCCGAACAGCTCGCAGAGCGTCACGACGTCGATGTCCTGACGACGTGCGCGAGCGACAACAGCAGCTGGAAGAATGACTACGCCGAGGGCGCCGACCGCGTACGCGGCGTCACCGTTCGACGCTTTGCAAACTCGCAGACGCGGGATGTCGCCGACTTCACCCGCTACTCGGACTGGATTCTCCAGAATCCCCACGGCGCCGCCGATGAAATGGAGTGGCTGAAGCGGCAAGGTCCCTGGTCGCCTGGCCTCGTCGAATATCTCAAGCGCCATTCCAAGCAGTATGAAGCGCTGATCTTCTATAACTGTCGTTACGCGCCCACCGTGCTCGGTCTGCAGATCGATCCGGATCGCAGCATCCTCGTGCCTGCCGCTCATGACGAGCCGGCGATCCATCTCGACATTTATCGCGATGTGTTCCGGCTGCCGAAAGCCATCGGCTACCTCTCAGAACCGGAGCGCCGATTCGTCATGCAGACGTTCGATCGAAGTGCGGTCATCGAAGAAACGATCGGCTGCGGCGTCGAGCTGCCTCCGCATCACGCATATCCCAAGGTGGGTCCTGAGACACCGCCGAACGATCAGGACGAAGGAGCGGCCGACGACAGTGGCCGGTTCCCCTCGCATGTCTCTTCCCGAGGCGCTGCGTTCAGGCGTCGTCATCGCATCCATGGACCGTTTGCCCTGTACGGCGGGCGGATAACGCCAGGCAAAGGATGCGAGGAGTTGATCGAATACTTCAGCGCCTACGCTACGGCGGACGGTGACGCATCACTGGTTCTGATGGGCCTGAAGCTGATGCCGCTTCCTGAAGAGGCGTTCATCAATTTCGCTGGCATGCTGTCCGATCAGGAGCGATTGCAGGCTTTAGAGGCGGCGACGATTGTCGTATGCCCATCGCCGTACGAAAGCCTTGGGTTGATCGCGCTCGAGGCCCTCGCGGCGGGCACGCCGATTTTGTGCAACGCACGGAACGACGTGCTCGTCGATCACTGCCTGCGCAGCAACGGCGGCCTGTTCTACCGCGATCGGGACGAGTTCGTGGAATCGATGAAACTGCTCGTTGCCGACGAGCGCCTCAAGGCCGCGATGGGACGATCGGGCCGCGACTACGTCAGGAGAAATTACCGGTGGGACGTGGTGCTGGGAAAGCTCGACAGGATGATGGCGAAACTGGACAGGGACAGGAGTCCCGAACAACGAAGACCGAAAAACGAATAGACCCGCCACCATTACTCGGGCACTGTCACTGCCTCCACCCGTTCACCGTTCTCCTGATCAGAGCGTGACGAGTCCGACCGTCTTCTCCGCGGACGTATGTCGTAGCGCTTGATCATCTCATTCAAGGTTGTCGGTTTGATGCGAAGCAGCTCTGCCGCCCGTTTCTGAACGCCGCCGGCGGCCTCGAGGGTCGACTCGATGAGCCGCTTCTCGAAATCAGTGATGACATCCTTGAACGAAATGCCCTCGGGAGGAACGACGAAGCGCGGCATTTGAAAGATCGTCGGCCGGCCGATGTGATCGGGCAGCAAGTCCGGGCCAATCCGGCGGCCCGTTGAAAGGACCACGGCGCGCTCGATGACGTTCTCGAGCTCGCGGACGTTGCCCGGCCAGTCGTACGACATCAGGATGTCCAGCGCGTCGGGCACGAGCTCGAGATCAGGCTTGCGGTTTTCCTCGCCGTACTTCTCGAGGAAATGCTGCATCAACAGCGGAATATCGTCTTTCCGGTCGCGCAGGGGCGGCAGGACGACATTGACGACGTTCAGGCGATAGAACAGATCCTCGCGGAACCGTCCCTCCTCCATCGTCTTCTTCAGATCGACGTTGGTGGCCGCGATGATGCGGACGTCGACCTTGATGACTTCCATTCCGCCCAGGCGCATGAACTCGCGCTCCTGCATCACGCGCAGCAGCTTTCCCTGCGTCTCGAGCGGGATGTTGCCGATCTCATCGAGGAAGATGCTGCCTTTGTCGGCAAGGTCGAAGAGCCCCTTCTTGGGGTACACCGCTCCCGTGAACGCGCCTTTCACATGGCCGAAGAGCGTCGATTCAAGCAGGTCGGGGGGCAGGTTGCCGGAGTTCACCGTCACAAAGGCCCGATCCTTGCGCTGGGAGTGCATGTGCACCGCGCGGGCGACAAGCTCCTTGCCGGTGCCGCTCTCGCCCTGAATGAGGATCGTCGATCGGCTCGGCGCTGCCTGAATAATCAGGTCGAACACGCGCCGCATTGACGGGCTGCGCCCGACGATGTTGTCGAAATGGCTGTACTGTTCCTGAATGTTCTGTCGCAGCGTCCGATTCTCATTGACCAGGCGCCGCCGCTCCAGCACGTTCTTGATGACGACGAGGACTTCGTCGTTCTTGAACGGTTTCGTAATGTAGTCGGACGCGCCGCGCTTCATCGCGGTGATCGCATTTTCGACCGATGCGAACGCGGTCACCATGATGACCGCAAGCTCGTCGTCGAGCTTCCTGAGCGACTCCAGCGTGCTCATGCCGTTGATGCCGGGCATCATCACGTCGACGATGGCGGCGTCGAACGGAATGTTGCGGGCCAGCTCAATGCCCTCCTCGCCGCTGGCCGCCAGTCGGACGGAGTACCCTTCGCCTTTCAGCAGCGTCTCGAGGATCTCGCGCATGATTTCTTCGTCGTCGACTACGAGAATCGAGCCGTTTTTCTGCATAACCTCACCATTTTCCTCAGTTGCGAGAGCCTCGACACTCCCCTTCAGTGACTCGTTCCTGAGCGCGCAGCTGCAATCGACTCGGGCAGCGATACGGTGAACCGCGTACCCTGTCCTACCGCGCTCTGGCATGTCAGCGTGCCTTCGTGCTCGCGGACGATGCCGTACGTGATGGACAGGCCCAGGCCGGTCCCTTTTCCAATCATCTTCGTCGTGAAGAACGGATCGTAGATTCGCGAGAGGTGCTCGCTCGGGATGCCCGAACCCGTGTCGCCGATCTCCGCCACGACGTGGCCATTGTCGAGGCGCGTTTCGACTGACAGCCATCCGCCCTTCGGCATGGCATCGCGTGCGTTGAGAAACAGATTCAGAAAGACCTGCTGCAGCTTGTGCTCGATGCCGGCGACGAGCGCCGGCGACGGACACAGCTCCCGTCTCACTTTCACCTTGCTCACCATCAACTGCGGCTCGAGCAGCGAGAGCACGTCACCGATCACGGCGTTGAGGTCGACCGGAGCGCTTTCCTCAGAGGTGCCCCCCGAACGCGAGAGGTTGAGCAGACCGTTCACAATCTTCGCAGCGCGGAATGTCTGTTGCTCGATTTTCTCGAGCATCCGTGTCCTCGGATCGTCCGGGTCGGCGTTGGTCAGCAGCATCTGGGTAAAGCTCGAAATCCCGGTGAGCGGTGTGTTCACCTCATGTGCGACGCCGGCCGCGAGCATGCCGACCGATGCCATCTTGTCGGAAATCTGCAGCTGCTCTTCGAGGTGAACACGCTCGGTGACGTTCTCGATGATGATGATGTTACCGACTGTCGACATGGCGAACTGCCCGCTGGGCGCTCTCAGCGGCACCGTCGCGATGTTCACGCGAAGACGCTCGCCGGCCTTCGACTGGCGGCCGGCCATCGGCACCCGGTACAGCGATGCGCCGGCAGGTGAATCGCGCTGGGCCGCGCGCAACGCCTCGACGAACGGACCGTCGAATACTTCCTCGAGCTTGTGCCCTCTCGCTTCGGTTGCCGAGAGCCCGTAGATGTCTGAGAGTGCTCTGTTCCACCGGACGACGCGGCCGTCGAGGTCTTCGACGAGCAGTCCGTTGTCGAGCGACTCGACGATGTTCTCGTTGAACTCCTGCAGGCGCTGCAGCTCGCCTGCCTTGAGCTGGAGCTGACGATATAACCGTCCGTTCTCGAGCGCAGTCGCAACGTGGCTGCCGACGGCCGACAGCAATCCGATGTCCTCGCTGCTCAATGGCTCGCCCTGGCCGCGCTGACCGAGCGCGAGGACGGCAATCGTGCCCCCCTTCGAAACGCATGGAACGAAGTAGTGCACTCCGCGCAGACGCCAGAAGGCAAGCTCCTCGGCCGGGAATGCACCTTGGAGCCGCGGATCGTCGAGCGACAGTGCCGTTCCCCCTGCAAGGCTGGCGGCAATCTGCGAGTGGCGGCTCAGTCCTGACACCGTCAAGTCCCCAAATCCCTCGCCGCGAATCACCTCGTAGTTGCCGGATGCTTCGTCGACGAGCAGCAGCGCCATCCGATCGATGACGAACGTCTCACGAATACGCGCCACCAGCCGTTCGGTGAGGCGATCGAGGTCGAGGTCGCTGTTGAGATCGCGCGCGAAGCCGACGAGGGCGCGCCGGTAGTCGTACTGGTCCCGGTAGAACGCGCGGTCCAGCCCGTTTTGAATGGCACTTTTGACGGGACTGAACAGCAGCACGACTACGATCGTCGCGAGCATCGCGATGATCATGTTGTGGCGCTCCGCCGCATCCAGAAACACCACGCCGGCGAGCCGCAGCAGCGTCGCGTAGATTGTGAAGATGGCGAGGATCACCGCCGTGTAGACAAGGCTGCGCTTGACAATGACCTCCACGTCCATGAGCCTGTAGCGGATAAGTGCGGACGCAAACGCCAGCGGCACGAGGCTCAAGGGCACGACCGAGAGCTCCATGGGCAGCGACACGCGGAGTCCGAGCGCATATGGCAGCGCGTAGCCGATCGCGAAGGGGCCGGCACCGAACGCGGTGCCCCAGACAATCCATCGAAGCTGCCGGCGCGCGGTTGCCGAACGCACGCGGTCCATGGCGCGCGTAAGCACGACCAGCCCCGCGATCATGAAAATCGAAAGATACAGAGGCTCGACCTGATCGAGCTGCGTGAGGATGCGCGAATAGAGTTGAGTGTCGTAGGAGAGACGGCCGACGGCGATCACGTTCGCAACAAACAGGATGCCGGCGGGAACATACAGCAGTGCGAGAAGCCGCTTCCCGGCGCCGCGTATCCACGCGCCCGGGCGATCCGGGAATACGAGCGTGAAGTGCAGGAAAAGAGGCGCCAGCAGAAGGGTGGCCACGACGTCGGCCCAATAGAAGTACCAGTCAAGCCGGTCGAGCCGGCTGAAGGAAAACGTGAGCGTGCCGAAGAATGCCAGGCAGAGCCAGAAGAAGTGAAGGGTCGCCGCATCGTTCGGGCGACGCAAACGAACGGATGCGCCGAGGAGAAGCGTGAAGACGCCAATCGCGGCGCCTATGACGTAGAGCGTCGGGTTGCCGCCGGGTACGGGCGCCACCGCGACATTGAGCATGCGCTGCTCGCCAAGGCGAAGCACCGTGTACGACAGCAGATCGGATCGTGTCGCGCTCGTGAGGGCCCGGTGCACTTCTTCGACGCTCTCGACGGGAGCGCCATCGACAGCGACAAGCACATCGCCAGGCCGTATACCTGCCGCCATGGCCCCGCCTCGCGCTGCAACCTCGGAGGCGGTAATCCCTTCCGGCCGCGCTTCCCACAGGACGCCGTCCTCGAGCTTGTGAGAGGTCGCACGAATGGCGATGTTCAACGCTCCAAAGCAGAGCAGGACGCCCACCAGGGCGAAAAGGCCCCAACCCGCCAGCGGACGCCGTTGCGTTCGTTGGTTCTGATCTTTCATCGGTTTACGGACATCAGGAACCCTCAGAGACTGCAAACGCTATACCCCACAGCCGCGGCGTAAATGTGGTCATAATGTGTTGTATTACAGTAGTTTATCGGCAGTGAGGAGACAAAACTCCAACCGGATGGACAAAAAAATCCAAAAACTTGAACATATTCTAGATTGAGTTGCAGGGTATCCGGAGCCTAAAACCTGACTTGCAGGCCGCCGACGATGCGCTTGGGTGCGCGGATGGCGAACACTTCGTCGTACATAGAGGAATCGGCGTCGTCCTCCCGGAACATGTTGCGGATGTCTACGAGCGCCTCCCAGTCGGCGTTGGAGAAGCGCAGGAACGGGAGCGCCTGATTCACACGGACGTTGAAACGTGCGTTTGCGCTCGAGCGCAATGCGTCGGGCTCACCGCTCCAGAATGCGGTGTTCATACGGTACTTCGCATACACGCGCGTTGAGGTCTGCGGAATCGTCGCTTCGATCGACGTCTGTAGATCGTGAATCCGTTCGCTGGCCATCAAGGGCATCGATCGGACCGCGCGCGCCATTGACGTGTCCGACGCCGGATCCCAATCCGCCTGCGTGACTGTGTACCCGACGGCGCCACGCACATAACCAGGCACCTCGTGGATCATCGCAGCGCCCCAGCCGCGCGCATCGACGTCGCCGGCGTTGGCCACATAGTAATGGCCCAGCGCAGCCGCGGCCCTTCCCGGTACCGTGTCAAAAATCTCGATCAACTGATTCTCAATGCGTTGATCGAACCCCCGCACCGAAACAGTGATGCCCGACGCAAGGTCGCGCTCGAGTGAGATCTGCAGGTGGCGGACATGTTCGGGTGTAAATCGTCCGTCGAACGCGAGCGACGAGAATGTGCGCTCAGGAGGCAGCCACATGCCGGTGACCGACGGCGCGAATTCCTCGGCGCCTGGTACGAGCGCCTTGCGTGAGGCAAGCGCCTTCAGGCGAAATCCCTCTGCCGGCAGGGTGATGCTGAAACGCGGGCTCCACACTCCGGGGCCCCCGAGGTAATCGTAGCGCGCGTAGCCTGTGCCATACCCGAGCACGAGCCGCGGCGACACCGTCCATTCGTCGTACCCGTACACGCTACCCACATTGCGTGCACTGTCGCGAATCGCGCCTGCGGCGTCCGCGTTGCCGCCGTCGTAGCGCTGGGTGCTGTAGGCGAGGCCGAGCTCATACGCGTGATTCGTCGACTCGATCGACTTGTAGGACCCCGCGACGATCCACGACGATAAATCGCCCTGCGTGATCGCGCCCTGCATCGACCACGCCCCACCGACAGCCTGTGTATTGACCGAGACAAACGCCACGTTCCGCGGAACGTGCTCAGCGAAAATTTCTCCGGGCCGATCGAACGATTCGATCGTCATCAAGTTGAACTGTCCGGACAAAGGAAGATCGCTGAAGAACGCGATGGGCACGAGCGCGGCGGCCGACTGGCGGCTGAACCACCGCGACTCGTCAGGCTCACCGACCGTCCACACCTGGGTCGCATCCTTGAGGATGCTCCTCGGTAAGTGCCGCAGGCGCCATGCCGTCTCCCACTGTTCCGGGGTGTCCTCAACAGGCTCTGCGGGCGTTGCGGCGGGCTGTGACGCTTCGAGTCCAAAGCCCGCGAGCTGCGTCACCTGCACAGTCGTGGCATCAGCCACCGGCTCCGCTTCCGATGCCGGGACTCTCTTGATACCGGCAAGCTGCAGCTGAATCTCGGGAATGGAGATTTTCGATGCGGTCAGCTGAACGGTGCGACCCCGCGATTTGAAGAACCCTCGCGAGTGCACGCTGAGAATGTAGGGACCGTACGGAAGCTCGCGGAGGATATACCGCCCATCCCGATCGGTGGTGGCTGCCGCGGTCGTTCTGCCGACCACCGAAACCATTGCTCCTACAACAGGGATGTTGCTGCTATCGAGGACCCGGCCGTCGATGCTGCCGGCCGGGAACACGCTGCGATTCGAGCGGTCGGTGGCGGATGTCTGTCCGTACGCAGCGGGGGCGGCCAGCACGAACGTCACGATTGCCGCCGCAGGGACCCATCGGATCATCATCCCCCGCTTCTCGCCAACCCAAAGGCCGGCACCATGCTATGACACTGTAAACGGAACGTTCCTGGTAACCGTCTGCCCGTTAGTCTTATCGGTTACTTTGATCTCGAGTCGATACTCTCCTGGCTTAAACGCGTCCTTCACCGGAATTCCCTGGCCGACGAACACCTGGTGCCCGAGATTCAAGTCGAACTGCCCCGGGAGCGTCGTCGCGTTGAACGACTGCGTTGCCAGGCGCGTGAATGCCTTGTCCTCGTTGGCGCGGTAGAACATATATTCCACGTCCAAGTCGGGCTTCCCGCTCGCGGCGACCCCTTCATTGTAGATGAAAAACACGAACATGAGCTCGCCGGACATCGGAATCGGGGCGCCGAACGAGGGGACGACCCGGTAGCCGGAAATCGTGAAGGGCTGCTCGAGCTGCTGCTGCCCGGTTAACTGTTCCGGGGCCGGATCCAGCGCTTTGGCCAGAATGACGCTGCTCGTCGTAAGGCCGGTATTCATGTCCGGCACCGTGAGGGGCTGCGCGAGCACGACTGTCTTCGGCAGCTGCTTGCGATCCTTCGGCTGCCGCTCCCGCATCGCCACATACAGGGTGTATTCACCGGGTGACAGCTCGAGCGCGCGACCAAGCTCCGACGTTTCGCCGGCGGTCGTCACGTTCTTTTCGGTCAGGAAGTACACATCAGCAAACGGCCAGGTCGCCTCGACCCCGGCTTTGGCCGGCGCTGCAGGGGCGGCGCCAGCCTCCGCTTTGCGCACGGCGCGAACATACATCGTCACCGGGTACGACGTGAACGTGCCGCCGCCGATTTCCAGCACGTACGGGACGTACACGTTCTTGGCCGACTTGAGGAAGTGATGTTGAAACTTCAGCTTCAGGTCGGCGGGAGCCGGCTGCTTACCGCTGATCACGTCATCGACGAGCGCGCTGAGCGCAATGTAGTCTTTCCGCTCGTCACCGCTGAGTTTTCTCTGCTGCTCTGGAGCCGCTGGCTTGTCTTGTGCGTGCGCGGGAAGTGAGGCGAAGGCCGCGAGGACCAGTGCGCCGGCGACGGCGGAAACGCGACGGAAGCTCATCTCAAAAACTCCTATAAAATCCAATAAAAACGACAGCAAGGCATCGTTCACGATGATAGGACGGTGCCATAAAGCAAGTCAAACGGGTTGCGTCGGAATCCTTTCTGATCAAGGGTTTTAGGCGTGGTCGACGATGCGCTTGTCATTCTGCTCGCGGGCGGCGCCGGCGAGCGCCTGTACCCGTTGACCCGAGACCGCGCAAAGCCAGCGGTGTTTTTCGGAGGCCCGTACCGCATCATCGATTTCACGCTGAGCAACTGCATCAACTCGGGCCTGCACCGGATTTTCATCGCGACGCAGTACAAGTCCTTGTCGCTCAACCGCCACATCCGCATGGGCTGGAGCATCGTCTCGGAAGAGCTCGGCGAGTTCGTCGAGATCCTCCCTCCACAGAAGCGCGTCAGCGAACATTGGTATCAGGGCACGGCCGACGCCGTGTACCAGAACCTGTACTCGATCGTGCAGGAGAGCCCGCAGCACGTGATCGTGCTCTCCGGCGATCACGTCTACAAGATGGACTACGCGAAGATGCTGCGATTTCACAAGGACAGCGGCGCGTCGGTCACACTCGCGGCGATCGAGATACCCATCGAGGAGGCCTACCGGTTCGGCGTGCTGTCGGTCGACGAGCAGGACAAAGTGACCGGCTTCGTTGAAAAGTCGAAGAATGCCCCGACCATTCCCGGCTCGCCAGGCCTGGCGCTCGGGTCGATGGGCATCTACATCTTCGACACCGATGTGCTCCTCAAGGCGCTCGAAGCCGACGCGGCCAAACCGTCGAGCCACGATTTCGGCAAGGACATCATCCCGGCGCTCATCACCGAGTCACAGACGTTTGCCTATCGCTTCTACGACGAGAACAAGAAAGCGTCGAAGTACTGGCGCGATATCGGCACGCTCGACGCGTTCTACGACGCCAACATGGATCTCTGCGGCGTCGACCCCGAGTTCAACCTGTACGATCCCGAGTGGCCGATGAGAACGTATCAACCGCAGGCGCCGCCTGCAAAGTTCGTCTTTGCCGAAAAGAGCCGCCGCGGCGAAGCGCTCGACTCGATGATTTCGCCGGGGTGCATCATTTCAGGAAGCCGCGTGGAAGGCAGCGTGCTCTGCCCCAACGTGCGCGTCCACAGCTACGGCACCATCGAGCAGAGCATGTTGATGCCGGGCGTGCGCGTGGGTCGACATGCACGGATTCGACGCGCCATCATCGACCGCGACGTCCTGATTCCGCGAGGCGCGGTCATCGGGTTCAACCCCGAACAAGATCGAAAGCGACATACTGTGACGGACCTCGGAGTTGTTGTCGTCACCGAAGACGACGATCCGCTTGTTGAGCCCATCAGCGAAGAAGCGCTCCGCATCGAAGCCGAAGACGACGGGAGATAAAAACTTGAAAATCGCCAGCGTGCACGGAAGAGAAATTCTGGATTCTCGTGGCAATCCGACCGTTGAAGTCGAAATCACCCTTGCCGGCGGCGCGTTCGGCCGTGCGGCGGTGCCGTCGGGCGCGTCGACCGGCGAGCGCGAAGCGCTGGAACTGCGGGATGGTGACAAGAAGCGGTACCTCGGCAAAGGGGTGCGCAAAGCGGTTGCGAACGTCAACGGTGAGATCGCACAGGCGATCGTCGGAGGCGAGCACGACCAGCGTTCGCTGGACCGGACAATGATCGAGCTGGACGGCACACCCACCAAGAGCCGGCTCGGAGCGAACGCCATCCTTGGCGTCTCGATGGCCGCTGCGCACGCCGCGGCGGCGGAGGCGAAAAAGCCGTTGTACCTGCACCTTGCTGACGGCAGCGGTGAGCGTCCGGCCTCCGCAACGCCAGGCTCGCAGGAGCCCAAGGCGCAGCAGCGGCTGCTGCCGGTGCCCATGATGAACATTCTGAACGGTGGTGCCCACGCCGATTCGAACGTCGACGTGCAGGAGTTCATGGTAATGCCGATTGGCGCTCCAACATTTGCCGAGGCGGTGCGGATCGGCGCGGAGATTTTTCACGCGCTGCGCGGTTCTCTGAAGAAGCGCGGCCTGTCGACGGGCGTCGGCGATGAGGGAGGATTTGCGCCGAGCGTGAAGTCGAATCGCGAGGCGCTGGACCTGGTTATGGAAGCGGTAGCGAACGCCGGGTTCACCGCCGGCGACGACGTGTGTCTCGCGCTCGACGTGGCGTCGAGCGAAATGTGGGAGAACGGCCGTTATGTGTTCAAGAAGTCGGGTGAGCCCGACCGCAGCATCGAAGAGATGGTCGCGATGCTGGCCGACTGGGCGCGGCAGTACCCCATCATCTCCATAGAGGATGGGGTCGCCGAGAGCGATTGGACAGGTTGGACACTGCTGACGAAGGAGATCGGCCACAAGGTGCAGCTCGTCGGCGACGACGTGTTCGTCACGAATCCGGAAATTCTGAAGCGCGGCATCGCTGAAGGAGTGGGCAATGCGCTGCTCGTGAAGGTGAATCAGATCGGCACCATCACGGAAACGCTGGAGGCGATGACCATGGCACGCGCCGCGAACTACGCCTGCATCGTCTCGCATCGCTCCGGTGAGACCGAAGACGTGACGATTGCCGACCTCGCAGTGGCGACCAATGCCGGACAGATCAAGACGGGCTCCGCCAGCCGCACCGATCGCGTGGCAAAGTACAACCAGCTGCTGCGCATCGAGGAAGCGCTCGGCAAAGGGGGCCGGTACGCCGGACGCCAGGCAATCCACCAGCTTGCGGCCCGTTCATGAGCGGCGTCGACGCCGCGCCCTTCGGCGCTGCTCAGGGCAAGCAGGGGAGGCCGGCCGGACCGCTGGTGCTGGTCGTTCTCGATGGGTGGGGCCTGCGTGAAGAGCGTGCAGGCAACGCCATCAAGCTCGCCCGGACACCGAGCTATCTCGAACTGCTCGATCGGTTCGCGCATTCGTCGCTGCAGGCATCGAGTGAACATGTCGGCCTTCCGCCGGGGCAAATGGGAAACTCGGAGGTCGGCCACATCACGATGGGTGCGGGTCGGGTTGTCTATCAGGACCTGACGCGCATCGACAAGAGCGTCAGCGACGGCGATTTCTTCGAGAAGCCCGCGCTCGTCGACGCAATGGCACGGTGTGATGGCAACAAGCGCGCCCTTCATCTGGTGGGCCTGGTCTCGCCCAACGGCATTCACAGCCACACTCGCCATCTCAACGCGCTCATCCAGATGGCCGCGCGCCACAAAGTGCAGCGCGTGTTCGTTCACGGGTTCACCGACGGGCGCGACACGTCCCCGGCGGGCGGCGCGGGCTTTTTCGGCGAGCTCGAACAGCTGATGAACAGCGTGGGGACCGGGCGCGTCGCGTCGGTCGGCGGACGCTACTACGGCATGGACCGGGATACCCGGTGGGACCGTACGAAGAAATCGTATGACTCCGTGGTGAGTGGACGGGGACCGCGCAGCCAGTCCGCGGTCGAATACATCCGCAAGTCGTACGAGGCGGGGATCTCGGACGAATTTGTCGAGCCCGGAACGATAGTTGATGCGAATGATGAGCCGATCGGCCCGATTCGGGATGATGACAGCGTCATCTTCTTCAACTTCCGATCCGATCGCGCGCGGCAGTTGACCCGGGCATTCGCGCTCGACGAGTTCGACGGCTTCGAGCGCACACCGCATCCGAAGGTTCACATGACGACCTTGACGCAATACGACAGGACGTTCACCTTTCCGGTGGCTTTCCCGCCGCAGTCCTTGAGCGGATCGTTTGCCGAGGTGCTCGCCGCGCAGAACATGACGAACCTCCGTGTCGCGGAGACGGAAAAATATCCGCACGTGAGCTACTTCTTCAACTGCGGCATCGAGAAGCCGTTTCCGGGCGAAGATCGCATCCTCGTCCCATCGCCGAAGGTTGCGACCTACGACCTGCAGCCCGAAATGAGCGCCAAAGGCATCACCGACAACCTCGTCAACGACGTGGAGATGCGCAAACACGACGTCATCATCTGCAATTTCGCGAACGCCGACATGGTCGGGCATACGGGAAACATCGATGCTGCCGTCAGGGCCGTCGAAACGATCGACCAGTGCCTCGGGCGCATCGTGAGGGCGGTGCGCGACGCCGAGGGCGTTCTGCTCGTCACTTCGGACCACGGCAACGCCGAGGAAATGTGGAATGCTCGGCTGAACGAGCCCCACACGGCGCACACCTGCAACCCGGTGCCGGTGATCGTCGTTCAGAATGTCAAAGGGATGCGGTTGCGCGAGGGAGGATCGCTGCGCGATATCGCGCCGACCATGCTGGGAATCCTGGGGGTGCCGGCCCCGAAGGAGATGACCGGCACCGACCTGAGGATTATGTAACTATTCGACTTCTTCTTTTTTTGGCTGCTGCTCGTCGGACGCAATCCTCAGGGAGCGCAGGAATCGGCGGTCGTTCGCAGTCATGTCGAGCGCCTTTTTCGATGCCACGATCTTCGCAGGCGTCGGCACTTTGACCATCGCACCGCTTTTTTCCGCTGGCTGCGTCCGATTGACGAAGCCGACGACCGCCTCGAGGGTCACTTTCATTTCGAAGCCAGCGGCGCGCGCCTTCTCCCGACACGCCTCCACTTGAGGATCATCTGCGACTGAAGCAGCAATGGCATCGGCGAGCTCGCGGGCCAGCCGGTTGACGACGTCGTCCATTGTTTGATCCTCCTGAACCGGGGGCCTGAGCCCCACACCTTGTGTGCCTGGGCGGACCTGTCGCAATTAAGTTCCTGCCTACACCATCAGCGCGACAGGAACCTGTCCACCGGACTCGTCATATTTTCAGAAAATCGGACTCGGGAACTACGATGTAGGACAGCTTTCATTGTAGGGCCGTGTCCGGGTAGTGTCAAGAACGCTTAGAATCACAATACTGTCTATATGGTTGATTCTTCTCGCGTTCCGGCCGATCTCGGGAGCTGGGATCCCGAAGCGGATCTGGGCCAGCCGGGCGAGTTCCCCTTCACGCGGGGCGTCCAGCCGACCATGTACCGGGGCCGCTTGTGGACGATGCGTCAGTACTCGGGATTCGGTACCGCCGCGGAGTCGAATCAGCGGTATCGGCATCTGCTCGCGCAGGGGGTAACGGGCCTCAGCGTCGCGTTCGATCTGCCTACCCAGATGGGCTACGACTCAGACCACGTCCTGGCGGCGGGGGAAGTGGGTCGAGTGGGCGTCGCCATCGACTCACTCGACGACATGGCCGAGCTCTTCGACGGCATCCCCCTCGACCGCGTCTCGACGTCGATGACCATCAATGCCACGGCGATTGTGTTGCTCGCCATGTACGTCGCGGTTGCCGACGAGCGAGGCATCGATCGCGCGGCACTCTCGGGTACCGTGCAAAACGACATCCTCAAGGAGTACCTGGCGCGGGGCACGTTCATCTATCCGCCCCAGGCTTCGCTCCGTCTGGTGACGGACATGTTTGCTTTCTGCGAACGCAACCTGCCACGCTGGAACCCGATTTCGGTGAGCGGGTACCACATCCGCGAAGCCGGCTCGACAGCCGTGCAGGAGGTCGCGTTCACCCTGGCGAACGGCATCGCGTACATCGAGGCGGGTCGCGCGCGAGGGTTGTCGGCGGAGTCGCTTGGCGAGCGCATGTCGTTTTTTTTTGCCGCACACAACGATTTTCTCGAGGAAATCGCAAAGTTCCGCGCGGCGCGCCGCATGTGGGCGCGCATCATGAGAGACAGGTTCGGCGTCACTAACCCGCGCGCGCAGCAGCTCCGGTTTCACGCACAGACTGCCGGCAGCACGCTCACCGCGCAGCAGCCCGACAACAATCTCGTCCGCGTCACGGTGCAGGCGCTCGCCGCGGTGCTCGGCGGAGCCCAGTCGCTGCACTGCAACAGCCGCGACGAAGCCCTCGCACTGCCCACGGAAGAATCCGCCACGCTCGCGCTTCGAACGCAGCAGATCATCGCGCACGAGTCGGGCGTCGCCAGCACTGTTGATCCGGTCGGCGGCTCCTACGAGATCGAGGTCAGAACGAACGAGATTGAACGCGCCGTGGGGCTTGCGCTGGACCGCATCGAGGCCGCCGGAGGCACCATTGCCGCCATTGCGTCGGGGTTGATCCAGCGGGAGATTCAGGAGTCCTCGTTCCGCGCTCAGCGCGCTATCGACACAGGCGAATCCGCGGTGGTCGGTGTCACCAAATTTCACACCGGAGAGACCACCACGATTCCGACGTTCAGTGTGGATCCGGAAATCGAACGTGTGCAGCAGGCGCGCGTGGTCCGGGCGCGCGCCGCACGAGATGCCGGCGCCTGGCGCGCGTCGCTCGATGCCATTCACGACGCCGCACGGGGTGACACCAATCTCGTCCCGCTCGTCATCACCGCGGTCCGATCGCAGGCGACGGTGGGGGAAATTTCGGATACGCTACGAAGCGTATTCGGGGAGCACCGCGAACTTGTTTCTTAGTTCGCGTGGGGCCCCACCCCCACGCGCTGCCGTCGCTTACGCTCCGGATCTTGATACCATCCCTTGTCTGCTCAGTCCTCGACCATGAATGCGGAACAACCCCTCCTTCGGGTCCAAGACCTGACGACCACCTTTAAGATTCCCGGCGGCGCCGTGCGCGCGGTCGATCACGTCAGCTTCGAGCTGCGCCGCGGCGAAACGCTCGGTATCGTCGGGGAATCGGGCAGCGGCAAGTCAATGACCGCCCTGTCGATCCTGCGACTCGTCCAGCCGCCGGGAGACATCCAGGGCGGGCCCATCGCCTTCAACGGGCGTAGTGATCTGCTGGAGTTGAGCGAACGTGACATGCGCGCCATCCGAGGAGCCGAGATCGGTTTCATCTTCCAGGAACCGATGACGGCACTCAATCCGGTGTTCACCATCGGCGCGCAGATTATCGAGGCGCTGCGCGTGCATCGAAAGGCATCGCGCTCGGGCGCGAAAGCCAAAGCGATCGAGCTTCTCGAGGCCGTGCGAATTCCGGAGCCCGAGCGGCGGCTGCGCGATTATCCGCATCAGTTGTCGGGCGGCATGCGGCAACGCGTGCTCATCGCGATCGCATTGGCGTGCCAGCCGCTGCTGCTGATCGCGGACGAGCCGACGACCGCGCTGGATGTCACGATTCAGGCCGAGATTCTCGATCTGCTGAAAGAGATGAAGGATAAATTTCATCTTGCGCTGATGCTGATCACCCACGATCTCGGGGTGGTTGCCGGGCATGCCGACCGCGTGGCCGTCATGTACGCGGGGCGCATCGTCGAGGAGGGACCGATGCGCCAGATCTTCGAGTCCCCCAAGCACCCGTACACTCAGGGCTTGCTCGAATCGATTCCAGGGGGAGCGCCCGGCCAACGGCTGCGGGCGATTGCGGGCGCGGTTCCCAATCTTGCCAGGCTGCCGCCCGGGTGCGCATTCGAGCCCCGGTGCCCACATCGATTCGAGCTGTGCCCCTCCGCACCGCCGCCGGCGTACGACGTCGGGCCCGGCCAGCGGGCTCGCTGCTATCTCTACGATTCGAGGCGTGGCTGATGCCCTTCGACGCCGCTCGGGGCAGGCCGGCCATCGTCGAGGTCCGAAATCTCGTAAAGCAGTTTTCGCGGCGCGAAGGGTTCCTCACCAAACCGACCATCGTCCGCGCGGTGAACGACGTGAGCTTTACCGTCGAGGAGGGCGAAACGTTCGGACTCGTCGGCGAGTCGGGCAGCGGTAAGACGACAACCGGGCGCTGCATCCTGCGGTTGATTGAACCGACAGCCGGTGCAGTGCTGTTCCGGGGGGAGAACGTTCTCACGTATTCTCACGACGAAATGCGGCGGGCCCGGCGCCAGATGCAGATCGTGTTTCAGGATCCGTACTCGTCGCTGAATCCCCGTATGCGTGTGCGGCACATCATCGAGGAGCCGCTCATCATTCACAAAATCGGGAACCGAGAATCACGCGCCGATCGCGTGCAAGAGCTCTATCGCCTCGTCGGACTCGACCCGGCAACGCTCGAGCGTTACCCCCACGAATTCAGCGGCGGCCAACGCCAGCGCATCGGCGTCGCACGCGCCCTCGCCCTGAACCCCTCGTTCATCATCGCGGACGAACCCGTGTCAGCCCTGGACGTGTCGATTCAGGCGCAAGTGGTGAACCTGCTGATCGAGCTGCAACAGAAACTCGGTCTCGCCTACCTCTTCATCGCGCACGATCTCCGTCTCGTCGAGCACATCTGCCGGCGTACGGCGGTGATGTATCTCGGCCGGATCGTCGAAATGGGTGAAACCGATCGCCTCTTCAACAATCCACAGCACGCCTACACAAAAGCGCTCTTGTCAGCGATTCCCGTGCCTGATCCTGATCACAAGCCTGCGCGGATTTCGCTGGATCCCAAAGATGTCGATTTAGCGGCAGTGCTGAAGGAAGTGGAGACCGGGCATTTCGCGGCGGTTTGATGCCCGATGTTGTCATGGTGTGCCGACAACTGCAGAACGATCCTGACGCACATCCTTCTCAATCGTTCCGTCGCGGAGGCTGATCGTGCGGTGCGCGTACGCTGCCACGTCGGCTTCGTGCGTGACCAGCACGATCGTGTTACCGCCCTCGTGCAGGCGCGCGAAGAGTCCCATGATTTCGGCGCCGGTCTTCGAATCGAGATTTCCCGTCGGCTCATCGGCGAGCAGAATTGACGGGTTGTTGACCAGAGCGCGCGCGATGGCCACCCGCTGGCGCTGGCCCCCGGAGAGCTCGTTGGGCCGGTGCGTCATCCGGCTCGTGAGCTCGACTTTATCGAGCGCCGCCTTCGCCCGCGTCTGCCGATCGGCGGAAGGGACACCTGCATAAACGAGCGGCAGCTCCACGTTGTGCAGGGCGGTCGCGCGCGGCAGGAGATTGAACGTCTGAAAAACGAAGCCGATCTCCTCGTTGCGGATGCGCGCCAGCTCGTTGTCGTTCATGCGCGCCACTTCATTGCCGTTCAGCAGGTAGCTGCCCTTGCTCGGGGTATCGAGACAGCCGATCAAATTCATCAGCGTCGACTTGCCCGATCCCGACGGCCCCATGATGGCGACGTATTCGCCCTTCTCGAGGGAAATAGAGACACCCCGAAGCGCGTGGATTTCCTCCTCGCCCATCAGGTATGTCTTCCACAAGTCGTGGGTTTCGATAAGTGCCATGCGAATGGATACGAACGCGGTTGCCCGCGTGTTCCAATATTACTTCACCGGTTCGCCAGCCGAACGGCCGGACGCGCGATCTCGACGCGCCGCTCACGGCCGCCAGGTTCGGTGATCACCACGGCATTGGCCTCGATCGACAGGACGACCCCGCCGCCCACACGATCCCCGGGGCCGACCAACCGACCGTCGATAAGTGCGACGCGGCGGCCACTGGAGTAGAGAATGCCGCTCACGACGGGGTCAGGCTGCGCAACGACACCGGCAGCACGGCTTGCGTCAGGACGTGGCGGACTCGCGAACGGGTCACGCGCCCATATCGGCGGGGTGTCAACATCAACGATGTCTGTGAGTGGTGGCTGGTTCGTGCCCACTGTCTCCGGGCGGTGTAATGCCACGAGTGACACCCGCGCTCGCGTCAACCCGCCCGCAGGTACGGTGAGCGGTGTGAGGTCGACGGAGTGTAAATCGAAGGCCGTAGTGAGCACGCGTAGATGCCAGAAAAATCGGCCGATCTGTTCGTACCGCGCGTCGAACGTCACCGTGACGGTTGAACCGCTGTCGATGGACACATTGGACGCACCACCGACTGCCGGGCTATTCAGCAGCGCCGTTACCGCCTCCGCCAGGTCGCCGGCACGATCGCCCTCGACCTCGGGTTCCTTATCGAGGGCCTTTGACCGCAAGAGCGAACGGCGGCGGTTCAGCTCATCCCGAGCAACCGCGAGCTGATGCCGCACGTCCTCAGCCGCCGTGCGTTCGGGCTGCACCTGCAAGACGTAGAGGAATCCAAAGACGACAACCGGTGCAGCCACGGCCATCGCCGTGGTCAGGCGCGTCAGAACCGTTACCAGCGTCGCGCTTCTCACTTGCGCACCAGATAGTCCGCCGCGATCTCCACACCGCCGGCGTCAGCCACGAATCGCTGCGTGGCAGGCCGAAGGGGTTCGTTGAATGACGATTGTGCGAGCGCCCGTAGAAAGCGATCCGCCGACTCGCGCGCCGCCGTCTCATTGGCACCTGCAGCGAATGCATCGAAACTCACCTTCCAGTGACTGCCGTGGGGAACCGCCCGCAACGATCTCAGCGTGACACCCTGGGGCACGGCGTTGGCAACCGCCTCGAGTACGCGCGCCATGGCGGGCCCTTGCGCATCGAGCGCCTCCAGCGTTGCTCGCCGGGCGGCTTCGGCCTGAGTGCCGCCTGTGGCGCCCGTGGTGGCGACCGGCGCCGGCAACGACGATATTTCGCGACGCGTCACATCGAGCTGACGCTGCGCGTCGAGCCGCGTGACGTTGGCCTGCGCGTAAAGAAACGCAGCAATCGCAACGGCCGCCGCGGTTCCCGCAGCGACGATGAGTTGCCCCGTCCTGTTCGTCCGGCGCGCGGTCACTTCGATGGGCAGCAGATTCACCGGCGGCGGGTCGGCCGCGATCGACGATGCCAGGCGAAGGGTCGGAGCGCGATCGGCAAACCCTTCGGGCAGCGTCGCGGCGTCGATGCCGTCGAGCGTGTCGAGTGTTTCGACCTCGATATTCAACCGCTCGATCAGCGGCGCGGTGAGCGAGCGAATCTCCGGCATGTCGCCGCACAGCAGCACCTGCGACACGTCCTGCTCCCAGTACTGCTTCAGGTAGAGAAACGACCGCCGAAGCTCGAGCGAAAGCCGATCGGCAAGCGCGTCGCGCTCCTTCGCAACGGGCATTCCACTCGGCTGCGCCGCATAGCCCCAGTCGAGATCGCGCGCATACAGGAGCGCACCGTCACTGAAAATGCCGAGCGCGGACTGCGACACGCCAAGCGCCACGTGCGCGTGCACTTCGCCCGGCAGCGACGGGCGCCGCAGCCGGGCCTGCGACCACAAAGCGCCGCACGGAGTCGTGACCCCTTCGACGACAAATCCTGCCTCGACGATGGGACGAAGCCGCGCACGAATATCGTCGGATCCCGCGGCGAAGAACGAGACTTCTCGCTTGGGATGATGTCCGGGCTCGCCGCGCGTCTCACCGAATCGACGTTGCGACGGTCACGTCGAGATTCGCTCATGCCGAGCACCGACGCGCCGTGGCGTCTCGCTCTCGACTCGAGCTCGGCGTCGGGCGCCGACGGCAGCAACAGGTACTGGTGGCTGCTGCGCACGTCCCACAAGTTCACCCACGCGCGGCGCGAGAAGGATCCGTGCGCGGCCAGCGCCTTCAACTCGGCAGTGAGCGTCTCCGGGTTGCCGAGGTGCGTGATACGAGGCGAACTCGTGCACGCGGAGGGCGACAGGTTCGCCTCTGCGGCGACGTCCCGACGACTCGGCGTCGACGACGTTGCATCTGGTCGAAGAGAGATCGATTCCGGTGCGTCGCACGCGTGCTCCTTCGTAGTTTCGACTCGCGCGCGTGACCGCGGTAGAGCGATCAGCCCGCCTCTTCGTAGTCGGCCTTCAACTTCGCGACGACGGCTGGATCGGCGAGTGTCGTCGTATCGCCCAGCGCCTTGCCTTCGGCGATGTCCTTCAACAGTCGCCGCATGATTTTCCCGGATCGCGTCTTGGGCACGTCGGCGACGAAGAGAATGTCTTCCGGGCCGCGCGATCGAGCCGATCTTCTTCACGACGTGCTCTTTCAGCTCCGCGACGAGCGCCGGGAGTGGCGGCGTTGCCTTCCTTGAGAATGACGAAGGCCGAAATCGCCTGCCCTTTCAATTCGTGGAGCCGTCCGACGACCGCCGCCTCCGCGACTTTCGGATGATCGACGAGCGCGCTCTCGACCTCCATCGTGCCGATGCGATGGCCCGCCACGTTGATCACATCGTCCACGCGCCCGAGCACCCAGAAATATCCGTCATCATCGCGCTTCGCGCCGTCGCCGGTGAAGTACGTGGCGCGATCCCACTTGCTCCAGTACTGCTTGACGAAGCGCTCGGGATCTCCGTAGATGCCGCGGAGCATCGCGGGCCACGGTCGCGTCAGCGCGAGAAGGCCGCCGCCGACGTCGACCGCCTCGCCGGACTGCGCGCGAATCTCGGCCTTGATGCCGGGGAACGGAATCGTCGCGGATCCCGGCTTGAGCGGCGTCACGCCCGGCAGCGGCGTAATCATGATCATGCCCGTCTCCGTCTGCCACCACGTGTCGACGATCGGGCAGCGCTCGCCGCCGATGAACGTGTGGTACCAGATCCACGCCTCGGGATTGATGGGCTCGCCGACCGATCCGAGCAGGCGCAGGCTCGACATGTTGCGGCGCTTCGGCCAGTCGGTGCCCCATTTCATGAACGCGCGAATCGCCGTCGGCGCGGTGTAGAAAATCGTCACGCCGTAGCGCTCGACGATTTCCCACAACCGATCCTTTCTGCGGAGAGTCGGGCGCGCCTTCGTACATCACGCACCGTCGCGCCGTTCGCGAGCGGCCCGTACACGACGTAACTATGACCCGTCACCCATCCGATGTCGGCGGTGCACCAGTACACATCGTCTTCCTTCAGATCGAAGACCCACTTCGATGTCGCATACACACCGGTCAGATAGCCACCGGTCGTGTGCATGATGCCTTTGGGCTTGCCGGTCGTGCCGGACGTATACAGGATGTAGAGAAGATCCTCAGAGTCCATCGGCTCGGCCGGGCACTCGAGCGGCGCCTTCGCCATCAGCTCGTGCCAGTCGTGTTCCTGTGCCTGGCTCTGGGTTCCAGGATCCCGGACTCTTGCCCTGATCGCCTGCCATCAGCCGCCTCAGCACGATGACATTCTCCACCGACGGAGCGCCCTCGAGGGCTTCGTACGCCACCTTCTTCAACGGCACGATCGAGCCGCGGCGATATCCGCCGTCGGCGGTAATCAGCAGCTTGCATTGCGCGTCGTTCATGCGATCGCGCAGCGACTCGGCGCTGAATCCGCCGAAGACGATGCTGTGCGGCGCGCCGATGCGCGCGCACGCGAGCATCGCGATGGCGAGCTCCGGCACGAGCGGCATGTAGATGGCGACGCGATCGCCCTTCTTGACGCCCAGCGATTTCAGCACGTTCGCGAACGCGCTGACCTGGCGATACAGATCGAAGTACGTCAAGCGTGCGGCGATCGCCGGGCTCCCCTTCCCAGATCAGCGCCGCCTTGTTGCGGCGAGCCGTCCGAATGTGGCGATCGACGCAGTTGACCGACACATTGATCTGGCCGCCGACGAACCATTTCGCGTGGGGCGGGTCGCTCCAGTCGAGCACGTGGGTCCACTTGCGGCTCCACTCGAGCTCGGACGCAAACCTCGCCCAGAAGCCCTCGGGATCGCGCTCGGCTTCCTCGTAGGGACCGGGATCGCTGACGATGGCGTTGGCGCGGAACTCGGAGGGGGGTTCGAAAACGCGATCCTCGTGCAGGAGCGCGGAGATCTCCGGATCCTTCGGGTCGGACATGAGGGAAGCGTACGACTGAATCTGGGATCTACTTTGCGGCGAGTGCGTCGATCCGCTTTCGGACTTCTCCGACCAGGGCTGCGTGCGTAGCGGCGCCGTACTGCAGAAACGCGCGATAGTGGGACAGCGCCTCGGTCCGATTGCCGGCCTCGTCTTCGAGCACGGCGAGGTTGTAGTGGGCCTCGGCATTGCGCGGATCGATTTCGAGCGCGCGCGTGAGCCAGCGTCGTGCCTCGTCGCGTTGTCCTGATTCTTTCTCGACCGTCGAGAGGTTCACCATCGACTCGACGTTCTTCGGATCGATGGTGAGCGCCGCGTGAAACTGCGACCGCGGCATGTCGAGCTTCCGCTGGCTCAGATAGACGACGCCGAGATTGTTGCGCGCGCGCGCGTAACCCGGGTTGATGGCGATCGCCCGCTGAAAATGCCTGACGGCGTCGTCGAACAGTCCCTTGTCGCGATACAGGACACCGAGATTGTTGTGCGCTTCAACGTTGAGATCGTCGCGCTGCAGCACCTGCCGGTAGCTGACGAGCGCGTTCTCGAAATCGCCGAGCCGCTGATACATCATGGCGCGGCCGAAATGATCGTCTCCCGTGGTGACGGACGCCGATGTGCGGCCGGCGGACGTCGACATGCGCGTTGCGTGATGGCGCGCCCGTCGGCGCCGCTGGCGCAGTATCGCGGCACGTTGATGCGCTGGGAGTTCTGCACGATCAGCCGGACTGGTCCGGTGGGCGCGTCAGGCGCGACAGTCCGCCCGACGGACTCGGCGGGCGACCGCCGCATCGCTGCTGGAGGCGCGACTGCCCCCTGGGCCGGCGCCACGGCCGGCTCGTGGCACGTGGAGCAGGCACTGCAATTTCTCCGGTGGGAGCGACGGGCGCCGATACTGGTGGCGGTCACCACCGGCTCGCGCTTTGGTGCCGGAGACGGTGCCGCTTGAGTGACGGCCGCCGCCGAGCCCTGCGAGGGCGGACGCCGGCGACAGATACGCCTGAGTGAGCCAGGTGACCCCGACCCACAGCGCGATCCCCAACAACAGCCGCGAGCGCGAGATACGCGAGAGGCGCTTGAGCCGATTGAACGGAGTCGTCGGGCTGAAACGTCCGTAGCCGAGCGTCTGCAGAACAGCATCGGTCTGTGCCGCATTCGGATTCGGTCGCGGCGTCTGCGCGGAGCGCCCGCGCCGAAGTGCGTCGAGAATAATAGACATTGCTCAGTAACGCACCACCTGCGCATCGGCGAACGCCGGCGTCTGCCGCACGCGATCGGCCTGCGCCTCCGCATCGGCTTCCGTCGCAAACTCGCCGACCAGCACACGCCGCCATTCGCCGCCGTCCCCAAGATCCACATCCATCGCGCGCACGTCGTAGCCCAGCTGTTGCAGCTGCCCACTACCGCATCGAGCCGCGCAGCGGCCGCTTCCGCGCGCGTGACGTCGGCGGCCGGAAAAGACGCCGTCAGCACGGAATACCGGCGTGCGTGCTCGGCTGCAGCGGCTGCAGGACATCGCCGCGACCGTGACGGCTCCGCGCCCGGACCGACCAGCGTTCCCGCGCTGACCGTCAGGCTTCGGCGTGTACGCGGGCGCCGACGCGCGCGAACGACGGCGCGACCATGCTGCCGGCCACGCCCAGCGACACCGACGCGCCTGCTGCCATGACGGCCACCGACGCACGGCGGCGAAGCCAGCCGAAGCGTGACGGGCGCTCCTCGACCAGCTCGAGGTTCTCGGCCGCCTGATACACCATCTCTGCCGAGACGCGATTGGTGCGTCGCCGAGTACGCGGCGAGCAGCGACCGATCGCACACGAGATTGATCAGCCGCGGAATACCCTGCGTGCGGCGATGCACCATGTCGAGCGCCTTCGGCTGGAACGTCACCGATGCGGATCCGCCGGCGACCGTCAATCGATGCGAGACGTACGCCGCCACTTCGTCGCGGTTCAGCGGCCGCAGCTGATAGCGGATCGACACACGCTGATCGAGCTGGCGCATCTGCGGCGCCTTGAGCAGCGGGTTCAGATTCAGCTGGCCGACCAGCACGATCTGCAGCAGCTTGTCCTTGTCGGTTTCGAGATTCGACAGAATGCGAATCTGCTCGAGCACCGGCATCGGCAGATTCTGCGCCTCGTCGATGATCAGCACCGCGCTCGCGCGCAGCGGCAGCAGGCTGAGCAGAAAGTCGTAAATGGTCTCGATCAGCTCCTGCTTGCTGACGTTCGCCAGCCGCCCGCGCTTGACGTCTTCGCGCGAGACGACGCCGAAGTCCTGCAGGATCAGCTTCAGCAGATCCTCCTCCGACAGAAACGGGTTCAGCACGAGCGCCGTGAACGTGTTCCTGTCGATCTCTTCGAGCAGCGCGCGGCACAGCGTCGTCTTGCCGGTGCCGATGTCGCCGGTGACGACGACGAACCCTTCGCGGCGGCGGACGGCGTACTGCAGCAGCTCGAACGCGTTCGCGTGCGACTCGCTCTTGAAGAGAAACTTCGGATCCGGTGTCAGGCTGAACGGCTTTTCCGTGAACCCGTAATAGTCCTCGTACATGTTGTTCCTCACGGTCCGGCTGAAGCCGGACGCTACCGGATTGACGACTCGCTCCAACTCGCTCGCCGTCGCTTGCGCGATGCGCGCGGGCGTCATCATCGTCGGCGTCAGCAGAATCACGAGATCGGTCTTGCGGCGGCTCGTCGTCTCGCCGCGGAAGATTGCGCCGACGCCGGGCAGGTCGCCGAGAAACGGCACCTTCCGCAGCTCGCGGCCGCACCCGTTCCTCCATCAATCCCGCAATGACGATCGTTTCGTTCTCGTGAACGCGCACCAGCGTGTCGGCCTCGCGCACGCTGAGAATCGGCACCGTGTCGCCGAAGCGCGACGTCGCCTGTCCGGTGCGCTCGGTCAGGCTCGGCGTGATGCTCATGTTGATCATCCCGTCGCTCGCGATCTGCGGCGTGACGCTCAGCACGATCCCTTCGGTGATCGCCTGCGGCTCGACGGTAGTCTGAAGAATCCGTCCGGTCACCGCGTCGGTCTGCGTCGTCGTCTTGAAGAACACGTCCTGCGTGCCGACGCGCATGATCGCCGGCTCGTTGTTCAGCGCGTTCACCGTCGGGCTCGCCATCACGTTGACCTTGCCCTGGCTCGCGAACGCGCTCAGCAGTCCCGTGAAGTCCTTGATGTTCAGGCCCGACGGTCATCGTGCCGCCGGCGGCCGGCGGCACGTCCTGCGTCAGCGACACCGCATCGCCGGCGCGCTCGATAAGCAGCTGCCAGTTGAGGCCGGCCGAGAACTCGTCGTTCAGCACGACTTCGATGACCTTCGCCTGAATCTGCACCTGGCGCGTCGCGCGATTCTGTACAGCGTCGAGATAGAGCTGAATCTGGTCGAGGCGATCGGGAAAATCGGTCGCCTGCAGCAGCGCGGCCTTCCTGTCCATGTTGAATCGCCCCTCGGGCGACAGCAGCGTCTGCACGCCGGTCGCGAGGTCGCCGAAGATGTCGCCGGCATCCGTGTCGGTCACGTCCGCCGAGCTGCCCTGGCTGTTCGCGGGTGTGTCCGGCTTCATCCCGGGCGCGCCGACGGCGCAATCGCGTTCGACGCCGACAGCGTCCGCGATCCCGTTCGGCGGGTGAACGACGTAGTTCAAATCGAAACGGCGCGTTTCGAATCGCCGCTTGAAGACGCGGATCAGGTTTCCCTGCACGGAGTAGTCGTACCCGTGCGGCTGCAGAATCATCTCGAGCGCCTGCCGCAGCGTGACGTCTTTCAGCTCACCTCGGAACGTCCCCTGCACGTCGGGATCGGGCACGACGCTGAGCCGGGTGTCGCGAACGAGCATGAGCAGCAGGTCGGTGATCGGCGCGGGCTCGGACAGCGTGATCGAGACGGGCCGCGTGCTGTCGAGGTCGCTGCCCTGCTGGCGCTCGTCGAGCTGCGTGACGGCGAGCGGGCGAAGCGGAGACTCGCCCATCGCTGAGGCGGCGTCGGCACCTGCGCCGCTCCCTGCGTGCGGTCATGAGCACGACCGCACCCGCGCCCAGGCGGATTTTCGGAAGACATAACGACGAGCGCACTTTCACACCCCTCGTTTCGGCTCGAAGCGGGCTAAACCTTAGGAATTGCTTGGGATTAGGAGCAGCTGATTTGGGATTGGCAAGTGCACGCGAATGCACGCGGTTGCACGACTAGTGGCCCGTCCTCAGCTGAACCACGGGCCACTAGTCGTAATACTCGAGCCCCAGGTGGGTGATCAGTTCCTCGCCCATCATGTAGCGCAGCGTGTTCTTCAGCTTCATCAGCTGGATGAACAGGTCGTGCTCCGGGTAGAGGCCGGGGGCGTGCATCGGGCTCTTGAAGTAGAACGAGAGCCACTCCTGGATGCCCGACATGCCGGCGCGCTTGGCGAGGTCGAGGAACAGCGCCAGGTCGAGCACGATCGGCGCCGCCAGAATGCTGTCGCGGCACAGGAAGTTGATCTTCAGCTGCATCTTGTAGCCGAGCCAGCCGACCAGATCGATGTTGTCCCAGCCCTCTTTGTTGTCGCCGCGCGGCGGGTAGTAGTTGATGCGGACGACGTGATGCAGAGATTCTTCGTAGAGCTCGGGATAGAGATGCGGCTGCAGGATGTAATCGAGCACCGACTTCTTGCTCTCTTCCTTCGTCTTGAACGACTCCGGATCGTCCAGCACTTCGCCGTCGCGGTTGCCGAGGATGTTGGTCGAGTACCAGCCGTCGACGCCGAGCAGCCGCGCCTTGATGCCGGGCGCGATGACCGTCTTCATCCACGTCTGCCCGGTCTTGAAATCCTTGCCGACGATCGGCAGCTTCTTCTGCTGCGCGAGCGCCATCATCGCCGGAATGTCGACCGAGAGGTTGGGCGCGCCGTTCGCGTACGGCACGTCTTCCATCAGCGCGGCGTAGGTGTAGATCATGCTCGACGGAATCGTCGGGATCGTTCGCCTCGAGCGCCTTCTCGAACGCCTCGATCGACTGATGCGCGGCCGATTCCTTCATGAACACTTCGGTGCTGCCGCACCACACCATCACCAGGCGATCGAGGTTGTTGTCCTTCTTGAACGCGCGGATGTCGGCGCGAAGCTGCTCGGCAAGATCCTTCTTGTTCTTGCCCTTCTTCACGTTCGGGCCGTCGAGCCGCTTCACGTAGCGCTGATCGAACACCGCCGTCATCGGCTTGATGGCTTCGAGCTCGGGCTTGATCTGATCGAGCAGCGACGGCTCGAGCACGCCGGCCGTGCGCGCCGCCTGGTAGGAGTTCTCTTCGAAAATATCCCAGCCGCCGAACACGATGTTGTCGAGGTTGACGAGCGGCACGATCTCGTTGATTTTTGGAGAGCGGCCCTTCGGTGCGTTTGCCGAGACGGATCGTGCCCATCTGCGTGAGCGATCCGATCGGACTGGCGAGACCTTTGCGGATCGCCAGCACGCCGGCGATGGTGGTGGTGCTGACCGCGCCGAGGCCGACCAGAAGAATGCCTAATTTGCCTTTTGCTGGAGCGATTTCAAGGTTTTTCACAGCCGGCAACTATATCACTTCGGGATACGTGGGGCGTGGGGATCGGGCGGCGTGGGCGTGGGGCGCGTGGGGTTGACCACGCGACTTACGCGACCTACGCTCTCACGTGTCCTTTTTTCGGCCGCAGCAGAGACATTCGCTCGCGATCGCGATGACGGGCGTCAAGCTCGGCGATCGATTGCTGCATCGTGGGATGCACCGATGCGTCTCTGCTGGGAGCGATTGGGTCAAAAGTCGGGCTGAGCGGGCGCGTGTGCGCCATCGTGCCCGACGACGCGCACGCCGCGCGCGCGCGGCGTGCCGCCGAGAAGTCAGGCTTGCTGCTGGAGATCGAAACCGGAAATCTCGAGAAGTTTCCGTTCGAAGACGGCGCGTTCAACCTGATCGTCGTCGACAATCAGGACGGACTGCTGTCGGGCATGCGACCCGAGCAGCGCGTCGCGACGCTGCAAGCAGGCATTTCGCACCCTCGCTGCGCGCGGCCGGATCGTCATCATCGAACGGGCGAGCGCGGCGGCCTCGGCGCACTGCTCGGTTCGTCGGCGTCGGCACCCGTCGATCCACACTACAAATCGTCGGGCGGCGCGCGTCGCGGCGCTCGAGGCCGAAGGCTTCCGCGCGGCCCGACTGCTGGCGGAGCGTGACGGCCTGTCCTTCTTCGAAGGCGTACGTTAGCGGGGACACCTCGCGAATAACCCTCATTTTTCCAAGTAATTCGCGGCGGACAGTACGGCAAGGGATTTGCCTCAATACGGGCAGGCATATCCCTAAATGGCGTTTACACCGAAGAACTCCCCAGTGGACGTGTACTCGGTCGGCGAGATCGCCCAGGCCGCCGGTGTCCCGGTCGGCGCGCGTCGAAGCGCTCGTCGCCTCGGGCAGAGTGCGTTCCCTCGCGGTCAGCCCGGGCTACTTTGCCGCCGATCAGGCTATCGCCGCCGTTCGGGCGCTGCGTGCCGACGGCGGACGCAGCGCCGCGATGCTCTTCGACAAGCCCGAGTTCGCGCACGCGTCGGCGCGAATGCCCGATTGCCGCTGCGAGCGCCGTGCACGCGGGCATTGCCGCCACGCTCATTCTGATCAGCACGATCGGGCTGCCGCAGGCGGCGGAAACACCCGTGCGCATCGAGCCCGTGACGACGAGGCTCGTCTTCATTGCGTCGCCGGGTCCTGGCGGCGGTGGCGGCGGTGGCGGTCTTACGCCAGAAAGCTCCGCCACCTCGCGCGCAACGCAAGGGCAAATCGTCGCTCGACAGCCCGATGCCGGTTCGGAAAGCGCCGAAGCCGATCGAGGCCGCGCCCAAACCGGAGCCGCCTCCTCCTCCGCCTCCCGTGGAACCGGAGCCGCTTCCGCCAGTCGTCGCGCCGGTCGCAACGGTCGCCGCCAACGAGGTCGAACGCCCTGGCGTCATCGACGAGCCTGCGCCGAAGCCAAGCGAGAGCCGCGGACCTGGAGTCGGCGGCGGCGTGGGCTCAGGCACCGGCACGGGTCTCGGCAAAGGCGACGGATCCGGCATCGGTGACGGATCCGGCGGCGGGCATGGGCGGCGGTCCGTATCGTCCGGGAAGCGGTGTCATGCCGCCGCGACTGTTGCGCGAAGTGAAGGCCGGCTACACGGAAGACGCGCGTCGCGCGAACATCGAAGGCGAAGTCGTGCTGGAGATTGTCGTGCGCCGCGACGGATCGGTCAGCGACGTGAAGCTGGTGAACGGTCTTCCACGCGGGTTGAACGAGCGCGCGATCGCAGCGGTCCGTCAATGGCGGTTTGCCCCGGCAACCCGACTCGGTCAGGCGGTCGACGTCATCGTCGAAGTCGCCGTTGAATTCAAGCTGAGGTAGAACATGGATACCGTGCTTCTCATCATCACGCTCATCTCAGCCGCGACGGCCATCGTCGCAGTTGCGTCGACACGCCGAGTCCGGCGCATGGAACGCGAGCGGTCAGAAGCGCGAGTAGAGGCCCTTGCACACGCGGCCGACACGCAGGGCGCAGAGGCCGGCGGCTGGACTTCGGTGGCGGGAGAGTGGCAATGGACACCTGAACAACCTTCCGGGTTCAGGGAACAACTTCCCAGTCACGAGCCCCTAATCTCTGTTGATTCAGCCCCGGAGCGTTTTTTCGGAACGGTCGAGCGCGACGAACCCTCAGGCAGCCGGCTACCGCTCTTTGCGGCCGCCGCTCTCATCTTGATGCTCGGCGGCGCGCTGATCTTTCTGAACCCGTCGGCCTCCGACGATCATGTGGCGACCGTCTCCGAGGTGAGCCGGACGGAACCGCTCGAGCTCGTTGCGCTGGGACACGCGCGCGAAATCAGCGCGCTGACGATTACTGGAACCGTGCGCAACCCCGTGAGCGGTGTCAAGGTGGAAGGGCTCACTGCCGTCATTTCGTTGCTCGATCGCGGCGGAGCGCTCGTGTCCACCAAGGACGTACCGCTCGACTACCGGGCGCTCGGCCCTGGTGAAGAAGCCCCGTTCAAGGTGAGCATTCCCGATCCGGGGTCAATCGCGCGCTATCGCGTCAGCTTCCGCGCGGGTACCGACGTGGTTCCTCATGTCGATCGCCGCACCGATACGAAACTGGCAAGTACGCGGTAATGAGTGCATAGTGAGAGCCAGGGTTCAACACATGAAACACATATTGCGGTCGTCGATTGGTCTCACCGCAGCGCTTGCCGCTGTCGTCATAGCCGGCAGCGCCAGCGTCGCGGGCCAGAAACAAGAGGAGTTTCGGTTCCGGAGCGGCGTCGATCTCGTCAACGTGACGGCGACGGTTGTCGACCGCAGCGGACGGTTCATACCGGGGCTTAGCCAGAACGACTTCATCGTGTACGAGGAGAACGAGCTGCAGGAAATCTCGCACTTCAGCAGCGAGCGTGTTCCCGTCAGTCTCGGGCTTGTCCTCGACACGAGCGGCAGCATGGTGGGCGAGAAGCTGACAAACGCTCTGGGTGCCGTCGAACGGTTTCTCACACGGCTGCTGTCGCCGGAAGATGAGATCTTCCTCTATAAGTTCAATAATTTTCCCGAACTCGTACAGGACTGGACGACGGATCGTCAGCGCCTGAGCCGCGTCATCCGGCGTATCAACGCCAGTGGAGGCACGGCGATGTACGACGCAATCATCGAATCGGTGCCGCTCGCGCAGACCGGACAACATCGCAAACGAGCGGTGGTGCTGATTTCGGATGGCAACGACACGGACAGCCAGGCATCGCTCAACGAGGTGAAACAGCTGATCCGCGAATCGGAAGTCATGGTGTATGCGATCGGCATCGACGGACAGGCCGAAGGCGCATTCGGGTTCCCGCCCACGTCGCGCGGCCCGATACCGCCGCCTATGCCCAGCCCGTTTCCAGGCGGGCGGCGCCCGCGTGGTCCTGGCGGCGTCATCCTCCCGCAGATGCCTCAGTTCCAATGGCCGTTTCCTCAGGGCCAGACGCGCAGGACTGTGCGCATTAGCGACGATCGGGTCAACCTGCAGGCCTTGCGGGAAATCACGGACGAGAGCGGCGGCCGCACAGAAGTGGTGCGATCGGGCCGCGATCTCGAATCGGCTACCGCGAACATCGCCGATGAGCTGAGCCAGCAGGTACTACCTTGGTTACTCGTCGACGACGGCAAAAGACGGGCGCTGGCATTCGATTCGCGTGGAAACGCGCGACAAGTCGCTGCGCGTTCGCGCACGGCGCGGCTACATCGCCGCACCATAGCCCAGGCCGGCGCGGTGCTCGCGCCGGTGGGAGTGTTATCATCGGCCCGTGCGTTCGCTCGCGTGGGCCGTCGGCCTGACACTCGCAGGCAGCCTGGGCGGGGCTCTCGTCGCTTCAGCGCTCCTCTTCCTCAACGACCGCCTTCGCGTCCAGATTGTCCCGTGGCTCGTGAGCTACGCCGTCGGCACGCTGCTTGGCGTGGCGTTGCTCGTCCTCCTTCCCGAAGCGCTGGATCATCTCCCGCCCAGAGCGGTGCTCGGCTCGCTGCTTGCCGGCATCATGCTGTTTTTCCTGCTGGAGAAGCTGGTTCTCTGGAGACATTGCCACACGCACGACTGTGAGGCCCACGGCATGGCCGCACCGATGGTGATCATCGGCGATGCTTTCCATAATTTTCTCGACGGCGTGATTATCGGTACGGCCGTGCGC
The DNA here is from genome assembly GCA_963732445.1 of Vicinamibacterales bacterium. Classification (GTDB taxonomy): domain Bacteria; phylum Acidobacteriota; class Vicinamibacteria; order Vicinamibacterales; family JAMQPK01; genus JAMQPK01. The sequence goes on along the minus strand of CAVSZJ010000003.1, from coordinate 872,977 downwards.
ACGTCGGTGCCGCTCGGCGTCAGCACCGCGCTCGCGGTGGCGACGCACGAAATTCCGCAGGAAATAGGCGATATGGCCATTCTGCTGCACGCCGGCTACTCACGCCGTAAAGCGCTGGTGCTGAACCTGGTCTCAGGTGCTTCGGCTGTGCTCGGTGCGCTCGTCGCCGTGTATGCGCTCGATTGGGTACCGCAGATCACCCAATACGTGCTTTCGGTGGCCGCTGCGGGTTTTCTCTACATCGCGATGGCCGATCTGATTCCGGACCTGCATCGCGGCCGGATCGATTCGACGACACTACGCCAGTTGGCACTCACGCTGGCGGGCATCGGCACAGTGATGGGGCTCAACGCATTCGTGGGAGGACAGTGAAGTACGCCCTTGCGATCGAATCCGGTTATCGCGAAGGATGACTTAGATCGTTTGTAACGATCACGAAGTCTTCGACAGGCCGTCCGCCGATCAGATGCTCGTTGATAATCCGCTCGAGCACGGGCGGATCGCACGCGCGGTACCACGTGCCTTCGGGATAGACGACAGCGATGGGCCCTCCCTCGCAGACACGAAGGCAGTTGGCTTTGGTGCGCAGGATGCCGCCGGTTTCGGACAGCCCAAGCTGCTTGAGCCGCTTCTTCAGAAATTCCCACGCCTCAATCGAGCGGTCCCTTTCGCAGCACTTTGGCTGTGTTTGATCGGCGCACAGAAAAATATGGCGCCGCGCGACCAGCACGCCCACCGATGCGGCGAGATCCGTCAAACGTGGCAGCTCGTCTGGTGGCATATGATTAAGGGTGAAGATGCCTGAAGCGGTCACGAGAAATGTTCGCGTGCGCGTCGATTCGGAGTTCGCTCCTGGACGATCGAGCCCGCCCCAGAATAAATGGTTTTTTCTCTACACCATCCGCATCACGAACGAAGGGAGCGAGACTGTCAAACTGGTGAGCCGCCACTGGATTATCACCGACGCGATGGGCGAGGTGCGCGAAATCCGCGGGCCGGGCGTCGTCGGGAAACAGCCCGTCCTCGAGCCGGGCGAAAGTTTCGAGTACCACGTCCGGGTGCGACCTCACCACGCCGTTCGGCACCATGCGCGGCAGCTACCAGATGGTGACGGATGCGCGTGAAGACTTCGACATCGAAATTCCAGCCTTCACGCTCACCGAACCGTACACCACGGTCCACTAAGCCCGGCCGGCCGGCGCGGTCTTCGCGTATTTGCTGTCAATGTAGTCGTCGACGATCCGGCGGAACTCGACTGCGAGCTCGTCGTAGGTGCCGCGCAGCGTTTTCACGTGATGACCGTCGACATAGATCGGGCAGCTCGGCTCTTCGCCGGTGCCCGGCAGGCTGATGCCGATGTTCGCGGCCTTCGATTCACCGGGTCCATTCACGACGCATCCCATCACAGCGAGCGTCATCTCTTCAACGCCCTCATAGCGTGTTTTCCAGGTGGGCATCATCTCGCGAATGTAGTCCTGCGTCCGCTCGGCCAGCTCCTGAAATGTCGTGCTCGTCGTCCGGCCGCAGCCTGGACACGCCGTGACGCTGGGGGCGAACGAGCGGAGACCGAGGGCTTGCAGCATTTCGCAGGCGGCATACACCTCGTCCCGGCGATCTCCGCCCGGGCGGGGCGTGAGCGATACGCGAATCGTGTCGCCGATGCCCTCGTTCAGCAGCGCGCCCATTGCGGACGCAGACCATACGAGCCCCTTGATGCCCATACCCGCTTCCGTCAAACCGAGGTGCAGCGGCTGATCAGTGCGCTTCGCAAGCTCGCGATACACCGCGATCAGATGCAGCGGCCGGGATACCTTGCACGAGATGATGATCTGATCCTTGCGGAGACCCGACTCGAGCGCGAGTGCGGTCGAGTCGAGCGCGGACAGCACCATGCACTCGTTGATGATTTCTTCAGAGGTCCTGCCCAGACCGCGATCGGTGTTTTCCTGCATCTTGTTCATGACGAGCTCTTGATTCAGTGAGCCGCCATTGACCCCGATGCGTACGGGCTTGCCATGGTCGGCCGCCACCTGGCAAATGGTGGTGAATTGCTCATCGCGCCGCTTGCCGGTGCCCACGTTGCCGGGATTGATCCGGTACTTGTCGAGCGCTTCCGCGCAGTCGGGGTGCTTCGTCAGCAGGATATGACCGTTGTAGTGGAAGTCGCCGATGAGCGGCGCAGTCACCCCCGCGTCGAGCATGCGCTGCTTTATCGCAGGCACCGCAGCGGCCGCCTCCGGCAGATTCACCGTGATCCGCACGAGCTCGGAGCCGGCCTGCGCAAGCTCGATGCACTGTCGCGCAGTAGAATCGACGTCCGGTGTGTCGGTGTTCGTCATCGACTGCACCGCCACAGGAGCGCCGCCGCCAACTTGCAGCGGCCCGACCCGCACGCCAACGGTCTTATGAAACTTGATGGGCAACATTTACGAAATTCGTCAAAACGGGGTCTGACCCTATCTTATCGTCCGACGCAGCCTCCTCCCATAACGGGACTCCGGCACCTGAAAGCGGGCTGATGCGAGAGCCCGGGGTGATGATGCCCGCGAGATTCAGTGGATCGGCGGCCGACACCCGGGGCGCCGCCCCGACGTTCTGATCGCGCCTCACTTCGCGCAGCAACTCCACTGCCTCGGGCCGCGCGAACTGCTCCCCGACGAATCCCGACACGAAGCGGCCGCCACGAATCTCTCCCTGCGCTTCCATGCGGCGGAAGGTGACGAGCAAGTCGCGCCACGGCGGCGTGATCGTCTCGCGCGCGACGAGATCGCGAAACACGACGCCCCATCGGAGGAGGAGCTGGCGCGCCACCGCCTCGAGCGTCCCGGTGGGCAATGAGTCCGCGAAACGCATGTCGCGCTGGTGTCGTTCGTCGCAGGGTGGCGCCGCGAAGGCTGAAAGCGGCGCCCAGCGCCCGGGCACGAAGCGAGGGCGCTTTGACGGGTGCTTCGCTGTTGCGAGGCGCCGCCTTGGATCAATGAGCGCGCGAAGGTTCTCGAATCCGTCAGCCGTAACCAGGCCCGCGGCGGCAAGCTCCCACAATGCATCTTCGACCACGCTGGTGAGCTGACGCGTGTCTCTCACGACATCTGCGAGAAACGAGGCTCCCCGACGACCCAGCGACTCGAGCACGAGGCGCGCGCCGCCGGATAAGCCATGGTGCGGTTCGGCCGCCTGCCCGTTGGGTTCAGTGAAGGCGGACCTTGCCGCTTCGAGCAGCCACGATGCGTCTTCTCGCAGGAACAGCGCAACAGGGGCGGAGCGCGTCGGACGCACCCGCCTCCCAGTCCCGTTCTTGACGCGCTCAAGATCGTCAAACGCGGGATGGGGCGATAGTCGGCCCCAGACGACCGCGCCCGAAAGGCACAACTGATCGAGCAGCTCAGCCGTGTACTTGCCGATTCGTCGCCGGAGCACGTCACCTTCCCACGCGGCGGCGGACACTTCGTATCCCTGCAGCTGCTTGATGACATGAAGCGCGCCGTCGGGACCGTGGAGCTGAGTGCCCGGCTTGACATGCTGCCAGTGATACAGAAACCGCATGAAGTCGCGGGCATTCACCGGCTCGATCTCGCGGCGCAGCCGCCCGAGCGTCATCCTGTGGATGCGCGCCAGCACCCGGCGGTTGCACCATTCAATCTCGCTCCCCTGGCCGGCCGCCGACGCGGTAAAGCGCCCCCGAAGAATCTGACCTTCAGCTTCGAGCCGCAGCAGAGCAGCCTCCATTACTCCGGCGGGCAGCGCGAATCGCCGAGATAGTGTGCTCTGTGTCTGCGGACCGCTCGACTCGAGCCACCCGCGCAGTGTCTCGGTCGCAGCCGATTCCTGGTCGGATGCAGGCGTGCGATCGTAGTCATCGATCTCGGGAGCCGTCACGGCATCTGGATAGAGCAAACGCGCCGACCTGATCCGTTCGGCCGCGACCCAGAAATTGGCGCCGCCTGCACTCAGAACCGTCGCGCGCCTCGATTCACGAAGCGTCTTGAAAAATTCCTCCCAGTCGCGCACCGGCGGCACGACGACGAGCGTCAGCAGCGCGTCGTGCAGTTCCTCGGTGTTGCGCGCGACGGGAAACGATTCGGCCGCGACTTCAGCCAGGGCTGCGGGGTCGAGCGCACCAACACCGCCGGCGTCCGGTCCGATCGTGCGGCGCATCTGCACAGCCCGAGCCCTCCGCTCTTCGAGCGGCGCATCGTCGAGATAGGCGTACGGGTTCGCATTGAGAATCTCGTGCGAAAACGGCGACGGCTCCGGCGTATCGATCGCGACGGTTTTGACAGCGCCGCTACCGATGTCCTCGACGAGCTGCTTCAGTCCATCGAGATCCATCGCCTCATGCAGGCAGTCCTTGATCGTCTCATTGACGAGCGGATGATCGGGGATGCGGATGTCCCCCACGATGTTTTCCTGACAGGCCGCCTGATCCGGAAACACCGCCGCGAGCAGATCGTCGGCCCGCATGCGCTGGATCTGCGGCGGCACTTTTCGACCGCCCGCGAACCGCAGCACCGCAAGCGCACGGGACGTATCCCACCGCCAGCGCACCTCGAACATCGGCGCCGGCAGCATCGCCTGCGTCAGCACCTCTTCGACGGTCTCCTTGCTGAGAAACCTGAACACGAGCTCGAGCGGAAAGCTGTGCTGATCGCTCAGCGAGATGACGATGCCATTGTCGGTGGCCGCGGCCTGCAGCTCGAAATTGAACGAGCGGCAGAAGCGCTTGCGCAGCGCGAGCCCCCACGCCCTGTTGATGCGCGCGCCGAACGGCGAGTGCAGTACGAGCTGCATGCCCCCGCCTTCGTCGAAAAATCTTTCGGCAACAACCGTGTTCACGCCGGGCAAGGCGCCAAGCGCCGCGGCACCGGCCCGCACATAGAGAACGGCCTGTTCAGCCCCGCGCATGTCGAGATGGCAGTCACCGATCAGGAAGTCGACGGCGGCGGATCCGGACTCGGAGCCCTTCGCGAGAATCGCGATTCGCAGATCGGACACTGCCGTCGAGAGCTCCCACGTGCGCCCCGGGGCTTCACCGCGCCAGAACGGAATCGTCGGCGCTGCGCCTTTCGCATCCTCGACGCGCACGCGGCCGGCCTCGACACGGCGGATCCGCCACGACGTCGAACCCAGCATGAAGATGTCGCCGACCGCGCTCTCGACCGCGAAGTCCTCGTCGAGCGTGCCGACCACTGTCTCGTCGGGCTCTGCGAGAACGAGAAACTGTGCGTTGTCGGGTATCGCACCCCCGGAGGTAATCGCCGCGAGACGCGCACCGCGTCTCCCGCGGACGACCCCGTGCACGCGATCGCGATGGAGAAATGCGCCGCTGCGGCCGCGCTTGGTGCTGATGCCCTCGGAGAGCATATCGATGACGGCGTCGAAATCCGCCCGTGTGAGATCGGCGTAGCAATACGCGCGGCGCATGAGGAGAAACAAATCGTCTTCCCGCCAGTCTTCGGCGGCCGCCATGGCGACGATCTGCTGCCCCATCACATCGAGCGGCGTGACCGGCACCAGGAGGCGATCGAGATCTCCGTGCACGATCGAACGTACCAGCGCGGCGCATTCGATCAGCTCGTCGCGCGAGGTCGCGAAGATCCGTCCCTTGGGTTTCGTCGTCTGCTCGACCTGGTGTCCCGATCGCCCGATGCGCTGCAGTGCCACCGCGATCGAGCGCGGCGATCCGATCTGGCATACGAGATCGACAGTCCCGATATCGATGCCGAGCTCGAGCGATGCCGTGGCGACGACGGCCTTGAGCTTGCCGGTCTTGAGCTTCTCTTCTGCGTGCAGCCGCAGCTTGCGCGACAGGCTGCCGTGGTGCGCAAGCACCGCGTCTTCACCAAGCCGCTCCGCGAGGTGATGGGCAACCCGCTCGGCCAGCCTTCTCGTGTTGACGAACACGAGGGTTGTCCTGTGTCCCTGAATCAGCGTACTGATGCGGTCGTAGATCTCCTGCCACATCTCGGTCGACGCGACAGCGCCCAGCTCGTCTTTCGGTACCTCAACCGCAAGATCCATCGCGCGTCGGTGGCCGTGGTTGATGATGGTGACATTCGCGTCTTCGTCAGGGGCGAGAAAGCGGGCGACGGTCTCGATCGGCTTGACGGTCGCCGACAGGCCTATGCGCTGCGGACGCGGGCCGCCGGCTTTCTCGACGAGATCGTCCAACCTCGCCAGCGACAGCGCGAGGTGCGCACCGCGCTTGTCGTCAGCCATCGCGTGGATCTCGTCGACGATCACGGTCTTGACAGTCCGCAGTGCCTGCCGGCTTCGGTCGGCCGTGAGCAGGATGAACAGCGATTCGGGTGTGGTGACGAGGACATGCGGCGGATGCTTGATCATCCGCTGGCGTTCGGACGCGGGGGTATCGCCCGTGCGAACCGACGTGCGTATTGCAGGCAGCATGAAGCCGCGTTCGGCTGCACGCGCTGCGATCCCCGAGAGCGGCACGTCGAGGTTCTTGTGAATGTCATTGCTGAGCGCCTTCAGCGGAGACACGTACAGCACCTGCGTCGTCTCCGGGAGCGTTCCTTCCAGACCCGCGCGCGTGAGGTCGTCGAGGCAGATCAGGAACGCCGCGAGCGTCTTGCCCGACCCTGTGGGCGCCGAGATCAACACGTTCTCGCCCGAGCGGATGGCCGGCCACGCGCGTGCCTGTGGCTCGGTGGCAGAACCGAAATGCTCCTCAAACCAATCGCGAACGATCGGGTGAAGGGTATTCAGGGGCATTGCTCGATTTCCTGTTCCAATTGCGAAACCCGCCGGTCAAGCTGTTTGACGACCGCCTCGGCCGGCGCCGGCGTGCTGAGGTCCACGCCCGCCCGCTTGAGCAGGTTCATGGGATAGTCGCTGCCGCCGGCGCGTAGCAGCTCGAGGAAGCGCTCTACGCCTTCCCGCCGCTCGTCGATGGTCCCCGACGTGATCGTCTGAATCAGCTGTGCGGAGGAAGCGTAACAGGTCGCGTACTGGTACACGTAGTACGGGCTTCCAAAAAAATGCGGCACACGCGCCCATGTGATCTGCGCCGAGTCGTCATAGGTCATCGCGTCGCCGTGATACGCCTTGAAGAGGTCGAAGTACAAGCGGCTCAACGCTTCGCCGGTGATGGGCTGGCCCTGCTCGGCCAGACGATGCGCCTGCAGTTCGTAGTCCGCAAAGAGGCACTGACGGTAGAAGGTGCCCACGATGTCGTCGATGGCGTGCTGCAGCAGCACGATCCGCTCGCGCTGGTCGGTCGTGCGCGACAGCATGTGATCGAAGAAGAGCATCTCGCTGAGCGTCGACGGCACTTCGGCGACGAAAATCGTGTAGTCGGAATATACGAACGGCTGATGGGCCTCCGACAGCATCGTGTGCATCGAATGCCCCATCTCATGGGCGAGCGTAAACACGGAATCGAGCGTGTCGGTGTAGTTCAACAGCATGTATGGATGTACGCCGTAGACGGGCGCCGAATACGCGCCGCTCCGCTTCCCGGGGTTCTCGTACACGTCGATCCACCGCCCCTCGAACGCCTGCCGCACCGCCCGCTGATAGGCGGGGCCGAGCGGCTTCATCGACTCCACGATTTCATCGATGACCTTCGCATACGGGTACTTCCGATCGAAGTCGATCAGCGGAACGAGCTGATCGTACGCATGGTAGGTCTCGAGGCCCAGCACCCGCTTGCGCAGGCGATGATAACGGCGCAGCGGCTCGGTGCCGGCCTTCGCCGTGGCCACCAGGTTCTCGACGACCGCCGGCGGAATATCGTTGCCGTGGAGGGCGGCGTCGAGCGTGCTCGAAAACTGCCGCGCCTGCGCAATGAACCAGTCGCGCTGCAGAACGCCGTTGTAAACCGCCGCGAACGTATTCGCGTTTGCGGCAAACGTGCCGTGGAACGCCTCGAATGCGGCCGCGCGATCGGGCTGATGACGATTGGTCTGCAGCAGCGCGTTGTACTGGCCGTAGGTCAGGGTGATCTGTTGTCCGTCATGAAGCGTGATGACGGGATGTTTGATGTCGGCATTCGAGAGCATCGAGTGGATGTCGTGCGGCACGTCGCCGAGGCGGCTCGACAGCGACAGCAGCAGCTCCCCCTTTTCATCGAGCACGTGCTCCTGCTGGTGATAGGTGCTTTCAATGGCGAACCGGTACGTCGCCAGATCCGGGTTCGCGTTCATCCATCCACGCACGGTCGCGAGTGGAATGCGGAGAAGCTCGGGTGTGAACCATGAACGGGCTTCCGCGGCCTTCGCGAACAGAATCTGCACCTGTTGCCGGCGTGCGTTCGCGGCGTTGTCGCGTTGATCCTGGTCGTAGTTCAGCCCGGCGTAATACCAAATCCTGTACGAGAGCTGGCCCAGGTCGTCGCCAAGGCGAAACGCCTTTAAGAGACGCGCAGGACCCTCCGCCAGGGTGCCGCGCAACTCGGTATAGCCAGAGACCATCCGCTCAAATCCGCCGAGCCCAGCTTCCCACGCGGTCCAGTCCGGATAGATATCCGAAAGATTCCAGGTGAAGGTGTCTGGTATTTCTTCGCGCGTTCGCGCGGCCACAGGGGTGTCGGTCGGCATCTTTCGATCTTAGTAGATCTTCAGACGACCGAAGCCTGCCGGCAGTGTCTGCATGTAAAATACGGCCGGCCATTTCAGCACACATCAGACCCCTCCAGTGAACATGCAGTTTCCCGTTTTTTTCGCCGTGGGAGCGCTGTCTCTCTCCCTCATGACCCCACGGGCGGCAGCGCAATCCGGCGCCGGTGAATCGGGCACGACGGCGTCGGCCGCCGCGATCGGTTCACGCGATGCGGACGGGCAGCTCGTGGTCCGGGCGCAGCGGCTTCGCGAGAGCCTCGTCGTCGACGGCAATCTCGACGAATCGTTTTACTCGCAGCTCCAGCCTGTCGGTGACTTCGTGCAGGTCGAGCCGACCTATGGAGCGCCGGCGACCGAGCGGACGGAGATGTGGGTGGTTTTCGACGACCACGCGATCTATATCGGCCTGCGTTGTTTCGACGGGGGCATGGATCGATGGGCCAGCCTCGATCTGCGCCGCGACAGTCCTGGATTCGGCCAGACCGAAAGTGTGTCGGTTGGCCTCGATCCGTTTTTCGATCGGCGGAACGGGTTTATTTTCGGCGTGAACGCGGCTGGAGGCTTTTCCGACTCGGCTATCACCAACGAGCGCGACAGCAACCGGGACTGGAACACGATCTGGGACGCGCGCGTGGGTCGTTTCGAGGGCGGATGGTCGGTCGAGATGATTATCCCGTTCAAGTCGCTCCGCTACACGCCGGGAGAACAGGTGTGGGGCATCAATGTGCGCCGCTCGGTGCGGTGGAAGAACGAGATGTCGTATCTCAGTCAGGTACCGCACATGGGATCGAATTCTCCCCAGCAGGGCCTGTTCCGGTTTTCTGCCGCCGCAACCCTGACTGGCCTGGCGGCGCCCCCGGAATCGCGGCTGTTCGAGGTCAAGCCCTACGGCATCACCTCACTGAAGACCGATCTCGAAGCCGACGATCCCTTCTCCAACCGCGCCAGCGCGGGCGCCGGCTTCGATGCAAAAGTGGGGATTACGCGCGGGCTTGTCGCAGATCTCACCTACAACACTGATTTCGCGCAGGTCGAAGACGACGAACAGCAGGTCAACCTGACCCGGTTCAGCCTGTTCTTCCCCGAGAAGCGCGAGTTCTTTCTCGAGGGACAGGGCATCTTCGCGTTCGGCGGTTTCGCACGGCGCCGCACGGGCAATCCCGGCGACATTCCATTGCCCTTTTTCAGCAGACGCATAGGCATCGACAGCGCCACCAAACGCGCGGTGCCCATTATCGGCGGCGGGCGGGTCACCGGGCGTGCGGGCGCGTATCAGATAGGTGTCGTGAACATCCAGACCAGGGAAGATCGCCTCTCTGGACAGCCGTCAACGAATTTCGCGGTCGTGCGCGTTCGTCGCGACATCCTTCGGCGCAGCACCATCGGCGTTATAGCCGTCAATCGATCGGCGAATGGGTCCCGCCACACGGGCAACCAGACGTTCGGCCTTGATGGGGTTTTTTCGTTCTTCGAACATCTGAACCTCAACACGTTCGTGGCGGGGACCCACACCGCAGGATTGCGCGATAACGCCAACAGCTACCGTGCCCAGCTCGAGTACAATGCCGACCGCTACGGGCTGGTCCTCGAGAACATGATGATCGGCAAGGACTTCAATCCTGAAGTCGGTTACGTGCGACGCGTCGACGTCCTGCGAAACATGGCGCAGGTTCGGTTCAGTCCGCGTCCACGCTCGAGCCGCACTGTCCGCCGCTACGAATATTCAACGAGCGTCGATCACTTCACACGTCTGTCCGACGGCCAGCTCGATACGAGCGTGATCGAAGGAACGTTCGGTGTGGAGTTCCAGAGCAGCGATATTCTCACCGTTCAACTCCTCAACAACGCCGAGCGATTGACGGAGCCGTACGAAGTATTCGGCAGCATCGAGATTCCCGCCGGCCGATATGACTTCAGCAACCTCGTTGCGAAGTACGAGCTCGGCACGCAGCACCCGCTGTCGGGCGAGTTGAGCTTCGAGACAGGCGGGTTTTACGGAGGGAGCAGACACAGCGTCGGCTTGTCGCAGGGACTCATGGAACCGCTGCCGAATTTCATGGTCGAGCCGGGAATTTCATTGAACTGGGTCAACCTTCCGCAGGGCCGATTCGTGGCAAAGGTGCTGACGGGGCGCGTCATCTACATGTTCGATCCGCGCACATTCGTGAGCGCGCTCCTCCAGTACAACTCCGATGGGGGGATGATGGGGGTGAACGCCCGCCTGCGATGGGAGTATCGACCGGGAAGCGAGCTCTTCGTCGTGTACAGCGACGGGCGAATCGCTCAGGAGCGCGGGTATCCGAAACTGCAGAACCGCTCGTTCACCGTCAAGCTCACGCGCTTCTTCCGGATGTAACGGCGCCCGCGCCTATTTCCATCCGACCATTTTTCGGAGTTTTTCGAACAGCGAGGGGTTGGCGCGCGCCGCTGTCGCCTGAACCAGCAAGTCGAGCACCTCGTGAATATTGCACGCAGTACCGATGCCGAGACGCCGCGCGCTCTTCTCGCCAAGGGAATCATGGGCGTCGACCAGAAGAATGGCGCGGGTCGAGGAATCGGACAGCACATCGACACAGTTCTGCGGCGAGTCGTCGATGAGGTAATCGAGGTGCAGCGCCTCCGCACACTTGCCGCGACCGCGCGAGAGCGGTATGACGCTTGGCGTGCTGAATCCCTGCTCTACGAGCCACGTATATGTCTGCAGTTGCACGGTCGCGCCCGCGGTCGCCGGCCGCTGCGTGATGAAGAACACCTCCCAGTTGTGTACACCCGACAGTTCATAGAGGCGCTTGACGGCGCCGTCTTCGAGCGGCTTCAACGTGGTCCAGAAATTCGGGGTCTGCTCGATGGCGTGCCAGACCCGATCCCGATGATCGCTGCTGCTGCGCGCTGAGCGTCCAGGAGCGTTGCGGCGATTGTCGCCAATTGTCGCAGCCGCGGGGACTTCTTCTTCGAGATGTTGTTCCTCTTCGCGCGATTCTGGCGCTGGTTTCTCGTGCTCGGCGATCTCCAGACCGAACAGCCCTTCCTCGATCTCGGCGTACGCCGAAGAAAAGTCGGCCAGCGTGCCGTCCATGTCGAACGCGATCCGCAGCGGAGTCATGAAATTCGGCCTCTATAGTATGGCGGCGGCTCAATTTAGGCTATTCAATCAACCCTGGGAATCGATAGAATGGCACTTTCGCCAATGCACCAGGTTCAACGCCTAATTTTCTGCCTGTCCCTGGGGGTATACGCCGTTGTACCCGGTTGTGCTGGGAGTGACGCACAAGGGCCCGGGGCAGGCTCGTCGCAGTCCCCCGTCCCCGTCACCGTCGACCGAGTGGTGGAAAAGGAAATGCCGCTCGACGTGCGTGTCGTCGGTACCGCCGAGGCATTTTCGACGGTGGCGGTGCGAGCGCAGGTGACAGGCGAGCTGAAGGCGGTCAACTTCGCGCAGGGCGAAGATGTGCAGGCCGGGCAGGTCTTGTTCACGCTCGACCATCGCCCGCTGGAGGCCGCGCTGAATCAGGCCGAAGCCAATCTGGCGCGCGACACCGCGCAGGCCGCGAACGCCCTGGTGATCGCGCAGCGGATGGACGACCTCGTCGAGCGAGGGGTCGGCACGCGCGAGCAACGCGACACAGCCCGAACGACCGCTGCGGCGCTCGACGCCGTCGTCGGTGCGAACCGCGCTGCAGTCGAAAACGCAAAAGTTCAGCTGCAGTACGCGACGATCCGGGCGCCGATCGCCGGACGGACGGGCGCGCTCATGGTGCACACCGGGAATCTCGTGCGCGCGAACGATCAGCTGCCGCTCGTCGTCATCAATCAGGTCAGCCCGATCTATGTCTCGTTCGGCGTTCCGGAAGCGCTTCTTCCCGACCTGCGCCGGTATATGGCGATGCGCGATCTCGAGGTCGAAGCCCTTCCGCCCAACGAGGAGATTGCGCCGGCCACCGGACGCATCACGTTCGTCGACAACCAGGTCGATCAGACGACCGGCACCATCAGAATCAAGGCCACGTTCCCGAATGGGAATCGCCGGCTCTGGCCCGGGCAGTTCGTCAACGTGCGCGTGAGGCTCGCAGTCGACGCGCGCGCGCTCGTCGTGCCGTCGGTCGCGGTACAGGCGGGCCCTGAGGGACAGTACGTCTACGTCGTGAAGGACGGGACGACCGTTGAAATGCGCGCGGTCGAAGTGGCGCGCACGGCGGGTTCGGAGACCATTCTGAAGCAGGGCGTGAAACCGGGCGAGACGGTAGTCACCGACGGGCAGCTGCGTCTCACGCCGGGCAGCCGGATCACCATAAAAGGCGAAAAACCCGAGAAAGCAGACTCATGAACATTTCAGCACTGTTCATCAAACGCCCGATCACGACGACGCTCATCACAATCGGCATCGTCGTCTTCGGCGTGATGTCGTATCGTCTGCTGCCGGTGGCCGACCTGCCGGCGATCGATTTCCCGACCATATCGGTCAGCGCCTCACTGCCCGGCGCCAGCCCCGACACAATGGCGTCGGCCGTCGCGCTGCCGCTCGAAAAACAGTTCTCGACGATTTCCGGCCTCACGTCGATGAACTCGACGAATATGCAGGGCAGCACGAATATCACTCTGCAGTTCGACCTCAGCCGCGACATCGATGCCGCCGCGCAGGACGTCCAGACGATGATCGCCAGGGCAACACGCCAGCTGCCGGCGCAGATGCCATCGCCGCCTACATATTTCAAAGTGAACCCCGGCGACTATCCGGTCATGCTGCTCACGATGCGCTCGTCGACGCTGCCGCTGTCGACAGTCAATGAGTACGCCGATTCAAATGTCTCGCAGCGTATTTCGACGGTCAATGGTGTCGCGCAGGTCAACGTGTTCGGACCGCAGAAGTACGCCGTCCGCATCGATATCGACCCGCGAAAGCTCTCGGCCCACGGCATCGGCGTCGACGAGGTCGTTACGGCGGTGCAGGCGTCCAATGTGAACCTGCCGACCGGCACCATAGCGGGCCGCGAGCGCATCTTTACGGTGCTCGCCGACGGTCAGTTGCTGAATGCAGCCGCGTATGCGCCGATGGTGATCGCCTATCGGAACGGCAATCCCGTACGGCTTGAGGACGTCGCGCGCGTCTATGACGGTGTCGAGCAGGACAAGTCAGCGAGCTGGTTCCAGGGTATGCGCAATATTTCCCTGTCAATCCAGAAGCAGCCGGGATCGAACGTCGTCGCTGTGGTCGATCAGATCAAGGAACTGTTGCCGACGCTTCGCGCGCAACTGCCGCCGTCGCTGAACCTCGACGTCAGAATGGATCGGTCGCAGTCGATTCGTGAGTCGGTCCATGACGTCAAGCTCACGCTGCTCCTCACCATCGGGCTCGTCATCGCGGTGATCTTCATATTCCTGCGAAGCGTGACGGCGACAATCATTCCGAGCTTGACGTTGCCTGTGTCGATCATCGCCACGTTCGCGGTGATGTACGTCCTCGACTACACGCTCGACAACCTGTCGCTGATGGCCCTGACGCTCTGTATCGGGTTTGTCGTCGATGACACGATCGTCATGCTCGAGAACATCGGCCGGCACATGGAAATGGGCAAGCCTGCAATGCGCGCAGCGTTTGAAGGCGCGAAGGAAGTAGAGTTCACGATCATCGCGATGACGGTATCGCTCGTCGCCGTGTTCATCCCGATTCTGTTCATGGGGGGCATCGTCGGGCGGCTGCTGCAGGAATTCGCCGTCACGATCAGTGTCGCGATTCTCGTGTCCTGCTTCGTGTCGATCAGCCTTACGCCGATGTTGTGCAGCCGGTTTCTGAAGACGGCCCACGGGAAGAAGCATGGACGGTTGTACAACTTCACCGAGCGCATGTTCGATGCGTCGCTGCGCGGCTACGATCTGTCGCTGCAGTTCGCACTAAGGCATCGCGCCGTGACGATGGCGCTGTCGCTCCTGTTTGTGGTCGGAGCCGCGTATCTCTTCGTGATCGTGCCGAAGGGGTTCCTGCCGACTGAAGATCAGGGTCGCTTCCAGGTGAGCGTGGAAGCGATCCAGGGTATCGGCTTCGAGGAGATGGTGCGCCACCAGCAGGAGGTCGCAGCCATTCTCGCACAGGACCCCGACATCGCCGGGTCCAGCAGCAGCGTGGGCGACAGCGGCGGACGCAGCGGCGGGGCCTCGTCGAATCAAGGCCGCATCAGCGTCGACTTGAAGCCACGTTCCGAGCGTACGCGGTCGGTCGATCAGATCATGGCGAGCCTGCGGCCGAAACTGTCGCAGGTGCCGGGCGTTCGCGTGTTCATGGTCAACCAGCCTCCTATCAATCTTGGCGGCATGGGCGGCGCGCGCGCGTCGTACCAGTTCACGCTACAGGATCCGGACACGGCCGAGCTCTATCGCGCGGCGCCTGGGTTCGAAGAGGTGATGCGGAAGATCGATCACATCGAAGACGTCAACAGCGACCTCCGGTTGAACAACCCACAGGTGCAGATCAATCTCAATCGCGATCGCATCGCGGCGCTTGGCCTCACAGTGAACCAGGTCGAGACGGCACTCTTCAACGCCTACGGCACGCGGCAGGTTTCGCAAATCTACGCGTCCAGCAATCAGTACGCGGTCATTCTGCAAGTCGCCCCCGAGTTCCAGCAGGATCCAGCTGCGCTGTCGATGCTGTATGTGCGGTCCTCGAACGGCAAGCTCATTCCGCTCAATACAGTCGCGAGCGTCACGAGCGGTGTGGGCCCGCTTTCTGTGAGCCACAGCGGTCAGCTTCCCTCGGTCAACTTGTCGTTCAATCTCAAACCCGGCCATGCGCTTGGGGATGCGGTGAGCGCCATCGAGGAAGCCGCGCGGACGACGCTGCCATCAACGGTGACCACGAAGTTCCAGGGGACCGCCCAGGCGTTTCAGGAGTCAGCGCAGGGCCTCGGCCTCGTGCTCGTGATGGCAATCGTTGTGATCTACATCGTCCTCGGCATTCTGTACGAGAGCTTCACGCAGCCGCTCGTCATCCTGTCGGGCCTGCCGGCGGCGGGCTTCGGCGCGCTCATCACCCTCATCCTCTTCAAGACGGAACTGAGCCTGTATGCCTTCGTCGGCGTCATCATGCTCGTCGGCCTCGTCAAGAAGAACGGCATCATGATGGTCGACTTCGCATCGGCCGCCGAGCGCGAGCAGGGCAAGTCGCCGCTCGAAGCGATTCACGAAGCGTGTCTCGTGCGCTTCCGGCCAATCATGATGACGACAATGTGCGCGCTGGTTGGAACGCTGCCGATTGCGCTCGGCCTTGGGGCCGGCGCGGAATCGCGGCGTCCGCTCGGACTCGCCGTCGTCGGTGGTCTGCTGGTCTCTCAATTTCTCACGCTCTACATCACGCCGGTCTATTACGTGTATATAGAGGGCGCACGTCTGCGGCTCGTCAATCGAAAGGCCAAGGCGTCGGACGAAATGGAAACAGCCGTCGCGTAGGGGACATCGACCCCTGTTCCGGTTCTGAGGCATGCCCGCCGGCATCCTCCTGCTCATCGTCATCCTGCTGATTTGGAACCCCGCCAGCCTCGCGCTGCAGGCCTCGTCGGCTGTCGGGAGCATTGGAACGCGACCGACGTTGTCGCTCTTCTTTCTCACCGCACGCCTTCTCATCACTGGCGTGGGTGTCGCGGCAGGCATGGCACTCTGGCAGCGGCGGCCCGGCGCAGTGTGGCTCGCAAAGGTCTCGCTGATGCTCTTTGGCATCGAGGCCGTGGCGAGGCTGTCGAGCCGCATCGATCTCGGCAGCGCGCCGCCGGGTACTCGATTACCGCTCGCCGTCTTCGTCGTCGGGCACAACGCAGGATGGTACCTGTATCTGCACTTATCCCGTCGCGTGCGGGCTGTTTATGGCCTAGAATCGCAGTCCCAAAACCAATAAGGAGTTCTTCGTATGCGTAGAGCTTTGTCGCTGCTGATTGTGCTGGCCGTGAGCGCGATGCCGATCGTTTCATCGGCGCAGGCGCCGGCGGGAAAGACCCTGGACATCTACTACATCGATACCGAAGGCGGACAGGCGACGCTCTACGTGTCTCCGAGCGGGCAGTCGCTGCTCGTGGACGCCGGCAACTCCGGGGAGCGCGATCTGAATCGTATTCTCGATGTGTTGAAGATGGCGGGCGTCAAAGAGCTCGACCATTTCTGGCTGACGCACTATCACGGTGATCATTACGGAAGCCTGATAGACATCGCGAAGCAGGTGCCCATCAAGCACCTTTACGATCACGGGCCGTCAATCGAAGGGGATCGCCCGAACATCATCAAATTCCAGGCGGCGTACAGCGAATTTTACAAAGGATTGCCGCGGACGATCGTGAAACCGGGCGACACGCTCGCATTCGCAGGCACGAATACGACGGCGGTGGTGAGCGACAGCGTGCCAATGAAAACCGCGATCGCCAAGGCGCCGGGCGCCGGACGCCCAAATCCGCTCTGCGCCCAGCACACGCCGCGCGATGAAAGCAAGGTCGATCCCGATAACCATCACTCGGCCGGCTTCGTCATGAACTATGGGCGCTTCCGCACGATCAATCTCGGTGACCTGACGTGGAGCCGCGAGTTCATGTTGATGTGCCCGAACAACCCCATCGGCACGGTCGACTTGTACCTGACGAACCACCACGGCCTGGATCAGTCGGGCTCGCCGGCCTTTGTGCACGCGATTCAGCCGCGCGTGGCGATCATGAACAACGGCACGCGGAAAGGCGGCGCCGTGCAGACCTTCCAGACGCTCGAGACATCGCCCGGGCTCGAAGATATCTGGCAGCTGCACTGGTCGTACGCGGGTGGCGTCGAGCACAACACGCCGGGTGTGATGATTGCGAATATCGACGCCGTGGATCAGCTGGCAGCCGTCGTCGGTGGCGCAGCCGCGCCGCCCGCGGGGCCCGGCGGAATGGCGGCGCATACGCCGGCGCATTACATCAAGGTGTCGGCGCGCGCCGACGGTTCATTCACGGTGACCAACAGCAGGAACGGATACGCGAAGTCCTACGCACCTAAACCGTAAGCACGATCTTTCCGACATGGCTGCCGGATTCCAGCAAGCGATGGGCTTCGGCAGCCTTCTCCAGCGGAAACGAGGCGAAGATGACCGGTCGTATCTTTCCCGCCTCGACGAGGGGCCACACGGCCTTTTCTACCGCATCCGCAATCGCGCCTTTCTCATCCACCGTGCGTGAGCGCAATGTCGATCCCGTAATCGTGATGCGCTGGCGCAGCACCCGGACCAGATTGACTTCGGCTTTCGCGCCGTGCAGCACAGCTATCTGCAGCAGCCGCCCTTCGAGCGCGAGCAACTCGACGTTGCGGCTGAAATAGGGTGCGCCCACCATGTCGAGGATGACGTCAATACCGGCGCCACCGGTCAAAGACAGCAGCACCGAAGTGAAGTCCTCCGTCTTGTAGTTGATTGCGCGCTCGGCCCCGAGGCGCTCACACGCCGCGCACTTCTCATCGGTGCCTGCAGTCGCAAAGACCCGCGCGCCAAAGGCGTTCGCCATCTGGATGGCCGTCGTGCCAATCCCGCTTGCGCCGCCGTGGACGAGAAATGACTCCCGTGCGCGAAGCCGCCCGCGCTCGAACACATTGGTCCACACGGTGAAGAACGTCTCGGGCATGCCGGCGGCCGAGGCGGTATCGACTGTCGACGGAATCGGCAGGCACTGCACGTCCGGTGCGACGCAGTATTCGGCGTAGCCGCCGCCCGCCACAAGCGCGCACACCTGATCTCCCTCGCGCCAGCGGGTAACGTCTGATCCGCACGCGGCTATGGTGCCTGCCACCTCGAGCCCTGGAATCTCGCTCGCGCCGGGTGGAGGCGGGTACTTCCCCTCGCGCTGCATGAGGTCCGGACGGTTCACACCGGCGGCGGCTGCGCGAACCAACACTTCGCGCGGCCCAGGCGTGGGAACGGGAATGTCGATCGTCTGCAGTACATCAGGCCCGCCGGGCTTAGCGATTCGAATAGCGATCATTTACGAAAGTCGTAAAACAGGGGTCTGACCCCATTATTTGCGGATTGCAGGAATCAAATACTCGTGGAACGCGCGCTGAAAATCGTAGGCCGGCGCGAAGTCCCAGTCGCGCCGTGCCAGCAGGTCGTCTGCGTCCTCAGGCCATGAGTCGACGATAGCCTGGCGTTTGGCGTCGACGTTGTACGTGATCTGTGCATCGGGAAACGCCCGCAGCGCCGAGTCGCGAATCTCGTCGGCCGACGGATTGAACGCGCGCACGTTGTACGCAGATGCGGACAGTCGAGTGGGCTGCGCGATCGACAGCTTCAGCAGGGCGTCGATGGCGTCGGGCATCGCCATGAATGGAATTCGCGAATCAGGCCGTACGAAGCAGGCATACGGCTCGCCGCGCGCGGCGGCATGAATCATCTCCGACGCATAGTCGGACGTGCCCCCAGACGGCACCGTCAGGGCTGAGATCAGCCCGGGAAATCGGACACAGCGGAAATCGATTCGCGGCGATCGCGACTCGAGCAGTTGCTTATAGTGCTTCGAGTAATACCGCCCCAGGTGCTCGCAGTAGAGCTTGTTGCAGCCGTACATCGTAACCGGCTTGTTCCAGTCGTCCTCGCGTACGCGGCCGGCTTTCCGGCGCGTCTCGAGATCGGGCAAGCCGTACGCCGCAATGGACGACGGGTACACGAACACGACAGGTCGGCCGTGAGAGTCGGTTTCGCGCGCCGCGAACTCGAGCAGGTTCAGCGTGCCCTCGACGTTCACATGGTGGGCGGTCATGGGGGTAAACTCCGACCGGGTCGACAGCAGCGCGGCGAGGTGAAAGATCAGGTCGACCTCGAACTCCGACAGGATGCGCTCCAGCAGGTTGGTGTCGAGAATCGAGCCGGTGAATTCCCGGTGAACCAGCCGGGAGACATGGGGATCCAGGGCGTTGACGTCAAGCGACACGACCGCCAGATTCCGTTGCTGGGCGAGATTGGCGACCAGGGCGTGCCCGATTTCGCCGTTCGCGCCGGTGATCAGAACAACGGATTTACGCATATGCGGGTCCCGCCACAACTCGATCGCGCTCGGGCGAGCGACGGCGGACGGAGTCTACGTTACTATATGTACGGACGCCACATGGAATACCGAGTCGTTTTCAAGTGCATCGCCGGCTGCGACGGCGAATACGATCTCGAGCAACCGCTCTATCGCTGCCCGAAGTGCGGCGATTTGCTCGAAGTCGTGCACGACCTGGAGGCACTGCGCGGCCGCTCTGCCGAGGAGTGGAAGCAACTCTTCGACAACCGTTACAAGCGCACCGAATGGCCTTACGGCTCCGCTGTCTGGGGCAAGAAGGAGTGGGTCTGCCCTGGTATCCGCAATGAGAACATCGTTTCCATGGACGAGGGGGGCACGAACCTCATGTGGGCCGAGCGCTTCGGCCGCGAGCTGGGGATGGACGAGCTTTGGATCAAAATGTGCGGGCAATCGCACACGGGCTCCTTCAAAGATCTCGGGATGACCGTGCTCGTCTCCATTGTCCGGCAGATGGTGGATGACGGCAAACCGGTGCGCGCCGTCGCGTGCGCGTCGACCGGTGACACGTCGGCGTCGCTCGCCGCGTATGCGGCAGCGGCTGAAATTCCGGCGATCGTCATTCTGCCGCGCGGCAAGGTCTCAACGGCTCAGCTTGTGCAGCCGCTCGCGAACGGGGCACTCGTGCTGTCGCTCGACACTGATTTCGACGGCTGCATGGCGATCGTGCAGCGGCTGTCGGTCGAGGAAGGCGTGTACCTTGCGAACTCGATGAACAGCTTGCGCCTCGAGGGCCAGAAGACCGTCGGCGTCGAGATCGTGCAGCAGTTCGACTGGTCAGTGCCGGACGTCATCATCATCCCGGGTGGCAATCTCGGCAACGTGAGCGCGCTTGGTGCGGGCTTCGACATGATGGAAACGCTCGGACTCATCACGAAGCGTCCACGGATCGTCGTCGCACAGGCGGCCGCGGCGAATCCGCTCTACCTCGCGTACAAGAACGACTGGGAGTTCGGTCCGATCACGGCCAAACCTACGCTGGCGTCGGCGATTCAGATCGGCAATCCCGTCTCGGTGAAGAAGGCGATCCGCGCGCTGCAGAAGTACAACGGCATTGTCGAACAGGCGACGGAAGCAGAACTCGCAGACGCGTCGGCCCGCGCCGATCGGACCGGCATGTTCAATTGTCCGCATACAGGCGTCGCGCTCGCCGCGCTCATCAAGCTTCGCGAGCAAGGGCGCATCAAGCCGCACGATCGCACGGTTGTGATCTCGACCGCCAACGGTTTGAAGTTCACAGATTTCAAGGTGGGATACCACTCGAACACGTTGGCGGGCATGACGCCCCGCCTCGCCAACAGGCCCGTGGATCTGCCCAACGATTACGACGCCGTGCGCCGCGCGATCGATACCGCCGAGAAGGCGCAAACCGTCAGCCGCTAGTGTCGCTGTAACTTGCAGCTTCAGGACAACGCGTTCTTCGTCACCGGCGGCGCTTCGGGACTGGGCGAAGCGACAGTGCGGATGCTCGTCGACTCGGGCGCGCGTGCCGTCATTGCCGACATCAACGAGGCGTCTGGCGCGCGGCTCGTGTCCGAACTCGGCGGCAGCGTGCGATTCGCGAACGTCGACGTGACCGACGAAGCGAGTGTACGTCGCGGGTTGGAGCTCGCGTCGGATCTCGGCACGCTGCGCGGCGTCATCAATGCGGCCGGCATCGTTCTCGCGGAACGCGTGCTCGGGAGGGACAGGCCGCACGGGCTCGACGCGTTCACACGCGTCATCCAGGTAAACCTCGTCGGCAGCTTCAATGTGATTCGCCTCGCATCGGCGATGATGGCGGCCACCGAACCGGCCGCGAGCGGCGAGCGAGGTGTCATCGTCAACACGGCATCCGTATCAGCGTTCGACGGACAGATCGGCCAGGCAGCGTACTCGGCATCCAAAGGCGGCATCGTCGCGATGACGCTGCCCATCGCGCGAGAGCTTGCGCGATTCGGAATTCGGGTCATGGCGGTCGCGCCTGGCATTTTCGACACGCCGTTGATGGCGAGCCTGCCTCAAGCCGCGCGCGACAGCCTTGCGACGCAGGTCCCGTTCCCACCCCGGCTCGGCAAGCCGGCCGAGTACGCAGCACTCGTGAAGCACATCATCGAGAACGAAATGCTGAACGGCGACGTGATCAGGCTTGATGGCGCGATTCGGATGAGCCCGAAATAGCCGTTCTGAATTGACGGGTTGGAAGATTGTGGGATTGTAGGAATGTTGTCAGATTGACGAGTTCGGATCGGCCAATTACACCGAGTATTCTACGAGTCCACGCTCTTCCCTCCGACAACATTCCTTCGATTGGGAGAATTGGCCGATATCATCGCGATGTGCTTGAAACAGTTGTGACAATTCTTTCCAGTTGCCGAATATGCAAGAGATCGTGACCGGATGTTGGACAACGTCGCCGACTGACCATTTCCCCTTTGCCTCTGGCTTTGCGATGTCATTTGTCGCGAGCTGCCGCACATGATCATTGAAGACATCGGGAGTATCACGAAGCACGTCAAGCTCGTTCTTGTCGCCTAAGAGATCCAGGATGGCGGCTACGTACGCTGCTGCGTGAGCGGGCGCGGACGACGCGGGATTACTGAAGACAGACATGAACAGACCTCGTAGTTCCGACATCTCAAGCGGGTCAAACGGCAGAAATCATCAGATCCAGGTCGCAGGTGAGGTCAAATCGCCGAGTGTCTTCCAATCTGCCATTCAAGCGATCTTCCTTCGGCTTGCCCACCAGATGATGGACGCAAGTACCAGCATCGCGCAGACGAACGACCCGGCGAAGAGCCACAGCGTGCGATAGAGAATCGACTGCGTCTGCATGCGTACCTCGATACGCATCGGCGTGCCCGCCATCCGCTCTGTCAGCGTCTGTTCCCAGGCGAGAAGGTTTCCGCGCTCCACGCCGAGCGGGGAATTATGAAAGTTGATCCGGCTCGGCAGATGCACTCGGAACGCGACGAGTTCGCGGCCGGTCCAGCCGACGTCGCCGACGTCGAGCCGTGCTGCAGGGCCGACTTCCTGCACGAACCGCAGCTCATCGGTCAACCGATCGAGCCGATATCGCGACCAGGAGAGGGGCACGAACCCCTGCAGCTCCGTGATGTTGCTCACGTCGATCCTGACGTGCACAAAACGGCGGCCATGCCGGCGGAAGGCGGTCACTTCGCGAACCGACACACCTGGCCCTTCGTAGAGCCTGCGTACGGCGTGACGATCGAAACGGGCTTCGGGATCGATGCTCAGCGTCGCGCCGCGGAGTGCGACCAGGGCGGGAATCGAGGCGCTGATATCGACCACGGCCGACCCGTCCAGCGACAGCTCGACGCGCTCGTCATACTCGTACAGCTTGACGAGGCCGAGCGTCTGACACGCCGCCACGACCAGCGCGATGAGCGCTGGGGCGGCGCGCTTCCAGAATGCCATAACCCCAAATGATATACTCACTTAGATAGCTTCGGACTCCTTGCCGAAACCCATCCTGTACCTCATCGACGGCAGTAACCAGATGTATCGCGCCTACCATGCGATACGGGGCCTGACCGGGCCAGACGGCCGATCGACGAATGCCGTATACGGCTTCGTGACCATGCTGCGCAAGCTGATAGCGGACCACGACCCCCAATGCATCGCCGCGGCATTCGATCTGCGCGGGCCGACGTTCCGATCGGAGCTGCGCGACGATTACAAGGCCAACCGCGCGCCGATGCCGACCGACCTCGCGGAACAGATTCCGTTCGTGCACCAGGCGTGTGCAGCGTTAGGGGTACAGGTGCTCACATTCGCCGGCTTCGAGGCGGATGACGTCATCGGGACGCTGGCCGCGAGAGCGGTAGCCGGAGGCCGCCCCGTGGTGATCGTCACCGGCGACAAGGATTTTTTTCAGCTTGTGGATGACTCGGCTGGGGTCCGGGTCTTCAACCCCCGAGATGAGGGTGCCTGGTTCGACGCCGAAGCGGTCAAAACGAAATTCGGTGTCACACCCGAACAGGTCGTCGACGTACTGGCGTTGATGGGGGACTCCATCGACAACATCAAGGGGGTCCCGGGCATCGGCGAAAAGGGTGCGCGCGAGCTGATTTCGACGCACGGTACGCTTGACGCGCTGCTCGAACACGCGCCGTCGCTCACCGGCAAGAAGCGCGAGCTTCTGACGACCTACGCCGAATCAGCGCGCGAAAGCCGTGTGCTGCTTCGCATTCGCCCCGACGTGCCGCTGCCCGATGTCGACGTGTCGTGCTTCGATTATCGCGGCCCCGATCGGCAGAAGTGTTTCGAACTGTTCTCCGCGCTCGGGTTCCGTTCACTCGTGACGGAGTTCGCGCCCACGGCCGACACCGTCGATGCGGACTACGCAGTGACTTCCACGGCGGAGGGCCTGCAGGCCCTCATCGCCGAGCTCAGGAGCGCGCGCCGTTTTGCGATGGCCGTCATCGGCGACTGCCCCGGTGGAATGCGAGCGGCGCTGGTCGGCATCGCATTTTCAACCGGCGCGCGGCGCGCGCGGTATCTCCCGATTGGGCACACCGCACTCGACGAGCCGTCGGCCCTGAATCCCAGAACGGCGCTGGCCGCTCTGAAAGACGTCCTTGAAGACCCGCTGCTGGCGAAGATCGGTCACGACCTCAAGTTCGATTTGATGATGCTGTCGCACGAGGGCATCGCCCTCGAGGGGATGGAGTTCGACACGATGCTCGCCAGCTACGTGCTCGATGCGACGAGATCCAGCCACACTATCGAGGAGATCGCGCTCGAGCACCTGGGCTACAAGGCCCTCACGCGGGAAGACATCTGCGGCACCGGCCAGAAGGCCATTGCGCTTCCGCACCTGCCCGCGGCCGCGCTCCTCAGCTTTGCCGGCGAGCGCGCGGACCTCTCGTGGCAGCTCGCCGAGAAACTGCGCGATCGGCTGCGCGACGACGGGTTGGAACCGCTGTTCCGGGAGATGGAGCTGCCGCTCGTCGCCGTGCTTGCAGATATCGAGCGGTACGGCGTGCGTATCGATCAGCCTGCCCTCGCAAGCCAGTCGACGCGTATCGATGCCGAGCTCGCTTCTCGCAGCGCGCGGATCTTCGAGCTTGCCGGCGAGTCGTTCAATATCAATTCACCGAAGCAGTTGTCGGTGATCCTTTTCGACAAGCTGCAGCTTCCGACCGCCAAGCGGACGGGCAAGACGAAGGTGGCGTCGACCGCCGTCGACGTCCTCGAAGATCTCGCGCTGACCCACGAGCTACCGAAGCTGATTCTGGAGTGGCGCGCCCTCATGAAATTGAAGGGCACCTACATCGATGCCCTGCCGCAGCTCGTGCACGCGCGGACGACTCGCGTGCATACGTCGTTCAATCAGGCAGTGGCTGCCACAGGGCGGCTCAGCAGCAGCGAACCGAACCTGCAGAACATTCCGATCCGCACCGACCTCGGCCGCGAAATCCGGCGCGCGTTCATTGCCGATCCCGGGTTCGTGCTGATTTCTGCGGATTATTCGCAAATCGAGCTTCGCGTGCTCGCCCACATGGCCGAAGAAGAAGCGTTGATAGACGCATTTCGCCGGGGCGAGGACATCCACGACCGCACGGCCTTGAAGGTTTTTGGCGCGAACAGCGGCCTCGACAAGCACGAGCTGCGGCGGCGCGCGAAGATCATCAACTACGCCCTGCTGTACGGAAAGACGGCGTTCACGCTCGCGCGCGACATCGGGGTGACGCCACTCGTGGCGCAGGAATTCATCGACGCGTACTTCGGCGGCTTTCCGAGGGTCCGCACCTTTATCGACGCGACAATCGCGCGCGCGCGCGCGGCCGGCTTCGTCGAAACCATGTTCGGTCGTCGTCGCATGGTGCCCGAGCTGAACAGCCGCAACGGGCAGATCCGGCAGGGCGCGGAGCGGATGACCGTGAATTTTCCGATTCAGGGCACCGCAGCGGACATTCTCAAGAAGGCCATGCTTCGCGTGTACGAGGTGCTTCGCCTTGACAGAAGAGAGAGCAGAGGGCAAAGAGCGAGGATGATCCTCACCGTTCACGATGAATTGCTCATCGAGAGCCCTGAGAAATCAGCCTCTGACGTGGCAGAGCTCGTACGCGAGGCGATGCAGGGCGCCACGCAGCTGACCGTTCCGTTGACGGTCGACGTCGGCGTTGGCCCAAACTGGCGCGAGGCCAAATCGTGATCGAGCCCGTCATCATTCCGCGCAGCGACCATCCAATTTCACGCCAGCACATCGACGCGGATGCCCTGAAGGTGTTGTACCGGCTCAGGCAGTTCGACCATATCGCCTATCTCGTTGGGGGCAGTGTGCGGGACCTGCTGCTGGGCCGCACGCCGAAAGACTTCGACATTGGCACCTCGGCACACCCGTATCAGGTCAAGCGTCTCTTCCGGAACTGTTGGATCATCGGACGGCGCTTCCGGCTTGCGCACGTGAAGTTCGGCCTGAAGGTCATCGAGGTTGCGACGTTCCGCCGCCAGGTTCCGGCAGGCACGGAGGAGGAACCTGCTCCGGCGGCACCTGTCCTGGCACCGCCCGGCGCGGCTGCCGACGATCCCGACCTGCTGATTCAGCACGACAACACGTTCGGCACGCCGGAAGAGGACGCGTTTCGGCGCGATTTCACGCTCAACGCGCTGTTCTACGACATCGAAACGCGGTCGATCATCGACTATGTCGGCGGGCTTGACGATATCCGTGCCGGCGTCATCCGATGCATCGGCGTTCCGGAGGAGCGCTTTCAGGAGGATCCGGTGCGCATGCTGCGCGCGGTCGCACTGGCAGCACGGCTGGATTTCAGAATAGACCATCCGATTCTCCAGGCGATCGAGCGGTATCACGGCGAGCTCGCACGCAGCGCACCGCCGCGCCTCATGGAGGAAATTTACAAGGTGCTGCGCGCCGGGGCCGCCGAGAAAACCTTCCGGATGCTCATCGAGACAGGATTGCTGGCGGCGCTCGCACCGGAAGTCCCCGGCCGCATCACAGACACGTTCTGGCAATCGCTCGCGGCGATCGACAATTACCGGCGTTCGTTCAAGCGCAACCCGGAGTCGCTGGGCAACGCCATCCTTCTCGGATCGCTGTTGATTCCGCTCGGGCTGTTAGACCAGCACCACGGCCGCACGAAAGAGCTTGGGGCCCGCTTCGGCATTCTTCCGATCGCCCGTCGCGACGTGGAATTCCTGAGGCAAATCCTGGCACTGCAGCGGCATCTGCGCGACCCCAACGCATCGCCGCGGCACAGGCGCGGCGTCATGCACCGCACGGCCTTCCCGGCGGCAATCATGTGGCTCGAGCTTCACGGTAGCTCCCCTGCGCTCGTCGATTCCTGGCGTGCGCTGCAGGCAGATACGTCCGCCCAGGATACGACTGGTGGTGTGGACGATTTGCCGCCGGTGTCCGATGCCCCCCCACGCCGCAGGCGACGGCGACGCCGCCGCCGTCCCCCATACGGTGGTGGTACGACGGGACACTAGTCGCTCACTCGTAGATTTCGTGGATAGTCTTGTACGGATGCGCGAGACGCAGCGCGATGAGCAGCCGGATGATCGGCCAGGACGGGTCGATCTCGCTCGCGCGAAAGCTGAACTTCGGGCTGCGTGGATGTCCGTGATGGTTGTTGTGAAGACCTTCCCCGCCTGTGAGAAGCGCGACCCATCTGATGTTGGTCGCGGTGTTGTCGAAGTTTCGATAGCCGATGTAGTGGCAGAGGCCGTTGATGGACGACGACAGCACGAACACGTACATGAAGAGATGAAGGCCCGCGGCCAGTAAACCCCACCAGAGTCCCAGCAGGTAGCAGAGTCCAACGATGCCGAGCACCGGACCGGCGAACCCGAACCGGAATGCCAGTCGATCGAACACGTCTTCTTCGATGTCCCTCGCATAGCGGTCGAGGGTCTCCGGACTC
This sequence comes from Vicinamibacterales bacterium, assembly GCA_963732445.1. Classification (GTDB taxonomy): domain Bacteria; phylum Acidobacteriota; class Vicinamibacteria; order Vicinamibacterales; family JAMQPK01; genus JAMQPK01. The sequence goes on along the minus strand of CAVSZJ010000003.1, from coordinate 845,455 downwards.
TTCGCTTCCTTGAGGTAATGGAACACGTTGCCGAGCTGCACCGACCAGAATCCGCTGAGGTGCGGACTGTGCGGATCGCCTTCGACTTCCGTAAACGCATGATGCTTGCGATGCACGGCGACCCATTCGCGCGTGCAGAGTCCAGTCGTAATCCAGAGGCACAATCGGAAGACGAACGCCACTGCGGGATGCAGCTCGAGCGCCTTATGCGTCGCGCAGCGATGGAGAAATATCGTGGTGCTGAAAACGGCGGCCTGCGTAACGAGGGCAGACGCGAGCAGGCACCAGGCGAGCTGCCGTAGCACGCGTCAGCCTATCACATCAACCGCTGCGACGTTCGAAGTCCTGCATGAAGTCGGTGAGCGCGTCGATGCCCGCTTCCGGAAATGCGTTGTAGATGGAAGCGCGCACACCGCCGACCGAGCGGTGGCCTTTCAGACCATCCAGCCCGGCCTTCTCCGCGTCCTTGACGAACTGCTTCTCCAGCTCTTCGCTCGGCAGGCGGAAGGTCACGTTCATCAGCGAACGGCTGTCCTTCTGCGCCGTCCCGCGATAGAAGCCGGTTCGATCGATCTCTGCGTACAGCTTGCCGGCCTTGCGCTCATTGACCGCGCCAATCGCGGGAAGGCCGCCCTGGCCGATGAGCCATCGCGTCACGAGCCCGAGCATGTAAATCGCAAAAACAGGCGGGGTGTTGTACATCGAACCATTCTCTGCATGCACGGCGTAACTCAACATGACCGGCAGCGACGCCGGCGACCGCGCGAGCAAATCCTCGCGGATGATGACAACCGTGACACCCGCGGGACCCATGTTCTTCTGCGCGCCGGCGTAGATCAGCGCGTGCCTGCCGACGTCGATCGGACGGCTGAACATGTCGGACGATGTATCGCTGACGAGCGGGACGTCGCCGACAGCAGGAAGACCCTTCCATTCGGTCCCGTAAATGGTGTTGTTCGACGTCATGTGCACGTAAGCCGCGCCGTGCGTCAGCACCATCTCTTCGGCGCTGGGGATGCGCGTAAACTCCTCGGCCTTCGTTGTCGCAGCGATATGCACGTTGCCGAGCTTCTTCGCTTCGTCCGCCGCCTTCGACGCCCACGCTCCGGTCACGAGGTAGTCGGCCGTCGCGCCCTCCGGGAGCAGGTTCATCGGCACCATCGTGAACTGCAGGCTCGCGCCCCCCTGCAGGAACAGCACGCGGTAGTTCGCCGGTACATTTGCGAGCTGCCTGATATCAGACTCGGCGCGCGCGAGGACGTCCTCGAACACCTTCGAGCGGTGGCTGACCTCGAGGATCGACATGCCCACACCGGGGAGCGATACAAGCTCAGCCCTGGCCTGCTCGAGAACGGACACCGGCAGCACAGCCGGGCCGGCGGAAAAATTGAAAATGCGCTCAGATTTCATGTATCAGCAATCCATCTCGAAGTTTGGGCTCGAACCACGTTGACTTCGGCGGCATGATCTCCCCGGCATCCGATACGGCCATCAGGTCGAGGATACTGACGGGATACATCGAAAAGGCGACGGCCATCCTGCCGCTGTCAACCAGCTGTTCGAGCGTTTGCGTGCCTTTCGCGCCGCCGACGAAGTCGATCCGCTTGTCGGTGCGCACGTCCTGAATGCCGAGGATCGGTTTCAGCAGCCGCTCCTGCAGCACATTGCCGTCGAGAGTGTCGATGACGCCCGTTCCGAATCCGCCGGCGCTCTCCAGATCGACCGTGTACCACTTGCGTGCGACGTACATCGACACGCTGCCCTTCTCTGTGGGAGTCGCAGAACCTGATGTCATCGCAAACGTCCGCGCTACCTCTCCGAGGAAATGCTCCGGCGTCATTCCCTTCAGATCTCGAACGACGCGGTTGTACGGAAGTATCCGAAGCTGATCTGAAGGGAACGCAACGGCGAGAAAGAATTGTGCCTCGTCAGACTCGCGGATGGCATCCCGCGCCCGCGCGGCGCTGGCCGCGCGATGATGTCCGTCGGCAATGTACAGCGCATCAACGGCCTGGAACGCCTCGACGAACGCGGGAACGAATCGCCCGTCCACCGTCCAAATCGCGTGACGCACGCCATCGAGTGCCGTGAAATCGACGATCGGCTCGTCGATCGACCGTATGCGCCGTGAAAGCTCGTCGACCTGCGTATTCGGACGATGAGCCAGAAAGACCGGCCCGGTCTGCGCCCGCAACTCGACGATGTGCCGCGTGCGATCGTCTTCCTTGTCCTTGCGCGTCCGCTCGTGCTTTTTGATGACGCCGGCATCGTACTCGGCAAGCGAGTAGCATGCGGCGACTCCGGTCTGGCCGTGCCCGTCGGCATCCAGATGATAGAGATACAGCGTGGGCGCTTCGTCCTCGATGAACGGCGCGTCACGCTTCAGCGCTCGGTAGCGCTCGGCTGCGGTGCGGTACACGATATCGGCGTGCGGGTCGGTGCCGGCCGGCAAATCGATCTCGGCACGCGAGACGTGAAGAAAACTCGATGGGCTGCCGCCGGCCAGGGCGCGCGCTTCTTCGGCGTCGACGACGTCATACGGAACGGCGGCAACCCGCGGCGCGGCGTCCGGATCGGGGCGAACAGCACGAAAGGGTCGGATGACAGCCATCGCGAACCTTCGATTATATGGGATTGTATTACCGGCGGCCGGGGAACTCGATGTACTGCGCGACGCGATCGCCGCGTGTCACGTGCACTTTGAAAATCTTGGGCTTGCCAGGGCCGAGCAGCTCGACCTCGTGGAGGCCGGCCTCGACCTTGAGCGTCAGCGGGGTCACGCCCTGGGGGTTGCCGTTGACCGACACTTTGATGCCTTGCGGATGCGATTCGATGACCAGCGTGCCCGATTGCGAGAACATCGAATCGGGGACTGGAATGAATTGCGCGGCCGTGAAGGCGCCCACCATCAAGGCAATCATCACCGACGCGAAAAGAAAGTTCCGGAACGCGGCGCCCATTGGCTTTCGTTTGCCCGGCATCACTGCGCCGGGATGCGCGTAATGACGCTGATCGGTATCACGGGCCTGCCACACGTCCCGTTTTGGCGCCGCCGGGGGGGCGGTTGTTTTGACAATCGATGGTGACTTCACGACAACAGCCGTCGCTGCCATTGACGCCGGGGGCTTCGGCGCGGGCCGGGCTATTCTCAGCGAACGCGACTGCTGCAGATCGAGATCGCGCGGAGCCGGGCGCAGCCCGCTCTCGTTGATGGCATCCGTGAGAGCCTGCGACGCCTCGCCGGCATGCACGAACACGCGGCGCGGATCCATGTGCAGCGCTCGAAGCAACCAGCTGCGGATCGGCTGCGGGACAGAAATGGCCATCAGCACGTCCCCGATGCCTGTCAGGTGCTCAGTATCGCGCAACGGTCGTCCGGCAAACATCGCGACGGCCATGAGTGCGGCCTGCACGACATCGACGCGGCGATCGAGGCGGGCGCCGCCGGCCGACGAAGGCACCGCGACCCGAAGCTCCTTCCAGTAACGCTCGGTGGTAAAACGCAGCTGCTCGAGTGCCGGCGCCAGCACGTAGTCGGCGATGCGCACCTTGCCGTCGGCGAGCACGACACGCTCGGGCGCGACCGCGCCGTGTGCGAGATCGCCGCTCTGCCGGTGAAGTTCGGCGAGCGCGTCGAGTACTTCCTTGAGCACGAATACGGTGGCGCCGGCGGTAATCGCTTGACCGCCGGATGCCGCCCGCGTCAGCACGTCAGATAGCCGCGTGCCACCCGTCAGATCGTGGACGAGGCCAATCGATGCGATCTGGCCTGGTGTGCGCACGATATTGCGGACGGTCAGGAACGCGGGATGGTCGAACTTTTCGACCAGCCACAGGCGCTCGTTCAGCGCGAACTCGAACGCCGGCACCGAGGACAATTCGAGCCGGAGAAAAAGGCACTCGTGCGCGGGCCGGCCTTGTGCATCCCGGATCAGCATCCGGTCGCCGAGTCCGTCCCTGAAAAGGAGATCCTCTGAAGGCTCCATTGACTTCACGGCAGACACGTCCACGAAACTTCGTACAGCGGAATGTGTGCCCGATCGAAATCGATGGTTTTGGGCCTGAAATTGCGATCTGAGCGAAAGGACCCTTTACCAGGACGGGACAGAAAGCACGGATTTGTAAGCGATGGCGGCAGGGTGAATCCCCCGTACCGAATTGAGCAGGTAGCAGTGAGCGCCCCCAGCAACCTCCTGAAGCGTGATGACGTTTTCCCGAATCTTGCCTTCGTCCAGCAAATGCGCTCGCAGTGTTCCGGGCAAGAGGCCGGAGACAAGCGGCGGGGTCAGCAGGACGCCGCCGACGTCGACGACGAGATTCGCAATGGTCGATTCCGTCACTTCGCCCCGATCATTGTAAAGAAGGACGTCGTCGAAGCCAGGTCGCGCCGCGATCGCGTCATCGTACACAGCGCGATTGGTGGTTTTGTGATAGAGAAATGGATTCGCAGGATCGACGGGATGGGCGGCCAGCGCAATCGTCGGGAACCCGGTGTTGGCATCGTGCGGCCTCGAAGCGATCTGGACCGCGCCTCGACGTGAGACCACGAGCCTCACGCGATGAGGCGCCTGCGGCAGTGCTGCCGCGTGGCGCTCGAGCTGATCCGAACGTCCAGCAGATCGACCGCAAAAGCGAAGTAGTCGGCCGACTGAAGCAGCCGTTTCATATGCCGGCCGAGCAGCAGGTATCCAGTATCCGGCTGCCACAACAGCGTTTCGAGCAAGTCGAAGGACGGCGGCCGCGTCGTGAGCGCGCGCGACTTGATCCGGGTCTCGTTCCATTCGTCGGCACGATTCGAATCGGCAACGATACCGCCCCCTACACCGTACTCTGCCTCGCCGGTCGTATGATTCACCAGCACCGTGCGTATGGCCACGTTGAATTGCGATCGTCCACCGGGCTCGACGAATCCTATCGTGCCCGTATAGATGCGCCTCGGAGAACACTCCACCCCGGCGATGATCTCCATCGTCCGCGCTTTCGGCGCTCCAGTGATGGATGCCGCGGGAAACAGCGCGCGCATGACGTCGACGAGCGTGGCATCCGTCTCGGCCGCAACCGTTGAGGTCAGCTGCAGCACCGTCGGATAGCGCTCGACGTCGAACAGGTTCGTCGCGCGCACGGTGCCAGGCCGCGCCACGCGTCCGAGATCGTTGCGGACCATGTCGACGATCATCACGTTCTCAGATCGCTCCTTGTCGGATTCGCGCAGCAGCCTGGCATGCTCGAGATCCTGCTCGAACCACAAGCCGCGCCCGGAGGTGCCCTTCATCGGGCGCGATTCGATGCGGTCACCGGAACGATGAAAGAAGAGCTCGGGCGATGCGCTGCAGATCGCCCACTCGCCGGTGTCGACGTACGCGGCGAACGGCGGGGACGGTGCGAGCGATCAGTCGCAGAAACAGCGCCAATGGATCGGATTCAAGGTGCGCGCGAAGCCGATAGGTGTAGTTGACCTGATACGTGTCACCGTTTCGAATGAGCTCCTGGAGCTCTTCGAACACACGTGCGTACTGCTCAGCAGAGATCGAGGGCTGCCAGCGCTCATCGGGCGTGTGGTCTGGAGCCGCTCCGAGCTCATCGAGCGTTCGCTCATCCGCGTGGTCGAACACCCCGAACCAGAGAAGCGGAAAATCGTCCGGGCGCTGCGTCGTCAGCGCGCGTATCGAAGGCAGGCGCTGCCTCGTACGACATGAACCCGGCGGCGTACATGTGACGATCGACGCATGCCTTCTCGACCTTCGCGAGCGCTGGCAGAACGTCTGTCGATATTCGTCGCAACGACAATTTCGCTTCGGCCGCTCGAAGACACGCCATTTCCCCGAGCCCGCATCGCGAACGATGACGGTCAATGATCCGACTCCAACGGCGGATGCCAGCGGCCTGTTCGGTAACTCCATCCGCGAGCCGATTCGCGCAGTCGATCGCCTCGGGTTGATGCGTGGCGGTGTCGGACGGCCAAGGCAGCACGTACGTCCAGTTCCCCTCGCCGATCGTCGCAGGCAGGTTGATCCGATCGCGCCACCCGAACACGTCCTGAATCGGGAGCAGGACGAGATTCGAGCCCGCGTTGTAAATCAGACTCAAGGATTCGATCGCGGACTCCGGCACTGAATTCGGAGGAGTCGGGACCGAAGCGTCTTCGCTCTTCGGCCGTCAACGACTCCCACCAAACAGCCAATGACTCGGTATCGTGCGTTCCGGTCATGGCCACAGACAACGGGGGGTACGAGACCGGGTCTGCCGGTTCCCAACGCAAGACCTTATAGCCGGGAATACCGAGCCTCGCGATCGACTCGCGCACGAATTCAGGAACAGTCCCGAGGTCCTCGACGCTGATGTCTGCGTTCGTGTCCATCATGATGCGCATCACGGTCTCGCCCAGCTCCTTCTGCTCGGCCTCGTCGGATGGCATAAAGAAGGGCGCGCTTCCGTCGAGCGGTCTGACGTATGTTCGATAGAAGCCCACGAGGTGATCGACGCGAAACCCGTCGTACAGACTCGGCTTGCCTCCGCGCGCGCATGCGAAGCCAGGCGAAATCGTTCCTCCGCGCTTCATCCCAGTTGTACGGCGGCAGTCCCCATTCCTGTCCGGTTTCGCTGAAGTCATCCGGAGGCGTGCCGACCGACATGTCGAGGAGAAAATCCTGCTGCCGGCTCCAGACGTCGGCGCTGTCGAGGGTCACCATGAACGGAAAATCTCCGATAATCTCTATCCCCTCGGTTCCCTGCCGGATCGACTGCCATTGCCGCGACACGATCCATTGGACGTACTGATAGAACAGGATGTGGCTGGCGAGACGCTCGCGGGCGTGGGCTATCGCAGACAGGTCGCGATCGCGAAGCGCCGCCGGCCATTCGGGCCATGGGCGCTCGCCAAGTCCGCGCGCAGCGCGCGATAGAGGCTGTATTCATCGAGCCACCAGGACTCTGTAGCGATGAACGCTCGAAAGGCGGCGGCGCTGCCCGTGTCGATCACCCAGTCGTTCTTGAGAAATCGCTCGAAGGACGCCCTGAGTGCACGGCCTCTTCAGTTCGCGCACGGCCTTGTAATCGACGATGGGGGTCTGCCGGACGTGCTCGATCTCGGCGCGCCATTCACGCTCGAACGCCTCTGCATCATCCATCATCCAGATGCTGATGAACTGCGGATCGATCGCCATCGCGCTGAGCGCCGAGTAAGGCGACGACTCCGACGGTGCAAGCTCGTTCAGCGGCAGAATCTGCAGCACCGATTGACTCGCGGAGAGAAGCCACCGTGCAAACGCGGGAACGTCGCCAATCTCCCCGATTCCCCAACTGCGGGTCGAACGAAGGGAAAACAGCGGCACGTTGAGTCCCGCACGGCGCGCGCGCGGCATCATTGTTGGGCGCCTATCCTGATGAAGAGCGCCTGCACCGCGGCAGCGAATACCTGGGGTTCCGGCAGCAGACTGACGACGAGGAACGCCTCGCGCTCGAAATCGAAGAAGTAACCGGGATGCACGAGCACGCCCGTCTCTTCCAGCAGGTCAAGCACGATCGCATCTTCGGATTCGAGCGCCGGAACCTGAACGACGGCGTACCAACCCGCCTCGACCGGCAACACGGCGCAGGCGGGGCTCGCAGACGCGAGCGCCGCCAGCCGTGCCCAGTTTCCGCGCACGCGCTGCTGAATCTGCGTACGAATCGCGCCCCCGGCGTGCAGCAGGTCAGCTACAGCGAGCTGGACTGGCGTTGATACCGAAAGGTAGGCGTCGCAGATAGTATCGAGTCTCTCCAGCGCATCTGTGACGAGCGCCTGAGGACCTCCTACCGCCATCCAGCCCAGCTTCACCTGCGGAAGGCCGATCGACTTCGACAATCCTCCGAGCGCGAACGTCAACGCTGTCTGCTGGCGAAGCGCACTGGCCGGCTCGGTTCGTGAGATCGGGTAGTCCGCGAACACCTCATCCGAAATGAGCGCGAGATCGCGCTCGCGCGCGAGTGCCGCCATCGCGTCGAGCTCGCCGTCGGTCACCACCGAACCCGTCGGGTTGTTGGGGCTAATCATGATGATCGCGCGCACCCGTTCCAAGCCCGCCTTTTCGCGCAGACCTCCCAGGTCGAGCTCCCATCGGCCATGAAACTCGAGGCGATAGTGCTCGAGCGACACACCGTCGAGATCGGTCAGGTGCTCGATCAGCGGATAGCTCGGCCGCGGCGCCAGCACGGTATCGCCCGGGTCGCATAACAGCTTGAACAGCAAGGAATATGCCTCGCTCGTGCTCGCGGTCAGTATGATTCGATTCGCCGGCAGCGAGAGACCCCGCCTTCCGAGATCATCACAGACCGCCTGCCGCGCAGACAGCAATCCGAAGGGCTCCGGGTCGTACCGAAGCGACTGCTCCCGCGCCATCGGCGCGAGGAAACCACTCGGGTATTCGAAACCCGCGCGAGTTGGATTCGAGAGTGTGAGGTCTGCGATCGGCAGTCCGGCCGCACGTCGCCGTTCGAGCGCAACGGCGAGCCGGTTGCGCCCCGCCGCCTGGCGCAGGCGGGACGAGAACATCAGCGGCTCGACGCACGAAACTGCTCGCGGCTGTTCCTGGTCGCTTCGGAGTATTCAAGCATCTGCCGGGTCAAATCCTGCGGATACGTGATTCTCACGTCGCGGATCGTGCCGCCCGCATCGATCACCGGCTCCAGCTTCGGCTGTACGAAACCCGTGTACGACGGTAGCCTGAGCTTGTCGACGCGAACGACGACCTCGTCGCGCAGCGCCGGGTCGAAGTGGATACCGTACGTCTCGAAGAGCGCCTTTGCGGCGGGATAGTCGCCGTTGGCCTTGATCCGCTGCACCTCGGCGAGGAGCCGGCCGGCGCCGTCACGAAACGCTCTGGGATCCACCATCACGTAATACGTTTTCCCGTCGCGCAGACGCTTCTCGATGGCCCGCGTGTTCGCCATCAGCCAATGCACGATCATCTGACGATTGCGCATGTGGTCTTCCTCGATCGTCGTTCCCTGTCGAATTCGGCGAAGCTGCAGGAGCGGGGTGCGCGCGTAGTTCTCGTACTCGGCCCGCACCACAGCATCGTGCTCCTCCGCGCGAATCAGCCCCATGTCGACGAGCTTGGGATCGGGAAGAAAATACAATGCGACAAGATCGGCGCGAGCCTCCTCGACGGCCGAATACTGCTCCTTCAGCGCCGTCTGAGGCGAGCATCCGAGCGTCGCGTGCATTTTGCCTGAGGCGTGGCCGATAACCTCGTGCAGATCGGTCGCGAGCTCGTGCGCGAAGCCCTGCCATTTCCGCGCGCGGTCGGCCTCGTCAGGCGACCACGAAAACTCGCTTCGAAAGCCGGGGTCCTGCGATCGATCGTAGGCTTCGTTCACGTTCGAGATCGACACCGACTTGCTGCCATACTGCTCGCGCACGACCTGCTCGTTCGGCAGATTGATGCCGATGGGCGTCACCGGGCCTGCATCGCCTGTCTCGATGACGACGTCGATGACGTTTGCGGTGACCCCTTGCACGTTCTCTTTGCAGTAGTCCCGGTCCCACGGCATTCGGCTCTCGAACCACTGCGCTTCGGCCGCGAGCTTCTGGATGGCGGCGGTTTTCGTCGTGTTCACGTAATAGACGAGCGCTTCCCACGCGCCCTTCATGCCGCGCGCGTCTAGGTACACCTCGGTAAAGCCGCTGATCGTATCGACCGGCGACGATTTGTCGGCGACCCACGCGATGTCGTAGGCGCGGCGATCGGTCTCCTCACCAGTGCGGTACCACTGACTGAGCGCGCGCAGCGCCTTTGCCATTGGCTCGGTCGCATAAGGAACGGCCGCCTCCAAATGACGAACGACAGCGCGGATCTGCGGATCGTACAATCCGCCGACGCGGTAGACCTCTTCCACGATTCTGCCGTTCTTCTTTACCAGCCTCGAATTGAGCGGGTATCGCTCGTCCACGCGTTCGACGTCTTTCATCGTCACGCCGGAATACAGGTTGTTGGCACTCGCCTCGAGAATGTCGCGGCCGTCGCCAGGGGTCTTGGTCGTCACCGACGGATCGATCGTGACGTCGAAGAACATCGGCTTCAATCGATCGAGGAGCGCCGCGAGCGACTCGCCGCGCCGCAGCGGGAACGTCGCACCCTTCGCAGCCGCCGCACGCGCCGCGTCCGCGAACTGCTCGGGAGTGCACGTCAGGACGAACTTCCGCGCCGTCAGGTTGTTGTACGGACCGGTGTTGATCCAGAAGAGCTTCGTGTACCGCAGAATTTCTGCATGCGTACCGGCGTCGCCCGACGGATGCGTCACGATGGCCTCGAGCACGTCACGCATGTCGAGGTTGTGGGCGTAGCGCTGGTCATAAAAAATGTCTCGACCCGCGATGGCCGCCTGATAGAGATGCCAGATCAGAATGCGCTGGGTGACCGGCAGCGCCTCGAAACCGTCGGCGTACAGCTGCACAACGGCGGCTTCGTCGACGCGCTCGAGCAGGTACTTCCGATCAGCCGGCCCGGCGGCCGGCACATCGCCCGAAGCGCCGGCGTCCGTCATCGTACCGGCCTTGAGGTCAGCATGTGCAGGACCCGGGGTAGAACCGGAGCAGGATATCGACATCGCGGCGAACGTCATCAGCAAAGGCCCTCTCGGCACAATCAATTCAGCTTAACTCTACCTGCTCGAGGTGGGCCGGTGCGTGCACCTTCCACTTCAGCCGCGCCTCCAATGTCGCTTTCAGTGTATCCATGGGAACGGCCTCGCCATGCACGAGAAATGTCATGCGCGGCGCGGTCTTGAAGCCGCCCAGCCATCGCAGCGTTTCCTGGGAATCGGCGTGGGCCGACATCGAATCGATCCGCTCGACGCGCGCGTTGACGGGCACGAGCTGTCCGCGAATCTTCACCTCGCGCGCCCCGTCCACGAGCTGCCGCCCCCGCGTGCCGGCCGCCTGGTACCCCACGAACAGCACGGTGCTGCGCGTGTCTGGCAGTGCGCCAATCAGGTGGTGCAGGACGCGACCCCCGGTTGCCATGCCGCTCGACGACACGACGATCGAAGGTATTTTCGATTTGACGAGCTCGGAGGACTGCTGTGCCGACGACACCGGCTGGAATCGCGCCGTAAAGAACCGGCGAATCTCATCGCCCGAGCGGATGTCTTCGTCCAGTTCGTTCGAGCGATTGGCGTAGTAGCGCAGCGCGTCAAGCGCCATCGGGCTGTCGAGAAACACGGGGAGCTTCGGAATGTTCCCCTCATCTTCCAGCTTCTTGATCCAGTACAGGACTTCTTCGACACGGCCGATCGCAAACGACGGGATGATCAGCTTTCCGCCCCTGGCGACCGTATCCTTGATGATCGCCGCGAGACGCGCCCCTTGGTCATCGGGTTCGTGAATCCGGTCGCCGTATGTCGACTCGAGCAGCAGCACATCTGCCTCCGGCGGCGGAGACGGATCCGGCAGCACCGGCCTCGAATAGCGTCCGAGGTCGCCGCCGAACAGCACGACAGGCCCACCCTTGAGCGTCATCCTGATGAACGCCGATCCGAGCAAATGGCCGGCGTGGATGAACTCGATGTCGACGCCGTCGACGAGCGATATCGGCTTATTGAACGCAACCGGTTGCAGCTGCGACAGGGCACGAAATGCATCCGATTCGCGATAGAGCGGCAGCGCGGGGTCGTGCCGCGAGTAGTGCAGTCGATTGGCCTCGCGCGCTTCCTCTTCCTGAAGACGCGCCGAGTCGGGTAACACGAGCCTGCACAGGTCGGCGGTGCCTGCCGTGCAGTGCACACGCCCGTGATATCCGTTGGCGACGAGCCGCGGCAGGTATCCCGTGTGATCGAGATGCGCATGGGTGAGTACGACCGCCGACAGATCCGACGGGTCGATCGGGAGCGGCTCCCAATTTCGTAACCGTAGTTCCTTGAGCCCCTGAAACAGTCCGCAATCGATCAGGATTTTCCGGCCACCAACCTCGAGCAGGTACTTCGACCCTGTGACCGTGCGCGCCGCACCCATAAACGTGAGCTTTGTCATAATGAGCTCGTATGGTACTGCGTTCCGTCTTCAGATCACTGGCCGCGGCGATGTTCTGCCTCACCACATCCGCTGCCGGAGCGCAGACGAAGGCTCTAACGGTCGACGAGATTTACAGCTACGAGGGATGGAATCGTTTTAACGGCAGCCAGGCCGCCATGATGACCTGGGTGCCCGATGCCGACCCCTGGCTCGGCGATACGCACTATCTATGGCCTGCGGAGGGCGTGGTCGAAGGGCGAAGCGGCATCTCTCAGGAAGGCCCATGGCTGCGGGTCGATGCCTCGTCGGGCGTGAGCCAGCCTCTGTATACCTACGCGCAGCTCGAGCGCGCCCTTCTCAGGACGGGGGTAGCGCCTGCCGACGCGCGAACCGCGTCGCGCCTCTTGCCTTCCATCTTCGACGCGGCGCGCGGCGCCTTTCTGGTGACGATTGACGACGATCTGTATGCGTACACAATCTCGACGCAGACAGCCACGCGGCTGACCGATTCCGACGGCGTCAAGTCAGAGGCCACGTTCAGCCCGGATGGCCGCAGCGTTGCGTTCATCAAGAACAACAATATTTTCGTGGCGAGCACGACCGTCACCGGTGAGCGGCCGCTGACGACGGATGGGCACCCGCAGCTGCTGAACGGCATCCTCGATTGGGTGTATTCCGAAGAGCTGTATGGTCGCGGGAATCATCGCGCCTACTGGTGGAGCCCGGACTCTTCCCGCCTTGCCTTCCTGCAACTCGACGAAAGGGCGGTCCCTGAGTACCCGCTGATCGACGACATTCCCTACCAGGTCAGACTCGAGCGTTGGAACTATCCGAAGGCGGGTGATCCCAATCCGATCGCGCGGCTGGGTGTCGCATCGACGAGTACAGGAGCCGTACGCTGGATTGACACAAGCCAGTACGCTGATTTCCTCATCGTCAGCGTGAGTTGGACACCCGGCGGCCGCGACGTCGTATATCAGATCCAGGACCGCACGCAGACATGGCTGGATCTCAATCGAGCCGACGCCGAAACAGGGGCGCCGCGGCGCCTCCTCAGGGAGACGAGCGCGGCGTGGGTCGAGCGGTGGCAGGATGCCAGCGTCGATCCCATCTGGCTGAAGGACGGTTCGTTTCTCTGGCTCAGCGAGCGGAGCGGGTGGCGCCATGTTTACCACTACTCCGCCAGCGGATCGCTCAACAGGCAAGTCACGAAGGGTGACTGGGAAGTGCGTCGCACGCACGGCGTCGACACCGCCGGCTCATGGGTGTACTTCACATCGACGACGCACAGCGCTGTCGGCCTCGATCTCTATCGCGTGCGCGTCGACGGGTCGGATCTCCAGCGTGTTTCGACGACTGACGGACGCCATCGGGTATTCCTGAGTCCGTCCCGCGCGCTGTTTCTCGATTCATGGAGCGACGTGATGACGCCGCCGCAAGTGCGACTTCACTCCACGAGCACGGGCGTTGTGTTGCGTGTGGTCGACGCGAACGACGTTCCCGCACTCAGGGAGTATCGCTTCTCGGCGCCGCAATTGATGCAGGTGAAGTCCCGCGATGGCTTCGTCATGGAAGCGATGATGATCAAGCCGCCGAACTTCGATCCTGCGAAGCGGTATCCCGTCTACCAGTTCACGTATGCGGGACCGCACTCGCAGCAGGTCGTGAATGCATGGGGCGGCACGGATTTTCTCTATCACCAGCTCCTCGCGGAGCGCGGTATCATCGTCTGGATCTGCGACAACCGCACCGCCAGCGGAAAAGGCATGGGGTCCGCGTGGCCTCTCTACAAGAACATGGGCGCGCTCGAGCTGCAGGACATCGAAGATGGTGTGGCATGGCTCACTCGGCAGCCGTACGTCGACCGGACACGCATCGGCATCGCCGGCATCAGCTTCGGCGCCTACATGACGCTGTATGCGATGACGCACAGCCGCAGCTTTGCCATGGGGATTGCGGAAGGCGCCGTATCGGACTGGCGCAGCTACGATACGATCTACACCGAACGCTACCTGGGGCTCCCTCGGGACAACCCGGAGGGCTACAGGCGCAGCTCGCCACGTTTCAGCGCGTCTCAGCTCAGCGGCGAGTTGCTGCTGGTGCACAGCGCGCTCGACGACAACGTGCACCCGCAACACGCCATGCAGTTTGCCCATGAATTGCAGCTGGCGGGCAAGCCATTTCGGATGATGATCTATCCCAAATCGGCGCACGGCGTCAGCGATACGCCGCTGGCCGTGCACTTGCGCCGCATGATGCTCGACTTCACGACGCAGAATCTTCTGCGATAGGATGTGTGCATGAACTCGGCGGTTCAGAGGTGGGTGTCTGAGGTGGAAGCCCTGACGGCGCCGTCCGCGGTCGTGTATTGCGACGGATCGGCAGCCGAGCGCGATCGCCTCGTCGCCGAATGCCTCGCCAGCGGAGAGCTGATTGAGCTGAATCAGCAGAAGCTCCCGGGCTGCTACCTGCATCGAAGCGCGCCGCACGATGTCGCGCGCACCGAGCATCTCACCTTTGTCTGCACCACCGCACAGGACGACGCTGGTCCGACCAATAACTGGATGGCGCCCGACGTCGCGCGCAGGAAGCTGACGCCGCTGTTCCGCGGAGCCATGAAGGGTCGCACCCTGTATGTGGTCCCATTCCTCATGGGTCCTCCGGGGTCTCCGTATTCGAAAGTCGGCGTGGAGATTACGGACAGCCGCTACGTCGTGCTGAACATGCGGATCATGACGCGCATCGGCCCAGTGGCCATCGATCACCTGGGCGATTCCGACGACTTTACGCGCTGCCTGCATTCGCTCGGAGATCTGAGCCCGGACCGGCGCTTCATCGTGCACTTGCCCGAAGAGAACGCCGTGTGGTCGATCGGATCGGGATACGGCGGCAACGCGCTGCTCGGCAAGAAGTGTCTGGCGCTGCGGCTTGCGAGCTATCGTGCAAACCACGAGGGTTGGCTGGCCGAACACATGCTGATCGTCGGGTGCAGGTACAAGGACGGGCCCGTCCGGTACGTTGCCGGCGCGTTTCCGTCGGCGTGCGGCAAAACGAACATGGCGATGCTCGTGCCGCCCGCATCGATGCCGGACTGGAAAGCGTGGACGGTCGGCGACGACATCGCATGGATTCGTCCAGGGCCGGACGGCCGTCTGTGGGCTGTGAACCCTGAAGCCGGATTCTTCGGCGTGCTTTCGGGCACGAGCCGCGGCACCAATCCCACGGCGTTCGACATGATTCAGCGCGACACGATCTATACGAACGCCGCGCTGCGACC
The DNA here is from genome assembly GCA_963732445.1 of Vicinamibacterales bacterium. GTDB lineage: Bacteria > Acidobacteriota > Vicinamibacteria > Vicinamibacterales > JAMQPK01 > JAMQPK01. The sequence goes on along the minus strand of CAVSZJ010000003.1, from coordinate 830,189 downwards.
CGACGGCACGCCCTGGTGGGAAGGGCACGACGATCCGCCGCCGCCGCAGGCGCTCGACTGGCAGGGGCGGCCGTGGACCCCCGATTCACCGGACAAGGCCACGCATCCAAACGCGCGGTTCACGACCCCGGCCACCAATTGCGCGACGCTGTCCCCGGAATTCGAGAACCCGCAGGGCGTGCCCCTGGACGCGGTCATGTTCGGAGCGCGCCGGAAGCACCGCGTGCCCCTGGTGTACGAGTCGAAGAACTGGCAGCACGGCGTGTTTCTCGGAGCGACCCTGTCGTCAGAAACCACTGCGGCCGCGTCAGGCAAGACCGGAGTGCTGCGCCGCGATCCCATGGCGATGCTCGCATTCTGCGGCTACAACATGGGGGACTACTTTCAGCACTGGCTCGACATGGGTCATAACGTGACGAAGCCTCCGAAGGTGTTTCGCGTGAACTGGTTCCGCATCGACGGCAACGGCAAGCTCATCTGGCCCGGCTTCCGCGAGAACCTCCGCGTCGTGAAGTGGATTTTCGAGCGGTGCGACGGTATCGGGAAAGGCCGGGAGACGCCCATCGGCATCGTCCCCACGCCCGACGCGATCGACCAGACCGGCTTGGCGATTTCGAGAGAGGCGATGGAAACACTTGTCGCCGTCGAGCCCGGCGACTGGGCGGAAGCGTCAGCCGATCAAGCAACCTTCTTCAAGTCGCTCGGCTCGAGAGTTCCTCACGAGATGTTCGATGAACAAAAGCGGCTGGCAGATGCACTTGGTGGAGCGGCAGTACAGTAACGAAAAACGAAGAAGGCAAAACGAATAGAGCCAGACGCCCCGACGAGTTGCTTTATTCGCTTATCGTTTTGCGTTCTTCCTTGCTAGCGTACGTGCCTGCCGCCGTCTACCCGCAACGTTTCTCCTGTGACGAACTCACAGGCCAGCAAGGCGATGACTGCATCCGCAATGGACTGCTCTCCTCCCCACGATCCGAGCGGGGTGGCTTTCTCGACCGATGCCAACTCGTCTTCAGTGGTTTCCGGAGGCGCGAGAATCGGACCGGGCGCGATCGCGTTGACGCGGATCTTGTCCGGCGCCAGCTCGAGCGCAAGCGCCTCGGTAATACCGATGACGCCCGTCTTCGCCACGTAATACGGAAGGTAGCCCGTATAGCGCGGGCGACCGCTGCGTGAGAGCCAATCGGAAAAATTGATGATGTTGCCGCCGCCGGCTCGTCGCATGTGCGGCCACGCTGCGCGCGAGCAGATGAACGCCGACCGCATGTCGACCGCCACGTTCTCGTCGTACTCCTCGACCGTCAGCTCGCTGAAGGGCTTCGCGACATAAATCGACGCCATGTTGACGAGGATGTCGAGCCGGCCAAGTTCGCGCCGCGCCTTCGTTGACGAACGCCTCGCAATCGGCGGCTTTCGTCAGGTTCGCCTGCCTGATGAACACGCGGCGACCCAACTGCCGTGATCGACGCCGCCGTCTTCTCCGCTTCGTCCCGCGATCGGTTGTAGCAGAGGCCGATGTCGGCGCCTTGCTTCGCCATCTCGATGGCCACGACCGCGCCAATCCGTTTGCCGCCTGTCACGAGCGCCACGCGATTCGAAAGATCCATTTACGAAAGCTTAACAGTTTGACATCGCGCTTCGGAATGGGATGTATGTACCGCACAGGAGAAACGCATGCTGAAGAGAGTGTTCGGAATGGCAGTTGTGATCAGCGGGCTCGCTGTCGTGCCGGCGCTCGCCCAGGCTCAGGCACCGGCGGCTCCTGCGCCCGCAACGCCTGCGCCGGCTACAGGCCAGGCTCCCGCTCCGGGTACGGCGAAGCCCGCCGGCGGCGGCCAGAAGGTCGGCCAGACCGGCAATCCCGGATCCTGGCGTGAACTTTCTCAACGTCGTCGAGAACCCGCACGTGCGCGTGCTGCAGGTCACGCTGCAGCCCGGCGCCGTCCGCCGTCCGCACGTTCACAACGACGTGACCTTCCACATGCTCGTGCCCGTTACTGGATCGCTCGAGCTGACGGTCGAGAAAGATCCGGTCGTCACGACAGTGCCCGGGCAGGCGTACTACATGGTGAAGGGGCAGACGCACAGCTTCACCAACAAGTCGGCGGCAGCCGTGCAGGTGATCGAGTTGTTCATCAAGCCGGATCCGGCGACGGCCGCAGCCGACGCCGGCCGCGGCGCCAGCGACCGCCGCCCCGGCGCCCGCAACACCGCCGGCCAAGTAACGAATAACGAAAACCGAAAAAGGAATAAAGCCACAAAAAAGGGGCGCCGGCATCGCGCCGCGCCCCTTTGGTCTATTCGTTTTTCGTTCTGCGTTCTTCGTTGCTAGTTGCTGTTATTGCTCGGCTTCCGCACCTTCGTCGGATTCTTCGCCGCCCAGTCGCGCGCTTCCTGCGACGCCGCCCACTTGATCGAGTTCCGCATCAGCGTCTGGAACGCCGGATTCTTCCAGGCCACCGCGTCGTGGCCGTTCTGCAGATACACGAGCGGGCTCTTCTCGGCGGTTCTCACCCAACCCGCGAGCTGGCTTCCGCGTTCGGATAACGCCAGCCGCCGGCATACCGGCCTGGGAAGTTCTTGTCGATCGGCTCGAAGTCGGTTTTCAGAAGCGGAATCAAACCCTTCGCTTTCTCGTCGACCGGGCACAGGTACGTCTCGTCGACGATGTCGAAGCCGTCGCCGAGGCCCTGCGTAATCGGATGCGTCTTGTTCGAGAACCGTGATGTGCTGCTTCACGCCGCCCTGCGCACCCGAATTCGGATAGGTCTTGCCCTTGAACGTGACGGGATTGCCCCAGTCGCACGCCGACCCGATCATCTCGCTGTATTCGGGCCACGTGTGGTTCCACGCGGCGGGCGAGTGATGGAAGAACACGAGCCCCTTCCCCTTCTGCAGGAACGGAATCAGGTTCTTCTTCGCCGAGGCATTCGGCTGTTCGTATGTCGGCTTTCCGTCAGGGACCGGGCAGTCGCGGTGCGGCCCGGCGCATCGTAGAACGCGTAGACGTCGAACGTGTCGGCGATCGCGGGATCGAAGAACTCGAGCGCCGCCGGATGCTGCAGGTGCGTCCAGGTGATGTCCTGGCCGAGCGAGTCCCAGAAATTGAAGAACCCGTCTCGGTCGAAGTTGTGTCCCTTGGTGACGATGGCGACCTTGATGGGACCGCTGCCCCACTGTCCCTGGGCCAGCAGCGATGCCGACCCTGCGGCGATCGCCAGCGCGACCGCGAACCAGAGCGAGTTTTCTGGAAATAATTTTCATAATCGTCTCCCGACTAATTTGACGAATTGAAGATGCGCTTCGGATTCGCCTTCGCCCAGGCCAGTGCCTCGGGCGATGCGGCCCACTTGATGGCGTTGCCGACGAACTGCCGGTACGCGGGCGTCGCCCACGCGGTGACGCCGTGGCCGACCTGCGTGAAGAACACCGGGCTGTTCTCGGCCGTCTTCACCCACGCGGCGAGGTTGCTGTACTTCACCTTCGGATTCAGGTTCTTCGTCGCATCCGCCGGCTGGAAGTCGGTGCGCGCGAGCGGATGCACCGAGTCTTCGAACCAGTGGCACGCATACGCCTCGTCGGTGACGTGGAACCCGTCGCCAAGGCCCTTGGTGATCGGGTGGTTCTTGTCGACGAACGAGATGAACTGCGGCGTCATGCCGAAGTAGCCGTGATTCGGGTTGTCGATGCCCGCGCACGCGCTGCGGCGCGTACCAGTCGCAGGCGCCGCCGATCACTTCAGAATATTCCGGCCACGTGTGCGTCCATGCGGCCGACGCGTGATGCAGGAACACGAACCCTTTGCCTTCGCGAAGCAGCTTCGGGAACTCGGTCTTCAGCTGCTCGGACGGCGGCGGATAGAAGCGGTTGTTCGCCGTCTTGAACGATCCTGGCGGCACAACCGGGGCGGCTGTCCCTGACGCGGCTGGGCCGATGCCGGCGCCGCCGATGTCGAAGAACGCGTAGACGTCGAAGAGCTTGCTGTACTTCGGCGACAGCATGACGTCGGCGGCCGGATGCTCGACGTGCGACCACGTGATGTCGCTGCCCCACGAGTCCCACATCTGGAAGAACGGCTCGCGATCGTAGGTGTGTCCCTTGGTGACGACCATCACCTTGATCGGGCCGCGTCCACCCTGCGGAATGCCGCCGCCGCCGCGGCCTCCGCGCGCCGCGGGAGCCGCCGGTGCGCCGGCCTGGCCGCCGCGCCGCCTGGCCGGCCAGCTGCGTGCTCGCGGCGGAGGCGACGAACAGCCCGCCGACGGCCACGACCATCAATTGCTTCAATAGTGTTGTCTTCATGATCGCTCCTGCTTAATTCTTGAAGATCCGCTTCGGATTCTTCTTCGCCCACGCCATGGCGTCCGGCGACGCCGCCCAGCGAATCGCGTTGTCGAGCAGCGTGCGGAACGCCGGATTCTCCCACGCCAGGCGATCGTGGCCGAGCTGGATGTAGACGATCGGGCTGTTCTCGGCCGTCTTCACCCACGCCGCGAGGTTGCTGAACTTCGATCGCGGATTCAGATTCAGGCGACGTCCTTCGGTGTGAAGTCGGTGCGCAGCAGCGGATGCACCGAGTCTTCGAAAATCGGGCAGTTGTACGACTCGTCCACGATCTCGAAGCCGTCGCCGAGACCCTGCGTAATCGGGTGGGCCTTGTCGACCACGCGTGATGCGCTGCTTCGTGTTCTGGAAGTAGCCCGACTTCGGATGATCGACGCCGCGCACGCGAAGCGGCTGTCCCCAGTCGCACGCAATGCCCATCACTTCGGTGAACTCGGGCCAGCTGTGCGCCCACGATGCCGATGCGTGATGCAGGAAGATCATCGGCTTGCCCTGCCGCAGCAGCGCTTTCGTATTCGCGACGAGATCGGCGGGCGGCGCGTCCCACGTGAACGCGGGGCTGCCGTCCTTGTTCAGCACGGGCTTGCCCGTCTTGTCGAGGCGCGGCTTGCGGCGGTCGCCGCTGCCGTTGATGTCGTAGAACACGAACACGTCGTAGTCTTTGGCCAGCGCGGGATCGAAGAAGATTTCCGCGGCCGGCTGCTCGACGTGCGTCCAGCGCGCGCTCGCGCCCACCGGAGGCTGATCGAACAACTGATAGAACGGCTCGCGATCGTAGGCGTGGCCCTTCGTGATCAGCAGCACCTTCAGGTTCGCCGCCGCCGCCGAACCCGCCGCCGCCCCTGAGCCATGAGGCGCCGCGGAGCCTGGCGCTGCCGGCGGCGGGTCCGCCCTGGCGTCCCGCCGGAGCCTGGCCCGCGACGAGCGGCAGCGCGCACACAGTAATCGCAGCCGCGACGAACGCGGCCCTTGCCAATCATGCGATGTCATCACCGGTCGTCTCCTAGTTCGTCGACGACTTGAAAATCCGCTTCGGATTCGCCTTCGCCCACGCGAGCGCTTCCGGCGATGCGGCCCACTTGATCGCATTCAGCACGAGCTTGCGGTACGACTCGTTGGCCCACGCCGCGGGGCCATGGCCCATCTGGATGTAGGCGACCGGGCTGTTCTCCGCGGTCTTCACCCACGCGGCGAGATTGCTGTACTTCCAGTTCGGGCTGAGGTTGCGATTGTGATCGGCCGGTTTGAAATCGGTGCGCAGCAGCGGCGTGACGGAGTCTTCGTAGTAGGGGCACGAATACGACTCGTCGATGATGTCGAAGGAGTCGCCGAGACCCTGCGTAATCGGGTGGCTCTTGTCGACGACGGTGATGCGCTGCGGCGTCATCGGGAAGAAGCCCGAGTTGCGGATGCTGCACGCCGCGCGTCGTAATCGAGTTGCCCCAGTCGCACGCGCCGCCCATCACTTCGATGTATTCGGGCCAGCTGTGCGGCCACGACGCCAGCGAGTGATGCGTGAAGACCATCCCCTTGCCCTGCTGAAGCAGCGCGGGAAACCCCTTCTGCAGCTCGGCCGACGGCGGATTGACGACCAGCCGCGTGCCGTTCGGATAGAACGGGATTGTTCGGCGCCGGCTCGCGCTTCGAGCGGCCGAGGTCGGCCTGCGCGCCGTTCATGTCGAAGAAGAACGCGACGTCGTAGCGGTTCGCGTACTTCGGCGTCATGAACACTTCGGCGGCCGGATGGTCGACGTGCATCCACGTGATGTCGGCGCCCATCGAGTCGAACATCTGATAGTACGGCTCGCGCTCGTAGGCGTGCGCCTTGGTGATCAGCAGCATCCGGATCGGACCGGAGCCGCCCTGCGTCATGCGGCGTTGCGCCGGAGCGGCAGCCGCCCGCGGGATTCTGCGCGATGAGTGGGGCCGACAGGGCCGACAACGGCCGCCACGGCCGCGAATGCGAGAAATTTCCTCATGATGCTGCCTCCACCAGAAAACCTTTACGGATGCGCAAATTCTACTACGGAGAGGCTTTAACCGGCTTCCCCTCATCGTCAAAAACTTCCAGGGGCCCGAACGGCCGCAGATTGGGCGCAATCTTGGCCGCATCCCCCACCGCGACGATCTGAAGTCGTTTGGGGTCCAAATACTTGCCGCGCCACCGCCTGCACCTGGGCGGGGGTGACCGCCGCGATGCGATCGGTGTACCGGTCCCAGTAATCGACCGGGAACTTGTAGAGCTGCCGGACGATATAGAGGTTCAGCAGGCCGGCCGGGTTCTCGAGCGACAGCGCGAACGAGGCGGTCAGCGAGCGCTGGGCGTCCTTGAACTCGTCGGTGGGAACCGGCTCGTCCCGCATCTTGTTGACCTCCGCGAGCAGGTCGCGCAGCGACGCGCTCGGTGACGTCGGTGCGCACGTCCATCTGCGCGCGCCAATCGCCGCGATATCGCAGCGCTCGCGTGTAGCTGTAGACGCCGTAGGTGTAGCCCTTGCGCTCGCGCAGCTCGCGGTAGAGCCGGCCGTTCGAACCGCCGAGAATCTGGTTCATCACGACCATCGCGTCGTAATCGGGATGCGGTGCGGTTGATCGCCAGCTCGCCGAGCATGAAGGCGGTCTGCACGGATCCCGGCCGATTCACGAGCGAGATCTTCATCGGGCCCGTGGTCGGGCGGATCGGCGACGCCGGGCAGCGGTTTCCCGCTCTTCGCCCAGCCCTTGAGCGCCGCTTCGAACTTCGTGCGCGCTTCGGCGAGCGTGATGTCGCCGGACACGCCGATGATGGCGTGATCGGGCACGTAGTTGCTCTTGTGAAAGCTCACGAGCGCGTCGCGCGTCATCTTCTCGAGCGACTCGCGCGTCAGCCCGACGCTCGACGCCGGATGGTTGCCGTAGACCGCCTTCGAGTAGCGCTCCTGCCTCAGGAAATCGGGATCGCTGCGCTGCTGCTTCGAGTCCCGCGCGGGCGCGCACCTTGTACAAGTCCGATCTCTTTTTCCGGAAAGCTCGGGTTCAGCAGCACGTCGGACGCGAGCGCGAGCACCGCGTCGAACTGATCGGTGAGCGCGGAGCCGGTGACGGTCGCAATCTGCGATCCCTCGTTCGCCGACACGGAAACCGTCGCCGCCATCGTGTCGAGCGCCTGCGCAATCTGCTCGGAGCTCTTCGTTGTCGTGCCTTCGTCCATCAACGACGCCGTCGTATCGGCAAGGCCGGGCATGCCGGCGGGATCGTAGTACCCGCCCGCGCCGATCATGATGATCTCGAACTGCACCGACGGAACGCGGTGATCTTCGAGCACCATCAGGTAGGCGCCGTTCGAGAGCTGGGTTTCCTGCGCGCGCGGCAGCTTCACCTTGATGACGTCGTTGCTGACGGGCGCGCGGTTCTTGAACGGCGCAGCGGCCGGTGGCGCGGGGGCGCCGCGGCGCCCTGGCCGAGGACCGGCGCCTGCACGACGAGCAGCACCGAAGAGCAGAGAGCAAAGGGCAGAGGGCAGAACGCGTCTTCACTGCGCACCTCCTGCACCCTTCGCACCTGTTGCACCCGGTTTCGGCGCGGGCACGGTCACGACGACCGCGCGATTCGCGGGCACAAGATACTGGCGCGCGACGCGCTGCAGATCCTCGATCTTCAGCGACGCGATCCGCTCGTAGCGCGTGTTGATAATCGCGGGATCGTTGTAGAACACGGTGTAGCGCGCGAGCAGAATCGCCCGCTGCAGCGAGCTGCCGAGGCTGCCTACCAGGCTCCGGCGCGCCGCGTTCCGCGCCTTGTCGAGCTCCCATTCCTGAATCGGCCCGTTCTGGATCTTTTCCACCTCGGCGTAGATGGCCTTCTCGACCGCGGCAGGATCCTTTCCAGGTCCGGCCATCCCTTCCAGATACATGAACGTCGGTCCCTTCGCCTGGCACGACTCCGGCGCCGGCCTGCACCGCGACCTGCTGCTGCCGAACGAGGCTTTCATAGCAGCCTCGAGCTGCGGCCCGAGCCCATCACGGTCGCGAGCGCGGACAGCGCGTCCATATCGCGGATTGATGCCGCCGGGCACCTGATACGCGATGTCGACGAGCGTCAGCCGGGCGAGCGGATCGTTGATGACCGTGCGGCGCTCTTCCTTCTGAGCGGGCTCGGTCGTGTCGAGCGGCGGCGCTGCGGCGACCGGCGGAATGCTGTCGAAGTACTTCCGCACCTTCTCGACCGCCGTCTTCGCGTCGACGTCGCCGGCGATCGCCAGCACCGCGTTGTTCGGTGCGTAGTAGGTCTTGAAGAAGTTCGCGAAGTCCTCGAGCGACGCGGCATCGAGGTCGGCCATCGATCCGATAATCGAATGCTCGTTGGCGAAGTTCTCGAACAGCAGCTCGCCGATCGTCTCGGACGTCTTGCCGTACGGCTGGTTGTCCATGCGCAGCCGGCGTTCTTCCTTTACCGCCTCGCGCTGGTTGTCGACGTTCTCCTGCGTGATGGCCGGCGATCGCATGCGATCGGCCTCGAGGAAGAGCACCATGTCGAGCTGGTTGGAGGGCACCTGCTCGAAATAGAGCGTGTGATCCTTGTCGGTCTGCCCGTTATGGCTGCCGCCGTAGTTCTCGATGAGCCCGGCCAGCTCGCCGTCGGCGACGTTCTCGGAGCCCTTGAACATCAGGTGCTCGAACAGGTGCGCGAACCCGGTGCGTCCCTTGCCGCTCGTTCCGCGATCCGACGTTGTAGGCGACGGCCACAGATACGACCGGCGCCGCCCGATCGGGCGACACGATGACGCGCAGCCCGTTCTTGAGGCGCGTGTCGGTGTACGTGACCTTGGGAATGGTGATGGCCGCCGCCGTGGCGGCGAGCGCGATGGCCAACAGCGCGGCAGCGAGAAGACGATAGCGTGTCATGAGTTCACTCTCCAGCACGTCCAGCAATTCCTTCAGGTGGTCCAGTTGATCTTTCGCGGCGTGAATAATCGCCCGCCGCTCCTGCACCGACGGCGTCGACCAGTCCTCGTTATCGAATCGGATGCGTCCGTTCTGGTCGAACTCGACGAGAAACGCGTCCATCGTGGGCACGAACAACCGCATAGCGAGCTCAGTTCTAGATGCCGGCAACGTACGAGGCGCGCTGCGCATCCGCAACGGCGATGACGACGCCGACCATGGGCACGCGATCGATGCCGCTCGCGTACGCGTATTCGACGTTGATGCCTGCCTCGCCGAGCAGCCGCAACGCGCGCGACAGCGAACCCGGCTCGTTGGGCATCACCGTGTAGAGCACGTCGCGCTCGTCGACGCTGTAGTGCTGCTCGCGCAGCGTGTTGGCGGCGTGCAGCGGATTGTCGACGACCATGCCGCAGCTGGCCCGACGGATCGATCGACATCGCGAGCATGTTGATCCGCTCGGCGCCGAGCAACTGCGATACGCGGCTGAGCGTGCCCGGACTATTGGCCAGTTTGACGGTGATTTCTCTCTGTATCGCCATGCGAGGAATGTAGCGTACCTTTTGATAAACTCGACATCCAATGGGTACCCCAAAGACCTCCGCGATGATTCCGCCCGCGAGCCGCATGGCCACGGTGAGCTACTCGATCCGCCGCGTCGTTGCAGAGGCGCGGAAGGCCGAGGCGGCAGGCAAGAGGATCCATTACCTCAACACCGGCGACCCGGTTCATGCCGGGTTCCAACCGCCCGCGCACATGGTTGACGCGGTGCATCAGGCACTGCGCAACGGCGAGCACGGCTACGGGCCGTCGGTGGGATTGCTCGACGCGCGCGAGGCGGTGGCGGCCGAGAACACGTCGCGCGGCTGGCCCGTCTCTGCCGATCGCGTTGTCATGACGTCAGGATCGTCTGAAGGGATCGACTTCGTTCTCACTGCGCTCGCCGATCCGGGCGACGAAGTGCTCGTCCCGCTCCCTACGTATCCGCTCTACACCGCGATCCTGCACAAGATCGGCGCGCGTGAGGTGTACTACCGCACCGATCCGAAAAACGGATGGCAGCCGGATCCCAAGGAAGTGCGCAGCCTGATCACATCGCGCACAAAGGCGTTCGTCACCAACGACCCGAACAATCCCACCGGCGCTTCGTACGCACAGGCGATTCGACGCGAGCTGCTGAAAATTGCCGACGAGCACAACGTGCCGATGATCGCCGACGAGATCTATCAGGACGTCGCCTTCGACGGTCCGATCGCGCCCATCGGCGCGCTCGATCCCGAGGCGCCAGTCATTTCGCTGTCCGGATTGTCGAAGGGTTATCTGGTACCTGGGTGGCGGACCGGCTGGCTTGCCGTCGGCGGAGGCGACCGCCTGACGGACGTGCTCGCGGCCATCACGAAGCTCGCCGAAGGACGGTTGTGTTCGACGATGCCGATGCAGCGCGCTGTCGTGGCGGCCCTGAAGGGCGACCGATCGCATCAGCCCGGTTCCGTACGGCGCTCCGCGAGCGGGCCGAGCTCGTCCACGCGCGCGCGAATGCGATCCCCGGCATCTCGTCGACGCGCCCGGCCGCGGCGTTCTACGCGATGCCGAAGGTGGAGCTGCCGCCCGGAAAGACGGACGCCGATTTCATCATCGATCTCGTCCATGCGACCGGCGTGTTGTGCGTGCACGGGTCGGGGTTCGGCATGCACCCGGCCGACGGCTACTTCCGCATGGTCACGCTCGCGCCGCCGGCGCAGCTGAATGAAATCTGGGATCTAATTGCGGGATTTACTGCTGATTACAAGTAGCCCTCAGCCCTCAGCCCTCAGCCCTGTCAGGGCGGCGGCTCTGTATCTTGCCGTCGCCCTCCTGTTTACGTGGCCGCTCGCCGCCGGTCTCAGCCGCGACATCCCGTGGGATCTCGGGGACTCGCTCCTGAACGCGTGGATTCTTGCGTGGGACGCCGATCGGCTGCTCCGATTCATCGCAGGCGATGTCGATGCGATCCGCAACTTCTGGAACGCCAACATCTTTCATCCCGAACCGCTGACGCTGGCCTATTCCGAGCATCTGTTCGCGCAGGCGATCCAGATGCTCCCGGTATACGCGCTCACCGGCAACGTCATCCTCTCGTATAACCTGCTGTTTCTCTCGACGTTCATGCTGTCGGGGCTCGGCATGTTCCTCTTCGTGCGCGATATTACCGGCAGCCCGCGCGCGGGACTCGCCGCCGGTCTGATATACGCATTTGCGCCCTACCGCGTGCCGCAGTTCTCGCATCTCCAGGTGTTGTCGTCGCAGTGGATGCCGCTCGTTCTTTACGGCCTGCGTCGATATTTCGTAACGCGGCGCCTCGAGCCACTCATCGGTGCCGGCGCCGCGCTCATCGCGCAGAATCTGTCGAACGGTTACTTCCTGTTTTTCTTTGCGCCCTTCGTCCTCGCGTATGCGCTCTTCGAGATGGCCACGCGAAAGCTGTGGGCAGACGCGCGGGTGTGGATCGCTCTGACCGCCACGGCACTGGTGGTAACGGCGGTCACGGTGCCGTTTCTCCTGCCGTATCTCGAGTTGCGCCGGCTTGGGTTCGGCCCCCGTGTGCTGAACGAAGTAAAGGCGTTTTCGGCCGACGTCTTCAGCTACTGGACGTCGCCAGTCGAGTCGCGGGTGTGGGGCCGCCTGGCGCGCGCGTATCCAAAGGCGGAGGGAGATTTGTTTCCCACGGTTGCTGCAGTGGTTCTTGGCGCCGTCGGTATCGGGGCCAGCGTGTCGCGTGCGTGGGCGAGCGCGCGTGGCCGGCCTGCAGCGCCGTCCGGGACGCTCGCGGTGATCGTCTGGGTGCTGGTCGCGGCGGCGGCGGTGTACACGCTGTTTGTGTTGGTGATTCTGACCGGCAACGGGTTCACGCACGTCGGGCCGTTGCCAATCAGCGTGCGAAACCTCTGGCGGAACGCTCGTGTGCTTGCTGTGATCCTCGCGCTCCTGGTCCTCGTCTCTCCGCGCGCGAGGTCGTTTGTGCGTGAATGGATTGCGACCATCGCTGCGTTCGTGGTGATTTCTGCAGCGGCAGCGTTCTTCATGTCCCTGGGGCCGGAAATCAGGAGCAACGGCCGGCTGATCAGCGAGATTGGACCGTACCATTTTTTCTACTCCCACGTGCCGGGCTTCGACGGCCTCCGGGTGCCGGCGCGCTTTGCGATGCTCGTCATGCTGTTTCTGTCGGTCGCCGCCGGGCTCGGCGCCGCCGCGATGGAACGCCGCTTTCGCCGCGGGGGGGCGATGGCGGTGGCGCTTGGCGGGCTTGCTGTCGTCGAAGCGTTCGCCGCGCCCATTCTTGTCAATGGCACCGTCGCAGAAGGGCGTTATGCCACCCTGCCCGCTCGCGTCTATACCGGCGATCGGGTGCCAGGGGCGTATCGCTTTCTGAAGTCTCTCCCGGCGCCTGGCACGGTGGTCGTCGAGTTTCCGCTCGGTGAATGGGCGTACGAACTGCGGTACGTGTTCTATTCAACCGCGCACTGGCATCCCCTGCTGAACGGCTACAGCGGTCAATTTCCGCTCAGCTACAACATGAACGCCACGCACCTGCGCCATCCGCTCGACGCTCCTCAGTCGTCGTGGGACACCTTGATGCGATCGGGGGCTACGCATGCAGTCGTACACGGGCCGTACTATCGCGATGACGAGGGCGAGCGCATCGCCCGATGGCTTGTTGACCGCGGCGCGAAGCTGATCGGTGATTTCGATGGTGATAAGGTGTTTCAGCTGAAGTAGAAAGTAGAAAGTAGAAAGTAGAAAGTAGAAAGTAGAAAGTAGAAAGTAAAAAGTATGCGCATCGATCCCCTGTCTTTTCTTGGCGACGAGCTGACCGCCCTCAAGGCCCAGGGCCTGTACCGCCGTCTGCGCGTGCTCGACGACAGGCAGGCCGCCCGGACGACGATTGACGGCCGCAGCGTCATCAACCTTTCATCAAACAACTATCTCGGCCTCACGACCCACCCCCTGCTCGAGAAGAAGGCGCTCGCAGCGATCGAGCGGTTCGGCGTCGGTACCGGCTCAGTGCGCACCATCGCCGGCACGATGGCGATTCACATGGAACTCGAGCGCCGGCTCGCAGAATTCAAGAAAACGGAAGCGGCCGTCGTGTTTCAGAGCGGCTTCGCCGCAAATGCCGGTACCGTCGCGGCCGTCCTTAGAAAGGACGACTTCGTCATTTCCGACGAGCTCAACCACGCGAGCATCATCGACGGGGCGCGCCTCAGTCGCGCGACAATCAAAGTATTCCCGCATCGGGACGCCGGAGCGGCGCGCGCCCTCGTTCGCGACCTGCCGGCCGGCGCCCGGAAACTCCTGATCACAGACGGCGTCTTCAGCATGGACGGCGACCTCGGCGCCCTGACCGAGTTGTGCAGTCTTGCCGAGGAATACGGGTGCATCATGATGGTCGACGATGCCCACGCGAGCGGCGTGTTCGGAAAGAACGGTCGCGGCACGATCGATCATTTCGGCCTGCACGGACGCGTGGATATTCAGGTGGGAACCTTGTCGAAGGCCATCGGTGCGCTCGGGGGGTATGTCGCAGGCAGCAAGGGTCTGATTGACTTCCTGCATCATCGCGGACGGCCCTTTCTTTTTTCGACCTCTCATCCACCGTCGGTCGTGGCGACGTGCCTTGCCGCGCTGGACGTTCTTGTCGAAGAGCCGGAGCTGATCGAGCAGCTCTGGGTCAACACGACGTTCTTCAAGGATGGACTGAGGCGGCTCGGATTCAACACAGGCTCCAGCGAAAGCCCGATCACTCCGGTGATCGCGGGCGACGCGCTGAAAGCCATGAAGCTGTCAGACCGGCTGTTCGAGGAAGGCGTGTTCGCCCAGGGCATCGGCTATCCGACGGTCGCGCGCGACAAGGCGCGCGTGCGCACGATCGTCATGGCCACCCATACGCGCGACGAGCTTCAGTTTGCATTGGATACGTTTGCAAAAGTGGGGCGGGAGCTCGGGCTTATTTAGCGTTGCGCCGGCCGTACGCCGGCCCCGTACGTGGTCTAATGGTTGTGTGAGGGTGTTGCTTCTCGCACTCGCGCTTGTCCTGCCGACATCTGCGAACGCGCAGTTGACTCCGGCGCCAAACGACGGCATTTCGCGCATTCTGCGCGAGATCGAGCGAGCGCTCTCCACCGGCGATGCGCGCGTTTACGACGCACTCGTCACCTCAGGCGCGGCCACGAGCTCCGAGCTCCATGGCGAATGGCTGCAGGGTGGCGTAACGCGCGCCGTCGTGCAGGAGCGGCTGCGCGCCGAAATCCCCGAGGCCGCGAAGGGGCTTGCATACGACGTGTATGTCGACGTGCTGACCGAGCTCGGCAGAACTGCTCGAGTCGGCACGTGGCTCGTCAGAATCTTCCGGGCATCGTCCGGCGCCACCGAGTGGAAGATCGCGCGACTGCACATCCTGACGACGGTGCGGGGACTGTACCGTCTCTCCCTCAATGCCGCGAAGCAATACCGCATCGTGAATTTCGCCATGAGCGCAGAGGATTTTGAGCTGCGCGTGCCCAATGGCGTCGGCTTCGTCGCAGAGACGGACGCCGGCGTCACCGGCATCGTCATTCTGGGCCGGGGCGACATGACGTTTTCGCCGACGCCGGCCGCGGAAAAGGGTCAGGTCAGGATTTACAGCGGCGGCGATGCCCACACGAGCGGCTTCGACTGGATCTACCTGCGCGCGCATCCCGCGGAGTTCGACCGCCGGCTCGACGTCAGCACATTTCACGCCCGCGATGTCGACGCGCGCGATCTGCGCCGAGCCGAAGCGGTCTTTCAGGAAAACCTGCCGCTGTCGTTTGGCATCGAGCTCGCCGACCTCAGCCGCGAACGCTGGTCGGTGATACCGAAGTTCGGCGACCTCGTCGCTGAAATGAATGGGAGCCGCGCGCACCTCACCTACATGCGATCGGTCGGCGATGCCGAGGATATCCGGTTCATCGATCGCACGCGCAGCCGGACAATCGCGATTTATCCGTCGAAGGCCAAGCTGGCAACCCGCGGCCCGTTCTTCGACGAAGACGACCTGGTGGATTTCGACATCGTCAACTTCGACATCGACGCGAGCTTCGATCCGCGGCGCGAATGGATCGACGGAAAAGCGACGCTGTTGCTGACCGCGCGGCGCGACCCGATCTCGACCCTTGTCCTGACGCTTGCGGAGCCCCTGAGCGTGCGCTCGGTCACGAGCACGCGGCACGGCCATCTGATGGCGCTGCGCGTCAGCGGGCAGGACGACATCATCATCAACCTGCCGACCCCCCTGCGACGGGACGAGCTGCTCGACCTGGAGTTCGTATACGGCGGGCGACTGCCGGCCATACCGCCCGAACGTGAGGCGATCGATTTGGAGAGTCCGGCTGAGGCCGGACCCGTCGTGCAGCAGTCGAACGATTTCTTCAGCATTCAAGCGCTGCCCAGCTACGTCTACACGGGCCGCTCGGGCTGGTACCCTCAGGGAGACGTCACCGATTACGCCACCGCGACGCTGCGGCTGCGCGTACCTGAGGGGTACTCGACCGTCGCGAGCGGATCGCTCGACCAGGGATACCCCAGGACACTCCCCTCCGAAGGGCGCACGCCGTGGGCGGAATATCGCTTCAGCGCGACCCAGCCCGTTCGCTATCTGGGCTGGGCAACCAGCCGGTTCGTCCACGTCGATTCCGCATCGTTCTCGATCGCGGCTGCGGAAGGCGACGCGCCGTTGACCGGCGCGTCCTACACGTTCGGCGAGATCGCCGTCGAGGCGAGCGGCTTGCTCCAGCGCAGAGGCCGCGAGCTGTTCGAGGAGACGCAGCGCGTGATGAAGTTCTACGGGTCAGTGGTCTCGGACATTCCGTACCCGAGCTTTACTCTGGCAATTGTCGAGCGCGAACAGCCCGGCGGCCACAGCCCGCCCTACTTTGCCACGCTCAGTCATCCCCCGCCGGCAACGCCTGTCTCGTGGCGCACCGATCCGGCCTACTTCGACGGGTTTCCGGAATTCTTCCTGGCTCATGAGGCAGCGCACCAATGGTGGGGACAGGCGGTCGGCTGGAAGAACTATCACGAGCAGTGGATCAGCGAGGGGTTCGCGCAATATTTCGCCGCGATGTACGCCGAGCATGCGAAAAAGGACGGGGTGTTCCGGGAGGTGATCGCCCAGATGGCGCGCTGGACGCTGGACCGTTCCGATCAGGGCCCTGTCTATTTGGGATACCGCCTGGGCCACATCCGCAACGACGGGCGGGTGTTCCGGGCGCTTGTATATAACAAGGGTGCGTTGACGCTGCACATGCTTCGCAAGCTGATCGGCGACGACGCGTTCTTCCGCGGCGTCCGCCGCTTCTACGCCGCGTGGCGATTCAAGAAGGCTGGGACGGAAGATGTGAAGGCGGCGTTCGAGCTCGAGACTGACCGCGACCTCGACCTGTTCTTCGACCGCTGGATCTACGGATCGGCGCTGCCACGGCTGAAGTTCAGCTACACCACCGAGCCCGGAGCGGTCATCGTGCGATTCGAGCAGATTGGCGAGCGATTCGAGCTGCCGGTGACGGTGTCGGTGAAGCACGCGGCATCATCGACGGATGTCACTATTCCAGTCGTCGAGCAGGTGACGATCCAGCGCATTCCCGTCACGAGCGCTGTGCGGAGCGTGGGAGTAAACGAAGACGATGCCGCGCCCGCCATTTTCGTCCGCTGACGCCGGGGATCATCTGCGAGATACACTAGAATTGGACACTGAATGGACACGGTCAAGATCACCATCAACGGGCGGGAACTGACAGTCGACAAAGGCAAGACAGTCCTTCAGGCAGCCATTGAACACGGCCTCGAGCTTCCGTATTACTGCTATCACCCCGGCCTCGGTGTCGACGGCTCCTGCCGCGTCTGCATCGTCAAGATCGAGAAAATGCCGAAACTGCAGACGTCGTGCTCGACGATGTGCACCGATGGCATGATCGTCCACACCCAGACGCCCGACGTCGTCGAGGCACGCGCGGGGGTGTTTGAATTCCTGCTGATTAACCATCCGCTCGACTGCCCCGTGTGCGACAAAGGGGGGGAGTGTCCGTTACAGGATTTTTCGTACGCGTTCGGCCCCGACCGCAGCCGCATGGAATTTCCGCGCCGCACATTCGACGGTGAGGGTGTGGAAGCAGACGTCGATTTCGGGCCCACGCTGATGTTGAACCGCAACCGTTGTATTTTATGCACGCGGTGCATCAGGTTCATGCGCGATATCGACGGCGATGCGCAGATTGGCGTCACTGATCGTGGCGCCGGGAGCGAGATCTCCACATATAAGGAAGAGGGCGTGCATTCCTTGCTCTCGGGCAACCTGATGGATGTCTGTCCGGTCGGTGCGATTACCACGCGCGACTACCGCTTCAAGTCGCGGCCGTGGGACAACCCCCTGGCGGGCGACACTATCTGCACGTTCTGTTCGAAGGGCTGCAACACCACCGTCTGGATCAAGGCGAAGCCCGAGTGGGCCCGTGGCGCGCAGATGGCGCGCGTGACGCCGCGATTCAACCCCGATGTCAACAGTTACTGGATGTGCGACATCGGCCGCTTCGACTATCACTGGGTCGAAGGGGATCGGCGTCTCGTCCAGCCGCTGGTACGCGCGTCGAACGGAGCGCAGCAACCGGTTGGGTGGCATGACGTCTGGCGGGAGCTTCGCGCACCAATCGCGGAGGCCAGAGACGGATTTCAGATCCTCACCTCGGCCCACGCATCGCTCGAGGAGCTGCATGTGCTCAAGCAGCTCGCACACGGTCTGGGCGCGCCGATCTCGGTCGGCTATACGGTCACCGAGAAACGACAGCCTGAGGGGGCGAAATTCAAAGTGCCGGCTGCGAACGCACCCAACGTAAACGGCGCGCGCGATCTCGGCCTGAACGTCCCGGCAGACAGCGCCACGGCGCCCGATCACAGCGAGCTTCGCAGGGCTATCGAAGGCGGCCAGGTGAAGGCGCTCTACGTCTTCGATCCTGGACCTCCCGGATCGCTCGGGGATCTGTCATGGATCGTCGCCGCTCGACAGAGCGGCAGGCTGCCGCTCCTGATCGTGCACGGCGTCGTGCGCTCGGATTTGACGGCCGCCGCCGATTGCGTGCTCTCCGGCTCCACCTCGTTCGAGAAGGACGCGTCGTACACAAACGACCAGGGCAGAGTGCAGGGCGCCGCGACCGTCATCGCGGCGCCAGGTGATGCGCAGGACGATTGCCTTATCCTCGCCAATTTCGCGATGCTCGTCGGGGTCACGGTCTCGACGCCAGAGCGCGCGCGCACCGAGATTGCCGCGGAGCTCATCCATCTGCAGGCATACGGGATGCTGCAGCAGATGAGGTTCAGCCGGCCGGTGTCGATGCGCACGTGGCTTCAGATGTCGAACCCGTCCGAGCGGTGGAAGTGGGACTTCCTTTTCCAGGATGCGCCTCCCGTCAAAGGCGCACTGGATCCGAGCTCGCTCCCCCCGGCGCCGGCGTCGCGCCCCGGCGAGGGCGGACCGCCGAGTGTCATCAGACTGAAGCCCGTCGAATAAATGGAAAACGTCACGCTGCTGGCGGCATTTATCGCAGGGGTCCTGTCATTCATTTCTCCCTGCGTGCTGCCCCTGATTCCCGGCTACCTCTCCTTCGTGTCCGGCGTGACGCTGGATGAAATGCGCGGCAGCGGCGCCGGCGGCGTCACGGTCGCCCCGGCAGGCGCCCGCCGCAGGGCAGTGACGATGTCGGTCGCCTTCGTCATGGGCTTCTCGATCGTGTTTATTTCGCTCGGTGCCTCCGCAACAGCCATCGGCACGTTGTTGATGGAGCATCTCGCGCTGCTCGGCAAGATCGCCGGGGTGGTCATCATCCTGTTCGGACTGCACATGATGGGCATCCTGAAGATCGGCTGGTTGTACAACGAAAAGCGCATGCAGACGTCGGCCAAACCTGCGGGATTTTTCGGCGCCATGCTCGTGGGCGTCGCGTTTGCGTTCGGATGGACGCCGTGTATCGGACCCATTCTCGCGGCGATCCTCGCAGTGGCCGCCACTCAGGAGTCCGTCGGCGAAGGCGTGAAGCTCCTGGCGGTGTACTCGGCCGGCCTCGGCGTCCCGTTCATCGCAACATCGCTCGCAATTAACAAGTTCTTCGCCGCCTCGGCGCGCATCCGCAAGCACTACCACACCATCGAGGTGGTTTCGGGCGTGCTGCTCGTCATCGTCGGCGTGCTGATCTTCACCAATCGCTTCACCGTCATCGCGCAGCTGCTGACACCGTACTTTCCAACTTTCTAAAAACGAATTTCTATCTGTACTATTGTGTTCTTCTCTGTTATATTCACGTACTCGATGAACTCACGACTGGTTCGCACGGTGATCGTCGTCATCGGCATCGCCATTGGGCTCACCTCAAGTTATCTTCTCAAGAACATTGACAGCGATCTCGACAGGCACCGCTCGTCGGCGGACATGGTGCGGGGGCAGGCGGCGGCGCTCTCAGCGACCCTCAACGATGTGCGCGCGGGCCAGTTCGCATATGTCGCGCGCGGGCAGGGTGAAGCGTTCTGGATGTCTCGCGTCGAGGGCCTGATGCCGGAGTTGCAGAAGCAGGCCGCTGAGTTCGAGGCCTCGCTCGCATCACCGGCTGCCCAGAGCGCGTTCAAGCCGGCAGCGGCCGCGCTCGAGAATTTCCGCGCCCTGGATACCAAGGTCAGAGACTTCGTTGTCAGCGGCAGTTCGCTGCTCGCTGCCGACATGATTTTCTCGGATGGCCTCGAATCGACGACGACTGCCGCAACACAGGTGGCGGCAGCGCTCAACGAAGAACTCGAACATCGCAATGCCGGTATGGCCACGCTTCGTAACAGCCACCTCCTCGTTCTGGGGGGCAGTGCGGGTGTCACTCTATTGCTGATGATTAGTCTCGCATTGGCCGGAGAAACCGTAAAGCTTTCGGCAGAGCCCGAGGTCGCTTCTACGCCAGCTCCGGACCCCGTCCGATTCGAAGCGCCCCTGCCCAAGGCGAGAGCGGCGGTGACACCGAAACTGCTCACGACAGCACAGCTGTGCCGGGAGCTCGCGCGGGTGGTCGAAAGCCGTCAGCTGCCAAGTCTTCTCGAGCGCGCGGCGAAGGTCCTCGACGCGTCCGGCATCATCGTGTGGGTCGCCGAGCCGTCACGCCAGACGCTGGTTCCAGCGCTTGCCCACGGCTACGAGCAGAGGGCCGTGGCGAGAATGGGAAGCATCCACCGAGATGCGAATAACGCAGCGGCGTCCGCATATCGGTCGTCCGAAGTGCGCACGGTCGCGGGAGACGCGTTCACCAGTGGCGCGGTGATCGTACCTCTGATGACCAGCGATGGATGCATCGGCGTCATGTCTGCTGAAATGAAAGGGGGCTCGGAGAAGGACGAGAGCTCCCAGGCGCTCGCCACCATCTTCGCCGCACAGCTCGCGACCATCGTCGCCACTCCTGCCGCTCTGCCCATCAAAGCCGTCGCCCAGGGCTAGTGGCCCGTCTTCAGGATTGTCACTGTCTACGAACAGTGACGTTTTCCTTCTAAAATCAACGTTTTGCGGGCCTTTTTTGCGGCATACCTTTTGGATTACTTCCAGCGGGGTCGTGCCGTATCACCGGAATGCGCTACAGGCAGGCGCTGGCATCGCCGCATTCCGCGATTGTTCACGATGCGTGCCCGGCCCCGTTTGCACAGCGGTTTGCCGTTGTGCCGGAGGATTTCAATATGAACATTATTGCTCGCGGCGCATCAGTTTTCTTGCTCGCCCTCGCGCTCTCTGCGTGCGCCGGCACGTTGCGGAACCCTGACATCGCCGACGTCAAGCAGAACGCCGGACATTACTCTGATCGCACCGTAACGGTCGACGGGACTGTCACGAGCTCGTTCGGACTACCGCTGGTGCCCTTCAAGATGTACAAGCTCAACGATGGTACCGGCGAAATCACCGTGCTGTCGCGAGGCGGCAATCGCACCCCGTCGAAAGGCAGTCACGTGAAAGTGAAAGGGGTCGTTCGCGACATCGCGATGTTCAACGGAATGCCGCTCGGACTCCATCTCGAAGAGCGAGACCTGGATATACGGAGAAATTAACGAAAATCGAAGAACGAAGAACGAATAGAGATCCCAGGCGGCATAGCGGGCTCTATTCGTTTTTCGTTTTACCTTTTTCGTTTTCACGCCGTTATCTTCACCGCAACTGCCGTCATGTCATCGGCGCGAGCGCCCTCCTGCCGGAAGCTCTTCACCGCCTCGAAGATCCCATCCACAATCGACTGCGCAGGCTGATCCGCGAGCTGATCGATCACCTCAATCAGCCGATTGGCGCCGAATTCCTGACCGAGAGGGTCTTCAGCCTCATGAACGCCGTCGGTACAGAAGACATATAGGTCGCCCGCCTTCAACTCGAACGTGACTTCCTCGTAGGTGGTGCCCGGGAACGATCCGAGGGGTACACCTGGCAGTTGAATCGCCGATGAGACGCCGCCGCTGCGCCTGATGGGATATGGGAGGCCCGAGTTAGCCATGACGAGCTGGCGCTTCTTGAAGTCGAACGCCGCGTAGCAGAGCACGCAGAAATACTCTTCGAGCTGCCGCTCGTGGAGAATCGCGTTCATCGAGGCAAGCACCCCGGACGGGCTCGACCGGATCGTGGTGAATCTGCGTCGAAAGGTCCGTGATCTCACGAGCTCTCCGGCGAAGGCGCCGTAGAGTGCCGCGGGCACCCCCTTACCCGATACGTCGCCGACGGCCACCACCAGCGAGCCGGGGTCCGGGGTGAGGTAGTCGTACAGGTCGCCGCCAATCTGCCGCGCAGGCTCGAACCGCGCGGCGAGCTCGATGCCCTTCAGGCGTTTCGGCGGTTCGGTTGGAAGCAACGCGCTCTGCACGCGGCGGGCAAACTCGATCTCCCGCTCGAGTCGCAGCTCACTCGCCCTCACGGTCTCGTACAATCTCGCGTTCTCGATGGCTACGGCCGCCTGACTGGCGAGAATGCCCAGAATCTCGGCGTGACGCTGGGTAAACGCTCCCAGCTCAGGGCTCTCGAGATCAAACACGCCGACGCATCGATCCTTCAGCAGCAGCGGCACCACCAGCTCCGACCGCACATCGTCCAGCACTCTGATGTAGCGCGGATCCTTCGAGACGTCCTCGACCACCAGGGGCACTTTATGCTGCGCCGAATACCCGACGAGTCCTTCCCCGATCGGTATGTTGAGCATGCTGGTCTTCTCGCCGTACTGCAGCGCGATCTTGGGCTCGAGAACCTGCCTGGCCTCGTTCACGAGCAGGATGCCGAACGTGCGATAGTCGATGACGCGCTTCGCCAGAATCGCGATGCGGCTGAGCAGCTCGTCGAGATCGAGAATTTCCGCAACTTCGCGGGCGATCTCCGTGAGCGTCTGGAGCGTCTCTGCGTAATGGCGCTCCTCGTCGAACATGCGCGCGTTTGCGAGCGCTTGCGCGATGTGCACACCGAACTGCGAAAGAATTTGCTCGTCGCGGTCACTGAAGGCGCCCATCTTGTCGCTCAACAGGTTGAGCGCGCCAAGCACGCGTTTCTTGTGTCTGAGGGGCACGACGAGCTGTGCGTTGACGCCGGGTACCACTCCGAGGTATCGCGGATCCTGATGAACGTCATTCACGAGGATGGCTTTCCCCTCTTCAACCGCGGCCCCGACGATGCCCTCCCCGACTCTGAGTCGAAAGTTGAGCACCATGTCGAGCGGATAGCCCTCGGCGTACGCGATCTTCAGCACTTGGCGCTTGTGGTCGAGCATGTACACGGAGAAGACCGTAAACGAGGTGAGCCGGGAGATGAGGCCCGGAATGCGGCGCAGCAGCTCGTCGAAGTCGAGCACCGCCGACACTTCCCGGCCAAGTTCGAACAATGTGGCGACGAGTTCCTGGTCGTGGGGACGAGCGGCGGTTTCAGACATGTGGTCGTTCGGTCGGACGCGTTCAGGCACCAGTCAGAATCCTGGAAGCCTGAAACCGACCTGTATAATACCAGTCCCGATGCAACCGCTGACGCTGCCGCTCGAGTACGCGGCCATCGAAAAGATTCTTCCTCACCGCTATCCGTTTCTGCTCGTCGATCGCATTACAGAGCTGGAAATGGATAAGCGCATCGTTGGATTGAAAAACATCTCGTCGAACGAACCGTATCTGATGCGGTCACCGGCGGGGCCCATGGTGCTGCCGCCGACGATCCTCACGGAGGTGATCGCGCAAGTCGGCGCCATCCTGATTCTCGCCAAACCGGAGAACCAGCAGAAACTTCCATTCTTTGCCGGGATCGAACGTGTGCGGTATCGGGGGCCCGTTCATCCAGGAACGGTGGTCGTGATTGAGGTGATCGTGAAGCGGCTGCGCAGCCGGATGGGAGTGCTCGCCGGCAATGCCAAAGTCGACGGTCGAGTGGTCGTCGAGGGCACGATGACCTTCGCGCTGGGCCCGCGGTGAGCCGTTAGATTCGGTTATTTCATCACCAGCGCCACGCTCCCCATCTTTACTCCGCGCGACGTCCAGGCCGCCCAGCGCGCATCCGGGTTGAAATAGCGGTACATGTCGAGGAGTGCGGGCGCGAGCACCAGCGCGCCGATCCAGCGTTCGTCGATGCGCCTTGACCACGCCATGCCCCGAGTATCGCGTTCGGGCGGGCCTGTCCGTCCGAACGCCGCGCCGGAATACACAAGCGACGTGACGACGTGAAAGGCGAGCATCCCTTTGCGGAAGGGGCTCTGTTCGTTCTTCAAGTTGGGATGATGCGTGAGAATCTGCTCGCTGTAGAGGTACTGCGTCCAGAAGCCTGCTGACGAGACGACGAACTCACGGCGGGGCGACAGATTGGGGGCGTGCGACAGCGCGAAGAACGGAATGCCTTTGTAGTCGACCTTCTTCACTTTCACTTGCTCTTCGAACGCCCAATTCGCGACGAGGTGCCCGCCTTCATGAAGACCAAAGCCGGCCACGCCGCCGAGGATGACCTTGCCGAACCTGGAGGCCCCCGATTCCTCCTGCGCTACGGCCGGCGCTGCCGCCAGCAATACGAGGACCGCACAATGGACGGCTAACCTCGCCATAGGACCCGCCCCAGCCTCGAATGGTACGCCGTGAACTCGCCTTCGCCATCTTCGGCGAGCGCCTGGCGGACTTGATTAATCTGTGCGTCCAGATCGTCCGCAGCCGACAGAATCATCGCCTCGATTGTCATGGGCTCAACAGGCGCGCCGAACTCTTTGTGGCCGTGATGAGACACGATCAGGTGTTCGATCTGGGCGCGAAGCACGTCCGGAAAGTCAGGGATAGCGGCGATTGCCGCGCGCACCATCATTGAGCCGAGCGTGACGTGTCCGACGAGATTGCCGTCCCGTGAATAACGGGTGGAACGGTCGTACTCGAGCTCGTCGAGCTTTCCGATGTCGTGCAGCAGAGCGCCGGCCGTGAGCAGGTCCTGATTCGCGCCGTACGACGCGCCCAGGGTGAGGGCCGACCGCGCGACCGCGAGGATATGTTCGAGGAACCCGCTTCGATAGGCGTGATGCACTGTCAGCGCAGCCGGCCAGATGCGCAGTTTGTCGGCGTGCCGCGTCGTCATGCGCTGCAAGAGCTCGCGCACGAACGGATCGCGGACGTGCAGAATGAGCTGGTCGAGCTCGGTCCACATCTCGTCAATCGGCCTCGGCGCGCACAGCACGCAATCTTCTTCACGAAAACCCTGCGCCTTGTCCTGGTCGGGATCCACGCGCCTGATCTTCTCGATGAGGACCTGCAGGCGTCCGTTGAACAGGTCAGTGCGCCCCTGCACCTTGACGAAGTCACCGCTGGCGAACTCTTCGCGAAGGCGAGCGGCTTCATTGAGGATGCGCCCTCTCACCACCCCGGTGCGATCCTGAAGCGACAGCGCGATGAACAGGTCGCCGCCGCGCCCCTGCCTGACGTCTTTGTGCGTGCAGAGGAAGAATCCCCATCCGGCCAGTTCGGCAGTCAGCGCGCGGATATGCGGGAACCGGGTTGAAGACATGCGTGCCCATCATATCGAAACCCCTATCTCGAATCTCCAATCCTCCAATCACTCAATCGTTCAATTCGCGTTACAATCAAGGCTCCCATGTTCAAGATTCCACTGGCTATCATTGCGCTCTGTGGCACCATGGCGCTCGGCGCCTGCTCAGACAACCAGGCTCCGGGCACGGCCCCGCCCGGTGGCGGCGATGCATCCGCCGAAGCGCAGCGCTCGAAAGCAGATGCCCCCAGTGCGGCAGTCGCGCCGCAGGAGCCCGACTATCCACAGCCTGCGGTCGTCATTCCGCCCAGGCCGAAGCCTGGGGCGCCGCACGGACCCGGGTTCGACATGCCGCTGATCGACGTCGCCGGCTATATGCCCGCGCGTCCGATGGACGTGTTGAAGGATGCGCATGTCTTCACCGCCGATCATCCCGAAGTCGCCAGTTACGTGCCGTGCTACTGCGGGTGTGGCAATGCAGGCCATAAGAACAATGCTGACTGTTTCGTCAAAGGCCGCAGTCCCGAAGGCCGCGTCACCGAATGGGAGCCGCACGGCGTCACCTGTGCCGTCTGCATCGACATCGCCGTCGATTCGATGAAGATGAGGAACTCGGGCGCGTCGGTCACGGCGATCCGCAAGAAGGTGCAGGGCGATTACCGTTCCCGTTTTCCCACGAGCGAAACGCCGACTCCTGCGCCGCCCCAGGGTAAATAGCCTTGTCCGAACACCGCGCCGACGCCTTCGCAAGGCTGTTCGAGGCGGTTCACGAAGGCGTTTACATCGGGCTCCTCGGGCCGCGAGAGACAAAGACCCTCGCGGCCAACCCCTACTTGAAAGTCATGTTCGGCTACCCCGCCGAAGCGCGGGACGCACAGATCCGCCCGTTCGATGCACCCCGTTTTGTCGATCCTCAGGCACGGGTGGCCTTCATCGATCGCCTCGCGACGGAAGGGGCTGTGACCGACTATCTCCTGAGGCTGAGGCGATTCGACAATTCGCCTCTGTGGGTAGAAGTGACGGCGCACGCCGATTCGCCGTTGCAGGATGGGTCTGTTCGCATCGACGCGCTCGTGCGCGATGTGAGCGAGCGCAAGAAGCTCGAGGACCAGACGCGCGATTTGTATCATCAGCTGCTGCAGGCTGAGAAGCTCGCGGCGCTCGGCCAGACGATCTCAGGTGTCGCGCATGAGCTGAACAACCCGCTCGCGACCATCCTGACGTGGGCGGAGCGGCTATCGCAGCGGCCGCCGTCCGAGATCGACGAGAAGACCAGGCGCGGCCTCGAGACCATTCTCAGCGAGTCGGAGCGCGCCGCGAAGATCGTGCGCAACCTGCTGACGTTTGCGCGCAAGCGTCAGTCAACCCGCGCCATGGTCGATCTGAACCGCGTGGTTCGCGAGACGCTGTCGTTACGCGCGTACGAGCAACGCATCACGAACATCACGATCGTCGATGCGCTCGCCGCAGGACTCCCTCAGGTATTCGCCGACGCGCATCAGGTGCAGCAGGTGCTGCTCAATCTGATCATCAACGCCGAGCAGGCAATGCTGACGGAGAACGGGCGCGGCACCCTCGTCGTGCGCAGCTGGCACGACGTCGAGCGCGAATCAGTTGTCCTGGAGATTAATGATGACGGACCGGGCATCTCGGACGAACTGCAACCAAAGATCTTCGATCCGTTCTTCACGACCAAGGAGGTCGGCAAGGGGACGGGACTCGGGCTTACCGTGGCGTATGCGATCGTGCAGGAGCACGGCGGCCGCATCCGCCTTGCGTCAACGACAGGCGCCGGGGCGTCGTTCTACGTGGAGATGCCCGTCAGCGGCACGCCCCTGCAGCGGCCCGCTGCGCCCCCCCAGAGAGCTGACTTCGCAGCGCTCGCCGGGTCGACCGTCCTGGTCGTCGAGGATGAGGCCGCGCTGGCGGCCGCGGTCAGCGAGGCGCTGACGGATGCCGGATTCGTTGTCGATCGCGCCGGCGACGGCGAAGAAGCGCTTCGGCGCGTTGGGGCGACACCCTACGATCTGATCGTGTGCGATTTGAAGATGCCGAAGGTCGACGGC
The DNA here is from genome assembly GCA_963732445.1 of Vicinamibacterales bacterium. Lineage (GTDB taxonomy): Bacteria > Acidobacteriota > Vicinamibacteria > Vicinamibacterales > JAMQPK01 > JAMQPK01. Next base: position 802,830 of record CAVSZJ010000003.1, on the reverse strand, counting down.
ATGCGGTTTTACCAGAGCCTTGTCACAACCCACCCCGACGTCGCGCGTCGCGTGATCTTCGTGACCGGTGACGTCGCGGGCACCGAAGCCGAGCGTTTCCTGCAGGACAGCGGCTGCCGCTGGCTCGCCAAGCCGTTCAGACTCGGCGACTTATTACGCACCGCCCGCGAGATTCTCGCGTAGGTCCGCAGGCCGACTCAATCGTGCAGAAAAACGAAAGCCCGCCAACATCCGTGGCGGGCTTCAAACCATCGACCGACCTGGCCGATGGCTCCTGACAAATATCCTCCGGAGCTAACGCGCCGCGGCGACGGCCACGCGCGCGGGTTGTGGAGTGACACGAGCGGCCACGTACCGGTTCGCGCGGCTCGGCTTGATGTTGACGACCACCGCCGGCGCTTTAGCCGAGATCGCCGCGGGCACGTCGGCAGCCTCCGACGGACGCTGCGGCAGCGCCGCTTTCGCCATTACTGGCTTCTGGTGGAACGCCAGCACGGCGCTCTTGAGCGCGCTCATGGCCTCGGCCGGGGCCATGTCGGCGAGCACGACGCGCAGGCGCTTAATCGCGCGCGCATGAAGCTGCGAGACGCGCGACTCGTTGACGCCAATCTCGGCGCCAATCTGCTTCATCGTGACGTCGCCGTAGTAGTACAGCGTGATGACCTTCTGCTCGCGTGGCGGCAGCGACTCGATTGCGCCGCGAACCTTGTCCTGCATTTCGCACCGTTCGTACGCCGCGTCCGGGGCTTCCGGCTCGGACGGCACCAATGCGGTCGGCAGACAGGCTTCGTCGACGGTTTCGCTGGTGGCAAGTGGTGATGTGGATTCGATTGTGTGGATGCGGACGATTGTGCGGCCAAGGCGCTTCTCGTCGGTGCCGACTTTCTTCGCAAGGTCCGACAGCGATGGCTCGTGACCCAGCTCGCGGCGCAGTGTTTCGCGCGCGGCTTCGAGCTCGCGTCTGACCCGGCGAACGCCGCGCGGCCAGGCATCGCGGCGAAGCGCGTCGATCATGGCGCCCCGTATGCGTCGCTCGGCGAACGTCTCGAATTTGATGCCTCGACTCTCGTCGAACCGATGGGCAGCATCGATCAACCCGATGACGCCATCCTGCACGAGGTCTCCCACATCAATCGAGTGTGGCATCGTCGACGCCATGCGGCGTGCGAGTGCTTCTACGAATGGCAGTCCATTGACGACGCGACGGCTTGTGGCGGCAGGCATTGGTTGGGCGCGCATTTCGTTTTTGGCTCCTGAAAGGCCGGATTGTCCGGCAACGAGCCACGTGTATCGCAAGCGGGGTACCAATATCGATACGAAGCAACAACGAAAGTTCAAGAACGGAACGCCGAGATTGTTAACTCCCTTATTTGCTAATAGTTAACCATTCGATATGGGGCGAATGGAGGGGGAAAGTGGCCGACGTACCGCCCGTACTTCGCCAAATTACTGACAAAACGCCATAAAATCGTCAAATAGTTGGCAGTTTCTGATCACAATTTTCGGTGTTACAAGTTGCAATACTGCACATGGAGAAATCTGAAGGTAGGAGCGGGTCGGTCTAAATGGATGCGAAGGGAGAGGATCCACGGATTGCCGGAGAACGGTGCCAGTATGGGACGCCTTACGCTTCTGATGTCCGATTCCCCATCTGCATCCGAATCTCCTTCGCCGTGCCCATCGCATCGAGCACGCTGCTGACGACCTGGGTCGCGCGAGACCGGCTCGATTCGTCAGCGGCCTTTTTTTCAAGAAGCTCGGCATGAGCGAGGATAATGCCGAGCTGATTGTTCAACTGGTGAAAGAGCTGCCTTAGTTCCCTGGGCTGTTCCATAGCGCCCCGCTCGAGCAGATCTGCAACTGAGTACGAGAGACGATTCATTTTATCTCCGCTTGCCTGCCGACGGCCGTTCGAACGGTTAGTGCTGAATCGCCGCGGTATCCTGCGACTGCGGTGTCTTCCAGAGCGAGTCGGCGTAGATTCGAACGGAACCGCCCGCCGTGCGCACGAATTGCACTTTGCCACCGGCCATCCAGTTGTAGATCGTGCGGCGGCTGACACCCACTACTTCGCAGGCCTTCATGATCGAGAGCGTTTGTCTATCAATGTCCACTGTCGTTCCTCCCTCGAAATCCGTATCGGTACCGGATTTGGAACTCTGTAGGGCTGTGCGCCCATATGTCAATCTCTTGGCGGCACACCGACATTTTTTACTTTGAACTTCTTGGTTTCTATTTTCTGTGTCAAAGTATTGACGTTTTGCCAATGGCCGAGTCCAAAAAGCATCTCCTGCTCGTCGAAGATGAGGCGCCGCTCCGGGAAACGCTCGCCGAGCGACTGGTCGAGCACGGGTTTGAAGTCCAGCAGGCGGAGTCGGGCGAGCAAGCCATCGAGCAACTCGCGGAATTTGCCTTCGACATCGTGATCACGGACCTGCGGTTGCCAGGTCTCGACGGCACGCGCGTCGTCGAAGCGGCCCTGCTTCGCTACCCCGACATCGTGGCCATCATCGTCACCGGATATGGCACCGTCAAGGACGCCGTCGAAGCCATCAAGCGCGGCGCCACAGATTTCGTCACCAAGCCCTTTCAATTCGACGAACTGCTCCACGCGCTGAACTCCGCCCTTGAAAAGCGGAAGCTCACGGCGGAGAACGCATATTTACGCTCGCAGTTGCAGGAACGATACAAGTTCGAAGGGCTCATCGGCCGCAGCCCGGCAATGCGCGCGCTCTTCCAGTTGCTTGAAACCGTGTCGCCATCGGCCAGCACGATCCTCGTGACCGGAGAAACCGGCACCGGAAAAGAAGTGGTCGCGCGCGCCATCCATCACAACAGCCCCCGCCGTGCGCTGCGATTCGTCGCCCTCAACTGCGGCGCCATCCCTGAAACGCTGCTGGAGGCCGAGCTGTTCGGGCACGTGCGAGGAGCGTTCACCGGCGCTATCGGCACGCGGCAAGGCCGTCTCGAGCAAGCCCACAAAGGCACGCTGTTCATGGACGAAGTCGGAACCATGAGTCCCGGAATGCAGATGAAGCTCCTGCGCGTGCTGCAGGAGCGCGAGTTCGAACGCATCGGCGACTCGCACACGACCAAGGTCGACGTGCGCGTCGTTGCCGCTACGAATGGCGACCTGCAGAAGATGGTGACGGAAGGGACATTCCGCGAAGATCTGTTCTATCGGCTGAATATCATTCCGATTCATCTACCCCCGTTGCGCGAGCGTAAGGAAGACATTCCCCTTCTCGTTCAGCACTTCCTGAAAAAGTTTGGGGTGGTGGAGCCGAGTGTGGCCGTAGCGAAATCCTCGCACGCGCGTCCCGCGGAATCCGAGCCGCGAAGCTTGACGATCTCCCAGCAGGCCATGCGCTGCCTCATGGCGTACGCGTGGCCCGGCAACGTTCGGCAGCTCGAAAATTCTGTCGAGCGCGCCGTTGCGTTGAGCGGGGGGCGCACGCAAATCGAGACGGCGGACCTCACACCCGACATCCAGCAGGCGTCGCAAGCCGCCGCGGCGCCTGACGTGAATCTTCCTGAAGGCGGGATCGATTTCGATCGCTATATCAATCGAATCGAACACGATTTGATTCGACGCGCCCTCGAGAAAACCGGGGGGAATAAGGGGCAGGCATCGAAGCTGCTCAACTTGAAAAGGACGACTCTGGTGGAAAAACTCAAGCGGTTCGAGATGTAGGTGCTGCTGCATATCGTACTCTTCCGACCCAAGTCGGGAATCGCGGAGTCGGATCGCGAGGCGATGTTCGCGGCTTTGACTGCGGCCGCAACAGAGATTCCTACGGTGCGGCGCTTCCATGTCGGCGCGCGCCTCACGCACGGAGCCGCGTACGAACAGTTGATGTCCCGCGATTTCCCTTTTGCGGCTGTGATCGAATTCGAGGATCTCGCCGGCCTTCAGGTATATCTTCAGCATCCCGCGCATGATCGGCTCGGTGGGTTGTTTTATAAGTTGCAGGAGGAGGCGCTGGCGTACGATTACCAGGTCAAACCGCTCTAGGCAGAGCTGACCTCAGCGCTTACGGTAGTCGATCGTTGTCGTCGGCCGGCCAGACTTGCTCGTATCGAACGACACAGTGACGAGCGCGCCCGATTCATACTGCTCCCACTTATCTATCCGACCGTCCGCATCTGTGTCTTCCTCAGCTCGTGTCAGAGCGCTGTTCTCGTAGAACTCAGTACCGATTGCGTATTCCATTCCTCTTGGTCGAGACCTCGATCCGCTGCACAGCGCCGCCCGGGCCCTGATACGCCCAAGCGTCCACTACTCCATCATTCGCCCTAGAAAGACCGACTTGTTCGAGCTCCTGATCGGACCCGTAGTATTCCCACCGGTCGATCTTGCCGTCTTCGTCTGTATCTATCTCGATGCGGACAAACTTATTTCCATCCATGTAGCTGATAACGTTCGGCTTACCATCCTTGCCAGCGTCTACAGTCACTTGCCTTAATTTACCCGTGGCCTTGTCGTATGCCGCCTCAACCTGCCTCTCCTGATGATTCTCAGCGCAGCCGGGAGACACGATGACGGCAAGGAAGACCGCGGCGCATACCGCGAAACAGGATGAATTAGGTCGTGGAGCCAATAAGCAGGTCCGGGGCAATCTCGAAGAATCGCAGGGCGATGTCTCGCGCGTGCGAGATGGAGCTGGCCGCGTTGATCTCGGTTCGCAAGTGCCCGCCGTTGTGGAGCCCCTTCGAATACCACGACATGAGGGCTCGCAGCTTGTTGATCACCCATCGTTCATGCCGCGCGCGGTCGCCTTGGGCCTTCAACTCTGAGAATGGGGACCCATTCTGTCCCGCTCTGTGTCTGAACCCGACCGGCTCGCTTCCATCTTCTGTCAGCAGCAAGTCCATGTACTCGAGGAGAAAGTGACCGCGATCTTGAAGCGTCACCTGTCGAGCCGGACGGCCGGCGGCGAGATCGGCCGCTTGCGCGAGAATCCATGGATTCCGAAGTACGCCGCGCCCGACGAGGACGCCTCGCACGCCGGTCGCCATGCGCGCGAGAATATCCTCGGGCTCGAGACAGTCACCGGAGCCGAGGACCGGAATCTTCACCGACTCAGCAACGCGATCGATAAGGTGCCAGTCGCAGTGCCCCGAGTACGACTGCGCCGCCGTTCGGCCATGCACGGCTACCGCTGACGCTCCGGCACCCTCTACACGCCTGGCCAACTCAGGCGCGTTGATATGCTGCTCGTCCCACCCCGCGCGCATTTTGACCGTGACGGGAATCTTCACGCGCCTGGTCATCGCGGCGATCACCGAAGCGGCATGCTCCGGCTGCCGCATCAGGCTGCATCCGGCGTTGTGCTTTGCGATCTTCGGCACCGGACAACCCATGTTCACATCGACGATGTTCGCTCCGAGCGCCTCGACAATCTGCGCGGCGTCCGCCATTTTCGCCGGATCGCCGCCGAATATCTGGATTGACACCGGGCGTTCTTCTTCGGTGTATTCGGCAAACTCGAGCGTGCGATCGATGCCCCGCACCAGCCCCTCGGAACTGACCATCTCGGTCACAACAAGCCCGCACCCTCCATGCCGCTTCACCAGTCGGCGGAAGGCGGTATCAGTCATCCCCGCCATCGGAGCCACGATGAAAGGCGAATCGAGAACCTGTTGCCCAATCTGTAGAGCGTTCGGAGGCGCGTTTCTGGATTCAGTCACCTCGGTCAGTATAACGAATGCCCCTCCCGCCTAGCGCGCCGCCGCAGCATGGGCGCAATTGCCCGCCAACCGCTTCACCGAATCGACATTGAACTTGTACGTCGCAACGTTCGCGTCGAGTTTCATTGCCCCGAGGGTGCCGAACCATATGTCGGCTGCCTTCACCGACCGGCGTTCCGACGACACTTCGGTTGTCACTCGCCCGTCTTCTGTTCTCACGCGCACCTTGCCCTTGTCGACGTCGTCAAGGTCGGCCTTTCCTTTCACTTCGACGCGGTGCCCGATGTGGCGCTTGAGGCCATCCGTGGAATTAAAGCGATAAAAGGCGTTCACAGGCGCCAGCGCGGTTCCGTCCACGACAACGTTTGTCAGTAAGAAGCTGTCGTTGCCTTCGCCGGCGACAACGCATCCGGACAGCGTCAGCGGCACGCCATCCATGTCGGGAGGTGGCGCCGCCATGCCCGGGGCATATCCCCAGATGAGCGCGAATACTGCAATGACTCCGAGCGAATTCGTTCTCATGGTCTTCTCCTTTTTGGACCTTCCCAGGAGAATCATGCAGAAGCCAGACCAAACGGTGTACGGACTTAGTACGGCTTGACGTCGGCCGCGTCCACTTCGACGCTCACGCCCTGGCCGATGAGGTCAACCGATATGATGAGGCGTGCGTGCGCACCCTTTCGAACCAGCCGCCCTATGACACCCGCAAGCGCACCGTGAGTCACCTCGACCATCATCCCCTCGCGGATCAGTGGGCAAGGGTCATATTGAAGATCGCTCTCGAGGAGACGGCGAATGCCGTCGATCTCGTGGTCGGGAATCGCCGCCGGCTTCCCTTCTATCGACACGATGCTCACCACGCCGGTGCATTTCAGGATGGGTAGCAATTGGTCCGGCTCGAATCGCGCGAAGCAATAACCAGGAAAGAGGGGCCAGTCGACCTTTTTCTTGCGATCCTTCCAGCGGCTCCATCGGGTAATGGTGGGAAGAAACGCGTCAATGTGCTTGCGCTCGAGCTGTTCGCGGACGACATGCTCGTGACGCGAGCGCGTCCAGATGGCAAACCAACTCTGAGACATTGGCTCTAGAACGTCGGTTCAGCTGCGATACCGATCTCCCAGGCTTTTCTCAAATCCTCGTTCTTCCATTCGATGATGGCCTGGGCGCGCAGCCGTACCATGTACTTCTTGAATTCGGCGTCCACCTTCTCAGAGGTCAGCCTGTCGGCAATCCGTGCTCGAGCCGCTTCGAACGGAAGCGTTGTCGATTCGATCGAGGACTGCAGCTGGAAGAACTGCGCGCCGGCGGCAGTATTCAGCACAGGGGTGATGTCGCCCGCCTTCATCGTCGAAATCATCTTCAGCAGCTCCTCGTTCATATCGTCGCGGGATATCGGCCCGATGAGACCGCCGTTGGCTTTAGAGGGTGCGTCAGAAACTTCTGCGGCGACCTTCTCGAACGGCTCTCCCTTGACGATGCGCTCCCTGATTGTCGTCGCCTTATCACGGGCATCGTCGAGTGCGCCGACACTCGCGGCTTTCCTCACGGGATCCACCATGGCGTTCACCTGAATCTCGCGAAGCGTCACGCTCGGCGTGGTACCGAACTCCGACAGATGCGCGTCATAGTAGGTGCGCTCTTCCGCTTCGGTCACCTCGATACGACTGCCGATCTCGCGCTGCTGAACCTGCCCGATCAGGATGCGCTTGCTGAGCATCTGCTTCAATTGGCCAAGGGTCATTCCTTCGCTTTTCAGCGCAGCTTCGAATGCCGCCTCGGACTCGATTTTGTTGTCCTTGCGAATCGATTCGAGCACCTGCGAGAACTGTGCATCGCTGACAGCGAGGCCCAGTTCTGTCGCGCGCTGCATCAACAGCATTTCGTCGATCAGCGTGACGATGGCCCGCGGGGTGATCTGCGCAAGTGTCTTCGACAACTCTGCGTCGGACAGCCGGCTCGGTTCTGCTGGGTTCTGCATTTCGCGCAGCGCCAAGAGTTGAATCCGGTGGAACTCGGTCTGGGTGACGATCTCACCGTTCACCTTTACGAGCACCTGCTCGAGGATTTCGGCTGACAGGGCTGCGGATCCCACAACGGAGACGGTCAAGGCGGCGAGTAATACGTTCTTCATCTGGTCCTATTGTATTCCGGCCAGTTCGGCCAACAAACTTCGCACCCTCGTGAACACCCCGCCCGGCGCGCTCGGATCTTCCTTCGGCGGCTTCAAAATCTCTTCCCGGGTGAAGCCCGCTGTGACCTCACCGGCCGTCGCGCGCGCCGTCCACCAGCTGGCCCCGCTGCTTTGCCGTGCCTTCACCTTCGTACCCAGGGGTGGCTGGGGCGGCTTGCCGGCCGGCACGATGTCTGTTTTGACTGTGCCAGTCGTAAGACCGGCCTTCGGCCCGGCTCTCAGGTCCAGCCTGATCGTCGCGGGCGGAACCAAGGTCGTATCGGCCCTCGCGCCGACGACCTTGAGCAGGCGCTCCAGATTCAGACGCCTGCCCTGGCTATCCGGCCGTATTTTGATGACGACGGTTTGAGCCTCGCGGTCGATCGACTCGATACCCAGGCTGTCGGCCATGATCCGTATGCGACCGTACTGCTCGAGATGCTCAACGGTCTCGGGCATGGGGCCGTAGCGATCGCGCAGCTCGATGAGGACCTGGTCGAGCTCGGCGTCGCTGCGCGCATCGGCGATCTTCCGGTAAATCATCAGGCGCTGGTTCATTTCCGGCACGTACGACGGATCGATCTTCAGGTCGACGCGGAGGTTCACAACCGCGCGCACGTCGTCGATAAGCTCCTCGCCTTTCAATTCGCGCACCGCCTGCTCGAGCAACTTCATGTACATCTCGAACCCGATGGTCTCGATGTGGCCGCTCTGTTCGCCCCCGAGAAGATTGCCGGCACCCCGTATTTCCAGATCGAGCGCGGCCACCCGGAAGCCGCTGCCAAGATCGCTGAACTCGCGGATCGCCGCGAGCCGCTTCTTGGCCACGGACGACAACGTCTCGTCCGGTGGAATCAGCAAGTACGCGTACGCAGGGCGATCCGAGCGTCCGACGCGGCCGCGCAACTGGTACAGCTGGGACAGACCGTAGCGGTCGGCGCGATTGATGAGGATGGTATTGACGTTCGGAATGTCGAGACCGTTCTCGATGATGGTGGTCGCCAGCAGCACGTCGTACTTCTTATTGATGAAGTCGAGCATCGCCCTCTCGAGCTCGTCTTCCGCCATCTGCCCGTGTGCCACCACCACGCGCGCCTCGGGCACGAGGCGCTGAACCAGATCGCCGATGGAAAAAATCGACTCGACCCGGTTGTGAACGATGTACACCTGCCCGCCGCGCTCGAGCTCGTGCCTGATAGCGTGCGCAATGACCTGCGAATCGAACTTGACGACATTGGTCTGGATCGAGAGTCGATCCTTCGGCGGCGTCTCGATGATCGACATGTCCCGAATGCCTACGAGCGACATGTTCAACGTGCGTGGAATGGGCGTGGCGCTCATTGTGAGCACGTCGACCTTTCGCCGCATCTGCTTGATCCGCTCCTTGTGGGAGACACCGAAGCGCTGTTCTTCGTCGACCACGAGCAGACCCAGGTCCTTGAACTGGAAATCTCGCGACAGCAACCTGTGCGTGCCGACGATGATGTCGATCTTTCCCGCGCCAACATCCTTGATGATTTGATCCTGCTCGGCTTTGCTGCGGAACCGGCTGACCATGTCGATCGTCACGGGAAATCCCGCGAATCGCTCGGTCAGCGTCTTCTGGTGCTGAAATGCCAGGATGGTCGTCGGCGCAAGAAATGCCACCTGCTTTCCATCCATCACCGCCTTGAATGCCGCGCGCATCGCGACTTCGGTCTTGCCGTAGCCGACATCTCCGCACAGGAGCCGGTCCATCGGGGTCGGCGATTCCATATCGCGCCTGATGTCGTCGATGGCGTTCTGCTGATCCACCGTCAGATCCCACTCGAAGGCATCGTCGAACTCGCGCTGCCAGTGAGAGTCTGGACTGAACGCATGCCCCGGGACCGCCTTCCGCGCCGCGTAAAGCTTCAGCAGTTCTTCGGCCATGTCGCGCATGGCCCTCTTGACGCGTGTCTTGGTTCGTTCCCACGAGGTACCGCCGAGCTTGTCCAGCGCGGGCTTCGCCGTGCCGCTGTACTTCTGAACAAGGTCAAGCCGCTCCACCGGAACGAAGAGTTTGTCTTCGCCGAAATAGCGCAGCTCCATGAACTCCTGCATGGAGTCGCCGATCCCGATCTGTCTGAGGCCGACGAACCGTCCGATGCCGTGGTCGACATGCACGACCAGGTCTTCGACCTTGAGATCCCGCAGGTCGGATAAGAATGTCCTGGCGACCGACCGGTGCCGGTCTCCCTTGCGCTCGACCCTGGTGCGTTCCTCCTCGAAGACATCCGGCTCGGCGATGATCTGCAGCTCGGCGCCAGGCAGGCGGAACCCTTTCGACAATTGCCCGACGGTGATGTACACCGCCACGTTCAGCAATTCGTCGGTACGGTCGACAAGCACGCTCCGAAGGCCGTACTCGGTCAGCAGCTCCGCCGTGCGCTCCGCGCGCCCTTCGCTGCCGGCCACGAACAGCACGGTGTCGCCGCGCTCTCGCATGCGCTTGACCTCGGCGACCCATTCCTGAATGCGCCCCCGGAACTCCACGGCTGGCTGACAGGCGATGTCCAAGGCGGGGTTCGTGGGGCGCGTGGGGCGCGTGGGGTGCGTGGGGTGCGCGGGGATCGCGAGTGCCCCAATGGCCAGCTGGTCGACGCGCGTCGCGCTTGCCAGCCGATCCACCACGTCCGTCCACGGAATCAGCAGCGCATCGGGTGACGGTGCTGCCGCGTTTTCAATCTTTGCCTCTTCGAAGCTCGCCTGCGTTTGCGCGATGAGCTTGGTGGCGTGCGCGGCCGCTTCCTCCTCTTCAATGACGATGAAGGACAGGTCGCGATCGCCCGGCAGGTAGTCGAAGAAGGTCGCCGTGCCTGCCTTCTCGGTCAACGGAACGACGGCGGCCTGATCGAGCGTTTTGATTGAGCGCTGGGTCGATGGATCGTACTGGCGAATTGACTCGACTGTTTCGCCCACGAACTCCACGCGAATCGGATTGTCGGCGCCGGCTGGAAAGTAATCAACGATGCCGCCGCGGACACAGAACTCGCCGTGCTCGTCGACGGGATCTTCACGTATAAAGCCGGCATCGGTGAGAAGGTCCCCCAGCACGACGGGATCGAGATCCATCCCGTTCCTGAGCTCGAGGGCGGCAGCCTCGAGACTGTCCGGCGCGCTGAGGCGGGACAGCAGCGCAGCAGCCGATGCCACCACGACCTTGGCTGTCCCGCGGGCGATCGCGTGAAGCGCTGCAGCGCGCGCAGACGCGACACCGAAGTGCGGCGCGATGGCTCTGTAGGGATCGATCTGCAGGGAGGGGAAAGGCTTGACGGCGTCCTCGAGCGCGGCTGCAGAGGCACCTTCGAGCGCCGCAATGAAAAATCGCGCGTCGATGCAGAAGCGATCGACGTCTTCGTCAGCGGGCACGACGACGATGGAAAGGGCGCTCTTGCGATGACTCGACCGCACAGCGGCATACAGGGCCTGCGCAGGCGAAGACAGGCCTCGGACGTGCGAGGCCGATGAATCCATTCCGGTCCTGGCCGCCGCGGTCTTGAGAAGAGCCTGGAGGTTGAGGGACGTAGACGTCGGCATGGCTCTAGAGCCCCTGTATCTTTCTTATTATGGCCGACGTCGAGTGGCCTTTCGCCAGGGGGACACGCACCACTCGGCCGCCGCGCGCCTCGACGGTTTCGCGGCCGACAATCGCGTCGGCAGCCCAATCGGCGCCCTTGACGAGGACATCGGGCTGAAGGAGGTCAATGATTTCCCGCGGGTCGTCCTCGTCGAACACCACGACTGCATCGACGCACGCCAGCCCAGCGAGCACTTCCGCGCGCTCATGTTGCGGGTTGAGTGGCCGCGACGGTCCCTTGATCGTGCGGACCGACCGGTCCGAGTTGACCGCGACTACCAGCGCGTCCCCTTCCCGTCGAGCATCGCTCAGGTACCGCACATGGCCCGGATGGAGCAGATCGAAGACGCCGTTCGTGAAGACGACCGTCCTGCCGGAGCGCCGTGCGCGCTCCACGAATGCTCTCGCCTCGGGGAGCGTCAGGACTTTCGTAGTCAACTTTTCGTCAGTTTGATGGTGGGCGAGAATGTCCACACGTGGCGCGGGCGGTAAATCCCCACTTCTTTGGTTCGGGACTTGACGCGAAAGGTGTAGAGCAGCCGGTGATAGTCGTACGGGTAGCCGTCGCGTTTGTGAACTGCCACGTCGAGCTTGTACGTGCCCTCGACCAGGTCGAGGCTCTCGATATTGAACGTGACCTCCCCATCCCCGCGGGCTTCCTGCGCGATGAACTCCTCCAGATGCGTGTTGGTGCCGTAGCAGTTCACGCCGTCGGCGCTGTAAATACCGATGCCGAAAACGAAATCTGTGGATGCCTGATGCGCGCGAACGCCGAGGTGAATCGCCATCGGATCGCCGGACTGGAAGATGTGAGACACCTCCCCTTGCGCCGTCGTGAACGTGACGCCGGTGATTTCCATCTCGCGAGAGCCCCACCGGCCCTCGTCGGTGCGCGTCATGTCTTCGAGGACGGAGCCGTTCGGTGCGAGGCCCTGGGCTTTGGACTCTGGACTCTGGACTGCCGGCTCCTCGGTTTCTGCCCTCTGCTCTGACCTGGCCTCCAGTCGCGCGAGTTCCTTCTCCTCGCTCTTCCCTACGTCCGTCAGATATGCGCCAACAACGCGCTTCGGGTCTCCTGAGCCCCGCACCTTTCCGCCGTCAAGCCACAGTGCTTCGTCACAGAAGCGCTCGACCAGGTTGAGCGAATGGGTCACCAGCAGGATCGTCTTGCCGCGGCGCTTGAACTCGCCGAACTTGTCGAGGCACTTGTGGGTGAAGCCTTCGTCGCCGACGGCGAGTACTTCGTCCACCAGGAGCACATCCGGATCGACGTGAATCGCAACGGCAAACCCGAGCCGCATATACATGCCGGACGAGTACGTTTTGACTGGCGCGTCGATGAATTCCTGCACCTCGGCAAACTCGACGATTTCGTCGAAGCGCCGGGTCACCTCACGCTTCGTGAGCCCGAGCATGATGCCGTTGATGAACACGTTCTCTCGGCCGGAGATCTCCGGATGGAATCCTGCGCCCAGTTCGATGAGCGCGGATATCCGGCCCTCGACCTTCACGGTCCCGGTGGTCGGTTTCGTGATGCCCGCAACGAGCTTCAGCGCAGTGCTCTTGCCTGATCCGTTTCGCCCGATGATGCCGTACGTGCGACCTCGAGCCACATTGAAGGACACGCCTTGAAGCGCGGGGAAGGTCTCGTCGGGTTGGAGATCGTGAATGACACTGCCTGAGAGCAGCGCGCTCTTCAGCGTCGCGAACTGCTTGCGCCTCGCGTACTTGCGATAGATCTTCGTGACGTTGACCAGCTCAATCGCGTTCATTGGTTCTTTTTGTTGTATCTCACCGCAGAGACGCGAAGACGCCAAGATCCGACGGATCGAAAACCGAAAAACCCCTGCGCCACTGCGTCGTTGCGGTGGGACATGGAATCACACCTCCTCGGCAAACGAGTCGCGCAGCCGATCGAACAGGAAATACGCGATCAGGAACAGCAGCGCGGAGGCGAAGCCGAGCGCCAGCAGCCACTTCCAATGACCGAAATCCCCCTCGAAATAGAGAATCTCCTGATACGAAATCGCGAGGTGCGTGAACGGGTTCAGATCGAGAAAGCGGCGGATCCCGCCGGGCGCATCGGCCCAGTAATAAAGGATGGGCGTCCCGAAAAACCAGAGCGTCATCACGTTCGCAAGAATGTCTTTGATGTCCCGGAAGTGGACCGTCAGCGCCGACAGAATCAGCGCCAGCGACACCGTCAGCAGCAGCTGGACGAGCACGACAACCGGAAACCAGAGCAGCTCCGACACCTGGAGCGGCGTGTCGAAATAGATCAGGAACGCCACCAGAATCGGGAGCCCCAGAAGGAAGTGCACGAGGTTCGCGAGAACGGTGACGATGGGCAGAATCTCCGCCGGGAACATGACTTTCTTGATCAGGTTGCCGCCCGAGATGAGAATGTTGGACGACTCGGTGAGTGACGCCTGGAACCAGGTCCACGGCAGGAGTCCGCAAAACAGGAACAGCGCGAAATTGGAAATCCTGCTCGACTTCGCCGCGGGCATCACGTAGTTGAACACGAACGTGTAGACCAGCAGCAGCATCAGCGGGTTGATGAACGACCAGAAAAAGCCGAGGACCGATCCCCGGTACCGGGCCTTCAGCTCCCTGGAGACCAGGCTCTGGATGAGTCCGCGATACCGTGGAAGTTGTCGGAGGTGATCGAACACGAAGGCGTTCAGTTTACACGCGCGTGCGGGCTCGCGTGGAGACCTGGAGCCGAACGATGGCCTTCCCCAGCGCGATCCGCGCCCGCTCGAGGTCGACGTCGGCCGACGGCTTCGCCATGCGCTCTTCGGCTCGGCGCTTGGCCGCCTCAGCCCGCGCCGGATCGATATCATCCGGACGCTCCGCGATTTCTGCGAGGATCGTCACGCGATCGGGCAGCACCTCGGCGAAGCCGAACGCAATCGACAGGTAGTACTTCTCGTTGCCCTTGCGGTACCACAACTCGCCGACTTGAAGCGTTGCCAGCAGGGGCGTGTGCCCGGGCAGCACGCCGAAATAGCCTTCGGCACCCGGTATCTCGACTTCGTCCACCTTCTCCGCCACCACAGATCGATCGGGTGTCACGATTTCCAGCGTGAGGTGCGTCGGAAGTGCGGGTATGTCCGCCATTAACGTTGCGTCCCTGCGTCTTTGCGGTTCGACATGGAATTTCTACGCCGCCGCCATCTTCTTGGCGCCCTCGACGACCTCGTCGATCGTGCCAACCATGTAGAACGACTGCTCGGGCAGCGCGTCGTGTTTGCCCTCGATGATCTCCTTGAACCCGCGAATCGTTTCCGCAATCGGCACGTACTTGCCTTCGCGGCCGGTGAACTGCGAAGCGACGAAGAACGGCTGCGACAGGAACCGCTGCAGCTTGCGCGCGCGGGCCACCGTCACCTTGTCCTCTTCGGGAAGCTCGTCGATGCCGAGAATCGCGATGATGTCCTGCAGATCCTTGTAGCGCTGCAGCACGCGCTTCACTTCCTTTGCCACGTTGTAATGTTCGTCCCCGATGATGCGCGGATCGAGAATGCGCGACGTCGACGCGAGAGGATCGACCGCTGGATAGATGCCCAGCTCGACGATCGCGCGCGACAGGTTCGTCGTCGCATCGAGATGCGCGAACGTCGTGGCCGGAGCGGGATCCGTATAGTCGTCCGCGGGCACGTAAATGGCCTGCACCGATGTAATCGAGCCCTTCTTGGTCGAGGTGATGCGCTCCTGCAGCTCGCCCATCTCGCTGCCAAGCGTCGGCTGGTAGCCGACGGCCGACGGCATGCGCCCAAGGAGCGCCGATACCTCAGACCCTGCCTGCGTGAACCGGAAGATGTTGTCGATGAACAGCAGTACGTCCTTGCCCTCGGCGTCGCGGAAGTACTCCGCCACCGTCAGACCGGAGAGCGCCACGCGAAGACGCGCGCCCGGCGGCTCCGTCATCTGTCCGTAGACGAGTGCGGCACGCGACTTCGACAAGTCGTCTTTGTTGATGACGCCGCTCTCCATGAACTCGAGCCACAGATCGTTCCCTTCGCGCGTGCGCTCGCCGACGCCGGCAAACACCGAGACGCCGCCGTGCTTCATGGCGATGTTGTGGATGAGCTCCTGGATGATGACGGTCTTGCCGACGCCCGCACCGCCGAACAATCCGATCTTGCCGCCGAGGAGGTACGGCTCCAGCAGATCGACGACCTTGATGCCGGTCTCGAACATCTTCAGCTCGGTCGACTGCTGTTCCAGCGTCGGGGCGGCGCGATGGATCGACCACCGTTCTTTCGACGCGACCGGACGGTCAGGATAATCGACCGGCTCGCCGAGCACGTTCATAACGCGGCCGAGCGTCGCCGGCCCGACCGGCATCGAGATCGGCTCGCCGAGGT
This sequence comes from Vicinamibacterales bacterium, assembly GCA_963732445.1. Classification (GTDB taxonomy): domain Bacteria; phylum Acidobacteriota; class Vicinamibacteria; order Vicinamibacterales; family JAMQPK01; genus JAMQPK01. The sequence continues at coordinate 786,998 of CAVSZJ010000003.1, read as the reverse complement.
CAACCGCCTTCATGCCGCGCTGCATCCCGTCAGTCGGTTTCATCGCGACCGTACGCACGCGCGACTCGCCGAGGTGCTGTTCGACCTCGCAGATGATGTCGACCTTCGACTCGCCCGCTTTGCCCTCGGTCTTGATCTGCACGGCGTTATAGATGTCCGGCAGGTGGCCGTCGGCGAACTCGATATCGACGACCGGACCAATCACCTGAACGACTTTGCCGATCTTCTGCTTCGATGCGACTTCAGTAGGCATTCGTTTTTCTTCCTTGATATCGACTATTTCGCCGCGGACGCGCCCGACACGACTTCGATGATTTCCCGCGTAATCGCCGCCTGGCGGACCTTATTCATGTAGAGCGTGAGCGTATCGATAATCTCGCCGGAGTTCTTCGTCGCCGCATCCATCGCGGTCATGCGCGCGGCGTGCTCGGCGGCAGCCGATTCGAGCAGCGCGCGATACACCTGAATCTCGATGTGCTTGGGAAGCAGGTCACTCAGAATCTCGGCCGGGCCCGGCTCGTAGATGTAGTCGGCCCCATTCGCCCCACTCGCTCCGGCCCCGACCGCCACGCCAGCCTTCGGAATTGGCAGCAACTGCTCCGTCGTCACCCGCTGCTGCATGACCGATTTGAACTCGTTGTACACGATGAAGACCTTCGACACGCGGCCGCTCGTGAACTCCTCGATGGCCGCATCGGCAATGCGCCTGGCGTCGGCGTACTTCACGCGCTGAAAGACGCCGATTTCCTCGATGCGCACCTCGAAGCCGCGGCGCTTGAAGAAATCGCGCCCCTTGCGGCCGACCAGGCCCAGTTCAATCGAACCTTCAGCATGGCTGATGAACCCGCTCGCCGCTTTGATGATGTTCGTATTGAAGCCGCCGCAAAGTCCCTTGTCGGCCGTCACGACGATAAGCAGTACCTTCGAGTCGGCACCGTCCTCGCGCTCAGCCAGTAAAGGATGCATCGCTGAATCGACGCGGCTCGCGAGGCTGTTCAGCACGCGCTGCATCTGCAGTGCGAACGGCCGGGCGCCCACCACGCGCTCCTGGGCGCGTCGCAGCTTCGAGGCCGAAATCATCTTCATGGCCTTGGTGATCTGCTGCGTCGATTTCACCGCGCGGATGCGGCGACGGAGGTCGAGCAGTGACGGCATCGCTAGGCCGCTTTCCTCGCGGCGAACTGCTGGCTGAACTCCTTGAGGGCCGCGTTGACCTGCGCCTTCATCTCATCGTCGATCTGCTTTCTCTCGGCGATGCCGGTGAGGATGCCGGGGTGCCGCAGCTCGAACGTGCGGTACAGCTCCGTTTCATACGCGCCGACGTCGCTGACCGGAACCTGATCGAGATAACCGTTCGTGCCCGCATAAATGAGGAGCACCTGTTTCTCGATCGGCAGCGGGTTGTATTGCGGCTGCTTCAGGATCTCGACGAGCCTGGCACCTCGATTGAGCTGCGCCTGCGTCTGCGCGTCGAGGTCGCTGCCGAATTGCGCGAACGCCGCCAATTCCCGATACTGCGCAAGATCGAGGCGCAGCGAGCCGGCGACCTGCCGCATCGCTTTGATTTGCGCCGATCCGCCGACGCGCGATACCGAGTTGCCGACGTTGATGGCGGGTCGGATGCCTTGATGGAACAGGTCCGACTCGAGAAAGATTTGACCGTCTGTGATCGAGATGACGTTCGTCGGTATGTAAGCAGACAGGTCCCCCGCCTGCGTCTCGATGATCGGCAACGCGGTCAACGACCCTCCACCAAGCTCGTTGTTCATCTTCGCCGCGCGTTCCAGCAGCCGCGAATGCAGATAGAAGACGTCTCCAGGGTACGCCTCGCGACCCGGTGGACGCCGCAGCAGCAGGGAAATTTCCCGGTACGCCTGCGCATGCTTCGACAAGTCGTCGTAGACGCACAGGGCGTGGCGGCCGCTGTCGCGGAAGAACTCGCCCATGGTGCATGCCGAGTACGGGGCAATATAGAGGAGCGGGGCAGGGTCGGATGCGCCGGCCGCGACGATGATGCTGTAGCGCAGCGCGTCGGCTTCGTCGAGAATGCGCACGACCTGCGCAATAGTCGACTGCTTCTGTCCGATCGCGTTGTAGATGCAGATGACGTCCTTGTCGCGCTGATTGATGATGGCGTCGACGGCCACCGCGGTCTTTCCGGTTTGCCGATCCCCGATGATGAGCTCGCGCTGGCCGCGGCCGATGGGGACCATCGCGTCGATGGCCTTGAGGCCGGTCTGCAGCGGCTCGCGCACGGGCTGGCGATCGACGACGCCCGGGGCGATGCGCTCGATCGGCATGAAGGTCTTCGTCGTAATCGGGCCCTTGCCGTCGATCGGCTGTCCCAGCGAGTTCACGACGCGGCCGAGCAGCTCTTCGCCGACGGGAACCGAGATGATGCGCCCTGTGCGCTTGACGATGTCGCCTTCCTTGATTTCCGTGTACTCGCCGAGCAGCACGGCGCCGACGCCGTCCTCCTCGAGATTCAGCGCGATGCCGAAGACGCCGTGTGGAAACTCGAGCATCTCGCCGGCCATGGCGCGCTCCACACCGTGAACGCGCGCGATGCCGTCGCCAAGTGATACGACGCTGCCGACTTCTGCGACGTCCACCTCGACGGCGTAGCTGCCAATCTGCTCGCGGATAATCTTGGAAATTTCTTCAGCTTTGATATTCATAATTTTATGTGTCGTGGGGGCCCCACCCCCACGACCTGTGCCTCGCCGCCTCTCGGCGGCTCGGCTTTTGGTTGTGGCACCTTCTGCTTAGTGAGCTGTCACGTTCTCGTGAGTTACGTCGTTAATCGCTCTCGAATTTTCTTCAACTGCGTCGCGATGCTCGCATCGTACACCGTGCTGCCGACGCGGGCCACGACCCCACCGATGATGTCCTTGTCGACCCTGGTCGTCATCGATACGCGCTTGCCGGTGACTGTCGCGAGCCGCTGTTCGATGGCCTGGATGCGATCGCTGGACAACGGCTCCGCGCTGGTCACTTCCGCGTGCACGACGTTCTGCCTATCGGCGAGGAGCTCGCGGTACGTCGCGGAGACTTCTTTCAGCAGGCCCAGGCGGTCGCGATCGGCGAGCAACGTCAGGAGTTTTCCGACGATCGGGGAAACGCCGGAGATACGCGTGATTTGTTCCATCGCCGCGCGTTTGCGGGGCGCGGGCACCGCCGGATTCACCATGAGGCCTTCGAGGGCAGGCTGCTGCCCGAAGAACGCGATGAAATCGTCCAGGTCTCGCGCGACCGTATCCAGGTCAGCCGATTCCGTAGTGGCGACGTCGAGCAGGGCGCGAGCATAGCGGGCGGCGGCGGTGCGGCTAGTCATTGTTTGGTCCGCGGTCGCTTACGCTCCGGATCTTGAAGTTATCGCCGGACTGCTTGGTCATCAACGCGAGGATCCTGTCGCCAGGGCTCCGCTTGCGATAAGTTTCACAAGCGCAAAACAGCCATTTATACCACGAAAACGAGGCGTGTGTCTTAGGACGTGAGCGCCTCGTAGAGCCGCTGCAATTCGTCCTCTGAACCGAAATCTATCTCAATCCGGCCGCGCGTGCCTTTGCGGTTGATGCGCACGCGCGTACCAAGGATCATCCGCAGTTTCTCTTCCGCGGCGCGCGTGTGCACGTCGGTGGCCCCCGGCGATCGGCGGGCTGTGGCCGGGGTGTCGCTCATCCGCTTCACCATCGCCTCGGTTTCGCGCACCGACAGATTGCGCGCGATGACTTCTCGTGCGACGTGCCGCTGGCCGGCCTCGGCCGGGATGGCAATCAGCGCGCGCGCATGTCCCATCGAGAGACGGCCGGCCGCCACTTCAGCGCGCACTTCCTGCGGAAGCTTCAGCAGCCGCATGTGATTCGCGATCGACGATCGGTCTTTGCCCACGGCAGCGGCGATCTCCTCCTGCGTCATGCTGAAGTTGCTGCTCAACTTTTCGTAGGCGGCCGCCTCATCGATCGGGTTCAAGTCTTCGCGCTGGATATTTTCGATGAGCGCCATCTCGAGCAGGTGTGCATCGCCTTTCGTACCGACGTCCTTGATGACAATCGGCACGCGCGTGAGACCCGCGCGCTGGGCGGCGCGCCAACGGCGCTCGCCCGCAATGATCTGGTAGCCGCCGTCGACCTTGCGCACCAGAAGCGGCTGGATGACGCCGTTTGCCTTGATCGACTGCGCGAGCTCATCAAGCCGTGCGTCCTCGAAGCGGTGCCGCGGCTGATGCTCGTTCGGAGAAATCTGATCGACATCGGCCTCGGTTGGCGCGCTGCTCATGCGCACCTCGGGTACGTCGGGGATGAGGGCGCTGAGGCCTTTTCCGAGCGCGGGGCGTTTTTCCATTAGAGTCCTTTCTATCTCGTGCCATTGCGTGCTAGAAATTCCCGCGCGAGCGCCAGGTATGCCTCTGCGCCTTTGGATTTTGGGTCGTAGGTCGTCACTGGCAGCCCGTGGCTGGGCGCTTCTGCGAGGCGCACGTTGCGCGGGATCACCGTGTGAAACACCTTCTCTTTGAAGAACTCGCGCACGTTCGCGGCAACCTGGGCGCCCAGGTTTGTGCGCTCGTCGTACATCGTCAGGAGCACGCCATCGACATCGAGGGCCGGATTCAGTCCCGCGCGCACGCGACGAAGGGTGGTCATGAGATCGGCCAGTCCTTCGAGCGCGAAGTACTCGCAGTGCAGCGGAATCAGCACCGCTTCGGCGGCGACGAGCGCGTTCAACGTGAGCAGCCCGAGCGACGGCGGACAATCGATGAAGATGTGATCGTATCGATCGCGCAGCGGCGTGAGGAATCGCCGCAGTTGGGATTCGCGTCCTGGAAGCGCGACCATTTCGATTTCTGCGCCCGTCAGATTGCGATCGGCCGGCAACATCGCGAGGTTTTCGACGAGCGTCGCGATGATGAAGTCGTCGGGGTTGCTCAGCGCCGCGCCGTCATGCGCCGTGAGGACGTCGTAGATGGTGCCGCCCGCTCCGGCCTTACCGCGGAGGCCCACACCGCTCGTCATGTTGGCTTGTGGATCGACGTCGACGAGCAGGACTCTGCGGCCTTCGGAGGCAAGAGCGGCGGCGAGGTTGATCGCGGTGGTCGTCTTACCAACGCCGCCTTTTTGGTTGGCAATAGCCTGTATCTTCTGCATTTACAAAATGATGCGGGTTGTTGGCCTATTGACCAATAATATGAGTCTCCTGGACTCACCCTCGCAACAGGATACTCCAGCCTGCACTGCCTTTCCATAAATGTTCCACGTGGAACGTCTCGAGCTCAGTTCGATTTATGGAGGATGGTTAAGACGCTGCCCCACTGATTCAGCAATGGGTGCCTGGCGAGAAGCGAGAAGCTGGAGGCTGTCAACTCTGGCGAACTTCCAGCTGTTCCAAACAGAAAGATGCGACCGTCCGGCTTCAGGAATGCCTCGAAGGAATTGAGCGTCTTTCGGTCCACGCGAACCGCCCTCAACGTCACCACGTCGAATGCCTCATGGAGACTCGGCCGTGCGAGCAATTCTTCGAATCGAACCGCGTCTACCTCGGTCCTGTCAAGCCTCATCGTACGAATCACTTCCCGAAGAAAAGCCACTTTGCGTGTTTTTGACTCAACCATTCGCAACGAAATTCCGGGGACTGCGATTTTGAACGGGATGGCGGGAGACCCGCCCCCGGAACCGATGTCAAGGGCGACCGCATCAGATTGCGGGAGGTGCCGGGAGGCGAGAATAGGCTCAATCAGCAGCCGGTCGAGAGCCTCATCACCCGCAGCATCCACAGGAAGCGCGGTCAGGGAAACCTTTCTATTCCATCGTTGCAGCAACTGAAAGTACGCAGCTAACGCTTCTGCTGTCTCTTCCGACAAGGAGAGACCCGCCTTCGACGCGCGCTTCAGCAGCCGCTCACGAATCGGCACGTCTGAGGATATTTCAGATGACGCGGGAAACGTAGGCAGAGAGGACGGTAATCGCGGCGGGCGTTATGCCAGGGATTCTGGTGGCCTGACCAATTGTCTCGGGCCGCACTTGATTCAGGCGGTGAATGACTTCTGTCGAGAGCCCCGGGACCAGGGCGTAGGGGAACTCCGGCGGAATACGCCGGTGCTCATCCCGAAATCGCCGCTGCACGTCGGACTCCTGACGCTTCAGGTAGCCTTGATACTTCAGCGTGGTTTCCACGCTGGGAATATCGAGGCGGCTCACTGGTTGCTCGAGAGTGAATGCGTCCTCGGCCAGGCTGCGTAGGCGCGCAGCCGGCTGACGCAGCCACTGCTCCATCGGCAGCCTCGACCCCGTTTTATCCCTTACCGAGGCTTGGCGGATGCGCGCGAGATTGCCGTCGTACCGCTTTTGTCGGGCTTGATAACTTTGCCACCGGGCACCCTCAATCAGACCTGCGCGCCGGCCCTTCGGTGTGAGCCGCAAATCCGCATTATCCACCCTCAAAAGCAGCCGATATTCGGCGCGCGACGTAAACATCCGGTAAGGTTCCAAGCATCCCTGTGTAATTAGGTCGTCCACCAGAATTCCGATGTAACCCTCACTCCGAGCAATCGTGAACGCGCCTGCTGACGAGCCGTGCAACCCGGCATTGGCGCCCGCTATCAAGCCCTGCGCGGCCGCCTCTTCGTACCCGGACGTCCCGTTGATTTGCCCCGCGAGAAATAGACCCGGGATGCGCTTTGTCTCAAGCGCGCTCGTCAACTCTGTCGGTTGAATGAAGTCGTACTCGACAGTGTACGCGGCGCGCAGCATGCGGGCGTTCTCGAGCCCGCGCATCGCGTGGACGATCTCGAGCTGCACGTCAGGCGGCAGACTCATCGAGAATCCGTTCACGTAGATTTCGTCGACGTCGCGCCCCTCGGGCTCGAGATAAATCTGATGGCGCTCGCGCTGCGGGAACCTGACGATTTTGTCTTCGAGCGACGGACAGTACCTCGGTCCGACCCCCTGAATTTGTCCGTTGTACAACGGCGACTTGTCGATGTTCGCCATCACGATTGCCCGCACGCGATCGTTGGTGTGCGCCAGATAACACGGCGTCTGCTGAATGTCGATTGACTCGGTGAGGAACGAAAACGGCACTGGCGGGTTGTCGCCAGGTTCCAGCGAGAAACTCCCGTCGGCGACGCATCGATCGAAATCGATGGAGCGTCGATCGAGCCGCGGGGGAGTGCCCGTCTTCAGTCGACCCCACGCAAACCCGAACGACTTCAACGACTCAGCGAGCTTTCGCGACGGCGGCTCATCCGCACGGCCGGCAGGACGCTGCTCGCGCCCCACATGCACGAGACCGTTGAGAAATGTGCCGGTGGTCATGACGAGCGCGTTGCACGCGTACTGAGGGCCGTCCTCGAGCGCGAGGCCGGCGACGCGTCCGTGCTCTACCAGAATCTGGCCCGCCTTCCCGAAGATCCACTCGATGTTCTTCTCGGCGCGAAGCGTCGCGAGCATCCATTCGCCGTAGCGTTTCTTGTCCGCCTGCGCACGCGGCGACCATACCGCCGGGCCGCGGCTGCGATTGAGGACTTTGAACTGAATGCCGGTTGCGTCGATCGCGCGGGCCATCAATCCGCCCAGCGCGTCAATCTCTGCGACGAGGTGGCCTTTCGCCGTGCCACCGATCGCAGGATTGCAAGGCATGTGCGCGACCGTGCCGGGCGACAGCGTGCAGATGGCGACACGTCTCCCCAGCCGCGCGGCCGCGTGCGCCGCCTCGCAGCCCGCGTGTCCCGCACCGATGACGATGACATCGTATTTCTCAGTCACAATGTTTTCTCTGCCTCACGGCATCTACGCGGGGGGCCGAAAGCTCTTTTTCCGAATATATCTGCGTCCCAGCGTTTCTGCGGTGAGACATAGAGATCACAGGGGAGATCACTTCCCGATACAAAACCGCGAGAAGATGTGCCGCAGCAGATCCTCCGACGTCCGCTTGCCGGTCACTTCTTCGAGCGCCGCGCGCGCGTCCTGGAGATCGGTCAACACAAACTCTTCGGCTACCGGCCCGCCCGGCATCTCGAGCGCCTCTCCAGCGCTCCCCAGCGCCGATCTCGCGCGTTCGAGGAGCGCCGCGTGGCGCACGTTGGTCACGGCGGCCGTGTCGCGCGGCGTCGGAAGGGCGGCACCCTCGAGCGCGGCGCGAATGTCGCCCCGAAGCGTGTCGAAGCCATGTCCCGTCTTCGACGATACGGCGCACGCCGGTGCACAAAGGTCAGCAGCGCTCCACAGTGCCGGTAGATCGGATTTGTTCGCAACAATCAGGCGAGGCGCAACTCCGGTCTCTCGCAACAGATTGAAATCGTCACCGTCGAGCGGGGCTGAAACATCCAGCACAACGAGGACGAGATCCGCCGTCCGCCACGACCGGCGTGCCCGCGCGATCCCCTCGCGCTCCACTTCGTCGGTCGTCTCGCGCACGCCGGCTGTGTCGACGAGATCGAGCTTCAGACCATCGATGTCGGCAGTCTCCGTGACGAGATCGCGCGTCGTGCCTGGAACGGCCGTCACGATCGCCCGACCAGTACGGAGAAGCGCGTTGAACAGGCTGGACTTGCCGACGTTGGGCTTGCCGCATATGGCGATCCGCGCGCCTTCCCGAATCAGGCGGCCGCGTCCGGCTTCACACACGAGCGTCCCGATCTTGCGTTCGATCGCCCGCGTCGACGCGCCTGCGTCGCCTGCATCAACGAAATGATAGCCCTCGTCTGGAAAGTCGAGCGAGGCCTCGAGCTTCGCAATGAGATCGAAAAGCTCCGCATCGATCTCCGCGATGCGATCCGTCAATGTGCCTTCGAGTTGATCGAACGCCGCGCGCGCCTGCAGCGGGGTCACCGCCTCGATGAGATCGGCAACGGCTTCGGCCTGCACGAGATCCATCCGGCCGTTGAGGAACGCGCGAAGCGTGAATTCACCCGGCTCGGCGAGGCGCGCTCCGAGCGCCATCGCATGCTCGACGATCTGCCTCAGCACCACCGGATTTCCGTGAGCGCTCAGTTCGACCACGTCCTCACCAGTGTAGGAATGCGGAGCGGGGAAATAGGTCGCGACGACGTGATCGTCGTGCGTGCGCGCGAACGTCGCGTGCCGTGGCTGCAGGGGGGCGTGGAGCTGCAGCAACCCCCGAGCGACCGTGGCGGCCGAGGGCCCGCTGATGCGCAGCACGCCGATGCCGCCGCGGCCGGGCGGCGTCGCAATGGCCACGATAGTGTCGTCTGGAGAATACATGGCTCTCAGCTCTCAGCGTTCAGCTGAGAGCTACTGAGAGCCGACAGCTGGCAGATGATGGACTATCGTTTGACGGCCGTAATCGTGACGGTCTTGACGGCCGCGTCGCCGATGCTCTCGGACGTCACGCCGGGAACGTCGGCGACCGCCAGGTGGACGAGGCGGCGCTCGTACGCATTCAGCGGCCCGATGTTCTGCTCGATCCCGGATGTCATGGCTTTCTCGGCAAGGAACTTCGCCATCTGGCGCAGTTCGTTGTCCTTACCGCGGCGGAAGTCCATGCAGTCGACGAGCAGCCGCTGGTCGCCGAGCTGCTTGCGGAAGGCGCTGTCCACGATGTTCTGCAGCGCCTGCAGCCCCTCCCCGCGACGCGCGAGCAGCACCTCCGCACCGTCGCCGTGCAGGTTGATGCGTGTGCCATCCGCGTTCGTCTCAACCTGCGCCTCCAGGACGAGGCCCATTTCCTTCACGACCTTGGCAACGAAATCGGCCACCTGCTCTTGTGCGCTCATAGTTTCGATTCCAGTTTCTTGAGTTTCTCCCTCGGCACCCCCGGTGCGCCGATCATCCTGTTGGTCAGCAGCTGCTGACCGATGACGAGCACGTTGCTCGCGAACCAGTACAACGCGAGCCCCGCGGGCGACGTGATGAACAGGAACGTGAACAGGATCGGCATGAACAGCATCATCTTCTGCTGCACTGGATCCGCGCCCGTCATCGGCATCATCTTCTGCTGCAGCACCTGGGAGGCGCCCATCAGGATCGGCGTGACGTAAAACGGATCCGGCGCCGCGAGGTCATGAATCCACCAGATGAATGGCGCGTTGCGCAGCTCGATCGCTTCGGAGAGCAGGCTGTAGAACGCGAGCAGGACAGGGAAGGTGAGCAGCATGGGTACGCAGCCGCTTGCAGGATTGACCCCCTTCTGCCTGTAGAGCTCCATCATCTCGGTGTTCATCTTCTGGCGCGCCGGGTCGGTCGCCTTCAGATGCTTGTAGCGGTCCTGAATGGCTTTTACCTGCGGCTGAATCTCCTGCATCTTCCGCATCGACACGTTGCTCTTGTGTCGAAGCGGGAACATCGCCGCGTTGATGATGAAGGTGAGCGCGATGATCGACCAGCCGTAGTTGCCGATGAACCCGTTCACCCAGTTCAACGCCGACAGGAGCGGCACGCTGAGAAACGCGAACATCCCGAACCAGATAGCGCGCACGAGATCAGGATCGGTGTCGCGCAAGGTGTCGAAGTGCTTCGGGCCGACGAAAAATCGGGTGGTCGTGGGGCCGTCGGGCATCGACAGCGGGCGAATGTCGTACGCGACGTAATCGCGCGTCGTCGACGCGGCCGCGGTGTTCGATGGAACCGATAGGGGCGAGTACACGATCTCGGCGCCGCCAGGCTTGACCGCAGTGGACATGAAGTAATGCGTATCGACGCCGGCCAGCTCGTAGTTGCCCTGATATCTCGGGGCCGTCGTCAGCGCCGCTGCCTGTATTCGTTCGACGTCACCCTCGATCGAGAAGAGGGCTTCTGATTTGCGAAGCGGCATGAACATGCTGCCGCCGCCGGTCGCAAGCACGTCGCCGAGGCCCGGGCCCCACTGCACGAACGGGTTTGCGGCCTGTCCACCGTCGGTGACGTGGATCGTGGCGGTGACTTCGTACGAACGTGGCGTGAGGCTGAACTGCTTGCGCGCGTGGAGGCCCGCCGCATCTTGATACTCGAACGCAATCGTGACCGGCCCGCCGCTGGCATCGATCGAGGCGGCCGAGGTGGTTGCAAACAGCGCGCTGTTCAGCCGCGCGCTCTTCGCAGCATCATCGAGCTTCAGCGAGAAAGGCTTGGGTTGATTCGCCGGCACCTCATGAGGCACCAGATCGACCGGCTTGCCATCCGGCCCCAGGTAGCTCAACAGTTCCCACGCGATCAGCGTGGCGCCGCGGTTAGAAAAAGTTGCGCGCACGGCGCCGTTGTCGACGGTAATCGTGCGCTCGGCTGTGTCGGCTTGAAGAACCTCGATGGCGGCAGGCGGCGCGGGCGCCGGAGCGGCTGTGGACGGCGGCGGCGACGCCGGTGACGCAACCGCAGGAGACTGCGGCGTTGCGGTCGTCGCGTCGGGCGATGCAGTCTGCGTCTGCGTCTGCGTCTGCGGCGCCGGCATGGACATCGGCACAAGCCATTGATAGGCCGTGAGTACGATGAAGACGAGAACGATTGCGAGTAAGAGGCGGCGTTCCATCAGCTAAGGGACCAGATCCAGACCCGCGCCACCCAGAGGGTGGCAGCGAAGTATGCGCCTCAGGCCCAGCCATCCGCCCCGCAGCGCGCCGTATTTGACAATCGCTTCGGCCGCAAATTCCGAGCACGTCGGCAGAAACCGGCATGACCCCGTAAGTAGCGGTCGAATAAGTAGTTGATAGCCTCGAATCACCGCGAGTGCCATGCGCACAGAGAGAGGGCTAGCGCTTTTCAAAGCGCTCGAGTGCAGCACGGTAGTCGGCTTCAATATTCCGCCAGGGCGCATTGACCATCTCACGCCGAGGTATAACGATGATGTCCATTCCTGTCAATGGTTTGCGGGCTCTAAACAGCTCTCGAACCAACCGCTTCGCCCGGTTACGGATCACCGCGTTTCCGATTTTCTGGCTGGCCGCAATGCCAAGTCGAGCCGAACCAACCTCATTGGGCAGAGCGAAGCAGGTCATGAGCCGGCCCCGATAGCGGGTACCGCGATCGTAGACCCTGGTGAACTCCGCCCGGCGGCGCAGTTTCACCGCGATGACGTGACAGCCAGACGCTTTCGTCCCTTTGCACGACGGCGCTTCAATACAGTGCGCCCGTTCTTGGTCGCCATGCGGACGAGAAATCCATGGGTGCGGCGGCGGCGGCGGCGGTTGGGTTGATACGTACGACTCATCGAAAATCCTTAGGAAATTGGAAAATTTCGCAGCGCGCGAACCTACAATCCTAATGGGCGTTGCACTAACCTGTCAACGAACCCGCGCGTATGCTACATTCGGCGGTCGCGAAATGAGAACTCAGTAGATGCGTATGGAATTTGGTCTCCCCCCAAAGTTTTCCACACCTGTGCAAAAACCTGTGGAAATTGGTGTTCTTTGGCGTACCCACGTCGAAAAACGCACTATTTGCAGACATTTTTTGAAGGCTGACATCCCTCCAAAACTTTGGACGCAGTCCGCCGTCCGGCGGTAAGGGCGACAGCGCAAGATTGCCAATGATTGCCAGCAACATCTGGGAAGAAATCCTGTCGCGCGTTCAAGCGAAGGTAAATCGCCATAGCTTCTATACGTGGTTCAAACCGGCAGCGTTCGTGGCGGACGACGGAGCCGTCGTCACGGTGAGTGTGCCAAACGTCTTCTTCAGGGATTGGATCACGAAACATTATTCCGGCGTCATCTCGGAAGCGCTCGACGAAGTGCGGCGCGCGGAAACGCTCGTCAATTTTGTGGCGTCCGGGACACCTGAGGCGGAGGCGCCGCCTCCTCCTCGAGCCACGAGCCCACGGATCGCGGAACGTGAAAGGGGACCTATGGAGCCTGGGCAGTCTGCGGAACCCGGAACCCTCATTCCCGATGAGCCCCTCCCGCCGGTGATGCCGACGTCGTCGGCAGGGCTCAATCCACGATACACCTTCGATACATTCATCGTGGGATCGTCGAATCAGTTCGCGCACGCCGCGTGCCGGGCGGTGGCGGAGGCGCCCTCACGCTCCTACAACCCTCTTTTTATTTACGGTGGAGTTGGACTGGGTAAGACCCACCTGATGCACGCAATCGGCCACTATGTGCTTCTCCACGATCGCACCCTGGTGCTCACCTATATTTCGTCAGAGCGATTCATGAACGAGATGATCAACGCGGTGCGCTACGACCGGTTGATCGATTTCCGCGAGCGCTATCGGAGCGTCGACGTGCTGCTGGTCGATGATGTGCAGTTTCTGGCGGGAAAAGAAGGCACGCAGAACGAGTTCTTCCACACCTTCAATGCCCTGTACGATTCCCAGAAACAGATCGTGCTGAGCAGCGATTGCCCGCCTCATGAAATCGAGCAACTCGAAGAACGGCTGCGGTCACGATTCGAATGGGGCTTAATCGCCGACATTCAGTCGCCGGACCTCGAAACGAAAGTCGCGATTCTGAAGAAAAAAGCGGAAGCCGAAGCGGTGCCTCTTCCCGATTCGGTCGCCATTTACATCGCGGGCCGGATCAAATCCAACATCCGCGAGCTCGAGGGATCGCTCATCCGGTTGATTGCCTATGCGTCATTGACAGGGCGTGAGCTCTCAGTGGACCTGGCGCAGGAGGTGTTGCGGAATGTAAAGGACCATGAAGAAAAAGCCGTCACGATCGATCACATTCAGAAGTTCGTGTCCGAGTACTACCAGTTGAAACTGGCCGATCTGAAATCACGAAATAACTCGAAATCTATCGCGATGCCACGGCAGGTCGCGATGTATTTGTGCAAGAACCTGACACACGCGTCGCTACCGGAGATTGGGCGGAGCTTCGGTGGAAAACATCATTCGACTGTGATCCACTCGATTCGCAAGGTTGAAGCGCTCCGCAAGGGGGACACGCAGTTCAACACACTTCTCAACAGCTTTCTCGAAAGTTTACGGTGAGAAATGGCGATTTCCACAGGCCGCGCCGGTGTCCCGTGCACAGGCCCGTTCTGGCGAAATAATTAGGGCGAAAGCCTGCCTGCTGCCGAGCGTCTATACGGCAGCTTATCAACAGGAAAACCCGCACTTTAAGTGATTGCAGGAGAAGCACTTCTGCCTTAATTTTGATTTCTCCACAGCACCTTTCTCTTGTATAATTCCTTATCTCTCTTTTCCTCCTTTACTACAAGAGATCGCCGGGCCCGAGCCGCCCAAATTTGAGGTTCAGCCTGCTATGGAACTAGTCGTTAAGAAAAACGACCTACTGCGAGAACTGCAACTTTTTCAGGGCATCGTCGAGCGGAAAAATACGATTCCGATTCTCGCGAATGTGCTGATGGAGGCGAAGGGCAGTGAGATTCGCATGCTGGCGACAGATCTCGAGGTCGCGCTTCGCAGCCGATGCGACGCTGTTGTCGAGAAAGCCGGAACGCTGACGCTGCCCGCAAAAAAATTATACGAAATCGTGAAGGCGCTTCCGGATACTGACGTGCGTATTGCTGAGGACAAGAACGGTGTGAAGGTGGCCGCCGATCGGTTTGATTCGCGCATGCAGACGCTGCCACGCGAGGATTTTCCTGCAGATACCCGAAGCGAGCGGAACGGTCAGCGCCGTCCTGCCCCGTGAGGCCGTCAGGGAGATGGTCGCAAAAACGCAGTTTGCGATTACCGGCGAGGACACTCGGTTTTTCCTGAATGGTGCGCTCTTCATTCTCGGCGGAAATCAGATGAGCCTCGTCGCCACCGACGGCCATCGGCTGGCGCTTGTGACGGTGGATCGCAAGGGCGGCAAACCCTCGAAGGAAGGCGAAGAACTGCGCGCGATCCTGCCGCGAAAAACGCTGTGGGAGCTGGGCAAGCTGCTCACGGAAGGTGAGGGCGACATTCGATACGAGCGCGGCGAGAACCACCTGTTTTTCGAGGTCGGCGGGCGGATGCTGATTTCCCGGATGATCGACGGCCAGTTTCCTGCCTTCGAACGAGTCATTCCGAAGGGGAATAACAAGCGGATCGAATTCGAGCGCGAGCGGCTGACCAACGCGGTCAAGCGCGTTGCACTGCTGTCGAACGAGCGATCGAGGTCGGTGAAGTTCCAGCTGGACAAGGGCAAAGTCGAAGTGACCTCGAGCAGTCCGGAGTTCGGCGAGGCGAAGGAAATACTCCCCGTGGATTACTCCGACAGCAGCATGCAAATCTGCTTCAACGCGCAGTATGTGATGGAATTTCTCGGAGCGGTCGGCACGGACCAGGTGGCATTGGAGCTGAAGGACGAAGTCAGCCAGGCCGTCATGAAGCCCATCGGCACCGAAGGCTACGACTACACGTACGTGATTATGCCCATGAGGGTGTGAGGCAGATGTAAACCGTTCACCGTCGGCCGTTCACCGTGAGTTCTCATGGTCAATGGCACGCGGCAAACGGGAAATCAAACATGAGCGACACCAATCAGAGCGTAGAACTCGAACAGAGCGCGACGGATCAGATCAACCAGGATTACGGCGCCGACAAGATAAAAGTCCTCGAAGGCCTCGACGCGGTGCGCAAGCGGCCTGCGATGTACATCGGATCGACCGGGGCGTCTGGTCTGCATCACCTCGTCTACGAAGTCGTCGACAATTCGATCGACGAGGCCCTCGCTGGTTTCTGCGACCAGATCAACGCCACGATTCATATCGACGGGTCCATCACGGTGATCGACAACGGCCGGGGTATTCCCACCGATCAGCATACGAGCGGCCGATCAGCGGCAGAGGTCGTGCTCACGGTGTTGCACGCCGGCGGCAAATTCGACAACGACAGCTACAAAGTGTCCGGCGGCCTGCACGGTGTGGGCGTCTCGGTGGTGAACGCGCTCTCACAGGAGCTCGACCTCGAGATCTGGCGGAACGGGCAGGTGTTCAAGCAGAAGTACGCGCGTGGAAAACCCCAGGCCTCTTTGGAAATCACCGGTACAACGAAGAAGCGCGGCACCAAAATTACTTTTTCGCCCGACAAGGAGATTTTCGAGACCGTCGAGTTCAGCTTCGACACGCTTGCGCAGCGACTTCGCGAGCTCGCGTTCCTGAACGCCGGCATTCTCATCACGCTCGACGACGAGCGCGAGACGAAGAGCCATAAGTTCCAGTACGACGGCGGCATCATTTCGTTCGTCAAGCACCTGAACAAGAACAAGAGCGCCGTCAACGAGAAGCCGATCTACATGAAGGGCGACCGCGACGGCATCGATGCAGAGATTGCGCTGCAGTGGAATGACGGGTATTCCGAGGCCATCTACACGTTCGCGAACAACATCAACACGCACGAGGGCGGAACGCACCTGTCGGGGTTCCGGTCCGCGCTGACGCGGACGATTAATTTCTACGCCGGGAAAAATAACCTCGCGAAGGATCTGAAGGAAAGCCTGAGCGGCGACGACATCCGTGAAGGTCTGACGGCGGTCATCAGCGTGAAGATTCCGCGGCCGCAGTTCGAAGGGCAGACCAAGACCAAGCTCGGCAACACCGAAGTGAAGGGTATAGTCGAGGCGATCGTCAACGACAAGCTCGGGTCCTTTCTCGAGGAGAATCCGGCGATTGCGAAACGCATCATCGGCAAGACTGTCGATGCGGCCCGCGCGCGCGAAGCCGCTCGCAAGGCGCGGGATCTGGTGCGCCGCAAGGGCGCGCTCGAGGGAGGCGGCCTGCCGGGCAAGCTCGCAGACTGCCAGGAGCGGGATCCGGCAAACAGCGAGTTGTATATCGTCGAAGGCGAGTCGGCCGGCGGCTCCGCGAAGCAGGGGCGCGATCGGCGGTTCCAGGCCATCCTGCCAATCAAGGGCAAGATTCTGAACGTCGAAAAGGCGCGCTTCGACAAGATGCTGGGCAGCGACGAGATCAAGACCATGATTGCGGCGCTGGGATGCGGCATCGGCGGCGAGGACTTCGATATCTCGAAGTTGCGCTATCACCGCGTCATCATCATGACCGACGCAGACGTCGACGGATCACATATCCGCACGCTGCTGCTGACGTTTTTCTACCGGCAGATGCCGGAGCTCATCAACAACGGCTACATCTACATCGCTCAGCCGCCGTTGTTTCGCGCGAAGCGTGGCAAGGGCGAGACCTACATCAAGGACGAGCGCGAGCTCGAGACATATTTGATTCACCGGGCCGCCGAGTCGCGCACCGTGAAGCTGAACGGCCGCGAGATTTCCGGCGCACCGCTCGAGCAACTCCTCCACAGACTGATGACCTACCGGAAGTACCTGCGGCTCGTGGAGCGTCGCGGGCACGTGCGCGAGGCGATCGAGGCGCTGCTCGATGCCGATGCGCACGACAAGTCGTTCTTCGACAGCCAGGAGGGCCTGGCCGCGCTCTCGGCACGCCTCACGACCCCGACGGTGGCCGTCACCGTGCAGCCCGACGAGGAGAACGAGTCGTTCAGCCTCGCGATCGAGGATCGATCGAACGGTTATACGCGCCACAACGTCATTTCGCTCGACTTCGTGACCTCGCCGGACTACCGGACTTTGCTGAACAGCTATCGCGACATTCGCGATATCAAACCGCCGATGACGGTGGTCTCGGCGACTGGGGCCGTCGAACCGGAACTGGAACTGGAACCAGAAGCCGGAGCTGGAACCCCGGGAACTGGAACCGATCGGGCAGCGGCGGGTCGGGCGAAGCCAGACCCCGCCGTCACCATCAACGCGCTCGACGCGCTTATTGAGTACTTCATCAATGCCGGCAAGAAAGGCCTGGCGATCAATCGGTACAAGGGCCTCGGCGAGATGAATCCCGAGCAGTTGTGGACGACGACGATGAATCCGGAGGGACGCACACTGCTGCAGGTGCGAGCCGAAGATCACACCGAGGCCGACCAGATGTTCACCACGCTCATGGGCGACCAGGTCGAGCCGCGCAGAAAGTTCATCGAAGACAACGCGCTCGACGTTCGCAATCTCGACATCTGATAAACCTGAATGGCAGACCTCACTCAGAAGATACCCGTCAACATCGAAGACGAAATGAAGCGGTCGTACATGGATTACGCGATGAGCGTAATCATTGGCCGAGCGCTGCCCGACGTTCGCGACGGATTGAAGCCGGCCCATCGCCGTGTGCTGTATGGCATGAAGATGATGGGGCTCGCCTCGAACCGCGGCTACAGGAAATGCGCCAAGATCGTCGGCGAAGTGATGGGCAACTATCACCCGCATGGCGACGCGTCGATCTACGACACCCTGGTGCGCCTGTCGCAGGACTTCAACATGCGGTACCCGCTCGTCGATGGGCAGGGCAACTTCGGCTCAGTCGACGGCGATCCCCCCGCGGCGATGCGATACACCGAAGCGCGGCTGAAGCCGCTCTCCGATGATGTGATGACGGATCTCGATAAGGAGACCGTCGACTTCGTCCCGAATTACGACGAGACGACGGAAGAGCCGACGGTGCTGCCGGCGCCCATTCCCAATCTCCTCGTCAATGGCTCGTCGGGCATCGCGGTGGGGATGGCGACCAACGTTCCGCCGCACAATCTGTGCGAAGTCATCGACGGCGTCATCTGGGCCATCGAGACCGAACAGGCGCGAGGGACGAAACTCGACAAGCACGAGCAGCTGCACGGCCTGATGAATTTCATCAAAGGTCCGGATTTTCCGACTGGCGGATACATCGTCGGACGGTCTGGCATCGGGTCGGCGTACCGCACGGGCCGCGGCGCCATTCTGATGCGGGCGAAAGCGTCGATCGAGCAGGCGAAGAAGGGCGACAAGCAGTCGATCATCGTCACCGAGATTCCCTATCAAGTGAACAAGGCCAGGCTCATCGAGAAGATCGCCGAGCTCGTTGGCGAGAAGACCATCGAGGGCATCTCGGATCTCCGCGACGAATCCGATCGCGAAGGCATGCGCGTCGTCATCGAGCTGAAGCGCGGCGAAGTGCCGGAAGTCATCCTGAACAACCTCTACAAGCATACCCAGCTGCAGCAGAGCTTCGGCGTCATCATGCTCGCCATCGTCGGCGGCCGCCCGAAGGTGTTGAACCTCGCCGAGCTCGTGGAGAGCTTCATCGACTTCCGTCGCGAGGTCGTCATTCGACGCACGCAGTTCGAGCTGCGCAAGGCCGAGGCGCGGTATCACATCCTCGAAGGGCTGAAGATTGCCCTCGATAACCTCGATGCGGTCATCAAACTGATTCGGGCCTCGAAGACCGTTCCGGAGGCGCGCGACGGGCTGATGACCCAGTTTTCGCTCAGCCAGCTCCAGGCGCAGGCCATTCTCGACATGCAGCTGCAACGGCTGACTGGCCTCGAACGGCAGAAGATTCTGGACGAGATGGCGGAGCTGCTCAAGACGATCGAGCGGCTGCGCGCGATTCTCGGCAGCGAGCCACTCCTGATGCAGTTGATTGTGGGCGAGCTGAAGGACGTGCGCGACAAATACGGAGACGATCGGCGCACCGAGTTGATCGATGGGGACGCATCCGAAATCAGCATTGAGGATCTGATCGCCGAAGAAGACATGGCGATTACGGTGAGCAACACCGGCTACATCAAGCGGACGCCGATCACGAGCTACCGCAACCAGCGGAGGGGTGGCAAGGGGCGCATCGGCATGCGCACCCGCGAAGAAGACTTCGTCAGCCATCTTTTCGTGGCGTCGACGCACGCCTACATCATGATTTTCTCGGACCGGGGCCGTGCGTACTGGTTGAAGGTGCACGAGATTCCCGATGTGGGTCCCGGCGGCAAAGGCAAAGCGATCGCGAATCTGGTGTCGATGGCGCCGGACGAGAAGATCGCGGCCCTGCAAACCGTGAAGGAGTTCGAAGAAGGCAAGTTCATCGCGATGGGCACCTTGCGCGGAATCGTGAAGAAAACCGAGCTGCCGGCGTTCAGCAACCCGCGGGCGGGCGGCATCATCGCCATGGGCGTCGAAGATGGCGATCGCCTGATGGCGGCCCAGATAACCGACGGAACGGGAGAGATCTTCATCGGGACGCGGGATGGACTTGCCATCAGGTTCCCGGAAGGCGACGTGAGGCCGATGGGGCGCACCGCCTACGGCGTCAAAGGCATCACCCTCCGTGATGCGGACGAGGTTGTGGCCATGGAACTGGTCCGCCAGGGCAGCACCCTTTTGACGGTCACCGAACACGGTTATGGAAAACGCACCGAACTTGAGGAATATCGGGTGCAGTCCAGGGGCGGTGTGGGTATTATTAACATCCAAACAACCGAACGGAACGGCCGCGTCGTGGGGATGGCATCGGTCCACGACGAAGATGAGTTCATGCTCATTACGCAGCAGGGCAAGATCCTGAGGACAGTTGCGCGCGATATCCGAACCATTGGACGCGCGACCCAGGGTGTGCGCTTGATCGAGATCGACGCGGATGACCGGGTAGTTGCACTTGCCAGGCTCGCCGAAAAAGACGACGAGAACGGCTCTGAAGACATAGCGCCCGCGTGACGCGGGCACTAGAATCGGCATCACCGCACGAGTGCGGACAAGAGGAGGCTGGTATGTTGCGGCCGAAGACTAGCGTGTATCTACTGGCGTCCATGGTTCTAGCGGTCGCCTCGCTGAGCGCGTGCTCGTCAGCGAATGCCTCGGAAGAGAATCTGGTGCGGCAGTTCTTCCGCGCGTCGGGTCTGCGCGATAGCCAGACACTCTCGAATTTTGCGACGGTCAGCTTCGACCCGAAGACCGAAGGGACGGTCGCGGACTTCGAGATTACGTCCGTCAGCCCCGAACGCTCCGAACCGCTGCGAGTGATCGAGCTCAGCCAGGCGGCGGCTGAGGCCGATGCAGCAAATAAGGTGTTCAACGACAAGAAGAAGATGTATCAGGACGCGAATGCCGATGCCATCGATCGCGTGCTGAAGGCCGAGAGCGCAGGCCGCAAACTGACGGGCCGCGATGCGCAGGTTCAGGCCGAATGGACGAAGTGGCGCGACGACAGCGGTGCGGAGGCAAAGAAAGTATCAGCGGCGAGAGCGGCCCTTTCCGATGCCCGTCCCATCGCCGAGCTCAGCCTGATGGCCAATTCCGGTGCGCCGACCCCGACGGTCGAGGAGTTGAACGGCACGCTCGTTTCGAAGGATATCTCGGTGAAGGCGCAGGTTCGCGGCGCCGATGGCGCGACCGGCGAAAAGAACTACGTGATGACAGCGCAGCGCGCGGTCGTGAAGAGCGACAAGGGCGAGCGTCAGGGCAAGTGGATCATCACGACAATAAAACCTGCATAAGGGTTCGCAGGGATCGTGGGTGGCGTAGGGATCGTGGGTAATTCCCCACGCGACCCACGCGACCCACGGACCCCACGCGACCTACTCAAGCAAGTTCCAGCTTCGCGTATTTGGCGCGAAGCGTTTTCGGTCCCACGCTGAACCTGACGACCAGCTTCACATCATCAGCCAGCTCTTCGACGCTCAGGATGGTTCCGACGCCGAACTGCGGATGACGGACTTTCGCGCCCAGCCTCAGGCCGAGGAGAGCGGACTGATCTTCGTCTTCGTACCGAGTACGAGGGCTGATCGCGCGTCGCCGAGCGGAAGCTGTCAGCGGGCCGGCCTGGCCTGTGGTAGGTCGAGCGGCCGTACGAGCTCGAGCGCCCATACCCGTCTCCGAAGGAGCCTTGATAGCTGCTGGTGGGACGGGCGGGCTCGAGGCGCTCGATGAGCTGAGGCGGCACTTCGTCCATGAAGCGCGACGGCTCCATCGACTGGTACTCGCCAAAGACGCGCCGACGCGCGGCGCCCGTCAGCACGAGCCGTGAGCGCGCTCGCGTCATGCCGACGTAACACAGGCGCCGTTCCTCGGCCATTTCGTCTTCCTCGTCGAACGCGCGCGAGTGCGGGAACACGCCTTCCTCGAGACCGCTCATGATGACCGTTGGAAACTCGAGGCCTTTGGCGGCATGCAGCGTCATCAGCCAGATGCGCGCCTCAACGCTCCCTTGCCCTTCATCCGCCTCCGAGAGCAGCGACAACTTGTCGGTGAAGCCGCCAAGCGACGCCTCCGGCTCGCGGCCTTCGTATTCCCGGGCTGCGGACACGAGCTCCATCAGGTTCTCTATTCGACCCTGAGAGTCCTCCGACTTGTCCTCGCGCAGGTCCTGCAAGTACCCGGTCTGATCGAGCACCTTGCCGAGCGTAATCGACAACGGCTCTTTTCGTGCGACGTCCGACAGGCCCACAATGAGATCGCGAAACGTGCGCAGGGAGGTGAGCGCGCGCGGCGCCGCCAGACGCTCGTCGATCGCGCGGTTCAGCTTCGTCCACAGCGAGTTTGGCGCCGGCACCGCGATGCCGCTTGCGAGCAGCAGAGGCGGGGCCTCGTCCGCCGACACGCGGTCGATGGCATCCATCACACCTTTGCCGTTGCCGCGCGGCGGCACGTTTATCACGCGCCGCACACTCACATCGTCGTGCGGATTAATCAACAGTTTCAGATAGGCGAGCGAGTCCTTGATTTCTCTGCGCTCGTAGAAGCGTACGCCGCCGACCACCCGGTAGGTGAGGCCCGAGCGCATCAGCGAATCTTCGATCACGCGGGACTGCGCGTTCGTGCGGTACAGAACCGCGACCGTGCAGTCCGGGGCGGTGGTAATGCCCGTATGCGCCGTCCGCATGATGAAGTCGGCTTCGTCGAGCTCGTCCGATCCACGGAAGTACGTGATGAGATCCCCGCCCTTGCGCTCGGTCCACAGGCGCTTCTCCTTACGGCCCTTGTTCCGGCTAATCACGGCCGATGCTGCATCCAGGATCAGCTGCGTCGATCGATAGTTCCGCTCGAGCTTGACGATCTTCGCTTCGGGGAAGTCGTGCTCGAAGTCGAGAATGTTGCGCAGGTCTGCTCCGCGCCAACGGTAGATCGACTGATCGGGGTCCCCCACCACCGCCAGGTTGCGGTGGCGCTCGGCGAGGCGCTGGATCAGGCGGTACTGCGGCCGGTTGGTGTCTTGATACTCGTCGACCATGACAAAGCGGAATTGTTCGGCGTACTTGTTCCGGACGTGCTCAACCTTGTCGAGCAACTCGACGGCCTTCAAGAGGAGATCGTCGAAGTCGAGAGCCCCGTTGTCTTTCAGGCCCTGAATGTATTTTTCGTACACCTTCGCGAGCTGCTCACCCCGCTGACTCCATCCCTGCGCTTTGAAGAAGTCCGGACCGGCCATCGTGTTCTTCGCGTGGCTGATCTTGGACAAGGCCATCCGGGGCTGGACAACGCTGTCGTCGATCTGCAGCTCTTTGAGCACCTGTTTGACGAGGGCGACCTGATCCGATGAGTCATAGATGACGAAATCCCGGGGCAGCCCGATGGCCGTCGCCTCCCGCCTCAAGAGGCGCGCGCACAGCGCATGAAACGTCGAGATCCACGAACCAACCAGCGACGCACCGAGCAGCGTCTCGACGCGAGTCCGCATTTCTTCCGCGGCCTTGTTGGTGAACGTGACGGCGAGAATCTCATACTGCTGCGCATAGCTCTCGGACAGCAGATAGGCAATGCGCTGTGCGATGACGCGCGTCTTTCCCGAACCGGCGCCGGCCAGGATGAGCAACGGGCCGTCGATGTGCAGAACGGCCTCGCGTTGTTCGGGGTTCAGACTGTGAAGTGCGTCCATGGGGTTCGTAGGGATCGTGGGGATGGTAGGTCGCGTGGGTAAATGCGGGAATCATCGCGGGCGTTTTGCCCCACGATCCTCACGCACCCTACGATCCCTACAATCCCTATTCTACCGTCACGCTCTTCGCGAGATTGCGGGGCTGGTCGACGTCGCAGCCGCGCCGCACGGCGATGTAATACGCGAGCAATTGCAACGGCAGTACCATCGCAATGGGCGACAGCATATGAGGCACCCGGGGGAGGGAAACAATCGCGTCTTGTGCGGGATCCAGAACGCGTTTCAGGGTGTCGTGACCTTCCGTGGTGATGGCGATGACCGATCCGCCTCGAGCCTTGACCTCTTGAATATTGCCAAGCATTTTCTCGAACAGGTGATCATTTGGTGCAATGCTCACAACCGGCATATCGCTGTCGATGAGCGCAATCGGACCGTGCTTCATTTCGCCGGCGGGGTAACCCTCAGCGTGGATGTACGAAATTTCTTTCAACTTCAGGGCGCCTTCGAGCGCAATCGGGTAGTTGATACCACGCCCGAGAAATAAAAAGTCGCTGCGGCCGAAGAAGCGGCCGGCGACCTCTTCCACAACGCCCGACGCCTTCAACGAGTGCTCCATGACGTTCGGCAGCTGCACGAGCGCGTCGAGATGGCTTCGTGCGTCGGCTTCGGACAGCGTTCCCTTCATCTGGCCCAGATACAGGGCCAGGACGTTCAGCGCGACGAGCTGCGACGTAAAGGCTTTGGTTGACGCGACACCAATCTCCGGCCCGGCATGCGTGTAGATCGTGCCCTCGGATTCTCTCGTCGCCATGCTGCCGACGACGTTGCAAATCGCCAGGCTGCGCGCGCCCTTCTTGCGCGCCTCGCGCAATGCCGCCAGCGTATCCGCGGTTTCTCCCGACTGCGTGATCACGACGACGAGCGTATGCCGATCGACGATGAAGTCGCGGTAGCGATACTCGGAGCCGTAGTCGACCTCGACGGGCAGGCCTGCCAATCGCTCGATGAGGAACTTGCCCACGAGCGACGCGTGCCATGACGTGCCGCACGCGATCAGCGCGACTTTGTTGATTCCGCGCAGGTCGGATTCGCTGATTCCGATCTCCTCGAGAAACACGCGGCCGGTGTCGATGCTGAGGCGGCCGAGGAGGGTTTCCTCGGCGGCGCGCGGCTGCTCGAAGATCTCCTTGAGCATGAAATGGCGGTACCCGGATTTCTCCGCCATGATCGGGTCCCACAGCACGCGCTGCGTCGCCTTCGAGACCGGCGTGCCGGCGAAGTCGGAGAACTCGACGCCGCGGCGCGTGATGACCGCCATCTCCTCGTCGCCGAGGAACACCACGTCGCGTGTGTGGCTGAGGATTGCCGGCGTGTCGGATGCCACGAAGAACTCGTTGTCGCCAATCCCGACCACGATCGGCGGCCCATTGCGGACGGCGATGATTTTCTCCGGATCCTCGGTTGAGATCACCACGAACGCAAAGAGCCCCCGCATGTGCAGAAGCGCCCGCCGCGCGGCATTCTCGAGATTGCGATCGGACTCCATCTCCTGCTCGATCAGGTGCGCGATGATTTCCGTATCGGTCTCGGTCACGAATTTATGGCCGCGCTGCTGCAGCTCGTGCTTCAAATCCAGGTAGTTCTCGATGATGCCGTTGTGCACGACGACGATCTGACCCGTGCAGTCCTGATGCGGGTGGGCGTTCTCTTCCGTGGGCCGGCCATGCGTGGCCCAGCGCGTGTGGCCAACACCGTAGATCCCTTCGAGAGGCTGTGTTTCG
This sequence comes from Vicinamibacterales bacterium, assembly GCA_963732445.1. Taxonomy (GTDB): domain Bacteria; phylum Acidobacteriota; class Vicinamibacteria; order Vicinamibacterales; family JAMQPK01; genus JAMQPK01. Next base: position 761,707 of record CAVSZJ010000003.1, on the reverse strand, counting down.
ATGGCCTGCTCGAGGTTCACGAGCTTGCCGGCGCTTCGGCGGCGCTCGATCTGGCCGTTACGAACCACCGCAACACCGGCCGAGTCGTAGCCGCGGTACTCGAGGCGTCGCAGACCGTCGATCAGAATGGGCACCACATCTTTCGGCCCGAGGTAACCGATGATTCCACACATACTTTTTACACTCTACTTTTCACTTTCCACTTTTCACTTTTCACGTTCCAGCTTCTTCCGCTCGACCCAGCCATCGATGTTGCGCTGCTTCCCGCCGCTCACAGCCAGCGAGCCCGCAGGGACGTTCTCGCGAACCGTCGTCCCGCTGCCGACGTACGCACCCTTGCCGATCGTCACCGGGGCAACGAGCTGTGAGTCGCTGCCGACGAATACCCCGTCTTCGATTGTCGTTTGATGCTTCTGGCCCCCGTCGTAATTGCAGGTAATCGTGCCGGCGCCGATGTTGACGTTCTCGCCGATCACCGCGTCGCCCAGGTACGAGTGGTGTCCGGCTTTGGTGCCTTTGCCCAGCACCGCCTTTTTCAGCTCGACGAAATTTCCGATGTGCACCGAGTCGCGCAGATCGGTCTCGGGCCGTATGTGAACGAACGGCCCGACCGTGACACCGGTGGAGAGGCGGCTGCCCTGAATCACGCAGAAATTCTGCACGGTGACCCGATTCGCCAGTATCGAGTTCACGATACGGACACCGGCGTGAATCTCGCAGGCCTGGCCAATTTGCGTGCGCCCCTCGAGGTGCACGCCCGGGTGGATCACGGTATCCGCGCCCACCACGACGTCGTCGTCTACGTATGTCGTCGCGGGATCTTCGATGGTCACACCCGCCGCCATCAGTTCTTCGTTTTTTTTCTGTCTCACGATTCGGCTCGCTTCCGCCAGTTCCGACCGGCTGTTGATGCCGCGAATCTCGTTGGAATCCTCGACCACGATCGTTTCGACGCCGAGTCTGCGGCGGCGATAGGTCGACACCAGGTCCGTCAAATAGTACTCGCCCTGCGCATTTGCCGCCGCCAGTCCTCGCAAAGACGGGAACAGCGGGCCGAGCGAGAACACATAAATGCCGCTGTTGATCTCCTGCCCCTTTCTCTGCGCCGGCGATGCGTCGCGCTCTTCGACGATCCGCGAAATCCGACCTTTCACCCTGACGATTCGCCCGTATCCGTACGGCTGATCGACGACAGCCGTCATCACGGTCGCGGCAGCGTTCGTTTCGACATGTTTCCGCACCAGCGCAGCCAGAGTGTGGCTTTTCAGCAACGGAACGTCTCCGGACAGCAACAGGACGAACCCTGTTGCGCGCTCCAGGGCACCAGCCGTCTGCAGCAAAGCATGGCCAGTGCCAAGCTGGGGTTCCTGTGTCACGAACGTCAGCCCTGAATATCGGCTGAGCTCCTGTTTCAGAAGCTCCTTCATGTGCCCGACGACGAGCGTCGTAGTACGTGGCCCAAGGGACTGCGCTGCGGCCATGACGTGGTCGATCATGGGTTTTCCGGCCACGTTGTGGAGTACTTTCGGGCGCGCTGACTTCATGCGCGTGCCCTTGCCTGCGGCCAGGACGACTATGTGCAGGTCAGCCATGCCATCACAGTTTACTGTTTACGGTAAGCCGCCGGAGCGGGTGAGTGAACGCCGTTCAGCGCCTTCGGACAGGTTTCGCGCGGTCGGGTCTGGAATGGGAGGTGGCTTCAAGAGCGGCGCGAACGCTGTCGAACTCGCGCAGCGCTTCGAGGTCAGGGTCATGCCGGGCTCGCGCGCGATTGTCCGGGTTGAGGTCGATGGCCCGGAGCAGCACCGGCACGGCCTCATCCACCTCATCACGAACGGCGAGGACTGAGGCGAGCATGTAGAGCGCGTGGTCGTGCTCGGGCGCTTCGGCACTGGCGGTCCTCAAGTGATGAAGCGCCTCTTCGTAGTTGCCGGCATTGACGGCAAGGGTCGCGGCGAGCACACGCTCTTCCGGCGTCGAAGGTACTGCCGCGCGCGGCGCGGTGTGACGCTCACAGACGTTCAGGTACAGGCGCACTCGTTCGTGAAGTTCCCGTTCTTCGGGGTAGCGCGAAAGCACCGAGCGCAGGATCGCCGAGGCTCGCGAAAATTCGTGGGTCTGCAGTGCGGCTACGCCTTCTTCGTACAGCGCGACCGCATCGGCGTGGCCTGCTCTTGGCGTGGGCGCCGCACCAGCATTGAGCACGCCATCAGCCTGGCCACCGCGGTGAACTGTGCGGGAGTCCTGCGAGAGCGACGCGTCGGCCGGCTTTGACCGGCCGGAGCGGGAACTGGCCCGCTGCTTCACCATGGTGTTCGACCTGAGCGGGCGCTACGGTAACAAATCGGGATTGCGTCGGTCAAGACGGGCGGTACGCCTTGAAGCGTTCGAGTCGGGCGTACGTGTCATTGGGCGACAGACCAAATTTATTTGCCGTAGCTGTTAGTGCGGCTCGACGGGATAGCCCTGATGATTCAGTCAGTTGACAGAAATACTGGCTTAACACATTGTCGTCTACGACTTCCGGTTTCACTGCTGACGTGAGATCAGGCGAAACGACAATGGTAAACTCTCCTCGTGCGGGTATATTCAGTCCGGAAGCGAGACTGGCAGGCGTGCGGATGATGGTCTCATGCAGCTTTGTCAGTTCGCGTGCGATCGTTATTGGCCTATCGCCCAACACAATCCCTAAGTCCACGATCGTTCCAGCGATCCGGTGAGGTGCCTCAAAGAACACGATCGCTCGAGACTCCGCGCTAAGGCTTTGAAGCCATTGTTTTCTATCTTTAGCCCTAGACGGGGCGAATCCTGCGAATATGAATGCGTCCGCCGGGTAGCCAGACGCTGCGAGTGCGGCCAGGACGGCGCTGGCGCCGGGAATCGGAACAACCCGGATGTTTTGACCAATGGCGGCGGAAATCAAGCGTTGGCCCGGATCGCACACGAGGGGAGTGCCGGCGTCGGACACGAGCGCGATGTCGAGGCCGTCGGAGAGTTTCCGGAGGAGCGCCGGTATCTTCTCGGTTTCATTGTGTTCGTGGAGGCTTGTCGCGGGAGTCGGGATGCCAAAGTGGCGTAAGAGCAATCCGGTCCGGCGCGTGTCTTCAGCCGCGACGAGAGCGACCGATTTCAGGGTGCTGAGTGCGCGGACCGTGATGTCGTCCAAGTTCCCGATAGGGGTGGAGACGACGTACAGGCTGCCGGCCATGTTCTCGTTGCAGTGTCGGTCTCGATGCGGACCTAGAGTATTGTACCATTGTGGTTTGTCGGAATTCTCAATTACGAAACAGGGATTCGAGCTGCTGCCTAAATGATGCGTTCGTCCGAGCCGTTTCATCATTTCGTCGACGACTATCTGGCCTACCTCCACGAAGTTCATCCCACTGGCGCGACGCTTGACGGGATTCACACGTACGACGATCACATCGAAGATTTCAGTCGCAACGCGATCGAGCAGCACACGCGCGCGCTCTCTGGCTTTGCACGACGCCTCCAGGACATCAATCAGAACGATCTGACGGCGGTTGAAAGGGCCGAGCAGCCGATGGTGGCGGCCAACATCCAGGCCCGGATGTTCGAACTGGAGCAGATCCGCACCTGGGAACGCAGCCCACAGCTCTACTCCGACACGTTGTGCTCGAGTCTTGCGGCGCAGGTGGTATTTTCGCATGCCCCGCTGTCCGAGCGCGCGCGACGAGTGCTGTCGAAGCTGCGGCAGACCGCCCGAGTCGTACAGGCGGCGCGCGACAATATCAAGGATCCGCCCGGCATTTTCGTCAAGATCGGCCTCGAGACGTTTCGTGGGGCGCTCAATTTCATCGAAAAGGATTTGCCTCGCGCGTTCTCCGCGCTCGACGATATGCATTTGCTCGGCGATCTGGCCGATGCCTCGACAGAGGCGGTCCAGACGATTTCGAGCTACATCCAGTTCCTCGAGGAAGATGCAGCCCCGAAGGCGCGCGCCTCGTTCCGGCTGGGACGTGACCTCTTTGAGCGGAAGCTGGCGCTCGACGAGGGGCTCACGATGGACGCCGATCGTCTGCTGACCATTGCCGTGAGGGAGTTCCAGGCGACGCAGGAGGAGTTCCGGTCGCTGGCGGGGAAGCTCGACAGCGGCGATCCGATCGCGGCGTGGCGCAAGGCGAAAGATGACCATCCCGGGCCAGGCGGCCTGTCTGCGGCCGCTCAGCAGCAGCTCGAGGAGCTGAGCACCTTCATCGATCGCCATGGCATTGTGTCGCGACCCCAGGGCGAGCCGGTGATCGTCGCGCCGACGCCCGAATTCTATCGCTGGTCGTTTGCGAGCATGTGGGTTCCGGGACCGTTCGAGCAGAAAGCGACGCGCGCCTACTATTACCTGACTGACGTCGATCCCTCATGGCCCGCCGACAAGCAGGAGGAGCACCTGCGCGATTTCAACTATCCGACGCTGTGGTCCATCTCGATCCACGAGGTCTATCCCGGGCACTTTCTGCATTACCAGTTCCTGCGGCGGGTCGAATCGAAAGTCCGCAAGTCGCTCATGTTCGCGCCCGCGTCGTTTGTCGAAGGCTGGGCGCATTACACCGAGCAGATGATGGTCGAGGCCGGGTTCCGCCGCAACGATCACACATTCAAGCTGGGGCAGCTCGCCGAGGCGCTCATCCGCCTCGGGCGCTTTATCGTCGGCATCCGGCTTCATGTGCAGGACTGGTCGGTGGAACAAGGCGTCCGTTTTTTCCGCGACGAGTGTTTCATGGAGGAAGGAGGCGCCCGCAGGGAAGCCGAACGAGGCACATTCGATCCGACCTATCTCGTGTATTCGGTCGGCAAGCTGATGTTGCTGAAGTTGAGGCGCGACTACAAGGAACAACAGGGCGCGAAGTACTCGCAGCGTGCGTTCCACGATCAGTTGCTGGGCAACGGAACTGCGACCTTCGCCGCGCATCGTCAGTTGCTGCTCGGCGACGCGGCAGGCGACCTGCTGGAGTAGACTGGTTCAGCTGTCATGCCGATGTACGAGTACCAATGCACTGCGTGCGATCACCGCTTCGAGCGGATCCAGAAGTTTTCGGATCCACCCGTCGACGAGTGCCCGAGCTGCGGAGAGCACAAAGTGCAGAAGCTGTTGTCGAGCCCCGCGATTCAATTCAAGGGAACCGGCTGGTACATCACGGATTACGCGAAAAAAGGCCCTGCCGGCACCGACACGAACGCCCCTGCGACGGCGGACGGCTCGAAGGACAAAGAGACGAAGAAAGAGTCGAAGGAGTCGAAGGAGTCGACAGAGTCGTCGAAAGAGTCGAGAGAGTCGAAAGAGTCCAAGGAGTCTAAAGGGTCGAAAGAGTCGAAAGAGTCCAAGGGATCGAAGGAGTCGAAAAGCCCACCTCAGGCGTCTGGCTCGACCAGCACTCCCAAAGCCTCGGGCGAGTAAGCTATTTTCCCGTCTTGAAGCTGCTGCGCCGCTCGAGGTTTTCCGAGCGCAGATACGTGCGGAAAGGCTCGCTGAGATCCGCACGCCGAAGCGCGAAGTACACGACGGCTTTTAAATAACCCAGCTTGTTGCCGGTGTCGTGCCGCGACCCTTGTACTTCATACGCGTAGATCTTCCGCTGTTGCAGCAGCTTGCGCAATCCGTTGGTCAGCTGAATTTCCCCCGTCCTGTCGCTCGCGGTCTCGCGCAGCGCCGGAAAAATATCGGGCGTCAGCAAATACCGGCCGATGATGGCGAGGTTCGACGGCGCGTCTTCGCGCTTCGGCTTTTCGACGAGGTCGCGCACCAGGTGTATGCCCTTGCCGAGATTCACGGACGAGTCGACGTCGACCACACCGTAATTTGAAATCTGTTCGATCGGCACGCGCTCGACGGCAAGCACGGGCCCTCCCACTTGTTCGAACACATCGATCATCTGTCTCAGCGCAGGCGGGTCAGCGTCGATCACATCGTCGGCGAGGATGACGGCGAACGGTTCGTTACCGACCAGTTCGGCCGTTACCAGCACGGCGTGGCCCAGTCCCAGCGGCTCCCCCTGCCGTACGTACGCGACGTTCATCATCTTGGAGACATTGCGGATCTCCTCGAGCAAATCGAGCTTGCCGCGCTGCTGAAGGAAGCTTTCGAGCTCGATGTTGACGTCGAAATGATCCTCGATAGCGTTCTTGCCGCGGCCGGTGACGATGATGATGTTCTCGACGCCCGACGCCACGGCTTCTTCGACACCGTACTGAATGATCGGCTTGTCGACAAGCGGCAGCATTTCTTTCGGTTGCGCCTTGGTCGCGGGAAGAAATCGTGTGCCGAGACCAGCGGCGGGGAAGACGACTTTGCGGACGGATGATTTCACCCCGACATTCTACTAGCTACGAGCTGGTCGCATACAATTTCACCATGCTTGATCCTGCGTACGTGCGCGACAACCAGGAACATGTGAAACGCGGTTTGCAGAGCCGTGGAATGCACGTCGAGGGGGAACTCGAGACACTGGCGACGCTCGAGAACCGCCGGCGCCGGATCATTCCCGAGCTCGAGGGCTTGAAGCGCGATCAGAACGCGGCCGGCGACGAGGTGGCGCGCGCGAAACGGCAGGGTAACGATGCGAGCGCCATCCTGGACGCGAATCGTCAACGGGCCCAGGAGATTCGACGACTGGGGATGGAGTTGGATCAGGTCGAACAGCAGCGAAGGCTCCTGCTGATGTCCCTGCCCAACATCCCGCATCCTTCGGTCCCGGTAGGAAAGAGTGAAGCGGACAACGTCGTCGTTCGCACGTGGGGCGAGCAGCCGGCGTTCGATTTCGAACCGCTTCCACACTGGGAGCTCGGACCAGCCCTGGGGATTCTCGACTTCGAGCGCGCCACGAAGATGTCGGGCGCGCGATTCGCGATGCTGCTGGGTGCGGGCGCCCGGCTGTCACGCGCCCTCGTCGATTTCATGCTCGACCTCCACACGCGCCAGCATGGGTATCTGGAGGTCGTCCCCCCCTATCTCGTCAATCGCGCCTCGCTCGAGGCGACGGGGCAGCTCCCGAAGTTCGAAGCGGACCTGTTCAAAGTCAGCGGCGAATGGGATCTCTTCCTCATTCCGACAGCGGAGGTGCCGCTGACGAACATCCATCGCAACGAAATCCTGAACACCGATGTTCTTCCGCTGAAGTACACAGCCTACACGCCGTGCTTCCGCAGCGAGGCCGGTTCGTACGGGAAAGACGTCCGAGGGCTCATTCGGCAGCATCAGTTCGAGAAAGTCGAGATGGTGAAGATTTCCCATCCCGATACGTCGTACGACGAGCTCGAGTCGATGACGCTGAATGCCGAAGCGGTGTTGAAGCAGCTCGGCTTGCCGTACCGCACTCTTGTGTTGTGCACCGGCGATGTCGGCTTCTCGATGGCAAAAACCTACGACGTGGAAGTGTGGCTGCCGGGATTGAAAGCGTACAAGGAAATTTCCTCGTGCAGCAACGCGGAGGCATTTCAAGCGCGCCGGGCGGGCATCAAGTTCAAAGTTGCCGGAACCGGTAAATCCGAGTTCGTCCACACGCTCAACGGGTCGGGCCTGCCGATTGGCCGAACGCTGGTTGCCGTGCTCGAGAACTATCAGCAGAAAGATGGGTCGGTGCGCGTGCCCGACGCGCTGCAGCCGTACATGGGCGGATTGAAAGTCATCGAGGCAAGGCAGCCGTAAAGGGCTGCGCTACCAAACCCCATCACGGTAGCGCAGGGCCACGGTAGCGCAGGGCTTTAGCCCTGCCTCTGCCTCGAGAACTTCCGCTCCAACGTGTGCGATGTCATCTCGCGGATGTGCGCGACGGTCGCGTCGCCGAACTTCTCCTCGATCATCTGCAGATACGGTTCATGCCTGAAGTAGGTGTCGAAGGCGCGATCCCGGAAGCCCAGCACCTCGCCGGCAGAAATGTGACGCGTCGGCAGAGGCAGCGTATCCACCGAATGCTGCGAATAACCGCTCCACGTTGCCGGCAGCTGCCATCCCTGGCGTAGTGCCTCGTCGTACAGCGGTGAGCCGGGATACGCCATTGCGGAATAGAAGTTCGCAAACTCACAGTTGAGATCGAGCGCCAGGTCGAGCGTCTGCTGCATGGTGTCGCTGGTATCTTCCGGGAGCCCGAAGATGTAGTTGCCGATGATGCTGATGCCGGCATTCTTGATGCGCCGCACCGTGTCGTACACCTCGTCGACCTCGTAGCGCTTGTCGACATCCGTCAGCACGCGATCGTCGGCCGCCTCGATGCCCAGCGCGAGCCAGTTGAAGCCGGCCCGCTTCAGCTTGTCGAGCATGCTGTCCTTCACCGTGTCCACTCGAGCGTACGCCCAGATGTTGAGGTTGTAGCCGCGCTCGATGAGCCGATCGCAGATGCCGATGACATGGCGCTGATTCAGCACGAACATCTCGTCGGCAAACTTGATGTTCCGCACGCCGTACCTGGTGACCAACAGGTCGATCTCCTCGACAACCCGTGCAGGCGACCAGAAACGATAGCTGTTCGCCTCGGCGCTCAGACCCATCATCTGCTCGCCGGCCTTGAACGGCGCCTGAATGCAGCAGAAGGAACAGCGGTACGGGCATCCAAGCGTCGTGTAAATCGCTGCGTAGGGCTCGCGGTCGAGATCGCCGAAGCAATGCCAGTTGTGGGCACGGTAGCTCTTCATGGGCAGCAGGTCCCACGCGACACCAGGCATGTCGACATCGAGATTCTTCACGAGCGGCGCGGCGTCATTGCGAACCGGATGGCCGTGATCGCGGTACACCAGCCCACGAATCCGAGATAGATCGGGTTCAGCGCTCGCCTTGTACGCCATCAACAGATCGACGATGGTGTGCAGCGCTTCGTCGCTCGCGACGAAGTCGCAGGCCTCGTCGGCGAGCGTACGCTCTGGCAACGATGCGACGTGTCCCCCGAGCATCAGGAGCGGGACATCGGGATCTGCGTTCTTGATTGCCGTTGCGAGCGCCGACGCGCCCGTCATGTTCTGCGTAGATGCCGAGGGCTGATGGCCGTACACCACGATTGCGGCCAGCACGGGCGAAATAGTCTTCACGCGATCCGCCGCCTGCGCCGGCGTAAGCTCGTCCGCCTCCGCGTCGACAATCTCTACGGAGAACCCCCGGGCGCGCACGAACGTCGCGATGAGGCCAGCCCAGACAGGGTTTTCCACCGCAGTCAAACGCCTGCCGAGGGACTGGTAGATGCGCGCGCGGCTGCCGGGGTTAACGAGAACGAGATCCGGAGTCTTCATCAGTCGCGGGGGCCCCTCCCCCCCGCTCCGCGCCGCTCGCTTGCGGGGCCCCATCGCCCCGCGCCGTTCGCGGCTCGTTCCCGATCACGGACTCAATTATGTACGGCGGGCGTCCTCGCACATCCTTATAAACACGGATGAGATAGGTGCCGACCACCGCAATCGCTCCAATCGTCGTCGCCCAGAAGAACGTGATCGCCGCCATGAGTGATGAGCCGGCGAGCGCAAGGAGAAGCGCCGCGACGAGGCCGGACGCCGCCAGCGCGAAACAGACGTAGATCGGCATGAACGAGAACGACGTCAGGCCGGTTGTGAACGTCTTCCAGGGGTTCCTGCTGAAGAAAGGGAAGTGCGTGCGTCCCGCATGACGAGAGTCGCGTTCGTAGGGAATGCACACCTGATTGAATCCCAGCCAGACCACCAAACCCCGGAGATACGGATCAGATTCGCGTAACCGCAGAAGATGATCGACCGCCGGCCTCGACAGCAGCTTGAAATCGCCGGCGTCTACCGGGAGCTCGATTGACGAGCCAAATTGAATGAGCCGATAGGCAACACGTGTGGCCGCCATCTTCAGTGGGTTCTCGCCGTGGCGTCGCGTGCGCACTGTGTGAACGACGTCGGCGCCTTGCCGCCAGCGATCGAGCAAATGGGGAATCACTTCGGGAGGATCCTGCAGATCGGCGTCCATATAGATGACGGCGTCGCCGCGCGAGGTCGCCATGCCGGCAATAACGCCCTCGGCGACGCCGAAGCGCCGCGACATGTTCACCACCTTGATGCGCGTATTCCGCTGGCGCTCGGCGACGAGCAGCGACAGCGACGCGTCGGTCGATGCATCGTTCACGAACAGCAGCTCGTAGTCGGCCTCCTCGCCCCCAAACATTGTGTCGAGGCGTGCGATGAGCGTGGGGATGTTCCCGGCCTCGTTGCGGAAGGACAGCACGACAGAGACAAGAGGTTGGCTGGGTCTCGTCATGCTCAGATATTCGAGTACTTCGTGTTCCGCATCATCGCGAAGCCTTTGACGAGCTCACGGATGCCGTCATCGAGCGAAAATGCGGGCGCGTATCCCGTCCGCTCGATCTTCGCATTCGAGACGATGTAGTCGCGCTTATCAGGGTCCTTGCCGATGTTCGACTCGTGAATCAAGAAGCCAGGCAGATGTCTCAGGATTCGCTGGCATAGCTCGAGCTTCGACAGGTTCGCATCGGACAAGCCGACGTTGTAGATCTGCCCTTTCATGTCGTCGAAGCGATCGATGGCGTGCACGAACGCGCGCGAGACGTCGCGCACGTGGATGAAGTTACGCTTGAAGTGACTCTCGAACAGCACGATGAAACGATCGGTGTATGCGCGGTAGGTGAAGTCGTTGACCAGCAGATCGAGCCGCATGCGCGGCGACATGCCGAAGACGGTCGCGAGCCGCAGGCTGATTGCCCCGGGGTGGCGATCGAGCAGCGTTTTCTCCACCTCCACCTTGTCGCGGCCGTACAGCGACACCGGCCGGATAGGCGTGTCCTCTGTGCAGAACTTTCCCGCTTCACCGATGCCGTACCCGCTGTTGGTGATCGGCAGGATGACGCGCTGATCGCGGCTGAGGAGGGGCAGCATGTCGATGATGGCCTGCTTGTTGGTCGACGTCGCGGCGAGGGGATCGCGATCGCACAGCGGCGCTCCCACCAGCGCCGCGAGCGGTATGATCACGTCGGCGTCCTTCACCAGCGGCTGCATCGTTGCCATTGACCGCACATCGCCGCGCACGAGCGAGAAGTTCGGGTGATAGCACACGGCAGCCAGGCTGTCCTGGCCGTACATGAAGTTGTCGACAACAGCGACAGCGCAGCCGCGATCGAGCAGTGCGGGCACCAGCACCGACCCGATATATCCAGCGCCGCCCGTGACAAGAACCTTTGTCATGAGGTCAGACCCCATGTAGTACGGAGCGCAGGTGGTTCAGCTCCGCGGTGATGTCGCGCGGATGATTGCCGACGAAAAAGCCGCGCTCGTGCGCGGTCCTGGCGTTGTCGATGCCTCCGACGATGTCGTAGTCGAAGAATTTGACGGCAGCGTGTTGGGGAAAACAGCCGCCGGTGATCATGCGAAATTCGACGCCGGCATCCCTCAGGGTGTCCATGACGCGCGTGCGATCCAGGTTCATGTCAGGATTCAGGATAATCGTGAAGCTGAACCACGAGCTCGATCCGTTCTCGCGCTGAATGATGAAGCGCTCATCGTCTTTGAACAGACCCACAAAATGCGCGGCGTTCTTCCGGCGAACGGCCAGCATGGCATCCAGCTTCTTGAGTTGCTCGATGCCGGCAGCCCCCGCAAGCTCGAGCGGCCTGACGTTGTAACCCGGGACGACGAACCGGTACGCTTCGAAGAACGGATCGTCGTGCCGTTGACCATGGTTGATGACCGAATCGGCCGGCACGTCCCGAGCCCACCCATGATTGCGGATTGCGCGGGCCAGATGATCGATTTCGGTGTCATTGGTCACCAGCAGACCTCCTTCCATCGTTGAAATGTGATGGGAGTAGAAGGTGCTGAACGTGTTGATGTCGCCGAACGTGCCGCACAGCTGCCCGTTGAGGCTGGCGCCCATCGACTCGCAGTTATCCTCGAAGAGGATCAAGTCGTGGGTGTCGCAGAACGTCCGTATCCGATCGAGCGGCGCAGGGTTTCCGAGAATGCTGACCGCGACGACCAGCCGTGTGTGCGGGGTCAGCGCCGCTTCAAGCTTCCAGGCGTCCATGTTGAGCGTGTCGAGCTCCACATCCACGAACCGCAGCTTCAACCCGTACTGCTGCAGCGGATGGAAGGTCGTCGCCCACGAAATGGCCGGCACGATGACTTCGTCGCCCCGCTGCAGCGGGCGTTTCGATCGGTAGAAAAGCGCTGCGATGCCGACGAGGTTCGCCGACGAGCCCGAATTCACCATCACGGCGTGCTTCACCCCGAAGCGCGCGGCAAAGGCCTCCTCGAACCGCCGCACCTGCTCGCCCATCGTAAAGCGGCCGCTGCTGAGCACGCGCTGCATCGCGTCGAGCTCTTCCTGTCCCCAGCTTGTACTCGAAAGCTCGTAGGCCATCAGGAACGGACCAGCTGACGCGCGGCGTCGGCGATGCGCGCGACGTCGGGATAGTAGAATTGCTCGAGCGTGTAGCCTGCGGGGGCCGGGACGTCGGGTAATCCAATGCGCACGACCGGGGCTTTCAGATCGCGGAAGCCCTTCTCTGCGGCAAGGCATCCGATCTCGGCGCACAGCCCGCCCTTCATCCAGGCCGTGTCGACCGCGATGATGCGCCCGGTCTTCTGTAGTGACTCCAGCACGAGGGCTTCGTCAATCGGCTTGACCGTGCGGAGGTCGATGACTTCGACGTCGATCCCTTCCGACGCCAGTTGCGTCGCTGCTTGAAACGCCAGCTCGATCGCATGAGACGCGCCGGCGATGGTGACGTCGCGCCCGCGCCGGCGATAAATGCCCTTGCCGATCGGCACACGATAGGCGCCTTCCGGAACGACGCCCTCCTTCTTCATGAGCCACCTGTGCTCGAACACGCACACGGGGTTGTTATCGAGAATCGCCGACAGCAGAAGCCCCTTCGCATCGTACGGAGTGCTCGGCATCACGATCTTCAGACCCGGTACACCAAGCAACATGCCGTGGATGGCCTGGGAGTGCTGCGCGCCGGATCCCCAGCCGCGGCCGATCGCGGCCCACACCACCATGGGCACGGTCGTCTGACCGTTGTCCATGAAATGGAATTTCGAGGCGTGAGTCACCAGCTGATTGAAGGCGAGCAGCACGAAGTCGGGACGATTGTGCATGAACACGGGGCGCATGCCGTTCATCGCCGCGCCTGTCGACACCCCCATCATCGATTCTTCCGAGAGCGGCGTATCGAAGACGCGATCGGGTCCGAACCGTACCGCCAGACCTCTCGTCGTCCCAAACATCGCCGTAGGGTCGTCGACGCCCTGCCCGAGCACGAAGACGGTCGGGTCCTGCTCGAGCGCAATCGCGAGCGCCTCGTTCACCGCGCGTACGTACGACACCACGCGCCCCTCGCTGGGGTCGGGGCGATCGTAAATGAGCGAATTCACTAACCCTTCGTCCCAAGGCATCGATCAATCTGCGTAAACGTGCCGGTACAAATCCTCTTCTGTCGGATTCGGGCTTGCGAGCGCCAGCTCGAATGCGGCGGCAATCTCCGCTGCAATCGCGTGTTCGATATCCTGCACCGCAGTAGCGCCAAGGATTGCCGAACGGGACAGGTAGTCCCCAAACAGCATAAGCGGATCGACTGCCTCCCACGCGGTACGTTCTACCTCGGTTCGGTAGCCGGTCTTGCTGTCATCGCCGGCGCCTCCATGCGCCCGGAAGCGATAGACAGCCACTTCGATAAACGTAGGGCCAGCGCCCGCTCTGGCCCGGTCGACTGCGTCGCGAACCGTTTCGTGCACGGCGAGCACGTTCACGCCGTCGACCGATACTGCCGGCATGCCGTGTGCGCCGGCCCACACGCGTATATCTCGCGCCGGCTGCCGCGCGTGGAGAGGCGACTGTACCGAATAGAAATTGTTTTCGCAGAAGAAGATCACTGGCAGCTTTTTCAACGCGGCAAAGTTCAGGCTTTCCGACGTCACACCCTCTTCGGTGGTCGCGTCGCCCAGAAATACGACCACGACCCGATTGTCCTGCGTCATCTTCGCCGCCAGCGCGGCGCCTGTCGCGATGGGAACGGCGCCGCCGACGATCGCCGAGGTACCGGCCATGCCGACTGATTTATCAATCAGATGCATCGATCCGCCGCGCGAACCCACGCTGCCGTTGATGCGGCAATGCATCTCGCACAGCATTCGGCCGAGATCGCCCCCCTTGGCGAGATAGGCGCCATGCGTACGATGGCTGGTATAGACGAGGTCGGTGTCACGGAGCGCTGTGCAGCATCCGACAGCCGCCGCTTCCTGACCGATGACCAGGTGAATCGGCGTCTTCATCTGATCCTGATGGTAGCGGCGCTCGATCTCCTCCTCGATCCGGCGGATCCGCAGCATCGCGCGATACCACGCGATGAGCTGATCCGGGGAATGTGCATGCGATACGCGATCGAAGCCGGCGGCCCCGTGACCGGTATAGGGATAGCGGATGGTCATAGGCCGTTGGGTTGATACAAGACGATACGCCCGCCGGACATTTCGAATTTGAAGGGGACGATGATGCGATCGCCGAGTGCGGCCCGAACTTTGTCGCGATCGATGGGGCGGACGAAGAGCAACATGAACCCGCCGCCCCCCGCGCCTAACAACTTTCCACCGATGGCGCCCGCCTGCGTGGCGGCAGCGAGGAGCTGATCGATCGTGGAGTTCGTGACGCGCTCCGAGAGCGACCGCTTCAGTTGCCAGGCCTGCTTCAAGAGCTGACCGAACTCGACAAGGTCCGTTCTTGCCGACGACACGATGGCTATCGCCTGCTCCACCATTTCCTGCAGCGTCCGCATATCGGCCGCTTTGTTCTTCATGTTCGTCACGACCGTCTCTGCGACTTCATTCGCTGTCCGCGAGATGCCGGTGAAGACGAGCATCAGATGGTCCTGCAGGTCGTGGAGCCGATCCGGCGGCAGCACGATCGGTGTAACGCTGTAGGTTCCATTCTGCGCGATCGCGATGTGATTGAAGCCGCCGAACGCGGCGGACACCTGGTCCTGCAGGCCGACGCGCTCGCGAAGCACACACTGTTCGACGTGAATCGCCTCGTTCGCCAGCGTGTCCTTGGCGATGTGGCGGCCGTCGAGCGCATGGACGGCATTGATGAGTCCTACGGTAAATGCCGAGCTCGATCCGAGCCCCGACCTCGCCGGCAGATCGCCGTCATGATGAATCTCGAGCCCCTTGCTTACCTTGAGCCACTCGAGCACCCCACGCACGGCCGGATGCTGAATCTCGCCAATCTCCTGGACGTTTTCGACAATGGAGTAGACCACTCGAAAGCGATGGTCGAAAAACGGGGGCAACTCGCGGACGCTGATGTAGCAATACTTGTCGATCGTCGTCGCCAGCACAGCTCCGCCGTGCTCCCGATACCACTCTGGATAGTCCGTTCCGCCCCCGAAAAATGAAATCCGAAACGGTGTCCGGCTGATGATCATGCGTGCGGTGCCGAAAGAATAACAGCTTTAGGGGGCGGGAATGTCATAGAGCAGCAGCCGGCGGCTTTGAGACGCAACGGGGAGCTGCAGTGTCCAGTCGGCGTACGCCAGCACCTGCGTCACGCCGAAGTCGCGGCGGATGGCGCGCCATTTATCCGTCGAATGACGTTCCCACGTGTCGCGGTGCGAGAGCGCCGGAATTCGCCCGGCGCCCACGGCGTCAGGTGGAGGTTTGAAGAGGTCCAGCCCGTAGATCTCGCGCAGTATGCGCTGCATCGCGGCGCCGGTGTCGAGCGAATACATCACGGTATCGAGTGCGCCGGTGTCGAGCAGGACTGGTCTCCGCGTGCGCAGTTGAATGAGATGCAGATCGCCCGCCACGAGGAGCACACCCGGGCGTGACGCGACCTCGGCGAAGAACACGTCGGTCGTGCGGTCATTGAAGTGGGCGCCCGATCGCTCTGCGTGCTGGTGTATCGTCATCAGGACTACGAGCGCCAGCAGCACCAAGTGTACCAGGTGCGATAGGCGCAGCGGGTGCGATGGCTCTTTGCGCTCTGCTCTTTGCTCTCTGCTCTTCCATGCGGCGCCGGCCAGCAATGCCGCCGCCGCGAGCCACACGATCAGCAACGGCCTGACGCTGCTTTGATAGCGAACGCGATGATGGTGCTCGAGAAATTCCCACAGCATGCTGTGGTCGCCTGCGAGCAGGCCGCACGCCAGAAACAGCAGGACGAGCCGGCTCCACGGCTGGCGCCGGCTGCCGAGAAGCCCGACGAGCATCGCGACAAACGTCAGCGCAGCGAAGTTGAGATAGCGCCCGGGCATGAGGACGAGCAGGGCCGCCGGCAGGCGCTCGGGCGGAATCCAGGAAATCGGGATCATCGCAAGTGCCAGGAACGAACTTGCAGCAACAATGCGCAGCAGCAGGCGCGCACTGCTGGTAATTTCCGCCTTTAGGGCCCCGGTAGTGTCCGCCTTTAACCACTTCAACCACGCGGACGCAACGACAAGCGTTGCCACATTCAGCATTACACCGTTGTGCCAGATGTGCACCGCCGCGCGGTGCCCGTCCCAGAGTCTGATGAACGTGGAAAAATCTTCGGGCGACAGCCTCACCATTCCTGCGGGTATTGCGGGTGCGAGGCTGAATTGAATCAGCAGGCTGACAAGCGAGATACTGCAACCGGCAGCAAACCACGGCAGGGCGGGACGAAGCTCGACGCGGAGCCGGCGGAAATCCGAGAGATACCGCCAGTCCGACGATCGCACCCGTCCACGATCCGAGCGAGGGATGAATGCAGGGCGCGATGCCGAGCAGCAGCGCGCCGGTGCGATACCAACCTGCGCCGAGAAGCCCTACCACGAGCACGCCTGTCGAGAGTCCGATGACGCCGTAGGTGTGTTCGGTGCCCAGTAGAAAGAGCGGATAGATGACGCCGTACTCGGCAGAGCGAGTGAAGAAGATCAGCGCCGCGGCCCCGACTGCAAGAAGCACATCGCGGCTCAGTGCGTAGACGAACATTGCGAGCGCCTGAAACGTCAGCATTCCCTGCATGCCGCTGACAACGAGCGACAGCGTGACCTCGTTCACGCCCGCGCCCAGGGCGACGGCGAGGATCTGATGCATCACCGTCCACAACCGCATGTGATAGATGTAGAAGATGTTGTCGGGCGGGTAGGGAACCAGCCCTGCGACCACTTGCGCTGTTTCTACGGCGACCTGCCAGTCGGGAAACCCCAGCATCCCCACGCGGAAACCGAGAAGGCCGCTGAGGAGCAAGACCCAGATGGCGCCGCGCACGGTGGGAAGTATGTCGCAGTCGCTGAGAGAGCGGAAGACGCGTTAGACTCGATGGCGTTCGAACGCGGAGAGATGGCCGAGTGGTCGATGGCGGTGGTCTTGAAAACCACTGAACCGGAAACGGTTCCGGGGGTTCGAATCCCTCTCTCTCCGCCATCCGCCTTCGCTCGCGTAGTTTCAGCGCGAGCTTCGGCGAGACTGCGTCGCTGCCACGGGATGAGATCTCGCCGCAGCCGTGGCGAAGGCGGACGAATCCCTCTCTCCGCCAGCCTCCGCTCACGCGGAGATCGTGTTCCACGCGTGAGCTTCGACTCGGCAGGCCAACCCCTTATCACCTACGATCCCCACGTGACCCACGAGCCGTACGAACCCCACGATCCCCACGCGACCCGATCCGACTTAATACCGCGAGCTCCGAGCTCCGTCGTTCAACTGCAGTGACTGCACCGACCGGTTGAAGATTTGCCGGTAGTTGTTGAATTCACGCGACGGGGCGACGCCAACCACGAAAAACAGACTGCCATCGTTGAGCTGTGTCGTATACAGCGCGATGCGTTCCTGTTGGCGCGTCACGTCCGACACGTTCGACAACACCGTCGCCAGACCCTGCCGCCCGGCTATGTTCACATTGCTGAAACCACCTGCCTGCTGCAGGCTCGGGTTGCTCTGCGCGAGACCTTGGATTAACTGATTGGTCGCCGTGCGAAGATTGCCGCGATTCGAGTTCCCCTCCATACCCACCTGCAAACCGTGCGTGAAGACGCTTTGACCCCGATAGTCCCCATAGCCGCCTTCGGGCGCAAATGTCACAGAGTTGTTCCCTTGCAGCTCGCGCCAGTTCGAGGGCACCGCAATACGGAAGAGATTTCCGCCGTCGAACGTCTCGTATGTGCCTGAGGGGGGCTCGACCTGTCCAACTTGACCCGATGGATAGCCGCCGCCCGTGTCCCGGCCGGTGCGTTGATTGCCACCGCCCTGTTTCATCACCTGCTCAGTGGTCGGTGCGGGCGCCATTCTCTGGAGTCGTGACCGGAGTTGTGTGAATTCTGCTGTGTTACGAACCGGATTCGTCACGCGCAGCAGCGCCGCCTCCTTGTTTATCGCTTCGTAACGGTTCCCGGGATTGGGATGGCTGCTGAACCATTCTGGTCCACCCCCGCCGCCTTTGGCCTGGATGGTCTGGAACATGTTGGCCATATCGCGCGGGTCGTACCCAGCGCGCGCCATAATCTGCGCGCCCAGTGTGTCCGCCTGCCGCTCGTACTCCCGGCCGTACTTGAGGAACACCGTTCCGGGAATCACCTGGCTGCCAATCGAGAGGACCTGTCCTGCCACTCCGCCCAGAATTGCGCCGGCGATCTGTCCAAGAATCGACCCCACCTGATACGGCGTCGCCTTGCCGGCCTGCGCGGTGCCGTGCCGCAGCGCAACGTGGCTGATCTCGTGAGCGAGCACCCCTGCGACCTCGCCCTCATTCTTCGCCGCCTGCAGCATTCCACGGTTGATGTACATCGGGCCGCCGGGCAGCGCGAACGCGTTCAGGTCGCTGACGTTGACGACATCAAATGTATAGCGGAACTGTGAATGTCGAAACTCCGAAGGAATGTTCTCGACCAGCCGCTGTCCAACGCGATCGACATAGTCATCGACCCCGTCGTCTCGAAGAATCGGAAGCTGCTTGGAGACTTCCTGCGCCGCCTCGCGGCCGGCCTTCACATCTTCTTCGACCTTGTATTTATTCTCGGGCGCCACGATCTTCGTCTGGCCGAAGATGAGCGACACCGATGTGAGCAGCGCCACGGCTGTCGCTGCGGCGCGGGTGGAGGCGTGGTGATGAAATCGTTGAAGCATAATCACCACTTAAAGCAGGGTACGTGCCAATCTCGCCAGGGGCATGACAAATGGCTTTCCGAAGTTGGTTCCTGTTCTTAGGACAAAACGCGAAGTTGTAAGTCGCATTCACAGTCCCCGACACCACCCCGGTAAGATTTTCCGGCTGACACATTTGGTACACCGCTAAGTCATTGATGGCACGAGC
The DNA here is from genome assembly GCA_963732445.1 of Vicinamibacterales bacterium. Classification (GTDB taxonomy): domain Bacteria; phylum Acidobacteriota; class Vicinamibacteria; order Vicinamibacterales; family JAMQPK01; genus JAMQPK01. Next base: position 742,479 of record CAVSZJ010000003.1, on the reverse strand, counting down.
CATGAGCTGGTACGCGGGTTGATACGGTGACCCTCGGCCCCTCGGCCCCAAGGAGGACTCATGAGATTCGTCACCATCCTCGCCGTAATGTTGATTGGGCTGGGCGCGGCCAACGCCCGGGTCTACACGCAAGGTCGCGGTGCCGGCCAGGCAAAGAAGGCCGCGACCAATACTCCGAAAGCGACCACGACATCGACGCCGAAGGCAAAGACGACATCGCAGCCGGCCCAACGAGCGAAGACGACGGCCAAAACGGATACGCGCATAGCGAAGGCCAACACGCGGGCTGCAAAAACGACTGCCAAAGCGGACACGCGCGTGGTGAAGAACGAAACCAAAGCTGCGCGGAACACCGGTACGACCCCGACAGCCGTGACAACCTCGGCAACGCCGGCCACCACCACGGTGGTGACGCCGACAACTCCGATCACGCGTTCGGTGAAGAATCCAAAGCTCGAAGCGCGACTGCTCGCACTGCTCCCTCCTGGCATGACGATTCAGGATGCCTCGCAGGGATTCAAGAACTGGGGCCAATTCGTCGCCGCCACCCACGCCTCGAATAACTTGAATATTCCGTTCGTTGAATTGAAAGCGAGAATGACGGGCATCACGCCGGGGACGATCCCGGGCTCGAGCGTTCAGACCGTGCCCATGTCGCTCGGCCAGACGATTCAATCCTTCAAGAGCACAGCGCCAACGCCCGATGCAGGCTCATGGTCGCCGACGAAGGTTCAAACCGAAGTGAAGAAAGCCGAAGACGCAGCGAACATTGATCTGAGCCGCACCCGTGAAATCAGCTAGGCTCGGATTTGCGCTCGCGCTGTTCGTCGCCGCCGGCCCTGCCTTTGCGCAGGGCCGGAGCGACAGCGCTCCCGGCAAGACGAAGGACAAAGCGAAGAGCTCGACGCCGAGTGCGAGTTCTTCGCGCGCGTCGCAGAGCGGCCTGGCCTCTCCCATCACGGCAACCGCTTCCACGAGCGCACCGGCCGCGTCAGCGAACTCGTTCGTTTACTACGGATCCTGGCTCGATGACGCATCCATGGTGGCGCCTAAGGAAATGTGGGTCGGTCTCGCGACCGGATATTGGCGTGGCAACAATAACCGGCAGATCGATGCGCCGGTCGTGAGCGCCGCGGTCGGCATCACTCCGCGCGTGCAGGCAGGCGGAAGCGCGTCGTTCTACCACTTTCGTGATGCCGACGGGGTTTCAGAGAACGGGTTCGGCAGCTTTTCGCTCTATGGCAAATTACTTGTTGCCGATCCGCTGCGTGCGCCGAACGCGATCGGTGTCGCGGTGACCCCCTTGCTCGAATTCTCGCCCGGCAGCGAGGCCCCGGTCGGCTGGGCGCTTCCGGTCAATCTCGAGACGCGCCGCGGCGATGTCCGAATTTACGGATCCGCCGGGTACTTCTCCCGTGGATCGGTTTTCGCGAGCGTCGCGGCGGATATCCCCCTTACCTCTCGGATCTTCATAAACGGCACATTCGGACAGTCGTACGCTCGAGCGGGCACCCATCAAACCTCCTTCGGTGTCGGGGCATCCCTGGGCCTCACGGCCTCAAGCGGTCTCTTCGTCGGCCTTGGCCACACCCTGATGCCCTCGGACATCGGACCGGGTGGCGTCTCTCTCGCTGGCGGTATGTCCTTTCTCCTGCCTCAGCCGCAAACTCCGTAAAGACAATAGCTTAGCCAAGAAGTCTTGATGAGGAACCCAATTTGAGTTCCTGCCGTCTAAGTGTTGTGTATTTACCGGTAGGTATAAGAAGTAGAGCGGTTCGCCCATAGGTTTCATCAGCTCCATGAACAAAGTAATAGCCGCTCCGCAGGCCACATCCGCCGAACGCATTCTCAGCACGGCCCTCGATCTGTTTGCCATCAAGGGCTACGACGCCACGTCGGTTAGGGAGATGTGCGAAGCCGCTGGCATCACCAAGCCCACGCTGTATCACTTCTTTGGCAGCAAGGACGGCGTGCTGAAGGCGCTGGTCCACACAGGGTTTGAGCAATATCGCGCGATCGTGATCGCTGCGATGGATACGTCAGGCTCGTTCGAAGACCGCGTGAAGGTGCTGGCCCGCTCGGTATTTCAGAGCGCGAGCACCAAGCCGCTGTTCTGGCGTTTCATTCACAGCGTCATCTGGGCTCCTCCAGGCACGGCGCTGCCGCAGACGGAAACCTGCACCCAGTTCTACGACGGTGTGGTTGGCATTCTGGCGGCGGCCGCCGAGAGAGCCGTCGCACGCGGCGAGATCGCGCCCGGACCAACAGGTGCCCGAATGCTGATTTTAATGGGCTCGATCAGCGAGGCAGCCACGGGCTTCGTGATCGCGGGCAAGCCCGAACTGACGCCGCAACTGGCGGACGAGATCGTCGAAACGATTTTCAACGGATGGCAATGACTGGCAGCGCTATGAGAACGGCCCTCATTCTTCTCTTAACCACTCTTTCTTTCGCCGGCATGGCATCCGCGCAGCCGCTGTCGCGCGCCGATGCGGTTGCGCAGGCGCTTCAGTCGAACCCGACCGTGAAGCTGAGCCTCGAGCAGGTCGCCATTCTCGAAGGGCGCATCGTCGAAGCCAAGGCAGACGCGCTGCCCGACATCACGTGGAATACGCTCGCGATGCGCTCGCGCGATCCCGCGCTGTTGAACAGCCCCGGATTCGACTCGTTTCCGCCGGAGTTTCGCGACGCACTGGCGCCCATTCCCGCCAATGCCTTCTCGACGTCGGCGGATATCCGCCAGACCATCTTCAGTTTCAAGCTGGGGAAGGCGCTGCAGGCGGCGCGCATCGCGCGGGACGCGGGTGAACAGGATACGCAGAGAGCCCGGCAGTTGACGGCGCTCGAAGCGATTCGCGCGTACAACCAACTGCTGTTCGCGATCGAGCAGATGCGCGTCATCCGCACCGACGTGCAGTCGAAGCAAACGCACGTCGACTACGCGCGCAACCGGCGCGCGGCGGGCGTGGCAACCGAGCTCGAGGTTCTTCGCGCCGAGGTCGATCTCGAAAATGCTCGCGCCGAGTCTCTTCGTGCCGAGAACGAAGTGTCGGGCGCGCGCGCGCTCTTGAACACCGTGATGGTCCGGCCGACGCTGGCGCCGGTCGTTCCGACGGACTCGCTTACAGTCGTGCCTTTTGCCGCAAGCTTCGACTCGGCCGTCCAGGAGGCGCTGGCCGCGAGACCCGAGCTTCAGCTGCTGCGTACGCAGGAGCGCGTGCAGACGTTGCTGGTCGATGTCGCAGCCGGCGACATGAAGCCGAGCGTCGAGTTCAACGGGTCGTACGGATTCGCCGTACGCCGGCCGCAGAACCTCTTTGCCCAGAACTACGCGCGCTGGTCGACAGCCATCACCTTCAAGGTGCCGCTGTTCGACGGCCGGCGTACGCCCGGCCGCGTGGCGCAGGCGCGCGCGGAGAGAAACACGGTGACGCAGCGGATCGCCGCGCTCGAGAACCAGGTGCGGCTGGAGGTGCAATCTGCGCTCGATGCGCTCGCGCTTGCGGATCGGACCATCCAGGCATCCGAGCTCAACGTCGCCCAGGCGCGCCGGGCGAGCGAAATGACCGAGGCGAACTACAAGCTTGGCGCCGCGACGCAGCTCGACGTGGTCGATGCGCAGCAATCGCTGCGGCAGGCCGAGAATATCCGCAACCTGTCGCTTTTTACGCACGCGAATGCCCGCGCCGCGCTGCGGTTCGTGATGGGCAGGGATCCGCTCGAGTAGCCATTGGCGTTGAGAGAGCAGAGAGCAGAGAGCAGAGAGCAGAGAGACGATGCATACGAATATTCGAACTTTTTCCTTCATTGCGGCGTTGGCCGGCGCGGCGGGTGCTGGCGCGTGCGGCGGGTCCGGGGCACAGACCACATCGACCGCGACCGAAACGGTGCGCAGCGTTCCCGTGCGCACCGCCACCGTAGAGACTCGCGATCTTGCGGAGACGCTGTCGCTGACGGGCACACTCGATCCACGCTCAGAGGTCACCGTCGTCCCCGAGATCGCCGCGCGTCTCGAGCGTGTGTTGAAGACCGAGGGCGACCGCGTCGCCCGCGGTCAGCTGCTCGCCGTCCTGGACAGCGCCGACTTCACTCTCGCGCGCGATCGCGCAAAGGCGTACCTCGACGTCGCGGAGGCCAATCGCGCCCACGCGAGGGCGGAAAAAGATCGCGCTGACAGTCTGTTGAAGACCGGCGGCATCACCGACAAAGATCATCTGTCCGCGCAAGTGGCGGTGCAGGTCGCCGACGCGTCGCACGCGCAGGCGCGCAGCGAGCTGGCCATCACAGAGCGGCAAGTCGGCCGGACCCGGATTTCGGCGCCGATCAGCGGCCGAATCGCGAAGCGTCACGCCGACGCCGGCACCATCGTGGCGGCAGGAACTCCTCTTTACACGATCGTCGATGACTCGGTGTTCGAGTTCCGCTCGTCGGTGGGGTCTGGCGATTTTGGCAAGGTGAAGGTCGGCGAACCCGTCGTTGTCACGGTGGACGCGCTTCCCGGCTTTGTGACGGATGGCGAGGTGAACCGCATCGCGCCGCAGGTCGATGCGCGCAGCCGTTCGTTCGAGATCATCGTTCGCGTTCCAGGCAAACCGCAGCTCGTCTCCGGCCTGTTCGCCCGCGCGCAAGTGAAAGTGCGCGACGTGCCCAACAGCCTGACGGTGCCGCCCGCGGCCCTTCTGCGCGATGGATCGGATCCGACGAAAGCGCAGGCCTATGTCGTGGCAAACAACAAAGTGGAGCGGCGTGACGTGCTGGTTGGCGTCGAGGTGCCCGACGCCGTTCAAGTGACCACCGGACTCGCGGCCGGTGAGGTCGTCGTCGTCGATCCACCGAGCGCCCTGGGGCCCGGCACGCAGGTGCAGGTCGAGCGCGGCGCCAAAGCAGGATCCTAAGCCATGTTCCTCAGCGATCTCTCAATCAAGCAACCCGTCTTCGCCACGATGATGATGGTGGCGCTGGCCGTTCTCGGCCTCACGTCGTATCAGGCGCTGAAAGTCGATCTTTTTCCCGACGTCGAGTTTCCGATCGTGACGGTGACGACACGATACACGGGCGCGTCCCCCGAAACGGTCGAGCGCGATGTGACCAAGTTCATCGAAGAAACGGTGAACACCGTCGAGGGCGTACGGCACATCGAGTCGACCTCTCAGGAAGGGTTGTCGACCGTCGTCGTGCAGTTCAACGTTGGCGTGCCGACGCTGAATGCCTCGCAGGACATCCGCGGAAAAGTCGCGGCGATTCGCGGCGAACTGCCGCGGGAGATCGACGAGCCCATCATCCTGCGCATCGATCCGGCGTCGACGCCGATTGTCTCGGTTGCCGTCAATGCGCCGGCGCTGACGCCGCGCGCCGTTTCGGAGATTGCCGACAAGCTGGTGAAGCGGCGTCTCGAAAATGTGCCCGGCGTTGGCGCCGTGAATCTGGTTGGAGAAGCGAAGCGGGAAATCCAGGTCGTCGCCGACCGGACACGCCTCGAGTCGTACGGCCTCTCGCTGGTGCAGGTCGTGGACGCGCTGCGCACGCAGAACGTCGATGCGCCCGTCGGCACCGCGGACCGTGGCGCCACGGAGGCCATGGTGCGTGTGGCGGCGCAAAGCACGTCGGCCGCGCAAATCGGCGAGATCCCGGTAAAGCAGCTCGGCAACCGCACGATCCTCGTGCGCGACGTGGCGCAGGTGCTGGACGGTATCGAAGAGCCGACAAGCGTGGCGTTCGTCAACGAACGGCCCGCCATCGCACTCGACGTGCAGAAGCAGGCCGGCGCCAACACGGTGGGCGTGGCCGATGGCGTGCGCGCGGCTGTGGCGAAGATGGAAGCCGAGCTACCTCCTGGCGTGTCGTTGCAGATGGTTCGGGACGACTCGATCTTCATCCGCGAGTCGATCGAGGACGTGCAGGTCACGCTGGTTCTCGGCGGTCTGCTGACCGTCTTCATCGTGTTCCTGTTCCTCAACTCATGGCGATCGACGGTTATCACCGGCCTCACGCTGCCCATCTCGGTCATTGCCGCGTTCATCGCCATGCGGATGTTCGGCTTCACGCTGAACGTGCTCACGCTGATGGGGCTGTCGCTCGCGATCGGCATGCTCATCGACGACGCCATCGTCGTGCGGGAGAACATCGTCCGTCACATGCAGATGGGGAAAGACCACCTCGAAGCCGCCCGCGAAGGTACGGCGGAGATTGGGCTCGCCGTGATGGCGACGACGTTCACCATCATCGCGGTGTTCATACCTGTGGCGTTCATGGGCGGAATGGTCGGCCAGTTTTTCTACGAGTTCGGTATCACGGTAGCCGCGGCTGTGCTCGTGTCGCTGTTTGTCAGCTTCACGCTCGACCCGATGCTGTCGTCCCGCTGGTACGATCCCGACGTCGAGGCACATCGCCGGCGAGGATTCGTCGGACGCGCGCTGGAGGGGTTCAATCGCCGATTCGACAGCATGCACGGCTGGTATGAGCGCACGCTCGGCTGGTCGCTGCGGCATCGCTGGGTCGTCCTGGCGGTGGCGCTGGTCGCGTTCGTGAGCGCATTCCCGATTCTCGCAGTTCTGGGCGGCGACTTCATGCCCGACTACAACCGCGGCGAGTATCAGGTGGCCATCAAGGCGACGCCCGGTGCGACGCTGAGGGAGACGGCAGATCGGGCGCAGGCGGTCATCGCGCAGCTGCGTGAGATGCCTGCCGTCGAGTACACCTACACGACCATTGGCGAAGCCGGGTCGCAGTATCGACCGGTCACGGAGGGCGCTATCTACGTCAAGCTGAAGCCGCATTCAGGCGGTACATTCAGCGAAGTAATGCGCGCGGCGCGCGAGAAGGTGGAGGCCGTACCCGGGCTGACGTTCGGGCTCACCGAGGCAGGCGCGTTCGGCGCGAAACCGATTCAGATCAGCGTGCGCGGCGCCGATATCGACGAGCTCGATCGTTTGTCGCGCGAGCTCGTCGCCGCGATGCGACAGATTCCAGGCGCCGCCGATATCGAGAACAGCCTCGAGAAATCGAAGCCCGAGCTGCGGGTCAATGTCGATCGTCAGCGCGCGAGCGACCTCGGCATCCCTGTGTCGATGGTTGCATCGACAATGCAAGCCGGCGTCATCGGTGTCGTCGCAACGAAAATTCAGGATTCGGTCGGCGATAACCACGATGTGCGCGTCAGGCTTCGCGCCGATCAGCGGCGGTACGCCGAAGATCTGGCGCAGCTGACGGTCCCGACCGACAAGGAGGACGGCAACGGCGACAAGCTCCTGAAGCCGCTCAGCGAGATTGCCACCGTGTATCCGGGCACGGGGCCGTCGTCAATCCGCCGTCGCGACCTGGTGCGCGAAGTACGTGTCTCGGCGAACACCGACGGCCGCCCGCTGCAGGAGCTGTCGAACGACATCAACGCGGCGGCGGCGAAGCTGACCATGCCTGCCGGATACGACGTGGTCGCAGGCGGCGACACCGAAGAGCTGGAAATCATGTTCAGCAACATGTTTCAGGCGTTGCTGCTCGCGGTCATTTTCATTTATCTGATCCTGGCTTCGCAGTTCGGGTCGTTCACGCACCCGCTCGCGATCATGTTGTCTCTGCCGCTGTCGCTCGTGGGCGTGGCGGTGATGCTGTATTTCACGCGGGACACGCTCAACATCATGAGCATGATCGGCCTCATCATGCTGATGGGTCTGGTTACGAAGAACGCGATCCTGCTCATTGACTTTACAAACCAGGCGAGGCGCGAAGGGATGCCGCGGGATCGGGCGCTTCTGCAGGCCGGCACGACCCGGCTGCGGCCAATCGTGATGACCACGCTCGCGATGATCTTCGGCATGCTGCCTCTCGCCTTTGCAATCGGCGCCGGCGCTGAGATGCGCGCGCCGATGGCGCGGGCGGTGATCGGCGGGCTGATCACCTCAACGCTGCTCTCGCTGCTGGTGGTGCCTGTCGTCTACACGTTTCTTGACGACTTACGGCCGTCGATGTTATGGAACTGGACGAAAAGGTTTCACGGCAGCAAGAACCGGGAGCTGAGAGCGGAGAGCTGACGTTGTATCCTATGGATGCGCCATGAAATTCGTCGCAGCCATAGCCCTCGCGCTCTTTATTTATCCGTCCGCCTCATACGCACAGCTTCAGCAGGGCACAATTGTCGGGTCCCTCCTCGGACCCGACGGCGCTTCCATCAGCACGGCCGAGATCACCCTTTTTGACCAGCTTGGCAACACGGTCACGACCGTCAACGCGAAAAACGGCGAGTTCCGGCTCACGAACGTCGCGATCGGCCGCTACTCGCTCAAGGCGGAGGCGGCGCCCTTCGAGGCCGTCGTGAAGACCCTCACCGTCGCCGACGCACGTCCGATCACGCTCGAGCTGAAGCTGTCTGCCGCACTCGCCGAACAGGTGAACGTGACGGCCGAAACGAATCAGCCGGTCACGACGGCCACGAGCACCACGCTGGCGGGGGACGCCGTCCGCCGCGCCCCGATTCGCATCAGCAGCCGTGGATTGCAGGATGCGATCGCGACGACGGCTGGTTGGGCGACCGAGGATAACGGCCTCATGCACGCGCGCGGCGTGGACGACGGATTTTTGTATGTCGTCGATGGCGTGCCGATGTACGAGCGAATCGACAGCGCGCATGGCGTTGCGCCCGATCCCGAAATGGTTGAGTCGATTAACGTCATGGTCGGGCATGTACCGCCAGAGTTTGGCTTCAAGTCTGGCGGCGTCATCGAGGTGAGAACCGCGAGCGGGAAGAGCGAATCGTGGCTCGGCAACGTCCAGGGCATCTTCGGCAGCGACGCGACGAGCCAGGGATCATCGGTGGTCGGCGGTCCCATGGGACGTTCCACCGCCCTTACGGTTGGCGTCTCCGGCCAGCGGTCCAATCGATTTCTCGATCCGGTGCATCCTGACAATCTGCATAACAACGGCAATGCCACGAATGCGACGGCAGAGTTCAACTGGCTCGCGTCCCCAACGAGCACGCTGGCGGTCGTCGGAGGCTTCGGGCGTTCGAGCTTCGCCGTTCCGCACAACGAAGATCAGGAAGACGCCGGTCAGGATCAGCGGCAGAACAACCTGCAGACGTGGCAGACAGCGTCATGGCAGCGCACATGGTCAGGACAGACCGTGTCCCAACTCGCCGCATACCATCGTTCGGGCTCGTCGGCACTTTTCGGGAGCGATTACGACACACCACTGCACATCAACGCGGACCGCACGCTTCGGCGAGTGGGTTTTCTGGGCAGCATGACGCACCAACGCGGCAAGCATGTCTTGAAAGCCGGGGTCGAGGTGGCGCGCCTGAGCCTTCGCGAGGACTTTTCCTTCTTTGTGACCGATGAAGAGGAGGGAGAAGAAGCCGATTTGAGCGATGCGGTGCTCGCGCACGACGAAGACGATCCGTTCGTATTCACCGGCAATTTCAATCCGACGCTCTTCTCGTTCTACGCGCAGGACTCGATTCAGTTCGGCCGCGGCCTGACCGTTGATTTCGGTGTGCGCGCCGATCGCTCGCGGATGCTCGAGCTCGCGTCACAATGGAGCCCGAGGCTCGGCGCTGCGTATCACGTTCCGAACAGCGGCACGACGTTCCGGGCGTCGGTCGATCGTTTCTTTCAGCCGCCGCAAGCAGAGAACCTGCTCCTCGGATCGTCCGAAGAGGCACGCGAGCTCTCACCGTTCCTCGACGAGACCGGCGGCGGAGAAGAAGTTGAGCCCGAGCGGCAATGGGCGACCGAGGTCGGCGTGAGTCAGACATTCGGACCCGGTGCGCGTCTCGACGTCTCTTACTGGCGCCGCCGTGCAGAGAACGCCGGCGATCCGAACGTGCTTTTCGGCACCACGATCATCGTTCCCAACTCTGTTGCGCGCGGCGAGGCAGACGGAGTCGACGTGCGCTTGGAGCTGCCGCGCTATCGTGGGACATCAGGCTACCTCAGCTACACGAACGCGCGCGTGGTGCAGTTCGGACCCGTCACCGGCGGCCTGTTCTTCGAAGACGAGGTGCTCGAGATCGCCGACGGCACAGCATTCACCCCGGATCACGATCAGCGCCATGTCGGCGCGTTCGGTCTCAGCCACGACCATGCGCGTTCGGGGTTCTGGGCCTCGTTCGGCGGCCGCTACGAAAGCGGAACGCCGCTCGAAGTGGACGAGGACGAACTCGACGAACTGATGGAGCGGCCCGGCAGCGAGCTGGTGAATTTCGAGACTGGCCGGGTGCGGCCCCGACTGATTTTTGATGTGATGGCCGGCGCGCGGGTGTTTCGAGCGCGCGGCCGCGAGATTTTGCTGCGCGGATCGATCCTGAATGTCACCGGCGAAAGCTTCGCGTACAACTTCGGCAATCCTTTCAGCGGGACCCATTTCGGTGCGGGCCGGACATTTCAGATTGGCCTGCAGGTGCGCCTTGGCGGCTCGCAGGCCGTGCCATAACGTTTACTGTTTAATCACTCTCAGGAGGTTCGCACATGCCGCGTTATGCCGACGGATTTCTGATCGCCGTTCCCAGGAGAAAGCTCGATGCGTACCGGGAAATATCCAGGAAAGCCGGCAAAGTCTGGAAGGAATATGGCGCGCTCGAGTACATCGAATGCGCGGGCGATGATCTGAAAGTCAAAATGGGGATGGGGACGCCTTTTGCGAAGGCCGCCAGAACCAAAACAGGTGAGACGGTGATCTTTTCATGGATTCTCTACAAGTCGAAAGCCGACCGCGATCGCATCAATAAGAAAGTCATGAAAGACCCGCGCCTGGCGAACATGATGGACCCCAAGGCGATGCCGTTCGACATGAAACGGATGTCGTATGGCGGATTTCGGGCCATTGTTGACTTGTGAGAGGTCAGATCTCTGAGAGCATCTCCTCGAGCGTGGTATAGCGTTCGAGGCGCGCGGAGGCGGTCGCGCACTTGTTGGCCTCGACCAGTCCGGTCGTCGCCGCCAGAAACACGATGTAGTCAGCGACCGCCTTCGCGAAGTTCAGCCGCGCTTCCGAACTGATCGTGTAAAAGCGCGAGCGCTGCGCATATCCCGCAGGCGAATGGTCGCCGAGCGACGTCTTGTCGGGCCGCCCGCCCGCAGCCAGCACGTAGAGAAAGTTGTACTCGAAGAAAAACACGGCATCGGGACTGGCGGGCATGGCTTCGAGCGCGCGGCGGCAGGTCGTCGGGGAATCGAACAGATCTGCGCCGGGGCCGACCGACGTCGTGATGAACGCACGCGCCATCTTCTGCTCGGTGGCGTCGTTGCTGAACGCACCGGCGATCGCCATGTCCAGCGTGAAGATGTACCAGTCGCGCCACAGCGCTGCGTCCGTCGGATTCTTCGACTTCGAAAGCGCAACGCCCATCTCGTACGTGTAACGGCCGCTGGTCTTGATCTCGAGGCACCCACCGGTGACCGCACCCATGACCTGATAGTTCTCAGCCGACTTTCCCGAGCCCGAATGGAAGCCGATGCTGGCGTCGAACGCGCGGCACACCGCCCACTGCTTCTCGATGAGCGCTCTGAGCGCCGCATTGTCGGGAAACGCCGTGTTCTTTTGAAAGCCGAACGCCGGCGCGACGAAATGGATCCGCATGCCGAGCGCCTCGCACAGCGAGAGCATCGCCGCCGTCGTTTCGGGAGTGGTCACACCGGGCAGCTCATCGATGGAGAGCTCGCGCAGATATTGCCGCCCCACCTCCGTCGTAAACGCGTTCTCGCGCGCGGCGCGGTATTTGTCGTCGCGGCGCTTCATCTTCTCGAGCGACGGCCAGACGTATGCCAGCAGCTTCGACAGCTCCGCTTCGTTCAGGGTGAGACCCACAGACGCCACGCGCGTGCGCACCCGCGTGACAAGATCGGCCGGCACATTGTTTCTGACCCACGCGGCAGCATCGGCCGGGGGGCGCGTCTGGGCCAGCTCGGGCGACAAGTCGAACGTGATGTAGCTGGCAAGCACGCAGCCTCGGACCAGCGCATCTTCTCGCGTGTCGAACTTGCCGCCGATCGGCTGGTGGTCGGCGTTGAAGCTCCACGCGATTCGCCGCCGATGGAAACCGGTCTTCAGTTTCGACAGCACGCACCCGTGGCTCATGCCTTCGACGCTCTGGCCCTGATGCCCTTCGGGCACGTTCGTGCCGATGAACGGAAACGGTACGGTGTCGAGCCGCCCTTCGAGCATCGCATCGACGTCGAAGACCAGCTCGCGCGGAATGCTGTTCTGGTTCGCGGTGATACCCAGATTCAGCGCCGTCATCGCCCACTCAACGGCGTGCCAATGCAGCGTGGTGAAACGCGCGCCAATCCCCAGCGTACCGCGGCCGAGATTGGCGCCGCCGGTTGGAAAGATCGTCGAATCCGGATCGTGCTCCTGAACCGCGTTCTTCAGCCGAAGCAGGTTGTTCCATGTCGCGGGAAACGCGACACGAACCGCCCTCGAACGCGACGCCGTCTTCGAGCGCGGCCGCGCCGCTGCCGGGTTCCCGAGGCTCCAGCTTCCAGGCGCAGTCGCACGTGGCCTCGTCCTCGAGGAGCACCCAGCGGCCGGCCGCGGTCTCGAAGCGCGTGTTCGGCCGTTCCTTGACGGCGTTGTCTTTCAGCCTCGCGCGCAGCCCCGGCCAGTCGAGGCAGAAGTCAGGACTGATGCAGGGATTGTTCGAGATGCGAATGTTGTGCTGAAGCAGGAATTGATTGATCGCGCTCATTAGAGTGCCATTGCGTGGAACCCGCCATCGACGATGAGCTCCTCACCGGTGATGAACGAGCCGGCCTTGCCGCTGGCGAGCAGCAGGGTGGCGCCGATGAGCTCGCGCGCCTCGCCGAACCGGTCCATCGGCGTGTGTGCCATGATCTTCGCGATCCGCTCTGGCTGAAGAATCCTGCGGTTCTGCTCGGCTGGAAAAAACCCGGGAACCAGCACGTTGACGCGGACGCGATGCGGCGCCCACTCGCGCGCAAGGTTCAGCGACAGGTTGTGGACGGCGCTCTTGGTCGCCGAATACGTGAAGACGCGGGACAGCGGAATGACGCCCGACATCGACCCGATGTTGATGATCGATCCGCCCTGCCCTGCTTCCACGAGATGCCTGCCGAATACCTGGCACCCGAAGAACACGCCCTTGAGGTTGACGCGGACGATACGATCGAACTCATCTTCGGCGATGTCGAAGAACGGCGTCGCCGAGTTCACGCCGGCGCCGTTGACGACGATATCGACTCGTCCCGCGCGTTGCAGGACGGCCTCGAGCAGCGCTTCGATTTCGAGTTTGCTGGTTGCTTCCGCGGCGTGAAACCACGCCCGGCCGCCGGCCGCGTCGATGCTGGCGAGCCTCGCCCTGGCCTTGTCTTCGTTGCGGCCGACGAGAACGACCTCGGCCCCCGCGCCGGCGAGCCCTTCGGCCATGGCCCCGCACAACTCGCCAGTGCCCCCGATGACGACGGCAACGTGCTCGTTCAGCGAGAACAGCGATGACAGGAATGCCGCGGATGTTTCCGTGCGCACAAGAGCGGTATTCTACACGGTAGAATACGCCGCACGGAGGCACTGTTTTGAAGCGATACCTCGGCACTGCGCTCGTCGGCGTTGTCTGCTTCGTGTTGGGTGTGGCGTTTCAGCGATACGCCGATTCGCGCCGACCCGCCCCGGCGCCCGCGGCGGAAAGCACGGCGGTCGCGACACCCGGGCCGGCGGCTGCAGTCGTGCAGTACGACCGCGAGCCGCTATGGGCGTACGGATTCGACACTGTTGCGAAGGCCGGTGACACGGCACCGCCGCAGGCAGCACCAACCAGAAACCTGCGCCCGAACGAGACCCGCCGAGGAACAGACGCGCCCACGCAGCGCGCGCGGCAGCCGCGCGAGCTATTCGCTCGTCGATGTGCGGGACGGCCACAACGTGATCGACTGGTTCCCGCAGGACCATCCGTCGCCGATGCCGCCGATCATCAGGACCGGGCCTGCCGCGGGGACAGGCAATACGGCGCGAGGCTGCGGCTCGTGTCATCTTCCCAACGGCAAAGGACGTCCCGAGAATGCGCCGCCCGCCGGAATGCCTGTCGCGTACTTCATGCGCCAGCTTCAGGATTTCCGCAACGGGCTGAGGCGATCTGCGGACCCGCGTAAGCCGAACACGAACACGATGATCGAGATGGCCAAGGTCATGACCGACGAAGAGATGAGGCTGTCGGCGGAGTACTTCGCGGCGATCAAGTGGACACCGTGGATTCGCGTGGTCGAAAGCGATCTGGTTCCGAAAACCCGCATCGTCGGCAATCTGTTCCTGCCGACGGCCGAGGAGCGAACCGAACCCATTGCCGGCCGCATCATCGAAGTCCCGGAAGACGTCGAGCAGGCCGAGACGCTTCGCAATCCGCGGTCCGGGTTTATCGCGTATGTGCCGACCGGCAGCGTCGAGAAGGGGCGCGACCTCGTCACGACCGGCGGCATGCGCATCGTCGGCAACGAGATCGTTCAGGGCAAGACGACCCCGTGCGTGACATGCCACGGGCTGGACCTGATGGGCGTTGCAGATGTACCGCCGATTGCGGGGCGATCGCCGAGCTACATCGCGCGGCAGATCTGGGACATCCAGCAGGGCACGCGCAACGGCGCGGCGGTGCAGTTGATGAAGCAGGCGATCGTCAATCTGAACGGCGAGGATCTCGTATCGATTGCGGCGTATGTCTCATCGCGCGTGCCGCCGCGGGCAGGTGCGCGCGACGCCCGCGCATCGAACTAGTAGCGCGTCGACTGTAGTGTCCGCCTTCAGGCGGACCCATGGGCCGGACCGCAACGCTACAACGATCGCGACGCCGCGAGCGTCACCGTCCTGCGATTTGCGCGATCTTCGATGACGAGCCGGCCGCCCGTCAGCTGCACGTCATCAACCTTCAGGAATCCTTCGGGCACGGTCGTGTAGAACATCAGGAAGGTCGAGGTTATCGTCGACTTCGCTGGAAGAATTCGGAAGACCGGCGTGTCGAACAGCGGACCGTGCCTCAGTACGTCGGCGCGCGGGAGATCGAACGGCTGTGTCGCAAACTCGAGGCCGCGCGTCATCCGATTGGGTCCCGGATTCGATAACCACGTCTGCACCCACGGAAATTCCTCGCGGCGGAAGACCCAGCCGATCAGCAGCCGCTTTTCGAGATGAAGAGCCGTTGCGAAGCCGAGTCGCCGCGACGGATCGACCAGCGTGGTCAGGTGTTCGACCGTGTTGGCCCTGATCGGGGCGGTGCGTACATCGAGCAACTGACCGTCGATCGTCGGCGCCATCGGCCATGTGAAGTCGGCGTACGACTGCAGCTGGCGCGGCGGAGTCGCCGGAGCCGGCACTGTCTTTGTTTTCGCCCTGGTGACGGGCATGTCGACGGCGACCGTGCCGGGATCGAGAAATGGCGCGGCGATCGTGGCGTGCTCGCCCCAGAACACCGGGCGATCGAATGCCAGCAGGCTCGTGACCGCGCTGTCGACCCATACGATGTTCTCGCCGTCGATGACGTGGTAGGTGCGCGTCAGCGTCTCTTGCGCGAGCGGAAGCGTCACAAAGAACTCCGCGCTCTGCGTGGCATCTGTCTTCTGATGGGTCCGCAGCTGCCAGGGGAGAACGTACGACTCGCCGTGAAACGGCATTCCCGCTGCGCGCTCCTCGTTGGACACGGGCCCGAACCCGTCAAGGCACAGAAAATGCCCGCGCGCAAAGCTCGTCGGCGGTTTCAATCCTGCCTGCCGCGCAATCCAATACGGGTTCCAGAGAGGATTGATTTTTTCCTTGTCGTCAGCGAGGACAATCTGCGCCATCGCGCCGCCTTCGGTGATGATGGTGACGTCGATCTTGCCGTTCGACATCGCGAGCGCCGGCAGACCTTCGAAGACGCTGGTCTTCTGCTGGGCGAAGACAGTGAGCGACAGGCAGAGACAGATAAGGAGGGCGCGCATGGCTAAAATCCGAACAACCGTGCGGGATTGTCCACCAGGATCATTTTGCGCATCGCCGCATCGGGCGCCCAGACCGCAAGCATGTTCATGACCTGTCCATCATCAGTTTGACGATGCATTGCGAGATCAGTGGATTTCCGGCCGGGAACCGCCGCGGAGCCAGGATGCGGCCACGCTGTCCCAAAAACGGCGCGTTGCGGATTCGCAGCGATCAGCGCCTTCGCAAAAGGCGTGACATCGGACATATCGGACTGCGTGAGCGTGTCAGCGTTGGACAGCTTGACGTAAGCCTTGCCCGACTTGACAAGGTCGAGGACTGCCGTAAAACCAGGCTGCCCCACGCCGTCGGCGACGCGCGGCTCGCCGAAATGATCGATCACGATCGGCACGGAGACAGCCCCGAGTTCGACACGGAGGGCGTCCCACGTGGCCGGGCTGCCTGATATGAGTACGCTCCAGCCCTTTCTACTTTTCATCCGTTCGGAGGCCACCCTTACTCGTTGTTTCGCCGCCGCGGGATCGGTCGCTCCCAGATTACCGAGACTCAGGCGGATCCCTCGAACGCCGCCGCGATGCATCTCGTCGAGCGATGCGTCGGTCGTCTTGTCATCGATCACGGCGACCCCCCGCGCTCCGGCTCCGAGCTCGCGGATGCTGTCGACCACGATTGAGTTGTCCGTTCCGTGGGTAGATGCCTGCACGACCACTACTCGGTCGAGACGCAACGCCCGCATCATCTGTTTCAGCTCTGGCACGGTCGCCGGCTCGGGGGTGTAGGTGCGCCCCTCCCAGAAAGGATGGCGTTTCGGATCGTTGTAGACGTGCACGGCGCAGTCGGTTGCGCCAGCCGGTACATCGAAGCTGACTTTCGTCCTCGGCTGCGAGGCGGTCGCGTGCGCGGTGGCGTCATGACGAAACAGGCCGGAGGCTCCGGCGAGCAGTCCGGCAGCTAGCACCTTACGTCTTGAAATCATGATGCCGTAACGATAGCGCAACCTTCGCCGCAGCGCTAAAGCGCTGTGCCACCGGTGGCACAGGCCTTCAGGCCTGTATCAGGGGCACCTGCGCGGCGATTACCGGCACATGCCATACCCCGTAGCCGTCGGGGTCTTCGATAGTGCCGATCATATCTTCGAAATGCGCCAGGAACATCTCGCGCGAGATCTGCGTGTGGGTCGACACCGCATCGGCGTAACCGTCGCGCCAGGCTTTCCAGATGGCGGCGAATGTCTCGCGAGGGACCCGCAGCGGATCCACGACGACGTAATCAACCGTGATGTTCGAAAGGCCCAGCCGGCGGAGAATGCCATACGTGGCGCGCCCGATTCGCATGTTCGTGCCCGTGGCGCTGCCGAATCTCCGCGGGCCTTCCAGCCAGAAATCATCAGGGTCGAGCCGTTTCGGCTCGAAGTTGATCATCAGATAGTCTTCGGCGACGAGGTGCAGCCAGCCGCCGGGCCTGGTGACGCGCGCGAGCTCGGCAATCGCGCGATCGGCATGCGGAATCGCTTGAAGCACATGCCGGCACACCACGAGATCGAAGTGCGCATCGGGCAGCGCGAGATCGAAGATGTTGCGGTTCTCGAATCGCACGCGCTCACTGAACGCTGCGCATCGCGTGCGAGCCATCTCGAGATGTTCGCCGATGATGTCTACGCCCAGCACGCGCGCCTGCGAGAACATCTCCGCCAGTCTGTGTGTGATTTCGCCGGTGCCGCAGCCGGCGTCCAGCAGCGTTGCGTTTATCGGAAGGTGATAGCGCCCGAGGAGCGGCTGTTCCTGAGGCCAGATCGCCTCTGCCTGCGCCGCAAGATTGCGCACCATCGACTCATCGGCCATTTCCCTGGCTTGGGGATTGAGATCGTCAGCGTCTGGCAATCTGCATGCTCGCGTCGATCGACAGCGTAGGCCATCCCTGCTTGTTCGGATCTGTTGGCGTAGCTATCGCCGTAAAGGCCTCGCTTCCATTCAGCTCGAGCTGAAACGTGTAGCCGCGGCGATCCGTGCCCAATGCCGGCGATCCTTCGGCGCGAAGCTGTTCGAACGTGCCGTACGTGCCGTGCGCGGCCACGTAGTTCCGCTCCGCCTGGCCTATCTCGCGCAGCGCCATCTGGATGCCGGTGACGTCGATCTGCTCCTGGGGCGATGCAAGACTCGCGTCGCCGCGCGTCAACTGCGCGTTATACACGTAGAGGGCGACGCCAAGCGCCAGCACGATGCCGAGAAATCCTGCGGTTGCCTTCATGCCCGTCTTATCGGCCCGACTGGTGCCTCAGCGCACCAGGGGGATAATTTTGTTGTAGCACGATCTCGACGTTTCGAGACCGTATTTGGGTCATAATCGCGCCATACAATCAGGGAGGCGCGTCCATGACGAGAATCCACGGATCGCTCGCATTGCTACCGCTGCTCGTGTGGTCGGTTGCATTGTCGGGACAGACGATGAATACGCTGACTGCGCAGGAGAAGGCGCAGGGCTGGCAGCTGCTCTTCGATGGCAAGTCACTGAACGGATGGCATTCGCAGGCGCCGCCGCAGCCGAGGGCCGGGGGCGGAGGCGGGCGAGGCCGTGAAGGCGCGCCGCCTGCGCCTCCCGCACCGGGAGCGTTGCCTGCGGTCGGCTCGGCCCCCAATCCGTGCGTCACGAAGCAGTCGGCGTCGACGCCCGCCGGCAGTTCTCACTGGGAAGTGGTGGATGGCCTGCTGACGGGTTGTGGCGAGCCCGCCGGATATCTCAACTCGGATCAGAGCTTTAAGAATCACGTGCTGTCGCTCGAGTTCAGAACATCCGAGCTCGCCAACAGCGGGGTATTCGTGCGCTCTCCCAAGGAAGCCGGCGGTTATGAAGTGCAGATATGGAAGCAGCAGCCGGCGGGCTACAACACCGGCGCGATCGTGGGAACGGCGAAGACCGCGCGCGACTACACCTTCAAGGCGAATGACTGGAACCAGCTTCAGATCACGGCCGATGGCGATCATCTCGTCGTGGTGTTGAACGGAGAGACCACCCTCGACATTCGCGACGCCAAGTTCCCGGATGGGCACATCCGGCTTCAATATCAGCAGTACCCGATTTCGTTCCGGAATATCAAGATCCGCTCGCTCCCGTAGGACGTTACGTCGTTTGTATTGACATACAACCGTCGATCACCTATGAAGTAGCGCACTCGCTCAGACCCGCTCATTCTGGAGGTTTTCATGGCCTATCGCCTGCTCATCTGCGTGGTTCTTCTCACGGCGCTCGCGTTTCCCGTGTCTGCACAGACCCCGTCGGGTGAAATCAGCGGGACCGTCGTCGATTCGAGCGGGTCGGTCCTGCCCGGCGTCAGGGTGACGCTGACCAACGCCGCCACCAACGCCCTCCGCCTGACCCAGAGCAACGAGTCTGGCGTGTACGTGTTTCCGGCGGTGCCTCCCGGCACCTACTCGCTGAAGGTCGAGCTCGAGGGCTTCTCGACGGCCGAGCAAACGAACATCAACGTGCAGGTGGGCAGCGCGAACCGCTTCCCGTTCACGCTCGCCATCGGCCAGTTGACCGACGTCGTCTCGGTTGTCGCCGACACCCCTGTCATCCAGACGCAGAACGCGTCGATCGGCACCGTCATCGAGAACCGCAGCATCGTCGAGCTGCCGCTCAACGGACGCAACTACCTGCAGCTCGCGTCGCTGATTCCCGGCGCCACGACCAACGGCCCGGCGTCCGCACAGGGGCAGCAGCGCATGGGCGGCCAGCGCAACAGCTTTTCGCTGAACGTCGCCGGCCAGCGCATTCACTTCAATCACTACTCGCTCGACGGCATCGAGAACACCGACCTCAACTTCAACAGCTACATGCTGCTGCCGTCGGTCGATGCGCTCGAGGAATTCAAGGTCGAGTCCGGCATTTTCGGCGCCGAGTTCGGCCGCGCGGTCGCGCAGATCAACGCGAGCACGAAATCGGGGACGAACGCGTTCCATGGAACCGTGTTCGAGTTCGTGCGCAACGCAAAGATGGACGCGAAGAATTTCTTCGATCCGCAGGACAAGCCGATTCCGCCGTTCACGCGCAAACAGTACGGCACGACGGTCGGCGGTCCGGTCATCAGCAACAAGCTGTTCTTCATGTTCAACTGGGAGGGGCTGCGCGAAGAGAAGTCGCTCACGCAGAACGCGTCGCTGCCGCTGAGCGCCTGGCGCACGGGCGATTTTTCGAACCTGCGCGACGCGCCGGCAACTCATCGTGATTTACGATCCCGCGACGCGTGTGTTCGATGCGGACGGGAACGTGGCTGCGAGCGCCCACGCCGTTTCCCGGTAACAGGATTCCCGCCAACCGGATTCACCCGGTCTCGAAGAAGCTGCTGGAGTACTACCCGACGCCCGAACAGGAGCGGACCGGCGCGAACTTCGTCAACAGCGAAGCGCGCGAAGTCAACTCGGACCAGTTCACGTACCGGCTTCGATTACACCCAGAGCTCGAACATGAACTGGTTCTTCCGGCACAGCATCTCGCACGAGCTTGGCTACGATCCGTTTGCCATCCCTGACATGGGGAGCAACACGGACACCGACGTCAACCAGATGGTGCTCGGCAACACGCGCACGATCGGCACGAACAAGCTCAACGACTTCCGCTTCGGATTCGGGCAGTTGAAGAACGGCCACATCTCGCCGCGCGCCAACGTGGAGAACGTGGTGGCCGCGCTCGGCATCAATATTCCCAGCGACAACCCGCTCTACTGGGGCGTGCCGAACATCGGCGTGACCGGCCTCTCCGGTCTCGGCGAGGAGAGCGACGCGCCCTTCATCAACGACGACAAGACGATTCAGTTCGTGAACAATTTCTCGTGGATCATGGGCGAGCACTCGGTGAAATTCGGCGGCGAGCTGCGGCGCGTCCTGTACGACCAAATCGGAGGCGTCGTCACACGCGGGCGGTTCGATTTCGACGGCCGCTACACGCGGAACCCGCTGCTGCCGGTTCCGGTGGCTCAGCAGGGCGGCGCGGCGTTTGCGGATTTCCTCCTGGGTCACTTCAACAACGCAGAACAGCAGATTGGAGCCCCCATCGCGGATTTCCGGTCGAACTACTACGCGCTGTACATCCAGGACAACTGGAAGGTGACCCCGAACCTGACCGCTCGACTTTGGTTTGCGGTGGGAATACGACCAGCCGTTCACGGACACGGAGGACAAGCTCGTCAACATCGACTACACGTGGGACAACAGCTACGCGCCCGTCTTCGTGCGGCTGGGGCAGGGCGATCCCTACGAGGGTAACCCGCCGTTCAACCTCGGCGCGATTCCATACGTGCGCGACGGCCGCTTCGGCCGTGGTGCATATAAGCCCGACTACAACGATATCGCTCCACGGCTGGGCCTTGCCTGGTCCGTCAATCCGAAAACCGTCGTTCGAGCCGGCGGCGGCATCTACTACGTGCGCGACATCGGCAACGCCGTTTTTGACGTCGTCCGCAACGCGCCGTTCACCATTCGCCGCGACGAGCCGGCCGAAACCTTCAGGCCGAACCTGAGCTTTGAGCGTGCCGTTCGTGCGCACAGGCGCGCCGACATTCATTCTGGCGGCCGAGTACGATGTGCCTTCGTCCTACGTCGGACAGTGGTCGCTCGGATTCCAGCGTGAGCTGCCCGGCCAGATATCGGCCGAAGTGACGTACTTCGGATCCGCGGGCGTGCACCTTCGCCGCCTGCAGACCTACAACCAGTCCGTGCCGAGCGCGCTCGGGCAACGTCAACCTCACCCGGCCGTTTCCTCCATTGGGCGGCATGCAGGTGATGAACGCGCCGAGCCACTCGAATTACAACGCGCTCTATCTCAAGGCCCAGAAGCGCTTCTCGAAAGGCATCAGCTTCCTGAGCTCGTTCTCGTACGGCAAGTCGATCGATAACGGCAGCGGTATCCGCACGAGCACGGGGGACCCGCTGACGCCGTCGAACAACTACGACCTCGAGCTCGAGACCGGGCCGTCGGCCTTCGATTTCCGCAAGCGCTGGACGACGTCATGGATCTGGGAGTTGCCGTTCGGCCAGGATCGCCGTTACATGAATAGCGGCGGCGTGGCCGACTTCGTGCTCGGCGGCTGGCAGCTCGGCGGCATACTGACGCTGCAGGATGGTTTCCCGATTCACGTTGGGCTGCAGCACCGGCGCCGTGCAGAACGGCGGCGGCGGATGTTATCCGGATCCCGCGCCTGGGAACCCGGATTGGCAGCTGGACGATCGAACCCGCGAACGCTGGTTCAATACGGCCGCATTCGTCGACCGCAACCCGGAGTACGG
The DNA here is from genome assembly GCA_963732445.1 of Vicinamibacterales bacterium. Lineage (GTDB taxonomy): Bacteria > Acidobacteriota > Vicinamibacteria > Vicinamibacterales > JAMQPK01 > JAMQPK01. The sequence goes on along the minus strand of CAVSZJ010000003.1, from coordinate 720,292 downwards.
GACGGGGTTCCGTTATGGAACGGTGAAGCGGAATTCGGTCGTCGGGCCCGGCATCAAGAGCTTCGACCTGTCGATCAACAAGAATTTCCGAGATCCGCGACGATAACTTGGAGTTCCGCATTGAAGTGTTCAATCTCCCGAACGCGGCCGATCTGGGGCCAGCCGGGCACGCAGCTGGGCACCCCGAACTACGGCGTGATCACGAGCACGCGACTGGACTCGCGGCAGGTGCAGCTGGGCTTGAAGTACGTGTTCTGATCACGTGAAAGCTCCATAGGACTGGCGCTCAGGCGCCAGTCCTATCCCGCATGACAGAGCCGTGACGAACGGCGGATTCCCCCCTGACACCCACGCGTAGAATGACGGGCACAGGTGGAGCCCCAACTACGCGGTCCCAGAAAGCTGCTCGCGCTCTTTGTACTGCTAAGCGGCATTCCTCTGATTGCGCTCGGCTGCCTGGGTTGGCGGGTGCTGCAACAGGACCGGGCGCTTGACGCGCAGCGCTTTCGAGACCGTTTAGAAACGGCCGCCGGTGTCCTGACGCGCGAGCTCGAAAGGGAGCTCGGCGCCTGGGAAGCCCTCACGCAGCATGCCGCCGACGGGCGATCGTCCAGCCCACCTGCCGGCGCTGTGCTACTCACCTTTGATGCCGACCGGATAACTGAACAACGTGGCATCAAGCTTCCTTTCCATCCAAACGTTCAGTCCAACGCCACGATTCCCGCGGCGATTTTCGCAGACGCCGAAGCGCTGGAATTTCAGCGCGGCGACCTCGAGAGCGCTGCCGCAGCGTACGAGCGGATCGCAAGGGCTCGTTCTCGAATCGTTCGCGCGGCTGCTCTGATGCGGCTTGCGCGTGTCTTGCGCAAGCAACAGAGAATTCATCGCGCGCTCGACGTCTATAACTTGCTCGCCGACATGGGCGATGTGCCTGTGGCTGGATCGCCATCGGGCCTTCTAGGCTTGCGCGAAAGGGTGGTGTTGCTCGAGAGTCTGGGCAATCACGTTGACGCTGCACGCGAAGCGGCTCACCTTGCAACAGCGCTCGCCGATGGTCGATTTTCGATTGATCGATCGACGTTCGAGTTCTACCAGGAGACGGCCGCTCGATTCGACGCGAGCGCCTTCTCATCCACGAATGCTGCGCATGCTCTTGCCGAAGCCACAGAAGCTGTGTGGCCGGTTCTGCAGGACAAGCCCGCCGGACGGACAGGCTGGACGGGAGCGTCGGGCACCTTTGTCACCGTCTGGCGCCGAACCGGAACGCGCGTCGCCGTCGTTGTCGCCGATCTCGACATCCTCATCGCCCGGTTGCGACCGGAGACCGGCGCTGCGCGCCCTCGCTGGTCGCTCCAGGATTCCACCGGACGGCAGGTGTGGGGAAGCGTTCCTCCATCTGACGTCGGCCTGACAAAAACGCTTCATGAAACCGGTCTGCCTTGGACGATTCATCTCGGCGCGAGTGAACAGCCGTCAGACGAGCTGACAGTGGCGACCCGCAGAAATCTCTTCGCGGCGAGCCTGTTCTTGATGGTCCTCGTCATCGCTGCGTCGAGCTACTTCGTCGTTATCGCGGTGAACAGGGAGCTCCGCGTCGCTCGCCTTCAGTCAGATTTCGTCGCAGCCGTTTCTCATGAGTTCAGGACACCGTTGACAGCGATGTGCCATCTGACCGAGTTGTTGGATGAGGGCCACACCGACCCGGGCCGCGTCTCCCAGTATCACCGTGTGCTCGCGAACGAAAGTCGCCGCCTGCACGCGATGGTCGAAAGTCTCCTCGACTTCGGGCGCATCGAGGCCGGGCGTCGCACGTACGAGCTCGCGGACGTGGACGCGGTGTCGTTCGTCGCCGACACGGTTCGAGACTTTCGAGAGCAGCGCGCGGCGGACGCTCCCAGGGTGCACCTGACATCAGTCGAATCGAATGCGGCACCGATGATGATTCACGTCGATCGGAATGCACTGACCGTCGCGTTGAGGAACCTCATCGATAACGCCATCAAGTATTCGCCCTCGGCCGCGAACGTAACCGTGTCGGTCAAGCCCGAAGGGTCGTTCGTCGGTATCTCGGTCGACGACGAAGGCCCGGGGGTTACGAAAGCGGAGACGCGGGAAATTTTCCGCAAGTTCAGTCGCGGCGCCGCCGCGAGGGCGATGAACGTCAAAGGCACCGGTATCGGACTGACCCTCGCCGCCGAAATCGTGCGAGCGCATGGCGGCCGCCTGGAGCTGACGAGTGAGCCGGGTCGGGGCAGCCGCTTCACTACATTCCTGCCTTTGCAACCCACACACACATGAGCAGGATTCTCATCGTCGAGGATGAGCCGAGCATTGCCATGGCGTTGGAGGACGATCTCCGGCGTGAAGGCTATGAGACCGAGCTCGTGTGCGATGGGGATACTGCGGCGCAGAAAGGCAAATCAGGAGGCTTCGATCTGATTCTGCTCGATGTGATGCTGCCCGGTAAGGATGGGTTCGAGATTTGCCGGGAATTGAGAGCAGCGGGCATCGACACCCCGATCATTCTGCTCACCGCGCGAGCGCAGGAAGCAGAAAAAGTGCTCGGGTTCGAGGTCGGCGCAGACGATTACGTAACGAAGCCCTACAGCGCCCGCGAGCTTCGCGCGCGAGTCAAGGCCCATCTGCGGCGCGCGGCACGACAGACACCGGACGTCTATCGCTTCGGCGACGCGGAGCTCGATTTCGTACGCTGCGAATTGCGCCGTGCCGGCAGGCGAATCGAGCTGTCCGCGCTCGAGTACAAGCTTCTCTCAGCGTTCGTGAAGCGCGAAGGCCGTCTTCTCACACGGACGCAGCTGCTCGACGAGGTGTGGGGCACCGACACGCACGTGACCGATCGCGTCGTCGACAATCAGGTGACGAATCTGCGGAAGAAAATCGAACCGGATCCAGAACGGCCGCGCTACCTGCTCGCACTCAGAGGTCTGGGATACCGCTTCGACGGCGAAGGCGTGACAGACAAGTGACGATCGATCCATTGAGGGCTGACGGGCGGGGTCTACCTTCGGCGGTGGAGGATCCATGAATAGAGCCATCACACTGACGCTGGGATTTGCCATAACAGCGACGATGCTCGCCCTGGCGCAGGCGCCGCGGTCCGTCGAGGCGCAGTTCAAGGCTGCGCAGCATGCCGAAGAAGTCGAAGGCGACCTCAAGAAAGCGATCGAAGAGTATCGGCAAATTGCCAGGAATGGGGACCGCGTCGTAGCTGTGCGGGCGCTCATTCGCCTTGCCGAGTGTCATCAGAAGCTGGGCGATGCGGAGTCAAAAAGCATCTACGAGCGCATCGTTCGGGATTATTCGGAGCAGAAGGATGCAGTAGCCCTCGCCCGTGGCCGGCTCGCCCCGACGCTGGCTCCGCAGCCCATGCTGACAACGCAGCGAGTTTTGAGCGATGGCGCCGGTCGGGTCTCGCCTGACGGTCGGTATGTATCGGTCACAGACCGCTCCACGAACAATCTCGCGCTACGAGATCTGGCGACGAGCCAAATACGAGCAGTGACGAAGGACGGAGTCGTAGAACACCCGCATGAACAGTCTCCGGGCGCCTCGGCATTTTCGAGGGACGGGAAACAGGTTGCATACGACTGGTACATCGAGGCTGACGATAGTCACGTACTGCGCGTGATTGCGGCAACAGAGGGGGCCTCGATGGCGCCCAGAACGTTGCACTACAACGCTGATATCAGCTCGATGTCGCCGACCGACTGGTCTCCTGATGGCAGATGGCTCGCAGTTGTTATCCGGCGGAAGGACCGCACCGCTCAGATTGGCATGGTACACGTCTCTGATGCATCGCTCCGCGTCTTGAAGACGGTGGACTGGGCTGGCGTCGGCGGATTGCGCTTTTCACCAGACGGCTCCATGCTCGCGTATCACCGACCCGCCAGAGAAGGGGCCTTCGAGCGCGATGTCTTTGTGATTGCCGCCGACGGCGCACGGGAGATGGCTGCAGCCGGAGGGCCAAGCGACGACAGCGTGCTCGAGTGGACGCCCGACGGTCAGCGATTACTTATTGCGAGCGATCGTGGAGGTTCCACGGGCGTCTGGAGCGTCCCCTTTGCGGGTGGCGCAACGACAACGTCTTTCAACCTCGTGAAAGCGGATGTCGGCGCGATTTCATCGATGGGCCTTACGAGGTCGGGCACTCTGTTCTATAACCATCTACCCGGCGGTGCCGATATCCATGTGGCGCGTTTCGATGCCGCTACCGGCCAACTCACGACGCCGCCGACGCCGGCGGTGCAGCAGTTCAAGGGGATGAATACGTCGCCGGAGTGGTCTAGTGACGGGCGGTTCCTGGCTTACTTGTCGACGCGGGATGTTCCTGCTCTGATTCCCACGCCGAGACCGGTTTTCGTCATTCAATCTGTAGAGACCGGTCACGTGCGAGAGGTGTTCCCGCGGCTCTCTTATGTTTTCATGGGACGCTGGTCACCTGATGACCGATTGTTCCTCGCGCGCGGAGCGGACCTGAAAGGCCGCTCGGGAATTGTGAAAATCGACGCGACCACGGGTGATGCGTCGGTAGTCGTTTCAAGCGAAGTTTGCTCCGGAGTCCCGTCGTGGTCGCGTCGTGGGACTACCTTCTTTTGTCACGATGATACCAAGCCGGCAATACTCGAAGTCGACCTGGACGGCAATGTGGTGAGGTCATTTCCAGCGCCCGGTCAGGCGCTGGATATCTCACCAGACGGTCGCAACATCGTTTACCTCAACTACGATCGAACGCAACCGCCTGCCTTGAAGGTTCTCTCGCTCGCCGACGGAGCATCGAGAGAAATTCTAAGACTCGCGCCGCCGCGCACCCAGATTGGAAACGAGCAAACAGTCAGGTGGACGCCCGACGGACGCAATGTCGTGTTCGTTGGAACGCTCGACGGAGACCATGGCATGTGGGTCGTGCCCATCGATGGCAGCGCACCGCACAAAGCCAAGATCGACGCGAAGAATATTGGATATTTCCGATTCAACGTAAAGACGGATCAGGTCGCCTACAGTCCCAGTCCACGTCCTCGCCAGGAGGTGTGGAAAATGGAAAACTTCCTGCCGGTGAGCGGGCCAAAGCGCTAGCCGTGCCGATGCTGATCGCCATACTGATTCTGTTCTTAGCAGTGATGCCCGGGTCGGCTGCCTACGGTCAGGGTCTGTCCGTTTCTGCAACGCGTGAAATACACGGGCAGTCAATCGAGAGCCACCATGTCGAAAGTACCGAACAGGGTGAAGTGATCGCAGGAACTCTGGCTGCAAGCGGAGCGTACGGTAAGGTCGAAGTCTTCAATGCGGTCGGTCACAAACTCCGAAGCTACGAATTCCGCAACGGAACTATTTCGGTTGGCGTTGTCCCACCGGCGCCGGGCATCTATCGCATTACCGTGACCGCGACTTCAATCGAAACGGCGGGATCCTATGTTCTGAACGTGCGACGACAGTCACAAGCCGACCGCATGAGCGGGCATCACGTTCACCCCCGACAGGACTATGCCAGTCGCCGGATTGCTCAGCTCAAGAGCGATCTTGAACGCGGAGTGGCTGGCGCTGAGGAACTGTTCTGGGCAGAAGTCGCGGAAACCGGTGCCCCGCTCGTTGAACCAATCCCGGGCGATGATCACGATGTCCTGATGACGTTCGTGTGGAAACAGAACCACAAGACGTACAACGTTCTCCTGCAGTGGCCGCCGGCCTACAACGACGCCAACGACTATTACATGAGCCATCTCGCAGGCACGAGTCTGTGGCACAAGACCATCCGCGTACGACAAGGCGCCAGATTTGCCTACGCCTTTTCGCCCAACGATCTGCCCGACGAACGAGATGTCACGACCCATCACGACCCGCTGAATCGACGACGTTCGTCCGGAGCGGATGACTCATTCTCGTTGGTGGAGCTTCCCGGCGCACCGGATGACAGGTGGGCGACCGAAATTCCGCGACGTCGTGGCATTGTGCTGCAGAAGACGTTCGAGTCAACCCTTCTCAAGGGCCGAAGGGATATCTGGATCTATACGCCACCGGATTATGCGTCGGGCGGAAATCCGCATCCTCTCGTTATCCTGTTCAATCCTCCGATGTACATCGGGTCGGGCGTCGCGCCCACTGTTCTCGACAACCTGGCCGCGCAAGGACGTATACGTCCCCCCATTGTCTGCATCATTCAATCGGATCCCCTTGGGCAGCTGCTAACGAGCCGATTCGCCGATGCCGTCGCTACGGAGCTGGTTCCACAACTGCGATCGACCCACCGTATCAGCACCGATACGAAAGATGTTGTGATCGGAGGTTTCAGTGCGAATGCCGTGTGGGCGGCGTACATAGCCTTGAAGCATTCAGACATCTTCGGCAACGTTCTTTCGCAGTCAGGTGCGTTCAGATTCCGGCTGCCGGGCGAATTGGAGCCGAACTCACTGTCGTCGATATTTGCGAATGCACCGCGTGCCCCAGTACGGTTCTACCTCGATTCCGGCCTCTATGAGCCGTTCCCGGCGGCGAGCAGGCCGGCCGATGAGAGCGCTCTGGACGAGAGCAACACGACGGGGAACCGACATTTTCGAGACGTGCTGAGGGCGAAGGGTTACGACGTCACATATCGCGAGACCGGCGGTGGTCACGAGCAGTCGCATTGGCGCGCCACGCTCGGTGAGGCGTTGACGGCGCTCTTGCCGCTGCGATAGCGGTGCAGGGTCGCACGGCTGACGCTCACGAACGGTCGGGCCGTTCACACAAATAACACACAGATTCCACGAAGCACGCAACTGTGGCCGTGTAAACTGCGGCCGACGTGACGCTACTCAGACGTCCGGCGCGGCCGTCGCGCCACCTCGTCGTCCTGATCGCAGGGGTGACGGTCGTACCCTTGCTGATACTGGTATGGCTCGGATGGCGGCTGTTCGAACAGGACGCCGCGCTCGAGCACCAGCAAATCCAGCAGCGCGTCGAGCGCGCGGCCGATCTGATCGTCGGGGCCCTCCGTCAGAAGCTCTCGCTCGTGGAACAGCAGCTGGACGCGGGCAGCGGACCGTGGCCGGCTGGCATGCTCGTAGCGGACTTCGGCAGCGACGGTGTTCGCATGGCGTTCGGGCGCGTCGCGTACTTGCCCGTGGCGCCGAGCCTTCCGGAAGCGCCCGGCAGTCATTTTGCGGAGGGCGAGCGTCTCGAGTTCATCGGGCGATCGCCGGACTCCGCTGCGAAGTGGTTCACACCTCTAACCGAGTCGCCGAACCGCGCCGTCGCCGCCGGCGCGCTGGTGCGACTGGGCCGCACGTCGTCCAAGGGAGGCAATTCGACAGATGCTGCGGCCGCGTACCACCGCCTCACGACGTTCGATGACGTGTCGGTTGGCGGGGTTCCCGCAAGCCTCGTCGGTACGTATGCGCTCGCCCGACTGCTGCAGGAGCAGCGGCGCGAAACCGAGCTGCGCACCGTTGGCGTCGCTCTCCGTGACGATCTGTTGAAGGGACGCTGGCCAGTGCCCCAGGCCGTCTATCGCTTATACGCCAGGGACGCGGTCGAGTGGAGCGGGGCGGGATCGCTTTCCGCGGAACCCGAAATTTTCGCTGAGGCGTTGAGCATGTCGTGGCTGCGCTGGAAATCGCTTCCGCCAGCGCTGCGAGCGACGTCGACGCGCGAAACAGTCACCGCAGGAAACGTCACGTTAACCGTTCTCACGCGCACCGTCGACGGATCGTCGAGGGCAGTGATCGCGACACCTGGGGCGGTTGAATCGGAGTGGATATCGTCGGTTGAGTCGCTCTCCCGTACGCATCATGTCCACATCGATCGGCGCGGCCCGGGGACGCTCGAGGGCGCCCGAGTGCGACGCAGCGCAGCCGATTCGGGGCTGCCATGGACTCTCACGGTTTCGACGCTGCAGCCACCGCCCGAACAATCAGCGTTCATGCTTCGGCGCTATTCCCTCATCGCGGGGTTTGCTTTGCTCCTGTTCATGACCGCACTCGCCGGCTACTCGATCAATAGAGCGGTCAACAGAGAATTGACAGCGGCGCGCATGCAAGCCGAATTCGTCGCGACGGTGTCGCACGAGTTTCGGACGCCGCTGACGTCGCTGCGCCAATTCACCGACATGCTGCGCGATCAGCCGGCCCTCAGCGCGGATCGCCGTTGCCTCGCGTACGAGGCGCAGTCCCGCGCGACCGAGCGTCTAACGCGGCTGGTGGAATCGATGCTCGACTTCAGTCGCATGGAGGCCGGCGCGCATCGATATCGATTCGAGGCCCGCGACTGCACAACGCTGGTGCGCCGCACGGTCGAGGACTTCTCGAACGTCGCGCGCTCCTCCGGGCACACAGTTGCGTTCGCGGGGGAAGGCCCGATGCCGATCAACGGCGACGAAGACGCATTGGCGACCGCCATTCGAAATCTGCTGGACAACGCTGTCAAGTACTCGCCGGAGGCGAAAAGCGTCGACGTCGGCGTCCGGCGTCGTAACGGCGACGTGCTCATTTCAGTCCGGGACCACGGCATCGGCATCCCGGGCCACGAACACGATCAGATCTTCACGAAATTCCACCGCAGTGAGGAGGCCCGCACGCGCGGCATCAAAGGCACGGGCATCGGACTGGCGACGGTCCACGAAATCGTAAGGGCGCATGACGGGCGCGTCGACGTCGACAGCTCGCCCGGCGCCGGCAGCACCTTCACGATCGTTCTGCCGGCGCTCCCCTGATATGGCACGCATCCTCATCGTCGAAGACGAGCCGGACATCGCCCTCGGGCTGCAGCTCGACCTGCGCGACGAAGGGTACGAGGTTGAAGTGTCGAGTGACGGCGACGACGCGAGCAGGCGGGCTCGCGAGGGTCCGTGGGATCTCATTCTTTTGGACGTGATGCTTCCATCGAAAGACGGCTTCGAAGTGTGCCGCGACCTGAGACGCGCGAAGATTCGCACGCCAGTGATCATGTTGACCGCGAAAGCGCAGGAAGCAGAAAAAGTGATGGGGCTCGATATGGGCGCGGACGACTACGTGACGAAGCCCTTCAGCCCGCGCGAGCTGCGCGCGCGAATCCGCGCACTGCTGCGGCGAACGGCTGGCGATGACGAGCCGGTGCGCAGGTTCGGCGATTGCGAAGTGGATTTCTCGCGCGGCGAGCTACGTCGCGCAGGCGAGCGCGTCGATCTGACGGCGATCGAGTTGAAGATGCTCCACCTGTTCCTGCGCGTCCAAGGCCGCCTCATGACTCGCGAACAGGTCATCGACGAAGTCTGGGGCCGCGATGTGTTCCTCACCGACCGGGTCGTCGACACGCACATCGTGAAGCTGCGCAGGAAGATCGAGCCGGATGCCGCGCGGCCAACCCACATTGTGAGCGTTCGGGGCGTCGGGTACCGATTCGACGCATGAATCGTCACGAGCACGACACCAAAGCAGAAACACCGCTTCACATCACGGCGGTAACGTCGCGCGTGGAGGTAAGGGATATGAGACACACACTCACGATCGTTGGGTTGATGATTGCATTGACGGGCGTCACCATCGCGCAGCGGAACCAGGCAGAGATCGACCTGCAGGCGGCCATTCGAACCGAAACGGTGGACGGCGATCTGCAGAAAGCGATAGCGCAATACCGAGACGTCGTGTCGAAGCACAAAGGCGACCGCTTGACTGCGTCGACCGCGCTGGTGCGTATGGCTGAGTGCTTTCAAAAGGTCGGCGACACCGAGGCGAACAAGATATACGAACAAATCGTTCGGGAATATTCAGACCAGAAAGATGCCGTTGCCGTGGCACGCGCGCGTCTTCGCACTGAGAAGCCGGACGCCGCGGTCACTGCCGCGAACGGCGATAGAGCCGTCTGGACCGGACCGCTCGTGGACATGTTCGGTCAGGTTTCGCCGGACGGACGGTTCATTACCTATGTGGACTGGGCCGGCACCGCCTCGAAGGGCCTGAACCTCGTCGTCCATGATTTGGTGACGAACACGGACAGGCCGCTCACGACGACGACAGGATTCTCGGAGCAGGCTGAATTCTCCACCATTTCACGCGACGGCGTGCAGGTCGCATATGCGTGGGCCAACGACAAGGGTCTGTACGAGCTTCGAATCGTTCCTCTACATGGGGCTTCTGTGCCGCAGCCTCGCGTGTTCTTCCCAGGCAATCACGACTTTCGCGATATTGCTCCCAGGGACTGGTCGCCTGACGGCACGCTAATCGCGGTCAATATCCGACGGAAAGACGCGACAGGTCAGATCGGCCTCGTGCGGGTGTCCGACGGTTCCCTGCGGGTGCTGAAATCCGTCGACTGGCGGGGCGCAAACAAGATTCAGTTTTCGCCTGACGGCCGGTTTATCGCGTACGACCTGCCGGTCGGCGAGTCAGATGAGCTCCGGCACGTTTTTGTGATGGCGGTTGACGGCAGCGTGGAGCATGACGTCGTTGCGCATCCAAGCCGCAATGCCCTGATGTCGTGGACTCAGGATGGCCGCCACATTTTGTTTGCGAGCGATCGCGCCGGGCAGACCGCTTTGTGGGCGCAGCCCATTGAGGGCGGAAATGCCGTGGGGGGGCCGTCGCTCCTGAAGCACGACATCGGATCAACGTTGGCGCTCGGACTCGCGAGGTCCGGGTCGCTCTATGTTTACAAAGGCCGGAGTGCCAACTACGTGCAGGTCACGGGCGCGGACTTCGTAAACGGGAAGATCGTGCCGCCACAACCGGGAGCGTTTCAACAGTTCATCGGTTCCGGAGGGGGCCCGAACTGGTCTCGCGATGGTAAATCTCTGGCGTACTCGGTGTGCCGGCCGCAGGCAACCTGTGCCATCGCCATCGCCTCGCCGGACACCGGCGAAGTTCGTCAAATCCACCCGAAGATGTCCTACCTCGGTGGCGCCCGCTGGTCGATGGACGGACAATCATTCCTCACCGACGGCACCGATTTGAAGGGCACGAGAGCGCTTTACCGCATAAACGGGCGGACTGGCGAGATTTCGTTCGTCCACGAGCGTCCCGGGTCGGTGGTGCAGTTTTCGCCTGACGAGAAGAAAATTTATTACCGCCGCGGCGGCAGCATCATCGAACGCGACCTGGCTTCCGGCTTCGAACGTGAACTGTTTCGCGAACGAGCCAAAGGGAATTCCATTTCCATCAAGGTCTCGCCGGACGGCCGCCACATCGCCGCCGTCGAAAATGCCGCCACGACAGACACGCTGTACCTGATACCGATCACTGGAGGTGAATCAAGAGAACTTCTTCGCGCGAAAAGCGGCGAACAGCTTGACGGGTTCCGTCTCCAGTGGACACCGGACAATCGCGCTTTGGTAATTCCCACCCCAACGTCCACCAAGTCACCGACGGAGCTCTGGCTGCTTCCCATCGATTCGCCGACCGCTCGCAAGCTCGATTTCAACTCGGAAGGCCTCGTCCTGAGCGGCGGAGGTTTCGCCATCCATCCCAACGGGCGGCAAATCGCGTTCGTCGCCATGGCCGGCAGACAGGACGCAGAAGTGTGGGCGCTCGAAAATTACTTGCCGAAAGCAAAGTAGCAACAAAAAGTTGCCGTTCGCCGGCCGCCCGGGCGGACGGTAACCTATGACGAAATCGTGACGAAACCATCGACCCCCGGTCAGTAGAATGAGCTGCCGTGCAGTGGCTGGAGGCCCGGAAAGTTCCACTGATGCTCGCGCTGGCGACGCTCATTCCCATGGGCGCGCTCGGCTGGCTCGGTGCGCGAACACTGGGGCAGGATCGCGAGCTCGAACGCCAACGCAGCCGTGAACGCCTCGAAGTAGCCGCTGGACGAGTGGCGCTCGATATCGAGCGCCACTTTCACAACATCGCAGAACGGCTGTCCGCAGGCCACGGCATTCGATTCACAACCGCGCGCGTCGAATCGTCGCCGGAATTTCCGGTCCTCTATCAGCCCGTGGATCTCGGGTTCACGCCGCCCCCCGCAAGCCCGCTCTTGGTCTCGGCCGAGGTCGAGGAGTTTCAACGCCGCGACGATGCAGCGGCGGCGAACGCGTATCGAAGAGCACTGAAGAGTCCCGGTGCCGAGACCCGTGCGGCAGCACTCGTGGGACTCGGCCGCGTTCTGCGCCGCCGCGGCAGCCATGACGAAGCGCTCCAGGCGTACGAGAGCCTCGCCGCGCTGGGCAATGCCCGGATTGCCGGTCAACCCGCAGCACTGGTCGGCAGGCAGGGTCGCTGTAAGGTGTTCGAGGAACGGCGAGACTCGCGCGCGCTTGCTGACGCCGCGGCCGATCTTGCGGCTGCACTGTATTCGGGCCTCTGGCTGATCGATCGGTCCACATTCATGTTGTATCGGGAAATGCTGGAGCGCTGGGGCGCAGTATCAGCGCCGCCCGATTCGCTCGCTCGGACCGCAGCCGCAATGGAGTTCTGGAATCTGTGGCGTGGCGGCGAGCTCGGATCCCGCGGTCAGAGACTGCTGTACGTCGAGAACGCGCCGGTTCTCGCGGTGTGGGCAGGCGGTGACGACAGCGCCATCGCATCGCTTTCGCCTGCCAGCGAGCTCGAGGGGGCGCTGCGGCCGCTCGCATCAGCGCATGGAGTCGTGCTCAGCGTAACCGGCAGCGATGGGACGACGGTGTTTGGCGACACACGCGGCGGAATTTCGCTTTCGCCCGATGAGACGCGGCTGCCATTCATCACGCGCGTGGCGCCGCTGTCGGACAAGTTCGAGCCGCAGGAATCGGTCAGGCGCGTGGTGCTTATCAGCGCGCTATCGCTCGCCTTTACGCTGATGACTGCCGCGGCGTTCGGTCTCTATCGAGCGACCACGCGCCAAATGGCGCTGGCACTGCAGCAATCCGATTTTGTCTCAGCCGTATCACATGAATTCCGTTCGCCGCTCACGTCAATGCGGCATCTGACGGAACTGCTGGCGTCGCGTAGTGTCACCAGTGAAGAACGTAAGGCGCAGTATTACGAACTCTTGGCTCACGAAACAGAGCGACTGCATCGGATGGTCGAAACCCTGCTCAGCTTCGGGCGCATGGATGCCGGGGCGTACGCGTGGAAACTGGAGTCGGCGGACATCGAGGACATTGTTCGAGGCAGCGTTGAAGAATTTCGCCGCGAGACGGCTGCCTCGGAGCACCAGCTCATTGTCGACGTCGAAGAGGGCCTGCCACCCATCCGGGCCGATCGAGAGGCCCTCTCACGCGCAGTCTGGAACCTGCTGGAGAACGCGGGCAAATATTCCGAGCTCGGTACGCCGATTCAGGTGTTTGCCAAACGGGAGGGAAATTCTGTGCTGGTTGGCGTGGGTGATCAGGGGGCGGGTATTCCGCTCGCTGAGCGCGACAAGATCTTCGACAAGTTCGTGCGTGGTGCGGGCGCGAAGCACGCCGGGGTTCGCGGCGTCGGGATCGGTCTCGCCCTCGTCAAGCGCATCGTCGAAGGTCATGGGGGTTCGATTCAGGTTGAGAGCGAACCGGGACGGGGCAGCACGTTCACGCTCGTACTTCCATGTCACGAATCCTGATCGTTGAGGACGACAAGGCGATTGCCGTGGCGCTCCACGATGACCTGTGCCTCGAGGGGTACGGCGTGGAACTGGTGACCGATGGAGAAACCGCACTCACGCGTGCGCGAGACGGGAAATTCGATCTTGTGGTGCTCGACGTGATGCTGCCGAAGAAAGACGGATTCGATGTGTGCCGTGAGCTTCGGCGCTCCGGCGTCACTTCCAAAATAATGCTGCTCACTGCCCGAGCCGGCGAAACCGAAAAAGTGCTCGGACTCGATCTCGGTGCGGATGACTATGTCACCAAGCCGTACAGCCCGAAGGAGCTGCGAGCCCGGATACGCGCGCTGCTTCGCCGGGGAGCGTCGGAACGAGAGTCAGCGGTCAGTACGACGTTCGGCGATTGCGAAGTGGATCTCGTTCGCGGCGAGCTTCGACGCTCCGGACGCCCGGTGCCCACCACACCTTTGGAATTCAAGCTTCTCGCGCTGTTCACCCGTCGAGCCGGTCATGTGCTGACTCGTCGAATTCTGATTGACGAGGTCTGGGGCGAGGATACCGCGATAACCGAGCGGGTCGTCGACAATCAAATCGCGAATCTGCGCAGAAAGATCGAGGTCTCCCCCGCGAACCCTCGATATCTGAAGAGTGTGCGGGGCATCGGATATCGATTCGACCCCCAAGAGGTGACCGATTCATGACGCGCCGATGGAGTGATTCTCGAATCCGGCGCGTAATGTCCCGGCTGGAGGTAGACCGATGAAACGAATCGCTCTGGCGCTGACGGCCCTTCTGGTGCTCACCGCGCGTACGCCACGCGCACAGGAGGCCGACACACTGTTCAAGGCCGCGATGAACATCGAGATGGTCGACGGAAATCTGACCGCGGCGATCGCGCAGTACGAGAAAGTCGTTCAGACCGCAAACCGCCCACTTGCCGCACAGGCGCTCGTGCGTATGGCCGAGTGCTACCAGAAGCTGGGCGACGCCGAGTCGCGCAGGATTTACGAGCGGCTGATTCGTGACTACGCGGACCAGAAAGAATCAGCAGCCCTTGCCCGCACGCGGCTTGGCAACGAGCCTGCCGCGATTGCGAAAGGCATGGCACTCCGCAAGGTGTGGGCCGGACCGAACATCTCCGCGGAAGAGTGCGGCATTTCGACCGATGGTCGCTTCGTCACATGCCCCGCCTGGGAGACCGGCGATCTCGGTGTTCACGACCTGGTGACAGGGACAGACCGGCTTCTGACCAGCAACAAATGGGCGGGCGATCAGTATGCCCATGGGTCCTCGATATCCAGAGACGGACAGCACGTCGCGTACCCGTGGTACAACGGCAAGGGGCACTATCAGCTTCGCCTGACCGGCCTGCACGCGCCCGATACGCAGCCGCACACGATTCTCGACAACGAAGATATCAACTACCTCGCGCCATCGGATTGGACGCCAGATGGCGAATCGGTCGTCGTGAGCATTTTCCGCAAAGATCGCATTGCGCAGATCGGTCTGGTCGGTGTGAAGCAGAAGTCATTGCGTGTTATCAAAACCATCGATTGGAGCGGTGCGGTGGGAGTGTTCATGTCGCCCGATGGCCAATACATCGGCTTCGATATGACAGCAGACGAAACAAATCGATATGAACGTGATGTGTTCGTGCTCGCAGTCGACGGCACCCGGGAAACGGCGGCAGTCGTGCACCCTGGTCGCGACGTCATGATGGGTTGGTCGCCCGATGGGCGCCAACTCCTGTTCGCGAGCGATCGAAGCGGAACTGCAGCATTGTGGTCGGTGCCTGTTTCAGACGGCAGACCCGCGGGGGCGCCAGCACTCGTCAAATCAGATATTGCACCCGCTTCGTTAGGTGTCACGCGGTCCGGAGCGTTGTTCGTCGCCGCCCCGGTCGCTATTCAGGACGTGTCCATCGCCGCAGTTGACCTCGCAGGCGGCAAGCTGACGAGCGCCCCTACCAGCGCGGTTCGCAGCTTCGTTGGACGCAACATCCAGCCCGTTTGGTCGCGTGATGGAAAGTACCTCGCATACGTGTCCGTCCGCGGCGGCAGCTCACGCAACCGTGTCATCGTCGTTCGCTCTCTTGAGACCGGCGCGACTCGCGATTTGGAGGTTGAGCTGGGCTACTTTGGGCCTATTCGCTGGGCGCCTGACGGACAATCGTTTCTGGTGAAAGGCGAAAACCTGAAAGGAGCTAACGGGATCTACGAAATCGACGCACAGACAGGGAAGGCCACTCAGCTTCCGTTCGAGGCGGGTCCATGCGTTGGGGCTCCGGACTGGTCGCCGGACGGGACGAAAGTCTATTTTTTTGGCGGGGCCAATTGCCCAGGTCGAGAGGGCTCCGTGTTCTTCGAAGGCGACATAAAGACGGGCACGCAGCGCGAGTTCGTTGAAGGAGCTGGTTTTCCAGCGCTGAAGCTGTCGCCGGACGGCCGCTTGTTCGCCGGAACGAGACGTCAGGGTGCTCCCGACCGGTCAATAGTGTTGATTCCGGTAAGCGGCGGCGCAACTCGAGAGTTGCCGCGTCTCAACGAGGGGCAGTCCGTCCAGGGGTTGAATTGGACGCCCGATGGTCGTCACTTGATAGTGAACGCGCACTTAAAGGACCAGCGACACGTCTTCATCGTACCAATCGACGGTAGCCCGGCGTGGCGAGTGGAAGGAGACTTTCGCCATCCCATGCTGGGACCCGTGGTCGTTCATCCGACGGGACGGCAAATCGCTTATGCACACGGCGAGAACAAAGCGGAGCTCTGGGTACTCGACAATTTCCTGCCCCAAACAAAATGAGTCGCGGCGCCGCAAGGCGGCCCGTGGCGACCTGACACAAAGCTGACACTTCTCTGACGCGGGCGGACACAGGAGCCAACTAAGATACGGGCCACCTGTGCTCCGCCCGCCGCATCGTTTGCTCGGTGTCCTCACCGCGACGACGGTCGTCGTCTCCGTTGCGCTGTGCGGGGCGGGCTGGCGGCTTCTCGATCAGCAGACGGTCATCGATCAGCAGCGTCAGCGCGAGCAGCTCGAGAGCCGGGCCGAAACAATTGCCGCCAGCGTGCGGGGAAGACTCGCCGAGGGTGGCGAGCGGCTTGCCGGCTCGCTGTCCGACTCCGTGTCGCCAATTCAACCGCTCGAAGACGCGGTCCTCGTCGTGAGTAATGCCGGCGCTGTATCGACGGCGCCGCGCAACGCGCTGCCATATGTTCCCATTGCATCACCCAGCCCAGCTACTCCAGGCATCTTTTCGAACCTCGAAGCAATTGAGTTCGGCGCGCCGAACAATGACGACGTCACCGAGCGCTATCGTCGACTCACTCGCGATGCGGATTCGCACGTCCGCGCGGGCGCGCTGCTGCGGCTTGGTCGCGTGCTACGCAAATCAAAGGACCTCGATGGCGCTCTCGCCGCCTATCGCGAGCTCGCTTCAGCGAACTCCCATTGGATCGAGGGCATGCCCGCTGAACTGGCAGGGCTCGAGGGGCAACGAGCGACACTGCTCGCCATGGGAGATCGCGAAAGTGCGCGGCGCGTGTCCGCCGAGCTCGTCGAGCACCTCGATCGCGGTCGATGGCCGATCGCGCGCGGCCTCGCAGAGTTTCATCGCGACAAAAACAGTGTGACAGCCCGGCCCGACTCCTGGAACCTCGCGGAAGCGCTTCACGAGACGGTCAGACAATGGGACGGACGGCTGTCAGGCCGTGGGCAGCAGCTCGTAGAGACGGAGCGAGGAATGGTGCTGGTGTTGTGGCGTTCGAGCGGCCCTCGCACCGTGTTGCTCGCGGCGTTTGCGGACAAATTCTTCAGCGTTCCAGCTGCTGAGGGACTTGCCTGGCGGCTCGTGGATGCCGGGGGTGACGTGGTTGCAGGCAGCTCAGCCGCACCGTTGCAGTCGGCGATCCGCATCCTTGGCAGTTCGGAATACCCGTGGACCGTACACACCTGGAGCACCGCTTCGCGGACTCGCCACACCGGCAGCAACCAAACGATTCTGTTGGCGATGATGACAGCTATGCTCGCATTCGTGTGGGGCGCGTCGTACTTCATTGCCCGCGCGATACGGCGCGAGGCCGAAGTGGCGCGTCTCCAGTCCGATTTTGTCGCCGCTGTCTCGCACGAGTTCCGCTCGCCCCTGACGACCGTCCGCCAGATGGCCGAGATGCTGGAAACAGATCGGTTCCCCTCCGACGACCGGCGGCGGACGTATTACCGCGTCATCTCGAGCGAGGCCGCCCGGCTTCAGCGGCTTGTCGAAACGCTGCTCAATTTCGGCCGTATGGAAGCAGGCGCAGCGCATTATCGATTCGACGGCGTGGATGCGGCGGCTCTCGTACGAAACGTCGTCGACGAGATCGAGCCGCAGGCGCGCGAGGCTGGGAGACACATCGAGGTGAGCGGACCCGACGCGGAGATTCGATTGCGGGGCGACGCCGGCGCGCTCGGGCTTGCGCTTCGAAACTTGATCGATAACGCCATCAAATATTCGCCGACCGATTCGACGGTCCATGTTCAGTGGAGAAAGGAACACAACCACGCGGCGATATGCGTCGTCGATCGGGGCGTCGGAATTCCGCAGGCGGAGCAACGGGCGATCTTCGGCAAATTCGTTCGCGGCCGATCGGCGATTGACGCGAACATCAAGGGCACCGGCGTGGGACTCTCGATGGTGCAGGAGATCGTTCGGGCGCATGGCGGCGAAGTCCGGCTCGACAGCGAAATCAAGCGCGGCAGCGCATTCACGCTGGTCATCCCGCTGCACGAGGCGGGCGCGCCGTCATGACCCGAATCCTTGTCGTGGAAGACGAGCCGGGCATCGCACTGGCGCTCGAGGATGATCTCACCCTCGAGGGTTATCAGGTCGACGTGATCGGTGACGGCCTTGCCGCCGCAAAGAAAGCGCGTGAGTGCACCTACGACGCGATACTGCTCGACGTGATGCTCCCTGGAAAAGACGGATTCGAGATCTGCCGCGAGCTGCGCCGCAACGGCATTCGGACGCCGATTCTGATGCTCACCGCGCGGGGACAGGAAGCGGAAAAAGTACTCGGTCTCGAAGCAGGCGCGGACGACTACGTGACCAAGCCGTTCAGCGCGCGCGAGCTGCGAGCGCGAATCGCGGCTTTGCTGCGCCGCAGCCAGGCCGGCTCGGTCACGCCCCTCGTGCGTCTCGGGGATGTCGAGGTCGATTTCGATCGCGCAGAAATCAGGCGAGGTGAAGACGCCACCCCGCTCACGCCGCTCGAATTCCGCTTGTTACAGGCGTTCCTCCGTGCCCGGGGGCGCATTCTCACCCGCGAGCAGCTGATCACGGACGCCTGGGGTCCGAATACGTTCGTCTCCGATCGCGTCGTCGACAATCACATCGGCAGTCTTCGCAAGAAGCTCGAGCCCGACGCGACCGAGCCTCGATATCTCCGCAACGTCCGTGGTCTCGGGTACAGGTTCGACGCATGAAACCTGACCTAAAGCTGACGTCGGTCAAGCAAGTGTTCGCACATCCGGCCGGTAGTCTTCCCGCGAGGAGAGAGACCATGAACAGATTCTTTTTGATATGCCTCGCGGCTCTTCTATTAGCCTCGCTGCAAAAAGCCGGAGCGCAGCAGAGCAGTGCGCAGATCGAGAAGCAACTCGCACGCGCGCATCACAAGGCGACGGTGGATGGGGATCTTGCGGGCGCGATTGACGAGTACAAGCGAATCGTCGCGACTGCGGGCAGCAATCGAAATACGGCTGCGCAGACCCTCGTCCGCATGGCAGAGTGCTATCAGAAGCTTGGCGATGCGGAGTCGACGAGGATCTACGAACGGCTCGTGCGCGAGTACCCCGACCAGGCGGACGTGGTTTTAATCGCTCGCGCCAGGCTCGACGGCAACACCATGACCGCGAGCGCCAGAGGCGATCGTCCGGTCTGGACGGGCCCTTTGGTGTCCGCGTCCGGGCGCATATCGCCTGACGGCCGGTTCATTGCTGCGCGCGACAGACGAACGGGCGGTCTGCTGCTTCGCGATGTGACGACGAATGCGGATCGCACACTTACGCCTCCTCCCGGTTCCTATTATGGCGAGTGGACGTCGCACGCAGCGTTCTCGAGCGATGCGAAGCGCATCGTATACGAGTGGCACGATTCGAAATCAAATTACCGTTTGGCCTTTCGCATCGCCGCGGTTCCGAAGACCGGATTACTGGAGCCTCGCCAGTTTTTTCTCGAACCTGAGGACACTCGCGCTGGCGACCTCACGTCTTTCGATTGGTCCCCTGACGGAAAGTGGATCGCGGCGGCAGTCAGGCGGGCCGACCGGACGGGGCAGATTGCGCTGATCTCAGTTGACGATGGTTCGTCCCGGGTGTTGAGATCCATGGACTGGAACGTACCTGAGGAAGTCTTTTTTTCGACTGACAGCAAGTACATCGCCTACGACTTACCGGCGGGCGACGGAAGCGCCCAGCGCGATGTCTTCGTTCTCGCGATTGACGGAAGCCAGGAAATCGCGGCGGTGGTGCACGGGGCCAATGACGGGGTGCTTGGCTGGTCACCCGACGGTTCGCGGCTTCTTTTCAGCAGCGATCGCACCGGTTCATGGGGCCTCTGGAGCGTGCGATTCGCCGATGGAAAAGTCCAGGGCACGCCGGAACTGCTCAAATCGGACATCGGCAGGAGTTTCGAGGGCAAGACCCAGTCATTGGGCATCACCCGCTCTGGCACCTTGTACGTGCACAAACGCTTTAGCAGCAGGGACGTCGCGATTGCCCCGCTCGACCTCACGGCTGGCCAGTTCCTCGGGCCGCCAGTCAGCTTTACCGAGGGCACCATCGCGGGGGCGCGAAATCCCGTGTGGTCGCCCGACGGAAAATACCTCGCCTACCCCACTGAAGACAGCACGGGCATTGCGATTCGATCGATCGCGACTGGCCACGTTCGATTGCTGCCGCGCACCATCAGTTACGCTCAGGCCTTACTTGATTGGTCGCCGGACGGCCGATCCGTTTTGACCAGAGGAACCGATCTGAAGGGACGGACCGCACTGATGCAGCTCGACGTGCAGAGCGGCGCCGTGACGCCTATCGAGATCCGCCAAGGGGATGACTACGCGGGCTTTGCGCAATGGTCGCCGGATGGCACGAAGATCTATTTCAATCGATTCCAAGTCATCTACGAGCGCGACATGGAATCGGGCGCGGAGCGCGAAATTCAACGCGGGCTCGGTAATATGGGCCCGCTCTCGCCCGACGGTCGATATTTGACTGTCTTGGGTCAGAACGCCGTAACCAGGTCGCCCGTTCTCCGCCTCATACCCGTCGCCGGAGGCGAGCCGCGCGAGTTGCTCCGCCTGAGCGAGCCGGAGCGTTTTATGGACCGGCGACAGGCTCGCGAGGTCTGGACGCCGGATGGCAGTGCAGTCATCGTCGTGAAAAACACCGGCTCCCACTTGGAAATGTGGCGCCTGCCGATCGACGGAGGCGAGCCTCGTAAGCTCGATATCGATCCGAATCTCTGGCGGCAGGGATCGATCGGGGTGGAGAATCAGGGCTTCAGTTTGTCTCCAGATGGCCGCAGCATCGCCTTCGTGATGGGCAAGGGCGCCGACGAAGTCTGGGCGCTCGAGAATTTTCTCCCGGCGACGCCGGCAAAGAAATGATCCGCCGGCGAGCATGACAGTAACCTGACCCGAACACCATCACGTCGTGACAGACGCGGTTGAAACTATGCGCGCTGACATCACGTGATGTTTATCGTCTTTGCGCTCATCCTTGCAGTACCTCTGGGGCTGGACCTCTATATGCCAGTCCCAGAGGACAATCCGATTACCCGGCCAAAACTCGAGCTCGGCCGAAAACTATTTCACGATCGCAGGTTGTCGCGCAGCGGAACCGTCGCATGCGCGAGCTGTCACGATCCGAACCGTGCGTTCTCCGACACCAGGCCGCTTGCGGTCGGGGTGTTTGGCCGTGTCGGCCGACGACATGCGCCGGCGCTCGTCAATCGAGGCTACGGGCGATCGTTCTTCTGGGACGGTCGTATCGCGACGCTCGAAGAACAGGTCCTCAAGCCCATCCAGGATCCGAACGAAATGGATCTGTCGCTCGAAGACGCGTCATCGCGAGTTGGTCTGAGCGTATCGGAGATCTCGCGCGCGCTTGCCACCTACATCCGGAGCATCGTGTCGGGCGACTCGCCTTACGACCGGTTCACCAACGGCGATCGACGCGCCTTGTCGAACGAACAGCAGCGGGGGCTGCAGATCTTTCGCGGCCGTGGCAACTGCACCGCGTGTCACGTTGGGCCGACGTTCAGCGATGAACGTTTCCACAACACTGGTGTCGCGTGGCAAAACGACAGATTCCAGGACGAAGGACGCGCAAACGGCACGTTCAAAACGCCGACCTTGCGCGAGGTCGCCCGAACCGCCCCTTACATGCACGACGGCAGCCTCGCGACACTGGCGAACGTCGTCGATTTCTACAGCGACGGTGGCCGCAAGAACCCATTTCTCGATCCGGATATACGGCCTTTGCGCCTCACCGACGCAGAGAAGCGGGAGCTAATTCGGTTTCTCGAATCGCTATCGGGAATTGTTCGCGAGGGAGAACGGTAAGTTTACGGATCCGTTGAGGACAGAGCACCGGCAAGAACTTTCGCGATTGCCGGCGACACCTGGAGCTCGCGCCATCCGCGCGACGACCCCGCCCGCCCGAATTTCAGGAGCCGTAGCGCACGTGCTACAATAAGACGTCATGCACCGTCGCATCACTCAACGAGAGCTCCGGAATGAAAGCGGACGGATCATGCGGGCACTCGACAAGGGCAACTCTTTCATCGTCACGCGCAATGGCGTGCCCGTTGGCGAGCTGATCCCTCTGCGCGCGCGCGTATTCGTGCCGGTCGACGCAGTGGTAACCGCCTTCGCCGGTGCGCCGCGGGTAACCGCCGCGCGTTTCCGAAAGGACGTCGACGCCCTGATCGATCAGGATTCCACGCCGCGTGCCTGAGCACCGCCACCCGCGCGGGCTCATCGACACTTCCGTTGTAATCGCCCTGGAGTTGATCGATCCAGCCTGCCTGCCGTTGGAGCTTGCCGTGTCGGCGATGACCATGGCGGAGCTCGCGGCGGGACCACACGCGACCGACGATCGGTCAGAACGGGCCCGCCGGCAGGACCGGTTACAACGCGCGGAAGCCGCATTCGCGCCGCTACCGGTGGATAGTGCGGTGGCTCGTGCCTACGGACGAGTCTACGCGGCCATCGGCGCGACAGGCCGCAAAGCACGTGGTCGGCGTGTCGTGGACTTGTTGATTGCTGCGACGGCCGTGGCAGCCGGTCTGCCCCTCTATACCCGCAATCCAAGGGATTTCACTGGGTTGTCTGACATGCTCGAGATCGTCTCGTGCTAATCGAACACGCCGGCTACTTACAATTCGGAATCGCGCATTACACAATCGAGTGCCCGCCGCGGCGATCGTTGAAGAACATAAGCCTCTAACTTCAGCGTTCGCAACGGTGTAGAGCGTAAGAAGGACTCGGTACCCGGGTTGCTGTGGAAGGGTACCGAGGTATTTATGTTCGATCGACGCCAAGTGTATTTTTCCCTCGCAGTGCTCGCCATCTTTGAATTAGCCGTGGCAGCGCTGTACGCGGCCGGTCGCTGAAACCAGCCTTCAGCACTCGGCCCGCTAAACCGAAACGGCAGAAAAGGCCCATGAGAACTGGCGCCACGGCGTCAGTTCTCTCTTGGCTTCCTCACCTTTGAAACGATGCTCCATCAGGTGAAACCGATCCAATTAACAAGATTTAGATCCAACGAGTTGGAGGCATATTTTGCTTTGACTTGCCCTAGCATGGGCTTGTAGGATCCTTGCAGTTTCCATTCTTTTTATCCGTTCGATCGGCGCGGGCTTGCCCGCGCCAGGGGAGTTGCGATATGCGAACTGCTTTTTGGGTGTTCCTGTTGTCGGTAGCGATCGCGCTGCCTGTCAGCGCGCAAGAAACTCGCGGCAACATTGCAGGAACCGTCAGGGACTCGACGGGAGTCATTCCCGGCGCGACCGTGACGATCGTCAGCACTGACACCGGTTCGAAGCAGGAGCTGACCACCAACAGCAGCGGCTACTTCGAAGCGCCGCTGATGCAGCCCGGCACCTACGAAATTTCGGTCGAGATCGCCGGATTCAAGCGGCTCACGCAGCGGGGCGTCGTCCTCGCCGTGGCGCAGCAGATGAACATTCCGTTCGTGATGGAAGTCGGCGCGATCTCCGAGACCATCACGGTCACCGGTGAAGCGCCGCTGCTCGACACCTCGTCGGTGTCGTCGGCGCAGACCTTCGACACGCGCATGGTCGAAAGCCTGCCGATGCTCTCGAACATGCCGATCATGCTGACGCGCTTCGCCGCCGGCGTGAACCCGTCCGCGAACCAGAGCCTCGTCTCGCAGGGCTTCGTCGACGGCACGACGACGGCCGCCGGCGAGTCGTTCGGCGGCGTGGGCAGCAACACCTACTCGATCGACGGCGCGGCCAACAACAGCACGAACCGCCGCATCGCGACCTCGCCGAACTCCGACATGGTCGAAGAAATGCGCGTCGAGTCGTCGAACTTCGACGCGTCGATCGGTCACGGCACCGGGTTGCAGATCTCGATGACGACCAAGGCGGGCGCCAATGCGTATCGCGGCACCGGCAGCTATCAGTACTGGACGAACAAGATCAACAACCTCAATCCGAGCCAGAAGGCGACCTTCACGCCTGTCCGGCAAGGCGCTGTACGACGAAGGGCCGCTCGCACAACACCGCGTTTACGTTCGGCGGGCCGATCCTGCAGAACAAGATGTTCTTCTTCGCCAACTACTCGTACGTGAACGACTTCATTCCCGGAAAGAACCAGGGCACGAGCACGATTCCGGCGAACGAAGCGCACCTGCGCGGCGACTTCTCGGATCTGCTGCGGCTCTCGAACCCCGCGCAGTACCAGATCTACGATCCGCTAACGGTGCGGCCGGATCCCGCGCGGCCCGGGCAATTCATCCGCACGCCGTTCGCCAACAACATCATTCCGGCGAACCGCATCGTCAACCCGCTGTACGACCTGTACAAGGGGATGGTGCCGAAGCCGAACCAGAATTTCGTGGAGCAGGGCACGAACCCGCTCGCCAACTACTATCGCGGCGGTGAGCCCGACATCCCGAAGAGCACGCTGGTGGCCGCGCCGCGTCGACTACAACATCTCGAACAACGATCGCATCTTCATTCGCGGCTCGAAGAACACGTTCATCGAGGGTGTCGGCGACTGGACGTATGAGGTGCCGGAGTTCGCGGGGCTGCACTCGATCGATCGCTCGCGTCCGCAGTGGAACATGATCGGCAACTGGACGCATACGACCGGCACGATGGTGATCGATACGCAGATCTCGGCGAACCGGTTCACCCAGGGCGACCTGCTCGAGCGGTTGCACGAGTACAAGCCGACGGACATGGGGCTGCCGAGCTTATCTCGACGAGCTGTGCACAGCGCAGGAGAACTGCATGTTGCCGAACGTCGATTTCACCGGCAACAACACCTATCAGGACATTTCTCAGGGCGCCAGCTCGTTCGACCGCGCGAGGAACATGCAGGGAACGGTCAACGTCACGAAGGTGACGAGCAATCACACGCTCCGTGGCGGCATCGATCTGCGGCAGGCGCAGCGTCTGCGCAGCGCCGGCGGCACCCGTCCGGCCAGCTGACCTTCACCAACGAGTTCACGCGGCAGCACAGCGACACCGCCCTGCTCACACCGAGCAACCTCGGGTTGACCATGGCGGCGTTCATGCTGGGCATTCCGTCGACGACGATTGCGACGATCCAGCGCGCCATTCTCCTATCGCAACCAGTACCTCGGCTCGTTCGTTCAGGACTCGTGGCGCGTGAACGAGAACCTGACGCGTCAACCTCGGTCTCCGCATGGAATGGGAAAACGGCATCAGCGAGGACGACAACGCGATGGTGACCGACTTCGATCCGGAAGCGAAGCTCGCCATTTCGGATGCCGCCGAGGCGGCATACGCCCGGGCGCCGCTCGCGCAGTTGCCGGCATCGCAGTTCCGTGTGCGCGGCGGCCCGATCTACGCGACCGCGGCGGGTCAGGATGGCCGATCCTGGAGACCGCAGACGATGTTCATGCCGCGCGTGTCGGCGGCCTACAGGCTCGGTGAAAAGACCGTCGCCAAAGTTCGGCTACGGGTTGTTCTACGACACGCTGAACGCGGCCGACTACACCGCGAACAACCTGGGCTACAACTCGACGACGACCAACACCAACAGCACCGACTTTGGTCAGACGTTCGGCTGGTCAGCCTCGGCACGGATCCGTTCCCGGTACGCAACGGCAGCCGCTTCCTCGAGCCGTTCCAACGACACGCTCGGCGTGGACTCAGGCGTCGGTTTGGCGTTCAACCACGCAGAACCAGAATCACGAGCACGCGCGGCTGCAGCGGTGGCGCATCGGGGTTCAGCGCGAAATCGCCCGCAACCTCGTCGGTCGAGCTCGCCTACGACGGGTCGTACGCGGATCGGCGCGAGATCAGCATCCGGCAGGACTACCTGCCCGAGCAGTACTGGATTACGGGCAGCCGGAACAACACGGCCCAGAACGCGCTCGTCGCGAACGTGGCAAATCCGTACAACATCGCGAACTTCGCGGCGCTGCAGACGTCCAACCCCGCGCTCTATCAGCGGATGGCGGCCAACGGGTTCTTCACGTCGGCTACCGCGCAGGCGAACCGCCTGCTCCGGCCGTTTTCGCAGTACAACACCGGCGATGGCCTGGTGTATCAGAACCTGCCGCTTGGCGAGAACAAGGGCAGGTCGATTCAGATTCTCGTGAATCGCCGATACGCCAATGGCTTCACCGCGAACATGGCGTTGTCATTCACGAAAACGCGCTCGAACCGCACGGTCAACGAGTTCGATCGCACGCCGACGCTCTGGCTCGACGACAACAGCAGCCGGCCGTACCGACTCTCGGGCGGTGCGGTGTACGAGCTGCCGTTCGGTGCGAACCGCCGATGGCTGTGCGACGGCGGCGTCTTCGCAGCGCTTGCCGGCGGATGGCAGCTGGCCGGCACGTTCGAAAGACAGCCCGGCTCGCTGATCAACTTCGGAACGAACCTGTTCTACACCGGAGACATCAACAACATCAAGAAGGACAACCCGGAAATTGCGCTGGACGTGAACGGCCAGATCGATCCGAACAAGTACTGGTTCAACGTTGACGGCTTCGTTCGGGATCCCGCGCAGACGCCGACCGCTTTCAACACGCGCGCGTTCCCGTTCCAGATCGACGGCCTGCGAGGTCCCGGGTCTGCAGTACGTGAACCTCAACATCCAGCGGAACTTCGGCATCGGCGGACGGCGCACGCTGCAGGCTCGGTTCGACATTCAGAACCTGCTGAACTACGCGGCGTTCGGCAACCCGGAAACTGACCCGACCAATACGAACTTCGGCAAGGTCGTGTCGGCGGTCTCGGCCGCGGGCGCGATGCGGTTCTTCAACTTCGGCCTGCGGTTCACGTTCTAAGCAAGCTCCGGTAGCGCAGGGCTTCAGCCCTGCCACACAACGGCCAGGACATAAACTGTCCTGGCCGTTTCTTTATTGTACGGTTCTCGGCTCTGGGTGCTCAGGTTCTGAGATTCCGGTTCCAGGTTCCCGGTTCGCGTTCCGCGTTCATAGTGCCTCGTCGCGCGAACCAAGAACCAGAACCAAGAAACTCGAACGGGCACCCCAGAACCCCAGCACCGTAGAACCGAGAACCACTCTCTCAGGAGTTCACATGGACGAGAAGTCGTTGTTCACGGAGTTCTGGACTAAGGAGTCGAAGACGACCAGCAAAGTGCTGTCGCGGATTCCCGAGGGCTCAGACTATCGCCCCGATCCGAAATCACGCACCGCGCGCGACATCGCCTGGCAGATCGTCAACGAAGAGCTGATGATCATCGATGCGCTGGAAAAGGGGTCGGCCGAGTGGGCGCCCGCGCCCGCGCCTTCAACGATGAAGGAACTGTGCGCGACGTACGACAGACAGAGCGCGGACATCGTGAGGCGTTTGCAGGCGCTGCCGGCCGCACGATGGGACGCCACGCTTGCCTTCTTCGGGCGTCAGCGGCCTGCATCACCGATGGCCTGGAGCTTTCTCTTTGACATCGTGCACCATCGCGGGCAGATCACGACATATCTGCGCCCGATGGGATCGACTGTGCCGCAGATATACGGCCCGAGCGCCGACGAGCCGTGATGTCCATGTCTCACCGCAACGACGCTGGGACGCAGAGGCCTCTCTAAGGTATCGAAACCCCGGCACCAGATTCTTCTATTTCGCAGATCCCACGGCAACGCGATGGTCGGATGGTGCGCAAGTGCGGACGAGCGAGGGGTCTTCGCTTTCTTGTTGTTGACAGTCGACATCAAGGCATTGTAGTGTCGTCTGTCGACACCATGGCACGCGAGGTTCCAGACCTGCTTCCAGGCACGCTCGATCTCCTCATTCTCCGCACATTACAGGCCTCGTCGTTGCACGGATGGGCGATCTCGGAGCGCATACAGCAAATCTCAGAGGACGTTCTGCAAATCAATCAGGGCTCGCTGTATCCCGCATTGCACCGGCTCGAGCATCAGGGGTGGATCGAAGCTGAGTGGAGCGTGTCCGAGCTGGGGCGGCGAGCGAAGTACTACCACCTTACGGCGTCAGGGCGCCGTCAACTGGCCGTCGAAGCGGGCGATTGGGAACGCATGTCCAGGGCCATTGAGCGCGTCATGAAGCTGGCATGACCCTCATGAATCTCCGTGATGTGAAGCTTCGAATGCGCGCGCTTATTGCACGGCGCAGGGTCGAGCGCGAGCTGGATGAAGAACTCGCGTTCCATATCGCGCGCGAGACCGAAAAGCTCGTCGCGAGCGGCATGAGCCGTCCGGACGCTCGAGCCGCCGCACGCGCGCGATTTGGACCCGCGTCAATCGCGGCCGAAGAGTGCCGCGACGCGCGGGGGACGGCACTGATAGACGACGGCATGCGCGATGTCCGGTACGCGCTCCGCTCGTTCAGGCGGGCGCCCCTGTTCGCCGTGACGGTCGTGACGACCGTGGCGCTCAGCGTCGGGTTGATTGCCGTCGCCTTCAGCTTTTTCAACACGATGTTTTTCCGTGTTGATGAGGTCCAGAGACCGCACGAGCTGTATGCCGTAGAACTGCCGGTGCGCCCGGGCGTCGACGCGTGGGTCGACTTCACCCGTCCAGACTACGAAGCACTGCGCCGCGAGACCCGTATCTTTGCCGACGTCTTCGGGCGTTTCACCGACGCCGATATACGGATAGACGGCCGTATGACGAACGTCCATCTCGTCACCGGCAACTTCTTTCACGTCCTCGGTGTGAATGCGGCGCTCGGTCGCACGCTCGTCCCGGCAGACGATGAGCGTGTCGCTCCTCGTCCCGTGCTTGTCCTCAGCCACCGGCACTGGCAACGCCAGTTCGCGGGCGATCCGGCCGCGGTCGGCCGCCGCCTGCTCATCAACGGCGCCCAGTTCGAAATCGTCGGCGTCATGCCGGACGGGTTTCGCGGGCTCGAGCTCGGCCCGCCCGACTACTGGGCGCCACTCTCTCTCCTTGGTCAGTTCCGAAGGATGCATGCGGGCAACGAAGACACCGTTGGGATCGGCGTCATCGGCCGTCTCAAGCCGGCAGTGTCGCGCCAGGCGGCGATCGCACAGCTCGGGGCATGGGCGGCGGGACGAGAGTACTCGCGCCCTTCCGACCGCGCGGCGGCAGCGAATATCACGCTCGAGCCTCGACAGGGAACGGTGAACGACAGTCTCGCCGAAGGACTGCTCGTGTTCTCGCCTATCTTCTTTGCGTTCGGCCTCGTGCTGATGATCGGCTGCACGAACGTGGCGAATCTCCTGCTGGCGCGCGGCGTCGCCCGCCAGCGCGAGATCGGAGTGCGGCTGGCGCTTGGTGCCTCGCGGCGCCGTGTCATCCGGCAGCTGCTCACGGAAAGCCTTCTGCTGGCACTCGTCGCCGCACCCCTGGGTCTTCTGGTTTCCCGAGTGGTCCTCGAGATCGCGCTGTCCGTGGTCCGTAGCACGATGCCAGCGGAGATTGCGGAGGCCGTCAGTGTCGGCTCTGTCCCGGCGGCCGATTGGCGTGTGATCGCATTCATTCTCGTGTCGGCCATCGCGTCGACGATCCTGTTCGGCCTGGCGCCGGCGCTGCAGGCGACGCGCATCGAGGTCGTGCGGACGATGCGCGGCGAGATCGGCGGGGATGCCCGCCCGGGCCGCGCGCGCGACGTGTTGATTGGCGCGCAGGTCACCGCATCAGCCCTGCTGCTGATTTGCGCTGCCGTGTTTCTCCGCAGCGCGACGAGTGCTGCCAGGTTCGATCCGGGAATACGGACCGCCGACACCGTTTCCATCGACATCAACAATGAGCCATTTCGTGTGGCGATGATTCAGGCGGTCATAGCCGATCCGACTGTCGCTGCAGTATCAGCGTCGTGGCCCGATATTCACAGCGCGCCGCAGAACGCCTTCGGGAATAAAGAGGGCATCTCGTACCGGTTCGTCTCCCCCGAGTACTTCGACGTGCTCGGTATCCCGATACTGCGTGGCCGCGTCTTCTCAAATGCTGAATCGGGCGCCGCTGTCGCGGTGGTCTCAGAGACAGCCGCCCGCCGGCTCTGGCCGGGCAGAAATGCGGTGGGCCAGGAGCTGCAGCTCGAACCGCCGATTGAACACGGCCGCGCGAGCGCCGCTCCCGAACCGCCGCTGGCGTCGCGGACCCTCATTGTCGTGGGCGTGGCGCGCGACGTCCCTGACGCCCGGTTCGGCTTCCTCCGTCCGATCGACGTCTACGTTCCGACGACTTCGGCACAGGCTCGAACGTCGCTGATCGTGCGCGTCCATGGCGACCCCCATGTCGCACGTGGTGCTCTGCTCGAGCGCCTGACAAAAATCGATCCCAACATGGGCGGGATCATGACGCTCAGGACCCTGGCAAGCGTCGGCACCTATGTCCTGCAGATCGCATTCTGGGTGACAGTCGTGATCGGAGGGCTCGCACTGGCGTTGACGGTGTCCGGCCTCTTCAGCATGCTGTCGTATGTGATTGAGCAGCGCGCGAAGGAGATTAGCGTGCGTATGGCGCTCGGTGCGACGGCAGGGAGCGTGGCCGTCCTGGTGTTGTCGCAGTTGGCACGCCCGGTGGCGCTCGGTCTCGTAGTCGGAGGAAGCCTCGCCGCGGCGCTCGCAGCCATTCTGATGGCGACCCCTGCCGCGACCGAAATCGGCAGCATCGTCCGATTGTTCGACCCGCTCGCCTATGCCGGAGGCGTATTGACTATCATTGCCGCATGCGCCCTCGCCGCATCTATTCCTGCTCTGCGCGCCGCGCGCATCGACCCGATGAGGACGCTCAGGCAGGAATAACGCCAGAGCGCCGTCGAGCCAACAAGTAAGGAGAACCGCATGCGTTACACCAGACGAGAGAGCCGGGAAACTGGCGCTGACGGCGCTCCCTGCATCACTGCTCACCCATCCGATGTTGGCGCTCGCGCAGGCAAGGCCAGACTCGACAATCAACGGCGTACGCGTCGGCGTCATCACGTACAGCTACCGCACGATGCCCGACCAGAGCGCGGAGGCCACGCTGCGGTACATCGTCGAGTCCGGCATCAGCCAGATCGAGTTCATGGGTGGGCCAGTCGAAGCCTTCGCCGGAGCGCCGCAGGCGCCGCAACGGGGCGGTGGCCGGCGCGGCGGCCAGCCTCCAACCCCCGAGCAGCAGGCCGCGCAGCGCGAAGCCGCCGACACACTGAAGGCGTGGCGCACGTCCGTGTCGATGGATCGCTTCAAAGCGCTGCGCAAGATGTACAACGACGCCGGCGTCACGATCTTCGCGTGGAAGCGGCTCAGTCCGAACATGTCGGATGAAGAATTCGAGTACATGTTCAACGTCGCAGAAGCGCTTGGCTGCACGCACACCACATTGGAGCTGATCGAGGACGCCGCGCAGCTGAAGCGGATTGGCGCGTTCGCGGAGAAAAAGAAGATTTACGCCGCGTACCACACGCACCTGCAGGGCAGCATGACGGCGTTCGATCAGGCGTTCGCAGTCTCGAAAGGAAATATGGCCAACGTCGACTTCGGACACTTCGTTGCCGCCGGCGGAGATCCGATGGCGTTCCTGGCGAAATTTCACGATCGGATTGCGAGCTTCCACCTCAAGGACCGCACGACGCCGGCCAACGGCCAGAAGAACGTCGCGTGGGGCGAAGGGGACACGCCGCTGAAGGCTCTGCTCCAGACGGTCAAGAAGAACAGGTGGACGATGCCGGCGACGATCGAGGTCGAATATGACGTGCCGGAGGGGTCGGATGCCGTGAAGGAGGTCAGGAAGTGCCTCGCGTACTGCAGGGATGCCCTTGCTTAGGGGTTTCACGGTAAAATAGCCGTTCCCTGTTAGGCTCGAGGAGATTTCATGTCGTTACGCTTTTTTGCTGCCCTCCTGGTGTCTTTTGCGACGAGTGCCCCACTCTTTGCGCAAACGACGGACATCGAGTTCTTCGAGGCCAAAATCCGGCCGGTTCTGGCCCAGAAATGCTATGGCTGCCATAGTTCCAAGATGCCGGCGCCAAAGGGCAGTCTGGTGCTCGACAGCAGGGAAGGGCTCCTGAAGGGCGGCGTGTCCGGTCCCGCGCTCGTGCCAGGCAAACCGGCCGAGAGCCGGCTGATGACAGCCATGAGCTATAGCGATCCTCTCGCGCAGATGCCCCCCAGCGGAAAGCTTCCAGACAGCGTGCTGGCAGATTTCGAGCAGTGGATTGCGCGCGGCGCCGCCGATCCCCGCGCCGCTGCTCCCACCGTTTCCGCCGCGGAGCCGCAGTACAAAGGCATGTCGCTTGAAGAGGGCCGCAAGTGGTGGGCGTTCCAGCCCGTTGCTGTGCATGCGGCGCCGAAGGTGGCGTCAGCGTCCGGCTGGCCGAAAAACAAGATCGACAACTTCATCGTCGCCAAGCTGCAGGAGAAAAAGATCGCGCCGTCACCGCAGGCCGACAAGCGCACGCTGGTGACGCGAGCGTATGTCGATCTCCTCGGATTCAAGCCCACCTTCGAAGAGGTGCAGGCGTTCCTGAACGATCGATCGCCGAACGCGTACGAAAAGCTCATCGATCGCCTGCTGACCTCGCCGCACTTCGGTGAGCGATGGGCGCGCCGCTGGATGGACGTCGCGCGCTACGCCGAAGACAACCCGACGTCGGAAGCCACCAATCCGCCGTACCCGTTCGCCTGGCGGTATCGCGAATGGATCATCGAAGCGCTGAACGCGGACATGCCGTACGACCGTTTCATCAAGCTCCAACTCGCCGCCGATCTGATGCCCGGCACGACGCGTGCTGACATGCGCGCGCTGGGGTATGTCGGCGCCGCGCCCGTCTATCACACCGACCGGCGGTTGTCGGGCGAGGTGATCGGCGGTCTCGTGACCGATGACTGGGACGACCGCATCGATGCCGTCTCGCGCGGCGTGCTCGGGATTTCGGCCGCGTGCGCGCGGTGCCACGATCACAAGTTCGATCCGATTACCCAGAAGGACTACGCCGCGCTGATGGGCGTCTTCGCCTCGACGCTGCGCGCTGAACGGCCGATGTTCGAGGTCGACCCGCAAGTCGAGCAGCGCTACATGACGCTCCAGCGCCAATTGTTCGACCTGGCCTATTCGATCAATCTGCTCGGGAACGAGGGCACCACGTTCACCAACGGTGCGGAGAAGCGGGTGAAGTGGCAGGCCGAGATGGCGGCATTCAAGGCGGAAGCGACGTCGCTGCTCGAGAAATACCCTCAGCTGTTGCAGAGCCTCGATAAATTCTGGAATCCGCCGCGCCGAGGAGGCGGACCGCCGCCGGCAGTAGCAGCAGCGCCACCTGCGGCAGGGGCAAAACCGGCAGACGGCGCAAAACCCGACGCTGTCGCCGTTCCGGCGCCACCGCCGGCTCGAGGGCGAGGCCAGGGGGGTTCGACAGAACCGTATGTGAACGCCGTGTTCGAGGCGGCGCAATACGTCGACGCATCCGATCCGTCGTACACCTATCTCGCGTATAAGCCAGGCGAGGCGCGCGACATGCCCGTGTTCAAGTCGGGCAACTACGCGGCGCCGGGCGAGATCGTGCCCCGCGGATTTCCGGCAGTGCTCGCCAAGGGTGAGACGCGATTCAAGCAGGGGTCCGGTCGTTTAGAGCTCGCGAACCGCATCTTCACCGATTCGCCTGGTCTCGCCGCGCGCGTGATTGTCAACCGCGTGTGGGGCTGGCACTTCGGGCGGCCGCTGGTTGCGACAGCGAGCGATTTCGGCTCGCAGGGCGACAAGCCGACGCATCCGGAGCTGCTCGACGATCTCGCCGCGCGATTCATCGAGCACGGATGGTCGCTGAAGTGGCTGAACAAGGAAATCATGTTGTCGGCGGTGTATCAGCAGGCGAGTCACCCGCGCGCAGACGGGCTGAAGGCCGACGAAGGGAACGCATTGTTGTGGCGGCAGAATCCGCGCCGTCTCGACGCCGAAGCGTATCGCGACACGCTCGTCCGGTCTGCAGGGCTGCTCGACGTAGAGATGGGCGGGCTGTCCGGCAACGTCGACGACGACGACTTCTACCGTCGCGCGATCTACGGGCGCATCAGCCGCTCGCGCCCGCCTCAGGTGCTCGCGTTGTTTGACTTCCCCGAAGCCACCCAGTCGGCGCCGGACCGCGATGTGACGACGACGACGCTGCAGCAGATTTTCCTGATGAACAGCGCGTTCATTCAGAATCTCGCGGAAGCGGCGGCAAAATCGGTGGCATCTGCCACCGGTGAGGCTGAACAGATCGGGATGTTGTATCGACGGATCCTCGCGCGCGATCCGTCCGTCACCGAAATGAAGAGCGCAATGGAGTATCTGCGCAAAGGCACGTTGCAGCGGTACGCGCAGGTGCTGCTGGCCACGAACGAGGAGATCTTTCTTCCATGAGTTTCAAGCTGACACGGCGGCAGATGATCGAAAACCTCGGCGGCGGCCTCGGCGTCGTCGGGCTGGCTGGTCTGTTCGGGAGTATGTCGAGGAGCACGGTTCATGCGGCCGGACTCGGGGCTAATTATCCGGGCCAGCTGATCGCACCGAAGGCCAAGCACGTGATCATGCTTTACATGAACGGCGGGCCTTCACAGCTCGACATGTTCGACCCGAAGCCTGCCCTGTTCAAGTACGCCGGGCAGCGGCCGAATGCGGTCGACCTTCGTACCGAACGCACGACGGGCGGCCTCCTGCCGTCGCCGTTCGAGTTCAAGCGCTACGGACGAAACGGCGTCGAAGTCAGCGAGCTCCTGCCGCAGCTCGCCAGCGTCATAGACGATGTGTGCGTCATTCGATCGATGTACACGTTCAACCCGACGCATACGCCGGGACGCGCGTTGTTCCACACAGGCAGCGTGCTGGCGACGCGCCCGTCGATGGGATCGTGGATTTCGTACGGGCTGGGGTCCGAAAACGAGAACATCCCTGCGTTCGTCGCGCTCGGGAATGCCGCGGGTGGTGGACCGCAGAACCGATCGGCGTTCCTCCCGACGGAATATCAGGGCGTCGGGTTCGCGGTGGCGGATCCGGATCCGGAAAAGATCATCCCGAATCTGCGCAACAAGCAGGTCGGCAAGGACGCGCAACGCGTCGACATGGATGCGCTGCTCGACCTGAACCAGACCCACGCGAAGTCGTTTGGCGCCGATCAATTCCTCGAGGGGCGCATCAAGTCGATGGAGTCGGCCTACCGCATGCAGTTCGAGGCGCTGGAGCTGTTCGACATACGCAAGGAGCCACAGCACATTCGCGAGGAGTACGGTACCGGCGCCTTCGGCAACGGCTGCCTGCTGGCGCGACGTCTTGTCGAAGCGGGCGTGCGCTACATCAACATGGATTATCCGGGCGGGCAGATCTGGGACGACCATCGCGACGTGAACGACAACCTGCGCAAGCGCTGCCCCGACATGGACCAGGCGGCGGCCGCGCTCATTCGCGATTTGAAGCGCCGGGGCCTGCTCGACGAAACGCTGGTCGTGTGGGGCGGCGAGTTCGGCCGCACGCCGGTGTCGGAGAGCGGATCGGGACGCGATCACAATCCGTACGGCTTCACGATGTTCGTCGCCGGCGGCGGATTCAAGGGCGGCATCGCGTACGGCGCCACTGACGAGTTCGGTTTCAAGGCGCAGGAGAACCGGGTGTCGATCCACGACCTGCATGCCACGCTGCTGAATCAGCTCGGCATGGACCATACGAAGCTGACCTACAGGTACGCGGGCCGCGACTTCAGGTTGACCGACGTGCACGGGGAAATCGTGAGGGACATCCTTGTCTAGTGGCCCGTCCTCGCTGAAGCAGTACCTGGATTCCGGAGCGCGGCGCCCGGCTGGCAAGGCGCGACGACCGAGAATACAGGCCGTATTTGAGGGAGGAGCAACGCAGCCAGCCGGGATGCCCCGCCCGGAAGGCAGTACTGCTTCAGCGAGGACGGGCCACTAGGCTCATCGCGTGCGCGATGGCCGTGTTGTGCGTGGCAGTCGTCGCCGCGCAGGATGACGCGAAGTCGCGCAAGACCGTGCGCGAGCCTGTGTTCACCGCGGCGCAGGCCGAGCGCGGCAAGCTCGTGTACGAGGCCAACTGCGTCACCTGTCATCTCGAGGATCTCGAGGGCTCGGCGAATCCGACGGCCGGGGCGCGCGGCGCGCCGCTCGTCGGCACCCGCTTCGTGCAGGACTTCGGCGAGTCGAAGGTGAGCGCGCTCTTCAACAAGATGAAGCGCGACATGCCGTCGGGACGCCCCGGCACGTTGAGCGATCAGGAATACCTCGACGTGACGACGTACGTGCTGCAGAAGAACAAATTTCCCGCGGGCGCCGCGGATTTGACAACCGACGTCGCCGACGCTGTGTGGATTCCCGGCGCGGGCGGCGGCGAAGGACTGCAGAACTACACGTTCGTGTCGTCGGTGGGTTGTCTTCATCAGGATCCGACCAGGTCGTGGCTGCTGACGAACGCGGGGGAGTTGAAGAAAACCGAGCCGTCCGCCGCTCCAGCGGGGGCCACTGATGCAGGGCAGCAGCCGGGCGAGTTCACCTTCCGCCTGCTCGATGCCATCAGTCACAATCCCGAACCACACAACGGGCACAAGGTGCGCGTGACCGGGCACATGGTGCGTCTTGGCGCCGAAATCCGTGTCAACGTTACGTCGCTGCAAATGGTCGGCGCATCGTGCGGCAACTGACGGCGACTCGAGCCCTGCTCGCCAGCGCGACGATCTGGGTGCTCTGCGTTGTATACGTCACCGCGGCGCAGACCCAAACTATCTGGAGCGGCGTCTACAGCGAAGCCCAGGCCTATCGCGGCGAAAAGATCGCCGATACCACCTGCATCGGATGTCACGGACCCAAACTCGATGGAGGTGATTCCGGACCCAAGCTCGTTGGCGAGGAGTTCCTTGCGAACTGGAGCAGCCAGCCCGTCGGTGTGATGTTCGAGTGGATCCGTGAAGCGATGCCGGCCGAAGCCCCCGGGACGCTCAGCAAGGCCGACACCGCCGCCGTGATCGCCTACATCCTTCAGTTGAACAAGATGCCGGCGGGCAAGCAGGACCTGTCCGTCGAGCCGGACGTCCTGGGCCGAATACAGATCGTCACGGACAAACCAGCCGGCCGCCAGTAATCGCAAAGAAGCAGGTGCTCATGGATAAGATGGCGATGCCCTCGAGAATTCTCATCCTTGTGTTGCTCCTGGCCGTCTGCTCGGCGCCACGCGCTGCGGCTCAGGAAGCCGCCGCGGTTGTGGCTGCCGCGTCGAAGGCGATGGGCGTAGAAAACCTGAACGCCATCGCCTACATCGGACGTGCGCGCACCGGCTCGTTCGGTCAGAGTAAAAGCATTGGCGACCCCATGGGTGCCGTCAATGTCACGACCGTCGCCGAGTACAGACGCATCATCAACTTCGCGAAGCCCGACACCACGACGGCCGTCGTCTCCCGCGCAACCGGCACAACCCATCCTCCGATGGTGCCGGGTGGCCCTCTGCCGGTGCCCGGAACACTCAACCAGATCATTACGGCTGCACAAGCCGCCACGAGCTGGGCGCAGGCGCTGAATATCTGGACGACTCCGTGGGGTTTCCTGAAAGGTGCAGCTGCCAACACCGCGACGGTGCGGCGTCAAGGCGGCCAGCAGGTCGTTTCGTTTTCTCCTTCGGGATTCACGTCCCCGTCCGGATCGAGTTACACAGTGACGGGGTTCATCAACAATCAGAATCTCATCACCAAGGTCGAGACTCGCGTCGATCATGCAGTCGTCGGCGATCTTCTGGTCGAGTTCGAGTACTCCGCCTACCAGAACATGAACGGTCTGCAGGTGCCAACGCGAGTGGTGCAACGGCAGGCCGGTTTGCAGACATTCGACGCGACCATCGAGTCTGCCACGGCCAATCCGCCTACGCTCGCTGAACTACTCGCGCCGCCGCCTGCCGCCGGGGGCGCGCCCGCAGCAGCAGCTCAGCAACCGCCCGCGCCGCCCGTCGAACGCATCGGGGACGGCGTATTCAAGATCGGCGGAAACTACGTCTCGCTGGCCGTCGACATGGGCGATCATGTGCTCGTCGTCGAAAGTGGGCAGAGCGAAGCGCGCGGGTTGGCGGTGATGGCCGCGGCGAAGCAGGCGATTCCGGACAAGCCAGTCCGATTCGTCGTTAACTCGCACCCGCACTTCGATCACGCGAGCGGGCTTGCCGCCGCCGTTGCAGAAGGCGCCACCATCCTGACGCATCGCAACAACGAGCAGGTTCTCGAGCGGCTTCTCTCTGGCAGTCGCGTGCTCGCCGGCGACAGACTTTCGAAGGTTACGAATCGCCGTGCCAATGTCGTGGAAGGGGTTGGCAGCCGCGACGTGCGGAAGGGAACCAACGGCAAAATCGTCGAACTGCATCACATTCCGAACGAGCACAGCGACGGCATGCTCGCCGTCTTTCTGCCGGCAGAAAAGGTGCTGTGGACGGCTGACATCACGGTCGTGAATCCCAACCCGATTCAGCTCACCACCGTGCGAGCTGCGGTCGCTGCGCTCAACCGGATGAAGATCGACTACGACGCGTGGATTCCGGCACACGCCCCGAACCCGGACCGGCCTCTCACAAAGGCGGACGTGTTAGCAGCGGCCGATACCCAATAAGGCTGCTCCGAACCAGACGTTCACAAGAACAGGAGTGTAGGAGGCTAGGAGAATTCTTTTTCGAAAAGGTTAGCAGCGTGGCGTGCCGCCGCCGAAGAGCGTCCGCATGCGAGACCGAGATTGAAGGATAGAGACGCGCGGCACCGCGCTCGGAACAGCAATCTGGTCAGCCATCAACGAACCGCGACGCGATCATCCGCAGATCATTGAAGAGTTGCTGAAAGTCGGCGCCCGTTTTGAAGACGTGAAATATCCAACGGGGCGCGAGCGCATCGACGAGATCTGCACCGCTACCGGTCATCTTAACCAGCCCGCGCAAGGTGACGAGGCCCCGCGTCTGAGCCGGTGACCGACTTGCACCACGGGCTGCTAGCTAGAAGCGGTTTCAAAACCCTCACGTGCGCGGGTGGCACCGATTTTTCTTTGTCCGCCGCGCAGGGCCGTCTCACGTACACGTGCTGGTCGGCCCGAGGACGGACAAAGGAAAATCGGTGACAGGACCCGCGCGAAGTTCTGAAACCGCTTCTAGGCTTCTGG
Organism: Vicinamibacterales bacterium; assembly: GCA_963732445.1. Taxonomy (GTDB): domain Bacteria; phylum Acidobacteriota; class Vicinamibacteria; order Vicinamibacterales; family JAMQPK01; genus JAMQPK01. The sequence goes on along the minus strand of CAVSZJ010000003.1, from coordinate 681,026 downwards.
TCTCCTGTTTGGCACACAAGTCGCGTCACGTTGCGGTTACCAGTCACGGTCCACTATCCGGGGGTGACGATTAGCAGACCGAGCAATGGGCGCGGCTTGGCTCCGTCAATTCGAGTTCGACGTCTTCGCCGATCCCGAATCAGGGACTGGTCGCTTTCAAACGCTGGTTCAGCGAAGCCGTGGCCTGTCATTCGCGAGGCCGAGTCGGGGAGTCACGGACTCGTGCGCGGCCGACGACATCGTCGACGAACTTCAGTTTGGCGACAGCCGACGGCGACAACACGAATGGGTACGCATCGGGGTGCCCGAGTCCGCGATTCAGGTTGTTCAACACGTACGTCAGAGGAAACCAGCTCTCGATCAGATCAGAGAAAGCCGCCGGCTGCGGCGATACGGGTTGCGGTATCGTCTGCACTGTCGGTTCACCACGGCGTATGCGGTGTCAGCGAGAGGCCGCATGTGGCGGCAGTTTCGAGCGTGTCGACCATGTGGAGATATTGCGCCCACGTTTCAGCCCAGTCCTCCCACGGGTGCGAGGTCGCATACGCGCTGACGAACCGTTCCGGCCAATCGGCCGGCGCGCCACGGTCGTAGTATGTGCTGAGCGCCGCGGCGTAGGCGTCGCGTTCGTCTCCGAAGAGCGACCGGAATTCGTCGATCTCGGGCGTTGTCGCGATCAGGCGATCCCAGGCGTAATGACCACTCTCGTGCCGCATGTGTCCGAGGAGCGTCCGATACGGCTCGTGCATCGCCGTGCGCCGCCGTTCACGCTCGGCGTCGTCGGCCTCGGCGATGTTGACGGTGATGACGCCGCCGAGGTGCCCCGTCATCACCGGCGCGTCGCGATCGGCATCCGCGAGAAACTCGAACGTCAACCCACGCTCCGGATCGTCGATCCGGTTCGGGATCGGCACACCGAGCTCGATGAGCGTGAACAGCAGACGCCGCTTGGCGGCCTCGAGGCGGTACCACACGGCGCGGTTCGCCGGATCGGCAAGATTGGGGATCACCCGCGTGGTTCGGCATGACGCGCAGAGCGGGTTGTCGTCCGCGTCTGGCACGGCCCAGTTGCAAACCGACTCGAGTGCGTAGTTCTGGCAGAGCCGGTACCCGCCTTCGGACGCACGCGGTAGCGGGGAGCGCCACTTGTCGGCGCCATCCGGGTCCAATGAGCCAACCAGCCGCAGATCCGGCAGGAACGCGACGAGGTGGCGGCAGCTCACGCATTCCGTGTTCTCGAAGAAGAGCAGATGTCCGCAGTGGTCGCAGTGGAAAATCTTCATATCTGTGGAATGGATAGCCGAAGAATAACGTTCAATTCTGTCGTACTCACGAAGCCTGCCACGATCCCCGCGCACTCCGTCGAAGATTCTTCATCTCTACAGTAGTATGAGGGGCACTTCGGTGAGTATCCATGTCGCGCTTCGCCACGTCACGCAGTACCAGTACGACAGAGCCGTCGAACTGTCGCCGCAGCTCGTTCGCTTGCGGCCGGCGCCGCACTGCCGGACGCCTATCCTGTCGTATTCGCAGCGCATCACGCCATCCGGTCACTTTCTCAACTGGCAGCAGGACCCACAGAGCAACTACGTCGCGCGCGTCACGTTCCCGGAAAAGGTCGAAAAGCTGCGGGTCGAGGTAGACCTGGTGGCCGAAATGGCCGTCTACAATCCGTTCGACTTCTTCCTCGAGCCGTATGCCGAACACGTTCCATTTACGTATGACGCTTCAGATCTGCGCGAGCTGCAGCCGTTTCTGCACGCCATGCCGCTCACGCCGCATCTGGCCCGCTACATGGAAGGCGTCGATCGCCGCCGGCGGCGGACCATTGATTTTCTGGTCGACGTCAACCGACAACTTCAGCAGGACATTTCGTATGTCATCCGGCTCGACCCGGGAGTGCAGGACGTAGAGCGAACACTCGAGCTCGCATCAGGCTCATGCCGGGACACCACGTGGCTGCTCGTACAACTGTTTCGCCACCTCGGGCTCGCTTCGCGTTTCGTGTCCGGCTATTTAATCCAATTGGTCCCGGACGTGAAGGCGCTGGACGGACCGACAGGCGCCGACCGCGACTTCACCGACCTGCACGCCTGGTGCGAGGTGTACCTGCCAGGCGCGGGCTGGATCGGCCTCGATCCGACGTCGGGACTCCTCGCGGGCGAAGGGCACATTCCACTCGCATGCACCCCCGAGCCAACGGGAGCCGCGCCAGTCTCAGGTGGCGTTGAGCCATGCAAGGTCGAGTTCGTCCACGAGATGTCGGTGCAGCGGATCGCGGAATCACCGCGTGTCACCAAGCCCTACACCGACGCGCAGTGGGAAGAGATCCTCGCGTGCGGACGCGCAGTTGACGAGGACCTGGCCATCGGCGACGTACGCCTGACGATGGGTGGAGAGCCGACGTTCGTGTCGACGACCGATCGCGACGCCGACGAATGGAACATCGCTGCACTCGGGCCGACCAAGCGCGCGCGTGCCACTGATTTGCTGTTTCGGTTGAAGCGGCGCTACGCAGCGAACGGCTTCGTTCACATAGGACAGGGCAAGTGGTACCCCGGTGAGCAGCTGCCGCGCTGGACGCTCGGATGTTATTGGCGCGCCGACGGTCACACCGCATGGACGGACCCGACCCTCTTCGCCGACGAAGAACACCCCGATGGACACGTCGCGTCCGACGCCGAGCGGTTCATCACCGCCCTCGCCTCGCGGCTGGGTGTGACTGCCACCCACGTGCAGGCGGGTTACGAAGACGTGTTGTATTACCTCTGGCGGGAACGGAAGATGCCGGTGAACGTGGACCCCTTCGACGCCCGCCTCGAAGACGAAGTGGAGCGCGATCGCTTGCGCCGCGTGTTCACGCAAGGTCTGAACGCAGTCGTCGGCTACGCCCTGCCGATTCGGCGGGCGCGCGGCCGAAGCAGATCGTGGGCGACCGGGCGGTGGTTTCTGCGTGACGAGCGGCTGTATCTGATACCCGGCGACTCGCCCATGGGACTCCGGCTGCCGCTCGACGCCCTGCCATGGTCGGATGCGGACGACCTTCTCACGATCGACGAGCTCGATCCGTTTGCGCCGCGGGCGCCGCTCGCCGTGCCGGGCCAGCGCGATGCTCCCCAGTCCGCGGGTCTCAGGCCCGTGGTTCAGGGCGTGCACAATCCGGCCGGGCAATCACGCGTCGGGGCCGGAGACGCTTCGGTGGCCGCAGGCGTGACCGAGCGCTCCCCCTTGCGCGGCGAATCGGCCACAGGCGTGGTCCGTTCAGCATTGTGCGTGGAGCCGCGCGGCGGTGTCTTGTACATCTTCATGCCGCCGGTCAAAGACGTTGAGGACTACCTCGACCTCGTCTGCGCAGTCGAAACGACGGCACGAGCGCTCGGCATGCGCGTATTGCTCGAAGGTTATCCACCGCCGAGCGACCCGCGGCTGTCGCATTTCAATGTCACACCGGATCCGGGAGTGATCGAGGTGAACGTGCAGCCGGCTCCCGATTGGGATCGGCTCGTCGAGCAAACGACGACGCTCTACGAGGATGCCAGACACGCGGGTCTCTCGCCCGAGAAGTTCATGCTCGACGGGCGACACACGGGCACTGGAGGCGGCAATCACTTCGTGCTGGGAGGCTCGTCACCGGAAGACAGTCCGTTCCTTCGTCGTCCCGATCTGCTCCGAAGCCTCATTTCGTACTGGCACAATCACCCGTCGTTGTCGTATCTCTTCTCAGGGTTGTTTCTGGGCCCGACGAGCCAGGCGCCGCGGCTCGATGAAGGGCGGCACGACAGCCTGTACGAGATCGAAATCGCCTTCTCGCGTTTCACGCCGCCCGGCACTCCGACGCCGCCGTGGTTCGTCGATCGGGCGCTGCGTCATCTGCTCGTTGACGTCGCCGGCAACACCCACCGTGCGGAGTTCTGCATCGACAAGCTCTACTCACCGGACCTTCCGTCCGGGCGCCGCGGCCTTCTCGAACTGCGGGCCTTCGAGATGCCCCCAAACGCCCGGATGAGCGTCGTGCAACATTTGCTGATCCGTGCCCTGATTGCGCGTTTCTGGCGCGAGCCGTACACCGCCGGGCTGACGCGCTGGGGCACCGAGCTGCACGATCGGTTCATGCTTCCGTTCTTCATCGCGCTCGATTTCGACGATGTCATCGAGGAAGTGGGTCGGGCAGGCTACGAGCTGTCATCGGATTGGTTCGCGCCGCACCTCGAATTCAGGTTTCCGCTGGCCGGCGAGCTGACGGCACGCGCGATTCACCTGACGCTGCGTCAGGCGCTCGAGCCATGGCACGTACTTGGAGAAGAGGGATCTGCTGGTGGCACGGCGCGCTTCGTCGACTCATCCCTCGAGCGCATGCAGTTGCTCGTCAACGGACTGGCCGGCGATCGCTTCGTGATCACGTGCAACGGCCGGCCGCTCCCGCTGCAGCCAACGGGTCGAAATGGCGAGTTCGTCGCCGGCGTCCGGTACCGCGCGTGGCAGCCGCCTTCGGCACTTCATCCGACGATACCGGTTCACACACCGCTCACGTTTGACATTGTCGACACGTGGATGGAGCGGTCGGTCGCGGGCTGCCAGTATCACGTGATGCATCCTGGCGGACGTAGCTACGATGTGTTTCCCGTGAACAGCTACGAGGCGGAGAGCCGGCGGCTCGCGCGAGTCACGCGTCTCGCGCGCACAACGGGGCCTGTCCACGCTGGTCGTGCGGAGCGGAGCCTGGAGTTTCCGTACACATTGGACTTGCGCACACCGCTGTGAGAGGGTTACCGCTGCCGTCGGAATATGCCGTGCCCGACGGGCACTTCGACGAAGTGCGCGCCCGCGGCGGAGCGTTGCGCGAGCCGTGGGCAGAATTTGCCGCTGCGACCGAGCTGCACCCGGAGTACCTGTCCGAGGCACAGAAGCGCGTCGATCGCCAGATCGACGAGAACGGTGTCACGTACAACGTCTACGCAACAGCCGACGGGCAGGAGCGTCCGTGGAGCCTCGACGTCCTCCCATTGATCGTGAAGGGGCAGGAGTGGGAACGGCTCGGGAGCGGCCTGCGGCAGCGCGCACGATTGCTGAACGCCGTCGCGACCGACTTTTACGGCCCGCAGACCCTGCTCCGCGAAGGGTTGGTCCCGCCGGCGCTCGTCTTCCGCCATCCGGGCTTCCTGCGCGCATGCCACGGTGTTCGTCCCACCGACGGCGTGTTCCTGCATCTCATTGCGTTCGACCTCGCGCGTGGCGCTGACGGTGAATGGCGGGTTATCGGCACCCGTACGCAGGCGCCGTCCGGTGTCGGCTACGCGCTGGAGAACCGCGCGATCATGTCGCGCGTATTGCCCGACGCGTTTCACGCATTGCGCGTCCGCGCGTTGTCGTCCTTCTTTCACGAGTTGCGGCAGATACTGTTCGCCGGCGCGCCTTCGAACGGTGGAGCGCCGCACGTCGTGGTGCTCACACCAGGACCCTACAATGAGACCTATTTCGAACACGCCTACCTCGCGCGGCAGCTCGGCTTTCCGCTCGTAGAAGGCGGCGACCTGACGGTTCGCGACGAGCGCGTCTTTCTGAAGACCGTCTCCGGTCTGCGGCCCGTCCACGCCATCCTTCGGCGTCTCGACGACGACTTCTGCGATCCGCTCGAGATGCGGCCCGATTCGACGTTGGGGATACCAGGCCTCGTGCAGGCGTGGCGGGCCGGGCACGTGCTCGTCGCCAACGCGTTCGGCATGAGCGTGCTCGAGTCGCCGGCTCTCCTGGCGTTCCTGCCGCCTCTCTGCGAGCGGTTGTTCGGCGAGAAGCTCGAGACGCCGGCGATCGCAACATGGTGGTGCGGTGAGACCGCCGCACTGAACGATGCCCGCCGCCGTCTCGCGGAAGGAATCATCAAGCCGGCGTTCGTCGACGCGTCGATGGAGCCGGTCTTCGTCTCCGAGCTCGACGCCAACGCCCGCCGTGAATGGACGGAGCGCCTTGGCACCACGCCCGACGCGTACGTGGTGGAGGAGTTCCTGCCGCTTTCGCACGCGCCCGTCTGGCAGAACGGCCACCTCGAGAGCCGCGCGCTTATGCTGCGTGTGTTTCTGCTCGCCGACGGTCGCGGTGATTACCGGTTGATGCCGGGCGGGCTGTCGCGAATCGCGGGTGAGGATCGCCACGTCGTCTCAGGTCAGCGCGGCGGCAGCAGTAAAGACACATGGGTGCTTTCAGACGTTGCGGTGGCACCTCTCGCGCCGATCGATCGCCGCCCGGGGAGGCGTGAGGCGCACGGCGAGCCGGCGACGTCTAGCCGCGCGGCGGAGAACCTGTTCTGGCTGGGGCGATATGCAGAGCGGAGCGAGAATGGCGCGAGGCTGCTGCGCTCGGTGCTGGGCAGGGTGACGGACACCGACGGCGTGCCGGCCGGGCTCCATCCTGCTTTTCTCCGCGCGTGCGAGCGTCAGTATCTGCTCGCGGACCCGAAGACCGACGGCACCACTTCCGCGATCGTGCACGATCTGACGGCCGGACTCATCGATCGCCAGGGCCGCCGCAGCCTCGCGTACAACGTCGAACAGACGGTACGCGTGGCCACCGCTGTTCGCGATCGCCTGTCCACCGACAACTGGCGTGTGCTCAAGCGGATGCTCCAGCTGTTCACGCGCGAGACGCACGCGCTCGAACTGGACGACGCGCTCGAGTTGATCGATGACGCGCTGTTCTCGCTCGCCGCCGTTGGCGGACTCGAAATGGCTCATATGAGCCGCGACGACGGGTGGCGGTTTCTCAGTCTGGGGCGTCACCTCGAGCGGCTGCACTTCGTATCCTGCACGCTCGGTGACGTGGCACCGGATCAGGCAGCAACCGGATCGGGTCTGCTCGAATGGCTGCTCGAGCTATCTGACAGTTTGCTGACCTATCGCGTCCGTCATCGACAGCAGCCCGAATGGACGGCCGTTGTCGACCTGATGCTGATCGACGAGCGCAATCCGCGATCAGCCAGATTCCAACTCGCGAAGCTCGCCAAGCACGTCCGCCTGCTGCCGGATGGAGGCCTGATTGACGTGCTGGCGGAAGTGGAGCAACTGCTGAATGACTGCCGCTCCGACCTGGACTCCGATCAGGGCGAGTTGTTCGAGCGAGGCGAACAGGGGCTGGAAACGCTCTTGATTGGGTGTCAGAACGTCTCCATTCGTCTCGGGTCTGCGCTCTCTCTCCGCTACTTCAGCCATGTGAACGAGATCCCGCGCGCCACGGTCGGTATATGAGTGACGGCCTGTATCGGATCGAGCACGAGACGCGCTACGTCCACCAGAGCGGCGTGTCGACATCGCAGCACGTCGCGTACCTGACGCCTCGCACGCTGCCGCGTCAATCCGTGCGCTGGCATAATCTTGCGATTGAGCCGGCGCCAGCCAGCCATGTGCGGCGAGTCGACTATTTCGGCAACGCCGTCGACCAGTTCACGATCCTGACACCGTACGACGAGCTGCGCGTGGTGGGGCGAAGCGTCGTGGAAGTTATCGCACGCGAGCCGGTAATCGGCGATGCCGGCCCGCGGTGGGAGGCGGTCCGCGAGGAGCTTTGCTACAAGCGCGGCGCGCGGTACGCAGACGCGGCAGAGTTCAGCAATCCCTCGCCCTACGTCGTCGCGGCTCCCGAGCTGGCCGTATTTGCGCGCGAGTCATTTACGCCGAAGCGGCCGTTGGTCGCGTCGGCGATTCACCTCATGCATCGCATTCACGAAGAGTTCACCTTCGATCCTGAAGCGACAACGATCGCCACGCCGGTGACCCGCGTGCTTGCCAATCGCCGTGGCGTCTGTCAGGACTTCGCACATCTGCAGATCGGCTGCCTGAGATCGCTGGGACTCGCAGCGAGGTACGTCAGCGGATATCTCCTGACCGAACCTCCCCCGGGACAGCCGCGGCTGGTCGGTGCCGACGCGTCTCACGCATGGCTTGCCATCTGGTGTCCACAGATTGGGTGGGTGGACCTGGATCCCACAAACGACGTGTTGCCGTCCCATCGCCATGTGTCGCTCGCCTGGGGCCGCGACTACGGCGATGTCAGTCCGCTGCACGGCGTTGTGCTCGGTGGCCGCAGCCATACGCTTCACGTCGGTGTCAGCGTGACCCCTGCGGCCGATGACGACGCGACGGTGGTAGAGGCGGGCTTATAATAATAGAGGCGATCAAACGAGAAAAACATGAGTGCCTTCCCTTTGGCGAACAACTCTCCGGCGACCCTGCAGCTCCGTGTCGGATACGAGATCATCTACGAATTTCCGCGACAGACGCCGATGGCGCTGATGTTGAACATTCATCACACACGCGCCAATGACATCATCCTTTCAGACAGGATGGTCACCGACCCGGTCGTCCCCGTGACGACCTACAGAGATGGCTTTGGCAACTTGTGCAGCCGCATCCTCGCTCCAGCCGGCCGGCTGCGACTTTCAGCCGATGCGCTCCTGTACGACTCGGGCGAGCCCGATCCAATTGCCGTGGCGCCGGATCAGCACGCCGTTGAAGATTTGCCTGAGGAGTCGATCGTCTTCCTTCTTGGCAGCAGGTACTGCGAAACCGATCGGCTGACTGGCATCGCGTGGAATCTGTTCGGCAGCGCGCCTACCGGCGCGCGCCGCGTCCAGGCGATCTGCGACTTCGTCCATAATCACATCGCCTTCAACTATCAGGACGCCCGTCCGACGAGAACGGCACTGGAGGCGTTCGAGGAACGCAGGGGGGTGTGCCGCGACTTCGCGCATCTGGCGGTCGCGTTTTGCCGGTGCATGAACATTCCGGCCCGCTACTGCACCGGCTATCTCAGCGATATCAACGTGCCGCCGCCGTATAGTCCAATGGACTTTGCTGCCTGGTTCGAGGCTTATATCGGAGGGCGCTGGCATATGTTCGATCCGCGAAACAATGTTCCGCGGATCGGCCGTGTGCTCATGGCCCGTGGACGCGATGCGACCGACGTGGCGATCAGCAACACGTTCGGTCCCAACACGCTCGCGGGTTTCAAGGTGCGGACGGACGAGGTCAGAGACCCTGTCTGAGGCCAGCCTTCAGCACCTCGTTCGCGCCCAGGCAAGGCTTCTGACCGTACGGCACATCACGGTCTACCGATACTCGCAACCGGTAGGATTCGGCGAGCATCGCATGATGTTCCGGCCGCGAGAGAGCCACGATCTCCGGCTCATCAGCACCAAGCTGGACATCACCCCTCGGCCGGCCGGCCTTCGATGGCTTCACGACGTCTTCGACAACTCGGTGGCCATCGCAACGTTCGACGCCCCGGCTTCAGAACTTCGCTTCGACAGTACGATCACCCTCGAACAGATGGAGACCCCGATTCCCCACTATGCGCTCGAGAGTGGCGCACACACTTTCCCGTTTCAGTATTCGGATGACGAACGGCCCGACCTCGTCAACGCTCTCGCGCGCCAGTATCCGTCCGACGACATCGATCCGTGGGTCGAGCGCTTCCTGACATCGTCGTCGGGATCGACAACGACGATGAGCCTGCTCCATTCGATGACGCGTGGCATCAAGGAAGAGTTCACGTATCTGCGGCGTACCGAGAAGGGTGTCCAGACACCGGCCGAGACGCTCCGGCGCCGCAGCGGGAGCTGTCGGGATTTCGCCGTGCTCATGATGGACGCCGTTCGCTCGGTCGGCCTTGCTGCGCGTTTCGTCAGCGGGTACATCTTCGTGCCGCAGAGTGGAGCGGCCGCCGTTGGGGGCGGGAACACGCACGCGTGGATGCAGGCATACTTGCCGGGTGCCGGATGGGTCGACTTCGATCCCACCAACAGTATTGTCGGCAATCGCAATCTCATTCGAGTAGCCGTGGCGTGGGACCATCGGAACGCCGTGCCGCTGCACGGCACGTTCATGGGTCCCGCATCGGCCTTCCGAGGCATGGACGTCGAGGTCAGCGTCATCGAAGAGAACGTCGTCGCGTAAGGTGCTCAGACGAACGGCGCGGCAGCTCTTCGTCCTCTCGTTTTTTTGCGGACGGGGGTGCCCCGCGCTGCGAAGAACGTTTCAGAAATCTCGGTGCCAATCTGGTTGATCCTCGTCTGCAGGCGATCGAGGTACTCGTGCAGCCCGGCCGCGATGATGGACTCGACACGGGCGTATGCGATCTCCGAGCAGAGTTCTCCAAACAGGCGTTCAACCGGATGCCGAAACATCCCGGCCGGCGTCCCCGAGATGGCGTGCACCGACGCGCGCGCCCGCTGGAGACAGTACTGGATTGCGCGGGGGAACTCGGTCTCGAACAGCAGAAACTCCACGACGCGTTCGAGCGCGATGCGCCCGTGACACTTCCGGTACATCTCGAATGCGCTGGCCGAGCGCAGTACGGCGGCCCACTGGATGTCGTCCGACGTGGTGCCGACGTCGGCTGCGGTAGGCAGCAGGAGAAAGTACTTCACATCGAGGATGCGCGACGTCTTGTCGGCGCGCTCCAGCATGCATCCGAGCTGGCAGAAGTGCCAGCTTTCGTTGTGGGTCATCGTGGCGTCGGTCACGCCGGTAAAGAGATGGCCGGACCTCTTGATCGAACGCAATACGTCCTGCGGATCGGTCCGGCTTCCGGCCTCCGCAGAATTCACCCTCAGGTAGAACTCGTTGAGGTTCTCCCACATCTCCGACGAAATGATCTCGCGCACGGAACGGGCGTTCTCGCGAGCCAGCCGCAGGCAGGACCGGATCGAGTTCACGTTCTCTTCATCGAACGTGAGGAACTGAATAACGTTCTGCTGCGTCGCCGTGTCGTACCGTTTCGCGAATTCTTCCGAATCGCCGGTGGTGGCCACGAGCGGCTGCCACTGCTGCGCGGCGCCGGCGGGCAGATCCAGCATGAGGTTCAGATTCACCTCGATGAACCGCGCGACGTTCTCTGCGCGCTCGACGTAGCGGCTCATCCAGTAGATCGAATCGGCCACCCGCGCGAGCATTAGGTTTGCGCTCCGCCGCTGGCGCCGCCTTGCACCTGAAACTGGCGGGGCGCCGCCGTGACCTCGCCGGCTGTTGGCTCGTCGGCGAGCACCCACGTGTCTTTGCTGCCGCCGCCCTGCGACGAATTGACCACGAGCGAACCTTCCTTCAGCGCAACGCGAGTCAGACCGCCCGGCAGCACGAAGATGTCTTTGCCGTAGAGGATGTATGGGCGCAAGTCGACGTGCCGTCCTTTGAACGCCCCGCCCACAATCGTCGGAACCCGCGACAGCGATAGCGTGGGCTGCGCGATGTAGTTGCGTGGATCAGCTTCGATCCTGGCTGCAAACACGTCCTGTTCTGTTTTGGTCGAAGCCGGACCCATGAGCATTCCATAGCCACCGGATTCGTTGGCCGCCTTCACCACCAGCTCGGGCAGACGCGCCAGCACCTGCTTTCGATCCTCCTCCTCAGCGCAGATGAACGTCGGCACATTGGGAATGATGATGTCTTCATTCAGGTAATACTTCACGATCCGCGGCACGTAGGCGTAGATGACTTTGTCGTCGGCCACGCCCGTGCCGGGAGCGTTGACAAGCGCCACGCGGCCCGAGCGGTATACGTCCATCAAGCCGGGTACGCCTAGGGCTGAGTCGGGGCGGAAGGCTTTCGGATCCAGAAAATCATCGTCGATCCGCCTGTAGATGACGTCGACACGCTCGAATCCTTTTGTCGTGCTCATCCATACGAGGCCGTCCGACACGACGAGGTCACGCCCCTCGACGAGCTCCACGCCCATCTGCTGGGCGAGGAACGAGTGCTCGAAGTAGGCCGAGTTGTGCACTCCGGGGGTCAGCACGACGACGCGAGGGGCCTCGACGTCTGCGGGGGACAACGACTCCAGCATGTCGCGCAGCCGGCCTGGGTAGTCGTCGACAGGTCGAATCCGCGACGACTCGAATACCTGTGGAAACGTGCGCTTCATGACGACGCGGTTCTGAAGGACGTACGACACACCTGACGGGCAACGAAGGTTGTCCTCCAGCACGTAAACCTGGCCGTCGGAGTCACGGACGAGATCCGTTCCCGTGATGTGGCACCAGACGCCGCCAGGTGGATTCATGCCGACGCACTGTTTTCGGAAGCTGCTGGCGCTCCTGACGATCTCGGCAGGGATGACACCATCCTTGAGGATCGCTTGATCGTGATACACGTCGTCAATGAAGAGATTCAGTGCGCGGATCCGTTGCTTGAGCCCCTTCTCGATCCAGTTCCATTCTGCCGCGGCCACGATCCGAGGGACGAGATCGAAGGGAAAGATGCGCTCGGTGCCGGCGCTGTCGCCGTAGACGTTGAAGGTGATTCCCATATGCAGGAGGACGCGCTCGGCCGATTGCTGCCGCCGCAGGAGCTCGCCATCCACCATCGTCTCGATCAGCTGGAACAGCGCCCGGGCGGCCGCCCGAGGCTCGCACCCGTCCTCGAACATCTCGTCGAAGAAAGGGCCTGTCTGATAGTGCTCGAATTTCATTGCGGTGCTTATTGTCAGCGCAGATGGCGGAAGTCTCAACAGACAAGAATGTCGAGACGCGACCTCGAGCGCAGTTCCAGGACTTCGTCCAGAATAGCCGCTCGTGCCCCGACTGTTACGACCCTGGAGTGCGCCACCGAATTCAGGCAGGCGTGGGGTACCCGGCACCGCTTCCGGAAGGGCGTTGAACGAAGAATCCATGCTTCGCTGGAATCGGTCCGTTGGCGGCGAACGACGTCGAATTTACGGCAATCGACGTACCTGCCGCCTTGAACTGCTCGATGCCAGGGGACGGGGCGGTGTCCGCCTTCAGGTTTGCGGTTCAGCTTGAATTCTTCGGAAAGGTTCGGCCGCTGATCTGTTGTTGATTACTGCAGCATGTCCGATCGACGGCCACATGTCGGCGAATGAGTTCCTCAAGATTGCCTCGCGCTCGAGACGATGCGATATCGATTGTCCATGCGGTACGCAACATGCTGTTCTTTGCCATACCTATGGACGCCAACGCTTTGTACGATCGTTACGATGATCCACCTACCCTCGCTGATGCGGAAAACTGGCTGGCGCTCGGCGCCGGCGCATTGTTCCTGCTCCTAGGTACGTCTCGCCGTTCGACGGCTGGTGCCTGCCTCGTGGTGGCTTCGGCTCCGCTGCTATATCGTGGCATCACGGGCAGCTGGCCCGACGTCCTGAACGGATCCGCCGACGGTACGAGAACCGCCCTTGGTGGCGACCGCGGAGTTCACGTGCGCGAGTCAGTTCGGCTCGAAGTGCCCGTGGGTGACGTCTACCGGTACTGGCGTCGCCTCGAAAATCTGCCGCGGTTCATGACTCACCTCGACCGCGTCACCGAGCGTTCTGACGGCCGGTCTCACTGGGTGACGTCAGGGCCCGCCGGGTTGGTGGTCGAATGGGACGCGGAGATCATCAACGAGGTCGAGAATGAGGTTCTCGCGTGGCGTTCACTTCCTGGATCCGATGTCGCCACCGCCGGCTCGGTGAAGTTTGAGTCCGTGCGAGGAGCTCGCAGCACACAGGTCAACGTCAATCTGCAATACGCACCGCCCGCAGGCAAAGCGGGCGCACTCATCGCCTTCCTGTTCGGTCGCGAACCGTCTCATACGGTGCGCGAGGATCTGCGGCAATTCAAGCAGTTGCTCGAAGCCGGTGAAATCCCTCGAGTGTCAGCGACCGTATAGGAGCCAATCATGCGAGCCGTCTGTTGGGAAGGCAAAGAGAACATCCGCGTGGAGACCGTTCCGGACCCGGTCATTCTGAATCCGCGGGACGCCATCGTGAAAGTGACGATGACCGCGATCTGCGGGTCGGATCTCCACCTTTACAACGGCTACATTCCAACGATGCAGAAAGGCGACGTGCTCGGCCATGAGTTCATGGGCGAAGTCGTCGAGGTCGGCAAGGAGAACACGCGCCTGAAAGTCGGCGATCGCGTCGTCGTCCCCTTCACCATCTCGTGCGGCCGCTGCTACTTCTGCAAGGAGCAGCTCTGGTCGCTGTGTGACAACTCCAATCCGAATGCGTGGATGGCCGAGAAGATGTACGGCTATTCTGCTTCGGGCCTGTTCGGCTACTCGCACATGTACGGCGGCTATCCGGGTGGGCAGGCTGAATACGCTCGCGTTCCCTTTGCCGATGTCGGACCGTTGAAAGTACCAGACAGCCTCACCGACGAACAGGTGTTGTTTCTCTCAGACATTTTTCCGACCGGATACATGGCGGCCGACAACTGCCAGATCAGGCCGGGTGACACCATTGCCGTCTGGGGATGCGGGCCCGTCGGTCAGTTCGCGATCAAAAGCGCCTATCTCCTTGGCGCCGAGCGCGTGATCGCGATCGATCGATTCGCCGAGCGGCTGGAACTCGCGTCCTCCCAGGGCGGCGCTGAGACGCTGAACTACGAGGAGGTCGACATCCTCGATGCGCTCCGCCACATGACCGGCGGGCAGGGTCCGGACGCATGCATCGATGCGGTCGGACTCGAAGCACATGGCACCACGCTCGACGCATGGTACGACCGTGCGAAGACCTCCATGTTTCTGGCGACCGATCGACCGCACGCGCTCCGTCAGGCGATCAACGCCTGCCGCAAAGGTGGGACGGTCTCCATTCCTGGTGTCTATGGCGGATGGCTCGACAAGTTTCCCCTGGGCGCGGCATTCGCGAAGGGACTGACGCTGAAGATGGGCCAGACGCACATGCACAGGTACATGCCCATCCTGCTGGAACGCATCGAACGCGGCGACATCGATCCGTCCTTCATCATCACGCACCGGATCGGTCTCGAGGATGCGCCGGCAATGTATCGCACGTTTCGCGACAAACACGATTCGTGCATCAAAGTGGTTATGAAGCCCACATCCATGTAGAAGGACAGTAAAGATGAAACCATTCGCAATCGTGACAGGCGCGTCGTCGGGCATCGGACTCGAATTGGCCGCGATCTGTGCGCAGGAAGGATTCGATCTCCTGGTAGCTGCCGATCGACCAGAGATTCGGGCCGCCGCTGACCGCTTTCGCGGTCTCGGCGCCGACGTCACCGTGGTGGAAACCGATCTGGCCACGACTGATGGCGTCGATCGGCTGTGGGCGGCGGCGGCCGGCCGGCCGGTCGACGCACTCCTCGCCAACGCAGGCCACGGGCTCGGCCGTGCCTTTCTCGATCAGGACTTTGCCGACGTCCGTCACGTGATCGACACCAACGTGACCGGCACGGTGTATCTCGTGCAGCTGGTCGGTCGGGCCATGCGCAGCCGTGGGCAGGGACGCATCCTGCTGACCGGGTCGATTGCCGGCTTCATGCCCGGCACCTATCAAGCGGTCTATAACGGCACCAAGGCCTTCGTCGATTCGTTCTCGTTTGCGTTACGCGCGGAGCTGAAGGACACCGGCGTGACCGTCACGTGCCTGATGCCGGGCGCCACCGAAACCGACTTTTTCGAGCGGGCCGACATGCTGGACACGAAAGTCGGCCAGGGGAAGAAGGACGACCCGGCGGATGTGGCCCGTGTGGGATTCGACGCCATGATGCGCGGCGACGGCGACGTCGTGAGCGGCTGGCAGAACAAGCTGCAGTCAGCGATCGCGAACGTCACGCCGGCCGGAATCCTGGCCGAACAACATCGGCGCATGGCCGAGCCCGGGTCTGCCGAGAAGGCCAACGAATAGGTCTTCAGTGCGATGGCGCGATCGGCGACTCACAAAGGAACGACGCGCGCCAACGCCGGCGAGGTCCGGTCGCGGTTCCGGTCGCAGGGACAGCGCTCCTGCTGATCGACGTCATCAACGATCTGGCGTTCGACGGTTCCGGACCGCTTGTCGCGCAGGCGGAATCGATGGCCGCACCACTCGCGCGTCTCAAGCGCCGCGCCACGGCTGCGGGCGTGCCGACGATCTACATCAACGACAACTTCGGCCAGTGGCGGTCGGACTTTCGCCGCACCGTCGCGCATTGCACCGCGCGCTCCTCGCCAGGCCACCGCGTGTCGAGGCGTCTGCGGCCGACCGCGCGCGACTACTTCGTGTTGAAGCCCAAACATTCGGGATTCTTCGACACCACCCTGGATACCCTGCTCGAGACCCTGGGCATTCGGCGGGTGATTCTGACGGGTATCGCGGGCAACATCTGCGTGCTCTTCACCGCCAACGACGCGTACATGCGCGAATACAAGATCTTCGCGCCCTCCGATTGCATCGTCTCCAACACGGCCGCCGACAACGATCACGCCCTTCGTCAGATCGAGATCGTGCTGAAGGGAAACGTCGCCGCGTCAACGAGACTCAGATTTCACGCGAGCGGCCGAACTGCAAAGCGCCGAGCTCGGCTGGAATGATGCACTGCACGCCGAGATGCATCCATGTCGGGACGGCGGGTTGGTCGATTCCGCGCGCGTCGGCCGTTCATTTCAACTCACCTGGAACGCATCTCGCGCGCTATTCGCGTCTGCTCGATTGTGCAGAGATCAATTCGTCGTTTCACCGACCACACGCCGCCACGACGTACGCCAAGTGGCGGGAGACCACCCCTCCGGGCTTTCGATTCGCTGTGAAGATTCCGCGGGCGATGACCCACGAGCTGAAGCTGCGCGACGCGCAAGAACCATTCGTCACATTTCTGGCTCAAACCGACGGCCTGGCTGAAAAGCGCGGGCCGCTGCTGTTGCAGCTGCCGCCATCTCTGTCGTTTGACGCGCCGGTGGTGACCGCGTTTCTGGATGTGGTTCGAAGGGTCTACGACGGACCCTTCGTCTGCGAGCCGAGGCACGCGACGTGGTTTTCCCCGAGTGTGACATCGCTGCTGGAACGCTACCGAATCTCGCGGGTTGCAGCCGACCCGCCGCCGGTGCCGAACGCCACGACTCCGGCTGGTTGGACAGGCGTCGCGTATTTCCGGTTACACGGGTCGCCGCGAATCGTACTGGTCGCGTTACGATGAGCACGCGATCACGAGGCTGGCTGCGAGCATCCGCAGCCTGTCGGCTGCGGAGCAGGTGTGGTGCGTGTTCGACAACACTGCGAGCGGCGCCGCCATCGAGAACGCGTGGGAACTTCGTCAACGCGTGATCGTCGATGCGGCGCGCAAAGGACCGTTCATGCCATTCAAGAGCCAGGCGCAACGACGCAAGTTCGCACAACTGCTCGTCGACGGGAAGATTTCAAACGAAACGTTCGAGGAATGGAACCGCGAGACCGGGGGCAAGAAGCTGCCCGAGCGGGTCGGAGCGCAGGCGCGCGGCTCAAGAAAGGCAAAGGCGCGACGATCACCAGCGGCGAAGAAACGGTGAGGCGTGAGAGTGGGTCATTGGACAGGAATGCGGTAAAGGTTGCGCTGCGTCGTGCCGCGATAGAAGGCGTAGACATCACTCGAGGGACCGGGCACTGACAGCGCGTCGACCCTTTGTGCTCCAGGGAGTCGGGCGATCTCCTCCTCGGAACGAAATCCAGCCGGCGGTATCCGAGGCAATGCCTCGCCCCGCGCCAGTGGAATAATGTAGCTCCGGTTGTTGGCGATCGGTCCGCCGGATAGAGAGATGGAATCTCCCCCAGGTGACCAATTGACCGCGGCATGAGAGGCGATTGTGACTGGAGCCCCTCCGCCCAGCGGGAAGCCCTGAAGTGCCATTCCCTCGCCAAGAGGGAGAAAGGACCACGCCAGAATCCACCGTCCATCTCGCGAAACGGCAGACAGCAAGACGATCTCCTGCTCGAGCGCCTTCTGCATTCGCGACCCGTCCGGTCGAATGCGATAAACAAAATTGGTGGTCCCTTCGCCGCGGCGGAAGAAAATGTCACCGTCAGGCGCAAATATCGGCTGCCGGCCCCCCTCGGTGGTCGCAAGCATGCGCGGCGACGATTGCCGGTCAAGCTGCGCCAGCCAAAGCCCTCGCTGACCCTTTGGGTCTACAGCGTCCATCACGACCTGCTGGCCATCGACGGACACGTCATAGTCCCGTACCTGAAAGCCCGGTAGCAGCGATTGAGAGCGCCCGGATTCAATGTCCGCTACCCACACTTCACCTGGCTGTGGGGAAAACGGGGTAGGCGTATGTTTGACGACGACGTAGCACAGTGTTTTCCCGTCGGGTGTGAATTTCGGATTTACGGCAATCCCTTCCAGCGAAGAAATCTGCCGCTCGCCCCTGGCATCGTGAAGCCATATGGAGAGGTTGTTCTGCAGCGCCGCCGCAGCAACAAACGAGCGGCCGTCCGGCGCCATCGTGACGCCTTCTTCCGCGGTCGGGCCGAAGGTCACTTGCTCCGGTTTCCCGTCGGGGAACTGCTGCCGCCAGATGTGATTGACGCCTCCGGCGTTTGAGGTGACATACATCCATTTCCCATCGGGCGACCAGGCACCGGACGTGCAGCCGGCATTCAGCGGCCCCACCTTCCGCGCAGGAGACTTGCCATCCAGGGGAAGGAGACGACACGGCATCCAGGCGTGATCCTCGTCCATTTCCACGATGAGCAGCCATTCGCCGTCGGGCGACGCGTAAGAGCGGTGCGCCATCGCGTGTTCATGCGTGGGCAGGTAGATGTTACGCTGCTCGATGCGTCTCTCATCGGCCGCGACAATCCCCATGTGCGGAGGCTGCTTCATCTCTGCAAACATCACCTGCTGCGGACCGGTCCAGACCAATCCGGAGGCGTTTTTCAACCATGGTTGCGGTGCACCGCCCAGAACAGGGACGACCCAGGTGTCCCAGAGAAACTTCGGCCCCACCACGGTGTACGCGATCCGCGCGCCATCCGGGGAAAACACCGGCCAAATCTTCGCCTGGTTGTCGTCGGTCAGCTGGACGGCCTCGCCATCCGGAAGCATCTTGACGTACACCTGGCCGGGTCCGATGAACGTCGCGGGCCCGCGAATGAATGCCAGCATGCGCCCGTCGGGAGAAAGTGCGGGCTGGCTGACCGAATCGGGCAGTTTGGTGATCTGGATCCACTCGGATCGGTTGGGCGCAGAAGCCGGGACGCGGGACCAGACGGCGCCCCCGACGACGAGCACTGCCAGCGCGGCTGCCGCAATCGCAGCGATCTGCCACCGGTTCCGACCCCGCTGTGCCTGCTCGATCGTTTTGCGGGCGTCCACGATATTTTGCAGCCGCCGCGTCGGATCCTTGTGCAGACAGCGTTGCATCAGCTCACGGATGCTCGTAGGAGTCGCGCCGGGCAGAATCGTCCAATCAGGCTCGCGCTCCAGCACCGCTGCGATCGTGCTCGACAAGTCCTCGCCGAGAAACGCCCGCCTCCCGGTCAGCAACTCATACAGCAGGCAACCGAAAGCCCAGATGTCGGTTCGCTCGTCCACGGCTTTCCCGCGCGCCTGCTCGGGGCTCATGTACGGGGGAGAGCCGACGATCTGTCCAGCCACCGTGTCCAGTCCGGTCAGCGTTCTCAACTGCGAATAGTCCTGGCTCCCTTCCGTGTCCAAAACGGCTTTCGCCAATCCGAAATCCAGCACCTTCACGCGGCCGTCCGGCGTGACCTTGATGTTGGCCGGCTTCAGATCGCGGTGGATGATGCCCTGGCCGTGCGCAGCTTCCAGTGCTTCGGCGACCTGCCGTGCGTAGTCGAGCACCTTCGCGACCGGCAGTGGACCTCTGAGGATCTCGCCTTCCACCAACTCCAGGACCAGGTGATCGATGTCGCCCGATCGCTCGAGCCCGTAAATTGCGCCAATGTTGGGATGATTGAGCGATGCCAGCATGCGCGCCTCCCGGCGGAAGCGCGTGAGCCGATCGGCGTTGTCGGAAAAGGCCGGCGGAAGCGTTTTGATCGCAACATCACGATTCAGGCGGGGATCGTGGGCGCGATAGACCTCACCCATCCCACCGGCTCCGAGCGCCGCGATGATCTCGTACGGTCCAAGGCGACCACGAGGGGCCAACTGTGTCACGGCGAGAGGCGAGCCCGGCTCGAGCGATGAGGCCGACGCGAATAACGCGCTGTCCCCAAACTTGCCGGCGGCATCGATTCCGGCCAGCATGGCCTCGACCTCACCTCGCAGCGTCGGGTCCCCGAGGCATCGCTCTGCCACGAACGCGTCGCGGTGCGCCAGATCGCGCTCACGAGCGGCATGGTAAATCTCGGTGATCTGATGCCAACGTTCCGGCGTCATGTTTTCGGACGAGGTACGCGAGTCTACACGGTGCGGACCGATTGACGAAGCCGAAGTGGGAGACGGGTCAGTCGAGCCGATCGCCCCCGGTCTTTCCTGTCAGACGGGCGTAGAGCCACGCGCGGGCCGCCTGCCACTCCCGCTCCACCGTGGCGACGGACACGCCAAGTACATACCCGGCCTCTTCGAGCGACAACCCGCCAAAAAAACGCAACTCGGCGATCTGGCTTTTTCGAGGATCGAACGTCGCGAGTTCGACGAGCGCATGATCAAGGTCCAGCACGTCGACCTCGCGGGCCTGCTGCTGGGCGACCTCCTCGTCGAGCGTCACTCGCGCCCAACGGCCCGACCGCTTGTTCATGTTGCGGGCCCGGGCCCGGTCCACGAGGATGCGGCGCATCATCTGCGACGCGACGCCAAAGAACTGCGCGCGGTTCTGCCAAAGCATGTGGTCTTGCCTGACGAGCCGCAGATAGGTCTCGTGAACCAGCGCGGTCGGCTGCAACGTGTGTCCGACCCGCTCGCGCCGCAGGTGGGCGGCGGCCCGACGCCTCAACTCTTGATACACCACCGCCATCAGCGTGTCGCGCGCCTCGACGTCGCCCTTGCTCCAGGCCTCCAGCAGAACGCTCACGTCCGCGTCCGGTTGTTTAGCGTCCATGACTCAATTCCGAGGCCGCATTCTGCCTTGCGCGAAACCCCATGAGCAAGTTTGGTCCGGGTTCTCGCGTCGGTTGGTAGGGGCACACGTCTCCATCCCGCCCCGGAAAGAGAAACTTCATGAAAACTCTTCGCCCTTGCTGTCTCTTTGCCTCGTCCCTGAGCGTGTTCGTGCTTCTACTCCAGGTCTCACCGGTCCGGGCCGACGGCAAGAGCCGGTCCGTGCGCCCGTTCGAAGTCGATTTCAACAAGTGCTTCAACCGTCCAGGAGACGACCCGTACCTGTTCACGTTTTCTGGCAGAGCGTCAGGAGATGTGTCCGGGACTGTTGAAGCGCGGGTCGCGGTATTCATACCCAATGTCCAGCCCAACCAGGATCACATACAGGCGGATTATGTGGTGAGAGGCTCGCTGGATTTCACGGCCCGCGTGGGTGGCCGCGTCAACACGAAGAACAATCTCGCCGTGCTTCGCGGTTTTGTCAGCGAGGGGCCGGCCTGGCTCATTGGCGCAGGCGTTCACGACGAGTTCCAAAACTACACTCGCGCTGACGGCACGCCGTGCTCGCGGGGAACCCTCTACATCACGCCGCGCTGGACGCAATCGCGCAACGACGACAACGATTGAGTCACATGATCAGGAGACAGGGCCCATGAGAACGGGCCCTGTTTTTTCAGCCCCACCCAAAGCTTCTCCCTGCAGCTCCTGTCCGGTCCGTGATCTTTTTGCTTTGTCATTTCTCATCTTTAGCTACACTTCGACCTTCCGAAGGATCATCTCGAGGAGGAATTCATGCACAGGAATGGTGTCGGAACGATCGCCGGCGTCTTTTCATGTCTTCTGGTCGTCGCGTCTGTGTACGCTCAGCAACGCCAGGGCGGCGCTCCTCCCACGGGAAAGAACATCGTGATGATTGTCGGCAATGAGAATGCTACGGTCATCCCCGGCACCAGCATCTCCGACGTCTACATCAAGAATCATCTTGAGCTCGAGAGGGGTCACAAGGTCACAAGGGTCCCGCACGACACCGCGGCCGACAGAATGCTGGCATTTGCCAATGCCGCCGATCTGGTCATCATCGTCGAGTCGGTCGGCTCCGGAACCGTCGGGACCAAGATCGTGTCGACGCCAACGCCCGTCCTCACTTCGGAAGCGTTTCTTCAAGACGAATTCGGGTTCGTCAACCCGAAGGGCAAGCCGCTCGACCCTGGCGCTCCCGATGCGGGTGACTTTGGCGCCATCGTAGACCAGACCGCTCTCACCATCACAAATCCCGGCCATCCGCTGGCCGCGGGGCTGAAGGGGCGCGTGTCCGTCTATCGCTTCCCGAGGGAAATGAATTGGGGAAAGGACACGACCCCCGGTGTCGAAGTGATCGCCACCCTGAACGACTATCCAAACGCTAAAGTGATCTACATGATTCGTAAAGGCGGGAAGCTGTTTGACGGCACCCCCGCCCCAGGCTTGCGCATCCAATATTTCATCGAGAACGACAACGAAACAGGCACGGCGAACCTGATGACCCCCGACGGGTTGCGCCTCTTTGATGCCGCGGTCAACTACGCATTGAGAACAGACCAGCCTGCGACTCGTCCCGCCATGCCGGCGCCGGATCCGGTACCGGAGCGAGGCCGGGGCAGAGGCGGCCGGCAGGGCGCTCCGGTTCCCGGTCCAGCCGTACCGTGAGCGGAGCGTGACTCGGTTCTTTTGTTTTCTCAGAATGTAATCACTGGGACGCGGTGCGGCGCGTGGTTGTCCGTACACCGGGCGTCTCAAAGAGAGTGACATACTCGTTGGTTGTCGTGGTATACCGTCTCCCAGCTCAAAGGAGGACAGATGAACGCGAAGGTGCTCCCGCCCCGTCGTGTCAGGGCAACGCTTGTGTTGGTAGGACTTGTTCTACTCACCGCCAACACGGCGCTTGCCGCACCGTTTCTACTGACGTACCAAGGTGTGTTGGGCACGACCGACTCCATCAGCCCGAACGGTGGACCGATCACAGGTTTTGCCAGTCCGACACCATTTACTTTGACAGCGCTCTTCGACACCAGCAGCACCAATTACGTAAGTTTCCTCCCACCCTTTCTCCAACCAGGCTGGGTATCTTATTCACCGGTTTCTGCGACGTTATCGGCAGGCGGTCAGACTTACTCGGTCGATGATTTCGCGAACAATCCTGCGAGTGGCGTTGCCGTGGCAATCTTTGATCGGAACACCATTTTTGAGCCCGGCTTCTACGGCGTCGGGTTCATTCAGGATCCGATTGCCGATGGTTCAGGGATCGTGGGCGATTTCGCGGGCGCGAGCCCGAACTTCACAGCGCCCAACCTGGTTTCCACGACGTTCACAGGGTATCGAGGCGCCGGATTCAGCGCCGGCATTCACATTCCGCCGGGCTCTGGCCCGCTCGTCGAGGCGCGTCCGATCACGCTTCGACAGGGCAGCGACGTGTACTTGCTCCGCTTGAGCGATCGCACAGAGGAGTTCAGCGACGGAGCGCCTCTCCACTCAGTCAGTCTAACTGCGGTTCCGGAACCGGGAACGCTTGGGCTCGTGAGTGTCGCTCTTGTTGGATCTTGGGTTCGGCGTGTGCGCCGTCGCAGACACGATCGGTCTTGATCCGTTAAGAGGAGATTGCTGAGCCGCGCCTGAGGAAGCGAGGTGCAGGCGAAGGACAGGCCGTGCAACGGCTCTCATAGGGACGTATACTTGACGTCTACGGTGAGGTGGCCGAGAGGCTGAAGGCGGCGGTTTGCTAAACCGTTGTAGGGTGTAAAGCTCTACCCAGGGTTCGAATCCCTGCCTCACCGCCAGTTTAGTTGTTCTATCCATTGATCTTTTCTTCGGAGACCCTCCCCGTCTCCAAAATGTCTCCAAAACTTTGTACGGAAAACGGCTGATCCAGCAGCCGAATCGCGCTGTCGAGCGCCGCTGGACTCAGGTGCATGTAGCGCTGCGTCATGCCGAGTTCGCGGTGTCCGGCCAACTCCTGAATCGCTCGCGGCGGTGCGCCGCGCATCGCCAGGTGAGAGCAGAAGGTGTGACGCAGGATGTGCACGCCGTCCTGCGACAGCTTGGCTCGACGTGATGCGCGCAGCACGCGGTACTGCACCATCTGCCGGGTCAGCGGCTGGCCTTCGTCTTGGCACAGCACGTTCGGACTCCGCAGATGCCGATGATCGCGGAACGCTGACGCGAGTCGGAGCGTCAGCGGGATATACCGCAGCCGTCCGCCTTTCGGTGTCGTCACCTGGCCGTTCCAGTCGGATCGCTGGACGCAGATCTGCCGCTTGCCGAGATCGACGTCGCGCCATTCGAGCGCGATCATCTCGCCACACCGAAGACCCGCCTCCCCACCGAGTAGCACGATGAGGTGCGCGGTTGCATCGACCGAGCTCGTCGCCGCGACGAGTCGTTCGTACTCGTCGAAGTCGTAGAACGACATCGACGTCTTCGGCACCGGCAGCAGCGTGACGGCACACGGCATGCGATCGATCACGTCCCAGTCCACCGCCTTCTTCAGCATCACGTTGAGCACCGTCAGGATGTTGTTCACCGTCTTCGCCGCCTTCGTGCTCAAGCGGCCCTTCAGATGTTGCACGTCCTCGCTCTTGATCGCGTCGAGCCTCTTGTGACCCAGCGCCGGCACCAGGTGCACGCGGAGGATCATCTCCTTCGCTGCAATCCCGCTCGGTTTCTGCCGATTCGCCCGCGCGTGGCCGTCGAGGAATCTCGACACGAACTCTCGTAGGGTGGGCACCTCCTTCGGTGGTGCGTTGTCTTGCGGCGGCTTCATCAGTCGCTCGAACAGCACGCGTTCGCGACCTTCAGCCCACCGTGCAGCGGCTGATCGTGACGACACCGGCGCGCGTTTGCGCACCCGGAACTCCCGCGTGCCGTCAGGCGTGACGACACGGATGTCGACCTCCCAGCCGCCTCTCCGATACGGACGGATTGTGACGCTCATCGCCAGTTACTCCTCTGGCGATGGCGCGCGCTTCTGGTTCAGCCAGTCTAGCAAATCGTCGGCGCGCAGGAGCACTCGCCGGCGGACACGGATCACGCCGGGCAAGTGCCGGCGCTCGATCATCGCGTAGATCGCCCGCCTCGTTGTGCGCAGTAGATCTGCCGCTTCGTCGACCGTGAGCAGAACGGGCAACGTTGTACGACGCGATTCGTGTGGGTTGTCGAGGTCGCGATCGGCACGTGCGAGCCCGTCGCCCCTCATCAGCCTGGCCCGCATGATGTGGCCTCCGGCTGCTGGCTCTCGCTCGAGGACGTGCGATTGACCATGTCTCTTCATACGAACCTCCCCGGAACGATTCCGAGAACACCGAACCGACAGTGAACTTCGTGGTTGGTGCCAGCCGACGGCGGCGGCCCTGAGGGCCCGCCGCGTCGTTGCTCGGCGCGGTCGGATGCGGATGCCGCTTAGCAGCGAACCGCAGTCGATCCGCACTCGGTCCGAGGAGTCAGTGGAAGGTGGCGTGCCACCCAACGTGAAGGTGGACGCGAGTTCAAAAATTCAGTAGCGGACCAAGACGATGAAAACAGGATAACGCCGGCCGGGTTCGACGTCAACGGTGAAGAGACCTGGAAGTGGACGTGGCACCGGAGCAAGTCCGAGGCAGGCCGCTGTAGCCCCGGCCGTCAACATCAACGACGCATGGCAAGGCATGGCAACGCATGGCGAGAGGTACCAGGACCTATGGGCCGCGGTGACCAGACGATGCGACACTGGCGTCTGGAGGAAGGACCGTCCTCGACGGCTACTCAGGACGCTGAGTAAATTTACTCAATCACCCACTCTCGACGGTGATGCTCTATGGGAATTCTGATCGTTGTTGACTGCGAAGCACCCTTCGGCGTCGGCGCGCCCTCTGTCGGCGATATGACGGAGTTCGGTGCGGTTGACGTGAACGCCCTTCGGGACGGGCGCGTCGAAACATTCCACGGTACGGACTGCTCCGAGGACACGTTTCGCCAGTTCCGCGAGTGGCTGGCTCCTCGAATGCCTGTTGTGTTCGTCTCGGACAACCCGGCCTACGACTTCCAGTGGATCAACTTCTACTTCTGGCGCTACTTCGGCGAGAACCCGTTCGGGCATTCCGGGCGACGCATCGCCGATTTCTACGCTGGGCTGATGGGCGATTTTCGCAGCACTCAGAAGTGGAAGCGGCTCCGCCGAACGAAGCACGATCATCATCCCGTGCACGACGCGCTCGGGAACGCGGAGGCGCTCATTCGAATCCTCGACGGCGAGCGCTGATCTCCCGGCAGCGGTGACGGCGCGCTCGCGCGTAGGCCGATCACGGTCTGTGCGGGCCCTACGCAAATCGCGTAAGGCCTTCGCATTGTGCGTACGACTGGCTATCCGCTCTGATCGCTGGGACTCTGGGTATGTTCAGTTTATGTTGTTGTTCATTATTAATGAACATGCTACTGTCCCGAACATGGCACGGACGGAAATTGCGCCCGACCTCGACTTGTACCGGCCCGCTCTCCAGAAGTGGATGCCGAAGGCCGAGATCCGGGCGGCAGGGAAAGCCTTGGCCCGCTTCAACGGTATCGTCACCTGGAAGACTCCTGACGGACCCCTTCGATACCTCGTCGAGGAAAAGCGGCATCTCCGTCATCAGGACGTCGGAGTCGTAGTCGAGCAACTGAATCGACGCAGAGCGGAGTTGCCAGGCGATCACGCCGACGATAGGCTCCTGGTTCTCGCGCCTCACGTCCGAATTCAACAGGCAGCCATCCTTGAACGCGCAGAGATCGATTACCTCGACCTTGCCGGCAACGCACATCTGCAGGCGCCTGGCCTGTTCGTTCACGTGGAGGGCCGCCAGCCGCGCAAAGAACCGACGCCTGCCCCTGGCCGTCCGCAAAAGGGCTGGATCAAGACGGTCATGGCCATCCTGATCCGTCCCGAGCTAACGAACGCGCCCTACCTGTACTTTGGCGGATCAAGCCGATGTCGCCTTGGGCACGCTTGCCGGGTGCATGAACGACCTTGCCGCCCGCGGGCTCTTGCTCGATGGGAAGGGTGGCCGGAAAGTTGCCGACCGTCAGGCACTCGTTGCTCTGTGGGTGCAGGCCTACATCGAGGGCCTTCGACCGAAGCTGAAAGAGCGACGCCTTCAGATTCGCGCCGACGGGAAGCAGGAGATCTGGACGCGACTTGAAACCGTCCTGCGCGAGCGCGCGCAGCGGTGGGCACTCACGGGGGCTGATGCGGCCGAGCGTAGCACGCACTTTTTTCGCGCGGAGGAGACGGAAATCTATGCACCCCTTCGTGCTCTCGAAGACCGCGAAACCCAGAAGGCTCTTGTTGCGCAGCCCGCCGTTGGAAATGGAAATGTCCTGGTCATCGAGCCTCCCGGTCCGCTCGCGATACCGGATCGGGTCGATGGGCTTCCATTAGCGCCGGATCTACTGGCCTACGCCGAACTGCGTTATCGCGGCACAGGACAGGCGCTGGAGGCAGCCGAAGGACTACTGACCCGGTTGTTCGATGGAGGTCCTGATTGAGGCGGCAAATTGCCGTTCATCGTTGGACGTTTCGGCGACGGGACTCCTCTCGTAGCGTGCCAGATCGAATCTGACCCATACGTCGTAGGTGCACAACGTTAAGTTCGCAATTGCGTCAAGAGAGATCAACATGGCCAATCCACGCGAGACGCTTGGTCTTCTCGTCCGCTCCCACCGTGAACAGATGAACCTCACACAGGAGGCGCTGGCGGAGGCGTGCGAGACCAACCGCTCGGTCGTCGCGCATCTTGAGCAGGGCCTACGCGTTCCAACAAAACCCGACGTCCTAAAGAGGATTTGTGAGAAGGTCGGGATTCCCGGGCGATTCTGGGTTCCCTTTACGCAAGCAGAATCGATTCAGCGGTTTGAGTTCGAGGACACGCTCTCCGAGTTGGTAGGCCGACCTGTTACCTTCGATGGCCACGATCCCGGTTGCCTCGCGGCAGCTGAGGAGCGGATCGCCACGCTATTTCAAACGACGCTGTCCGATGCGCAGACGCTCGATCTCCTTAATAGCGTTCTGGTGTTCTATGGCGTACCGCCAGTCTCCCAACAGTTCTTCGACCGCTACCTGACTCCGGCGGCGTTGAGTTCGATTCCGTCTCTCGACAAGCACGTCAGGGACTATCAGAAGCACGCCATTCGCCTATTTAGCAGCCTTCGCGAAGCGTACGTGAGGATGAACTCCTCTGGTGACGCCCTCGGTGACCTCCTCACGCCGTTGCTGGAGAGGGGTCTAGGCCCATACCACGCGAGGTCCGAGTGGGACGTGATCGAGATCATTGACGATGCGCGTCTTCCCGACCTCGGCTACGTCTCGGCAGTGCGTGTGAAGCAGGAAGGTAACGAGCGGTCCGCCGTGCAGAAGTTCCTGCGAGAGCTCGCCGACGCAATTCGTCAGAAGGACGCCTCCACCGCGCTGGGTAGCATCAGCGAGAAGCAGAAGCGACGCATTGACTCGTTGCTCAGAAAACTAGGCGCGAATATCCGGCACGGCCTCTTCTCACCGTTGTTCGCACCCGATCCCGACGTGCTAGAACGAGAAGCCGAGCTGCTGGGACCCAAGACTGAAGTCGAGCTTGAACGAATCGGGTCGACTCAGGAGAGCGCATCGAGGAATCTAGCGCGTTACCTCTCTGCGGATCATTTGGATGTTTACGTCGCCACATCGATGCGAAGTGATGCGGACTACGTATCGGTCAACCATTTTGCGAAGGCTCTGTTCAGTGATGATCAGATCCGCCCTCTGAAGCTGCGATACTTTAATCCGACCCAGTCTTGGATTGACGACAGGATCGCCAAGGGCTTGGTCGAGGCGCTGATGCTTCGCCGATGCAGCGTTGCCATCTACATGGCTCAGAAAGCCGACACCTTTGGCAAAGACTCTGAAGCGTCGGTGGCCCTCGGGCAGGGTAAGCCTGTTATCGTCTACGTGCCGAAGCTCAAGGTCGGCGAGGATCTAGTCGATACTGAGGCTCTGTTTCGCCTGTCACGTGCGGAGATGGTTCGGCTCGTGAACGAGGCCGACGCGAGTTTCGAAGTCGATGATGCGATTGACGACGAAGCCCTTGTTGGTGTCGTGCTTTCGGCAAGACTCTCAAAAGCGAGCGATGCCGAGCTCGTTGCAGCCGTCGCGACCCAATGGCACGACTTCGACCTGTATGGTGAGTCGACTCGTGTGGCTGAACCGAGACGGGCCGACTACCGCCGATTGCTGGACGGTATCAGGCGCGGCGAGGTGACTGGTATCTCCAGTGATCTGCGCGCGGACGTGATCGGAATTCTGGTCGCGACGGCGATTCGCTTTGAGGCTAGGGCAAAGCTGTTTCGCGAAGTTCACCCGCTGGCTTTACAGGTAATTTTGTCTACCGGAGTACTCAACGGAATTCTTGTCGTTCGCTCGGTTGAGCAGTGCGCGCGGATTCTGGCCGACATCGTTCGCAATGTGCTCGACCTCGAACTGACCAAGGATGAACAGAACTACCGACTAGTGGAGCGCACAACTGGATCTACGGTCCGAGTCGTATCTCGGCATCAGCTTCTGCGCTACGCCTTTGAGCGTCACTACCCTGCGGTAGCTGGCTCATGAGGGAACCGCGCCTTGCTAGGGTGGGCGATCGGGAAACCCAGATTCACGCCGTCTGACCACCACAGCGACGAAGGCAACGTCTGGCGTCCAAAGAGCCGTGGTCTGCTTGGGCTCACTCCTCCAAATCTCGGCCTGGCGATGTCCGCATGGATATCCAAACGTTATCGCTGTGCACCCTCACGCGTGGCGTACGTGAGGCCGAACACGGTGTCCGTCAGCCACCGCTTGAACGACTCGTTGTCCATGAACTGCTTGAACAGTTCCGTGTCGTCCTTGAGAACCGCCGTCATGACACGTGCCAACGCCTTGTCGTGCTCGATCTTGGCGTTCTGCTTGTCAGAGTTCCTGATGGCGTTCTGATACGCCTTGTCCGCGGCCACGCGGTTCGGGATGTCCTCGGTGATCAGCTTGTGCACCCGGTCGCCGTCGGTCCACGGGATGTTCCCGAACTGGTCGTTGAAGGTCTTGATGATGTTCGACAGCCGGTCCAGTTCTGGTTCCGGCTTTCGGCCGCCACCCGTGGTTGGCACCGGTTCGATCGCTGCGTCCGCGTCCGGCAACTGGATCCGCTGAGCGGCCTGCTTCTCAACCCGATAGCTGTCCATGTCGATGGCGTCGAGGATTCCCTTCGAGAGGTCCTCGTCGATGGGTGCGGGCAGCTTCGAAATCAGGAAGTTCAGGAAGATCGAGAGCTTCTCCCACTCCGCGTTCGTATACGGCAGGATTGACGCCAGGAAGCCGTACGCTCGGACGAAGGCCTTGGCCTTGCCCTTGAAGTCAACCTGACCGTCCTCATTGAGCTGGTCCTTGTACACCGCGACACACGCGTCGAGGATGGGGTCGAGCTTGTCGCGATCCGCCCCGTCCGAGATACAGCCCTACAAGTTCGTCCACCTGGACGTCGGCGTACACCTCATAACCGTCGAGCGCCGCCTTCAGGTCGTGCAGTTTGTTCGGATCCGTCTCCTCGCTCAGGATCGTCGTCCGGTAGTAGTCGGCGAAGGCCGCCTGGATGGTGTCGGTGTCGTTCATGAAGTCCAGGACGAAGACATCGTGCTTCTGCGGATGGGCGCGGTTGAGACGCGAGAGCGTCTGGACGGCCTTGATGCCGGAGAGCACCTTGTCCACGTACATCGTGTGCAAGCAGCGGCTCGTCGTAGCCGGTCTGGAACTTGTCAGCGCAGATCAGGAATCGGTACGGGTCTTCCTGAATCTTGTCTGCGATCTGGCTGGACGGAAATCCGTTCAGCGACGCCTCGGTCATCTTGGCGCCGCCGTACTCGTGCTCGCCGGAGAACGCGACGATGGCGCGGTAGGGACTCTTGCGTTCCGCGAGGTAGTCGCGGATTGCGTGGAAGTACTGAATGGCCCGCTCGATACCGCTCGTCACCACCATGGCCCGCGCGTGCCCGCCGACCTTGTTCAGCGCCAGCACCTGCTCGTGAAAATGATCGACCATGATCTCCGCCTTGAGGCGGATGGCATGGTCGTGGCTCTCAACGTACTTGCGTAGCTTCTTGGTGGCGCGCTTGGTGTCAAACTCCGGATCGGTCTCGACGGTCTTGACGAGCCGGTAGTGACTGCCAATCGGCGTGTAGTGCTTCAGGACGTCAAGGATGAAGCCTTCCTGGATGGCCTGCTTCATCGTGTAGCTGTGGAACGGCTCGTGACGCACCTTGCCGTCCACCGGAGGCAGCGGCCGGCCGAAGATTTCGAGCGTCTTGTTCTTCGGCGTGGCAGTGAACGCGAAGTAGCTCGCGTTCGGCAGGAGCTTGCGAGCCTCCATGATGCGGTTGACGCGGTCCTCCGTCGTCTCGTCGTCCTCTTCCGCTCCTGCAACGGACAGCGCCATGCTGATGGCTGCCGAGGTCTGCCCGCCCTGGCTCGAATGCGCCTCGTCGATGATGATGGCGAACCGCCGGCCGCGCTGCTCGTTGCCGATCTCGTCGAGGATGAACGGGAATTTCTGGACCGTCGTGATGATGATCTTCTTGCCGCTCTCGATGAACTTGCGCAGGTCGCCCGAGTGCTCGGCGTGGCCGACCGTAGCGCCCACTTGCGCAAACTGCTTGATCGTGTCGCGAATCTGCTTGTCCAGGATCCGCCGGTCGGTGACGACGATGATCGAGTCGAACACCGACGCATCGTCTCTGCGGAGGCCGATGAGCTGATGGGCCAGCCAGGCGATCGAGTTCGATTTGCCGCTACCGGCGGAGTGCTGAATCAGATAACGCTGGCCGGCGCCCCGCTGTTGGACATCGGCGAGCAGCCGGTGCACCACGTCCAGTTGGTGGTACCGCGGCCAGATCTGGACGGCCTTCTTCTTGCCCGTTTTGTCGTCCTTCGTTTCGACAACCTGGGCGTAGTTCTCGAGGATGTCGGTCAGGCCCTCCCGGGTGAGCAGGCGTTTCCAGAGGTAGTCGGTCTTCAGACCATCGGGGTTCGGCGGGTTGCCGGCGCCGTCGTTCCAACCCAGGTTGAAGGGCAGGAACCATGAGCCCTTGCCCTTCAGATGCGTGCAAAAGCGCACCTCGTGATCGTCCACTGCGAAATGGACGATGCAGCGGCCGAACTCGAAGAGCTTCTCGCGCGGATCGCGGTCGCGCTTGTACTGCTCCACCGCGTCGTCCACCGTTTGCTTGGTCAGGCTGTTCTTCAGCTCAAATGTCGCGATCGGCAGGCCGT
Source organism: Vicinamibacterales bacterium (assembly GCA_963732445.1). Lineage (GTDB taxonomy): Bacteria > Acidobacteriota > Vicinamibacteria > Vicinamibacterales > JAMQPK01 > JAMQPK01. The sequence goes on along the minus strand of CAVSZJ010000003.1, from coordinate 648,975 downwards.
TGATGAAGAGCCCGAGGTCGAGCGCCCGTTGAGTCTCGTCACGGCTGTAACGGAGTTGTCTCGTGACGGAGAAGCGATTCTGGGCGAAGCGCTCAACGGCGACAGCGTTACCTGGTGAGGGAGTTCCGTAGAACAGCTCCACATGATGCGGACCGTCCTTGATCCCTTTGCGCAGAACGTCAATCACACCGCGCCTGCTGATCTCGCCCTGCAGCCTCGCCAGGAACTTCCGTCGGGACGGGCCATCCTCTGAGAGGTTGAGGCCGTCGAACGCGTCTGGCTGGGTCTCGATCAGGAAGGCCAGGAGTTGGACGAGATCGACCGTGTACTCCCTGTCGTAATCGTTCGGATTGCCGCAGATCCAGCCTGCGTCACCGACCGCGACGGAGGTCTCGCGCTCCACATCAGGAGGAACCGTGACCGGATCGCAAACGGCGCCAGTGAGCGCGACACAAATGAGTTGCTCGAGGCCGCGTTCGCTGGTGTCGCTCTTCATGCGTGTTTCGCCTCCACGGCGACGGCGGAAACCCGGGCAGCTCGGATGATGGGCACGAACCAGGAGTTGCCGGCGGGCAGGCGCTGTTCCCACGCGCCGAGCGGAACTACACCGTCCGCGTGGGCGAGCAGACACGAGCGCCACGCCTCCGGTGTCCGGAACGCACCGTCGCCCATTTCGTCACTGTCCAGGAAGCCGAGGTACACGAGGACTACCGGGACACCCAGCGAGGCGACCTTCCACGCCCAGGCAAAGCGATTGCAGAGTTGATAGTGCGTGTCAGTACACAGGCTCCAGCCTGTCGCACTGCCACCGAGGGCATCGTTGGCGGCGGCGACTGCGGCTGAAATGCACCTGTCGTTCTCCGCGTTACCGGGGTCCTTCCCGTCGCGGTGCAGTTCGCCACGGTGGGCCTTTGCTTCGACGATCACGAGCCCCTGGCGACCGTCAACCTGACAGGTGCTGACGATGTCCCAGTTCGGCGTGTTGGCCCGCTCGCGCACCGTCAGCCACCAGGCGGTGAGGGCCTCGCGTTGATCCGCGGTCAGAAACGCGGCGGCCTCTCCGAGCCGTGCCTCGTCGCCATCGAGAAGCCCGCGCGGCTGCCACGAATCCTGTGACGCTCACCTGCGCGTGGGGCTGGACGATCTGGTTCAGGAACCCAGCCACCTCGCGATCGGCGAGGCTCGTGGCCATCAGGCAACGCAGGCGGCTGCCCTTGAACTCACGCCTCCGGAAGGATACGTCGTCGCTCATGCAGTGACCTCTGCCTCGGCGTCGTCGAGGTCGGCGGAATCGGATTCCGCCGCATCTTCAGGCACAGAATCCCTCGTCCTGCGACGTCGTTGGACGCGTCCGGTAGATGTGCCACCGCTTCGCGAACGTCGAGTCTTGCCAGTCACGACGTCGGCAATCAGCCGAGTGTCGAAGCTCCCCGAGGAGCTTAATCTCACGGTTCAATTTCGAAGTTCTTGCGTCGATGCGCGAAGTCGCCTCGGCGATGAAGCGAGCAATTGCTTTTTGTTCGTCCATCGGAATTGATGGAAGGTCTACGCGGCAAAAGTTGTCAATGTACGATGCCTGGCCATCACGGATGAATGTCCGACAGTTGAACCTTGCAGAGGCGCCGTGTGATGCCGCGTGACTGGCGACAACGTAGGCGAAGTAGCACCATGACGCTGGGCTCGGGCTGTAAGCAGCGGCGGTACTGACTTGATCGACACAGTCCGCTGAGCCGAGGCGCGTTCAAGGCCGCCTTGGAAGCTCCTCATGCCTCACCTAGCAGGAGCGTCCCTGTCGACATGTCGCCGTTTCTCCAGGTGCATGGCAAGTCCGAACGACGTCTACACGTCCGACCTTCTTCTGGTGCAGTACGTGACTGCAGGCGAAGTCACTCCATGGCGCATTGTGTCGCCGGACCACGCGATAGTCGCTGACTTCAACGGACGGCGCCGTTTTGGTTCACGTCGATGAGCTTCGCAACAGACGCCTGACGCAGGCACCCACCAATGGTCCGGCACATCGCCGAGCCATTCGACGCGAGACTGCGCTCGAGACGCAGCGTTGGGGTCGAGCCGCGCGTCACGCTCGGTCGAACGATGGCCTGCTTCTGCTCATTTAGCAGCGCGATCAACTTCTTCTTGACGCGGATGTAACGCCGGATCTGCCGGTCAGCGTGGTCGAGGAAGCGAACGATAGGCTTGCTGTTCCTCGACGGCCGAGGATAGGCAATGCGAGTGAACTTGATCGGCGATCGAGTGCGCAGCCGTAGCGCGTTACGCCAGTCGCTGATACGTGGAATTGATTCGTGCCGCGTCGCGCCTGGCGTTCGGAGCGAGCGATCTACGTACCCCAGCAGAAGGTCGGTGTGCGCACGCGATAGCGCGAGGTCGTAGCCAGCATACGAGATCGGGCTGACGATACCCACGAGGGATCGCGCAACGCCAATGGCCGCCTCCAGTTCCCGACATCCGTGGTCACGACGAGTCGTCCGGCCGAGCACAAGTCGGTACCGCGACCTCTTCCGGTTGCGCGATCGCATTCATGAAGGGGATCTTGTCGGTGACGCGGTCTATTCCGTACACATCGACGAAGTCACATAAGCAACCGGCTGCTCATCGTCGTGCGTGTGTTTGTCGATGCTGCTGACACGCATTCCGGCAACAGTGCGAAGGCGCCGTATCGCCCAGTGGGCAGGGAGTCTCACCGAGCCACCGAACGTCCGGAGTCCCTGTAGAAGGAGTATGGCTTGAGTCCGTCGATCATGTCCCTGCCTCCTCGTCGAACAGTCGGACGTACGCGTCGCACCGGAATCGACGGCGATGTTGAGCACCGTGACCATGGTAAACGGTGCGTTTAACATGGGCCAGCCCCGGCCGCATGCTAAACGCTGGCCTTCATTGGGCCGGCCGGACCAGAGCCGAGAATTTCGCCCAGCAACCCCTCGGTTTCCTTCTCCAACGCCAGGATGTCGGCTCGAATCTCTTCCAGCGAACGGAGCGGCTGGGGTTTGTAGAAGTACCGCGTGAAGCTCACCTCGTAGCCAGTCCGAACACTGGCCGGGTCGTACCACGCATCGGCGGCGTGAGGCAGCACCTCTCGCCGGAGGAACGCCTCGATGCCGCCCGGTTCCAGGAGCGGCACCTGCTCGGTGTCTCGCAGATCGGGGTCAGGCTCGTACTCGACGACGCCGCGCTTGTCGCCGAGCGTGGCCTCCACGAGGCCGCGCAACGGATCGGGCTCGACGCCTCTTCTTGTGAATCTTGCGGATCACTCGTGGCGCTGCATTGCGCTCCGGCTCCGTCGTCGCTCCGCCGGGCATGTCCTTGACCGTTTCCTTCAGCGCCTTGATTTCTTTTGGCGTGTAGGCCCGCGTGGGATCGGCGCCCGCGATCCGGAGGGGACGCTCAACCGTCACCTTCCAGTAGCCAAACGCAGCGTTCGGGAAGATCTTCGACTGTTCGGTCTCCTCGAACGCCAGGAACGTGTCGCAGATGCGCTGGATGTCCGCGTCCGACAGCTCGCAGTTCTTCTTGCCGAGATTCTTGCGCAGCGGCTTGAACCACTGCGTGGCGTCAATCAGCTGCACCTTTCCGCGGCGGTGCTCGGGCTTCCGGTTCGTCAGCACCCAGATGTAGGTGGCGATGCCCGTGTTGTAGAACATGTTCAGCGGCAGCGCGACGATGGCCTCGAGCCAGTCGTTCTCGATGATCCAGCGCCGGATGTTGCTCTCGCCCTGGCCGGCGTCGCCGGTGAAGAGCGACGAGCCGTTGTGCACTTCGGCGATTCGACTCCCGAGGCCCTTTCCCTGACCTGTTCCGTGCTTCATCTTGCTGAGCATGTTGGCCAGGAACAGCATCTGCCCGTCGCTCGAGCGCGTGAGGAGCGAGTACTCCCCATCACCCCCGTGCTCGATGATGAAGCGCGGATCCTTGATGCCGTCCTTTCCGCCCATGCGCTCGAGGTCGCTCTTCCAGCTCTTGCCGTACGGCGGGTTCGAGAGCATGAAGTCGAACTCGCGTGAAGGGAAGGCGTCGTTCGACAGCGTCGAGTACTCCGGGCCGCCGACGATGTTGTCGGCAGCCTCGCCTTCGCCTTTCAGCAGCAGGTCGGCCTTCGCGATGGCGTAGGTCTCGGCGTTGATCTCCTGACCGTAGAGGTGAGTCGCGACCTGCTTACCGTGCTCGCCGCGCCAGTTGCTGGAGGGTGTCCTCCGCCACTGTCAGCATCCCGCCCGTGCCGCAGGCGCCGTCGTACAGCAGGTAAGTGCCCGATTCGATCTGGTCGGCGATCGGCAGGAAGATCAGCCGCGCCATCAGCTTCACGGCGTCGCGCGGCGTCCAGTGTTCGCCGGCCTCCTCGTTGTTCTCCTCGTTGAACCGGCGGACCAGTTCTTCGAAGATCGTCCCCATCGCGTGGTTGTCGAGGCCGGGCTGCTTCACCGAGCCATCGCCGTTCAGGACCGGATTCGGGCTCAGGTTGATGTCGGGCGACAGCAGTTTCTCGATCAACGTGCCGAGCGCGTCTGCCTTGGACAGTCGCGGGATCTGATTCCGGAACTCGAACTTCTCGAGGATGTCCTGGACGTTCGGCGAGAAGCCATCGAGGTATGCCTCGAAGTCGGCCTTGAGCTGCTGCTGGTTCGCGCGGGCCTTCAGGTCGCGGAGCGTGAATTTCGAGGTGTTGTAGAAAGAATGGCCAGCCGCCTGCCGCAGCGCCTGATCCTGGTGGACGATGCCGGCCTTGTCGAGCGACTCCTTCATATCGAGAATCGTCTGCTTCGATCGGCTCGAGCAGCGCGTCGAGCCGACGGAGAACGGTCATCGGCAGGATGACGTCCCGGTACTTGCCGCGCACGTACAGGTCGCGGAGGACATCGTCGGCGATGCCCCAGATGAAGTTGGCGATCCAGTTTAGATTTGCGTCCACGTATCGCTTCCTTATCCCTCGTCCTCGTCGCCGTCATCGTCCGCCTCGTCGTCCTCGACATCCACAGCCATGGCGTTGACGTAGTCGCGCCGAACAGTGCGGAGCGACTGGCGTGACGCCTGATCGGTGAGGAAGAATGCCCAACCGTTCGTACGCTTGCCGGCGATCGCGGTCGCCGCCTCGGTCGGGCTCGAAAATGCGACACCGTCGACTTCAACCTGCCCATCCGGGAGCAGCGTGGCAACCCGATCGCTGTGCTTCTTGCGTCGAGGGAAAAGAGTCATCCCAGGCTGGAGTACACCACCGACAATGAGATCGGAGAGATGCACTTTTTTCCGGAGTCGCGGCTTCCGGTCGGGCGAGAAACCGGATCGGTGGCCCGGCGGCACCGGCCAGATCTGGATGATGACCTCAGCGAGTTCCTGCGTTCGGACGCGGACGGCCTGGTCCGTCCATTGGCTCCCAGCCTTCTTCAGCAAGCTCTCGATTCAAGAACAGCACACTGTGTTGGTCCAATCCCTCACGCTTGCCTCCTGCGCCGAGCCACGGTCCGTTGGACACCTTCGAGTTCAGCTTTCCTGTCAACAACGTCAGGTTGCCGAGAGTGTGGATGATGCTCTCTCGTTCGGCCTCTGTCCCATCCTGCAGTGGCCAATGCGCGAGCCACTTCCGGGGCATCACGTGTTCGATGGCTAGCTTCGCTCTGGCCACGCGCTCTTCGCCAAGACCGGCTTTTTCGTTTCTCCAACCCCGCTGGTGATCCTCGATGGCTTCGAGCACCATGCGAAGGCGGCCCCGACCGAGACGACGATAGGCGAGCAGGGTCCCAAGTTCTTCGCGGACCTCCGCATCGTCTGGCCAGTACCGACTCTCACTCGATTGGCCAGCCAGATAATTCTCGATCACGTCGCCGGCTGTCGCGCGGTCCGACTTCCGCACCAGCGCGACAAGCTCCGCAACCACCTGGTTGTAATTCTTCGTTGTGGCGCGCACGAGCATCCGGCGCACCATCCAACTCTCCACCACCTCCAAAGCCTGAACGAACTGAGTCTCCGGAATGGACGGCTCTTGAGGATCGAGCAGGCACAACACGAGCGGTTTGATGACTTCGCTCTCGAGCACGCCGGTTCGGTAGCCGAACAGCCCGAGCCGATCGATCGGCCCCGTATGTGTGGCAGCGGCGGTGATGAAGTGACGGTACACTCCTGCGGCGATATGGACTTGCTCGAGGAGGCTGCTCATGGGGACCCCGGCATCGTGATCTGCGAACCGCTTGAATCGGTCGAAGACTTCTCGCGCCGGAACATTGTCGCCGGTTCGCGCTACGAGCCAATGGTTGAGGAAGATTGACGATCGAGGGTACCGAAGGCGTCCGACGCTGATCTCCGTTTCCCAGAATCCGGTCTCGAACTCCTTCCAATGCTTCTGGTAGGCGTCCTCGACCTTGGTGCCCTTTTCCAGCAGTCGCTGGAAGACGAAATTCTTGATCAGGTCGGCGGCGGTGAGCTGTGCACCGCGAGCGTTCAGTGTCTCGAAGATTTCCTGAGCGTTCTCGTCGACGGCCAGGTCGATGACCACGATCTGGAGCAGCTCCCGCACCACTGTTTCGATGGCTGCTGCCCGCGCGGCGATCTCTTGTGGGCCACTGAGGGCCAACCACTCGCGTGCCTGGTCACTAAAAAACCGATGCGCCTCGACCATACGTTCACCGCGGTAGCCGATGGCGTCGTGATCGATGGGCGGCGTCGCTCCCATCACCGCATTGAAAGCGGGACGATCCCGGTTCGTGGGCCAGACTTTGAAACGGTCCTCTGGTTTCGAGCAGAAGTGCTCGGAGTTCGTCACGAGCGGCTCGATTCGCATTGCCGGCGGTAGGGCTTCGACCCTCAGCAATTCAGCATGTAGCGCGTCGAGTAGCAACTGCAGCGTCGTGAGTCTTTGCTGGCCATCGATGATGGTCCGCGCCTGCATCAGACCGATCGGATTCTGGACCTGCTGTAGGACGACAGCCCCGAGAAAGTGGGGGTGGTGCTTGTCCTGCGGCCGTTGTAGCAGCCGATCCGCCACGCGCACGACGTCGTTCCAGAGCGGTTCCCACTGGCTCTCCTCGTTCCACACGTACGGACGTTGGAACAGCGGAACAACCAGTCGCTGCGGCTGCATGAAAACCATCTGGGGCGTTCGAACCTGGGTTTCCACTAATCGTACCTACCTCTCGATCTCTTACATGACCAACGCTCTCAGCGACGAGCGGTTCTTCAGCGAAGGACAATCGACCGTTTACTCGAATCGCGACGAGCGGCGCTGCCGCGGGCTCAAGCTTCGGGGTTCTCTTCCAGAACCTTCCACCACCATCGCGCCGCGGGTGAGGCCTCGGCGGGGACGAATCTTGCCAGAGTTTCGATCCTGCTGAGCGCCTTCGCAACATCCGCCATCGAATGAAGCGCGTGTGTGGCCCAATGCTGGAGCAATTCCGGCGTCGTTACCACCGAAACCCCGACCGCGTCGGCTTTGATTCGCGCCTTGCGATCGTCTGTCGCGACCTTCCATCCCCGGTTCTTCGCGATCGCCAAGGCCATGGCCTCGCCATCACCCAGACTGAACGCCAACTCGACGTACAGTGCGAGCTCGGCATCGTCTGCTGGAGCGCAGATCTGAACAGTGCCCGCCGACATCGCGGTCGTCAGCTCGATTCGGTGCACCGCCCGGCCGTCTGCGGCAACACGGATGAATATGCCCTCTGCTTGAACCGCTGTCGGCACATACCACGTCAACGCGAACGACGCGAGGCAGTCGAGTGTTCCGTCAATGGCGGCCAAATTCACCAAGCAACAGGTGTCCAGGACGACCTCTGACGCTGGCCTGCTCGCGTGCTTGTCGTCCTCACTGAGCATTGGCTAGCAGTGAGCGCTCGAAAGGCATTTCGACAACCTGGTCTCCACCATCCGACTGCGTCTCGCGTCGCATCAGACAACTCTCCACGATCGCTCGCGCGGTCACGCGATCAGTTCGCAGGAATCGCGCAAGTTGGCCCTCACTAATGACGTCCCGCTGAAACGCCTGGACCGCCAAGAACAGATATCGTTCTGGGTACTCGTCCTGGGACTCAGAAGTCGGTACCTGCAGGTTGAGGTCCTGCTTGGCGGCACCGGGGCGGAAGCCGGCCTCGCTGAGATGATCCCACCATCCTTTCCCAATCAGACCAAGCTGTTCCAGACGCAGTACGGCTGCCTGAGCTGACACAAAGTAGTAGTGGGTCAATCTCACAAGGTCTGCGACCCGAAAATCTCCCGTCGTGTCAACGATGTCATTGAAGTAGCGGCGAACGCTGGCGCGAGGCATGAGGAATGCCAGACCAAAAGTTTCCGCGAAACGTTCGTTCGCCGGTTTCCGGGCGTGGCGTTCAAGGTAATCAATGCCTGGTCGATACCGATCGACGAGAAAATGAGCGTACTCGTGCGCCATCGACATTCGCTGGCGCTCTGGTGGATGGCTCTTGTTGATAAAAACGCAGTAGCCAAGCTCCGACGCAAACGCGTACATGCCGGCAATCCACGACGGTAGACGGCCGAAGAACACGCGTACGCCAACTTCTTGCTCGAGCACACGTCGTAGACTCAGAATCGGCTGATCGCCGAGTTGAAGCCTATCGCGTTCACGTGCCGAGACGTCCTCGGCAAAATCCGTAACGCTGCCGCGCGTCGGGAGTTGTACCTGCGGCGGAGAATTCGAGACGAGCGGTGCGTTCAGTAAACGCTCTAGTTCGCGATAATCGTCGACGAATCGCTCAAGCTCGCTGATCGCCGCGAGGAGTTCCGGCGTGTCGGGTCGAGATTGATCGACGGCCGCTCGCAGATGCGGTTCGAGCGCGACAGGCTCGGATGATCGGACGAGCTCGTTCACGGTCCTTCCGAAGAACGCGGCGAGCTTTACCAATTCCAGCGGCTGCACGGGGCGAAGGCCCTTTTCGATAGCGATGTACGTTGGGCGACTTAGCCCAAGCAGCGCCGCTGCATCCTCCTGAGTCTTACCGGCAGCCTTTCGTGCTGCAGCGATCCGCTCAGCAAGCGCTTTGGGATCCAAGCTGGATTCTGGCATGGTGTCCCTCACTACGCCGCCTTCGGCGCGTTAACAAGTTCTGCCCATTTCAAGTGTCGCTTCCGTCCGTGTTCAATCAATCGCATCCACTCCGTTCGGTATCTGAGCATCAGGTCGCGCCATGGCTCAGCAGAGTCTCCCATTTGAACGACGTGAGAGCCGTACAGGTGTCTGGAGAACCACGCGGGCAGTTCGTGCGAAGACAGTTCCGCGAGACGAGCGACTTGGAAGAGATCCGCGCGTAAGCTTTCGAGATCCATCGGGGTCCCGTCGCAGTCCGCATTGAACAGGTCGTGTTGATATTGGCTCACCGGATCATCGACGTTCGCAGCAAAGAGAGACTGACGACGACCAATGCAAGCGAAACACAGTCCGCATTGTTTGGCGCTCCCCTTGATTCGAATCGGGTAGTGCACACAGGACGTCGTCAACGGAACGACCGCCTGCAGACCCTCTGCAACAAATGCGCGGACAACTTCAGACTTGGTTTGCTGAACGAAGGGAAGTGAGAATCCAATGGGCCGACCCGCTACGGCGCTGACAAGCTCCGTCATCAAACGCACCAGCTCTGGATGGCAGGATCTCGTCGCCCTAGCGCCGACAAGCATGCCCGTCATTGATGGGAGATTCAGTACGCCCACACCACTTTCGTGAATCTCGACATCACCAGCACCAACCGTGGCCGCTACCGCACCGCCGATTGCAAGGAACAGGAACGAACGACAACGCTGGCTAAGCTCCTGATGTTTCAGTGCCGGAGCGTGCCTGAGCGTCGTTCGCACGAAAATTGGAATGATGCGCGCGCTGTATTGCCGTCGGAAGGCGTCAACTTGGCGAAGGACTCGTCGACGCTGCCCCGGTTGGTGACAGACCGTCACGGTCACCACTGAGCGGACACCATCCCGAAGACGATTCAGCAGTCCAGCAGCCGAGTCGAGTCCGCCGCTGTAAAGACACACGAGCGGAGCCGGGCTCTCTGCCGCAAAGAGGCCGACCTGTGCGGGCTCAGCCGTACCGGCCCTGAACTGCAGATCCCACACATCGTTGCTTACGACGCCGAGAGTCCTCGCGAGCAGGTCGGCGTGACGGGACCAGCATTCAGGCGAAGTTACATCGACCCGCAGTGCGAGCTGCCTCCCAGAACCGTGGCTTCGCCGAGGCCGTCGCATCAATCTGTCCGTTACGTAAACCGCGGCGCCGACACGAGCGAGATCGCGCAGCAAAGGAGGGAGATACCCGCACCACGCCTGCGCAATGCGGTCCTCGTCCAGGCGGAAATTCACACCATTCATAAGATCACGCCAACGGTGATCTACGCAGTCAGCGACGCTGATCTGGAACTTGGCTTCGCGCACTGACGAATCCTCTGGACACTACCGGTGAGGAGGGACAGCTCCAGTAGCTCCTCCCTTTCAGCAGTACGGGTTGCAGCTGGTTGTGCAGGCACTCGCGGTGCTTGACCCGATTCGAGTTTTGAGGCGAGTCGCCTAAGCGCCGGCTTGATTCGGGCCTTCCATTCGCCCGCCTGCGCACAGAAGCTATCGAACGTTGGAAAAACCTCTCCGCCCACCAACCTGATAGCGATCTGGTCGAGATAGCGATCGAGGACGGCATCCACGTAACGCTCGGAAACCGTCGGTGCCCCATTGGCCGCCGGCTCGACCGACACGCGTTCGACCATTTCGGCGAAGTCGTGGCGACACTGGGCCACTGCGGCGGACAAGGCAGGATCGCGACTGTCGGCCGCTGTAAGCAGTTCTTGGAGCGGGATCTGTTTGCCGACGCTCCTCAAGGTCCGGTACATCGCCTCGGTGAGCCTACGGGAGATCTCCCCCTCCTGTGGACCTGACGCGATGAATCGCATCACCCGCAGCCACCGGGGGTTCTTCAAAACGTCCAGCCGCTCGTTTTCGGCCATCGGTACCTACCTCACAAGGACATGGTAGCTGACCGACTTTACATTGTCAAACAATTGTAGCTAAATATTAGCCAATGTGTAAAATGACAGTGTCGGTTGGCTTCTAGCTCGTCAGGCACTGAAAACGTGAAATACAGGAGGCGGTGGGGGCATGGCAGCGGACATCACCTTTCACTATCCCCCGGAACTGTTCAATCTGCTGGTTGACGCGATTCCCGCGCTGAATAAGTCGAAGAAGGACGTTGTGATCTTCTTCCGCGGCGCTGGTGTGGCCGAAGACCTGTTGGATGATCTCGCGCAGCGCGTGAAGTCCGACCCGCAGAACATCGGGAAGACTGAAATCGCCCGCACGGTCCTCGAACGGCTGAACAAGCGCGGCGAGGCGCTACTACGTGAACGCCGTGAAGTGCTGCGCCGCGTCGTCGACTTCACTAGTTACGACGCCTGTTGGGCCAACGACCAGATGAAGGCGAGAGGCCTGGTGGCCAGCGTTCGCGACATCGTCAATCAGAAGGACTCGTTCACGCGCATGAACCAGGCGCGCGAGGAAGAACGGCAGGCGCGGCTTGCCGTCGTCGAACAGGAAAAACGCGCGAAACAGCAGCGTGCCGCCAAGATCGACGCGGCAAAGCAGGAGCTCTACGCCCTCTTTGGCGCTGCGCTCACGCCGCAGCAGCGGGGCAAAAGGCTCGAAACGGTGCTCAATGGTCTCTTCGGTGCCTTCGGCATCGCGATTCACCAGGCCTTTCATCTCGTCGGGGACCAAGGAGAAGGCATCGTCGAGCAGGTCGACGGCGTGATTGAGCTCAAGGGCGCCATCTACTTCGTCGAAATGAAATGGTACAAGGAGCCGGTCGGGAAGGCGCAGATCTCCGAACACCTCGTGCGACTCATGGGCCGCGACCAGGCACGCGGCCTGTTCATCTCAGCGAGTGATTTTACCGATCCGGCAGTTCACACCAGCCGAGAGTTCCTCCAGCACAAGTTGATCGCGCTATGCCACTTGCAGGAAATTGTGTCCGTGCTTGAACGTCAAGATGATCTGCCAGACTTTCTGACGCAGAAGATTCAGGCAGCCATCATTCACAAGAATCCGTATTTCAGACCGTTCGACGTCAAGGCAGGTGCTTAGAGAGCGATCGCGCCGTGTTGACTGCTATGGCGGTCGATGGCAGACGATTTCTTGATCAGTTCTGGTGCGCCAAGAGGAATTTCGATCTCGGACTGCTCCGTCCGAGCTGCGTGGCAGACGCTGCGATCTACTGTCGCTCCGGTAGTCGCTAACCCCGAGAGCGGTACGTAGGCTTGCACTCCGCCCGCGTGGGTTAGCTGCGTCGACCGATCGTGAGAGGCCTGAATCATGATCAATAGAACCGTCTGGCAATGTGACAGCTGCCGGACAAGAACGATCGTCCGGATCGGCTTCGGCCATGGCAGCGCGCAGCGTCACGCGTTTCCGTGCCCTACGTGCGGTGTTGAACTGGAGGTTGTTCTGCACATCGATCAACAACGCGCACGCTGGAGATATGAACGCGGCAAGAACGCAACACAGGTCGCGGAGGAGGACGGCGCGGTCGCAGTACGCACCTTCTACCCCGGAATTATGGTCCCTGATCGAGACGATGAGTTCGTCTCGCCCTTCGTCGAGACAATTCTCAACGTCGAAGACCTGGACGGCTTCGGGGCAGATGAGACTGGGCGGCAGATCATCATTCGGGAACTGTGGCCAAAGTTGGAGCGAGCCCACGTCCACTTCGAACGTGACAACGGAGACCTCTTCGATCGCGAGCTTCAGCCTGTCCTCGACCTCCCTGCATCGGCGTCGCGAGCCCAGCGAGCAGACCGACTAGCTTTCGTAACGCAGCGAGCCTTCGCACAATTCACGCAATCGACGGACGGTCAGAGGCAGAGGGTGCGACAGCGCCTCACGCTGGCGCAGAGCATCGATCCAAACCTGATAGCACTGATCGCCACAAGGTGGCTCGACTCGGGGCGCATGTCTAATCTCTGGACGCAGGTGAGGGCGCTCCGCGTGGCGGCCATAAACGCATACGCGCTTTATCGATCGGTTCTGCAGATGATGAAGTACTGGCGAGAAGCTGATCGAAAGCTTGATGGCTTTGTGATTCCTGATAAGGGCTTCGATGCACTGAAGAGTCTTTACATCGATACGTACGAGACGTTGTGTCGGCTGGTCGTCCTCATTGTGGTGGTCGAGGCGATCATTCACCATCGCACGATCGATATCCCCACGAGGAAGGGGTCAATGACTGCCGAAGAATATGAGGAGATGAAGAACGGTTTGAAGCCTGACATCCTCAACAAGTATCCGATTGCGGATCTCTTTGCGCCAGCAATGGACAGCGTTCTCCGAAATGGAATTGGCCACAATGCGGCCCGGTATGACGGCGACGCAGATGAGATCGTGTACACAGTTCAAGGCAAGGGCGAGATTCGAATGGGTACACAGCGTTCGTCGCTCGCGTCCTGGAAACTGTACTCGGCATTCGAGTTGGCCTCCAAGTACTTCCATGTGCTGCACGGCCGAGTCGCAGGCCAGCTGCAGCCGTAGGAACGTCGAGTGGCCCAGAGTTGAAAAAGGGCCAGCAGTTGGCGAGTCCGGTGGGAGAACGATTGGCGATCCTGGGCCCCAGCGTGCCGACCGTCGGGACCGCATCGTCGCTCCGGTAATTGCCTAGTCCTCGGGAGCGCGCCGGGCGGGTCAAGACCGCGCAGCGCCGAAGGGGAGTCTTGACGCGCCCAAGCGATTCCGAACAATCGAACACCGGAGCGACGCGAGGCCGGTGGCCGTCACGGCACCGATTGACGCCCAAACGCGGCTCGCGTCAACTCGATCGGGCTCGCGCCGTCCAACGGGAGAATTGGTGTCTGCGAGAGGAACCGCATCAGCTCCTCTGGCGACTCGGGTTCGGTCCGTCGAGCGTCCCCCGATTGAGCCATGAATGCGAAGTCGTTCAAGGTGCCAAGCAAGCTGCGATTCCTGGTCCGGCCGAACGCCAACTCCGACATCCGCATCCGTTCATCAGCGATGTCCGCGGCGGCGACGCCGACGATGGACAGCCTCTCGCACACCGCGTCCGGAAACACCGTGCCCAGCCGCTTCGCTTCGCGGATCGGAATGACGACCGGAAGTCGAGACCGTTCGCTGATGAAGAGCAGGTGCTGACGTCGGCCGATCCGGAGGATGTTGCCGTACCAGTCGCCGAGCCGCGTCGTGGACTCGACGGGCGGCAGGTCGCCGACCTGTTTCAGCCGGACGAGCAGCTTCTGTGTGCACCGGAGAACGACCATCAGTTCGTGAGCCTACCGTACGACATCGTGGGAGCTCGATCGCGAGCACGACGGCCGGCGCGATCGTGATCTGGATCTGTGCACGCAACCGGGTGCGGATCTGGACGCGATCCGGGCCGCGTTTGTCCGGACGATCTGGACACTGACACGGGGCGTGAGCGACCCGGCTCGCCGGGCCTGTGCCGACCCAGATGCGCGGGAGGCCGGGTCGCTCACGCCCCTCTCCTCCTCCCATCCTCTCTTCAGCGGGCGGCCCGGCCGGCAAAAGGCGCCGGCCGACAAAGACACGGACATCGGCGCAAGTATCGGCAGCTATGAGGCTTCGCAACCAAGGCGTATCGGCGCGGCGACGATCGACCGTGCACCTCCGTCATCATCATCGCGATGGTCGATGGGGCTGCTGGCCCGCTGGCTATCGGTCCCCCTCCTCGGCCCCCTCGTGTCGAGACCTGGCCGCGGACGGAAGCCTCCAGGGGAAGAGAGAAGACGCCCTCTGAACGCGCCCGGTTGGATGAGATCGGCGGGTGACGGCGTTACGATCCGAGAGAGGCGGACCGCCACTATGGAGCTCAGTGATTTCGCGATCGGCGAGACGTTCTGGACGCACGTTGGAGCGTTCCGCTGCACCGACGTCGGCACTCGCGTCGTGGTGGCTGTGAAGCTCGGACCGCGCGAGATTGGAAGGGCTGAGAAGGTGGATGGAGAGTTGCGGATCACGAAGCGGATCGACGACGACGCGAGCTGGCTGAACGGTCCGCCGTACGCGGTCGAGGAAGTGGTCTTCGACGAGAACGAGCTGTTGGGTTGCTTCCGTACTGAGGCCGAACTGCTGGGTGACGGCGAGGACGAATGAGAGCGTCGCGACTGACGGTTTCAGTTGCGCAAAGTAACGCTGGCCGTGCCCTTGCGCGACCGGAATCGGCGTACGCTGGATGCCTCAGGCGACGCCGGCCATCGGCGCCAGGTGGCTGTAGGCATGCGGCAACACCAGCGGCTCGATCTTCCCGGCTCCTGACTCCATCGCCTTCCCCACGACCGGCGACGAAGCGGTCGCCAGCACCCGCTCGCCATCCTGCCGCCAGCATCGATAGAGCACCGTGTAGCGGTCGGTCGCGAAGGCCCGCTCGACACCGTTCGAAGCGAGCGCCGATCGGCAGGCTCGGCTCGCCTCGCGTTGGTGGGCTGGCGAGCGATCGAAGTACCAGCGCAGCTCCGTGAGGATCGGCTCGCTTAAGCGGCGACGCGAGTTGCCCCCACGCGACCTTCTGCAGGTCCTGCACCGCGCCCTCCAGGTGCGCCGGAACCACGATTCGGATCGTCCAGGCGGGCAGCCTCTCGAGCAGCGGCGCGTGGCGCTGGAGGAAGTCGCGGAACTCGTCGTGCATCGGGTCGGCGTGCAGGTAAACGACGACGACGTGGCCGGATGGATGGACGCCGATCGGCAGGCGATCGGGGAAGTGGCGAACCCGTCGCTGATCGCCCTGACGGATGCTCAGATGCGGGGCGTCGTCGGCTGAAATCCCCCGGCTCGCGAGGTAGCCGAGCTTCTCAGTCGACGACGACATCCAGATGCTTTCGGGGTTCTCGAGAATCGCGTCCAGCAGCATCAGACGTTCGAGCGCGCGAGGCACGCCGGGCGGTCGGCGGAGCCGGCTATCGGGCTCGCCGATGGCCTCGTAGATCGCCCGATGACGCACGTGATAGACGCGTCCCCGATTGTGCGCGCAGTCGTAAGTCGAGACGAACCCGAGCCGCACGAGGTTGGCGAAGAACTTCCGCGTCTTCTGGCCAAACACGATGCCCGCGAAGCTCGAATACTGGCGCATGACGCAGACGCCGGAGTGGCGTGCGACGAGCACCAGGAAGCGAGCCTGGCGGTCGGTGAATCCGCGCTTCGCGATCGTCTGAACGGCGTGCTCGAGATTCATCGCAACAGCTCCTCAGCGAGGCGCGGATCGGGGCGCGACCACCGCTCTTCCCGGTGCTGGCGGTGATGGTGAGTCCGTAGCCGCGACCGCGACCGGCGCCCGCCACCTCCGACCCTCGAGCGCCGACAACACGCGCGGTGCCGGCGCTGTGACGACTGAATCCAGACGACGCCTTGGAGCTGGCGTGAGCGCCGCGGTAGTGCAGCGTCTCGACCTCGATGTCGAGCGTTCGGAGATGCCCGTCGCGGTCCTCGTACTCGATGCGGGCGTCGGGAAACTGGACGTGGCCGTCGTTGTCCGGGAGCTCGTGCTCGACGGCCCAACGATGGATCTCTTCCGGCGTTCGATCGGGCCGTCCGTCGCTCTCTGACTTGCCGCGATTGCGCTCCTGCAGGAACTGCTGGTACTCGCGCTTCAGCTCGTGGTCGAGGATGACGCGACGGATGAAGGCGCCGTCCTCGCGCAGCCGGTCAGCGTCCTTGAGGTAGGCGCGATACACCTGCGCGTCGTGCGTCAGCTCGCGCGGCCGGTGCACGGCGAATCGGGTGTGGCGCGCACTTCGGATGCCGACGTGGAACTCCTGCCGGCCTTTCGGCTCCTGAGGTCTGCTGCGCTCGTCGTCAACGTCGCGCCGGTTGTCGAACTCCCGCTCCACGGCCGCCCACTTCAGTTCTTCGCGGTGCACGCTCGACCAGCGGTTGCGCTCGAGAACGTCCCGGCCGCGTTCCGTGAGCACGACCAGCGCGCGGTCGTTGCCGATGGCCGGGATGGTCTCGACGAGCCCCGAGTCTCTGAGGTGCCTCAGATCGCCCCGGTGCGGGTCGAGCGGACGGTCCTGGCCGTCGCGGAGATCGCCGGCGGGCACGACGCGGAAGGCGCCGACGGTGGCGAGCGTGCGAACCTCCGAGCCGCGCAACCTCACGTCGCTGTCTCGCGCCCAGACACGCTCGCGTTCCGGGCCGCGCGGCAGCTCGAGGTCGCGCGTGAACACATCGCGCGCATCGAGTGGCTCGCGCTCGCGCGGATTGGACAGCCCTCCGCGGCTGCCCTGGCTCAGCTCGCGACCGTAATCGTCGCGGTCGCGTGGGTCATCACTCCAACGAGGATCGAAGTCCATAGACACCTCCGATTGGAAAAGCTCGTCTGAGAGCGCGCAGAGAATGGCGCGACCTGCGCGCCGTCTCCAAAATGTCTCCAAAACTCCGGTAGAATTCCGAGGACTGACGGGGACTGGAGCGGACGACGAGAAGCCGGTAAGTCATTGGAACTCGAACCCTTAGAGCCAGAAGTCGCGCGCCATCACCAAGTTAGAAAGACGCGATCTTAGAGTTCGAATCCCTGCCTCACCGCCAGTTTCACATTCCATGAATGTCCCCGGAAGCTACGGATGGCACGCCAGTCAACTCTCGATCACGTCAGGTGGTCGGCCAGAAGAGTTCGTTCTCCGCCAGGTCTGCCTGCGCGCCGGAAAGTTCACCACAATTCGATCAGCCGAAGCTCGGGTCGTCCGCCGAGGGCCCGTATAGCGCGGGCACCTTCTGCTCGAGCAGTCGCAGGTAGACGGTCAGTTGGCCTCGGTGGTGGGCGAGATGCGTGAACGTATCGGTCATGATGACGTATCTTGCCACGTCAATGACGACTTTTCCGCTGACCAGCAGCTTCCAGTTCGTCTTGAGAAGAAACTCATCCGTGGTTTTTGATAAGGCTGCACGGCCGTCAGCCGCGGCTTTGTCGAGCGCCTGCAGCAGCCCGTCCGCCGTCGGCTGCTGGTACTGACTCTTTCCGGCCGGCGGATTGAGATCGAGCTCGTTCTGGTTGATGATCAGCGCGACCCATGACGGCATGGACGCGACGAGCCCTGCCAGCCGCATGAGCGGCATCGATTTCGGGTGGGGCCCCCAGTCGTCCTGCCCCCTGGGCACTCCCTCGATCGCCCGCTTCGTGCGCCGCACTTCGTTGTCGAGTTGCTCGATGAAAAACTGCGTGAGTGTCATTTAAAAACTCTAGCACTTCGCGAGCGATCGCGAAATGAGCGATCCGATCGTAGAATCCAGCACCCATGGAAACCGCGTGTGTCTCAGGAGGACTGCCATGTTTCGAACAGCCGTCGCCGCGTCGGTCCTTGTCCCGATCCTCGTTGTGTTGTGCGGTACGCCGGCGCTGGCTCAATCGAAGCCTGAGCCAGCATCACCTTCCACGGCCCTGGCGAAGTTCGCAGGAACCTGGAAGGAGGATCTCTCCAAACGTAAAGGCGAGTTACTGACGCTCACATTCAGGCGCGGCGCCAGCGTCGCATTGGAGGAGTTGCGCGGTTCAGAGCTCCGACCGCTCGTACAACCCGTCAACTTCACCGGCAAGCCTTACGCAATCGACGGCTCACAAAATACGATCGCCTGGAAGCAAATCGATGCGAATCGATTCGAGCGTGAGCTTTACAGCGCCGGCCGCCTGCTGAACACGCGCCGCATTCAGCTATCTGCCGACGGCACGACGTTGACCCAGGAGACTGAATCGATCGGCCCCGCCGGGCAGAAGACAGTTGAGACGACTGTGTTCCGGCGCGCATCCGGCGACAAAGGCCTTGTGGGCCTTTGGAGGCCTGTGTCCTCGAAAAGCAGTACTCCGCCTGAAATCATCTACGAGCTCGTCGCCTCCAATGGCCTCAAGCTGACCACAAGGGGCATAGCCCCCTCAACCGTTACCGCTATGCTGGACAACAAACCCGTTGCCATCGTCGGCGACTCCGTAATCTCCGGAACGATGAGCGCAGTCAGGCAAGTTGACGGCTCAACATTAGAGTTCACCACCTCGCGAGAGGGAACCGTAACTGGCAGATCGCATCGAGTTGTGTCGCCGGATGGAAAGACAATGACGGTGACCACCACCCAGCTGGGCCCCAACGCGAGCAAAGAGCCGCAGGTGTCTGTGTTCGTCAAGCAATAGCGCGCTGGCCGTCGAACCTTCAACGCAGGTACGCGATGAGCGGTGTCAGCGTGAGCGGGCTGAGAATCGTCGAAAGAAACACAGCGCTCGTCACGAAGTCGGGCGACGCATCGAACTCGAGCGCGAGAATCGTCGTGGCCACAGCCACAGGCATCGACGAGAGCACGACAACCGCCTGACGCGCGGCGCCCGTCACGTCGAACAGCGACGTCAGGCCCAGCGCGATCAACGGAGCGACGACCAGCGAGACGCAGACGGCAGCCGCAACCAGCCATGGCCGTGTCGGATGCACCGCGCGCTCGAGCTGCATGCCGAGAACCAGGATCATCAGCGGCAGCGCCGCGTCGCTCAACATCGTGATCGGTCTCAGCAGCGGCGTCGGCATCGGGATGCCCGTGGCTAATACGAACAGCGCCGCCGCGATGCCGTAAATCGCGGGTATCTTCAACACGCTGGCCAGGGCACCCCGCATGCTCCGTCGCCCCGCGGCGGCGAGGAAGGCGCCGACCGTGTTCGTCAAGACCGATCCTGTCAGGAAAAACACCGCTCCGTACGACAACGCCTCGTCGCCGAAGGCAAACGACACCACCGGCAGCCCGTAGTTCCCGCCGTTCGAAAACATCACCACGAGGAGCAGCGCGCTCGACTCGGCTCGGCTCAAGCGAAGCGCCAGCGCCATCAGCACACCGATCGCCGCCATCGCCACCATGACGAGCGCCGCCAGCAACACCATCCGTCCAAATTGACGCCCGGTGGCCACCGCGGTGATCAGCGTGCGAAAGGCGAAGCACGGGAGCAGCGCGTAGAAAACAACGTGCGTCAGGGTGGTCGCACTCGCGTTGAGCCACCTCGCAAGAGCGAAGCCCGCGCCGGCAATCACGAAGATCGGCAGGAGATCCGACGCAAAGACGCCGAGCAAGTCGCTCAAATCGCGAACAGTATAATAGCGGGGCGGTGATGCGCGCCTTTCCCGTGACCGTGATGATCGCTGTGCTGGCTGCATCGGTTACCGGTTTTCTGGCCGTGTCGGTCGCAGCACGGCAGCCGGCGCCACGCGTCAGTCCAGAGGCAGCCGGCCTCTCGATCGCAGGCCTGCGTGAGGCGACCGCATTCCTGAACCGCTATGTCGCAGAGCAGCGGATCGCCGGGGCAGTCGCGGCTGTCGCCAGACGCGGGCAGCTCGGGTATCTCGAAGCCGTCGGCGTTCAGGATCTGCAGACGCGCGCGCCGATGACGGAGCGATCGCTCTTTCGCATCTATTCGATGACCAGGCCGATCACCGCGGTCGCGGTGATGATGCTGCACGAGGAAGGTCGCTTCAAACTCGACGACCCGGTCGCCAGATTCATACCCGAGTTCAAGAACGTCGTCGTGTCAGGCGAGCAGGGCGCTCCGCCGCGGCCAGCGGCGAAAGCGATCACCGTGCGCGACCTTCTCCTGCACACCTCCGGCCTCAATGCCCGAACGTCTGAGATCTACCGGCGCGAGCAAGTGCGAACGCGCACGATGACGATGGCGCAGTTCATCGCGAACCTGGTGCGCGTGCCGCTGATGGAGGAACCGGGCACGCGCTACCGGTACAGCGAGGGCACGACCGTGCTGGGACGACTCGTCGAGATATGGTCGGGCAGACCCTTCGAGGTGTTTCTCGACGAGCGCATCTTCCGTCCGCTCCGCATGACCGACACGATGTTCTGGGCCGCCACCCCCGACGCAGCGCGCGCGGCTCACCACGGTGTACGGTCCCGCGCAGGGCGGCGGCCTCACGCAGGTCGAGACCGAGACGCTGCCGTTCACGGAGCGCCCGACCCTCATCGAAGGCGCCGTCGGACTGCTGTCAACGGTGCCCGACTACCTGCGATTTGCCCAGATGCTGCTCAACAAAGGAGAGCTCGACGGCGTGCGCCTGCTGAGCGCGAAGACGGTAGAGACGATGACGGCGAACGGCCTGTCGGATGCGGTGCAGAAGACGCGCGGCGGATCGATGGGGTGGGGACTTGCGAACGTTCAGGTCCTGCTGAGTCCATCCGCTGACGATCCTGCGAGCAAGGGCGAGTACGGGTGGGACGGCACGGCCGGCACGATCTTCTGGGTCGATCCCGGCAAGGAGATGGTGACCGTGCTCATGACCCAGAGCTCGCCTTCGAATCCCGATCAGATCCGGCAGCGGTTCAAGGCCCTCGTGCAGCACGCTATCGTTGATTGATAATAAAGGCGCGGAGTGTATAACGATGGCATCAGAAGTACCGGTAGCGCGATCGAAGGATGACATGAGCCACGACATCGAAGGTATGACGCGCCGCACGTTCCTGGGTCGGGCCGCGGCGCAACGGCGACGCTGGCAGGTACGCCCCTGCACCTGCGCGCGCAGGATGCACCGTGTGGTCCGCCCGAGGTGCCGACAGCAGGACGCCCGCAGGGCACCGACAAATTCGGGCCAGCGTCGACGCCATCCCCATTATCGACGCGCATATCCATCTCTTCGACGGACGCAGGACGCAAGGCGCCGGTTACATGGGCTCGGCGGCGTATCGCGCCTTGTCCCAGATCTCCCTTCCTGGCATGTACGCCGCGTTGGCGCGCCCCTCCGGCGTCGTCGGCGCCATCATCGTCGAATCGAGTGCGCAGGGTCGAAGACAACGCCTGGTACCTGGAGGTCTCGCAGGCCGATCCGTTCATGGTCGGGGTGTCGGGCCGACTCGATCCGTACGACGCGCAGTTCGGCGACAATCTCGACCGTTTCCAGAAGAACCCGCTGTACCGTGCCATTCGCGCCAGCCGCTACTACACGAACACCGATGGCAAGGTCACGCTCGACCCGGTCGCCGTCAACAACCTGAAACTGCTGGCCCAGGCCGATCTGGCGCATGACACCGCCAATCCGTCCATGCCGCTGATGTCCGCCAATGTGCTGCTGGCCGATGCGATTCCGAATTTGCGCATCATCATGGATCACCTGCCGTCCTTCGATCCCACGCCGGAAGGACAGTCTGCGTACGAGGCGGTGATCAAGGAGATGGCCGCGCGGCCCAACATCTTCGTCAAGCTCACCGAGGTGTACCATCCGCGTCTCGATAACAAGCAGGTCGTAGGCGAGTACACGCCGCTCGGTGACCGGCTCGAATATCTCTTCGGCATGTTCGGCGAAGACCGCGTGATGTTCGGCACCGACTATCCCAACTCGTACGGCGTCGCCACGATTTCAGAGGAAGTGGGTTTGATGAAAAAGTTCTTCTCCACAAAGACGCGCGCCCAGGCGGAGAAATACTTCTGGAGGAACGCCGCGCGGATTTACAAATATGTGAAGCGCACAGCCAATCAGCCCAGCCTGGCCTGAGCGGTCGTCAGGCGATGACGACAAACCACCCGGCTCGCATGGCCTGGCCGTTCACGACGACATCCACCGCATGCTTGCCAGGCCGCGGCACCCGCGTCGTATGTACCGCCAGCGAGAAGGAGGCCCTCAGATTCACTCGTGCTCGCGGAGCGAGCACGAGGCGCGTGACCTTGAATACTTTCGCCGCCGTCACTCCTCGCGCCTTCACGAAGTGAACAGCCACGTCGACCAGAAGATCCTGCGGCTTGGGGGACGTGCTCCGGATAGTGAATCGCATGGCCACGCGTTCCCCGATCCGTACGCGACGCGGGGTGAAGGCCACGCCCGCTAAGGCCGCAGACGACTTTTTTCCGTATCCCAGCAGCCGCAACGCAGCCGCATCCCCCCGCTTCACGGCACTCCGTAACGCGTGTTCGACAAGGATGCGGCGCTCTGGCGAGCCATCCTCGAGCCACGCGGCAGCCGTACGGATCAGCAGGTCCGGACGTACCTTGCCCAGGTCGTTGAGGTTATTCGCGACGCTTCGCCGCACCAGCGTCGAGGCGTCGTCTTTCAACAACTCGAGGAGCGCGAGCACGCGTTCCGGATTCGCGTCCAGCCAGGCGACCCGCGGCGCCCACGGAAGCCGCAACCGCGTGCCCTCGGAGACAAGACGACGAACGTGGGCACTCCGGTCTTTCGTCCATGTGCGAAGCAATGTCAGCACGCGATCCGGATCGCGAGCAATGTATGGGCGGATGCTCGACTCTGCGCTGAATCGCTTTGTGAGTTCGTATTGAGCATGCATCGAGAGATCGAAGTGCTCGAGCCCACGCTCCGCCACGAAGAGCACGTGAGGCAGATAGAAGAACGGAGCCATACCCGCGCCCACGAGCTCGTCCGTCGCGTGCTCCGGTCCGAGCGAGCGAAGTAACACGTCGATCGCCTTGGGATATGACTGTGGCAGGTGCGCTGCGAGGGCACGAGAGATGTGCCGTCCGCGATCGAGCAGTTCGAGTGCATCAAGTCCGGCGCACGCGTCCCTCACGAACGGATCGACGGGAAACGTCGGGTCCGCGCGCGCGACATCTGCCGCCAGACGGCGCACGAGAGAGGGGGAGAAGAAGGTCTTGAGAGCGTCTGCCAAAGGTTGTTTCTCTGCTTGAAGCCATGATCGCACGTGCATCCCCGGCCGGAAGCCAGTAGTGTTGCAGCGAAGACGCCCACTTCACGGAGGCTGAAGATGATTCGTCGTGCTGGTCTGACCTTCATTCTTGCGCTTGCCGTGCTGGTCGAGGTGCGGCCAGACCCGGCGCACAGGCACCTGCTTCTCGTCCTCGACGGCCTTCGGCCCGACTACGTGACAAAGGACGTGATGCCGAATCTCCACGCGCTGGCACAACGCGGTGTGACGTTCACGAATCACCATGCCGTGTATCCAACGGTCACCCGCGTGAATGCCTCGTCCATTTCGACAGGAGCGTATCCGGAGCGTCATGGAATTCTCGGCAACTCCGTGTTCTTTCCGCGCGTTGACGCCAACCGCTTTCTCGACACCGGTCAGCGAGCCGACCTCGAGCGGATCCAGCACGACCAGGATGGCGTGCTGCTGACCGCCGCGACGCTCGGCGAGACGCTTCAAGCAAACGGAAAAAAGATGCTGGCCGTTGGCTCGGGGACGAGCGGCGCCGTGTTTCTCTTGAACCACACCGTATCTGGCGGAGCGATTCTTCATACCGACTATGCCCTGCCGGCACCCCTTCATCAGCGAATGCTCGCAGAGCTTGGTCCACCGCCGGCCCAGGGCCACCCCAACGACGCGAGAAACCGCCGGGCGGTCGACGCGTTTCTCAAGATTGGCCTTCCCTCGGTCGATCCGGCGGTGACGGTCATCTGGTTGAGCGATCCCGACACCACCGCGCATGCCCTGGGGATGGGGCATCCAACGACGATCGAGGCGCTCCGTCGGCTTGATCGTGAAGTGCTGAACATTCAGGAGGGATTGCGAGCGGCGGGGCTTTTTGACATCTACAACATCTGGGTGACCTCAGATCACGGGTTTGCGACCCATACGGGTGCACCGGACGTGCGCGCGATGCTCAAGTCCTTTGACGGTGTGCTGCCCGACGGCTCACCGCGGATTGTGCACGGTGAGACGGCCATCTACGTTCGCGATGGAGATCGCCAGATTGTGGCGAGAATCGTTCGCGCGCTGCAGTCGACGACCGGCATCGGGGCCATCTTCACCCAGCCCGATCGTCCAGGTTCGCTGGTCGGTTCGGTAGAGGGGACTCTGTCGTTCGAAGTCGCGCGGGGAAGCCATGCGCGGACGGGCGACATTCTCTATTCGCCCGACTGGACCGACGCCGCAAACGCCCACGGTATCGCCGGCACGAGTGCATCCAATGGTGTTGCCGGGCACGGCAGCTCCAGCCCTTTTGAGATTCACAACACGCTGGTTGCCGCAGGCCCGGGCATCAGGCAACAGGCGACTGTGTCCATCCCGAGCGGGAACGTGGACTTCGCGCCGACCTTTCTCCAGATGCTGGGGCTCCCAGTGCCCTCGTCGATGCAGGGACGGCCGCTTGGTGAGGCGCTGCGAATGCCAATCGTCGGCCGAACGACGCCGGCGGTTCGGACGACTCAACAGGTCGCCACGACATCTGATGGTACCTATTCGCAGACGGCTTTCTTTTCCATCGTCCGGGTTGGACCGACAGACTACCGCTACCTTGATTACACGAAGGTTGCGCGCGCAAAGAACTGACAAAAATCAGCGCGCGGAAATACGCTACGAATCGGCGTGGTGGACGGCCGCGAAAGAGCCGGTGCGATCACGGCTGGACCGTCGTGACACCTCCCGCCGTGGTGATCACCTGAGTGGAGCGCGTGACGACCTTGCCGTCGCGCGAGTAGATGACGGTGAGCGTCAACTTCCCTACGGGTGCATCGAGGAACGCCACTCGCGAGCGTCCGTTGAAGGACGCTGTCACGTTAAGCGTGTTGCTGTCGACGATGTCACCGGTTGCGCCGAACATGTAGGGGCCCACACCCACCGGCAGTGACGTCGCGGCGAGGAGACGGATATCGGCAATCGACACACCCACGAGTGGAGCGCCCGTGTCGTCGACCAAGGTCGCGATGACGACACCAGTACCTGGCGTGGGCGTGCGACCAATCGCCGTGTACTGGCGCATCACGTCGGGGCTCAGGGCAATACTCGAATTGCCGGCCGACGTCGGAGCGTTCGCCGCAGCGCTAGCGGCTGCGGCGCCGGCCGCGGCACCACCGCCAGTCGGCTTCGTGGTTGCGCCAGTTGGTGACGGTGCCCCCGCGCCCGCGGCGCCTGCGGCACTACCGCTGGCGGGAGCGGCCCCTGCAGCACCGCCGACTCGCGCGGCGCCCGCGGCAGCTCCGCTCGCGGCGGCACCTGCCGCACCGCCAATCGCAGTGGCACCCGCCGCAGCTTTACCTGCAACATCCGCAGCATCACTTCTTGCTGCGGCGCCCGCGGCGCTCGCGGCAGCACCAGACGATGCGGCGCCCGCAGCGGCCACCGCGCTACGCGCGGCACCCCCTCCTGCCGGTCCCGCGCCCGCGGCTGCGGCTGCGCCTTTTGCGTCCGCGCCCGCGGCGCCTGCTCCGCCCTTAGCATCCGCGCCACCAGCGGACCCGGCGCTCTTCGTGAGATTCCAGGAGCAGGTCTCAGTGACGGTGGTCCCGGCCGGCGGACGCCACCCGGCCAGGTCGCTTCGCATCTGCGTGCGCGAATCGTTCAGCGTTGCCCGGCCCGCCCCGTTGACGATGTCGATGTACTGAAAGCGCCACTCACCGACATTGGCGGCGAAGGGGGCGGTTGCAGTTGTGCCTTTGATTCCGTTTGTCGCCGTTACGGCGCGCTGTCCGGCCGCGATTCTGATCGTGCCCGTGCCGACTGGGACCCACAACGTGATGGACGCGCTCGTATTTGATCCACCGTACGTCCACGAATCACCGACGCCCGGCGCGGACGCGGGCGCTGCAACGGGTGTGCGCCGCCCAGTTCCGCTCACCGTCCACGTCGCCGGGTAGTCGCGAAAGTCATTTCGCACGGCAGGTGCACCGCTCAACACCCACGTGTGCGTCTGATCGTCTTCATATCCCGCGCCTCGCGACGCAATACGGCACTGCACCTGGCCGGACCAGCCATCGACGGGCGTCTGCGCCACAACTCGGTCGGGCAGCAAGCAAGCCATGGCCAGCGCGACGTACACCGATGTGGCGAGATGTCGTGGGGTGCTCATCATTTCCCGGTGCCCTGGCGCGCGAGGTCCCAGGTGACTGTCGTCGAGATTGTACCGGTGCCTCGATACCCGGTCCCCGTTTTCGTCTCGGTCTTCGACCCTTGAAGATGGTTGGGATCGTCGACTCTTCCGGTCATCCCGGGCAGTGAAGCCGGCAGGAGCAATTGCCCCTCCGACTCTCGGCAGCCGGTGTTGCGATTGCACGATAGAGTGTGAGTCTTGCCTTCGTTCTTGAAGTTCGCCACAAGCCGGATGGCGTATGTGCCGTTGCTCGGATAGAAGACTTCGACCACCGCTGGAACCTCGTCGCTGAGTGTCCCGTCAGTGACGTCGCTGCTGTCGAGGATCACCGTGACCGACCCGCCCCGAAGTGCCTTCTGTCGTCTCACCCCGACGTAATGCACTTCGGTGTACCCGTAGGCCTGCCCCTTGCGATCCCTGAGCTCGGCCCTGATGTTCGTCACTGACGTATTCGACCAGGTCAGGAGTTCGTCTCCGCCCGCGTCTCCTGAGTTCGTCGTCACGATGCTGATTGTTCCGCTCCAGTCTGTACCCAGCCCTGCAATCCATTCGTCCTCGGCCACGCCAGCCCGCGATGTCGCGTCGACGCGAAACCCCGTGCTGTCGACCTTCTGAATCGGCGCCGTGAACTCGAACGTCATCGGCGCTCCCGCATCGGATGAGCCCTCCGACGGCGAAACGGCCCCGCTGCCGCGGGGGCGTGCGCCGTAGAAGCGCGCCTTTACAACCTCCCCCGTCTTCGTCGTGATCTCGCTCTTCACGGTGGTCCGACCGCCCGGGATCAGCCGGGACGTGTGCGACGGGGGGGTAAAGCCAGCTTTCACGCATCTTCCGGCGTCGCGCCATTGGGTCTGCGCCTCGGAATAGTACACGCCGGCCCAGTAGACCAGCGCCGTCCCGGCGACGAACGCCTGCTCGTAACGGGCTGCAGTAGGGTCACCGCCTTCGAACGCGCCAATGTCAGGCGCACTCAATCCTCTGCCGACGGTGAAGCGTATCGTGATGTGCTGAGCGCTGTTGCTCCCTGCGGGCGTGGCGATGGCGCCGCTCGGATCGCGGAAGGAGCCAGAGACGGTGTAGGTGAAATCGATCTCGGCCGTCACGGGAGTGTTGAGCCACGCATCGTCCTCAACCTGCCCCTTGTATGTCGCATCGGTTTTCATCTCGATGTGGAGCCGGTTTATGCCGCTGGGCTGATCGTCGGTGTAATCCAGGCTGAGCGAAAACACGCCCGTGCCCTCTGACGTGCCGTCAGCTGCCGGGCAGATCTTGATCTTGTTGGCGAGCATGAAGCGCGCGACGATGGTCTTGCCCATCGTCGCCGGAGTATTCCCGATCGCGGTCACCGTCTCGGCGTCGGTTTTCCCTGCGTAGCCTGCGGGAGCCCGCTCACTTCTGACGTTGGTCCGCGTGACCCTGTACCCTTCGCCGTCCTTGGTGGGGATACGAATCGGTCCGGTTTGACCCCAGCTTTGGAGCGGGCACGCGAGGAACCCAAGAGCGACGACGGCAAGGGCGGACTTAGTCATAGATGAGGGCTGCCTTGCGCAGCACTGGCCATAGATAGGAATCCAAACGAGGGATGAAGTCAACCTTGGGGCGCCACGCACGGCGTGGCGCTGTTGTGTCTGGTGGACGGACAGCGGCGGGGGGATTCTTACAGCGCGCTAGTCCAGTTTTCTGTGGGATGCGGCGCTATTCGATGGACCGTGGGTCACTCGACGGCATCGGCTCCTCGTAGAGCTCGACAATTTCCCGCGCAAGCGCGAGCGCGCGGTCGGCGCCGGCACGCAGCTGCTCGACATCGCCGGCGGCGTCGCCAAGTTTCTCCTCGAGCGTCAACCGGTCCGACTCGGTGGATTTCAACTGGTCGGCAATCCGATCGCGTTCGACGCGCAGCTCGCTCAACAGGTACGCCATCTGGTCGCGCTTCTCCTCGATATCGTCCCGCTCGGCCTGCGCGTGATCCAACTTCCCGCGGAACTCGTCCCGCTCTCTCTTCGCCTGATCGAGCTGGCTGCGGAGCGTCTGAAGGTGCGTGCGCCCCTGCTTCAGCAACTGTTCGAGTTGGGCAAGCTTGCCCTGCGTCTGCAGGTGCTGGGGATTCTGTTCACGTGTCTGCGGTTGTGGTTCCTGAAGGGTCGATATTGGGGCCATGCGAAATAGCAAAAACGGGACCCCTGCCAACCCGAAGCGCCAGTCATCTAACTGCTTGATTCTAAAGTGATTGGTGCGTTTAGTAGAATTCACCTTGCGTCTGTCCAAAATCCCGCCGTGCGCTATTTTGAGACGCCGATCCCAAAACCGTCGTTCGCGTCAACATGCCGAGCACTGCACCCCACACCACATGAGACCCAATAAGAACCTCGTTGCGATCCTTCGTGTCGTCGGGTGCGGCAGTGTGGAGGCCGAGCGACGGCAGCCCGACACCGTAGAACACCGCCCATACGGCCAGCCCGTATCCGATCCCTTTCAAGGCTGATGAGTGGCGCGATCCAATTGCCGCCCCGTACAGGGCCCCGGCTGCCGCGCCAAAGCCAAAGTGCGCAACGGTGGTCAGGAGAAGACGGTCTGCCCGGTCCAGATTGGCGGCTTCTCCGGTTGCTTCCTCGGCTTTTTCAATGGTGCGATCGACGATTTCCCGCGGCGGCATTCGCCGGTGCTGCTCGGCGGGCAGCGCCCCTCTGAGCGCCTCCATCACGATGGTCATCGGCACGGTCGCGGCAAATCCGGCAGCAGCTCCACGCAAAATACTCATCCCTGTCCTCCTTCAAGATCCGCTCCGTGGAATGGGTCGTGCATCTTTTCAGCCCGGAGGATCCCCAGCAATGAGGCTACCCGGAACCCGAAGACGTTACTCCTATACCGGTCGCGTCGCGGTCATCACGGGCGGATCGCGTGGACTCGGGCTGTTGATGGCGCGTGAGCTCCGCAAGCAGGGCGCGCGCGTAGCGCTGCTGGCGCGCAACCGCGAAGAGCTGATGCGGGCGAAGGAACAGCTTGGCGACGACAGCCGCGTGCTCACCATCGCCTGCGATGTCGCGGAACGCGCGCTCGTGCGCCAGGCAATCGAGATTGTCGCGCATCACTTCGGCCGCATCGACATCCTTATCAACAACGCCGGCGTCATACAGGTCGGGCCGCTCGAGCACATGGCATACGGCGATTTTCACCACGCGATGAACGTCCATTTCTGGGGCGCGCTCCACTGCACGGACGCAGTTCTCCCCTACATGCGCCAGCGGTGCAGTGGACGCATTGTGAACATCGCGTCGATAGGAGGCCTGGTAGCAGTGCCCCATCTTGCGCCGTATGCGGCGAGCAAGTTCGCCCTCGTCGGCTACTCGGATGCCGTGCGCGCCGAAGTCGCGAAGGACGGCATCCGTGTCACAACCGTATGCCCCGGCTTGATGCGAACGGGGTCGGCCGTCAATGCCCTGATGAAGGGAAGACACGAGGCGGAGTTCGCGTGGTTCGCGACGCTCAGCTCGCTGCCGATTGTGTCGATTGACGCGACCCGCGCCGCGCGGAAGATTGTCGAAGCCGCCCGGCGCGGCGCTCCCCACCTGACCATCACGCCGCACGCGCGGTTGATGGCCATACTCGACCGGCTGTTACCGAACACCGTCGGCAGAATGATGGCGGTTGCAACCCGGGCGCTGCCGCGTCCAGCTGGTCTGTCGGGCGACGAATCGTGGCCCGGTCGTGAAGCGCGACCCGCGACGCTGCCGAAGCTCGCAACAGTCCTGGGCGATCGTGCCGCTCGTCGAAATAATGAGCTGCTCTTGACGCGATAGAATTCGCGGGAATGGATCGCCCGCGGGTTCGATTCGCTCCTTCTCCGACCGGCTACCTTCATGTTGGCGGCGCGCGGACGGCCCTTTTCAATTGGCTGTTCGCCCGCCGGCACGGCGGCACCTTTATTCTTCGCATCGAAGACACCGATACGGATCGCTCCTCTGATGAAATGGTGGCCGGCATTCTGGAGTCGATGCGCTGGCTCGGGTTGGAATGGGATGAAGGTCCCGGCATTGGCGGCCCGCATGCCCCGTATTTCCAGACGCAGCGCTTCGAACGTCATCAGGCGGTCGCGCGTCGGTTGCTCGCGGGCGGGTTTGCGTACAAGTGCTACTGCCCGCCGGATCTGCTGAGAGAAAGACGCGAAGCCGCAGAGGAGGGCGGCGGCGGCTGGAAATACGATCGGGCCTGCCTCAATCTCTCCGCGGACGAGCGGGCGCGGCTCGAGGCCGACGGCGTCCGGCCGGCGCTGCGATTCAAAGTGCCGGTTGGGAAGACGTCGTACACCGATCACGTCAGGGGCCGCATTGAGGTCGATCACGAGCAGATCGAGGACTTCGTGATCCTTCGCTCGAACGATGTGCCTATCTATCATCTGTCAGTCGTGGCCGATGACATCGATATGGGCATCACCCATGTGATTCGCGGCGACGATCACATTTCGAATACCCCGAAGCACATTCTGCTGTGGCAGGCGCTTGGAAGAACGCCGCCGCAGTTTGCGCACGTGCCGTTGATTCTGGGCGCCGACAAGAAGAAGCTGAGCAAGCGGCACGGCATCACGTTGGTAACGGAATACGAGCGCCTCGGATATCTGCCCGATGCCATGGTCAATTTCCTGGCGCTGCTCGGCTGGTCGCCCGGCGGCGACCGCGAGGTGATGTCGCGCGAGGAGTTAATCGCGGCGTTCTCACTGAAAGGTATCAGCGGCGGCGCGGCGGTGTTCGACCCGGAGAAGCTCGACTGGTTCAACGCGCAGTACCTCGCGCAGCTGAAGCCTGACGATCTCGCGCGGTACGTCACGCCGCTGCTCCAGGCCGCCGGAATGTGGAAAGACGAGTACGACAGCCCAGCCCGGCGCGAATGGTTTCAGCGCGTATTGCGGCTTGTGTTGCCGCGCGTGCGCCGGTTGCCCGACTTCGTCGCGCAGGTCGGCCCGTTTCTGACGGCAACGGTGGAATACGATCACGAGGCGGTTGGCAAGTATCTAACGGCAGCCGGCCTCGACGCCCACATCGAAGCGCTGATCGTGGCGATGGACGCTGATAGCGGCCCCTTCGAAGAAGCGGCGATCGAGCGGATCGTGCGAGGCGCCGCTGAGGCGCGGGGCATTAAAGCAGCTGCGCTGATACACGCCGCGCGCATTGCGGCAACGGGCAAAGGCGTCAGCCCCGGAATTTTTGAAGTGTTGGCGCTGTTGGGCAAGCCACTTGCGTTGTCGCGTCTTCGCAATCTCGTCAGCTACCTCAGGGAGCCTTCTTCCGGAGGGTGATTCCCACGCCGAACTTCAGAGTCGGAGAGTTTCCGCCGCCGATTTTGAAGTCGGTGAAGAATCCGTTCTCGTGGGCGAAGCCGAACGTATAGAACGAGCCACCGTGCGTGCTGGTTTGATCGTTCTGACGCAGGAAGATCACAGCCGGACCGCCGCCCTGGTAGACGCTCCACGAGCGGCCAATCTGGAAGTGATACAGGAATTCGATGTTGAGCGCGGCGAGCGAGAAATCCCCCCCGAATCCGCCATCGAGGCCGGGCCTGAAGCGGAAATTCTGAAACAGCTCGCCCGTCTCGAAGTGAGTGCCGAAAAACGCCTGCTCTGGATCGACCGTGGCGCCTCCCTGAAATCCGATGCCTTGCGCATTTGCAGGAGCGGTTGTCAAAAGAAGGACAGCAAGAGCGGCAATAACCGGCAGGAATCGTCTAGCAAAGAGGACAAATACGCGCATAACTGGGCAGGCAGAGCAACACTGTTGCCATTGGTTCCAAGTTCCAAGTTCCAGTTCCAGTTCCAGTTCCAGTTCCGGTTCGAACCCGGAACCGGAACCCGGAACCTGGAACCCGGAAGCGGAACCTACTGCGTGCGCTCTTGTCGCCGTTTCGTCATTTCGGCCCGGCGAGCCTCCATTTGCTTCCGGCGCTCGGCGATCTGCTGCTTCTGCTCAGCCGTCAGCACGTTGAAGACTTCCGACTGCACCTGCGCCTGCGCGAAGGTCAGCTCCGTCTCGGCGTTGCCGACTTCGATGCTGAGTGCCTGCAGATTCCCTGCGTTGCCCGACAGCACCGCGTTGTTGAGCGCCTCACGCGCGGTGCGCGCACGCTCCGCAAGCGGCTGGATGCGCCCGGCATGCCGTTCGTGAATCCCCTTCACCTGTCCGCGCTGCGCGTCGGTGAGATCGCGCATGACTTCTCGAAACCCCAGGGCGCCGCCCATCGCACCACCCATCCGTCCCCCGGGTCCACCGGGTCCGCCTGGCCCGCGGCCACCGCGCCGCGGCTGTTCCCCCTGCGCCTGAGGCTGTTGATCCTGCGCCAAGCCGGCGAACGGGACCATCGCTCCAAGTCCCAGTGCCACGACAATCGCTCCCAGAAATGTATTCTTCATATGTATCCTCCGTCGAAATCGTTGACTGATCCATTAGACGAAACCCTTGATGGCAGGGCGGCGGCAGAACTGTGAAAAGACGGTGACGGGCAACTGATGCGGTCACGACAAACTACAATCTGACTGAAGCTGATGGACTCTCGCCGAGTGCTCGTCGTTGAAGATGAGAAGAACATCCGCGATCTCGTCTGCCTGCACCTGGGCCTCGAGGGCTACGAGTGCGTGCCCATCGCCGATGGCAAAGAGGCGATGCTGCTCACCGGCGAGAAGAGCTTCGACCTCATCATTCTCGATCTCATGCTCCCGAGCGTGGACGGTGTGACCGTCACTCGCGCAATTCGCCGGCATGGGCCGAATCGCGACGTGCCCATCCTGATGCTTACCGCGCGCCGTGACGAAGCCGACAAGGTCATGGGCCTCGACAGTGGCGCGGATGACTACTTGACGAAGCCGTTTGGTGTGCGCGAGCTGGTGGCGCGCGCGGCCGCGCTGATGCGTCGCGCGCGCGCTCCCTTGACCGCAGCTGAGGGCGACGGGCGTCCTGTCTCCATAGGCGGTGTCGAGCTGGATCCGTCGCGCCGCGGTGTACGCGTGCGGGGCCGGCAGATCGACGTGACCCGCCAGGAATTCAATCTGTTGTACGTCCTCGCATCGAATCCCGGCATCGTCTTTACTCGAGAACGGCTGCTCACGCGGGTGTGGCAGGAGCAGTCATTCGTGACGGGCCGAAGCGTCGACACCCTCGTCAAGCGCCTGCGCAAGAAAATCGAAGTCGATCCGGCCGAGCCGCAACTCATTCTGACCGTGTGGGGCGATGGCTATAAGTTTTCCGATCTCTAAGCTCTCGGCCTTCTGCCCTCAGCCCTCCTATGCCTAAGTGGTATCAGAGCCTGTATTGGCGCATCGCGATTGGGTTCGTGCTGTTTCTCGCCGCGATGCTCGCGGTGCAGGGGGGCGCGTTGGTGTACCTGATCGCGGGGATGGAGGTCGCGCCCGGCCCCCCGCCTCCGGAGGTAACGCGCCTTGTTGCCCGCGAGCTCAGTGAGGCGCTCAGCGCAAATCCGGCGCTCGATATTCAGCAATTCTTCAGGCAGGAGTACGAGGGCAGCGTGCCGCTCGTCGCCATCATGAAGGACGGCCGCGTCGTCGCGACGCACGGGCCGATGCCCTCAGATGCGTTGGTGAAGGACGTGCGCGCGCGGCTGAACGCCGATCCGGATTCGTTCGTGCGCGGACGCGGCGGCCGGGGACGTCCGCCAGGCGGTCGTGGGATGAGACCGCAGGATGGTGCGCTGCCGAGGCTTGGACAGCAGCCGATGCGGCGCACAGGTCCGGCCGGCGCCGTGATCGTCGACGGCGTTCCCGCAGGCGTGGTGATTGCGTTACCGCGTTCCGCTTTGCGTCAGCTCGGTCCCACGCTCGCTGTCGTCGGCACTGTGCTCGTCATTCTCGGCACCACGGTCGCTGCGCTGCTCATCTTCGGGCCGGTTCGGCCCCGGCTGCGAAGCCTCGAGGACGCTGCGCGCAAGGTCGGTGCGGGCGATCTCACGGCTCGCGCGCGGGAGGACGGCGGAGACGAGGTATCGGCTCTGGCGCATGCTTTCAATCAGATGACACACGATCTGCAGCGGCGTGCGGAGCAGTTGCAGGCCGCCGACCGCACGCGCCGTCTGCTCCTCGCCGACGTCTCGCACGAGCTGATGACGCCGCTGACCGGCATGCGCGGCTACCTCGAGACGCTCTCGCTCCACGCACAGTCGCTCGATCCCGTCACCCGCGATCGTTATGTCTCAATCATTCGCGACGAGACCACGCGCGTCGAGCACATCGTTGGCGATCTGCTGGATCTGTCGCGGCTCGAAGGTGGCGGCGAGTCATTCGATGCGCAGGATGTTCCGCTCGAAGATGTGTTCGGGCGTGTCGTGGCGCGCCTCGGACATGCGGCGGAAGAGAAGGGTGTCGAGATTGCGACCGCCATTGCTGCCGGCGCCGAGATTGTGCCTGGCGATCCGATGCGGCTGGAACAGGCGCTCCAGAATCTCGCCGCGAACGCGCTGCGTCATACGCCGAAAGGCGGCCGGGTGGCGCTGAACGCGGCAGTCGAAGGCGCCGCGATAGTCGTCACCGTCATCGATACCGGTTCCGGCATTGCGCCCGAGCATCTGTCGCGCGTATTCGATCGGTTTTACAAGGCCGATCCGTCACGCGCCGGGCAGGCGAGCGGCAGCGGGCTGGGATTGTCCATCGTGAAGGCCATCGTCGAGCGTCACGGCGGCACAGTCACGGCTACGAGCAGGCCCGGGGGCGGAACGACCTTCACACTCAAGTTTCCAACGGACCGGCCGATAAATGAATAGCAACCCATGCGAGATGCCCTCGTCGATCTCACGTCGCCGTCCGGACCTGGTGCACGGTCCTCGTTCCTGACCTACGAGCCCTACTACGGGCTTACAGAAAAGGCGTTCAGCCTTTCTGCCGATCCTCGATTCCTTTATAAGAGCCCGGTGCACGCGCCCATGTTCGACGAGCTCAGGGCCGGCATCCGGAGACGCGAAGGGATTATCGTCCTCACAGGCGAGCCTGGTACCGGCAAGACCACGCTGTGCCGCGGCGTGCTCGCGTCGCTCGACCGCAAGACCTTCTGCGCGTTCGTGCCCGATCCGTTCGTCTCGCGCGAAGACCTGCTGAAGATGCTGCTCATCGAGTTCGGCGTGGTGTCGGTCGAGGATGTGAAGAGCGGCCGGCTGCATGCCGCGACACGTCCGGAGCTGAGCTATCCCCTCTATGAGTTTCTCCGGTCGCTCGTCCCGTTGCAGGCCTACGCGGTGCTGATCATCGACGAGGCACAGAATCTCTCGTCGGCGCTCCTCGAGGAGATCCGCATTCTTGCCGATCTCGAAGGCCCCGAAAAACTTCTCCAGCTGGTGCTCGTCGGCCAACCCGAGCTTCGCGACAAGTTCAAGGACCAGACGATGAGGCAGGTCGATCAGCGGATATCCGTGCGCTGTTCGCTTCAGCCGCTCGATCGGGTTGCCCTGCCGGGGTACATCGATCATCGTCTCGTGGTTGCGGGCAGTGGCACGGAACGCGTGGAATTCACATCCGACGCGCTCGACAGTCTTTACAGCGCGTCCAACGGAAATCCCCGACTTCTCAACCTGCTTGCGGACAAGTCGCTGCACCGCGGGCATCTCGACCGGACCTGGATCATCACACCGGACATTGTCGCGTCTGCGGTCGCCGATCTCGGCTACGCCCCGCCCGCGCCGCCGATTCCCGAGAGGCGCGTCGTTGAGAGGCGTGCGCCTGCGCCTGCGACATTGTCGACGGACCTTTTCCCTGCGGAGGAGTCGCTTCCTGAGAACCCGTCGCTTCCCGACGAGCAGGTGCTTCCCATGGAGCAGGTGCTTCCTGTGGAGCAGGTGCTTCCCGTGGAGCAAGCGCTTCCCGTGGAGCAAGCGCTTCTCGTGGAGCAAGCGCTTCTCGTGGAGCAGGTGCTTCCCGCGGATTCCGTTTTAGAGACGCCCTACGAGGGTCCGCGCTTCCTGCTCACCGAGCCAGATGGGCGCAAGGTCAGCGACGAGCCGCAAGAAGATCCCGGACGCCGGCGCCTGCGGCAGTCCGCGATGCTATTGGCGGCAGGCCTGGTCCTGGGGATCGTCGGAGTTGGAATTTACGAATGGGATCAGATACGTCAGGAGCTCGCGCAACCACTTGCGCTGCCGGCCGTGCCGGCGCCACCGGCGCAGCCCGTCAGCGGGAGCGCGGCCCCCGTCGTCCCGCCGGCGGAATTCTTCGCGTCCGCCAGGCCGTAACATATACTCCGTCGGCGTGAACCACACCGAACAACTGAAGGCATTGGACGATGCGCGATGGCGCATCGCCATCGCGTTGACCATCGCGATGATGGTCCTCTATTTCGGGTTCATCCTTCTTGTCGCATACGCAAAGCCACTGCTGGGGCAGCTCATCGTGCCTGGTCTGAGCCTGGGAATTCTCCTTGGCGCGCTCGTCATCATCGCCGCCTGGGTGCTCATCTGGATCTACGTGCGATGGGCCAACACCCGCTACGACGCGGCGATCGGCGCCCTGCGGGACCGGGTGTGACAGGCGTTTTCTTCTTCATCTTCATTGCGTTGTCGCTCGGCGTCACATTCGTGGCCGCCCGGCGCACGCGCAGCGCCGATCATTTCTACACCGCGGGTGGAAGCGTCACTGGCCTGCAGAACGGCCTCGCGCTCGCCGGCGACTACATGAGCGCCGCCAGCTTTCTCGGCATTGCCGGGATGGTGTCCCTTTCCGGCTTCGACGGCCTGATCTACTCGATCGGATTTCTCGTCGGCTGGCCTGTGGTGATGTTTCTCATCGCTGAGCCGCTGCGCAATCTCGGCAAATACACGTTCGCCGATGTCGTGGCATTTCGACTGAAGCAGGGCCCGGTTCGCGTTGCTGCGTCCATCGGATCGCTGGCGGTCGTCTCGTTCTATCTGATCGCGCAGATGGTTGGCGCCGGCACGCTGATTAGGCTGTTGTTCGATTTCGAGTACGAGACCGCCATCGTGCTCGTCGGAGTGGTGATGCTGGCCTACGTGCTCTTCGGCGGCATGATGGCGACGACGTGGGTGCAGATCATCAAGGCGGTGCTGCTGTTGAGCGGTGCCTTTCTGCTGGCACTGATGGCGTTGTCGCGGTTCGCGTTCAGCCCGCTCGCCCTGTTCAGGGCCGCATCCGATCAATATGGTGTGGCGGTTCTCGCGCCCGGCCGGCTGGTCTCGAATCCGTTCGATGCGATGTCGCTCGGGCTCGCGCTCATGCTGGGCACGGCCGGACTGCCGCACATCCTGATGCGGTTCTACACGGTGAAGGACGCGAAGACCGCGCGCGTCTCGGTGAGCTACGCGACCGCATTCATCGGATTTTTCTATCTGCTGACGTTCATTCTCGGGTTCGGCGCGATGGTGCTGGTGGGGCAGCCGGCGATTCGCGCGATTGACGCCGGCGGAAACATGGCTGCACCGCTGCTCGCGAAGGCCGTCGGCGGCGATGCGTTTCTCGGATTCATCTCGGCTGTGGCGTTCGCCACGATCCTGGCCGTCGTCGCAGGACTGACGCTTGCCGGTGCTGCCACGCTGTCGCACGATCTGTGGGTGAATGTGGTGCGCCACGGCGCCGCGTCCGAGCGCGAGCAGCTTCGGGTGGCGCGCGCCGCGACGGTCGTGCTGGGCGTCATGGCGATCGTGCTGGGAATCGTGTTCAAGGGGCAGAACGTCGCGTACATGGTGGGGCTGGCATTTGCGATCGCGGCCAGCGCGAATTTCCCTGCGCTGCTCATGTCGATGTTTTGGCGCAAGTTCACGACGCGCGGGGCGCAGATGAGCATGCTCGTCGGCACCGCGTCGAGCCTGATACTTATTTTTCTCTCGCCAACGATTCAGATCGACGTGCTGAAGAACACCGCGGCGTGGTTTCCACTGCGCAATCCAGGGCTTGTGTCGATCCCGCTCTCGTTCATCGTCGGAATGGGGGTTGCGCTGATGTGGCCGGAGCCCGAAGCCGACGCGCGCTTCAGCGAAGTGGAGCAGCGCATTCACGCCACCGGGCCTTCACGGACTTGAACAGGCGGACCTAAAAACTCCACCGCACGCCTGCTTCCGGTCGAATCAGGAACACGGTCTGTCCGCCATTCGAGAAGACGATCGTCCTGATGCCTGGAACGACGGCAAAGCGGCGGGTCACGTCGACGGCGGCTTCAAACCCCAGCACGGCGCCGGCGGAGTTGTCGCTGTGCCGCAGCGTCTGGCTTGCGACTGTTGGAGCCGGCAGCTGGACGGACGACAGGCCCGGGATGGAACCTAGCTCTGCGAAAAATTCGACGTCAATCGGAAAGTACGAGAAATCAGGAAATGTCGTTTCATACTTGCCCCTCACAAGCGCGAGTCCGCCGAAATAACCCAGGCGCACGCGTCCCGCCTTCTCAGGGTGAAATCCGACAACCGTGCTCACCGTCACGAAGCTCGTGCTGGTCGAGATCTCGGGCAGTCTGAGCGTCGAGGACCTGGTTGGGAGTCTTTCGATCGGATTCAGGAAAGCGCTCGTGATGCGGTCGCCTGCGTCCACGGCCAGCTCCAGGCTCCAGAGCGGGTGAAGAAATGTACCCACGCGAAGGCCGCCCCCCGCGGCGATGCCGTCCCTCGACGAAATGTCGCCGAGGATCGAGAGGGCGCGCGGGTCGAGCTCGACGCTGTCGAACCGTCTGATGTCGGCGATGGCCGTGCCGCCGATGTAGAGGGATTGCGCTGATGCAGTCGACGCCATGAGCGTCAGAATCAGAATGGATCCCAACGCAGTCGTGAGGCCCCTTGGGCGCATAGCCTCAGCCTAGCATGTATAATCAGGGTTTCGTTCCGCCTCCGCTCTACGCATCAGTGAAGAGCTTCGGCGTGATGAACCCGCCTTGGAATTCCAGGATTGGGAGGTCGTCCAACGGTAGGACGCGTGCCTCTGGAGCACGTTATCGGGGTTCGAATCCCTGCCTCCCAGCCAGCTTTCACACGCTCGCTCGTTCGTGGCTGCTCGGCACGCTTCTAGGCTTCGCGCGGCGCGATGAATCTCGCCGCGCTCGGCACGAATCCCTGCCTCCCAGCCACTTAATGCGAAGAGTCCAAACGCCTTGTAGAGCAACAGATTGCGCATTCTTGTTTTGGCTGCCTACTTCAGCGCGGCAGGCGCGTCACCGTCTTCGGACTCCACGAACGTCAGCGTCGTCGCAGGTTGGCGCAAATCGGCAAGGGTTCGAATCCCAGAGAGGTCGTTCAGCTCAACGTTCGGCGATGCCTGCCCGTAAGGTCTCCTCGTAGAGGAGATTTTTGGCGATGCCCCTGGGGTCGACATTTCGCCGCTGATCGACAGCGGCCTTCAAGCCCAATGAAGGGAAAGATCAGAAAAGGTTGACGCGGGTCCTACCGTTGCGAACGTGGGCGCGACCGTCCACCGGCGTGAGGTGCAGACGGTCACGAAGACAGCCCGGTGTCAGGCCTATTTCGCAGTGGCGGCCGCCGGGAACCGAGTCTGTTCGAGGAGTGCGCGGAGCTCGGCCTGCATCTCACGGAGCGTCTCGCGCGCTTCGGAGCGGGCGAACAGGTTGGTCTCTTCGTACGGGTCCTTCTCGAGATCGTAAAGCTCGTCCATTCCCGGCAGTTCGCGGTACTGGATGTATTTGTGCCGAGGCGTGCGCGCGGCGACGTAGCCCATGTTGCGAATGCGCGGAAAGACGGTGTCGGTGAAGTACTCCACGAGAAACGATGAGCGCCAGTTGCGAGCCTTCTGCTTCAGGACTGGCACGAGTGATCGGCCCTGGATGTCGCGGTGCGGCGTCAGTCCGGCGATGTCGAGCAATGTCGGCGCGAGGTCGATGTTGAGCGCCATCTCGCCGAGCGTCGTACCCGCACTGGCCAGCCGCGGGAAGCGCACGACGAGCGGGATGCGAATCGTT
Organism: Vicinamibacterales bacterium; assembly: GCA_963732445.1. Classification (GTDB taxonomy): domain Bacteria; phylum Acidobacteriota; class Vicinamibacteria; order Vicinamibacterales; family JAMQPK01; genus JAMQPK01. The sequence goes on along the minus strand of CAVSZJ010000003.1, from coordinate 608,343 downwards.
TCTTCGTAGGCGAGTCGCCGCTCTTCGTTCAGGCCGTGTTCGCCGTAAAAGTACCCGTGATCGCTCGTGAACACGACGACGGTATCGTCCAGCGCGCCCTTGCGCTCGAGCGCAGCGATAATCCGGCCGAGGCTGTCGTCCACCGCGAGCAGCATCTCGATGCGCCCGCGAATCTCTTCGTCCGACGTCGCCGTCTTCGGCCCGAGCGGCGGCAGCTTGTCGATCTGGCGGAGGAGTGCCGGCTTACCGATCGGCGCCTTCATCGCATTCGGCCGGCGCGGCATCGTGCGGCCCTGATAGCGACCACGATGTCTCTCGGCCGCGACGAACCCACCCGGCTGTCCGGGTATCACCACAAGCCGCCCGTCGTCACTCTGAGTCACGTTCGGGTGAATTGCCTTGTGCGCGAGATAGACGAGGAACGGCTGATCGGAAGGGCGATCCATGAAGCGCTCGACGTAATCGGTCAGCAGGTCCGTGGTGTAGCCCTTGTTCTGCACGCTCGTGCCGTCGACGTTCAACGTCGGATCAATCGCTTCGCCCTGGCCCGGCATCGCGACCCAGTGATCGAACCCGGGTCGCGGGCTGTCGTCGTTGCCCATGTGCCACTTGCCGAAGAAGCCCGTCCGGTAACCAGCGCGCTGCAGCTCCAACGGGAACACGCGCAGGTTGTGACTCGGGCGGGCGGTGTTATCGACGATGCCATTGGTGTGCGCGTACTGACCGGTCAAAAAGCTGGCGCGGCTTGGTGAACAGAGCGGCGTCGTGGAAAACGCGTTCACGAACCGCGCGCCTTCACGCGCAAGCCGATCCATGTTCGGCGTCTCGATGAACGGGTGTCCGGACGTGCGCATCTCATCCCAGCGCATGTCGTCGACGAGCACCATGACGATGTTCGGTCGCCGCGCTGTTACGGGTTGCGGCGCCGGAGGTTGCGCGGGCTCAGTCGCGCTGCACGCCGTAGCCATCACCGTCAAAACGAGTGCAGAAAGTGTTTTCGTCATCGTGCCATTCGCAAGCTCGTTTCATGGATACGGAGGGAGCGAGGGAGTATAGCAGTCCCCTGGCACAACGCTGCCGAAGATGGCGATCAGATCATGGCGAATACCCACACGTTCTCGAAGTCGTAGGGACCGGCACATCCCGAATGACGACGGGGCCGCGATGCCGTATGCTTTGCTCGCATGCCTCCGAGCTCGACGTCGTGTGTCCACAGACTTCTGACTGTCGTGATGCTTCTGACCCTGGGCTCTCCGCAACTGGCATTTGCCCAAGAAGTGAGCGTGACGCTGGGCGTCACGCGGACGATGAAGTCCATAATTCTGGGTGAAGACAGGAAGGTCTTTGTTCATCTGCCGGCCAGCTACAACACATCCGGCAACGCCTACCCGGTGCTGTATTTGTTGGATGCCACTCCGGCGTTTCTGCTCGAGATGATCGCCATCACGACCCGCCTTCGGAACGACCGCAATGCCCCGGAGATGATCATTGTTGCGATTGAAAATACCGATCGAAACCGCGACATGATGCCTGTGGTAGCCAAAGATTATCCCGGGCCGCCGCGTGCGGAAGCATTCCTTGGCTTTCTGGAGAAGGAACTGATCCCCGACATTGAGAAGACCTATCGCACTTGATCAGCCAGTTGCGGAAATCGTCCCAAACACCCAGCCACTTCGAACCTGGGGTCGCACTCCGACAGAACGTCAATCACTTCAAGCACTTCCGCCCTGAGATTGTCGCAAGTGCCTCGGGGAATCTCGGTTCGCAGCCCGTTCATTATCTCGTGGTCTTCTTTAGTAAATTCTGAGATTGTGAGGCTCATCAAGCTCGAGTGACATTTCCGAGCGAGGTGCTCTCTCCGAGTCCAGAACGCGCGTTAGCTGAATGAGTCACGTTGACCTGAGGCAGTGGGTAAACCCCTTGGCGACCAGCCAGAGGTAATTCGCAGCGGCGATCCTCTTTGTGCGAAGACTCCGCCATCAAGCAAATCGTTGCGACAAGGTATCAAGGTTGGCGAACGGGACCGAGGTGGGTATCCAGCCAGTCGAGCGATTCGCGGATCAGATCCGGCCGTGGGATGTTGTGCCCGGTGGGGTACACGACCCGGCGCTTCTGCGCATCGGGCGTGCCCAGGAAACGGAACATCGGAATCTGCGTGCGTTTCCTCGGGCAGAAAGAAATCGAATCGGCCGTTGAGCAGCAGCACCGGCATCTTCACGCGCGGCGCAAAGTTGATCGCTTCCACTTCGGGCATCGACGCGCTGGACATAAAACCCGCCGACGATCAGGACGGCGGCCTTGAATCGAGGTTCGACCGCGAGGAAGACGGGAGCCATGGCTGGCTCCCCAGCTGAGGCCTATGAACGCGATCCGATCGCGATCGATGTCGGGGCGGGTCTCGAGATAGTCCACCGTGCGGCGCACGTCCTTCGACCAGGCGATCGACATGCTCGCGATACGTGTTGGTCAGGTTCGGAGTAATCGCTCGTGACCTCATCTGCTCCGCTCGAACGTGCTCTTGTAGATCGGATAGATGAAGGCTCGACCACTTTTGATCACACAGTCGAAGCCTCGCGTGTTGATCTCGGCGCTCGATCGCTGCGAAATCGCATTCGAGCCCGGAAAGAAGACGACGGCCTGATACGGCGGCTGAACGTCGCTTCGGTAAATAGAGCAGCGCCGGCACTCGCTCGCCGCCATAGGCCGCCGCGTACGACACTTTCTCGACTCGCCAGTCAGTGCCGGAATCATCGGACGACTCTCGCGCGCACGGCGAGATCCGCCTTGTCGTATTCGTACAACGTGCGGTAGGCCGCGAACACATCGTCAGTGACGGGCCGCTCGCGAGAGAAGTCGCGCGCCGCGTATGCCACCAGTTCTCCCGCGCTTCGCCACCACGTCGTCATCGGCGTACTTGACCCAGCGGAATCCGAAGTTGGCTGCCCGCTCGAACGGCGAGCGCGCATCAGGATCGTTGAACATATAGGCCGGCTCGTCCCAACCGCCGCCCAGATGTAGCGCTTGGCGTCGCTCGCGCTGTTCCAGCACCATTCCTTGACGTTGCCAGCCAGGTCGAACGCGCCGTAACGATTCATGCCTCCGCTCGCCCCACCCTTCATGAGGCCGCGGCTCTGAAAATTGCTGCGCGGCGACCACGGAGCCGCTCATGCGCTGATCGGCGACCCGGCTCCAATGAAAAATCGTCGGCAACGACTTGCCAGAAAACGCGGCAAACGCTGCCGCCTCGTACCAGCTCACGCCCGTCACGGGCAGGTCGTCCTGCCCTTCGAGAAAGTTCCCCGACTCCCATGTGGCCGGCCCCGGCTGGTCCGTCGAGTCCCTGAAGCGCGCCATCGCCTGCTCGAACGTGAGCGTGCGGCCGCCATCCACGAATGGGTGTTGCCAGTACTTGCGGTCGCGATAGCCGCCGGCGTCCACGAAGCGCTTGAAGTCGCGGTTCGTCACCTCGTAACGATCGATCCAGAAATCGCGCAGGCGGTTGAGGCGGCAGGTGATCCAGACCCGCGATCAAGGCGCGACGCTGATCGCCGGCGGCTGACGTGCACCATCTCCGGCGGCGTCTGTTCGGGGGTATGCAAGGTCACCCGGACACGCAGCGACCGGCCGGATGCCGAAGTCGATCGCATCGGTGGCCGTCACGTAACCCTGCCTTCTCGAACGCGCCACTCGAGGTACGCATTGGGCACGACCGCGTTCCGCCAGTGGGCGATTCGTCCCAAGCGCGATCCAGTCGCCGGACGAGCCCACAGGCCGGTACGACACCGCGCGCCCGGCGGTGTCGTCTGCACGGTGACGCGGCGCGACACGATCGGGTCGATTCGCTTCCAGACCGGATCGTTCGGAATGTACTGTTTCGCCTGCTGCGGTTATTGCGAACGCCTGCGCGTACTGCTCGCGCTCCGAGCAGCTGATCGATCTGCGGCAGCGCCTGCTCGCGCGCCCACCGTGTCCGCGCGTTCTGCCGGACGAACCACACGCCGGCACGGCGGCTGCGAGCAATGCGACCGCCGCGATGGCCGATCCACCACCGCGTCGTCGAGCGTCGCACTGACCGCGCGCCGAGGGCGTCCGCAGACGAGGTGAGCTGCCAGCGCGCGATCTCGGCGGCGATGTCGTCGGCCGAGATCGTCCGCCGCGCGGGATCTTTTTCGAGCGCGCGCTCGACGATGCGAGCGAGCGTCTTCGGGACGTATCGGGATCGCAGGTCACGAACGGGCGTCGGCGTTTTCGATGCGACGGCGAGGAGCATGGCGGGCGCCGTCTCTCCCGGAAACGGCAGGCGCCCGGTCAGCATCTCGTAGAGCGTCACCCCGAGCGCCCACACGTCGGCGCGTGCGTCGACGTCGATCCCAGTCGCCTGCTCGGGCGCCATGTAGGCGACGGTGCCCACCGTCGTGCCGGCCGCCGTCATTCGGGTGGCCGTCGCCTGGGTTTCGGAGAAGACCTTCGCCAGGCCGAAATCGACGATCTTCACGTGGCCGTCATCGGGTCAGCACGACGTTGGCCGGGCTTGAGATCGCGATGCACGATGCCCGCGCGGTGCGCGGCGGCCAGCCCGGACGCGATCTGTCCGGCGATGCGTCGCCGCCTCGCCGACGGTGAGCGGGCCGCGCTCGATGCGCTGCCGCAGCGTCTCTCCGTCGTAGAACGGCATCGCGATGAAGCAGCTGCCCGTTCCATTCGCCGACGTCGTACACCGTGGCGACGTTGGGATGGTCGAGAGCGCTTGCGGCCTGCGCCTCGCGCAGAAGACGGGCGCGCGCGTGCGCGTCCTGCGCCATCGTCGGCGGCAGAAACTTGAGCGCGACCTTGCGGTGCAGGCGCTCGTCTTCGGCCAGGTAGACGACGCCCATTCCACCGGCACCGATGGATTCGAGGATTCGGTAATGCGAGACCGTCGTGCCGATCATGGGGGGGCGGTTAGTTTACTGCGTTCCAACCAGGGTCGCGAAGCGTTCCGGGCGGTCACAACCTAACGGGTTCGGTTCGCTGTGTAACCGCCGCGCGGACGGAATTACTCCTGCCTCACGCCGCAGAGTTTAGCAAGGGACTTCGACGCGCACTTCGACCAGAGGATCTGAGTAGACGTCCGCCGCGAGTGACATTATGAGTGACATCGCGCCGGCAAAATCCGCAACAGGCGGCAAACAGAGGAAGCCCGATGAATAGACAGCGGTCGGCGAACTGGCAGAATCTGAAAGACTTGTCGAGAGATTGCGAACAGCGACAAGCGGACGAAAAACGATTCGTGAGCCTCCCTGCCTCCCCAATCTCTGCGACTTCGCAATTTTAATAGGACGTTCAAGCGATCCGAGCCTCGAAACAGGCCTGGGTGACATTTCTGGGTGTCGGTCGAACAAGACGATCGAGCATCGTGCGTGTTAAAGCGGAAGAGCACCAGTTCGCGTTTGGCAGCACGGCCACGGGTCTCCCGTCCTCGGAGGTCGCTCGAACCGTCGCGGCAATTTACGAACCCGTTGCAAGCGCTACTACCTTGCCTGACGATGACGCGTATGCTTCCGACAACCACCAGAGCGAGCATCGTCAAGCCCAGTCGGCCTAGGGGGTGCCGACGGATCCGTCTTCGTCCACACGGCGCAGGGCATTGCTGAGGACGACGACGTCCAGTGGGTAACGCGAGATTTGCGAAGGACCTTTATCGAATATTCAGAATCTGCTTGACCCGCGTCCGCACCAATTCTGCCGTTGCCGGGTCTCGAAAGGTCGCGCGTTCCCTGCCCCCGGGAACCGTCAGTGTATGCAATCGTCCCCGCAAGATCGGGAGATGCGCCTCTGTGTCAGCCAACCAGACAGCCTCCCCTCCTTTACGGGCGAATTGCGTTCTCGTGTACGCGATGAAGTGGGTCCGCGGATTCCTCGCCGCCAGATAAGCGAAGAAGAGCAACAAGCGGTATTCGGCGACGTCTGAAAGGTGTTCGGTGATGGCGGGATTGCCGGCCGCGACTCGCTCGTCCACGAAACACGATAGATGGCTGACAATGAGGTCGGGGTTTTCGAGGAGCACCTGCTCCTCGCGATCCCACACCGCGCTGGTGTTTTCCTTCCTGATCGCCACAGGCAGCGCGCGCAGCGCATCCGTCACGTCGTCCGCATTGGTGCCTCCCTCAGCGGCGGTTCGCGGATCGTACACGCGGCCTGGCAGGGGTGAATCGAGCAGAACGATAACGGGTTGCGGGTTCGGGAGCGGCGCTGAGTCTCTCGCCGACCACCAGAGAGCCATCGCCAGACTGACAATGAGCACCGCCGCCGCCCAGTAAAGGGGGACAGTCCGCGAACGACGCGGTCGCGCACCTGCTGTGCCACGGTCGCGGTCGTCTTCTGCCACCCAGTGAAGTTCGCGCAACAAGTCGGCAGCGTGCTGCCAGCGATCGTCGGGATTTCGAGCGAGGCACGTTGAGATGATTCGATCGAGTGCCCGTGGAATGTCAGGACGCCGTTGTGAAGCGTGCGGCCTCGCATCGGCGAGGATGGCGGCAATCTGCGATGCAGCGGAGGTGCCTCCGAACGCTCGCTGGCCGGTAGCCATCTCGAACAACATCGCACCGAATGCGAACACATCCGTGCGGCCGTCGGCCGCTCCGCCCTCCAACTGCTCGGGGGCCATGTAGGGGACGGTTCCAACAATTCGTCCGGTGATAGTTGATGGCGTGGTAACGGTTTGGTCGGTCCCTTGTCCTTTGGCGACCTGGACTGTCTTGGCGATGCCGAAGTCGAGGAGCTTCGGGCCGTCTCGGGAAAGCATCACGTTCGAGGGCTTGAGGTCGCGGTGGACAATCCCGGCCCGGTGGGCCGCTACCAACCCTTCAGCGACTGCGATCGCGACAGACAATAGTTGATCCAAGGGGAGCGGACCGCGTCGGAGCCGCTGCTCGAGCGTTTCGCCCTCGAGCCACTCCATGACGAGATAGTTCTGGGACTCGAAGCTACCCACGTCGTACACGCCGCAGATCCGAGGGTGATTCAACGCCGCAATCGCACGGCCCTCTCGTTCGAACAGGGCCTGCGACTGGGTGGCTTCGCCAGCGTCGCTCCGGGTGAGCTTTATCGCAACCGTGCGGGCAAGACGCGTATCTCGTGCTTGATACACCTCCCCCATGCCACCGGCGCCGACCAGGGAAACGATTTCGTAAGGGCCAAGGCGGGTACCAGGAGCGACACGCATGGTTCGGGAGTTGGCCGCATTATACGGGTAGACCTCGCCCGTACCGCCAGAGTCGATCAGCGACTTGATTTCGTACAGGCCAGCCGCCCAGGTGACGCGCTGCCGATGGGACCCCGGTGCGCCGTGCGCGTCAGATGCCCGCCGACAAGCGAAACGAACGTCCATCCCCGGCGAATTGTTCACGCCTGGAAACTATCGCGATCATCCGAACGCGGGACGTGCAGTGCTCCTCACCCGTCCCGGGGTTCTTCCAGGTGCCAGTCGTGCAGCTCCAGCGTCACGAGCTTGGCTTCGAGCCAGCACATCGCGGCATGCCAACTCACGAATGCGCGGGACTCCTGCGGTATGCCCTGGCTGAACCACCCCGCCTTGGCTTTCGATCCCTGAGGGACGATGACGGCGAACGCGCGACGGCCGTCTGTAGTGTTGCAGATGCGCCACATGATTGTGGGTTCCGAGTACGTCGACGCGAAAGGGACTTGCGCCACCGCCGGCCGGAGTCGCAATTGCCATACCACCGGAAACGTTGGATTTGCGCGGGCCGCGCAACAACAGTCTGCCGAACGACTGACGAAAAGCGGGGAATCAGCGTATTGGGCTTGCTGCGCGCTATCGCCGCCAGTGTGTTGTCGCCGGGCCCACCGCGCGAGAGGATTACGCTAACGACTTTCGAGGAGTAATCTGGAAAGAGACGGTTTCAGCCACGCAACCCGACTAATATGAACCCGACCGCATGGCTCTGTCAGTGGGAACCAGGATCGGCGTCCACGAGATCGTCGCGCTGCTCGGGGCCGGCGGGATGGGCGAAGTGTATCGCGCGCGCGATACCAAGCTTGGGCGCGACGTCGCGCTGAAGATCCTGCTGCCGTCATTCACGGCGGACGCCGATCGCGTGGCGCGCTTCGAACGCGAAGCACGACTGCTCGCATCGCTCAATCATCCGCACATCGGGGCCATCTACGGTTTCGAAGACACCGGCAACGTGCCGGCCCTGGTGCTCGAGTTGGTCGAGGGCGACACGTTGGACGATCGCGTGCGCCGGGGCCCGCTGCCTCTCTCGGAGGCTTTGGCCGTAGCGAAACAGATCGCCGACGCGCTCGACGCTGCCCACGGGGCGGGGATCATCCATCGCGATCTCAAACCCTCCAACATCAAGATCACGCCCGATGGGGTGGTCAAGGTGCTCGACTTCGGTCTTGCCAAGAGCCCTGCCGGCCGAAGGCTCGACGTCGGATCTGTCGACGTCTCCGACCATGACGGGCGGGACGGTTGCAGGCATGGTTCTCGGCACCGCCGCGTACATGAGCCCGGAACAGGCGCGAGGCCAGCCGGTCGACAAACGCACCGACATCTGGGCCTTCGGGTGCGTGCTCTTCGAGATGTGCACCGGCACGTCAGCGTTCGCACACCAGACCGTCACGGACACCATGGCGGCCGTCGTCGGCGTCGAGCCCGCGTGGACGTCACTGCCGGCCGATACGCCGGGCAGCATCCGACGCGTGCTGACGCGTTGTCTGCAAAAAGATGCCAGACGGCGGCTACACGACATCGCAGACGCGCGGATCGAGCTCGAAGACGCGATGGCGACGAATGCCGAGCCGGCTCCCGCGCCGACGCGCCGACGGCGGTCCCGCGTGGCCCTCTCGGCGCTGTTGCTCGGGATTGGCACAGCCCTCGTAGTGCTGTTGACGGTGCGCGACAGGTTTCTGCCGTCTGCGACTCCATCGCCGCCGCCGGATACCCGCGTCGTTCGTCTCACGGATCTTCCCGGTCTTGAGGCGTCTCCGGCCATTTCACCGGATGGCCGATCGGTGGCGTTCACCGCCCGTGTAGGTGGCAAGCGCCAGCTCTTCGTGCAGCTCGTGGCTGGGGGTGCGCCGCTGCAAATCACACGCGATACCATCGATCACGAGTGCCCTCGCTGGTCGCCCGACTCGAGCTCGATCTTATATTTCTCGCCGGCGGTATCAGGGGCCGTCCAGGGGAGCATCTGGGAGATCCCGGCGCTTGGCGGCGTGCCGCGGCGGGTCGTCAATAGCGTCGGATGTGCCGACGTCAGCCCAACGGATGGACGGCTTGCACTCTTCCGGCTGGCTAAGGAGGGCATCCAGCTGGTGACCGCGCCGACGGACGGTTCCAGATTCGACGTGGTCGCTGAGTTCGCGCCCGCCACGTACTACTTGTATCCCCGCTGGTCGCCGGACGGCAGATGGATTGCCTTTCAGCGGGGAGACAGCATCAGGTTCGACATTTTCGTCGCGCCGGTAACTGGAGGGAAACCGCAGCAGTTAACGCATGACAACAACATGATGAGCGGTTTTGCCTGGCTGCCCGACAGCACGGGCATCGTCTACAGCTCGAGCCGCGGCGGCACGATGCCTTATCTGCCGACCTTAGGCCTGTGGCAGGTGACATTGCGTGATAGAAGCGTCCGGCGGGTCACATCGGGTGAGACGTCGTACATGAGTCCGGACATCTCCAAGAGCGGCGCAATATCGGTCAGCCGCATGAAGCTGGAGACCGACATCTGGAAGTTCCCGGTCGACGGTCTGCCCACCGAAAACGTGCGCCGCGGCGTTCGTGTGACGCGACAGACCGGGCAGGTCCTCACCCCCACCGCCAGTCCCGGCGGCAACGAAGTCGCGTTTTTATCCGACAGCGGCGGTCATGCCAACCTTTGGGTCATCGACACCTCGACGGGCGGGCTGCGCCAGATCACGCACGAGCGCGACCCGAAGGTGGCTGTGGGCGTCCCGATGTGGTCGCCCGATGGCCATGCCGTCGCGTTTGTCTCCTCGCGGGGCAATCAGGGGTTGACGTTTGGAGTCTGGCTGGTGGATTCGGATGGAAGCAACCTGCGCAACCTCGCGAACCCCGGCCTGGGCGTTGCGTGGTCGCCCGACGGTCGCTGGCTCTATTACTCGACGTGGAGCGGCACGGGAGCCAACGATGTCGCGCTGAAAAAAGTGCCTGTCGGCGGAGGGCCGCCCGTTACTGTGAGGATCGAGCGGCTGCGCACCGTGATCGGGTTACACGGCACCACTCTGTACTATCTTTCCGAGCGGGCGCTCGTCGACGGCACGCCGGAATTCGAGATCCGCAGCGCGACTCCCGAAGACGCGCCGTTTCGCGTGCTGGCGCGCATTCCGGCCTCGCGGGTGCCGATCTGGCAGACTGTCGGTCCCGCACTGTCGCCCGACGGGAAATGGCTGGCGCAGGCACTGACCGACGGCTCTACCACCAACCTCTGGGCGCTCTCGACAACGACCGGCGAGTGGCGTCAGATTACCGATTTCGGCGAACGCGCGACGTTCATCGCCCGCCGAGTGTCCTGGTCGTCCGACGGGCGCTCCATCCTGGCAGCAGTCGGAGAGGGCGATTCCGACATGGTACTGCTGGAAGGACTGACGATTGTTGAGCGAGAGTAAGAGCGAATAGTAATGCAGCGCGGACGGGATTACTCCTGACTGACGCCGAAGTGTGTGGGAATCCTGGCGATGTCCTGAGGTGGCTTTACGGCGCGATGTTTGCGTTCATCCGGAACACGTTCGTGGGGTCGTAGAGCCCTTTCACCTGCCGCAGCCTTCCGTAGTTCTCTCCAAACGACGCACGGACTTTTTCAGGCCGGTCGTCAGACGATAGGTGATTGACGTAGGCCGTGCCGAGCAGGTGCGGCTCCATCCTGCCCCACAAAGACTTAACCCAGGCGATGTGATCGGCGGATTCACCGGCACTGGCCCATTGCCCGACCAGATCGACATCCCACAGCGGGCGCCTGGGCGCAAATGCAGTCTCCGCTGAGCCGACGCGCGTCGCGGCGCCATGCATATAGAAGAAGATGATCGCGCTCAGCGGCGAACTGAATCGCGAAGCGCCCTCCACCAGTTCGTGGATCAATTCGTCCGGAATCTGTTCGGTGAACGCCGAGCGCCAGTACCGCTGCAAACCGTGCGTCGCGTTCGGGTCGTCCAGCATCTTCTGACGTGCGCTGTACGGCACCGGTCCGACCAGATCAGCGATCGGCTTTCCGAACCGTCGAGCGGGCGCAAGGACCTTCTCGCCCTCTGCGATCGGACCGTTGTAGCCCAGGATCAAAGCGACCACCGGCATGCCCTGAGGCGCCGTCAGGAGACCAAGGTAGGCTTCGGCTTCGTCGGGCAGCGTGCCGCAGAAATCCCGATAGAAGAAAAGCACGTCCCGTGCTTGATCGAGCGGAAACAACACCAGGCCGCCGAGAACCTGTGAGACTTCATGCAGGCGATATTGCGCGGACGTCACAACGCCGAAGTTGCCGCCGCCGCCCCTCAACGCCCAGAACAGGTCGGGATGTTCAGTGGCGCTCGCCGTTCGGAATTCACCGTCGGCCGTCACGACGTCCGTCGAAATCAGGTTGTCGACCGCGAGGCCGTGCTTGCCCATCAACCAGCCGAGGCCGCCCCCGAGCGTCAGTCCAACGACACCGGTGTTCGAGACCGTGCCGCCCGTGGTTGCGAGTCCAAATGCCTGCGTCTCGTGGTCCAACTCACGCCAGATCACACCACCCTGAGCTCGTACCGTTCGCGCAGCTGGATCGACGCGAATGCCCTTCATCGCGGCCATGTCGATCACGAGGCCGCCGTCGTTCGTGCCATACCCCGGCGCGCTGTGACCGCCACCGCGAATCGACAGACGCAGCAAATGGGTTCGAGCGAAGGTCACAGCCTGCTGCACATCGGCGACGCCGGCGCACCGCGCGATCAGTCCGGGGCGGCGATCGATGTTGCCATTCCAGACGTGCCGGGCGTTCTCGTACCCGGCGTGATCGGCCGCCATTAAGTCGCCGCGCAAAGCACTTCGGAATTCCGCGATCGTCGTGTCGTCGACCGTCGTGTCAGCGCCACCGGCGGTCGTCAAAATCATCATATCGCTGCACCTAGTTCAGGAGCACCAGAGACTCGGGGGATTATCAACGATCAGCATGGGTCAGCGGGAGAGCCAAGCGTTCCGTGGATTATAGGGCCAGACCTCCGCGTGAAGCTGAAATTACTCCTGGGTAACGCCGCAGGGTTTAGGAAAGGATTCGACGCGCGCTTCGACAAGAGAGTCTGAGTAGACGCCCGCAGCGCGTGACATTTTGAGTGACATTGCGCCGGCAAAATCCGCAACAGTCGGCAAACAGAAGAAGGTCGATGAAAGCGCCGCGCTTAGCGAACTGGCAGAATCCGAAAGACTTGGCGAGAGATAGCGAACAGCGGCAAGCGAGCGAAAAACAAATCGTGAGACTCCCTGCCTCCCAGCCAATTCGCCTCCAGCCGCAAAGGCTGAGTGTTCGCCAGACCTTTGCGACCGATTCGAACTGTCTCCAAGAACTCTCCCGCGATCCTTCCGGTCAAGGTCTATCGTTAATTCGCGACCTTGAGGGACTTGTCAGGAATCGGCGAAGTTCGAATCCCGGCCAGGTGTTGCCGCTCCACGAAGCGGTGGTGTCAGATGAGGCCTCGCGACCGCCCTCATCTGGCTCACGGCAACCGCACGCTACTCATATCGTTGCGACGTGGACGTCGGTTCACTGCTTCAGTAGCGCTGGCCAATTGAGCACCACACTGATGGACGGTCGAGCCGCTGGTTGATCCAGTGGTACTTCGATCAGGAAGCGCTGCCCGTCGCGAGTGGACTGCGGAGTAGTCGTCACGCCGATGCTTGGCGGGAAGGGCAGCCGCTGGGGGACGCCAGCTCTCAAACGCGGTACCGGTTGTGTTCACTGGCGCGGCAAAAACCTCCGTTCCAACTGGACCCGTGTTGAAGACGATCTCCTGGTCGCTGCGCCACTGCGGCCAGTTGCCCTGGTCCTTCGAGATCTGCCACTTGCCCTCGCCGAACGACGGCTGGCCGGTCTGTGCTGACACTCGGAACGGGCGGACATAAACGTGAGCCGCAGCGCGAGTCTCGAGCGAGACGTACGCCACCCAACGCATGTCGGGTGAAAAGACGCCAGCCCACTCGTTGAAGGCCTCGCCGAGCATGAGATGTGGCTTGCGGTCGCTGACGGAAAGCGCCCACAGGTCATATCCCGTGTTCGTGGCGTTCTCGGTGTGATAGAGCAGGAACCGACCGTCGCGCGACCAGCTGGTCGGGAAGTGCCGCAACCCCGGTTCCTTCAGCAGCACCTGCTCGTCGCCGGATCCTGAAGCGGCTTTCTCGTAGATCGTGTCGCCGAGACGGCCGGCCGAGTAGGCAATCCGGGTGCCGTCGTGAGACCACACAGCTGGTGAGTACACGTCCTTCTTGAATGTGAAACGCGTTCGCCGGCCGCTGGAAAGGTCTAGCATCCAGAGATCGCCCGGCACGCTGTACGGCGCATCTTTCGCGACTGCGCGGCTGCCGTCGGGCGACAACACAACCCGCCCGTCCGTCCCTGGCGGTCCCAGCGTGCCCACGGTCTTTCCCTGCCGGTCAACCCAGGCGAGCTGGAAGGTGCCGGGTGCCGCTGCGGTCCGATAAACGAAAACACCTTCGTCGGACACCGAAAACACTCCGGTGAAGTACCACGTGATCCCGACGTTGGGGGCCACGGGCACCGGCACGTCTTCGAGCCGTAGGCCGCGCACGTCGAACGGTTGTGCCATCAGCGTGCCGGCGCGCGGAAAGAACAGGTGGCCATTCGCGAAGACCGCAGGTACGTTCGTGGCCAATATCCGCTGACGCGATTGGTTTGCGGCGTCGACGTCGAGCGAACCAACGTACATGCCTTCGACGTCGTGCGGTCCGGAGCGGAAGTACAGAAAGTGTTTACCGTCGGGGAGAAACGTCGGCCACGTGTGAACGAACTCTCCCTTGGCCAGGTCGACCGCGGTCAGCGCCGTCGCCGCGCCGGCCTGCGATACTCGCCACAGCGGACCACCCGATCCGCCGCCCCAACTGCCCAACACGATGTCGCCATGACGATTCCAGGCGCCTGATCGGGGCGCGGCATCGGAAAGGCTGGCGACCGTTTCCGGTGGACCGCCGGTGGGGTCAACTCTCCTCAGCGTGTCGTCGACGATGAAGCCCACGTACCGGCTGTCGGGGGACCAGAAAGGGGTGGAGGCACCCTCCGTACCCGGCAGGCGCCGCCATTCAAGTGCATCGAGATCGCGGAACCATAACCCATTTGCCGTGAACGCCAGCTTGCGGCCATCCGGGGATACCGACACGTCGCCGTACACAGTCACATTCTCCGGCATCGGCGCCTCGAATCGGCCGGGCAAGCCTGGCGCCGCGGGCTGAAACACCCAAACACCAGTCCCTAACGCGATCGCAGCCATCAACGCGGTCAACCCTTGCCACACGCGGATCGATCGCGTGGGAATCGACGGCGGAGACTCCGCGGCCATCCACCTGAGTGCGTGCTTGACGTCGCGCGCCGATTGCCAGCGTTTCTCAGGGTCTTTCTCGAGGCAGGTTCGCACGACCTCTGCGAGACCGCGCGGCGTTCGCGGCTGTATCTCGAGCAGAGGCCGCGGCTCTTCTTTGAGGATCGACGCAACGAGGTTGGCTTGCGTCTGGCCTGTGAACGGTCGTGTGCCTGCGATCAACTCGTAAAGCACGACGCCGAAGGCGAAGATGTCGCTGCGCGCGTCAGCGTCATGGCCTTCTACCTGCTCCGGCGACATATACGGCAGCGTGCCCATGATGGAGCCTTTCGCCGTCAGAGAAACGGTTTCAGTCTCCACGAGCTTGGCGCCGGCGACCGCAGGAGCGTGCGCTGATCTTCGCGAGCCCAAAATCGAGAACCTTCACGCCGCTCTTGGTGAGCAGGATGTTGCCGGGCTTCAAGTCGCGGTGGACGATGCCTTTTTGGTGCGCGGCGTCGAGCGCGTCGAGGATCTGCTCGGCCAGTGCGAGCGCCTGAGCGAGCGGCACCGGTCCGTGCAGCGACTCGCCTTCGACGTACTCCATGACGAGGTAGTCGGGGCCGACGTCGTAAAGCGAACAGACATGAGGATGGTTCACCGCCGCGATGGCCCGAGCCTCACGTTCAAAGCGCTCACTGAAATGGCCGAGACTCGTCTTGATGGCGACCAGCCGATTCAGACGCGTGTCTCGCGCTTTCCAGACCTCACCCATGCCGCCGGCGCCAAGGGCAGAAAGAATCTCGTACGGACCGAGCCGTGTACCTGGCGCTAGAGTCATGGAAGTGCTCCGGATTATACCCAGCCACCTTCGCTCGCTTCGAACCAGCGCGAGCTACGGCTAGGCAGGCGTGCCGCCTACTTTGCGATCAGCGCGTAGAACGTGAGGGGGGCCGGCTTGGATGTGGCGCCAGGTATGGAGCCATGTTCGCTTGTCGTGTAGAAGCCTTGATTGTCGGCAGCGAACGCGATCGCTTCCCCTTGCGCTTCGGCCGCGAGTGGCACGGTCTGACCTGGCTGCTGCAGCAGCGTCACGAGACTCACCGACGCATCCGGCCGGCTCCAATACGATCCGGCGAGCGCCGGCGGTGAGCCTGGGTCGATTGTGCTGGAGTAGCGGCGGATGAGCACCTGCAGTCCGTCCGGCGAGATGTCGGCACTGGTTGTCCCCGTCGCGCGGAACCCGCCAACGCGCACGAGCGTGTTCATCCGGCTCCCGCTGGGCGCCACCGCGCGATACAAGCGATTGCCTTCCGGTTCGCGCTTGCTGATGATGTAGAAGTCGTTGGTGAGGGGATCCACCATGAACCCCTCGGCGTCGCGTGGGCCGTCGTCGTAAACGAAGTCGTACGAGGTCACGGGCGAGAGTGTTCCGGTGACAGGGGATTGGTTCACGCCGACGACAGGCTCGTCGACGCGATAGACACGCACCGAGGGGCGCCGGGCGGTGTTGTCCCCGATATCAGCAAGGTACAGATAGCTTCGTCCGTTCGCAGCTGGTCCGATCGCCATGTCTTCCCAATCGATCGCGGCCGCACCGGCCAGCGTGTACGTTCCCAGCCATGCGCCCGAACGGCCGACTGCATAGATCCGCGGTTCGTCGCCAGAATCGTTGTGGACCCAGAACACGTCCGGATTCGAGCGACTCTGCGCCAGCCCCGACACCTCGTTCAGAAAAGCGGGAAGCTTTGCCACTTCGACCCCGTGGCTGAAAGACACGGCGTCCGCAAGCCCCTGTCCGATCAATAGCGCGGCGACGATCGTCCATCCGCGTGATCTGCCGAATTTCAATCGTTCGCCTCCACCTGGATCTGCACGCGAAATTATAGGATGGACGACCGAGCGCAATGGGAGGTTATTCGACCGGGGTCTTCGCAGCCTGCAGGCGCCGGCGTTGGAGGTTCTCGCGGTAGTTCTGTTCAAGAAAATCAACGCCGTCCGCGGTGATCATCAGCCGGGCGCTGTCGTCGCGCTGCACGAGCTTCTTCTGCGCCAGATACCACACCGTAAAGTCGAGATGCTCGCGCGGGCGGCCAAGCAGCTTCTCGAGCTCAGCCGGCGCGATTCCCGAGCTTTCCGGTTCCTGTCGCCGCTTGGCGTGCAGCGCCTCCAAAACGGTGAGCCGCGCGATCTGTTCGAACTCGAAGTCGTCTTCCGCCCTCTGGCCCGTTGAAATCAGCCGCCAGCGGTCCTGCTTCTGCTGCTGGAGCTTGACGTCGTATTTCGCCCTCTTCTCTGGATCCGAGAGCGCCAGGTACGCCTCGTGGATGATGCGGAATCGGTTCGGGTCACCCGTTTCCTGATTGTCGGGGTGAAAACGCTGAGCGAGCAGGCGGTAGATCCGATGAATCATCTCCGGCTCGGCGCTGGGGCTGGTCTGCAGTACTTCGTAGAAATCGATGGCCTTGTCTTGTTCTTCCACTACCGGCTGTTATCGGCAGATTTCCGCGCGTCCTTCACCAGACGAGCTCGCCAGCTCATCGGGCATTTCTTCCGTACGCTAGAATGACGGCCAAATGCCAATGTGTCGAACATCCCGCTCCACACGGGTTCACATACTTGTAATGGCCGTGTGTATGTGGACCCTGGCAGTCGTCGCACGAGCGCAACAGACGCCGATTGCGGCCATGTTCGCCGACGATCAGAAGCGCGACCCAAACATGGCGCCAAGCTTCCTCGTCGTCGATCTTCCAGCTTCGAAGACGGGTGGCGCTCCTCTGAAGGTGTACCTCAGCGCCGGCGACCTCGTGCGCGCGTTCGACAGGTCCGAGTTTCGACCAGACGCCGCCATCGTGCCCACGAACGCCGAACTGCAGGTCGACGCGCCATCTCCAGCCACGCAGCGGGTGCTCTTCGACCGCGTGCGGAAACTTCCAGATGTCGCGCGCGATCTCCAGGACCAGGCCGAAGCGTACCGGAAGAAACAGCCGGCCGCGTCGGGGCAGCCGGGCGTCATGACGATTGGCGTCGACACGTTCCTGGCCGAGCTGCCGCGCAATGCAAAACAAAGTGCGGGGGCGTTTCCACGAGTCGTCTGCCTGGTGGCGACGGACTTCGCCAAAGGGGGCGCGATCGATCGCCGCGAGCTCTTTACGCAGGATCGTGTCCGCAAGGGGATCGCCGCGTGCCTGACGGCGCTCGATGCCGCAGGTGTGCAATCGGTCGTCATGCCGCTCATGGGTGCGGCCAGTTCCGGTGCGCAGTCGAAAGACACGCAGTACGAAGGCCAGCGGCTGCTCAAGGAATGCCGCCTCTTGAACTCAGTCGCAGGAATCGCGCTGGGGTTTCACGACTTCGCGGCGAATCGCCGCAACATTCGAGAGATCGGCATCGTGCAGTGGGAGCAGGAAATCACGGACATGTTCAGCGTGCCGGCCGGAAGCCGGGCGGCCGAGAGCGCCCAGCGGGCCTATCGCACGTACGCGGATCAGGTACAACTGGCATTGAACAGAGGCCTGGCCGGGCAGCACATGACGGCCAGCGACATAAGCGGGAACTGCAACACCACCTTCAACGCGCGGTAAACGCGGGCCGCGACGACGTGCCGGCCGTCAGAACCTCACGACGAAACCCAACGAGGTTCTGGTGAAATCGATCTTCCCGGGCGACTGGGCGATTGGGACGCCGAGGATCTCCAGATCGTCGAACGTCTGGAAGTAGCGGATGTCGAAACGGATACCGGTGCGGGTCCCGAAGAACAGCAGAACGCCGCCGCCGGCGCTCCACGTCAGATCGTTCTCGTCGAATTCAGCTACGCCGGTACCGAAGTCCGACTTCGATTTGAACAGGCCCGCGCCGACGAGGCCATACGGACGGATGCCGAAGCCCTGCTGGCCGCCGAAGGGAATCCCGAGGACCAGATTGCCCGTTGCCGTGAGCACGCTGCTGCCCCCCACGTCGGTCTTGCCGAAGAAGTCTGGACTGAAACCGATGTCGCCCT
This sequence comes from Vicinamibacterales bacterium, assembly GCA_963732445.1. Taxonomy (GTDB): domain Bacteria; phylum Acidobacteriota; class Vicinamibacteria; order Vicinamibacterales; family JAMQPK01; genus JAMQPK01. Next base: position 589,829 of record CAVSZJ010000003.1, on the reverse strand, counting down.
CGAAGCCGAAAACCCCGCCGCCCATGGCGAGGATGCTCACGCCATAATTGAATTGATTGGTGTCGAACGCGTCCGACAACTTGTTGCCGGAATCGCCGCCGGAATTCACGCCGAAGAACGGAATGAGTAGTGTGTCTGCCCGCGCGGGCAACGGCGCAAGCATGATCGCGACGAGTGCAGTGCCGATAGCTCTGGTTGAAAACATGTCGCTCCTCACAATGAAGGGGGCTCACTTGCATCTTAAGGCACAGCAGGGTGCCGGGCAATCACCGTGTCGGGCGGAATTCCCGGAGCCGCTGTGGAGTCCGATGGATGAACGCTAAGGCTTCCGGCGCGCTGCCTCGATGGTGGCGACGTCGATCTTCTTCATCGGCATCATCGCCGCGAACGCACGCTTTGCCTCATCGCCGCCAGCCGCAAGCGCATCGGTCAGCGCCCGCGGAGTAATCTGCCAGGAGAGGCCCCAGCGGTCCTTGCACCAGCCGCACTGGCTTTCCTGGCCGCCATTGCCGACGATCGCGTTCCAGTAGCGGTCGGTCTCTTCCTGATTGTCGGTCGCGATCTGGAAGGAAAACGCCTCGCTGTGCTTGAAATCCGGTCCGCCGTTGAGACCGAGACACGGAATGCCGAAAACAGTGAAATCGACCGTCAGCACATCGCCCTGCTTGCCACCTGGATAGTCAGCGGGCGCCTTGTGAACAGCCGTCACTTTACTATCCGGAAAGGTCGCGGCGTAGAAGCGCGCCGCGTCTTGCGCGTCCTTGTTGAACCAGAGACAGATCGTGTTTTTCGGCTTCATCTAACTACTTTATCTCGTCCAACGCGATCCTCTAAACTCTCTAATTTCGCGTGAGCCGAAGTTGTGCGAAGCTGATCCTCTTCGCGACGTCCGGATCCGACTCGCCGCTCGCACCCTTCAGGGCCGCGACAGCCTCCGGTCCACCGATGAAGCCGAGTGCGGTCGCGATCTGCCCGCGCACGAAGGGGTTGGGATCGCCGAGCCGCGCCGCGACAGCCGCGACGTGAGGCTGGCCAAGCTCCACCACGTACGCCAGTGCGTCGTCACTCCTGTCGCGGTCGGCGAGAGCGTCCAGCACACGGTTGACGCCATCGCGACCCGCCGATGCAAGTGCGAAAGCCATCGCGATGAGTACCCGCGTGTCTTTCTCTGAGGCCATGGCCGCCTCGATGCGCGGCGCCGCAGCGGCGGCGCCACCCGAGCGCGCCAGGCCTTCGTACGCCGCCCTTCGGTGGGCTGGATACCCGGACGTGGTCTGCGCTTCGAACAGCGGAATCGTCGAGCGATGACCGATTGCCGCGAGTGCGCTGATCGCGGAGCGGCCCGCCACCCCGCGTACGTAGAACGTGAACTGGTCAGTCAGCGCCACAACCGCCTGTTCGCACTTCGGAGATCGCCAAGCGCACGCATCGACGCGAGCCTGACGTCGAGATCTTCGTCGTTGACGCGGCCGATGAGCGGCACGCCGGCGTCCTTCACCCGCAGGCGACCGAGTGCCCGGGCCGCCGCGACTCTCACCGACGGCTCACGGTCGCCGAGTGACGCCAGGATTTCGAACGCGACGGCATCCGTAACCGGCGGAGTCAGGACGATCCCCACGGCGTACGCCGCGTCGCGCCGGACCGATGGTTGCTCGTCCGCGAGCGCCTTGACCAGTGCGGTCGACAGTTCAGGAGGGACCGACCATGGCTGGTCATGGAACCGCGCGGCCTCGAAGGCCTCAGCCGCGCTGTCGATCGAACGATTCGGCTCGTGGCGGCACGTAGACAAGGATCACGCCTGCGACGGCGTCTTCGCGGATGTCGATCTCAGCGTCGCCGACGAAGGCGCGGCGAGCAGCGGCAGCGTTTCGGGCCCACCGCGCTCGCGCAGTGCTCGCAAAGCCTGTCGTCGAACCTGCGCTGACGGACTGGCGACATCCTGTGCGACCTGCGGTAGCGGCGGAAGCGTAGACGTCTGTTCCGGCGACCTGGGCGCGGCCCATCCGGGAGCACTCAAGGCAAGCGCGACGAGTGATGCCGCCACGCGGCCATACAAATGCAATCGCAGTCTCGTCATCAGAACCGCGCTTTCGCGAAGACGCTGATCGGAAGCGACCAGCGGCTGCCCGTGTTGTTGACGTCCTGGAGATTCGGATCCGCAAAGAGCGGTTCGGCGCCAGGTTTGCCTTGGTACCGAAGCCCGAGCTCCGCCCCCAACGCGATCGTGTCGGACACGTCGTAGCTGACACCGGTATCGCCGCCGAAGATCAACAGCGCCGATCCCTTGAAGTACGGCTGGTTGGCCAAAGTCAGTCCCACCTCGACGACTCTGAAGGTGACGTCGGTCGCCTGAAGAAAGCGCAGGCCGGCTGCCCCGGCCACGTACGTGCGAATCGGACCCTCGGGCCGCAGGTAGTAGCGGAGGCCGCCTTCGATGTCGAAGGCGTCGGCATTGGACAATCGAGCCAGGAGCGGATAGCCGGACACCGATCCCACGATACGCTCGGTGCCGTTGTACTTGCCGTAGGCAAACGTCGCGAAGACTTCCTTGTTGTAGTCGAGTCCCAGGCCGCCGGTGAACCGGAGCCTCAACGCGTCGCTGAAGTGGTTGCTGAGGGCCTGTTCGACCAGGACCGACGGCTTGCCGTCGATCGTCCCGACTCCCTCATTGATCGCGTTGCCGGCCAGACTGAGGCCCGTACCCACGAAGAGCGTCGCCGAGCGTATCCCCTCGACGCCCTGCGCGTGCGCGGCAGCAACCGGGGCTACGACAAAGAGGACAGTGGCGGCGAGCAGTCGTTTCAACGTCAAGGGCGCTCCATTCGATGTGTCGCTACATCATATTGTCGTGCCCGCACGTGGTGACCACTGCTGGCGCGCATGAAGGATCATCTTCGCGGTGCGACCGGGATGCCGGAAGTCGTCACGGACCACGTCCCATCCGATTTGGTCCAGGTAGAAGACCAGGCCGATGCAGAGGACAGCCGTGCTGATCAGCAGCGCAGAATTGAACGGGATGAGCGACGGAAAGAGAGTACGGGAACGCCAGCCCGATCGCGGCCGCGACGTTGCGGATACCGCGCTTGTCAGGGACGAGCAGGACGATCAGCAGGTGTCTGGCCACGTTCATCTTGAGGCCGAGCAGCATCGCGAACGGCACCAGGCCCCACCCGATGCGGTCCTCCGTGTCGAAGTCGAGCCGCACCTCCACGTACCAGAGGACGATCGCAGAACGGCACCACGAAGAGCGAGCGACGCCGCGGCCGAGGCCCAGTCGCCCTTGAGGTCGTTGCCGTAACGGTAGATGTACAGATAGTTGTCCCAGACGAAATACGGCAACACCAGCCCGGCGAGCAGTATCGCGACGAAGACGACGGCTGTCCGTCGCCTCATCGTCAGGACGTTCTTGACGTAGTAGAGCGGCGAGAGCTTCATGATGATGGCGACCGCCATCAGCGCGTGGCATGCCTCGCGCCCTGCGCGAGCCAGGAAAAGAGCGGCCATGATGACGACCAGCATGACGAGATAGGTGTTGTCCTGCACGTACACGAAGCGATAGCTGAAGTAGGAAAAATTCAGGTACAGGACCGGAAAGAGGTACCAGCGCGTCTTCAGAAAGTAGTAGCCCGACAGCGAGATGAATACGAACGGCGAGGCCGAGGATCAGTCCATAGAAACCGATGCCCGGACCATTCGCCGAATGCGTAAAGCCCGGCTTCCGCGAGCAATACCGCCGGCGGATACGGGGCGGATGCTTCCTTCGACCACGTCGCGGCTTCCAGCGGCGTCTGCGCCAGCCGTTCCTTCGTGAACATGTCGCTCGGGTCGTTCAGGATGACCTTGGCGCCGTACATGTCGGAAATCGAGTCGGTGCCGTAGGTCTCGTACTGGTGGATGCCGCCGAGCAGCGGCACGCGGGAATAGTCGAAGTACTGTCGAGGCACATTCGGAATGGAGACGCTCGCCATGACGATGACGGTACAAGCGAGGACGAGATACTTGACCCGATTGGGAACGGCCAGAAGAGCGGCATCGATCGCCGCGACGCGTTCAAATAGTGCAGTGCCGAAAGCGTGTCTCATCGTGCATTCATTTTCCCTCCGCGAGCCTCGCGTCGATGTCGGCCTTCGACAGCCACCGCCCGTTCACCATGACGCCGGCAATTCGCGAGCTGTTCGCGATGTTCGTCAACGGGTTGGCCTCGAGCAGGACGAGATCGGCTCTCTTGCCGGCGGCGACCGTTCCTACCGAGGACTGCGTGCCGAAATAGACCCCAACGTTGGCGGTTCCGCTCTTCAAAGCCTCGTACGGCGTCAACCCGGCGGCGACGATTGCGCCGAGCTCGCGGTGCACCGAGAAACCCGGCACGTTCCAGGTCTGCGGCGCGTCGGATCCTAACGCGAACGGGACGCCACCGTCGTGCAGCGCCTTGATGAGCCTCCGGCGCAGCGCCAGCAGTTTCTGGCGATCGGCCTGGGAATACTTCGCGAGAAATTCCTGCTTCTGGGCGATCCACTTTGTCAAAATTCCCGGCTCCACGTACTTCATCTCAGGCCATTGCGCCATGGCCTGCGGGTCCTCGTCGTTCAGCCAGTTGACGAGCAGGATCTCGGTTGGTACCAGCCACGTGCCAGCCGCGCGAGTTGCCTTGACGAGCGCCGGGATCCGGCTCTCGTCCGCCCGTGCGGCGAGATTGACCCCGAAAATCTGCGAGCCCGCGGCGCTCGGTAACAGGGCCTCGACGTAGCCGTCGAGATGATCGATGCTTCGATACCTCGTCTCGAGCGCGCGTATCAGTCCCACGGCCTCAGGCACGTGACCCGCGAACGGAATCCTGAGTTCGTTGGCCTTGGCAGCCATCGCGTCGAACACGTCGCGCGGCACGCCCGGGTGAATCTTGAGCAGGTCGTAGCCCGCCTTCTGCTGCTCGATGACCATCGCGACTGCGGCATCGGGCGTCTTCGAGCTGTTGCCGCTGAACGAGGGGCCCGATGTGTAAATGCGCGGGCCGAGAACCTCGCCCTTCGCCACACGCTCGCGGTAGACGAGATGCCGCGGATCGCCCAACATGCCGCGAATCGTGGTCACGCCGTTGGCGACGTAGAGAAACAGCGTGCGCTCGATGTCGGCCTCCGGCGCCTTACCGCCGGGAATGTGCGCATGCAGCTCACCGAATCCCGGCATGAGGTACTTGCCCGCGCCGTCGACCTTCACCGCCCCGGCAGGCACCTGCGCTTTCGCCGCCGGAACGATCGACGCGATCTTCCCGGCGGTGACGATGACGGTCTGGTCGGCTAGCACACCGTCCTTGTCCATTGGCAGTACGTTCACGCCGATGAACGCTGTGGCGGCAGTCTGCGCAACCAGTTGGTTGGAGGGCGAGATGTTCAACAGGGTTGCCGCCGCCGCGACGGCCACCAGGACCGTTACGGGATGCTTGGCAGTTAGAACAGGCATAGACCGATAGTACAACGGGCCGACGATCGATCTAGTGTTGTCGCGCCGAGAAAGCTATACGCATCTCTTTATCGCTTTGATCGCTTTCTACTACGCCAGCGGCGGTCATTAGAGAACGCGCTCGCCAGCGGGATCCATCGACTTGTGGCCCGGACCTCGCTATACTCCATCGCTCACCAGAATAGCGGAGGAAACATGAATAGACGTGTCCGATTGGCTGCGCTGTTTGTCTTCATGGCGGCTGCGAGCGCGTGGCTCGGCGCGCAGGAACAACCGACCGCCAAACCCACCCAGGAGTTTTGGATCCAGAGGGTCCCAGGCGGCAAGGGTTATGTGGCCCCCCACAAGCCCCATCACAAGATCTCGGACGTGAAAGCCAAACATAAGGGCCAGACAACCTGGAGAGAAACGGTCGTCAAGGACGGTGAGTCCATCGCCGAGTATGTGTCCGTGGCTCCAGGTGGCAAGCTGAGCCCGCGCCTGCATCCTGCCACTCCCACGCTGTTCGTCGTCTTCGAGGGCGAGATGCGCTGGCAGATCGAGAATCAGGAGGCATTTACCGCCAAGCGTGGTTCGATGGTCCACGTCCCGGCATGGACCATCTTTTCCTACGAGGCCGTCGGCGCGGCACCTGCGATCTTCATCGAAGTGAACGCCGCACATTACGAGCCCGTGTTCCCCGCGACCAGCCCCGCGCCTGCGGCGCTGCCGGGAAGAGTGGTCACGAAGACGAGGTTCGATGCCCGCACGCCGACTCCATACGTGGCGCCGAACAGGCCGCACTTCAACCTGCACGACTCGGTTGCAGCCGGGCGTGGGGGCGGCGTGTTTGTGAGGACGGGTCACATGTACGCCAATGCCAACTTTGGATTCGCCGATCCCAACGATCCGGCCAATCCGAATCGCGGGCGCGGAGGCAGAGGTGCAGCGGCGGCGCCGCCCCCACCGCCGATCGGCACAATCAACCCGAATGTTCCGGGCGGTCACCTGCATCCGGATAACGTCGAGTGGTGGATCGTGCTGACCGGACAGATCTCCGCGAAGTTCGAAGCGGGGCATTTCATCGCGAGTGAGGGCGACGTGCTGTACGCCCCACCTTACATGCTGCACGCGATGGCCAACCACGGGCCGGGAGGCTCCGCCCGGATTGCGATTGGCTGGTACGACCCGGAGCACTTCGACCCGGTCGCTGAGAAATAACCGCTAATGGGCGTATGCGGCGGCGAGGCAGCAATGCCCCGCCGTCGCATGTCGTTTCACCGATTTTCCTATTGTCGAGTCGGCCCCACCGAAACGCGCGACGATTCACTCAATAGCGCGGTTCTCACGAACATCTCACGCCATGCTCACCGAACGCTGAGGACTCGGACGGCGCGAACGAAGATACTGCGGGAGCTACGAACACCGATCTATGCCGCTGACCATGACTCAGGACTTCAAACTCGGACTTCGGATGCTCCTGAAGTATCCGGGCCTGACGCTGGCGGGCGGCCTCGCGCTCGCCATTGCCATCGGCGTCGGCGCCGGCTGGTACCAGATCTGGGGAAACATCCTCTCGCCGACAATCCCGCTGCCCGAAGGCGACCGCCTCGTCCTGGTGCAGACGCAAAACACGCTGACCAACCATCCCGAATTGCGGGTGGCGCACGACTTCCTCGAGTGGCAGCGCGAGCTGCAGACGATCGAGGAACTGGGCGCGTACAGCACGGGCATCAGCAATCTGATCGTTGGCAGCGCCGCACCCATCGGTCATCCGGAGCGCTGAGATGACCCCCGGCGCATTTCGGGACCGCCCGGGTCGCGCCCGTGATCGGTCGCGGCCTTCAGGACGCGGATGCGATGCCCGGCGCGCCAGCCGTCGTCGTGCTCGGTTACGACCTCTGGCAGCGCTCCCTCGGCGGCCGCCCGGAGGTTGTCGGCTCGATCGTGCAGTTCGGCGGCACACCGGCCACGGTGATCGGTGTCATGCCGGAAGGCTTCGCCTACCCATACAACCAGCAGGCCTGGGCACCGCTGCAACTTCGCGCTTCATACGGCCCACTCGAGGGCGAGCCGCTGAGCGTCATTGGCAGGCTGGCGCCTGGTGTCACTCGAGAGCGGGCCGATGCAGAGCTGCGGGTGCTCAACGAGCGCGCGGCATCCGCGCTTCCGGACACTCACGCGCAATTGCGATCGCGCGTCGTGCCGCTCAGCCGGCGACGACGTGAATGGAAGGGCGCTGTTCGCGGCGAGAAACCTGCCGGTGCTGCTCGTGCTGCTCGTCGCGTGCATGAACGTGGGCACACTCATCTACGCGCGCACCGCCATGCGCGAGGGTGAGATTGCCGTGCGGTCGGCACTTGGCGCGAGCCGCGCGCGCATCGTCGGACAGCTGTTCGTCGAGGCGCTGCTGCTGGCGCTCGTGTCGGCCGCGATCGGCCTGCTGGCGGCCGACCGGGCCATCAGGTTCGGGCTCGACCTGGTGTCGGCCAGGTTCGACGCCGCGCCATTCTGGTCCATACGCGGGCTCGGATTCACTACCATCCTCTACGCCTGTGGCCTGGCGGTGGCGTCCGCGGCCCTGCTGTCGGTGCTGCCGGCGCTGCGATCCACGCGCACGGACCTGCAGTCCCGCCTCGCGAACCTTGGCGCCGGGCGTGCGACGCTGCGCTTTGGCCGCGTGTGGACGGGCGCAATGATCGTTCAGGTGGCCCTGACCGCGATGGGCACTTCCGGCCGCGCTCGCGGCTGCCAATGTCGTGGCACGAGGCGTGAGCATCCGCAACGAGTTCCCCAGCACGGACTTCGTGACCGCGGGGATCGACCTGCATCGATCCACCGAAGAAGCGATCGACGCTCCGGCCTTCCTGCGTCGCCGGGCCCAGACGTACGCAGAGCTGGAACGGCGGCTCATGCTGGCCCCCGAGACGGTTGCTGTCACGTTTGCCGACCTACGTACCCGGGGCCTCGCCTGAGGGATTGGAGCAACAGGTGGACGTCGAGTCCACGGAGGGCGGCGCACCGGCGTTTGACGCATTCGTCTTGACCCCTGCCGTCGGACCCCGATTCTTCGAGACCATCGGCCGTCCCATCGTCGCCGGTCGTGACTTTCATGAAGGCGACCGCACCGGCAGCGCGCGAACGGTCGTCGTCAACGAAGGCCTTCGCCCGCCTCTTCCAGCGCAAGACGGGACAGGGATCGCCGATCGGTGCCCGCGTGCGCCGCCGCGCGGGAGGCCCTGGCCCGGAGACGGCCCAGGAACCGTGGTACGAAATCGTCGGCGTCGCGCGAGATATCGGTCTCGATCCCTCCGGCGACGGCTACGAGGAGGCGGCGTTTGTCTATTTCGCGGCCTCGCCGGCCACGGCTGCGCCGCTGGTGACACTCATCCGCGTGCGCGGCAACGCCGGTGGCCTCGCGGCACGCCTGCCGGTCATGGCGGCGGCCGTTGATCCCGGACTGACCGTGCAGCAGGCCTTGCCGTTGAACGACATCGTCCAGCTTCGCGACAGGACAGGCCTCGGGCTGGTGGGCGCGCTGGGTGGCGTGACGCTTCTGGTCCTGGCGATGTCGGCGATGGGGATCTTCTCGCTGATGTCCGTCAGCGTCTCCCGGCGTACGCGTGAGATTGGTCTGCGCACCGCCCTCGGCGCCAACCCACGCCAGGTCATGGTCAGCGTGCTCTCGCGCGCGGCGATCCTGATGGCGAGCGGAGCCGCCACCGGCGGAGCCTTGCTGCTGTTGATTGTGAGCCTTCGGGGATCGAGCGGCGACCTCGCCGAAGACATGGCGCCCTTCGTGCCCTGGCTGGCGGTGACGGCGCTCGTGATGCTCGCCGCCGGCGTGCTCGCGGCCTGGGCCCGGCCCGGCGAGCGCTCCGCATCAATCCCACCGACGCCTTGCGAGACGCCTGAGAGAAAGGGACGTCGTCGCGCCCGACAGGCGTATACTTCCGACTCGCGTCGAAGCGATTCCAGGTAGGCTCATCTGAGAAGGAGAGACCCATGGGTTCGAAACGACCTGCTCGAAGGGAATTCCTCAAAAGCGGCGCCGCGTTGGCCGGTGGTTTCACCCTGGGAGCCGCAGCACCCGCGATCGGCCAAACACCAGCATCCCCACCGATGATCAAGGGCGACAAGGATCAGATCGCCTACGGCGACCGCTCGCGTTTCGTCACCTCGGTACGCATCGCCCACGGCGGCAGGCCTTCGCCCGATGCCTTCGGGCTCGTCTTTCATGTGGCGACGCCGCTTCAGGATTCGGTGGGGGTGATCACACCATCCTCGCTCCACTTCGTGGGGACGACCCGTGGTTCCTACATCCCGGAGATCGATCCCCGGGAGCATCGTCTCATGATCCACGGGATGGTGGACCGTCCGCTGACCTTCACCATGGAGGATTTGAAGCGCCTCCCTTCCGTGACCCGCCTTCATTTCATCGAGTGTGCGGGGAATCGAGCGTCGCGCAGGGCCAAGACGGTTCAGGAATCGCACGGGATGACCAGTTGCGCCGAATGGACCGGCGTGCTCCTCTCTGTGCTGCTCAAGGAGTGCGGCCTGAAAGGCGGGGCATCCTGGTTCGTCGCAGAAGGGTCGGAGGAAGTGAAGGGCGCGTCGAGCATGCCGATCGCCAAGGCGATGGACGACTGTTTCGTGGCCTACGGCATGAACGGCGAGGACCTTGCGGCCCCAGCAAGGGTTTCCGCTGCGGCTGATGGTCCCCGGCTTCGAGGGAATCTTTCACACCAAGTATCTGCGGCGAATCAAGGTGGTGGATCGGTACTACATGAACTACAACGACTACGGGCATCTCGATCAGGACCCGAAAGTCGCTGCGTTGGAATATCAGATCGGGCCCAAATCGGTCATCACGTTCCCTTCCGGCGGACAACAGCTGCCCGGCCGCGGATTCTACGAGATCAGCGGCCTGGCCTGGTCCGGTGGCGGAGCCATTCGCAAGGTGGAAGTGTCCACCGACGGCGGCAAGCGCTGGAACAACGCCGAGATCAAGGGGACGGCGCAGCGCATGGCGCATGCGCGATTCACTCATCAGTGGAATTGGGACGGACAAGAGACCGAGCTCCTGTCGCGCTGCACGGACGAGATCGGTCAGGTTCAACCGTCGCGAGCACAGGTCGCCAAGTACTGGAACAAGCCGCTTGGATCCCACATTCAGCGTGCCGGGGCTGGACAACACCATTCAGCCGTGGAGGATCGCCAGCGACGGGAGCGTGACCAATGGGAATGCTTAGGGTTCTCCTGCGTTCGTGTTGCTCATGGGCGTCTCCGCGCTGGCGCAGTCGCCTACGTATGGAGTGGGACGCACGCCGAGCGCAGAGGAAATCCGCGCGTGGGATATCTCCATCGGTCCGACCGGAGAGGAACTCCCGCCGGGGCGCGGAACTGCCAAGGAGGGCGCACAGGTCTATCGCGCGAAGTGCGCGGGATGCCACGGGGCGACGGGGATCGGGGGCAAGTCGCCCATTTTGAAAAGCAAAGATGGCGCGAATCCTGACGTCTGGGCGCGGGGACGAATCCTGCCGATTCGCTCGCCGTTCGCGACGACGGTGTGGGATTACATCAATCGCGCCATGCCTCTCAATCGTGAGGGGACGCTGACGCGCCGATGAGGTGTACGCGCTGACGGCTTTTCTGCTCTACATAAACGACGTCATCCCGGAGGACGAAGTGCTCGACGCCCAGAGTCTGCCGAAGGTCAAGATGCCAATCGGGGATAAATACGCTTCCCTCCCTGAGTGGAAGCCCAGGACGCCAAGGCTCAAAGGTTACCCGTACTAGACCGACCTGCGGTGTTGGCGCGCTCGCAGTCGAGCATTGTTCGTCCTGCTTGGGGGCGGCATTCTGCCGATTGTGCTCGACTTGAGCACGCGGCGCCGCCGCGCTGTATAATCCGCTCCCTCCACACATGTCCCTCGCACCCGGCGTTCGTCTCGGTGCGTACGAAGTCATCGCCCTCATTGGCTCGGGCGGGATGGGAGAGGTGTATCGCGGCCGGGACACGCGGCTGAACCGCACCGTTGCGATCAAGATTCTCCAGGATCAGCACGCGGGAGATCCGAATTTCAGGGAGCGATTCCAGCGCGAGGCTCACGCGATCTCCTCTCTCGAGCACCCGAATATCTGCGCGTTGTACGACGTCGGCGAGCACGAAGGTACGTCGTTCCTTGTGATGCAGCTCCTGGACGGCGAGACGCTGGAGTCGCGCCTGCAAAAGGGGGCGTTGCCGCTGGGCGCCGCGCTGCAGCACGCCATCGAGATCGCCGACGCTCTTGACAGCGCTCATCGGCATGGGGTCATTCACCGGGACCTGAAGCCAGGCAACATCATGCTGACGAAGTCGGGCGCCAGGCTGCTCGATTTCGGTCTCGCGAAAGCAGCGACGCAAGGCGTTGCGGCGCCATCGTCGACGCTACCGACCTCGCCGGGCGACCTGACCGCCCGAGGCACCATTCTCGGCACGTTCAGGTACATGGCCCCGGAACAGCTCGAGGGCGCCGCAGCCGATGCGCGGACGGACATCTTCGCCTTTGGCGCGATCGTCTACGAAATGGTCACCGGGAAGAAAGCGTTTGAGGGAAAGAGTCAGGCCAGCCTGATTGCCGCGATTCTCGATCACGAGCCGCCGCCACTCTCGTCGGATCGGGCGGCGATTCCGCGATTCCTCGATCACATCGTGCGGCGCTGCCTTGCCAAGAATCCCGACGACCGCTGGCAGAGTGCGAGAGATTTGCGCGACGAACTGCAGTGGGTGGTTCGGGAGCAGTTGGAAGGTGGCAAGCCAGAGTCGAGTAGTGGCGGCCGGCGGACGCGGCTTCGGGAAGTCGCAGCCTGGGGCATTGCGGGCCTTGCCACCCTTGCGGCAGCAGCCGCGCTCTTCTTCTTGCGTCCGCCCGCGGCGCCGGGCGAAATGCGGTTTGATATTTCGGCGCAGGGTGCCGCTCTCGGTACGTTCGCCCTGTCCCCAGACGGCACGCGGATCGTCGCGGCGGTCATTGCCAACGATCAGCGACAGTTGTGGCTACGGCCGTTGGCCTCGGAATCATGGCAGCCGCTCCCGGGGACGGAAGGTGCCAGATTACCCTTCTGGTCGCCCGACAACCGCTCAATTGGGTTTTTCGCCGCCGGCAAATTGAAGCGAATCGACGTTCAAGGCGGGCTGCCACAAACGCTCACCGATGCGAGCCCGCGCGGTGGAACCTGGAACGACGAAGGCATTATCGTGTTTGCCCCGAACCCAATAGGGTCGCTGGCTCGTATTTCGGCATCGGGAAGCGATCCGACGGTCGTTGTCCGGCCACGTCCCCAAAGTTTCTCCCTTCAACCGACATTTCTGCCCGATGGGAAGCAGTTCATCTTTTTTGCTTCAGGTCCCCCCGACATACGCGGCATCTACCTCGGATCCCTCAATTCAACGGACGCCAAGCGGCTGGTTGCGGCTGATGGCGAAGGTGCGTATGCATCTTCGGGGTGGCTGCTGTTCCATCGTCAGGGAACCTTGCGAGCGCAGCGGTTCGACCCTGCCTCCGGCGAGGTGACAGGTCAGGACATTGCTGTCGCCAACGCCACTACTGTCGACTTGTCTACCTCGGCTGCGGGTCTCATCGCCTACCGCGCCTCTACGCCGCGGACGCAGCTGGTGTGGGCCGACAGATCAGGGAAGACCCTGGGTGCTTTCGGGCCGCCGAGCGACGCCGCCATGTCGGCGCCACGGCTTTCTCCAGACGGCAAACGTGTCGCCATGTTCAGTGCGGGGAATATCTTATTGATCGATGAGGCGCGCGTCACGCGGTTCACCTTCGATGCCGGGACGGATCGCTATCCGATCTGGTCGCCCGATGGTCGCAGCGTCGTCTTCGACTCCGATCGGCAAAAGGGCAGGCACTTATTCGGCTCCAGTAACCCCGGCGGCGAGAGCCTGCTTCTGGAAACGCCGTTCGCGAAAACGGCAAACGATTGGTCACCCGATGGTCGGCACATTCTGTTTCAAAGCAACGATCCCAAATTGGGCATCGATCTGTGGGTCTGGCCGCGCGGCTCGGATCGAAAACCGTATGTCTTTCTGCAGACAGCCTCCAACGAGCGTCGTGCATCATTCTCACCGAACGGGCGATGGGTGACCTATCTGTCGAACCAGTCAGGTCGTTACGAGGTGTACGTGCGCCCCTTCTTTGAATCGGATGAGGCGCCGAGCGCCTACTGGCAAGTCTCGATGACCGGAGGAATTCAGCCGCGATGGAACCCGAACGGCAGGGAGGTGCATTACATCGCCCCCGACGGCCAGTTGATGGCGGTTCCAATAAGAGAAACAGGCAACACGTTAGAACCGGGACGACCGACGGCCCTTTTTCCGCCGGGGGTGTTTGGCCTCGATGAAGTTGATGCGGGACTGCAGTACGACATCGCGCGCGACGGCCGATTTCTCCTGAATGCCGAGAGCGATGATCCCTCGCCGATTACCGTCATCGTCAACTGGGCGCCGCAAGCCAAGTAGCGCAAATCCATCTTGTTGCCCATCGCTGGATCGCCGGTGAGATAGACGTGCATCATGACGGCGCTGTCACGCGCCGCCGATTTCCCGCAGGACAACGTCGCGGAACCGTTCGACATCGTCGATATCGATGCGCAGCACACGGAGCACAGTCGCACGATCGATACGCGCGTAATCGTGGACGAGAATGTTCCGGAACCCCACCATGCGGGCAAGGCTCCTCGCCAATGCATCCGGGACGAGCCCCGCGTGACCCAGGCTCTCAAACGTGGCTGCACCAGTATCGGGCAGTGGAAGACGCCGGTCCGCCACCAGATGATCGGCCACGTCCATGCACGCCTCGATGATGAGATGCAGCGTCCGTTCCACGATTCGCTGCGTTTTCCAATCGTGACGATATGTCTCAAGATCGATCTGGCGATACTCAGCTAATTGTGCGAGGTACTCATCGATCGCTGCAATCTTCCGCAGCACCAGATCGCGATCAACCATGTGCGTACCGCTCGGACAGAATGCGATGCTCGCGCACGCGAAAATCGTGGAACAGGCGAAGGGTTCGCGACTCGAACTCGTGTCGGCGAAACGGACGCCGGTCAATGATGACGCGTCGGCTGATGAGCACACGGCCGGCGACGGCAATCGGTGCGACATTGAGCAAGACGATGTCAATGGCGTCGGTGCCAAGATGATGCGCGGCAACGCGGGCAGTTTCGAGGCGGTTGAATTCGAGATCCATCTCTGGCGAGACGAAAATCGCTACATCGATATCGCTGCGTTCGGTTTGCTCGCCCATCGCCCTGCTGCCAAAGACATAGGCGAACTCGATCGCCGGGCACCGCGCTTCCAGCAGGGCTCCCAACGTGCTCAGCCGCTCGTCAATATTCGCAGGAATGCCTGTGTTGAGTGGCACGCGCACCAGTATACGCGGCCGACATCTACGCGTCGGATTCGGTCCTCGAACGGGTCGCTGGCGCCGCGCCGAACTCATTCTCGTGCTTATGGTCATACAATCCAACGAACCTGATGTCGTCTGACGAGATGTTCGTTACTGTGATGGCCGTGCTGACCGGTCCGGTCCTGTGGGCCGCCTGGCTGATTCAAATGTCTCGAGTGCAGGTGTTTCACAGGAAAAGACGCGGGGTTGCGGCAATTGCGTCCGCGCTGGCAGTGTGCACAGCGCTGGTGTTCTTCGTTCTCAAGACTGGTGCATCCTCCGACGTCCGCGAAGCACCGCCTTATCTGTTCATGTACGTCATGCTTGGACTGGCATGGTCGCGGGCGTCGGCAATCACGTTCGTCTTCGCCGGCCTGAGCGCACGCGACGATGTGATCGAGCGGGGCAACACGGCAGCGTTGACAGCAACGATCGGTGGCTTGATTGCTGTCACGCTCTGCTACGCAGGCGGCAACGTTGGAAACGGGCCCGGCTGGTGGGTGGTCATCTTTTCCGCTGTGCTTTCGACAGGGACGCTGATTGTGACCTGGGTTGCGTTGACCAACGTCACAGCCGTTGCAGATGCTGTAATCATCGACCGCGATCCGGCGGCCGGTCTACGACTGGCGGCATTTCTAATGTCATGCGGAGTCGTTCTTGGCAGCGCCGTTGCCGGTGACTGGTATTCGGTGGCCGATACCGTCCGGGATTTCATCGCATTTCTGCCGATCGTCATCGGTATCCTGATTGCGGCGGTTCTGGTCGAACGTTTCGCGCAACCGACGCCGGACCGGCCGCATGCACCACTGCTCGCACTGGGCGTTGTGCCTTCGCTGCTGTATTTCATCATCGCGGTTGTGGGCGTCTCCAGCGTCGGCAGGCCCATATGACCGGACCCTGGCTTTCTGTGGAGCCGATGAACGCCGAGCAGTTCGCTCAAGTGAGGCGCCGCGCGATATTCGACTGCTACAAGTGGGATCCACAGGTGGGCGATTTCTGCGCGATCGCGCGACATCCTCTTGTCCTCACGCGAACGGCGTGGGCGCAGGTGGTTCATTTCGCTGAAGCGCTCGCGCAAGAAACGCTGGCCGCAGAGGCGGAGCTCGCCGAACGGCCGGAGCTTCACCGCAGTCTCGGATTGCCACGACCTGTTCGTCGCGCGCTGCGCACTGTCGCGTCGTTGGGCGCCGCATGCCAAGCCGCGCGATTGATGCGCTTCGATTTTCATTTCACATCCGATGGCTGGCGGATTTCTGAGGTGAACTGCGACGTGCCTGGCGGACTCAATGAGGCGTCCGGTTTTCCGGCGCTCCTGGTTCCCTACTACTCCTGGGCAACACCTGTCGGCGATCCCGGCGCGGCATATGTCAAGGTGCTCGCGCAGAGCGCGGGCGCACATGGCACCGCCGTGTTTGTGCACGCCACCGCCTACAGCGATGACCAGCAGATGATGTCGTTCATTGCGAAGGGGCTCGAAGCCGCTGGCGTCGTGACGCATCTTGCGAGCCCGAGTCACGTGCGATGGCATAACAGAAACGCATTCCTGAGTTCGGCATGGTGGCAGGGCCCGCTCGATCTGATCGTCCGGTTTTTTCCAGGTGAGTGGCTGTGTGAATTGCCCCATGCAAGTGGGTGGCCGCACTACTTCGCCGGATCCCGTACTCCAATCAGCAACCCCGCAACCGCGATCCTGCTTCAGACGAAGCGATTTCCCCTGATCTGGGACGCCCTTCGACATCCGCTGCCTGCCTGGCGCTCGCTTTTGCCTGAGACGCGAGATCCGCGTGAGGTCCCGTGCCTCGAATCCGACGAGTGGATCGTCAAGCCAGCACTCGGACGCGTGGGTGAGGGGATTGGCATGCGCGACGCGATCCAGCCCGCAGAGATGCAACGAATCGCACGCAGCGTGCGATGGTGGCCCTCGAGGTGGGTTGCGCAGCGCAGATTTCATCCAGTTCCGATAGAAATTTCCGGTCGACAGGTCTTTCCTTGCCTCGGAGTCTACACACTCGATTCACGAGTAATCGGTGCCTACGGGCGCCTGGCTGCATTGCCGCTGATCGATTCGCGCGCGGCTGATGCCGCAGTGCTGGCAGCGTAATAGAGGATGTGACAACGATGTCAGGTGAAGAGTCGTTCGCCGTGTGGGCGCCCGATGGTGTGCTCTGGTCCGAGTGGGCGAAACCGGTTGCGTTCGTCCAGTCAGGAGAGATCGCTCTGCCTGAACAGATTGAGGATGATCAATTACCGGTGCTTCCGCTTGCGCTGGATTCGAACTCAGCTGTCATCGTCGATTTACCCGGCGCAGACGCAGTGTATGCAGGGTTGGCGCTCGCCGAGCGAGGATTCCGTCCGATCCCGCTCTTCAACGGCACATCGGGGCCGTCCCCGGTCATCGACGTTCTCCCTATCGTGCGCGCGCTGGCTGGCGGCACGCAACGTCTGAAGCGGCACGCGCTCGGGCCGAACGCCCCACCGGCATTCCTGCTCGATTCGCGACGGAATGACCCCTCGATCAACGCGCGTCCAGGCTCGTACGACAACCGCTGGCTCGTCCTGCCACAGGACCTTCCATCCGGTGCTCTACTTGCGAGCCGCGGTATTCGCCGCACGACGCTTCTTCAGCGCGGAGAAGTATCGATTCGCGTGGATCTCGCGCATGTGCTGCGCCGATGGCAGGACATCGGTCTCTCGCTGCGTGTGATCGATCTGGCGACGGGCCGGATTGTGGACAACGTATCGATACCGAAGCCATCACGTTTCAAGATTGCGTGGTACGCCGCGATTGCGCTTCTCGGTCTCCGTCGAAGCAACGTTGGCGGGTTTGGTTCAGCTGTTCCGGAAAACACTGGACGCAGCGGATTTTCCGGGTAGGAGCCCCACGCTAGACCACCGCGACCTTGACGTTGTGGATCGGGGGCAGTGAATCGAACAGGCAGTCCCACTGTTCGCCGCCCTCTCTCCCGATCCAGAGTTGACCGGTCGTCGTGCCGAAATACAGCGCGGGCGTCGTGAGCCTGTCGATGTCCATCGCGTCGCGCAGGATGGTGAAGTAGCTCTGCTTCTTCGGCAGCCCGCGCGCGAGACGGCTCCATGAGTCGCCGCCGTTCTCGCTGCGCCACACAGCCGGCGCCCCGCCCGGACACGAGCGGGTCGATGGCTCGAGGGGCATGACGTACACCGTGTCGGCATCGTGCGGGTGGACGACGATGGGAAATCCAAAGTCCGAAGGCAATCCCTTGGCGATCGACCGCCACGAGCGGCCGTGATCGTCGCTGCGCAGCACGCCGATGTCGGGCCGCGGCCCGCCTGGACCGGTCCACTCTGCCCATCCGCCGTGGTTCTGCATATAGAGCCGGCCGGGCGCGTCATCGTGCCGCGCGATCTTGTGCACGCACTGACCGAACTCGGGATAGGGATCGGGTGCGAAGCCGGCGCCGACGCCTTGATTGGACGCCTTGAAGGTGTCGCCGCCGTCTTCACTCAAGTAGTGGCCGCCGGTCGAAATACCGATGTGCACGCGATTGCCGTCGCGAATGATGGTGTGCATGCAGAGCCCGCCGTTGCCGGGTTGCCATTTGCGCGCGTGCTCGTGGTTGCTGATGCTGGGCACGATTTCCCACGAATCGCCGCCGTCATGGCTCTTGAACAACGACGCCGGCTCCACGCCGCACCACAGTTCCTTCTTGCCAGTGCCGGGCTCGAGCGACCAGATGTTGATGAGCGCCCGCCCATCATCTTTGGGGAAGGCCGGCCCTGACTTCGTCTCCTCGAAGCTCTTCCCCATGTTCGTCGAGCGCAACACCTTCATGCCGAAGAACGGATTGCAGCTCGAGGCATACAGACGCGGTGTGCCGCGCGTGTCGATCAGCGTCGAATACACGGGGATGCCGGGACCAAAGGGCCCGCGCAGCGCGAAGCTGCGCCTCGCCTTCAGAGCCTCGGCGACGAACACACCCTTCTTGGTGCCAATGGTGAGAATGACCCGATCCGCCACGTTAACCTCCCGAGACCGCCGGCAGTATTGTGACCACGTCGCCCGGCGTCAGCGCCGTGTCGATCCCATGGAGATCGCGCACATTATCGGAGTTCACGAACACGTTCAGATGCTTGCGCACCTTGCCCGTCTCGTCACAGAGATTGCGGTACAACGCGGGGTGGCTTCGCTCGAGGTCTTCGAGCGTGGCGCGGACGGTGTGCGCCGAGACCGACAACTGCGATTTGCCCTTGCAGGTACTCGCGCAGCTGGCCGAAGACATGGATTGTGACGGTCGGAGCCGGGCCCATGGTCTGAGACGGAGCTTATCGCTGGCAATAAAATGAGGCAAGGCTCAGGAACGTCGCAAGTCATCTGCTTGCCATCGATGCAGGCACTGCCTATAATGAGTGCATGCAGTATACCATCCGTGGCATTCCTGAGGCCGTCGATAGTGCGCTTCGCGCGCGCGCGCGCTCGGCCGGCACCAGCCTGAACGAAGCCGCCGTCGAGGCGCTGGCAGAGGGCTCCGGTGTGGCCGGCAGCCGGCGAAAGCGGCGAAATCTGGGCGACATCGCCAGGACGTGGAAGGCCGATAAGGCGGTTGCCTCGGCGCTCGCCGATCAGGACCGGGTGGACGAGGATCTCTGGCGGTGAGGGTGGCTCTCGACACGAATCGATACGTCGATTTGTGTAAAGGCGTAGCGGAGACGGTGGAACTTCTCGAGGAAGCCGAGGCGATTCTGTTGCCCTTCGTCGTAGTCGGCGAGCTTCGGGCCGGCTTCGTGCACGGGCGTCGGCAAGCCGAGAACGAGCGGACTCTCCGACATTTCCTGCTGAAAGACGGTGTCCGCATCCTTTTCGCCGATGACCAGACGACTCACCACTACGCCTCCGTGTTCCGCCAGCTCCGGAAGCAGGGCACGCCGATTCCGACGAACGATATGTGGCTGGCGTCTCTGGTCCTGCAGCACAATCTTGCGTTGCACGCGCGAGACAAACACTTCGATCATCTCCCACAGATTGTCCGCGTCTGACCCATGGAGGTAAGCGCGGACAGGTGACGTCTCGGCGAAGGGGCGGTCGAGCTCCTGGCGGACCCACTATTTCTGACTATCGACTGTGCGCCGCTGCGCGAAGGTTCGAAAGAAGCTGTCATCCCTCCACCGGGGTCTCTGATCTGCGTTGGCGATCGCGACGGCCAACAGGCGCATGAACTGGTTGAACCTTGCGGCGGCGTCCAGCCTGACCGGCTGATTGAGATCGTCTGATGGCGCGTGGTACCGCTCCCGGAACCACGTCGTCACTGTCTGACTTTCCGCGGAACCAGGTTCAAAGCCGATGCTCAGAAACAGTGCCGGCACTCCCTGCTTGATGAAGCTGTACTGGTCGCTGCGAATGAAGATGTTCAGTTCCGGCTCGGGATCGTCCTGCACGGTCACTCCAATCTCCTTTGCGGCCGCCTCCAGATGAACCGAGAGGTCGGACTCGGCCACGCCGTAGCCGCGGACCATGCGCAGCGGAATGATCGGGAGAAACATATCGAGATTGACGTTGGCAACCACATCGCCGATCGGCACGGTCGGACGGCTGGCGAAGTACTTGGAGCCGAGAAGCCCCATCTCCTCCCCGGTGCACGCAAAGAACAGAATCGATCGACGAGGCCGCTCGCTGGCTTCGCGCAGCATACGGGCCACGTCGAGCAATGTGGCGACTCCGGAAGCATTGTCCATCGCGCCGTTATAGATCGAGTCGCCGTTGACCGGGTCCCCGACACCGGTGTGATCGAGATGGGCCGACAAGACCAAGTACTCGTCCTTGAGCTTCGGGATCGGTTCCAGGCATCACCGCCACAACATTATCGGAGGTCGCCGGAGACCGTTCGTAGGTGACAGTGCCGCGCAGTCGTCCTCTTGATCGAAAATGTCCGGAAGCGGTTTCTTATCCGTATCCAGTTTGAGAATTTCCGCAAATCGCGCCGGAGAGATTCCAAGGACGGTCGGGGCATGTTCGGCATTCACTCCGGCGACAACTCGCCCCCGGGGGCTCCACATGCTCAATTCGGGTTCGGTCAGATCCATGACCCGAGTGATCTGCGCCCTCATGGCGGATAGCCGCTCCCACGGAATCTCCGCCAGCCGTGGGTTGCCAATGTAGAGAGACCCTATGCCACCCAACCGCTGAAGATTGCGCATGCGTTCTTCCAGCGACGAGTAATGCGCCGCGACGGTAGAAGGCACCCCCGGAGGGGCGCCTTGAAGGAAGGCGACGACTTTGCCGGCGACATCGAGGCCCGCGAAGTCGTCGTGAGCGTACTCGCGTATCGTGAGCCCGTAACCCGCAAACACGATGTCGGCTTCGAAGGGCTGACCCGATTCGCCTACCGGAAAGAGGATGATCTCCGTGCCGAATCGCATGGGGATGATCTTGCCGTCGCGCGCCAGCTCCAGCGTCGACCGATCCTCGAGCAACGTCCGCGCTTCGAAATCGACCGGCTGCAAAAACGTCGTGATGCCGGCAGGCTGCAGTCCGAGCCGCTGAAACTCGTCGACAACGTATTGTGCGGCGTTGCGGTGGCCTTCCGTGCCGGTGCGACGGCCCTGCATCTTGTCAGAGGCCAGTTGCTTCACGTCGGCCCACCAGCGTTCACCTGTCGCCGAGGTGTCCGCTGGGGAACGGCACGCGCTGACAACGGTGATAACGGCTACAACGAAGACAGCGAATCGAAAAGGCAACATTCGCTACTGCCAGCGAAAGAACTTCAACGCCAGCAGGAAACTAATCACGCCCCACACCGCCAATATCGCCAGTTCCGGCAGCAGGGGCACGAGGCCAGTCCCTTGAAGCATGACGCCGCGCAGCGCATCGTTCAGCGCGGTCAGCGGCAGCGCCTGCACGAACGGCTGGATCGTTGCTGGAAACCGTTCGGTCGAAAAGAAGATGCCGGAGAAGATCCACATCGGCACCATGGCCAGATTCATGAGGCCGGACACACCTTCGATGGTGCGCGGGCGCGCGGCTACGAGCAGTCCCAGGCCGCTGAAGGCCAGGGCTCCAAGGAGCGATACCGCTGCGAGGAGAAGCAGAGAACCTCGAAACGGCACGCCCAGCGCCACGCGCGCGAACAGCAGCAGCGCTCCGGCTTCCGGAATCAGGAAGATCAGTCGCGATGTAAGTTGCGCGCCAAGCAGATGGCCTTTCCGGACGGGCGCCGCCACCAGTCGCTTCAGAAGGTTGCCGTTTCGCGCGACCACCAACGAGAAGCCGATGCCCCACATGCCGGTACCCATCAAGTTCATCCCGAGCAAGCCCGGGACGAGAAAGTCGACGTACCGGGAACCTGGCTCGGTCACTTCCGCGCTTCCCGCGGTGAACGCATCGGCGCGTCCCGCCGCGCGCTGTAACGCGGCATCCACGGCCAGCCGCGCGGCGCGGCTCTCGGGCTGGGTGGGGTCGTATGAATACACGGGCGTTTCGCCGGACGATACGACGAGCACCACGCGCCCCCGCGTGATCGCCTGTCGCGCTTCTTCTTCGGTCAGGATGCTGGGCTCGAGGTCGGGCTCTTTCGCCAGCGCGGCGAGACGCGCGGCGGCGAGCGGACCTTGCACAACAGCGACCGGCAACGCCTCGGGCGGGCGGCTGCGGAACGCGAGCCCGAGAATCGCGGTGAGAAGAACGGGGAACACGAACACCCAGAACAACGCTTCCGGTTCGCGAGTGAGCTCCCGTATGCGGGCCATTGTCAGCTCGGCAAGCGGCCCCCGAACTCTGTAAGCCGCCGGGGCCTTACCCATCCCGTAGCCTCCGTCCCGTCAGGTTCATGAAGACGTCCTCGAGGGTGGCGTGGTGCGTTGCGAGGTGCTTCGGTTCTGCGCCCCGTTCCGCGAGAGCGGCGAGCAGCGCAGGAACGGCTCGATGCACTTCCCGGACGGTGACCCGCCAATGCACGCCGTCATGGGCCACGTCCTCCACACTGGGCAATGCATGGAGGAGGCTATCCAGGCCTGCGGCTTCCGGCTGTTCGCCGACCGCGAATTCGATGACGTGCTCGGCGCCGAGCGACGCAATCAGCTCGCGCGGTGTGCCAAGCGCGATCACTTTTCCGTGGTCCACGACCGCTACGCGATCGCACAGCCGCGCCGCTTCTTCCATGTAGTGGGTGGTCAGCAGTACCGTCCGCCCGCGTGCCTTGAGCCCTTCGACGATCTCCCATGTCTGGTGGCGCGATTGGGGATCGAGTCCGGTTGTCGGCTCATCCAGGAACAGCACTTCCGGGTCGCCGACCAATGCGCACGCGAGGGAGAGCCGCTGCTTCTGTCCGCCTGACAGCGTTCTCACGTGCGCGGCGGCTTTCTCCTCCAGCCCGACGAGCGCGAGCACGTCCGCGACGTCGAGGCCCCGCGGGTAGAAGCTGCGGAAAAGAATCACGACCTCGCTGACCCGCAGCTTGTCTGAAAATTTTGTTTCCTGCAGCTGAATGCCGAGACGCGCGCGCAAGCTTATCCCGTTGCCGCGCCAGGGTTCGCCGAGCACCTCGACCAGACCGGAATCGGGGATCCTCAAGCCTTCGAAGATCTCGACCGTGGTGGTTTTGCCGGCGCCGTTTGGACCGAGCATTCCGAAGCACTCTCCGCGCCGCACGTCGAGGTCGAGGCCGGCGACCGCCAGAGTGTCGCCGTACCGCTTGACCAGATCTTTGCAGCGGAGGGCGCTGTCGGCGGTAGGCATGACCGGACAATTCTATCGAAACGCTTACACCATCGCTCATGAGCACCTGCTGAATACGGCCCCTGACGCGTCAGCTTCTGCGGAACGGTCAGCCCATGACGGCTCGATCGGCTGCCTGAAGAAGCAGCCCCTGCGCGAGCGTCTGGCGGACTTTGTCACATTCCGCTCTGCCGCGAGACACCCGCTCGTAGTGCGATCCCGTAGACACCCGAAATCGGACAAACGCAGAAAAACGCGGCGAAGGCCTGACTCGGCGTGGGGATGGGGGTCCCCGCGCGTAGTGATCACGCGGCCGCCGCCGCGTTGTGCAGACTGACTCCCGGGATCGCACGCGAGCGGGTGTCTCGCGGCAGTTCGGCGATGTGACAAAGTCGAGATTTGATGATGTGACGAGTCGTACTAGTTTCCCGCCGTGCTCGCGTTGAACGCGTCCAGCACAGGCCGGCCGGTCCAGTTCGCTGGTTCGGTCACGGCCAACAGCCAGAGCACAGTCGCGGCGGTGTCCATGGTTCGTACCGTGGACTCTGCCAGGACACCCTGCTTGACTCCGCGACCCCACGCGATCCACGGAATCGTGACATCACGTACATCGTCGCTCCCGTGGTTCATTCCATGCCCACCGTGATCCGCCGTCACGATGAGAGAAAAATTACCGCGGCCGTAGGCACGTTCCGCCAGCGCGATCAGCCGGTTCACGGCCTGGTCCGCAGAGCGGACCGCCTGGCCATATTCTGTGGTCATCCAGCCGACCCGGTGGCCGGCCGCGTCGGGATCGGTGAGATGGACGAACAGCACGTTGGGACGCGCGGTTGCCATGTACCTGGCTACATCTGCGAGAGTGCGATCGCTGGACCATCGGCCAAACAAGCCTCCTGGCGCCTGCGAATAGTCCAGTGTGCCCTCGACTTGCAGCGGCTGAAACTTCGCCTTGCTGAAAAAGGCAGCCGTGCTGTAACCGTGCGCGCGCGCCACGCTGAAAATGTTGGGCAGATCAATGGAGTCCGAGTCTGCCGTGGCCACAGTGTTCCAGAAGACGCCATGCTGATCCGGGAGCAGACCAGTCAGCATCGACGTGTGAGACGGCAATGTCGAACTCGGATGAATCGTGCTCGCGGTCAGCGTATAACTGCCTTCGCGCATCAGCTTCTGGAGAGTTGAGGCGCCGTACTTGGCAATCGCGTCCGGTCTCAGGCCGTCGATCGACACGATCACGACATTGCGTGTCACGCTCGCTTCGGGTAGAGGATGGGCGGACACTCCGGGTGCCGCTCGGATGTACCGGGCACTGCATCCAGTTCCAGCGACTACTGCGACGACGAGCATCGCGTACTTGACGTGAACGAATGGGCGCTGCATGTATTTCCTTTGACGTGGGATGGCGTCCCACATCTTACTTCTTCGTAAGCCTCGCAGGATCCTAGACCTGAAATGTGACAGGAAGGTGGCAGGCGCTTATTTCACGTACCAGTGCCCCGACAACGAGAACCCAACTCGACGCGGCTCGAAGCCGTCGAACGACGGGCGCGAGAATCGATATCCCGTGGCAACGCTCAGTGCGACCTGCGGCATCGCAGCGAATGTAATCTCCGCTCCACCGAACGCCTCATGGCCAAGCTGATTCTCCAGATTCGCGCGGTAGAGTGTGCTGCCCGCCCCGAGATACGGCCGCACCCACAGGCTGCTTGTCATGCCATCCGGCAGCGAATAGAGAACGCTTGGTGAAAACTGCGTCGATGTCAGCATCCGTCCGTCTGCGTTCTGAAGGTCAGGACGCGCCGCGCTGAACTGAACGCCGAGCCGCCGTCCGAACCACGTCCGCGCCGTGGCCCCGAAACTCGGCTTCGACGCATTCATCGATATGCCCATACCAATGCGATGCTGCAGCTCCGAGACGTACCCCGTCGATTGCGATGTGGCTTGCCGCGTCGCAACCGACCGACCCGCTGGTGTATACGAGCCCGCCGAGACTGCCGCGGTTGCGGCTGCGTCCACCGCCGCGATCTGCGCCACCGCCGCTTGTGCCGGCGTCGATGCCGCTGCCTGCGAACGGGGCGCAATCGTTCCCGTGTTCACGTGCAGGAACGCAATGCCCGCCTCGGTGTGCGGCCAGGACACCTCGACCCATGATCCGAGGTTGCGCCTGATTTCGAGGACCGTGCCGCCGGACGCCTTGCCGACGATTGGGCTCGCCACACTCGGGGACTTGTGCACGTCCGCAGACGCACGCTTGACGAGCAGTTCGGCGTTCGGCGCCACGGCGCTCTGTGTGGCCACAGGTGTGGCATTGAGGACCAGCACAATCGCAACAGCTGAAGCATGACGGATCATTCTGATTCTCCTTCTGTCAGTCGCACGCTCTGCCGACGCGCACCGAACGCGCGCGCAGCTCGCGATCGACGAGCGTGCCGGTCGCCGCCACACGCCGCCCGACATGATTTCGCAGGTGCAGCGTGCCGACAGCATCGGCGAGCTCGATCTCCGCGGGACGCTTTTTCAGGAACCCCGATTTCCAGCTTCGTGATGTGGGCGTGTCTGCACCAGATGCGTCTGTCAAGCGAAGCGTGCCCTCGTCTACTTCGAGACATCCCGAGATTGTGACGGCTGCGACGGACTCTGTCTTTGGTGCGGGTGCCGGCGCCATCGACGCGGTCGATATTTCTGGAGGGGTATTCCGAACGCTCGCTGGAGTGGTGTTGATCCTCGTCGCTTCAAGAGGGAGTGCGAGCTCGGCGTTCTCAACGCCGGCTGGAGGCGCATCGTGCTGCGTCGTCAGCACTGCGGCAGCGACGAGGACGAACATCATCGCGAACACAGCGGCGCGCGCTCGCGTTGTCCACGCAAATGGCGCCGGGGATCCAGGAGCGACAGGGTGCTTCGATCGAGTTGATCGCGGCGCTCTGCTCGCCTGCGGTGCTTTCTTTGTGTTCTTCATGCGCATAAACACCTCCTCGAGGTATGCGTCGAGCCTCCGCTTCAGCCGAGCAAATGCGGTGCCCGCCCAATCGAAGCGCCTGCGCGCTGTAACTCGTTGAGAACAGCAGGGTTGGTATGTGAGGTTGGCGGGTGCCTGGTGCGCGGCTCAGGATGGAACAGCCAATAGCGTGATCGCAAGGCTAATGCTGTCAGACTACGTCTGATGCGGCCCTATCCCTACACGATCGAAAACGGCAGTGGTGAGCAGCTTACTTTCCTCGGTACAACCCGCGGACCTGACGGTGATCGCGCGGAAGCCGACGGTACCGCACAGCCTGGCGCCGGCCCTCCGATGCATGTGCACTATCTGCAGGAAGAAGCCGCGCGTGTCGTCACCGGGCGCATGGGGTATCAGGTCCTCGGAGATGAACCGAAGTTCGCAGAGGTGGGGGAAACGGTCGTGTGGCCCGCGGGGACGCCGCACAAGTGGTGGAACGCCGGCACGACCGAGTTGCGCATGACGGGGTGGTGTAGGCCGCCCGACAACATCGAGTTTTTTCTCGGCGCGCTCTTCGCGTCGGCGAAACAGCACGGCGGTCGTCCCGCGCTATTCGATGCCGCATTCCTGATGACGCGCTACCGATCTGAGTACGCGATGCTCGAGTTGCCTGTCCTGGTACGACGCGTCGTCATGCCCATTCTCTACTTCGTCGGACGAGTGATCGGCAAGCACGCGAAGTACAGAGACGCGCCCAGGCCGGTGAGGAAGCGCGGGATCAGCTGACGTTCTGATCACCGGCGCCGTGCCTCTGCCCGCACGCGCGGCAGTCGGTGGGCGGCTTGCTGTTATCGACGCGGTGCTTCGCCGGCCTGGTCGTCTTCAGGAACGCGAAGATGGCTTTCAGATCCTCGTCCGTCATGTTGCGATAGAGAGCCCAGGGCATCTGTGGATGCAGCGGCCGCGCCTTCACCATACCGGTGCGCATCGCCTCTACGAAGAGATCTTCGGAGTAATAGGGGATGCCGCTCGGATCCTGAGTGATGTTGGACGCTGCCACGCGCCCCACCGGAGTCTCGAACGCGGTACCGCCCGCGAATTCCAACCCCGCAAGCAGTTGTCCTTGCTCGCCGCGCGGCGAGTGGCAATCACCGCAGGTGGCGAGGGTGACGAGGTATCTGCCCCGGCTCACGGGAGTCGATAAATCAGGCTGTTGCACCGGCTCGGTGATCGCCGACGGCGCGGTGTTGATCAGCCTGTTGAGGGGAAACGGAATCTCGGTCTTTGGCAGCACGCGGCTGACAGGCTTCAGCGAGCGGAGGTACACAATCACAGACGCGAGGTCTTCGTCCGACATCTGGCGAAACGACTCGTACGGCATCATCGGAAACAGCGCGCGTCCGTCTTTTCCGATGCCCTCACGAATCGCGCGCGCCAGCTCGTCGTCGGTCCAGGCGCCGACACCCGTGTCGCGGTCGGGTGTCAGATTGGGTGCAACAACCCAGTCGAGGCCCTCATCCGCGAAGTGACGCCCGGCGCCGAGAAACTCCGGGACGAGGCTCGGCGTCTTCCAATCGATTTCGCCGTGACAGCCGAGACAACTCGCGACAGCGTTGAGCAGGTAGTCGCCACGCGCCAGGCGAGCGGGCGTGGCTTCGAATCGCCGATCGGTGACCGCCCGCGAGTGCGGGCCGATGAACGGCCTCCATCCGATTGTGAACGTGATAGCCAGCAGCAGAAGAACGAGCACCGACAACGCGCTATATCCGAACACCTTCCGCCACGCCGCCATGAAGTGTGTCTCCGATGCAGAAAGCCCCCGCACGAAACACGCGCGGGGGCTCGTTCTTCTCAGATCAGAATGGATCGGTGCGCTTGGTGAAGGCGCGGCCGACGTCCGCGGCCGGCGAGTCGCCGCCCGTGCAGATCATCGTGCCGTCCTTGATCTGCTCGATCACATTCTTCTCGTTGCAGGCATTGAGGAACTTCACGCCCGCCGCCTTGGTGGCGTTGAGCACGCGGCGCCGCACCGCCGCCATTTGCGGGTCCGCTTCGCCGCCGCCCTTGATACGTGCCGGGGCGTCCCATGATGAAGAAGCCATGATCGCCCGGACCCCATTCCGCGAACGCGATACCCGGTACGCGGACCGAGGCTTCGACGTTGGCGTCAGCGCGCGGATTCTCGATCTTCAGGCCGAAGATGAATTCGCCATCCGGGTTCATCGGCCAGGGATCGGCGATGCGCATGTATTCCTGCGCAGTCACGCCCCAGACGGTCGACGCGTAACCCTGCGAGCCATTGCCGCGCGTGCCCTGCGCCAGGCCGTCAACGCGCGGCGCGAAAGGATAGCGCGCGGCTTCGATCATCAGGCGCGCCGCTTCGGTGCTTTCGGCGTTGCACAGCAGGATGCCGTGCACGCCGGTGGCGAGGGTCTGCTGGATCATCCAGGCATTCGCGCGCACGGCGTCGGTGGTGCCGGAAATCGGCAGCGTGACGACGACCGCCGGAGTCTTGTGACCGGTGCGGGTCGGACCGGCTTCCACGAGGCCGCGCATGAACTCGCGCAGTTCCTTGAAGTCGAGCGGGCCGTGCTCCATCTCATAGGTGATGTAGTCGGCCTTGGTGGCCGCCATCTTCTTGCCTTCCTCGTAGCCGCCGCCGCTGATCTGCGCGTAATAGACCGGCTGATTCTTGAGCCACATGTCGATGACGCGATTGACACGCTTGCCGGTGCGGGTGGTCTGTTTCGGCATTTCCGGCAATGCCGCATTTGGGGGCGACACCGGTTGCTGGGCGCTGACCGACATCGCGGTCAGCATGGCGGCCGCCATGCCGGCCAGCAAAACCGTTCTTCGTCTTCATGGAATTCTCCCCGTGAATATGTGGTTAGTTGACGGCGTTGCCGTAGGAACCGGATGATTATGATTCGCGCCGAGGCCTTGTCAAGCGCGAAAGGATTACAGAGCCGCGGCTACTCCGAGATGAACGACACGTACATCAGCTTGCCTTCCCGCTGAATCTGCAGCGTCACCGGCGTGCCTGGCGTGACCGAGCGCACGCTCTCCCGGAGCGCGTCGAGAGTCGGTACGCGGCGGTTGTTCACGGTTCGGATGATGTCGCGCGGCAGCACCGGCACGTCGCTGGCTGCCCCTGCCGCGCGCGCGACCACGATGATGCCGTAAGGATCCCTGAGCCCGGCGGCCGCGGCGGCAATCCGTGCATCGATTTCCACGCCGATAATACCCAGCTCGGCCACCAGGTTCTTCGCCGGGTCGGCCATCGACGACACCGAATCCAATTCGCTCCGGGTTTCCACCGGCTTGATGCTGATGCTGATGATCGCCGCGCCCCTGAGTACGACCAGCTGAACGTTGTCCAGCGAATCTCTGAGCCGGAAGTTGTAGCTAACCGTGGGCACGTTCTCCGCCAGTTGGCTATCGACGGAAACCAGGATGTCACCCACCGCCAGACCAGCAGCCTCCGCCGGCCCGCCGGGCCACACATCCGAGACGATGACGCCATGGTCTTTCGTCAGTCCGAGCGCTGTCGCCATGCCCTGCGTGATCGTCTGGATGCTCATGCCGACTTCCTGCCGGCGCAGATGACCGTACTGCCGGAGCTGGCGGAACACAGTTCTGGCCGTCGCGCTTGGAACGGCGAAGCCAAGGCCCTCGTTCCCCCCGGACTGCGACATGATGAACGTGTTGACTCCGACCAGTTCCCCGCGGATGTTGACCAGAGGGCCACCGGAATTGCCCGGATTGATCGGCGCATCCGTCTGGACGAAGATCTGCGGCGAATCAGGGTCGACTTGCCGTGCCACGGCAGAGACCAGGCCATGGCTCAAGCTGTTGCGGAGCCCGTTTGGACTTCCAAAGGCAAAAACCATTTCCCCTTGACGGACTTGCGAGTAGGTTGCCAGAGACAGCGCCGGCAGCTTCAGGCCCTCAACCTTCAATACCGCCAGATCCAGCTCCGTTGTGATGCCTACGATTTGTGCGGCGACGAGCCTGCTCCTGCCGGACAGCGCCGTCGCGAGCGTTCCGTCCGCGTTGTCCGCCGGCAACACGATCTGGACCCGATGCGCGCCGTTCACCACGTGCGCGTTGGTCATGATGTAGCCCTCCGGGTCGATCACGAACCCCGATCCCGTGGACTGCTGCCTTCCGATGACGACGCTGGTGCGCCCTTGCGTCCCCTCATTCTGCGGGCCATAGCTGCTGACGAGGATCTGCACCACGCTCGGCCAGACTTTTCTGGTCAGCGCGTCGATGGATTCGTTCATCTTCACGAGCGGATCGGGCGGCGCTTGCCGTAGCACGGGCTGGGCAAACGCGGCCGAGGCCGCAACAAGAAGCGAGATCGACAGGGCAGTGCTCACTCGCGCGAATCGGGACAGCGTACGAGACGATGCTTTCATGGGCAGCTCCTCACACTCACAGCATGTCGTGACCTGTTGAGACAGGGCCAGGCCGATCGGCCGAAAACGCCCCGCAAATGCGCCGGAATCAGACAGCCGCCGTTCCTCAGCAGAACTTGTACCATCTATACTGAGTCGGTGGGCGAGAACGAGGAAGATTTCGCGGCAATGTTCGAGGCGTCCGTCAAGGCGCGCCACTTCAATCGAGGCCAGACCATCGAAGGCACCATCGTCGGGTTCGGCCCGAAGGTCGCCTTTGTCAACGTCGGCGGGAAAGGCGAGGCCGAGATCGACCTGGCGGAGCTGAAGGACGCGGACGGAGACGTCGAAGTGTCGATCGGCGATCGCATTCAGGCGATGGTCGTCTCCACCGGCGGCGGCATCGTGCTCTCGCGCAAGGGCGTGCGCAACGCGGCCACCCAACGGGAGCTCGAGGACGCCTTCCGCGCCGGGCTCGCCGTTGAAGGCAAGGTCGGGAAAGCCGTGAAGGGGGGCTATGACGTGCGCATCGCTCGAGAGCGCGCGTTCTGTCCGCTCTCGCAGATCGATATCGCCCGCACCGTGGACCCCGCCGTGCACGAAGGGAAGACCTACGCGTTCACCATCATCGAGTACAAGGACGGCGGGAAGAACGTGGTCGTGTCGCGGCGCAAGCACCTCGAGGAACAGCAGCGTGCCAGCGCCGCCGAGGTGCGCAAGTCGATCGTGCCGGGAGCCGTTCTTACTGGAAGGGTCGCATCGGTGCTGGACTTCGGCGCATTCGTGGACCTGGGAGGCGGCATCCAGGGCCTGCTCCACGTATCTGAGATGGGATGGTCACGAGCCACGAATCCCAATGAGATCGTCACGGCCGGTGAAGAGATCACGGTGAAGGTGTTGCGCGTGGACGACGCGACGCAGAAGATCGCGCTTGGTCTCAAGCAGCTCATGGACGATCCGTGGACGAAGGTGGCGAGCGCCTATGCAATAGGTCAGGTGCGGACGGGCCGCATCACGCGTGTGGCGGATTTTGGCGCGTTCGTGGAGCTCGAGCCCGGCATCGAAGGACTGGCGCACGCCTCGACGTTTGCTCCAACGGGCCGCACCGGAGATTGGGCGAAGTCTGTGTCCGTCGGCTCGATCGGGGCGTTCGAGGTACTGAGCATCGACGCCGCGCAGAAGCGCATCGGCCTCGCGCCCAAGGACGCAATCGTCCCCGGTGAGCAGGCAGAGCTCGAAGACGAGCCGAGACCGGACGCCACTCCCGAGGCCTCGCTGGGATCGATGGCCGACAAGCTGCGTGGTGCGCTCAAGGGGCGTTAGGGGCGATTCCTGAAGTCACTGCCGCTTCAGCGCCGCGGAGCGAACGTGTGCGGCTTCAGTCTCGAGGAAATGCCAGGCGGTCGCGTCGTTTCGCCTGAGCTCGCTGCGGGACCAATCGGCGCGCATCAATCCTTGCGCTGCATGTGTGTTGTCGTTGAGCAGCACATGGCCGACCTCATGCGCGATCGCCAGCCCCAGCACGAGACCTGTGTCGATACCGGCGCCCCGGGCGACCGATTCGACACGATCGACATACACCGTCGACAAGAAAGGCGTGGCGCCGGATGTTCTGACCAGCGAGAACCCCATCGACACGAACCTAGAGCCGTCGGCATCCCTGGTCTTCTGCAGTCTCAGCACGATGTCGCCGCCGACCGGTGCCTGGCACCGCGTTTCCGTGCCGAAAGTCTCGCGACGCCCCCCCGCCCAGCAGTCTATCCACGTGATGGTCAGCCCGGCTTCCTGAAACACGGCCTGCGCGTGCTCCCGCGCTGCCGCCAGGTCAACCGCGGGCACCCCGAAGTTGTTGTAAGAACGGATGAAAATCGTCGCCGCCAACCCAACAGCCTCCCATCCCATGCCCACCTCCCGGATTTCCGCGTCTGTTGGTTCACGCGGAAAGCGGCTGGCTTTTCACTCACGAGGATGAGACTTATCCTTAGGGAACAAATGGACCGTCCCCCGGCCGATGTCACGCGGCTTCTGCAGGAGTGGAGCGACGGCCAGGATCAGGCGCTCGCCCGCCTGGTGCCCCGGATCCACCGGGAGCTGCGGAAGCTCGCTGCCAGTTACATGAAAAGAGAGCGGGGGGACCACACCCTGCAACCGACCGCACTCGTCAACGAGGCCTTCATGAAGCTGGTCGATCAGCGGGCAGTGCGATGGCAGAACCGGGCGCACTTTTTTGGAATAGCGGCACAGGCGATGCGGCGGATCCTCGTTGACCATGCCCGCGCCCATGTGGCCGGAAAGCGCGGAGATGGCGTGCGCCAGGTTCCGCTCGATGAGGCCGTGATGATCGGCGGGGCCGTGAATATCGATCTGCTCGCGCTCGACGAGGCCCTGACTCGGCTGGCGGCCCTCGATCCCCAGCAGAGCCGAGTGGTCGAGTTGCGTTTCTTCGGCGGATTGACGATGGAAGAAACTGCAGAGGTGATGCACATCTCGCCAGCGACGGTCGGCCGGGAGTGGAGGATGGCGAAGGCCTGGCTGTTCGCCGAAATCAGCCGCACCGCGTGAGGGCTGAAGCCAGACACTACTTCCCGGTCGGCGGTGGCGCTGGCGCAGCCACGGCAGCGCCCGGCAGCTTGCCCTCGACGATTCGCTTCGCAAGGTGGTTGGCGACGTCCGCGTCGCTTCGGGCGGCAGTGAGATACGCCGCGCGCAACAGTTGTTCCTTGCGCGCCTTCAACGCCGCGGTAATCCGGTCGCTGACTCCCGGGGTCGCCAGGTCGCGCTGGCCTGCCGGCTCACGGGCGACCACCAGCACGAGCGTGTGGGCGCCACCCATGCTCGCCACGTTCACGGTACCGGGCTCCTTGTTCAGCACGGCATCGCGCAACTGCTGGGGCGCCTGCTTGAGACGTGACATCGGCACCAGACCAAGGTCTCCGCCGCGCTGCGCAGACTCCGCATCTTCGGAGTAGCCCATCGCGAGCTCCGAGAAATTTCCCCCAGCCTTCAGCCGCTCCATCAGCATCTTCACTTTTTCCGCAGCCGCTTGCGGCGTCGCCGCATCATCTCCGGTGCGGTTGCCCACTTGCGGCTCGCGCACCGGCGTCACGACGATCTGCGCGATGTGGTACGACTCCTCCTGCGAGGTTGAACTGGCTGCGATTCGCGAGAAAGAAATCACTCACGTCCTTGGCTGTGATGGTGATTTTCGATCCGACTTCCTGATCGAGCAATTTCTGCGTGAGCAGCTCGCGCCTGCAGCCCCTCGCGCATGTCGGCCGCCGTCACGCCGCGCTTGGTCAGCTCCTGCTGAAACGCTTCGTCCGGGATGTTCTTTTTTGCCTCGGCAAACGACTTGTCGAGCTCGCTGTCCGCGACCTCGACCTTCGCCGCACGCGCCTTCGCGATGAGAATGTCCTGAAGAATGAGATCGTCGAGCAGGCTCAGCTTGGCGGCGAGCGTCTCTTCCTCGGACAGCGTTTGTGACGCGTTGCCGGTTCGCTGATAGGCCTTTTCGACGTCGGCGCGGCTGATCTCCCGGCCGTCGACCACAGCCCACGTGTTGTCCGAGGCCGTTGCGGCCGGCGCCGCCGGCGTTGGCGTAGCCCGGCATGAGGCGGCGAGAGATGCCGCCATAAACACGCCCAGCGCGATGAATCGGGGGCGACGGTCGAACCGGGGCGATGGCTTGGGTGCAGGCATGGTGTGCAAGCCATGGATTCTACGACAATCCCGCGTGCTTCTCGACGCCAGATGTGTATGATTCACTCGAACAGGAGCCTCAGTTATGACAAGACGTTTCAAGGTCGCCATTGCGATCGGTCTGATGGCCGTGCCGGCCTGGGCGATCGCGCAGAACCCCGCGGTTCCGCCGCAGCCTGCCGCGGCGACGCCAGCCGCACAGGAGCCGGCCGTCGCGACGCCCGCCGCTCCACCTGCGCGCGGGCGGGGCACACCGGCGCCGACCCGCGATCCGCAGACACCCGGCTATGTCGCCGCGACGATGTTGCCTGACGGCGCTGTTCCGCCGGCCGATGCCATCGGCAATTTCGTCATCGGTCCGACCCATCAGGCGGCGCCGGAAACGGCGGTTCAACCTGGCGTGCCGCAGGGCACGGTTCACAACTTCACGATGGAATCGACCGACAGCAAAATCTATCCTGGCATCGCGCGCGTGCCCGGTTCGCGTGCGATGGTCGACCCGAACGATCCCGCGAAGCGCATCGTCAACAGCGGTCCTGCGCCTTATACGCGCCGCGTGGCGGTGTACGTCCCGCAGCAGTACGTCCCCGGTACGATTGCCCCGGTCATCGTCGGCGCGGACGGGCCCGATCAGATGCTGTTTACGACGCTCGACAATCTGATCGCACAGAAGCGCGTGCCTCCGATGATCGCCGTGTCGATCGGCAACGGCAGCGGCGACGCGCAGGGCAGCCAGCGCGGCCTCGAGTACGACACGATGTCGGGGCTGTACGCGGAATTCGTCGAGACCGAAGTGCTGCCGCTCGTCGAGAAGCAGTACAAGGTGCGCATCACGAAAGATCCCGACGCGCGAGCGACCATGGGCTGCAGCTCGGGCGGCTCCGCAGCGATGGCGATGGCGTGGTACCACCCCGATCTCTATCATCGCGTGCTCACCTACTCGGGCACGTACGTGAACCAGCAGTATCCCTACAATGCGGACACGCCGGGCGGCGCGTGGGAATTTCACCGCACGCTGGTCCCCGGAAGCCCGGTCAAGCCGCTTCGCATCTGGATGCACGTGAGCGATCGCGACAACTTCAGCCAGAGCGATGGCATGCACGACTGGGTGCTCGCCAACCAGAACATGGCAAGAGAGCTGGCGGCCAAGGGCTACAAGTATCAGTTCGTATTTGCCCGCAACGCCGGACACTGCGATCGCACCGTCAAAGCGCAGACGCTGCCCAACGCGCTCGAGTTCGTCTGGAAGGGCTATCCCGTCACGAAAAAGCTCTCGAAGTAAACATATGCACCCAAGACTCGCTCTCGCAATTGTCATCGCCATGGTGGCCATGTTGGCCGGCGCCATGGCCGCGCCGGCGCAAACGCCGCAGGCGCCACAGCAGCCGGCGGCCACGACTCCCGCGCCGCAACCGGCACGTGCGAACCGTCCGCCGCCGCCCACTCGCGATCCGAACACGCCGGGTTATGTCAAAGCGGCGGCGCTGCCCGACGGCGCGGTTCCGCCAGCCGATGCGTACGGCAACTTCATCATCGGGCCGACTTACACTCCGGCCCCCGAGATGGCCGTGCAGCCTGGCGTGCCGCAGGGCATGGTGCACAACTTCACGATGGAATCGACTGACAGCAAGATCTACCCGGGCATCAGGCGCGAGCCGGGAACGTTTGGAACCCCCGATCCGGGCAATCCGGCGAAGCTTGACGTCACCACCAGCGCCGCTGCTCCGTACACGCGCCGCATTGCGGTGTACATCCCGCAGCAGTACGTGCCCGGCACGATTGTGCCGTTCATCGTCGGCGCCGACGGACCGGACCCGCTGCTGTTCACGGCACTCGACAATCTCATCGCGCAGAAGCGCGTGCCCGTGATGGTCGCCATTTCCATCAGCAACGGCAGCGGCGACGCGCAGGGCAGCCAGCGCGGGCTCGAGTACGACACGATGTCGGGTCTGTATGCGCAATTCGTCGAGACGGAAGTGCTGCCGCTCGTCGAGAAGCAGTACAACGTGAAGCTGACGAGAGATCCGGACGCGCGTGCGACGACGGGATGCAGCTCGGGGGCCGCTGCGGCGATGGCGATGGCCTGGTATCGCAACGATCTGTACCATCGCGTGCTGAGTTATTCGGGCACCTTCGTCAACCAGCAGTGGCCATACAATCCCGATACGCCCGGCGGCGCATGGGAATTTCACCGGACGCTGATTCCCAGGAGCCCGGTGAAGCCGATCCGCATCTGGATGCACGTCGGCGATCGTGACTTGTTCAACCCGAACGTGATGCGTGACGACATGCACGACTGGGTGGTCGCGAACGAGCGCATGGCCAGTGTGCTGGCAGACAAAGGCTACAAGTATCAGTTCGTCTTCGCGCGCGACTCGGGACATTGCGATCGCAACGTGAAACAGCAGACGCTGCCGAACGCGCTCGAGTTCGTGTGGAAGGACTATCCCGTGACGAAGAAGCTATCGAGGTAGCTGCCGTGCGCTCGAACGTCGTTCTCGCCATCGTCGTCGCGGTGATGACGGGCGCTGTCGCGCAGGAGCGCGGCGCGCCGGAACGGGAGCGGGCACTGAGCATGTTCGCGCGCGCCTACTTTCCGGGGCGTAGCGGGCAGATCATGATCGTTGCGCGCGAAGGGGCGTTCGTCGTCTCGAAGCGCGATCCCGTCGTGCAGTTCATGCACGGCAGTCCATGGCCGTACGACACAAAAATCCCACTGCTTTTCTACGGCCCGCCTTACGTCCGCGCCGGTACGCACGCGCGTCCCGCTCGACAGCAGGACGTCATGCCGACCGTGGCCGGATTACTGGGCATGCCGATCCCGGCAACTGTGACAGGGCGCTCGCTCAGCGAGGCTCTCGGGTCTTCGGCCCCTCCGCCGCGTGTCGTCGTCATCGCGGTGCTCGACGGGATGCGGGCCGACTATTTCGAACGCTATGCGTCCGTCATGCCGACGCTCACTCGCCTGCGCCGGGCGGGTGCGTGGTTCACCAATGCGTCGATCGATTATCTGCCGGCGATCACAAGCCTCGGACATTCGACTGTGTCGACCGGCACGGACCCGCGGTATCACGGCACGACCGGCAACTCGCTGTTCGATCGTGTGGCGCTCAAACCGCAGGACGCATTCGCCGGGAATAATCCGCGCGATTTGATGGTGCTGAATGTAGCAGACGCATGGAATCTTCATACAGGCGGCCGCGCGGTGATTGTGGCGCAGGGGAGCAGCGGACCCGCGGCGGTCGGGCTTGCGGGGCATGGCGCGTGTCTCTTCGGCTCGCGGCCCATCAACATGGCGAGTTACAGCCGGCAGAGCGGCGCGTGGACGTCGAATGAATCCTGTTATCACCTTCCCGAGTACGTGAAGCGGCGCAATGCACGTGATCTGTGGGAGTCGGTGGGCGGCACATGGATGGGACATCCCATCGCCAATGCCGACTCCATTCGCCGCACGTCAATCTTCGCCCGGTTCGAGACCGATACGCTGCTCTCGATGATCGACGGGGAGTCGGTTGGGATGGACGAGGTCACCGATCTGGTGATCGTGAATTTCAAGACCCCGGATTTTGTCGCGCATCAGTACGGTCCGGATTCGCCCGAACTGCGCGAGACGCTCGCGGAATTGGATCGGCAAATGGCCCGTCTCGTCGAGGTGCTCGAAAAGAGGACCGGCAATCGCCATGTTCTTGCTCTCACCGCCGATCATGGAATGCCCGGCGAGCCACCGGCCGGTCATCTTCGTATGTATGCAGATGACGTCATCAAGCTCGTGCACGACCGTTTCGATCCGCAGGGAACCCTCGTACAGCACTACGAGCCCGAAAACAGCCAGATTGCGATCGACATGCATCGTCTTGCCGTGCTCAACACGACACTCGCCGACATCGCTCGCCTCCTCGAGCAGCAGCCGTTTGTCTTTGCGGCGTTTACAGAGGACGAAGTGCGCGCGCGCGCGGCGCGGCCGTAGTTCACCGACGGCGCAAAATGAAATAGCTTGACTCGGAATGGCGTGAAGCCTATAACGCCGAATATATGTCCACACACATTGCCGAACGCGGGACCAACAGGCGCGAGTTCATGTCGTCCGCTCTCTCGTTCGCCGCTGTGACGGCGGCGGCGAGCGTCTTCGGGCCGTCGACGGCGTGGGGCGCGGTGAATCACAAGCCGCTCGATCCGATCAATCCGGACCTCCTCTTCGGCACGACGAGCTCCATCTGGGGGCGCCAGCACGACATCGCATGGGCCATCAAGCGGATAGCCGCCCTCGGCCTGCAAGGCATCGAGCCGTACCCGAACAACATCGAGCAGTATCGGAAGAACCCGATGGTTCTCAAGAAGATGTTCGATGACGCGGGTGTCACGTTCATCGATTGCTCCAACGGGGCGCAGGGGCAGTCCACCAACTTCGTGGATCCCGATCAGATTCCGAAGACAATCGCCGACCATGTGGCGTTCGCGCGTGATTTTCTCCAGCCGCTCGGCGCGACGTTATGGAAATGCAACATGGGGGCGCGGCCGGCCGGCGGGCCGAGCGACGATCAGCTCAAGCGGCTCGCTGACACGCTGAATGAGATCGGCCGTCAGACGATTGCGATGGGAATTCGGATGGCGCCGCATCCGCACATCTGGGGCCCGTCGAGCGCGAGAGCGAAGTGCGCCGGATGATGGAGCTGACAGACCCGAAGTTCGTATGGTTGACGGCCGATACCGGTCATCTCACGCTTGGCGGCGGCGACGCCGCGCAGCTCATCAACGACTACTTCCCCCGCCTTGCGCTGGTGCACCTGAAGGACACCTATGCGAAGTATCGCGGCAACACCACGACGCCAACCCAGGAGCAGCACAAGGTCGCGAGCGTGTACCACAACCTCGGTGGAGGCGGCGTCGACTTCCAGGCTGTCTTCAAGGTGCTGCGCGATCGCCGCTTCAAGGGATGGGCGATCTTCGATCTCGACGGACCGAGGGTGGGCGATGACGGATTCGACGCGATCGGCGGCAATCTCGATCTCGCGGTCGATGATTACCTTTCACACAACGTGAACTATCTGCGCGTGATGCTGGGAGTGAAACTTCCGCCGTACGTGTAGCGGGGAGTGTGGCCGGGAGCGCGACATCAATATCGCGCTCCCGGACTGTTGTTCGTGGCCGCCTGGCGGGGTTAAGTCGACGTCCGACGGACGCTCTCCGCGCGCGGCCCTTTCGGGCCCTGGCCGACGGTGAACTCGACAGAGTCCCCCTCGCGCAGATTCTCCATCCCCTCACCAACGACAGCGCTGCGGTGGAAAAAGTAATCCTGCCCCGCGCTGTCCTTGATGAATCCAAACCCCTTCTCAAGCTGCAGTCTCGCAATAGTTCCGGTCATCGTCGCCTCCGTAAGCTCACTATCATATCCCGTGAGCCCCAGGGACGTACGGGCCCCGGTTATTTAGCACGCCCGAGATAGCCCTGGGCCAGCATCTGGACTGAGAACATCGCGCTGCCCCCGGTGAGATACAGGGTCTTCTTGTCAGGGCCGGCAAACGCGAGGTTCTGCGGGCGCTGAGACGTCGGAATCAGTCCCAGGCTCTCGCCTTTGGGGCTGAACACTTGCACGCCGGTCTCGATGCCCACGTAGACGCGCCCCTGGCTGTCGACCGCGATCCCATCGGCATGGCTCTCGGGGCTCTTCAAAAAACTACCTATGTACTTGCCGAAGTTACGGCGGTTCGTCAGTTTGCCGTCGGGCTGCACATCGAACGCAATGAGATATTCGCCCCCGGAATCTGCGGAATACAACGTCTTCTCGTCCGGAGACAGCTGTATGCCATGCGCTCCTGGCGCCTCGGCCAATTTGGTCGCCTGACCGCCCGCGGGAATGTAGTACACCGCTGAAGGCTTGTCGCTCGGAAGCGTGAAATAAATACCGTCCTTCTTGTCGACGACCAGATCGTTCGGTCGTGTAGACATTTTTGCGAGCGTGGCCTTGGCGGCCGGCGGGTGCAGCACTTCTATCGTCAACGCTGTCGTGGCAATGAGGCGCCCCTTCGAATCGAGCGCGAGCCCGTTCGCGCGGCCCGTGTTTTCCACGAACGTCGAGATGGTTCCGTTCTTGTCAATCTTGTGGACCTTGCTGGCTCCAGGCTCCGTGAAGAGCGTCGTGCCATCGGGCATCAGGATCGGCCCTTCGCTGCTCTGAAGTCCGTCCTTCACGATCGCGACCTTTGTTCCCGCCGCGACGACTCCAGGAATTCCGGGGGCAACGGTTTCGGTCGCCGGCGGCCGTGGTGGCGCCGCGGCCGGGGCCTGGGCGAACAACGACGCGGAGCCAAACGCGCAGAACACGACGACGGCAATCCTCATAGCGGTCTCCATTTCTCGAACATGCAGGACTTTCCTGACAGGTGTGGGCGCGATCCTACCGCCCCTGCCGGTCGGTGTGCAACGTGGTGGGCGGCCCATATAATCCAGCGGATGAAAGACATTTTTCACGCGCTGGCGCTCGCCGCCCTTGTCACAGCCTCGGCGTCCACGCAGACGCCCTCTCAGACGCCCGTCAAGATCGACGGTGGCGGCGGGGCGCGAACGGCAAAGCAGACGCGTCAGCCCGACAACCGGCGCCCGCGGGGCACTGCCGTCGGTCTGCTCGGCTGGCGAGCGGGTATCCGCTCCGACGCATTCGGCTCGATGCCGTTTCTGGACGCGGCCGCGCGGATTGACGCAGCCGGGGTCGCGTTCATCGAAGGGGTCACCACGAACCTTGACTACAGGCTAGGCGCGGACGAGCTGGCCACGATCAAAGCGCGGCTGACCGAGCTTGGTCTGCGCGTTGCCGCGTACCGTATCGACGCGATTCCCGCTGACGGCGCATCGCGCAGCCGTCTGCTCGAATTCGCCAAAGCGCTGGACGTCGAGTTGATCATCAGCAAACAGCCGGTCGATCTGCCGGGCCTCCCGGTTGCTGTGGAAGATGCCCGGGGCATGTACAAAGAGGGCGCGACGACGCGTGGCGCGAATCTTCGCGATGCCGCACAGTCCTCGCCGCTGCTGCTCGAGCTGAGCAAACAGCAGCCGCCCGAGGCGCCGGAATGGCCGAACAAATGTACCGACTGTGCCACGTCCCGCCCGTCGAATCGATCGCTCTTCTTCACGATCGATCCGGGCGCCGCTGAGAACTACGACAAGGCGGTCCGCGTTGCGCAGGGCTACCGCGTCAATGCGATTTCGCGGATGCTGCCCGTTTCGACGGCCGATAGGATCCCGGCCGACGACAAACGCAAGATCGACGCGGCCATCCCGCGACAGGCGCTCGCCAAGCCGAGGCAGGCGAGAACGCTGCTTGTCATCGATGTGTG
Organism: Vicinamibacterales bacterium; assembly: GCA_963732445.1. Classification (GTDB taxonomy): domain Bacteria; phylum Acidobacteriota; class Vicinamibacteria; order Vicinamibacterales; family JAMQPK01; genus JAMQPK01. The sequence goes on along the minus strand of CAVSZJ010000003.1, from coordinate 547,902 downwards.
CCCGGCGGGCGGCTTCTATCACGACACCGTCGCCCATGGGAATCTGATGCTGCAGCTCATCGCCAAGTACACCGGCGCGTACGAGCCGATCTTCGACAACAATCTCGAGAACCTGAGGTATCCGCGCATCAGGCAGTACGATGCCGTGTTCCTCAACAGCGTCGTTGGTCCCGTGTTCGCCGATCCGGAAGTACTGGACGGACTCATCCGTTACGTGCGCGAAGGGGGCGGCGTGGCCGGGCTGCACGGGACGACATTCGCGTCGCAGGACTTGCGCGAGTTCGGCGAGCTGATGGGCGCGCAGGAAGGCCCGCATCAGTACAACGGCGAGCCGGGCACATTGAAGATCGACGATGCCGCCAGTCCGATCACGCGGCACTTCGGCGGCAGGGGGTTTTCGATGATGGATGAGTTCTACCATTTTCCGATGACGAGCCCGTATTCACGCGAGAAGCTGCGTGTGCTGCTGAGCCTCGATGCGGACAAATCGGATCTGCAGCGCTGGCTGCATCTGCGCACGGACAACGATTTCGGCATGGTGTGGATCAAGCGCGAAGGCAAGGGGCGGGTGTTCAACAGCGTGCTCGGCCACCGGCCTGAGTTCTACATGATGCCCGACCTGGTGAAGATGATGCTCGGGGGCATTCAGTTCGTGCTCGGCGATCTCGAGGCAGATACTACGCCGAGCGGGAAGGTGGGGCGGTGACCAAACGAAAAACGCAAAACGACGAACGAATAGAGAATGCGCGCGACACGCTTTATTCGTTTTGCCGTTTTCGTTTTTCGTGACGCGGGCGAGATTTGTTCTCGGACCACTCGTACGCCTCTGCGAGCCATTCAGTGATGGGCGGTTCGACCTCATCCCTGTGCGTTATCCGGAGCAGGTTGGCGACCTTCACCTTCGACGCTTCCTCAGCGCGCCTCACCTGGGGGGCCTTCAGCGCGCGGCCGAGGAATATGCAGACTTCGAGAAAATTCTTCTTCGGGCGCACGAAGAAGTAGCACGACGTGCGCGCGAACATGATCGAGTGATGTGACGCGTAGATCCGCTGGTCGCCCAGCTCCACGGCCGCTTCGCGCAATCGCTCCCAGGCATCCTTCAGATCTTCAGAAAGATCCTCGGTCAACGCCTCTTCGGTCGTCGTCCAGCAGTCGTGCTCTTCGCCCTGCTCGATCCACTGCTTGCAGTGGTAGCACTGCCGGCTCGCCATATCAAATCTCTAGATTGATAGATTGGAGGATTGGAAGGATTGGAAGGATTGGAAGAGTGCTATCAGATTGAGGATTGTCGATTCGATGAATACTCAGGAATCCGTCGATCGCCACTCTTCAATCTGGCAACATTCTTCCCATCTCGCAATCCATCAATCTGCCAATTTGATTGTTAGAACGAAAAGCGCATGCCCAGCTGAATTCTCCGCAGATCGCGCGCCGTGCGGATCTTGCCGAAAGTCGCAGCCGCGCCGAAGTTCGTCCCTGGATTCTGCAGGTTCACCATGTTGAACACGTTCGTCGCTTCCACCCGGAACTGCAGTGCCGAGCGTCCCCTCAGCGGAATGTTGCGGAACACACCCAGGTCGACGTTACGAACTCCGGGTCCGTCGACGACGCTGCGCGGGGCGCTTCCGTCGGCGCCCACGGCCGGCAGCGCGAACGCCGCCGTGTTGAACCACAACTCGATCAGTTCGTCGCGCGGGCGGCCGCTGTCGAGCTTCGGATCCGCGATGAGATCGGCGCGGTCATTGGTGTTGCCGTCGAAGTTGCGATCCTGGCCGGCCGTGATCGTCAAAGGCGCCCCGCTCTGCAGTGTCACGATCGCCGACACGGTCCAGTTGTTGAGCAGCGCTCTCGTGAGGGGCTTCGAGTCGCCGAAGTAGTCGATCTGCCAGATGCCCGAGAACGTAAACGTATGCGTGCGATCGGCAGACGTCCGGGCTCGCTCGCCCGCGAGATCGTTGGAGTTCTGCACGGCCGGGAGGCCGCCGCCCTGATAGTCGAGATCCTCGGTCGCTTTTCCGAACGAGTAATAGGACTTCGCCGAGAAGCGGCTGCCACGCTTCTCGACAGCCAGCTGCAGGCCGTGATAGTCGCTCTCGAAGATCGATTCCAGCACACGCGCCGCGCCGAGCACGCCGGGCTGGTACGGCCGGCGCGCATTCACATTCGCAGTGGTGGCGGTTGAGTTGAACACCGGGTAGTTGCGATCGATGCTTGCCGGCAGGTTGCGTCCGAGCGCCCCGACGTATGACGCACTCGCGCTGACGTTGCGGAACAGCTCCTTCTCGACGGTGACGTTCGTCTGATACGTCTTCGGCCAGACGAATTCGAGCGACGGCCCGAAGACCTGCGCCGGAAACGTGAAACGCGGGCTCGCCGGGTCGTACTCGAAAGGAAACGGTCCCACGCCGCCTGGTTGATTGCGGTATGGATCTGAAAGCGTGAACACCGTCGGAAACGACTGGCGTACCGTGAACGGCTGGTTGTCCGCCGTCGTGTTCCATTCGTTGCCGGTGATGCTGCCGTAGAAAATGCCGGCGCCCGCACGAATGGACATGCGTCCGTCGCCTCGGGGATCCCACGCCACGCCCACACGCGGCGCGATGTTGTTCCGGTCCCAGTTGACGATGCCGCGGCTGATGCCCTCGTCACCAGGGAAGAGCAGCCCCTCGGGCGCGTTCGGCGACACCGTCGATTTTTTCCCGGGTACGAACGCCAGCTTGCGGTCCAGCGGGTCGGTCAACGGCTGCTGCAGGTCGTACCGGATACCGAGATTCAGCGTCACCCGCGGGTGAATGCGGAAATCATCCTGTGCGAACAGGCTGAAATAGGCGCCGCTGTCGATCTTCCTGATCGGCGCGTCCTGCGTCATCGTCGCGGGCACGCCCAGCAGGAAGTCCGCGTATGCATGCCCGGTCTTGCTTGCGTTGAATGAAAATACGCCGTAGTTGTCGAGCAGCGTGTCGTGCACGATGTGCTCGTAGGACACCTCACCACCGACCTTCAGCGAGTGGTTGCCGCGGGTCATCGACATGCTGTCTTTCACCGCGAAGAAATCGCTGCCGGCGTCGGGCCCGGCGATCGACGTCTGCCCCGTGAAGTACCCGGTGACGGTGATGCGCGGCAGCGTGGGGTCCCCCTGAATGTTGAACCTCGAGCTCAAATCGCCGAGCGACGTCGTCGGATTGTTGACGCGCGCGCCGTACTGCCGCACGTACGTGAAGCGCAGCTGATTGATGCTGGTCGTGCTCAACATCCAGGTGTCGGCAACATTCAGGTTCTGCTGCTTCCAGTTGAAGTCACGATCGACCCAGGGGATGTTGCCGCTGCCCGACAGGGGCTGCATGTCGGTGCCCTTGAGAAAGAAGTAGCTGACCGCAAGGGAGCGCGTCGAGGAAAAGTGATGGTCAACCTTCAGCGTCATCTCGTCGGTCTCGAGCGGATCTGGCGTGCTGATCTCGTAGAAGTTTCCAGGGAGATTGGCCGTCGGCACGTACGCGTCCTGAATGGCTTTCGCCGCCGGATCGATCCGCCCGGCAGGGATCAGATTTCCCGGGAAGGCCGCGTTCGTGACGGGATCCCTCGGCTTCACCACAGACTGCGAAAAGTCACCAGCCCGCTCGAGCGCCGTGGGAACAACAGCGGTGTTCCGGTAATAGGTCTCTTCCTGGCGGAGCCCGGAATAGCTTCCGAAGAAGAATGTCTTGTCCCTGTTGAGCGGCCCGCCGAATGCCGCGCCATATTGGTGGCGGTCGAGCGGATCTTTGGCCGACGTCGTGCCGGGGGCCGCCCAGCGCCTGGCGTTCAATGCTTCATCCCGGAAAAACTCGAACGCGGCGCCGTGCAGCTGGTTCGTTCCGGACTTGGTGACGACATCGATGACGCCGGCCGGATAGCGCCCGTATTCCGCGGCGAAGTTATTGGTGATGACCCGGAATTCCTGGACCGCCTCGGGATTCGGCGCCGGGTTCCCGGTGCCGCGCAGGCCGGCCGTGTTGTTGCCGCCGTCGAGCTGGAAGTTCACCGATCCGATCTGCGCTTTCTGTGAACCGTTGATGGTCGTCAGCTGTTCGGGCCCGCCCAGGGAGTTCGAGTTGTCGTTGCTCGTCACGCCGCCGGTGGTGTTGAGCAGCGAATACAGGTCGCGATTGACCAGCGGCAGGTTCAAGACTTCGTTCTGGCCGACACTTCGTGACAGCGAGGCCGACGTCGTGTCGACGAGCGGCGCATCGCCCACAACAGACACGGACTCGGCGACATTGCCGGGCTCGATCGTCGCGTCGATGCGCGCAGTGCGTCCCAGCTCGAGCAGGATGCCCGTCTGCGAGAACGTCTTGAACCCGGTCAGCATCACGTCGACTTTGTAGTTGCCGAGCGGCAGAAGCCGCAGCGCGTACTGGCCGGATTCATCGGTCGTCGTGTCGCGCGAAAACTGTGTGTCGACGTTCGTTGCGGTCACCGTGGCGCCAGGGACGGACGCTCCCGACGAATCGGCAACGTTGCCGAGAATGGTTCCCGTTGCGACCTGGGCATGAAGCGGTGCGGCCGACAGCAGCGCGCAGCAGACGGCAGCGCACGCGAGTCCCCTCGGATTCATCACGTCCTCCCAATCTGTACCAATGTCTTTGAAGTCAGCCACTATACCCCGGCCGGGGGGCCTGTAGCCATCCCGCCGCAGGGACGATAAATGAGTGGGAGATTCAAAGCCATGAGCGTAGTGCCTTTCACCGCCTCGGAAGAGTTGGACGCAGCGGGTCCGGCTCAAACGGACGCGGTCGACGCGCGGCAGCGGATGCTGGACGTCAAACAGAAGCTGCAGGACCTGGCGGGCGATGTCGAGTCGATTCAACACGCGCTCGCCTCGCAGCAGGAGCTCGAACAGCTCCTCAAGCAGGGAAAAGCGCACCTACAGGAAATGCGCAACCGCTTGCAGCTGGCTGTCACCGAACGCGACAGGCTGCAGGCTGAGTCCGCAGCCAGCGCGATTGCCCACCAGACCGCGATCGAAGGGCTCGAGCGTCAGCTCGAGCGCCAGATTGACGAGAATCGTGCAGAGCTCAAGGGCGTGACTGCCGAGCGCGACCGGGTCGCGGAGCAGCTGGCCATGAAGGAAGCCGCGCACGAGGCATTCGCGTGCGAACGCACCGAAGAGCGAAACACCTTCAAACGTCTGCTGGATGAGGCGTCCTTCACCCATCGCGAGATGACAGAAGAGATCGAGGAACAGCGGCAGCAGATCGACACGCTGCGCGAGGCGGCGATGCGCGCGCAATCGTTCGCGCGCGAAATCATGAAAGCGCACGAAGCTGCGCAAGCCATCCCTGCCAGATCGAAGCCGTAACCGCTCCCGGGGTAAAATCGCGCTTCTGGGAGAATCATGCCGCTCGTCGCTGTAAACCCCGCCACCGGCGAAACAATAAAAACGTACGACGAGATGACGCCTCAGCAGACAGCCCTGGCGGTCGCTGCGGCGCACACAGCGTGGAAAACGTGGCGAACGACCCCATTTCCCGAGCGGGCCAGACCCATGAAGAAGGCCGCAGCCATTCTTCGCGAGCGGAAAGATGAGTTCGCGACGTTGATGGCGCTGGAGATGGGAAAGCCATTCAGGCAAGGGGTCGCGGAGGCCGAGAAGTGCGCGCTCGGCTGTGACTACTACGCTGATCACGGAGAGGCGCACCTCGCCCCGGAGGTCGTCAAGACCGATGCGGCGAAATCCTACATTGCATTCGAGCCGCTCGGCGTGGTGTTGGCGGTGATGCCCTGGAACTTTCCATTCTGGCAGGTCTTCAGATTTGCCGCGCCCGCGCTCATGGCCGGCAATGCCGGCGTGCTGAAGCACGCCTCCAACGTACCGGGATGCGCAATCGCGATTGAGGACGTGTTCGTGCAGGCGGGATTCCCTGCAGGACTGTTTCGCACGCTGCTGATCGGAAGCGGGCAGGTGAAGGCCGTCATCGACAATCCACTTGTCAGCGCGGTGACGCTGACGGGGAGCACGCCGGCCGGCAAAGCGGTCGCCTCCCAGGCGGGTGCGGCACTCAAGAAGACCGTGCTCGAGCTTGGCGGTTCCGATCCGTACATCATCCTCGAAGATGCAGATCTCGATGACGCGGTCACCACCTGCGCCGCATCGCGCCTGATCAACTCCGGCCAGAGCTGCGTCAACGCGAAGCGTTTCATCATCATCGAGCCGCTCGTTGCGGCGTTCACCGAGAAGCTCGTTGCGGCGATGCAGGCGCGGCGCATGGGCGATCCGCTCGCCGACGGCGTTGACGTCGGACCGCAGGCGCGCACCGATCTGCGGGACGCGCTTCACGAACAGGTGAGGGACTCCGTGGCGAAAGGCGCGACGCTGCTGCTCGGCGGTGAAGTTCCGCCTGGCAAAGGCTCGTTCTATCCGCCCACCGTGCTCGCCGGCGTGAAACCCGGGATGCCCGCGTACGAGGAAGAACTGTTCGGGCCGGTCGCCTCTATCCTTGCGGCCCGCGACGAAGCCGACGCCGTGCGCATCGCGAACGACAGCATCTTTGGATTGGGGGCCGCCGTGTTTACGCGCGATGTGGCAAGAGGCGAGCGGGTCGCCCGCGAGCTCGACGCCGGATGCACATTCGTCAACACGCTCGTCGCCTCGGATCCACGGCTGCCGTTCGGCGGCATTAAAGAGTCCGGCTACGGGAGAGAGCTCGGCTCGTACGGTATCAAGGAGTTCGTGAACATCAAGACGGTCTACATAAAGTAGAAAGTAGAAAGTAGAAAGTAGAAAGTAGAAAGTGGGGACGATGAGACATCTGGCAGTCGTCATAGCGGCGGTCGCCGTGCTTGCCGGTGACAGTCTGACGGCGCAGCGGAAGAACTACCGCGGTGTGAACGACGCCTATGCGGCGCCGCAGGCTCAGTCGCGCGCTGGTTGGCAGATTCGCGCCGCCCATCTCAAAGAAGGGGTTCTTGCCTCGGCTGGGCTGGTGCCGATGCCCGATCGCACGCCGCTGCGGGCCGAGGTGTTCGGCGAGATCACGCGTCCCGACTATCGCGTGTCGAAGGTGTATTTCGAGAGCCTGCCGGGATTTTTCGTGACCGGCAATCTGTATCGACCTATCGGTGACGGCCCGTTCCCCGCGATCCTCTCGCCGCACGGGCACTGGGCGTACGGCCGGCTCGAAAATTCGGTCACGGCGTCGGTTCCCGGGCGCGCGATCAACTTCGCCCGGCAGGGCTTCGTCGTGTTCACCTACGACATGGTCGGCTATAACGACAGCTGGCAACTGGAACACCGGTTGTTCGGCGGACCCCGCGAGAAGCTGTGGGGACTGAGCGTGGCCGGACTTCAGCTGTGGAATGGGATCCGCGGACTCGACTTTCTCGAATCGTTGCCCTACGTGCAGCGCGACCGAATTGGCGCGACAGGAGCATCGGGCGGCGGCACCCAGGTATTTCTGCTCGCGTCGGTCGACGAGCGGGTCGCCGTCGCAGCCCCCGTCAACATGATCTCACTGCACATGCAGGGCGGGTGCCTCTGTGAAAACCAGCCCGGCCTGCGGCTCGATACGAACAATGTCGAGATCGCGGCGACGATTGCGCCCCGCCCGCTGCTGATGGTGTCGGCCACAGGAGACTGGACCGCGAACACCCTCGAGCGCGAGTATCCGGCCGTCCGGGCCCTGTATGCGCTGCAGGGCGCAGCGGATCGTGTGCATGCCGTGCGCTTCGAGGCGCCGCACAACTACAATCAGCAATCGCGCGAGGCGGTGTACGCGTGGATGGCCCGCTGGCTGCAGAAGGCGCCCGCTGATACGCGCCGCGCCGAGAGCGCGTTCACACCGGACCCGCTGCCCAATCTCCTGGTGTTCCACCAGCGTCCTGTTCCCCAGAATGCTGTCGATGCCGTGCAGTTGACGACCAACTGGATAGACGCCGCGCGCCGGCAGTTGTCGTCGACGCCGCTCGAGGTGCGTGCGCGGGCCTTGCGTCAGGCGCTCGGTTTCGGGCCACCGCTTCCAGCAGTCGCTCCCGCGCCGCCTGCGCCGAATGTCCGCCGCCGGCAAGTGACGGTGATTGTCTCGGGCATCGATGCCGAGCTCGAGAAAGAGCTTCTCTCCGCGCGATTTATTTTGAAGCCCGTAGACTTCACGCCGTTCGATGCGGCGGAGGCGGCAAAGATTCCGCACTTCGATACCTACAACCGAACAGCCGCGAGCCAGCGTGTGGCGGACATCGTCGAGGCGCTGCGCGCGACGCCGGATGCGGTATTCCTTGGAACGGGCGATGCGGCGCTGGCGGGCCTGCTTGCATTGGCGATTGAAACGGAGCGCCGGGCCGTGCTCGACATCGGAGACTTCGACACGGCGAGCGACGCCGCGTTTCTCGACCGGCTCTACATGCCCGGCCTACGCCGTGCCGGCGATCTGTCCACGGCGGCCGCGTTGGCCGGTGAGCGAGCGATCATCCACAACGCGGGTCCGAACTTCGCACCGGTCGATGTCCCGGTGCGCCGCGACAAGATGACGCCGAAAGAGATCGTAGCGCTGCTGAAATAGGAGGAACGGCCGCAACGAAAATCGCAGAACGAAAAACGAATAGAGAACGCGCGCGTTTTCAGACGAACAGATCCTTCAACTGCCCAGTGTGAATTTGTCCGTCCGTGGCCATCGGACGGTGGCGGCGTTTGTAGGCCAGCGTCATGCCCAGGCCGAGGCCGCACGTAATGCCCCCCATCACGAACCACCATACGTCCGGGACAACCGTGCTGAGCAGAAACCCCATCATCATCATTCCGAGGCCGCCCACGCCTTCGACCGGGCTGCTCATGCTGACTCTGCGAGGCGTCAGCCTCCTCGAGACGAGCCATTCCGCGACAATCGGATCGATGGGGGTCAGGTTGAGCGCGACGGGACCGCGTGCCTGCCGGAACGATCCCATGGCGATCGCGAGCAGCAGCTGGGACCACAGCCACGGCGCGGATCGCCCGCGGCGAAACTGCTCGACGAGGTCTCCTGCGAGCGGTTCGTTTCGGTGGGCGAGTTGACCGAGGAGCCAAAGCGCGGGATGCGATACGCGACTCATACATGTCCTCCCTTCAGTTGAGGGACACCATCCCAGAGCGCCATCAACGCGCGCCGGGTTTCCTTCACTGCCCGTACGCCTTGCGGCGTGACCTGGAAAAACCGTTTTGCGCGGCCGCCGCGCTCGGGAGTGGATTCGCCGATGGCCGACGATACCAGACCGTTGCGCTCGAGCCGATCGAGCGCCGTGTAAACCGCTGCGACGACGACGCGGCGTCCACCCGTGCTCTCGATTTCGGAGGCGATGGGAACGCCATATGCGGCGTCGCCCAATCGGAGCGTTGCCAGCAGAATCATCAGCTCGAAATCGGTCAGCAGGTCGCGAGCCATATAATTCACAAATTATGAACATATGCCGTCACCGTGTCAAGCGCGGATACTTCGGGCGGATATTCGTGGGGCGTCAGGGGCTGCAGATGACCGTCGGCGCCCAGACGTGACCGGTGATGCCTCGAATGCCGAAGATGCCGCCTCGTGACCGCGGTGCCTCCGAAACATCGCTGTCTGGGGACTGATTTCCCGGCATACGCTCGAACGCGATGATGGCTGCGTGGCGATCGAACTCCGTGGGTGCCGGGCCGATTGCGGGGTTCATGATTGACGTCCGCTTCGTCACGTGGAGATAACCCAGCGCGTGACCGAGCTCGTGTATGCGCAGCAGCCGGCGAGCATCGCTCGAGCGGTCATAACTCTGCTCGAGATAGACGGAGCCGCCCGTCACCTCCGCCGTGTTGCCGGAGGTTGCCCAGCGGCCAAGCCCGACGGTATTGGCGAGCGACTGTACGCCGCGAAACCGACCGATGACGATCGCTCCAGTGCGGAGCGTGTTGGCGCGCTGGCCCGCTGCCGGCCGCTCGACCTCTACCGACGCGAACGACGTAAATCTGTTGCCCGTGAGCAGCGACAGTCCTTCGGTCAACTGCTGTATGAGCAGAGCGACCTCCTCATCGCTGAGCTGCTCTGATGTCGCCTGATACTCGTCAGATCCGATGCTGTGGTACTGCATCACCGATCCGAGAACGACGAGCGCAGGGGCAGACGTCCATCGCAGAAGCTGTCCCGTGCCGCGGAACATCTCGTCGAACGCCTCGAGATCGAACGTCGACGGAATCAGCGTTTCCTTTGCGGAGGTCGCCGGCATCGCGACGCTTCGGCGGCGCTCGACAATAGACGTGCCTGATAAGGTCACAATCGTGTCGCCATCCTCGAGATCTTTCAGCTCGAACCGCCCGAGATCGTCCGAGAGCCCGGCGCGTGCCCCGGCCCTGATGGCAACGCCGGAGATGGGCCTGCCGTCGAGCGCGCTCACCGTCTCGCCGCGATACGATGAAAGCGACCCTCCGTCGGAGATTGTCGGAGCGCTGGGTGAGCCGCCGCCGCACGCGGATGCAACGAACGATGCAAGGAGGATAATCGGCGCGCCGGTACGGCATGGCATGCCCGCCGGTAGTGCAATCGGTGTGCTGCCGCGGGGCGTCGGATAGCACGCATTTCCGGCGATGCAGCCCTGCCGCGATTACAAGTTCGACGCCTCCGATCACGAATGTGAAAAGTTGGTGACAGCGTTCTGCAGCCCGTCCCGTATCGTCTAATGGAGGCAGGGACATTTTATGGATACAACGCTTCGAGCTCTGAACGGCTTTGGACTCGGTGCCCGCGCCGGCGAACGACAGCGTATCGGCGATCCGCGCGGGTGGCTTCGGACACAGCTGCAAGGCGGGGCGCCATTGCTCGATGCGCCCGCTGAAGGATCGCCGAGCGCGATTGCCGATGCCGTGCGCACCTTCCGCTCGCTGGGGCAAGCGGACGATCCGCAGAGACAGCAGGCGCGCCAGCAGGCGCGGCGTGCGCTCGTCGGCATCGTCGCGGCCGAAAGCCGGACGGCGCTCGCCAGACGGGTGACAACCGACAGGCCCTTCGTGGAGCGCCTCGTCGCGTTCTGGTCGAATCATCTCTGCATTTCCGTCGGGGCCAAGATTCTCGTCGCGCCGCTTGCCGGCAGCTACGAGCGCGAAGCCATCAGGCCGCATGTGCTGGGGCGCTTCGAGGACATGCTGCTCGCCTCGGCGAAGCATCCGGCCATGCTCGTCTATCTCGACAACTTTCAATCGATCGGCCCGGCGTCGCGCGGAGCGAAGCTCGGCCGGGGGCGTGGCCAGCAGCGAGGCCTGAACGAAAACTACGCGCGCGAGCTGCTCGAGCTGCACACACTGGGTGTCGACGGCGGCTACGCCCAGCAGGACGTTCAGGAGCTCGCGAAGATCCTGACAGGCTGGACCGTCACTGGCATCGCCCGACCTGCGGCATCGCAAATGACTCCGCAACGCGGCCGAAGAGGGATGGGTGCCCAGGCGGACACCGACGGCATCGCGTTCGTTTTTCAAGAGCTTCTCCACGAACCGGGCGCGAAGACCGTCCTGGGTGCGCGATACCCGGAATCCGGCGTCGACGAGGGGGAGCGTGTCATCCGTGCGCTCGTGCGCCATCCATCGACGGCCCGATTCCTCGCGACGAAGCTCGTTGCCCATTTCGTGAGCGATGAGCCACCGGCGGCTGCGGTCGATCGCATCGCCCGTGTGTTCCAGGACACCGGCGGCGATCTTCGTGCGGTCTCGGACGCGCTCGTCGACCTGCCCGAGGCATGGACTGCGGACGCGCGCAAGTTCCGCACGCCACAGGACTGGCTGGTCGCCGTCCTGCGCGCATTTGCCGCCAAGGAGGTCAGCGAGACGACGCTGCCGCTGCTTCGACAGCTGCGGCATCCGCTCTGGTCACCGCAGGCGCCGAAGGGCTTTGGCGACAAGACGCAGGAGTGGGCCGATCCCGATTCGCTGCTGAACCGCGCGGAGCTTGCGCGCACGATCTCGCGTCGCCTGCGCCCCTCGACTACCGCTCAGGGCGCCCTGAGCAGTGTCGAAGGGCGTATGCAGCGGATCGATCCGCGCATGCTGCTCGATGTCGTCGATGTTCAGGCGGGCGACCCGCTGCACAAACTACTCGCCGACACCACGATTGCGGCCGACGAGCGGATCGCGCTCGCGCTGGCCGGTCCTGCATTCCAATGGAGATGACCATGAATCGCCGCACCTTCGTCCGCAATATGTGCCTCGGCGGCATCGCGACCTTCGGGTATCCGATCGTCAATTTCGCGCAGACGAAACATGGAGGCCGGTTCGTCTTCGTGCTGCTGCGCGGAGGATTTGACGGCCTCGCGGCGGTGGTCCCGTATGGGGATCCCTCATATCGATCGCTGCGCGGCGCCTTCGCCTTCGACCAATCCGATCTCGTCGAACTGACCGAGACGTTCGGATTGGCGCCGGGCCTCGCTCCCATGCGCGAGCTCTGGCAGCAGAACGAGCTTGTCGCGCTGCATGCGATGGCGATCCCGTATCGAACGAGAAGCCACTTCGACGGCCAGGCCATTCTCGAGACAGGCATCGACAAGCCGGTGGGATCGTCCGACGGATGGCTCAATCGCCTGTTGCAGGTCATGCCCGGTCAACGGTCGGGCATTGCGATCGCGTCAGGGATGCCCCGCTCGCTGACAGGACCGTACAACGTACAGACGTGGTCGCCGACACAGCTCGGCGCCGTCAGCGACGCGTATCTGGATCGGTTGTCCACGCTGTATCGCACCGACAAAGTGCTCTACGGCCGTTTCGAAGCCGCGATGCAGCAGCAGGATCTCGTTGGTGAGGAACCGATGGCCGGCGGCGGTGCGCGCCGCGGCGGCATTACGCCGTTGATGCAGGCGGCCGCCAAAATTCTCCGGCAGGATGGCGGACCGAATATCGCCGCTGTCGAGTTCAGCGGATGGGACACCCATGCGAATCAAGGGCTCGCCGGCGGCGCGCTCGACCGGCTGCTGGGGCAGCTCGCAGAGGGGCTGATGGCGTTCCGCACCGACATGGGCGCCGCCTGGTCGAACACGACGGTTGTGGTGATGACGGAGTTCGGCAGAACCGCGCGGCCGAACGGCACCCGCGGCACCGATCACGGGACGGCAGGCGCCGGCTTCATCATCGGTCCGAAGGTCGCGAAGTCGGCCGTGCATTCCGACTGGCCCGGACTTGGCGACCGCGCGCTGTTCGAAGGGCGCGATCTCAAGCCCACGCTCGACACGCGCGCGGTGCTGAAGGCGGCGATTGCCGCGGCCTTCGATCTCACGCCCGCGCAGGCCGACCGCGTGTTTCCCGGGTCCGCGGCAGTCCGCGGCACCTACGAACTGATGGGTTGATGCCCCCGCTGCTGATCTCGCTCAACATCGGCCGCCCTGTGCGTATGGATGGGGCGGAGGCGTGGACGTCCGGCATCTACAAGAACCCCTTCCAGGGACTGGTGCACCTGTCAGCCACAAATCTGGCCGGAGACGGTCAGGCCGATCTCAACGTGCACGGCGGCTTCGACAAGGCGGTGTGCGTGTATTCCGCCGATCACTATCCCTTCTGGCGTCAGGAGCTGGGGGTGGGGGACTGCGGCCCGGGATGGTTCGGAGAAAATTTCTCGGTCGAGGGTCAAATCGAAACCGGCGTGGCTGTGGGTGATAGCTATCGGATCGGCACGGCGATTGTTCAGGTATCGCAGCCGCGCAGTCCGTGCTGGAAGCTCGGCCGCCGCTGGAATCTCCTCGACATGCCGAAGGTTGTCGTGCAAAGCGGCCGCACCGGTTGGTACCTTCGCGTGCTGGAAACCGGCGACGTCAAATGCGGTGATGTCATCACGCTGCTTGACCGGCCGTTTCCGCGCTGGACGATCGACGCGGTCAACGCGGTCGTGTACAGCCGTGGCGGTACGGCGGACATCGAAGCGGCGCGCGAGCTTGCGACCTGCCCGGCCCTCGCCGAATCATGGCGCGGCGGATTCAGGAGGCAAAGCAATCCCGCTTCATGAGATCATCGTCCCGGCATTGACAACCTGGGTAGCCCGCCCGAAGGACCTCGCATGGATCGGTGTGTTCGAAGTGCAGCGCTGGCGCTGTTCGTTGTTACTGGTGTCGCGGCTGACGCCGCGGCACAGGGAAATGCAGCGGCCGTCATCAGATCGGCCGATGTCACGTCCATCACCACTCCGATCAGCATCGACGGCTCGCTGAGCGAGGCGGCCTGGAGCTCGGCCCCGAAAATCGGCGAGCTCATCCAGCGCCAGCCCGACACCGGACAAGCGCCCTCGGAACGCACCGAGGTGACCATGCTGCGCGACGAAGACAACATCTATATCGGGGTCTACGCGTACGACGCGGAACCCGACGGCGTGGTCGCGACGCAGATGATCCGCGATGCGGCGCTGGGGGCCGACGATCGCATCGAGATTGTGCTCGACACGTTCCGCGACCAGCGCAGCGCGTTCTACTTCGCGACCAATCCTGCAGGCGCGCTGGTGGATGGACTGGCCTTCGCCAACGGACAGCTCAATACAGAGTGGGATGCCATCTGGCACGTCCGAACGACCCGCACCAGCAGCGGCTGGACCGCGGAGTTTGCCATTCCATTCAAGAGCCTCAGTTTCCCCGCGGGGCAGGACGTCTGGGGCTTCAACATCGCCCGCAGCATCTCGCGCAAGCTCGAAGACGATCGTTGGTCGGGTGCGCGACTCGATACGCAGTTTCTTCAGGTATCAGAGGCGGGTGAGATCAGAAACCTCGGCGGGCTTACGCAGGGCATCGGGTTGGATCTGCGTCCGTTTCTCGCCGGCAGGTGGCTGCACCTGGCCGGCAGCGGAGACGATGAGTTCAGCCGCAAGCCGGGGCTGGACATTTTCTACAGCGTCACGCCGAGCCTCAGGCTGACAGCCACGATCAACACGGACTTCGGCGAGACGGAGGTCGACGCGCGGCAGATTAATCTGACGCGGTTCTCGCTGCTGTTTCCGGAGAAGCGTTCGTTTTTTCTCGAGGGCGCCGGCGTGTTCAGCTTCACGAGCACGGGCCCCGAAACGCCGGGGGGCATTCCCGGCACGGGGGCCGATCTCTATCCGTTCTTCAGCCGTCGGATCGGCTTGATCGGCGGTCAGGAGGTTCCGATCGACGCAGGCCTGAAGCTCACCGGGACGGTTGGACGGACCGAAGTCGGGGTGTTGAGCGTTCGCACGCGCGAGTTGAGAGCGGGCGAGGTACAGCTGGCAGACGACGAAGGGTTCTTCATCGGTCGTGTGAAGCGGAATTTGTTCGAGCAGTCGTACGTCGGCGCGATTTTCACCGCCGGCAACCCATCCCCGGGATCGTCGGCCGAGACCTACGGCGCAGATGCGCGTCTGGCGACCTCGCGGTTTCTCGGACGCCAGCGCAACTTCGTTGTCGACGGGTTTGCCGTCAGAGGCGTCACCGGGCCCGACTCGAGCGACGACTGGTCGTATGGGTTTTCGGCGGCCTATCCGAACGACAAGTTCGACGCGCAGGTGGCGGTTCGGGAGATCCAGCGGAACTTCCGCCCCGCGCTGGGATTCGTCCAGCGCGACAACGTGCGGCTGCTGCGCGTGGGTGCCAGCTACAACCCGCGGCCGCGGTTCCTGAACATCCAGCAGATATTCCACGACTTCTACTACACGCAGTTCACCAACCTCGACAACAACCTGGTGGAGAGTTGGGATGCGTACATCTCGCTGTTCGACTGGCATCTGCGATCTGGTGACAGCGTGCATGCGATTCTCGACTTCAATCCGGTGTACGAGCGGCTGTTCGAGCCTTTCGAGATTTCGCCGGGGGTGTTCCTGCCGCCGGGCGAGTACCGTTTCACGCGATTTCGGTCGAACGCGGCGAGCGCGGCCCGGCGCCGGTTCGCGGTCAGCGCGAGCGTGGGAACCGGTTCGTACTGGTCGGGCAATGCCGAGCAGGTGACGGCGTCGCTGAGCTTCAAGCTGCCGCCCCGGTTCATCGCGAGCGTCGCCACCAACCAGACGTTCGCGCGTCTGCCCGAGGGCAATTTCATCACGCGCATTTTCTCGTCCAACATCGGCTACACCGCGTCACCGAGACTGTCGTTCTCCAACCTCATCCAGTACGACAACCGCTCGAGGAATCTGGGATGGCAGAGTCGTGTGCGGTGGACGCTGCAGCCCGGCAATGACTTCTTCTTCTCGTTCAATCAGGGCTGGATTCAGGAAGAGCTGGAAAACCGCCGCATGCAATTCCGGGTGCAGGACAGCCGCGTGTCGATGAAGTTTCAGTACTCGTACAGATTCTGAGATGCGGCGCGCGATGCTGGTCTCGCTGACGGTGCTGTCGGCGGCGTGTGGTCGCGTGCCGGATGCCGCGCCCGCAGCGCCGCAGGTGGCCGCGCGTGAGCTGGGTGCGTGGACCGGCAAGGGCAACACCACGCTTGGGTTCGTCAGCGAGTCCGGATCGTTCCGCATCACGTGGAAGGCCCGGAATCAGGACAACGCCGTGCCCGGGGCGTTTCAGCTGACGTTGCGAAGCGGCATCAGCGGGCGGCCAATGAAGGTGATCGCCGATCATCAGGGGGCCGGCGGCGGCAGCGTCGAGTTCGGCGACGATCCGCGCATGTACGAGTTTCTCGTCGAATCGCGCGGCGTCGAGTGGTCCGTAAGCGTAGTGGAGACCTTCGCGCCCAAGCAGGGGCAGGACTAAAGTCCTGCGCTACCGAAATGGGGCAGGACTTTAGTCCTGCCTCTGCCATTCGCACTACAATTACTGTTCTCTCAAAACGGAGCTGCCCATGAACGCACGGTCTGTTTTTCGACAGAAATTCAGTCGCTTTCTGGCTGCGTCGGCGTCCGCTGCGTGCCTGCTGTCGCCGGCCGCTGTTGCCGGGCAGGATCCCGCCGGACCCGGGGCCGATCGAATGGTCGCCGAGTGGATGCTGCGCATGGGCGGCAGTGTCGTGCTCGAAGGTCAGCGCAAGCCGATTTCGGACCTCGCGGACTTGCCCTCGGCCGACTTCCGCATTCACGCCCTGAATTTCACGGGCATCACGATGTACGCAGCCTCGCTGCAGGACGAACTGCGCCGCCTGCCCGCGCTGCCGCATCTGAAGGAGCTCTACGTCAACGGGCGCCTGTGGTACGACCAGCCCGCGCCGCGCGTGCAGGCAACCATCGCGCTCTTCAACGAGGCGACCGCGCTCGAGAAGTTCGTGATGAGCAAGCCCGTCCAGACCTACATTCCCTTCAACGATCCCGCGCTGAAGGGACTCTCGTCGCTGAAGAACCTGAAAGAGGTGCGCATCCACCAGACGCGCAGCTCGGGCATCTCGCTGGCCGCCTTCCCGCTGACGCATCTCGATCTGAACTATGCGGTGACGTTCAACGACACCGGCATGGCCAGCCTGAAGGAAAAGACGACGCTGCAGCGGCTGTATCTGCGCGGCACATCGATTACGGACGCGGGCATTCAGCATTTATCCGGACTGACGAACCTCGTGGAGCTGGATCTGTCCGACGTGGCCATGACTGATGCGGGAC
Organism: Vicinamibacterales bacterium; assembly: GCA_963732445.1. Classification (GTDB taxonomy): domain Bacteria; phylum Acidobacteriota; class Vicinamibacteria; order Vicinamibacterales; family JAMQPK01; genus JAMQPK01. Next base: position 530,428 of record CAVSZJ010000003.1, on the reverse strand, counting down.
TGGCGCATTTGTCGGGGCTGACGAAGCTGCGCCGGTTGAACCTCCAAAGCGCGAATATCACCGACGCGGGTGTCGAGATGTTGAAGAACATGCCGGAGCTCGAGGAGCTCAGCCTGTATCGCACCAAGGTGTCGAACGCGGGCCTCGCGAAACTCTCCGGCCTGAAGAACCTGCGCTCGGTCGATCTCCGCTACAGCCGCGTCACGAGCTCGGGCGTGCGCGAGGTGACCTCGAAGCTGCCGAAGGCCGAGTTCCTCATCCTCGAGTCGTCGAACCCCGAGCCGAAGCGCGCGGTGGCGGCATCGGCGGTCGCGACGAGAGGCGACGCGGCGGTGGCCGAATGGCTGCGCGCCATCGGCGGGAAAGTGCAGATGGCGGATGGCAGAATCGCCGCCGTCTCGCTGAACGGCACGTCGATTACCGACAAAGAGTTCGTCGTGCTGACGAAGCTGGCGCAACTCAAGACGCTCAGCCTCCAGCACACCGAGATCAGCACCATCGGGCTGGAACAGGTCGCGTCCGTGCGCTCGCTCGAGCGGCTCGATCTGGGTCACACGCTCCTCTCAGACAACGCGCTGCCGATGCTCGCGTCGCTGACCAACCTGCGCGTGCTCGAGCTGCCGAGCACGCTCGTCGACGGCACGGGGCTCGCGGCGCTGAAGACGCTGACGAATCTGCGCGAGATCGATCTCGGCAATGCGCCGATCGCAAACGTTGGGATGGCGCAGCTCGCGCGGCTGACGGCCCTCGAGTCGATCAATCTTCGCCACACCGACATTACCGATGACGGCATGGTGCACTTTGCCGCGCTCGTGAACGCCAAGCGGCTCGATCTCACCTCGCTCGACATCACCGAGAAGGGGCTCGCGGGCCTCGCGCCGCTGACCCAGCTCGAAGATCTCGACTTGAGCTTCACGCGGTTCGCCGAGCCGGGGCTGGAAATGATTACGAAGCTGACAGCCTTGAAACGGCTCGGGCTCGAGCAGACGAGCATTACCGATATAGGCATGGCGTGGGTGGCGCAGCTGCCGGCGCTGCACGCGCTGAACCTGAACTACACGCCGGTGAGCGACGCCGGCATCGCGCAGCTCTCGAAGAACACCGCGTTCTCGGAGCTCAAGCTCGATCGCACGGACGTGACCGACAAGTCGCTGTCGTGGCTGACGTCGCAGAAGAACCTGAAGTACCTCGACCTGTACCACACCCAACTCTCGGAGCAGGGATTCAGCATCGTGAAGAAGGCGCTGCCCAACGCCCAGATCAACTGGAGCCTCGACGCTGCGCGCGCGCGCAGGCGGACATAGAGATATGGAAGAACGAAGAACGAAAAAGGAAAAGAGAACGCGCGTATCACGGGGGCTTTTCGTCCTGATGATGGTTGCCGCGCTGTGGTCCCCCGGTGCGGCCACCGCACAGTCCCGGAAACAGGATTCGCCAGCCGTTGCCCACGCCATCGAGCGCATCGAGCAGCGTGGGGGCTGGGTGGCGCGCGATAAGGACGGCACGGTCGTCGAAGCGTCGCTCGAACGCACCTGGGCGACCGACAACGACATCGACTTCATCATCGAGCTGAAAACCATCAAGAAGCTCGATTTGTCGTTCACCTACGTCACCGATCGCGGCATCAAAAAGCTGCAGTCGCTGCAGCAGCTCGAGGATCTCACGCTGGATACCGCGGAGTTCCTGACCGACGCGTCGATGGCGCATCTCCGCGCCAATCGCGCTCTGCGCCGGCTCGTCGTGCGCGGCGTCGACATCACCGACGCGGGCATGCCGTACGTCGGGGAGATGTCGGGCCTTCGCTCGCTCGACATCAGCTATACGATGCTCGGCGACGTCGGGCTCGAGCAACTCCCGAATCTCAGCCAACTTGAGCACCTGAAGATCGGCGCCACGCTCATCACCGGGCTGAATCTGAATTTTCTGAAACTGCTGCCGAAGCTCAAGACACTCAGCCTGCGCGGGGTGCAGCGTCGGAACGCCGGCGCGTGCTGGACGCCGAACGTCACCGACCTCGATCTCGATGCCATCTCGTTGTTGTCGAGCCTCGAAGATCTCGACCTCGGCGTGGGGATCAAGCTCGGCATGGGCGGACAGCCCGCGGCGCCGGGGGGCGGCAACTGCACGCTGACCGGAGGACTGCAGCTGAGCGATCTCGGCATCGCGAAGCTCGCGACATTGAAAAACTTGAAGCGGCTCAACATCAGCGGCGCGCGATTGACCCCCGAAGGACTGCAAGCACTGCAGTCGCTGCCGCTCGAACGCCTCAGCGTGTGGGCGTCGCAGTCGCTCGACGATGAGGCGGCCGGCGTCATTGCGGGGATGCCGACGCTTGCGCATCTCGATGTGTCGTACACGAAGATCGGCGATCAGGGGCTGCAGCGCCTCGGAACGCTGCCGAACCTGAAGGCCGTATACCTGACTGAAACCAACGTCACTCCCGAAGCGGTTGCGCTGTTTCAGAAGCAGCACCCCGACACGTTCGTCTCATGGGCGAAGCGACCGGCGCCGCGCGGGGCGCCACTGACGAATGAGAAGCCCGTCATCGAGGAAATGCCATGACCCGTTCGACTCGGCCTGCGGCCTCGCTCAGGGCAGGGCTTGCAGGCAGCTCGCTCGCATTCATGGTGATCGTGTCGATGATGTCGGCGCCGCGCCCGCAGGCGCAGACCGGTGCGCCCGATCCCGTGTTTTTTCAGACGCAGGTGTTTCCGGTGTTCGAGGCCGCGAAGTGCGGCGGCTGCCATGCGGCGTCGGGCGTGGCGTCGGCGACGCGCCTGCACTTTCCCGATCAGGGCGCAACGCCTGGACAGATTCAGGCATTCGGGCTGTCCCTGTCGAGCCTCGTCGATCGTGCGGATGCGTCGAAATCGCTGCTGGTTACCAAGCCGACGAACATCGTTCGTCACACCGGCGGCGTTCGCATCAGACCGGGTTCGCCCGAAGAGCAGATCATCGCGACGTGGGCGGCGTCTCTCGGCGCGACGTCCGATGCGACGCTGACGGCGGGGATGAAAAGGCTGGCCCCGAGTGAGGGCGAGACCGCGCCGAAGCAACTGGTGCGCCGTCTCACGCACGCGCAATACGACAACACCGTGCGCGATCTGCTCGGCGACTACAGCAAGCCGGCAGAACGGTTTCCACCCGAGGATTATGTCGACGGCTTCAAGAATCAGCTGACGGGCCAGGGGATGCCGCCTCTGCTGGTCGAGACCTACAGCACCGCAGCCGAGCGCCTGGCGCTGAATGCGTTCCGCATCGGCGACATCAACGGTCTCGTGCCGTGTGCGCCCGCGTCGTCCAGCGATCAGAAGTGCCGCGACGCGTTCGTGCGGGGTTTCGGGCTGCGCGCGTTTCGCCGGCCGTTGACCGAAGACGAAGTGAAGCGGTACTCGGCCGTCTTCTCGGAACAGGCGCGCGTGAGCCGGCGTTTCCTCGACGGCGCGCGCGTCGTCGTCGAGGCGATGCTGCAGTCGCCGAACTTCCTGTTCCACGTCGAAGCGGGGCCCGCAGGCCGGTACGCCGATTACGACGTGGCGAGCCGCCTGTCGTACCTTCTCTGGAACACGATGCCCGATGCGGCGCTGTTCGAGGCTGCGGCGAAGGGCGAGCTCGGCACGGCCGCCGGGCGCGAGCGCACCGCCAGGCGCATGCTCGAGAACGCGCCGAAGGGGCGCGAGGCGCTCGATCAGTTCTTCGAAGAGTGGCTGCGGTTCGATCGCGTCATCAACGCCGTGAAGGCGAATCGGTATCAGGCGTTCACGCCGGAGCTCGCGCTGGCGATGGCCGAAGAGACGCGCACGCTGCTGCATCATCTCGTCTGGAACGATCGCAATTTCATGGAAGCGCTTACGGCGGACTACAGCTTCCTCACATCAGAGCTCGCCGAGGTGTACGGCCTGTCCGCGCCGAAGGATCAGTTTGAGATGGTGAAATTTCCGGCCGACTCGGATCGCGCCGGACTTCTGGGTCAGGGAACGTTTTTGGCCTCCACCGCGGGCCCGACTGACACGTCGCCGACGGCGCGCGGCATCTTCATTCGCGAGCGGCTGCTGTGCCAGCACGTGCCGCCTCCGCCGCCGGGCGTTATCACGACGCTTCCGGATCCGCTCGTCGATGAGAAGCCCAAAGGGCGCCGGCAGTTGATGGTCGAGCACGTCGAGAACCCGACCTGCGCGTCGTGCCATCGGCTGATGGATCCGATCGGTTTCGGATTCGAACATTTCGACGCCATTGGCCAGTATCGTAAGCAGGAGATGATTCCCGTTCCGGGCCGCCGCGGAGGTGGGCCTGGCGGGCGCGGCGGTCCACCGCCGATTCCCCTCGAGATTGACGCGCAAGGGGAAATCGCTGGACTTCAAAACTCCAAATTTTCCGGCGCCAGGCAGATAGGCACGATCCTGGCGAACAGCCCGGTGTGCCAGGAATGCGTCGTGCGCCAGATGTTCCGATACTCCTACGGGAGGCTCGAAACCACCTCGGACGAGAAGACGATCGACCAGTTGTTCGACCACTTCAAAGCGTCGGGATTCAAGCTGAAGAGCCTGCTGGTTGCACTGGTGCAATCACCCGAGTTCTTGAGACAATGGAACAGCCAGGTTGGTAGTGTCCGGCTTCAGCCGGACCGTGCGGGAGGTACGAATGCTCAGTAGACGAAAATTCCTCAGAGGCATCAGCATGACCGGCGCGGCGGTGCAGGTGGGACTTCCGCCACTGGCCGCCATGTTCAACTTGAACGGCACCGCCTACGCGGCTGAAGTGGGGAAGGTCTCGGGCATCGACAAACGCTTCCTGGTCTGGTGGAACGGCAACGGCATTCCCGAGCGCTACTGGATTCCGCGGGAAACCGGCGAAAACTACGAGCTCACCGCGTGCCTCTCACCGCTCGGACGCGTGCGCGAGTACGTGCACGTCCTCAGCGGTGTCGACAACGTCGCCGCGCGCCTCAACGGCCAGGGCAACGGTCACTTCAGCGCGCTCTGCGGATTGATGACCGGCACGGCCTACACCGGCCGCGGCGCCGCGGGAGCGTCGATCGATCAGATTCTGGCCGCGAAGATCGGCACGAAGACGCGCTTCCGCTCGCTGCAGGTCGGCGTCGCGCAGGAATCGCACGGCGAGAACGTGCACCGCAACATGACGTGGGCGGGCTACGAGCGCGCCCTGCCGCAGGAGCATATTCCGCAGAACCTGTTCGATCGCCTGTTCGGCGTGAGAGACGAGGGCTGGGTCAACCGCAAGAAAAGCGTGCTCGATCTCGTCAGCAACGATGTGCAGGCGCTCAAGCCGGCGCTTGGCGCTGCGGATAAGCAGCGGCTCGACCAGCACCTGACGTCGGTGCGCGATCTGGAGCGCGCCATCGCGAGCCTGCCGCCTGACTACGGCAAGCTGGTGAAGGAGCCCGAGGACATCACCGACCTGACGGACTACCCGAAGATCGCGAAGATTCAATCAGACCTCCTGATTCATGCGTTCGCCTCGGGGCAGACCCGCGTGGCGTCCTATATGTTGACCAAGTGTCAGAGCCTCACACGGTTCCCGTGGCTCGGCCATTCGGACAACCGCCATCACGATTACACGCACACCAACGCGGGCACGCCGCAGCAGCAGCGCATCATGCGCGACATCTGCCGCTGGCACGTCGAGGAGTACGCCTATTTGCTCGAAGGGCTCAAGGCGATTCCCGAAGGCGATGGCAACCTGCTCGACAACACCGCGACCGTCTTCGTGCACGAGCACGCCGAAGCGGATCCGCACAAGTGCAATGGCCTTGCGATGCTCGTCGCCGGCGGCGGCATCAAGGGCAACACGCACACGAAGACACACAACGGCATCGGCGACGTGTACCTGACGATAGCGGAAGAGATTCTCAAGACGCCGCTTGGCAAGGATTTCCCGACCGCCGAAGAGAAGATGCACGAGCTGGTGTAACGAAACGAAAAACGAATACCGAAAAGCGAATAAAGAGGGCGCCGGACGAGCCGGCGCCCTCTTTTGTGTACGCTCAGTTCATGCGTGGTCATGCGCTGGCAGCCCTGCTCCTGGCCGTAGGCTGCCGTCCTGCGCTCCCGAGCGTGGTTCCCGACAATCCGGTCGTCGTCGAGGAAGTACGGCTCGAAGGGTTCGATGTGCTTCCAGACGACGTGCGCGACGAGCTTCGCGATGACCTGCCGCTCAAAGCCGGCATCACGCTCACCGGCGAGGTCGAGAAGGCCGCCGGCGAGCGCGCCGTCGAGGTGCTTCAGAATCACGGCCGTCCCTACGGGCAGGTGAGCATTGCGCGTGAGCCCGTTGACGCGACGCGCACACGGGTCATTCTGCGCGCCGATCCGGGCACTCTCGGGTTTTTCGGGCCTATCGATATCGCGGGCAACTATCGTGTCGACGATCGCATCATCCGGCGGCGCCTGGCGTACGCGCCGGGCGATCTGTTCCGGCGCAGCGCGATCGACGAGACCCAGCAGCGCATCGGCGCGCTCGGACTCTTCAAGTCGGTGGAGATCCGCGCGCACGACATTGATGCGCTGCCCGCCAGCGTTCCCACTCTCATCAGGGTTGTGGAGGGAACGCCGTGGAAGTGGAATCTCGGGCTGGGATACGCCGCAGGAGAGCGCCTCGGCGCCGACGCGCGCATCAGCCATCTGAACGTGCTCGGCTCAGCCGGGCGCGTCGACGTGCAGGGACGGGTGTCGCGCATCGAGCGCACGGCAGAAGTGGCGTTTACGCAGAACGATGCCTGGCATCCGTCACTCTCGCTTTCGCTCCAGGCGCGGCATCAGGAGCTCGACCAGCCTGTCTTCTTTGTGATGTCGCGCGGCGGTCAGGCAGCAGCGTCGTGGCAGTGGACGAAGGCATTCTCGACGACAGGTTCGTACGCGGTTGCGCTCGAGCGCAGCGACGTCGACTCGAGCCTCGGCCCTCTCCTCGGCCTGGTGGACGGAGTGCTCAACGCATGGTCGATCGATTTCGATCACCGCGGGGTGACATCGGAGGGCGCCGCGGCGCGGAGCCTGGCATTGCACGTCGAACAGGCCGGCGGGTGGATGCCGGGCACATTCAACTACTTCAGCCTCGTCGGCGACGCGCGTCACTATCGAAGAGCATTCGAGCAGCGCGTGGTGTTCGCGACCCGGCTGCGACTCGGATCGATCGATCCGATGGGCGGCGAAGCCGATCTCCCGCTGCTTAAGAGATTCTTTCTTGGCGGCGCGAGCGAGATGCGCGGGTGGGGCGTCTACGAGCTGAGCCCCTTGTCGGCTTCAGGAGAACCCGTCGGCGGCCAAAGCCTGTTGACGGCCACAGCGGAAGTGCGCACGCCGATCTTCAAGCGCCTGCGCGGGGCGGTCTTCGTCGAGGCCGGCAATGTCTGGCAGGATGCGTGGACGATGCGCCTCGGCGATCTTCGTTATGACGCGGGACCCGGCCTGCGATTGGACACGCCATTCGGTCTTCTGCGGTTTGATTTCGGCTATCAACTGAAACCGCTCGACGGGCTGCGTATCGACGGACAACCGCAGAGAAGCCGGTGGCGCTTCAACTTCGGCATCGGGGAGGCGTTTTGAAACCGATCCTCACTGCTCATTTGTTGCCGCTCGTCGAGTCGCATCTGCTCGAGCTGCTGCGCTCGCTGAACGCAGACGAGTGGGAGTTGCAGACTCTTGCGCCCGCGTGGAAGGTCAAGGACGTCGCGGCGCATCTCCTCGACACGCAGCTTCGCAAGTTGTCGTTGGTACGCGACCGGCATGCCAGCGGTCCGCGGCCGGTGTTCAATTCGCCGGGTGACCTGGTCGCGTTCATCAATCAGCTGAATCGCGACGGCGTTGACATGTACCGGCGCCTCAGCCCGGCCGTGCTGATTTCCTTGATGGAAGTGGCCTCGACCCAGAGCGCCGAGTTTCACCGATCGCTCGATCCGATGGCAGAGGCGGCGTTCAGCGTGAGCTGGGCCGGTGAGGAGAGATCGCTGAACTGGTTCGACACGGCGCGGGAACTTACCGAGCGATGGCATCACCAGCAGCAGATTCGGCTGGCGACGAACCGTCCCGGCATCATGACGCGCGAGTTGTACTACCCGGTGCTCGATTGCTTCATGCGCGCGTTGCCTTTCACATACCGGGACATGTCCGCAGAGCCTGGCACGCACCTGCGGTTCAATGTGTCCGGGGAGAGCGGCGGCAGCTGGTATATCTATCGCGATGGCGAACGGTGGGTGCAGGTGGCCTCACCACAAGGACGACAGCTCTCGGAGACGACGATCTCTCCGGATATCGCGTGGCGTATCTTCACGAAGGGAATCGACCCGGAATCTGCGGCGGCTCGGGTGTCGGTCACCGGGGATCGCGACCTCGGCTTGCATGTGTTGGGTATGGTATCGATCATTGGTTGACGCTGTCGCGCGGCTGCACTGAAGAATTGCTTGACATCCCACGTTTCAGATATTTACATACACCATTCGACAAGTCGACTGCATCAGCCCCTGTCGATCCCGACAGGGTCCACGAGGAGGCGACATGACCACGTTCAGAACTGGGCTCACGCTGATGTTGCTGGCCGCGCTCAGCGCGCCGCTCGAGGCACAGCAGTTCAGCGGGACACTCCGGGGCGTCGTGCAGGACTCCACTGGCGCGCTCGTCCCGGGCGCCGAAGTATCGGTCGTGGAAATCGCCACCAACGACACGCACGTCATCGTCACCGGCGACTCCGGAACCTATGTCGTTCCGCAACTCAAACCGGGAGACTATCGGATCACGGTCAAGAAAGACGGATTCAAGAGCCCCACGTTTGACCAGGTCAAGGTCGACGTCGGGCAGGTTCGAGCGTTCGACGTGACGCTCGAGGTCGGCCAGACCTCCGAGGCCGTCAACGTCGTCGGCGTCAGCGCGGCGCTCGAAACGGCCAGTTCCACGATCAGCCAGACCATCGAAAATCGACGTATGGTGGACCTGCCGCTGAACGGCCGGAACCCGTTCGCGCTGGCCACGCTGGCTCCCGGGGTGATCCCGTCGTCGAACAACTCGGGATCGTCGCCGTTCATCAGCGGCGGGCGCAACGCCACCAGCGAAGTGACTATTGATGGCGTCTCGAACGTGAACGCCGAGAACAACGTCTCGATTCTCGACCTCAACTACACGCCTTCGGTGGATGCCGTCCAGGAGTTCAGCGTGCAGACCAACGCGGTCAGCGCGGAGTTCGGCCGGCTGGGCGGCGGCGTCATCAATCTGGTGACCAAGAGCGGCTCCAATACGTTTCATGGGACGCTCTTCGGGTTCAAGCGCGACAGCTCCCTGGACGCCACCAACTTTTTCACCAACCGTGCGGGGCAGAAAAAGGGAGACTTCAGCCGGAGTCAGATCGGCGGGAACATCGGCGGCCCTGTCTCGCTCCCCGGCTATGAGGGAAGAAACCGCACCTTCTTTTTCGTGAACTACGAACGGTTGCGGCAGCAAAGTGGATCGGTGCAGACCTTCACGGTGCCGCTGCCGGAGTGGCGCGTTGGCGATTTCTCGAACCTCCGGAACGCGAACGGCCAGCCGATCATCATCTACGATCCGTCGACCACGCGGCCCGACCCCAGCAATCCGAGTCAGTTCATCCGCGATCCCTTCCCCGGCAACCGTATCCCCGCCAACCGTATCAGTCCGGTCGCGAGAGCGATGGCGCAATTCTGGCCGCAGCCCAACACCGCTCCGACTAACGCCTTCACGCAGTCGAACAACTACTCGCTGTCCGGAGCGGCGCCGGTCGAGGGGGACCGCATCGATTCGCGCGTCGATCACACCTTTTCGGACAAGTGGCGAACGTTCGTGCGCTACTCCTGGTCGGACGAGGCCAACCTGCCGTTCAATAGCTTCGGGAATCTGGCGAGCTCGGCCGGGGGCGACGGCCCGTCATTTACGACAACCCACAGCTTGTCGATGGACCACAACTACATCGCGAGCTCGACACTTCTGCTCGACGTGCGCTACGGCCTGAACTACCGCCACGTCGATCGCCAGCCGATCTCGGCGGGCTTCGATCTGGCCGGACTCGGCTTCCCGTCCAACGTCGTGCAGACCGCCCAGGCGGCGGAGTTTCCGCGCATCGGTGTGCAGAGCTTTCAAGCACTGGGGCAGAACACCTTCACCGATCTGATCATCAGGCCGACGACCCACCAGTTCAACCTCAGCGGCACGAAGATTCACACCAACCACACTTTCAAGTTCGGCATGGACTATCGGAAGTTCCTGCTCAACTTCCTGCAGCTGTACTTCCCGTCGGGTCAGTACAACTTCGACAACGCACAATGGACGCAGCGCAATCCGAACGTCAACAGCGGGACGGAGGGTTTCGCGCTGGCGTCGATGCTGCTTGGCATACCGAGCAACGGCCAGATCAGCCACAACCCCACGCCGGCATCGTCCAGCTCGTACTTTGCCTGGTACTTGCAGGATGACTGGAAGGTCTCTCGCAAGCTGACCGTCAATCTCGGGCTGCGATACGAGTTCGATGTGCCGCGCACCGAGCGGTTCGACCGGCTGAGCTATTTCGATCTCGACGCCCCGTCGCCGATTGCGTCGCAGGTTCCCGCCAACCCGTTCTTCAACCCGGCCGATCTGCGCGGCGCGATGGTGTTTGTCGACGCCGAGAACCGCCGCCAGACCCCGACCGATCGGAACAACTTCGGCCCGCGCATCGGCATGGCCTACAACGTCGCGGACAAGACCGTGATCCGATCGGCCTACGGCGTGTATTACATGCCTTCCCACATGCAGGCAGCCGGGCACTCGGGCTCCGCAGGCATGATGGGTTTCAACAGTCAGACCAACATGATCGTCAGCGTCGACAGCAATCGCACTCCGCTGCGAACCATTGATAATCCCTTCCCCGATGGCTTCAATCTGCCGCCGGACCGGTCGCTCGGTGCCGCGACGTTTGTGGGCTTGAACATCGGCGGGGGCAACGGCGGCGTGTTCACCAGCAATCAGTCGCCTTACGTGCAGCAGTGGAACGTGAGCGCGCAGCGGGAGCTGCCCGGGAACTTCATCACCGAGGTGGCCTACATCGGGAGCAAGGGGACCGGGTTGCTGATAGGCGAGAGCGGGCTGCCGTTGTCGCAGATCGATCCGGCCTTGCTCAGCCTCGGAACGTCGTTGCAGGATCAGGTTCCGAATCCGTTCTTCGGTGTCATCACCAACCCGTCTTCACCGCTGAGGTTCGCGACCGTCTCGCGCGCGCAGCTGCTGCGTCCGTTTCCGCAGTACGACGGCGTCAGCGCGTTCCGCGTCCCGGGCTCCGAGTCCATCTATCACGGGCTGACGGTGCGGCTCGATAAGCGATTCAGCAACGGCATCAGCCTGCTGTCGTCGTATACCCGCGGAAAACTGGTTGATGATGCCTCGACGACGGTGGGGTTCCTCGGCCAGGCGGGCGCGCAACAGGACGCCTATGATCGGGCTGCGGACCGCTCCATTTCGAGCCAGGACATCAGCTACCGGCTGGTCACCGGCTTCATCTACGATCTGCCATTCGGCGCGGATCGGAGGTTCGGGAGCGATTGGAGCGGACCGGTTAACTGGATTCTGGGAGGATGGCAGGTCAATGGCATCGCGACCTTCCAGAGCGGCTATCCGCTGTTAGTCACGCAGGGCGTGAACAACACCAACCTGTTCAGCCCGAGCCAGCGGCCGACCTGGAACGGCGAGGACGCGACCATCTCGGACGGAAGCACGGCCGATCGGTTGCAACGTTGGTTCGACACGAGCGACTACTCCGTGACGCCGGCGTTCCGGTTCGGCAACACGCCGCGCGTGACCGTTCTCCGGAGCGACGGCATGAAAAACCTCGATTTCTCACTCTTCAAGAACAACTACTTCAACGGAGGCTGGAACGCGCAGTTTCGCATCGAGATGTTCAATGCGCTCAACCGGGTGCAGTTCAGCCCCCCGAACACGCAGGCCGGCAACGCCAACTTCGGCGTCGTCAGCGGCCAGGCTAACGGCCCGCGTCAGATTCAGATAGCGCTCAAGCTGATCTTCTAATCGATTCGATGCAACACCCATCGCGTCTTTTCGCCGGCGTCCTCCTGCTCTCGCTTCTCACGCCGGCTGCGGCGCGAGCGGACCTCGCTCCCTTCAATGGCGTGGGCATCACGTTCGCGCACGTGCATCTGTTCGTCAAAGACGTCGAGGTCCACAAGACGTTCTGGACCGACGTCATGGGCGGCAAGTTGGTCATGAACGGGCCGCTGCAGATGATCGAGTTCCCCGGCGCTCTTGTCGTTCTGACGCAACAAGCGCCTTCGGGGCCGCCTGACGGATCGGTCCTGAATCATTTCGGGTTCGTGTACAAGGACCTTCCGGCGACGCTCGCCAGGTGGAAAGCCATGGGAGCCGATGCGAGACCGGGAGGCAATGGGAACCAGGGATACGTGTGGGGGCCGGATGGCATCAACATCGAGTATTACGGCGACCCGGCCATCCCTGTGCCGGTGAAGATGGACCACACACATTCGTTCCTTCCCGATATCAACGCGGCCAAAGACTGGTATATGAAAGCGCTTGGCGGCGTGCCCGGTCAGCGTCCGCGCGTGTCGAGCCCGGGATGGAACGAAGTCGTGCACTTTCCAGGCATGACGGTGACCTTCGCTGCCTCGCAGGCAGGCGCCACGCTGGCGCCCACGCAAGGACGCTCAATCGATCACATTGGCTATGAGGTAAAAGACCTCGCCGCATTTGTCGGGAGACTCAAGGCTCTCGGCATCACTGTCGATGCGGCGTCGCGCCAAATCCCCGGCACCCGGATCGCGAGCGCGTACATAACGGATCCATGGGGCACACGCATCGAGCTCACGCAGAACCTCGCACCTGCCTCGAGAAAATAGGCACCGACGTCGAGCAGAGGAGATGTCATGAGTCGGCGACAGTTCCGCGCGTGCTGTGCGATCGCCATAACGTACGCCGCCTTCATGGTAACGGCAGTGTCTGGCCAGGGAAACGAGAGCGGGCGAGCCGGCGGTGGACGTGGCGGTCGAGGGGCAGGTCGTGGCGGCAGGGGTGGTGACGTGCTCGTCCCGACCGCGCTGCTGACCGGGCGAAATCTGAGTCCCGGCGATTTTCCCACGATGAAGAGTACGACCGGAAATATCTACGTCTGGCAGGACGTGCACGCCCTTGGCTTTCTCACCAACAACCTTATCGTCATCACGTCAGATGGCGTGCTGGTCGCCGACGGCCAGAACAGCCCGGAAGCCACGAAGAAGATGGTGGACGCGATCGGACTTCTGACGTCCCAGCCCATCAAGTACGTCGTCGTCTGTTCCGAGCACGGCGATCACACAGGGGGAAACAAGGCCTTCCCTTCGACGGCCACGTTCATCTCGAGCCCGGCGGTGGCCTTTCGGCGCGTGCTGAAGATGGGCAATACGGAAATTCAGATCCTGAACAGCGGCCGTTCGCACGCGGGTGGCGATCTCGAGGTGTACCTGCCGCAGGAAAAGGTCCTGTTTACCAGCGAGTCTTTCTCGAGCCACATCTTTCCGTCGATGGCCAACGCGTATCCTGCAGAGTGGATCCAGACGGTCAAGAAGCTGCGGCAGATCGACGCGACGTTCGTGGTTCCCGGCCATGGCTTTCTCGATCCGGTCCCCAACATGACGCGCGAGATGGCGGAATTCGAGCAGGCGCTCGAGTATGTTGTCGGCGAGGTCACGCGCATTCACAAGACCGGCGTCGGTGTTGAAGAGGGGTTGAAGCAGGTCGATTGGGGCCCGTATGCGACGTGGTCGGTGTTCGAACGGAACGCGCCGGTCGCCTTCCGCCGCATCTATGACGAACTGGACGGCAAGCTCAAATAACCACGACCTCCACGGTCGAGTCGTGCATAATCGGCGCAATCGATGATGCACGACCCCGACGACGACGCTTCAACGATTCCGCCGTCAGGCATACCGACGCGACCTTCCCCTTCTGCCAATACGGGGAAGGTATCGGCCGAAACGCTTGCCGACGGCCGGAAGTTCGGCTCCCGCTACACCATCATCAAGCTCCTAGGCCGAGGCGGGATGGGCGCCGTCTATCAGGCATGGGACGACGAGTTGATGGTGTCGGTCGCGATCAAGATCATCCTCCCTGACGTCGAGGCGAACGAGAGCGAGACGCACGCCGCCGAAGTCCGGTTCAAGCGCGAGCTCCTGCTGGCGCGCCAAGTGACACACAAGAACGTCGTCCGCATCCACGACTTGGGCGAGGTCGAGGGCCGGAAGTACATCACCATGTCGTTCGTCGAGGGCGAGACGCTCGCCGTGCTGTTGAAGCGTACAGGTGCCCTGCAAGTGCCGCAGGCGCTGTCCTTTGCCCGGCAAATTGCCGACGGTCTCGCGGCGGCGCACGACGTTGGCGTCGTGCATCGCGACCTCAAGCCCGAGAACATCATGATCACGCCGGGCGGCCTGGCGCTGATCATGGACTTCGGCATCGCGCGAGGAACGGTGGGCACGACTGCGACGCGGGCCGGCACGATCATGGGTACTCTCGAGTACATGGCGCCGGAGCAGGCGAGCGGGAAAGCGGTGGATCACCGCGCGGATATTTATGCCTTCGGACTCATCTGCTACGACATGCTCCTCGGGCGACAGCGTCTGAAGCAGCATGAGGGCGCAATGACGGAGCTCCTCGAGCGCATGATGCATCCGCCGCCGGCGCCGCGTAGGTTGCGCGTCGACCTTCCGGAAGGGATCGACGCGCTGGTGATGACGTGTATCCAACCAGCGATCAGCGCGCGCTACGAGACCACAGCAGCACTGGTCGAGGCGCTCGGCCGGCTGACACCGGATGGGAAGGTGCACGTCGACGACGACGTGCACTTGAGCAAGCGCACCGCGTTCGGTGCTCTCGTGTCGGCCGTGCTGATGTTGGCCGGGCTCGTCGCCGGCGCGTGGTACTTCTTTAATCAGCCGGCCGGGCCGGCCCGGGTGCGTGAGCCTGTCTCGGTGCTGATCGCGACGTTCAAGAACGAGGCGGGTGATCCGCTCTTCGACGGGTTGATCGAACAGGCGCTGGGCGTCGGCATCGAAGGCGCGTCTTTTATCAGCAACTTCAATCGTCGAGACGCCGTTCGGGACGCCGCGCAGCTTCCCGGCGGCCAGCTCGACGCACAAAACGCGCGGCTGGTGGCGATTCGCCAAGGGATTTCGATCGTGGTCACCGGCAGCATCGCGGCAGCAAGCCCCGGGTATCGGCTGACCGTGCAGGCGATTCGACCGGGAGGGCAAGAACGAATGCTTTTCGAGTACACGACCGACGCCGAAAACAAGGAAGGCGTTCTTCCCGCGGTCGGCCGCATCGCGGCGCGCGTCCGCAGCGGGCTTGGCGACCCGGGCGTCAACCCCAACACGGTCCGGTTGGAAGAGACGTTCACGGCACATTCTCTGGAAGCGGCGAAGGAATACGTGAAGGGACAGGACCAGCTCGCCGCGGGCAACTACCAGGGCGCGATCGACTTCTACATGAAGGCTGTGGCGATCGATCCAGATCTCGGCCGCGCCTATTCCGGCGCCGGCGCCGCGGCGCTGAATGCCGGCCGGCGCGACGAAGCGGATGGCTACATGAAGCAGGCGATGGCACGCCTCGACCGGATGACGGAGCGCGAGAAGTTCCGCACGCGCGGTCTTTATTATCTGGTCGGCGGCAACGCCGAGAAGGCTCGAGAGGAGCTCGAAGCGCTGATTAAGCGCTTTCCGTCGGATTCGGCGGCCCTGACCAATCTCTCGATGGTCCACTTTCAACGTCGGGAGTTCGATCGCGCGCGCGACATTGGCCGCCAGTCTGCGAAGCTGAGCCCCAACGCGGTGTCGCGTCTGAACAACGTGGCGCTCTTCGCCATGTACGCCGGCGACTTCGCGGGTGCGGCACAACAGGCTCGGAAGGTGCTCGAGATTAATCCGGGTTTTCCGAAGGCGCACCTGGCGATTGCTATGGCGCACGTCGCCGGGAGCGAGTACGACGAGGCGCACGCGCGCTTCAGCGAGCTCGCCACGCGGCCCGCGGGGCACACGATTGCCACCCAGGGACTCGCCGACTTGGCCATGCTGCGCGGGCGGTTAGAGGAGGCGGCCTCGATTCTCGAACAGGCCATTGGCGCGGAGACCTCGGCTTCTGCGCGCGGCCGGTTGATGCGCATGCTGGCCGAGGTGCGGTTGGCGCAGGGCCGCACCGCGGAGGCCGTGAAGACGGCCGACAGAGCCATGAGCGATCAGCCGGAGTCAGGAACGCGGTTCGCTGCTGGAAGCGTCCTGATTGCCGCCGGGCAAATTCCGCGCGCGCTGGCGATTGCGAAGGTCCTGTCAGACGGGCTCGATCCAGAGTCGCAGGCGCTTGGTCGCGTGCTCCAGGCTGAGGGCGCGCTGGCCGCCGGCGAGGCGCGCGAGGCGCTGGATGGGCTGGAAGTGGCGCGCAAGATCGCCGATGGATGGCTGGTACGATTCGCACTGGGCCGCGCGTACCTCGCGCGCCACGCTTTCGCTGAAGCCGATGCCGAGTTCGACGCCTGCCTGCGCCGGCACGGTGAAGCTGCGGCCGTCTTCCTGGATGATGTGCCGAGCTACCGGCTGGTGGCGCCCGTTTACTACTATCAGGGCATCGCGCGCGATGGTCTTAAGAGCGCAGGCGCCCGCGAATCCTTCACCAAGTTTCTCGCCTTTAAGAAGGGCGGCGACGAGCGAAGCGCGCTCATCGACGACGCG
The DNA here is from genome assembly GCA_963732445.1 of Vicinamibacterales bacterium. Taxonomy (GTDB): domain Bacteria; phylum Acidobacteriota; class Vicinamibacteria; order Vicinamibacterales; family JAMQPK01; genus JAMQPK01. The sequence goes on along the minus strand of CAVSZJ010000003.1, from coordinate 513,711 downwards.
CTTCGGAGAACGAAGAACTAGTACGCCGAACTCCGCACGCGGGACGCGCACCGATCGCTCAAATAACCACGACCTCCACGGTCGAGTCGTGCATCCAGCCTTTGTCTTCGTTCTTGTACCAGCGCATGAGCATCCCGGTCTTTCTCAGCGCCGGCGTGAGCTCGACCTGAATCCATTCTTTGTCACGTGCGACAACCGTGAGCACCGTGCCTTTCGGCACCAGCACGAGTACTTCCGCGCCCGTCGAAGGGGCCATGTGCACGTTGGCATAGCTCGTCGGGACTCGGACACGTGCCGGCGCCGGCGCCTGGCTGAGCGCGACAACGGGCACGGTGAGACACGCCAGCGTCAACAGAAGTGTGTGATGAGTGCGCATGGATCGATAGTCAACAACGCCGGCTTTCTCATGTCAAGCGATCTTGGCAGCACGCACCCGCTATAATCCTCGGCATCGACGAGCTCCGGTCAGCTTCTGGAAGGAGAAATGATGCCGAATCGCAGGTGCTTCCTCGAGAGAATGGCGGGGGCGACGGCGGGACTATGGATGGGAGGCAGTGGGCTCGCGGACGCGGCTTTTTCGCGACAGGTCGGCGTGCCACGAGGCAAGCGCCGTGAAGTGGTCATCGGTGGGCGTCGCATCACGACGGTGGACGTTCACGCACATTGTTTCGTGCCTGCCGTCTGGGACCTGGTCAAGGACACCCCTCTCGCAGAGGTTGCGAAGAACAACCTCACGGGCAACATCGCGCTCGGCAGCCCGCAGCGACTCATCGACATGGACGCTCAGGGTATTGACTATCAGGCGATCAACGTCAACGCTTGGGGTTACTCAGCGGACCGCGCGCTCGCCACCGACCTCGTGCAGCTCCAGAATGAAACGATTTCACGATGGTGTGCCGCGCACCCGGATCGCTTCGTGGGGATGGCAACCCTCGCGTTGCAGCACCCTGATCTGGCGGCCGATCAGCTGGACTACGCCGTCAGAAAGCTGGGAATGCGTGGTGCCGCCATAGGGGGAAGTGTCGAAGGGCAGGAGCTCTCCGACCGCAAGTTCGATCCGTTCTGGGCAAAAGCGGAACAGCTCGGCGTCGTGCTGTTCATGCACCCACAGTCCGCACCTGGCACCACGCAGAATCCTCGGCTGCAGGGAAAAGGCGGCTTGGGAAACATCATTGGCAATCCGCTGGAAACGACCGTCTTTCTCTCCCACCTCATTTTTGAAGGCACGCTGGATCGGTTTCCCGGCTTGAAGATATGCGGCGCTCACGCGGGAGGCTACCTGGCCTCATACAGCGGCCGGTCCGATGCGTTATGTGGGCGGGGCACAGGCGCCGACTGTAAGGCGCTGAAGCAAAAGCCGAGCGCATACTTCAAGGAACAGCTCTACATAGACACGATGATCTTTCACGAGGAGGGTCTGCGACACCTGATCGCCGAAGTCGGCGTCGATCATGTGCTCTACGGAACAGACTATCCCTTCGACTGGCCCGTGGGCATCGACTTTGTCCTCAACGCGCCTTTCCTGAGCAACGCCGACAAGCAGGCGATCCTCGGAGGGAATGCGATGAAGCTGCTCCGAATTAACGTGTAGATCTGGCACGAGCTCAGTTCAACCACGGAGATGCTGATGATGCGCGCACGGAATTCGCTGGCTACGGCTTGCCTGGCGCTGGCAGTGGCGCACGCGCAAGCTCCCGCGGGCAAACCCGGAATCGAACTGGCGGTGCAACCCGTACGGATGGGCGACTACGAAGTCGTCCAGAACTGGCCGAAGCCTTTGCCGGACACCGACGCGTCGCACACCGGCTGGACGTGGGGATCGGGCGCAGGCGTCTGGGCTGAAAGCCCGGACAAAGTGTGGGTATCTCAGCGCGGCGAGATTCAGCTGCCTCCTGGCGCGACGCCGTGGATCTGCCCGTGTCTGCTCGATCCCCGCAGGACGAACACCGGGCGGCGGCCTTACTCGGGCAAGGGCTACACCTATGAGATGCGGCGGCACCATCTCGTGTTCGCCGTCGACAGGAACGGGAACACGATCGAGGAATGGCTGCAGCATGACGCATATCTCCGCCCGGACAGAGGCACCGGTTTGGGAGAGCTGGGCAGGGGACCGCACAAACTCCTGATGAATCCGTACGATCCGCAGAAGCACATCTGGATCGTCGACGACGACATGCACGAGATCAACGTCTTCACGAATGACGGCAAGCTGGTGAAAACGATGGGGCAGCGTGGCGTGCCCGGACGCGGTCCAAACAATTTCAACCGGCCGACCGATATCACCTGGCTTCCAGACGGCACGTTCTTCGTGGCTGACGGATACGCCGGCACGCGCGTGGCGAAGTTCGACCGCAACGGAAAGTTCATCAAAGACTGGGGACGGCCCCCGGTCGATCCAAACAAGCCCGGACCGGGTGAGTTCTGGTCTGTCCACAGCATCGGGCTCAGTCGCGACCGCCGGCTCTTCGTCGCGGACCGCGAGCACAACCGGATGCAGGTCTTCGACGAGAACGGCAAGTTCCTCGAGATGTGGCCGACCGGCCACAACTCGGCGGTTCTCACACACATCGTCACGCAGGACGACTACGTCTGGGTGGCGGATTGGACGACGGATCGCCTGGTGAAGTACGACCTGAACGGGCGTTACATACTCGACATCGGCGGCCACGGACCGCAACCTGGCCAGTTCGATGGCGTGCACCAGATGAGCGTGGACCAAGATCGCAATTTGTACGTCACCGAGGTGGCCAACGATCGGTCGCAGATGTTCCGGCCTAGGAAGGACGCGGACCCTGCGAGGATCATCCAGCCGATGGTCGGGACCTGGAAATAATCCTCGCAGCTCCGGGCGTAATTACTTCGCGGGCGGTGTGGCCGGTGCGGCGCCGCGTGCGGGCGGAGGGGGCGTAGGCGGCGTGACAGGAATCGCCGCGCCGCGATGGCACGTCGTGCACTCCACTCGCGCAACTTGATCCGCCGGCTTCTTGATGCTGGCAGCGACCTTCGTGTTGATCTCGTTGGTCATCACCATCATGGCGCGCGCGACGGTCTTTTCGATCTTGGTGTCGGCAGCCATGTCGTTGCTCGGATCGCCGGGCTTCGTCCAGATGTGGCAGTGGCCGCATTCGACGCCGAGCGCGAAGTTGAAGGCTCGCATTATCGCAATGACCTGCGGTTGCGGGGTGTCCTTCGGCAGAACTTGCAGGTTCTTCATCGGCGCCGGAGGACCGCCTGCGCGCTGTCCCCCTCCGGCCGGGGCGGGGGTCTGGCCCGCCGCAAGCGAACCGGTGAGAACGACAATTCCAAGAACACTCGCGAGTTGTCTGCAGATCATCGAATCTCCTGTGAATAGGGGAGCACTATAACACTGTCCAAGCCACGGAGCACGGCTCAACACGACGGTCCGGACGTCTGCGTGAGTATGCGCCTGAGCACTTCCATATTCATGTTGCCGCCAGACATCACGCACACGACCGTTTTCCCCTCGAGCTGATCCCGCATCTTCACGGCTGCCGCGAGCGAGGCGGCGCCAGCGCCTTCGGCGAGGTTGTGGGTGCACCGCAGCGCCAATCGCACGCCGTCTTCGAGCTCCGCTTCGGTCAGTGTCACCATGTCATCCAACTCGCGCTTCAGGATGCCGAACGTCAAATCGAACGTGTACCGTGTCGCGAGCCCCTCCGCGAACGTTCCGATCTGCGTCATCGACACGCGCTCCGGCCCGCGCCACGAGCGCGCAACCGCATCCGCCTCGATCGCCTGCACGCCGATGACGCGCGTAGCCTTGCCGAGACCGGTTCGGACGATGCAGCATCCGCTCGCGCCGCTCCCGCCGCCGATCGGAACGAAGATGACGTCCGGTTCAGCAACGACATCGAAGATCTCGAGCGCGTATGTGCCGACGCCGGCGACGAGCAACGGCTCATTGGCGGAGTGGACGTAGCGCATCCCGCGCGCCTGCGCCTCGCGCTCGACCCACTCGCGCGCGTCGTCGAAATCCCTGCCCTGCTCGACGACAGTGGCGCCGAAGGCGCGCATCGCCGCGTTCTTGTCGGGATTGTTGCCGCAAGGCACCGCGACCATGCACGACACGCCGGCCCGGCGCGCTGCGAAGGCGATGGACTGCCCGTGGTTCCCGGTGCTGGCGGTGATGACGCCCCGTGCGCGTTCGTCAGCCGACAGCGACGCGACGAGATTCAGCCCGCCGCGAATCTTGAACGCGCCGGTCGGATTGTGGTTCTCGTGCTTGACGTGAATATCGAGCCCGGTTTCAGCTTCGAGCAGCGGGTGCTGCATCAGCGGCGTCCGGGGAATGACGTTTGCGATCGCTCGGCGAGCGCGGTAGATGGAGTCCAGCGTCGGAGGTGTCACAGTAGCGGCCGGAGGGTCTGCATCAGTTGATACCCGCCGGCAAGCATCATCGCCAGCGCCGACATCCAGAGGGCGAGGGTCCAGGGCACTCCGCTATGGATGACACCCGAGAGCCGCCGATGGTGGAAATACAACGCCGCCGCTCCCAGGAACGGCAGCATCAGCCCCTGGCCGATCGCGCCGATGAGGACGAGAACGACGGGCTGCGGGAAGAGATAGTACACCGTGCCGGACGCGATCGGCAGGCCAACGCACGCCATGCGCACGACGCGCAGGCGGGCCGCTTCATCGCGATAGTGCGCCAATCCAAAAATAGCCGCGGCGTCGGCGAACAGCCGCGCATTCGATGCGGTCGCGACAAAGAACGTGGAGTACAGGACGGCGAACGCGCCGACGAGGAAAATCCACGCCCCCGTCGTGCCGAGCGTCTGACGGTACATCTGGCCGAGCGTCTCGATTAGCTCGCGATCCGTCACCTGCAGACCCTGCCCGTGCAGGACAGCTGCGCCCAGGATGTAGAACGCAATGGTTGCGCCGGTGTACACCACCATCGAGAGGACGGCATCGGTGTGGAGCACGCGCAGCCACCCGAGCATGCGGCGCCGCCAGTCGGGCGTGCCGTCTTTTGTCCCGATGTGCCGCGCATATCCTTTCTCGAGGCACCAGTACGGGTAGTAAATCAACTCCGACGCGCCGACGCCGATGATGCCGAAGGCGGCGAAGGCCACTGTGAACGAAGCGGGGAGTTGAAATTTGAGCCCGTCGATCAACTGTTGCGGCGAGACGCGATACGGCGTCCATTGCAGCGCGATCATCGCGACGATCGTACTGACGGTAAATGCCGCCACCATCAGTGTCGAGCCGACTTCGACGACCTTGTATCGGCCCGTCACCAGCAGCAGCGCACCCGATGCCGTGATGCCGACGAGCAGCACATCGCGCGACACATTGAAGTTCATCGTCTCGAAGATGAGCACGCAGCCGCCGATCAGTCCGGCCACCTGGAATACCAGCCCGCAATACATGAACAGCCACAGCCAGAGCAGCCACGACACCCGCAACCGCGGGCCCGGGACGGAGTTGAGCGCCTCGAGTGTCGTGACACGCTCGACAATGGCGAGGCGCGCGAGCTCGATCTGCACGAACACCTTGACGATGCAGGCAAGGATGATGAACCACAGCATCGAGAAGCCGAGCGCGGCGCCGACTTTCGGCGTCACGATCAGCTCGCCCGATCCGACAATGGCGGCGCTGATGATGAGTCCCGGCCCCAGGTGCGACGAGGTGGCGAGCCAGCCACGAGGCGGTTCGAGCAGCCGGTCGGGAAGCCGGGCGCTACTGGACGACGGTGCGAGCGTGCTGGAGCTCGGGGCGCTCGGTGTTTGGCTCACTGGCTACCTGCAGCAGCTGTGTGTAGAGGGCGATCGCACGCGCGCGCTGGCCGGCTGCCTCTGCGGCGCGCGCTCCTCCGGATAGGCCGCGAAAACGATTCGGCTCTTTCTTGATCGTGGCTTCGAATTCGACGAGCGCATCAGCCGGCCGATCGGCTTCGAGCAGCATGTAGCCCAGCAGCTCGCGCGCGGGGGCGAGGGGCCCGGGAGAGACCGCAGATTTGTCGGTGGCGTCCTCGGCGGCCGCCGCTTGGCGCAGCAGCTCGATGCCGCGCGGCTTGTCACCTTCGGCGAATGTGATCCATGCGATCGCGATCTGGCGCTGGATGTCGACCTGCTCGGCCCAATACGCATCCTTCATCGTCTGCAAGGCATCGCGCAGGGCGCCGAGGCGTTCGACGTCGGCGGCCGCGGCCCTGGGCGTACCCGAGCGCGCCGCACCAATCGCGCGAGCGAAGTGCGTAATCGCGTCGGTGTGTGGGAAGGCCGTCTGGCGCACCTGCAGCGCCGCGGCTTCCGTCCACGCCCCGCGCTCGAGCGCGTATCGCGCGGGAATCGCCGCCGCGGCGTAGACTCCCGCGACTCCAGGAGCCGCCGCGCCGGCAGAGTTCGCGTCGAGTCGTGCGAAGGCCGTGCGCGCCTCGTCCGTCATCCGGCGCGCATCACCATCCCTGGCTATCTGGAGGTACGCATAGGTCTGGTAGTCCATCGCGTGCAGCTCTTCCGCGGTCGCGTTGTCTTTGCGCGCCGCTTCGGCGGATCGGCGATTCGTATCGATCGATTCCTTCCACAAACCGACGCGCGTGAACGTATGCGAGGGCATGTGCAGCGCGTGGGGCACTGACGGCGCAAGGGATGCGTAGCTGCGCGCCGCCGCGAGCGCCTTGTCCGCGAGTGGAGGGTGATCGTACGCGTGGATGATGTAGTGCGCGAGTCCGGGATGTTTCGGATGTTCCTTGAAGAGCGGTTCCAGAATGCCCGCGGCTTTCAACTGCTGAGAGTACTGTTTGTCGCTCGCGGGCGCGGTCTGATTCATGGCGAGCGCATAAAAGATGCGCGCCTCCATGTCGCCCGGAAATTCGCGGACGAGGCGTTCCATCGCCTGCTCGTACGCAACCGTGCGCGCCCGCTGGGTCGCCGCATCTCCACTCGTGAACAGTGCCGCCGCCGCTTCGATGTACGCGCGCTCGCGCGGTGTTGGAGCGCCTGTCTTCCGCGCGCGCTCGATTGCGGCCCGACCAAGCTCAATCTGCTGCGGCGATCGGAGCCCGGCGAAGGGGTTGCCCCATCGGCTGAGCGCAACGCCCCAGTGGGCGATCGCGCACGCGGGATCTTTCGCAGCCACCCCATCGAACCCTGCAGCCGCCTGGGCGAACCAGAACGAATGCAGCAGAGCGACGGCGCGATTGAAATCCTGCCGCAGCGCCGGCGCGCATGACGTCAGGAAGCTGACGTTGTCGCTGCCAACCTGATCGGCACCAGGCGACGCATGCTCGTGCTGGGCAGAGCCCGCCGCCGGAAGGGCGAGAAGCAGCGAGGCCGCGAGGCTGAGAATCTGTTTCATGGCAATCCCCCGTTTGAAGGGGTTTACGCTACCACGTCTATTCGGAAAAGTGCGATCTGATGAAATCGAAAAGGCGGACTGATGACGCCGAGAGTTTCTCCCCGCGCCGCACTAGTACTCCCGAGTGAATGGGGCGGATGGCGGCATCGAGCGATCGGGCCTGCACGCGCCGGCCGCGCGTGACCGCGCCGCTCGGCAGCAGGGGCACGATCGAGATGCCGAGGCCGGCTTCGACCATGCTGACGATCGTTTCGGTGCTCGTCGTTTCGAGTGCGACCTGCGGCGACAGGCCGCTCTCATGAAATGCGTCGAGGATGTGTTGTCTGCCGGTCGAGCCGCGTTCATAGATGATGAGCGGCTGGCCGGCCAGGTCCTGCAGGCGCACTCGCCGTTTGCCGGCGAGCGGATGCCGCGGTGGCGTAATCAAGCTCCAGCTCATCGCGAACAGCTCGTGATAGTCGAGGTCGGGTGAGGGCTCGTACGGCGCCACGACGCCCATCGACACCTCGGGATCGTTCCGCAGCGTCTCTTCGACCTCGAGCTCGTTCATGGTGCTGATGCGCACGTGAATATCGGGCGCGGCCTTGCGAAAGCGTTTCAGAATATCGATCAGGAGGTATCGAATGAGGTACTGGCTCGAAACGACGCGAATTTCGCGTGCGCCGCTCTCGACGTCGAGAGTGCGACACAACTCCCGCGCGCGCTCGAGGAAGCCGATGGCGTGCGGGAGAAAGCGCCTGCCCTGGTCGGTCAATACAGACGATCGTCTCGGACCGCGGCTCTTGCGGTAGAGTTCGACGCCAAGGCGCTGCTCGAGCGTCAGCAGCCGGTTTCGCAGGCCTTGTTCGGTAATCCCGAGTACCTGCCGCCGCACCCCGGATCTGCCCCTGGCGGGACAGCTCCACGAAAGCCGCGATCTGATCGGTGCTCAGCGCCAGCAGCGTGTCGGCCATACGCCCAGACTACACAGAAATTAAGGTGATCGATTCAATAATTAACAATTATTCGGGTTGGCCAAAGGCCACTACGCTGGTCATCAGGAGGAAAAGCATGACCAGGCGCACGGGGTTGATCGCTGTGTTGTTGTCGGCATCTGTGTTCGTGTCGGGCCAGGCCCAGCCGGTCAGGGGCCTGGTCGCGCACGAATGGGGCACGTTCACCTCGGTGGCGGGTGAGGACGGCCGGGCGGTTCAGTGGCTGCCTCAGACCGGTCCTGCCGACCTGCCCTCGTTCGTCGGCCGCATCAACTGCAGCCTGAAGGGATCGCTTTCCGGCACCGTCCGGATGGAGACGCCGGTCATCTACTTCTACGCGCCGAGTGAGATGACGGTGCGCGTGGCCGTCCGATTCCCTCAGGGCGTGATCACCGAGTGGTTTCCGCGCCCTGCGAACACATCAGACGACACCATCAACGGTGCGTTCCGGGGCAATTTCGCGTGGACGGACGTGAAAATCAGGCCCGCCGCGCGCGCGCAGTTTCCTGTCGAGGCCGGGAAAAACCATTACTACGCTGCGCGAGAGACCGATGCCGCGCCGCTTCAGGCAGGGTCCGACCAGGAGCGCTTCCTGTTCTACCGCGGCGTCGGGCGGATTCCGCCGCCGATTGCAGCCAGCGTGACCCGCGACGGGCAGATTCTCGTCAGCCATACCCGAGGCGATGCGCTCGGCGACATCATGCTCTTCGAGAACCGCGACGGCGCGATCGCGTATACGGCGCAGCACACGTCAGCCAATCGCGCGACGTTCAAGGCGCTGGAGCCCGACGGCGAGGGCCAGTCACCTCAGATGCATCTGTACAACACCCTCGTCTCCCATGGGCTCTATCCAAAAGAAGCGAAGGCGATGGTCGACAGCTGGCGCAGCTCATGGTTCGAACAGGGGACCCGGCTCTTCTATGTCGTTTCAGGAGAAGCGGTCGACGCGATCCTCCCGCTTCAGATTGATCCGCAGCCGATCGAAGTGAAGCGGGTGTTCGTGGGACGCATCGAGATCGCCACTCCCGTTACGCTTCGCGAGGTGAAAATCGCGCTCGAGAACGGGGATAGCTCAAAGCTGACCCGGTTCGGCCGCTTCCTCGATCCGATCGGCAAACAACTGTTGTCGAGCCTTCCGGGACCCGATCGGGCGGCGATGAGCCGGCGCCTGGAGTCGGCGAAGGCCACGTGGATGACTGGAGCCTCCGCTACCACATGCCGCGCAGCTTCCCTGCCACGTTGACGCGGGCTTTGCTCGACACGGCTGCGCCGGCCTCATCGCCGGCCTCCGGCCAGGTGATCGCGGCGAGCTTGCCCATGACGGCTTTTGTCAGGAACCTGCTGCGCGCGCCGTAGACGTGGCGGTCGCCGTTCTTCGGCTGGTTGGTCACGTAGTACTTGAGCGGCGCGATGAGATGCAGATCGTTCTTCGCCCGCGTCATCGCGACGTACAGAAGGCGCCGCTCCTCCTCGATTTGATCCGAGCGGCCCGTCGAGAACTCTGACGGGAAATTTCCGTCCGCCACATTCAGGATGTAGACGGCGTCCCACTCCTGACCCTTCGCCGAGTGCACCGTCGACAGAATCAGATAGTCCTCGTCCAGGTAGGGCGTGCCCGCCAGATCGCCGGTCACGGCCGGAGGATCGAGCGCGAGCTCCGCGAGGAACTGATCGCGCGACGCGAATTGCAGCGCCAGGCGCTCCAGTTGAATGAGATCGCCGAGACGCACGTGCGCGGAGTCGTAGATGCGCTCGAGGTGGGGCTCGAACCACTCGCGGGCCCGGCCGACTTGTCCTTGCCACGGTCCTTCCGTCACCGCCAGTCCGACCATCAGCTCGGCAAATGGAGCCCAGGCCCCCCGCCTTCGCACCTGCGGCGCTTCGGCGAGGCAAGCTCCGTCAATCTCTTGCAGGGTCATCCATGAAAATCCCGAGCGCTCGAACCGCGCGAATACTTGCTCGGCGGTTGCCGGACCCATGCCGGGCAGCAATTGCAGCGCGCGAAATGCGGCGATGCGGTTCTTCGGGTTGTCCGCCCATCGCAGCACGGCGAGCAGATCTTTTACGTGTGCCGCCTCGAGAAACTTCAGGCCGCCATATTTGACGAACGGGATATTGCGCCGCGTCAGCTCCAGTTCGAGCGTGTCGCTATGGTGCGAGCTCCTAAAGAGCACGGCCTGGCGTTTCAGGGGGACACCGCTTTCGCGGGTCTGGAGAATGCGCGCGACGACGTACTCGGCCTGCGCCTGGTCGTCGGTCACGGTCACGTAGTGCGGCAAATGACCGGCGCCCTTCGTGGTCCGGAGCACCTTGCGGTATTGACGCGACCCTTCGGCCATCAGCACGTTCGCCGCGTCGAGCACGCCTTGCGTCGAACGGTAGTTGTCTTCGAGGGTGATGACCGAAGCGGCAAGGCCGTTCTCCCGCATGTACTGGTCCGGGAAGCCGAGGATGTTGTCGACCGTCGCCGCCCGAAATGCATAAATCGCCTGAGCGTCGTCTCCCACGACGGTGACGCCGCTGCCGTTCGGACGCAGACTCATGAGAATCTCGGCCTGCAGAACGTTCGTGTCCTGGTACTCGTCGACCAGGATGTGATCGAACTCGCCGCCGATCTCGGTCGCGAGCCGCTCATCGCTCATCATCGCGTGCCAGTAGAGCAGGAGGTCGTCGTAATCGAGCGCCTGATTCGCCAGCTTCCTGTCTACATAGGCCCGATAGAGCTGCGTCAGTTGCGATTCCCATTCGGCGCACCACGGAAACAGCGCGTCGAGCGTTTCGGTGAGGGGACGCTGCGTGTTGACGCGATGCGAATAAATGGCGAGACATGTGTCCTTGCGCGGGAAGCGCTTCTCGACTTTCGAGAAGCCGAGCTCATGGCGCAGCACGTCCATCAGGTCGGCCGCATCGCCGCGGTCGAGCACGCTGAAGCTCGAGTCGAGGCCGACTGCCGCCGCGTGCCGGCGAATCAATCGGTTGGCGATCGAATGGAACGTGCCGGACCACGGCAGGCGCACGGGGGGAGGAGGTTCCGGGTTCCGGGTTCCGGTTCCTCGTTCGTCGGTTCCCGGTTCGGAGTTCGGACGCGGAACTGGAACCGGAACCCTGGAACCAAGAATTCTCTGCGTGCGGCGGATCATTTCGAGCGCGGCGCGACGGCTGAAGGTCAGGAGGAGAATCCGCTCAGGCTTCGCTCCTGACATCACGAGGTGTGCGACGCGGTGCGCAAGCGTGTTCGTCTTGCCCGTTCCAGCGCCCGCAATGATCAGCAACGGGCTAGAGCCGAACTGCGCGGCTTCCTGCTGCCTGGGGTTCAGCGTCTCGATGGCAGTCCCACGGTGCACGGGCGTAACTATATCGCGTCTTTCGCCCTTTTCTTCGCCTCGCCCCGCGGAGACGAGTGAGCTGCGCGAGTCACGCCGCGACCTGGTTGGTGGTTGGGGCCTGAAGCCGTTGCCAGAGCCAGTGCTGCAGCGTGTTGAGTCCGAGGAGCACGGGATCCGCGGGCAACAGCAGGTGTGGTTCCGCGGCAGCGTGCGCGTTGCCAGGCGAGCTCCATCGCATCGACGAGGACCAATCGCGCCGGTGCCCGGCCGCGAGTGCCATCGACTGTGAGTGGTTCAGCGGCGAAGCCGGCCACGTCCGCAAACGGCGCCGCGTGGAGCGTGCCGTTGCTGGCGAATCGAGTTCGGCTGGTGCGGTGGTGACGAACGCGAAGTAGATCCGCGTGTGGTGGCCAATCGTCACCGTGATGTTTGGTGTGGGCGACCGTTCAGTCATTGGTGTTCTCCTTTTCCATGGCTGACAGTGCGTGAGAATGTCGCCTATCCACTCACAATGCACCGACCGCAAATACTCGACCTCAAGGCGCGTGTTGATAGCGCCGTTGCAGCGGTGGGGCTTGAAAAATCTCAGGATAATGGCCGAGCAAGCTGTCTGGCCGTATGCGAAAGCGGGTTGATCTGGGTCGTGCCTATGTTATTGAGTCTGAACTCACGTTGGAGTTCCAGTGCCCTACGGAAGCGAGGAGGCTGGTTCCAATTGCTTTGGGAACGTGATAAGAAACGATCATTAGATTCCTGCACGTATCGGACGGACACTTACACGCGCCACTTCACAGACGTAATCAAAATGCATCGCAAACGAACTCTTAGCGCTATCGCGCATCGGCGTGGGCACTACATCCTAACGTCTGCGAGTGGCACCGTTTTCGCACGTTGCCATCGACGGAAGCAGGGTCGAAACAGGCACGTGGGGATCGGGCGTGGAGAACGCCTATCCGCTCGGAACCGACCTTGCGCGAATAAAGGAGTTCTATGACCGGGGCATGCGCTACATGTCGCTGGCGCACAACGGACACAGTCAGTTTTCGGATTCAAACACCGGCGAGGCTCAGGGCTGGACGCACCATGGCCTGAGCGATGCTGGACGGGCGTGCGAGCATCATTTTCGTTCGCGAATTCCCGAGGGCTTTGACCCTTGAGAGATCGGTGAGGATCGACCTGCCCCCTACATCCGTCCGCGGATAGTGCGAGGTGCATCGGGTTTCGCGTTGTTCTTGCAAGAGCCCCGCGTCAGCCGGCGAGCCTCGTCATCTCGGCAAGTGATCCGGCGTTGCTTGATCGAGCCAGCTAGCGCGGACGTGTTGTAGTCGACACGCCAGCGTTCGATCTCCGTCTTCGCGTCGACCAAGCTGACAAGCCATCCCGCGCGTCCTCCAGTGCGTCGCGCCGCGCGTCGTGGTTTTCAGCGTCCGAATAATTACCTGCGCCCCTGCTCGTCCGTGATCGTGCGTTTCGCACCGGGTCGGGCTCGTCGTAGACCTCCAGACGGTGCTTCAGAAACCGCCCTCGCAATTTGCACCCCGTGCCGGGCGTGACATGCAACCGATGCGCACGACCTTGCTGTCGCTCCCCTCGGCGCACGCCAAAAGATGTGCGTGCGCAGTACGACAGCCGGCTCGACGAGATGCAGTTCGATTCGAAGGTGCCGGAAGCCGTACCTAAGACGACCGGTCTGAACGAGTCTTTGTCCAGACGGGAGAACACGTTCCTGTGATACTGGGCACAAAACGGACACTCAAAATCGGAATACTCGATGATAGCAAACGCGGCCGATGATGCACCTCTGGCTTGAGGTCCAATATTAACCAAGTCAATCGGCGGGATGTCCGCAAACGCTTGTGCGACGGCGGCGGCCGGCGGGACGTTTAACAATGTTATCTGTCGTTCTAGCGATCGAATTGCGTCTTCGAGGCTCTTGAGGCGTAACAAAAGTGCATCGTCTGTTTTTTGGGCATTTAGGGACCCAGCAAGACTCAGGACACCAACAAACAACGCTCCCACTTGGATGCGTACCCTACTGCGAGATAATCCGATGCCTTGGCAACGATTGCTCATCGAACCCGTTGCTGCAGAGTAGAAACAACATCACGACGAAAAGCGGTGACGGTCGTTCCACGAATTCCCGGTGCTATGTTGCGAAGCTCACCCAGCGGGCTGACGATTTCGTGCTGTATTTCAATAACCCCGAGGTAGTCTCGTAAAATGAAGTTCTTATCCTGCCGGCGCACCAAGAGGAATACTCCATGCGTGCCCGCCTTTAGGGGCTCGAGGGCGAGATGACGGACCGACACAGGTTGACCCTCCACGAGCACGCTTCCGCCCAGTTGCGTCAGCGTGAAATCCGCCGCGGGTCCTGGCTTTGGCGACATTTGAACCGTGGCGCTATAAAGCACTTGCGGCTCACGAACAACGTAATCCGTGTAGATAGTGCCGCCGTCGTCAGACACGTAGGAGCGAGGCTCGCCCAATGTACCCTGTACAACTAAGTCGCTGCTATTCAGGAGCTCCTCAAGGGACGTCTGAACAAATAGCGGAGGAGACATGACCTTATTAACAGGACCATTGGTTCGTAGAACCGCCTCGCGGAGTGTTTCTCTCGGAAGGTGCTCTCTCTGAGCGCTAGTGCTCGTGGCACCAAAGCCAACAAGAAAAATTAGAACAACTGGGAGACGTTTCATAGGCTACCTAGCTTTCTCGAACATTCAAAAGCCACAAATGGCTTCTGAGCCGCCGGCGTAGACGCCGTCATTGACTGGTATAGTATCGCTAGGTTTAGGGATGTTCGTGAGGCCAGTCGCATTACACGAACTAATTGGTGCAAACATAACGGAGTCGTCATCAGTGCACGGATTTGGATTGTGGTCTAGGCCCAGATAATGTCCCATTTCATGCAGGATCGCATAAAGCAGTGCATTGAAGCCATATGTGCGCCAGCCCGGTCCCAATCGAACGACTACTTCGCCAGTAATTACCCCGCTCGAATTGACTTGGGTCTCGATCGTCGAAGCGCAAACCCCGCTGGCCAGATTATCGTCTTGGACCACCTTCATGCAGGTCGGTCCGCTTGTACATTCCTGCGTAGCGACGGAGAACGACGCTGAACTCGATGTGAGGCAGCGCGGTTTCGTGACGCGTATCAGGACTCGCTGCTGGAAAAGGCGCCGTACTCACGCTCAGATCAGGCCAACTACCGCCCGTGGACGCGGCGTTTCGCCCAATGGCTGTACAGCACCAGCCACATCTCGATTGAATACGGGATCAGCTACGACGGCACAGACATCCGCAAGCTCTCGCCCGGCACGCGCGGAATCGTTCTTGTCCTCCTGTACCTTGCGCTCGACGATGACGACGACCGGCCTCTCATCATCGACCAGCCCGAGGAGAACCTGGACCCGCAATCGGTCTACGACGAGCTCGTTCCGCTGTTTCAGGAGGCCAAGCGACGCCGGCAGGTCATCATGGTCACCCACAACGCTAATCTCGTCATCAACACGGACGCGGATCAGATCATCGTCGCGGAGGTGGGGACGGCGAGCGCGGGTGGGCTGCCGCCGATCCGCTACCAATCGGGCGGTCTGGATGAAAAGGCGATCCGCACCCTGGTGTGCAACATACTCGAAGGCGGCGAGCTGGCCTTCAGGGACCGCGCGCGGCGTCTCAGGATTGTGTTGAAGCGCTGACGCCCTCGTCTGGCGTTCCCCCGGCCCAATTCACTCTGAAGGTGCGCGTATTTGCCCCTTCGATTTCGGCGCCAAGTCACGACCAGACGGTCCCGAGAGCGGCCGTTCCCGGAGCGGATAGGATCGCTCCTGGGCGACCAGGCGTTTCACCAACCGTTCCGCATCCGGGAAGTCCTTCTTGCGACCGCCGGGCCCGCGATTCGATTGCGCTTGGGCGAGATGGAGCGTGCCCGACAGGCGCGGCGCTGTGGCCGCCAGTGCTGCTCCCAGGCTTCCCATACCGGCCGCCAGTACTGCGCGGTCGATTCCATCACGACTTCTTCAACCTCGTGCGCAACCAGCCAGGCGGCTAGGCTGCGCAGATCGCTCGGCGTGGTCCCGACCTTCTGGCGCTCGAAATGGAAGTCGCCATCAATTTCCACGTCGGCCACCACGACGGCCAGCATCTTCTTGTGGACGTCGATTCCCGCGATCCGATACGGCATCGGTCTGTCCTTGGGGAGAGCGGAGAGCGTGCCTCATTGCTGCGCGTGATGTCACAGGTGGAGCGAATCGCCGAAGCGTCACGCTGATTCTCACGTCTTCCGCTCGCGGTGGGTGGCGCCGATTTTTCTTTGTCCGCCCCGCAGGGCCGTCCCACGTACATGTGTAAGTCGGCCCGAGGACGGACGAAGGAAAATCGGTGACAGGACCCGCCGCGTTCCGTTGCCGCAAGTTGTTCCTGCACGCACACGTCCGGCAGGACGACGATTGCCTCGGCGCGTTGGCTACCGACGGCATCCAGGAGGCGTTCCGCGTCGGCCGTCTCCACTCAGACTTCACAGTTCCCGAAGCGCGACCGGTATCGGCAAGCGGGCAGCGCGAATGGCGGGGAATAGCCCGCCCACAAGCCCCATCAGCAGCGCGTAAAACAATCCCAACGCGAGCAGATCGGGCGTCACGCGGAATGCGAACGCCACCTGGCTGAACGTTTGGAAGTTCATGGTCGACGTCTGATACCCGTTGAACGCAAGGTAGGCCACGGCGCCGCCGATCGTGCCGCCGATCAGTCCGAGCACCATCGACTCGGCGAGCACCGACACCAGCACCGATCCGGTGTTGAATCCCAGCGCGCGCAGCGTCGCAATCTCGCGGGCGCGTGTGGCGACCGCGGTATACATCGTGAGAATGGCGCCGAAGACCGCGCCGATGCCCATGAGCGCGGCGATGCCGAAGCCGATCGTGCGGATAAGCCGGGTCAGCGCCTGTGACTGGGTGGCGTAGTATTCGTTCTCGCGGCGGATCGACACGTTGAGCTGCGGATTCGAGGTCAGCCAGTCGCGAAATGCCTCGTACGCGTCGCGCGTCTCGAGCCGTGCGAGCAGCGACTGATAGGTGTTGCCGCGGCGATAGGCGCCCTGCAGCGTCCGCGCGTCAATCCAGATCTCGGTCTCGGCGACTCCGCCATCGGACTCGAAAATCCCGACGACGTCCCACCTGTTCTGGCCCGAGACGACCTTGTCGCCGACGTTGAGGTTGACGAACTGCCCCTTGGCGCCACGGCCGGCGATCACTTCGTTGGTCCCGAACTTGAACATCCGCCCCTCGATGATGGAGAACTCGCTGCGCAGCGGAATGCTCTCGGGGCCGATGCCTCGCACGGGGACGTTCGCCGGCGCGTCAGGGGATGACCGCTTGGGCAGATCGATAATCACCATCAGCTCGGCCGCGGCGAGCGGGCCCTGGCTCTCACGTCGGATCCCCGGCGCCTGCTTGATGACATCGACATCGGTCCCGCTCAGGCCGCTCGTCATTTCGCTGTCGGCGCCGGCGCGCATCACGAGCGCGCGATCGGGCGATCCCGATCCCTGCATGGCCGCCGTGAAACCTGCTGCGATCGACAGGACCGACACGAACACGACCACGACACCGGCGATGCCGATGATGGCGACACCAGACGAGCTCAGTCGCTGCGGAATCGTCCGGAGGTTCAGCGCCAGCACGGCAAGCGTTTGCGCGATCAATCTCACGTCAGGTGCGCCTCAACGCGTCGGTAATCTTCAGCTGCATGGCCGCGACTGCCGGCATGACGCCGGCGAGTAGACCCATCAACACCATCAATCCAAGACCGAGGAAGATGTCGCGCGTCGGCAGTGCGAAGATCGGCAGCATGCCATTGGTCGGATCGCCGGCCTGCACCAGCAGCCACGCGAGTGCAAGGCCGAGCAGGCCGCCGGTAAATGCGATGAACATCGACTCGGCAAGGACGAGCGTCAGGATCGTCGGGCCGGAGAAGCCGAGTGTTTTCAGGACGGCAAGCTCACTGGTTCGCTCGCGAACGGACTGGGCCATCGTGCTCGCCGCCACGAGCCCGAACATGAAGAGCACGGTTGAAGAGATCGCCACCATGATGCTGCCGATGTCGCCGATCTGCTTCGCGAACCCTTCGATGAACCCTTTCTCGGTCGTCGTCTTTGTCTCGGCCGACGAGTTCGCGAACATCAAGTCGAACGTGCGGCTGAGGTCGAGGGCCTGCGCCGGATCGTCAATCTTCACGACGTACCACCCGACCTCCCCCTGGCCCTGGGCCCGATTCTCGTCCAGATAGTCGTAGCGGAAAAACATCTGCGTCTTGTCGACCGCATCGCCGCCGTCGTAGATGCCGACGATGTTGAATTCCCATGTTGTGCCGCCGCCCTTCGGGAGCCAGATCGGCGCGGTCAGGGGAACCTTATCCCCGATTTTCCAGCCGAACCGTTCCGCGCTGTCGCGGCCAACGATGGCGCCCTGACGGTCCTTCAGCCACGCGTCCCTCTGCGCGGGCGGCAGAAGGAACTCCGGATAGATTCTCAGAAACGGCTCCGGCTCGACCGCCATGTTCGCAAAGAAATTCGAGGGGTCCTGGTAGATGCCGCCGAACCATGTCTGATGTGTCGCGAGCGACACGCCTTTTGTCTGCTGCAGACGTGCCTGGTACGACACAGGCAGCGACATGATGAGGCTGACCTTGTGAATCAGCACCAGCCTGTCGGCGCCGGCGATCTCGACGCCGAACGAGAACGACTGGCGGATGGTCATCAGAATCCCGAAGAGCACGAACGCGATGAAGATCGACAGCAGCGTGAAGGTGGTGCGGAATTTCCGGCGCCAGATGTTCTTCCAGACCAGCGGGAGAAACTTCATACCTGATCCCTCGTCAGCACACCCTTTTCCAGATGGATCGTGCGGCGGGCGCGCTCGGCCGCGCGCGGATCGTGCGTCACCATGACGATCGTCTTCCCGTGATCGCGGTTGAGCGTTTGCAGGAGATCGAGAATCTCGTCGCCGGCTTTACGATCGAGGTCGCCCGTCGGCTCGTCGCACAGGAGCAGCGTCGGATCGGTGACGATCGCGCGCGCGATGCCGACCCGCTGCTCCTGGCCGCCCGACAACTGACGCGGATAGTGCTTGCCGCGATCTTCCAGGCCTACCACCCTCAGCGCGATGCCCGCGCGTTTTCGCCGCTCCGCCTTTTTGAGATTGGTCAGCAGCAGCGGCAGCTCGACATTTCTCTCGGCCGTCAGCACCGGAAGGAGGTTGTAGAGCTGAAACACGAACCCGATGTTCTGCGCCCGCCATTTCGAGAGCTGGCTGCCGCTCAGCCTGCTGACAGGCACACCATTCACGTCGATCGCGCCGCCGGTCGGCGTATCGAGGCCGCCGATCAGGTTGAGCAGAGTGGTTTTGCCGGAGCCCGACGGTCCCATCAGCGCGAGAAAATCACCCTTGGGGATGGCAAGGTTGACGCCTTTGAGCACGTCGATGCGCTCGCTGCCGCGGGTGAAGTGTTTATGGACGTCCTTGACGCGAACGAGGTCTTTTTCGGGTGTCATAGCGGCCTTAGCCGGTTATCGTGTCACGACGCTGGCGCCTGCCGAAAGTTCCGGCGGCGGGGAGACGACCACGCGGTCGCCCGGGTTGAGTCCGGCCGTTACTTCCACGCGGTCGCCGTCGGCCCCACCGGTCGTAATCGCGCGGCGATCGACCCGATCGTTCACGACCACGAACACATAGGACTGGTTGCCGTCGGCCTTGATCGCGCCCTTCGGCACGAGCGTGGCCGGGCGCGCGGCTGGCGCGGCCTCCTCGGTGTCGCGGAGGAACGTCACCTTGACCCCCATGTCGGGCAGGATGCGCGGATCGAGCTTCATGAACCCGATGCGCACCAGCACGGTCGCCTTCTGCCGATCTGCTGACGGAATCATCGTGATGACGCGAGCCGGAATCGGCCACTCGGGATACGCATCGAGCACCGCCGTGACGCCCTGTTCCGGCGTGACGCGATTGATGTAGCTCTCGTTGACGTCCACTTCAATCTCGAGCGATGCCATGTCGACAATCGTGCCGATGCCCGTCCGCGTGAAGCCACCTCCCGCCGAGACCGGCGACACCATCTCCCCCGGTTGCGCATCCTTCGAAATCACGACTCCCGTGAAGGGCGCCCGGATAACCGTGCTGTCGAGGTTGGTGCGCTCGACCGCGATCTGGCGTTCGGCGACACGCACCTGTTCCTGAGAGGCGCTGATGCGGGCGTCGAGGGAGTCGACGGCCGCGCGCGCCGCGTCGACCTCGGCAGCGGTGGAGTAGCCGACCCCGACGAGCTTCGAGAGGCGGGCCAGGCTGATCTTCGCCTCGCTGAGGCGCACCTCGCTTTCGTTCACGTTCCGGCGCGCGGCTTCGGCCTGCGCCTGCGCAAGCGCCACTGTGGCGCGCTGGGTCTCGCCATCGAGGCGCGCGAGCACCTGTCCTTCCTTCACCATCATGCCCTCTTCGATATTCACCTCGATCACTTTGCCGGTGATCTTCGACGATACCGTCGCGCGACGGCGCGCGGTGACATATCCCGTGGCATTCAGCACTGATGCCTGCGACCCGGCCTGCCGCGACGACACCGTTGCGATTTCCACCTCGAGGGGCCGCTCCCGGTTGAGCCACCACCACGCTCCGCCGCCCGCCGCCACGAGGAAGACGGCGAGCACGAGCCAGCCTATCCATCGGCGGGGTGGCCGTGAGTCCGAGTCTGGTTCGCGGTCGAGCCGCAGCGCGGCGAGGTCGTTTTTCAAATCTGCCATGAGATCGTCTTCAATCGAATTGCAGTTGGCGTCCTATATGCTAGCCCAGGAGAGTGGATGGCAGCTGCATTCCTGTTCGACGTCGACGGCACGCTGATCGATTCTGTGGACCTGCACGCCCGGGCGTGGCAGGAGGCCCTTGCACACTTTGGCTTCACAATCCCTTACGAGGATGTGCGCTCGCAGATCGGGAAAGGCGGGGACCAGCTGCTGCCGGTGTTCGTTCCGGCGGATCAGCTCGACAAGATGGGCGACAACATCGAGAAATACCGGGGCGCGCTGTTCAAGCGCGAATATTTTTCACGCGTCAAGCCGTTCCCGAACGTCCGCGAGCTCTTTCTACGCATCCGCCGCGACGGCCACCGCATCGCGCTCGCCTCATCGGCGAAGGCTGACGAAGTCGAAGACTACAAGAAGCTCCTGCACGTCGACGGCCTCGTCGACGCCCAGACGTCGAGCAGCGACGTCGACTGCTCGAAGCCCTGCCCCGATGTGTTCGAAGTGGCGCTTCAGCGCCTGGGGGTCGAGCCTCGCCGGGCGCTCGTCATCGGCGACACGCCATACGACGCGATTGCGGCGCGACGTGCGGGGCTGCGGGCGGCCGGCGTGCTGTGCGGCGGGTTTCCGGAGAGGGGATTGCGCGAGGAAGGCTGCGTGGTCATCTACCGCGACCCCGCGGATCTGCTCGCTCACTACGCAGAGCTGAACGCGCTCGTCAAGCCCGGCCCGCGAACTCCCGCGTCTCGGAATGAACCCTGACTTTTTCCCCTTGCTTGATGAAGAGCGGGACCTGAATCTCGAGCCCTGACTCGAGCACCGCGGTTTTCGTCACGCTGCCGCTTGCCGTGTTCCCACGTACGCCTTCTTCGGTCTCGCGCACGGCCATCTCGACGTGTGGCGGAAACTGCACGCCGATCGGGTTGCCGTTGTACTTCTGGACCTGCACGATCAGGTTGTCGACGAGCAGCAGCCGATCGTCACCGAGCAGCTCGGGACGCAGCGTCAGCGTGTCGAACGTCTCCTGATCCATGAAGTTCAGTCCGGCGCTGTCCGCGTAGAGGTACGCAGCGTCGATCATGACGAGGTCGGGCTCCCCGAATTTGTCTCCGGCCTTGAAGGTCTTGTCGAAGACCGCGCGCGTAACGAGGTTGCGCATTTTGATGCGGACGAGCGTCTGACCCCCGCGGGCCGTCGGCCGGGACACTTCGACGTCGAGCGCGTGATACGGCGCTCCCTCGTACTCGAAAAACATCTTCCGCTTGATATCTATTGCTTCGGTGAGCGATGCCATTCGGACGATTCTACCCCTTGACCTGCCAACCCTTCTTCACCAGGTACTCACGCACCCGGTCGCGGAGATCGCCCTGCAGCTCGATGGTATCGTCTGCGACCGCACCGCCTGTGCCGCACGCGCGCTTGAGCTCCTGGGCCAGCTCCTTCAGGAACGCCTCGTTCTGGGGGAGGTCGTAGACAACGGTCACGATCTTGCCGCCGCGCCCCTTTTTCTCGATGCGCAGCTTTGCGATGATGCGCGCGGGGACCGATTGATCGGCTCCGCGCCTGCTGCTGCATTTACAATCCTTTGCCGGCCACCCGCACCCCGGGCACACCTTGCCGATGCCCGTTGAGTACACGACTCGCCCTTCACCCATCGTGTAAGTATGCCGCGTCGCGAGGGGGACGCGGGAACGGTGCTAGGATTCCCGCCATGAACACACCTGCCACGGCTCCCCCGAAGGACTTGATTGGATTTCTGGATTTCTACCTGGTCAAAAAGGCGCCGATTCAGATTCCGGACGCGGGCCGGGAAATGATCGTGAGGTTCGGCCCGTGGATCACGGTCATCCTGTTGATTCTCACGCTGCCAATCCTGTTGTTCGCCCTGGGCCTCGGCGCGATCCTCATCCCGTTCGGCGGACGCGGCTACGCGTCCGGCTTCGGCCTGCTGACGATCGTCATCATCGTGGAGATCGGCCTGATGATCGCCGCCCTCCCGGGACTGTTCGCGCGAAAAATGGCCGGATGGCAGCTTCTCTTCTACTCGCAGCTGGTGGGGATCGTCTACAACCTGCTGAGCGGCAGCATTCTGGGGGGGTTGCTGTTCGGATTGATCTCGCTCTACATCCTGTTTCAGGTAAGGACGCTGTACCGCGAGTAAGTCGGCAGTCATCAGTCATCAGTCGGCAGTCACAGTCGTCAGTCGGCAGGGGTTGGGACTACTGACTCAGACTAACAACTGCCGACTGAGACTGCCGACCGACGACTACCCGACTGCCGACTAGATCCACCTCCCGCGTTAACGGTTAAGCGGCGCACTGGCTAGTTGAGCACGATCTCCACTCTCCGATTCAGCGCACGTCCGTCGTCGGTCGCGTTGTCCGCGACAGCCTGCTCTGATCCCCAGCCTTTCGTCGCGATGCGAGCCGCGTCGGCGCCGTACTTCTCTGACAGGATGCGTTTCACCGTCGCGGCGCGTCGCTCGCTGAGCGCCTGATTCGCCTTCGCATCGCCGGTGGAATCGGTGTGGCCCGCAATCTGAATCTTCATGCCTGCGTTCTGCTTCAGCGTCTCTGCAACCGCGCTGAGGATTGGCCAGTCGGCGCCGCGCATCTGATCGGAACCACTGGTGAAGACGAGCTCGTAGGTGCGCAGGCTTCCGCATTGCGTCAACTCCGCTGCGTACGGATAGGCGACAGGATCGCCTGCGTTTGGCGACAGACGCGTCCACGTGCCGCGGAGCGGTTTCTCTCTGCCTTCATCCCACCACGTCGTCGTCAGGCCCGAGACCGCTTTGCCACTGACCGCCATCACGCCGCGGGGTTTGCACGGGCTCTTGGGCCGCTTCACGTCGAAATTATTCGCAACGATGATCAATCTCGGCCCGTCCCAGTGGCCGCGGAACCAGAAATCCTGCGCGCCGGCGTGCCCCCACACGCGATCGCCTTCCTGCTGCAGCGCCATCTTCACGCTCCAGTAT
The DNA here is from genome assembly GCA_963732445.1 of Vicinamibacterales bacterium. GTDB lineage: Bacteria > Acidobacteriota > Vicinamibacteria > Vicinamibacterales > JAMQPK01 > JAMQPK01. The sequence goes on along the minus strand of CAVSZJ010000003.1, from coordinate 490,323 downwards.
TTCGGCTGCCACGCACCTGTGAGGTTGACCTGCGCGAAGGCAGAGGAAGCCGAGAGCAGGACAACCACGAAGCCGATAGCTGAGCGCATGATTCCTCCTCGAGACGAGAAGGATAGGAGAATTTCTGAGAAAAGGAAATCTCACGATAAGCTCCGAGCGCATGCGGGTGCGTTTCTGGGGTGTGCGCGGGTCGGTGCCGTGGGCCACTCAGGGTTCGATTGGACATGGCTGCAACACGCCGTGCGTCGAGATCGTCGACGAGCCGAGCGGCCGCCGGCTGATCCTCGATGCCGGCTCCGGCATCGTCGGCGTCGGCGCGACGCTGGACGCCGTCGCGAACATACCCATCGTGCTGACGCACTATCACTGGGATCATGTGCAGGGGCTGCCGTTCTTCGGTCCGTTGTACCGGGCGGGCTGCGCGGTCAGCGTCTGGGCGCCTGCGCTCGGGCGTCAGTTCGCCGATATCGAAACAATGTTCGAGTCGCCGTTCTTTCCGGTGCCGTACGATCGGCTGCCATCACGGCCGGCCATTCGGATGAACGCAGCGGGGCGGGCGGCGATCAACGGGTTCGACGTGTCAGCGCAACCGTTGAATCACCCGGGAGGGGCGTTTGCGTATCGCATTGCCGGCGACAACGGCGACCTGGTGTATGCGACGGATCATGAGTTCGGCAATCACGACATCGACCTGGCGCTCGCGCATTTTTCGCGCGGCGCTCGCGTGCTGATCCTCGACTCGCACTTCACGCCGGAAGAAACCCCCGCGCACAAGGGCTGGGGACACAGCGACTGGTCGCAATGCGCGCGCTTCGCCAAGGACTGCGGGGCCGACCAACTGAGGCTGTTTCATCACAAGCCCGGCAGGCCGGATGACGAGATGAAGGAGATCGAGAGCGCCGCGCGTGGGCTCTTCGCAGCGACGTGCGCGGCGAAGGAAGGGGACTTCTTTCTTGTGTAAGGCGATAGGCAAATAGGCAATAGGCGGTAGGCGAAAGGCGGAAGGCATGTCATTCAAGCAGAACGGAATCTTCGTTGCGGTTCTTGCGATCGTGCTGGCTGTAGCCAGCGGCGCTCTCGGGCCGGCGTATCGCGCGCAGGCGACCGATCGCTGGGTCGGAACCTGGGCTACTGCACTCGTCGGTCGGCCGCAGAACCCCCCGCCACCTTCAGGCCAGCCTGCGCCGGCTCCGTTCATGCGCAACGATTGTCCCGCGCCTGCGCCGCCGGCGACCCCGCCGGCGCAGCCGCCGCCCGGGACGACGTTCGGGCCTCAGCCATTCACGCACTTCACGAACCAAACGCTGCGTCAGATTGTGCGCGCGAGCGTGGGCGGCTCGCGGGTGAGAGTCGTCTTGAGCAATGCGTTTGGCACAGCGCCGCTGACGATCGGCGCGGCCTTTATCGCGCTGCGCGATAAGGATGCTGCGATCCAGGCGACGCACGGCCGCCCCCTGACGTTCAGCGGCCGCAGCACCATCACCATTCCGGCGAATGCGATCGTTTACAGCGATCCGGTCACGTTGACCGTCCCGCCGTTGGCCGACCTTGCAATCGACGTGTATCTCCCGGGCACGACCAATACGCCAGCGCTGCTCCCGATGCACACCTCGGCGTTCCAGACGTCGTACATTTCCGAGACTGGCAATCATGCCGGCGCAGCCATGCTGCCGATCGTTGCGAGCACTCGCAGTTGGTTTCTGTTGTCGCGGATTGAGGTGGACGCGCCCGACGTGGCAGCTGTGATCGTCGCCTTTGGCGATTCGATCACGGACGGAGCGGCGTCGACGGCCGACATGAACAGCCGGTGGCCCGACGTCCTTGCGAGGCGGCTGCTCTCGTCATCCGCGCCAATGAATGCGAGCGTTCTGAACGCCGGCATCGGCGGCAATCGTCTGCTCAGCGAGGGCGCTTACGGCGCCGGCGCCAATGCGCTTGCCAGGTTCGAGGCCGACGTCTTGAGCCAGACCGGGATCACTCACGTCATCGTCATGGAAGGTATCAACGACATCGGCAATGCCCGGCAAAATCCGACTCCCACCGCGGGAGATCTCATTGCCGCACACCGGCAACTGATCGTTCGAGCGCATGCGAAAGGCGTGAAGGTGTTCGGTGCAACGCTGACTCCGTTCTGGGGAGCCGGGTACTACACGGAGGCCGGCGAGGCAAAGCGACAAACGCTGAACGACTGGATCCGCACGAGCAAGGAGTATGACGGCGTGGTCGACTTCGACAGAGCGACGCGCGACCCAGGCGATCCGAAAAAGATGCTGGCCGCGTACGACTCGTGCGACCACTTGCATCCCAGCGACGCAGGTTACAAGGCCATGGGGGAGGCCATCGACCTGAATCTGTTTCGAACCGGCGGTTCACGATAAAAACGTTGAGATCAAAGCCATACATCACAGAAGAGATTGAAGATCATCGCGACTACCGGTGGTGCCGCGAAGCGACGCGACAGGTCGAGACGGTACACCATGCCGAGCGGTTTATCGAAGACGTTGGTTTCACGGCTTGTCTGACCGACTCGCGCCGGTCCGGGCCGTCCCTCTACGTGGCGGTGTGCGGGCGCAGAGATGCCGTGCTGCCCCGCAACGTCCAGAAGGACTCTGAAACCTCGCTGACATGGCAGTTGAAGGATGAGCTCATCGAGCGCGGACAGGTGTACTACGCCAAGCTCGCCCGGGGCAGGGCGATGTTTCTAGCGCCGCGCATGATCCCGTACTTCCACGCGGTCTGGGGCATGCGCCGCGCAGAAGAGAAGAAGCGGCTCAGCACGCACGCGAGGGCGATTCTGAAAGTGCTCCGCAAGGAATGGGAAATGGCCACGCTGGACCTGCGAAACGAGGCCGGCGTGAGCGATCGCGCGGCATTCACTAAAGCGATGGACGAACTGCAGGCCGCGATGATCGTGGTGCCGAGCGCGGCCGTCTACGAGCCGAAGTTCACCTACATCTGGGAGCTGGTCGTGGGACGATTTCCGGACGCGCTGGTCAAGCGCGTGAGTCGAGAGAGGGCCGTCCGCGAAATCGCGCGCTGTTTTCTCAACGCCGCCGGCATGACGATACCCGGTGAGCTTGCGCGGGTCACAGGCCTCTCCCGGGCCGAGGCCGGACGTGGCAACCTGGGACTCGTCGCCGAAGGATACGCGACCCTCATCGAGCGCGGCGTCTACAAGCTGGCGAGATAGCCGGTCTCTATTCGTTTTTCGTTGTTCGTTTTTCGTTTCTGCCGCCTATATTACACACCGTGCCAAAGGTTGCGGCGGGACTACTGATCGGCGTGTGCGCCGCCGGCATCGTGCTGGCCCTGACCAACCTCGACGCGTTTCGCACCGTCGAGCTCAAGACCTACGACTGGCGCCTGATTCGCACCGCAGATCCATCCACCGCGCGCAAAGATATCGCGCTCGTCGAGATCGACGAGTACTCGTTGAGAAACCTCCAGCAGCATGCCGGCAGGTGGCCATGGCCGCGCGTGGTGCATGCGAGCCTCATCGACTACCTGAGCCGCGGCAAACCGGCGCTCATCGTGTACGACGTGCTGTTTGCCGACGCCGATACGCGCGTGGGCTTCCCATACGGCGGAGACACGTGGACGGGCGCGGAGTCGGACAAGGCGCTCGCAGACACGATCAGGAAAGCTGGCAATGTGATTCTGCTCGCCGAGGCAACATTCGGCGGCGAGACGACCGGCACCGAGACGTGGCCGGACCAGGGTTACCGGCTGAATGCGCCAGGTGTGCTCGAGCGTCGGGTGATCTTTCCGCCTGCCGGGGTGCTGTCCGACGCAGCCGTGGCGCTGGGCCATAACTTTCTGAGTCTCGATGAGGACGGTCCGGTGCGGCACGTGGTGCCTTTCGTCAGGAGCGGCGATCGCGCCATGCCGTCTCTCGGCTTGTCCGCGGCGCTGCGCGTAGCCGGCATCAAGAAATCAGCCGTCCGCATGGACGGGATGTCACTGACCGCCGGTGATCGGACGCTGCCGCTGGAAATACGTGAGGTCAACACCGAGGACGGCAGCATAGGGATTCTGTGGGGACTCATCAATTTCCGCGGGCCCGCATTCCTGGCGGACCTCAAACGTCGCCCCTACGCGCACTACTCATTCTTCGACCTGATGTACTCGGAGGAACAGCTCCTTGCAGAGAAAAAGCCCGATGTCGATCCCTCCGTCTTTCGAGACAAGGTCGTCTTCGTCGGCGTGACCGCCGCGGGCCTTCGCGACGTGTTCGAAACGCCGTTCGCCGGCGGTGTGATGCCAGGTATTCAGGTCCACGCGGCAGTCGCTGATGACTTTCTGTCGAACCGATTCATGCGGCCCGAGTCACCGCGCGTGCGTATCGCGCTGGTCGTCGCACTTGCGCTCGCCGTCGGTCTTATCGCGGTGCTCCTTCCCGCATGGTGGGCGGCCGCGGTGTTCGCCGCTATCGTTGCCGGGTTCGTCTTCATCACGACGAGAGAGTTCGCCCACGGCTACTGGATCAACATCACCCAGCCGACGCTCGCCTCGTCTTTGGCGTTGTTCGGCGGCGTGGGCTATCAGTACTTCGTCGAAGGGCGCGAGAAGCGAAAGATGAAGCGCCTCTTCGGTCAGTACGTGTCCAAGGATGTCTACGATCAGCTCGTGGCTCATCCGGAGCTCGCCCGTCTGGGGGGGCAGCGGCGCCAGATGACGGTGCTGTTCTCCGACATTCGCGGGTTCACCACCGTGTCGGAGAAAGGGCAACCCGAGGAAATCGTCGCCATCCTCAACGAGTACTTCACGCGCATGGTCGAGATCGTGTTTGCGAACAAGGGGACGCTCGATAAGTTCGTCGGTGACATGGTGATGGCGCTGTTCGGCGCTCCGCTGGACGATCCCGATCACGCCGAACACGCGGTTGACGCGGCGCTGGAGATGATTCGCGAGCTGAACCGGCTGAACGAGAAATGGGCGGCCGAGGGGCGCCCGGCCCTCGACATCGGCATCGGCGTCAGCACGGGGCCGATGATTGCCGGGAATATCGGCTCGGAGGCCATCATGAGCTATACCGTCATCGGCGACTCGGTGAACCTGGGCGCTCGCCTCGAATCTCTAAATAAGGAATACGGAACCCGGATTATCATCAGCGAGACTACGCGCGCGGCTCTGCCGGACCGATACGGTTTTCGGCCGCTCGGAGACGTCGTGGTGAAAGGGAAGACCAGGCCGGTCGCTATTTTCGAGGTCAAGGAGAACCCGTCATGAAAATGTACGTCGCCATATTGGCGATTCTTGCTGTCAGTGCTCCCGCCTTCGCGCAACTCGGCGGCATGAGCCGCCGCGTGCAGCAGATGCAGGAGCGCAAGGATCAGTTCGACGACTTGAACATCACGGAAGAGGAAGAGATCAAGCTTGGCAGCGATGTCAGCGCGAAGATTCGCGCGCGCTTCGGCGTCGTCCAGGATGCGGCCGTGCACAAATATGTCACGCTCGTCGGCACGATGCTGAGCGAGCAGACGACGCGTCCGAAACTGCCGTGGACGTTCATCGTGCTCGATACCGACGGCGTCAACGCGTTTGCCGCGCCCGGCGGCTTCATCCACATCACGCGAGGGGCGCTCGCGCTGATCAAGTCGGAAGCCGAGCTTGCAGGCGTCCTCGGCCACGAGATCGCGCACGTTGCGCAGAAGCACACCGTCAACGCCATTCGGAAAAGCAAAGGCGTTCAGATTGGAACATCGGAGGCGTCGTCGAACCGGGGCGCCTTTCTCGGCGCGCTCGCGAACCGCGCGTACGACATGGTGCTCGAGAACTCGTTCGACCGCGGCGACGAGCTGGCCGCCGACACCGAAGGCATCCTTCTCGCGCAAAAAGCCCGGTATGCCGGCGCGGGGCTGTCCGAGTTCCTCGTCCGGCTGGCCGAACGCAACAAAGGCCAGGCGGAGAAGAACGGGTTGTTTGCCTCGCACCCGGAGACGCAGGAGCGCATCGGCAAGGTGAAGCAGCTCGCCGGCTCGAAGCCTGGTGCGGTCATGGCTGCGCGCTACACGACGGCCATCAAGTATCAGCCGACCGAGCTGACGAGCGTTGCGACTGTCGTCGAAGGTTCCGCCGGGCTGACAGGCAGCGCCAAGACACAAGCAAAGCCTGAAGAGAAAAAGGCGGAAGAGAAGAAGAAAGGCTTCGGCCTGAGCAACCTGACGAAGTCGGCCAGCACCGGCAAGAACGAGCAGCAGGTTGCGGCCTCAGGCGGTGCTCGAGGCGTGGGGGCGGACCGCATGGCCAAGGGCGGAGACAACCCGAACCCCGTGAAGCCCGTGATCTCTCCGGCCGAAGTCGCGGCATTCCGGAAGGGGATCGCCTAGCCTCTCGTGCCGCTCATCGTCATCCTCGGCTTTGCGCTCCTGTTGACGTCGCTCGGTTTGTACGGGGCGACGATCAACAGGCATATCCGCGGCCGGCTGCTTCTCTCTGCGAGCCTCTTCGCCACTTTCATACTCGCCGCACTCGCCGTCCATTACGTCACGCTCGCCGACGACACGCGCCGGCTGCTCGCAGATCTGAATCCGCTCGTGATGGCGTTCGCCGTCATCAATCTCGTGGTCGCGCTCTCATTGAATCCATGGCGGGTCGACCGGATTCCGGAGCGCTTTCCGGCGATCGTGCAGGACACGCTGCTGATTCTGCTGTTCGGGGTCGCGGCGACGCTGATTCTGCGCGATCGAATTCTCGCGACGACTGCCGTCGGCGCGGTTGTGCTCGGCTTCGCGCTGCAGGACACGCTCGGCAATCTCTTCGCCGGCCTCGCTATTCAAATCGACAGGCCCTTTCGTGTCGGCGACTGGATCACGATTGGGTCGTTGGAAGGCAGCGTCGCTGGAATCACATGGCGCTCGACGAAACTGGTCACGAAGGCCGGCAACTACGTGATGGTGCCGAACAGCATGATGTCGAAGGACCCGATTACGAATTACTCGGTTCCCACGCGCCACATGCGGATCCAGGTGGATGTCGGAGCAAGCTACGACGTGCCGCCGAACGTCGTGAAAGCGGTCATCTCCGAGGCGCTGAAGAATGCATCCGAGCTGTCGACGGCCAGGCCGGCCGAAGTGCGGATCGCCGATTTCGGCGCATCGGCGATCGTGTATCGCGTCTGGTTCTGGGTCGATGATTTCGATCCGGACGGTCGCGCGCAGGATCAGGTGCGGTCGTACATCTACTACGCGTTCCGGCGTCACAACATCACGATTCCCTATCCCATCCAGATCGAGATGTCGCCGGAAGAGGGAGCCATGACGACGGCTCCGGCCGCCGCCGACCCTGCGCTGCTGACGCGGGTGCCGATGTTTGCACCCTTGAGCGACAGCGAGCGCGCGCAGCTGCTCTCAGTCGCGCGCCCCGTGATGTTCGCGAAAGGAGAGGCCGTCGTACGGCAGGGACAGACCGGTCACTCGCTGTTCGTGATGAAGCGCGGTGATGCCTCGGTGACACTGTCCGGCACGCAGGGCGAGGTGGCGCGCCTGGGTGCCGGAGACGTCCTGGGTGAAATGTCCCTGCTTGACCGGCGAAGCCCGCACCGCCACGGTGACCGCGATGACCGACTGCGACCTGCTCGAGATCGATGCCGAAGGATTCCGCACGGTCGTCCTGGCGAATCCGTCGGTGCTCGAGCATGTCACGAGCGTGACGGCGCTGCGTCGCCAGGAGCTCGATCGCCACCGCGAAACCCACGCCGCAGTTACGTCGATGACCGAAGCGCGGCAGACACTCCTCACACGGGTCCGGCAGTTCCTGCGCCTTTGAGCCCAGCGATGCCCCCTTCGATCATCGTTGAGAACCTCCGGTTCGGGTACTCACAAGCGGAGGTGCTGCACGGCCTGACCTTCGACATCGCTGCCGGTGAAGTCACCGGGCTGCTGGGACGCAATGGAGCCGGCAAGTCGACCACGATCAAGATTCTGACCGGCATCCTCGAGCCCGAATCAGGAAGAGTCGAGGTCGCGGGGTTCTCCCTGCCGGAACAAGCGATCGGGCTGAAGCAGCGGATCGGCTACGTGCCGGAAACTGCCGAGCTGTACGAAACCCTCAGTGTTCGAGAGTTCCTCGAGCTGTGCGGACGGCTTCACGATCTGGTTCGGTCCCGTCGCCGGCGGTATCGCATGGTAGTGCAGGCACAATTCATCTTCCGGAGCCGGCTGACGACAGCTGTGGCGGCAGTGTTGTTTGCTTGAGGTGCAGGCAAGTCAGCGCAGTACAACCTGGGCCAGCTCGAAATCAAGGCCTCCACCGTGCGGACACAACCGGCACGACTAATTTCTAAGCATGTAACTCCCTTACCCGCTGCATGATGAGCGAGCCCAGCTCCGGCTCCGTCAGCCCCTCGAGGAATGCATCGCTATCGTCTGCAAGTTCAAAATCCCTGATGATTTGGCGCAGGTGCCATCCCCGCAGGGCCGTAAGCTCCTGCGCGAGAAGATCAGGGCTTTTGTCATACACAGAGAACGGGTCCAGAATCGCCTGGCGAGTCGAGGTCACAGCTCTTCGGCGAGGCGCGGGCCCGTCAAAAAACGGGGGCGCAATCGGCTCGGGCTCCCGGCTGATGGGCACATGAAGGATGCGATCAAGCGCACCCTGCAGGTAGACCGGTGTCAGCCCTGTGGCCCAATAGGCGGCATCTGTCTGGTTCGGCTGCGTCGTTTCCCGCTGCGAACGCAGGATTTCTCCCGATGTCATGTCCTCGAACTCGAGCCAAGCCTCCCACTGACCGTTCTCACGTTCTCGACCACACGCCTGTGCCCGATAGTGGCGGCCTTCATGGATGACGAGCGTATCGAACCTGACTAATGTTTGCGCCATAACAACTCCTCCCGGGATTAATAGGCAATAGCCGTACCGAGGGAGTAAACTTACGTGTTTAGCTGATAGCGCTTTTCCTCTGATGAGTCACACCCGCCGACCCGGTAAGTTTTACGTCCCTCGGACTTTTACCCGAACTGACGAACGTCCTGGCACAACTGGGCTATGAAGAGCCGACGCCGGTCCAGCGGGAAACAATCCCGCTTCTCATCGCAGGCAAAGATCTGCTCGGACAGGCGGCAACCGGGACCGGCAAGACCGCTGCATTCGCGCTGCCGATGCTGCAGCGCATCAGCGAGGAGAAACGCCATGCGCGCCAGACCGCGGGGCTGATTCTCGTGCCGACTCGTGAGCTGGCCATGCAGGTGGCCGAAGCGGTGCACAAGTACTCAAAGGGCGTTCGGCTGTCCGTGCTGCCTGTGTACGGCGGCGCGCCGATGCACGGGCAGATTCGCGAACTGGAGCGGGGAGCGCAAATCGTCGTGGCGACGCCCGGCCGGGCGCTGGATCACATCCGGCGTGGAACGCTGAAGCTCGACGCGCTCCGCGTGCTCGTGCTCGACGAAGCGGACGAGATGCTCGACATGGGCTTTGCCGAAGATCTCGACGCGATTCTCGACGCGACGCCCGCGTCGAGGCAGACGGCGCTCTTCTCGGCAACGATACCCGCGCGCATTCTCTCGATAGCGGCGCGGCACTTGAAGGAGCCCGTGCGCATCACGATCGCGCGCGAAAAGACCACAGCGGGAAAGATGCCGCGCGTCCGGCAGGTCGCCTATGTGATCGGACGGGCGCAGAAGGCGGCGACGCTCGAGCGGATCCTGGACATGGAAGATCCGGTCGCCACGCTTGTCTTCTGCCGCACGAGGCTCGAGGTCGAGTCGCTCGTCGAGACGTGCAACGCCCACGGCCATCGGGCGGAAGCGCTGCACGGCGGCATGGAGCAGAAACAGCGCGATCGGGTGATGGGCCTGTTTCGCGCGCAGAAGGCGAACTTGCTGATTGCGACCGACGTCGCCGCGCGCGGGCTCGACATCGAGCACATCTCGCATGTCGTAAATTACGACGTTCCTGCATCGCCTGAGGTCTACCTGCATCGCATCGGGCGCACGGGTCGTGCGGGCAGAGGCGGGACGGCGATTACGCTTGCGGAGCCGCGCGAGCAGCGGCACCTCCGCAGCATCGAAGGATTCACAAAGGCGAAGCTCGAGATCGGCAAGGTGCCGACCGTCGCCGACCTCCGCGCCAGGCGCCTCGAGTTGACGCGTGCGTCGCTTCGCGAGCGGCTTGTCGCCGCCGACTACGACGACGTGCGGGTCGTGGTGGAGTCGCTGTCGGACGAATTCGACCCGATCGACATCGCTGCGGCGGCGGTGAAGATGGCGCACGACGCGCTCGGCGGAAATGAAGAGAGGGAGATTCCCGCTCCGGCGCCGCCGCCCCCGGCGCCGGTAGCGCGCGGACGTGGTGAATGGCGCGGAGCGCCTGCCGACAAGCCTCGGCTCCGACCCCAGAGAGGACCGGCGAATGGCGACGGGGCCGGCATTCGGCTGTTCATCGGGGCAGGGCGGGACGCCGGCATCCGCCCGGGCGATCTGGTTGGAGCGATCACCGGCGAGGCGAACGTGCCGTCGCGCTCGCTCGGCGCCATCGAGATCGCGGATAAATTTTCGCTAGTGGAAGTGCCGGAGGCGCTCGCCGATCGCATCATCGGGGCGCTGAAGGCGACAAAGATTCGAGGTAATAAGGTTAACGTGCGCAGGGAGAAGACAATTTGATCGATCAACGACTGAAGATTGCGGTTTTCATCGATTTCGACAACATCGAAATCGGCGTGAAGACCACGCTGCATACGCAGTTCGACATCGCGGCGATTCTGGACGGCATCAAGGAACGCGGCGAGGTGGTGACCAAGGTCGCCTACGGCGACTGGAAGCGGGCCGGCGATTACGGCCGGATGATGTCGCAGCACGCCATCCGCATGGTGCAGCGGAACCTCACGCCCGGGGGGGACAAAAACGGGGCCGACATCAACCTTGCGCTCGACGCGCTGGAGATGGCATTTACGCACGATCACATCAACGCATTCGTCATCGTCGGCGGCGACAGCGATTTCATCACGCTCGTCGAGAAGCTGAAGCAATACGACAAGAAAGTCTTCGTCGTCGGCGGCCGGCAATTCACGAGCCTCGTGATGCAGAAGAACTGTCATGAGTTCATCGCATACGAGAACCTTGTAAGCCGGCGGCCGGCCGCGCCGGGACCGGGTCCCAAGCGTGAGAATGGCGGCGGCGCGACGGCGGCACCCGCCGATGTGGCCAAAGCCATCCCGCTCGTCAAACGGGCGCTGAAGGTGCTGACCGATCGCGAAGTGTCGCCGCAGCTTGGCCTGCTGAAGAGCACGCTGCTGCAGCTCGACTCGACGTTTTCCGAGCGCGACTATGGCGTCAGCACGTTCCGCGATTTCATCGAGAAGGTGGCAAAGACCGGGCTCGTCACGCTGCGGCACGCAGGCCGGAGCATGATGGTGGATGCCGTCGAGACTCTCGATGGAGTCGAGCCGGCCGTCGTGGTCAGCGTTCCGGCAGCCGGATCGACCGACACCGCAGCGGTGGAAGCAGCGGTCCCGCGTCCGCCCGCTCCAGCCCCGCCAGCGGCCGGTGCTCCTGCCGCTCCAGCCGCGCTCGACGCAGAACAGGTTCAGCAACTGGTCGCATCGGTGAGAGATCTGTTCGGTCGCGCCTCGCAGGCGCCGCGCTGGCCGATGTATGTCCGCCAACTGAAGCAGTATTTACGCGGGATCGATCCGAACTTCGACGAGCACAGATGGGGCTTCGGCACCATCATGGAATTCCTCCGGGTGGTGCAGCGCGAAGGGCTTCTGAGGCTCGAGCGCGATCGGCGTGGGCAAATCCGCGTGTTCCCAGGCGCCGGGTTGCCGGCCGCTCCGAGCGGATTGTCGGTGCCTGCACCGAGGGAAGAACAGCCGGATGAGCTGCATGAGGTACTGGACGCCGAGCCAGCGGAAGAGATATCCGGCAACGTTGCGCTCGAGGAGCCCACTCCCGAGGAAGAGGCCGCAGAGCCGTCGCAGGCCGAAATGCTTGCGATGGATGAGGCCCGGCCTTCGGCGACAAGAGTCCGCAGAACGCGGAAAGCTCCGACTGCAGGTAAGCCGGCTGCCCGCAAATCCACTGGCGCGCGAACGCCTGCGCGCCGGCGGAAGACGGCTTAGCTGCGCGAATCCAATTCGTCCCAGCGGGCGTACGCGTCGTGCAGGGAGCCCTTCAACTCGTCGATGCGCGCGATCGCGCGCGCGATGTCGTCGGGGGGCTCTTTGTAAAAATCTGGTGAAGCGATCCTCCCGCGCAGACCCTCTTGCTCCGCTTCCATTCGCTCGATGCGCTTCGGAAGGTCCTCCATTTCACGCTTTTCCTTGAAGGACAGTTTCTTCTTGGTCGTCGATGTCCGCCTGGCCGCCTTCGCCGAGGCGTCGGCGCCCAGGAAGCCGGACGCGACGGGAGCGGGCATCGCGGTCCGCTGTCGCAGCCAGTCGTCGTAGCCGCCGACGTATTCCTGCACTTTTCCGTCGCCTTCGAAGACGAGCGTGCTCGTGACGACGTGGTCGATGAACGCGCGATCGTGGCTGACGAGCAGCAGCGTGCCTGGCCAGTCGACGAGGTACGACTCGAGCAGCTCGAGCGTTTCGATGTCGAGATCGTTCGTGGGCTCGTCGAGGATGAGCACGTTCATCGGGCGCGTCAAAAGCCGCGCGAGAAGAAGACGGTTGCGCTCGCCGCCTGAGAGCGCCTTGACCGGTGACAGCGCGCGCTCGGGCGGAAATAAAAAATCGCGCAGGTACCCGTGCACGTGCTGCGTGCGGCCGTTTATCGTCACCGTATCGTTGCCCTCGCCGACGGTGTCGAAGACCGTGCGCTCGGGGTCGAGCTGCTCCCGCTGCTGATCGTAGTACGCGATCTGGACGTTGGTGCCCTGACGAATCTCGCCCGCGTCCGGCGCGAGCTCGCCCATCAGCATCCGCAGCAGCGTCGTCTTGCCCGATCCATTCGGCCCGATCAGGCCGATGCGATCGCGGCGTATGACGCGGAACGAGGCGTCCCGCACGACTGGGCGCCCACCAAACGATTTGTTGACGCCTTTGGCCTCGAACACCAACTGGCCCGAACGTTCCGCCGAGTCAGCCTGCAGCTGGACCTGGCCGATCTGCCCGCGCCGTTCCGCGCGCTCTTTCCGCATGGCCATCAGCGACTTCACGCGTCCTTCGTCGCGCGTCCGCCTGGCCTTGATGCCCTGACGGAGCCACGCCTCCTCCTGTGCGAGCTTCTTGTCGAACTTCTCATGCTGGATCTGCTCGCTGGCGAGCCAGGCGTCTTTCTTGTCGAGGAACGTTTCGTAGTCGCCGGGCCATGACGTCAGCCGTCCCCGATCGAGCTCGACGATGCGCGTGGCCACGCGCTGCAGGAAGGCGCGGTCGTGTGTGACGAAGACAACCGCGCCGCGGTACTCCGCCAGGAACGACTCGAGCCACATCATCGCCTCGATGTCGAGATGATTGGTCGGCTCGTCGAGCAGCAGCACGTCGGGCTGCGCCACGAGCGCCCGCGCAAGCAGCACGCGCCGCCGCCAGCCGCCGGAGAGGGTCGAGACGATTGCGTCGGCTGGAAGATCGAGGCGATCGATCACCATATCGACGCTGACGTCCACGTGCCAGTCATCCACGTGGGTCAGGTCTTTGAACCCGTCAGCCACGACCTCGCGCACCGGCCGGTCCGTTGACAGCGGCACATCCTGTTCGAGGCGCGCGATCCGCAGCGCGGGCTGGCGCCATACCGCGCCGCCGTCGGGAACGACCTCGCCGCCGATGATCTGCAGCAGCGTCGACTTGCCCGTACCGTTGCGGCCGATGACACACACGCGTTCTCCCGCTTCGATCAACAGACTTGCGTCATCGAGTAAGGGCAGATGGCCGTAGGCCATCATGATGTGGTCGAGCGAGACGAGCGGCATGGGTCAGGCGTGCGCGCGGATCGCGTCGATGAACACGCCGCCGAGATCGTCGGCCTTGCGGGCGCCGACCCCTTTCACTTCCAGAAGGGCGTCGATCGAGGTGGGGCGCAGGCGCGCCATTTCGCGCAGCGTCGCATCGTGGAAGATGACATACGGAGGAACGCCGCGCGTGCGCGCGATTTCGAGGCGCACCGATCGAAGGCGCTCGAACAAATCGCGATCGACGTTCTGCCACGACTCGGCCTCGACGCGCGACTGGGCGCGCGGTGCACCCTTGCGCGGCGGCCGCTGCCTGGCGAGGGCAAGGCCCGGCGCGCGGGCTGGGTCCTTCAGCAGCTCGAGCCCTTTTTGCGTAAGCCCCACGATCGGATAGACACCATCGGATTGCTGCAACAGCTCCGCGCCGATCAGCTGTTCGATATAGCCGCGAACTTCCGCGTTTGACGATTCCGGCAGCAGGCCGAAGGTGCTCAGCCGGTCGTGTCCGCGGCCGACGACCTGCTCGCTTGCCTGTCCGCGCAGCACGCTGGCTACGTGGGTGGCGCCGAAGCGCTGCCCGACCCGCGCGACGCACGAGAGGATCTTGCGGGCGAGCACAACGGGATCCGACGCGGATTCCAGCTCGTTCAGGCAGAAATCACACCCGCCGCAGCTGTCTTTCTGGTACCGATCGCCGAAATATTCCGACAGATGCCGATGGCGGCAGCCCACGCCCGTCGCGTAGCGCTCCATCTGCCGAAGCAATCCCCGGCTGGCGTCGTTGAGCTCGCCATTCTGTTCGAGCATCGCCCGCCATTTCATGAAGTCGGCGGGTGAGTAAATCAGCAGGCATTCGGCCTCGAGACCATCGCGGCCGGCCCGGCCCGATTCCTGCTGATAGTGCTCGAGCGAGCGCGGCGCGCCGGCGTGCACGACGAATCGCACGTCCGACCGATCGATGCCCATCCCGAACGCCACGGTCGCGACGATGATGTCGGCGCGCTCGCTGAGGAACGCGTCCTGGTGGCGGCCCCGTTCCACGTCTGACAGACCGGCGTGATACGGAAGCGCCGGATGACCGGTCTCGCTCAACCACACGGCGAGCGCATCCACTTCGCGCCGCGACGTGCAGTACACGATGCCCGCTTCGCGGCGATGTCGCGCGAGCACCTCCACGAGCTGTTTCTTCAGCGCCGCGCGCGGAAGCGCGCGATAAATCAGATTGGGACGGTCGAAGGAGCCGACGAACTCGATCGGGTTCTCGAGGCCGAGCTGCATCGCGATGTCCTGCCGCACGCGCGCCGTGGCGGTCGCCGTGTACGCGTGAAGGCTGACGCCCGGAAGCAGCTGGCGCAGACGTCCGAGCTGGCGATACTCAGGCCGGAAGTCGTGGCCCCATTGACTGATGCAGTGCGCCTCGTCCACGGCGACGAAGCTGACGTCGACCGAGGACAGCATCGACAGAAACGAGTCGGAGCCTTCGCCCACCAGCCGCTCGGGCGAGACGTAGAGCAGCTTGTAGCGTCCCTGGCGGAGGCCCGATACCACGTCGGATTTCTGCGCCGCGGAAAGCGAGCTGTTGAACAGCGCAGCTGGCACGCCGTTGCCGACGAGCGTGTCAACCTGGTCTTTCATCAGCGAGATCAGCGGCGACACCACGACCGCGATGCCCGAGCGCACCACTGCAGGCGCCTGAAAACACAGTGACTTTCCCCCTCCGGTCGGCAGGACGACGATCGAGTCGCGGCCGGCGAGCACCGCGTCCATGGCCTCTTTCTGCAGCGGGCGGAATGTCGTGTAGCCCCAGTATTGGGAAATGGCCTGTGGCAGGCCGGGGACGGTCATGTAGATCAACATTATGCATAATGAGAGATGAGACGCCTATGACCGATCACGATGTCGCAGAAATTCAGCAGGCGGAGAAGTTGCTCAACGACCTCCGCCAGGCTCTGCTGCGCCTCCACAAGACGCTGCTGGATTGGGAGCGCGCCGGCTATGAGCGGATACACGGCCGCCAGTCGAGCAACGATCTCTTGAACGCGCTGCTCAACGATCCGCAGTTCGCGTGGCTGCGTCCCATCTCGCAGCTCATCGTCCGCATCGACGAGCTGCTCGGCGAGAAAGCGCCCCCGATGCGGAACGACGTGGACGGCGTCGTTGCGCAGGTGAAGGCGCTGACGTTGCCGAACGCGGAAGGATCGATTTACGAGCGCCGGTACGACACGGTATTGCAGGAGCACCCGGACGCCGTTTTCGCGCACCGTGATGTGCTGAATTTATTGAAGGAAGAGAAGACAAGGAAGGGCGAATAACGAAAAACGAATAACGAAAAACGAATAACGAATAGAGAAGGGCGAGGTGTTCACTCACTGCGGATCGCTTCCAGTGGATTGACCCGCGTCGCATGACGTGCCGGAAGGTAGATCGCAACCATAGCCACAACTGCTAAGAACACCGTCATGGCAGCCAGCGTAGCCGCATCTGTCGGAGCGACGCCGTAGAGAAGGCTGGCCATCAGGCGCCCGAGGACGAGCGCCGCCGCAATTCCAACGACAAGGCCGGCTCCCGTCAGCAGCATTCCGCGCCGCATGACGAGACCGACGACGTCGCCTTTCTGCGCGCCAAGCGCCATTCGGACGCCGATTTCGTGCGTGCGTTGCTTCACGCTGAGAGCGATCACACCATACAGCCCGATGGCTGCGAGGAGCAGGGCCGCTACTGCGAAGCTTGCGAGGAGCATCATCGTGAACCGCGGCTGGGCGAGATCGTCTGACACGAAATCCTGCATCGCACGGACCGCGCCGATAGGCTGAGCTGGATCTATGGTCCTGACCTGGGCCGCGATCGCCGCTCCGATCTCGTCCGGATTTGCGAGCGTGCGGACAACGATCGTGAACTGGCGCTCCGGGCTCTGAGGAAACCAGAAGTACGTGATCGCTTGCGTACTCCAAGCCAATCCTCCAAACCGCACGCTCCCGACCACTCCGACGATCTCGCCGAAGATTTGCTCATCTCTTCTATCCCAGCGGACGCGTGCGCCGATCGGATCCTGTCCGGGCCAATAGCGCTCTGCCAGCTTCTCGTCAATGACCAAGACAGGCCCCGATTTCTCGGTGTCCGCATCGCCAGGGAAGCGACCGCGAAGAAGCGGAATACCCATCGCCTGGAAATAATCTCCACCGACGACACTGATAAATGAGCTCGGCCGCTCGGCACCAGTCGCCGGGGGACGGCCGTCGATGTCGAAACCTCCACCCACTCCAATCCGGCTCATGGGCAGATAGTCGGCAAAGCCGACGGAGCGGACGCCTGGCAGACTTCCAATGCGCGCGCGTACCTCGCTGTTGAATGCGCGAAGGCGATCGTCTGTGTCGTACTTCGACGCTGGCAGCGTCGTTCGCGCGGTGACGACGTGTTCCGAGCGGAATCCGGGATCGACGACGGTCAGTGCCCGGAAACTCCGGACAAGCAGACCCGCTCCGGCGAGCAGAACCAGCGCAAGCGCCACCTCGGAAACAACCAGAAGCGCGCTGAGACGGTTCCGGCCCTGCGATGTCGACGCGCCGCGAGCTGCGATTTGCAGTCCCGACAGAGGTGCCGACTGCGTGGAGCCGAACATTGCCACCAGTCCAACTGCGATGGCTATCAGGATTGTCGTCAGGAAAGCTACGCTGAGGATTCTCAGGTCGATACCAATCTCTCCGGTTCGCGGAAGGTCGAGGCCGACAGGTAACGCGGACACGACGAGATCCGCTCCCCACACGGCCAGCAATACTCCTAACGTGCCTCCAGCGATCGCGAGAACAAGACTTTCCATCAGGAACAGGCGCGCGAGTCGTCCGTTGGTCGCACCCAGAGAGCGGCGGATCGCCAGCTCTGCCCGGCGTGCGGCGGCTCTGCTGAGGACAAGGTTGCCGACGTTCGCGCACGCGATGAGGAGCACGATGCTCACAGAGCCCAGCAGCACGACCAGCGCGAGGCGCACGTCCTTGACTGTCGCGTTGAGAAGGGGAACCACTTGTGCGTACCAATCGCTGTCGTCTGACGAATGCCTCTCCTGAATCCGGCGGGAGATCACGTGCCAGCTCTGCCTGTGCCTGCTCAACCGTCGCGTCCCGCGCCAGCCGGCCGATAACGTTGAGCATCCCGCCCATGCCGCTGCGCTCGTCGGCGACGAGAGGGAGCGGCACCCAGGCTTCGGCCCGAGAATGGGACAACTCAACGGTGCGCACCGCGACCCCTTCGGACATGACGCCGACGACTGTGAGCCGTTCGCCATCGATCGTGATGCGCTGACCGACGATCGTCGGGTCGGCTCCAAACCGCTGCTGCCAGAAGCGATGGCTCAGGATGACTTCAGGCGCGACGACGCTCAAATTACCTGTCGAGGTGAACGTGCGGCCCAAGGCGACCGGAGCGCGAAGAACAGAGAAGAAATTCGGTGTGACGCGATCGATAAGAACCTCGAGGGGTTCACCGCGATCAGTCAGAACGCCGCGCACGTCGTACCAGCCGGCAAGGTCCTCGAAGGTTCGAGTGTCGAGGCGCCAGTCGTGCAGGTAGCCTTCGGAGACGCGAGAATGCGCACTCGTCCAGACCATTGTGAGCCGCTCCGACTCCGCGAAGTCCAGCGGGCGCAGCAGCACCGAATCGACTGCGGTGAAAATTGCGGTGCTTCCACCGATAGCCAGCGCGAGCGTAAGAATCGTCGTCAGCGCGAACCCCCGTGCCTTTCTCAGAGCGCGGAGTGTGTAGCGCAGCTCCTGATCAAGACCATTCATGCGAAGCTTCTGTGCTGCGTAAAGATAACCGAACCCGCCCCAGTGCCGAGGAAGCCGGACTATTATTGATAGCTTGTGACCGCACAAAGCTATCCGACCGCCAAGCTGGTCGCGCCGGCCGTCCACGCACACTTCGCAAAACACCTTGGCGCCGCTCGTTCGCGCGGCCGCGATCCGATCGCGGCCCTGCCGTCGGCCGACGTCATCGAGCGGATGATCAATGCGACGTTCTGGGCAAGCCTCCGGCGGGAAGAAGGCTACGTTCCTAAAATCTCGATGGCGTTTCTGCCGCCTGATCAGACCGAGCACCCCATGATGCTCGCGCAGCCGTTGGCGCTCGCACCGGCGGCCCTCACGAAAATTGCGGCGATCGTGGAACACGCGGGCATTCATCTTGGCGTCTGGGAGACGAACGGAGAGCTCTGCATCTGGGGAACCGCGCACAACATTCCGACGTTCTGCTTCGTGCTCGAGGTCGTTGAACCTGGACTGATTGTCGTCAAGCACCATCGCGGCGAGCGATCGGGCAAGTACGTGAACGTCGCCGTGCTGGAAGGCGATCAAATCAAGGTCGTCGACGAGAGCGCCACGAGCCTGCCGGATTGCCCGGATCTGGTGACATCGCTGCTGGGTTTCGACTCACCGGCGTCATGGGTGGACTCGGTGAACGTGCTCGTGCAGCTCGCCGTCTCGATGCGGAAGCACGGCCGCGGCGGCTCCCTCCTGATCGTGCCGCCGGAGAGCGATGCATGGCGCGAATCGATCGTGCACCCCATGCCGTACGCCGTCTCGCCTCCATTCCGGGAGTTGGCGGTGCTGATGCGGGAGACCGGAGAGGGACGCCAGGCCGAGATTTGGAAGGACGCGCTGCGCGAGACCGTTGAGGCGATTGCGGGTCTGACGGCCGTGGATGGCGCCGCCATCATCACTGAGCACTACGAGCTTCTCGCGTTTGGCGCCAAGATTCAACGCCGGCGCGGTGCGGCGCCGGTTGACGCCGTCACGGTCACCGAACCGATCGAAGGAGGCGCCCCGACGATCTTGACCGCGGCGCAGCTGGGCGGCACGAGGCATTTATCTGCCGCGCAGTTCGTGCACGACCAGCGCAATGCGATCGCGCTGGTCGCGTCACAGGATCGCCGCTTTACCGTGTTCGCCTGGTCGCCGTGCGAGGAGAGCGTGCACGCGCATCGCGTCGAGGTGCTGCTCGTCTGATTGTCGGACTCGGTCGCCGCTCTACGCGCGAACCGTGAACATCAGGGTGCAGCCGCCTGCGTCCGTGCGGCGCGCGTCAAGCCCGCCGCCGTGCGCCTGCGCGATGCGGGCCGCTGCTGCGAGTCCGATACCCGCCGGAATTCCGCCAGGCCGCTCCGACCACTCCAAATCGGCCAATCGCGAAAATTGATCCGCAGACAGTCGATACGCATCCTGCCGCATCTCGCACGATGCGACGCCCTCTGAAGCGCGCGTAGCAACGTGGATGCTGCCCTCGGCGTTCGACGCCTCGACCATCGAGACGAGCATGCCGACGCACGCGTGCAGCGCGATCGACAGCATCCGCGCATCGGCGTTGACGCGAATGACCGCATCGGCCGAATCGAGCGAGATGCGCGAGCCTGTCAGGCGGAGCTCCTCATCAAAGCTCTTGACCGCGTGCTCGACGATGCCGGTGAGCGACAGCGGCGCGCGCTCGGGCGGCGGATCTTCGAGCAGCACGCGCAGCGCCTGAAACGCCCGCACGTTGCGCTCGACCCCGACGCGTGCGAGCGACAGCCCCATCCGCTCGCGCAGCGGACGCGCTTTCGCGGCGATGAGGTTGAAGCAGGACGCGACCCCTTCGAGCTCCTGCCCCATGTCGCGCAGCGCGAATGTCACCGGAATGCTCGTAGGGAACGCCAGCCCCGGCACGGTAACCGCGGGAGCCGGGGCCCGGCGCGATTCGAGCTCGTCTACGTAGTGAGCGTCGTGACGCATGCGATATCCAGACGGTAGGCCCTGACGGACCGGGCGCGGCTTATCCAGCGAAGGCGATTGTGACGACGCAGGTTCGAGGTATTGATCGAGAAACGATTCATCTACGGGATCCGACATCGCAACATTCTGTCATGAAGCCGGCTCGTATTACAGCCGATAACTGACACAGCATCTCCGATGATCAAGTTTGTTCCTTTATCGAAAAAGGTCACACGCCCGATCTCCTTGCTGGTTCTCGTCGCGTGGATCGCCGTCATGGCGATGCTTGTCAACAAGTCGTACGTTCATGCCACCGGAAATCTCGCGACCGATCTTGCGCGCTACGGATCGGCCGCGCAGTGGCGCGGTGTGTACTACCGCGGCGAGAAGCTCGGATTCACCGTCAGCCAGACCGTGGCTGTCGAGGACGGTGAAGCAAGAGGTTTCGAGCTGCAGGAGGACGGGCAGCTGCAGATGACGCTGCTCGGCGCGCACACGATCACCACTCTGCGTACGACCGCGAGAGTCAATCGGGCGTTTGAACTACAGTCGTTCGAGTTTTCACTCGACCCTGGGACGGGACCGATTGCGATCAGCGGACTCGTCAGCGGTCTCGACCTGCGCATCTCGATTACCAGCGGGGGACGCGTCCGGACGGAAGTGCGCCGGCTTGCGGAGCGGCCCATGTTGACGCTCAATCTCGTCCGGAGGCTCGCGGCGACCGGGCTGACGGCGGGCTCCGTCCATCACTGGAATGTTTTCGATCCCGCGACGCTGCGAAACGCGCCGGTAACGGTGAGGGTTGGCGAGCGCGAGATCGTGCGCTCGGCGAGCTCGCCGATTCCCGCGGTTCGCGTCGAAATGGAATTTACCGGGTTGAAAACGACGGCCTGGATTACGGACACCGGTGAAATCGTCCGCGAAGAGAGTCCGCTCGGGTTCATCATCGTACGCGAGACGCCCGAGCGGGCACGAGCGCTCGCGATCGACGGCCGAATCCGACAGGACCTGCTCGAGTCATCGGCTGTTGTTCCCGTCCTGGAGCCCCGGACCCCGCCGCTTCCGCCTGTTGACGACCCGCGCAACGTGCGTCGGCTTCGCATGCGCGTCGATGGGGTGGACCTGTCGTCGCCCGACTTGCAGGGGCTCGGCCAGCGCATCGACGGCAACGTCGTCGAGATTGTCGACGCCCAGACGCTTGTGGCCGGTCCGGCCGATGAGGATCTTGCCAGGTACCTGAGTCCCGAACCCTTCATTGAAAGCGACGATCCGGACATTCGCGCCGCCGCCGAGGAGGCCGTAAGCCGGGCCGCCGGACCTCGCGCGCGCGCGGAGGCGCTGACGCGCTTCGTGAATTCCACTGTCCAGAAAAAGCCGACGGTCAGCCTGCCATCGGCGCGTGAGGTGCTTCGGACGCGCATCGGCGACTGCAACGAGCACACGGCGCTCTTCGTCGCCATGTCGAGAGCGGTTGGGATTCCGGCGCGGATCGCCGTAGGCCTTGCGTTCGTGCGCGGCGCGTTTTACTACCACGCGTGGCCCGAGGTGTATATCGACGAAGGACGGTCGCGCGGGTTGTGGCTGCCTGTCGATCCGACATTCAACCAGTTTCCGGCTGACGCGACGCATTTCAGGCTTGCGCGAGGCGGCCTCGACAAGCAGGCTGCGATCATCCCGCTGATTGGCCGCGTGAAGATCACGGTGATCGATCTCGAAGTCGTCGCCAACACCACAGCGATTCTCGTCGGAAGGACCGACGCCTCAGCCGGCGCGCCGCTCGCGCTTCCGCCTTCGACGCGCCAGTCGCGCTGGTGCCTCCCCTGTTTCCTGGGCGGTCATCAATGATCTCGATTCAGAACCTGCGAAAACAGTACGGCGCCTTCACAGCCGTCGACGGCGTGGACCTCGACGTGAAACCCGGAGAAATCCATGGATTCCTCGGGCCGAATGGCGCCGGGAAAACCACGTCGATCCGGATGATCGCCGGCCTCCTCAAGCCGACGTCCGGGCGCATCTTCGTGAATGGTCACGACCTTGCGGCGAGTCCGGAGGCGGCCAAGGCCTCGCTCGGGTTCATACCCGACCGGCCGTACATCTACGAAAAGCTGACCGCCGGCGAGTTTCTGCGCTTCCACGCCGGCCTCTATGGAATGAACGGCAACGGCCTCGACGCGCGCGTGCGGGAGATGCTCGACCTCTTCGAGCTCGGGCGCTGGGAGACAGAGCTGGTGGAGAGCTTCTCGCACGGCATGAAGCAACGCCTCGTCATGTGCTCGGCCTTCCTGCATCGCCCGCGGGCGGTGCTCGTTGACGAGCCGATGGTGGGACTGGATCCTCGCGGGGCGAAGCTGATCAAGAGCGTATTCAGACGCATGAGCGAGCACGGCGTCGCGATCCTGATGAGCACGCATACGCTCGAAGTTGCGCAGGAGATGTGCGACCGCATCAGCATCATTCTGAAAGGGAAGATCATCGCCCGGGGCACCGTGGACGAGCTGCGCGCAATGGCCGGCAACCCGCATGAAGAACTGACGCCGGTGTTCTTGAAGCTGACCGGTGGAAGCGCGCTGCAGGAGCTGGATGAGATTGTTTAGGCAGGACTGAAGGCAGTGTGGGCAGGACTGAAGTCCTGCGCTACCGAGAATGGTGGCGCTTTACAACGGTAGCGCAGGACTTCAGTCCTGCCGGAGTTTCAACGGTAGCGCAGGACTTTAGTCCTGCCCAATTTACATGCAACCATTTACCTATCTTCTTTTGCCGGCGTACTGGTCATCGCGCAATCGCGTCAGCCGAAGCGAGCGCGGGGATGTTGTGCGGGCGTCGGTGTTCGGCGGGGTGGCGCTGCTCGTGTTCGCGGCGCTCTTCGGGGGCGCTTTCTGGGTTACGACGCAGCTCGATGCGTACGACGAGCTCGGTGATTTTCTGCTGCGCATCGGGCTGTCGTGGCTGTTCCTGACATTCCTTTCGTTCCTGGCATTCAGCGGCGTCGTGACGGCGCTCTCCACGTTTTTCCTCTCCGAGGATCTGCGCCTGCTCCTGGCGACACCCGTGTCCGTTCGCCGCCTGTTTTTTGCGCGCTTCGTGAAGACGGTGCTGCAGTCGTCATGGATGGTCGTGGTGTTTCTCCTGCCGGTCCTGCTCGGCGTCGGCGTTGCTCGCTGCGCACCGTGCATGTTTTACGTCACCGCGCTTCTGACGGTGGCGCCGTTCTGCGTCATCCCGGTCGCGGCCGGCACGGGCACGACGCTGCTGCTCGTCAATGTCTTTCCGGCCCGCCGCGCGCGCGACATCCTCATGCTGATGGGCCTCGTCTTCGCCGGCAGCATCGTCCTGCTGCTGCGCTTCATCCAGCCGGAGCGGCTGCTTCGAGTCGAATCACTGCCGGACGTGACCGGCTTCTTCGCGACGCTGCAGTCGCCGATTACGCCGATGCTGCCGTCGTTCTGGGCCGGAGAAACGCTATTCGCCAGCCTCGCCGGCGGCCGAGACCTCCTGCACGCCGGTGCGCTGTGGACGACCGCGTGTGCGTTCACCGTCATTCTGAGCGCGGCAAGTGAACGGTGGTACTTTGCAGGGTTCAGCAAATCGCAGGAAGCGCGAAAGGCGCGTTTCACTCAGCTGCGCTTCCTCGACACGATCGCGGCATGGGTGCCGACGTCGGTGGTGCGGCGCACGCTGCTGGTCAAGGACGTAAAGGTGTTTCTGCGCGACGTGACCCAATGGTCGCAGCTGCTCCTGCTCGTCGCGCTCGTCGTGGTGTACCTCTACAACTTTCAGGTGCTCGATCTCGATCGCATTCCGTACATGGCCGGCGTCGTCAAGAACTTCTATGCGTTCCTCAATCTGGGGCTTTCTGCATTCGTGATGGCGACGGTCGCCGCGCGATTCGTGTTTCCGGCGGTCTCGGCCGAGGGCGCTGCGTTCTGGATTATCAGGACCGCCCCGATTACCTGCCGGGACTTCCTGTGGTCGAAATTCTGGTCGGGGCTGGTGCCGTTGCTGTTGATGAGCCTGACGCTCACCGTTGTCGCGAACGAGTTTCTGGCGGTCGACCCGTTCCTGAAGGCCGTCACCGCCGCGGGCATCACGTGCATGAGCTTCGCGCTCGTCGGTCTCGCGACCGGGTTGGGGGCGCGCTATCCGCGATTCGCTGCAGACAACGCCTCACAGGTGGCTGGATCGCCGGGCGGCGTCGCGTTCATGATCGGCGCCGTCCCGTACATCATCTCGATGGTCGTGCTGCTTGGCTGGCCGTCCTCGATGTTCCTGTTCCGCATGTCGCGCATTCACATCCGGCCGTTCCGCCCGGGCGAGATGGCGCTCATTGCCGCCTGCTTTACGGCATCCGTGCTGTTGAGCATCGCCGTTTTCCTCTACGGCATGCGGACAGGAGTGAAAGCGCTCGAAGACATGTAGGTGGAAGACGTGTAGGTCCGGCTTCAGCCGGACCGTGCAGAACATTCATCCTGTGCCAGCACGGACCAGTAGAACGCGCCCGAGTATCCCGCCGCCCGCGCCGTCTCGATGATGTCCTCAGATGTCCGCTTCGACCCTTTGGTGGGGAACTCTCCCAGCAGAACGGGCGCGTCGAAGCCGAGCTGTTCGACCGGCGTCTGCAGCGATGGCTGGTGCGTCAGGCTGTCGTACCAATGCACCTGATAGAAGTCGAGGCCCAGCCCCGCATAGCGATCGCGCCAGCGAACGCCGGCAGAGCCGACAGTCACCGGATGGCGGGTGGTCGAGTGGATCAGGTCGGCGCTGTCGGTCAGGAACGCGCGAAGATCAATGGGGTCGATCCCCTTCATCCATTCCGGCTCGTTGATGATGTCCCACGCGAGAATCTGCGGCTCGCTCCCATAGCGCTCGAGCAGCGGACGCATCACACGGTCGAGAAGCGCGGCGCGGTGATCGCTGTCGGCGATGACGTTCGCGCGTCCTCCCATCTGCACGCCACGTGTGGCGCTGGCCCCCTTACACAAGAGAAAATCGAAGAGCGCAAACATGATGGTGATGTCATGGCGCCGGGCGATCTCGAGCGCTGCGTCCACGTCTCTGAACACGTAATCGTCGAGTGCGAGCGGTCGTCCGCCGTCGCTGAATCGAATGCCGGCGCGCCCATCGCAGAAGAGAAACCACCGCACGCATTGCACGCCTGACGCGTTCAGTTGCGCGAATGCGAGGTCGAGTTGCGCGCGTTCGACCGATTGCGAAACGCCGCCATCGGGTCGCCACATGTTGGCCCCGAAATCGATGCCGTAGTGGACCCAGGGCAGATTGGCACCGATCAGAAATGACGGCAGTGAAGCTGCGTCACGTGGCATGCTCATGGTGGTGCAGGACAGATCCGTTCGCGTGTGTGGACTCGTGTTGGCCATATGCTACGCGACATTCATCGTCTGGTTGTACGTGCGCCAGCCCCAGACCTTTGCCGAAGTCACCGGCGGACTGACGGCCACAGTAGGTGCGTATCGCATCGATCAGCAGGCTTTCGACGCTGGCCTCGGATTGTTCCGGCGTGAGCAGCACGAGGCCGCTCGCGCGGCGTTCGAGCGGGCGGATCCGGCGGGACAGGACGCGCGAACCCAGTTCTATATTGCCTATTCATACTATCGATCGGGTTGGGGCCGTGTGTATCAGGACAATGAACTGTTCAAGAAAGGACTCGCGCATGCCGACAAGGCGATTCGGCTCGCGCCGGCGGGCCGTCTCGTCGTCGACGATTCGGAGCTCGCCATGCATGACGCCGATGAGCTGAGGGCCGAGCTCGCCATGGGACTTCGGGTTGAGGCGTCCGATTTCAACCCGATGCGCGTGTTCAGGCAGCGTAAATGAAGGCCGCAACGGAAGCTGTCTACCTGCCGCTCTTGTTCCTCAGCGTCACCCTTCTCGGTGGGTTGAAGGTGACCGATCGCCTGACGTTCGTGCCGCCGCCGCTGTTTGCGCTGGTGCTGGCCGTGATGCTGTTTGGAGTGCTCGTGCGGGGACGAGTCCTCGTGTCCGAGCGATTGTTGAGCGCCTCGCGGACGTCGCTGGAGAACCTCAACGGTCTCGCTCTCATGCTCTCCACGTTTAGTGCCGCAACCCAGGTCTTCAATCTCGTGACGCCGGAATCGGGTCTGCCTTTTCTCCTTTTCAATGTGCTTCTGTTCGTTCTTCTCGTCAACACGCTCGCCGCATCGCCCGATCGTGTCTCTGTGCTGCGCAGCATGGCGGTCATCATCGGCGCGGCATTCATCCTGAAGTTCATCGTGCTTGGCGCGATCTCCGATCCGGGCGACACGACGCTGAAGCGTGTGCTGTACGTCCTGCTCGAGGGTGTGACGCTTGGGACGCTCACGCAACCGCAGCTTCATCCCGCCGCCGGCTATCTGGCGTTCGCGACGCTCGTGCTCTTTCTCATCGGGCTTGCGATGCTGCCAGGCCGGCCGCACAGCGTCGCGCTGGTAAAATCGGGAGAGTGACGTCCCGCGTGTTTCTCCTGTCGCCCGCGAACTGCCGCGGGCTTCGTGCGCAGCAGGTGCTGTCGCCGAAGGCGACCTTTTCCGTGGCGGCGCGGCTTCGTACAGAAGGGGTGCCCATCGGTGAGCTCTTCGCTCACATGAGCGCCCTGTACTTCCGCGGCAAGATCACGTACGCCAGAAAATTCGGCCGCGCGTTTGTCATCACGCCGGATCTCGGATTGGTTCCCGCCGACACGGCGATCACGTCCCAGGTGTTGACACGCTTTGCCGGGGCGGACATCGATCTCGGCAATCCCGCCTATCGTACGCCGCTCGAGCAGACGGCGCGCGCTCTTGACGAAGAAGCCGGCACTGATGCGCAGTTCGTGCTGCTTGGCAGCATCGCGTCGGAGAAGTATGTGCAGGTGCTGACAGCGATTTACGGCTCGCGTCTGGTGTTTCCAGCGACGTTCGTCGGCCGCGGCGACATGAGCCGCGGAGGGCTGCTGTTGCGCGCCGCCGCGGCGTCCAGGGAGCTGGAGTACATCCCCGTCCTTGGCGCCGTCCGCCACGGAACGCGTCCGCCCAAACTGGGGCGCTGACCCGCTTTCGACTCTCAATTCGCATTCCCGTACGTGGGTATCGATTTCCGGCGCTGGGGTGTGTTCAACGCCGTCGGCGTGGGCGGGTTCGTCGTTCAAGTCGGCGCGATTGCGCTGCTGACCCGGCATTTCGGCTGGCCGGCATTTGCCGCGACCGCAGTGGCGCTGGAACTGGCAGCGCTTCAGAACTTCGTCGGACACAACCGATGGACCTGGAGAGATCGCCCCGCCGCCGGCTGGCGTGACTGGCTTCGCCGGTATTGGCGCTATCAAGTTGCGAAGACCGCATCGCTCGCCGCCAACCTCGCCATCACGACATTGCTCATCCACCTCGGGCTTCCCGCCGAGATCGCCAACACCGCCGCCGTGCTCGCCTGCGCGGTTCCGAACTATCTCGCGTCGGAGCGCTTCGTGTTCTCCTAGCAAATCTCTATTCGTTTTCCGTTTTTCCTTTTCCTTTCTATACTGCCCCCATGCTGACACGACGCGATGTTCTCAAGGGCGGAGCCGCAGCCGGCGTTGCGGGATGGATGGGATTGGCGCGTCCGGTATCCGCAGCCGCCCCGCAGCCGCGGACCCAAGTGAGCTTCGACGTTCCGCCGGGCGCGTGCGATTGCCACGTCCACGTATTCGGCGATCCGAAGAAGTACCCGTACTTTGCCGGCCGCGCATACACGCCCGAGATCGCTTCAGTCGACGAGCTCCGCCGGTTGCTGTCGGCGCTTCGCCTCGAGCGAGTCGTCATTGTGCAGCCCAGCGTCTACGGGACCGACAACTCGTGCACGCTCGACGGCATGCGCGAGCTCGGCGACCGCGCCCGGGGCGTGGCGGTCATCGACGACAAGACGACGGACGCCCAGCTCGACGCGATGGGGAAGGCCGGCATTCGAGGCATACGCCTCAACCTCGCCACTGCAGGCATCAACGACCCCGGCGTGGCCCGGCAGCGCTTCGACAATGCCGTTGCGCGCGTGAGGAATCGGGGCTGGCACATCCAGTTCAACACGCAGCCTCCGATCATCGAGGCGCTCAGCCAGCAAATGCTTGCCTCGCCTGTCCCGCTCGTGATCGATCACTTTGGCGGCGCGACCGCAGCGCGAGGTCTTGACCAGCCCGGGTTTGGCGCGCTCGTCAATCTCGTAAAGTCGGGAAAGGCGTACGTCAAGATTTCCGGCAGCGCCGATTCGGTGTCCACGCAAAGTGATCTTGCCGACGTGACCCCGCTCGCACGCGCGTTGGTGGCAGCCAATCCACAGCGCATCCTGTGGGGTACCAACTGGCCTCATCCGGGATCGACAGCTGTTGCGGGCCGCAAGCCCACGGACCTTGCCCCTCATATGCAGACCGACGATGGAAAGGTGCTGAACCTGTTGCCTGTATGGGTGCCGGATGCGGCCACACGTCGTCTCATCCTTTCGGAGAATCCTGCAAGGCTGTACGGATGGTAGGCCGTCCGCGCGCGGGACGGGAATCCCATGGGCGGACGGTATAGTCAGATAATCACCGGAAACCCCCACTGTTTGCGGCCCGAACGCTGGCAGGGTCCTTGAGTTGATAAGGACTGATCATGGACGTTGCGAGACCCCCCGAAGTAGCCCAACGCAAAAAACGCAACCGCATCATCGCGGGTGTCGCCGTCGCGCTGTTTGTCGTGATTACGACTGTTGCCCTGGCTCGACTCAAGCCTGCGGCCCCGACCGTCGAGGCCGGAGGATTGTGGATTGAACCGGTGAAGCGCGGGACGATGTTGCGCAACGTGCGCGGCACCGGCGTGCTCGTGCCGGACGAGATCCGGTGGATCACCGCGCTGACCGACGGCACGGTCGAGCGGGTTGTCGTCCTGCCCGGCACGGCAGTCGAAGCCGACACCGTTCTCGTGGAGCTCAGCAACCCGCAGACGCAACAGGCCGCCATGACGGCCGATCTCGATCTGCGGAGCGCGAAGGACAACTACGAGGTGGTCCAAGCCGATCTCGAGCGCGATCTGCTCGCGCAGCGCGCGGCCGCCGCGGGCGTGGCGGCCGATGCCGCACAGGCGGCCATGAACGCCGACGCCGACGAGCAGATGGCGAAGAACGGTTTCATCCCGGCCATTCAGGTTCGCCGCTCGCGCCTGCTCGCCGATACCGCGGCCGCGCGGCAGAAGATGGAAGAGCAGCGCCTTGCCAACAGCGAGCGCACGCTCGCGGTGAAGCTCGCGGTGCAGCAGTCCGAAGTACGGCGGCGCGAGACGATGGCGGCGCTGAGGCGCTCGGAGGCGACGGGTCTGAAGATTCGCGCCGGGGTCGCCGGTGTGCTCCAGGAAGTGCCGGTGCAGGTCGGCCAGCGCATCGGTCCGGGGACCAACCTCGCGCGCGTCGTCGATCCGACGCGGTTGAAAGCGCAGCTGCAGATCGCGGAAACGCAGGTGAAGGATGTCGTCATCGGACAGAAGGCCGAAGTGGACACGCGCAACGGGATCACGCGCGGGCGCGTGGTGCGCATCGATCCCGCCGCGCGAAACGGTACCGTCACCGTAGACATCGCGCTCGATGGCGCACTGCCGAGAGGCGCGCGGCCCGACATGAGCGTGGACGGCAATATCGAGCTCGAGCGGCTGGACAACGTGCTGTTCGTGGGCCGGCCGGCATTCGGCCAGGAGCAGACGAAGATGAGTTTGTTCAGGCTCTCGGCCGATCGCTCGACGGCGGCGCTGACGCCCGTCGAGCTCGGCCGCAGCTCGGTGAACACCATCGAAGTCGTGCGCGGTCTCAACGTCGGCGATTGCGTCGTCCTGACTGACATGTCGCAATGGGCCGACTACGATCGACTGAACCTGTCGGGGACACCGCCCTGCGGATCGTAGGGATCGTGGGGATCGTAGGGATCGTGGGGATCGTGGGGATCGTGGGGATCGTAGGGATCGTAGGGATCGTGGGGATCGTGGGGATCGTGGGGATCTGATGGATGAAAATCTGATCAAGCTCGACGGCGTGAAAAAGGTTTTCTATACCGATGAAGTGGAGACGCACGCGCTCGGCGGCATCCACCTCGAGATACGGCGCGGCGAGTATGTGTCGATTGCCGGGCCGTCGGGCTGCGGCAAATCGACGCTGCTGTCGATCTTCGGCCTGCTCGACACCCCGACCGGCGGCGAGTACTGGCTGAACGGCAAACCGGTGGCGAACCTCACCATGCGCGAGCGTGCGCGCACGCGCAACCGGGAGATCGGGTTCATCTTCCAGAATTTCAATCTCATCGGCGATCTCACGGTCTTCGACAACGTCGAGCTGCCGCTGACGTATCGCGGCATGCCGTCGACCGAGCGCCGCAAGCGTGTGCAGGAGGCGCTCGAGCGTGTGGGGATGGCGCATCGCGCGAAGCACTATCCCAGCCAGCTTTCCGGCGGTCAGCAGCAACGCGTCGCCGTCGCGCGCGCGGTCGCGGGCGAGCCGTCGATCCTGCTCGCGGACGAGCCCACCGGGCAACCTGGATTCGAAGAACGGCGAAGCGGTGATGGAGCTGCTGCGCGAGCTGCATCGCGCCGGCGCGACGCTCTGCATGGTGACGCACGACCCGCGCTACGCGCGCCACGCCGATCGGACGATCCACCTTTTCGACGGGCAGATCGTCGACGAAAGCACGGCGCAGAAACTGAATCAAGAAATAGGGTTCGCGAGGGAGTCGTAACGAAAAACGAAAAACGAAGAACGAAAAGCGAATAGAGGACGGAAACGCAAAGCGAAAAACGCAAAGCGAATAGTCCGGCTCGTCGAGCGCTGAGCAAATTCAGACAATCTCCCTGTGGTCATTGCGGATTCTGCGTACCTCGTGACTGAGACAAGCGGGCGTTTCTCAGCGACGTTGTTAGCATGGCTATGAACTCATTGGCCTCCTGAAGCAAGGGCCGGAGTTCGTTTTCAAGTGGAGGGTCGGTGGCACCGAGAAGCCGCAGCCAGAAACGCGTTTCGCGCGCCTCCTTCAGCGAAATGAAATTCTTCGCAATGAAATCGGCCTTGGATTGGCCCGCGCGCCCTTCCTCGATATTCGCGCCAATCGAGGTGCTCGAGTCAAGCAACTTCATGCCCAGCCGCCTCACGACAGGCCCGCGCTCTTGCAGTCGAATACAAAGCTTCGACACATCACACGCGAATCGAAACGCTCGGTCGCAGAGATCATGCCTGTCTATCATGAGCGCGTCTTTGTGCAGATCGCGTGCCGCCGCGCAGCGGCGTGCCTTATTCGTTTTACGTTCTTCGTTTTTCGTTACAAATGTCTGACCACGCGCTGAGGGCGGAGTGATGGAGCGAATATTCGGTTTTCCTTTTTCGTTTTTCCTTGCGGACGTCAGGTTCGGCGCTGCGACTGTTGTGGAAGGCGCCGCTGACGTCCGCTGCGGCTATCCTGTCGCTGGCGCTCGGCATCGGAGGCACGACGACGATGTTCAGCGCGGTCGATGCGGTTCTTCTGCGGCCCCTTCCGTTTGCAGATCCAGAGCGGCTCGTGATGGTATCGGCCACCTCGCCCATGCGCCGCGGCGGCTCGTCCACCAGGCGCGGCGGCGATCTGTCGCCGGCGGATTTTCTCGACTATCGCGCCAGCTCGAGCTTTGACGGACTGGCTTCCGTTTCGACCAATCCAGTTCGGCTGACCAACGACGGAACGCCAGAGCAGGCGCTCGCTGCGCAGGTGTCCGGCAATTTCTTCAGCGTGCTGGGCGTGAACGCGATCGCAGGGCGAACGTTCGCGCCGGCAGACGATGCACCGGGCCGCCCGGCGCAGGCTGTCGTGAGCGAACGCGCTGTGGGAACGCCGGTACGGTCGCGCGCCCGATTTCGTCGGCCGCACGATGACGATTTCGGATCAGCCCGTCGAGGTCGTCGGCATCGCACCCGCGTCGTTTCGATTCGAGGACGAAGTCGACATCTGGCTGCTCGGCGATCGCGGGGTGCCGCGCTTCAGCTCGATTCCGAATCTCGCTCAGAATCGCGACGTTCACATACTTACCGTCATCGGGCGACTGCGGCAGACCGTGTCGTTGCCAGAGGCGCAGGCCGAGCTCGACGTCATCTCGGCGCGGCTCGCGCGCGAGTATCCCGCCACGAACAAGGGATGGGGAACCGCGTTGGATCCCCTCCACTCGGCGCTGGTCGGACACACGCAGCGCATGCTGATGCTCCTGCTCGCGGCCGTTGCGTTGATGCTGCTGATCGCGTCGGTGAACGTGGCCAACCTGATGCTCGTGCGCACGAAGGCGCGAGAGGTCGAGCTGGCGATGCGCAGCGCGCTCGGCGCCTCGCCCGCCCGCGTCATTCGACAGATTCTCGCGGAGAGCGCGGTGCTTGCGGCGTGCGGTGGCGTGCTTGGCCTCGCGCTCGCAGTGTGGGGTGTGGGCGCGCTCGTGCAGCTTGCGCCAGAGGGTCTGCCGCGGCTCGAGGAGATTGCCGTCAACGGCCGGATTGCGTTCTTCGCGGTCGCCATCACGGGCGTCGTTACGTTCGGATTCGGTCTCTGGCCGGCGCTGGCGTGCGTCACGCGCGCCGCTGACGGCGGCGATTCAGGGCAAGCGTCCGGAGTACAACAGGGCGCGGCGGCCGGCGTTCGCAGCTGCTCCTTGTGTCGAGCGAGCTGGCCATTGCGCAAATCCTGCTCGTCGCCGCCGGCCTCCTTCTCGCGAGCTTCGTGCGCCTAACCTCGCTGGAGCCGGGATTCGATCCAGGTGAGCTCGTGGCCGTCGATGTGAGCCTGCCCGGCTCGAAGTACCGCGACGCGGCGACACGAATCCGATTTCACGAAGACGTGCTCGAGCGGCTATCCGCCACGCCGGGCGTCCATCGAGTCGCAATGGCCATGCAGGCACCGATGCGGCCAGACTATCACACGGGGAGTCTGGATCGAAGGGCGTTCTGCTCCACCTCCAGGCCAATCGAACCTCACGGCGTTCCTGACCGTCAGCGAGCACTACTTCGACACGACAGGCATTCGCCTCGTACGAGGCCGGCCTTTTTCGCGCGACGATACGTTGCGATCGCCTGACGTCGTCGTCATCAACGAATCGTTTGCCCGACGTTACTTTCCCGGGCAGGATCCCATCGGCAGGCGGATCGCGTATGGCGCTCGCACGGACGAGCACTACTGGCGCACGATCGTGGGGCTCGCTGCCGACACACGCGAGCGGCTCGGCGACCCGCCCCGGCCCACCACGTATGCGCCGTTCCGCCAGGGGCTCGACCCGTTCACCTTCGCCGCGTACCTCGTGAAAACATCGCTGCCGCTCGCCACCGTGGGCGAAGACATTCGACGCGCGGTCTCGGCGTCCGATCCGGATCAGCCCGTTTCCCGGTTACGGGCTGTCGAAGCCGATATGCGCGCATCGATTGCGACTCAGCGATTCACCATGCTCATCGCGACACTGTTTGCCGGCCTTGCGCTGTTGCTCGCGGCTCTCGGCACGTTCGGCGTGATGAGTCACGTCGTCAGGAATCGCGTCCGCGAAATCGGTGTGCGGATGGCGCTCGGCGCGACGCGGCGCAATATCGTTGGGCTGGTGATGGGGGAGGCAGGCGCGGTCGTTCTGGCATCGACGATCGTCGGCCTGGCTGTGGCGGCAGGGCTTGGACGCTACATTCAAGCTCTCCTATATGAAGTGACCCCCGGCGATCGCTCGACGATGGTGTTATCGGGAGCCGCGCTGATCGGCGTGGCGCTACTTGCCAGCTACCTGCCGATTCGACGTATGCTCGCGCAGAACCCGCTGGCAAGCTTGCGTAACGATTGAGGAGAGCTCATGACAAGACTGGTCAAGTCCATTGCCACCATTGCCGTATTCGTCGCCGGCACTCACGTCTTCGGTCAGAGCGCGATGCCGTTCAAGCTCGGCACGTTCGATCAGAACGGCAGAGCGTTCGTCGGCATCGTTCTGAAGGACGCCATCGTCATCGATCTGGGGCAGGCCAGCGCGGCGTTGAAGACGCCCGCCTCGAAAGTGGCGCCGCCAGTCGACATGAAGGATCTCATCGCGCGTTACGACTCCGGAGTGCGGGCGCGCATCGGTGAGATTCTTGCCAACACCAAGCCTCTCGAAGGATCGGGCCGCCCTTCGTTCGTCCACGATCTCACGTCGCTGAAGACACTGCCGCCGATCATGTACCCGACGACGATGCTGAACGTCGCGGTGAACTACAGGGCGCACGCAGCGGAGATGGCCGGCGGAGCGCTCGCAGGCCGGTGGAACCGCACAGGGAGATGCGCTGCCTGGCACGACGAGCGCGCCGGGCATCTGGGAGCGCAAGCCGGACGACAAGCGATGGAACCCGTACATGTTCTTCAAGTCGCCGACGATCGTGATTGCCAACGGCGAGGCGATCCGCATGCCGGTCGGCCGCACCAGCATCGACTGGGAGTGCGAGCTTGGGCGTCGTGCTCGGCCGCACGGCCGATCACGTGCCCGTCGAGCGCGCCGGCGACTACATCTTCGGCTACACGCTCGAGAACGACGTGTCCGATCGCGGCGGCCGCGGCGACACGCGGCACGGCTCCGACTGGGTGCTCGGCAAGAACCACGACACCTTCGCGCCCATGGGCCCGTTCATCGTGCCCGAAGGAGTTCGTGCCGAACCCGCAGAACCTGCAGGTGAAGTTCACGCTCAACGGCCAGGTGATGCAGGACGCGAACACGTCGCTGATGATCCACTCCGTGGTCGAGCTCGTGTCGTACGGCTCGCACATCCTGACGCTGCGGCCCGGCGACGTGATCGCCACCGGCAGCCCGGCCGGCGTCGGCTCGGCCCGAAACCCGCCGATCTTTTTCAAGGCCGGCGACGTGTCGGTGTGCACCTACGAAGGCATCGGCACGCTGACCAATCCAATCGTCGCGCCGCGCGCGGCGGCGCGTTGAGCGCGCAGAGAGACGCATGATCGCAGTCCGCAATCTCGAAAAGTCGGTCAAGTCCGGCGCCGGCGAGACGTTCCTGCTGCGGCGTATCAACCTCGACGTCAAGCCCGGCGAGTTCGTGTCGATCATGGGACCGTCAGGGAGCGGGGAAGTCGACGCTGCTGCACATTCTCGGCATGCACGACACCGACTGGCGCGGCGAGTACGAGCTGCAGGGGCAGCCGGTCCACACGCTGCGGCAGAAGGATCGGCTCGCGCTTCAGAAGAAACACATCGGGTTCGTCTTCCAGAGCTATCACCTGCTCGACAACCTCACGGTGTACGAAAACCTCGAGGTGCCGCTCAGCTACCGCGACGTGCCTCGCGCCGCAGCGTCAGAGCATCGTGTCTGATGTGCTCGATCGGTTTCAGATCGTGGGCAAGAAAGATCTGTATCCCAGCCAGCTCTCCGGCGGCCAGCAGCAGCTCGTCGGCGTCGCGCGCGCCGTGGTGGCGAGCCCGGGCCTGATTCTCGCGGACGAGCCGACGGGCAACCTGCACTCCGATCAGGCGCGCGAGATCATGGAGCTGTTCAAGAAGCTCAACGACGATGGGACGACCATCATCCAGGTGACCCACTCAGAAGTGAACGCGCAGTACGGCAACCGCGTCATCAAGCTGCGCGACGGATGGATTGTGCAATGACGGGCCGGTGGCGTCTCTTACGTGCGCTCCGCGATCCGCTCGTTACGTCGCACACCGGTCCTGAGCCTTGCGGCCGTGCTGTCGCTCGCCGTCGGCATCGGCGCCAACGCGGCGATCTTCTCGATCTTCAATCAGACGCTGCTGCAAACAGCTGCCGGTTCAGCAGCCGGAGCAGCTCGTGACGTTCACCCTCCCGGGCGATAAACAGGGTCGCACGTCGTCGAGCAACGCGGGCGGCAGCGATGCGGTCGTCAGTCATCCACTGTTCCGCGATCTCGAGCGCGGGCAGCAGGCGTTTACCGGTATCGCCGCGCACAGGGACAATCTCCGCGAACATCGCGCACCGCGACCGCACGTCGAACGAAGTGGCCTTGCTGGTATCGGGCAGCTACTTTCCGGTGCTCGGATTGCGGCCGGCGCTCGGCCGATTGCTGACGTCCGACGACGATCGCACGCCCGGCGCGCACAGCGTCGTCGTGCTCAGCCACGCGTACTGGCGGTCGAGGTTCGGCGAAGATCCGTCCATCCTGAACGACACCATCGTCATCAACGGCCTGCCGATGACGGTCGTCGGTGTCGCGCCGCGCGGGTTCGAGGGAACGACCGTCGAAGAGTTGCCGCGAGTGTTCCTGCCGATCATGATGAGCGGCGGCGATTCATTCCGACTACGACGAGCTCGACAAACAGGCGCGATCACTGGCTCTATCTGTTCGCACGGCTCAAGCCGGGCCTGTCGCGCGAAGCGGCGCAGGCCTCCATCAACGGTCTCTTCAGCGGAATCCTGCAGAACGCCGAGTTCCCACTGCTCAAGGACGCTCTTCGCAGCGACCGGCAGCGCGCCGACTTTCTCGCTCGAAAAATTCTTCTCGCCGATGGCGCCAGAGGCGAGCAGCCGAATCGCGGCGAAATGGTCCCGGTCTTCATCCTGCTGTTCAGCATGACCGGCATCGTCATCCTCATCGCATGCGCCAACATCGCGAATCTGCTGCTGGCGCGCGGCGTTGCGCGCGCGGGAGAGTTCGCGGTGCGGATGTCGCTTGGAGCGAGCCGCGGGCAGCTCATCGCGCAGCTCATGCTCGAGTCGTGCGTCCTCGCCGTGGCGGGAGGCGCTGCGGGTCTGTTCGTCGCGCGCTGGATGCTCGACATCGTCCGGACGACGCTGCCGAGCGAGGCTCGGCATGCACCTCCAGTTCGAGGCCGACCTGCCGCTGCTCGCGTTCGGATTCGCGCTGTCGCTGTTGACGGCCCTGCTGTTCGGCATGCTGCCGGCGATTCACAGCACGCGCATTCGCGTCGCGACGATGGCGAAGTCACAGGGGGGCGTGACGTCGACGGGCGCCTCAAGCCCGCTGCGATCGGCGCTCGTGACGTCGCAGATCGCGCTGGCGCTTGCGCTGCTCGTCGTCGCCGGATTGTTCGCAAAGAGCCTGGTCAACATCTCCCGCATCGACCTCGGCATGCAGATTTCGAATCTGACGACGTTCAGGGTGTCGCCGGCGCTGAACGGATATTCGGATCGATCGCGCGCACATCCTGTTCGAGCAGGTCGCCGATGAGCTGAGCGCCGTTCCCGGCGTCACGTCGGTCACCGAATCGATGATTGCGTTGCTGGACGGCAGCGATGCCTCCGCAAACATCACGGTGCGCGGCTTCGAGGCAGGCCCGGATGCAGACCTCGATGCCAGCACGACGCTGATCGGGCCGCAGTTCTTCTCGACGCTCGGCATTCCGCTGATTACCGGACGGGAGTTCACGCGCGCCGATACATCTACGTCGCAGTCTGTCGCGATTGTGAACGAAGCCTTCGCAAAGAAATTCAACCTCGCGCGCGACGCCGTCGTCGGCACGCGCATGGAGATCGGGCGCAACGACAAGCCGAAATTCGACATCGAGATCGTCGGCCTGGTGCAGGACTCGAAGTACACCGGTGCGAAAGACCGCACGCCGCCGATCTTCTATCTGCCGCACCGCCAGCGCGAGAGCGTCCGCGAGCTCAACTACTACGTGCGCTCGTCTCTCGATGCGAGCGCGATGAACGCCGCTGTGTCCCGAATCATGGCCAGGCACGATCCGAACCTGCCCATCGAAGAGCTGCGCACGATGGACGATCATCTACGCCAGCGATCGGAAGGGGATCTGCTGCTGGCGAAGATCGCGATGGCGTTCGCAGCCCTCGCGACGGTGCTCGCCGCTATCGGGCTGTACGGCGTGCTCGCGTATTCCGTTGCACAGCGCACACCGGAAATCGGCGTGCGTCTCGCCCTTGGAGCTGACGCCACTCGTATTCGGCAGATGATTCTGAGGCACGTGGGCCGGCTGGCGATCGTTGGCGTCGTGGTGGGGCTCGCAGGCGCGCTCGTGCTGGGCCGTTACGCGGCGTCGCTGCTGTTCCGTGTGGAGGGGGTTGACCCGGCGGTCATGCTTGGAGCGGTCGCGGTCGTCAGCGTCGTCTCCCTCGGCGCTGCCATGGTGCCCGCGTTTCGCGCGTCGCGCATCGACCCGGCGCGGGCCCTCCGCTGGGAATAGGATAAGTCGTGCCGTCACGTGCCCCGCGCGTTCTTCTCGCTGACGATCAGCGCGACATCCTCGAAGCATTGCAATTGCTGCTCAAGAGCGAGGGTTTTCAGGTCCAGTGTGTGACGTCGCCCGCGGCTGTTCTCGCGACGATCGCCGAAACAGACTTCGACGCGGCGCTGGTCGACTTGAATTACGCGCGCGATACGACGTCGGGCCAGGAGGGGCTCGATTTGCTCGCGCGCCTTCACGCCGACGACCCGACGCTTCCCGTCATCGTCCTGACCGCATGGGCCAGTGTGGATGTCGCGGTCGAGGCGATGCGCCGCGGCGCGCGGGACTTCGTGCAGAAGCCGTGGGACAACGCGCGGCTGCTTGCCATCGTCCGGACGCAGGTCGAGTTGAGCCGCGCCCTGCGCCGCGGGCGGCAGCTCGAGGGGGCCGCGCGCCTCAGCTTTGACGGCGCGCCTCCGCTGATCGCGCGATCCCCGGCGATGAAGCCGGTGATCGAGCTCATCGAACGGACGGCGCCCTCCGATGCGAACGTGCTCATCACGGGTGAGAACGGCACCGGCAAAGGACTCGTCGCGCAGGCCATCCACGCGCTGTCTCCCCGCGCCCCGCGTCCCATGGTGACGGTCAACGCCGGCGGCGTCTCGGAAACGGTTTTCGAAAGCGAGCTGTTCGGCCACGTTCGCGGCGCGTTCACCGACGCGCGCGCGGATCGCGTGGGCCGATTCGAGCTCGCGGACGGCGGCACGCTGTTTCTCGACGAGATCGCGAACGTCCCGCCGTCTCAGCAGGCGAAGCTGCTGCGTGTGCTCGCGGCCGGGGAGTTCGAGCGGCTTGGCTCGTCGCGCACCCGCCGCGTCGACGTGCGCATTCTCTCGGCCACCAACGCCGACATCGACGCCGAAGTCGCCGCGGGACGTTTCCGCCAGGACCTGCTGTTCAGGTTGAACACGATTGAGATCCCGCTGCCGCCGCTGCGCGATCGACGCGACGATATTCCGTCCCTCGCGTCGCATTTTCTCGAGCATCACGCGCGGCGGTATCGAAAGAACCTGACGGGCTTCGACAGCGCCGCCATGGACGCGCTGCTGCGGCATTCGTGGCCTGGGAATGTGCGCGAGCTCGAACACGCGATCGAGCGCTCCGTGCTGATGGCCGCCGGTCCCATGGTGGCGACGGGCGATCTCGGGCTGCGGCGCACGCAGGATGGTGCGCAGAGCCTTGAAAACATGGGGCTGGAAGACGTCGAAGCGTTTCTCATTCGAAAGGCCGTCAGCAGGTTCGGCAGCGTCACCGAAGCAGCGAAAGCTCTGGGCCTCAGCCGAAGTGCGCTGTATCGACGCCTGGAACGCTATGGTATCGAACCGTAACGAAAACCGAAGAGCGAAAAACGAATAGACCCACACGTTCATGAAGCTGCGATACGACCGTCGGATTCTCCTCCTGACGATCGCTGCCGGTCTGCCCGGCGCCGCCGCCGCTGTGCTTCTGCTCTGGGCAGGCGATTACTCCACACAGACGATCGTGACAGCGAGCATCGCCATTCTCGTTCTGTGGGCATTCGCCGCGTCCGCGCTTCGACACCGCATCGTATTTCCGCTGCAGACGATGGCGAACCTGCTGGAGGCGCTTCGAGAAAACGATTTCTCCTTCCGCGCGCGCGGCGCGACCCGCAACGATCCGCTCGGCGAGACGCTGTTCGAGATCAACGCGCTTGCCGATACGCTGCGCGACGAGCGACTGGGATCGCTCGAGGCGACGGCGTTGCTGCGGACGGTGATGAGCGAGATCGACGTCGCAGTCTTTGCCTTCGACGATCAACGCAAGCTGCGGCTGGTGAATCGTGCCGGCGAACGGCTGCTGGGCCGTCCGCTCGAGCAGTTGCTGTGGAGGACGGCCGACGACATCAGCCTGGCGGCGTGCCTCGACGGGAGCGCGCCGCGCGTGTTGAACATCGCCTTTCCCGGCGGCAGCGGCCAATGGCAGGTGCGCCGCGGATCGTTCCGGCAGGGCGGGCTGCCGCACACACTCGTCGTGCTGAGCGACGTCAATGTGCCGCTGCGACAGCAGGAGCGCGGATGCGTGGCACCGCCTGATACGAGTGCTCGGCCACGAGTTGAACAATTCGCTCGCGCCGATCAAGTCGATTGCGGGCAGTCTGGAGAGCATCGCCTCGCAGGATCCCCTGCCCGGTGACTGGCGCGAGGACATGCGCCGCGGACTGGGCATCATTGCGGGCCGCACCGATGCGCTCAGCCGTTTTACACTGGCGTACACGGCGCTCGCGCGACTGCCTCAACCGAACCTGCGCGAAGTGGATCTCTCCGCGCTCGTCGAGCGCGTGGCGCGGCTCGAGACGCGAAAGGTGATTCACGTGCAGTCCAGCGCGCCTGTCGCAGTGCAGGCGGATCCGGATCAGATCGAGCAGTTGCTGATCAATTTGATGCGCAATGCCGTGGACGCGGCGCTCGAGACAGGCGGGGCCGTGACGGTGGGGTGGCAGCAGAACAGCCATCGTGTGTCTGTGTATGTAGAGGATGACGGTCCCGGCCTGGCGAACCCTTCAAACCTGTTCGTCCCGTTTTTCACGACGAAGCCGCAGGGATCGGGGATCGGTCTGGTACTCGGCCGCCAGATCGCGGAAGCGCACGGCGGCACGCTGACGCTCGAGCCGCGCGCCG
The DNA here is from genome assembly GCA_963732445.1 of Vicinamibacterales bacterium. Lineage (GTDB taxonomy): Bacteria > Acidobacteriota > Vicinamibacteria > Vicinamibacterales > JAMQPK01 > JAMQPK01. The sequence goes on along the minus strand of CAVSZJ010000003.1, from coordinate 448,956 downwards.
GCACCAAAGGCGCACGCGCGACGGTGACGTTGCCGAGCAATGGTTAGTCGCACCATGGGTAAATTGGTAGATTGGTGTAGCAATCTCTCAATTTTTCAAGCGGGCAGCGCGAACGCTTTTGCGAGCTCGGCATCATCTTCCAGGCCGAGCACGCGCTTCGCGATGTACTCCCCGACCACCGGCCCGAATTTGAACCCTTCAGCTGTTCCACCGCCGGCGACCCACACGTTCGAGAATCCCGGGAAGCGATCGATGATGAAGTTGCCGGACGCGCTCATGTCGTAGTGGCATGCGCGGGTTTCAAGGAGCGGCGCGTTTGACAGCTGCGGAAAGCGCTCCGCGAGAAATGTGCGCGCGAGCGCGTCGTAGCTGCGATCGAACGCCCGATCGCTCGTGTCAGGATCCGTGGGAGCTGAGCCGCGCATTCGTACGCGGAATCCGCGGTTGTCTGGAGGCAGCGCTGCCCAGCCCGTGACTCCAGGGAAATTCCAGCTTGGGATGTTCGGGAACGTGAAGCGATCGTCGCCTGGCGGCGTGCCGAAGTAGTGCACATGGCCGAGCGGTGTCCGGATGCGCGTCGCCATGAGCGCGGGCAACGCCTTTGGAAACCACGGTCCCAGCGCCAGCACGAACGTGGCGGCGGTCAGTGTGGCGGCGGGTCCAGCCGTGCGGATGTTCTGCAGGCGCTCGCCGTCGCGGGCGCCAAGGGTCGCATGGCCCATCAGGACTTCGCCGCCGGATTGCCGAAACGCCTCGGCGACAACCTCGCACGCGCGCCGCGCGCGCACGACGCCCGCTCTCGGATCGTACATGGCGAATGCGATTTTCGTCAGATCGAACTGCGGGTAATCACGCGCGACGTCCTCGACTTTCGCAATCTCGAATGGAATACGCAGCTGCTTCCAGAGCTCCTGGGTTCTCGACGTGAACGTCTCGGGCGCAGAACGAAAAATGAAATCGCCCGTGTTGAAGAAGAGGCGCAGTTGCATCTGGCGGCCCCACTCCGCGTCGAACGCCGCCCAGCGATCGATGGCACGATTGGCCCAGGTCGTCCACAATTCCGCGCGGATGCCACGGTCGCCGTACGAGCTCCGGACGCCGCGTGTTTCGTCGCCAGAGGTCGCGCGGGAATTTCCAGGGCCGTACGCGTCGACGAGCCTGACGCGCGCGCCCAGCTGCCGCATGTGATACGCCGTCCATCCTCCGAACGCGCCGGCGCCTACGACAACGACATCAGCCGGTCCCCGCGTCTGGCGCGCGGCTGCCGTGCTGAGCGCTGCACCGGCATGCGCCGCCACAACCGTCTTCAGAAAGTTACGGCGGTCAACAGTCATGGGGCGGATTCTACTGCCGCTTCCGGTAGCCAACCATTCAGCGACTTCGAACGGGTTATTGAGTATTAGCCCGACGGCGGTTGACCGCTGCTGGGAAGGCGCGTCCCGCTTCTGAACTCCGAATTAGACGACGACTCCTAATCGCGGCGCATATCGCCTCACGGTGGGAGGCTCGGCTGTTGCAAGATCATCGGCGACACATAAGACGCTCGGCAGGCTCAAACCATGACGACACTCCGCTGGACCGACGACACTACTCAGGACGCCAGATTCGGGCTTCGCACGCTCGTCAAGAACCCCGGCCTCGCCATCATCGCGGTCATCAGCCTCGCCCTCGCAACCGGCGCCACCACCGCGATCTTCAGCGTCGTCAACAGCGTGCTGCTTCGTCCGCTGCCGTTCACCGCTCCCGATCGCCTCGTGCAGATCGCGGAGACGTCCATGACGCGGGACGACCTCGAATCGCTGCGCAGACAAAGCCGCGCCTTCGCATCGTTCTCCGAGTACGCCCCGGGCACGCAGCACCTTCACATGCGCGCGAGCGTCGAGCGGGTGACTGCGGTCACATCGGATCGCGGCCTCTTTCAGGTGTTGGGTGCCCTGCCGCTCGCTGGCCGAACATTCCGTGCCGACGATCAGCAAGTCGCCGTCATCAGCGAAACGTTGTGGCGTGGGCGCTTCGCCGCCGATCCGAACGCCATAGGGCGAGAAGTCCGGCTCGACGACGAGTCATTCACCGTGGTCGGCGTCATGCCGGAAGCATTTCAGTTTCCTTATAGAGCCTCGTCGGTCCTGGGGAGCGCGACGACGGAAGCGCGCGTCGACGTGTGGATTGCGGAGTATCGGCCCTTGCGCAGCCGGCTGAGTCGCCTGGTCGCGCGGTTGAAGCCGGGCGCCAGCAGCGAGGCGGCCGGCGCAGAGATTGCCGCCATGGAGGTGCGTCGTCGATCGCTCAGCAGAGGCGCTCAACGGATCGAGCGTGCGCGCGTCATACCGTATTCCGATGCGGTGCTTGGTCCGGCGCACCGCTTGTTGTGGCTGCTCTTTGGAGCCGTGGCGCTCGTGCTGATCGCTGCGTGCGCGAACGTCGCGAATCTGCTGCTGGCGCTCACGAGCAGCAGAATGCGGGAGCTGGCGACACGAGCAGCATTGGGGGCCTCGCGCGCGCGCCTTGCCCGGCAGTTCCTGATCGAAAGCCTGTTGCTCGCCCTCGCGGGAGGCATCGGCGGCCTGTTCGTCGCGCGATGGACAAGCCGTCTTCTGGTCACATTCGGCGCTGAGCGAATTCCTCGCGTGGGCGAAGTAGCCTTCGATTGGACCGTCTTTGCATTCCTGCTGATCGTGTGCGTGCGCGACCGCGCTGTTTTTCGGCGTTGCTCCCGCGCTGGCCGCCGGGCGTGTCAACGCCGGCATGGGGACCAAAGAGACCGGCCGCGCGACGTCCGGCCGCGGATATGGCCGCATGCGCGACGCCCTCGTTGTTGCCGAGATTGCGATGGCGTTCGTGCTGGCCAGCGGCGCCGCGCTGGTCATCGGCGAGATGGAGCGGCTCCGGGGGTCAGACAACGGCATGGTCACCGGGAACGTGATGACCTTTCATCTTGGACAGCCGATCGCGAAAGGGATCGAGTCGCAGTACTACGATATCGCCGGGCGCGTGGCGCGGAAGCCGGGCGTTCAGGCTGCCGGCTTCACGCAGGTTTTGCCGCTGCAAAACTGGGGCTGGTCGAGCAGTTCTACCGATTTCGCCGTCCGCGGCGCGCCTCCGTCCGCAGACGCGCCATTTCCGATCGAGCTGCGCTACATCACGCCCGGTTACTTTCGCGCCCTTGGCATTCCGATTCGCGCCGGGCGCGGCATCGAGATAAGCGACACGAGTCAGGCGCCACCGGTGATTCTGATCAACGAAACGCTCGCCCGCACGTACTTCGGCGCTGCCAGTCCGATAGGTGTGGAGATGAATCGCGGCCGCATCGTGGGCATCGTCGGCGACGTCCGCCAGGTCGAGCTCGATCGCCCAAGCGTGCCCGAGATCTATTTTCCGATGGCGCAGAACTGGTCGCAGGTCGCGGATCTGGGCATGACACTCGTGGTGCGCTCGAGCGCGAATCAGAACGACCTCATTGAGGCTGTGCGTTCCAGCGTGCGGGAGATCAATCCACGGATCGCCATCTTCAACATTCGGTCGATGGAGCAAGTTGTCTCGGACTCGCTCTGGCACCTCAATCTCTATCGCTGGCTGATTGGATGGTTCGCCGTGCTGACGCTCCTGCTGTCGGCAGTCGGGTTGTACGGAGTGGTCGCATACAGCGTCACATCCCGGCGCCGCGAGTGGGCGGTGCGGCTTGCCCTTGGCTCTCCTCCCGCGCATGTCGCGCGGCTCGTTCTGAAACGAGGCTTTGCGCTTGCCGTCGTCGGTGTGTTCGTTGGCATCGTGCTCGTCGCAGTGGGAATCCGATTGATGGCAGGAGATTTTCCCTCCCTCACCGTGGCTGCCAGCGGCGCAAGCATCGCGGTTGTGGGGATCCTGATGTTTGCTATCGCACTTGCGGCATCGTGGCTGCCCGCGATGCGCGTCGCGCGAATGGCACCTGCTACCGCGCTTCGGGCCGACTAACGAAAAATCAAGAACGAAGCCCTGCGCTACCGGTGATCGGGGTCTGCTGAACCGGACGCTACGTACGACGAACGAACCAAACCAGAAGTCGGCACCCGGAACGCGGAACCGGGAACCGGAACCGGGAACCCATTCCGGTGTCCAAGTAGCCAATGCTCGCCATTCGCGACTTGACGAAACGCTACGGCGGCCTCGCAGCCATCGAGCATGTGTCCTTCGAGGTGCGTCCTGGCGAAGTCTTCGGGCTGCTTGGCCCAAAGGGCTCGGGCAAGAGCACGACGGTCAAAGTTTTGATGGGGCTGCTCGAGCCGTCGCAGGGCCGCGTCGAACTCGATGGACGCGATGCACTGGCCGATCTCCAGGAATACAAGAAGCTCGTCGGCTACGTGCCCGAAGAACCTCACCTCTACACGTATCTCACCGGTCCCGAATATCTGCAGCTGACTGGGCGCCTTCGCAACATTCCCGAAGCCCTCCTGAATGAGAAGATCGATCGGTTCTTCGAGCTGCTGGGCATTTACGACGATCGCTACCAGACGCTCTCGTCGTACTCGAAAAGGGATGCGGCAGAAAATTCTCATTGCCGCGGCCGTACTGCACAACCCGCGCATCGTCATCCTCGACGAGCCGTTTTCGGGACTTGACGTCAGCGCGGCGCGCGTGCTGAAGGCGTTCGTGCGCTCGCTTGCCGCGGAAGGCAAGATGGTCGTCTTCAGCTCCCACGTGCTCGAAGTCGTCGAGCAGGTCTGCTCACGCGTCGTCATCCTCAAGGAAGGCCACATCGTCGGCCACGATTCGGTGGCAAACCTCCGCGATACCCTCAAGTTGCCGTCGCTCGACGCCGTGTTCGCGACACTCGTCGAAGAGGACAATGTGGAGAAGCGCACCCACGCCCTGATTGCGGCCATGCACCTGCAATGAGCACCACGGCGACCCCGTTCAAGATTCTCTGGCGGGTGTTCGTCACGCAATTTGCCGCCAACGAATCTGCGACGTGCGACATGCAGATGCGTCGCGCAATCATCGGGGTCGTCACCTTTCTCATCACGCCGGGAGTGTTCCTCATCGGCAAGACCATGACCAGCTTCGAGCTGACGCTCCTGATAGCACGGCACAACAACATGCCACGGCTCATCGAAACGTACCACGCGCAGGTGGCCGTGCTGTTTGTCGCGTATTCGATGATCACGACCGGTCTTCTTACCGTATTCATCTGGGATGCGCTCGTGTTCGACAAGCGCGACGCGATGGTGCTTGGCCCGCTGCCGTTGCGGGGCAGGACGATCATCAGCGCGAAGCTCGCTGCTCTGGCTACGCTTCTCGTCGGTACCGCGCTCGCCGTCAACGTGACATCCGGCTTGCCATTCGCCTTTGTGACGGGTGGGCCGGAAGGTCATATCCTCCGGCACCTTGCGGGGCACTGGGCGGGCACCATCGGCGGCGCTGTTTTCATTTTCTCGGTGCTCGTGATCGTCCGCGGACTGCTGGTCCTGCTCGTCAGTGCGCAGGCGGCCGCGACAGCGGGATCATTTCTGCAGTTCATATTCCTAAGCGGGGTCCTCTGCTTCATGATGGTGCCGACCGCGATTGGGAACGTCATACCGCCGATCTCGTGGTTCGCTGGACTCTTCGAGCTGATTCGCGGGTCTCGCGCCCCCGACATTCCCGGATTGGCGCAGCAGGCAATCATCGTGCTTCCGCTGTCGGTCGCCGGGGCCATTGCCGTTACCTTCGGCGGCTATTGGAGGCAGATGCGCACGGCTCTCGCGCCGTCGGCTCGAGTGGCCGCAAGCGCGCGGATCCGCCGGCGCCTCGCTGCGCTGCTCACCGGTCGCGATCGGATCGCGCGCGCGACGTCTGATTTCGTCTTGACGACGCTCGCCCGCAGCCGCGTTCAGCAGGCGCCAATCGCGATTGCCGCCGCTTTGGGCGTGGCGATTGTCAGTGTGGCTCTTGCGACGCGCGAAGGCGAATTCGCCGAACTGCGAACGCCCAGGACCGTCGTCCTGTGGATTCCGATCGTTCTCGGATACTGGATTGTCGTGGGTTTGCGCGCGTCGTTCGTACTACCGACCGAGCTGAAAGCGTCGTGGGCGTTCCGGGTGCATTCACGGCTGCCGTCTGTATCCTACTGGGTGGGGGTGCGCGCTGCGATGTTCTCCTTCGCGATAGGCCCGGCGCTGCTCATCAACGCGCTCGTCGTGTTTCCGCTTGTGGGCTGGCGCATCGCGGCGATTCACGCGCTCGTGGTGTGCGTCGCTGTCGCGATCACCGCGCAGTTCGTGTCGCTGCTCGTCGAGAGCGTCCCATTCACCCGCGCGTATCCGCCTGGTCATGCGAAGCTCAAAACGCGCTGGCAGTTTTATCTCCTCGGCATGTGGGCCATCGCGTACCTGCCGGTCAGCATGGAGATGCCGGTCTTGAACGATCCGTGGGGAATGGCGGCGCTGATCGCGAAGGGCGTCGTGGTGCTCGGCGTGCTGGAAATCGCGGGGCGTCACCGCGCCCGCAAATGGACGCTGCCTCCGGAGTCGGAGCTCGACGATGCCGATCCCGAGGCGTTGACATTTCTCAACCTGGGTCCAGCTGCCGGGCACAATCCTCATCCGGCGCTGTGAGAGGCAGGGCTGAAGCCCTGCGCTACCGTTGATCATGGAACCCGGAACCCGGAACCCGGAACCCGGAACCCGGAACCCCGAACCTCATCCCGTTATCTGAATGACGATGTAATCTTTGCCGTTGAAAGGTTTGATGAGTCTTCTGCGCTCACGCGATCGCCGCTCGGGACCACGGTTGTGGGCATTGCGGCGCCGCTCGCCTGTTCGCCGCTCGAGTACAACGTGCACGCCGAGATCGTCCTCGAACTGTTTTCGGAGGCGGGCGAACGTGTCAGGCTTGGAGCGATCGACGATGATCAGCCTCATCTGAGGCCCGCATTGTACTGCCGGTAGCTAGCCCCGGGGTGGCGCCGGGGGCCACGCGGTCGATGTCGGGTTCAGCAGGGCTGATTCGGATGCACGCGGCGTAATGGTTCGGCTCGATTTCGGCGAGCACCGGCTCAACACGGCTGCACTCCGCGACGGCGTACGGACATCGAGTATGAAACCGGCAGCCCGACGGCGGGTTGATGGGTGAGGGCACGTCGCCTTCGAGGACGATTCGCCGTCGCTTGGCTTCAATCGCAGGATCGGGCACAGGCACCGCAGAAATCAGTGCCTTCGTATACGGCATCAGCGGACGGCGGTAGAGCTGGTGGGCCTCGGCGAGCTCGACTACTTTCCCCAGATACATCACGGCTACTCGATGCGACGTGTGCCGAATCGCCCGCAGGTCGTGCGAGATGAAGAGATACGCCAGATGCCGCTCGCGCTGAAGCTTTTCCATGAGGTTGAGGATCTGCGCCTGAATGGACACATCGAGCGCGGAGATCGGCTCGTCGGCCACGATGAAATCGGGATTCGCGGCCAGTGCGCGCGCGATGCCGATGCGCTGCTGCTGCCCGCCCGAAAACTCGTGGGGATAGCGGTTGATGAATCGTTCGCTGAGCCCGACGGTTTTCATCAGCTCGCGAATGCGCTCGCGCTTCTGATCGCCCGCGGCCAGGCGAAACGTCTCGATCGGCTCGGCGATGATCTGCCCGACCGTCATGCGCGGGTCCAGCGCCGCGTACGGATCCTGGAAAATCATCTGCATGTGCTGCCGCGTGCGGCGCAGCTCCGAGCCTGACAGCTTCGAGATATCGACGTCGCGGAACATCACGCGCCCGCTCGTAGGCTCCACGAGCCGCAGGACCGCGCGGCCCAGCGTCGTCTTTCCGCAACCGGACTCTCCGACAAGCCCGAGCGTTTCACCGGGAAAAATGTCGAGCGACACGCCGTCGACCGCCTTCACGACGCGCTTGCCGCCGAGGTCGAAGTGCACCTTCAGGTCAGCGATTGAGACCAGAGGAGCCATAGACCTCGCGGGCGAAATGACACAGTGAATGATGGTGTGGCGTCAGCTCGACGAAAGGAGGGAACGTCTCGTGGCAGACGGCCTCGGCGCGCGCGCATCGCGGCGCAAACGGGCATCCCGGACCAAGATGCGCGACGTCGGGCGGCAGGCCGGGAATCTGATAGAGGTCTTGCCGATCTTCGCATGACGGGTCGGGCACCGACGCGAGCAGCCCCTTCGTGTAGGGATTGCCGGACCTGGAGAATAGCTCGATCGTCGGCGCGCGCTCCATGATCTTTCCCGCGTACATCACGACGACGTTCTCGGTCGTCCCCGCGACGACCCCGAGATCGTGCGTGATGAGCATGACGCTGGTGCCGGTCTCGTCCTTGATCTTCGTGATGAGCTCGAGAATCTGCGCCTGAATGGTGACGTCGAGCGCGGTGGTGGGCTCGTCGGCAATCAGCAGCTCCGGCTTGCACGACAGCGCCATCGCGATCATGACGCGCTGCCGCATCCCGCCCGAGAACTCGTGAGGATAGCCGTCGGCCCGCCTGCGCGCGTCGGGGATTCCCACGGTCTCGAGCATGCGCACCGCGTGCTCGTATGCCTCTTTTTTCGAGTGACCGAGGTGCAGTCGGGTCACTTCCATCAACTGCCTCGAAATGCGCATGAACGGATTCAGCGACGTCATCGGATCCTGAAAGATCATTCCGATGCGTCTTCCGCGAATCGCGCGGATCTCGTCGTCGGACAGCTTCAGCAGATCCTTGCCGTCGAACATCACCTCGCCGCCGGCGATACGGCCGGGCGGGCTCGGAATCAGCCGCATGATGGACAGGTTGGTAACCGATTTGCCGGATCCCGACTCGCCGACGATGCCGAGCGTCTCGCCGCGCGCGACCTCGAACGATACGCCGTCGACCGCCTTCACCACCCGGGCGTCCTCGTCGAAGTACGTGCGGAGGTTGCGAACGGAAAGGAGCGTCAACTCTTTCTCATCTGGGGATCAAGCGCGTCGCGCAGCCCGTCGCCGAGAAAGTTGAGCGAAAACAGCGTGATGGCCATGGTGATGCCGGGACAGAGCAGCTGCCACGGGAAGATGGCGATGTTCTGGATACCGTCGGCCGACAGGCTGCCCCACGATGCGAGCGGCGCCTGCACGCCAAGCCCGAGGAACGACAGGAACGCCTCGAGCAGCATGACCGACGGAATCGTGAGCGTGGCGTAGACGATCACCGGGCCAAGCGTGTTCGGCACCAGATGGCGCGCGATGATCTTCCACGCCGGCACGCCGGTCGCGCGCGCCGCGAGAATGAATTCCTGATTTTTGAGCGAAATGACCTGGCCGCGGACGATGCGTGCCATCGTGAGCCACGAAACCGCGCCGAGCGCGATGAACAGGAGCACGAGCTGGCCCATCGGTGATTGGCCTCCGAAAAAGGCGAGCAGCACGATGACGATCATCATGTACGGGATCGCGTACAACACGTCGACCATGCGCATCATCACCTCGTCGACCTTTCCGCCCAGATAACCGGCTGTCGCCCCGAAGGTGATCCCGATGATCAAGGAGACCAGTGTGGAGATGATGCCGACCATCAGCGAGATGCGCCCGCCGAGCAGGACGCGGGCGAGAATGTCGCGCCCGGCGTCATCGGTGCCCATGGGATGCGTCCACGAGAACGAGCCGTCTGGCGCCGTCAGCGGGGGCAGGGAGATCAGCAGCTTCGGATCGCTCGGGATGTAGTCGTATGTATATCCGGTCAGACTGCGAATGATCGGAGGGCCGACGGCCGACGCGGCGATCACGAAGCTCACCACGACCATGCCGAGCACGGCCAGGCGGTTGCGTTTCAGGCGCTTCCACGCGTCCTTCCACAACGATGTACCGACGACGGGTTCGTCCATAGGGTGTGAATCTTCCGATCTCTTCCGGCGGTTTTAGATTCTAGATTTCAGATTCCAGATCTCAGCGTCAGTACCTCACTCTCGGATCGATAAATCCATACGCAATATCTACCAACAGGTTGAACACCAGCACGACAATGGAAATGAACGCCACGATGCCGATGATGAGCGGCTCGTCCCGGTTCAGATTGGCGTTGATGAAGTAGTTGCCAAGGCCGGGCAGCGCAAAAATGCGCTCGACGACGACGGTGCCGGTCAGCAGCAGCGCGAGAGCGGGGCCCGAGAACGACACCACCGGCAGCAGGCCGCCGCGCATCGCGTGGCGCCACAGAATCTGGCGCTCGGGTAATCCCTTCGCGCGCGCCGTGCGGATGTAATTCGATCGCAGCACTTCCAGCATGCCCGACCGTGTGAGCCGCGCGATGTAGGCCATGTAGATCGCCGACAGCGTCATCACCGGCATGATCATGTACACGCCGAAGCCCTCCCATCGGGCAGGCGGCAGCACATACCAGGTCAGTCCGAACAAAAGCACCAGCGTCGGCCCGAGCACGAAGTTCGGAATGGAAATGCCGAGCATGGCTATCGCCATGGACGCATAGTCGATTCCAGTGTTCTGGTGGCGCGCGGCGTATGTGCCGGCGACGATGCCCACGACCAGTGCCAGCACGTAGGCCGTCAAGCCCAGGGCCGCCGAGACGGGCACCGCCTGCCTCAGGATCGTGTTGACCGGCTGCCCTTGGTATCGGAGCGAGAGCCCGAAGTCGCCGCGCAGCGTGCTGGACAGCGTCTTGCCGTACTGGACGTACCACGGCTTGTCGAGACCGTAGCGCTCGCGGATGTTCTTTTCGATGGCGGGCGGAAGGGGTTTCTCTCCGGTATAGAAATTCCCGGGCGCGAGACGAATGAGGCCCCACGTCACCGACACCACGATCAGCACCATCGGAAGAATGACGATGAGCCGGCGGACGATGAACCTTACCATCCTTCGCTCGCTCCCTTAGGCAAACGAGCTACGGCTGGGCAAGCCACTGCGCTCGCTCCCTTGCGCAAACGAGCTACGGCTTGGCAGGCCACTTGACGGGATCGTGCTCGATGTAGACGAACTTCCAGGCATGCATCGTCACGGGATTCGGGTACATGCCCTTGACGTAGGGTTTTTTCATCCAGTTGGTCGAGCTCGTCGCGAGTGGAATCACCGGCTGCGCGTCCAGCAGCATCTTTTCGGCCTTCGCCAGCAGCTCATACCGCTTTTGCGGGTCCTGCTCGCGATTGGCCGCCGAGATCGCGGCCACGAACTCCGGCGGCGACCAACCCGTACCGTTGTCGCCGGCTTTGGTACTGAAGAGATCGAGGAAGGTGTACGGATCCATGTAGTCGCCGACCCATCCGGTTCGTGCGACCCCCTTGTATTCGAGCTTCGCGCGATAGTCGAGAAACGTCTTCCACTCCATGTTCTTGAGCGGCACGGTGAGGCCGAGGTTCTGCTTCCACTGCGACTGCACGTATTCAGCGATGTGGCGATTGCGTTCGTTGGTGTTGTACGTGAGCTCGACATCGGCAATCGGAAACTTCTTCGGGTCGAACTTACCGCCGGCGTCGCGATAGCCGGCCTCGGCGAGCAACTGCCTCGCGCGCGCGGGATCGAACGGATCACCGACGGGTTGCGGGTAGCCCGGAAAAATACCTTCGGGAGAGAAAGCGGTCAGCGGCTTGATAGTGCGCTCGTACGCGGCCAGTCCCACCTTATCGATCGACATGTTGAACGCCTTGCGCACGCGCACGTCGTCCATCGGCGCCTTGGTCGTGTTCAGCATGTAGTAATCGATCGCGCACTCCGGCTCGTCCATGTGATCTTTCGTCAGACGCAGATGATCGATCCACGCGGCCGGCGGAATGTGGTTGTAGAGGGCGTCAATCTCCCCCGCCTTGTACAGATTCATCATCGTCGTGGCGACTTCCATGGGATAGAACGTAATCGATTCGAGTCTGACGTTCGCGGAGTCCCAATACTGCGGGCTGCGAACGTAGACAAGCTTGTCGTACGGCTTCCACGTCTGCAGCGTGAACGCGCCGCTCGTGACGATGTGCTGCGGCTGCGTCCAGGCCTGGCCGTGGGCCTCGATGGCCTTGCGCGGAACCGGCCGGAAAAATTGATGCGCGACCAGACCCGGGAAAAACGGGACAGATTGCGACAGCGTGTACGTGACCGTCCGATCGTCGATCGCCGTGACGCCGACGTCTTCAGCCTTTCCCTTCCCTTCGTTGTACGCCTGTGCGCCTTTGACGTAGTAGGCGAGGTAGGCGGTGCGCGCAGCGAACTCGGGCGCGAGGCCGCGCCGCAAGGAATACACGAAGTCGTGCGCGGTGATCGGCTCGCCGTTCGACCACTTCGCCTCGCGAAGATGAAACGTGAACTCAGAGTTATCGGCGTTGGCCTCCCAACGCTCGGCAAGCGCAGGAATCGGTTGTGCCGTTTCCGGGTGGTACTCGGTGAGCCCGTCGAACAAGCCGATCTGCAACCGGGCCTCGGGTTGGCCCGACGAGACTTGGGGATCCAACGACTCCGGCTCGGAGCCGGAGATGTATCGCAGGTGCTGTCCCGCCGGCGGCACGGTCCTGCCGAAATACGACGAATCCTCCGCTTTGGCGGAGCACGCCGCGGCAAGCGCAAGCGATAGGCCTGCCGCGCCGAAGCGGTATGCGAAAGAGCGCGCGAAGGCTGGGACCATAAGGAAGGATTTCGTACTGGGGTATGATCCGTCAATCTCGTACAACAGATCATGACGAATATGCGCTTCGCGTCGGTTGCCATACTCGTGTGCCTGGTCGAGGGGGCCGCCGCCCAATCGCCAGCCCCGAGAAGGGGCGACGGGCCGACTACCATCATCGGCATCCTGCAGGCGGAGCTCACGCGCAACGTAGAGGTGCTCGAGAAGCAGGCCGTACCGGCTTACTACGCGGCCTACACTCTGCACGATTCGCGCAGCACCCAGATACTGGCGTCGTTTGGCGCGATCGATCGCAGCGACGAAAACCACCAGCGCTTCGCCACTGTCGAAGTCCGCGTCGGGGACTATCAGCTCGACAACACGCATCCGATCAGGGGCGATGCGCGAGCCCTTTCCCCGCGGCTCGTTCAGGCCAGCGTGCCGTTGACCGACGAAGAGAAACCGATTCGCCTCGCGCTGTGGCGCGCCACCGATCGCAGCTACAAACAGGCGACCGAGGCGCTGACGCGCGTGCGCACAAATGTCGCGGCGAAGGTGCAGGATGAGAGTCCGGCCCCGGATTTTTCGCGGGAAGAGAAGCAGGAACATTCGGGCCACACCGCCTCGTATTCCCTCGACACCCAGACGTGGGAGGCCCGACTGCGGCGCGTGTCGGCGGTATTCAGCGAAGACCCACTCGTTCTGCGGAGCCAGGTATCGCTCACTGTCGAGGCCGACAATCGCTACTACGTCAACAGCGAAGGCTCCCAGATTGTCACGGGCGCCGTCGGCGGCCGCATCTTTCTGCAGGGAGTGACCAAGGCGGAAGACGGCATGGAATTGCCGCTGTACACGAGCTACTTCGCAACCTCGCCTGATGGCCTGCCCGACGAGCGCCAGCTCGTCGCCGAGGCGCGCGCGATGGTCGATCTCCTCGCGCGCCTGCGCAGGGCCCCGCTGGTGGAACCGTTCTCGGGTCCGGCCATCCTTTCCGGGCGCGCCGCGGGGGTCTTCTTCCACGAAATTTTCGGCCATCGTGTCGAAGGCAACCGGCAGCGCAACGCCGATGACGGACAAACGTTCACCAGCAGGGTGGGGGCTTCGGTGCTCCCTGCTTTTCTGACTGTCACGTTCGATCCGACGGTGAAAAGAATCGGCAACGTCGAGCTGATGGGGCATTACCTCTACGACGATCAGGGAGTGAAAGCGGAGCGCGTGACCGTCGTCGACGACGGCGTGTTGAAAACGTTTCTGCTCGACCGCGCGCCGCTGAAGAGCTTTCCGAAGTCGAACGGGCACGGCAGGGCGGAGGCGGGATTCCTTCCTGTGTCGCGCCAGTCGAACCTGCAGGTCGAATCGAGCAAAACCGTGTCGCGCGCACAGCTGATGAACCAGCTTCGCGACGAGGCACGCCGCCAGGGCAAGCCGTTCGGGTTGTTGTTCGACAACATCGAAGGGGGCTTCACGACAACCGGCCGTGGATCGCCGAACGCCTTCAACGTGCTGCCCAATGTCGTGTATCGCATTTACACGGATGATCGAGAGCCTGAGCTCGTCCGTGGCGTCGATCTCATCGGCACGCCGCTCGCCGCGTTCGGGAAGATCATCGCCACCGACGATCGGATCGACGTGTTCAACGGAGTGTGCGGCGCCGAAAGCGGCGGCGTGCCTGTCTCGGCTTCCTCGCCGTCGCTGCTCGTGAGCGAAGTGGAAGTGCAGAAAAAAATCCAGTCGCAAGAGACGCGGCCGATTCTACCGGCGCCGCCGGTGACGAGAAAATCGTGAGGAGATACTGCGTCCTGGTCGCGGTATTTGTCGGCCCTCGCTGTTCCAAGCGCGCAGGAATCTCCGACGCTTGCGGCCATGCAGGACGAAATGAAACGCACGATGGCAGAGCTGCGGATGAAGGGCGAAGCAGCTCCGTATTACATCGCGTATGAAGTGCTCGACCGCACGATGTCGGATGTGTCCGGACGTCTCGGCGCGATTGTCGAGAACCCGCCTCGCCGCACCCGCACGCTGCGCGTGGAGGTACGTGTCGGTGACTACACATTCGACAGCTCACGGTTCGTCGTCCAGGGATTTGGAGGCGCCGGCCTCTCGGGAGAAACCGTCATCGCGCCTCTCGACGACGACTACGACGCGATGCGCCGGGAGATCTGGCTCACCACCGATGCGGCGTACAAGCGTGCGATCACGATGTTCGCGCGCAAGAAGGCGGCATTCCAGAACCGCACCGCGAGCGATCCGATCCCGGATTTTTCTGAGGAGCCGCCGGTCGAGACGATCCTTCTGGACGACCGCCTTCCCGCCTCCGCCAAGGCTACGGCGGGTCTCGCCAAAGCTCGCCTGAATGCAGCGAGCGACGGCGGAAAGGCGGACCGTTCCGATGCGATTGCGCGGGTGCAGCAGCCGTCGGCGGTCTTCGCGGCGCATCCCGACGTCGATCTCTCCGAAGTCGCGGTCACGCAGATCCACGGCACGCGTTACTACCTCAACAGCGAAGGCTCCAGGACGGTTGCGCCGATTCACATAACGTCGCTCACCATGTACGGAGAAGCGCAGGCCGGCGATGGGATGCCGGTCCGGGAGACCTTCAGCGAGGTCGGTCGCACGCTGACCGATCTGCCACCGGTTTCCGACCTCATCGAACGCGCGAGGCAGATTGCGGCCAACGTCGGGGCTGCTCGTGTCGCGCCGATAGGAGAGGAGTTCGCCGGCCCCGTGTTGATCGACGGTCCAGGCAGTGCGCAGTTCGTCGCGGAGACGCTCGTGCAGATGATGCAGGCCCGTCGTCCCCCAGACGCTGAGAATCCGCGCATGGCCCAGGGGCAATCGTCGCCGTTCCTGAATCGCACGGGACTTCGTGTCATGGCCGACTCGTTCAACGCAAGCGATACGCCATCGCTGACGCACTTCGAGGGCAAGCCGCTCGCCGGCAGCTATGTGGTCGACGATGAGGGGGTGCGGGCAAAAGACGTGACGCTCGTCGAGAAGGGGCGTCTCACCGCCTTGTTGACCAGCCGTGTGCCACAAAAGAATTTTGCGCGGTCGAACGGTCACGGGCGGTCCATGACCGTGCTCGCCGGCGTCTTTCAGATCGAAAGCGCGGACGCGATTCCGGCGGCCGGGCTGAAGGAAAAATACCTGGCGCTGCTGAAAGCGCAGGACAAGACCTTTGGCTACATCGTGCGCGGCGTGCGATCGGACGGCCAGGGTGGGGCCGCCGGGCCCGGCATCGAGTCGATTGTGCAGATTACGCTGGACGGCAAAGAGACGCCGGTCCGCGGTATGCGCTTCGGTACGGTATCGCCGATGGCATTCAGGGATCTTGCAGAGGCCTCGAAAGAGCGCGCCGTGTTTTCCTATCGCGCCGGTGCAACCTCGGCCGTATCCGTCATCGCGCCGAGCTTGATCTTTGAAGAGCTCGAGATCCAGCGAATTCGCGACATTCTGCAGAAACCGCCCGTCGTGCCGTCGCCGTTGAAGACCTTGAAGATCAACTGAATCCGGTATAGATTTTCACGCTCACTCGAAACAACCCGAAGCGGGAGGCGTCCATGAGAATGCTCACTCGTCTATTCGTGTCCGCCGGCACGGCCGCGCTCCTCGGCGGCACTCCATTGCTCGCGCAGACCAAGGCGACTGCGGAGAACGTTCCCACCATTCCGCACACGTCGGTGCCCAATTTCTTCAAGCTCCCCGCTGATCTCTACCTGGGCGAAGGCATCGGCATCGCCACCAACTCGAAGGGACACATCTTCATCTATCACCGCAGCGGTGATACACGCCTGTTCGAGTTCGATCCGAACGGCACGTTCGTGAAGGAATGGGGCGTCGGCGTGTACGGCATCGAGTTCGCGCACCAGGTGCGTGTCGATCGCGATGACCACGTCTGGGTCGTCGACGAGGGAACGAACATGGTCATCAAGTTCAACCCGCAGGGGCGCGTCGTGATGGTGTTGGGCCGACGGCCGGAGCCGGTTGCGGGCGCGACCACCACGCAGAACGCGCAGAACCCGCCGGCGCTCGATCGGAAGTACGGGTTCGGCCGGCCGACCGACGTCACCTGGGATGCGCAAGGCAACATCTTTGTCTCCGACGGGTATGTGAATTCGCGCGTCGTGAAGTTTGACAAGAACGGACGCTTCATCGGCCAGTTCGCGGGCGGAGAACGGGGTGACGCGCCGAACCAGCTCAACACGCCGCACTCGATTACGTCCGACGCACAGGGCAACATCTACGTCGGGGATCGAGGCAACCGGCGCATCGTCGTGCTGAACAACGACCTCACGCTCAAAACCATGTACACCAACGTGGGCAACCCCTGGGCGGTGTGCATTTCACCAGGCCCCCACCAGTATCTGTACTCGTCGAACTCGAATCCCGACTCCAACCCCGCCGCGTCGTGGGCAATCACCGGCGAGATCTACAAGATGGAGCTCGACGGGAAGATCATCGGCAAATTCGGCAAGGCCGGCAAAGGGCTCGGCGAGTTCAGCACCGTCCATGAAATCGACTGCCGCAATCCGGATCAGTTGTTCGTATCCGAGATCTCGGCCTGGCGGGCGCAGAAGATCATCCTGAACCCATCGAAGATGCAGCCGGCCACGTCGTCTGCGGCGGCGCGATAAGGGGGACACATGAAGAAAATATTCCTTCTCTCGATCGCGGCCGTGTTCGCCATCAGCGGCGCGCTTCTGTCGGGGCAGACGGCACCTGCAATTCAGTTCGATTCGAACCCGAACCCTTTGACGATGCCAGACAACATCCACCTTGGCGAGGTTGCCGGCGTGGCGAGCAACTCGAGGGGTGACATCTACGTTTACACGCGCACGGGAAACCCGACCATTACCATCGGCACGGCGCGGGCGGTGTCGCACGGCGGCGGCCGCCTTTTCCAGTTCGATCGCACCGGGAAATACGTGCGCGAGATTGGACAGGGCATTTACGGATTTCTGCAGCCGCAGCAGGTGCGCGTCGACCCGCAGGACAACGTCTGGGTCGTCGATCAGATGTCGTCCCAGGTGATCAAGTTCGATTCGAACGGCCGGGTGCAGATGGTGCTCAGCCGCAAGCCTGAAGCGATGACCGTGCCGGCGCCTCGTCTGACTCCGCTGCCGACGAACATTCCGACCATCCAGCCGGAGCCTCCAGCCGGTGGCGGCGGTGGCAGAGGTGGCGGCGCGCCAGCCGGCCCGCCGCCGTTGCCAGGCGCCGGCGTAGAAGGGGAGAGCTTTTCCCGTCCGACCGACGTGGCGTGGGACGCGCAGGGCAACATCTACGTCGCTGACGGATACGGCAACGCGCGCGTGGCCAAATACGATCGCAACGGCAAGTGGATCAAGAACTGGGGATCCCGTGGCAGCGGCCAGGGGCAGTTCAACATCGTGCATGGGATCGCGATCGACGCACAGGGCAATGTGTACGTCGGCGACGAAGGCAACAAGCGCGTCCAGGTGTTCGATACCGAAGGGACGTTCAAGACCCAGTTCACCAATGTCGGGGCGCCGACCGCGCTATGCCTGACACGGGGTGCGCAGCCTGTACTGTATGTGGCCCACACGGGCGATCCCGACGGGATGGATGACGCCGCGATCTACAAGGTTGACCTCAAGGGCACCGTGATCGGCAGGTTCGGCAGCGCGGGGAAGCTTCCGAAGGAGTTCAGCCTCGTCAATTCGATCGATTGCCGCAACGAGAACGAACTGCTCGTCGGCGAGCTCGCCAACTGGCGGGTGCAAAAAATCACGCTGCGCGCCGCGAAATAGCGACGCAATAATCGAGGGGGGTTCGGCGTAAACTGAAAGCATGCGTCGAACCCTTTTTCTCTGTACGTTCGCCACGTTCGCCCTGCTGACGTCTGCGGGGGTGTCCGCACAGACGGCACCGCCAACCCCGCCGTCAAAGCCGGCCGCGCCCCCGCGTGCAGCTGCGGCAGCGAAGTTCGGCACCCTTACCATTCAAGTGACCGACGCGCTTGGCGCCCCCCTCGCTGACGCGACCGTGATGACAACAACTGGAGTCGTGTCGCGCGAAGGTGTTACTGCGGCAGATGGCTCGATGCGGATGATGAATATGCGTCCCGGCACCTACCGGCTCCGATTTGCGCATGAGGGGTCGGTGACGCTCGAACGTGAGCTGACGCTGCGGTCCGGCGAATCACTGGCGGTCGATGTTTCGCTCAGCGCTGCACCGCCACCTTCAAAGGCGCCCGAGCCGGTCGCGCCGCCGCCTGCCCCAGCCGCATCTTTGGGTCCTCCGGGCGACCCGAAAGTGACGCCCGTGCCGCTATTTCTCGAGAAGAACTTCATTGGCGGGCGCGAGGGTCGAAAAGACTCTGTACTCGGTTGTACGGCGACCGGAACCGCGACGCTGCATCAGCTTCGCGACGCGTGGCTGGCCCATACCCACGATGCTGCCGAGGAGTGGATTTATGTCGTCGCCGGGGAGGGCATACTGCGCATCGGCGCCACGGAGCAGAAGGTGCAGGCGGGCACCTTCAGCCTCGTGCCGCACACGGTATCGCATGCACTCATTCCGCAGGGACGAAATCCGTTAATCGTCATCTCCACACTCTCCGGCCCCGCCTGTATGCAGTAGGTACGTCTCTTGCTCGTCGGGAGTCATGAAGGTTCGACTGTTGTCGCTCACTGTCGCGATCTGCTGCACTACCGCCCTTCACGCTCAGAAGAAAGACCCATATAAAAAGGTGGACAACGATGTCCGCCTTGCGTCTCTGCGGCATGCGCAGGTCTGGATGCCTGGTGATGTAGCGTCAAGGAACATTCGCACAGGCCCGCAGGCGAGCGATGGGTTTCAGCCAGAGGGCGTCCTGAATTGCGACTATGTTGAATCCAAACAGACCGGCACCCCGAAGTTCGACTGCGCCATTTCACCGGACGACAAAATTCGAGTGAAATACGGTGAAGCCAACGGCGAAATTTACTCAGAGGTCGCCTCTTCGCGGCTCCTGTGGGCCCTCGGGTTCGGTGCCGATCACATGTATCCGGTCAAGGTCGTCTGCAAGGGTTGCCCCGCGGATCCCATGAAGATCCAGAAAAAGACCGAGGGCACGAGCGAGTTCAGCGCCGCCGTGGTCGAGCGTAAGTTCGCCGGAGACGCCATCGAGTTGGGCAAAGACACGGGCTGGGCGTGGGTCGAGTTGAATTTCGTGGACCAGGGCAGCGGCGGCGCGCCGCTCTCCCACCGAGACGCGCTGAAACTTCTGGCTGCGATGATTCAGCACACAGACAACAAGCCGCAACAGCAGCGGCTCGTGTGCCTGGACAAGGTGCATGGCCTGAGCGCGCAGGAAGACGGAAGCTGCAAGCACCCGCTCATGCTGATTAACGACCTCGGCAAGACGTTCGGTAAAGCGACGTTGACGAACGCCGACAAGAACAGCGCGGTCAATTTCGAGGCGTGGTCCACCACGCCGATGTGGAAAGACGCGAAGGGATGCGTCGCCCAGCTTTCGAAGTCGTTCAGCGGCTCACTCGAGCACCCGAAAATCAGCGAGAGCGGCCGGCAATTCCTCGCCGACCTTCTGGCGCAGCTCAGCGATCAGCAACTCCGGGATTTATTCGAAGTCTCGCGGTTCACCACGCGCGACCCGAAAGTGCCGATTGACGACTGGGTGGGGGCGTTCAAGCAGAAGCGCGACGAGATTGCGAACGTGCGCTGCTCTAGCTAGCCGGTAGGTGGTAGCCGGTGGCCTGTAGGCTGGACTCGCTATCAGCTACGGGCTACCAGCTACAGGCTTGCCGCGGCGGCTTTCCACGCCGTAGTCACGTGTCCCACAACCTCATCCACTCCCTGATCGTTCTTGATCTGCGTGAACAGAAACGGCCCGTCGCCGCGCATGCGGCGTGCGTCGCGTTCCATAACACCAAGATCCGCTCCCACGAGCGGCGCAAGATCTGTCTTGTTGATGATCAGCAGATCGGATTGGGTAATCCCCGGGCCGCCCTTGCGCGGAATCTTGTCGCCCCCGGAGACGTCGATGACGTAAATCGTATAGTCGGCCAGGTCGCGGCTGAATTGTGCGGCGAGGTTGTCGCCGCCGCTCTCCACGAACAAGAGCTCGGGGTGAAGCGATTGCATGAGCGCGTCCAGGGCGACCAGATTGGGGCTGATGTCGTCGCGGATGGCGGTGTGCGGACATCCGCCGGTCTCTACCGCGCGGATGCGCTCTGATGGCAGCGCGTCGTGGCGCACCAGGAATTCGGCATCTTCTTTCGTGAAGATATCGTTCGTGACGACCCCCAGCTGATAGCGATCGCGAAGCCTGCGGCACAACGCCAGCAGCAGCGCCGTCTTTCCGCTGCCCACCGGACCTCCGATCCCGACGGTGAACGATCGTCCGGTGTAGTCGCGGCGCTTCGGCGAGGCTCGCTGGCCGAAGGATCCAGCCGTCATCGGATCGCCGTCGTGCGTATGCGGGTCCTGTGCATGATGGAAACAGGGTCTGCTCATGATTGGAATAACCTCGAATACAAGCGATCGTGGGTCGACTGGAACAAATCGATGAGGGGCGCAGTCTGCGCAATCTCGTTTGGCGTGAGGGCCGCGCAGTCGTGAATCACCGTATCGATGCACGGCGCCAGGCTGGCGTGAATCGTCTGGGCCTCGTAGGCGCCGATCAATCCAAGCCGGACGGCTGCGGAGGTGATGCCGCGTAACGCGATAAACAGAAACGCCCGCTGCGTATCGAGCACACTCACACCCAGGAGGTCGAACAATGCGCCAAACAGCGGCGCGTAGTGGCCCGTTCCCTGATCGATCCGGATGCGGGCGGCCACGGACGCGACCCGCGCGTCAGGGAAGACGCGCGCTATCGACGTCAGGAGGGCGCGGCCCTGGGCTCGGCTGGCGCGGTTGGCGATCGGGTTCGAGAGGAACACGTCGGAGAGGTCGTCGAGCTCCGCCGCAGCGTCCGGGCCGCGGTGAGCCGCCGTGACGAGCGGCAGGCTGCTGCGCCCGCATTGCGCGAGCGACCGTCCCGCGAACGCGTACACGCCGGCGCTGTCTGTGACATAGCCGTGCTGCACCGCCGCCTCGAGTCCGCCCGAGTGCGCGAACCCCCCGGAGGGAAATCCTGAATCGATCAGCTGCCACACTAAAAAATTCATGTCTCAATTCCTTGAACAGGAGATCAGGAGGGCAGGAGGATTCTTTTTCACAAGCCAACTCCTAATCTCCTGGTCGCCTGTTAAGAGATCCCTAAAACAAAAAGTACCTCTGAGCGAGCGGCAGCACCGATGCCGGCTCGCAGCGCAGCTCCTCGCCATCGGCCGTGACGATGTAGGTCTCCGGGTCTACATGCATCTTCGGTGTCGCGCTATTCAGCTTCAAATCGGCTTTCGTCAGTGCGCGGCAGCCACGCACTCCGTACAGGTTCTTGCGCAGGCCGTAGCGCTGCACCGAGCCGGACTCCAGTGACGCCTTCGATACGAATGCAAGCGAAGTCGCCGCACCTGCCGCGCCGTATGCCCCGAACATCGGCCGCATGACGACCGGCTGCGGCGTCGGGATTGATGCGTTGGCGTCGCCCATTTGCGACCACGCGATGAATCCGCCTTTGATGACGAGCTCCGGCTTGACGCCGAAGAACGCCGGGTGCCACAGCACGAGGTCGGCAAGCTTGCCGACCTCAACCGATCCGACTTCCGCGCCGACTCCGTGCGTAATGGCGGGGTTGATGGTGTATTTCGCCACATAGCGCCGGATGCGCAGATTGTCGTTGGCCCCCTGTTCACCCGGCAACGGCCCGCGCTGCTGCCGCATCTTGTGCGCCGTCTGCCATGTTCGCGCGACAACCTCGCCGACGCGTCCCATGGCCTGGCTGTCGCTCGAGATCATGCTGATGGCGCCGAGATCGTGGAGGATGTCCTCGGCCGCAATCGTCTCGTTGCGGATGCGGCTCTCCGCAAACGCCACGTCCTCGGGAATGTTCTTGTCGAGATGGTGGCAGACCATCAGCATGTCGAGATGCTCATCGAGCGTGTTGACGGTGAGCGGCCGCGTCGGGTTCGTCGAACTGGGGAGTACGTTTGCTTCGCCGCACACCCGGATGATGTCGGGCGCGTGACCCCCGCCCGCTCCCTCGGTGTGATACGTGTGGATTGCCCGGCCCTTGAACGCGGCGATGGAATCATCCACGAAGCCCGACTCGTTCAGGGTGTCGGTATGAATGGCCACCTGCACGTCGTACTCATCCGCAACGGAGAGGCAGCAATCGATAGCCGCCGGTGTCGAGCCCCAGTCTTCGTGCAGCTTCAACCCGATCGCCCCAGCCCGAATCTGTTCGTGAAGCCCTTCGGGCATCGAGCTGTTGCCCTTCCCGAGAAATCCAAAGTTCATCGGTAACGCGTCGGTCGACTGCAGCATCTTCTCGAGGTACCACGATCCAGGCGTGCACGTGGTTGCCTTCGTGCCTGTCGCGGGCCCGGTGCCGCCGCCGATGAACGTCGTCACTCCGCTCGCGAGCGCGACGTCGATCTGCTGCGGGCAGATGTAATGAATGTGCGCGTCTATACCCCCGGCGGTCAGGATGAACCCCTCGCCGGCAATCGCCTCTGTGGTGACACCCACGACGAGGTCTGGTGAGACGCCGGCCATCACGTCGGGATTCCCTGCCTTGCCAATGCCCGCAATCCGGCCATGCTTCACCCCGATGTCCGCTTTGTAGATGCCCGTCCAGTCGATGATGAGCGCATTGGTAATCACCAGGTCGAGCGCGCGATCGTCGCTGATGCCGGCGGCCTGCCCCATTCCGTCGCGCAGCACCTTGCCGCCGCCAAACTTGCACTCGTCGCCATAGACAGTGTGATCTCGTTCGACCTGCGCCACGAGATCGGTGTCGGCGAGCCGAACGCGATCGCCTGTCGTCGGGCCGTAGATGTCGGCATAGTGCCGTCGCAGCATGCGGTAGCTCACAGCAGACCTCCTCGCACAACGCGATTGCCCGCAATCTCGACGAGCGCGACCGTTCGCGTCTCTCCCGGCTCGAATCGCACGGCGGTGCCGGCGGGGATGTCGAGGCGTCGCCCGGTTGCCATCGCGCGATCGAACTCGAGCGCGCGATTTGTCTGCCCGAAATGGTAATGGCTGCCAACCTGAATGGGGCGATCGCCGCGATTGGTGACGGTCACCTGCACCGCCTCGCGGCCGTCGTTGAGGATGATGTCTCCATCGGCGGGCAGGATCTCGCCGGGAATTAGGGTCCGGCTCGAGCCTGACACAATGCCCGCGCCTGCCTTGGGTGCCGGCAGAAAACTCCCATGCAGCGCCAGGTCGATGTTGCCGCGCTCGGCGACGATGGGATGGTGCACGGTGACGAGCTTGCTGCCGTCTGGAAAAGTACCCTCCACCTGCACCTCGACGATCATCTCGGGAACGTTGTCCATCACGTCGGCGCGGCCGAGTAGTTGACGCCCGAGATCCATGAGCTCGGCCACCGTGCGGCCGTCGCGAATGAACTCCATCACCTGCGCGCTGATAAGCGCGACGGCTTCGGGGTAGTTCAGCCGCAGCCCGCGCGCCAGACGCTTCTGCGCGAGAAAGCCGGCCTGATGCAATGCGAGCTTGTCGAGCTCGTGCGGCGTCAGATGCATGAAGTCACCATTTTCTGTTCCAGAGATCGTCGCCGGCCAGCGGCGACAGAAAGGCGAGATGGGCGCGCAGCGCGCGCCCCATTTGCTCGACGCTTGCGCCCGCCATGCGCAGCAGCGTTCCGCCGTCGCGAAGCCGCGACGCGGACACGACCAGATCGGCGTCGCGATCGATCGAAGCCTGCGAGAGTCGAGTCACGAGATCCACGGCAGCACCAGCCACGAGGGGACCGGTCACGATTGCCGTCAGCAGCACGTTAAAGCGCCCCATCCGTTCGACGACCGAATCCATGTTCGGCGCGAGTACGAGCCCATCGAAGAAGATGCGCTGCGAGCCGCGTTTCACGTCGAACCGGTTCTCGTAATGCGAGAACGCCCAGCGCTCGCCCGACGCATGCCGCCCGGAGGTGATCCAGTCCACCATGACGAGACTTGCGTCGGCATGCAGATCGTATCGCTGCGTCTGGGTGAAATCGGCGCCGGCGAAACACACCACCGGATCCGGCACGACAGCGAGAAACGCATCGGCGCCCACCGTGGCATGTAGGCTCTGACGCGAAGGGCGGAGCGATCGATAGACCTTCGTTGACGCTTGCGTTGTCAGCAGTGCCCGCGCGCCCGCGGTGACCTCCGCACGCAGATGAACGGCGTCCCCGCCGACCAGTCCTCCACCAAACGTCGTCGAGTACACCCAGCACGTCGCGCCGCCCCTTCGTGTTTCGATCAGCTTCGCGGGGCTGGTGGCGAATGCGCGTGTCAGCACGGTCGCGTCACCGGTGCGAGTGAATGTGAGATGGGCAGAGCCCGCGCAGGGCGGCGTGATGAGGTTCGTCACGAGTCAGCGCGCGATTCTAGCTGATACACAGGCGCCAAATCCGCGGTGCTGAACGACGTTCAGTATTGTCGGAAAATCCCTCTCTGACGCCATTCGCTACAGCTTAGCTACTTAATTCCTTCTGGATGACCGGCAAGCCAATTGCACAGCGTAACCTGTCGAGGAGGACACATATGTTCAATAGATTGATGACTACGGCGTGTGCGGCGATGCTGCTGACGATGTCAGCGACGCCAACTTTTGCACAAGGCCAACCGATGGATTCGCGCACAGAGTTCACATTTAAGCAACCGGTCGAGCTCCCTGGCGTAACACTGCCCCCGGGCACTTACGTCTTCCGCTTTGTCGATGGCACGACTGGAAAAAGAGTGATGCAGGTGCAGGCGAAAGATGCCAGCAGCAAAACGTACGGCATGTTCATGACGATCAACGCCGTACGCCCCAGGGCGTCCGACGATGCAGAGCTGAGGTTCCTTGAGACGCCAGCGGGCCAGCCTGCTGCCGTGAAGACGTGGTGGTATCCCGGCAACACCATCGGGCGCGAATTCATCTACCCGAGGTCACAGGCCCTCCGTCTCGCAAAGGCCACCAACACCACCGTGCTGATGACAAAAACCGAGACCAAGGGAAACGATCAGGTGCAAACAGCCGATCTCGCATATGTCTCGCCGACGGGCCAGGAAACAGGGTTGACAGACGAACAGCTCGTTGCGGCGGCTGCTAATACGCCTCCTGTAGGTGTGTCGACGGAGCAGGCATCGACCTCTGCGCAGTCAACGTCCGCTCCGCGGGCGACTCAGGAAGGCACGGTAGCGCGCACCCGTCTTCCGCGTACGAGCACGCCAATGGCGGGAATCGGGCTGCTGGGCATGATTTCGCTTCTCGGCGGCGCGTGGCTGCGCTTCCGGGCGTAGACTTGAACTGACACAAAGGGGAAGGGTCGCAGGGCAGGGCTATCCCCGCCCTCACCCCTACCCCGTTCTGTGATTGTCCATGAAGCGCCTCATCGGTCTGGCTTGCATGTTTGCGGCACTTGCCGCCCCGGCCGCGCAAGAGACGGCGGGTAAGCCTGATTTTTCGACGCAATCCGAGCTGGTCGTGCTCCACGTAGCGGTCAAGGACAAGAGGGGCGGCTACGTCGGCGGTCTTACCCAGGACTCGTTTCGCGTGCTGGAAGAGAAGCGGCCCCAATCGATCAGTTTTTTCAATAACCAGGACGCACCGGTTACGGTGGGTTTGCTCATCGATGCCAGCGGCAGCATGGCGCCGAATCGCGACATGGTGATTGCGGCGAGTATGGCGTTCACGAAGGCCATGAACGCGCAGGACGAGTTCTTCGTCATGGGCTTCAATGAACAGATCCACATACCGCTTCCAGCAGACAAACCCTTTACCAACGCGGAGCCCGAGCTACGCGTCGCGCTCATACAAGCGATCAAGGCGCGGGGGCAAACAGCCGTCTACAACGCCGTGAACGCGGGGCTCGACCATGTGCAGAAGGGCGGCTTCGAGCGTCAAGTGCTCATCGTCCTGAGTGATGGTGGCGATAACGCCAGCAATGTGACGCGTACTGAGGTCGTCGCAAACGCACAGGCTTCGAACGCCGTCATCTACACAATCGCGCTCGTCGATCCCATGGATACGGAGGCCGATCCCGGTTTTCTAAAGCAGTTGTCGGAGTCTACCGGTGGCGTCGCCTTCAGGCCGAAAAGTGCCGCAGACATCGAGGAGACTCTTCAACGGGTCGCCCGCGACATCCGCAATATGTACACGATCGGATATGTCCCTTCGGTCGCGGCTTTGCGCGGGGAAGCGCTGCGCCGCGTGGCGGTTGACGCGAGGCGTCCCAATGGCGAGAAGCTCGCGGTGCGTACACGTCGGTCGTATGGTGGACGCAGTCTGAGCGGTGAACGATGATGCGCGATACCCGCATCTGGCGTATCTGGATGAGCCGCGCGCTGATGGCGTTCGGCGTCGTGTGCCTCGTCTATTACAGCATCGTCACGGTTCATACATGGCGCTTCCAACGCGCTGCGAAATCACGGGTCGATCAGACGGTCGCGATCGAGCGAGCGCCGACCGTTCGCACGGCGAAACCGGACGGGTCGAAGTCGCCGGTCACCGGCGAGATTATCGGCCGTATCGACCTTCCGAGACTCCAGCTATCAGCGGCAGTGGCGGAGGGGGACGACGACAAAACATTGGAGAAAGCCGTTGGCCACCTTCCCGACACACCGCTGCCATGGCTGAGGCGCGGGAATGTCGCGCTCGCTGCCCATCGCGACGGGTTATTCCGCCGCCTCGAACATATTCGCCTCGATGACGAAGTGAACTTTCTCACCGTGCGTGGCGAGTTCCGTTATCGGGTCACCAAGACGCACATCGTCGATCCGGACGACGTGTGGGTGATTGCGCCCACCAGCACACCGACGATCACCTTGATTACGTGCTATCCCTTTTCCTTTATTGGGAATGCTCCCCGCCGTTTCATCGTGCAAGCCGAGCTCGTGGAAAAGGAATTAGGCGGGTCCCCCCTCAAGGGGTCGGTGGTGAAAGCAGGAAGTGAAAAGTGAAAGTGAAAAGTAGAAAGTAGAAAGTAGAAAGTAAGATCCTGCTTTGACGTTCACTTTGACTTTGACTTTTCACTTTTAATTTTTTACTTTCACCGCCGCCCCCAGTGTCCTCACACGCCTTCCTAGAGTGGATCACCCAGGGCTCCATCGTGATGCTCGCCATCCGCATGGTGGCGCAGTGGGCCCGCTGGCGCGATCGCGTATCGCTCGATATTTTTCTCGTCTTCGGATCACTCGCCATTCTGCTGATTCTCGAGCCGGCCCTGCGCCTGACGAATGTTCAGGCTGCGTGGATCCGGCCGCTCGGCTTCAGCGTGCTGCTTGCGCATCCGTACCTCCTGCTGCGTGTCGTCTCGCACTTCCGCCCGATCTCTCGAACCGTGCAGCACGTGGCCGCCGTGGGGCTCGTCGTGTCGTTGGTCGTGACCTGGTCGGCCGCGTGGCCGTTGCGCTCGACCGCGCTCATGGCTGTCGCGTTTCTCTATTTCATCGGGCTGCTCGGGTATGTCGCGTGGGTGTTCAGGCAAGGCGCGCGCGCCGCCGGCGGCGTCACTCGTTGGCGCATGCGGCACGCGGGACTCGGGGCGCTGCTGCTGGAGATTGTCTTCATTCTCGCGGTGGTGATTGCGGTTCTCCCTGTCGCGCGAGTGGTGGCCGACGCCCTCATTCCCCTGGCGGCCCTCTGTGCGGCTGTAAATTATTACGTCGCGTTCGCGCCGCCTGCGTGGCTCAGGCGGTTGTGGCAGTCGTCCGAGCTTTACGGGTTTCTTTCCGATCGCGCGCTCACGGGCGGCGCATCCTCTAAAAACGACGCGCTGAGTCGGCTGAGCACCTTCGCCGTTGCCGGGGTAGGCGCGACAGGTGCCTCTGCGGCGTTGTGGGATGACGAGCGTCAGGCACTGGTCGTCGCCGTCAGCCGCTGGGGTTATCTCGAGCCGGGTCGCGCCGTTCCCGAAGGCAGCCTGCTCGACGCCTGGCGGAGCAACACCGCGACGCTTGTGAAGCATCACGAGTGGGTGCTTCCCGGCGGCGCGGCCGGTAGTGTGTATGTGGTGCCGATACCGTGCGAGATAGCGCCGCGCGGACTGCTGTTCGTGATCCTGCCGAAGGCGGCGTTGTTCGTGTCAGACGATCTCGCGCTGCTCCGCGCGTGCTGCGGCGAGACGGCGGTGCAGCTCGACAACACGGTCATGCGCGAGCGGCAGCAGACGCTGATCACGGAGCTCGGCGAGCGCAGGGATCAGCTGGCGGCGGTGAATAGAGAGCTGGAAGCGTTCTCGTACTCCGTGTCGCACGATCTGCGCGCCCCGCTGCGACACGTCAGCGGGTTCGCCGAGCTGCTGCAGAAATCGCCCGGGGCCCGGTTCGACGACAACCGCCTCCGCTATCTGCGGCTCATCTCCGAAAGTGCCGTGAAGATGGGTGAGCTCATCGATGCGCTACTTGTCTTCTCGCGGATGGGACGCGCCGAGATGCTGCACACGCGCGTTGATCTGAATGCGATCGTCCGCCAGGCCCAGCGCGATGTGATGCAGGCCGAGCCCGGCCGCTCGGTCGAATGGCACATCGGCCCCCTGCCGACGGTACCCGGGGACCCCAGCATGCTGCAGCTGGTGTTCACCAACCTGTTGTCAAACGCTCTCAAGTACTCGCGAACACGCGAAAACGCGGTGATCGAAGTGGGCGCGCGCGATGGATCGAGCGGAGATTTCATTGTGTACGTCAAAGACAATGGCGTCGGCTTCGACATGGCATATGCAAACCGGCTGTTCGGCGTGTTCCAGCGACTGCACCGCACCGAGGATTTCGAGGGGACAGGAATCGGCCTCGCGAATGTGCAGCGCATTGTCTCGCGGCACGGCGGGCGGGTGTGGGCGGAAGGCGAATTGGAGAAAGGCGCGACCTTCTACGTCGCGATGCCAAAGGAAAGGCTGTCCTAAGGGCTGGCGTCGACGAACACCCGGATTTTCTTCGGGCGCACGTACAACCTCTCGCCGATTTTTGGATTCAACCCATCGTAGTGCTCGCGCGCGACTTCCACCTGCAGCAGCGTCCGCATGTCATCCAGCAGCTCGAGCTTCACAATCGCGCCCGCAAGATTCGCCGTCTCGAGGATCGCCCACAACCCGCCGCCGCTGTCGGTGCGTGTGACGTCCAGCTCGTGGGGGCGCGCATAACCGGCCGCCGGTCGTGACTCGACCGCCGCGTGCTCGGGATAGTCGAGTGCGATCGGGCCAAGCAGCGCCCGCCCTTTCTCAACCCGCCCGTGGAAGATGTTCACATTACCGAGAAAATTCATCACGAACGGGCTCGCCGGCCGCTCGAAGACCTCGACAGGGCTCGCATCCTGCTCGATTTTTCCTTCGTTCATGATCACGATGCGATCCGCGAGCTCGAGCGCCTCTTCCTGATCGTGGGTCACGAACACGCTCGTGAGGTGAATTTCTTCGTGAAGACGTCGCAGCCAGCGGCGGAGCTCCTGCCGTACTTTGGCGTCGAGCGCTCCGAACGGCTCGTCAAGGAGCAGCACTTTCGGCTCTACCGCCAGGGCACGCGCGAGCGCGACCCGCTGCCGCTGACCACCGGAGAGCTGAGATGGATACCTGTCACCGAGGTAGTCAAGCTGCACCAGCTTGAGCAGGTTCGTCACCTTTGACGTGATGACGTCATTCGACGGACGATGCGCGCGCGGCCGGACGCGAAGGCCGAACGCGACGTTTTCGAAGACCGACATGTGACGGAACAGCGCGTAGTGTTGAAAAACGAAGCCGACGCGGCGCTCGCCGACCTGACGATGCGTCGCGTCCTCTCCCTCGAAGAGCACGCTGCCGCCGTCCGGCGTTTCGAGCCCGGCGACAATCCGCAGCAGCGTCGTCTTGCCGCAGCCCGACGGCCCCAGCAGCGCCACGAGCTCACCCGGGCGTACTTCGAAGCTCACGTCGCGAAGCGCCGTGAAGCGACCGAAGGTCTTGCTGATGTTGCGGATGTCTATGCCCATGTAATATCTAGAGATCTATGGATCTAGAGATCTATGGATCTCTCGATTGTCCGCGTCCGATACTCTACGATGGTTTTCAGAACGAGCGTGACGAGCGCGAGAAACGCGAGGAGTGATGCCACCGCGAACGCCGCCTGGAACTGATACTCGTTGTAAAGAATCTCCACATGCAGCGGAAGTGTGTTTGTCAGCCCGCGAATATGGCCGGACACGACGGATACCGCGCCGAACTCTCCCATTGCGCGGGCGTTGCAGAGAATCACGCCGTAGAGCAGGCCCCACTTGATGTTCGGCAGCGTCACGCGAAAAAACGTCTGGAACCCGCCGGCTCCGAGCACCCTCGCCGCTTCCTCTTCCTGCGAGCCGGTCGCCTCCATGACCGGGATGATCTCCCGCGCGACGAATGGAAACGACACGAAGATCGTCGCGAGCACGATTCCCGGTATCGCGAAGACGATGCGGACGTCATGCTCCATCAGCCACGGCCCCAGATAGCCCTGCCGGCCGAAGAGGAGCACGAAGACCATGCCGGAGATGACGGGGGAGACCGCAAACGGCAGGTCGATCAGCGTAATCAGCAACTGTTTGCCGCGGAACTGAAACTTGCCGATGGCCCATGCTGCCGCGATACCGAACAGCAGGTTCGCCGGCACTGCGATCGCCGCCGCCGTGAGCGTGAGCTTCAGCGCGGACATCGCGTCGGGCTCGCTGATGGCCGTGAGGTACGCCGACCACCCCAGCCGGAAGGCTTCGGTGAAGACGGCAACGAGCGGCACGGCAAGAAAGAGAAGCAGAAACCCCAATGCGAGAGCGGTCAGCAACCATCGCACTGGCGCAGGCTCGGTGAGTCCCTTCTGCGGATCCCGCGTCCGCCCGGTCTGCACGTGCGCCATCAGTGCGCCAGCTTTCTGCTGCTCCAGCCCTGGAGCGCGTTGACCGTGAGCAGCAGCGTGAACGAAATCAAGAGCATGACGACGGCGATCGCCGTCGCGCCCGCGTAGTCGTACTGCTCGAGCTTGGTGATGATCAGCAGCGGCGCAATCTCGGTCCGCATCGGCATGTTGCCGGAGATGAAGACGACCGATCCGTATTCACCCACCGCCCGGGCAAACGCGAGCGCGAAGCCGGTCAGCCACGCGGGATACAGGTACGGCAGGATGATGCGCGTCAGCACGTACGACCGGCTGGCTCCGAGGCTGGTGGCGGCCTCCTCGATCTCGACGTCGAGATCCTCGATGACCGGCTGAAGCGTTCGCACCACGAACGGCAGGCCGATGAACACGAGGGCGATCGTGATGCCCAACGGTGTGAACGCCACCTTGATGCCGTACTTTTCGAGCGGCGCGCCGAGCCATCCATTGGGTGCGTAGAGTGTGGTCAGCGTAATGCCGGCGACGGCCGTCGGCAGCGCGAATGGCAAATCGATGAAGGCATCGACGATGCGTTTCCCGGGGAACTGATAGCGAGCGAGCACCCACGCCACGATGAGGCCGAATACCGCGTTCACGGCGGCGGCGATCAAAGCGGCTCCGACACTCAGCTTGTACGATGCGACGACGCGGGGATCGCTGATGGTCTGCCACATCGCGGCCCATCCCATCGTCGCCGTTCGAGCCGGTAGCGTCAGCAGCGGCACGAGCACGATCAGGCACAAGTAGAAGATGGTGAATCCCAGCGTCAGCCGGAATCCGGGCAGCACGGTCGAGCGCTTCGTTTTCGCCATGCGGCTCAGAACAACCCTGTCCGTCGCAGATCAGGCAACGCGTTATAGGAAAAGATGAGGTTCGAGAGCGTTCTCTGGAGAAGCGGAAACTCGTTCCCCACCGCCCTGGTGATGAACGCCGATGCGGTGAAACGCGGGGACATGGTGTAGGTCGCCATCAGAAACACACGATTCCCGGACTGAAAGCGGTCGGAGTTGAGGCCGCCATAGAACCGATCGATGCTGGCGTATCCTCCGTTCAGGCCGAGCTTGCGCGTGACCGCCTTGGCGGCCGTCAGCGCAAAGCCGTACGAGGAGTTGTTGTTGGTCCGCCAGTAGTTTTCGAAAAGGATTGAGTCTACAAACCGGAGTTCCTTCGTGTTGAGGTTCGTCGCCGCGCGCCAGGTCTTGGCGCTCTCGGCCGACGTGAAGTCGGCCGAGACACCGCCACGAGGCCCAAATTTCTTATCGATGAGGAAGTGACCGTAATTCGGACGGTCGTCGAGGTACTTGACGCGCCTGCTGATGCCGATCTCATCGGCCGCGCTCGAGAGGTAACCGACCGTCGCCGACATCTCGTCGAAGAACAACTCCTTCGGCCGGCGCACAGAGACCCGCTCGCCGATGACGTACCCATCGTCGTCGTAAGTGGTGATCTCAGACGACTCGCCTTTGACGAAGGTCATGCTGCCGTACTGTGCTTCGACCCCGGTGATTGGTTGAGCGGCCACGTACAGGAGCCGGACAGACAGCGGCGACTGCCAGTCGCCCAGCCCTATGCCTGTGTTGTTCCACCCGCTGGTGAATCGAACCCCCGTAGACACCCCGACATTCATGGCGTAGCGTCCTGGCGCGTCGAACTTGAGTCGCGCTCGCAGGCTTTCGCGGTGCTGAAGCTGGTTCGTCGTGATCAATCCCTCGCTGCTGTCGATAAATCGATACCGCGTGTTGAGTGTTGCGTTCTGCACATCGAACCAGCGAGCCAGTTTCGCGGTTTGCTTCTGCTGGGGCGCCGCTGACTGGCCCCGCACCGGCGCCGGCGCGCAGGCGGAAATCAGCATTGACACTCCAACCATCAGACACGGGCGCATAAGCCCGACATTCTGACACGAACGAAAGCGCCTATCGGCCCCCGGGCCTGTAGATCTGATCGAAGGTTCCCCCGTCGGCGAAGTGGGCTTTCTGCGCGGTGTCCCACCCTCCGAATGCCTGATCGACGGTAAAGAGCGTGATCCTGGCGAACGTGCCGGCGTACTTGGCGGCGACCTTCTGATCGCGCGGACGATAGTGGTTTCGTGCGGCGATGTCCTGGCCCTCCGGTGAATACAGATACTCCAGGTATGCACGGGCGACGGCACGAGTGCCTCGTCTGTCGACCACCTTGTCGACGACGGCGACGGACGGCTCGGCAAGGATGCTGAGCGACGGCACGATGATGTCGACTTTGTCCTTTGCCTCCGTGAGTGCCAGGTATGCCTCGTTCTCCCATGCCAGGAGCACATCGCCGATTCCGCGTTCCAGGAAGGTCGTGGTGGATCCGCGCGCGCCGGAGTCGAGCACCGGGACGTTCTTGTAGAGGGCGGCGACGAACTCTCGCGCTTTGGCGTCGCTGCCTCCGTTTTGCCGCCGTGCGTATTCCCAGGCGGCAAGATAATTCCAGCGGGCGCCCCCTGATGTCTTCGGATTCGGCGTGATGATCTGGAGACCCGGCTTCACCAGGTCGCTCCAGTCCTTGATGCCTTTCGGGTTGCCCCGGCGCACGAGGAACACGATCGTCGAGGTGTAGGGCGCGCTGTTGTGCGGCAGAAACTTGATCCAGCCCGGCGTAATCAGTCCTGCTTTGGAGATCGCCTCGACGTCGTATGCGAGTGCGAGGGTCACCACGTCGGCTTCGAGGCCGTCGATTACCGAGCGCCCTTGCGCGCCGGAACCCGCATGAGACTGACGAAACGTGATTTTCTGGCCGCCCGATTTCGCCGCCCAGAATTTTGCGAAGGCTTCGTTGAACTCGCGATACAACTCACGCGTGGGGTCGTAGGACGCATTGAGGAGCGTGGTCTGCGCGAGCGTCGCTGACGGAGCACCGAGCGTCGCGACGATCGTCAATAGCACAAGAAGGCGTTTCATAGTGATCTCCATGGCATGCATATGCTGTTAGAAGTTGATCTGGGTACGGAACGCGACCAGATTCTCGGGCCTGCGCGCCGTGGCGGCGTTGTCGTCGAATACGCCACGTTCGAAGTTGAAGACGTACCGGAAATTCTGTGTGAGGTACCAATTGACGCCGACGGTCCACGCCTCGATCTTGCGGCTGGATCCGACCGCAACGAAGTCGCTGGTGAAGGCGAGAGGGTCAATCTCGAGCGTGTGGTATCGGGCAGCGATCTGCAGTGCTCCCCAGTGACCGTTGCCGAAATCGAAGTTATCGCGGGGGCGTACGCCTGCGCTTGCATCGGTCGCCGCCTCTCCGGTGAGCACGTACGATCCCGCAATCTGCCAGGCCTGGGAGCCGATGACTTCCCGGACGTCGTTCTTGCGGATGGGCATCTCGACGTGCACCAACTCGAACCAGCCGCCAAAGCCCTTGTAGAAATATGACGCCGACGGCGAGTACCGCGTCCGGACGCCGTCGGCGAGGGCGCCACTGTAGGCAAAGTACTGTTGCTGCGCGGATTGCGTGCGTAAGGCCGCGAGCGCGAGTGCGCCGGCCTGGCGGCCGTGCGAGCCCGAGACGGCGAGACTGAAACCTCTCAATGGGCTGGTTGCGATCTTCGTGAACGGCCGCACGATCAGACGGCCTGACAAATCCTTTCCGTCATTCGTGTCGATATCCGCGCTGCCACCGTCGGTGACGCCGTTGGTGACACCGGCGAGATAACTCACAAGGCCTCCCGAAATATCGCCGAG
The DNA here is from genome assembly GCA_963732445.1 of Vicinamibacterales bacterium. Lineage (GTDB taxonomy): Bacteria > Acidobacteriota > Vicinamibacteria > Vicinamibacterales > JAMQPK01 > JAMQPK01. The sequence goes on along the minus strand of CAVSZJ010000003.1, from coordinate 413,820 downwards.
CGCCTGCACGCCCACGTCACGGTTCGGCGCGAGGGCTGTGGGCAGCGCGCGCTCGAAGAACAGGATATTGGACGCGGAGTGCAGCCGTTCGAACCCGAAGGGCACTTTGCCTTTGCCGACGCGAAGGCGGAATGCCGGAGCGAAGATCGTGTCGATATACGCGTCCTGAACGACAAGCGCACCGCCCGCGAAGTCGGGATTCAGAAAGAACTCGAAGCGGCGCGAAAAGCGGCCGCGAAGACTTGGGCGCAGCCGTCGGATGAGGAACGTGTCGGGAACGATCTGCGTGCCGTCACTCGGCACGAAGCGGCCGTCAGCATGCGCCAGCAGGCCGATCTGCAGACGGAAATCGCCGTTGGCCGATTGAATGAAAAACCCGTCCTGCCAGCCTGCCGTCACCGGAGGGGCAGGTGCGGGAGGGTTATCGGCTGTGGCCGGTGGCGCGGACGCGGGTGCTTGTGCGAATGCTGCTCGCGGCAAGGCGACCGCGGCGGCCATAGCCACGGCCACGCCGAAACTCGAGACAGACTTCACCATCGACTCCTAACAGAATGTGCGCACGAAACAGAATAACAAGTACTCAGGGGCGCGACGATCGCAGGGTTATCCGCATGGTCGCGCCGATGGTTCTGCGATCTCCAGGCTGCCCGACATAGAGACCGGTGTTGCCCGGCGTCGCTGTGAGCAGTTCGTAGTAGTCCCTGTCGAGCAGGTTGCGGGACCAGAGCGAAACGGTCCAACCATCGGCCCACCGGAAGCCGACCCGGGCGTTGAGGAGGGAATAGCCGTCAACCACCAGGTACTTCGAGGCGGTCGCGCTCGACGAGAAGGACGAGCGATAGCTGGCGTCGACGGCACCGAAAAACTCGCCCGCACGGCCCAGGATGGTTCCCCGGCTCACGTACTCGCCGCCGAGAGCGAACGCCCATTTGGAGATGCCCGGCAGGTCGGAACCCGAGATGTCCTTGACTTGCGGGCCACCGGTGTCCTCGAGCGGGGGCGGCGCATCCGGGAAGGACACGTATATGCCGTCGGTATAGGCGGCGGCCCCGAAGAACGAGAGATTGTCGCCCACTCGTGCGTTACCGTCGAACTCAGCGCCGCGCACCCGCGCCTTGTCCGCGTTGGCCAGATAGCCGCGGAGCACGCCCACGTCTGCATTGACTACCTGCGTCTGAAAGTCTTTAACCTCCGTGTCATAGACGGTGAGGTTTGCGGTGACGCCCGGGAACGGATCGGTTTTCACGCCAACCTCGATATGGCGCACATCCTCGGGTCGTACCGTCGCGGCGGAGAGGACGGGACGGCCGAGCGCGTCGGTGGGAACACCGTTGAGGTTGAGGCCGACCGACTTGAAGCCCGTCGCATAGGTCGCATACGTGTTGACGGACGTACCGGCCTTGTAGGCCAGCGTCAGCTGACCCGACAGGTTCGTATCGTCGACATCGGCCGAATAGGTCTGCGGCGCCAGGACCGAGAGTTGAAGCGCGATCAGCACGGGATCGGTAGTCTGCAGGCCGCCATAGACCTGTTGGTCGAAGTCAACATCCTTCTGGTCGTAGTTGAATCGCAGACCCGGAAGAAGACGCAGGCGATCGGTCACCGACCACTCGAGCTGGCCGAACAGCGCTGCGCTGACATTCCGGAACTTCAGGTACTGATTGAAGCCATACCCGTCGAGCAGGCCGGGTGTCAAGGCGGCAGGGGTCGGCGCCAGCAGAAAACGCGCCGCCGCGTCGCCCTGCTCCTGTTGGAATGACGGGCTCGAGTCGAGCGCCTGGTGGAAAACGAAGGCCCCGCCGACGACATTCAGGTCGCGAGCGATGCCTCCGGCGTAGCGGATTTCCTGCGTCCACTGCTTCTGGTTCGAGGGCGCGGCGGACACCGGAGTCACAGCCAGGCCGATGAAGTCGCGGTCGTTCGACGGCCGCCAGTCCCAGTACCGGTAGGCCGTGGTCGAGCTCAGGCGGCCCGGCCCCAGCCTCCAGTCGAGCGACACGGAGGTGCCGCCAAGATCCTGGTACGACCGCATGGGCGAGTCCACGTCCGTGAGCCGGTCGAACGCGTTGAAGCTCGGAGGCGTATAACCGAGGTCGGCCGCGATCTGCGGGTATTGCCTGTTCGCGGGGCGTAATGTCGGCGCCACGCCCGCGACCACTTGGGTGTAGCCCTCAGGGCGCTGGCGTGTGTGATCCACTGCCAGTGTGATCGCCGCCCTGTCGGTCGGCGTGAACAGCAGCTGGCCTCGGAGGCCCAGATTGTTGAGATCGTTCAGGGGCTCCCGCGTGACGGTGTTGAAGAGGGTGCCGTCGCGCTGCGTGCCCGAAAATGACAGCCTGCCGGCGAGCGTCGAGAGGAGCGGGCCCGCGATCGAACCCTTCGCTTGCACGAATCCGATGTTGCCGTAGTTGAGCTCGAAGTCGGTTTCCCGCGCGAAGGTGGGCTTGCGGGTGGTGATGTTAATGGCGCCCGCAGTGGTGTTCTTGCCGAAGAGCGTACCCTGTGGTCCTCGCAGTACCTCGATGCGCTCCACATCCAGGAAGTCGAGCGTCGCCGCAGCAGGACGGGCATAAAAGACGCCGTCGATGTAGAGGCCGACGCCCGGCTCGATCCCGTCGTTCGTGAGACCGAAGGGCGCGCCCAATCCGCGGATCTGCACTGAGGAGTTGCGCGGATTGGTCGAATAGAACTGGACGGTGGGGATCTGCTCCTTGAGGCGGTTCACGTTGAAGGCGCCGGTGTCAGCGACCCGGTTACCTCCCACGACAGACACTGGTATCGGGACCTCTTGTGCGACCTCCTCGACGCGGCGGGCGGTGACGACCACGCCTTCGCTGATGCGTGCGAGGTCTAGCGCGACGTCGACTGACGCTGACTGACCGGCGGCGATCGACGTACGGCGCACGCCCACCTCAAAGCCGCTGAGCGTCGTCTCTATGCGGTACTGGCCGGGCGACAGCGCGGCAACTCGATACGACCCCTGCGCGTCGCTCATTGTTTCGACCGTTATACCGGTCACCTCGTGGATGACACGGACGATCGCGCCCGGGATCGCGCCTCCCGACGAATCGCGCACGACGCCGGAGATCGTGCTGGCAGCGGGGCCGGTGCCGGCCTGGGCAGCCAGCTGACTCGCTGGAGCCTCACGGCCAATGACTAGGACGAGGACGGCTATAAAGACCAAAGATCGGATCAGTTTTCTGGAAACCATTGTCGAGTTCTCCCTCAATGCACAGGCGCGCCGCGCCCACATTCGCAAGTCTGTAAACAGACAACCAGGGCTGGATTAACGGAGGCCGACGAATTGACTAGGGAGAAAAGAACTGCAGAACTTGCGCAGGAGAGATCTTACCCAGCCACCGCCGGCACGATACACGAGCATCGACAACAAGCGGTCGAAGTCGCGCGGCGGCGGAGAAGGGAAGAGCAGGTCAAGAGCGATAGTTATATCGGCATACGCGCGGTTCTGTCAAATTGGCGGTGTGCGTTAGTGCACATCACTCGAGCACGCTACACTGACATCATGAGCACCGACGACGAACCCAAGAGCGCCGTGGAACTCGCCATGGAGCGCTTGCGTAGGAAGGACGCCGACAGCGGAATCACGGAGCGGGCGACGACCGGTGCGCAAAAAGCCATGATCGCCGAGGCGCGTAACCTTCATGCGTCCAAAGCAGCCGAGCTCGAGATTCTCCACCGATCCAAAATTTCAGCGCTGTTCGATCCGGCGGAACGGAGCCAGGTGGAGGAAGGGTACCGCCGGGATCTGACGCGGCTGAACGATGACCTCGAGCGAAAGATTGCGAAATTGCGCAGCTCGGGGGATTGATTCTGTTGTCTACAGGATGGACAATGTGCTATCACATTCTCGCACCGTGAAATAGGGGTTTCACGGGTTTTTCAAAGTCCCACAAGCGGGTTCCCCGAACTCTTAGAGTAGTATTGAGTGGCCCCGGCACGTGTTGTGCACATTTGCCATTCGATTGATACACATGCGTGTAATGCCGTGTAGGAGGATACACATGCCGCGACGATTTGGATTCCTGGCCCTTGTTGGTGCATTGCTTTTAGTCACCGGCGAGGCGTGGGCTCAGGCCCCGGCGGGAATGGAAGCGACCGTACGACCCGCTACGACAAGCGTGTACGGAGACACAGGCCTCTGGTTCGTGCCAACAGGCGAGGTACTGCGTGACCGTACATGGTCAGCGAGCGCATACCGCCTCAATTGGGACGTGCGCCAGGGTTTCACCGACATATCTCATTTCGAGGGCACCTTCGCCTACGGCATCAAGAATCGGGCTGAGATCTTCGGCGCGGTGCGGGTCATTACCCGAATAGACAGGGATACGCGCCCAATCTTCGGGTTCGGCGGCGACCGCTTCGGCGGCGTCGATAACAACTATCCCTTCGTGCGCGAGGGGTGGACCGGCAACGACTTCGGGGACACCTTCCTTGGCGCGAAGTTCAGCCTCCTTTCGGAATCGCGACAGGCGCCCGTGGCCCTTGCCCTTCGCGGCATGGTGAAGCTGCCTACAGGTTCATCCGAAAGCGGAGCCGGAACCGGGAAGATGGACACGCAGTTCGACGTCATCATCAGCAAGGAAATTGCGAGCACAGCAGAGGTGTCCGGCAGCATTGGCTACCGGCAGCGAGGCGATCCTGACGAATATGACCTCTCGAGCGGCATTCCGTTCGGCGTGGGCGCGCAGTTCCCAACGCGCAGCCCGCTGAAGTTCACCGCAGAGTGGTACGGCGAGATCTTCAACAAGGACGTCGTCACGAGGACCGTGTCTCCTGCTCCTGCATCAATCATCGGCGCGGATGGCAGCGTACCTCTCGTCACGTCCAACCTTCCGCTTCAGTCGACGCTGATGTTCGGGGCGACGTGGCAGGCCAGCAGCGGTTTCTTCGCAGGTGGCGGGATCAACTGGTCGACCAAAGCCGAAGATCGCGAGGACCTTGGCGTAGATAGTGACGACAACTTCGGGACGAAGTTCGGATGGCAGTTCCGCATCGGTTATCACCCCGGCGTGGCCGGCCTGCCGATACCGCTGCCCCCCCCGCCGCCACCTCCGACACCTGTCGCAGCGCCGCAGCACACGCTGACGGTCGACGCGCAGTGCAACCCGTGCACGGTCGAGGTGGGGGCCACATCGAAGCTCACGGCCACCGCACAGGACTCGATCGGCTGCGTCATTACCTATCAATGGAGCGCGCCGACGGGCACATTTGCCAATCCGGCGCAGCAGAACACCGCATGGACGGCGCCCAACACGCCAGGCACGGTTCCCGTGACGGTGACTGGTACGTGCCCGACGGACAACATGAAGGCATCCGACACGGTCAACATCACGGTCGTGCCCAGAGTCGTGAAAACGATTACCTTCGAGGATGTCTACTTCGACTTCGACCGATTCACATTGACCGATGCCGCACAGCGGATCCTGGGGCAGGCGGTCGCAGCGCTGAAGGCTGACCCGACGCTACGCCTGAGAATCGAAGGGCACACCTGCAGCATCGGAACAGCCGAGTACAATCTGGCGCTGGGCGATCGCCGCGCGCGTTCGGTCCAGCAATATCTCGCGTCGAACGGCATTGCGGCCGATCGTCTGACGACAGTCAGCTTCGGAGAAGAGCAGCCGAAACACGACAATTCGCGTGAAGAAACCCGCCGGCTCAATCGCCGCGCGGCCATGACGATGCAGCTCGTTGCCGGCAACTAAGGGGGAATGTTTATGAAGCGTTACGTAAACATCGGCCTGGCTTGCGGGATGTCGGCCTTCCTTGGAGCCGCCGTCAATCTGTCGGCGCAGGCGAAGCCGCAGACGGCCAAGCCAGCCATGGAACAGTCGTCAGCGCAGGCTGGCAGCTCGGTGAATCTTGGGGCGGTTCGCATTCCGCGGGCTGTCAAAGGCGACGGCCAGGCGCTGCCTGCCGGTAATTATCAGGTGCGGGTGACGGAGAGGCCGGCAACGCCGCCGGCCCCGGGACAGACGCCACAATACGAGCGGTGGGCCGAGTTCATGCAGAACGGTAAGGTCGTGGCGCGCGAAGTGGTCACCGTGGTCCCAGCCAGCGATATCAAACAGGTCGCCGAGCAGACTCCGCCGCCCGCTGGCGGCTATCGGGCAGAAGTGCTCAAGGGCAACGATTACCTTCGGCTGTGGATCAACCGGGGCGGTAATCACTATCTCATTCATTTCAATATCTGAAGGTGCGTGTAGCCGGTAGCCGGCAGCTTGTAGCATCGATGCTACATCTGCTGGCTATCAGCGACGCCCTGCCAGCTACCGCGGCGAAATATCATCCCATCCAGACGGCGTACACCTTGCAGACAAGCGTGGCGCTATGGCCCGATCTATATGGAAAGGCTCCATCGCGTTTGGGCTGGTCTCGATACCGGTTGAGCTCCATACCGCTGTTCGCGATCACCGTCCGAAGTTTCGGATGCTGCACGCCCGCGACAAGTCACCCGTGCGCTATGAGCGTGTGTGCCAGCGCGACGGCAAGCCGGTCGCGTGGGAGGACCTGGTCAAAGGTTTCGAGTACGAGAAAGGGCAGTTCATCGTGCTCACGAAGGAAGACCTGAAGACGGCGGCTCTCAGCAAAGATCGCGCGATCGACATACTGGACTTCGTCAAGAGCGACGAGATCGACGACAGATATTTCGAGACGCCGTACTACCTCACCCCGCAGAAGGGGTCGAATCACGCCTACGCGCTCCTGCGGGACGCGCTGAAGGAATCGGGCCGGGTCGGCATCGCCAAGATCATCATTCGTGAAGCCCAGCACCTCGCCGCCGTGGAAGTCATCGACGATGCGCTCGTGCTGACGGTACTCAGGTACGCGGACGAGCTTGTCGACACAGGGCAGATGGGGTTTCCGTCAAGCGAGAAGGTGCGCAAACCCGAGCTCGACATGGCGAAGATGCTGATAGAGAACCTCGCGGCCGAATGGGATCCGTCGAAGTACACCGACGAATACCGCGAGAATCTCATGAAGCTCATCAAGGCGCGCATCAAGGGAGAAAAGCCCAGGCTGCCGTCTGCAGAGCCGCTGCCCGACGGCAAGGTCGTCGATCTCATGGAGCGCCTGCGCCAGAGTCTCGCGCAGAATAACGCGCCGGCGGCGCGGTCCAGATCGGCGAAAGGCTCGCGATCGTCGCGCGCCAAGAGTCACGGAAGGAAGAAGACGCGCTCCGCCGCGTAACCGTGATGCGAAAATTCCTTGCGACCATCCTGCTCATCGCAACAGCCGCAACCGCGTGCCGCGAAACCGGCGACATCCAGGTGACCTCAATCAAGTTCACGGGCGCGACCGGGGTGCCGGCAGGCGAGCTGAAGGGCATTCTGGCGACGCGGGAAGGCGGGTTCCTGCCCTGGTCGCGCAAGCGATTTTTTGATCGCCCGGAGTTCGATCGCGACGTCAAGCGGATCGAGGCGTACTATGCCGATCGAGGCTATCCCCGCGCGAAAGTCGTCGGCGTCGATGTCGCGTTGAACGAGGCCAAGGACAAAGTGGCCATCACCGTCGAGGTCAATGAAGGCGAGCCGACCATCATCGAGCAGGTCGTCTTCGACGGTCTCGATGCCGTGCCAGCCGACCATCTCGAGCGCCTCCGAGGCCGGTTGCCAATCGCGCCAGGCCAACCGCGCGATCAGCGGTCGATCCTCGCATCGCACGACATGGCCGTTTCAGAGCTTCGCGATCACGGCTTTCCGTACGGCAACATCCGCATCGTCGAGCGTCCTGGCTCCACCGAGACGCGTGTGCATCTGACTGTTGCGGGAGAAACAGGCCCACAGGCGGTGTTTGGCGCCATCACCGTCGAAGGAGGTGTGTCGGTCGACGAAGACGTGATTCGTCGTGAGGTCGCCTTTCAAGAGGGCGATCTCTATCAATTGAGCCGCATCACCGAAACGCAGCGCCGGCTATATGGGCTCGAACTGTTTCAGTTCGTCAACGTCGCGCCGCGCCTCCCGGAGGACCGCGCTCCGCAAGTGCCCGTGGTGGTGACGGTGGCTGAAGGCAAGCATCGGCGCCTGCAGTTCGCCGCCGGCTACGGTTCAGAAGAAAAAGCGCGCGGTCGGATCAACTGGCGCCACGTGAATTTTGGCGGGGGCGCGCGGACGGGTGAAGTCGAAGCCAAGGCGTCGGCGCTCGAACAAGGTGTGCGGGGCAGCTTTTCGGAGCCGTTTCTGTTCCAGCGGGGACTCTCGCTGCGCATGTCGGGCTCCACGTGGTGGTCCGACGAGCCGGTCTACGAACACCGAAGCAGCGGCGGGCGAATCGGACTCACCAAGGACTTCAGCCGCGCGAGCGTGGCCGGAGAGCGCGGCGTACGCAATACGGTCAGCGCCACGTTCATACAGGAATACGAGGACTATGTGGTCGCGCCCAGCGTCCTCGCCGATCCGAGCTTCCGCGACGAGCTCATTGCGCTGGGTTTGAATCCAGTCACAGGCCGCGGCTCCGGCACGGTCGCGGGCATGGAATTCGACTTCGACCGTAATACGGCGGCGCAGCCACTCGATCCGCGGCAAGGCTACGTCGTGCAAGCGCACCTCGAAAAGGCCGGCCAGTGGCTTCGAGGTACGTTCGATTACACCGAGCTTTCCGGCGAAGTACGCGGGTTTGTCCCGATTGGCTCGCGATTCGTGTGGGCCAACCGGGCCGCTGCGGGGACGCTGGCCGGGCCCAGCGCAGCGCTCATTCCGTTCTACAAGCGCTATTTTGTCGGTGGTTCGAGCAGCGTCCGCGGTTGGGGGCGCTATCAGGTGAGCCCCTTGACCCCTTCTGGGGACCCGATCGGCGGGCGTACCATGATGGAGGTGTCGACGGAAGCACGGTTCGGTATCCGGGGGAAGCTTGGCGCCGTGCTGTTCGTGGACGGCGGCAACGCCTGGGAAGGTCCATGGGAGGTCCAGCTGAGCAAACTGCGCTGGGCGGTCGGTCCCGGCATCCGCTACGACACGCCGGTCGGGCCGATGCGCGTGGATCTTGGCGTTCAATTGAATCCGATTGAGGGCCTCGTCCTCGAGGGCAATCCGGAGACGCGGAAGTGGCGAGTACACTTCAGCATCGGTCAGGCGTTCTAGTCGTGCGCGGTCCCGCGATGCGTGCGTTGCGCAGGCTCTCGCGTTATATCGCGATTGCCGTCCTGTCGCTCGTCATCCTGCTCGGCGCCGGCGTCGCAGTGACACAGACGAGCTGGTTCAAGAACTGGCTGCGTCAGAAAGCGGTATCCCAGGCCGCTCAATACCTGAACGGCGAACTCACCATCACGCGCCTGAGCGGCAACGTGTTTACGGGGGTAGCGCTGGAAGGCGTCGCGCTGCGCCACGAAGGCCAGACCGCCGTCGCAATAGACAAGCTGACGGTCGATTACAGCGTGATGACGATGATCTCGGACGGGCTGATCATCGATTCGATGACCCTCGACAATCCCACAATCCTGCTGCGGCGCGACAACACCGGGTGGAACTTCAACCGGTTCGTGAAGACGCGGCGGAACACGGGTGGTCGCGGGGCGCCCCCGATTACCCTGCAGTCGATTGTGATCACAAACGGCCATGTGGTCGTGAACGATCGCGGTCGCCTCATCGAAGACGTCACTCGGCTCAACACCCAATTCCGATTTGCGTACGAAAAGCCGGGCATCGCGATCGGAATCCGGCAACTTACTGCCGACGCTGGTGAAATGACCGTCCGCCGTCTCGCGGGCGATCTGCGGTTCGACCGTGGATCCATTCGGGCGCGTGACCTCGCGATCGAAACAGATCGGACCAAACTGGTCACCTCGATCGGCTACAGCGGCCCGCAGGAACGCTTGCTCGACGTGCGGCTCAATGCCGATCGGCTTTCACTGCCGGAGATCGGGCGGTACTTTCGCCCGCTTGCGAACATCAGACTCGAACCCGCCATCAATCTGACGGCGCGCGGGACGCTCGATGCCCTGAGCATGGATGTGGACGTCGTCTCCTCCGCCGGCACGGCTCGCGGTCCGCTGGTCGGTCACTTCGGAAGCGGGGCGAAAAGCCTCGGCGGCCGGCTTCAAGTGAACGACGTCGACATGGCGCCTATTCTGAACCGGTCCCAGTGGAAAACGCGCGTCACGGGGCAGGCCGACTTCACCTGGAGGTTCAGCCCGTCCGAGATTGATTTCAAGTTCGCGGGCCCCCACGTCGAAGGTTTTGGCTACCGGGCCGCAAACGTCCGCGCGCAGGGAGTGTATGAGCCGGCACGACTGCGTTTTGACGCCAGCGCCGCGGCATACGGAGCAACCGCAACAACGCGCGCGACGTTTCGTTTCGCCACACCTGCGCGGCCGCTGTCGTACCGCCTCGAAGGCACGTTCCGCAATCTCGACATGCGGATGCTGCCCGCTCGACTTGCGATGCCGAAGCTCGAAACACAAGCCGCCGGAAATTATTCGTTCGAGGCACAGGGCTCCGACTGGTCCGGTGCGGGAACGCTCGCCGATTCGACGGTGGAGGGAGCGCGCTTCGAGTCCGGAATGCAGCTGAGCATCGAATCGCGCAATCGGGCCCTGAGCTATTCCGCGAACGGAAACGTCTCCGGGTTGAATCCGCGGCGATTCGCGGCGCCGCTCGAAATAGAGTGGCTCGACGACGAGCGGTTAAACGGATCCCTGAACGGGGCATTGACGTTCACGGGCAGCGGCCGGACGGTCGACGATCTCGTGCTCAGCACCACCGCGTCCCTCGTCGATTCGACGCTCGCAGGAGCGAGATTCCCAAGGGCCGAGGTGGACTTCCAGATGGCCGCGCGGGAAATTCGCGCGAAGTTTAGCGGACCATTCGAGGAGTTGCCGGGCTCGTTGTTCACCGAGCGCAAGGAGCTCGAAGGAACCGTGTTGAACGGCTCCGCTGACATGGCGGTTGCGCTGACCGTTCCGAAGATCGGCCGCACTGAATTGTTGAATGTGAGCGGTACCACTACGTTGGCCAAGTCGACGATTGCCGGTCTGGCGATCGACTCGGGCCAGGCAACCGGCTCATTCGCCAACAACGTCGCCGAGATAGAGCAGCTCGTTCTGTCGGGTCCGGATGTGCAAGCGAGCGCTGCAGGCACGCTCGCGCTCGGCGATACCGGCGAGTCGAAGCTCGCGTATGACGTCGCCGTCACCAATCTCGAGCCGCTGGCGACGCGCATCGGCCGTCCTCTCGCGGGTTCGGCGCACGTCGTGGGGGACGCGTCCGGGCCGGCGGCGAATCTGACCTTCGTAGGCAAGCTCGGCGCGAATCGGCTTCGGTACGGCACGAACGTAGATGCCCTGACCGCGAACAGTACCTACACTGTGCAGATTCCCAACTTCGATATCCAGCAGGGGCGCATCCAGGCCGATAGTACCGCGACCTTTGTCACTGTGGCCGGCCGCAATCTTCCTCGTGTAACCGCGAAGACGACTTACGAGAAAAACCAGTTGCAGTTCGAGACCATGGTCGAAGAAGAGCGCCGCTCGCTCGGGCTCGGCGGAAACGTGGTGTTCCATCCGGAGCACGACGAGCTCCACCTGCGTGCGTTGAATCTCACGGTCGGCAAGACGCAGTGGGCGCTGCCTCAGGGACAGGAAGCGATCGCAAAGTATTCGAACGACTCCGTGACGCTCGAGAATTTTGTGTTCGAGCGCGGCGTACAACGCGTGACCGCCGCCGGCACCGTCGCGATCGGGGCCGCGTCGGAGAACGCGCCGAATAATCTGAACCTGAAGCTCGACAACGTCCAGGTGCAGGACATCAACGAGCTGCTGCTTGGAAACCGATCGCTTGCGGGTGTCCTCAACGCGAGCGCGGAAATTCGTGGAACGCGCAACAATCCCGTGCTGCAGTCCGATTTCGCCGTCACCGGCGGGACGGTCGAGGGGGTGAAATTCAACGCGCTCAGCGGCAAGGCCAACTACTCCGGCCGGGCGATCGACGTCGATGCGCGTCTCGAGCAGACGGCCGCCGCCGTGTTGACCGCGGTAGGCACCATTCCCGTTCCCGACGGTCCGGGAGGGACGACGCGAACGGAGGAATTCGATCTCGCGGTGAAGAGCACACCGATCGACATCGCGCTTTTCCAGCCTGCGACGACGCAGGTGACGAAGCTGACCGGGCAGTTCAGCGCGGATATGCGCCTCAGAGGGACCCTCGAGGCGCCTCGACTCAACGGTCTGGTCGAAACGACAAATGGCGGCTTCAGCGTTCTGGCGACGGGCGTGACCTATACCAATGCGATCGCCCGGCTGATGTTCGAGGGCGATCGCGTACTGGTGGATCGCTTCGAACTGAGCGACGACGGAAGGGACAGGCTCGTGGCCATTGGCGAAGTGGGCATCGAGCGGCGCAGCATCGGGCAGATGAATCTGCAGATATCGACGTCGCAGTTCAAGGTGCTCGACAACCAGTTCGGAGACATGCAGATCGACAGTGACGTGCGCGTGACCGGCGAGGTGGCCAGACCGACCGTGACGGGAGAAATCATCACGCGGCCTGCGCGGCTCGAAGTGGATCAGATTCTTGACCAGTTGTCGAGAAATCCCTATGCCACCGAGGCAACAGTGACGACACAAGCGGTGGCCGTCGATGGGCAGGAGGCGACGCCTTCTGGTGATAACCCGGAGGTCGGCATTTACGACGCCGCAACGATTGACGTGCGTCTGCGTCTGCCCGACGATTTGCTGTTGCGCGGCCGGGACATGCACGCGAGTTTTTCACGCGTCGGTCTCGGCGACATGAACATCACCGTCGGTGGCGACCTGCAGATTCGCAAAGCTCCCGCCGGACAACCTGACGTCGTGGGTGCTGTCACGGTTGTGCGCGGTTTTTACGACTTCCAGGGGCGCCGCTTTGAAGTGCTGCGAGACAGTCAGATTCGGTTCCAGGGTTCGCGGCCCATCGATCCGGCGCTGCAAGTGCACGCACAGCGCATCATTTCCGGAGTGACGGCGATCGTGAACATTCGCGGAACCGCGCGGCATCCGCAGGTGAGCCTCTCCAGTCAGCCCCCGCTCGACGAAGCGGACGTGCTGTCGCTGATCGTGTTCAACCAATCGATCAATCAGCTGGGCGAAGGTGAGCGATTGAATCTCGCCGAGCGCGCAGGCGGTCTCGCCGTCGGGTATCTTGCGACGCCGCTCGCGAATTCCATCGCGCGAGCGCTCGATCTCGATATTTTCGAAATCCGCGCTACCGGGGGCGAGAGCGGGCAGCCCTCGATTGCTGTGGGTCAGCAGTTCGGATCACGGCTGTTCGTGTCGTTCCGTCAGGAGTTTGGATCAGACGATTACACCCAGCTGTCGCTCGAGTATCGCATCAACGACTTGCTTCGGCTCGTCAGCACCGTCACGCAAGGCACGCAGCGCTCGAGCCGCCTGCAACGCCTCGACAGGACCGGTATGGACCTGATTTACACAATTAGTTACTAGGCGGGACGGACAGTTTGCGCTTCATGGCCCGACCCTTGCTTTCAAAGGGAACGGGAGCACAGTGATGGTGAGCGATAACGTTTTTGTGAGTCTGTTTTCTGCGATTCGGCAGCTGCTCGCGCGCTTGTGGTGCGGTGTGCACGGCCACTTCATCATGCTGCACTTCGAACCGAACAAGCTCTCGATGCAGTGCTCGCTGTGCGGGTATGCCACTGAAGGATGGGAAGTCGGCAGGCCGATGACGGCGCGCCGGCAGGCGAATAATCCGCAGGCACGCCCTGACCGGCGCCGGACGCTGCGGCCGCTACCCACGAAGGTTCGCCTGGCGTCATAGAGGTATTTATGGTTGATTTGACTTGGACGAATACGTGGCTGGCTGTGCTCGCGCTGATCAGCCTGATTCAATTGCTCGCGCTATGTGTGGCGGGGTTCCTCGCCTATCGTATGTATCAGAAGGCCATGACCACTATCGAAACAGTGGAGCGTCTGCATGTCGCGCCTCTTCGCGCACGGGTCGAAGGCCTGCTCGATCAGGTACAGTTGATGACTGACAAAGTCAGACACGTTCAGGACTCAGTGTCTGATGCCCTTAGGCACGTCAGCGGAACCGGGAATGCCGTAGCGGGAGCCGTGAAGTCGAAGACGTGGCCCATCATCGGGATTTTTCAGGGGCTGAAATCCGTTGCGAACACCGTCATGGGAAATGGTGGGCGAGATAATCCTGACAAGACGTACGGCGCCATGTAAGGATTTGCTCCAGACTTGGGCGGTCGCACCACGAAAAATAAGCCATTCTCACCGGTACGGGCGTTGCAGTAAATCGCCCGACCGGAATTTTTCCGGATCCCTCAGAATCGCTCCCCCATGTGCGGAGCAACCCACGCTCAGGAGGCGCCCGGTTGGGCGCCTCCTCTCGCCATTCCAGCTGACGTCCGAATGTTCAGCAGTCAGGGTGATGGCCGGGCAGTGAGTTAGGATGAAGGGAACAATTCCAGTCATATGCCCGCGCGACGCAAACCCGACGTTCTACCTCCCGAGAGGAGAAAAGACACCGCCAGTCAGCGGAAGCCGGTGGAAGTCGACGGGTTTTCAGATGACTACCTCAGCGTCGTCGCGCACGATCTTCGCGGCTCGCTCAACAGCATCATTGGATGGGCGGAGCTGATCAAGCGTCAGGCGCTCAACGAGGCGGGCAATGTGCGGGCTGGCGAGACGATCATCCGTCAAGCGAAGCAGCAGCTCGACCTTGTGAACGAAGTGGTCGATACCTGGAGGCTGCTCTCGGGAAACCTGCGGCTGCAGCTCGCGCCGGTCGACGCAAAAGAGCTCGTGAATACCGCCGCGTTCGCTGCGAAGGAAGCGGCCCCGGGCAAAGACATCGCGTTCGATTTTCAGCTGGAAGCGCTTCCAGCGCCGCTTCTCGCCGATGGCGCGCGCCTTCGTCAGGCGCTGATCGGCCTGTTCAATAGCGCCATACATTTCGCTCCGGAGAACGGTACTGTCGAAGTGTGCCTTCGGCCATCGGACAACGGGATGGCCGAGCTCACAGTGCACGATGCCGGAGTCGGCGTGGACGCCGACGCGCTGCCGTATCTTTTCAGCCGGCAGCGGCCTCAGGACGGCAGCAAGCAATCGGCGCGAGCCAAATACGGCCGCGGGCTGGGTCTGATTCGCGACATCATCGCTCTGCATGGGGGCACGATCCGGGCCGAAACCGACGGTGAATCGGGCGTGACGTTTCGCGTGATCGTACCTCTGCATGCAGCCCCGATGGCCGTTCACGCCGATAAGGTCCGTGAAGTGAAAGAAAACGGGCGTACGGAGCTGCGCTCGCGCCTCGCGGATACCCGCGTCCTGATCGTCGACGACGATCCCGATGCGCGGGAAGTCGTCGCAGCAATCCTCCGGCATTACGGTGCATCAGTCATCGTGGCGACATCGGTCTCGACGGCACTCGTCGCGCTCCGGCGGGAACACGTTGATGTGCTCGTGGCCGACCTGGGGATGCCGATCGAGGACGGTTACGATCTGATTCGCCACGTGCGAAGCTCTGACATCGACAAGATTGCGCGCCTGCCTGCCGCAGCGCTCACGGCGTACACGACGGAGGAAGATCGCGACCGTGTGCTGGCGGCGGGCTTCCAGTTCCATCTGGCCAAGCCGGTGGATCCGGCCGTGCTCGTGGCGACAGTTGAGCGGTTGCGCGGCGAGACGCTGTCAGTGCATTAGGTCGCTACACATCCGGCCCGATCCTCGGGCAATTCGTTCCGGCACTAAAACTCTCCGAATCTTGTCGTATACTCGCGAACCGCGGTGTTCGGCACCACGTAAGCCAGCACGACGTTTCGAAGGAAGGGTTCATGGCTGTAGAAAGAGCCTCAGGTGGCTCGAGTCTCATTGATGTCCTCGATCGCGTTCTCGACAAGGGCATCGTCATCGATGCGTGGGTCAGAGTCTCGCTCGTGGGCATCGATCTCATCACGGTGGAAGCGCGCGTGGTCGTCGCGTCAATCGATACGTACCTGAAATACTCCGAGGCGGTCGGCCAGTCGGTTCCTGTTGCGCGCCCGGCACTCGAGTCCCGACCCTATGACGAGCTTGCGGCCGAGAATCAGGCGCTGCGCGCGGAATTGGCGGGCATGGGCGCGAGCGCGGTCGGGGCGCGACAGCCCGTAGCCCGGCGCCGCCGCCCGGGGGTGTAGTTTCTCATGTCGAAAAAAGCGACCAAGGTAAAGGCCAAGGCGCGACCCGTCGTGAAGCGTGCCGCGTCCCCTGCCCCGAAGGCGGCTGCGCGGGCGCCGCGCGAAAAGGCCGTGGCGCCGCGGACCGACGAGGCGCAGGCGGCCGGCGACCTGGTGCGGGGCAAATACGTGTACTGCGTCATCCAGTCGGCGGATTCACTCAAGTTCGGCGCCGCGGGTATCGGAGACAACGGTACGGAGATCCACACGGTTCATTACCGCGATCTCGCTGCGGTCGTCTCGGACGTCCCGCTCGGCGTGCTCGACTCCACGCGCGAGAATGTGCTCGCGCACGAGCGCGTCAATGAAATTGTCATGCGGGACCACACCGTTATTCCCATGTCGTTCGGCACGATCTTCAAGACCCGGGATGACATCGTGCAGCTCCTGCGGTCGGCATACGACGCGTTCGGCGACGTGCTGTCGAAGATGCGCGACAAGATGGAGTTCGGCCTCAAGGTTTTGTGGGATCGCGATTCGATCGTCAAGGACATCGAGGACGAGGACGAGGGCATTCACCGGCTGAAGAACGAGATTGCGCTGCAGAAAGGTTCCACGTACTTCGCGCGCATGCAGTACGGTCGCGCGATTGACGCGGCGCTCCAGGCGCGGTCCGAACGCTACGGCAGCGAGATACTGGACCGCCTCCGGGACGTCGCGGTCGCGTCACGGATTAACAAGCCGATCGGCGACAAGATGATCATGAACGCGGCGTTCCTCGTATCGCGCGATCAGGAGGCGGCGTTCGACACGCGCGTAAAGTCCATCGCAGCGGAGCACGACAAGCTGACGTTCAAGTACACGGGCCCCTGGCCGCCGTACAACTTCGTAAACATCCGGTTGAAGCTGGAACGTGTCTGATGTTTCTGCTCGATAGTCTTCTCATCAACGGCATCTCGTTCGTGCTGGACAAGGTCGCGACAATTGCCGACGCCGAGGTCAACGATCCCGAGCGCCAGCGTGAGCGGTTGCTCGAGGCGCAGATGAGGCTGGAGACCGGAGAAATCAATGACGAGGAGTTCGCCGCCATTGAGGCGGACGTCTTCGACCGGATACGGGAGATCAAGGCACGCACGCAGCCCCAGGACGTGATTGTCGACGATCAGCACCGCGTGGCGGGAGTTGAAATAACCGTCGACGACGACGTGTGAGCCCTCGACACTCGTCAGACGGGCCGGCTGAGCGCTCTCCTGATGCCACGTACGTGTACTGTCTCGTGCGCTCAGCACAGACACCATCCATGCGCGGTGTTCCGGCCAGCGTGCCCGGCGCCGGTGCCCCGCGGCTCCTTGCGATTGATCGGGATGTCTGGGCCGTCGTCGCGGATGCGCCGCTCGCGCGCTTTACTGGCGACGCACTCCAGCACGAGATGCAGGATGTCGAGGCTATTTCACGTCACGCCTTCTCGCATGCCGCGGTGATTGAATTTGTTTTCCGGCGCGGACCGGTCATTCCGCTCAAGCTGTTCACGCTGTTTTCGAGCGACGAGAAAGTACGAGCGCATGTGCGGAGCCGGCTCGCTGCGCTGAAACGGATGTTCACAGCCCTGCGCGGGCTCGAAGAATGGGGCGTTCGGATATTCGCGGGTGATGTGGAAGCGGAAGCGTCTCGGGCGCTCGAGAGCGGCCGCGACTATCTGCAGTTGAAAAAGCGGCTGCATGAAGAGACGGTTGCGCCGCCGCCTGCGACAATCCGGGCCGTCAATGGTGCGATCGGGTCGCTCGGCCGCCTTGCATCGAGGACGAGGAAAGAGAAATTCCCTCCTCCGGGGAGAGGACGACCGTATGTCACCGGCGCATCGTTTCTCGTAAGGGCCACGCGCCGCGCGGCGTGGAAGAACCACGCGGCCAGGATTGCAGCGTCGCTTGCCGCGGAGGGGCACCGGCTCGACTTGAGCGGGCCGTGGCCGCCGTATCATTTCGTCAGCAAATAAATGGCTCGTCGCCCGAAACCACCAGAGTCTGGAGCCCGGCTGTTTCCAACGCTGGATTCCGACGGAGCGGAGGATCAGTCGTCGCTTCTCGACGTGCTGGATAATGTTCTCAACAGAGGTGCGGTATTGAGCGGCGACGTTGTGCTCGGCGTGGCCAACGTTGATCTCATCTATATCAAATTGTCGGTGCTGCTGGCTGCTCTCGATAAAGTAACGAGACGCGCGCCACTGTTCCGTCCCGTTGCTGCAGACTCCACGAAGAAACGTACGCGCTCCCACCGCAAAGCCACTCCGAAGCGTTGACGGCCCGCACCTTACCCGCGCGGTATCGATCGTGCACAGTCCTGCGCATGACCGAATACAAACACACTCCCGATAAACCATCGTCCGATCCACGCGACCGCGAGCCGGCAGATGAAGCACCAGCAACTCCTACGGACGAACCGCGGCCGATTCCCGTCCAGGATCCGCCCGTGAGTGAGCCCAAAGCGCCATACACAGTAACCAAAGAAGACATCAGGGCATAACTGGCTGTATCGCTTTTGAACGCCTGTTTGGCGAGCGTGGGCACCGTGGAAGCGATTTCCACGCCGGTAGCACTGTTCCGGTGGCATGCCCCGTGCTTTTGGAAGCACAAGTTAACCTTTTCGCGGAGGATGCGTATGCTCTGGACAATTTTTCTCGTTTTAGTGGTGTTATGGATGCTGGGCGTGGTCAGCTCGTACACGCTGGGCGGCTTCATCCACGTGCTGCTCGTTCTTGCGATTGTTGCGCTGCTCGTGCAGCTCATCCAAGGCAGGCGGGTCGTCTAAAGGAGTCAAGTGTGTCTGATCAAACGCAACTTTCAAAAGTGCTCGCCGGGGCGGCCATCGGTGCAGGGTTCGCTTTCCTGTTTCTGACCGTGAAGGGGCACCGGCTTCTCGACAACGCTGAACCATGGCTCGACAACGTCATTCGCGATCTTCATCGGTTGCGGAACGCGGCTTCCAAGGCGCGCGAGGCCGTTGACGAGGGGCGCCGCTCGTTCAACGCTGTCTCCGAGGCGATGCCCTTCGGCCAGTCCAAGACCAAAGAAGAGTGGTCGGGCGAACCCCACCACTGAACGGGCTGGTAACTAGAGATCTTTAGATCCTGAAGATCTTCTGATCTCTAGTTACGACCTGGGCGATTACTCTTCTTCTACGTCGTCCTCTTCCAGTTCACCGTCGACGTCTTCGTCGTCATCGAACGCTTCGTCTTCTTCATCTTCTGCCATTTCGAGCTCATCGTCCTGGTCCTGAGGGACCGGCGTTTTCTGTGGCATGGTTACCTCCGCGCGCAAATACGCAAGATTGTTGCCTTGGCACTGGTCGTCCTGTTCGGGGGAACGCAGATTGCTCTCTGGGTAAAGGTCAGATGCTGAGGGTTGCTGCGATTTTCTTGTTCGTTGGCCTCGTTTCCGCCTTGTTGGGATTTACGACGGTGGCGGGCGCGTCGTTCGTGATTGCGAGGGTGCTCGCAGGATTCTTTCTGTTCATGTTTCTGATGCTACTGGTGATCGCTCTGTTTGCCACCCGTGCCGCAGGCGATTTCTGATCCCCTGCCTCAACGATCGCGATCGAATCGTGGTTTGTTGCCGGTCTTCTTCGGGTCGACCGGTTCCGCCGTGGCCTCGTCATCCTGGGCTTTGCGGATGTTCTCGTTCGCTTCCCTCAGATCTTTCGTCTTACCTTTACCTGAGTTCTGTTCCGCCTTGTCCTTCGGCTCCATGTGTCCTCCGGTTCTACTCTACGACACGCAGCGCGTTCGCAACGCTCTTGACCGCTCCAATGTTCATGGCGAGGTCGTTGATTTTCTTTCGCTCCCCTTCGGTCCGCACGATGCCGGTCACGCTGACGTCGCCATTTGCGACGATGAAGTTGATGTCCCTGGTTCGGAGGTCCGTGTCATGGGCGATCGCGAGGTTCAAATCGCGCCGGATGCTCCTATCGGCCGGACTGTGCGGCGCTGCAATCGCAATTGGCCCCGCGGCGAGGATGTGTGTGGGTGTGGAAACGTCGGTTTCTCTCTCCTGAGTGCCCGCGTTCGCGCTGCACCCAGCGACAATGGCCATCAGAGCGCCACTCGCAATGACGAAACATGAACGCGCCATCTCGCGGAGAGAAGTAGCAAACTCTGGTCCCTGTGAACGCAACAGAGTCTGTCGTCCGTCGTCGTCTGTCGTCCGTCGTGCGCGACGCAGTATGTCCGTTATTTGTTCGTCCTGGCTGATAATTGTCCGCAATCGATTGAACGCTGTGCGGTTATGCCCCTGTGATAGATGGCACATGACTTGAAGTGGTGTCCGTGAGATAAAAGTGTTTGCTTTTTAAGGAGGCCGGCGATGTACGAACCACACTACGAGGAAGAATCAGGCGGCGGCGGATTTTTAATCGGGCTGCTGTGCGGCACGGCACTTGGTGCCGCTATCGGGCTGATGTTCGCACCCAAAGCTGGCAACGAGCTCCGCCAGCGACTGTACGATTCGACCGGCGATCTTCGCCGGAAGGCGTATGAGACCTACGACCAGGCCAGCGAACAAGTGAACACGGTGGCCTCGAAGGCCCGGCAGGCGGTCGAGCGTGGGAAGGAAGCCTTCGACAGCGCGAGGCAGACGGCGTCCAGCCCGTCCACCGGTGGAAACGGTAGTACTACGGAGTTTCCCAATCGCCCTGGCGTCGCCGACTTCAACAGTGGGACTCGGACGACCGGCGGGGTGTAATCGGTCAGCTACAGAGAGCGGAGGGCAAAGGGCACACGCTCGTTGCTCTCCTGCTCCTGGGTCCGGCTGGGTCCTACCCCATCGCCCAGACGTTCGGATCGTCAGTTCCTCCCAATCTATACACGGCATAGCGCGTGCAAAGTGGCCTGCGTTAGCAGTATTTAATACATGAAGTAGTATTTATTTACTACATAGTGCATTATATTAATTCACTATGGTTGGGGAGAGTGACTAATGGCCACCCGAGTACTGATCATCGACGACGACCGGGATACCGCTGAATTCCTGAAACTTTTGGTCGAGCCCAGGGGGGATCTCGCCAGGACGGCGTCCGATGCAGCGCAGGCTCGGGAGATTCTCCAGTCATGGCGGCCGGAAGTCGTGTTGATGGATCTGATGCTGCCGGACGCAGACGGTATCGATCTGCTGAAGGACTTCAAAGAATCGAGCCCCGAGACCCAGGTCATCATGGTGACCGGATACGGAAGTGTGCCCAAGGCCGTGGAGGCCATGAAGTCTGGTGCGTTCAGTTTCATCGAGAAGCCGGTGGACGCTGACGTGCTGCTCGTCATGCTCGACAAGGCCACGGAAAAGCTGCAGCTTTCGGCCGAGAACAAGCGACTCAAGGAAGAACTGCGGGACCACACGAGCTTCGCCAATATCGTCGCGCGCAGCGACAAGATGCGGCAGCTCTTTCATCTGATCAAATCGGTTGCACCAACCGACGCCAGCGTCCTGATCCACGGGGAGAACGGCACAGGCAAAGAGCTGGTGGCGAGCGCTATCCACGAGCACAGTAAGCGGAAGAAAGGCCCGTTCATCAAGATCAACTGCGCGGCGCTGCCAAGCGAGCTGATCGAATCCGAGCTGTTCGGCCACAAGCGCGGTGCTTTTACCGGCGCGGTGTCCGACAAGACCGGTCTGATGGAACTGGCCGATGGTGGCTCCCTGCTGCTGGACGAGATCGGCGAGATGCCGGCCAGCCTGCAGGTGAAGCTGCTTCGCGTATTGCAGGACCGCGAGTTCCGGCAGGTCGGTGGCAGCCGCGTGATTCAGCCGAACTTCAGGCTGATCTGCGCGACCAACATCAACCTTGATGCCGCGCTCGGCGAGGGCAAGCTGCGCGAAGACCTGTACTTCCGCATCAATACCGTGACGCTGTCCATTCCGCCGCTCCGCGATCGCACGGAGGACATCATGCTGCTCGCTGAGCACTTTCTGGATCGCTTCTCCGGACAGCATCAGCGCAACATCCGATCGATCAAACCTGAGGCAACCAAGGCGCTCCTTCGTTACCGCTGGCCCGGCAACGTGCGCGAGCTCGAACACGTGATCGAGCGCGCGGTCATCGTGGCTGAGGGCACAGACGTCACGGTCGAGGATCTCCCGCCGTCCATCCGCGATGCCGAGCGCACGCCGAATCAGACGGGTTTCGTGATTCCTCCGCACCACACGCTCGAGGAAATCGAGAAGCTCGCGATTCTCCAGACGCTGGAGCGGACGCGGGGCAACAAGCGGAAGGCCGCGAGCATACTCGGCGTGTATCGCCCGACGCTGTACAACAAGCTGAAGAAGTACAACCTGATCGAATCACAGGAGCGCGCGCCTCGCGTGCCGGCAGTGACAGCCCCGGCGCCCGTCGCTCCCGCGCCGCCGGCCTTCAAGCCTCCCGTTCCTGAAGCTTAGGAAAGCGGTTCCGGGTTCCTCGTGATATCAACGCCGGCGCAATTCCGGTTGCGCCGGCTTTTTCATGCTGTGGTGGGAAAGGGCTATACTCGCTTGCCTCCTTTGCCGCGATTGGCAGCGGGGCCTGACTGACGCCCACTATGCCTAACGAATCCATCGGCCACTCGCGCTCAAGCGGCCTCGTCGACGTCCTCGATCGCGTACTGGACAAGGGGCTGGTCATCGCTGGCGACATCAAGATCTCAATCGCCGAGGTGGAGCTGCTCACAATACGCATCCGGCTGATGGTCTGCTCCATCGACAAGGCGGAGCAGGTCGGCCTGGACTGGTGGCGGCACGATCGTCATTTTACGAAGGGAAGCGACGAGCTGGTCAATGAGAACGAACAGCTCAAGGACAGAATTCGCCTGCTCGAGCGGCAATTGGAAGCGGTGCCCGGCACCGCGCAGCGAGCTCCGCGACTGCGGGCAAAGCGGCACGATCGGAGATGATGGACCCACTTTATTGGAGGCAGATGAATGGCCGTTGAACGTGCCGCAGGCGGCTCCAGTCTTATTGACGTTCTCGATCGAGTTCTCGACAAGGGCATCGTCATCGATGCCTGGGTGCGCGTCTCGCTCGTCGGTATCGACCTCATCACTGTCGAGGCACGCATCGTCGTGGCATCGATCGACACGTACTTGAAATATTCCGAAGCTGTCGGCCAATCTGTTCCCGTCGCGAGGCCCGCGCTCGAATCGCGGCCCTACGACGAACTGGTCGCCGAGAATCAGGCGCTTCGCGCGGAGCTCAGCGCGGG
The DNA here is from genome assembly GCA_963732445.1 of Vicinamibacterales bacterium. Classification (GTDB taxonomy): domain Bacteria; phylum Acidobacteriota; class Vicinamibacteria; order Vicinamibacterales; family JAMQPK01; genus JAMQPK01. The sequence goes on along the minus strand of CAVSZJ010000003.1, from coordinate 390,489 downwards.
CGCCGCGCCTGCCGTTGTGCGCGCGCGGGCCACGACACGACGTCGCGCCCCTCGCGCGCGCGCGTGATGATTGATGGCGATGGCTCGGGACACCGTGGGGGTAGCGGCCCGGTCGACGGTGCCGGCCGAAGAAAAGCTGGCGCTCCTCGAGGACCTGCAACGCCGCACCGATCCCGCCGCGGCGGCTCAAAGCGCCGCCGAGTGGCTGCTCGCGCACTCAGGGGCTGAACGCACCATCTTCGCTGCGCCCGACCACGTACGTGGCATGCTTGCAGGCATCGCCGGCGCGGGGCTGCCGCCGCGACAGTTGAGAAAGCTCGCCGTTCCCCTCGACGATTCGAGCCATCCGCTTGTCAGCGCGCTAACCAACGGTTCTCCCATTTTCCAGAGCCCGCGAGATGCGAGGCTGCATGTCTTTAGCAGCTCCCCATTCACCTGCGTGAAGGTCGGTGGCACCGGCGGTGCCCCCGCCCTCGGGCTCATTCTGATCAGCCCGCCAACCGACATGCCGCCGGCTGCCGTGAAATGGGTCGCCGCCGCGCTCGGACGATGCCTCGAACGTCTGGGACCCCCGGCCGTCGGGCTCGGCGACGAAGATCCCCGTGTTCGTCGCGAGCACGCACTGCTCTTCAGCATCATCAACGCGGCGACCGATCCGATTCTGTTCACGAACATGGAAGGACAGCTCATCATCGCGAACGCGCGCGCAGAAATGCTTTTTACCGCGCCCGACGATGTGAGCGAGGGGCGCCGGCGCGCGGTGCAGCTCAATAACATGTTCTTCTCGGCGGCCCTTTCGCGGACCGCGCTCGGCGAAGGAGAGGCCGGACGTCGCGAGTTGCTGCTGGTCGATCCAACGGAGGGATCGGACCTGCTCTTCGAGCTGCTCAGCACGGTTGTCAGCGATCCGCGCGAGGGTACCGGCGTCGTGTCTATTCTCCGAAACATCACCGACCTCCGAATGGCGACCCGGCAGATCGACGAAAATTACGTCAAGCTGCGCGCGGCCGAAGCCGAGGTGCGAGGTGAACGCGATCGATTGAACCTGCTGATCGACTCGGTTGCGGATCCGATCATCGTGACCGATCAGGAAGGCGAGATCTCCCTGATGAACAATCCGGCGGAGCGGCTGTTTACCGTCGTGTCCGGATCGGGAGAAGACGCCCAGCGAATCGTGCGCGCCAACGACGCGCACTTCACATCGTTCGTGTCCGGACTCCTGTCGACCGGCTGGGAGACCACGCGCCGCGGGGATATTGCGCTCATCGATCCGAAAACAGGGAAGCTCGTGCCGGTTGAAGCGCTTGCAGCGAAAATGCTGTCGGATATCGGGGAGCTGACCGCGATCGTCACAATCCTCCACGATCGCACGGAAGCGATCGAACGAAATCAGCTGTACGAGCAGCTGAAGCTCGCATCGGAGGAGCTCGAAGGAAAAGTCCGCGAAGCGACCGGAGAGCTCGCGAACCAGAACGAGCTCCTGCGCCGCCAGGCGCTCGAGCTGGAGCAGGCGTCGGCGGCCAAGTCACAGTTCCTTGCGAACGTCTCACATGAACTGCGAACGCCCCTCAACGCCATCCTTGGGTACGCGGCGATGACGCTGCAGGGTGTGTCGGGCGAGTTGAGCGCCCCGCAGCGCCGCAACCTCTCGCGCATCGACGCAAACGCGCGCCACCTGCTCACCCTGATCAACGAGATTCTCGATATCACCCGCATCGAGGCGGGCCGCATGCCGATTCAGGTTGTGGCGTTCAATTTCCCCGATCTCGTAAGCGAGGTTACGACCGAGCTCGAGCCGATCATCGCGAAGTCGGGCCTGCAGGTCCTCCGTAAGTTATCGTCCGACCTGCCCATGCTGCGTACCGACCGTCAGAAGGTGAAGCAGATTCTCGTCAACCTGTTGAGCAACGCACTGAAGTTCACACCGAAAGGCAGCATTACCATCAGGGCCAGTGCGTCGCCTCGACAGATTGTGTCGGTCGCCGTCATCGATACGGGCATAGGTATCCCGAAGGGGGACCAGGTCAAGATCTTCGAGGACTTTCGTCAGGTCGATCAAACACCGCGGCGAGCATACGGTGGCACGGGTCTGGGGTTGTCGATTTGCCGGCGCTTGACGACGATGTTGCGGGGAACGTTGAAGGTGGAAAGCAAACTGGGGCATGGATCGGTGTTTACGCTGACGCTGCCCGCAAACCTACGGAAATAGCGCCGGGTTGTGACCGGCGTACGAAGGAACTAGATGTCGACAAGAAACAAGAATGAGCCGCTGGTGCTGGTCGTCGACGATTTCGCCGATGCACGAGAGATGTACGGCGAGTACCTCAAATTCTGCGGCTTCAGGGTTGCCGAAGCGCAGAACGGCGTCGAAGCGATCGACAAAGCGAAACGGTTGAAACCGGATCTGATTCTGATGGACCTGTCGATGCCGGTAGTCGATGGATGGGAAGCCACTCGTCGCTTGAAGGCGGATTCGTCGACGAAGGGAATTCCTGTGGTCGCGCTGACCGGTCATGCGATGGCGGGGCATTCGGAAAGCGCCAAGAGCGCCGGTTGTGACGTCGTGATCACGAAGCCCTGCCTGCCGCAGGACCTGATCAAGGAGATCCAGAAGGTGATTGGCACGCCCGCCGCGAAAGACGGAAAGGCGAAACGCACCACCGCGTGAACGCGTGAAGAAGACGAAGAAACGCGCAACGCGCAAACGTCGCGTTTCGGGAGCCCGGCGACGTAAACCTCAAACCCCAGCCTTGCGCTGGAATCCGGATCCCGACGATGTGCAGCGCTCGGTCGTCAAGCTCGTGCTCAGCCTCATTGAGTTCATCCGAAAGCTGATGGAGCGCCAGGCAGTCAGGCGCCTGGAAGAAAAAACCCTGACTCCGGAAGAAATAGAGAATGTCGGCATCGCGTTGATGAAGCTCGAGCAGACGGTCTATCAGCTCGCCAAACGCTTCAAGCTAGACCCCAAGGATTTGAACCTCGACCTCGGGCCCATCGGGAAGTTGCATTAAATCCAATCAATTTCCCCCCTGCCAGGATCGGGGATACCCCAAACGCCGCATCAGCTCTGCAAATCAACAGGGCACGGTCATTGCTGTGTAATCAGCCGAGTATGAATCGCGGGACGGCCGTCATGTTCGCGTTTGGGTGCCTCATAGGGCTTTCGGTTCAGGGACTTGCCGGAGCCCCCGCAGCCGCGGTGCCCTCGTCGCCTTCGGAACACGATGCAGTTGAGCGCTTTCTCGCCGACATCGAAAAGCCACCGCTGCCTTATCAGGCGCGCCGGCGACTCGAAGCGTCGAGCGCCAAGTTGAAGGAATCGGCGTGGTTAGAGGCGGTGACTGAGTACGACCCCGCCGTCGGTCTTACATATTCGATTGTTGCGCAGGGCGGATCGGAACGCATTCGTAAACGCGTCCTGGAAGGCGTGCTCGAAGCAGAAAAAGAGGCTTCCACCCTTGGCGAGTGGCGAAAAGGAAATCTTTCACGCGCGAACTACGAGTTCGACTTCGGCGGCCATGCGGGTGACGGCATGCTGAAGATGCAGCTGACTCCACGCAGACGCGACACACGGTTAGTGCTCGGGTCTGCGCTGTTGACAGCAAAGTCAGGAAGCCTCGTGCGAGTGGAAGGCCGCTTGTCGAAATCCCCGTCGTTCTGGGTGCGTTGGGTGAATGTGTCTCGGAGCTACTCTCCCATCGCCGGCATCATGATGCCGGTGGCGGTCGAGTCGACGGCTGACGTTCGCATTGCCGGGATGTCGACCTTCTCCATGACCTACGACTACCAGATGGTGAATGGCGTGGCCATGAACGCCGCACCGAAAATGCTCGCCGCCCGGTAGTCAGCTCCCGCCCCTGTCCGTCGCTTCAGGTTTATGCTAGACGAGTGGCCGCCCTCGAATTCATTCTGAACGGCGAATCCATCCGCCTCGAACATCCATCAGTGCACGTGACGCTGCTCGACTTCATTCGCGCCCGCGGTTTGACTGGGGCGAAGGAAGGATGTGCCGAAGGCGAATGCGGCGCGTGTGCCGTCGCCTGTGTTGACGCCGACTCCACGACTGCGCTCGCTCCTGACGGGCGCCGCAGCTGCTATCGGGTTGTCAACAGCTGTCTGATGCTCCTCCCCATGGCAGCCGGCCGCGAAATCGTGACCGTCGAAGCGCTCGCTGTTGATGGAGAGCTGAGCGAGGCACAGTCCGCGATGGCGTCGGGCGGCGGCTCGCAGTGCGGCTATTGCACGCCAGGATTTGTCGTCAGCCTGTTCGCGGAACAGTATCGCCCTCATCGTCACGGTCCGTGCGAGACGGCGGCGCTGGCCGGCAATCTGTGCCGCTGCACCGGATACCGGCCCATTCGCGATGCCGCGCTCTCACTTGGTGCTGCGCCTGACGACGCGTTTCGGCGGCGCCTGGAGCGGCCGGCTCCCGCAGTCGAGGCGTTCTCGACCGAAGGATTCTCGAGACCCGCAACAGTCGAGGCATGCCTGGCTCTGTTGCGGGACGACCCGTCCGCAAAGGTTGTCGCCGGTGCGACAGACGTCGGCGTCGAGTCGAACCTGTTCGCGCGCCGATGGCCGCATCTGATCAGCCTTGACGCGATCGACGAGCTTCGCGGATTCAGCAGCACCCCCGAGCGTGTTCTGATTGGGGCCGCGCTGCCGCTCAACGAGATCGCCCTGCGTTGGACGGACGCGCCCCATGCCTTTGTCGAGTGGCTCGACCTCTTCGCGTCGCCTCTTATTCGAAACCGCGCGACGCTCGGCGGAAATCTCGCCACCGCATCACCGATCGGGGATGCGGCCCCGATGCTCCTCGCCCTTGACGCGCGCGTGCATATCGCCGGACTGTCCGGACGCCGGTCGATTGCGCTGTCGTCGTTTTTCACGGGGTATCGGAAGACCGCCATGAACGGCGGCGAGTTGATCGCGGCGATCGAAATCCCCAAACCGTTGCCCCAGTTCGTGCGCTTCTACAAGGTCGCAAAGCGGCGGCTCGACGACATCAGCACGGTCGCAGCGGCCATGGCGGTCGACCTCGATTCGCGCGGCCAGGTGCAGCGGGCGCGCTTCGCGTTTGGCGGCGTGGCGGCGACCCCGATGAGAGCCGAAGAGGCCGAAAAGGCCATCATCGGTCAGGCGTGGAACGACCTGGCGGTGGAGCGTGTGCAGGCAATTCTCGACCGCATACTGCAACCCTTAACCGATCATCGCGGTTCGAAGGAGTATCGACTCGAAGTGTCGAAGTCGCTCGTCGAGAAGTTTCACTGGGAGCATGCGCTGTGAAGATTGCCGGGACTTCGGTTCCGCACGAGAGCGCCCGGGGGCACGTCACTGGCGAAGCGCGCTACGTCGATGACTTGTGCGGTCGCTATCCGAATCTGCTTCACGCGTGGCCGGTTTGCGCCCCTCACGCACACGCGCTTGTCAGCGACCTCGACGCGTCACGTGCGCTTGAAGAGCGCGGCGTAGTAACGGTGTTGACGCAGGCCGACGTGCCCGGTGAGGGCGACAGCGGCGCGAATCGCCATGACGAACCGCTGTTTCCGGCCGAAGTGCTCTTCTATGATCAGCCGGTCGCATGGGTGCTCGCTGACACGGTTGACGCCGCGCAACGCGGCGCGGCGCGGGTGACCGCGCGGTACGACCCGCTGCCTGCCATGCTCACGATCAAAGAAGCAATCGCGGCCGGGAGCTTCCTGACTGAACAGCTCCGGATCGTCGATGGGGACGCCTCCGCGGTCGACTCGTGTCCTGTTCGCGTGGACGGAGAGCTGGAGATCGGCGGACAGGAGCATTTCTATCTCGAAACACAGGCCGCGCTTGCATGGATAGACGAGGCGGGATTCATTGCCCTTCACTCGTCGACGCAGCATCCGTCCGAGACCCAGGAGGTGGTTGCGCGCGTGCTGGGCGTGCCGCGCAATCATGTGACGGTCGAGTGCCTGCGCATGGGAGGCGCGTTCGGCGGCAAGGAGGTGCAGGCCAATCCGTATGCGGCCATTGCCGCGCTCGGCGCCTGGAAGACGAAACGGCCGGTGCGGGTCAGGCTGACCCGTGCCGTCGATATGGCCATCACCGGCAAGCGCCATCCGTACCTGGCGAACTACGCAGCGGGGCTGTCCCGGGACGGCCACTTGATCGCGTTGCGCGTCGACTTGTTTTCCGACGGCGGATGGAGTCTCGACCTCTCAGAACCGATCATGTGGCGCTCGATGTTTCACGTCGACAACGCATACAAACTGCCGGCAGTCGCGGTGACCGGCCGCGTGTGCAGAACGCACAAAACCTCGCAGACGGCGTTTCGTGGGTTCGGCGGACCTCAGGGAATGCTCGTGATCGAAGAAATCCTCTCGCGAGCCGCACGTGCTCTGAACCTGCCCTCCGATGTGATTCGCCAGCGAAACTTTTACCGGGAGGGCGATCGCACGCATTACGGCGCGCCCGTACGGGACGCGGGCCGAATCGAGCTCATATGGAACGCATTGAAAACATCGAGCCGATATGACGAGCGCCGCGATGAGATCGCGCGCTTCAATGCGCGCACGGTCCATCAAAAACGGGGCTTGGCGATCACGCCGGTGAAGTTCGGGATCTCCTTTACCGCGACGTTTTATAACCAGGCGGGTGCCTTTGTCCTCGTGTATCGCGACGGCACCGTGCAGGTGAATCACGGCGGCACCGAAATGGGGCAGGGGCTGTTCACGAAAGTGCAGCAGATCGCTGCTGACAGTCTTGGCGTCCAGGCGTCGCGTGTGCGCGTGATGTCCACGCGCACGGACAAGGTGCCAAACACGTCTGCGACAGCCGCGTCATCGGGCACGGACCTCAATGGCGCGGCGGTGCAGCACGCGTGCCTGCAGATCCGGACGCGCCTCGCAGCCGTCGCCGCGGCCGTATGGGATTGCGACGTGGCGGACGTGCGGTTTGATGCCGGCATTGCATCAGCCGGTGGAAAGTCGATCGAATTCAGTGCGCTGTGCGAGACCGCATACAAGCAGCGCATACCGCTCTTCTCCGAAGGGTTCTATCGCACGCCTGACATTCACTTCGACTTCAAGACATCGCGCGGGCGGCCGTTCCATTACTATGCCTATGGCGCTGCCGTGTCCGAAGTCGAAGTCGATGGGTTTACGGGTCAGTTCAGGCTGCTGCGGACCGACATCCTTCACGACGCCGGCGATTCAATCTCGCCCATCGTCGATCGCGGACAGATTGAGGGAGGCTTTCTGCAAGGCGTCGGTTGGCTCACGCTCGAAGAGCTGCTATGGGATGCCAAGGGGCGTGTCAGCACAGGGGGAGCGTCGACTTACAAACTGCCGTCGTGGTCTGAAGTACCGGACATCTTTAACGTCGAGATGCTCGCGTGCGCGACGCAATCAGACGTTGTGATGGGCAGCAAGGCCGTGGGCGAACCGCCGCTGATGCTCGCGTTCTCGGTTCGGGAGGCGTTGCGCGATGCCATCGCGGCGTTCGGCAGCGGGGTCTCTTTTTCATTCGACAGTCCGGTGACGCCTGAGCGCATTTTTTTTGCGGTTCGCCAGGTGCGCCGTCCGGCCCTCAGGTAATGCAGCTCTTCCGCGCAGCCGTGTTTCACACGCCCGAGAATCCCCTGCTTCTCGACCTCAGCGATCGCCGCGCGCTTGTGAGCCATGAAGATGGCGGGCTTCTCATCGACCAGGGCCGCGTGCTCGCCTGCGGCGAGTACAGCGCGATTCACGGAGCCCATCCCAGCGCGTCCACGGTTGATTGGCGTGGTGGATTCATCCTTCCTGGATTTGTCGACGCTCACGTGCATTTCCCGCAGGCGCGCATCATCGGCGCTCTGGGACGGACGCTCCTCGAATGGCTGGATGCTGTCGCCCTGCCGGAAGAGGCGAGAATGGCCGATCGCAAGTATGCGGCGGAGACGGCGGCGCTGTTTCTGCGCGCCCTCATGTCGCACGGCACGACGACGGCGCTCGTGTTTGGTGCGCACTTCGCAGACGCGACCGCAGAACTGTTTGAGGCCGCCGATGCGTCCGGCCTGCGCGTAGCGTCCGGGCTCGTGGTCTCTGATCGCCTGCTTCGCCCGGATCTGCATGTCGCGCCGCAACGCGCATACGACGAGAGCGCCATGCTGATTGAGCGTTACCACAAACGCGGGCGCCTGTTGTACGCAGTGACACCGCGTTTCGCATACTCGACGACAGAGCAGATGCTCGAGATGTGCCAGCAGCTGATGGCAGAGCATCCTGATGTGCTGCTGCAGACGCACATCAACGAAAGCACGACAGAGATCGGCAAGATTCGACAGCTGTTTCCATGGGCCGCCGATTACCTGTCGGTTTACGAACGCTATGCCCTGAGTGGCGCGCGATCGGTCATGGCGCACAACGTCCACGCGACCCCCTCCGAACTCGAGAGGCTGGCGAGCGCGGGCACGGCTGTCGCCCACTGTCCTGGCAGCAACGCGGCGCTCGGCAGCGGCTGCTTTCCGCTGCGCCGCCACGTCGAGGCCGGGATTACCTGCGCGCTCGGCACTGACGTAGGCGGAGGACTGGGCTTCGGCCTCCTCAAGGAAGGGCTTCACGCATATCTCATGCAGCGGCTGGCGCCGGATCCCTACGTGCTCGATGCCGCCCGCTTGTTGTATCTGGCCACGCGCGCCGGGGCCGTGGCGGTTGGGCTGGAGAAGGAAATTGGTGATTTTCAGCCGGGCAAAGCGGCGGACTTTGTGTATCTGCGGCCGCCGCGCGGAAGCGTTCTGGACGAAGCGGTTCGCCGTGCCCCCGATGCGGCACAGGCGCTCGCCGCGCTGTTCACCCTGGCGGGCTCGGAGAGCGTTCGCGAAGTGCGTGTCGAGGGGTCGGTCGTATTCCCAACTGCCGACGGACTGGCGCCGGCGGATGACGCATGACATTGCCCGAGCTGAATGCGACGGATCGCAGCGGGTTCGCCGCCGCGCTCGGCTGGATCTTCGAGAGCTCGCCGTGGGTGGCCGAACGCGCGTGGGACATGAGGCCGTTTTCGACGCTCGACGCGCTGCACGATGCGATGACTGCTGTCGTGTCGTCGGCGTCAACAGAAGAGCAGGTCGCGCTGCTGCGCGCGCACCCCGATCTTGGCGCGGTCCGGCGGCAGATCTCGGACGTGTCGCGGCGTGAGCAAGAGGGCGCCGGCCTCGATGCGCTCACGCCTGGCGAGCTGGAGCGTCTGCGCGAGTTGAATGCCGCATACCGCGGAAAGTTCGGCTTCCCGTTTTTGTACGCGGTGAAGGGCAGCACGAAGCACGATATTCTCAGTGCGCTCGAGCGCCGCCTGCCATCGCTTCGCGACGCCGAGCACCAGGAAGCGCTGCGGCAGGTGTACCGCATCGCGAGATTCCGGCTCGAAGAAGTAGTGGGGTGTCCGTGAACAAATTCGCCTCGGGATGGAAGCGTCACTACTACGGCAAGGGAGGTGTGACGGCGTATCGCCTCAACCGGGATGGCAGGACGCCGGCCGGTGGACCGGTGTTCGGCGCGGACGTCATGCTGCTGCTCTATGGCGATGCCTTCTGGAAAACCTATACGGATGGCGACAACAGGGGTCTCATCGCGACCGATTCGATGAAGAATTTCATCCAGCGCGAGACGATGAATTTTTCCGGAAGCGATCTGGAATCGTACTGCCGGTTTCTCGGCGACAAGTTTCTCGCGAAGTACGCGCAGGTCGAAGGGCTTCAGATCTCGGCGACCGAGGTGCCGTACGCGGCTCTGGACGGCAACGTCGCGTTCGTGCCGTCAGGGGGGGACATGGCGGCGTCGCGTCTCGAAATCGATCGCACGGGTATTGTCGAGGTCGCGTCGGGCGTGCGCGGGTTCAAGCTGCTGCGCCTCGGCGGCAGCGCGTTTCGCGGCTTCGTCCGCGACGAGTACACCACCCTGCCCGAATTGCACAACAGGCCGCTGCACATGTGGCTCGACCTGGAGTGGAGCTATGTGAACACTGACGCCGCCTTCAGCGACGGAGTAGTGACGGCGCGGGTGCGGCAGATTGTGCGCGATGTGTTCACGTCGTTCGAGTCCGGAAGCATCCAGCAGATCATTTATGAGATGGGAATGAAGATGCTGTCCGAGATCCCCGCGATCTCCGAAATGCGCCTCGAAGCCAACAACCGCACTTGGGATACGATTGCGGAGCAAGGCGACGCGTTGGGCGTCTACACGGACGCGAGGCCGGCGTACGGGTGCCTCGGGCTGACGCTGAATCGGACTGATTCCTGAACAGGAGATCAGGAGAGTAGGAGAACTCGTTTCTTAAGAAAAAAAGCCTCCTGATCTCCTATTCTCCTGTAAAAAAGATGGCGCGCATATCAACCCACGTTCTCGACATCACTCGCGGCACGCCCGCGCAGGGAATTGCCATCGAGCTGCACCTGGTGAAGGGAGCAGAGCGGCGCCTGATTGCGGCGGTCACCACCAATTCCGACGGCCGCACCGATCAGCCTCTCATCTCGGGCGACCAGTTGGAGACCGGCATCTACGAACTGTCGTTTCACGCAGCGGATTATTTTCATCGCCTTGGGGTGACGCTGAGCGATCCCCCTTTCATGGGCGTCATCGTCATTCGCATCGGCGTGGCGAGCTCCGCCGGCAATTACCACATACCGCTGCTCGTTTCTCCTTACGGCTACAGTACCTATCGCGGATCATGACCTCGCTCGAGCAGGCCCGCGAGGTCATCCGCTGGTGCCGCCGGCTGGCATCGCTCTCCGAAGATCGCAATGCCCTCACGCGCCCGTTTCTCTCGGCACCGATGCGGGACGTGCACACCGCGCTGGCTGCGTGGATGGCACGCCTCGGTATGACCGTGCGTGTCGATGCCATCGGCAACATTCGCGGGGTGCTCCGGCCGCGGGTACTGCCGGCGCCTGCTGCCGGAATGCCGAGGTTCTACATCGGATCGCACCTCGACACAGTTCCCAACGCCGGTGCATTCGACGGTGTCCTTGGAACGGTGCTCGCAATCGCGCTCGTCGAATTGCTCGGAGAGAAGCGATTCCCGTTTGCGATCGAGGTCGTCGGTTTTTCCGACGAGGAGGGCGTGCGATTCGGCGCTCCGTTTCTCGGCAGCCGCGCGCTTGCCGGCACTTTCGACGCGGCTCTGCTCGCACTCTGTGATCAGACCGGTCGCTCGCTGCGAGATGCCATACGGCATTTCGGTCTCGATCCCGACCGGATTGTCGATGCGCAGGCGCCGCCCGATGCCGTCGGTTATCTCGAATTCCACATCGAGCAGGGTCCGATTCTCGAGAGCCTCAATCTTCCGCTCGCGGTTGTCGATGTCATATCCGGACAGAGCCGGGCAGAGCTGACGTTCGACGGCTTTGCCGGCCACGCCGGGACGACCCCCATGAAGATGCGCAGAGACGCGCTCGCAGGCGCGGCGGCCTGGATTGCCGACGTCGAGCGGGAAGCGCTGACAACATCGGGACTCGTGGCCACAGTCGGGAGGATGACCGTCGAGCCTGGCGCCGGCAATGTCGTACCTGGGCGAGTGGTGATGTCACTCGACGTGCGTCATCCGGCCGATCGCATGCGCGAGGCGGTGGTTGAGCGGTTGTCGAAGGCCGCTGAAGAGATTGCGACCCGGCGCGGATTGAAGTTGACGTGGGAGCCCCAACTCGATCAGCCTTCCGTCGCCATGGATCCCGCATTTGCCGCGATGCTGGACCGGGCGCTCGAGCAATCGGGCGCACCGCCGCACCGAATGTCGAGTGGCGCCGGACACGATGCGATGGTCATCGCGGGAAAAATGCCTGCCGGCATGTTGTTCATCCGTTGCGAAGGGGGTATCAGCCATAACCCTGCCGAGAACGTCCGCGAGGAAGATGTGGCCGCTGCCCTCGACACAGGGCTGAAATTCCTGAGCGAACTGGAGCTCGCTCGTCGTGATTGACACGATCGTTCGCGGTGGAACGATCGTGGGGCCGGATGGCCGTGTCAAGGCAGATATCCGGCTGTCCGACGGGCGAATCGTCGAGATCGCTCCGGATTTGAATCGCACGGCGCACGAAATCGACGCAACCGGTCTACACGTCTTCCCCGGGCTCATCGACGCACATCTTCACTTCAACGAGCCAGGACGCACCGAGTGGGAAGGAGCGGAATCCGGCAGCCATGCGCTCGCGGCCGGCGGAGGTACGTTGTTCTTCGACATGCCGCTCAATTCAACGCCATGCACCATCACGGCAGAGGCCGTCGACGCCAAGCGAGCGGCCCTCGAAGCGTCGTCCGTGACCGATTTCGGTTTATGGGGCGGCCTCGTCCCGAGCTCTGTCGGCGAAATGGCCGGCATGGCCGAGCGAGGAGTGGTGGGTTTCAAGGCATTCATGTGCGATTCCGGACTCCCGGAGTTTCCGTACGCCGACGACAAGACGCTTCGAAACGGGATGCGCGAAGCCGCCCGGCTCGGCCTGCCGGTGGCCGTTCATGCCGAGAGCGAGGAGATGACGCGCACACTGGTGGCGAGCATGACCGGTTCGACCGCGCGGGACTTTCTCGCATCGCGCCCCGTCGAGGCCGAGCTCGAAGCGATCGCGCGCGCCGTCGATCTGGCAGGAGAGACCGGCGTGATGCTTCACATCGTGCACGTCAGCACGGGCAGCGGTGTCGCCAGGGCAGCGGAGGGCAGGGCGCGCGGCGTGGATGTGTCGGTGGAAACCTGTCCGCACTACCTGTTTTTCACCGAGGACGATCTCGATGCGATCGGCGTTGCCGCCAAGTGCGCACCCCCTCTGCGTGGCTCTGATGAGCACGCGATGCTCTGGGGAGAAGTGCTCGAAGGGCGCGTCGATTTCATCGCCTCGGATCATTCGCCCACTGACCCATCGCTGAAGATCACGGGAGACTTCCGTGCCTCGTGGGGTGGCGTGGCGGGCGTGCAATCGACGCTTGCAGTGCTGCTCGAGCGAGGCCTCGACGGGCGGCGTCTGTCATTCGAGCATATCTCGGCGCTGATCGCGGCCAACCCCGCGAGGCGTTTCCGCATCCCCTCCAAAGGCCTAGTGGCAGATGGACGTGACGCCGATCTGCTGCTTCTCGACCCGTCGCGATCGTATACGCTGGATCGCGCACAGCTGCTGCAACGGCACAAAAGCAGCCCCTATCTCGGGATCGAATTCTCGGGCGTGGTTGTGCGGACCATTCGACGTGGAGAGACTATTTTTCTCAATGGAAAGATCGTTGCCGGGACGAAAGGGAAATTTGTGAGGCCGCATGCCTGATTTAGTCGTGACCGCGGGACCGCACCGATTCACCGCCCGCCTCGAGACCGACAAGGCGCCGCTTACATGCGCGGCGTTTCTCAACATGCTGCCGTTCAAAGAGAATCTGCTGCACGTCCGATGGAGCGGCGAATCGACGTGGGTGCCGCTTGGCAATCTATCGGTCGCCGTGCCGGCGGAGAATGCGACGACGTATCCGCTGCCGGGAGAGATTCTCTTATATCCTGGCGGCGTGAGCGAAACCGAGATTCTGATTCCTTACGGGCGGACACAGTTCGGCAGCAAGGCAGGGCTGCTTGCTGGAAATCATTTTCTGACGATCGTCTCGGGCACGGAGCATCTCGCCGATCTCGGCCGGTTGACGCTGTGGGAGGGCGCGCAGCCCATCATGATCGATCGCTACGATGACTGACGCATCCTGGTTCGGACATCCGCGCGGGCTGTCGACGCTCTTCTTCACAGAGATGTGGGAGCGTTTCAGCTACTACGGCATGCGCGCCATTCTCGTTTTGTTCATGACCAACGCCGTCACCACCGGCGGCATGGGCCTGGACGATGTAACCGCGACAGCGATTTATGGGTTATACACAGCGGCGGTGTACGTGGTCGCGCTGCCTGGCGGTTGGATCGCGGACCGGCTGCTTGGCCTGCGGCGCGCAGTGTTCTGGGGTGGTACCGTCATCGCGCTGGGTCACTTCACGCTGGCGATACCGAACATCATTGCCTTCTACATCGGCCTCACGCTGATCGTCATCGGCACCGGCCTTCTGAAGCCCAATATCAGCGCGATCGTCGGGGATCTGTATCCCGAAGGCGGCGCGAGGCGCGACGCAGGATTCTCGATCTATTACATGGGGATCAACCTCGGCGGATTTCTCGGACCGCTCGTGTGCGGATACCTGGGCGAAGCCGTGGATTGGCATCTCGGCTTTGGCGCCGCTGGCGTCGGCATGGTGCTCGGACTCGTCCAGTACTCGGTGGGCGGCCGACATCTGGGTACTGCGGGTGAGCGGCCGGAGACGCAAGTGCCGGCCAAACGGGCCGCCGCCAGTCGCGCGCTGCTGCGCACGCTCGAAGGCGTCGTGGGGCTTGCGCTAATCGCGTGGGTGCTGCATGCGATCGGCGCCATCAGTCTGTCGCTTGTCGCGTTCGTCGACTGGACGGGCCTGTTCATCGTCTCGCTCGCGGGCTTCTATCTGCTGTACGTCGTGATGTTCGGCGGATTGACGACGATCGAGAAGAAACGCGTCGGGGTGATTGCGGTGTGCTTTCTGGCTGCCGCATGTTTCTGGTCGGGCTTCGAGCAGGCCGGCTCGTCGATGAATCTGTTCGCCGATCGGCTGACCGATCGCATGATCAACGGATGGGAGATGCCGGCCAGCTGGCTCCAATCCGTCAACGGCGTGTTCATCATCCTGCTTGCACCGTTGTTCAGCGCGTTGTGGCTCTGGCTCGGCTCGCGAAATCCCTCGATTCCCGCGAAGATGGCGTTCGGGCTGATGTTCCTCGGCGTAGGATTCGCGGTGCTTGCGTGGGGATCAGCCAACGCCACGATCGAGAACCCCGTGAGCCCTGTCTGGCTCGTCGTGACGTATTTCTTTCACACCATCGGCGAGTTGTGTCTCAGTCCCATCGGCCTGAGCAGCATCACGCGGTTGTCACCGGCCCGCTACGTGGGACAGATGATGGGCATCTGGTTCATGGGCGCGGCCCTGGGCAATCTGGTTGCGGGGCGTGTCGCTGGGCTGATCGAATCACTCCCGTTGCCTCAGCTCTTCGGGGCCGTGACGATGTTTTCAGTCGGTGCCGGGTTGGTGCTGCTGCTGTTTACGAAGCCCTTGCGAGGATGGATCGGCAACGCCTGAACGGGACGGACGCAAGTCGAAATGCCTTACAGGAGAACAGAAGACTAGGAGATCAAGAGGGCGTGTTCGCTGGTTGGATGAAAAACAACAGATACCCGTTCAGATCACGGATGCCGAACTGACGGGCTCCGTACAGGGTATCGATCTCGTTGGTGTAGAACCAAGGGCCGTTGTGAGAACGTTCGCTCGTACATTTCTCTGATTGCGTCGCGTCCGGTCAGGTGGGTCGTTGCGCCCTCGTATCGAGCATCTTCCGCGAACAGAATGAAGATGCATCAAGGTCGCCGCGATTCCAGGCATCGCAGTAATGTTCAACAACTCCTGAACTTCTAGAAGCGGTTTCAAACCCTCACGTGCGCGGGTGAGAGGACCCGCGCGAAGGTTTTGAACTGTCATCAGGGAAGAGCATAGGCGACGATCGCATCACCGAACCCGAACTCATTGCCCCCGCCGGCGGCAATGACCACGAACTGACGTCCGCCAGCCTCGTATGTCATAGGTGTCGCACGGCCGCCCGCAGGCAACGCCGCCTTCCACAACTCTTTGCCGCTCTCGATGTCGAACGCGCGAAACGTGCGGTCGAGCGTCGCGGCGATGAAGACGAGCCGCCCGGCGGTGATGATGGGACCGCCGAGGTTCGGCATTCCAAGATTCATCGGCGGTGCGGGAATACCTGGGGGCAGCGGCGGAGCGCCGAGCGGCACTTCCCATAACTTCATCCCCGTTTGCAGGCTAACGGCGACCAGCGCGCCGAACGGCGGCGGTGTGCAGGGAACCTGTCCAGGTCCGAGGAGAAGCCGGCGCCGCATGATGTACGGCGTGCCCTCCATCATCGTGTATTCGTAACCTAGCCCCAACCGGCTCGATTCCTGTCTGGCTGCGGGGAGGTCAAATCCCTTCGCCGGGAGCAACTGAACGACAGCGGCAACGCGATTCACGGGTACGACGACGATGCCAGACTGGTTGTCGGCTGCCACGCCGCCCCAATGCGCGCCGCCGATGTTCGATGGAATCGCCAGCGTGCCTTCGAGGCTCGGCGGTGTGAAGATCCCGTCGTTTCGCAACCCGGCCATCATCTGCCTGCACGCCGACAGGCCTTCAGGCGTCATGCTGAAGACCTGATCCGCGGTAAAGCTATGCGGGCTCAGCGGAGGCGTGACCGTCGTGAACGGTTGCGTTGGAGAGGCCTCTTCACCAGGGATCGTGCTCGCGGGGACCTTGCGCTCTTCAACGGGGAAAATCGGGACGCCTGTCTCTCGATGCAGGAAGAAGAGCATGCCGGTCTTCGTCGCCTGGGCGACCGCCGGAATCGAGGTGCCATCGCGCGTGACGGTCACGAGCGCCGGAGGCGGCGCGTTGTCGTAGTCCCACAGGTCGTGATGCACGGTCTGAAAGTGCCACACGAGCTGGCCGGTGGACGCACGCAACGCGACGATGGAGTTCGCGTAGCGATTGTCGCCGGGGCGGAGCGCCCCGTAGTAGTCGGGCGCCGCGCTCGAGGTGGGCACGAAGATCAAATCGCGCCCCGGGTCGGCCGTCATGATTGACCAGACGTTCGCTGCGCCGGTTCGCGCAGCGCTGCCGTTGCGCCATGTCCCGAAGGCGGGATCCCGTGGATCCTGCGGTATCGGATGCCACGTCCACCGCAATGTGCCCGTTCGCGCGTCGAATGCGCGTATCTCCCCGCTCGCGGGCGCAGGCCGGGAGTTATCAGCAATCGCGGCGCCCGTGATGACCAGGTCATTGACGACGAGGGGCGGCGACGTGACTTGATACGCGGCAGGAAACGCAGGAGGTATCCGCAGACCCTCCCTCAGTCCGATCGTGCCTTCGACACCGAACATCGTGCATGGGGAGCCGGACGCTGCGTCGATCGAGATCAGCCGTGCGTCAACCGTCGCGACATAGATGCGGCGGCGGCACGGAGCACCCGGCTTCAGCGTGTTGTCCACCCATGTGGCCACGCCGCGGCTCGCGAAATCGCCGTACCCGCCCTTGGGATTCACTCGTGCGTCGTACCGCCAGATCTCGCGCCCGGTTGCCGGCTCGAGCGCCATCACTTTTCCAAGCGGCGTGCTGATGTACATGACGTCATCGACGACGATCGGCGTGACCTGCAATGACGGCTGACGAGCGAGATCGAGCGCCGGTTCGCCCGTGTGATAACGCCACGCGACCACCAGCTTCGCGACGTTGTCGCGGGTGATGCGCGCCAACGGCGAAAATCGTGTGCCGCCCGCCTCACCGCCATAGGTGGGCCAGTCGCGAGCGGCCGGCGATTGCGCTTCGGCCATCGCTCCGAGCGTGGCGAGAAGCAGGGCAGGGATGATGACGGGTCGCAATTTCATGGTTACCTTTGCGCTCAGTTTAGCGTTATACATTGCAACATGAGGCGACGCTCATCCGTCTGATACTGCGTACACATGGCCAAGCCCAGAACACGAGCAGTTTACGGCGGTGCGGCAGTCCTCTTTCTCGCGCTGGTCGGGTGGGGCGCGTCCACGTACCTCGGGGGACCGGCGGCGATTCCCGAATCGAGGCTCGCCACGGTCGAGCGCGGTGCGATCGCGCGCTCGGTCGTCGCGACGGGAAAAATCGAGCCCATCACCAAAGTCGAAATCAAATCGAAAGCCAACGGCATCATCAAACTGCTCCCCGTCGAGGTCGATCAGGAGGTTGAGGTGGGCACCGTGCTCGTCGAGCTCGACCGCGAAAACCTGATGGCGCGTGTGCGCGAAGCGCGGGCGACGCTGCAGGGCGCGAAGGCGGCGCTGCAGGCGGCCGAGGCTCAGCTCGACAAGAGCCGCGTCGAAGCTGAAGGGCCGGAAGTGGAGTTCGCGCGGCGCTCGCACGAACGGGCGAAGAGCCTGTTCGACCGCAGGTTGATTGCCATGCACGAGCTGGAGGAAGCGCGCGCACAGCTCGACCAGGCCGAAAATCGGCACCGTGCCGCGGCGTCCCAGTTATCGATCGCGAAAGCGCGCGTGTCGGAGGCATCCGCCAACGTCGCGCAAACGCAGGCGTCCGTCGAGCGTGCCGAAGAAGAGCTCGCAAATGCGACGATTCGCGCGCCGATCCGGGGGCGCATCCTCGCGCGCGACGTCGAGATTGGCAGCCCGGTGTCGTCCATCCTCAACATGGGCGCGGCCGCAACGTCAGTCATCACCATGGGCGACATCTCACACGTGTTCGTCCGGGGGCGGGTGGACGAGACGGAGATCGGCAACCTGCGGCTCGGCCAGCCCGCGCGCATACGCGTCGAAACGTTCAAGGAACGCACCTTCCACGGCAAGGTCACGCAGATATCACCCATGGGCGTCGAGCGCGACAACGTGACGAACTTCGAGGTGCGCGTCTCCATCGAGAATCCCGGCCACGAGCTCAAAGCCAATATGACAGCAAATGCGGAAATCGTGCTCGAGGAACGCCCGAGCGTGCTGATCGTTCCGGAGGCCGCGATTACCTACGACGCTACGCGCCAGGCGTCTGTCGACGTGCTCGACATCACCGAGCGCACGGGCCGCCGGCGCGTTCCGGTCAAAGTTGGCATCAGCAACGGCACGCGCACGCAGGTGTTGGAAGGTTTGAATCAGGGCGATCGGATCATCCTCCCGTCGTGAAAGAGGCTCTGAAGCAGTCCATCGACAACCTTCGCACCAACAAGCTGCGAAGCTGCCTCACCATGTTCGGCATCATGTGGGGCGTCATCTCCATCGTCATTCTCTCGGCGATGGGCGAGGGCTTCCAGCGCGGCAATCAAGCGGTCCTCGAAGAACTCGGCAAGAATATCGTCGTCATCAGAAACGGGCGAACCAGCGTGCAGGCGGGCGGCGAGCGCGCGGGCCGCGTCATCCGCCTGAACATCGCCGACGTGCACGAGCTGCGCAGCAAGTCGCGCCTCATTCAGTATCTGAGCCCGGAATTGATGCGAGGAGGTGTGTCGATCAAGAGCGCGTACAACGCCGCGTCTCTCCAGATCAGCGGCATCTGGCCTGATTTCCAAAACATCAGGACCATCGAGGTGTCCGACGGCCGTTTAATCAATGAGGCGGACAACGACGAGGCACGGCGCGTTGTCGTCATTGGACGCGAGGCCGCGACCCAGCTGTTCGCCGCGAGGAACCCGATTGGCGAGCCCGTGAGGCTGAACGGACTGACCTATACGATCATTGGGCGGATCCGTCAGAAGTTTCAGGATTCGAGCTACAGCGGCCGCGACGAGCTGCGGCTGTTCCTGCCCTACGAGGCGATGCGACGTGATTTTCCGCTGATGGGTCCATTCGATTCACCCGATTCCATCTCGGTCATCATCGCTGCGCCGTATACGTGGGTTGCCGATTCGCTGCGCGACGAGTTCGACAGAGGCGAACATGCCAGTGTGTTCGGTGTGTTCGGACAGACGATGGTCGAGCGGGATATCAGGCGCGTGCTTGCGCCCGTGAAAGGGTTCGATGTCGACGACCGGGAAGCGCTCTCGCTGTGGAATACCGCGATCGAGTCGGTCATGTTCAGCAAGATGATGCAGGGCATGCGAAATTTCTTTCTCGGGGTCAGCCTCATTACGCTCGTGCTTGGAGGCATCGGCGTCATGAACATCATGCTGATCGCGGTGCGCGAGCGCACGCGTGAGATCGGCCTTCGCAAAGCGCTTGGCGCGACGAGCCACAGCATTCACCGGCAGTTCATCATTGAGGGGCTCGCGCTCACGCTGCTGAGTGGGGCATTGGGCCTCGCTGCGGGGTGGGGGCTGTGTTCGCTCATCAACATGCTGCCCATGCCCGCGCGATTTTCCGGCATGATCATCACCCCGGCAACCGGCGCGATTGCGGCTGGTGCGCTGGCTATCGTCGGATTGCTCGCTGCCCTCTATCCTGCGTCGCGCGCGGCGGCGCTGCCTCCGGTCGAGTCGCTGCGGTACGAGGCCTGACATGCGGCTCTACAGAGAAGTCATCAGCCAGGCAATCGGCTCTCTCCTCGCACACCGCTTCCGCGCGGCGCTCACGATGCTCGGCATCTCGTGGGGCATCGTCACAGTCGTTCTGCTGATGGCGTACGGCACGGGCTTTCAGCGAGCGATCATGTACGGCTTTCGCAATGCATTCTCGCAGGGCACGGTTCTCGTCGGTAATGGTCAAACCAGCATGCAGGCGGGAGGGGAACGGTCGGGGCGCCGCATCCTGCTCAAACAAGCAGATGTCGATGCGCTCAGCGAGCTTGGATCCATCAAGTTCATCAGCCCGGAGTACATGCAGTCTGTGCCGATTGCGTACGGCCTTCGACAGACCACAGCGGGAGTACGGGGAGTCGCACCCGAGTACGGGATCATGCGGACCGAAACCGCCGAGTATGGACGATTTCTCAACCACGAGGACGTCGAGAACCATCGGCGTGTGGCGTTTCTCGGCTATGAAGTGGCCAGACGGCTCTTCAGCAATATCCCTGCGGTTGGAGAGACCATACGCATCGGCGGCGTCTCGTTTGAAGTCATCGGCGTGATGCCGAACAAGGCCCAGATCTCGAACTACTTCTACCCGGACAAGTTGTCGGTTTTCATCCCCTACACGGTGAACCAGCGTCGCGAGTACGTGGACAACATCCTGTTCCAGGCCATCACGCCGGAATTGCACGACCAGACGATTCGTCAGGTGCGGGAACTCCTCGCGACCCGGCACCGATTCAACCCGCGCGACATGCGTGCCGTGAACGTTCGCGATACGGGGGACTCCGCCGCCATGATCAGCGGCATCACGGACGGTCTGCAGTTTGTCCTGTATTTCATCGGCACGCTCACCCTGATGATTGGCGGAGTCGGGGTCATGAACATCATGCTCGTGTCGGTCACTGAACGGACGAGAGAGATTGGCGTGCGCAAGGCGCTCGGGGCGAGGCGGCGGCACATCCTCACGCAATTTCTGCTCGAAGCGCTCACGATCACGTTTCTCGGCGGCGTGATGGGCGTCGCACTGTCGTACGTGCTCGTGTGGGCCATCGGCACGCGGCCGTTTCTTGCCACACTGCTCGACGATCCGACTCGGCAGACTGACATTCAGCTCGTGTTGTCGAACAGCATCCTGGCGACGTCGAGTGGCATTCTTGCAGTGGCCGGGATTCTCAGTGGTCTTTGGCCGGCGGTGCGCGCATCGCGGCTCGATCCCATCGAAGCGCTGCGCTACGAGTAGCGGGTTTTCGGCATCTACAGTAACCTACCTCTCGGCATCCTCATGGGCGCTCCGATCGCGATAGGCGTCACGGTCAATGGTGTTCTCCGCGAAGCAGAGGTCGTTCCGCGCCTGCTTCTCAGCGACTTCATCCGCCAGGACCTTGCACTGACCGGCACCCACGTCGGCTGCGAGCACGGCGTGTGCGGCGCCTGCACGGTGTTGTTCGACGGCGAGCCCGTCCGCTCGTGCATCATGCTTGCCGTGCAGGCCGATGGGCACGAACTGCAAACGGTTGAAGCTCTCGCGGGACCAGCGGGAGATTTGAATCCGCTCCAGAGCGCGTTCAAATCTGCGCACGGTCTGCAGTGCGGTTTTTGCACACCGGGCTTCCTGATGACTCTGACGGCCTTTCTGCGCGACAATCCGAGTCCGACCGATCCTGAGATTCGCGAAGCGCTATCGGCGAATCTCTGCCGATGCACCGGCTACCACCATATTTTTGAGGCCGCGAAGCTTGCCAGCCGCACCACCGTACCTTAGGGCCCGCGTTCCGCGGAACGAAGACGCACGTCTCTTAACAGGCCGCGCTCTGTTCGTCGACGATGTGCAGCTTCCGGGCATGCTGCACGTCGCGTTCGTACGCAGCGAGCACGCCCACGGTCGCCTCACGAGCGTCGACGCCTCGGCCGCGCGGCTGCGGCCAGGCGTCCACGCCGTCTACACAGCCGCCGATCTTGGCGCGTACCTCACGCCTGGGCCGATTCTCGTATCACCTCCGCCGATTCCAGGTCTCGTCTTTCACGGATGCACGCAGCTGCCGCTCGCCAAAGACAAGGTTCGTCATGTCGGCGAGCCCATTGCGATGATCGTTGCAGACAGCCGCTATGTTGCCGAGGACGCGATTCGCGACGTCGTCGTCGAGATCGATCAGATTGAAGCGGTCGTCGATCTCGAGAAAGGGCTCTCACCGGATGCCCCGCTGATTCACGAGCATTTGACGTCGAATCTTGCAGCGCATGTCGTGCAGCGAAAAGGGGACTACGCCTCCGCGAAGGCCAGGGCGGACATCATCGTCAAGCGGCGGTTTCACTACGACCGCGGCGCTGCAGCCGCCCTCGAAAATCGGGTGGTAGCGGTCGACTGGCATGCGAAGTCCGAAGAGATGACGATCTGGGACACCACACAGGCGCCCATCCCAATCCGGAACGGCCTGGCGGCGATGCTCGGATTGCTGCAGTCCCAGGTGAACGTCATCGCGCCGTTTGTCGGCGGCGGATTCGGGCCAAAGATCATGATGTTCTACCCCGAAGAGCTGCTGCTTCCGTGGGCCGCGATGCGGTTGAATCGTCCGTTGAAATGGACCGAAGACCGCCAGGAAAACTTCTACGCGACGACGCAGGAGCGCGGACAGGTGCACGACGCGGAGATGGCTCTCGCCATGGATGGCCGTATCCTCGGCGTGCACGACGTGTTTCTCTTCGACACCGGTGCGTACGACCCCTATGGGCTGACGATACCCATCAACACCCAATGCACGCTGCTCGGGCCGTATGACATTCCCAACTACGAGAGCGAGTTCACGGCCGTCTTCACGAATAAGACGATCGTCACTCCGGTGAGGGGCGCCGGGCGCCAGCACGGTGTGTTCGTCAGCGAGCGGCTGCTCGACCTGGCGGCGCGCGAGCTCGGAATCGACCGCGTCGAGATCCGCAAGCGCAACCTGATCGGCCCGGACAGGTTCCCCGTGAATCACGAGATCATGTTCCAGGATTCCGCGCCGCTCATTTATGACAGCGGCGACTACCTGCCGACACTCGAGCAAGCGGCCGACATCATCGGGTACGAGCGTTTCGTGCGCGACGAACAGCCGAGGCTGCGCGCGGAAGGACGACACGTCGGAATCGGCCTCGCGTGCTACGTCGAAGGTACGGGCATCGGCCCGTACGAAGGGGCCCGTGTGACCATTGAGCCGAGCGGCAAGGTTCGTTGCGCAACAGGCGTGGGCACTCAGGGGCAGGGGCACTTCACGGTATTCGCGCAGCTCGTGGCAGATGTGCTGGGCGTCGGTGTCGAAGACGTAAAGGTCGTCACTGGGGACACGCGCGAGTTCCACTGGGGCACCGGAACCTTCGCGAGCCGCGGCGCGGTGGTTGCGGGCAGCGCATGTCATGCTGCGGCGATGGCGGTACGCGAGAAAGTACTGAACCTCGCGAGCACGCTGCTGGATGCAACGCGCGACGAGCTCGAGCTGGCTGGCGGGCGCGTGTTTGTCAAAGGCGCTGACGCGCGCGGCCTGTCGCTGGGCGAGCTGTCGGGAAAGTCCAATCCCTTGCGCGGGGCGGTGCGTCCGGGCACCGAGCCCGGTCTCGAAAGCACGGCGTACTTCGGCCCGGACCGTGGCAGCACGGCGAGCGGCGTGCACGCCATCATCGTCGAAGTCGATCCCGAGACGGCAACCGTCGACATCCAGCGTTACCTGGTTGTTCACGATTGCGGAACCATTATCAACCCGATGCTGGTCGAAGGGCAGATTCATGGAGGCGTCGCGCATGGGATTGGCAATGCGTTCTACGAACAGCTGATCTATGACGAGCAGGGACAGCTGTTGAATGCATCGTTCATGGATTACCTGCTTCCGACGGCGACCGACGTGCCACCAATCGAGACCGCACACCGCGAAACCGCCTCCCCGTATAACGTCGTTGGATTGAAAGGTGTGGGGGAGGCCGGGTGCATTCCGACGGGCGCGGTGTTCGCACAGGCCGTGGAGGATGCGCTCTCCGGCTCCGGTGTGGAGATTACGGAGATTCCGTTGAGCCCCAATCGATTGTTCGAGCTGATCGAGGCAGCCAGAAAATGATTCTGAGCGGTACGTTTACCTTTGACGGCCCCCGGACGCGTGTATGGGAGATTCTCCAGGACCCTGACGTGCTGGCGAAGGCGCTGCCCGGCACGAAGACGCTGACGAAGGTGGGTGACGATCGGTATCAGGGTGTGATGAAGGTGAGTGTTGGCCCGATGAGCGCGGCTGAGTTTGCCATTAGCGTCGAGCTGAAAGACAAAATCGCGCCCGGGAGTTTTGCGATGCTCATCGATGGCAAGGGCGCTGTGGGCTTCACGAAGGGCACCGCGACGATCGTCCTCGAGGAGCAGCCGGGACCGGTTACGGTCATGACCTACACATCGGACGTGCAGATTGGCGGCAAGATTGCTGCTGTCGGGCAGCGCCTGCTCGAATCGGTCGGCAAGATGATGACGAAGCAGGCGTTGGAATCGTTGAATACAGAACTGAAGGCACGGTTGTGACAATCGCCGAGCGCGATGAAAGAAAGCCGCGAAGCGGCGCGGGGCTCAGGGGCCCCCGCGACTAAAGATGAAACCCGCGTCTTTCGAATATTTTCGTCCCCGCTCGCTCGATGAAGCGTTGTCGCTGCTTGCCGAGCACGGCGGAGACGCGAAGCCGCTTGCCGGCGGTCAAAGCCTCATCCCCGCGATGAACTTCCGGCTCGCGACGCCGTCGGTGCTTGTAGATCTCAATCGCCTCGACGAGCTCGCGGCAATAAAGGGAGAAGATTCGGGCGATGTGAGGATCGGAGGCATGGCGCGCCAGCGTGCCGTTGAGCGCAGCACTCTCGTGATGGAGCGCGTTCCGCTCGTCGCTGAAGCGATGCCGCACATCGCGCATCCAGCCATTCGCAATCGAGGGACGATAGGCGGCAGCCTGGCCCATGCCGATCCGGCGGCCGAACTTCCGGCCGTGATGCTGGCGCTGAAGGCGCGACTGATGGTGAGCAGCAAAGCAGGGGCGCGCGAGGTGCCGGCGGATGAGTTTTTCGTCGGGTTGTTTACTACGGCCGTCCAGCCCGGCGAGCTGTTGACGGAGATCTGCATTCCGCCCACGCCGACGCGGAGCGGCTTTGCCTTCAAGGAGATCTCCAGACGGCATGGGGATTTTGCGCTCGTGGGGGCGGCCGCCGTCGTCCAGCTCGATGCGCAAGGCCGCTGTGCAGAGGCGCGCATCGCACTCCTCAGCGTCGGCGATCGACCGATGCTGGCCGCACAGGGAGCGCGAACGCTGGTTGGCCAGCTGCCATCGTCGGGAGCGATCCGCGCCGCCGCAGACGCAACAGCCACGAGTGACATAGATCCGTCGAGCGATATCCATGCATCGGCACGGTATCGACGACAACTGGCGAACGTGTTAACGCGGCGCGTGCTGGAACGCGCGTTTGAGAGAGCAGGGCAGGGCTGAAACCCTGCGCTACCGAATCGATACGCTACCGAATCGATATGGCTACCGACATCGGTAGCGCAGCCCTTCAGGGCTGCCATTTCGAGGGACTATGAAAATCTACGACCTCTCCCAGCCGCTCAACGAACAGTTTCCCTTCTGGCCGTACTACCCGCCGTTCGAGGTGAAGTACATCAAGCGCAAGGCCGAGCATGGCGTCAATGCGCAGTACATCATGACGTCCAATCACATGGGGACGCACCTCGATGCGCCACGCCACTTCGTAACCAATGGCAGAACCATCGACGAGATCCCGGTCGAATGGCTTTGCGGCCCCGGCGTCATCGTGAACCTGTCGGACGCGATGGACGAGCTCGAGCTGTACACGCCCAGGATGATCGAGGACCGCGTGGAAGTCCGGAAAGGCGATTTGTTATACCTGCACACCGGATGGCACAAGCATGCACAGTTCGGTGACAAAGCCGACGAGGAAAAGTACATCCACCGGCACCCGGGCGCGCATCCGGATCTCGTGCCCTGGCTCCTCGAAAAGGAAATCCGCATCTGGGGGGTCGATTGCGTGTCCACCGATCACCCGATGAACCTGCCGATTGGCCGGTTCCTCGGCAAGGGGCAGCACGGCCACTGCGACCGCGTGCGCAAGCAGGCCGAAGAGAAATTCGGCGGCAAGGACGCTGTGGACAAGCTGTTCCCGGACTCGGCGTATCAGCTGACGCACAACGCACTGTTTCCGAAAGACTGCATGCACATCGAGAACCTCGGCGGAGACATCGGCGCTCCAGAGTTGCAGAACAAGCGGCTGATTCTCGGCTGCTTTCCGTGGAAGTTCAAAGGCGGAGAGGCTGCGTTCTGCCGCGCGGTGGCGTTCGTGGGTGATTGGACACAATGGGCCTGACCGATCTGTCCGCAACCGAGCTGCGGCGTCGGATCGCGGCGAGAGAAGTCTCTGTTGCGGAGTCGGTTGAAGCTTGCCTCGAGCGCGTCAAGGAGCTCAACCCAACCCTCAACGCCATCGTTACGCTGAATACTCGCGCACTCGATGATGCCGCCGAGCTCGATCGCCGCATCAAGAAGGGTGACGACCCCGGCCCGCTATGCGGGCTCACCGTCGGCATCAAAGACGTCACGCCGGTTGCGGGTCTGAGGACGACGTTCGGCTCGCCGATTTACGCAGACCATGTACCGAAAGAGGATGCGCTCGTCGTCAAGCGTCTGCGCGAAGCCGGCGCGGTCATTCTTGGCAAGACCAACTGCCCGGAGTTTGCCGCCGGAGCCAACACATTTAACGAAGTGTTTGGACGCACGCGAAATCCCTGGAACCCGGCGATGTCGGCCGGAGGATCAACCGGCGGCGGCGCGGCCGCTCTTGCGACCGGCATGATCGCGCTCGCGGAAGGGACAGACCTCGGCGGATCGATGCGCATCCCCGCTGCGTTCTGCGGCGTCACCGGGCTGCGTCCGTCCGTCGGCCTGGTACCGACCCACCCGACCGGCTGGGTCTGGGACACGCTCCAGGTCACAGGGCCCATGGGGCGTACCGCTGAAGACGTGGCGCTTATGCTGCAAGCCATCGCCGGTCCAGCTGAGGAGTCGCCATTTGCGCAACCGATCGATGGCCGCGATTTCGTTCGAGGCGCACGCGCCGTGAGGAAGAACGTTCGCATCGCCTACTGCCCGGACATTGCGGGCATCGGCGTCGATCCAGGCGTGGAGCGCGTGTGCCGCGAGGCGGCGTTCGCGCTCGCCGGGAAGGGCGCCAGCGTCGAAGAGGTTCAACTCGATCTTTCAGCTGCGCGGGCCGCGTTTTTGCCGCTACGGGGCTTGTGGTTCGTCACACAGATGTTCTCGCGTCTCGATGCCCAGGATCGCTTTGGCACGAACGTAGGCAACAACGTGCGATCAGGCTTCGAAGTCACCACCAAAGAGATCGCAGCAGCCGAAGCGTATCGCAATCATCTGTGGCATCAGTTCCGGCGGTTCTTCACTGACTACGATCATCTGCTGACCCCGTGCGTTGCGGTGTCGCCGTTTCCAGTCGAGCAGAACTATCCGGACACCATCGCCGGGAAACCGATGCACACCTACATTGACTGGATCGCGCCCACTTTCGTCTTGAGTCTGACCGGACTGCCAGTCGCGAGCGTGCCGGCGGGACTGGACCCGGGCGGGATGCCGGTGGGGTTGCAGATTGCCGGCGGCCAGTTCGGCGAAGAAGACGTGCTGGCGATCGCTGCGCAGATTCAGAAATTGCGGCCGTTGGCGCTGCCGGGCGGTCGGTAGTCGACAGTCGACAGTCGACAGTCGTCAGTCTCAGTCTTCAGTCTGCAGACTCACGACTGGGACTGCCGACTGGCGACTGGGACTACCGACTGCCCGCTGGGATCAGCGCTTGCAACGGTGGTGACATGATCTCGCTACGCGATCAACTGTTCGATGACCTCCGACGTTTCATCGTGGGGCACGGCGTCGACGTCCGCGAACGGGACATGGACGTGGAGAAGCCAGGCGAATTCGACGGCCCCACGATCACCATCAATCCTGCCCACGACAGCACAGCGTGTGCCTATTACCTGGCGCACTCCTTCGGCAGTATCTACCAATGGAGTACAGACTTCACACGCGCGCGCAAAGTCTTCGAGGCTCTGCGTGATGCAAAAGCGGACAAGTCGACTCGCTTCGAAAGCGCGCTCGAAGCGTGGCGGTTGTTCGAACAGACTTCATCTGACCACGCCGTGTGGACCGTCGCGCAGATCGGCCGTGCCGAGGCGGTGGAGCCCTACACGGTCTTCTTCAGGGCCGACATCGAGGCGATGACGATCTTCCACCGGACAGGCAAGGAGCCGCGGTGGCCCGATTTCTTCGCCGACTGGAAACAGAAGGTCGCGGCGGGAGAAATTCGAATCGACCCGTTCAGGCCGAAA
The DNA here is from genome assembly GCA_963732445.1 of Vicinamibacterales bacterium. Taxonomy (GTDB): domain Bacteria; phylum Acidobacteriota; class Vicinamibacteria; order Vicinamibacterales; family JAMQPK01; genus JAMQPK01. The sequence goes on along the minus strand of CAVSZJ010000003.1, from coordinate 362,041 downwards.
CCGGTTGCCCGGTTCCGGCCTGTGCGAATCGAAAAGCAGGAGGTCCTGCAGGAGCGCGACTAGCCGGTCCGCTCGTCGCGTGAGGACGAACGCCGATAAAAACGCTCTCTAGAATCTCACCCGCAGTCCCCACTGCGCCTGCCATCGCGACCGCGTGTCGTCGCGCGCGAAGGTCCCGAGGAAGTTCGGGCCGGTAATCGTGGCCAAGTTGATCCGCATCTTGTTGGTCGCCGGGTCGACTCCGGCCACGCCGATCGCCGAGCCGCCAGTGGCCGTCGAGTACCCGAGAAGGCCGTTAGCCGACGAGCTTGGGAACAATGGATAGTACTGCCATCCCCAGTCGCTGTTCAGCAGGTTCAGGAAGTTCAACACGTCCATCGTGAAGTCCACGCGAGCCCTGCCGACGGCCGGCAGGCCGACGGCCCAGCGGAGGTCGAGCTGGTTGTACCACGGGGCGCGACCGCCATTCCGCGGCGCGATCTGCCCGCGGTAATTCTTGCTGGCGCTGTCGGCGTCTATGAATGCGTTCAGTTGAGCGCACGTGCCGTTAATCAGGATGACGTCGGAGCAATCCGACTGCGGCACGTAGATGATGTCGTTGTTCGTTCGGTTGTCATCGTTGGGGTTGCCGTTGAACTGAACCGAGTACGGCCGCCCAGATTGCCCGTTGTAGAACATCGACACGGTGCTACTGATGCCGTGGCCGAGCGGAATCGGCATGACGGCTGTGAAGTTCACCCGGCTGCCCGGATCGTAGTTGGAGCGGCTCAGCGTCGGGTCCAGCGTGTAGCCGGCGGGGTTGTTCGCCCAGTTCGATCCCGCGGTGCTGGCCGTGCCGTCGTTGATCGAGTCCGCCTCTCCATACAGGTACGACCCGCTGAAATTCCAGCCGTTCCTGAAAGGCCGCTCGATCTTGAACGCCGTGCTCCACGACTTTCCGAGGCTCGTGTTGCTCAGCAGGATGACATCCTGGAACGCCGCGTCCTTCTTCTTGTAGACGATGCGCCCATCGGGCAGGAGCGTGCCGGACGGGATGTAGTTGATGTTGGAGTACGCGACTTCCTCGATGTTCTTCGAGTAGATGAGCTCGGCGGTGCCGATCAAGCCATAGATGCCGAGGTCCCGGTCGTAGCCGAGGTTCGTGCGGACGACTGCGGGGTATTTGTAGTCCGGATCGATCAACGAGACCGACGGCGTCGCCGCCACGCCCGTGCGGGCCTGGTTGTTCGGGTCCGGCGAGAACGGAATCCTGTTCGCCGACGCGTTGCTCGTCGAGAGGCTGGTGGTGTCCACGCCCGTGCCGCCGTATTGGTTCGACAACCAGACGTACGGCGTTCGGCCTGTGAAGTAGCCGACGCCGCCTCGCAGCTGCGACCGCTTCTCGCCGCCGCCGCTCAGGTCCCAGTTGAACCCGATGCGCGGCGACCACATCGTCGGAGACGGCACGACGTCGGTGGCGTATCCGAACGCTGGAACGGTCGCCGGGTTGTTGGTTGGCGTGTCCGGGAAATTCGGCTTGTCCACCCGGACGCCGTAGGTCAACGTCAGCTTCGACCGCACGCGCCACTGGTCGCCGAAGTAGCCGCCGAACTGGCGAACCGAGAACGCTGCCGCGAACGTCGTATCGGGCGCGTTCGAGAAGCCTACCGAGTAGGCCTGCGCCAGCCCCTGCTGGAAGAGCGCGGCGTTGTTGAAGCGGTAGTTGCCGTACAGGTTCTGGAGGAACAGATTCCAGAACGTGAAGAACTCGTTGTGCGTGCCGATCGTCAACGTGTGGTTCCCCCTCACCAGCGTGAAGTCGTTGGTGACCTCGACGATGTCCTGATCCAGGGCGTTGGCGTGCGAGCTGTTCTCGCTGCCGAGTCTCACGCTGTTGCCGTCCGTGAGGTCCACCTGAACGTAGGGGAAAATTGGCGTCGGGAGCTCGCGGGCGTCCCGAATCCGGTTGTAGCCGATGCGGAATTCATTGTATCCCCCCCCGAAGGTGCTATTGAGTTGGCCGACCACGCCCAGGTTCGTGTTCTTCTGGAAGTAGTAGTCGTTCGGCATCGCGTAGTTCAGGTTGGAGGGAATGCCGCTGGTCGTCCGTTGCAGCGACGCGTCGATGTAGTTGACCCGCGCCGTCAACTGGTGTTTAAGGCCGAGGTTGTAGTCGGTCCGGAGGAAGTACTTGTTGTTTTTCTGTGGAGTCGAGACCTCGCCGAGGCCACCTGCGTCGTACCCGTACTGATTCTTGGCGATGTCCAGGATCTGCTGCACTTCGGCCGTGTGGAGCCAGGGCTGGCCAGAGGTGCCGTCCAGCGAATAACCCGTGGGTGTGGTCTTCCGGCCGGTATCGAAGTTGCCAAAGAAGAACGCCTTGTTCTGCACAATCGGCCCGCCGAAACTGAAGCCGCCCTGCTTGTCGCTGAAGGTGCCGACCTTCGTGTCCGTGGAGGTCGGGTTCGCTACGCTCGTCAGCGAGGGGAGATCGCCCACCAGAGCTTGATTGCGCTGGAACCAATAACCGGTACCGCCGAACGCGTTGCCGCCGCTCTTGGTGACGGCGTTGACCGACCCGCCGGAAAAACCGCCCTGCCGCACGTCGTAGGGCGAGATCGCGATCTGGACTTCCTGGATGACATCGAGACTGATCGGCTGCGTGCCTGCCGCGCTCCCCGGCGTGCTGGAGGAGCTGATGGCGAAGACGTCGTTGTTGACGGCGCCGTCGATCTGCATGTTGTTGTACCGGTTGTTCCGGCCGGCGACGTTAATGACCTGTTCGCCGCCCGCGGAGTCCTGGTTGAGGCTGACGAAGGGCGACGTGCGCGCGTAGTCGAACATGCTGCGCGAAATGGACGGCAGGTTCTCGATCGTTTCCGACCGGATGTTCGCCGCCGTTCCGGCCCGCGTTGAATCGATGTTCGGCACCTCCGCCGTGACCGTCACGTTCTCGGTCACCGACGCCAGCGTCAGCTTGAACTCGATGGTGCGGTTCTCGCCAAGGCCGACGGTTTCAACCGCTTCGGTCTGCTCCCTGAAGCCGCTGAGTGCGGCCACGACGCGGTACGGTCCGCCGACGCGCACACTGAAGATCTCGAAGCGTCCTTCGCCGTTGGTCACCGCCTCGTATGTGGTTCCAGTGGGCTGATGCGTCGCCGTGATCGACACACCGGGCAACAGCCCGCCTTGCGGATCGACGACGCTGCCGCTGATCGAACCCGTTGTCAGAGCTTGCGCCGAGGCCAGGCGGGGTGTGATGAAAAATACCAGCAGCATGATGCCGAATGGCGATTGCCAATTCTTCGCGTTCAGGAGCGTGACCGAAATCCTGCGGCCTAGTTTCATGATGTGCTCTCCAGAGAAAGATCGCGCGTACAGAAAAATGCTACGTCCGGGCGGCAACGGGCGTGTAACGGAAGTTGCAACGAAGGATGAAGTGCGTTGACGCTCAAAAAGCGTAACCCGAATGAAGGTAAAAAACGGACGAGAACTAATGGAAGAAAGACCCTGCCGCCCGAACGTACCTGGACATTCTGACTCGATTTACCCCTCAGCGCAACCTGTCGCGCCGAAGCGCAAAGCGCGAAGGCGGAACCTGTCTCGCCGAAGCGCAAAAGCGCGAAGGCGGACCTGTCGCGCCGAAGCGCAAAGCGCGAAGGCGGATCAGGCCGAAGTGGCTTGTTCCGTCAGCGTTTCCACGTCGCCGTGCCGATCCAAATTATCGGCAAGCAGTGCCAGCACTTCGCGCGTGGCCTTGAGCTTCGCCGGCGAGACGTGAGACAGGGTTCGCGAGACGGCGGCTTCGATGGCGCCGACTGCCATGTGGCTCAGCCGCCGCCCTTTGGTCGTCAGTTGGATGCGCAGACGCCGGCGATCGCGCAAGTCGGGCTGGAGCAGCAGAAGTCCACGCTGGCTCATCTGCTGGAGAACGCCCGTCAGCGTGCTCGGGTCGAGGTGCAGCACTTTCGCCAGGGCGCCTGCCGAGATGCCGGGAAATTCGTTGACCACTTGAATGATGAGCCGCTGGCGTCCTGTGACGCCGTACTTCGTCTTCATGTATCGGGATGTCGTCGCCAGTCCGTGGTTGATGGCCCAGAGCACGCGCAGAAAATCGAGTGCCTGACCGAGGGGCCGCGTTTCGTAAGGTCCGGCTGGCGCTGGGTCTACGGCGGGTTCGTCCAGAGGTTTCATCAATTGTTATAACGACGCGCTATACGCTGTTGCTTACCCAGGCACGGGAGCAGCGCCTTTTCTCTAGGGTGCAAGCCTCGAAATTGTCCAGGTTTTTCTCTTTCGTCGATACAGCATGCGATCGTGCAGCCGGTGGGGTTGACCCTGCCAGAACTCGATACAATTCGCGACAAGACGGAAGCCCCCCCAGAACGGCGGACATGGAATCCTGCGATTGCCAAAACGCGCGTGCGCACGCGCGTATTCCTCTTCGAGAAACGATCGACCAGGGATCGGGGCGCTCTGGGGCGAGGCCCACGCGCTGAGACGGCTCTCGCGCGGCCGCGTTTGAAAATACTGCTCCGATTCGCGGCGCGTCAGTTTGCGCACGGACCCCACGACGCGGACCTGGCGCTCCAGCTTCGGCCAGTGAAACACGATTGCCGCGCGGGGATTGTCGACGAGCTCGGCGGCCTTGCGGCTGGTGTAGTTCGTGTAGAAGACGAAGCCCCCGCGGCTGACGCCGCGATTCAACACGATGCGCGCCGACGGACGCCCATCGCGCGTCGATGTTGCGAGCGTCATCGCCTCCGGCAGTGGCTCGCCGGCCTTCTCGGCATCGCGAAACCACTTCGTGAACAAGGTGAACGGATCCGGGCAGGGCTTACCGCCTTCGCCAAGGCTACGGCGAGTCTCGCCGAAGCGCGCCTTGGCGCGCGAAGGCGGAAGCCCTGCGCTACCGTTTTCGGAATCGCTACCGGTGTCGGAATCGCTACCGGTGTCGGAATCGCTACCGGTGTCAGATCCGCCGGACTGCGTCGTGCTGCCGCTGCGGTAGCGCAGGACTTTGTCCTGCCTCTCAGCGCCGCGGTTTGATTTCTGTCTCGCATTGGCCTGCAATTCTGCCATATGCGAGAATTGTCCCCTCATATGTCGAGCCCCAGCGCTGAGCGCCGCCCTGAAGCGCCGCCGCGCGATTTCATCCGCGAAATCGTCGCGCAGGACATCGAGTCCGGCAAACACGGGGGCCCCATCGTCACACGTTTTCCACCCGAGCCGAACGGCCGGCTGCACATCGGCCACGCGAAGGCGATCTGCATCGACTTCGGCGTGGCGCAGGAGTTCGGCGGCCGCTGCAACCTCCGCTTCGACGATACGAACCCGGTCAAGGAATCACAGGAGTACGTCGACGAGATCGCGCGCGACATCAAGTGGCTCGGCTTCGACTGGGGCGAACACCTGTACCATGCGTCCGACTATTTCGAGCAGCTCTATCAATGGGGCGAGCAGCTCATTCTCGCTGGAAAGGCCTACGTCGACAGCCTGACGGCCGACGAGATGCGCGAGTATCGGGGCACGCTCACCGAGCCCGGCCGTGACAGTCCCTATCGCAATCGTCCGGTCGCGGAGAACCTCGATTTATTCCGGCGCATGCGCGCGGGCGAGTTCGAGGATGGTGCGCACGTGCTGCGCGCCAGGATCGACATGGCGTCAGGCAACATCAACCTTCGCGATCCCGTGATGTACCGCATTCGCAAGACGCCTCACCAGCGTACTGGAGATAGGTGGGTGATCTATCCGATGTACGACTGGGCGCACGGCCAGTCTGATTACATCGAGGGGGTCACGTATTCGCTGTGCTCGCTCGAGTACGAAGACCACCGGCCGCTCTACGACTGGTACCTCGACTCGCTCGGGCTGCGGCTGTCGCGCCCGCGTCAAATCGAGTTCGCGCGCCTGAACCTGACCTACACGGTGATGAGCAAGCGCCTGCTGCTCGAGCTCGTCGAGGGAGGACACGTGGGCGGATGGGACGATCCGCGCATGCCCACGATTTCGGGATTGCGGAAGCGCGGCTACACGCCCGAGTCGATCCGGAATTTCTGCGAGCGCATCGGCGTCGCGAAGCGCAACAACGTGGTCGATATCGCCAACCTGGAGCACGCGATTCGCGAAGATCTCAACCTGCGCGCGCCGCGCGTCATGGCCGTCCTCAACCCCGTGAAGGTGGTCATCGAGAACTATCCCGAAGGGCAGTCGGAAGAGGTGGACGTCATCAACAACCCGGAAGATCCGGCGGCGGGTACGCGCAAAGTACCGTTCGGCCGTGAGCTCTATATCGAGCGTGACGACTTCATGGAGAACCCGCCGAAGAAGTTCTTCCGGCTGTCGCCGGGGAACGAGGTGCGGCTGCGCTGCGCGTACTTCATCAAGTGCACGGGGGTCGTGAAAGACCAGGCGACCGGAGACATCACCGAGCTGCGCGCCACCTACGATCCGGCGACACGCGGCGGGGATTCACCCGACGGCCGCAAAGTCAAGGCGACACTGCACTGGGTCTCGGCGGCGCACGCCCTGGATGCCGAGGTGCGGATTTATGATCGCCTGTTCACGCACGAGGATCCCGCGGGCACGGACAATTTCCTCGGTCACCTGAATCCGAGCTCGCTCGAGGTGCAGCGCCGAGCGAAAGTCGAGCCCAGCCTCGCCAACGCGACAGCCGAGTTGCGCGTGCAGTTCGAGCGCCTCGGCTACTTCTGCGTCGACGCCGACTCCGCCCCAGGTGCGCTCGTCTTCAACCGCACCGTGTCGCTCCGCGACACCTGGGCGAAGATTGCCCAGAAAGGAAGCTCGTAGCTTGTGGGTGGTAGCTTGTAGCCAGTTGCCTGGCCGCGACTATCAGGTCCTGCCTACCAGCTACCACCTACCAGCTACCACCTGTATTTGGAATATAGTTCTAGTTCCCAATGAAGCAGTTTCAGGGCGAGCACGTGCCGTTCGAGCCGGCGGATCCACGGAATTTCGTGGGTTTGGCGCGCGTCAAGAGGCTTCCGATGGTGGAAGACGACGGCCAGTCCGTCATCGTCTACCTTGTCGAGTTCGATCCGGGCGGGCGGACCAACTGGCATCGGCATACCGCTCCGCAATTGCTCCTCGTGCAGGAAGGCCGCGGCCTGGTTCAGAAATGGGGCGGGCCCATCCAGTCCATCGCCGCCGGCGATGCCATCTGCATCGAACCCCACGAGAAACACTGGCATGGCGCCGCTGCCGGAACTCGAATGGCGCACTTCGCCGTCAACCTGACCCTGACCACCGAGTGGCTCGAGCCCGTTTCGGACGATCAATATCGTGCATCCTGAGCTGAGCGAAGCCATCGAGTTTCACGAATCGATCGTCGCCGAGGCCGGCAAAGCGCTCGTCGGATACGAAAAAGAAAAAGCGCTCGCCAACATCGTCCTCATGTCGGAAATCCCGACGACCTATGACAAGGACGAGCAGCGGCAGGTGAACGCGGGCAATCTTCTGCTGCGCGGCGTGCCCGGGATTGGCAAGACATTTTTCGGCGTCATCATCGCGGCCATCAGCGATGCGAAGTTCGCACGCATCCAGGGGCGCGCCGACCTGCAGCCGACCGAGGTCGTCGGTTTCCAGATGATCAACCCCGCCACCGGCGCGTTCATCACCGAGTTCGGCCCCCTCGCCTCGGCGGAAGTCATTCTGCTCGACGAAATCAACCGCATCCCGCTGAAATCACAGAGCGCGTTCCTCGAAGGGCTTCAGGATCGCAAAATCACGGTCGGCAAGACGACGTACGATCTGCCGACGTTCAGTTTTGCGATCGCGACGATGAATCCGGTGGAGCTCGGGCAGGGCACGTTTCCGCTCTCGGAAGCCGCAACCGACCGGTTCGCCATCATGGTGAACATCGGATATCTGCCCCCGGACGAGGAACAGAAGCTCGTCAACTTCGACTTCAAGCAGGTGCATCTCAACTCGTTGATGTCGAAAGAGCGCATCGTGCAGCTCAGAGGCGCCATCACGCGCGAGGTGTTCCTGCACGAGAAGCTCGGCAAGTACATTCGACGCCTTGTCGGTGCGACGCGTCCCTACAACGACGAAACCGACTGGCACTATCGCTCCCCGTCCGAGATGGTTGAGCAGCACGTGGACCTCGGCGCGTCTCCTCGCGCGACGATCTGCTGGGGACGGCTCGTCAAAGTGTGGGCACTGCTGGTGCAGAAGCGGGACGAAGTGTTCCCGGAAGACATCCAGGATCTCGCGAGGTACGTCCTCGGCCATCGGATCTGGCTTGGACCGCATGCGACCAGTCACGGTATTACGCCCGAGCATGTGATCGACGACATTGTGGCAAAGGTGCCCATTCCATGAGCCTTCGCCTCCGCTCAGAGCAGGACGTCCCGCCGGCGGAGCTCGTCAATTTCGCCGACATCACTGAAATCGAGCTGCGCGTGCTGCGGCGGATGAAGGAATACACGCTGGGCGATCACGGCAGTGTGTTTCACGGAACCGGCGTGGATTTTGTCGGACTTCGCGACTGGCAGGCGGGCGATCGGATGTCGTCGATCGACTGGCCCCAGTCGACGCTCACGAATTTCACACCGATGGTCGTGCGCGACTACGAACAGCCCGGCACCGCGCCGATCGTCGTCGTCGCCGATCGATCGCCCTCGACACGGTGTGGTACGGCAGGTATCCCCATTGCCGCTGGTATCGCTCGCGCCATGGCGACCATCGGCCTCTCGGCGGTGTACTTCCAGGACATGTTCGGGATGATCACGTTCGACAAGGGATTCGACAATATGTCCGCGCTTCGTCCTCGTGTCGGGCGCGGCCACGTCATCCATTGTCTCGACGCCTACCAGGGTCGCATCGGCATGGAGGAGGTCAAAACGGGCCACCGCCTCGCGACGACCGTCAGCGGACACCTGCGCAGGACGAGTCTCGTGCCGGTGATATCGGATTTTCTGTTTGACGACGCATCGGAGCGGATCAAGGAGCTCGCAGAGCTGAGCTCGGTGCACGACGTATTCCTGGTAATGATCGAGAGCGCGTTCGCCTTCGAGCTGCCTGACGTGTCCGCGGGGTGGATCAACGCGTTTGATGTCGAGACGGGGGAGTCGCGGCTGATGTCACGGCGCGAGCTTCGCGGGCTGGCCTCGCGCGTGCGCGCGTGGCAGGACAGCCTCGAGCGTGACGCGATCGGACGCGGGCTGGACGTCTTGCGGATTGGCGTCGATCAGGAGAAAAGCCTTCCCGCCTTGCTGGAGTTCGTGATGGTCAGACGGCTGAGAAAAGCATGAACACTTCAGGGATGACGGGCGTCGCGGTGATGCTTGCTGCGCTTGCGTCCGGCTCGTTGCTCGCGCAGAATCCGCCGGCCGACCCTACCCTTCGCCAGCGGCCGATCCCCTCGACCCCTGCAGGGCCCTCGACCCCCACGCGACCCACCATCTCCACACGACCCACGAACCCGGCGGAGGTGATCGCCCCACCGATTGAGTGCTGGTGGAAGACCGACCGCAGCGCCGTACGCGTCGGAGAGAACTTCATGCTGACGCTGACGTGCGCCGTCCTCGACACGGAGCGGGTCAAGGTCGTCGTCGACGAATCGGGCCTGGCGCCCTCGGCGCTGCATCTGGTTCCGTTCGACATCGTCGGCGGAGAGCGCTTTCGCGACGTCCTCAATGCGCCGCGGCGATTCTTCCAGTATCAATACGCGATGCGCGTGCTCGGCGAGGAGTTCTTCGGCAAGGAAATCACGCTGCCGAGATTGCAGATCGGGTACCGGGTCCAGAACTCGCTGCAGGGAGGCGCGGCATTGCAGGGGCGCGAAGCGCAATATTCGCTTGTGCCGGTGCCCATCCGCGTGCTGTCGCTGGTGCCTGCGGGAACGGCTGATATCCGAGACACTCCCGTTGAAACGTTCGGCGATGTCGACGCCCGTTTGTTCCGATCGAACCTGCTGCTCATTCTCGCGGGCGTGGCGTTCGTGCTGGCAGGGTTGATGGCAGTGATGCTGGTCGCGCGCGCAGCCGTGAAGCGGCACGCGACGACGGCAACGCGGCAGCGGACACTCTCATCGGGCGCGGTACTCCGCGCCGCTTCACGTGAGCTCGCCGCAGTGCATTCGGGCAGCCAGAGCGAGGGATGGAATGCCGACCTCGCAGGCCGTGCGGCGGCGGCGGTGCGCCTTGCCGGCGCCGTGGCGCTGTCGCGTCCCGTCACTCATAAAGAAGTTGACCGCGACACGCCACCGACAGAGGGACAGATCGGCGCTCCATTGGGATTCGGAACCCTTCGCGGCAGACCGCTGGTGCTTTCGGCGTCGGTCACCCCCAGCACGACCGGCTTGAACGGTACCTCAGCGTCAGCGTCGGAGTCGTGGCGCTCGCTCAGCCAGACGCTGCGTGTCTTTACGGCTGTTCGATATCGCCGCCCCTCGACCCATTCGGCAGATTCAGAAAGTGTCGACGGAACGGCACTCGATACGGCATTGTCGGACGCGCGCGACGCCGTGAGACGGCTGCGGATCAATCAGTGGCGGCGATTCGGGCGATCCAGGCGCCACGCCGGGACAGCCAGCGCACGACAGACATGGGCACGCTGAACGCGCTCATCGAGCTCGTTTCGCGAACGCTCAACGAATGGCGTACGTCCGGCATCAGCGACCTCGTGTTCAGCGCGCGAGATGCGGCGCTCGTCGCCGCAGCGATGCTGGCGGTCATAGCCGTGACCGTGCTCCTGTGGCGATCGCTTCGCGGCAGGCTGCCAGGGCGCACGGCGATTGCGCTGCCCGCCGTGCTCCCGAGAATCCGGCGCTCGCCGCTGTCGTTCGTTCGGCACACGCCGTTCCTGCTGTTTCTCGCCGGTGTCCCCTTCTTCTGCCTCGCGCTCGCCGATCCGTATTCGTCGTTGTCGGCGCGGCAGGTGTCGTATCCCGGCCGCCGCATCGCGGTCATCATGGATGCCTCGCTCAGCATGCTGTCACCGTTCAGCGGCCAGCAACTGAAGACGCAGAGCGACACGGCGTTCTCGAACACGATGGCTGCCGCAGAATATTTCATCCGCGTGCGGATGAAGGGGCGCTACCGCGATCTCATCGCGCTCGAACAGTTCGGGAACGAAGCGTACGTCATCACGCCGTTCACGACGGACTACGAAAACCTGCTCCTCAGTCTCAAGATGATCAGCGACGTCAACGAATGGCAGCGGTTCCCCGACCAGGGCACGATCATCATGAAGGCGATTGACGAGGGGGTCGACCTGTTCAACGCGTTCGACTTTCTCGACTCGAGCGGCAACATCATGGTGATCTTCAGCGACGGGCAGGACAACAACGTGCAGATCGGGAGCATGTCGCTGGAGCAGGTGCTGAAGAAAGCCGTTGATAACAAGGTTCCGGTCTACATGATTCGAACGGCCTACGCGCGCGGCCTGTTCGACGTCGTACCCGATCAGGTCTGGAAAAAGGCGATCGACGCGACGGGAGGGAAGTTCTACCCCGCGGCGAGTCAGGAAACCATCATGCAGGCCATCAAGGAGATCGACGCGGTCGCGACCGGCCGGGTGGACGTGCGTGAGTACGAGGTGAAGCGGCCGCGCTACATGAAGTTCGCGCTCGCGGCCGTGGCGCTGTGGACACTCGCCCTTGCGCTTCAGATGACACTGCGTATGTTCAGGACATTCCCATGAAACGATCCGCAGCAATTATCGCCGCTGTCGTGCTTCTGCTCCTCGTTGGCTCGGCTGCTCTCATGGCCGGACGCTTCGAGCGGCGCATGGCCATCGCCCAGGAAGACATGGCGGTGCTCGACTTCGACGACCCGCAGGCTGACTACGCCGCGCTGGAAGACTATGTCGCAGGCATTCCGCTCGTATCGGAACGCCCGCTCAGGGAGATTCGACGAAGGCGTGCTCTGCTCCAGGTACTGGCAGCACGACTACGCCGACCTGGTCGAAGTGGCCCGCACGGCAAGCCAGGTTGACGCTGCCGATTCAATCGATCCGGAACTGCGCGTCCTTGCAGCGAACGCGCTGTATCGCGTTGCGCAGCGCGGCCCGCAGGATCGCGCGACGCTGCTCAGGAACCTTGACGCAGCCATCCGCGCCTACAGCGACGCCCTTCGCGCCGGCATCGAGCGGCCCGACATCGCGTTCAATTACGAGCTTGCCGTGCGGATGCGCGAGGAGGTTGGCGCCGGCAAGCGCAAGGTGCTGTCCGCCGCGAAAACCGATGACACCCAGTCCGAGCCCAACATGCATGGCGATCCCGGCGAGCCACCCAAGGACATGAAGGTGGAGCAGTTTCAAATCAGAATCCCCATGGACCCGCGCGAGATCAAACAAAGCCAGGAACAGGCGGCCGGTACCGGCGCGCCTCGCCGCAAGCGAGGTTAGGGAAAACGAAAAACGAAGAACGAAAAACGAATAGAGAAAGCAGTCAGTGCTGGAGCGATTGATTGATTTTGGGTCGATACGATTTGGCGAGCCGCTGTACTTATGGCTGCTCGTCGCTCCGGCCCTGCTGTTCCTCCTGTGGTGCGTACAGGTTCTGAGGCGCCGCTCTGATGCCCGCAAGTACCGCGCGCGGCTGGTGCCGGTCCAGGAACGATTCGCCGTGATAGGAGACCTTGGTTTCTGGCTGGCGCTCATCGCCGCCCTTTCGCTGACCATCCTCGCACTCGCCAGGCCCCAGGGGATTACCGCGATCGTCCGCAGCCCCGGCGTCGACATCGTGCTGCTCATGGACGGGTCCGCATCTATGCGCGTGCGCGACATGGGCACCGATCGCTGGCAGCGCGCGATGCAGTGGGTGCGCACCCTTACGAAAACGCTCAGCTGGCAAGGTGACCGCATGGCGCTCGCGACCTTCGCGGATATCGCAGTCCCGCAGGTCAGGCTCACACGCGATCCCAACACCATCTTGTTTTTTCTCGACCATCTGGACGATGCCCCGACCTTCAGGCTCGAGAACGAGACGAGCTGGAACACCAATGTCGAGGACGCAGTCTACTGGGGCGTCAAACTCGTCGAGACCGACCAGGAGATGTATGGTCCCACCAAGAACGCGCGCACGTTCGTCGTCATCTCGGACGGCCAGGTGTGGAGCGGCAACGTGCAGCGCGCTATCGCCGCAGCAGCGCAGCGCGGCGTGTCGATCGACGTGATCGGCGTGGGGACGACGAACGGGGGCATGATTCCGCTGCCACGGGACGACAAGGGTGTGGTGCTGGCGGGCTTCGAGCCGATCCGCTCGGTTCTGGATCGCACGTCGCTGCGCGAGATCGCGCGCGCCGGCAACGGCGAGTATTTTGAGCTCGGAAGCGGCGCCGACGAGCAGATCGCGGCGCGCATCATTCAGAACGCCGCGCGGCGCTCGGGCAACGAGCTGGTCGACGAGGCGTTCGACGAGCTGTATTGGTATTTGTTGGCTGCTGCGGCCGGTTGCCTCGGCGTCGGCGTGCTCTTCGTGAGGCAGCGCGTGCAGCTCGGCTTCGGGTTCGCGGCCGCGCTGGCGCTGCTGGCGCTGATCTCGAGCCTGCGCTCGTAGTAGGTCCGGTTAAAGCCAGACGGCACCGACACTATGCGTTTTTCGTTCTGCGGTTTTCGTTACATGTGTCTGATCATCGCATCCGCGAATTCGGAACATTTCACTTCTTTCGCGTTTTCCATCAATCGAGCGAAGTCGTAGGTCACGGTCCTGGCGGAGATCGCGCCTTCCATGCCCTTGATGATCAAGTCGGCCGCTTCCGGCCATTTCAAATGTCGGAACATCATCTCGCCTGACAGCACAACCGAACCTGGATTCACCTTGTCCTGGTTGGCGTACTTCGGCGCCGTCCCGTGCGTCGCCTCGAAGATCGCGTGGCCAGTCAGTGAATTGATATTGCCACCAGGCGCGATGCCGATGCCGCCGACCTGCGCCGCGAGCGCGTCCGAGAGGTAGTCGCCGTTCAGGTTGGGCGTGGCGATAACATCGAACTCGTCTGGCCTCGTGAGCACCTGCTGCAGCGTAATGTCGGCGATCGAATCCTTGATGACGATGCCGGCGCCGGGCTTGCCCTCGGGAATTCTGCACCACGGTCCGCCATCGATTTCGATGGCGCCGAAAAAGTCCTTCGCGACCTTGTAGCCCCAGTCGCGGAAGGCACCCTCGGTGAACTTCATGATGTTTCCCTTGTGCACCAGCGTGACGCTCCTGCGCTTGTGTGCGACGGCGTACGAGATGGCGCTGTGGACGAGGCGCTCCGAGCCGAGATAACTGATGGGCTTGAAGCCGATACCCACCTGCACGCCGACCTCGCGCTTCGGGGCACCAATCGACTCGAGCAGCGCCTGCCACTCGCGGCCCGCCTCGGCCGTGCCGAACCGGATCTTCCTGAACTCCTTCGGAAATTCCCTCGCGAGAAAGTCGAGCACCTTCTGCGCATCGGCAGAGCCGGCCGCGTACTCGATGCCGGCATAAATGTCTTCGGTGTTCTCCCGGAAGATGATCATGTCGACTGTTTCGGGATGCTTCACCGGCGATGGCACGCCCGTGAACCAACGCACGGGGCGCAGGCACACGAAGAGATCGAGCACTTGTCGCAACGCGACGTTCAACGATCGGATTCCACCGCCAACGGGCGTGGTGAGGGGCCCCTTGATGCCGACGAGGTACGTGCGGAAGGCATCGAGCGTTTCATCCGGCAGCCAGTTGTTGACCTGCTTGAACGCCTTTTCACCGGCGAGCACTTCCTTCCACTGCACGCGCCGTGAACCCCGGTAGGCCTTGTCGACCGCGGCGTCGAATACGCGCACGCTCGCGCGCCAGATGTCTGGTCCCGTACCGTCGCCTTCGATGTACGGAATCACTGGATTGTCGGGCACGTGAAGTCTGCCGTTGCTGATTGTGATACGGCCGTTTTGCGTCATGCGGTGTCATGTCCTCGAGAAGGGAACGGTCGAACGAAGCTGCTAATCCTATCACCGGTACACGAATCGCATATCACGATCGGTAGCCGCTGCAAACGCTCGAAATAATGTCGTGGCGTGAGTCATGTGTCTGGTCGCTTGTTAAAGTTCAGTACAAACAGCGTTCATCAACGCGGAGGTGCTCATGCTTTCAATCAGCTCGTCCCTGTCAGCCGGCATTCTCGCGCCACCGAACGCGCAAGCTCTCGTTACGGACCGTGTGCGCAAAGAATTCCGGGACCTGCCCGGGCTGACGCTCACATTGGAGCAGGCTGTCAGGCTGTGGAGCCTGGACGCCGCCACGTGCATTGACGTGATGTCTCGTCTTACGAAGGCTGGATTTCTATGCCGTCGGCCCGACGGGGCGTACTGCCGTGCGTCGGACCTGTCGCGGCATTCGATTCCCCTTCCGCACGCCTAATTCCCCGGGCTTTCCCTCTCTATTTGCCGGTAACATGGGTAACCCGCTCGCCACGCGGTCTGCCCGCCAGTGTCTGACGCAGATCCGGCCGTGGCCAGAGAGGCAGCGGGGTGACGGGGTCTTCATGACGCTTGTGGCGAACAGGACGACCTTCATCGGTCTCGCCGTGGCGTGCCTGGTTGCCGCTACGGCGTGTGATCAGCAATCGCCAACCCTGCCAACCACTCAGCCGCCGATCGTTCCAACGCCGGTTTCCGATCCCGTCATCGCGCGTCTTATCATCGATATGCCTCCACTCGTCCATCTTGGCGATGCTCCTACAAAAGCCATCGCCCGCGTCCTATTTGCGGATGGATCGACCGGTGACTTGCCGTCGTCTCATTGCGTGCCCACATGGTCGTCGTCCAGCCCGGAGGTTGCTGGGGTGGCCGACGGCATTGTCGACGTGAAGGAGGTTGGCGACGTGGTCATTCGGCGCCCATTGCGAAGGCGGGCAACAAGGAGAAAGCAGCCTGAGGGTGCGGCGCAAGCTTATGGGTACTGTTCTCGAGCGTTACGGGAACATACCGAAGGGAAGCGCACGAGTGCGGGTTGTCGATACGTCGGTCGCCGGGACCACAGCGCTCACCGACCAAAGTGGCCGATTCACGCTGTCGGTCAAGGAACCGGATCTCGAGTTGGAGGTCAGCGCGCCAGAGCTCGAGACACAACGGCAGCGGATCAGCGCTGGCGCAGGTGGCGTGCTCTTTCGACTCGATCCCGCGATGCTAACCACGGAATGGGGCGGTATTTTTGGGCGGAACGGGGCGAATGGCTTACCCCCAAATGGA
The DNA here is from genome assembly GCA_963732445.1 of Vicinamibacterales bacterium. Lineage (GTDB taxonomy): Bacteria > Acidobacteriota > Vicinamibacteria > Vicinamibacterales > JAMQPK01 > JAMQPK01. The sequence continues at coordinate 345,883 of CAVSZJ010000003.1, read as the reverse complement.
GAGTTTGAATTCGAAACGCATCATTCTGGGTGGATCACGCTCTCCCTGACAGCCGGTTGCGAGATCGTGAATACCTACTTCGAATTTGGGGCACAGGTCAGGAGAACTCCTGTTCGTCTGGAGCCACCGCTCATTGGGAGTGGGTCGAGGCCCGATAGCGTATTCGCATTTCCAGGGAAATATCTCCTTACTGTCCGGGACTACCCCTGGGCTGAGCATGGCTGTCCGTGGAAGATCACGTTGAAGAGACCGCACTGACAGATTGCACTGGTCGAGATCAGTGCGCCAGCGAGAATAGAAAAGGCGCAGGACCGAAGTCTCTGCGCCTTTTTCGCTCTCTGTCTTGGCTCGCTGCTCTTATTTACCCAGCGTCCGGACGTAATTCACGATATCCGTAATCTCTTCGGGCTTCAGGCGCTTTCCGAGTGCGGGCATGTTGCCAATCTCGGTCTTCTTGCCGGCAGTAATGGCTTCATGAATATGCGCATCGGTCAGCTTCGACATCGTCGCCTTGTCGGCCAGGCTGGGGAGCTTCCCCTTCAGGTTCTTGGCGGCGGGGCCGTCACCGGCGCCCGTCGCACCGTGGCACATCACGCACTGACGCTTATACAGGGCTGCGCCGTTCGTGATCGATTCCGGCGTGGCTGCGGGGGCTGCCACCGGCTTCGCACCGGCCGCAGGCTTCGCCTGCCCGGCAAACACTGCGGTCACGCACAAGAGCAACAGCGCTCCGGTCAATCCAGCAAACATCCGCATTGTCATATCTCGCAAGTCCCCTCAAGAATAGGCGCGTCAGACCCAGTTTACCTTAGATGCCCCCGAGGCGCCCACCGCGGTTTCCACGGAGTTCCGCGATCCGTCGGGGCAGGCCACCGCGAGCACCACTCCGCCGTCGACCACGCTCGGGTCGTACGGCAGGCTCTTGAAATTCGGCAGTCGTGTTTCGACGAGCAGGCCCACCAATGTCGCCAGCACCGCCCCAAGCATCGTCGTTTCGTAGGTGATGAGGCCCACGGTCCACGGCGCCACGATCGGCATGCCGCCTTTGACGAGCGGATAGTTCAGCGCGGTTATGGTCGAGAGCGAAAATCCCCCGATCATGCCGAGGGCCGCGCCGCAGAGCGCCCACGTCCGAAGCTTTGTCGGCTTCATGTCCGGGATGAACGGCTCGCCGTGGATCGGCTGCGACGTCATCACTTCCATCGACCCGGGCTGAATGCCGGCCTGGAGGAGCCGGCGAATGGCCTGGCGCGCTTGAGTGGGCTGAGCAAATTTTACGAGGCAGGTCTGCGCCATATGAATCTGAAATCTAGAATTTGAACGTCCTACTACCTACCACCCACCACCTAGTGACCAGGGTGAACGTCGCCGGGGACGGTCTGGCCGACGAACGTGGGCTCAGCCATTTCGCCGGTATGTTTCGAGGCGACCTGCAGCCCCTCTTGGTACTCCCAGATAGAAATCATCGGGCTGAACTTCGCGAACAGGAAATACAGCAGCACGAACAGCCCCAGCGTACCCGCGGCGATTGCCGCCTCTGTGAGCGACGGCCAGTACGTGCCGTAGTTGAACGGCAGGAACGGGTGGGTCAGCGTCGGGACAATGATGAGAAACCGCTCGAGCCACATACCGACGAGGATGCAGCAGGATGCGAAGAAGATCATCGGAATCGTCCGCAGCTTCTTGATGGCCAGAATCGGGAACGGGATGATGAAGTTGCAGATGACCATCAGCCAGAAAAGGGGCGCGAACCGGCCCGAGATCTTCGACCAGAACACCGGCATCTCCGGGGCCTCGTTGCCGTACCACGTCACGATGTACTCGGTGAAGGTGAAATAGAACCACAGCAGACTCATCGCGAACAGCATCTTCGCGAGGTTGTCGAAGTGCACCGGCTCCAGGTACCGCTCCAGCTTGAAGTACTTGCGGATCAACACCATCGCGATCAGCAGCGCCGCGATACCTGAGAAGATCGCGCCGACGACGAAATACGGCCCGAAGATCGTGCTGCGCCACATGGGCATCAGCGTCATCGCGAAGTCCCACGAGACGATCGTGTGCACCGATACGGCGACCGGGATGATGATGAGCGCCATGATCGAGATGGCCTTCTCCAGGCGAAGCCACTCGCGCTCTGTGCCGCGCCATCCCAGCGCCAGCAGGCGGTACATGTCCTTGCGCCAGCCGGTGGACTTGTCGCGTGCCACCGCCATGTCGGGAATCATCGGCAGGTAGAGATACGTCACGCTGCCGGTCAGGTAGGTGTTGATCGCGATGAAGTCCCACATGAGTGGCGACTGGAAGTTGGGCCACAGATAGCGGCTGTTCGGATATGGCACCATCCAGAAGAACAGCCACGCGCGCCCGAGATGGATCAGCGGGAAGAGGGAGCCGGTAATGAGCGCAAACGTGGTGATCGCTTCGGCGCAGCGCGTAATGGGACGGCGCCACTCGGCCTGCACGACGCGCAGAATGGCAGAGATGAGCGTGCCCGCGTGGCTGATGCCGATCCAGAACACGAACGTCGTGATGTACAGACCCCAGAACGACGGCCGGTTCTTGCCCGCCATGCCGATGCCGTATACGAGCTGTACGCCCCACGCGACGAACACCATGCCGGTGATCGCCAGCAGAATCGCGACCATCACGTAGTAAATCGGTCCCGTCTTGAAGAGCGGCCCGAGCAGGTCGCGATTGATCTGCGCTTCGTTCGGGGCGGGTTGGGTCGGCAGGGTGTGGGCCACGTCAGGCGTCCGCTTCCTTGAGATACACGACGCGGGGCCGTGTGCCGAGCTCTTCGAGCAGGCGGTAGCCGCGGCGCGAGTGGGCGAGCTGCGAGACCTGGCTGTCGGGATCGCTCAGGTCACCGAAGACGAGCACCTTCGCGGGGCACGCCTGCGCGCACGCCGGCTGAATTTCGCCGTCGCGTACGGCCCGGGTCTCGTCCTTCGCAGTGTCCTGCGCGCGGCGGATGCGCTGCACACAGAACGTGCACTTCTCCATGATTCCGCTCGTGCGGATGGAGACGTCGGGATTGAGCTGCTCGTTCAGCGGGCTCGGCCACTCCGGCGTGAACCACGTGAAGTACCGCACAGTGTAGGGGCAGTTGTTGGCGCAGAAGCGCGTGCCGACGCAGCGGTTGTATACCTGCGCGTTCAGTCCGTCGGGCGTGTGATAGGTCGCGTTGACGGGGCACACGGGCTCGCACGGCGCCGCATCGCACTGCTGGCACATCACCGGCATGAATCGGGCGCGGATATTCGGAAACTCGCCTTCCCAGTAGCGCTCGACGCGAATCCACTGGTGCGTGCGCCCCATCGCCGCCTGCTCTGGCCCGACGATCGGCAGGTTGTTCTCGGCATGGCACGCCACCACGCAGGCCTCACAGCCCGTGCAGCGATCCAGGTCGACAGTCATTCCCCACTGGGGCATTCGGAGACTCCTGAACTAAAATCTAAAATCTAAAATCTAGAAACTGAAATCCAGAATCTTCTAACGATGCAACGGGTGTTCGTGATGGCCTCGTGCATCGCTTGCGCCGAATCTGATCAGGGGTTCGCTGCGTCCTGTTTTCGTTGCGCTCACTCGAACGCCTGTCTGCACCACCGCTCCGGACGTCGGGTCCAGCGCGGAGGCGCTAATCCGCAATGGATTGGCCCCGATGTTCTGCGTGTACCGCCCGTACTGCGTGTGCCCTTGTCCAACGGGGATGGCGATGACGTCCGGTCGCAGACCTGGATACAGAAACGCCGGCAGTTCGATGCTGCCCTGGGGTGACGTGATCGTCAGGACGTCGCCTTCATGAATCTCCAGTTTGTGCGCCGTCTCGGTATTGATCTCGACCCACGAGCCCCACATGACGGTCGTCATCGGGTCGGGCATTTCCTGCAGCCATGGCAGATGCGCCGTGCGGCCGTCCGCAAATGCGGCCGAGGCGTACAGGTGAAGCATGAACGGCATCTGTGCCGCATCGCCGGCGAATGCGCGCGCCGCCACCGGCTGCGCCGGCATGACGAAGTTCACGCGGCGAGCCGGCGTCGTCTGCCCTCTGCCCTCTGCTCTCTGCCCTGATCCGGCGGGCGAGGGCTGAGGTGTATTCCACCAGCCTCCGGCCGCGGTGATCTTCTTGAAGAACGCGTCAAAGTCTGCGTCAGCTCCCGCGCCCGCCTGCGTCTGCACCGAGCGGAACGATTCCTTCACTGCCGCGGCCATGTTCTCGAACGGCATCGCTGCGGCCACGTTGCCGCCGAGTGCTTTTGCGGTTTCGATGAGCACATCGCCGGGATCCCGCGTATCCCAGCGCGGTTCGACGACAGGCTGACCGACCGTGCGAATCGTAAAACCGACACCCGGCTCGGGAACATCGTCGACCCACCGCTCGAGCGTCGTGTGGCTCGGCAGAATGACGTCGGCCATGACCGACGTCTCGTCCAGAAACGACGCGAAGCTCGCGATGAACGGGACATTGGCCAGAGCTGATTGCAGCTTCTGCGCTTCAGGGACCGTGAACAACGGATTGGTATCGAGAACGAGCAGTGCTTTGATCTGGCTGCTGCCGATGACGGTCATCAGGGCGTGAATATCGACTTCGGGCTGCGGGCTTTGGGCTCCGGGCCTCGCGCCTGAAGCCTGGAGTCGGGAGTCTGAGCCCGCCGGCGCTGGCCCCGCTGCTTCGTCAGCGCCGAAGAGAATCCCTCCAGGCGCACCGAAGGCGCCGACAAGGGCATTCAGCGCATAAATCGCCGTCAGCGACGCCACGTCCCGGCTGTCGCCGATAGCGACACTCGGACGACGCGTGGCGAATTCTCGTGCGACGCGCTGAATGGAGGCGGCGGGCACATCGATTTGCGCCGCGATCTTTTCCGGCGCGTACTCCCCGAGTGACGCCGACCACTCGGCGAACCCCGCGGTATTCTGGCCGACGAACTCGGCGTCGTACAGTTTCTCGTTGACGATCACGTGCGCGATCGAGAGCGCGAGCAGCCCCTCAGTTCCCGGCTTGATCGGCAGCCATTGATCGGCGCACGCCGCCGTCTGCGACAGTCGAGGCTCGGCCTGCACGAAGTGGCCGCGAATACCGGGCCGTCCCTGGCGCATGTGGCCGTACGAATAGATGTTGCGAACCGGCGAGAGAAAGGTTTCGAACAGATTCGCGTTGAACGAGAGCAGATAGTTCGCGTTCGCGAAATCCACCGCAGGCAGTCGCGCGACGCCGGTGATGAGCTCCATAGCCTTTCGAATCGGCGCGGGATCGAACGGGTCGTAGCTGACGACGTTTGTGGTGCCGATGCCGGCCGCGAAACGCTCGATGAGCGTGCCCATGGTCCCGCGGTTTCTGCGCCCGGTGAGGAGCGCGATTGCGGCGGGCGTGGCCTGCTGCTGCTGGAGTTGCGTGACGAGCAACTGCTGCGCTTCTTTCCAGCTGATCGGCTGATACTGTCCCGACCCACGCTGTCCTGAAAGCTTGAGCGGCGTTTGAATACGGTCGGGGTGGTAGAGCACCTGCACGCCCGCCTGGCCTCGCGCGCATGTACCACCCATGCTGATGGGATGTTCGGGGTTTCCCTCGATCTTCTTGGCCTGTACGGCCTTGACGCGTTTCTGCTGACCGTCGATCGTGCGAATCGACTCACCCTGCATCACGCGGACAGTAATGCCGCAACCGGCCGAGCACTGCTGGCAGAGCGTGCGCACCCAGCTTTCCTCACCCGGTACGAAGCGGTCTTCGGCAACCAGCAGGGGGATGATCTGCTGCGGCTTGCCGCACCCGTCGAGGATGAGGCCGGCTGTGCCCGCAATGCCGCCGGTCTTTAAAAAATCACGTCTTTTCATTTACGGTAAACGGTAAACGGCAAACGGTAAACGGTTAACTATTTGTGACACACCAGGCAATCGACGCTCACCTGTTTTTCCTTGTGGCAGTCGATGCACTTGCCCATCGTCCATTTGATGTTCTCGCGCATATCCATCATGTTGGCCATGTCGCCGTGGCACGTCGAGCATTCGACGCCGGCCTTCACGTGCCGCTTATGCGTGAAATACACGGCCGCTTCAGGGTGAAACCCATACGCCCGCACCCACGGCGGCTCCTCGCCAGCCTTCGCAAACGCCGCGAGCTTCTGAATCTCCGGGCTCTCGGGCTTGACGTTCTCGTGGCAGACCATGCACTCGGTCACGCTCGGAATCGTCGCGGCGATTGAGCGATCCGCATTGACGTGGCACGTCAGGCATTCCATCTGATTGTCGACGACGTGCGTTTTGTGTGGGTAGGCAATCGGCTGAGGCACGCGGCGCGCGGGCCAGAATGCGGCCGCGGCTGCCGAAGCAATCAGCAGAGTGAGCACAAGAGCGCCGAAGACGTATTTACGCATGCGATCGGTTTTACAAGGGAAAACTGCGTCGAAGGGCGAAAGTCTATATCGCTTTGGTTTGCGAAGTCTAGGGAGCTGACGTGACTGCCGGACTATTTTTAGTGGGGACGGGCTCCCATGAATACGGGAGTTGCCGGACGTACCGCTCGATCCACTCTATTTCGGCATTCATCTTATTGAGCTGATGCTCGGGCTGCACCCAATCGTGGCCTTCGTTCGGCGCGATATACAGCTCCGCCGCGACACCCTGCGCCTTCAATGCGCGGCTCATTTCGACGGCTTGCGACATCGGCACCCGCGAATCGTTCTCCCCGACGAAAAACAGCGTCGGCGTGCGGGCGGCGGTCACGTATTTGAGCGGCGAGTGTTCCCAGTACGTCTCGATGGGCGGGTCCTTCTGCCACAGCGTGCCGCCGAACCAGAGGTCGCGATCGTAGCGATTGTCGGACGTCCCGTAGAGTGAGATCCAGTTCGCGACGCCTGCGCCCGAAGACGCGGCTTTGAACCGTGTGGTGAACGTGATCAGTTTGTTCACGAGGTGGCCGCCCGCGCTCCAGCCCGTCATCGCGAGCCGATCGGGATCGGCGATGCCCATGGCGATGACGCGATCGACGCCGGCAAGCACGTCGCGATGGCTGTTCTTGAAGTAGCCGCCAACGGGTTCGCGGTAGACCGCGTTGCCGTAGCCGGAGCTGCCGCGGTAGTTCGGCCGCAGGATCGCGTAACCGCGGGCCGCCAGTGCTGGCTGGTAGTAGAAGAAAATCGAGCCCCAACCGAATCGATCCGATGATTCCGGCCCTCCGTGCAGGTGCACGACGAGCGGGTATCGGGTGCCGGGCTTGTAATCGATCGGATACGTCAGGACGCCCTCGACGCGGGTGCCGTCGACGCCCTTCCATTCCACCTGCTGCTGGCGTGGTAGCGCGAAGTCGCGATCGAGATAGTCATAAATACCCGTCACGCGCGTCGGAGAGACGTCGCCCGCCATCCACGTCCAGATGTCGCCGATCCGCGTCGGCTCGTCGATCATGAACGCGTGGCGCGCCCCGGCGGTGGTCCACGACTGTGGCACCAGTGCATGATCGCCGCTCGTGATTTGCTGAGGCCTGGCCGAGGCCAGATCGACCTGGAACAGGTCAATCCGCACCCCGGTGTTGACGATCATCCAGATCGACTTGCTGTCGGCCGCCCAGCCCGCGCGGAGCACTTCGTGCGGAAAGTCCGGCATGAGGGCGCGAGCCTTTCCACCCTTTGCCGACACGAGAAACAGGTTCGCGTTGTAGTACGACTCCTGCCGGTGATTCGCGCGTGCGACGAACAGCACTTGCGATCCATCCGGAGCGATCTCGCCATCCTCTTCGGGGACCGCGTTCTTCGTCAGCTGGATTGGTCCTGACCCGTCGGCCGCGATGCTCCACAATTCCATCCTGTCGGAATCGGCCGGCAGACGGGTGGGGCGGCGGCTCATGATGATGCGTTCACCGTTCGCCGCGATCTTGTACGCGAAGACGTAATCGCTGCCGCTCGTCACGCGGGATTCCGCGCCGTCGGCAACCGCCATCCTCCACAGGTGCCTCGGCGGGGTTTCGTCGAGCACGACCATGTCGCCGCGCAGGCGCCCGCGCGTGCGTGCTTCATCGGTCGGCACGTCGACGGCGAGAAAGTAAATGAATGCACCGCCAGGGTGCCACGCGATCTCACTGGCGCCAGTCCGCTTCGAGACCTGCCTCGGCGTTCCCCCGCCGGCCGGCATGACGTGGACGGTGCCGCCCGAAAAGAACGCGATGGTGGAGCTGTCGGGAGACCATCTCGCTCCCGGTGGAGGCCCGGGTTCGTTCGATAGCCTGCGCAGTGCGGTACCATCCGTGTTGATCCGCCAGAGATGGAACACACGCCGGTTGCCCGGCCAGTCCGGAGTGGACAGCATGAAGGTGATGGCCCTTCCGTCCGGCGAGATCTGCGGATCGGCGACGCGCGGGATATCGAGCAGATCGACCAGCGTCATTGGACGCTTTGTTTGGCTGTGAACGGGGCCGCTTGAGGAGAACGCCAAGCCGCACGCAACAAGTGCGAAGACTCGGGTAAGCCGGCATGGCATGGAGGTCAAGCGAGTATAACGTGTCAAAATGGGCTCAGGCTCTGGGCTCTAGGCTTTAGACTAGGCCCAAAGTCCAGAGCCTAGAGCCAGGAGCGACATGTCCGATCGTAAGTATCGGCAGAGGGGCTATCAGGATTCACCTCGCGAGCGGCGTCCGGCTCAGAGTGGTCCGGGTGCTCCACAGGCGCCGAAGCCTCCGGCCGATCGCATCGAGACCCGCGCGGACAAAGCCGAGCGCAAGGCTCTCGAAGGGCGCGCGCCGAGCGTGCCCGGGTTTCACGAGGTGATGCGATGCGCGCGGTGCGGCAACGTCTTCACCGACGAGATTGCCGGCGAATCCCGATGCAAGCGCTGCGGCACTGATCTGCATGCGTGCGCCCAGTGCGGATCGTTCGATGCCGGCAGCCGATTCGAATGCGCGGAGACCATCCCCGCGCGTATCTCGCCCAAGGATGCCCGAAACGCGTGCGACCTGTTTGCGCCCCGCGTCACCGTCGAGCGTGACACCCACTCACAGGCCCAGCCTCAGGCCCCTTCCGGTGCGCGCAAGGCGTTCGACGACCTGTTCAAGTAGGCGGTAGGTGGTAGCCGGTAGCGTGTGAGCACTGAGCCTTCCGTAACGATCGTGTTCTTTGAGCAGTCGATTGGATGCGAGACATGCGCGCCGACGCGCCGCATGCTCGAGCAGATCGTGGCCGAGAACCCGGATGTTGCCCTCGAAGTGTTGAACCTCGTCCTCGACAAGCAGAAAGCCGCGGAGTACGGCGTCGATCGCGTGCCGGCCGTCATCATCACCGCGCCCGGACGCGATCGCATCCGCTATTACGGCGCGCCGCTCGGCAACGAGCTGCCGACGCTGCTGCAGGCAATCAACATGGCGGCGACCGGTGAGACCTCGCTCACCGGACAAAGCCGCGAGCAGCTGCAAGCGTTGTCGACCCCCGTCACCCTGCAGGTGTTCTTTACGCCCAGCTGCGTGTACTGTCCTCAGATGATCTCACTCGCCAATCAGGCCGCGATCGAGAGCCCGCTCGTCACCGCCGTGGCCATCGATGCCACGGAGTTTCCCGATCTCGTCCGCCGCTACAACGTGAACGGCGTGCCGAAGACGCTCGTCAACGAGACGGTGGAGATCATGGGCGCGGCGTCGGAAGAAGATTTCATCCGAACGATCGCGTCATGATGATGCGTGCCGTCCTGACGGCGCTGTGCTTCGGTGTCAGTGCGCTCGCGTACGCACAGTCGCCCGTTGCGTATCACGTCAGCTTCCTGGAAGCCCAACACCACCGGATGCAGGTTGAAGTGAGCTTCACTGGCGTGCCTTCCGGCACTCTCGAGGTAGTGATGTCGCGCACATCTCCAGGCCGGTATGCCGTCCATGAGTTCGCGCGCCACGTGTTCGACGTGCGGATCGAGGACGGCGCCGGCGCGCCGCTGCGCGTGGAGCAACCGAATCCTTCGCAATGGAATGTCACCGGACACAGCGGCACGGTCCGCGTCCGCTATAAGGTCTTCGGCGATCACCTCAACGGGACCCATCTGGCAATAGATGCGACCCACGCGCACATGAATATTCCGGCGTCGTTGATGTGGGCGCGTGGATTCGAGGAGCGTCCCGTGCGGATCACATTCGAGGCTCCCGCGGAGTGGAGAATTGCGACGCAGCTGCATCCCACATCGGATTCGCGGACGTTCACCGCGGGGAACCTCCATTACCTTGTCGACAGCCCGGTCGAGCTCAGCGCGTTTACTCTGCGAAGGTTCACCGTCGATCGCGAGTTTCGTGTCGCGCTCCATCACGATGGCAGCGATGCGGATGCGGACCGGTTTGCCGAGGCCCTGGAACGCGTCGTGCGCGAACAGCGCGCAGTGTTTGGCGAGCTCCCGGATTTCGAGGAGCACTACACGTTCATCGCCGACTACCTGCCCTGGGCGAAGTCCGACGGAATGGAACATCGCAACAGCACGATCCTGACGGAGCCGGTGCGCCTGCGGATCCCCGATGAGCGGCTCGGAGCGGTCAGCACCGCTGCACACGAGTTCTTCCACAGCTGGAATGTCGAGCGCATCCGCCCACGATCGCTCGAGCCGTTTTCGCTCGACGCGCCGAATCCGTCCGGCGAGTTGTGGTTCGCCGAGGGCTTTACGAATTACTACGAGCTGCTGACGCTGCAGCGCACTGGTCTCTCAACCATCGACGAGCTCGCGGGTCGTGCGGGCCACGCGCTCGACCTGGTGATTCGGAGCCCTGCGAGGAAGTACCGCAGCGCCGAAGATGTCAGCCGTTTCTCGCCGTTCATGGACGGGGCGGCATGGGACGACCCGGCAAACACAGAGAACACCTTTATTTCCTACTATGACTGGGGCGCAGCCATCGCTCTCGGACTCGACCTGTCTCTGAGAGCGCGCACCGATCACACGGTAACGCTGGACCACTACATGCGCCGGATGTGGCAGGAATTCGGGCGCGCCACACCGCTGATGGAAGGTGTGGTTCCGCGCCCCTACACCATGCAGGATCTGCGGAACGTGCTCGCTGAGGTATCCGGCGATCGCGCGTTCGCAGACGAGTACTTCGATCGATTCGTTCAGGGGCGCGAAGTCGTCGATTACGCGCCGCTGCTGGCGCGCGCCGGCATGATTCTCCACAGACGGAGTCCCGGCCGCGCCTGGATTGGCGATCTGTCATTCGATTTCAGCAGCGGCGCGGCCCGCCTTGCCGCGCCGACCCTGGAAGACACCCCGGCATACGCCGCCGGCCTCGACCGCGGCGACGAGCTGTTGTCGTTCGACGACGTCGCGGTGTCCGGCCCGAGCCGTCTGGAAGACGCGATACAGCGCCGGCGTCCGGGCGAAATCGTGCGACTGTCGATCCGACGGCGCGGGGTTGTGCAGGCTCTGACGCTGACCGTCGGAGACGATCCGCGCCTGCAGCTCGTGCCGGTGGAACGGACGGGGCGGCAGCCCTCGCCCGCAGAGCGTGCATTCCGGCAGCGCTGGCTCGGGTCCAAGCAGTAGGCTCTGGGCTATAGGCTTTTGGACTGGCCCACAGCCCACAGCCCAAAGCCCGTTCTATACTGCGAAGCCCCCATGCCCACGGACTCCACCCGCAACTGGACCCGCACGTACGCGGCCGTCATCATCGTCGAAGTGCTGTCGCTGATGGGATTGTGGTGGCTGCAAAGCCACTACGGAGCGTAAGCGATGCACCCGCTCGATTGGGCGGTCGTGGCCGCCTACGTCGCGTGGCTCGTATGGGACGGCGTCAAGCGCACCAAGCTCGAGAACACCACCGAGTCTTACTTCCTGGCCAATCGATCGATGCCGTGGTGGGCGGTCGGCCTGTCGGTGATGGCGACGCAGTTGAGCGCCATCACGCTGGTGGGAACGACGGGGCAGGGATACAACGACGGCCTTCGGTTCGTGCAGTTCTACTACGGGCTGCCGATTGCGATGATCATCCTCTGCGTCACGCTCGTGCCGTTCTTTTATCGCGCGCGGGTGTATACCGCATACGAATATCTCGAGCGCCGATTCGATCTGAAAACGCGGACGTTCACGAGCGGGTTGTTCCTGGTGTCGCGCGCGATGTCGTGCGGCGCCATTGCGGCGGCGCCGGCCGTCGTCCTGTCCGTTGTGCTCGGCTGGAGCGTCACGATGACGACCCTCCTGATCCTGGTGCCCGCCGTGATCTACACGATGCTGGGCGGCGTGCAGGCGGTGACATGGACCGACGTGAAGACCATGGGGCTCACCATATTCGCGCTCATCATCGCGATGGTGTTTCTCGTGAATGGACTCCCAAGCGGCGTCGGCGTCGACGACGCACTGACGATTGCCGGCGGCACGGGCCGGCTCGATGCATTCGATTTCGACTTCACGCTGACCGAAACCTACACATTCTGGTCGGGGATGCTCGGCGGCCTGTTTCTGATGCTGTCGTACTTCGGCTGCGATCAGAGCCAGGTGCAGCGCTATCTCACGGCCAAGTCGGTGGACGACGGCCGCACGTCGCTGTTGATGAGCGCCTTTTGGAAGATCCCGCTGCAGGTGCTCGTGCTGATGGTCGGCGTGTTCACATTTCTTTTCTACCTGTTCAACCAGCCGCCGCTGCTGTTCAACCCTGTTCACGACGAGCGCGTCCGCAGCAGCGCCGTGGCACCTCAGTACGAAGGCCTGGAGCGCGAGTTTCAGTCCACGTTCGACGCGCGAAGGCAGGCGGCGATCGACATTGCTGAGGCGCGGCATGCAGGCAACGTGCTCGAGCAGGCGCGCGCGACGGACGAATTTGCACGGCAGGACGGGGCGCTGCGATCCATCAGGTCACGGGCGGTGGGCCTGGTGCGCTCAGCGACGGACAACGCGGTGTACAACGATGTGAACTATGTGTTTCCCACGTGGATTACGACCGCGCTTCCGATTGGCATCGTCGGCCTGTGGATCGCGGCAATCCTCACGGCGGCGACCGACTCGATTGCGGCCGAGCTGAACTCGTTGTCGGCGGCGTCGGTCATCGACTTCTACAAACGTCTGGTCAACCCGAGCGATTCCGACGCTCACTACCTGATGGTGTCGCGCGTGATGACCGGCGTGTGGGGAATGTTTGCGGGCTTCGTCGCCGTGTACGCAAGCAGCCTCGGGTCGCTCATCGAGGTCGTCAACCGCTTCGGGTCGTTTTTCTACGGTTCGATACTCGGCGTCTTCATGCTTGCCATTCTGACGACGCGCGCGACGGGCACGGGCGCGTTCGTCGGCCTGATCGCCGGCATGACGTCGGTCGCCTCTGTCGCGTTTCTGCGGCCGGATATCTCATTTCTGTGGCACAACGTCATCGGGGCTGTGGTTGTTGTAGTCGTAGGCCTCACGCTGAGTTTTCTAACAGGAGGTCAGGAGATCAGGAGAAATCCTGCGTAGCAACGTTCGGATAGATTGGTTGCCGGGGCATAACGTATCTTTCTCTTTATGAATACGCAGATTGAACAGATACAGCGCGCGTGCGAGATTATCCGGGCGAACCCGGAAGAGCGCCACACGCTGGGCGCCCTGGCGGGGCACGTCGGGCTGAGCCGCTTTCATTTTCAGCGCGCCTTCACCAAAGTCGTCGGCATCTCCCCGCGCGCGTTTGCCGAGGCGTGCCGGCTGGGCCAGGTGAAGACGGCCTTGAAGCAGGGCGAGCGCGTGACGCCGGCAATATACGACGCCGGGTACGGCTCGAGCAGCCGGCTGTACGAGCGCGCGGGAACGGCGCTCGGCATGACCCCGGCCACGTACCGGAAAGGAGCGCCGGGTATCGAGATTGATTTCACGATTGCCGATTCGCCGCTTGGACGATTGCTGCTGGCGGCAACCACACGCGGTGTGTGCCGCGTGATGATTGGCGACGGCGATCGTGCGCTCGAGAAGGATCTGCGCGAGGAATATCCGCACGCCATCGTGCGGCGCAACGACAGGATTCTGACCGCGCAAGTGCGCCAGCTGCTCGAGCACCTTCGCGGAAAATCGCCGCACGTGGAGTTGCCGCTCGATGTCCGGGCGACCGCATTTCAATGGCGGGTCTGGGGTCAGTTGAAAGCGATCCCGTATGGCGAAACGCGCACCTACCAGCAGGTCGCCGCCGCACTCGGCAAACCGACGGCGACCCGCGCCGTCGCGCGCGCCTGCGCGACGAATCCGGTGGCGCTGTTGATTCCCTGTCACCGGGTGATCGGCACAGATGGTTCCCTTCGCGGATACCGCTGGGGTATCGCGCGAAAGGAAAAGCTGATCGCGCAGGAACGCGATCGGGTGCGTTAGGTGCAATAGGTGCAATAGGTGCAATGGGTGCGACACATCTGCCGACTGTTGACTGAGACTGCCGACCGCCGACTATCGACTAGAATGACCTCGTTTTGCCCAAGACTCATTACGGCACCAGCTACTGGCTTGACCGCTTTCCTTCATCCAGGCGGCCGTCCTACCCGCGACACCGCGGTAACCTGAACATCGACGTGGCCATCGTAGGCGGGGGAGCGCTGGGGTGCGCCACCGCGTACGTCCTTGCTGCGGCGGGTATCGGGGTCGCTGTATTCGAACAGGGCCGCCTCGCGCACGCGCAAGCCGGGCGCGCAACCGGCGTCGTGCTGCACGAGCCCGAACCGTGCTTTTCCGATCTGGCCAGACAACATGGTGTGCGTGATGCGCGCCACATTTATCAGATTTCGCGCCGAGGCTCTCTCGAGTACCTGTCTGCGCTGAAGCGCCTGCGTATCGAGTGCGGCCTGCAGATGCGGGACGCCATTCATTTCAGCTCGAGCCCCGACGGCATTCAGATGCTCCAGAAAGAGTACAGCGCGCGGCGCGATGCGGGCCTCGAGGTGGCCTCTCTGAAAGGCACGCCGCTCTTCCGCACGATCGGCGCGAACGGTTTCGGCATCGTCACACACGGCAACGCAAGCGTCGATCCGTACAAAGCGACGATCGGGCTTGCGCGCGCGGCTGTCGCCCGCGGCGCAACGATCTTCGAGCAATCGCCTGTCACGCGCATCCGCGCCCGCCGGCGAACAGTCGACATCCAGACAGCAGGCGGCGTTGTAACGGCGTCGAAAGTCGTCGTGGCTACCGGATATCCCACCGACGACTTCAAGCCGCTGCGCCGCCGCTTTACGCGCAGAGACGGGTACGTGGTCCTTACCTCAGAACTGCCGGCAGCGATGCGTCGCGAGATGATGCCGTCTGACGTGATTCTTCGCGATACCGCGTCGCCCGATCACTGGATGCATTGGGTCGGCAACCGCGTGCTGTTCGCGGGTGCGGATCAGGCGAGCGTGGCCGATCGCGCCCGGGAGCGAGCCTTGATTCAGCGCACGGGACAGCTGATGTACGAGCTGTCGGTGATCCGTCCAGCGATCTCCGGCCTCATGCCCGACTACTCGTGGGACGCCGTATCTTCCCGCACGATTGACGGCGTTCCGTATTACGGGCCGCACAGGAACTATCCCCACCATTATTTTGCCTTCTCCGGAGGGACCGGCGGCCTCGGGCTGTCGTTCGCCGCGGCGCGCATCATCCTTCGCCACCATCAAGGGGCTCCCGACAAGGGCGACGAGCCGTTCTCCTTTACGCGGATCCGGGAATGAGCGGGATCGATCTGCTGGCGTTCGGTCCTCATCCGGACGATCTGGAGATAGGGCTCGGGGGCACGATCGCCAGGCACGCGTCGCTCGGACATTCGGTCGGGCTGTGCGATTTGACCAGAGGCGAGATGTCGAGCAACGGGACGCCCGAGGAGCGCATGAGGGAAGCCGAGGCGGCGCGCCAGATCCTCGGTGCAGCCTGGCGTGAGAATCTCGGCCTGCCTGACAGGTCCATCGGCAGCTCTCCCGAACACACGCGCCGGGTTGTCGAGCTGCTTCGGCGCGTGCGCCCGCGCACCGTTGCCGTTCCGTACTGGCGGGATCGCCATCCCGATCATGAGTCGTCGGCAGCGCTGCTTCGCGACGCGGTGTTCAACGCGAAGCTCGAGCGATACGAGGCCGCAGGCGATCCCTGGCAGCCCGAATGGGTGTGTCAGTACTTCATCAACGACGCGGGGCCGGCGTCGTTCGTCGTCGACGTATCCGCGCACTACGACGCCAAGCGGCAGGCGCTGGGGTGTTACGTCAGCCAGTTCACGCGCGCAACGGGATATGCCGAAACGCGTCTCAACGCGTCGAGCTTCGGCCAGCTCATCGAAAGCCGCGACGCCCAGTTCGGCGCCCTTGCGGGAGTCCGGTTTGCCGAGGGCATCGTGGTGAACGAGCCGGTCGTCCGCGCACATCTGCTTAAATAGGTGGGCATGCATATCGGGGTCGTGTGCTACGCATCGGTCGGCGGCAGCGGCATTGTCGCCACCGAGCTGGCCAAGTCGCTCGCGCGGCGAGGCCATCAGGTGCATCTGATCAGCACGGAGCCGCCATTTCGCCTCGGCGATTACGAAGCGGGGCTCGCCTTCCATCGCGTCCACACCCCGTCGTACCCCGTGTTTCGCGAGCCTCAGTACCTGCTCTCGCTCGCCAACAAGATCGTGCAGCTCTCGCGCGAGTTCTCGCTCGACATCGTGCACGCGCACTACGCCATTCCGCACGCCGCCGCGGCCTATCTCGCAAAGCACATTATCGCGGCGACCGCCGGCGGGCCGGAAGGAAAGGTGCCGAAGGTCATCACCACGCTTCACGGAACCGACATCACGCTGCTCGGCAGCGATCCTTCGTACTCCGAGACCGTGGCCTTTTCCATCGATCAGTCCGACGGCGTGACCGCCGTGTCCGACAGCCTGCGGCGCGACACATATCAGGCGCTGTCCATCAAACGCGAAATCCGTGTCATCCCGAATTTTCTCGAGTGCGACGAGCACCGGCGCCGTGACTTGCCGGAGCTGCGCGCGCGGCTGTGCCCCCCGGCGAAGTACGACAAGCTGATCATTCATCTGTCGAACTTTCGTCCCGTCAAGCGCGTCGATGCGGTCGTGGATATCTTCGAGAAGGTGCGCAAGGATGTGCGCGCGAAGCTGATTTTCGTCGGGGAAGGTCCCGAGCTCGCGCGCGCGATGCGCACGGTGCACGAGCGTGGGCTGGCGTGCGATGTCGAGGCGCTCGGCGAGCAGGATCAGGTCGTCCCGCTGCTTTCCGTTTCGGACCTCTTCCTGCTGCCGTCGGCGCAGGAAAGCTTCGGACTCGCTGCGCTCGAAGCGATGGCTTGCCAGGTGCCCGTCATCGCCTCCCGCGTTGGCGGCCTCCCTGAGGTCGTCGAGGACGGGGTATCCGGGTTTCTCTGTGAGCCGAAGGATGTGGAGGGGATGGCGAGGGCGGCGATCGCGCTGCTCAGCGATCCTGCCCTCCATACGCGCTTCGCTCAGGCGGGACTCGACCGTGTGCGACGCCACTTCTGCTCGGGCCGCGTCGTCCCGCAGTATGAGGCGTATTATCAGGAAGTCATCCGGGGATGAGGCCATGACCCGCACGCGCGCCACGTTCGTGCTCATCGTGTCGGCGGCGCTCGCGGTAATAGGTCCGCCTGAAGGCGGCCACTACGTATTAGATGCCCAACTGCGCGTGCGTCCGATCGATCTTGAGGACGGTGCGGTCGCGCTTGGATTGATCCTGCGCCAGCTCAACAATACGGCCGTGTTCATGCAGGCCACCGCCCATCCCGACGACGAGAACAATGCGCTGCACGTGTACCTGAATCGCGGGCAGGGTGTGCGCACGATTCTCGCTACGGCTACGCGAGGCGACGGTGGACAGAACGAAATCGGTCCCGAGCTGTACGACCCGCTGGCGGTGCTGCGAACCGGAGAACTCGAGGCGATGCATCGCTTCGATGCATCGGCGCAGTACTTCACGCGCGCGATAGACTTCGGCTACTCCTTCAGCGTCGAGGAAACACTGGAGAAATGGGGACGCGACGAGATCATTGCCGACTACGTTCGGCTGATCCGCATGACACGCCCCGATGTCGTGCTCGGCATGAACCCCACCGGCACTGCCGGTGGCCTGCACCATCAGACGTCAGGTCTTCTCAGTCGCGAGGCGTTCAAGGCCGCAGCTGATCCGTTGCGGTATCCCGACCAGATCCGCGAAGGGCTCGTGCCGTGGCAGCCGCGCAAGTACTACTATCCAGCGGGAGGGCCTGGCGGCGGCCGCGGCCAGCCCGTCGCGCCGGCTGCTGGACCGCTTCCACTTGGCGCCCTGAAGACGGCGGCGTTCGATGTGTCGAGCTTCGATCCGCTGCTCGGCCGCAGTTATGTCGAGATTGGGACGGAAGAGCGCGGCATGCACAAGAGCCAGGCGATGGCGCAGCTGCTCGCCCTGCCCTCTGGCCGATCGCTGCAGCGGTTCCTGCTGATGGATTCGTCCACCGCAGCCGCCAGCGAGGCGGAAGAGCCGTCCTTTTTTTACGGCATTGATACCACTATTCCGGGTCTCGCGTCGCTCGCAAGCGGCGCCCCTCCGCCGGCGCTCGTGTCGGGACTCCGCACGATCGCCGATCATGTCGCTTCGGCGCAGAAGCAGTTCGATCTCGGAGGACCTTTCTCGGCTGTGACGCCGATCGTCGCCGGCCTCGAGGCAGTGCGGGCGCTTCGCCGCCAGCTGTTGACGCTGGAGCTCGGCGCAGAGGCGCGGTTCAACATCGATTCACGATTGAGAACGAAAGAAGATCAGTTTACAGATGCCGCGATTCTGGCCCATGGACTTCGCATCGAGGTGCTGTCCGATGACGGTGTCGTCGTGCCAGGACAGGACGCGCGCGTGTCGATCACCATCGGCGATCGAGGACAGCCGGTAACCGTGTCGTCGGTCACGCTCGAGGGGTTTTCGACCCCGGCAGCGTGCCCGTCGGCACC
The DNA here is from genome assembly GCA_963732445.1 of Vicinamibacterales bacterium. Classification (GTDB taxonomy): domain Bacteria; phylum Acidobacteriota; class Vicinamibacteria; order Vicinamibacterales; family JAMQPK01; genus JAMQPK01. The sequence continues at coordinate 327,054 of CAVSZJ010000003.1, read as the reverse complement.
GATCGATGTCGGCGCGGTGTACCGGTGCGATGCGGCAACGCAGATACCGGCGAGCGCCAGAATTACCAAACCCTATTGGAAGGCTCTGCCGAAATCGGCGCGCTACGAGTTCGAGCCCGACGCGCCGTTCGGCTTGCCGTTCCGGCCGACGGAGTTTCGCGCGTCGTTCACCGTGGCGGCCGGCAACACCGAGCTACGCTTCGAACGGCCGGTCGAGTTCCGCTATGAAGGACAGCAGCTCGAAGGGGAAAAGCGGATGGAGCTGACGGTCGTGCCGAGGCTCGCGATGCGAGTGACGCCGTCAATCGCCATCGTTCCTGCCGGGCGCGGCGCGACAGCCGCTGTCGAGCGCGAGGTGCGCGTCACGGTGGCGAACCATGCGAAGGGCGCGACGAACGGCCAGGTACGCCTGGACACGCCGTCCGGGTGGACGACGACGCCGCAGGCGCAGACCGTGAACTTCACTCGCGAAGACGAAGCACAGACTGTGCGTTTTGTGCTTCGGCCCTCATCGAAGGCCCCGCTGGGCCAGTACGCCGTTAAAGCGATCGCCTCGGCGGGCGGGCAAACGTTCGAGACTGGATTTCTCACAGTCGAATACCCGCACATCCGCCGGCGCCAGCTGGAAGTTCCCGCGGCAGTTGCTGTCAAGGTGATGGACGTCCGACTGGCAGCGGCCCTCACGGTTGGCTACGTGATGGGCACGGGCGACGAGATCCCTGCGGCGCTGCGTGGTCTGGGCGCGACGGTGCATGTGCTCGACAGCGACGAGCTGGCGTGGGGAGATCTGAGCAAGTACGACGCGGTCTTCATCGGCGTGCGTGCGTACGACAGCCGCGAAGATCTGCGCGCCAACAACAAGCGCGTGCTGGACTATGCGGCGGCCGGCGGCACCGTCGTCGTGCAGTACAACCGCGGCAACTCATGGACGCAGTACGCACCGTTCCCAGCGCGCTTCAGCGCCACGCGCGTGACCGACGAAAATGGTGAGGTGCAGGTTCTCGCATCGGACGATCCGCTCTTTCACTACCCGAACGAGATCGGCGTGGCCGCATGGCGTAACTGGATACAGGAACGCGGCACGTACTTCATCGTCCCGGACGATCAGCGGTACACGGATCTGATCCAGATCAACGAGCCGTTCGAGAACAACGCTGGATGGAAGAAAGGCGCGCTCGTGAGCGCGAACGTCGGCAAGGGACGCTGGATCTACGTCGGCCTCGGACTGTGGCGGCAGGTGGCCGCCGGTACCGACGGCGCGTTCCAGTTGCTCGCAAACCTCGCCAGCCGGGGCAAGCTACCGCGAAAGTAGTCTGAAATCTCAATTTTGTAATCCCTCATCTATCCATCTGCCAATCTACCACTTCATGTAAGATGCAAACACCCCCCAGAGCGTAGTTTTCAGTTTTCAGGCTCTAGATTCAGGCACGTCAATTCATGGCTTCCGATCCGCGGGTTCAACACCTGTTGCGGCGTGCTGGTTTCGGTGCAAGCAGCGCCGAAGCGGCGACGTTCGCCCAGCGGAACTATTCAGCCACGCTCGACGAGCTCGTGAACTATCACCGCACTCCTGACGATGTGGATGCGTTCATCGGGCAGGCCGGGTATGCGGCCGTGATGCCGTCGGCGGGCGCGGCGGAACCCTTCTCGCCCACGAGCTCGATCAACGACGCGCGTCAGAGATGGTTGTTCCGCATGGTGCATTCCCGGCGCCCGCTGCAGGAAAAGATGGCGCTGTTCTGGCACCAGCACTTCGCGACCGCATACAGCAAGATTGCGAATGCCGTGGGCGGTGAAATTGCCACGCGGATGATGGCGGCCAAGCGGTCAGAGCATCCTGCCGGGCTGTGGGGCCAGCTGGAATTGTTTCGCGACTACGCGCTGCCGAACTTTCGCGATCTATTGGCCGAAGTGGCGAAAGATCCGGCGATGCTGTACTGGCTCGACGGCCGGCTGAACACAAAGGCCCGTCCGCAGGAGAACTTCGCGCGCGAGCTGATGGAGCTCTTCACGATTGGCGTTGGCCAGTTCACCGAGAGCGACGTCCGCACCGCCGCTCGGGTGTTTACCGGCTGGAATCTCCAACGCATCGGCGACGCCCGGGACCCTCTGGGGTTCTTCCAGTTCTTCTTCAACGGCGCGCAGCACGATACGAATGCGAAGACGTTCAGCTTTCCGATTTATACAGACGGCTCTAAGACGATACCTGCGAGGTCCGAGTCCGGGGGGATGCAGGATGGGCTCGATCTGTTCGCCGCCCTCGCACGCCATCCGGCAACGGGGCGGAGGCTCGCACAGAAGTTGTGGTCGTTTTTCGTCAGTGAAATAAAAGCACCGGACGAGGAATTCGTCAGCCGCATCGCGCATGTGTACGCGATCAGCGACTGCCATATGGGGCCGGTCGTTCGCGCCGTCCTGTCGTCTCGGGAGTTCGATGATCGGGACACCTACTTCGCCAGGTACTCATGGCCGGTCGAGTTCGTCGCGCGCGCGCTGAAGGAAGTCGGCGCTGCGGGGTTCACCCTCAACAGCGCGCTCAGTCCGTTGGCGAATATGGGGCAGCAGCTGTTCGAGCCCCCTGACATCGCAGGGTGGGAGCGAGGGCCGGCGTGGTTCACGACGGCTGCGATGCTGGCGCGAATGAATTTCGCGGCCACGTTGACATCGCGGCAGCGTAACGATATCGCCGCGGGCGCCGCCGGCAACGGCTCGACGCCGGAGGCCCTGCTCTCGTTCTATCTCGACCGGTTGTCGCCTGCGCCTTTTGAGGGCGATGCGTATGCCGTCCTGCTCGATTACCTGCGCCGTGGCGCTGCGTGGACCGGCAACACCGCGCAGTTGCGTGTGAAGGCACCCGGTCTCATTCATCTGATCACCGGCTCCTCGGAGTACCAGCTGGTATGAAGTTCAACAGGCGTGAATTCGTCCGCGGCGGCGTCAGCGCCTTCAGCCTCGGCTTTGCTGCGCCGCGCTTTCTGTGCGACATCGCCCTGGCCCAGGGCGCCAGTTTCAGGAATCTCGTGGTGCTGTACCTGGGCGGCGGCAACGATTCGCTCAGCATGCTTGTGCCCTATCGCGACCCGTTTTATCAGAGCCGGCGTCCCACGCTTGCCGTGCCGGCCGGACAAGCGCTGCAGATCGGGCGCGACTCCGCCGGAAATGAGCTCGGCCTCCATCCTCGTCTTACGGCGCTGCGAACGATCTTCAACGAGGGGCGGCTGGCGTTCATTCAGCGCACGGGATACGAAAACTCGAGCCGATCGCATTTCGAGGGGACCGACATCTGGTCGACGGCGAACCCGTTGTCGACGCAGGGGCCGGGCTGGATCGGGCGCTATCTCGACACGATTCCTTCGCCGGTCGACCCGTTGCACGCGTGGAACACCGGCGCCGAAGTGCCGCACTCGCTCCTCTCGCGGCTCGTCTCCGTTCCGTCGATCAGCAATCCGGCGACCTATGCGTTCCAGAGTCCCAACGGGACGGTGGAAGCGGGCTACGAGCGCGAAGCGGCGATACGCATGTCCTCGCACTTGCCGATGCATCGTCCGCATCTCGCCTTCGTCAACGCCAACGCCCAGTCCGCGTTCGCGACCCTCGATCGTGTCGCGACCGTCGGCACGTATGCGCCGACGGTCACGTACCCCGGAAACGGCTTCGCGCTGGCGTTGCGCACCGTCGCCGGCGCGCTGGCGACGCAAATCGGGACGCGCATTTTCTGGGTGCAGACCGGCGGCTACGATACCCACGCCTCGCAGTCCGGGACGTATGGGACGCTGATGACGACGTTGAACGATGGGTTGCTGGCGTTCTACCAGGACCTGCAGAACCATGGGCTGCTGAATGACACGCTCGTGCTGCAGTTCTCGGAGTTTGGGCGGCGCATCATCGAAAACGGCAGCGGCGGCACGGACCACGGCGCTGCGAGCGTGATGATGGCAATCGGCGGGCAGGTTCGCGGCGGCATTTACGGTACCGCAGCTTCGTTGTCGCCCGATCCAGCCAATCCCACCCTCGAGAACGGCGCGAACGACGTGCGGTACGAAACCGACTTCCGGAAGGTGTACGCGCGAGTCGTCGATAACTGGCTCGGCGCCGATTCAGCCGCTATTCTGGGCGGCGACTTTCGGGGAGGACCTGAGTTCTTGTGATCTGGAAATAGAATCTGTCAGGCATATCTTGATGGTGGACGCACCCCTCCCTGATCAGGATAGTTACGATAACTACCTCCGGGCCGAATGGACACTTTTTGAGCGTGACCCGGAGCGAGCCGCGGCGATTGTCGCCGCGATCGGCGGCCGTCGGGCGCACCACGTACTGGATGTCGGATGCGGAGCCGGACAGGAGTTATTGCCATTTCTTGACCAGCAGACGGCCCTCCCGACGTGGTCGTCCCTCGCCGTCGGCATCGACAACGCGCCGTCCGTCGGAACGGCGGGACGTCGACTGTTCGCAGGACGTGGAGTGACTCAGCAGGTCGCGTTTGTGCGGGGACGCGCCGAACAACTGCCGTTCTGCGCGGACGCATTTGATGTGATCATCTGCCGCCTCGCACTGCCATACACTTTCAACATGAACGCCCTGCAGGAAATGGCCCGGACGGCCAGGAAGGGAGGCGTGTTGCTGCTGCAAATCCATCATCCACGCTTCTACTTGCTCGAAATGCGACGAGCACTCGCCGTCGCCGACATCCGCACCGTGGTGCATGGCCTCCGAGTCCTGACGGCGGGACTGATTTATGTCGTCACAGGGCGGCAACCGCGAAACCGCTTCACCGGAAGCGAAGTGTTCCAGACCGAGGCTGGATTGCGTCGGGAATTTGAACGCTGCGGAGTCGAGATTAGAGGGCTCATGAAAAATACAAACCCATATACACCGTCATTCATTTTTGAAAAGGTGTAGCCGTTGTCGAAGCTGCGACATCGGCGATGAGAAAGTCGGTTATGTAATACTTGCGTGTTTACATGCACCGGACGGCCTCAATCCAGATAGCGGCCATGCTGGGAGTCGCAGGCATTTCCAGCATCGCCGCCGCGCAGCAGCGCGCAGCCGATCTGGGTTCGATGCTCCTCGAAACGCCCGCGGTTCGCGCCGCCGTCGAGTTCGCCAGAACCGACGAGATGCGGACGATCGACGATCAAATCCGAATCTGCGAGGTCGAGGCGCCGCCGTTTCAGGAAGCGAAGCGCGCGGAGCTCTACGCATCGCTGCTGCGCGAAGCAGGTCTGAAGAGCGTGCGCATCGACGCCGAGGGCAACGTCATCGCCGAGCGCCCAGGCGCGAATGCCCGGCCGAATATCGTCATCAGCGCGCATCTGGACACCGTGTTTCCACGCGGCACCAATGTCAGGATTCGACGAGACGGGTATGTTCTTCGGGGCCCCGGGATCGGCGATAATTGCCGCGGGCTTGCCGACCTTCTTGCCGTCGCGCGCGCGTTGAACAAGTCCGGCGTCTCGACCCCGGGCACGATCACGTTCGTTGCGACAGTCGGCGAAGAGGGGCTCGGAGATTTGCGCGGGGTGAAGCGACTTTTCAACGAAACGCTGAAAAACCAGATCGATCGCTTCGTGTCGATCGACGGCGTAGGCCTGGGCGTGACGCATATCGCCATCGGCAGCATGCGGTTCCGCGTGACGTTCAAAGGCCCTGGCGGTCACAGCTTCGGCTCCTACGGTATCGTCAATCCGATTCACGCGCTCGGCAGGGCGATGGCGCGCATCGCCGACTTCCAGGTACCCAGCACACCCCGCACGACCTTCAACGTCGGTCGTATCGGTGGGGGCACGTCAGTCAACTCCATTTCGAGCGAAGCCTGGATGGAAGTAGACCTGCGGTCTGGCGACATGACATCACTGCGAGCGCTCGAGAAGCAGTTCCGCCAGGCGGTGAACGATGCGGTGGCGCAGGAGAACGCACGATGGAGCAGCTCGGCGCTCACGGTGTCGATTGAAACGGTCGGAATGCGCCCTGCAGGACGACTGCCTTCGTCGGCGCCGATCGTACAAGCCGCCATCTCCGTCTCCAAATCGCTTAACCTGCCGTTGTCGTTCTCGGAGGGCTCGACCGACGCGAATCTGCCGCTCAGCCTGGGTATTCCAGCCATCACTATTGATGCCGGTGGCCGCGGGTCTGGTGCGCACACGGAAAACGAGACATACGACGCGACCGACGCCTGGAAAGGCACCCAGCGTGCGCTTCTCCTGACCGTCGCGCTCGCGCAACCCTGAATTACACTTAGGACGAATGCCTCAGGTCAAATCGCGCCCCCCCATCAAGCGAACAAAATTCAAGCTCAGCACGGACGAGCTGCTCGAAATGTATTACTGGCTCAAGCTGATCCGCGCATTCGACGAGCGGCTCAGCCTGGGCGTGCGCCAGGGCAAGGTTCGCAGCGGCGTATACACTGGAATCGGCCAGGAGGCCATCGTCGTGGGGAGCTGCTTTGGCCTGCGGCAGGACGACTGGATCTTCCCACTGCATCGCGATCTCGGCGCCATGCTCATGAAGGGAATCACCCCACGTCAGATGATGGCGCAGATGTTCGCCAAGGTCACCGGCCTGTCGAAGGGTCGGGATTCGGCGCTGCACAGCGGCGTCAACGAGCTGGGGATCTTCGGCAACACGAGCATGCTCGGCGCGAACCTTCCGGTGGCGGCCGGCGTCGGCCTCACGATGAAGATGGAAGGCAAAGACAGCGTCTGCGTCGCCTATTTCGGCGAAGGCGCAAGCAATACGGGAGACTTCCACGAAGCGCTCAACTTCGCTGGCGTCAACAAGCTGCCCATTATTTTCATCTGCGAGAACAATCTCTACGCGTACTCCGTGCCTGTCGAGAAGAGCATGGCGGTCGAGGACGTCGCGGTGCGCGCCGAAGGATACGGTTTCGACGGCGTGGCGATCAACGGCAACGACGTGCTCGCCGTGTATCAGGCGGTCAAGGGCGCGCGGCGCCGCGCGCGCGCCGGTGAAGGACCGACGCTCATCGAGTGCAAGACATACCGCTGGCACGGCCACTCCGAGCACGACAAGGCTTTCTATCGCACGAAGGAAGAACTGGCGATGTGGAAGAGCCGCGACCCGCTTCCGACGTTCACGACGTACCTCGAGCACATGAGCGTGTTGACTCCCGAGAAGGATCAGGAGATCGATCAGCGCATCAAGGACACGCTGGACGATGCGGTGCGATTCGCCGAGGACAGTCCCGATCCGGCCCCTGAAGAAGCTGTTACTGATCTGTACGCGTAGCCCCCGCATCATGGCGAAAGAAATTTCCTATCTCGAAGCTATTCGCGAGGCGCTGTTCGAAGAAATGCGCCGCGATCCGAAAGTGTTCGTGCTTGGCGAGGACGTCGGTCCGTACGGCGGCGCCTTCGGCGTGACCGCGGGACTCGTGGACGAGTTCGGCGAGGCGCGCTGCCTCGACACGCCGATTTCCGAGTCGGCGATCATCGGGGTCAGCATCGGTGCGTCGCAACGGGGCTACCGGCCTGTCGCCGAAATGCAGTTTGCCGACTTCATCTCCTGTGGCTTCGACCAGATTGTCAATCAGGCCGCCACGCTGAGGTACCGCACGGGCGGGCGCGTGACATGCCCGATTGTCGTACGCGCGCCGAGCGGCGGAAACGTCGGCGGCGGGTTGTATCACTCGCAGAACCCCGAGGGGTGGTTCATCCACCGGCCGGGGCTGAAGGTCGTTGCGCCGTCAAACGCGTGGGACGCGAAGGGGCTGCTGAAGGCGGCGATCCGCGACGACAATCCCGTTATCTACATGGAGCACAAGTATCTCTACCGGCGCGCGAAGGGGGCCGTCCCCGAGGGCGATGAAATTGTGCCGATCGGCATCGCCGCCGTACGGCGCCCCGGAAGCGATGCGACGCTCGTCACCTACGGCGCAATGGTGACGCCGTCGCTCGAAGCTGCGGATCGGCTGGCGAAGGAGGGCGTCGAGGTCGAGGTGATCGACCTGCGCTCGTTGTTACCGTATGACAAGGCGGCGATTTTTGCGTCAGTCGAGAAGACGAGCCGTCTCCTCATCGTTCATGAGGACGTGAAGACCCTTGGCCTCGGTGCGGAGTTGTCGGCTGTCGTGGTGGAGGAGCGCTTCGAAGTGCTGGATGCGCCCGTGATGCGCATCACGTATCCCGACACGCACTGCCCGTTCTCGCAGGTGCTCGAGAACTACAACCTGCCGAACGCGGACAAGATCGCTGATGCGCTGCGCCGCCTCGCCTCTTACTGATTCTCGACAGGGCAGATGGCAGAGAGCAGAGGGCATAGCGTACCTTCTGCCCTCATCCCTCATCCCTCATACCTCTTACCTCTGCCCTGTCTGCATCAGTTCTGCGTCAGTTCCGTTCTTTAAACCCCGCCGGCATCGCCACATCCGCCGCCGTAACGTTCGACGCAATCTTCAACACTTCGTTGTTGATGGTCATGAACGTGGAGCGGGCCGGGTTTGCGTTCGGTTTTGCGGCCGCTTCCTTTTCCTGATTCTGCTGGCGCCGTCGCATGAAACCACCGATGGCCCCGCCGACCGACACCGGATCTGCAGTGTCGCCGCTCGACGCTGACGAGCCGCCGGCCGGCGGCTGCTGCTTCATCTGCTCTGCGCTCTTCACCGCGTCCATCGTCGTCGTCGACTGAATCGACGTGCCGCCCAGGTCTTCCTTGCTGAGGCGCGCGAAGGCATCCTTGACGCCCGGGAACATCGCGACCACGGTGGCCATCTGCTGCGCGTCAACTGCGGAAATCGGGCCGGCGAGCTTCTGCCAGTAGCGGAGCTCGAAATCGGCAATCTCCTTCAGCGACGGGGCCGACTTGCTCAGCCACGCATCGACGGTCATCACCACGCCGCCGCTGTCTTCGATCTTCCTGCCTTTTTCGCGGACGGTGACGGTCGCAATGACCTGGCGCGTGTCGAAGCCGTTAATCGCTTTGGTCTGGCCGGTGCTCTTCACGCTGAAATCGACTTCCATCTCCTTGCCGTCGTTCTTGGACGGCTGTTCGGAGCCGGGCTCCTTCGAGGCGCTCGCTCGCGCTTTTGCCTCGGCTTCGCGCATCTGGCCGCGAAGCTCCTCGAACGTCGTGACCTTGTAGGTCTTCCGGCGCATGTCCAGATCGTAGATTTTCTCTTCGCGGAGGTCGATGATCTGACCGGTGTTCTCGCCTGTCAACGTCATCTTGCGATCGCCGGACACAGCCACGGTGGATACGACGCCTTCCTTGGCCGACTTGCCGCCGAAGAAATTGAAGACCTTGCCGAGCATCCCGGCGAAGGCGACCTGATTGCGTTCTTCTTTTCTTACCTCGGCCTGTGCGGGTGCGGCGCTGGTGAGCGCGATCGCCAAAACCAGCGCGGAAAACGAGAGACGATGTGCCATCGAAATAATCTCCTTCGGGATTGATAATGACGCAGTTTTCGCAGCAAAGATTTTACGCCAGGATGCTGGCCAGGGCTTCGTCGATATTGGAGTATCGGAACGAGAACCCCAGATCTGTTGCGCGAACGGGCAGGGCCCGCTGTCCGCTCAGCAAGAGCGCGTCAGCCATTTCGCCGAGCGCGATGCGGAGCGCGAACGCCGGCGCCGGCAACAGGCTTGGGCGCTTCAGCGCGCGCCCGAGCGCTTTCGAGAACTCGGCGTTGGTCACCGGCGACGGACTCGTGGCGTTGACAGGACCGCGGGCACCCTCTGCAGTCACGATCCACGACACCAGGCTCACCCAATCGTCTTTGTGGATCCACGGCATGTATTGATGGCCCGAGCCAAGCGGACCTCCAACGAACATCTGGAATGGCGGCAGCATCTTCGGGAGCGCGCCGCCTGCGCGGTCGAGCACGATGCCTGTGCGAATCAGCGCGACGCGGGTGAGGTCGGCTACGTCGTTCGCCGCCGCTTCCCATTGTTTCGCCAGGTCGGCGAGAAAATCGGTCCCTGGCGCGGAGGCCTCCGTCACGGGCTCTCCGCCGCGATCACCGTAGTATCCGACCGCGGATCCGCTGATGAATACCGGCGGGCGGGCGGCCTGGCGAATGGCGGTGGTCAAGCTTCGGGTCGCGAGCAGCCGGCTGTCGCGGAGCTTCTGTTTCTGCGCGCCTGACCAGCGTTTCGCGGCGATCGACTCACCGGCGAGGTTGATGACCGCTGTGGCGCCGTTGACAACATGAGCCCACGCCCCGCTCGTGCCGTCGGGGGTCCAGGCGACTGACGATACGCGCGGGACAGATGCGGATGCGGATGGCTGTCGCGTGAGGATGATGACATCGTGTCCGCCGGCAGCGAGCGCGCGCGCGAGCGGGGCGCCGAGGAATCCTGACCCGCCGGCGATGACAATGCTCATACCGCTAGCATAGGCCAGCCGTGGAGCACTGTGTGCCTTGACAGGCCTGAGTGTTTCATATTAACTAACCGTTCAGTTAAGTAATGGGTCGACCCAAAGATGCCTCGCAGCACACTCGACAGCGCATCCTCGCCGCCGCCAGCGACGAGTTCGGCGCCCATGGCTTCGCTGCCACCACCGTCGATCGCATCGCCCGCCGCGCGCGCGTCAACAAGGCGATGATCTACTACCACTTCCGCAACAAGCGCGCCCTGTACACCTGCATCATTCGCGACGTGTTTGCGCCCATCACCAGCCGCGTCCACACAGCCATGGCCGATGAGGCGCCGCCCGACAGGAAACTTGCGCTGTTGATCGAGACCATCGTCCGCTCGGTCGACGAGTCCACGCATTTCCTGCCGATTTTTCTGCGCGAGATCGCCGACGGCGGCGCGCACCTCGGTCCCGAAGAGCTCTCGCTGCTGGCCGGAATATTTGCGACCGTGAGCGGCGTCATCGCCGACGGCGCAAAACAGAAGTCGTTCCAGCCCGTCCACCCGGCCCTCGCGCACTTCACGCTGATTGGCCCGCTCATCATGTTCCGGGCGACCGCCCCCGTCCGGGCTCGAATCAAAACCGTTCGGCATGTCGAAATTCCGGATGCGGACACTGACACGCTCGTTCGCCATCTGCAGATGGTGGCAGGCAGAATGCTGGCGTTCGAGCCCGCTGTCGCTGAAAGAGCAGAGAGCAAAGAGCAGAGAGCAAAGAGTCCAGAGTCGAGAACGCGGAGGACCCTATGAGAATGACCGGTTCAGCGGTCTGCGTCGTGGCCGCGTTCGCGGTTGGCGCCTGCCGGGAAAATGCACCAGCCACGGGCGCGCGCGTGTCGGGACAAGTTGACGCGACCGAGGTACAGGTGGCCGCGGAAGTCGGTGGACGCATCATCGAGATGACAATCGCCGAGGGAGATCGCGTAAAGCGGGGAGATGTGGTGGCGCGGCTTGATACGCGAGATATCGATCTCGGGCTCCTGCGGGCGCAGGCTGAACGATCGCAGGCCGACGCCCAGCTTCGGCTCCTGCAGGCCGGGGCGCGCAGCGAAGACATTCGTCAGGCTGAGGCGCAAGCCGCCGCCGCGACCGCCGACCTCGCCGCCGCCCAGGCAGAACTGAATGCCGCCGAAACCGACCTTCAACGGTTCGAGAGATTGCTCGAGACCAGCTCCGGGTCCCAAAAGCAGCGCGACGATGCCGCGACGCGCAGGGAAATGGCGAGGGACCGTGTCACCGCGGGGGGCGCGCGTGTGACAGGTGCGCGAGAAGGCGTCGCGCGGCTTCGCGCCGGTTCGCGGCGCGAAGAGATCGACGCCGCGCGGGCGCGCGTGGCCGGCGTCGACGCACAGATTGCCACGCTCGAAAAATCGAAAAGCGATGCCACCGTGACCTCGCCTATTGATGGCATCGTGACCGAGCGGCTTCTCGATCCAGGCGAGATCGTATCGCCACGCGCGCCTGTGGCCGTGATTGCGGACCTCGATCACGTGTGGGCGGAAGTCTTCGTCGACGAGCCGATGATTCCGCGCATCAGGCTCGGCCAGGCGGCGACCGTCTTTACGGATGCCGGAGGACCAGGCCTGCCGGGCACGGTGAGCTACGTCGCATCAAAGGCCGAGTTCACGCCGCGTAACGTGCAGACGGCGGAGGACCGGTCGAAGCTCGTCTATCGGGTGAAGATTGCCGTCGACAACAGCAAGGGAATCCTCAAACAAGGGATGCCGGTCGAAGCGGACATACCGCTGCAGTAGGGCTGACAGCTGAAAACTGAAAACTGAAAACTGAAAACTGAAAGCTGAGAGCTGAGAGCTGAAAATGCCTGCGCTACAACTCGAGGTGGTAACAAAAAAGTACGACACGGTCGTCGCCCTCCGCGGCGTATCGCTGTCTGTCGAAGCGGGAGAGATGTTCGGCCTCATCGGACCGGACGGTGCGGGCAAGACGACGGCGATCCGGCTGATGTGCGGGTTACTGAAGCCCGACGGTGGCAGCGTGCGTGTGTTGGGGCGGGACCCGGTGAAGCAGCACCTCGATGTCACGCGCACCGTCGGTTATCTGTCTCAACGGTTCAGCCTCTACGGCGATCTCTCGATCGACGAGAACATCTCGTTCTTCGCCGAGATACACGGTCTCAACATGCGGGACCCTGCGATTCGCGCTCGCAGGGAGCGATTGCTCGAGCTGACCCAGCTGATGAAATTTCGGGGGCGTCTCGCAGAGCAGCTGTCAGGCGGCATGAAACAGAAACTGGCGCTCGCGTGCACGCTGGTGCACGAGCCGAAGATCATTCTGCTCGACGAGCCGACTACAGGCGTCGATCCCGTATCACGACGCGAGTTCTGGAAGCTGCTGGCGGAGTTTCTAACGCAGGGGATCACTATCCTCATGACGACGCCATACCTCGACGAAGCCGAGCGTTGCTCACGCGTTGCGCTCCTGCACGAGGGTCGGCTCATCGCACTCGACACGCCAGCCAACTTGCGTGCGGCTCTCCCGGGCATCGTCATGGAAGTGATCGCGCCCGACAGAGATCGCGCGACGAGTTTTCTCGAGCAACTGCCCGGGATCGCGGATGTGCAGTTGTTCGGCGAGCGGGCGCACGTCCGAATTGCATCCGACGCGCCTTTCAGCGATCCCCAACAGCTGGGGCGGGCGCTGCACGCCGCGGGCATCACCGTCGAAGGTATCCGGCGCGTTCCGGCCTCACTCGAAGACGTGTTCATTGCACGAGTCGCGAAGGTAACAGCATGAAACGCCCACTCTCCATCTTTCTGATGCTTCTCATTACCGCGAACGCCGCATCCGCGCAGGCGCCGCCGCTGCGTCTGTCGCTGGACGAAGCCATCGCGCGAGGCATCGAAGCCAGTCACCGGCTCGAAGAGCTCACTGCACGCCAGGAGGCCGCGCGAGCCATTGAAGATCAACGCGAGGCAGCCGAGCTGCCGCAGTTTACGGCGCTGGCCGGCTACACGCGCATCAACCACGTCGAAGAATTCAGCGTACCCAACGCAGCGGGCGGCTTCCGAGTGCTTTACCCCGACCTCACTAACCGCGTGCAGTCGCGGCTCGATCTGCACTGGCCGATCTACACCGGCGGCCGCCTGGGTGCGCTGACTCGTGCCGCCGCCGCAGAGGTCGAGGCGACGGGGCAGGATCGCGAGGCCGCGCGGGCCGACCTGAAGCTGGAGATCACACGCGGGTTTCTGGCCGTGATGACATCTCGCGCGGCGGCGGATGTCGTGCGTCAGGCGCTGGAACGCACGAACGCGCACCTGAACGACGTCCGCAATCAATTGAGTGTCGGGCTCGTTCCACCGAGCGACGTACTGACCATCGAGGCCCAGCAGGCGCACCAGCGGATGCTCAGCATCGAAGCCGGGACCATCGTCGAGACGACGACCGCGGAGCTCAAGAGGCTCGTGGGCGTCGATCAGGCCGCGACGGTTGAACTGATTCAGAGCAGCAGCGCCGGCGTCATGGTCAGCCCGCCGCGTCCGGGTGACCCACCGGCTCAGAAGGCTGTGATGGACGAGGCGCGGGCGAATCGGCCAGAGCGGAAATCCCTTCTGGTTCGTATCACGGCAGCCGAGGAGCGCGTTGCCGCGGCCTCAGCTGGCAGTCTGCCCATGTTGACGGCCGCCGGCGGCTACGACGTGGCTCGGCCGAATCTCAGAATCTTCCCCATTCAGGACAAATGGACGCCGTCGTGGGACGTCGGCGTGAACGTCCGCTGGTCGTTCTTCGACGGAGGGCGCGTTCGCGCGGAGACGGCGGAAGCTGCGGCGAACCGCCGCGCCGCGCAGGCGCGACTGCGGGATTTCGATGACGGCATCGAGGTCGAGGTGCGCCAGCGGACGGCGGAGCTGGCGTCTGCTACCGCGGCGATCGAGGCGGCGGGTGTGGGCGTTCGATCGGCGGCGGAGGCGCGGCGAGTGATCGCGGAGCGATTCGGCGCCGGTGTCGCCACGAACATGGATGTGCTGGACGCGCAGACCGCGCTGTTGCAGGCCGAGCTCGATCTCACGCGCGCCCGCGCGAGCGCCGAGCTCGCCGGCGCCCGGCTCCAGAGGGCTCTGGGACGGCCATGAGCGACTCAGCGATTCGCGTATGCGATCTCACGCGCAGGTTCGGCGCGTTTACCGCTGTCGATCGCATCAGCTTCGAGGTCGAGCGAGGGGAGATCTTCGGGTTTTTAGGCGCGAATGGCGCGGGCAAGTCGACGGCTATCCGCATGATGTGCGGGCTGCTGAAACCGACATCGGGGACGGCTGTGGTCGACGGCGTGGACGTCAACCGCGACCCCGAGGAAGTCAAGCGCCGCATCGGCTACATGTCGCAGAAGTTTTCCCTGTACGAAGCGCTCACGGTAGAGCAGAACATCCGCTTCTTTGGCGCGCTGTACGGCCTCGACGACGGCCAGATCGCGGCCCGCACCAAGTTCGTGATGGAGATGTCAGGCCTGTCGGGTCGCGAGAAGACACGAACAAGGGATCTCGCCGGAGGGTGGCGTCAGCGGCTGGCGCTCGGCTGCGCGATCCTGCACGAGCCGCGCATTGTGTTTCTCGACGAGCCCACCGGCGGCGTCGATCCCGTGTCGCGCCGCCAGTTCTGGCGCCTTATTGAAGACATGTCGCGCCGCGGCATCACCATACTGGTGACCACCCATTACCTCGACGAAGCAGAACACTGTCATCGCATCGCGATCGTCAACGCCGGCAAGTTGGCGGCGATCGGCACCTCGCGGCAGTTGAAGGAAGTCTTCGCGCGGAGACCGATATTGGAGATCCACTCGAGCCGCCCGGTCGATGTGATGCGGGCGCTCGAAGGTGTTCCCGAGGTCGAAAAGACCACTGTGTTCGGCACGGCGGTACACGCCGTTCTCACGAGGCCTGATGTCGACCTCGAGGCATTGGCGCAGCATCTGACCGCGCGCGGGCTCGACGTTGGCGCCATCGACCGGGTGATGCCGTCACTCGAGGATGTCTTCCTGGACGTGGTCGAGCATGCGTAAGACGCTCGCTGTCGGACGCAAGGAGTTCCGCCAGATCGCCCGCGATCGCCGCTCGCTGATGGTGCTGCTGTTCGTGCCGGCGTTCTTTCTGCTGCTCTACGGCTATGCCCTCAGCTTCGACGTGCGCAACATTCAGCTTGCTGTCCACGACAACGATCGTTCGCAGGCCAGCCGCGAGCTGGTGAACGCGTTCGTCCAATCCGGGTACTTCCAGCTTGCCGCCGATGTGTCGAGCCGCCGCGACTACGAGCAGATGATCGATCGCGGCGAGGCGCGTGCGGCGCTGGTGATTCCGGCCGGCCTCCACCGGGATCTGCTCCTCGGGCGCCGCGTGCCGGTGCAGGTGATCATCAACGGCGACAATTCGAACACCGCGACCACGGTGATGGGTTACGCCCTCAGCGTGCTGCAGACCGCCTCTGCGCAATATCAGGCGCAGACGTCGACGCGGCCTGCCGCCCCGCTGATCACCGTCGAATCCCGCGTGCGGTACAACCCGCAGCTTCGCAGCGCGCTGTTTCTCATTCCCGGCCTCATCGCATACATCGGGATGATTTCGTCGGTCATTTCGACTTCGCTCTCGGTTGTCCGCGAGAAGGAGAGAGGCACGATGGAGCAGGTGCGTATGGCGCCTCTCGGCACCGGCTCGTACATCATCGGAAAGACGCTTCCGTACTTCGTCATCTCGCTGGCTACATCGGTGTTCATCGTGGTCGCGTCGATGCTGCTGTTCCGTCTGCCGATGAACGGCTCCTGGCTGCTGCTCGTTCTGGCGCTCTCGCTGTACCTCGCCGGCGCGCTGGGGCTCGGCCTGATGATCTCGACGGTTGCGGACTCGCAGCAGGTGGCGTTCCAAATCGCCGTCCTCGCGTCATTTCTTCCGACGATGATGCTCTCGGGATTCGTCTTCCCGATCGCCAGCATGCCCGCGCCGATTCAGGCGATTACCTACGTCGTTCCCGCGCGCTATTTCATCGTCGCCCTGCGCTCCATCGTCCTCAAGGGCGCGGATTTGTCCGTGTATTGGGTCGAGCTCGTCGCGCTCGCCGTGTATGCAGGCCTCATGCTGACGCTCGCGTCGAAACGCCTGGCGAGCCAGTGGACGTGAGGAGCGGGGCGGGGGGCCCCCGCGACTAATGATGAGACGAATCCGGTTTGTGATGTGGAAGGAGATCATCGAGCTGCGCCAGGACCCGCGCATCTTCGGCATCATCTTCATTGCACCGGTTCTCCAGCTCGGCATTCTTGGATACGCGGCGACCACCGATGTGCGTAATGTGCCCATCATCGTCGTGGATACCGATCGCAGTCCTGCCAGCCAGGATCTGATCAGCCGGTTCACGGGATCCGGCATCTTCGACATTGTCGAGATTGTTTCCGACGCGAGGGATGTGGATCGATATCTCGAGTCGGGCGACGCGTGGATGGCGCTGTCGATCCCCGCACGCTACGGCGAGAGGGTCGCCGCCGGCAGGCCGACGACGTTACAGCTCGCCGCGGACGGATCCGACGCGAACTCGACGAATATCGCGCTGGGATACGCGAGCAATCTCATCGCTGGATACGCGCAGGAAATGGTTGAGCGGCGCGGTGCCGGGGTGCCGGCCGGCGCCCCGGCAGGCAGTATCGAGCCGCGCGTACGTGTGTGGTTCAATCCGACGCTCGAGAGCCGGTACTTCATGCTGCCGGGTATATTCGCGCTCCTGCTGCTGGTGGTCACATCGAACCTGTCGTCCATGGCGATCGTGCGCGAGCGCGAAGTGGGGACGCTGGAGCAGCTCAACGTCACACCGCTCGGCCGCCTGGAGCTGATCATCGGCAAGCTGCTGCCGTACGGCATCATCGGCCTGATCGACGTCATGATCGTCCTCGTCGTCATTGTCTTCTGGTTCGAAGTCCCGCTGCGCGGCAGCTTCTGGCTGCTCTTCGGCATGAGCCTCATCTACCTGCTGACGACGCTCGGTCTGGGTCTGTTCACCTCGACGATCTCGCACACGCAGCAGCAGGCGATGATGACGTCCACGTTTTTCTTCCTAATCCCGATGATGTATCTCTCCGGTTTCATCTTTCCGATCGAAAACATGCCGGCGCCGATTCAACCGATTACGCTCCTGATCCCGCTGCGCTATTTCGTCGTCATTCTCCGAGGCATTTTCCTGAAGGGCGTCGGCCTCGAGACCTTGTGGCCGCAGGCGCTCGCGCTGTTCGGATGGGGGGTCGCGATTCTGATGCTCGCCTACATGCGCTCGAGCAAACGATTGGCGTAGCGCGCGCCTCAGGGTAGTCTGGGCACGATGTCTTCAACAGGAAAGACGGACCTGCTTCGCGAGGCGATCGAGCTCCTCGAACGGATCGCGTCGGATCGCACGGTGCTGGTAGGGATTCCCGAGGCGGACAGGGAGCGCCTGCTGCAGGCCGTTGCGCGCGTCTATAGTCCCGACCGCTCCGAGCGGCGCCGCAAGGCCAGGGCCGCAACGCGCGATCGCAAGGCGCACCGCGTGAAGCAGAACGAAGCCGCACGCGCCGGGACGGGCATCCGCACGCTGCGGCAAAAACCGATCTACCACACGCCGAATGTGTTCGCACCGGCGCGCTTCGAGCAGCGCGACGTTCAGGACGAATCGACGGCGTACCGTGCATCCGAAGAACTTCCGCACTGCTATGTCTGCAAGCAGAAGTACACCCAACTCCATCATTTCTACGATCAGATGTGCCCGCCGTGCGCCGAGTTGAACTACGCGAAACGTACGGAGCTTGCAAACCTGCGCGGTCGCGTGGCGATCTTGACGGGTGGCCGTGTGAAGATCGGATATCAGGCCGGCCTCAAGCTGCTTCGCTCGGGCGCACACCTCATCGTCACGACACGGTTTCCTCGAGATTCGGCGTCGCGCTACGCCCGCGAGCCGGACTTCGGCGAGTGGGGGGATCGGCTCGAGATCTTCGGGCTCGACCTCCGGCATACGCCCAGTGTCGAGGCGTTCTGCCGGCAGATGCTGTCCACGCGCGATCGCCTCGACTTCATCATCAACAACGCATGCCAGACCGTGCGCCGGCCGCCGGCGTTCTACGAGCACATGATGGAAGGGGAGACGGCGCTCGAGAGCATGCCCGAACATGCGCGCAAACTGGTGGGGGGCTACGATGGTGCGGACGTCACCGGCCTCGTGCACGCGCCGAGGCTGTCGCAGATCCCGCTGCTGGTCGAAGAGCTCGTGTCGCAGAACGAGATGTTTCCCTCAGGCATGCTCGATCAGGATCTCCAGCAGGTCGACCTGCGGGGGCGTAATTCCTGGCGGCTGCTCCTCGACGAGATTTCCACGGTCGAGCTGCTCGAAGTGCAGCTTGTGAACGCGATCGCGCCGTTCATCCTGAACGCGCGTCTGAAGGCACTCATGACCCGCACCTCCGAGCGCGACAAGCACATCGTCAACGTATCGGCCATGGAAGGGCAGTTCTACCGTCGCTTCAAGACGACGCGCCATCCTCATACGAACATGGCGAAAGCCGCGCTGAACATGATGACGCGCACGTCGGCGACCGATTATCACGGCGCAGGCATTCACATGAACAGCGTCGACACCGGTTGGATCACCGACGAAGATCCGATTGAGATCGCCGCGCGGAAAGAGGCCGAGCAGCGTTTCAGCCCTCCGCTCGACAGCATCGACGGCGGGGCGCGGATTGTCGATCCCATCATCAACGGCTTCAACACGGGCACCCACATCTGGGGGCAATTCCTGAAGAACTACGTTCGGACTGATTGGTAGACTAAAGCCTTCGTGAAAAAGCCGCTGCTCATCAAGATTGCTGTCGCGATTGTTGCCGTCGGCGCCTTCGCCGTTCTCTTCATGCGTTCGGTTCAGGACACCCGGAGTGCGCCCTACACGGTCGAGCGGGCCCATCTCCAGTCATGGACGCTGGCGCTCGAACAGGCATCGGCGGCCAACGATCCTCTCCTGGTTCTACGACCCTCTCCAGAGCTGGCGGCGGCGCTCTTCAATCAGATCTTTTCCAGAGCGATGGAGTCGCTGAATTCACCGGTGGCGGCCTCCATTCCCGTGGTGCTTCGCGGCGAGTTCGATCGCATCGTGGGCGATCAACTGTCGCAGCAGGCGATGCTTGCGGCCGGAAAGACGGCCAAGATCGAAGCGGCGGCGCCTCTGCCGCGGTGTCTCGTGCAGCGGCGCATCAGCGAGCCCGGGGGCGTCCGCCAGGCGTTTCTGGTGTATTTCGACGCTCCGGCAATCGCGCAGTTCCGGAGGCAGATCGGACTCGACCCCGACGCCCTGGCGCCGATCATGTTCGTTGCCGGAGCGGGCGCTGACTTCAATACCTGGCTGCCGCAGCGGATTGATGCGGGCGCAGACTGTCTCGCGCCCATCGAGATCGGCGACTGATGGATCTCTACACCATTCCGGTCCGGACAATCGATGGAGACGCCACGACGCTGGAGCGGTATCGCGGTCAGGTCCTCTTGATTGTGAACGTGGCAAGCCAGTGCGGATTTACGCCGCAGTACGGAGGGCTCGAAGCCCTTTACCGCGAGAACAAAGACAGGGGATTCGCGGTGCTCGGATTTCCATGCAACCAGTTCGGCCGGCAGGAACCCGGCAGCGACGCAGAGATTCGCAGCTTCTGCGACGGGCGCTACCACGTGACGTTTCCGCTGTTCGCCAAGATCGACGTGAACGGCCCCCACGCGCACCCGCTCTATCGCCATCTGAAGGCCGGGAAGAGGGGACTGCTCGGGCGCGAGGCCATCGCGTGGAACTTCACGAAATTCCTCGTCGGCAGAAATGGCGACGTGCTGCGCCGATACGGTCCTCGCCGTAGACCGGAAGCAATTAGGAAAGACCTGGCCGGCCTTGTCTGATCTCGAGCGTCAATTCGGACAGATCGACATTTATCTGTTCGATCAGTTGCTGCGAGGACGGCTGCGTCCAGGGATGCGCGTGCTCGATGCCGCTTGCGGCGGCGGGCGGAATCTGGTCTACCTGCTGCAGTCCGGCTTCGAGGTCTTCGGGACCGATGGCGATGCGCTCGCGGTCGAGTCGGTTCGGCGTCTCGCCGCACAACTGGCTCCCCAGTTGCCGCCTGATAATTTCCGCGCAGAGCCGGTCGAGAAGATGACGTTTGCGGACGCGTCCGCCGACGTGGTGTTGAGCAGCGCCGTGTTGCATTTCGCGCGAGATGACGCCCAGTTCGACGCCATGGTGCGCGAGATGTGGCGGGTGTTGAAGCCTGGCGGCATGCTGTTCTGCCGGCTCGCGTCTTCGATCGGCATGGAGGATCGCGTCACGCGGCTGACCGGCCGGCGGTTCGCGCTGCCAGACGGCAGCGAGCGCTATCTCGTGGACGAACCGATGCTGATGGCTTTGACCGCTCGCCTTGGTGGCAGGCTGCTCGATCCATTGAAGACGACGATCGTGCAGAATCAGCGATGCATGACAACGTGGGTCGTCAGGAAGGATTGACGATGGCCGATCACTCCGACACGACAATTTCCCTGAGGGAAATCACCAAAGGGAATCTGCGAGAAATCTTCCGCCTGAAGGTCGCGCCTGATCAGGAGCGGTTCGTTGCGTCGAACTCGATTTCGATAGCACAGGCCTACTTCGATCGCGACGTCGCGTGGTTCCGGGCAATTTACGCAGGCGAGACACCTGTTGGTTTTGTCATGCTGCACGACGAACCGGCGGAGCGGAAGTACTACTTGTGGCGATTCATGGTCGATCATCGATACCAGAAGCATGGCTATGGAGCGCAGGCGCTGAACCAGGTGATCGCCTACGTGCGCGAGCGGCCAGGAGCGCAGGAGCTCCTGACGAGTGTCGTCCCCGGCGAGGGAAGTCCAGGCGCCTTCTACGAAAAGCTGGGCTTTGCGTACACCGGTGAGATGGATGAAGGCGAGCGCGTCATGCGCAAGCCCTTCTAAAACCCTGCGATAGGAGGTGACTGCATGAGGCGGGACGTGCTTGCGACGGTGTTGTTGGTCGCGCATTCACTTCCAATGGGCGCGCAACAACCGTTTCCAGCTGGCGGCAGCTCGTCGACTACCGCACCAGTTTCGCCGTCTGTGATGGCGACTGTGATGACGGTGGGGGGCGAGCCAGGAAAAGGTGCGTTGGATCTCCTCGTGTTATGGCGCGGAAGTCCAGGGTGGTACTGGCGCGCGGAGGGCCGGGGTGGCGGAGGGTCGTCGAGCAGCGGGGGCGGTATGTTCGGCAGGAGCGGCGCTGAAGTCCGCACCGAATTTATTTCGCAGGGCGGCATCAATTTGAGCATCCGATTCGAGCCCGCGTCGCGCCGTCTATGGATTCTCGACCAGCCAGTCACACTGGGTGATGCGAACGTGGTGCTTGTCGACGGTGTCGACGAGCCAACGGGTCCACGCGTCGTCGCCACAATTCGGATCGAGCCCGCGTACGACGCTGCGACCGACCAGCCTCCGGGCATGCTGGCGATGCGCCCGTCCGGCGCACCACCCCTGCAGGAGGTTCCTCCTCAGACGTTCATTCGCCGATCGCCAGAGCTCGTGGCGTTTCTGCAATGTGACCGGAAGGCGCCGGACCGAAAGCTGATGGAGCAACAGGCGCTGGATATGTGGTGCAGTTGGGTGACGCAGCCATGAACAGAAAGTCCGCGAAACCGTCGACCGTTGCCGGATACCTTAGCGCACTGCCTGCTGAGCAGAGAGGTGTCCTCATGAGACTGCGGCGGCTCATTCGCAAGCACTTGCCGAAGGGCTACGAAGAAGCGATGAACTGGGGCGCCATCACTTATCAGGTGCCGCTGAAGCGCTGTCCAGACACATACAACGGACAGCCTTTGTGTTATCTCGCCATGGTCGCGCAGAAGAACTATCTTTCGCTGTACCTTATGGCTGTATACGGCCGTCCAGCCAAGCAAAAACAACTAACGAACGGCTTCGCTCGCGCCGGCAAGAAGCTCGACATGGGAAAGGCTTGCGTCCGCTTTCGCACGCTAGACGACCTGCCGCTCGAGGTCGTCGCCGATATCATCGCCAGCACGCCGGTCGACGCATACGTCGCGGCGTACGAAAAGAGCAGGACGAGTCGCGCCCGCCGCAGTTGATGCTGTCCCCTAAAAAATCGAATGCCGCGTGGTCCGTCGGTCTGTCGTACGCGGTCTGGGGCTTCTTTCCGATCTACTGGAAAGCACTCGCTGGCATTTCCCCGCTTCAGCTCATC
This sequence comes from Vicinamibacterales bacterium, assembly GCA_963732445.1. Classification (GTDB taxonomy): domain Bacteria; phylum Acidobacteriota; class Vicinamibacteria; order Vicinamibacterales; family JAMQPK01; genus JAMQPK01. The sequence continues at coordinate 304,459 of CAVSZJ010000003.1, read as the reverse complement.
TGTCATCGCATCGTCTGGTCATTTCTGTTGCTCGCTGTCATGGTGGCGCGATCGCAGGAGCTCCATGTCCCGCGGCAGGCGATGCGGTCACGCCGGATTGTCGTCATCTATACGATTGCCGCCGTTGCCATCGCCAGCAATTGGCTCATCTTCGTATGGGCTGTCGCCAGTAACCAGATTGTCGAGATAAGCCTCGGATACTTCATCAATCCGCTGCTCAGCGTCGTCATGGGTATGGTGGTCTTTCATGAGCGGCTGCGACGGCTTCAGTGGTTGTCCGTCGCAATTGCTGCCGCAGGTGTGGTGTATCTCACGGTCGCCCTCGATGCGATTCCGTGGATCGCACTGTGGCTGGCGGCATCATTCGGCACGTACGGGCTGACGAAGAAGCTGGCGCCGCTCGGGCCGGTGCAGGGTCTCACCTTCGAGACCGGCATTCTCTTCATTCCTGCCGCCGTCTACCTGATCGTGGAGGAGATGGCCGGGCGCGCCGCGTTCATGCACGTGGGAGTCCTCCGAAACACCCTGATACTCGGCTCGGGACCTCTCACGACATTGCCACTCCTCATGTTTGCGGCAGGCGTCAGGCGCATTCCGTTGTCGCTCGTCGGGATGCTGCAGTACATCAACCCCACCATGCAAATCACCATAGGGGTGATGCTTTACAAAGAGCCATTTACACGGGTCCAGCTGGTTGGATTCGGCTTGGTGTGGGCTGCGTTGGCGCTGTTTGCCATCGAGGGTTACATCACCCGGCGACGAGCGCAACCGGGTATCGTCGACGTTTCCTAGAGCGCCAAAAGTCGTGATATCGTCAGGGGCTGTCCCACCGGATATACAGTTTCAGGAGGAAGATATGGATCCCAAGAGAACGGCGCTAGTCCTGATTGAGTACCAGAACGACTTCACGTCGAAAGGCGGAACGCTCCACGACGCCGTGAAGGGCGTGATGGATCAGAGCAACATGTTGAAAAACACCGTCGAGACGGTGAAAAAGGCGCGCGCCGCAGGTTGTACGATCGTGCATGCGCCCATAACGTTCGTTGAGGGTTACGGCGAGCTCAGCAGTGAGCCGTATGGAATCCTGAAGGGGGTCGTCGACAGCAAGTCGTTCCGCAAGGGCAGCTGGGGCGCCGAGATCGTGGACGACCTCAAGCCGCAGGCCGGCGACATCGTCGTCGAAGGCAAGCGCGGCCTCTGCGGATTCGCCAGCACGAACCTCGACTTCATCCTCCGCAGCCGCGGTATCGAAACGATCGCGCTCGGCGGCTTCCTGACCAACTGCTGTGTCGAGTCGACGATGCGCACCGGTTATGAGAAGGGCTACAAGGTCATCACGTTGAAGGATTGCACCGCGGCGCTCAGCGCCGACGAGCAGCGTCTTGCGACGGAGAAGAACTACCCGATGTTCTCGCGGCCGATGAACCACGACGAGTTCCTCACCGAGCTGTCCGGACAGCAATCGGGCGCCGCGACGGCGGGACGGGGATATAGCGCCTAGAACGTGCACTATCTACTGTTCTACGAAGCGGGAACCGATTACGAGGAGCGCCGCAAGCCATTCCGCGCCGCGCACCTGCAACAGGCGCGCGCGGCCGCCGCACGCGGTGAAGTGGTGCTCGCCGGGGCGTTTGCGAATCCGATTGATGGGTCAGTGATAATGTTCCGCGGCGACTCACCGGCCGTCGCGGAACAGTTCGCGAAAAGCGATCCGTACGTCGTGAATGGAGTGGTCAAACGCTGGTACGTGCGCGAATGGACGACGGTGGTCGGCGCTGACGCAGAAACTAAAATTTAGAATCTACAAACTAGATTCTAGATTTCAGTTTTTAGCTTCAGCGTACAGCAACCCCCCACGGACTTCTTCCGGCCGGAACCGTTGCGATGACGGTCATGGTCTCGGCATCGACGACGGACACATCACCTGATGGTCCGTTCGCTGTGTAGAGGCGCCTGCCGTCGGGGCTGATCTCCACGCCCCAGGGCCGCGTCCCCACTTTCACAGACGCCACGACTTCGTTCTTGGCAGTATCAATCGCAAGCAGCATCTGGCCGCGACCGGTCGTCACGTATACGCGCTTGCCGTCCGGAGACGCGACGACCCCCATCGGGCGCACCATCTCACCCGTGAGTTTGAGCGTCTTTGTCACCGAATGGTCCTTCGTGTCGATGATGTGGACCGTGCCGCCGTTCTCAGTGGTCACATATGCGCGCGAGCTGTCGGGAAGGAACGCAGACGAGCGCGGCCGCGCGCCGACCTCGAACATCTTGATCACTTTGTCGCTGGCGGTGTCGATGACCGCCACCTGGTTGTCTTCTTCCGACGTGACATACACCCATCGACCATTAGGGCTCGTCGTCACGCCCTCGGGCTCGCCGCCCACTTTCACGTTGCCGATGACTTTGTTGGCGGCGACATCGAGAATGCTCGCGACCCCGGCATCCTCGTTCGAGACGAACACCTTCGACCCATCGGCGCTCACAGAAATCTGCTCAGGATCGGTCCCGCTGGTCAGCACTGTCGTCACTTTTCGAGCGGCTATGTCGACGATGCCTATCCCGTCGGCTGTCCTGTCCGGTGGTGGAAGCTTGCTCTCGTCAGTGCCCGGAGGAGCCATCGGGGATCCGCTGAGCGCGATAAACAGCTTCGTGCCGTCAGGGCTCACCTTGATTCCGCGCGGACGCTTACCGAGCGGTATGGTTGCGACCACCTGGTTGGTGCCTCCGTCGATCACTGTCAGGTCGCCGCTGATTTCGTTGGTGACGTACACGTAGTACGGCGCCTTCGGCGGCTCAGGCGCTGGTGCGGCGGGCGGGGTCGCCGACGCCTGTTCCTGCTGCTGCTGGTTCCCCCCACCGCACGCTGAGATCGCTGCGAGAAGGAGCAGTCCCAGTCCCAAATCCCTAATCAGTGATCGCTGCACTGGTCCCTCCTAGAATCCGGACGGTTTGATCCAGAAACTCTCCTGCCACGTGCCGCCGGGCTTGATGTACTGCAGTTCGTTGTACCCGCCCTTGTGTGCCAGATTCATCGCGTTGGTGATGCCGGCCATCGGCTCGAAACAGATGAAGTTCGAGGTGTTCAGCGGATTGGCTGGAGCGTTGCCTCTGCCCCGCCCGCCGCGTCCTTCGCCGGGCACTGTAGGCGGCGCGTTCGGATTCGGCGGCGCGATCTGGCTGCCCAGTCCGGTGTTCAAGGGATTCGGTGAGTAAATGACGAGCGACTTGTAGTTCGGTCCCTGGCTGATCTCGAGCTGCTGCTTCCGTCCTCTCACCACGGCTGTTGCGCGCCCTTGCGCGTCACGCGTGAGATCGCTGAAGACATCGTCCAGGTTGTAATCCTTCAGCGCGCCCTTGCCGCCTGGGAAGATCTTCTCGGCCGGCTGTGTAGCGCCGGTCGGGACTTTGCGGTAGTCGAGCGTCCACCACGTGCGTGCCGGGATGGAGACGGTCCATTCTTCACGCGGCGAATCCGTCAACTGATAGTACGGGTGCCATCCCAGCGACACCGGCATCGGCTCGATCGCATGGTTGGTCACCTTCGTCAGCACTTCGAGCGTGCCATCCTGAAGGCGATACGTGACGTCGATTGTGTGCGCGAACGGCCACTGCTTCATCCACGCCGGCTGCTTGTACGTGTCGAGGCGGCTCGTCACCCACGCCGCCTTGCCGTCGGCTTTCGCTTCGATGACTTGCCATTGATCGGTACGGGTCATGAAGCCGTGGATGGGAATGGCGCCGGACACGTTGCCAAGCTCCATGTCGAACGGGTAGCGCTTGCCGTTGGCGTAGAACGCCTGCTCGTCGAGCCGGTTGGCCCACGGGGAGAGCAGCGGAATCCCCGGGAGGCCCGCCGGCTTCGCCCTGAACTCATCAATCGACGCGAAGGTGTGCCGAAGGACGTTCTGTCCTTTTACTTTCATCTCGTAGGCGATCATGCCGACTGAGGTGATGATGGAGACGGCTATCTGATTTTTCTGGTCTTCCAGTTGCACGATGTCGCCGTTGCGGCGCGCGGCGTATTGCTGCGCCTCGGCGGGAATCGCGGCCCCGATCGACGCGAACAGTGCGGCAAGCGTAAGAACGCGTGTCTTCGGCATGACGCTACTCCTGTAAGGTGAAGCTGAACACGACGTTTCCGGCTGCCAGCGCGACGTACTGCTTGCCGTCGATCGCGTAGCTCAACGGCGACGCCTGGTGATTGCCGCCGGTCTGGAAATGCCACAGATACTTTCCGGTCTTCGCGTCGAGCGCGAGGATGTTTCCGTCGCGCGACGACACGAACAGCACGTTGCCGCCGGTCGCGAGCACACCGTTCGTGTTCGATCCCTGGAAGAGCGGCGTCGACCAGGCGGTCTTGCCCGTTTCTGGATCAATCGCCTTGATGCCGGCATTGTTGAGAGGTTGATTCGGGCCGCGCGCCGGAGCCGGTCCCGCGGCGCGTCCACGGCCGAGGTACTGCTGACCGCGTGTAATCTGCTGTATCGTGCTTGTGTACACCTGCCCGCCCTCCGCGAACGCTAGATAGAACAAACCGGTCTGCGGGCTGTACGAAGGCGCTTGGAAGTTCGTGGCGCCGCCGAGCGTGGGATATACGAGGATGCTGCCCTTGGGGCTCGAGTTCGTTCCAGGAATCGGTTGCGGCTTGCCGTTCGCGTCGAACCCCGCGTTCCAGTTCTGATAAATGAATGGAGTGCCGGAGAGGAACTTTCCGTTCGTCCTGTCGAGGACGTAGAAGTGCCCGTTGCGATCGGCGTGCATCAGCAGCTTCCGCTGCTCCCCGCGCCACATGCGATCGACCAGCACCATGTCCTGCACCGAATCCCAGTCGTGCCCATCGTCGGGGGTGAACTGGTAGTGCCATTTCAGCGCGCCCGTGTCTGCATCGAGCGCGACAACCGAGTTCGTGTAGAGATTGTCCATCTCGCCGCGCGAGACGCGATCGAACTCGGGCGCCGGATTGCCGACCGCCCAGTAGACAAGGTTGAGCGCGGGATCGAAGCTGCCCGTCAACCACGTCGGGCCGCCACCGGTTTTCCAGCTCTCGCCCTTCCAGGTCTCGTTGCCGGGTTCCCCTGGGGCTGGAATCGTGTAGAACCGCCATTTGCGCTTGCCCGTTGCCGCATCGTACGCGTCGAGGTGACCCCTGGTCGCGTACTCGCCGCCCGTCATGCCCGTGATCACCATGTCCTTCAACACGAGCGGCGGGCTGGTGATGCTCATGCCTTCCATCGTGTCGACGACCTGCTCTTCCCATAGCGTCTGGCCGGTGCGCGCATCAACAGCCACGAGGGCACCATCGAGCGTGCCGAGGAAGATGCGGTTGCCGAGAATCGCGACGCCGCGCGCGAACGGATTGATCTCATACGGGTTTACGATCTTCTGCTGCCGCGTCCATCGCCAGATCTGGCGGCCCGTGCGCGCATCGATCGCCGTCACGGTCGCCGGATTGCCGCTGCCGGTCGTGTACATCACGCCGTCGACGACGATGGGGGTCGCCTCGAGTACTGAGCTGCCGCCGAGAATCGGGAACGCCCACGCCGTCTTGAGCTGTCGCGCGTTATTGGCGGTGATCTGTGTGAGCGCGGAGTAGTGCTGGCCCGTGTAGTCGCCCCAGTACATCAGCCAATTGTGCGGCTCCGCTTTCGCGTTCATGAGCCGCTGATACGTGACGCCGCCGGCTGTCGTGGGCTGCGCGACGATCTTGTTCTGGTCGCGCCCCTGCTGCATCCGCAGGAACCCGACGATATTCGTGATCTCGTCGGCTGTAAGTCGCGTGGAATAGTCATTCGGCATCAGCGAGCGGTTCTCGACCGACACGGTTGCCTGCATCTTGTTGAGCAGGTGGAGCCGTCCCGTCGCATCGACGATCTGCGCCGAGTACATGTCTTCGTTGCGCCGTACTCCGCGAATCTCGCGGCCGTCGGGCATTTTCGCGACCAGCGTGACTGGCGCTCCGCCGCCACGTCCCCCGCCCCCACCGCCGCCGCCGCGTGCGCCCGGCACGGGAGGCAGAGGGTCGTTAGGTGCCACGATTTTCTGACGGATGGCCGTCGCTGCGAGCCGGCCGGCATTCGACAGGTCCGGCCCGGTCACGCCACCGCGCGCGTTGACTTCGTGGCACGTGGCGCATCCCGCTTTACCGTAGAAGAGCGCTTCACCTGCTGCGACGTCCCCCTCGGGCACCATCGCGCCGCGCGCGGCGGTCGGCGCAACGCCGCGATTCTGGAGCGTGCGGATGTAGCTGACGAGCTGCCAGACTTGCTCGTCGCGCAATCCTTTGTACGGCGGCATCTGCGTACCTGACACGCCCTGACGAATCGTGCGGAAGAGGTCGGCATCGCCGTCCCCATGCTTCAATCCCGTTGTATTCAGCGCCGGCCCGCCGCGGCTCGAATCACCGATGCCTGCCGCGCCGTGACACGTCTGGCACGTTCCGTCGTAAATCCGCTGACCGTCCATGGCTGCTGTCGGGTTGTTCGCAAGCGGGTTCATCACCGTATCCGACACAGGTGCTTGCTGCGCCATAAGGACACCGGTGGCCATGGCCGCAACAGCACATGCGACGAGTTTGATTCGGTTGTTCATAGTGAAAGAAACTATACCCCATGGCCCGAACAGCTTCGTCCATGAAACAGCTTGGAACCCAGGCCCCCGATTTCACGCTGCGGGACGTCGTTTCGGGCGCATCCGTTTCGCGCGAGGACGTGGCCGGCCCGAGGGGCATGCTGGCGATGTTCATCTGCCGGCACTGCCCGTTCGTCAAGCACGTGCAGGACGAGCTGGCGGCGATCGGCCGCGATTACGCCGGCCGCGGCGTGGGCATCGTCGCGATCAGCGCCAACGACGTCGCATCGCATCCTGAAGACAGCCCGACGAAGCTCGCATATCAGGCGCAGGAGCTGCAATTCAACTTTCCATACCTGTTCGATGAATCACAGGACGTTGCGCGCGCGTACGACGCGCAATGTACGCCCGATTTCTTCCTCTACGACGCCCAGGGCACGCTCGTCTACCGCGGACAGCTCGACGACAGCCGGCCCGGCGGCGATATTCCGGTGACGGGGGTCGACTTGCGCGCGGCGCTCGATGCCGTGATTGCCGGCCGCGCGGTCTCGCCGGAGCAGCGGCCGAGTATTGGCTGCAACATCAAGTGGCGATGAGCGCAGCGGCCACTCGTCTCGTCCAGCTCAGACATGGTTCGACACGGCGCGTCGCACGCGTCGAGGAACCGTCGCTTCGCCTGCTCGACGCCGTCGACTCTGTGCTGGCGCTTGCCGAGCGGGCGATCGCCGACGGCATGACGCTGCCGGCGTTGGCAGAGCAGTATGCGACGACAGAAACGCTCGACTACGATCCGATTTATCACGGTTCGTCCCCGTGGCGTCTGATGGTGCCAATCGACCATCCCGAGCCCGCTCGATGTCTCGTGAGTGGGACGGGCCTGACACATTTCGGCAGCGCCTCGAGCCGCGATCGGATGCATGCAGAAACGATCACGGACAACCTGACCGACAGCATGCGGATGTTCCGATGGGGCGTCGAGGGAGGGCGGCCCGATTCCGGCCGCTGTGGGACGGCACCCGAATGGTTTTACAAGGGCAACGGCACCGTGATGCGCGCCCATTCGGAAGCGTTGCTCGTGCCCGGCTTCGCCGAAGATGGCGGGGAAGAAGCGGAGATCGCCGGCGTCTACATGATCGATGCGTCGGGCCGGCCGCACCGTATCGGCATGGCCACCGGCAACGAGTTTTCCGATCACAAGTTCGAGAAGCACAACTACCTGAACCTGGCAGGATCAAAGCTCCGCACGTGCGCCCTCGGGCCTGAGCTCGCGGTCGATCCGGATTTCGGCCTCGTTCCCGGCCGCGTCTCGATCGAGCGTGCCGGGCGGCCCATCTGGGAACGCGAGATCGCGACGGGCGAGCGCGAAATGTGTCACAGTGTCGCCAACATTGAGCATCATCATTTCAAGTTCGAGGGGCATCGGCGCCCGGGCGACGTTCATGTGCACTACTACGGCGCGCACAGCCTCAGCTTCGCTGATGAGGTGGTGCTTGCAGAGGGCGATGTGATGGCCATTCAGTTCGGCGGTTTCGGCCGCGCGCTGCGCAATCCCGTCACGGTTGCCGGCCCCTTGCGCGAGCCTGTTCTCGTACGGTCGCTCGCGTGACGGCGTTGAAGATCTGCCGCTTTCTCGCCGGCGACTCCGCTCTCCGGATTGGCCTCGTCAGTGACGAGGGCGCCGTCTTGGACCTCACGCCGGCCGGCATTACCACGCTGTCGCACGTGCTGGAGAACCGCGACCCGGTTGGACTGCTGAACGGGATCGATCGAAAGGCCCTTCCCCGCTTTGGCATGGCCGACGTGATGTTCCGTCCGCCGATCGAGCGCCAGGAGGTGTGGGCAGCGGGCGTGACGTACCTGCGCAGCAAAACCGCGCGCATGGAAGAATCCGATTTCAGTGCGACGGCTTACGACAGAGTGTATGACGCCGATCGTCCGGAGATTTTCTTCAAGGCGATCGCGGAGAAAGTGGTGCCCACCGGCGAAGCCGTCGGGATTCGCCGCGACGCGAAGTGGAGCGTGCCCGAGCCCGAGCTCGCGCTCGTGCTGAGCTCGCGGGGAACGATCGTCGGCTGCACCATCGGCAACGACATGAGCTCGCGCGATATCGAAGGCGAGAACCTGCTGTATCTGCCGCAGGCGAAGGTCTACGATCGCTCGTGCGCGCTCGGCCCGTGGATTCTCATTGGCGCCACCGAAGCGGAAGCGCGCGACTGGACGGTGCGCAGCACCATTGTTCGCGGCGGCGCGACCGTGTTTTCCGGCGAGACGCGCCTCGGCAATATCAAGCGAAGCTTCGAAGAGCTTGCGTCGTACTTGTGCCGGTCGCAGACGTTTGCGCATGGCGCGGTTCTGCTGACCGGTACCGGCATCGTGCCGCCTGATGATTTCACGCTTCACGAGCACGATGTCGTCGAGATCGAGATCGCGCCCATCGGCACCCTCCGGAATTCTGTCGTCACGGTCTGATAGCGTTTTGACTTATGGCTGAGCATCCCGTTCTCATCGGCGGCAAATGGCGCCCTGCTAAGGCGTCACAAACATTTCAGGCAACCAACCCGGCGACCGGGGAGCGATTACCCGACACGTATCCGTTCAGCGGCTGGGAGGATTGCGACGCCGCGCTGTCAGCGGCCGCTGATGCGGCGGTCGAGCTTCGACGAACGCCGCCCGACGCGATCGCCCGGTTTCTGACACGTTTCGCCGAGCTCATCGAAGCGGGCAAGCCGGCGATCGTCGAGCAGGCGCACCTCGAGACGGCGCTGCCGAAGTCGCCGCGCCTCGCCGACGTGGAGCTGCCGCGCACGACAGGTCAGCTTCGGCAAGCCGCGGACGCGGTGATCGAAGGTTCGTGGGCGCTGCCGACCATCGACACGAAGAACCAGATTCGTTCGTGCTTCGAGGCCATCGGCCCCGTCGTGGTATTCGGCCCGAACAATTTTCCGTACGCGTTTTCCGGAGTATCCGGCGGAGACTTCGCCGCCGCAATCGCGGCCGGCAATCCGGTCATCGCGAAGGCGCATCCGCTGCATCCAGGCACGGGCCGGCTGCTCGCCGAAGCGGCTGTCGCTGCGTTGGCCGAATCCGGATTGCCGCCGTCCACCGTGCAGATGATCTACAAGATCGATCATCAGTCGGGCCAGCGGCTCGTCTCGGACAGACGCGTGGGCGCAAGCGCATTCACGGGCAGCCGGGCCGCAGGGATGGCGTTGAAAAGTGCGGCCGATGCCGCAGGAAAGCCCATCTACCTCGAGATGTCGAGCATCAACCCCGTGGTCATCCTGCCGGGCGCACTCGCCGAGCGAGGCAGCAAGGTGGCTGCAGAGTTCGCGTCGAGCTGCCTGATGGGCGGAGGCCAGTTCTGCACCAACGCGGGGTTCGTGGTGCTGTTCGCCGATGCGCGGTCCGATCAGTTCATCGACGAGGTGAAGAGCGCGTTCGACGCAGCGCCGCTGCCGGCGCTGCTTTCTGATGGAGTTGCGAAGGGACTTGCCGAGAGCGTCAAGACGCTTCGCAGCGGCGGCGCGGACCTGCTGACGGCGCCGGGAGGTGGCGCCAGCGGCGCACGCCATCCGAACGCCCTGCTTCGTGCAACCGGAAAACAATTCCTCGCCGAGCCCGAGAAACTGCAGACCGAAGCATTCGGTTCCGCGACGCTGTGTGTGGTTGTCCGCGACGCCGACGAAGCCGAGGCCGTGCTGTCGCACCTTGAAGGCAATCTCACGGGCGGCATCTATTCTGATACCCAGGGCAGCGACGAAGGCCTCTACGCGCGGCTGGCGCCCGCGCTTCGCCAGCGTGTCGGCCGTTTGTTGAACGACAAGATGCCGACGGGTGTGGCCGTGAGCCCTGCGATGAATCACGGCGGACCGTTCCCCGCGACCGGCCATCCTGGCTTTACGGCGGTGGGCATTCCCGCGTCGTTACGCCGCTTCGCGATGCTCAGCTGCTATGACAATGTCCGGGAACACCGGTTGCCTGCCGCCCTGCGCGACAAGAACCCGAACGGCAGAATGTGGCGGCTCATTGACGGCAAAATGACACAGGACTCTTGTTCATGAGCATCATTCGCATCGACCCGAGCTTCGACACGCTGGTTTCCCGTGACGCGCGCGTCGAAAAAGTGGCGGGCGGTTTCACCTTCACCGAAGGCCCGCTCTGGAGATCGCCAGGCGTCCTGTGGTTCAGCGACGTCGTCGGCAACGTCGTTCGCCAGTGGTCGCCGGACGGCACGGTGAAGGAGCTCCTTCGACCGGGCGGGTACGACGGCAACAGCCTTCCGGCCGGCGGCTTCATCGGACCCAACGGCATGACGGCGGCCGCGAATGGCGATGTGCTGCTGTGCCAGCACGGCAACCGTCGCATCGTGCGGGTCACAAACGATCTGCGCGTGACGACGCTTGTCGACACGCTCGACGGCAAGCGTCTGAACGCACCGAACGATCTCGTGTATCGATCGGACGGCACGCTGTTCTTTACCGATCCGCCTTACGGTCTGCCGCGTCAGGACGATGACCCTGAGAAGGATCTTCCGTTCAACGGCGTCTTCAAGTTCAGCAACGGGAAGGCCGAGGTCATCATCAAGGATCTGACGCGCCCCAACGGGATTGCGTTTTCGCCCGACGAGAAAACGTTATACGTCTCGAACTCGGATGATAAGCGGCGCATCTGGATGCGCTACGACATCGGGGGGACCGGGGCGGTCAGCAACGGGCGCGTATTTTTCGATACCACCGCACATGAGGACGGCGGCTTGCCCGACGGGATGAAGATCGATGTACGCGGTAACCTCTGGGCGACCGGCCCGAGCGCGGTGTTCGTGTTCTCGCCCGACGGCACCCATCTCGGCACGATCAAGCCGCCGGAGGATCCCGCAAACTGCGGCTGGGGCGACGACGGCCGGACGCTGTATATCACCGCGGAGACAGGGCTTTATCGGATCAAGACGTTGGTCATGGGCCAGGCGCTTGTATATTCGAAATTCTAGATTCCAGTTTCGGAGATCCCCTTATGATTCAGGTGCATGTCGACCTCGCCATCGATCCTGCAAGGGAGCAGGAGATGCTGCGATTTTTCCAGAACGAGTTCCGTCCTGCGGCAGCGAAGTTCCGCGGTTACCTTGACGTGCGCATGCTGAAAGTGCGCGCGGTGCCGGTTGGCACTGCACCTGCCGGCATCAATTACCGCTTCGCCATCACGTACGAGAACGAGGATCTGCGCCAGAAATGGGTTGCGTCCGACATCCACCAGGAAGTGTGGGGCGGCCTGGAGGAGATGTTGTCGGCGCCCGGTTACACCGTCATCCTGTTCGAGGTGATATGAGAAAAACATTATCGTTCGCCGTAATGTCGATCGTTGCGATGGCGGCCGGGGCGCTCCTGGCGCAGCAGCCGGCGCCCGCGAGTCCCCAGGCAGGACCGCTGGCTCAGCGGATTGCGCACACCGAACCGGGAAAATACCGCGCATCACCGCGGGTGCACGGCGGTCCCGGGCAGCTCGATTACATGGGGCTGTTCAACGCCACCGCACTGGACACGAATTTGTACTTCCTGCATCGGGGAATCATTCAGCCGAAGAGCGGCATCGGCGCGCACTTTCATAACCAGTGCGAAGAGATGTTCGTCATCTTCGACGGGGAAGCCCAGTTCACGGTCGACGGCCGCACGTCGGTGCTGAAGGGACCGGCCGGCGCTCCCGTGCGGATGGGGCACTCGCACGCCATTTACAACCACACCGACAAGCCGGTGCAGTGGATGAATATCAACGTCTCGGCGCGAAAGGGCGTGTACGACGCATTCGATCTGAGCGACGGCCGTGTGGATGTGTCTCTCGATCCCATTCCGACGTTCATGACGATGCGCCTGGATCAGTCGCTGTTGCGTCCCGCGGCGGCGCCCGTCGCAGCGAAAGGCACCGTGCAGTATCGCCGGGCCCTTGCCCCGTCGGTCTTTCTCGGGCCGTGGGCGTACGTCGATCATCTCGTGCTGGCGCCAGGCAGCGCGACCACGCCGCAGGCGCACCAGGAGATCGGCGAGTTCTACTACGTGATGAACGGCGAAGGTACCGTCAAAGTCGGGGCGGAAACGGCGGCGATTCGGCCCGGCGACGCGGTGCCCATCCAGTTGAACGAGACGAAGTCGTTCGAGAATGCCGGCACGTCGCCGCTCGAGTTGCTGGTCGTCGGGATCGTGCGTGACGCGAACCGGAAATTCGATGTGGTGCAGCCGCCGGCGCGCGGTGGTCGGGGAAATTGATGGCTCGGACGCTGTTGCTCGCGGCCTGCGTCGTTCTTGCACCGGCGATCTGTTCTGCCCAGGCGTTGAAGCTGTACTTCATCGACGTCGAAGGCGGACAGGCGACGCTCGTCGTGACCCCGTCGGGGCAGTCGCTGCTCGTTGACACGGGCTGGCCGACCGACAACCTGCGCGACGCCGAGCGCATCGCGGCCGCGGTGAAGAAAGCCGGCGTCGGCACGGTCGACTATCTCGTGATCACGCACTACCACGCCGATCACGTCGGCGGCATGGAGCAGCTCGTCTCGCGTGTGAAGGTTCGCAACGTCATCACCCATGGGCCCACCACCGAAACCGGCAAGGGCGCCGACACCATGATGGCGACGTTTCGCAGCGCGATGGTCGCCACGGGAGTGAATGAGACGATCGTCAAGCCCGGCGACACGATTCCGTTGAAGGGTGTCGATGTGAAAGTGCTCGCGTCCAACCGTCAGCTGATCGAGGCGCCGAAAGGTGCAACGGCGAACGCCGCGTGCGAGGGAGTCGTACCGAGGAGAGCGGATACATCTGACAACTCCGCCTCGGTCGGCATGCTGTTTACCTTCGGCTCATTCCGGTTCCTCGATCTCGGCGATCTCACGCAGGATCTGGAATTTCAGATGGCGTGCCCTGTGAACCGCATTGGCGAGGTCGATTTGTTCCTCACCACCCACCACGGCTCGGCGCAGTCGAACGCTCAGGTGCTGGTGCACGCGTTGAAGTCGCGGGTCGCGATCATGAACAACGGCGCGCATAAGGGCGGCGACCTGCCGGTGCTTCAGACCGTGAAAAGCGCGCCCGGGCTGGAGGATTTGTGGATGTTGCACCATGCGGTCAAGGCCGGCGCCGAAGGCAACGTCGCCGATCCGATGATCGCCAACCTCGGTGACGTCTCGGATCCGGCGGTGAAAGACACAGGGTTCGGCATCAACGTCACCGTGCAGCCGAACGGATCGTTCACGGTGGTGAACGAACGGAACAACGTGTCGAAGACATACCCTGCGCGGTAGCGCAGGGCTTTAGCCCTGCCATTGCATCGCTCGATATGTCACTTGGCCGTTCGTATCACTTTGAATTCATTGGCAAGCGAATAGCCATGCACAGGATTCTTGATGGCCGGGTTTTCCACTTGCAGAGTATTCAAGACCTTTTCGTTTCTGATTACGTAGGGCGTACCCGAAAGCACCAGCATGCCGGCGTCGTCGCGTCGCAGGAATAAGAGATGTCGCTCACCGGCAAAGAATTTGAATGTCGATCCTGCCTTCACTAATACCCGCCCGACTCTGCCCTCACCGCCTCCGGTCCAGTCAAACAGAAACTCCTGGTTGGGCGAGAGGTCGGTACGACGCGCCCGAACCACCTCGCGAACAACTGCGCTCACGCGCTGGACGATCGTCGAAGGGTGCGTGCCGATATCGTAGACGGCAAGAATGTTGGGATGATTCAGCGCAGCGGCCGCGCGCGCTTCCTGTTCGAAGCGGCTCAGCCGATCGGCATCCGCGGAGAATGCGGCGGGGAGTACCTTTGATGGCGACGTCGCGTCCGAGGCGCGCATCGCGCGCGCGATAGACCTCGCCCATGCCGCCGGCGCCGATGGCTTCGAGGATTTCGTATGGGCCGAGGTGAGTGCCGTGCTGCAGGGGGAACGTGGAGTTGCGCGGATTATACCGTCAGGGCACGCGCTGCAGCAGTGCGATGGCAGGGCTAAAGCCCTGCGCTACCGATTCAGCCAGCCACCGATTCAGCGAGCTGCCGATTCAGCGAGCCCCACGGCCACGGCTTGGCGTGACGGCGTCCATCTCCTGCACGTCGAGCACACCTTTCTGCGCCGCGATACCCAGAATCATGAATTCGAGGTCGACATTACCGGTGTTTTTGAAGGCGTGGGGATCGTTGAGCTGCAGAGGTACCGCATCTCCTTTGTGAATCGGTGTCGTGTCGCCGGCCACAGTCACGTCGCCGTCGCCGTTGATGACGTAGTACACCTCTTCGACGCCCGTGTGGCGGTGAAGCCCTTCTGACGCGCCTGGCGGCAGCACCAGATGATCGACGTACGACCAGTTGGTGAGAAAGACGCTCGGATCGAGCGCGCGGCGGTACATGGCGGTGCCCTCGCCTCCTCGGAATCTCTCGGCCGGGCGCAGCAGGCTCTTCTCCAGCCGCATCGTCATGAACACCGGCTTCTCGTCCTTCGGCGCGCCGACACGAGCGTCGTTCAGATCGAACGCGTCGTATTTGCCTTTCACCGCCGACACGTTGATGTTCATGAACTCGACCGGCGTCTTTCCGGGGTTGTAAATCGCGTGCGAATGCCCCATTCGCACGGGGGCGCCCACCGTGCCCTTGAGGAGCGACGTGCGGCCGTCGACCGTGAATTCCGCCTCGCCGTCGAAGATGACGAACATCTCTTCTGTCGTGTTGTGGAAGTGGTGTCCTACCCCGCCGCCCGGCGTGATTTGGCACCGATGCAGAAAGTACAAGTTCGTGATGAGCGCGTTGCCCGGCAGCAGCGTCATGCAGTTCATGTCGCCGACGCTGCCGTGCGATCGGCCCGCTCGATAGCGGCCTGGATCGTGATGGCCGACGCGCTCGGCGAGCGCGGTCCGCTGCGCACGCGGGTGTTGATCCGACATCGCGAGCGTCAGCGCCAGGAGCATCAAAATCGACAGCGTGCGGACGGCTCTCATGTGTCCTCCTGACAACAAAGTTACCGCGATGATTTCGCGAGGTTCAGGTGTTCGACCACCTGCAGGGTCGATCGGGATTTGTTGAGGGTGTAAAAGTGCAGCCCTGGTGCACCTTCCCGCAGCAGCTCTTCGCATTGCTGCGTGGCGTACTCGATCCCGAACTGCGCGACCGCTTCGTCATCGTCGCCTCGCTTGTCGAGCTCGGTGACGAATGGCTGCGGCAGACCTGCGCCGCACAAGGCGCCGATTCGCTTAATCTGCGCAGCGCTTTGAATCGGCATGATACCAGGCACGACGGGTACGGTGACACCCAGCGATGTCAGGTAATCTCTGAACTCGAAGTAGTCGCGGTTGCTGAAGAACATCTGTGTGATGACGAAGTCGGCACCCTGATCGACCTTGTGCTTCAGGTGGTGCCAATCCACGTGCTTGCCATCGGACTGCGCGATGTGTCCCTCGGGAAATCCCGCGACGCCGATCGAGAATCCGTCCATTTCCCTGATGAAGCGCACGAGCTCGTATGAGTACTCGAAGCCCCCGTCGGTTTTCTGAAAATCCCCGACGCCGCCGGGCGGATCGCCGCGGAGCGCGAGGATGTTCGTGATGCCGAGGACTCGCGCCTGCTCCAGCACGCTCGCGGTGTCTTCGCGCGTCGCGTTGACGCAGGTCATGTGCGCCATCGCGGTCAGCCCCTGCTGCCGCTGGATGCGGTCGACAATCGTGAGCGTTTTCTCGCGCGTGCTGCCGCCGGCGCCATATGTAACGGAGCAGAAATCCGGCCTGAGCGCGCCGAGGGCGGGGATGGTCTTCTCGAGCAGTGTCCGCTCGCCTTCGGGCGTTTTCGTCGGGAAAAACTCGAAGGACACCACCGGCCGCTGCGCCTGCCGCGCTTCGGCAAAGATGTCGCGTATGAAACGCATGTGCAGATATCCTATCGCAATGAGGATCAACGCGTGCCTGCTCGCCGTCCTCTGCACGGCGGCAACCATCTGTGCCCAGGAGCGGATCGGGTGGTCGCTCGAGCGGAGGCTGACAAAAGCCGACTTCAAGGGGCGCGTTCCCGCCGGTGCGCCGAACGCGTCAATGAGCGCGATCGAGCTCGACGCGGCGTGGGAATGCCAGGCGGGCATGCTCATCACGTCGGCTCGCGCCACCTTCGATCCCTCGCGCTCGTGGTGGCGGAATGCGCAGGGAAGCGTGTGGTCGACCACGGGAGAGCGGACGACCAGCGCAGAGGTTCAGGCGATGGCGCGCCGCAACACGATGCAGCGCGACCTGCAGCTTCTCGAACACGAGCAGTTGCATTTCGACATCGCCGAGGTTGCCGTTCGAAAGATCGTGGCGCGCTTCGCGTCTTTCAACAACGCGTGCGCCGATCCGGGTGGAACGGATCCGATCCAGGAGATGGTTGTGCAGGCCAATCGCGAGCTGCAGGAAGAGCAGCAGCGTTATGATCGTGAGACCAGCCACGGCATCAACGAGCGCACGCAGGATGTGTGGAAGCGGCGCATACGAGCCCTTCTGAATTGACGCGCTATCGCTTCAGCGAATTCATCCTGTCGCCGCGCCTTCGCGTGCTGACCAGAAATGGACGCGAACAGCCTCTGATTCCTCGTTATTTCGATCTGCTCGTATTTCTCGTCGAACGGCGCGGCGAGGCGGTGCATCGCCGGGACATCTTCGATCGCATCTGGGGTGACGTCATCGTCTCGGATAGCGCCCTCAGCCAGGCCATCCGCACGATTCGCCGCGTGCTTGAGGACGATTCGCGGGAGCCGCGATTCGTGCGAACTGTCTCGCGCCACGGGTACCGTTTCGTCTTTGCAGATGTCATCGAAGAAGAGGACATTGGCGAATGGCAGGGTCCCGCTGCCGCACAAACCGATCACCCGAGACCATCCGAGGCTGCCGTTGATCCGTTCGAGCCTTTGATGCAGCGCGTCACCCGCGTCGCTGTCAGCGCAGATGAGGAAGAAGATCAGCGAGAGGCTGCCGAGTTGCTGCACGCACTGGGTACGGCCGAGGCGCTGCGGCGCATTGGGACTCGCCCGCGCCACGCTTTCGCGCGGGCGCTCTTGCGCGATACACGGTGGGAAGCCGCCGAATCCGGCTCGGTGCCGATTCTCGGGGAGCCCGCGCCGCTTGCAACGGCGCGCGAGTTGGTGACGCTGAGATTGCGGCGCGCGGCCGCGCTTGCCGCCGCGCGGTGGGCAGGCGCGTCGATTGGCGGCGGCCTCGCAGGATTTGTCGGGGGCGCTGCCGGAGGAGTGATCCTCGCATCGGCGCCGGAGAGCAACGCGTCTTTTGCGGTTGTCCCTGTCCTGGCCGTCATAGGGGGCTGCTGCGGAGCGGCGGGTGGAGCAGGCGTTGGGGCTTTTCTGTCGGTGGCCGAGGCCACTGCGCGATCGCGGCGCGCCTTGGCATTGGTGTGTGGCGCGGCACTCGGTGGCGGCCTTGCCGGCTTCGCCGCGCAGTGGTTGGCGCGATGGAGCCTCGCCGCGCTCGTGGGTGTTCACATCGACATTGGCGGCGGCCTCGAAGGGCTCGTGATTGGGGCCGCGGCGGGCCTTGGTTACAGCCTCGCGACCTCCCCGACTGAAGGCGGGCTCGCGGCGCCTCGCGGCCGCAGGAGGCTCGTCGTGACAGGTGCGACCGCAGCCGCCTGTGGACTGGCTGCGTTGACGCTCGCGCTTGCAGGCCGTCCTCTCGTTGGCGGCACGATTCACTTCATCGCTGAGGCGTCAGCCGGGTCGCAGGCGACGTTGACCTCCCTCGGCCGATTCATCGGCGAACCGGATTTTGGTCCGTTGACGGCTGCACTCATTGCCACGGCCGAAGGCGCGCTCTTCGGCGTCGGCCTGGCGCTCGGCCTGACGCGCCGCCCAGGGGTCTCACGAAGATCTCACTGAATGCTCACCCACCGCTGAAGACTCCCGTCCTTCCACCGCCGATGATGCTGGCGGAGGACATCGATGGAAACGCTCACGCCCGTGTCAGCTTGCCGGCACATCACCAGCATTCACCTCACGACCACACAACCCACAGAGTTCGTCGATCTGACAGAGCGTCTGCAGGGGCTTGTCGCCGGCGTGGGGCTTCGGTTCGGCATTCTGAATGTTCAAACGCTGCACACGACGACGGCTGTCGTCGTCAACGAGCACGAGTCGTTGCTGCTGGCCGACTTCCAGTCCTTCCTCGAGGCGGCCGCGCCCAACGATGGCCGATATCAGCACGACGATACGACCGTGCGAACGGTGAATCTGACCGACGCGGAGCGGCCAAACGGTCATGCTCATTGCCGCGCCCTGCTGTTGCCGTCTGCGGCCTGCCTCAACGTGACAGGTGGCCGTCTGTTGCTCGGTCGCTGGCAGCGCGTCTTCTTCGTCGAGCTGGATGGGCCGCGGGAGCGCGACGTATCGGTGCTCATCTTCGGGGAGGCGGTGCGATGAAGGTCAAGATGATCCTGCCGGCGCTGACCGAGGCGACGCTGCAAGCCACAATCTCCATGTCTCACCGCGGAGACGCAAGGGCGCAACGAACTCAGCGAACGCGGGCTTGGAGTGTGATCGACACATCGTTTTCGGATTGCGGTGGCGGGGGAACGGCACGACGAGGGAGAGAGGAAATAGTCTCAGCTAGCTAGCCTAGGCCACTAGTATGATTTACCCCATGAATTTCTTGGTTTGGGTGCTCCAGACCGTGCTTGCGCTGGTGTTCTTCGCGCACGGGTGGATGTTCCTGTTTCCACCGGCGGCAATCGTCGAACAGATGAACGCGATGCTGCCGCGGTGGTTTCAGCTTTTCCTTGGGGTGGCCGAAGTACTGGCGGCTATCGGATTGACGCTTCCGGGTGTGACCGGCATTCAGCCGTGGTGGGTGCCGCGTGCGGCGGCGGGGACGATGATCGTCCTGATTGCCGCCACGATTCTGCATCTGATGCGCAGCGAATTCAGTGCCGCTGTCACCACGGTGGTGCTCCTGGCTGTGGCGACATTCGTCGCGTACATGCGCTGGCAGGTCGTTCCGATCCAGCCTCGACGCTCCGCCTTGGTCAGCGGAGGTCAATCATGAGCTGGTTCGCATGGCTGGCACTCGCAGTGCTCATTGCGGCCGTGGCTGCCGTCACTGGCATCAAGCCGAAGGGCACCCGGCACGTCGCCCGTACCCAGATGATGGGCATGGCACGATTCGTTCTCTTGATCATCGTCGCCATCTTCGCGTATCTCGCATTTCAAGCCCGCTCCGGCAATTGATGACGCTCCTATTCCGTTTTCTCCGCCAGCGTCGCTGCGTGCGCGGTCTGCTTGTCCTTGCGGGCGGCGTTGCGCGTCTGCCACGACTTGCTCTCGGTCTTCGGCTTCGGCTTCAACTTCTTCTTTGACTCACGCGCTGATGGTGTCGTTGTGGTTTTTGCCATGTCCTACAGTGTAGTCATGTTCTGCGACATTTTCTGACCTTCTTTGACGTTCACAAACGACAGCACTACCGCGCCTGCGATAAAAAAGACCACGACACTCAGAATCGCGCTGCGGCTCGATCCTGTGGTGCTGCTCGCCATCTCGAACACCGCAGGTCCCAATATCGCTCCGAACTTCTCGAAGATAGAGAAGAAGCCGAAGAACTCCGACGACCGCGCCTTCGGAATCATGCTCGCGAAGAGCGACCGGCTGAGTGCCTGGGTGCCGCCCTGCACCGTCGCCACCAGCAGGGCGAGGACGTAAAAATCGCGCTCGGTCTTCATGTAGTACGCGCTGATGGTCAGGGCGACGTAAACCGCCAGTCCGATGAAAATGGACGCCTTGGGGCCGATGCGGCCGGCCATCATCCCAAAGAGAAACGCGAACGGGATGCCCGCGAACTGAACCAGAAGGATGGCGGTGATCAGCGCCCCCTGATCGATGCCGAGCTCGGCGCCGTAACTCGTCGCGAGGCGTTGGATCGTCCCGATGCCGTCGGCGTAGATGACGAACGCCACCAGCAGCAGCATCGCGTTCCGGTATCGCCGTAGTTCGCGGATGGTGTGCAGCAGGCCGGACAAGGACGTCCCGATGAGCTCGACCGCGGATCGGGTCTTTCCGCGGGCGTGGGTCGCCGGCTCCGGCACGCGCCGGAAAAGCGGAATGGAGAAGAGAAACCACCAGACCGCCACGCTCGCGAACGACAATCGCGACGCCTGCGCGGCGTCCCGCAGACCGAAGGTCGACGGCGACAGAATCCACGCGACGTTCAGAGCAAGGAGGACGCCGCCACCCAGATAACCGAGGGCGTACCCGCCCGTCGACACGCGATCGATCTCGTCTTCGCGTGCGACGTGCGGCAGAAGCGAATCGTAGAACGTCAGACTGACAGTGAATCCTACGTTGCCGATGCCGAAGCAGACGGCAGCGAGAAGCCAGTCGCCCCGCATGACGAGCGCAAGCCCCCCCGCCCCGACGCAGCCAATGGCCATGAAGAGCCCGAGCAGCCGCTTCTTGATTGGCGCGTAGTCGGCAAGCGCGCCCAGGAAGGGCGCGAGGACGGCCGATACCGCCAACGCAATCGTGGTCGTGCGCGCGAGTAGTCGTGTTGCCTCACCCGGCGCCAGGTCTGCGCCGGCGACTGACGTGAAGTAGACCGGAAAAATGGCGGTGATGACGGTTGCACTGAACGCGGAGTTTGCGAGGTCGTACAGCGCCCACGCGCGAATGTCCCGGCGGTGCAGCCCGAGCCGGGTTAGAAGGTCCTTCGGGCGATCCATTCGCGCATCAGGGAATCGACCAGCACGTAGCGCGCGCCTTCGCGCGCGACGAGGTCCTCGCGGGCGAGGGCCTGGAGCGCGGTCTGCACCGTCGACGCGCCGCCAAGCCGATGGCGGTCGCGCAGATCTGCCGACAGCAGTTCCCGCCCTTCAGACAGCACGACGGCGCGCAGCGTCGCCCGCTGCGCCAGCGTCAGGCGCTGCCAGACCGCTTCGAACATCGTGTCCTGCTCGGCGAGCAGTCGATGCAGCGTCGCGTGAAGGTCGTCGACCCCAATCCGCCGCTTGCCTGCTGCGCGCGCATCGTCCCAGCTCTCGTGAGCGAGCCGCTGTACGTCGTACGGCATGTTGCCGGCAAGATCGACGATGGACGAGCCGAGTCCGGCCTCCGGCTTGATGCCGGTTTTCGAGAACCTCGACTCGATGAAGGCGGCGAACAGTTCCGGCGGGATTTTTTCGAGCCGCATCACGGGGCCCGCCTTGTAGAACGGGCGCTTCGGTCCGAGCATGCGCTCCATCAGGCTGGGCTCGGAACCGGCGAACACGTAGCCGACGCTCCGCTGGTGCTGCACGGCGGCGCGCAGCGCGTGCTCGACGCTGCCGCCGTTGAATCCGTTGATCGCCTGAAACTCGTCGAGCGCAACGACAATCCGGGTCTTGCGGAGATCGCTGAGGCGCCCGGGGAGCGCGAACACATCAGCCGCGAGACGTGAGAGGTCGCGATCGGTCCGCACGGTCGGGAATTTCACGGACATCCCGATGCTCCCCGAGGAGTCGGCTTCGAGCCTCAACTCCGGCTTCGCGGCACCGATGGCCTCATTCAGCCAGCTGCGGGCCTTGTCGAATCCTGTCTGCATTGCCAGGAGCGATCGGGTGTAGCCCTCGAGGAACGCGAGATAGGAGCTGTAGCTGCTGACGGTCACGTCGGTGGTGAGGGCGCCGCCGCGGCTGACGGCGCGCAGCGCCTGACGGATGAGGGAAGACTTTCCGTAGCGTCTCGGTGAGATGAGGAATACTTTCTGGCCCGACGCCAGGTCGCGCACGAGACGATCCAGCTCGTCGATGCGATCGACGAACGATGCCGCTGGCACCACCTCGCCGTACACGAATGGGTTTTCCATTACGCCACTCTACGTAACGGTTACGTATTATAACGTAACGGGGGGATCGGACTGCCACACCGCACGGCCGACGAAGAACGGCCCGAGCCGGTCGAGATAGAGCGAGGTCTGCTGGGTCTTTCTCATCGCCTGCACGATGTGCGACAGGGGGAACAGCTCTTTGCCGAGGAGTCCGATGACGAAGTCGTTGTCGTTCCTGTCGAGGCCGTAGCAGGCGAGCCTGATGTCGTGGGCGTAGTCTCCAGCGCCGTACGACATGCCGATAGTGCCGTGCTCGGCGAGAATCACGCGCTGCTCCTCGGGCGGCAGCTGGGCGAATCGTCCGCTCCGCCTCAGCGGATACCACACAGCCCAGGGCCACTCCTTGTTCAGCACCGTGCGCCGCGGCCGGTGGAGGATGGCCTCGGGGAGATCGGGCTCGTAGCCGATCGCGTACGTCCGTCCGAGCATGGTGAGGTCAGGTTTCGCCTCGAGCGCCTCGAACGCAGGTCCGTTCAGCAGCGGCCGAAGCGTATCGAGGAAGAAGTTCGGATCCTTTGTCGCTGACAGTATGGCGACCCCCTGGGGGTCGTTGGCATCTTCGTACACGGCACCCTCGACGCCCGCGCGCGACAACGCCTGTGCGACGGCGTGCGAGTCGCGGCAGCCGCCGTAGACGAGCAGCTGCATGAACAGGCGCTCGTCCGAACGCTGCGGCTGTCCGTTCTTCATGCCGCCGCGCTCGGCGAGATCGGGCGGCTCGGGGCCGCGGCGGGTGTGGGTGTCCTGTGTCATAGGGTGTCGTCTGCAGCTTACAGATTTCAGATTTTAGTTTCCAGTTTTAGCGTGCCCGTGTAGATGGCCATCCCCACGACCGCATCGATGCCCAAGGCATCGAGCTCGTCGATCTCCGCCTGGGTCGTCACGCCTCCTGCGGCGATCAGCGGACGCCGCGTGGCATCGCGCACCGCGCGGATCGCAGCGATGTCGGTCCCTTTCATCAGGCCTTCCTTATCGACGTGGGTGTACAGGAACTCGCCGCAGAAGTGTTCGAGCGCCCGGACGGCGCTGACCGCCGTTGTCGCCGTCGACGTCTTCCAGCCTTGTGTGACGACGCGTCCCCCTTTGCTGTCGACCGCGCCGACGAGGCGATCGATCCCGACGGCGTCGGCGAATCGCTGCGCGCTCGCGCTGTCGGCCAAGCCATCCTTGAACAGCGCCGAGCCGACGATCACTTTCCTGGCGCCGATCGCGCAGAGCTCGGCCGCGCGCTCGGGCGTCCGGACGCCGCCTCCGACCTGGCAGGGAAGGCGCCTGCAGATCGTCCGGACGATCTGGTCGTTCGATCCCGAATCCATGGCGGCATCGAGGTCGATGACGTTGACCCGGCGGAACCCGGAGAAACGCTCGATCCAGTAGTCGAGATCCGATGTCTCAATGGCGAGCTTCTCGCCCTGAATCAACTGGACGACCTTGCCCCCCTTGAGATCGATGGCTGGAATCAGCATGAGTAGGCCCTACAGCCGCACCGGAATTCCACGGGCGTGCAGCATTCCCTTCAAGTCGCGGACCGCGTGTTCGGAGAAATGAAAAATCGACGCCGCGAGCGCAGCATCGGCGCAGCCGTCGATGAAGACCTCGGCAAAATGTTCGAGCGACCCGGCGCCGCCGGACGCGATGACCGGAATCGGCACGGCGCGCGAAACGGCCTCCGTGAGCTCGCAATCGAATCCACTCTTCGTGCCGTCGCGATCGATCGACGTCAGCAGAATTTCTCCGGCGCCACGGTCGGCCGCCTCCTTCGCCCACTCGACGGCCTCCCGCTCAGTGCCGCTCTGTCCGCTCCGCGCGTACACGAGCGCCTTGCCCCCAACCCACTTCGCGTCGATGGCGACAATGGCCGCCTGGCTGCCGTAGCGCGCCGCCAGCTTCGTAATCAGGGCCGGATCGCTCAGCGCGGCGGTGTTCAGGCTGACCTTCTCGGCGCCTGCGTCAATCGCTGCCGCCGCATCCGCCTCGGATCGGATACCGCCGCCGACTGTCAGCGGGATGAAAATGCGCTTTGCCACAGCCGATACCGTAGCCGCGAGTGCGCGCCGGTCTTCGAGGGTCGCGGTGACGTCGAGGATGACGACCTCGTCGATCCCTTCCTCGTTGTAACGTTCGGCCAGCTCGGCGGGATCGCCGGCGTTGCGGAGTCCTCCGAAATTCACCCCCTTGACGACCTGACCGTTGCGCACGTCGAGGCACGCGATGATTCGCTTAGACAGCATTGAGAAAATTCTTCAGCACTTGCAGGCCGACGTCGCCGGATTTCTCCGGGTGAAACTGCACACCGTACACCTGCCCACGCTCGACTGCGCTGGCGAACGGTATGACGTGGGTCGTGACCGCCGACGCCTCGTCGGTGACTGGCGCCGCATAGGAGTGTGTGAAATACACCTGCGAGCGATTCCTGATGCCCTCGAACAGCCGCGATGCGCGCGGAAACTCGAGCTCGTTCCATCCCACGTGGGGTACTTTGTTCGGCCACTCGGGCTTCAGACGCTCGCACTGTCCGCTCATCAGCGAGAGCCCCTCGCACCCTGGAGCTTCGCTGCTGCCTTCGAAGAGCCATTGAAGTCCGAGACAGATGCCGAGCAGCGGACGGCCACGCTCGACCACGCCGACAATCGCGTCTCGCCATTCGCGGTCCAGCGCCGAGGTCTGCTGAAAATTGCCGACGCCCGGGACGATGACCCCCTCGACGCTGTCAAGATCCGCCGGCACGCGCGGTGTCTGCACCTCGGCGCCGACAGCCGCAAGCGCCTTGCGCACCGAAGTCAGATTGCCGGCGCCGTAATCGATTAGAGCAATCACAGGAGTCCCTTCGTGCTGGGAAGCGTGCGCGCAAGCTGTTTGTCGCGCGAGCACGCGACGCGCAGCGCACGTCCGAACGCCTTGAATACCGCTTCGACATGATGGTGGCTCGACCGCCCGTATAACACCTTCATGTGGACGTTGCCGCGCACGCCCTGGGCGAAGCCTTCGAAAAAATCGTGAATCAGCTCGCTCTGCAGATCGCCGACGCGCTCGACGTGCAGCGCGAGATCGACGACCGCGTGCGGGCGTCCGCCGAGATCGATCGCCGCCACGGCAAGGGTCTCGTCCATCGGCATGATGAAATAGCCGGCCCGGTTGATGCCGCGCCGTGTGCCAAGCGCCTTTGAGATCGCCTCGCCCAGCGCGATGCCGAGATCTTCCACCGTGTGGTGTTGATCGACGTCGAGATCGCCGGCCGCCCGAATCTCGAGGTCGAACGCGCCGTGGCGCGTCATCAGCTCGAGCATGTGGTCGAGAAAGCGAATACCGGTACGAATGTCGTACCGCCCCTTGCCCTCGATGCCGAGGCGGACGCGAATCTGGGTCTCGCGCGTTCGTCTGTCCACTACGGCACGGCGCACAAAACCTCCAGCGCTTCAACGGCGGCCTCTGTGTGGCGGACGATGCCCGCGGTGATGCGAATGCAGCCGGCACATCCGGGATCGCGCGATCGATCGCGAACGAGAAGGCCGCGCTCGGCGAAGGCGCGGACGATGTCGGCCGGTTGACCCGATCGCTCGACTCTTATCAGTACGAAATTGCCGGCGCTTTTCCAGTAGGGAAGCGCGAGCCGCTCGCACGCGGCGTAGAGCCGCTCGCGCGACTCGGCCACCTGAGCGCGATACCACTCGAGGTGCTCGCGATCGCGGAGTGCCGCGCGCCAACCGGCAACGGCGAACACCCCCAGGCTGTAGGGCGGAACGACCTCGCGCATTGCGCCAAGGCGGCCCGGATCGCCGATCAGGCATCCCGCCCGGAGCCCCGCGAGCCCGTGGGCTTTCGCAAACGTCCTTCCGATGACGACATTCGGGTGCGCGCCGAGCTCGGAGAGGAACGTTTCGCCGCAGAAATCGTGGTAGGCCTCGTCTACAAAGATGGTGACTTCCGGCGGCGCCCGGCGCGCGATTTCGCGTATCGCATCCCGCGTGATGAGCTGCCCGGTTGGATTGTTCGGATTGGTGAGAAAAATAATCCGGGTACGATCGGTGATGGCGTTACACACCTCTTCGAGCGGAAACACGAAGTCAGGTCCGGGCGCTACGGTCACGACGCGCCCGCCGGCGGCTTTCACGAAGACGGAATACATCTCGAATGCCGGTTCGGGGACGATCGCTTCTGGAGCGCCCAGCGGGCTTATCGGTGCGCGAAACGCGGCGACCGCGGCGGCAAGCAACCCTTCATCGAGCCCGTTGGTGAGCACAAGCTGCGCTTCACTGATACCGATGTAGGCGGCACATTCGCGCGCCAGTTCGTCGGTACTCGGGGTACTGCGCGACCTCCTCGGCTGAGATTTGCCGCACGGCGTCGACGACCGCCGGGGAGCAGCCGCCTGTGTTCTCGTTCAGGTGCAATCGAAGCGCACCAGCGCGATCGGCGGGACGAGCATACGTCATACGGCTAACCCACCGCGGCTGCCGCGTTGCGGGCCCCGGCTGACGCGTATCTCGATCGAGCGAGCATGCGCCTCGAGCCCTTCCTGACGTGCCAGCGTGATGACGGTCGGCGCCAGGTTCTCGAGCCCCTGCCGCGTCATGCGCTGAATCGTCGACATGCGTACGAAATCGGCGGTGTGGAGTCCACCGCGAAAACGCGCGGCACCGTTGGTCGGCAACACGTGATTCGAGCCGATCGCATAATCGCCCGCCACCTGTGCCGTGTACGGCCCGACGAAAATCGCGCCGGCGGCGCCAACCGTTTTCGCCATCCGGTCGTCGTCGCACACCAGGTGCTCCGGCGCGGCGCGATTGGCCAGCGCCGCCGCTTCATCGCGGCTTTGGGCAACGATGATGCCCCCGTGGCGCGCAAGTGATTGTCGGGCCGGCCCGATCTTCGGCATCTGCACCGACACCGCGCGTGCGACCTTCAGGGCGAGTTGCCGGCTCGTCGTTATTAGCAGCGAGCGCGCCTGCGGATCGTGCTCGGCCTGCGCGATCAGATCGGCGGCGATCCATTCCGGGTTCCCTTTGTCCGAGACGATGACGATTTCAGTAGGCCCTGCGTAGAAGTCGATGGCACAGTCGGTGGCCACCTGAGTCTTCGCGGCAGAGACATACTGGTTGCCCGGGCCGACGATTTTATCGACACGAGGAATGGTCTTCGTGCCGTAAGCCATGGCGGCAATCGCCTGCGCGCCCCCCATCCTGAAAAGTCTCGTCACGCCCGCAGCGCGGGCCGCCGCCATCACGACCGGCGTGGGACGCGGGCAGGCAACGATGATTTCGCGGACACCCGCAGCGCGCGCGGGAATGGCGGTCATCAGAAGAGAAGAGGGCAGCGGATACCGTCCGCCCGGAACATAGCAGCCCACGCGATCGAGCGGTGTGACGCGCTGCTCGACGGTGACGCCGGGCGCGGTGGTCACCGTCCATCCCTGCGGCCGTTGCCGGCGCGCGACCCTCTCGATGTTCCTGGCGGCGGCGGCGATCGCCGCGCGCACGCGCGGCGGCACGCGAACGGCAAGCTCCTCTATTTCGTCGCGCGAGACCTCGAGATCGCCGTCGAGGCGATCGAAGCGACGCGCATACGCCAGGAGCGCAGCATCGCCGCGCGTCCGCACCGCGGACACGATCTTCGCGACGGCAGAGGCCGTTTTGCGATCGCCTCCAGCCGGCGATAACAGCAGCCGGTTGACGGCCCTGACGTTGGTCGATGCGAGAATCCTCATCACACGACGATCTTGTTGAGCGGATACTCGACGATCCCCTGCGCCCGTGCGGTCTTGAGCTTCGGAATGAGATCGCGAACCGTGCGCTCTTCGATGATGGTGTTGACTGCGACCCACCCGTCCTCGCTGAGAGGCGAGATGGTGGGTCTCTGCAGGGCCGGCAGCAGCGCGAGCACGCTCTTCAAGTCTTCATTCCGTACGTTCAGCATGATACCGACCCGCCCCTGCGCTTCGATCGCCGCCTTGAGGAGCAGCGAGATGTTTTCGATCTTTGTACGCTTCCACGGTTCGCCCATCGCCGCTCCGTTGGCGATGAACTGGGTGTTGCTCTCCATCACCGTGTCGAGGATGCGAAGCCGGTTCGCGCGAAGCGTCGATCCGGTCTCGGTCGCTTCCACGATCGCATCGGCGAGGATGGGCGGTTTCACTTCGGTCGCTCCCCATGAGAACTCGACGTTGACGTTCACGCCGAGCCGGTCGAAATACGCTTTGGTCGCGCGAACGAGCTCGGTGGCGATCGTGGCGCCCTCGAGGTCCTGCGGCGTCTTGAAGCGTGAATCTTCGGGTGCTGCAAGGACCCAGCGAACTTTGCCGAAGCTCTGTTTCGAGTAGATCAGGTCGGCGACCGGCACCAGCGACGCGGGCGCGGCAAGACCGCTCTGGTGCTCGGCGATCCAGTCCTGTCCCGTCAGCCCGCAGTCGAGCACACCATCGGCGACGTACCGCGCCATCTCCTGCGCCCGGATGAGCATGCATTCGATGTCCGGATCGTCAATGGTCGGAAAATACGATCGCGAGCTGACGTATATCGTGAACCCCGCGCGCGCGAACAGTTGCACGGTCGAGTCCTGCAGCGATCCCTTTGGGAGGCCGAGTTTCAGTGTGGGCATGAGTCTCTCAGCTCTCCGCTCTCTGCTCTAGCACTCGAAAACACGTCCGTGTCCCGGTGTGGCAGACGTTTCCGTCGCCGAGCCGCTTCACTTTGACGAGCACCGTGTCCTCGTCGCAATCGACGAGAATCTGCTCGACGGCCAGCTTGTTGCCGGACGTCTCTCCCTTCATCCACAACTTCTGCCGCGATCGGCTGTAGAACGTGGCGAATCCCGTCTCACGCGTTTTCTCGAGTGCCAGGTCGTTCATGAAGCCGACCATCAGCACCTCGCCGCTGTCAGCGTCCTGAATGACGGCGGGCACCAGGCCATCTAATTTTTCAAAATGCATGTTGCTCCACTAAGCAGATAACCCCCCCTATCACCGCCGAGCGACCACCGGTCGCGAGGTACAGGTCGTGGGGGTGGGGCCCCACGACAAACTAAAGAAAAAAAGACGTGCGCCCCAGAAATAAAAAACCCCGCCGGTCGTGGCGGGGCAGTGGATGCTCGGTTGTGTGTCGGTGTCGATCTTATCCGCAGCTCCGCTGGCCCGTCATGTGACGATGATGATGATGGTGATGATGCCGGTGCGCAACGAGCGACATGAGGCAATTAGCCTACTGCACGCCCCCGAATGGTGTCAAACTGTCGCGCCATGAAAGCGATTCGCGTGCAGCAATTCGGCGATCCGTTGGTGATGAAACTGGAAGTCGCGTCCGACACATCTGCGGGCGCCGGCCAGGTGCTGGTTGATGTAAGAGCCGCCGGCGTCAACCCGGTTGATACCTACATCCGCAGCGGCCAGTACGCGACGCTGCCGCCGCTTCCCTACACCCCGGGCTCCGATGCCGCGGGCATTGTTGCGGGTGTGGGCAGCGATGTGCCTGACTTCAAGTCGGGCGATCGGGTATACATCAGCGGCACGGTGGACGGCCGCGCATACGGCTCGTACGCCGAGCGCGCGCTGTGCACCATCGACCAGGTTCATCATCTGCCGGACCATGTGACGTTCGCCGAAGGCGCCGGCGTAGGCGTTCCGTATGTCACCGCCTGGCGCGCGCTGTTCGACAAAGGACGCGCATTGCCTGGCGAAACAGTGCTGGTGCACGGCGCGAGCGGCGGCGTCGGGACTGCAGCCGTGCAAATGGCGAGCGCCGCCGGCCTGCGTGTCTTCGGGTCGGCCGGGACAGAACGAGGCCGGCAGCTTGCACACGAGCAGGGCGCGCGCGAGGTCTTCGATCATTCGGCTCCTGGTTATGAGAAAGACGTGCTCGCCAGGACGGGCGGACGCGGCGTCGACCTGATCATCGAGATGCTGGCGAACATTAATCTCGTGAAAGACCTCGACCTGATCGCCAGGCGCGGCCGCATAGTCATCGTCGGCAATCGCGGCGCGATCGAGCTGAATCCCCGCGCGATCATGGGCAAGGACGCGACGGTCGTGGGCTTCACGAATTGGAACGCGCTGCCAGCGGAGCTGGCGATGGCGCATGCCGCGATTGTGGCCGGCATGGGGCGTTGCGGATACAGGCCGCAGGTCGGGAAGGAGCTTCCGCTCGCCGATGCGGCGCGCGCGCACGAAGACGTGCTCAAGCCCGGCGCGTACGGAAAAATTGTACTGATTCCGTAGCTGTACTAAGATCGTGCTGTCGTATGACAGTGAGCATCGCCGTAGTCGCGGCCCTCGTTGTTGCTGTTCTGGCTGTTCTTGCCTTTCTCCTCGGCCGCTCCGTCGGCTCGGCCGACGGCAAGTCGACAACGGAGCGGGAACTACGGTCCGTCCGCGACGAATTGAGTGAGGCGCGGCAACGTCTGGCGGTCTCCGAGAGCCGAAACGTCGCGTACGGCGAAGCTGAGAAAATCCTGAAGGACACCTTCAGCGCCCTGGCCGGATCGGCCTTGACCTCCAACTCCGAACAATTTCTGCAGCGCGCCGAAGAGCGATTCAAGCACCTTCAAGTCGACACCACTGCAGAGCTCGACAAGAGAAAAACGGCAATCGAGAACCTGATCGGGCCGCTCGATCAGTCACTGAAGAGCCTCGATTCGAAAGTTGCCGATCTCGAGGCCAGGCGCATCGAGGCCTACACCGAGGTGAAGACCCAGATCTTCGAGCTGGGCAGCGTCAACAGGGAGCTTCGCAATCAAACCGGCAGCCTTGTCCAGGCGCTGCGATCGCCTAACGTGCGCGGCGATTGGGGCCAGATGCAGCTTCGGCGCACGGTCGAGATGTCCGGAATGCTCGGCCACTGCGATTTCTTCGAACAGGTCTCGGAGGATTCTGAGAACGGGCGCTTGACGCCAGACATGATCGTCAAGCTTCCAGGCGATCGGAGGGTCGTCGTCGACGCGAAAGCGCCGCGCATGTACCTCGAAGGGCTCGCCGATCGGACGGAAGCGGAGAAGTCTCAGTACCTGCGAGATCACGCCGCGAAGGTTCGCGCCCATATGACGCAGCTCGCGGGCAAGCGATACTGGGAGCAGTTTGCTCCTACCCCCGAGTTCGTCATCATGTTCCTGCCCGTCGAGGCGTTATTCGCGGCGGCGCTGCAGGAAGATCCCGGCCTGCTGGAGTTCGGCGCCGACAAGAAAGTCATCCCCGCGAGTCCGCTTACGCTGATCGCCTTGCTGCGAGCCGTGAACTACGGATGGAAGCAGGAATCGCTGGCGCATGATGCATCCAAGATTCGCGAGCTTGGCAAGGAGCTCTACCATTCCGTGCGGGTGCTTGCGGGTCATCTCGTCAAGATGCGCGACAATCTCGAAGACACGGTCCAGGCATTCAATGCGTCGGTAGGCTCGGTCGAGCGCAGCTTCCTGAGCAAGGCGAGAAAGCTGGTCGAGTTGAACGCGGCAGGCGACGAGCTGATCCCGCAGGTCGAGGCGATCGACGAGCGACTTCGCGGCCTCGAAGCGATTGAGCTGCGGGCGGAACTGGGCGACACCCCGATGCTGGAAGGCCTGATTCTCGAGCCGAGCGATCAGGAACCATAAATCGCCTATCGATGAACCTGTGCTGTTCCTAGCTCACCATGGCGATGCGGTCGGCCCTGACGTGAATCCGATGCGGCCGCTCTCGGACCGCGGCCGCGTCGAGGTCGACATGCTTGCCCAACAGGCCGCAGAGCGTGGTGCGAAGCCTGACGTCATCTGGCACAGCGGAAAGCTGCGTGCGCGCCAGACCGCTGAAACCTACTGGAAGCGCTGTAACCCGCTCGCGGCGTTCACCGCGGCGCGCGGGCTGCAGCCGACAGATCCTCCCAGCTGGATCGTCGAATCAATTGCGGGAGAATCGAAGCACATCCTGCTCGCCGGACACTTTCCGCATCTGCCGCGCCTGCTGGGTCTCCTCACGTCAGCGCATCCGAATGCCCAACCGGTGGCGTTTCCGCTGAACGGAATCGTCGCGCTGGAGGATGTCGACGGCAAGTGGATCGAACGCTGGCGTCTTAAGCCGTAAAAAAAAGGGCAGGCCCAGCGATCTGGACCTGCCCTTAGCTCTCTGCTCTCTGCTCTCTGCTCTCTGCTCTCTAACGCTCCACCGTCACTGTCGCGGGCGATCCCATGCGCACGGTGACCGTCGATCCTTGCGGCAGCGTCGCGGCATTCGCTTCGCTAGCCGCTACCGCCACACCGCCGCCCGCTGCGCCAACCGTGCTGCCGATGATTGCGCCTTTCTTGCCGCCGAAGATCGCGCCCAGCACCGCGCCGCCGACCGCGCCGCCGCCGATCTTCGCCGCGCTCTCGCGCGCGGGTGATTCGCCGTCGCGGTAGATCGTCTCGGTGTTGATCGGCAGTCGCGTGCCGTCAGCGAGCACGATGGTGTGGAACCGTATTCCCAGTCGCGCCTGATCCTTCAATCGTCCGCCGCGCTCGACGAGTGTGACCGATCCTTCAGCACGGGCGCCCGCGGGAATCGCCACCTGATTGCTCACCCGGACATCGCGCGTCACTCGGGCACGTACCTGGTCTTCAACTTTGGCGCGTTCTGTCGTAACGGCATTCTCGACCTGCAAGCCGATCACCGAGTCAGCAGGAATGACCAGCTCGTCGTACTGCTTGCGCACGGGCTCCTGAATGGCGGCGCTCCGCTCGACACTGGTGTTCTCCAGTGGTTCCACCGCCGCCGAAACCGGCGGGTCAACAGGCGCAGCAGAGGGTGAATACGCCGGTGACGAAGAGGGGGCGTCCTCGCTGCCATTCACCGACCTGCGCGATCGCTGCGACGCAGGCGGTGTCGTGCGCACGGGTGCTGGCGCGCGACGCGCGACGGTCGCTGGCCGCGCGGGCTCTGGCGTCGGTTCTGCGGCGACGAGGGGCGCCGCGTCAACGGCGGCCGCAGGCGTCGCGATGATGTTTTCGGTTTCAGTCACCGAGCTTGTCGCCGGCGTCTGATAGAGCGGCGCCTCTTGCGGTGCCGCGTCATTGTGGCGATTCGCCAGGTAGGCGCCCCCGCCTGCCGCGACGATGCCGAAGACTGCCAGGGCTCCAAACGCCGCCCGATTGATTTCCATGGGATGACTCCTCGCGTTCTGTAACAGCAAGCCTCGTACCCGCGCACCAGGGGTCAAAACGGGGAAAACACAGGCATTTTCGCCCGTGGGGTCACGCGCCGTTGTCCCCTTCAGACCCTATTGTCCTTCGAAGGGAGCACCTGAGGCTGCGTGAGATGATAAGCAAGTTACGGACGAAATAGTGCCCAATTGTGACGTGGCGGTCATTGGCGCAGGGGTGATTGGCACGGCCATCACTTATGAGGTGGCGGTGCGCGGCGCATCCGTGGTGCTGCTCGATTGCCGCGGCGCCGGCCTCGGAGCGACGCAGGCCGCCGCGGGAATGCTCGTGCCCTACCTGGAAGGGTTCGGCCGGCCGCTGCTGGCGCTCGCGACGAAGAGTCTCGAGATGTACGATGCGTTCATCGACCGTGTGACACGCGATGCCGGCATCGATGTGGGTTATCGACGCACGGGGTCGCTTCAGGTGGTCACGGACGGCTATGCGCTCGACGAGCTGCAGCGAACCGCCGCCGAGGTACGCGCGGCCGGCGTCGAATGCGAGTTGCTCGACCAGAACGGTGTGCGCGAGGCGGAACCGCAGCTGGCGCCTGAGGTGTCTGCCGCGCTGTTCATCAAGGCACACGGGTTTGTTGCCACTGCCGATTTGTGCGGCGCCCTGGCTGCCGCGGCGATCAAGCACGGCGCCCGGATGACCGTACCCGCGCGTGCACATCGTATCGAGCGTCACGCGGATCGCATCAGCGTCCGCCTCGACAACGATGAGGTGATCACCGCTGGTCATGTGGTGGTTGCCGCTGGCAGCTGGTCGGGACAGATCGATATCGAAGGGATTCCGTCTCTGCCGGTGAAGCCCATTCGCGGGCAGTTGCTGCACATAGCGTCGGACGCACCCGCGCTCAATCGCATCGTATGGGGACCGCGATGTTATCTCGTACCGGTAAGCGGCCGGTCCGTTCTCGTCGGGGCTACCGTAGAAGATGCAGGATTCGACGAGCGCACGACTGTCGCGGGCGTTCGCGATTTGCTCGACGGCGCGTGCGAGCTCATTCCGCATCTGTCGCACGCGACGTTCGTGGGTGCGCGGGTGGGGTTGCGGCCGGCGACGACCGACGCCATGCCTATCATCGGGCGCTCCGGCAAAATGCCTGGCCTCGTGTACGCGACCGGGCACTATCGAAACGGCGTGCTGCTGGCGCCTCTTACAGCGCGCGCTGTCGCCGATCTCATTTTCGACAACCGTGACGATTTGCTGCTGACGGCGGCTGCGCCTCAGCGGTTAGGGGAGTATTGAAAAATGGCGATTCTGGCAGAACAGGAAGTACAGCGGCAGCTGAAGGACCTTGCGGGATGGACCGTCGAGGGACGCGCGATCAGGAAGCAGTACACCTTCGCTGACTTTCCCGCAGCCGTGGCATTCATCAACCGGCTGGTGCCGGACGCGGAGGCCGCGGATCACCACCCCGACATCGTCATCAACTATCGCCGGGTCACGCTGCTCTACAGCACCCACGATGAAGGTGGCATCACGCAGAAGGACTTCGACGGTGCGGTGATGGCAGATCGCAAATCGTCCGCGCGGTGACATGCGGCCAGATCTCAAGAAAAATTACAGCTCGCGCGAGGTGGCGTCCATCACTGGCCTTTCTGCCCGCCAGCTTCAGTGGTGGGATTCGCGCAAGCTGATCCATCCTTCTGTCGCCTCGCACCGCACCGAAGCCGGCGGGTTCACCGAGCGGCGGTACTCACCGGTTGATCTGTTCGAGCTTGTGGTGCTGGCGGACCTGCGGCGAAATGGCCTGTCGGTTACCAAACTGCGTCTGCTCGTCGAGACGCTGCGCAAACGGTTCGGCATCAGGCTGTTCGATGCTATCGGGGGCGGAGGCGCGATCACACTTTTGACAGACGGGACAGATGTGTACGCGCGCACCGTTAACGGCCAGTTTTTCAATCTGTTGCGCGCGCCGGGCCAGCCGCTGCTGGTCGTCGGAAACGAAGGAACGCTCAAAGAGCTGAAGCTGCGTTTGCGATCGAAGTCACGCCGTCGAAAAAAATCTGCACAGAAGTCCGCCAGGTAGAGCGAAGCCGATTGTTTTTTGTGTTCGGCGGTGTCATCGTCGTCGTTAGGTAGTCATGGCCGATCGTTTCAGTCCCCAACATCCTGTTTACGGAAGTGTAAGAGCCTCTGCGCCGCTGGATATCGGCCGTGGCGAGTTGGTGAGCCGCCTGCATGCCGCGCTCGATGCGTACGTCACGCCCAGATCGCTTGGACGGCTGTGGGTGGGGGTCGAAATCGTCCTCGAACGAACCGAGGGCATCATCCTGCGGCCCGACATTACGTTCATCGTCGACGGCCGGGAGTCGATCGTGAGCGATCGCGTATGGGGTCCTCCCGACATGGTGCTCGAGTTGACGTCTCCACTCACGCACGCAGGTCAGCTCGAAGAGCGCATCGCGTGGTTTTCTCTCTACGGTGTGCGCGAGTACTGGCTGGTGAACGCGCCGCATGAGGACGTCGCGATCCTCGAACTCGCACACGGCGGCGTACGCCGGCGAACGCTCGTCGACGACATCACGCCTCTGAAGTCCCCGCTCTTGCCCGACTTCGATCGCTGCCTGGGCGAATTTCTGATGTAGTGTCCGCCTTCAGGCGGACCTTATCCAATCGGAAAAATCTTGTCGAGGTCTTCTGAGGGGCGCGCGATGACATGAACGCCGATGAGTTCTCCAACCCGCCGGGCAGCGGCGGCGCCGGCGTCGGTTGCTGCTTTCACCGAAGCGACATCGCCGCGCACGATGGCGGTCACCAGTCCGGCATCAACTTTCTGCCAACCCACGAACACCACGTTGGCCGCCTTCACCATCGCGTCGGTCGCTTCAACCATGCCGACGAATCCGCGTGTTTCGACGAGGCCGAGGGCTTCGCCGAGTTCGGTTTTCGACGACGCCTGATTCCTGGGTCGGTCAGCCATGAAGGCGCAATGCTAGCACGCCTACTGGGCCGGCATTTCCAGATTCAGGTTCAGCGTTTGACCCTCAGCCAGTGAAAAGTTTCGGGCGCGGGCACGAAGCTGCTCGAGGACAGCGGGGTCGTTCTGCAATCCGTTCTCGAGAGCGGGAACGACTGCGGCGAGATAGCGTCCCGGTGGGAGCCCTTTGATGCTGAAGGTCCCGTTCTGATTCGGCCTCGTTGTCTGCACGTAGCGCGATTGCGCGCCCCAGAGTTTCGTGTCCTCGGAAAACGCCACGAGCACGTAATCGGCGACAGGTTGCCCGCGCCCATCGCGCACGCTGCCCGTGATCTCGCTCAACCGATCGGTCAGCGTGATGAGCAGACCGGTGACGTTGTTGCCTGGCTTGAAGTCGAACGGCGCGTTGGTGACGTCGACGCCATCGACCGTGATGCTTTTCAGCGCCCAGCCGGTGGGCAAACCCTGCACGCGGATCATCTGAGGTCCGGCAAGACCGCGCAGCTCGAATGCGCCGTTCTCATCCACGCGCCCGCCGCCGAGCGCTTTCGCGTTGATCAGCATGCCGATTGGCGATGGTCCGCCGGAAGGAGGTACCGCCGTCACCTGCAGGTTCGACTTTGGCGCCGCTTGTCCCTGATACGCGACGCGTCCGGACACCGTGACACCAGGAGTCGTCACGACGGTGAAATTGTCGATGTCTCCACCCGCCACGCTGAGCGGCATCGACGCGAACTCGAGCTGCGAAAGGTCCATGTTCCCCTGGTTGCGCAGAGACTGCGGGCGCTGTTGAACGTCGAGCACGTACTCGCCGGGCGGTACGTTGGTCAGCTGAAAGCTGCCATCCGGACGAACCTGCTGATTGCCGCCGTTGGCAATGATGTTCCTCAGCACGCCCATTCCGGCGCCGCCCCGCGCGCGAATCATCACCACTGCGCCACCGAGCGGCCGGCCATCCGACCCCATCACCGTTCCCGAGATCCGCGAAAGGCGTGAGGGTATGAGAGGAAATCCTATGGAGCTCAACTCCTGGCCGAGCGCGGCGGTGACGGTCTGGGCCTGACCGATATCGGTCACACCCGGATAGTACGTGCCGGGATATCCGGTCTGCTCGACATCAGCGCCTCGCGGGCCCGGGGGGGCGTTCGGACGCATTGACGCCCGTACGAGCGTAATCGCCAGGCATGAGCCCGAAAATCCTGTACGCGCCGAGGTCGTCGGTCTGTGACGCGCGACCCGCATTGACGAGCTGGCGCTCCCCGTTGATGAACTGGTAGCGCAGCGCCTGGACCTGTACGTCCGTGACTGGATCGCCGAACTCGTCTGTGATGCGTCCGGTAATCGCGCTGCCGCGCGGCAGGCTGAAATCGACCTTCTCGAGGGCTTGCCCGGCGATGATATCGAGCGGCTTGCCTGCCTCGAAGGGCCGCGCCTGCCCGTACTCGAGCGCCACGAACCCGGCTTTGTTGACGAACAGGCGGTAGCGGCCCGCCGGGAGCGTCACCAGCTCATAGCGCCCTTCACTGTCGGTCGCGACGCTGCGGTTGACCTGAGCGTCGCGCGAGTCGATGCTGATCTGCGCGCGCCGGATGGGCGTGCCGGTATCGGCCGCAACGACGCGGCCGCTGATTTTCGCGGTACCCGTAGGGGCCTGGGCGTTGTCGCGCGGTGGCATGCCGAGGCGCCCGCCGCGCCCGCCCGGCAGCGGACCCTGACCACCGCGTCCGGCCGGACCGGACCCCGGCTCTTGGGCGCCAGCCGTCGCCGCGACCGCCGTGAGCATCAGCAATGCCAGGAAGTATCGAAAATTCATGCGGTCTTCAGCTAGTGTAAGGCACCGCGCGTCCGGGCTTTTTGAATTTACTGTGTCAGCTGCAGATCGACGGTTGTGGACTGTCCCTCTGTCAGCCTGAACCGCTTCGCGGTCGGCTCGATCTGCTTGCGGAACGCGGGATCCCAGTGCTGCCCCTGTTCGAGCGACTCGACGGCCACCGCGAAGTAGTCGCCGGGCGGAAGGCCGCGTGTCTCGAATCGGCCCTGTTGATCCGGGCGAACCGCGCGCGTGTAGCGGGCGGGCATCGCGCCTTCGCGCAATCGCTCGGGAAACACGACGACGGTGTAATCAATGACCTGTTCGCCTCGTGCATTCCTGACGGTCCCCGAGGTCGTCGTCTGCTTGTCGGTCAGGACGATCTCGACGTTGGTATCGTCTCGGAGGTTCGAAACATCGAACGGGATGTCCGTGAAGTTCTCGCCGTCGATCGTGACCGATTTGAGGAACCAGCTCGGCGCTCCCGCACCGGGACCGGCGGAAAACGCATTGAAGACGGCACGGCCGCTCAGACCTCGAACCTGGAATCGGCCCTTTTCGTCTATGACTCCCTGGTTGTTGTCGTAGATGCGCGTAGGCTGGGGCCCGCCGGGATCCGGCGACGACGCACTGACGCGCAATGACTTAGCGGCCGCTGACGCGCCGTCGAAGATAACCTGTCCAGCAAGCGTCTTGCCCGGACTCGTCGTGATGATGAGGTCGGTGACGTCCTGGCCGCCCGCAGCAATCGGCACCGATGCCGACTCTTCGTCGCCTGGCCGAGGAGAGACTTCGATGAAGTGATCGCCTGGCGGCACGCTGGCGACGCTGAACTTTCCATCCGGGCCAGCCATCGCCAGCATGCGCATCGACATGCCGTCTCCAGATTGCGTGCGGAGGCTAAGGCTCGCAGCCAGCGGTTTACCCTGCGAATCACGGACCTGTCCGGTGACTCGGGTCATCCGCTGTGGTACGAGTGCGAACGAGGCATTGGCGACCTCGGCGATGCCGACGGCGATCGACTGGGCTTCATCCACATTGATCGTGCCTGGGTAGTAGGTTATTCCGTGACCGTCGTTTTGCGTTGACGCGGGCGCGCCTGGACTCGTCATGATCCCGCCCAAGTCGACCGGCGCGGCGCTGACGATGTAGGTGCCCGGCATCAGGCTGTACAGCCGAAATTCTCCAAGATCATTTGTCGCCACGCCGCCGAAGAGTCCGCCGCCGCCCACCGGCGTCAGCTGCCTCCGGCCGTTCGGCAGATATTGATACCGCATCGCCTGCATCCGAACGCCCGCCAGCGGCTCGCCGAGCTCATCCGTGACGCGACCGGCGATGACACCGCCGCGCGGCAGCGCGAAGTCGATCTTGTCGACGAACTGCGCGTTGCCGACGTCGAGCGGCCGCCCGCTTTCGAATGGACGCCGTTGTCCGAATTGCAGCGAGACGAATCCGCTTCGCGAGACAAAGATGTTGTAGCGACCCGCGGGAAGCTCTATGAATTCATAGAGTCCGTCGCCGTCGGTATTGACGCTTCGATTAATGCGCAGATCGGCCGCTGTGACGCGCACCTGCGCGCGACGCAGAGGTGTGCCGTTGTCGGCCGCGAGCACACGGCCGCGAATGCGCGCAGTGCCAGTGGGAACTTCTGCCGCAGCGCCATCGCGCGGTGGCATCTGCATGCGCGGCGGTCCCGGTTGTGCCGCGCCTTGAGGAGCGGATGGAGCCTGCCCCGCGGAGATGAGTGGGATGCAAAGAACGCCGACGGCCAGAGCCCCCAGGGAATGCGCTCTCATGCGACCTCCGGAACGGCAAACGGTGAACGGTTGACGGTTAACGGTAAACGGCGAACGGCGAACGGCGAACGGCGAACGGCGAACGGCTAAGTTAGACGTCGCGAACCCGCACTCGGCTTTGCTCGCGCATGAACTGCTGCACGTAGTAGGGGCCGCCTGTGCCCCGGCCCGTCGACCCGCTGGCCTTCCATCCGCCGAACGGGTTGATACCCGGCCAGGCGCCGGTTGTCGCACCTGCGCGCCTGTTCGCATAGGTCACCCCGGCCTGGATGCGATCGAAGAACGTCTTGAGGTCGTCCTCATTTTCCGAGTAGATGCCGGCCGTCAGTCCGTACTCGGTGCGGTTCGCGAGCTCGAGCGCCTGGTCGAGCGTCATCACGTCAGCGATGACGGTGATCGGTACGAACAGCTCCTCTGCAAACAACGGATGACCGGGCGGAAGTCCATCGACAATGGTCGGCTCGACAAAGTATCCGCGATCGAACGGCGGCTCTGTTATCCGCCTCCCACCGACAAGAATCCTTCCCCCGTCTTTCTTCGCGCGCTCGATCGCGGAGAGGTAGGTCCTGACCGCGGCCTCGTTGATGACGGGGCCCATCCACACGTCGCGCTCGAGCGGATTGCCGACCCTGATGCGCCTGGTCTTCTCGACCAGCAGCGTGACGAATGCATCGCGCACGTTTTTCTGGATGTAGACGCGCGAGCACGCCGAGCATTTCTGCCCCTGCGCGCCGAATGCAGATCGCATGACTCCGTCGGCCGCCTTGTCGAGATCGGCGCTGCTCGTGATGATGGCGGGATTCTTTCCGCCCATTTCGATGATCAGCGGACGGGGCACCGACCGCGCGGCGTTGTCGCGCATCAGCTTCAAGCCGACTTCCTTCGAACCGGTGAAGACGATGCCGTCGATGCCATCGTTGTCGATTAATTCCTGCCCCACGGTCGAGCCAGGTCCCGTGATGAAGTTGAACACGCCGGGTGGAAGGTCTGCTTCGACGGCCATCTCCGCAAGCTTTGCGCCCATCAACGGCGTATCGCTCGCAGGTTTGAAGACCACCGTATTTCCAGCGGCAAGCGCGCCACCCGCGGGTCCGGCCGCAAGCGCGAGCGGAAAATTGAACGGCGAGATGACGGCCCAGACACCGTACGGCCGCAGCACGCTGACGTTGTCTTCCCCCGGCCCCAGCGTTCCCATCTTCTCCACGAAGCCGTTGTGCTGCTCGATCTGATCGCAGTAGTAGGCGATCAGGTCTGCGGCCTCTTCGACATCGCCGACGCACTCGAGCCGATTCTTGCCGACCTCGTAGCCCATCAACGCGGACAGCTCGTAGCGGTGCAGGCGGATCGCTTCAGCGATACGGCGCACGTACGTGAGCCTGTCCTGCCACGAAAGCGCCACCCACGCGGGATACGCCGCACGCGCTGCGGCGACAGCGGATTTCGCGTGTTCCCGATTGCCTTTTTGAAAGGTGCCGAGCGCGATGCCCGTATCGATGGGGCTGCGATCCTCGAACTGCGAGTCAGCCTTGAGATGCGCGCCGTCTATATAGAGGAGATGCTCTCGGCCGAACGTCTGCGGCGCAATTGCGATAGCTTCGTCGAGCTCGCGATGCAGGTCTTCGAGCGAGTCGCCACCAAGCGTCGCATACGTAATCTTGGTTGCCATTGGGATTTTCTGGGGCAGGGCTAAAGCCCTGCGCTACCGCCACACCGGTAGCGCAGCCCTTTAGGGCTGCCTAATCATTGGAACTGACTGCTGCAGGGCGCTGATACACGATCTTGCCGTCGAAGATGGTGACGGTCACGGTAGTCTCGCTGAACGCCTCCGGCCGCGACTCGAAGATGTCGTTCGAGAGGATCACGATGTCGGCGAGCATGCCCCGTGCGAGCGTGCCTTTGCGATGCTCGTCGTAGGACGCGTAGGCCGCATGACTCGTATAGGCGTCGATGGCGTTGCGCAGCTCGCCCGGGCCCGCGACCGCCTCCTGGATGGCATCCCGCGGATCGAGGGGCGCCGCCGGCCAGTTGCTGCCTGCCAGAATGCGCGCCTGTCCGTCGGCGAGAAGGCTCTCGTCGATGCGATGTCGCCTGTCGCGTTTGGTCGACGGATTCGCCGCGGCTGCGCGCTCGAATGCATCGACGGCTGCATGGACATCGGGTCCCTCGATCGTGTGTACCATCACGTGCCAGCCGTGTTTGTCGAGGAGCGCGACGGTGCGCGCGATCTGCAGGGGGTCGCACGGGCACATCACCGCGACGCCCCCGAGCTTCAGGGCCGGGTCGTCGGGGAATTCATCGCGCAGCTTGTTCAGCTCCAGCACATCGGCTTCCGAGATTCCGGGCGGCACTGCGATCGATGCATACACGCGAACGCCAAGCGCTCCATCCTTGCGGATTTCGTCGAGCAACTGGATCTCTTCCTGCTCGGGACTGACGGAATGGACGCTTGTGATGCCGAGCGTGTTGGCCTCGGTGATAGCCGCGCGCAGCGCCTGCAGTTTCTCGGCCCGGGTGCGTTCGGGCACCAGTCGGGACACGAGGTCGATCGCGTTGTCCCTGAGCACTCCCGTCGGCTCGCCCGTCCGGCGATCCTTGACCACGATCCCTGACAGCGGATTTCGCGTCTTACGACTGATGCCGGCAAGCTCGAGGGCCTTCGAGTTCGCCCACGCGACGTTGCCGTCCTCGCTTATGACAAGGACGGGTCGGTCCTGCACCGCCTCGTCGAGAATTTTCCGCGCAGGCACATTCGAGGTGGTCAGAAGTTCGTCATTGCCGTTTCGGCCGAGCAACCAGGAGGTCGACGGCTCGTCTTCCGCGTAGTGGCGAAGTTCGGTTTCGAGGTCATCGGTCGTTCTGGCTGGAGACAGATTCAGGTGGTCCAGCGTGAGCGCGCCGTTCATCAACTGGACGCGCGTGTCGTTCAACCCGGGCAGGACGGTCGCGCCATGCGCGTCGAGGACGACAGTCTGGGCACGGCGCAGGCGCTTGACTTCGCGATTCGATCCGACGCGGAGTATCTGATTGCCGCGGACGGCGACGGCTTCCTGTATATCGGCGCCACCGCCAGGATAAACTTTCCCGTTGACGATGATGAGGTCGATGGGGCCATTGGCATCATCGCGCTGGGCGCCGACAATGAGGCCGGCGACGAAGGTAGCGCCGACGATGACGGCTACAAGAATGGTCGTAAGGCGCGTCGCCATTTGCGAGGATATAGCGTAGCATCTAGGGCTGTTTTCAAGGGAGGGAAAGATGAGGGACAACGTCCTTGTCAGGTACCGATTGGGTCGCTGACCATCTGAAAGATGCCAAGGTCCGCATCGCCGAAGTCGACGTCGACACGGCGGCCTACGACC
The DNA here is from genome assembly GCA_963732445.1 of Vicinamibacterales bacterium. GTDB lineage: Bacteria > Acidobacteriota > Vicinamibacteria > Vicinamibacterales > JAMQPK01 > JAMQPK01. The sequence continues at coordinate 261,030 of CAVSZJ010000003.1, read as the reverse complement.
AAGGTCATATACCTGACGCAGTCGGCTGGAATTGGACGACTCAGCTGTGCGACACGGTCGTTCGCGACGTCATTCCGAAGCCCAGGCTCGAAGAGTTGTTAGGGGCCTCTGGTATCGACAACGACACGACCGTTGTGCTCTATGGCGACAACAACAACTGGTTCGCCGCCTGGGCCTTCTGGCAGTTGAAGCTCTACGGCCACAAAGACGTCAAGATCATGGACGGTGGGCGTAAGAAGTGGCTCGCGGAAGGCAGAGAGCTGAGCACCGACGCGCCGAACGTTCCGAAGAAGTCATACAAAGCCAAGGATCAGGACGATTCGCTGCGCGCGTACCTTCCTGAAGTGATGGAAGTGGTCAAGAGCAAGAGCGCGTCACTGGTCGACGTGCGGAGCCCGGCGGAGTTTACCGGTGAGATTCTCGCGCCTCCCGGACTTCCCGAAACATGCCAGCGCGGCGGTCACATTCCAGGCGCGAAGAGCATGCCGTGGGCGAAGCTGGCGAACGATGATGGGACGTTCAAGAGCGACGCCGAGATCAAGGCGCTATACGACGGCGTGGGCGTGAGAGGGGACAAGCCGATCATCGCGTATTGCCGCATCGGAGAGCGGTCGAGCCACAGCTGGTTCGCGCTGAAGTACCTGCTTGGGTATGACAACGTGAAGAACTACGACGGCTCGTGGACCGAGTGGGGCAATCTCGTGCGGGCCCCCGTCGAAAAACCGTAGAACTGACCTCTATGAAAGCCGAAGACTACACAGAGCGCAACGAAACGATCGACAGCTGGCCGATCCACATCGTCACGTACCGCCTGGGTGACAAGTATTACTGCAGCATAGACAACGTCGACCCCGGCGCGCGATTCGCGCGCGCCGAGGGTGCGACGCGTGAAGATGCCGAGCGCGTCGCGCTCGAAAAGGCGCAGAGGTATCTGCACCAGACGCGCCGTTTTCCCACCCCAACGTAACGACCGTTCAGTGGACACTCCGCTTCCAGCATCGGCATCCCAGCTCCAGCAGCGGCTGGCGCGCGAGCACTACATCACCGACAGCGGCCTCGCGATTGCGCTCTTTCTGGCGCTTCGTCTCGGCCGGCCGCTGTTCCTCGAAGGCGAGTCCGGCGTTGGCAAGACCGCGCTGGCGTCAGCGGTCGCCGCTGCGCTCGGAAGAGATCTCATCCGCCTCCAGTGTTACGAAGGCCTCGACGTCGGCCACGCCCTGTACGAGTGGGACTACGCGCGTCAACTCCTCGAGCTGCGCATTCTCGAGGCGACGCAGTCTCTCGATCGTGAGAGCGCGCGGCGCGATCTCTACAGTGAGGCGTTTCTCATCAAGCGTCCGCTGCTCCAGGCGATCGATCCCGCGCGTGCGCGTCCGGCTGTTCTGCTGATCGACGAAATCGATCGGGCTGACGAAGAATTCGAAGGATTTCTGCTCGAGCTACTGTCGGAGTTTCAAATAACCATTCCCGAGCTCGGGACCGTGCGCGCGATTGAGCCTCCGCTCGTGATCCTGACATCGAACCGCACGCGCGAAGTGCACGACGCGCTCAAACGCCGATGCCTGTATCAGTGGATCGAGTACCCATCGTTCGAGAAGGAAGTGGCCATTGTGAAGGAGCGCGCTCCTCACGCGCCGGCGCGGCTCGCCGAGCAGGTCACCGCAATGGTGCAGGAGTTGCGTGCCGAAGCGCTCGATAAAGTGCCCGGGGTGTCCGAGACGATCGATTGGGTGACCGCGCTTGTCGCCCTCGACAAGGACACCCTTGATGCCGCGGCCATCGACGAGACGCTCGGAGTCGTGTTGAAGGCGAAGGAGGATCTGGAAACCATTCGCGGGCCCCACGCCGCCGTGGTGCTGGATCGCGCGAGGTCGCGACACACATCGGGGGTGTGACAAGGCCGGAGATGTCGCATCTTCTCGAAAATCTCCTCATCTTCGCCCGTGCCTTGCGGCGCGAAGGCATCGATATCCATCCTGGACGGGTGTTCGACGTCGTCGAGGCGCTCCGACATGTGAATCTCGGCGCACGCGACGAGGTGTTTCACGCCTGTCGGGCGCTGCTCGTTCATCGTCCCGAGCAACTCGACATCTTCGATCGAGTGTTCGCGGCCTTCTGGCGCGTGCACCGTGCCCCGGAACCTGCTACTGATATTGCATCGGACGATCGCCCGTCGGCCACAGATGAGATCGAGGCCATTTTCGCGCTCGACGAGCCGACAACTGCCACCGGCGATTCTTCAAGCGATGCGCCGATGCCGCAAACCGCCGTGAAGGTGTGGAGCGATCGAGGCGGGCTGGCTGACAAGGATTTCGCGGCGTTCACACCTGCCGAGATTGTCGAGGGGCGCGAGGCGCTCGCTCGCCTCGTGTGGAATCCTGGAATGCGCCGGACGCGGCGATGGGTACGCGGCCGCGGCACGCGCCTCGACATCAGGCGCGCCATCGCCGAGAGTCGGCGCAGTGGTGGAGACGTGGTGGCGCTGCCGACCCTGAAGCGCCGCGTGCGCCCTCGTCCGCTCGTTGTGCTGTGCGACGTCAGCGGTTCGATGGAGCGCTATTCGCGCATGCTGCTCCATTTCGCGCATGCGCTGACGGTGAGGCATCAGCAAGTCGAAGCGTTCCTGTTTTCGACGCAGCTGACGAGAATCACCAGGCAGCTGACTGCAGGACCGCCGGATGAGGCGCTTGCCGCGGTGTCGCGATCGGTTCCCGATTGGTCGGGAGGCACGCGCATCGGAGGCGCCGTCAAGGAGTTTCATCAGAAATGGGGCCGGCGCGTGCTGAATGGCGGCCCGGTCGTCCTGCTCATTTCCGATGGGTGGGATCGTGGGGATCCTGAAATCCTGCGTCTCCAAATCGCGCGGCTGCAGCGACGCTGTCATCGCCTGGTGTGGCTCAACCCGCTGATTGGCACGACCGGTTACGCGCCGCTGACGCGGGGTCTGCAGGCGGCGCTGCCGTATGTCGACGACTTCCTGGCCTCGCGCACGCTCGGCAATCTTGCCGATCTGGCCGCGCATTTGAACACGCTCGTAAAAGGCAATAGGCAATAGGCAATAGGCAAAAGGCGGAAGGCGGACTCCGGTAGCGCAGGGCTTCAGCCCTGCAACGGCGAAAGCCGGACACTACCGAGATTCGTTCCGTTTGTACACCTCGATCACGGGATTGATCTTGTCCAGATTGGTGAACCAGTCCTCGGCAGTGTTTATGAACACTGGATCCTTCGACAGAGGCCAGGTCTGGGTTGCGCGATGTTGAAGGACCCGCGAAAATTCGCCGCCCTTCCTGATTCGATCGTAGAAGACACCTTCGGCGAGGGTCGGCTCGAATCGCTGCGCGTAGGTTGCGTTGAGCACGACGTACGGAGCTGAGCCAGCAGATTTGGCCGACCGCAGGTCAAGACTTTCGGCCCACTCGAGCCGCGGCAGATACGAACGGGGACCGACGGACGCGAGACCGCTGCCGCGGGGCAACTGATCGCCGATCCATTTCTCAACGTAATAGCGCGAGTCGGTCCTCATCATCACATTCAGCGACACCGCGCGCGCCGCGGAGTACGCGCATACAGCCACAAGACACAACACGGCCGCCTGCTTCACACGCCCGCCACTGCGCATCCAGTCGTCAACCGCGCAACCGGTGATGATCGCCAACAGGATGCAGATTCCGAGCACGAACCGGTCGAACACGATGGCTGTGGGGGCTACGAAACAGCAATAGTAGGAGACGGCGGGCAGAAGCAGCCACAGCGTGAATCGTCGATCACGCTGACGGATCATGCTGAGCAGTGCGACGAGCACGAGCGCCGTGGCCGGCCAGCCGAGGGCAAACCTCACCTGCCTCACGCTGTGGTTCAGGAGAGTTAGCTGCCCGTCCAGCGTGTTAGCGACCATCCGGTACTTGCCGCTGCCGTTCGCCCTGATCAACTCGACATGATCGATGAAACCGGACCAGTTGAATGGAAGGTTGTAAGCCAGGACGAGGGTTACAAAGCCCACGAGGGCCGTGCGTGCTACGACGGCGTCGCGAAGGAACGCGGTTACAGAAATCGGAGCCAGCCGGCGGAAGCGCAGGGCGACGACATGGATGCAGGGGCCAACAAAATATCCGAATGCCTGATCCTTGCTGGCTATGGCAAGCGCGCCAGTGGCAGCAAACCACGGGTAAGCCGCGACCTCACCAGTCACGACGATCCGTACGTAGAACAGCATCGCCCACGAGAACCAGAAAAGATACGGGACATCGAGATTGCCGATTTTCGCGTAGTACACAAAAGGCAGGAGCAGCCCGGCGAGAACTGCAGCCGCAAGTCCGGCGATGCGCCCCCGAAGCGTCCGGCCGCACAAATAGCATGCGATGAGGATGCCCGTGGCCATCACCAGGCTCACGAGACGGTGGAGCAAATGCAGCGGGAACTGCATCGGTTCTGCGAGCATGCGTTCGGCAGCGAGAAAGGGAATGTAGGTCAGGCCGAGGACGTAATAGTGGAAAGGTGGATATGGTCCGTACCAGCCGTTGGAGAACCGGCTCTCGATCGCCTCCAGAACGTGGACTGGCAGGATTTCGTCCGGCGCCCAATGCGCTCCAAGCCCCCACGAAATCCCAAACGCGTTCAGCGCCATGCTGAGCAGCAACACACCGTGCAGTCCGCGATCGTTCAAATGTTCGGTCACCTGCAAGCGCCTGAAGACCGGCATGCTGGCGCGAATGGCGAGCAGGAACGCGGCGCCCAGCCAAGCGAAGGGCATGTACGGCAGACTCGCGTGAACCATCCTCGCGGCCGTGTGTGTCCACCCTTTTATTGGAACGTTCAACAACCAGGGCGCCGCGAGCGGTGCCAGCGCCTCTCCTTCAGGCGCCCACAGGAGTTCGAGCCTCCATCCCCCGGCCCCCTGAAAGAACCTCAGATTGATCACGTGAAGACCCGCCGTGAGGTCAATGGTTTCTTCTTTAAGAAGAGGAATATGGTTTCCACCGTTGTCGATGACAAGTCGCCCGTCGATCTCCAGCCACGCGCCATCGTCGGAAGTCAGTTGAAAGACGTAGCGGCCGGGACGACTGACATGCAGATAACCATCCCATTGAGCTGAGAACGGGCCGGGCGGTGCCGACATGGGAATGGGCGTGAGGGAGCGGGTGGTGATCTCAGAATCGATGCGCGGGGTCGCGCGGCCCTGCCAATCCGTGCCGGTATAGTAGTGTCCTGAAAGGCCGAGGCCTGCATCGAGCCGCCTTGCCACAAGCATCAATATCAACGGAACGATCACAAGCATCGCTGACGTGAGCCAGAGCTTCGAGGGCAGCTTCATTACGTGCCACTGCCATAGCGCGACACAATCGCGTCTCTGAATAACACGGTCATCCGCGTAAAACCTTCAGCCGTCGGATGCAGGTTGTCGCGGCCAATCAAACCAGGCTCGGCATGAAACAGCGAATACAGGTCGACCGGCGGACCGAGAGCGAACTCTTGCGCTATCCGGCCAATCTCGAGATTGAGCGCGACCACGGCTGCGTTGATCCCCGGTTCCTTCGCCTCCAGGCCCGCCCCGACCGGTATGACGGTCGCCATGATGACGTCAACCCCCTGTTGCCGGGCCGCGGTGACCATCGCCCTGAGGTGACGCCCGTTCGTTGCTGTCGGGACATTGCGAACAGAGATGATCCCTTCGAGCAGCAACAGGACTTCGGGCTGGTGGGTAGCGAGCTCCCCCGGCAGCCGGACGACCCCCTCAGACGGCCTTTCGCCTCCCTTTCCGTCATTCAAAATCACGACCTCCTGGGCCGGATAGGCCTGGCGCAGAAGCTCCTGCAATTTGAATGGGTAGGAATCTGGATTCTCCACAAGGAGGAGCGCAGGAGAAACCTGGCCGGCCGTGATGCTGTCGCCAAACGCAAGGAATCGCGTTTTCCGAAGAGTCTGAGAAACACGCACGTCCACATTAAAACTGCAGGACGTCTGTGTGAGATCAGCATCCTTGGCGGTGCAGTCCACACGAGTCTGGCCGACTGAAAATAGGCTGCCCGAGGCAGGCGAGCACTCGACCACGTAAGGAGGACGGCCCGTGCTCGGCATCGGGAGACTGAACGTCGCCGAAGCTCCCGACGGTTGAGTGGCTTCTACGGCGATCGGAGTCGGACAGGCGAGCGCGAGCGGGTGAGGCGATGGGCCTGTTGTGCCGCTACAGCCGGCGGCCTGCAACAGGCCGAGAACCGTCAACAGTGCGAATGCGCGGGGCCCTCGGGCGTAGTCCAGGACCTGTTTGAGACTTGATGGGCGCACCAACCAGTGATTATATAATGCAACCTCTTTCAGACTCTACGATACCCCCACGCGCATTTTTTCCTACCTCGCGCGCGCGAGGGCGGCGACGATGGCGCGTTCGGTGAAGACCGGAATCATCGCGCGCCGGTATTCCTTGCTGGCGTGGATGTCAGAATTGAGGTCCTCCAGCGTGGCGCCTGCCGTGCGGACGGCCCCGGCGATGGTGCGCGACGACGGCTGGTTCCCGGCCAGCGCGTTCTCCACGTCCGTCAGACGCGTAGCGTGCGAGCTTGCGCCGGTGACGCCGATTCGCGCCGACGCGATGACTCCATTGCTCATCTCGAGCGCGGCCGCCACTCCCACGATGGCAAAGTGCGACGCTCGCTGATAGAGCTTGGCGTAAGCGGCGGCCTTCACCGGCGCGAAGTGCACCGCGACGATGATCTCGTCAGCGGCAAGATCGACCGTGAACAATCCGCGGAAGAATTCCCGCGCTTTCACTACACGTGCACCGTTCGCGCCCTTGAGGTGGATGTCCGCATCGAGCGCCAGTATCGCGGCGGGGTAGTCAGCCGACGGATCGGCATGGGCAATACTGCCGCCGAGCGTTCCGCGATTGCGCACCTGCGGGTCGCCGATTGAGGCCGCAGCGTCAGCGATCATCGGACATTCCTGCCGCAGCAGTTCCGACGTCGCCACCTCGTGATGAACCGTGCCGGCGCCGATCTCGATCTGGTTTCCCTTTCTGCGGATACCAGAGAGCTCGGGAATGCGGCCAATGTCGATCAGCAGCTTCGGCTCGCTGAGGCGGAATTTCATGACGGGAATCAGGCTGTGACCGCCCGCGATGAGCTTCCCGTCACCGTTGGCCGCTCGAAGCCTGGCGAGCGCATCGTCGACCGAGGTCGCCCTGCTGTACTCGAAAGCCGTCGAAATCACGAGTGACCTCCTTGAATGATGCGCCACAATTTTTCCGGGCGCAGCATCATGTCGATGTGTTTCACGCCAAACTCGCTGAGCGCGTCGACAGCCGCCGCGACGATGCTTGGCGTCGAGCCGAGCGTACCGGCTTCGCCGACCCCTTTCGCGCCCAGCGGGTTCACGGGCGTAGGCGTGACCGCCGACGTCAGCTGGAAGCGGGGAAAGTCGATTGCGCGCGGAATTGCGTAGTCCATGAAGGATCCCGTCAGCAGCTGGCCGTGCTCGTCGTAGACCACTTCTTCGATCATCGCCTGGCCAATGCCCTGCGCGAGCCCGCCGTGAATCTGACCTTCGACGATGAGCGGGTTGATGAGATTGCCCGCGTCATCGACCGCGAACATCTTGAGAAGTGTCGGCTCGCCGGTCTGGCGATCGATTTCGAGCATCGAGATATGGCAGCCGAAAGGATACGTGTTGTTGGACGGTTCGAAGAAGGCTTCGTCGCTCAAGCCCGGCTCGAGCCCCTCCGGCAGGGGCACCGGAATGTAGGCAAACGACGCGACGCTCGCGAACGACTTTCCTGTAGCGGGCGATCCTTTGACGGAGATCATTCCGTTCTCGAAGACGAGATCGTCCTCGTGGGCTTCGAGCAATGCCGCCGCAAACTTGGCCATCTTCGTCTTGACCTTCGCGCCGGCCATCTGCAGCGCGACACCTCCCACGGCCTGAGACCGGCTGCCGAACGTGCCGATGCCTTGCTTCACGACACCCGTATCGCCGTGAAGAATGCTGATGTGCTCGATCGGCACGCCGAACTGGTCCCCGAGCATCTGGGCGAACGTCGTTTCGTTCCCCTGCCCGTGCGGCGACGCTCCGGTCGTCGCGCTGATCCGCCCGTCCCGTTCGATCGTCACCTGTGAGTGTTCCCATCCCCCGGTCGGCAGCGACGACGAAGGGCCGATTCCGCAGACCTCGACGTACATCGCGAGCCCGAGACCGACCAGCCGCCCCTCGGCTCGCGCGGCGTCACGTTCGGTTTTGAGGCGATCCCATTGAGCGGCCTTCAAGGCGACGTCGAGTGCGTTCTCGTAGTTGCCCGAGTCGTAGATCGCGCCGACTTGCGTCGTGAACGGGAACCGATCCGGTTGAATGAAGTTTTTCCGGCGAAGCTCGCCTGGATCCATTTTCAGCTCACGCGCGAGCATGTCCATGGCGCGCTCGACAAAATACGTAGCTTCGGGACGTCCGGCACCGCGATACGCATCGGTGGGCGTCTTGTTCGTGAAAACTTCCGTCAGCGTCGTGCGGATTGCCGGAATGTTATAGGTGGCGTTCGCCATCATCATCGTCAGCGTCGGGATCGCCGCCGTGAGGAGCATGTTGTACGCGCCGATATCCGCGATCAGGCGGAGCTTGAGGCCAAGTAGCGTGCCGTCGCGCTTCGCCGCGAGATCGACGTAGGCAAGGATGTCGCGCCCATGCGTCGTGGCCACGAACGCTTCGGACCGGTCCTCGATCCACTTCACGGGAATGCCAAGACGCTTCGAGACCGCGGACGCGACGTATTCTTCGCCGTAGATGTTGATCTTCGCCCCGAAGCCCCCGCCCACTTCCGGGGCGATGGCCCGTACCTGGTCCTGGCCCATGCCGTTGAGCGCCGCGATGAACGTCCGCAGAATGTGTGGATTCTGCGTCGACGACCAGATGGTCATCGTGCCCTTGCCCGGTTCATAGTGCGCCACCACCCCTCGGGGCTCCATCGCCGAGGGGGCGAGGCGCTGGTTCATCATCCGCTGCGAGATGACGACCTCGGCCTGCTTGAACGCCGCGTCGATGGCGGAGTCGTCTACGGTTCCTGTCGCGCTCACGCCTGTGCCGCTCGGCACCAGCGCCACTGCAAGGTTGTTCGCGAAGTCGGCGTGCACGAGCGTCGGCTTGCCCGTCATGGCCACTTCGAGATCGACGACGGCCGGCAGCATGTCGTACGTCACGACGATCGCCTCGGCGGCGTCGCGAGCCACGTACCGATCGCTCGCGACGACAACGGCGACCGGTTCGCCTCCGTACCGGACAGTGTCGACGGCCACCGCCCGATGCTCCGGCGACGGGAACGGCGTGCCGATGGGCATCGGTGGGAGCATCTCGGCGATCTGTGCGCCCGTGAATACGGCCTCGACGCCTTCCATCGCTTCAGCGGCACTAATATCGATGGACAGGATGCGCCCGTGGGCCACGTCGCTGCGCTTGAAGACGATGTGCTGCATCCCGACAAGCGCGATGTCATCGACGTAGGTCCCGCGTCCCTGAATAAGGCGGGGATCTTCGCGCCGCTTGACGCGTTGACCGACGAGCTTGGGCAACACTGGAGTCGTTGTGGCCATGCGCTAACCCTTCTTTGCCGCGTTCTGAATGGCGTTGACGATGTGCTGATAGCCGGTGCAGCGGCAGAGGTTGCCGGAAATGCCTTCGCGTATCTCGCGCTCCGATGGCGACGGATTGTCTTTCAACAGCGTCACGGCTGCCATAATCATTCCGGGTGTGCAGTATCCGCACTGAAGGCCGTGCTCTTCCCAGAACCCCGTCTGCAGGGGATGGAGTTGGCCTTGCGGCGCGAGCCCCTCGATGGTCGTGACCGTCGCGCCGTCGACCTGGACCGCGAAGACGGTGCAGGACTTCGCGCTTCGGCCATCGATCAGCACCGTGCAGGCGCCGCACTGGCTCGTGTCGCACCCGACATGCGTCCCGGTCAGCCGTAGTTGCTCGCGCAGGAAGTGAACGAGAAGCATGCGCGGTTCGACGTTGCCTTTGCGCATCTTGCCGTTGACGGTGACCGACACTTGAGCCATGCGTACCTCTTTTGTGGGAAGGCGGTAGCCTAACTCAAAAGGTCGCGGCGGCGAAATCTTCGAGCGCCCTGTGGCGCTGGTCCGGGTCGATGAGCGGGAACGTGGTCAGGATGTGTGCGAACTCCGCCTCGGTCAGGCCGTAGCAGTGAGCAGCGAGCGCCTGAAGACGCGCCCATGCGGTTTCGGCGTGAGAGCTGTGAAGCTCCTGCACCACCTCCACCACGTTTTCGAAGAGTGCGGAGTCGAAGCCTGGCTTCGGTATGCGCAGCGCTTCGACGGTCGAGGACCCCAGATGCGTCGTCATCACCTGCCGCACCAGATAGTTCGCCACATAGCTGTTGAACATGGCGCACAGAAACGCCTGGTTGTCGTGGGACAGCATTGTTTTCAAGCAGAAGAGTGAGTGCGTCGTCACCACGCCGGGAGGCAGCAGTGCCGCGATGAGGGAAAGACGATTCGTCGAGCTCGCCACGTCTCGATATGCAAGGCGCGCGCGCGAAAATGTCGTTGCCGCGTCGAGCAACCGGCTGGCGCTGTGTTCAGAAATTCGCAACGTCGCGCGATTGACGTGCACACAAAACGGCTCGATGTGTTTGCCTTCAAGAACGGGCAGCCCCGTTCGCCCAGTGTGAAAGTGGGCGCGGTCGTCAGTGGCATTGAGCTCGCGGCCGAATCGCACGTTCCAGCCATCCGTCGAGTCGAGCCTGGGGATGTTGCGTACCACGCGCTCGAGTATGCGGAGGTCGGCCTCGCTTCTGATTTCGGGAATCGCCAGCGTGGACCCGCTGAGCGCTTCGATAAAAGACGTCGTCATCGCTATCGGGTGCGAGCGGCGAATCTCCCGGTCGCCGCTGTCGGGAATCGTTTCGAGCTCAGCGGGGTCCTCGATGCCGAAGCGGCATGCGACTTGGCGCGTGGCCTCCCCCACGGTAGTCGTGCAGATGAGAAAGCGGACACTTCTGTGAATCGGAAATATGGCGCGCCTGTTGTCGAAGCCGCTGAGGGTATCGACGCGCGTGCGGCTCAAAAGGACTCGCCGTAACGGCGCTGATGTGTGATTGGTGGCAAAGCCGGCGGGCAGCACGAGGCCGATGCGGCCGCCGGGCTTCGCCAGCGTCAGCGCGCGCTCGACAAACATCTGATATCGGTTCGCGCGTCCTGCCCCTTGATGGCGGTAGACGCCAGAGCAGCGCAGGAACGCCTGTTCGCTGCCCCCGGCGCGCAGCATGTCCCACGGGGGATTTCCAACCACCGCGTCGAAGCCGCCGTCAGCAAGAGGCTGACCCACGTCATCGAAGTACGCCTCGGGGAACTCGAGCATCCAGTGAAAAAAGCGATGTGCCCGGGTGACGGATGCCGCGTCGCGCAGGAGCGCGGCCGATGTTTTGTCCGGCAGCTCGCAGCGGCCTGTCATCAATTTTTCCGCGAGCAGCGCGAAGACCGATGGCTCGGGCGCGGCGTGCGGGTCTGGCCACATGCAGCACGCGCACCAGAGATCGGCGACCGTCTTCCATCGCTCGCCCGCACGCCATCCATCGAGCCGGCGCTCTTTCTCGTGCACGACATCGACCGTGTCATCGCGCGTGTCGGCGAGCCATCGGCGCTCGACGACGGCACGCGCGAGCGAGGGCTCGAAATCTGCGTCTGCGAACAGCGGCATGTCTGCGCGATTGAGCTGCCGCCGCACCCGCCGCTGCGCGCCGAAGCGCGAAGCGCGAAGGCGGGCACCTGGCGCTTGCCTGGCCATGTCGATGAGCGATGCGCCGATGAGGCTGTTGCCGCAGACAAGGTGGTGATCGAGAAACGTCAGGGGCTTGTTCGCCGAAAGCGTCGCGAGCCATAGCGAGAGTCGTGCAAGCTGCACAGCGGTCGGATTCATGTCGACGCCGAAGAGGCATCGCTGGGCGACCAGCCGCCTGAACGTCGCACGATCCGCTTCGTCGAGATCCGCCTCCCCGGCCGATCCCTCGCGAATCAGCGCTCGCTCGTACGCGCGCGCGAGATACCGGCACGCCGAAACCAGGAAGGCAGCGCTGCCCATCGCCGGATCAACTATCCGAAGGTGAAGAATGCGATCGGCAGACGCGCCATCGATGAGCGGATGCAGTGTGCGCCGCACGACGAAGTCGGTCAGGGTCTGCGGCGTGTAAAACGAGCCGGTCGATTTGCGCCTGTCGCCGCCCCGGCGGAGCAGCACCCGGTCGTTTCCCGATTCTGCGAAGGCGGGCTCGTAGTCGAGCACACTCTCGTAGACCGCCCCGAGCTGCTCGACACCAAGGTCGCGATAGTCGATGCGTGCGCCGTGCCGGCCCTTGGCACGGCCGGCCGTCGTCGACAGCGCGAGCAGCGCCTGTCGAGCTACCTCGTCGTCTACGGCGCACGACTCCGCGATCGGCGATCGTTCCGGCGAAAAGAGCCGGCCGTTGAATGCGGGAACGACAAGACTCCCGGCGCGACAGCCCTTGTGTGCGAGCCGCGCGATCGCCTGCAGCGCTTCCCACATGCCCGGTACGCGGCCTGGACGCTCGGCGCGCTCGCGCAGCGACTCGACGGTGTAGCTCTCCCGGTAAACCGGATGCCAGTTGGGGACAAGGCTGCGGGACTCGGCGAACATCAGAAAGAGCACGCGGTACACAACCGTGAGCGACTCGTCGAAAAGCCGCGACAAGTCGTATCGTCCGCATTTATTGAGCCCGCTGAGGAGATGCTGAACTGATTCGATGACGCCGACGCGCAGTGACAGGTTGACGGCCTGACCGTGTCGCGCAGACGAGCGGATGATCTCGAGGGCAAGGGTAGAGTGGCTCGGCCGAGACCGAAACGCTTCCTCTCGCAGCACGCCCCACAACACGGCGAACGTGGGTTGATGATCGACTGCCCGTTGAAGGTCGAACTGGAGATACGCGCGCGAATACGTTCGCTGGGTATCGACGAGGCGCAGCTCGCGCCCGTTTGTGCAGAGCGCCCACGCCGCATCGAGGCCGATGCCTCGCCGCGCTGCATCACGCCACATGTTGTCGAGCGACGCGTTCCACGTCGCGCCAATCAGCGCGATGCGGGCGCTCGATGGAAGCAGGAGGGCGTGCCGAACGTCGGGAGCGTGGCTCGTCGCAGGTCCAACGGCAAAGCCAAGAAGCTCGACTAGCGGCTCGGCCGCTAGCTCCCAGATCGATCGGATGCTCGACGCCGGCCCGAGTTGCGAGCCCTGTGCGTGCCACCAGCGAGCGAACGCTCGCTCGGCGTTCGCGAGCGAGACTTCACCAAGCGCACCCGAAAACTCCCGAGCCAGAATGCGCTCGGCGAAGTAGTGCGATACGAGCGAACCACTCAGCCCCGCGAGCATTGGAGAAGGAGAAGGGAAAGCTCGGGATCGTGCGCCAGACGGACGCTGAAGCCGGCTTCGAGGAGAGTGACGCGAGTCTCGCTTTCACGGCCGAGGGCATCGCGGGATTCCTCTCCAGCCCATTTCTGCTTCAGCGCGCGACCGTCAAAAAGCCCGGGCTGCACCAATGCCGCGCCGTCGGAGGCCACATGACGCGCAATGGCGCGCTCGCGACGGGTGGCCGCTGCGAGAGACCCAGCGGCTTCGCGTGCGCGTGCGTGCGCGCAGGCGTCGGCATGCGCTCGCGCATGTCGCCGCAGCTCCGCGCCGAAGATGGCCATCAGCGATTCGGCCACGGTACGTGCCTCCCTCCGTCCGGCCGGGCGCGCCAGGCGCGCCAGCGGGAGGCGAATCGGCAGGAGTCTGTCCTCAATCAACCGTCCCGCGCGTGTCACGAGACGGAATCGAAAAAATGAAATCAGCGAGGCGCGGGGAGATCTGGCAACGGTGACCGGTACGACCTGGTCGAGAGGGCGCGAGCCGGCCGTGCGTAAGCGCCGGGTGCGGGCCATGCAATCGACGGCGGCGCGCGCATCGCTGCGGAGACTGACGGTCTGTGTGCAGGCTTCGGCGGGAACAGACGGTACCGGTAATGTCGATCGGCCGATTACGCAGGCGGCGATCTCGATCTCGCTCATACGGATGCGATCGATGCGCCGCAAGAGGCTGGCAAGCACCGTGCGTTCTGCCGTTCCGTCCGCGAGCAGGTTGATCGCGTGCACCGTGCGTGTCTGACCGATGCGATCGACGCGACCGATGCGCTGCTCCAGACGGATCGGATTCCACGGGAGCTCGAGATTCACGACGAGGCGGCAGGTGCCTTGAAGATTCAAACCCTCGGAGCCGGCATCGGTCGCGAGCATCACGTCGGCAGCGCCGCTCGTAAACGCGGCGACCGCCTGTCCCCGCTCGCTCGGCGTCTGGCCGCCGTGAAGCTCGGTAATGGTGCGAAGGTCTCCAATCTCGTCGCGTACTGCGGCGAGTGTGTCGCGGTACTCGGTGAAGATGATGAGCGGCTCGCGGACCCGCCGGACAAGCCGTCCGAGCACACGCATCTTCCGGTCGTCAATTTCTGCCCGCCGCGCGGCATCGATGAGGCGCTGCAGCACGTCGCGCTCATCCTCCGGGCAGTCGAACCCCGAAACGCCCGGCACCACCGCCACGTCGGATGCATCCTCCTCGAAGGCGAATGGCAGAGCGCCCTGCGCGGGCTCATCAATGACGTCTGTCAGCCCGCCCATGCGCCGCTCGAGCGATGTTGCGAGCGATCGAGCGCTCGAGAACGCGCGCTTGGCCAGAATCATGGCGACCAGCTGCAGCTCGCGCCTGCCTGTCTCGCGCGAGATCGTCCAGAGACGTGCAAGATACGCGTCGAGCAATCGATGCATCTCGATGCCGTCCGTCCTCAGCACGACTGGCAGCAGGTGCACGCGGCGCGTCCGTGGAAGGCCGGTCAATTCCCGAGTTCGGCGGAAAAGGAGAATCGGATCGTCCTCACCGACTTCGCCGATCGCGCATAAAGCGCGATACGCGCGCTCGTCGCCGGCGTGCGGTGTGGCGGTGAGCAGCATCACGTAGCGCGCGCGCTTCGCGATCGCCCCAATGGCGTCGAATCGCAGGGACGCGTTCGTGGCTTGATGGGCTTCATCGACAATGACGGCGTCCCACAACCGGGTCGCAAGCCCGCGAAGCACTTCAGGCTGCTTGAGAAAGTCGATTGACGTAATCACGACGGGCTCGACGGCCCATGGATTGACGTCGAACGGCAGTGAGCTGGTCAGCGCAGCGAGAGATGCTGCGTCTATGACCGCTGCCGCAATATCGAATCGATGCCGCAACTCGTCAGCCCATTGCTGCCTCAGCCCTGCAGGAGTCACGATGAGCGCGTGCTCGCAGCAGCCGCGCTGGCGCAACTCCGCGAGCCTCAGACCCGCCTGGATTGTCTTGCCAAGCCCGACTTCGTCAGCAAGCAGGAACCGCGACGCGTGCCCCCGAACGAGTGCGAGTGCGGGCTCGAGTTGAAAGGGAAGGAGGTCGATCTCGGCCCGCGCGGGCGTCGTCAGCTCGCCAAAGATGCGAACCTCCGATAGATGCGCATGCAGGTGACGCATCCACTTTCGCCTCGTTGTCGCGCGTATCCGGGGGTGTCGTGCCGTCGCAACGGGACGGTCGAAGGGAACAAGCAGCCGGCTTAGGCGACGTCCGGCTTGACCGTCTGGGCTGGAAAGGTGAAGAAGCGCGGCCTCGCCGAACATCGTCGCGTCCTCAACGACCCATTGCTCTCCGCGCACCGTGACGCGATCGCCGATGGAAAAGGCCATGCCTGCGCCATGGCAATAGGCATACCGTGGAAAAATTTACCCAACCTGTCCGCTTTTTCGCTGCTTACGACTGCAGGATGGCAACAGTTGCGCCCAGATGCGAGGCCGGATCGTCAAAAAATTCCAACACGAGCGGGTGGCGTTCGAGCGTCTGCTGCACGATCCCGCGCTGCACCCCCGTCCCGCGGCCATGGATGAGGCGCACCTGGCGGAAGCCTGCGGCGCGAGCTTCGTTCAGGTACTCTTCGACCACAGACGGGATGTCGCGCGGCTCGAACGTATGCAGGTCGAGGAAGGCTTCGATCGGGATCCGCAGCGGCTTGCCCTGAGCCGAGTCGAAGGGGTCTTGATCTTGCACCGTCAGGGCCTTGCGGGCTCCTGGTAGCGGACGGTCACCTCGGTTTTGATGCCGCCGCGAACCGAGAAGTCGCCGACAACCACCATGCGGCGAGGCTGGCAGGCGGCGACAAGATCGTCGAGAATTTGATTCGTCACATTTTCGTAGAAAATGCCCTTGTTGCGGAACTCGACAAGGTAGTATTTGAGGGTTTTCAATTCGATGCAGAGGCGATCCGGGACGTATGTGATGCGAATTTCGCCGAAGTCGGGCAGTCCGGTCTTCGGACACACCGACGTGAACTCCGGGCAGCGGATGGCGATTTCGTAGTCGCGATTCGGTTGCGGATTCGGAAACGTTTCGAGGGTCGCGCTTGACATGATCAAAAAATTCTAGCAGGATACGGCGTTTTTTTGATTCGTTATCCGCGAGTGCCGATGCGCGCACAGGTACTCGCGGCCTTTTCACGCGCGCACAAGTCAGGGGGACGCCGATGGCGGACGCCCGAAGAATGGGCAAGTCGGAACTCTTCTCACACTTCGCCGAGAGGTTCGAAGTGAAGCGCACTCAGGCTCGCGAGTTTTTCGACGAGCTGACAGCGCTGGCCGAGAAGGAATTGAAACGGTCGGGCGAGTTTGTGCTGCCCGGAATGGTGAAGCTCGTGAAGCAGCATCGCAAAGCCCGGATGGGGCGGAATCCCGCCACCGGTGAAGCGATCAAAATCCCGGCGAAGACCGTCGTCAAGGCCAGGATTGCCAAGCAGCTGAAAGACGCGGTTTTGCCGCGCAAGTAGCGGGCATCGCACCCCAACGCGGCTTACCGCGTTGGGGCCTCCTGTGTTTGACTACGCGGCGCTACCAGCCCTCCAGAGCCTTCGTGCACAACTGACTAGGCCCACCTAGCCCGCTACAGCTTCAACCGCTACGGGGCGTTGTGCGGCCGGGAAGCGCATGGTAAATGTGGTGCCCTTCCCGCTCTCGCTTGTGACGGAGATCGTGCCGTCGAGCTGCTCGACGATGCGCTTGGTGATGGCGAGGCCGAGGCCGAGGCCGCGCTTCTTCGTCGTGACGAAGTCGTCGAAGATCGCGCCCAGGCGATCTGCCGGTATGCCCGATCCTGTGTCGCTGACGCTCACCTCAACCTTATCGCGATCTCGGACGGTCGAAATCGTCACGCGGCCTCCGGACTGCGTGGCCTGAATGGCGTTGGTGATGAGGTTGCGATACACGCGCCCGAGCGCGAACACATCACCCTCGATGATGACGGGCTCGGACGCGAACCTCGACTCGATGGAAATGCCCGATTCGTCCGCAAAACCCCGCATCGATTCGACGATGTCGGCGACCGAGCGATTGATGTCGACTGGAAAGCGCTCGACAGGCGCAGGCCGGGCGACGTTGCGCAGGTCGTCGAGCACGCGCTTGAGCGTTTCCATTTCCCGGTCGATGGTGCGCGTGAATGTCTGCCGGTACTCCGGATCGTCGAAGACGCGGACGATCAGCTTGCAGCTGTTGCCGATGTTCTGGACCGGGTGCGACAGGTCGTGGACCAGGCCGGCTGCCATGCGGCCGAACATCGCCTGTCTTTCTTTCTTCCTCACATCCTCGGTGAGCTCGACCAGCTTGTCGGCCATGCCGTTGAAGGCGTCGCCGAGCTGCTTGAACTCGTCTTTCGTCGTGATGATGACGCGCTCGTCGAGCCGCCCCGCGCCGACCGCGGCAGTGCCGCGCATGAGCTCGAAGATGGGCTGCACGAACGAGCGGCCCCACAGAAAGCCGACGCCCATCGTAAAGAGCAACGCAAAGCCGACGATGAAAACGAGCTGGCGTTGCAGTTGATCGGCAACCTGGAACGCTTCGCTCAGGGGCTGCTCGACGATGACTGTCCACCCAAGGCCCGCCAGCGGCGCTGCGACGCCAAGTATCTGCTGCCCGCTGTCTGCGAATTCGAGAGACACGGGACTCTTGTCGCCGCTGCTGTGAATCAGTTGGACGAGCGGGTGACCCTTGAGGTTGTCGCCGCGGGCGACGCGCTGCTTGCTGTTTGGATTGCCGTGCGCAATGAGCTGGTCTTCGGATGCGACGAGCAGTGCGAATCCGCGCTCGCCGATGCGGATTCCATCGACCATCCGCCACATCTCTTCGAGGTTGATCTGGCCGACCAGCCATCCAGCTGCCTTTCCGATACGAAGAAGACGGATCCCCACCACGCTGGTTGGTAGTAAGTCATCGTCCACGGCGATGGGCGACATCGTCACGTCGGTGCCGAACTTCGTGCCGCTCTGTGGCACCTGCAGCTTGGAGGCTCCCACGCGGCTCGACGCGACCTGGGTGCCAGCGGCGTCGTAAAGCGTGATCTCGCGAAATTCCGGAAACTGCAGCACGTAGTTCTTGAGAATGCGATCCTGTTGCCAGGCCTGCAGGTTCGTGTCTTCGAGGTCGCTCGCGAGCGTCTGGAGAATCTTGACGTTCGTGGTGACGTACAGCCGGATTTCCTGCGCGGCGCGGTTTGCGACGTTGATGTTGCCGCTGACGACGGAGGTCTGCGTCCCCTGACGGAGCGAGTAGATCGACACCACTCCATACACGGCCAGCGGAAGAATCGCCGCGGCGGCCAGGAGGAACGCGATGCGAGAGGTAATTCGCGTCAATTCGTTCCTCGCCCTCCTGGATTATCAGCAAGGCGCCATTCAGGGATCGTCCGGAAGACGTCGCCGCCGGGAGGCGTCACAGGTTGGAAGCGGCGGCTGACCGCTCGCGTCGTTTCACCAAACGCGAGAAACACCGCCGGCGGGTCGTCGAGCATGCTCGCCTGAAGATCGTGAAACGCAGCTCGCGTTGCATCATCGTCTGGCGCTGCTCTGAGTCGATCGAACGCCTGGTCGACTAGCACGTTGTGGTATCCAGGGGCGTTCTGTTTGCTGCTTGAATGCCAGAGCACATAAGGGCGTCCCGCAGAATTTCCGACGATCAAGTCGGCCAAGACGGCATCGAAGTTGCCCGTCGTTAAGCGCTGATTGAATTCGTCGATTTCTAGAGTCTCGAGCTGCATATCCACACCGATTTGCGAAAGATTGCGCTGGACGAGCAACGCCATTCGTTCCCACAAGGGGAAGTTCGACGCGAATATGCAAGTAAAGCGCAGCCGGGCAGGGGGACGATTCGCATCCGGCTGACTCAGCTTTAAACCAGCTGCTTCCAACAGAGCCACAGCCCTGGACGGGTCATATGCGTAGTTAGGAAGATTGCTATCGTAGGCCCAGTGTTGCGGCCACGTCGGGGTAGAGGCAGAAATCCCACGGCCTTTGAATACCTGGTCGATGATGACGGACCGATCGACGGCGTAGTTCAATGCGCGCCTCACCCGCGAATCCTGAAATATGGGGCGACGCGAGTTGAAAACGACGCCGTGAACGTAATTCCGGAGAAAGGAGAAGTCCTCGACCGATGCCTCGTCGCGCATGAATTCCAGCGCGTCCGGTGCAACCTCGTAGAGAAAGTCGATCTCACCCCTCATCATCGCCGCCCAGGCCGTCCGCGCCGTCGTATAGGATTTCCAAACAATCTGCTCGATGTTTGGAACGCCCCGATAGTACGTAGGGAAGGCCTTCATGACCACTTCTGTCGGAGAGGTCGAACTGGTCACATAGGGCCCAGTGCCGACTGCGGGGCGGCCCGGCGATGGCTTTGAAATGGAAACGACGAGATCGTCGAGCAAAAAGGCAGAGCGAGTTTTAAGGCTGATGACTAGCTGGTCCGGCTTTGAAGCATCGAGCGCGATGATGTCGAGCAGCCCCGGCGAGAAATCTCGCGCAGGACTCGCCAACGTTCGCTCGAGCGAGGCTTTGACGGCCGTTGAATCTACTGCGCTCCCATCATGAAAAACGGCCTTCGATCGCAGAGTGAACGTCCAGGATAGGCCGTCTGCCGACTCCTTCCAACTCTCCGCAAGGCGCGGCTGTGGACGGCCATCTCTGGCGATTGCCACTAGTCCTTCAAAGCTGAGTAAACGTGTGGCCTGCTGCAGGCCATTGAGGGAGCCTTGGCCGGATATGAAGGGCCAGCCGATTGAAAGAGTGACATGCTCGCTCGCTGGACGCGCAGAAATAACCGGTCCGGCTGAGCACGCCAGATGGGTCACGCAAACTACGCAGGCGAGAAGACGGACGGCAGACATCGGAAGCTCCTTCGATGTCCGGGAGAACCGTTCGGCGGTGGCGAGGCGAGCCCCGAAATCCACCGCCGAAGCTGAAATCCATACTCCTGGCAATCGAAGAGCTTTTCGGCGCCAGCGCGCCAAAGAGTTAGCGCTTGCTTACTTCTGGGGCGCAGGATCGTCCGAGTCGACAATCCACGGGCAGTAGTTCTGGGGCTTCGCGCTCTCTTTACCGGACTTGATAACCTTGATTTTCGCCATGTTTCCAGTCTCCCTAGGATGCGCTGGCCGCATCATGCGCCAGCGAGATGAGTGCCGATTCGAAAGCGGGCTTGTGGCATGTCGGCATGTTCATGTCTCCAAGCTCGGTTTGTGAGGCAACCGAACAGCCCCCCGCGCACACCGGGATGAACGCGCAGTCTCCGCACTTGTGCCATGCCGCCAGGTGCTCGAAACGCTCCGCCGCAGACATCCGCCAGCTCTCGGAGCGTCCGTCGATGTGACCGGTCGCCAGTGTCGCCTCCCCCGTGAAACCTGGGCAGGCGTAGGTCGCGCCGTCCGGACCGATCGTGTAGGCGTGGCGTTTGTGGATTTCGCACGGCCCCATGTGGACGCCGTCCACGGTCTTGAAGCCGCGCTTCTTCGTCTCTTCGCGCAGATGTGACAACTGCTCATCGACGAACTGGCAGGTATCGCAGATGCTCGAGCCACCGGAACCGGCCGCCGTCATGCACGTGCCGTTCAGCGGTTTGTCCGTGAGGACGGTCAGGGGGATGATGTTCTTCGGCAGCTGCCGCTCACGCACGACCGGCTTGAATGCGACTTTCGCCAGCTTGTCCGCGAAATCCTGCTCTTTGAGAAAATCGAGCAGCGCGGGATAACTGTCCACCGAGTCCGCGTCGAAATTGCCTCCGACCGCGACGCGCACCTTGCCGGCAATCTTGCGGACGTTTTCGATGATTTTGTCGAAAGTGCCCTGGCCGCCGCGCAGCGGGCGCATCCTGTTGTGCGTGTCACGGTCGCCGTCGAGCGTCACTTTCACATAGCTGAGGCCGTAGGGCACCAGGCGATCGACGAGCTCTTCGGTGAGCAGCAACCCGTTGGTGATGATGCCGAGCGCCAGCGTGACGCCGCGCTTCCGGCACGCGGCAAGCGCCCGCTCGGCCTGGTCGTAGACGACCGGAATGTTCAGGAGCGGTTCGCCGCCGAAGAACGTGATGGTCAGCCGCTTTGGCTTCAGCTCGTCAAGCCGCTGCTCGATCCAGCCTGCCAGGCGGGCGCTGTCGTCGAGCGACATCTTGTCTGCATGCTTGTTGTAATCGCCGTGATCACCCTGAAAGCAGTAGTCGCACGCGAAGTTGCACTGCAGCGTCGTCAGCACCGTCACGCGCATCTGTTCGGTGTCTTCCCGGTAGTCCGTAAAAAACTTGTTCAGCGCCTCCGTGTCGGTCGCGCGGCTCGGCACGATGAACCCGTGCTCGGTGAGCGTCACAAGCGCCTCGCGCGCATCCCTGTCGAGCCGCTCGGGTGCCAGTGATGCAGGATCTACCGACAGGCTGTCCAGCAGATTGGCAATGTCATCCGACACGATCAGCTGCGCGTCCGTCAGCGTGTTCATGAGGAACACCTCACCGCGGTCGGCGAGAGGGACACGCACGTTGAACATCGATTGCTGCATAGCTCTCTGCTTGTCGTTGGAGTTGCTGGGAACGTCGACCGAATTCGGGCCGCTTTTAGACCCGTACTGAGTGTTCTGCATTGGAACAGAGCAACGCCCGTTCCAGTAAATCTGCACACAATTTGTAGCAGTGTAAATATCTGTGAAACAACGACTTGCGCGCGAGATTGCCACTCGAAAGTCACAACCGGCTGTGAGCCGAGGGCTAACGGCTTGCCCGTACCGGCGTGGAGTTGGTCTGACGCCGTGTTTGTAACTATATGAACATACGACTCTTACAGTGACCGGTAACGGCTTGGCTGGGGTGGCCAATGGATTGGCCGCCCAGTACGGGAGGGATTAGGCGCCGCGAAGTTTCTTGGCGAGCTCGCGGATATCGAGTCGATCCATCTTGAATTTGAGCGTGCTCAGAGGAATTCCGAGATACCGCGCTGTTGCCGTCACGTTCCAGCCTGACTTTTCCAGGGCGCGCAGGATGAAGTTGCGCTCGAACGTGTTCGTCGCCTCCTGGAACAGACTTTCGCCGCGCGACGGCACTCGGTCAAGCTGGGCGAAGTGAAACTCGAACGGCAGGTCCTCGTCAGTAATCCATTCCTTGTCGCTCACCGCCACAAGTCGCTCGATAAGGTTCTCCAACTCCCGGATGTTGCCGGGCCACCAGTAGCTGGACAGAATTTTCAGCGTCGAATCCGAAATGCCCTGAATGTTCTTCCGAAACCGTCCCCTGTAGCGGCCGAGGAAGAACCGCGCAAGCTCGGGCAGGTCTTCCATGCGATCGCGCAACGGCGGCAGTTTGATGGGAATGACATTGATGCGATAGAACAGGTCTTCGCGGAACCGGCTCTCCTTGACGGCCTTCTCGAGGTCCACGTTGGTCGCCGCAATCAGGCGGAAATCGGTCTTGATGGGCTTGGCGCCGCCGACCCGCTCGATTTCGCCTTCCTGTATCGCGCGCAACAGCTTTGCCTGCAAATCGAGCGGCAGGTCGCCGACTTCGTCGAGAAACAGCGTGCCGCCCGAGGCGAGCTCGAATTTGCCGAGCTGTTGCTTCAGTGCGCCGGTGAACGAGCCGCGCTCGTGGCCGAACAGGGTGCTCTCGACGAGCTCCCTTGGAATGGCCGCGAGGTTAACGGCGATGAAAGGCGCTTCGGCATTGCCACTCTCGCGGTGAATGAGCCTCGCGAGCAGCTCCTTCCCCGTGCCGCTCTCGCCGAGAATCAGCACGGTCGCCGACAGCTTTGCTACCTTCCCGACCAGCTCGACGATGTCGCGAGTCAGCTTGCTCGGACCGACGATGAACTCGCGATCGCCCTGGTCGGCCACCTGCGCGCTGAGCGTCAGCACCTGGCGATTGAGATCCTGGCGCTCGCTCGCGTTGTGCACGAGCGATCGCATCGTCTCGTAGTCGAAGTCCTTCGTCGCGTAGTGGTACGCCCCGAATTTCATCGCCTTGACCGCGGTTTCGACGTCGGTGATCGCCGAAATCATGATGACTTCGACGAGGCTGTAGTTCTCTCTGACGATGCGGAGGACGTCGAAGCCGTCGATGCCGGGGAGACGAACGTCGAGGAGCATCAGATCGACATCCTCTCGATTGAGGATGGCCAGCGCGGCCTCTCCCGTCGCCGCGCGCAACACGCGATAGTCCCGCCTGAGGATGGCGTTCAGCGTGTCACGCATCCCCTCGTCGTCATCGACGATGAGGATCGTTTTCGGCTTAGGACTCATGGAGGAGGGCAGTCGGCATTGTAACGCGTTTCCCCGCCTCCGCTCGGCAGGGAAGTGCCGAGCTCCGGCGTGGCCGCGCCGTAGCGGAATGCGTAGTCGGCGCGCAGGCGGGCCCGCCTTGACACCCCCCGGTGCCCTTAGTAAGTTGCCCTGTTATGGCGAACGAGTTCGATGTTGTCGTGATTGGTGCTGGAACCGGCGGCTACGTCGCAGCCATCCGCGCATCTCAGCTGGGTCTGCGGACCGCGGTGGTCGAGAAGCAGAAGGCGCTCGGAGGCACCTGTCTCATCTGGGGATGCATTCCCACCAAGGCGCTGCTCGAGCACGCACATGCGCTCAAGGTCGTGCAGCACGTCAAGGAATGGGGTATCACCATCGGCGAAGGCGCGGTCGGCATCGATATGAATCAGGTGCAGGCGCGCAAGGATAAAGTGGTGACCGGGCTCACCAAAGGCATCGAGTTCCTCTTCAAGAAAAACAAGATCGAATGGATAAAAGGTACCGCCGCGATCACCGGGCGCGGGAAGGTCGATGTCGTCGAGGGTGACACGCAGAGCCTGACGGCCACGAAGGAAATCATCATTGCGACCGGTTCGGTGCCGCGAAGCGTTCCGGGCGTCGAGATCGACCGCAAGCGCATCATCACGAGCGACGAAGCGATAGCGCTGCGCGAAGTGCCGAAGTCGATGGTCATTCTCGGCAGCGGCGCAGTCGGCGTAGAGTTCGCGTCGATCTTCCGTCGCTTCGGCAGCCAGGTGACGATCATCGAGCTGCTGCCGCGCATCGTGCCGGCTGAAGACGAGGCGATCTCTGCCGAGCTCGAGAAGTCGTTCAGGAAGCAGGGCATCACGATCCACACAGGCACCAAAGTAACCAAGGCCAATGCCGGTGCCGATGGTGTCGAGGTCGAGGCGCAGCTGCCCGATGGCAGGGTAGAAAAAATAAGCGTCGACTATCTGCTCGTGGCCACCGGGCGCGGTCCGGTCACGCAGGGGTTGGGCGCGGAAGGGCTGGGTCTCGGCACCGATCGCGGCTACATCACGGTCGACAATCTGTTTCGCACGGGAGTCCCCGGGTTCTCGGCGGTCGGCGACGTCATCTCGTTCGGCGCCGGGCGCGCGCCGCATCCGCAGCTCGCCCACGTGTCGTCAGCCGAAGGGGTGATCGCTGCCGAGCGGATCGCGGGCCGGGACGCGAAGCCGATCAACTACGACCACGTGCCCGCATGTACCTATTGCGGCCCGGAAATTGGCAGCGTTGGGCTGACGGAGCGTGAAGCGCAGCAGCAGGGGTACGAGGTTCGCGTGGGGACGTTTCCGTTCTTCGTGCTCGGCCGCGCCAAGATGGCGGGAGAAGCCGAAGGGTTCGTGAAAATCGTTGCCGACAAGAAGTACGATGAAGTGTTGGGCGTGCACATGATCGGCCCGAGGGCTACCGAGCTTGTCGCGGAAGCCACGCTGGCGCTGCGACTGGAGTGCACCGTCGAGGAATTGATCCGCACTATTCATGCGCATCCGACCTTTTCTGAAGCGGTGGGCGAAGCGGCACACGCGACGCACGGCGCGGCGATACACATGTAGCTATCAGCTCTTAGCTGTCAGCTCTCAGTGCTGATAGCTGACCGCTGAAAGCTGAGGGCTTCGGGATTAAGAAAAATGGCGAAACAGGTTGTGATGCCACAAATGGGCGAGTCGGTTGCCGAAGGCACCATCGTCCGATGGCTGAAGAAAGTTGGCGACGCGGTCGAGCGCGACGAGCCGCTGTTCGAGATCTCGACTGACAAGGTTGACGCTGAGATACCGTCTCCGTCGGCCGGAGTCCTGAGCCAGGTCAACGTCAAAGAAGGGGAGACGGTTCCCATCAACACCGTCGTTGCCGTTATCGACGAGAGTGCAGCGAAGCCTGCCTCGGCGCTCCCAGCGGGTGTCACGGCGGGTAAACCCGCGGTGGCCGAGAAGCCGGCTCCCGTCTCCGCTCCTCAGGGTGATGGTGACAGTTCGGGGCGTTTCGGTCCCTACGCGCCTCAGACCGCAAGCGCATTCGCCTCCGCACCGCCTCCATCCCCCAGTGCTTCGGCGAAACAAGCCTCTGCAACTGTCGCATCCGCCTCCGCGGCGCAGCCACGACGTGCCCCTGCGTCGAGACAGGCCCCCGCGACAACCGCCCCGGGATTGACAAAGCCGTGGTCGGCGGAGGAAGCGCGCGAACTGCGGTTGTCACCTGTCGTGCGAAAAATCGCGCGCGACCATCAAGTCGACGTCCGCAATATTGCGGGTAGCGGCGACGGCGGAAGAGTCACGAAGAGCGACATCCTCGCCTACATCGACGCCGGCAAGCCCGTCGCATCCACCTCCGCGCAAGGCGCCACGGCAGACAAGACGGCGGGGCAGGCCCCCTCACTGCTTGGCCCAAATCCGTCAGCGACTGCCGGCCTCGACGCCGCGAAGTACGAGCGCACGCCGATGAGCGTGATGCGCCGGAAGATCGCCGAACACATGGTGATGAGCAAGCGCACATCGCCACACGTGCACTCGGCGTTCGAGGTGGACTTCACGAAGGTCGACGAAATCCGCAAGGCGAAGAAAGCCGAGTACGAAAAGGCGGGTGGAAAGCTCACCTACATGTCGTTCATCACGAAGGCATGCGCGGAGGCGTTGAAAAAAGTCCCGATCGTGAATGCGTCCGTCGATAGCACCGACGTGATCTATAAAAAGGACATCAACATCGGCGTCGCCGTGGCCCTGGACTGGGGGCTGATCGTGCCGGTGATAAAAAACGCCGACTCGTTGAGCCTGCTCGAGATCAGCAAGGCCATCGCCGACGTGGCGGCCCGCGCCAGGGAAAAGAAGCTCAAGCCCGACGATGTGCAGGGCGGCACGTTCACCATCACTAACCCAGGCGTTTTCGGCGCGCTCTTCGGTATGCCGATCATCAGCCAGCCGCAAGTTGCGATCGTGGGTGTGGGTGCGGTCGAAAAGCGCCCCGTCGTTCTCGACGACGCCATCACGATTCGCCTGCGCGCGTACATGACAATCGGCTACGACCACCGCGTCATCGACGGCGCTATCGCCGATGAGTTCATGCAAGTCGTCAAGAAAATGATCGAGAACTGGGACGCGGCTTCCGGCTGAGAAAATACAGCCCTCCGGGCATGGTGCCCTGTTCCATGACTTCGAATCCCGATGATTCGAGAAGCGTTCGCCATCTGCGTGGATCCGCCGCGGGGTGATGCCCGACCGCGTGCGGCGACGCAAACCGCGCCCACCCATCGACGTTCACAATCGTCAGCAGAAACTCCCCTCCAGGCTTGAGGACTCGCGCCGCTTCGGCCAGGGACTTGGGGATGCCGGCGCGAGGGAGATGATCGATCGCGGCCACGCTGATCGCCCCGTCGAAGGTGCTGGAGGCGAGCGGCAGCGCGCGCGCGTCACCCACCTTCGCCTCCGCTCGATCGGCGACGCCGGCAATGCGAGCATTGCGCATGAACCGTTCTGGTGTGTTGTCGTCGATTCCGAAATAGCCCTTGTAGATGTCCACCGCAGTGACGGTGACGCGGGGTCTTGCCAGCAGGAGCCCGATCGATGCCCTGCCGGAGCCCGCGCCGATATCGACAACGCGTCCCGATCCTGAGGAGAGAAACCGCTCCGTCGGAGGCTGCACAGGGAGGTTGAGCCCGAACAGGAAATGGGTGATCAGGAGGCCTGCGATCGCCCATGCCGCCAGCACGCCAGAGCCGATGACCACCCATTTTCGCCATTTGAGCTTCACTGCCAGAATGGCGAGCGCTCCAGACAGCCCAGCGGGAAGCAGATATCCCCATCCTATCCACCAGCTGTAGCCGAACTCGTATGTGAAGGGCGTTGTCATGGAAGCGACGAGATCGAGCCTCGAATGAACCCTGGCTGAATGGCTCGTTCAGGCCACGTTCAGCGCTAACCTTACACCCTACATAGCTGTGAGAGTTCTGGTGGTCGAAGACGAGGCATCGTTGTCGCAGCAACTGTGCGCGGTGCTGAGCGGCGCCGGGTATGCCGTCGATTGCGCGGCTGACGGCGATCGTGCGGATTTCCTTGCGCGAACGGAAGCCTACGACGCTGTGCTGCTGGATCTGGGGCTCCCTCGCGTCGATGGCCTGACCATCCTGCGTGGCTGGCGCAAGTCCGACATGACTATCCCGGTCCTCGTGTTGACAGCTCGCGGCAGCTGGCACGAGACCGTCCAGGGTATCGATGACGGTGCGGACGACTACGTGTCGAAGCCTTTTAGGATGGAGGAAGTGCTCGCGAGGTTGCGTGCGCTGATACGCAGATCAAGCGGACAGACGCAGCCGGCCATGCGCTGCGGTGCGGTCACACTTGATCCGCGGCTGGCGCGCGTGACGCGCGATGGCGTTGCCGTGAAGCTGACGAGCCACGAGTTCCGCGTTCTCTCGTACCTGATGCATCATCGTACGCGCGTTGTGTCACAAAGCGAGTTGACCGAGCACATTTACGCGCAGGACTTCGATCGCGATTCGAACACCGTCGAGGTGTTCGTTGCGAGGGTGCGGCGGAAGCTGGGGGCGTCGATCATCGAGACCGTCCGCGGTCTCGGGTACCGCGTTGCGCAGTAACGCAATGAAGAGACCGCCCTCCCTGCGGAGCCGCATGCTGCTCGGGACCGCGCTCTGGACGATTGGGCTGACGATCATGGCGTCCGCCGGACTGGTGACAGCCATAGAGCACCATCCTCGCGTCTCACTCGCCCTCATGGTTCACGACGTATTCCGGCAACCTCTGGTCATGATGTTCGGCGTATTCTCGATGGTTGCCGGGTTCGTGCAGGTGCGCCGCGGCCTTTCGCCCATCAACAACCTTCGGAATCGTCTCACCGGGCTGCACGAAGGGCGAGACCGCCGTATTGACGGCCTGTACCCGGCGGAGGTTCAACCGCTGGTCAACGATCTCAACACACTGCTCGACCAGCGAGAGCATGCGGTTCGGCGTGCCGTGGCCAAGGCGGGGGACCTGGCCCACGGCTTGAAAACGCCGCTCGCCATCATTGCGCACGAAGCGGAGCGCGCGAGGGATGCGGGGCAACCGGAGATCGCCGCTGCTGTTGCCCAGCAGGTCGACCGGATGCGCAGGCAGGTGGACTATCACCTGGCGCACGCGCGCGCGGCGGCGGCGGGCGCGGCGGCAGGATCGCTTACATCGATCAGGGAGTCCGCGGAGGGTCTGGCGCGCGCGCTGCATCGTCTCTACGCGGAACGTGGAATCGCCATCGATGTCGTTGTGCCGCCCGAGTTATCGGTGCGCGTTCAGCGTGAGGATCTCGACGAGATGATCGGGAACCTGCTTGACAACGCATGCAAGTGGGGACGTGCGCAGGTGGCTGTCGCTGCGCGGCAGACTGGAGCCGCGGTGGAAATTACCGTGGACGATGACGGCAGCGGGCTGGCGGATGACATGCGCGAAGCGGTACTCCAGCGGGGGGTGAAGGCCGATGAAGCGGCGCCCGGGACCGGCCTCGGACTCACGATCGTCCGCGACATTGCCGAGGTGTATGACGGATCCATCTCGCTTGAGGCGTCACCGCTGGGTGGAGTGCGGGCGCGCTTGCGGTTTCCGAGCTGACCCGCGCCACCCACGCTACCATTAGGGCGTGCGTGCATTAGAAATCCGGCGGCTCGGCGTCGTTCCGTACGCCGCCGCGAGTGATCTGCAGCGCGCGCTCGTGGAAGAGCGGCGGGCCGGGCACGTGCCGGATCTCCTTCTCCTCGTCGAACACCCGCATGTCATTACGCTGGGCGTCAAAGTCGATGCGGCGCGATCGCATCTGATTGCCACGCCCGACCTGCTCGCGGCCCGGCAGGTGGAGGTGCATGAGACCGGCCGTGGCGGCGACATCACGTATCACGGCCCCGGGCAGCTGGTGGGCTATCCGATTCTGGATCTTCGGCCCGATCGATGCGACGTGCACAGATACGTGCGCGATCTCGAAGACGTCATGATCCGCACCGCCTGCGAGTTCGGCCTCGAAGGCGCCCGCATGGCAGGGCTCTCGGGCGCGTGGGTTGGAGCCGAAAAGATAGGTGCGATTGGTGTGCGCATCTCGCGCTGGATTACAAGCCATGGATTCGCCTTGAACGTGACGACCGATCTCGATTTCTTCAGGCTGATCGTGCCGTGCGGCATCGAGACGGGCGGCGTGACGTCTCTCTCGCGTGCGACGGGGCGTCGAATATCCATGTCCGACGCCGAAGCGGCTGTCGTGCGGAACTTTACTGCGGTGTTCGATCGGACTGTTGTCGAGGCGGTCGCCAGATGAAAATGATTTATCGCCCCACCGTTTTGACGCTGTTCGGCGTCGCGACCACCATTGCGGCGATCTCCGGAACGACGGGCTACATTCTCGGCCGTGCGCCGTCAATACCTGGAACGATTCCAGTGCACTTTGATGATGACGCCATCGCCGACAGGTTCGTTCGAGCGTCGTACGCGATCATCCTCGTGCCCGTATGGATTCAGTTGACGCTCGCGATCGTGTTTGGCGCTATCGCAGGAGTGCTGCTGTATCGCACGCAGAAGACGCGCTCGGTCATCGAGGACAATCTGAGCCGCCAGGAGCGTGAGCGGATGCTGATGACGGCAGAGGCCATCAGCCTGCTGGCGGCGATCTGGGTGACGTTTCAAGGGCTGCTTGCGGTTCGCCTGATCATGATGTGGCAGCTCATGTGTTGCGGGCTCGGGACGATCTATTACCAAATCCTCGTCGTCTCCATCGTCCTGTCCTGCCTTGTGGGCGTGCGCGCGGCGGTCTATCTTCAATATCCCAAGCCTGTCGCGCGCAAGACCGAGGATGTCCACTGGCGGTTCGCCGGGCTGTATTTCAACCGGCAAGACCCCTCCCTGTTCGTGCCGAGGCGCCGCGGACCCGGGTGGACCGTGAACCTAGGCCGTCCGCAAGCAGTTCTATTCATTGGACTTGTGCTCGTCGTCGGGGTCTGGGCGCCCATCCTCATATTCAGAGTTCTGCTCGGGGAATAAAACCGGCCCCGGGGGTGTTCTTGTAATCAGAGGACGCCATGACCCAGGGAGCAACCACCAGGAACCTTGTCGAACGATTGCGCGCGCAGGATCCGGCCGCCGTGGCGGATCTGTCGGACACGTACGGAGCCAGGATCTATCAGCTCGCCTTCCGGTACCTCAAGAACCGCGAGGACGCCGAGGAAGTCGCGCAGGACGTGCTGCTGAAGGTGTATCAGAAAATCGATGCGTTCCGCGGCGACGCAGCGCTGTCATCGTGGATCTATCGCATCACGTTCAACGCGGCGATGTCGCGGCTCCGCGAGTTCAAGCAGAACCTGCCGAATGCCATGGAGAAGACGAGCGACGAGGACGGCGGACTGCCGCTGAAGCGCGAGGTTGCCGACTGGGCGCCGCTGGCCGATGAAGAGATGCTGCGCGGAGAGATGCGCCAGGCCCTCGTTCGCGCTTTGAAGGACATGCCGGTGCTCTATCGCACGCCGGTCATTCTGCGCGACGTGCAGGGGCTCAGCACGGAAGAGGCAAGCGCCGTACTGCATGTCAAGGAGCAGACGCTGAAGTCGCGATTGCATCGGGGTCGATTGATGCTGCGCGAACAGCTGTCTGATTTTTCAACCGGGCTTTCGCTGCACTAACCTCAGCGCGAAGCAATTAACGAACGAGCGATCAGGGGCGCGTGGTCAATTCCACCGATGCCTTCACTTCCTTGCCGTCGCGCATGACGACGACGTCCACGCGATCACCGGGTTTCTTCTCCCGCAGCGCGAATGTGAAGTCGTACAGCGTCCTGATCGGCAGGCCGCCGAAATGGGTCATCACGTCGCCACCTCGAAGGCCGGCCTTGGCGGCGGGGCTGCCGGCTCGCACTTCGGCAAACTTCACCCCCTGACCCTCGTTCGCGAAATCAGGCACCGATCCGAAATACGGACCGTATCCCGAGACCGCGCCCACGTTGCCGCTCGAGTGTGGATCGTTCTCCTGCTGCACTGTTTCGGCGAACGGCGGACGCTCGGCACGATTCGCGAGCTGCCGCGCGAGCGCCAGCGCAAGATCGGCGACCCCTGCGCCGCCCGCGGCGTCAATCTTTTCCCACGTGTCGCTTGGGCGGTGGTAGTCCGAATGAAAGCCTGAGAAGAAGTTAATAGACGGAATCTTCCTGAGCAGGAACGTGGCGTCGTCGCTCGCCCCGGCGCCCGGCCCGCCTCGCAGCGCGCGGAGTTTGAGTGAGCTCGCGGATTCGGCAACGGTGAGATCGGCCTCGATCGACGGTGCGTTTGCCAGACCGTCCACCATGATCCGGCCGCCCGCGCGTCCCACCATATCCAGGTTGATCATCGCGACGGTCCTGTCGAGCGGCACGGCCGGATGATTGACGTAGTGCGACGAGCCCAGCAGGCCATGTTCTTCACCGGCGAACGTCATGAACACCAGACTGCGCTGGAATTCCTTGCGCGCTTCGACGGCCGCCTTGGCCATCTCAATCACCGCGGCGGTGCCCGACGCGTTATCGTCGGCGCCGTGATGAACCTGACCGCTCGTGTTCTGCGACATGGAGAAGCGGCTGCTCCGCCCCAGATGATCGTAGTGGGCGCCGACAATGATGGCTTCGGACTCGAGCGACGGATCAGTGCCTTTCAGGATGCCGATGACGTTCCGCACCGGCCTGCGCACTCGCGTCGTTCGGTCGAGTGCGCTCACGGTCAGATCCGCGACTGGGCGCGACTTTGGCGAAAAGTCACGGTCGATTTCATTCGACGTTGTCTCCAGGTTCAGACGGTTCCCAAGGGCGCGCTGAACCAGGTCGCGCGAGAGAAAGAAGACGGGGATTCCGTAGTCCTCGGCCTGCGGCTCCCGCAGCCATCGGCGGAACCGATCGGGTGAGGGACGATGGTTGGTGTCATCGACGACGAGGATAGCTCTTGCGCCATTCTTTCTCGCCACCTCGACCTTCCGCATCATGGTGGCATGCACCGTGTTCGTCTGTCCTTCGAACGCGCTTCTCGCGTCGTTTTCCTGAGGTTCGTGGGTGAGCACCAGCACGGCTTTACCAGCGGCGTCGATGCCGGCGTAGTCGTCATAACCCACCGCCGGAGCCGAGATGCCATAGCCGGCGAACACGACAGGGAACGTTTCCTCCGATCCCTGATTCCCCGAAGTCGACACGATCTCGTAGTCGCGGCCGACCTCGAAGCGCACCGCGCTTCGGCCGGAATGCAGCGTGACGGAATTGCCGGAATCCACCGACATCCCCGTCGTCATTTCGAAACGCTGAAAAAACGTGCCCGCATCGCCCGCCGGCTCGAGGCCGGCTTCGCGAAACTGCGCGGCGATATAGTCGGCCGCGCTCTCGAGGCCTCGACTTCCGTTTCCGCGTCCTTCGAGGTCTTCAGACGAGAGGAATCTCACATGCTCCAGATAGGCTTTCGGATCGATGCGTCGCGGAACGGCTTGCAAGGATGCCGCACAAAGCGCGGCGACCATCAGACTGACTGACACACGTTTCATTGCAGTACCTCATCGACGACCAACTGGTCGCGCCCCGACAGGACTGGAGTCGTCACGCGTTCCAGCCCCGACGCGCCAACCCAGACGGGCCACGCGCAGACCGGCGCCCGGGTCCCGTTATCCCTGTCCAGCGATACGAACGCGCTGAAGATGCGGCGCGACCCCAGCACGACACTCTCACAGAATAACGCCGCCGCCGTGCCCAGGGCATTCGGGCCGGCAGGCCACAGGCCACGCAAGCGCCGTTCGACGTGGCGTAGCTGTGGGGCCGTCAGTACGGACGCCACGCCATGTCCCGCGACGGAGGCTTCGCTCCAGGGAATCACGATTCTGTCCGGCGGCCGTCCCATCACCACCAGCGCCACCTGGTTCGACGCCGCTCCAGCCTCGATTGCCACGAGCGCGCGCGCGGTCGACGCCAGTGATTCCGGCGACGATCCGAGGACGCGGCGGCGCGCGAGATCGAGCTCGTCAAGTCCCTGCTGCATCAACGTATGATGCGCGGCGCCCGCGCAGATGAGCACCGAGCGATCGAGATGCCCACCGTTCTTGAGCCGGCGCAAGACGCCTAATGCGGCCTCCCCCTGCCATTCCGCGGAGCCGGCTGGATCGGCGAGCACGATCGCCGACGCGCCTGCGGCGGCGCTCAGATCCGCCGCGCCCTCGACGCGTGCATCAGAGCGTGAGACAGGACCGCATTGCATCAGATCGAGGGCTTTCCCGACCGCCACTGATTCCTTGTCGTCGATGAGGCGAACGATATCGATCCGGGCCCGTGACGCAAGGGTGCGTGCGACGGCTCCGCCGATTTCACCCGCACCGATAATTGCCACCAGGGACATGCGCCGGTCAATATTACTAGTGAGACCCCGTCAGCCATGCCGGCGGCTCTGAATTGGTTCTTTCACCTCGCAGCGCCTCGCGGCGCAAATCGGGATTGCTGAGCGGATTGCTGAAGGCCGGGTTTGTGAGGAATTTCTCGTCTGTCAGCGAATGCAGAAACGCCACGAGGTCGCCGGTCTCGGCCTGCGACAATGCAAACCCGCGAACCCTGTCGCTCTTCGGCCGGCTGCTTCGACCGCCGGCGGCATAGTGGAGCACGACGTCTGTCAGGGTCGCGATGCTTCCGTCATGCATGTAGGGGGCGGTCACAGCGATATTCCGCAGCGTGGGTGCGCGGAATTTCGCCGGTTCCGATGCGACGCCGGTGTCGTGAAAGAACGCCTCGGGGTCTGACGGCATGGCACCCGAGAACATCGTCGGTCCCGAGATATTCACGCTGCCGTGGCACTCGCTGCATTTGAGTCGGGTAGAAAAGAACAGCGCCGCGCCCCGCTTGGCGGCCGGCGGCATCCCGCTGTGGTCGTCCTTATACAGATAGCGGTCGAAGGCAGAGTCTGCCGACACGATCGTCCGCTCGAACGACGCGATCGCCTTCACGATGTTCGGCAGCGTAACCGGATGTGGATCGGCGGGAAATGCGGTGCGGAAACGCGCGACATAGTCGGCGTCGGCGATAAATCTGTCGATCACCTCCGCTTCGTGCCCCTTCAGCCCCATCTCAATGGGATGCTCGTTGTACATCGGCACCTCCATCTGTGACTCGAGGCTCCACGTGCGATCACTCCACCCGAACGACGCGTTGTAGACCACGTTCGCGAGCGACATGCTGGAGCGCTGATGCACGCCTCCCGTAGAGCCGATCGCCTGCGCAAGACCGTCAGTAAACGCGAGCGACTGCTGGTGGCAGCTCGCGCACGAATGGGTGCTGTTTCCCGAGAGCATCGGTTCGTAAAACAGATGCCGGCCCAGCTCGACCTTTTCTTCCGTCATGGGGTTGTCGGCGGGAATTTTCGGGACGGGAAACCATCGCGGCATCCTGTCTGCGAAAAACTCAGCTGCCGACGGCGTGCCCGACGTAGCCTTGGCGACGTCGGTCTGTGCGGCGACAGGCCACACAATGACGCCGACGAGAATCACACCCGCAAGGCCCATCCATGTTTTCACGCCGCTATTTCCAGTCCGGGGAGTTGTGGCCCAGATTGACGACTGAAACGGCGAGCGCGTCGCGTTCGCGAACCCACGTGGCGAACCCCTCGATCGCGTCGGCCTCGACTCCAGCAGGTTGGGCGCGACGCTGCTCGATCCATGCCTGCATCGCTTTCATCAGTACGTTCGACGCCGTGCGATCGTGGACGAACAGATGCATGTATGCCTGCCTGGTGTCCGCCAGGCGATTCAGTGCGAGATATGCCTCGGCGCGATACTCGATCGCCTCGGATGACGCAGGCGCCAGCGCCAATGCACGGTCGTAGCTCGCGAGTGCGGCTTCATACCTGCCGAGCTTTCTCAATGCATAGCCGGCGCCGTTGTGCGCGCGATAGTTGTCGGGCGAGGCCGCGGCTGCTGTTTGAAAATGCTTGAGCGCCGACTCGTATTCGCTGCGTGCCTGTTTGGGGCTGGTTCGCGCGATCTTGTCGCCTTTATCGAGCCGCTGGAGTCCGCTGTTCAGCGCGTCGGCTTCGGGCGATTGTTTCGTGGCCGCCGATGCCTGCGGCTTGTTGCGTATAGCCAGAAGCCCGGTGCCGGCAGAACCGGCGAACGTGAGCGCGAGGACCGCGCCTGTCAACCTTCGCGACATGACCCCTCTCCTTACTTGGTGTGATGCTATTGTAGCGCCTTGACGCAGCTGCGCCGCCTTTCTTGCCGGCTCGCGGTCGCGGGGCTTCTTGTGGCGTGTCCGCGCCTGGCGGAGCCCTCCCTTGGACAAACACCCACCTGGCCCAGCCGGTACGAGCAGTGGCTCGCGGCAATCGAGGCGCACCAGCCGGGGGATCCTGGGATGATTGCCATCGAAGTGTCGACCTGGACGTGGCAGGAGCTCGATGATGTGGTCGCGGAGGCGAAACGGCATGCGCGCTCGCGCGCGGCCATCGATCCCGCTCAGGTCAATCACGTTCTTCTTCGCGGCGCTGCGATGCACGCCGACATCGGGAAATTGATTCCCGAAGACGCCGCTCGTCGATCACCCAACCAGAAGACCGCTTACAGGATTTCAGACGGGCGATGGACGGGCATCCGGTACATCAGCATGCACTGGCAGCTTGGACGCGCGCTGCTCGACAGCGTGACCCCGGCGCCGGCGTCGCA
This sequence comes from Vicinamibacterales bacterium, assembly GCA_963732445.1. Classification (GTDB taxonomy): domain Bacteria; phylum Acidobacteriota; class Vicinamibacteria; order Vicinamibacterales; family JAMQPK01; genus JAMQPK01. The sequence goes on along the minus strand of CAVSZJ010000003.1, from coordinate 224,715 downwards.
CCCGGATGTTCGCGAGTGGTACGTGGAAACGGGGGCAGATCTACTCCGGATGCGGCAATCCGCCGCGGCGGTCGACCACTACGCGCGCGGACGACAGCTCTTTCCCCTGGATCCGGCGATTCTGTTCGCCAGCGGCGTGTTGCACGAGATGTTCGCGTCCACCGCTCTTCAAGCCGCGGCCGAATCCGTTGTTGAGTCCAACCGCGCGTCTGCTGCGGTGAGCTCTGCGCGCAGCGAGCTGGTGAGGGCCGAGCGATTCTTCCGCGACGCTGTGGCACATCGGCCCGATCATCTCGAGGCGCGCGTCCGCCATGGGCGCGTGCTCGATCAACTGGGGCGACACGAAGACGCGTCGCAGGAACTGCGGCGCGCGATTGCGGACGGCGCGAGCGAGCAGCTCTTGTATCTCGCGCACTTATTTCTTGGACGCGCGGAAGAGGCGCTTGGGCATGACGAAGCCGCGCGGGCCGCGTTCGAAACGGCGTCTGGGCTGTATCCAAAAGCACAGTCGCCACGGCTTGCCCTGAGCCAGATCGCCCGCCGCGGCGGCAATCGATTGGCTGCACAGCGCGAGCTTCAAGCCATCGCCGCGCTGCCCGACGACGAACGCGTGCGGGAGGATCCGTGGTGGGTGTATTACTACCCCCGCTGACGCGGTTGTGCGCGGCATCAGCTCTCGCGGCTCTCGGCGCGTCGTACCTGGGATCCGCCGCCGCGGCCGGGCAGGCGACGTTTACCAGCCGCATCGACGCCGTACGGGTCGACGTGCTGGTCACCGAATACGGGCGTCCGCTGCAAGGACTGACCTCTGATGATTTCGAGGTGCTGGACAACGGAGTTCGCCAGCGCGTCGATCTCGCGAGCTTCGAGCAGATCCCGTTGAATGTGGTGCTCGCGCTCGACATGAGCGCGAGCCTTCAGGGCCTGCGGCTCGGCCACCTGCAAACCGCCGGCAAGCGCGTGCTCGACGGGTTGAAGCCAGGTGATCGCGCCGGCCTCGTCGCATTCAGCCACGTCGTCTCGCCGAGCCTGGCGCTCACCGGCAATTTCGAGCGTGTTCGTGCCGCACTCGATCAGGCGCGGGGGGAAGGACTCACCTCACTTATCGACGCCACGCACGCCGGCATGCTCCTCGGCGAATCGGATGCGGGGCGATCGCTCCTGATCGTGTTCAGCGATGGCGTGGACACGTCCAGCTGGCTCACCGCCGATGCCGTACTGGAAACCGCGCGCCGCGGCGACGTTGTGGTCTACAGCGTCGAGATCGGCCAGCCGCGGGCGAGCTTTCCGCGTGAGTTGAGCGAGGTGACCGGTGGACGGGTGTTCGCAATCGAATCGACCAACGATCTCTCCGCCGCGTTCGCCAGGATTCTCGAAGAGTTTCGGATGCGCTACCTCATCAGCTATTCGCCGCAGGGCGTTGCCACGGGCGGCTGGCATCGCCTCGAGGTGCGCGTGAAGAATCGCGGCGTCACGGTACAGGCGAGACCGGGGTATTTCGGGCCGTAGTGTCCGGCGTCAACCGGAAAAATGTATATTCAGCGGATGGGCACGTCACTCGAGGGCAAGGTCGCTATCGTCACAGGGGGATCGCGCGGGATCGGTCGGGCGATTGCCGCGGCGCTCCTGCAGAAGGGCACGCATGTCGCGATCAGCGGCGTCAACAAGGAGCGTCTGGAGAGAGCCGAAGCCGAGCTGACCCGCGTTGCCAGCGGCGGGGCGCGCGTGTTGATCTTTGCGGCTGATGTGCGCGATCACCTTGCGGTGGAGTCGCTCATGGACGAGACCGCGCGGCGGCAGGGCGGGCTCGACATCCTCGTCAACAATGCGGGCGTCGGGTGGTTCGGGAGCGTCGAGTCGCAGGGGCACGACGAATGGCGACGCGTGATGGATACCAACGTGACCGGCGTCTTCAACTGCTGCAAAGCAGCGGTGCCGCATCTTCGCAGGCGCGGCGGCGGCTACATCATCAATATCAGCAGTCTTGCCGGCACGAATCCGTTCCTGGGAGGCGCGGCGTATTGCGCGTCGAAGGCCGCCGTCGACGTATTCAGCGAAGCGCTGATGCAGGAGGTTCGGCACGATGGCATCCGCGTCAGCTACATCAAGCCCGGTTCCGTGAACACGGACTTCATGGGCGAGGCCGGTCCGCAGAAAGAATGGAAGTTGAGTCCCGACGACATCGCGCAGGTCGTGGTCGATCTGCTGTCGCAGGATCGGCGCAGCCTGTCGAGCCGCGTCGACATGCGGCCGTCGATGCCGCCGAAAAAATAGCCGCGCCCATGCCTGACGCTATCGCACACTTCAAGATCCTCGCGCCGTTGGGCGCCGGCGGCCTGGGTGAAGTGTATCGCGCACGCGATACGAATCTGGGACGAACCGTCGCGCTCAAAGTCATGCCGGAGATCATGCCGGAGCATGAGGCGTTCCTCCAGGCCTTGCTCGAGACCTCACGCCGGCTGATGTTGCTCTCGCATCCGAACATCGCGATGCTGTTCGAAATCGGTCAGGATGGGAATCGGCCGTTCCTCGTGTTCGAGTTCGTGCAGGGGCAGCCTCTCGGATTCGTGATCAACGGCCGCGCGCTGCACGTGCGCCGCGCCCTGGAGTTCGGCATCAACCTCGCCGATGCGCTCGCCGATGCTCATGGCGCCGACATGATTCACGGAGATATCAGGCCCGATACCATCATGATCACGCCGAAGGACCGCGCCAAGTTCGTGAACTTCGGGCTGTCGCGCTTTACCGTCGGTGGCGCCCAGCGCGTCGCGTCCGCAAGCCCGTACGTGTCCCCCGAGGAGCTCGCCGGACACCCTGCCGATTCGCGCAGCGATATTTACTCCCTGGGAGCGATCATGTTCGAGATGCTCACCGGCCGCCAGCGCACAAGAGGGCAGGTGCTGACTGGCCTGAACGTCGCCGTGCCGCCTGAGCTCGAAATGACGATCGGCCGGATGCTTGCTGCGAACGTCGAGCACCGCGTGCAAAGTGCGGCGACGGTGGCCGCTGAGTTCCGAAGTGTCGCGGCCATCCTCGATATGCGCACAGAGGCGGAGGAGGCTGCGGGGGCTGCTGAGCCCGCGCGCCGCAGCCGCGTACAACGGCGTAGTGGCGTTCTCATCGCGTTGGTCATCGTGGCGGTCGCCCTGGCGGCGGCCATCGCTGCGTGGTGGATGCCGTGATCATCGAGACCCGCGCGGTTGCGCCGTTCCAGAAGAACGGCTACGTCGTGGCGTGTGAAACGACCAGCGAGGCGCTCGTCATCGATCCAGGCGACGAAGTCGACATGCTGCTCGACGTTGTCGCCAGCCGTTCGCTGAATGCGAAGGCGATTCTTCTGACGCACGCGCACGTGGATCACGTCACGGGCGTCCCGCGCGCGAAGCGGGCGCTGCACGTGCCGGTGTACCTGCATCGGGACGATCAGTTTCTCTACGACGCGGCTCCGCAGCAGGCGGCCTTCTTCGGGCTGCACTGCGACGCGCTACCCGCGATCGATCGCTACTACGATCTCTCAGAGACGCTGTCGTTCGGCGAATACGACGTCTCGATCCATCACACCCCGGGACACTGCCCGGGGGGCGTCTGCCTCGCGTGTGGCATGAAGGGGTTGAAGAAAGACGATCTCTTCGTCGGCGATACGCTCTTCGCCGGCTCTATCGGCAGGACTGATCTGCCGGGCGGCGACTATCCGACGCTGATTCGATCAATCACGCAGGTGCTGTTTGCATTCGGAGATGCCGCGGCGGTGCACTCAGGCCACGGTCCCCCGACGACGATAGGGCACGAGCGCCGGACGAATCCGTTCTTGAAGTCGGGATAGGAGGCCGAGGGCAGGACTGAAGTCCTGCGCTACCGATGGCGCTGCCGATGGGTGTAGAGGGTCCGGCTAAGCCGGACACTACCTGCTGCGGACTACTTGCTTCGCACGATCAGTTCGAGCCGGCCAACCGACAGTTTGTCGCCCGCGCGCAACACCGCTGCCGTGACGCGCTTGCCGTTGACGAACGTGCCGTTCGTGCTGTCGAGGTCTTTTACCTGCAGCACATCGACGGTGGCCGTCAGCTGGCAATGAAGGCGCGACACCAGCGGAGCGTCGACGATGAATTCCGCACCCGTGGACCGTCCGACCGTTTTCACCGAGCCCGGTGGAAGATGAAACGTGAAGCCTTCGACAGACGGGTCATCCGGCTCCAGGGTCCACATCATTTCTGAGGCTCGGGGATCAGAGCTTTCGCCAGCCACGATGTCAGCTCGAGCGTTGCGGCCGGGCTGATGGTGCGCTGCGTCAGCGTCCCGTACTCGGCAATCTCCCCGGTCGCCGAGCGCGTGAGCAGATGATTCACGCCGGCCAGCTGCACGAACTCGGTGGCCTTCGCACGCGGCCGCGAGCGCGCGAGCTGCGCGAGCTGCTCGCCGTGGTAGGCGGGGACTTCGCGATCGAGCATGGGATGCATGACGAGCATCGGTTGGCGCACCTTCACGATCACCTCTGCGGGCTCGAACATCAGGAAGCTGCGATAGAGCGGGGTGTCGACGCGCCTGCGCATGTCGGCGTTGAAATTTTCCCAACCCTTCCCTGTGACGACCGCATCCAGAATCTTTTTCTGCTGCTCGATGGCGGACTGCTGCGCGGCCGCGCTGGTCGAGCTTCGCTCGAACATGAGCCGCTGCTGTTCGAGCACCAGCTCGGTTCCCGGCGTCGACGGCGTCGCAATCAACCCGATCGCCGCGAGTTTGGGCTCGCGCGCCGCGACCACGAGGGCTATCCATCCACCTTCGCCGTACCCGACAAGCGAGATGCGCTTCGGGTCGACATCCCGCCGTTTCATCAGGTACGCGACGACGGCGCGGGCGTCGGTGGCGAATTCTTCGATCGTGGCCGACTCCTGGCGCCCGCCGCTCTGGCCCGCACCCCGCTCGTCGTAGCGCACGACGAGAGAGCCGGCATCGGCGAGGGCATTGGCCAACTGAGCGAAGATCGGAATGCCGGCGACGAACTCGTCGCGATCGGTGGGACCCGATCCCGATACGAGCACCACCGCTGGAAGGCGCACGGGCGCGGCCTTGCGCCCCGGCGAGGCCGGTGGCTCCGCCTGGGCGATGGGCCTTGAAATCGTTCCGGCGAGACTGAAGCCGTTTGCGGGAATCGTCACTTCCTCATCATTCGGCCGCGCCATGGTGACGAGGCGCGCCGACACGCTAGCGATGTCAGCGCGCGCGACCATGAGCATCTGCGTGGGAATATCAACGCGCAACAGGCGGCTGCCTTCGGTCCACACATCCATCTCGAGCTTTGCCGCGCCTCCGCCCACGTGCAGCGTCCATCGCCGCGCTGCAATGGTGCGTCCCGGTGTCTTGATGGTCTCGTCGGTCACTTTGTCGACAAGCGCGGGCAAGGCATCCTGCGGCGCGATGAACACCTGCAGCTGCGAGCCGACTTTCTCCGTGGCGAGCCGCGCGGCGAGCGCTTCATACGCGCCGAAGATGAGGTTTGGCAGCACCACGGTATCAGTGGCGACCGTGCTGGTGCGGCGCTGATTCTGCCCCTCCTGTGTGATATCGCTCGACGCGATGGTGCCGTTGAACGTGGTATGGACGCTCCACCGCCTCGCGCTCTCGGTGAGGTTGATGGTGAGCTCGAGCGGCTTCCACGTGCGATCGTACCGGGCCTCCCAGAAATCCATGGACAGATTGATGGGCGCGCGGAGCTTGCCGGACCCTCGCAGTGTCCAGCCGTCGGCTGATTCGAGCACCGTCACCTCTTCGGTTCCGGCGTCCACGCCGCGGACGAACACGTGAAACGTGTGGGCGGCGGGTGCTTGCGCAGCGGCGTCTTCGACGGCCGCAGCCCCGGCGGCCCCGGCCATCGCGGTAATAACAGTAAAATATTTGAGGAATTGCACTCTCCATCAGGATAACAGATGTTTTCTCTCGACCAGTACAACGCCGCGCACAACTCAGCTGTGTTCATCGACCGCTCATCGCAAGGGACGCTTGCGCTGACGGGCGCTGATCGCGCCTCGTTTCTGCATGCGCTGGTGAGCAACGACGTTGCAGGTCTGGCGACCGGCCGAGGCGTCTACGCGACCTATCTGACCCCTCAGGGGCGGATGATCTCGGACATGCGGATCATCGAGACGGGAAACCGCATGCTGCTCGCGGTGGACCGTGACATCGCTGCCCCGCTCGCCGAGCGCCTCGACAGGTTGGTGTTCTCCGAGGATGTGCAGGCCAGGGACGTCACGGGCGAATTGACTGCGATCGGGGTGCACGGTCCGTCAGCAGCCCGGATGATTCAAAGCGCGACCGGTACGTCGGTGATCGAACTTGCCGCGCAGTACGACAACATCACGCACGAGTCGGTGACGATCGTCCGCGATGATGCGTTCGCGCTGCCTGGATACGACCTCTACGTACCGGCGTCCGACGCCGACGCGACGCGCACACGGCTTGCCGACGCCGGCGCGGCGAGGGCGAGCGAGGACACGGCCGAGACGCTTCGTATCGAGGCTGCGCGCCCGCGTTTCGGGACCGACATGACCACCGATACGATTCCGCTCGAAGCGGGGATCGAAGATCGCGCCATCAGCTTTACGAAAGGGTGTTACGTCGGTCAGGAGGTCATCATCCGCGTGATGCATCGAGGCCACGGCCGCGTCGCGCGCCGGCTCGTGTCACTCGTGCTCGCAGACGGAATCGTGCCTGTGCGCGGCACCAGGATTCAGGTTGGCGATCGTCTGGTCGGAGAGGTCACCAGCGCCATAGCCTCGCCGAAGCACGGCGCGCCTCTGGCGCTCGGTTACGTCCAGCGCGACCATGCCGCGCCCGGCACCGAATTGACCGTGGGCGCTTCACAGGCTCGCGTTTATCAACCCGTCGATTAGCTCTGCATCCGCGGGCGGAAATTCCAGCCCCCCGAACTCATCCCGCGTAATCCAGCGAAGCTCCTGGCCGAGTACCGGCCGAGGCTCGTCTGTCAGCCGCGCGCGATAGAAGTGCAGTTCGACGATCCGCTCGGCATAGGTATGAGCTGTGTGGAAGATCTTCCGCGGCGTCGAGATGTCGGTGCTCAGCTCCTCCCGTATCTCGCGCTGCAGCGCGCCTTCCTGCGTCTCTCCAACGTGAACTTTTCCCCCTGGAAATTCCCAGTAGCCGGCGAGGTGCGTGCCTGTGAGACGCCGCGTAACCAGGAACCGTCCTTCCCGTTCAATCACGGCCGCGACAACGACGATGCGTTCAGGCACGCGTCTCGTTCTCGGGATTGTGCGGATATGCGGCGCAGAGCGGCGCCATCGGGCAGATCAGGCATTTCGGCTTTCTCGCCGTGCACAGCGTCGCGCCGAAATCCATCAATGCCTGATTGAAGTCGAACGCCCGGCTCCGCGGAACGAGCGACGCCGAGATGCGCCACAAGTCCTTCTTCGTAGCGTGCGCCTTGGGGACGCCTCTGCCGATGAAGACGCGAAAGAGCACGCGCGCGACGTTCGTGTCGAGGATCGCCGCGCGCTCGCGAAAGGCGAAGCTGCGAATGGCGCCTGCTGTATAGGCGCCAATCCCCTTGAACGACAGCAGGGTTGCTTCATCCGATGGCAAGTGTCCGCCGTAGGACGCGACCGCCTCGCGCGCGATCGCCTGCAGCCGCTTCGGACGGATGTTGTAGCCCAGCGGCCGCCACGTCTCCGAGACGTCCCCTTCTGGCGCCGCCGCAAGCGCTTCGAACGAGGGGTACTTCTCGAGCCATTCGTGATACTTCGGCAGGACGCGATCCACCTGCGTCTGTTGAAGCATGATCTCCGACACGAGGATGTGGTACGGATCCGACGTCTCGCGCCAGGGCAATGTTCGCCCGTGCCGGTCGTACCAGTCGAGCAGCCGGCGCCTGAAGCGGCGTCGCGACGCAGCCGAGGGAACCGCGTCCGTTCCCTCGCTTTTTCGACGGCGAGTCTGCCCGCCGGAGCCTTGGCGAAGGTGGGTTTTACGTATACTGGCGACCATGAAAATTTACACGCGCGGCGGCGATGCGGGCGGCACAGCGCTGTTCGGCGGGACCCGCGTGTCGAAGTCCGATCCGCGCGTGGCTGCGTACGGCGAGGTCGACGAGCTGAACGCGTGCCTCGGAGTGGTGCGCGCGCAAGGCGAGCTCGCGGGGGACCTCGCCGCGTTGCTCGAGCACGTGCAGAAAGACTTGTTTGCGATAGGCGCGCGGCTCGCCGATCCGGCCGAGAAGATCGCGGAGCGGGTCACCAAAGTCGCGGTGACCGATGCTGATATTCAGCGCCTCGAAGACTGGATCGATCGATTCGAGGCCGAGCTGCCGCCGCTGCGGCGCTTCATTCTGCCCGGCGGGAACGGCGCCGGGGCCTTGCTGCATCTGTCGAGAACGGTGTGCCGTCGCGCGGAACGGTCGATCGTGGCGCTCGGCGCGGACAGCGTCGAGGCGCACCTGCTGGCATACGTCAATCGTCTGTCCGATCTGCTCTTCGTGCTGGCGCGCGTCGTCAATCATCGGTCGGGCCAGCCGGAAGTGGAGTGGTAGCCTGCCCTGAGCCGCGTCGAAGGGCGCTTCAGCATCGCTTCTCCAGGTCCGCTTTGACGGCGTCGAAGATTTTCCGCGCAAGCTCCTGAGAGACCCGCTCGCGCACGGCTCCGCAGGCGACCACGATTGTCGGCTGCTGCGGATCCACGGTCTCGAGAGCGACGTCCCATTTGTCACGCAGGATCCCTTCGGACATATCATCGACCTCCGCGTTCGAGCGGCTTGCGTCATGTGCCGGCGTTCCGCCTTCCGTCGTCCATCGGGGCGAGACGAATGCGGCAATCGGCGATCCGTTAATCAGCACGCGCACGGCGACAATCGTGTTCTTGTCGATAGGCGTCGCGCCGTAATAGAAGCGCTCGGCGTCCTCGGTGAACAGCGTCAGCTCGGGATCGGTCGGCAGCTCGACGATGATCGTACGGCCGCGGGCCAGTTCGTCCTCTCGAACGTTGCGCTGCCGCTTTCGGTAAAAGTGCAGTGAGGTCAAGAGGCTGAGGGCGACGAATATCAGCGCCGCGGCGACGAAGGCGGCTACGGCGTCGCGCATCTGCAATCACCGGTACAATAACGCTCTTGCCGATGCGCACGACTGGGATGCAACCCGACGCGGCCGCCCTGCGGGCCGCATACGCCGAGTGCGAGCGCCTCGCCCGAACCCATTACGAAAATTTTCCGGTGGCCTCGTGGCTGGTACCCACGAACATGCGGCCGCATGTGGCCGCGCTCTATGCGTTTGCCCGCACAGCAGACGATGTGGCCGACGAGGGAAGCCGGCCCGACGCAGAGCGGTTGAGGCTGCTGGATGATTGGCAGAATCGTCTGCACGCGTGCGTGACGGAATGCGCTCCGGACGACCGTGTGTTCATCGCGCTGGGTGCGACCATCCGGGCGTGCCATCTTCCGATGTCGCTCTTCGATGATCTGATCAGCGCGTTTCGTCAGGATATCACGACGCATCGGTACGACACGTGGGAAGGCGTGCTCGATTACTGCCGCCGCTCGGCGAATCCCGTCGGCCGGCTCGTGCTTCGCATCGCCGGACACGACGACGCGAGCCTCGATCGTTCGTCGGACGCGCTGTGCACCGCTCTGCAGCTCACGAACTTCTGGCAGGATCTCGATCGCGACTGGCAGAAGGGACGCCTCTACGTGCCGCTCGACGACCTTGAAGCCGAAGGCGCGCGCATGGAGGATCTCGACGATCGCCGTGTGACGGAGCCGTGGCGCCGTGTCCTCAGCCGCGTGGCGGCGCGCACCAGGCTGTCGTTCGACGCGGGCAAGGACGTGTGCGACGGTGTGAGCGGACGGCTCCGCCATGAGCTGCGCTTTACCTGGCTGGGGGGCACCCGCATTCTCGAACGGCTCGATCGCGCTGGCTACGACGTCTTCATGTGCCGGCCGACGCTCGGGATCGGCGATGCGCCGTCACTCATCTGGCGCGCCCTTATATGGGACATTCGCCGTGAGCGGCGCGGGGGAGCCCCCGCGACTAAACAATGAGCTCGCGTGCTACCAGCTTCTACTATTCCTTCCTCGCGTTGCCCGCGGACAAGCGAAACGCGGTTGTGGCGGTATGGGACTTCTGCCGCGCAGTCGATGACGCGGTGGACGAGCCGGCGGGGCAGGATCCGGCAGCGGCGCTCGACGAGTGGCGCGCCGAGGTCGCGCGCGTGTATGCAGGCCAGGAGCCGGCGACACCCCAGGGCAGGCAGCTCGCTGGGTTTGTCACCCGGTTTTCGCTGCCGAGGTCGGCATTCGAGGACTTGATCGACGGCGTCGCCATGGATCTGCAGCGGAGCCGCTATGACACGTTCGACGAATTGCGCCAGTACTGCCTCCGCGTGGCGTCTGCGGTCGGCCTCATCTGTGTGGAGATTTTCGGATATCGCGATGTGCAGACCCGCGACTACGCCATCGATCTCGGTATCGCGCTGCAGCTGACGAACATCATCCGCGATGTGGCTCCGGACCTCGAGCGGGGGCGTGTCTATATTCCGACCGAGGATCTGCGGCGTTTCGGCTGCACCGAAGACGACCTGCGGAACGGAGGCGCGAGCGAGAACGTGCGGAAGCTGCTCGCCTTTCAAGTCGATCGCGCGCGGCGATTCTATCGAAAGGCCGATGCCGCACTGCCACGACGCGATGAGCGGAGGCTCGTGGCGGCGCGGATCATGGGTGCGATCTATTTCGAGCTGCTGCGCTCGATCGAGCGGGCGCGATACGACGTTTTCCGGGGGCGCGTGCGGGTCGGACGTCCGCGTCAGGCCATGATCGCCGGGCTCACGTGGCTGAAGGTGATGGTGTCCTTCAAGTGAAGTCTCCCGATGTCATCGTCGCCGGCGCCGGTGTGTCTGGTCTCCGCGCAGCGGTCGCACTTGCCGGCCGGGGCGCGCGCGTCGTCGTGCTCGAATCGAAGGCAGTGCTCGGCGGCCGCGCGACCGCATTCAATGATCCGCAGACCGGAGAGCGCGTCGACAACGGACAACACGTGATGCTCGGCTGCTATCACGAGACGTTTGCGTTTCTGCGGCAGATAGGCACCGAGGATCGTGTGCGGGTGCAGCCTGGCCTCGAAGTGGATTTCGTCGATCGCACGGGAGAGCGAAGCCGGTTGAGCCTGCCGGCGCTGCCGCCTCCCCTGAACTTCGCGGCGGGACTCCTCGACTGGACCGCATTGGGCTGGCGGGATCGGGTGGCCGCCATGCGGATGGCTGCGCCGATACGCATTGCGCAGAGAGCGCAGAGGGCAGAGGGCAGAGGGCAGACACCAACGCGCATCGCGGCGTCGCCCGGTGAGACGGTTGAAGAGTGGCTCATCAACAACGGGCAGACAGCGCGAATCCGAGAGATGCTCTGGGAACCGCTCGCGCTCGCGGCGTTGAATCAGTCGATACGCGTGGCGGCGGCCCCGCCGTTCGCCGCTGTGTTAGCGCAGATGTTCGGCGGCGAACCGCGAGACGCATCGCTCGCGTTGCCGACGTGGCCGCTCGACCAGGTGTACGCCGAGCCAGCGCGCCGATTCATCGAGGAGCGAGGAGGAGCAGTCCGCATCGGCTGTCCCGCTCGGGTTCATCTTGCGAACGGAGCGGTCAGCCATGTCGATGCGCGGGGCGAGCGCCTCGAGTCGGGCGCGGTGGTCGCCGCGGTTCCCTGGTACGCGCTCGTCGATCTGTTCACAGGAGACCTCGGTCCAATTGACGAAGTCCGCACGGCGGCCGCCGCCACAGCGTCCTCGCCGATTGCGAGCGTCAATCTCTGGCTGAATCGCCGCATACTGAGGACCCCTTTTCTCGGTCTCGCCGGCCGCACGATGCAATGGGTGTTCGACAAGGAACAAATGTTCGAGAAAGGCACGTCACACATCACGCTCGTCTCGAGCGGCGCTGATGCGGTCATGGCCCTCCCGAATGACGAACTGATCGCACTCGCACTCGGGGAGCTTCGCGAGGCGGTGCCCGAGTGCCGAGGGACCGCCGTTATCCGTGCGTCGGTTGTCAGGGAACGGCGTGCGACGTATTCGCTCGCGCCGGGGCAACCCAAGCGCCCGGCGACCGTGACTGAGATCAAAGGGCTCGTGCTGGCCGGCGACTGGATAGAAACCGGCTTGCCCGCCACGATCGAAGGCGCCGCCGTGAGCGGCCGCCGCGCGGCCGAGGCCCTCGCATGAACTCGGTCGTCGTCCACTACCAGGAAATCGCGCTCAAGGGGCGGAATCGGCCATGGTTTATCGCCCGACTGGTGCGCAACATCAAGACAGCGACGAGCGATCTCGACGTCAGGCGCGTCGTCACAAAGATGGGGCGCATCGAGATCATGCTCGGCGCACCCGACGCATGGGACGCTGTGGCCGAGCGGCTGCGCCACGTGTTCGGCATCGCGAATTTTTCCCGGGCCGCGCTCGTGCCCCTCGACGTTGACGGCATCGCGAAGGCTGTCCTCGACGATCTCGGCGACGTGCGCGTCTCCAGCTTCCGCGTGTCGGCGAAGCGCGCGGATAAGCGCTTCCCGCTCACTTCACCGCAGATTGAGCGCGAGATTGGCGGCCGTATCAAGGAAGCCAGGGGATGGACCGTCGACCTGGACAACCCCGAGCTCACCATCCACGTCGAGGCGCTGACAGGGGAAGCGTTCTACCACTTCGGCAAAGAAGCAGGTCCGGGCGGCATGCCGACGGGCGTGAGCGGGCGTGTGGTGGCGCTGCTGTCGGGCGGGATCGATTCGCCGGTGGCGTGCTACCGGCTGATGAAGCGCGGGTGCCGCGTCATCCCGGTGCATTTTCACAGCTATCCGATTCTGTCGCGCGCGTCGCAGGAGAAGGTGCGTGAGCTCGCGGCTGTGCTGACGCGCTATCAACAGTTCACGCGTCTCTATATGGTGGCCTTTGGCGAAATTCAGCAGCAGGTGATGCTCTCGGTGGCGCCGCCGCTGCGTGTTGTCGTGTATCGGCGGCTGATGCTGCGGATCGCACAGGGGATTGCTGAACGGTCGCATGCGGGCGCCCTGGTCACCGGCGAAGTCATCGGCCAGGTCGCGTCGCAAACGTTGGAAAACATGGCGACGATCGGCTCTGTCTCGACGCTGCCGGTGTTCCGGCCGCTCATCGGCATGGATAAGGACGAGATCACGGCCGAAGCGCAGCGGCTTGGCACGTATCCGATTTCGATCATCGAGGATCAGGATTGCTGCCAGCTCTTTACGCCGAAACATCCGGCGACCAAGGCGCGCGGTGAGGATATCGAGCGTGCCGAGCGTGCGCTGCCGATCGACGATTTTGTGCGCCAGGCGGTCGAATCGGCAGTTGTAGAGGACTTCACATACCCGGGTGCTAAAATAGCCCTTTCTTAGCGGAAGGACATCATGGCCGTTCAAAGTGTTGGCTCGAAAATCGAAGAAATCCTCGGAGACGAAGCAGCAAGCCTGCTTCAGTACCAGTGCAAAACCATCCCGAAGGAGACGCTGCATCTTCCCGGGCCGGATTACGTCGAGCGCATTTACAGCATTTCCGACCGGCCGACGCGCGTGTTGACGACCCTGCAGTCGCTGCTCGACCACGGGCGCCTGGGCGGCACCGGGTACGTGTCGATTCTCCCGGTCGACCAGGGCATCGAGCACTCGGCAGGCGCGTCGTTTGCACCGAATCCCGCGTACTTCGATCCAGAGAACATCGTGAAGCTCGCGATCGAGGGTGGCTGCAACGGCGTCGCATCGACGCTTGGCGTACTCGGCTCGGTGGCGCGGAAATACGCGCATAAGATTCCGTTCCTGCTCAAGCTGAACCACAACGAGTTCCTCTCGTATCCGAACGCCTACGATCAGATCAAGTTCGGCGCCGTGACGCAGGCGTTCGATATGGGTGCGCAGGGCGTGGGCGCGACAATCTACTTCGGTTCAGAGGAGTCGAAGCGACAGATCGTGGAAGTGACGGAGTGCTTCCAGGAAGCGCACGAGCTCGGCATGTTCACCGTGCTGTGGTGCTATCTGCGCAACCCCGCATTCAAGACGAAGGAAAAGGATTTTCACGTCTCCGCCGACCTGACGGGCCAGGCAAACCACCTCGGGGTGACGATCGAAGCCGACATCATCAAGCAGAAGCTGCCGGAGAACAATGGCGGTTATGACGCGGTGAATTTCGGCAAGACGCACAAGAAGGTGTATTCAGACCTGTCGTCGGATCACCCGATCGATCTGACCCGCTATCAACTCGCGAACTGTTACATGGGGCGCGCCGGTCTCATCAACTCAGGTGGCGCGTCGTCGGGTGAGAGCGATCTCAAGGAAGCCGTCAAGACCGCGATTATCAACAAGCGGGCGGGCGGCATGGGCCTCATCTCGGGCCGCAAGGCGTTTCAGCGGCCGATGAAGGAAGGGGCCCAGCTGCTGAATGCGATTCAGGACATCTACCTGAACAAGGACGTCACTATCGCTTGATCGTTTGCGACCCGCTGACCGGCCCGTTGCAGGACGTGCCGGCGTAATTCACGACGATGTTCGACGTGCCCTGGAAGGTGCCGGTACCGGTCATGGTGAAGGGGCACGTCACCGTTTCCTTGGTAGCGGTGCCGGTAGCCGCCCAGGGGATCGACGTTTCACCGTGCGTGGCCGTCATCGTGCCGGCGAGGCCGACCCCGTCGGAACACGCCGCAGAAAAATCTCCGCTTGCCTGGCCACCCGTCTGCGACGTGATCTTCCACTGCAGGCTGCCGCAGCTCTGAGCAGCCGGAGCCACCGTTGGGCCCGCCCACGTGCCAAGATACGACCGTACGTCACCGGAGTTGCTCGGCTCGGTCGGCGAGGTAAACAGCTCCTTGAGCTTATCGATACCGCAGGCCGACGAAGTGACGGCGAGCGTGACAATCAGCGCGATTTCGAGAAGTTTCATCTGTTTGTGTATCGGCCCTGCTAGGAGCCAGCTTTAGGTCTGTTGGATAATCTGCCTATGTCGCTGTTGAAGGTTGCCCGTATGGGCCATCCGGTGTTGCGCGCCCGCGCGCGCGAGATCGATCGCGCCGAAGTGACCCACGCCTCCATGCAAAAACTCATCGACGACATGATCGACACCATGCACGAGTACCACGGTGTCGGCCTCGCGGCGCCGCAGATCCACGAAGGCGTTCGCATATTCGTCGCGGCTATTGCGCCCGAGAACGACGATCCCCTGTCGCCGGATGATGACCCCATGGTGTTCATCAACCCTATCATTACACCGGCCGGTCCCGAGGTCGTGGAGGATTGGGAGGGCTGCCTCAGCATCCCGGACATCCGCGGGCGCGTTCCCCGCGCGCGCGCGATCACGGTGGCCGCCATGGGTCGTCACGGCGAGAGAATCGAAATCGCCTCGCACGGCTTTCCGGCGCGCGTCATCCAGCACGAAACCGATCACCTCGACGGCGTGCTCTTCTTCGATCGCATGCGCACATTCGAAACGCTGTCGTATCTCGAGGAGTACGCGAGATACTGGTCGAGGGACAGAGACTGAAGTCGCAGAATCATCAACACCTTCTCCACCGGAACCCATTTCTCGCCTGATTCTGCATCTGTTTCATTGGCACAACCCTCGCCGGAGACGATGCTAAGATGGCGCCGATGGAGTTGCAGAGGCGGCGAGTCAGCTATGACGACCTCGCGCAGATGCCGGAAGACGGACGCCGTTGTGAGTTGTACGACGGCGAGGTCTTCGTGGTTCCTTCCCCAATTCTGCTTCATCAAGTCGTTGCCATGCGTTTGTGGCGCATCCTCGACGACTATGCCTCCCGGACGGGCGGACTCGCAGTCGCCAGTCCCATCGACATCGTCTTTTCGGATTACGACGTCGTCCAGCCCGACATTGTGTTCTTGACGGCCGCCAGCATGCGCACGGTGAGTTTGATGAAGCCAGTCCGCCAGTCGCCCGATTTGGCGGTAGAGGTGTTATCTCCATCGACTGCTTCAAACGATCGTGGCCGGAAGATGCGCATGTTCCAACGCTATGGCGTACCGGAGTACTGGATAGTCGATCCGATTGGAGCGAACATAGAGATTTACCGGATGGCAGTATCTGCGTACGAGCTGGCGGGCACGGTGTGGGACGGCCAGGAAATGCGCTCGATCGCGCTCACGGGTCTCGCATTTCCTTTGACGGGCATTTTTCCGTCGCAGCGCGACTAATATTGCGTCTTACTTCCAGCGTCCAATCTTCCGCACCTATTTCGCGGGCCGCTTTTTTCTCCGCCGCGCGCTCAGCATTCAGTCGTTCCAGCTCCACTTCCGAGTGATCCGCGTAGCTCATTGCGTCTGCAATGAGGTGGTGGCCGGCCTGCTCGGCGATGAGCGTGTGCATCGCCTGGCAGATGCGGCGATACGCGGGGTGTCCCTGAGGGGCCGTGCGCAGCTCGATCAGGTGCATCGCTTCGCGCGCGTTCATGTCCATGTAGTAGCGGATACGGTACGCCATCGACACGGCGTACGGCGCGACTGCCGACAGGCCGGCGGCGTGCAGCGAATCGTGCAGCTCGGCGGACGCGTCCATCACATCGGTCCAGTCCTTGTGCGCGCCCGCCGCCTCGATGGCGTCCGGCTCAACATACCCATGGAGCGCGCCAAGGGGCTGCCACTCCAGCGTCAACAGACGATGGCGCTGCAGATCGCGAAACGCGCCGTAGTCCGAGAGCACATCGAAGCGATAGCTTGTCCGCTCGAATGCGCGACCGGGCTTATGGCGCCGGTTCGCGCGATTGCCCACATACGCGCGCAGGACACTCGCCCGATGGTCGCTGGACATCCTGCGAGCCGCGTTGAAGAGCTGATCGTCGGGCAAATCCGACACCGCGTAGAGTGCGGCAGCCACGACCTTGATCTCTCCATCTGGATCGAAATCAGTCAGCGTCACCTCCGGCCGTGATTCGCGCGTCTCTTCGGACAGAAGGCTCTCGGCGATGCTCTCGGTCGCCGATTTGGTCTCCGCGAAGTACTGCGTCCAGCGGACACCACGATCGGGTTGATCGACGCGAGTGAGAAACGCGGGAATCACCTTTCGCAGCTCGGTGAGCATGAGGTCGGCGTACTCGCGGGACTCTGCCAGCGGATTCGCGCGCATGCGAAGCAGCAGCGCCTCGTACGCCTGGCCCGTTCCGAACAAGCCCATGTTCGACTGCACGGCGGCCGGAAGAAGCCCGCGAAGGGTGTCGAGCGCCTTCGCGCGAATCGCCGCACGATACACCCCGTCGCTGTCTGCGGGATCTTTCGGAAATCGCGCGCGGAAATGTTCCTGCATCGGTTCGAACCATCGCGAGTAGATCTCGAATGTGCGATCGAGCGTCGACTGGTAGCGGACCTGCAGCGGCGTGCCCTGGATCTCCGTCGGCAGATAGTATTTCCATCGCCCGCCCGGACGATCCGTATACGGCACGTAGCGCGTGGACTGCTCGAGATACGCCATCAGCCGGCCCCACTCGAGCACTTTCGTCAGCACGTTCGAAGCGCCTTCGCATGCGAGGTGCACCCCGCCGAGCTGGGCAACCGAATCGTCCCCGTATTCGGCGAACACTTTTGCGTACAGCCGTTCCGCACGAGCCACCCCCACCTGCGTGTCAGCGGCCGCGGCGCCATGGAGATCGCCGAGGAATTCGTCGAGGAACAATCGGCGCAGCGACTTCGCCGAGCGGGAATACCGCGAGAACAGCGCACCCTTGACGGTGTCCGGCAGGTTCGTCAGCGCGAAGACGGGACCATCGAGGCTGGAAAAATACGGCGTCAGCGCAAGCCGCTCCTCTGGAGTGAATTCGGACACGGCGTCAGAGTACACTAGGTCCGGCTAAAGCCGGCAGATGCCCGCATTTCGATTTCGCCATCAGCTCGACGCACGTTTTCGCGATTGCGATCTGTTCGGACATGTGAACAACGCGGTGTACTTCACGTACATGGAAGAAGCGCGGTGGGCGTACTGGCGAGAGCTCACAGGGGACTTTCCGCACGATCGAATCCCGGGGCTCATCCTCGCGCGCGCCGAATGCGATTTCATCCGGCCCATGGCGCCGGGCGAACGCATTGATGTCTGGGTCGGCACGACGAAGATTGGCCGCACCAGCATGTCGATGGATTGCGAAATGCTCGACCAGCGCGGTCAACCGGTGGCAAAAGGGCACGCGGTGGTGGTCACCTTCGATTACACCGCATCGAAACCCGTGCCGGTCCCTGACTGGGCTCGTATGCGAATCGAGGACTACGAAGGGCGCCAGCTCTCACGCCCGTAAGATATAGTTTCCGAAACGATGTCGCCGCTCGTCACTCCTGAAGATCTGTTACGCGCGCTCGCGTCTCCCCAGCCGCCCCTCGTCATCGACCTGCGCCCGGCAGAGAACTATTGCGCGAACCATGTGCCTGGCGCAGTGCACCTGGATCTGTTCGGCATCAGCAGCATCGATACGGATCCTGCGCCGTTGAAAGCCTTCTTCTGGATCATCGAGCACCTGCTGGCGTCCCGCGGCGTTTCGAATACCGTCGCGGTCGTCGTCTATGACGACGCGTCGGGGATTCGTGCCGCACGGGCATTCTGGTTCCTCGAGTATTTCGGTCACCCAGACACTCGCGTGCTCGATGGCGGCTTCAGCGCGTGGACGCGAACAGGGCTTCCCGTGACGCAGCAGGCCGGGAAGCCGGAGCCGGCGGAGTGGACCGGCACGCGCGTCGACGATATTCTCGCGGGCTGGCGCGATGTGAACGACCGCCTCGATCGCGCGGATGCCGTCATCCTTGATACGCGCAGCGATGGCGAATATTTTGGAACGATGGTTCGGGCTGCGAGAGGCGGCGCGGTGCCAGGCGCAGTCCATCTGGAATGGACGAACAACCTTGCCTCGGATGGTTCATTCAAGCGCGCGGACGAGCTGAAGCTGATGTACGAGCACGCAGGCGTGACGCCCGACCGCGAGGTCATTACCTACTGCCAGGGCGGCTATCGCGCGGCGCATTCGTATCTGGCGCTGCGGATTGCCGGCTACCCGCGCGTTCGCAATTACATTGGATCATGGAAGGAATGGGGCGATCGCGTCGATCTCCCGATCGAGCATCCGGAGCCCCCGCCGAGCACGCCATAAGGAACCCTGAATGGACAACATCGACAAGGTCGTTGATTACATAAACCTGCAGCGTGATCGCTACGTCGACGAACTGAAGCAGTATCTCGCGATTCCGAGCATCAGCGCGCTTCCGGCGCATCAGCCCGATGTGCGGCGCGCGGCTGAGTGGAGCGCCGATCACATGAAGAACATCGGCCTCGAGGGGGTCCGGCTGTTTGAAACGCCGGGCAATCCGATTGTGTATGGCGAGTGGCTCAACGCGCCAGGCGCGCCGACCATTCTGTTCTACGGCCACTACGACGTGCAGCCGGTGGATCCGCTCGAGCTGTGGGAGTCTCCGCCGTTCGAGGCGACGGTACGCGAGAACGAGATCTACGCGCGCGGTGCTGCCGACGACAAGGGCCAGGTCTTCATGCACTTCAAGGCCATCGAAGCCCACATGAAGCAGTCGGGCCGGCTTCCGCTGAACATCAAAGTATTCCTCGAGGGGGAAGAGGAAGTGGGAAGCCTGCACCTCGACGAGTTCGTGCGGCAGAACAAGCCGATGCTCGCTGCGGACGTCGTCGTGATTTCCGACTCTGCGATGTTTGCGCGCGAAATTCCATCCATCTGCTATGGGTTGCGCGGGCTCGTCTACTACCAGGTCGATCTGCGCGGGACAAAGAGCGATCTTCACTCTGGCGTGTTTGGCGGCGCGATGGCGAATCCTGCGTTCGTGCTGTCTCAGATGCTCTCGCAGATGAAAGACAAGAGCGGCCGCGTGAAGATTACCGGGTTCTACGACGATGTGCGCGACCTCACGGAGGAGGAACGCGCGGAATGGAAGAAACTGCCGTTCGACGAGAAGAAGTACCGCAAGGAATGGGGGGCGCCGAAGCTGGCCGGAGAGTCGGGCTACTCCGTGCTGGAACGCGTGTGGGGCAGGCCTACGTTCGAAGTCAACGGGCTGCTCTCGGGTTTTACGGGCGAAGGGCCGAAGACGGTGCTGCCGGCCGTCGCGATGGCGAAGGTGAGCATGCGCCTCGTGCCGAATCAGGATCCGGACAAGATTGCGAAACTGTTCGAAGCATACGTCCGGAAGATCGCGCCGCCGACGGTGGACCTCGAGCTGACGCGCCTGCACGGCGGCAAGCCGTGGATGGCCGAGTTCGACAGCCCGTACATCCGTGCCGCAGGGCGGGCAATCGAGAAGGGTTTCGGCAAGACGCCGGTGTTCACGCGCGAGGGTGGCTCGATTCCCGTCGTGGCGACGTTTCAGGAGGAGCTCGGCATTCCAAGTGTGCTCTTCGGCGTCGGCCTGCCCGACGAGAATGCGCATGCCCCGAATGAAAAGCTCGATCTCGGGAATTTTCACGGCGGCGTGATCGCGTCGGCACATCTCTATGAGGAGATTGCGAAGCTTCGCGCGTGAGCTGAGGACAACATGAAACGCCTCACATACCTCGCGCTGCTCTGCGTTGTCTGCGCGCTTCGCTCGACATTCGCGGCGGCCCCTGCGTTCGTCGACATCACGTGGATGTCGATTTCGAACATGTATTACGAGCTTGGGCCGCTCAATATCGTGACCGATGGCTACATCACGCGCCTTCCGCAGGACGCGTTCTACGGCGGCGGCGGCGGCTACGCGCAGACGAAACGCCCCTTCACGCCGGACGTCGCAGCCGTGACACGCGTGATGAACGCGTTGAGCCGTCCGACGAAGGTGAACCTGCTGCTCACGGGGCACAGCCACTGGGATCACTCGTTCGACACGGCCACCTGGTCGAAGCTGACTGGCGCGCGCATCATCGGATCGAAGACGACGTGCCTGCAGGCGCAAGCGGAGTCCGTGCCGGCCGAGCGATGCCGCGCGGTCGACGGTGGGGAAGTGATCCCACTGTCTGAAGGGGTCCAGATGAGGGTCGTGCGATGGAATCACAGCGGAGACCCGTCGGTGAATCCGGAACAGCACAATCCCGTCGAGTTGACGTCGGTGCCGTCGCGAGATCCCGCCACGGGCGGGCTGCGGGCCGGCGTTGCGGAGGATTTTCCAAACGGCGGCGGCAATCGGGCGTATCTCTTTACCGTCGACAGTCCGGACGGGCGATTCAGCTGGTTCTTCAGCAATTCGGCGAGCGCTGTCGACCTTCACGTCCCCATCGTTGTCGACGGCGTGGATTATGGCGCCCCGATCGAGAATCTGAAGTCTGCGATGAAGGATGCGGGGCTGACTTCAGTCGACTTGTGGATCGGCGGGAGCTCGGCGCCCGTCGCGAAGCTGGTTGTGCCCGTACTCCAGCCGAAGGCGTTCATTCCCGTGCATTGGGACGGACTGTTCGGCGCCTTCGAGGCGGGCGTGCCGAAGCCATACGCCGATTCCGCCGTCGAGACGTTTCTCGCCACTTCGAGCGTGCGCGTCGTCAAACCCGCGCAGTACATGGATAAGTGGCGGCTCGATGGAGGCGGCGTACGGCCGATCGCCAACACCGAGGTGAAGAAGGCGCTTGGACTCAACTAAACGCATCGCAGCGTTGATATTCGATTTCGATGGCTTGATCGTCGACAGCGAGACCCCGGGCTTTCAGGCATGGTCCGAGGTCTATGCCACCCATGGATGCTCACTGCCGTTCGATAAGTATTCGGCCTGTATCGGGACGATCGGCGGGTTCGACCTGCACGCGTACCTCGAATCGCAATCCGGACGGTCGTTCGATCGCGTTCATCTCGAGAACGCCTGCAACACGCGGTGGCGGGAGCTCATGAACGGGCAGCCGCTGCTTCCTGGAATCGCCTCGTGCATCGCGTCGGCGAAGCGGCGGGGTTTGAAGCTGGCGATTGCGTCGAGCTCCACGCAGAAGTGGGTCACTCACAATCTCAGGAAGTTCGAGCTCCTCGACCAGTTCGACGCGATCTGCACGAGCGATTATGTGAGTGCGGTGAAACCCGACCCCGAGTTGTATCTGCTCGCGCTCGAAACGCTCGGCGTAGGCGCCGACCAGGCGATTGCGTTCGAGGATTCGCCCAACGGCATTCTCGCGGCGAAGCGGGCCGGCCTCTATTGCGTCGCGATTCCAAATCCGCTCACGAAAGATCTGCCGCTATCGCTGGCCGATCGGCGATTACGCTCGCTCGAGGAGTTCGACCTCGACGATGTCTAGCGCGGGAAGGCGGGACATCATTGCGATTGGCGGGGGCGGGTTTCTCGCAGAGCCTCGCAACTACGCGCTCGAAAAGTACATCCTCGATCAGACGGGTAAGGCCCGGCCGAGCGTATTGATGATTCCGACGGCGCGGGGGGATGACGCGGAGTACGTCGCGAAGTTTCACGCGGCCTTCGGTGAACTGGGCGCGCGAACACAGCACCTGCCGTTCTTCCACCGGACGCCCGATCTCCAGTCTGTTCTCCTGGCGCAAGATGCCATTTTCGTCGGCGGCGGCAATACCAGGAGCATGCTGGCGGTGTGGCGAGAATGGGGATTGCCGGAACTTCTGAAGCTCGCGTACGACTCCGGCATCGTCCTTGGCGGCCAGAGCGCAGGCGCGATCTGCTGGTTCGAGCAGGGAGTCACCGATTCGTGGGCCGATCGGCTCCGGGCGCTCGACTGCATGGGATTCATCGCGGGAAGCTGCTGCCCGCATTACGACGGCGAGGTGGAGCGCCGGCCTGCCTATCAGGCGTTGGTGCAGAGTGGCCAGATGAAGCCCGGTTATGCGATCGAGGATGCGGTTGCCGCACACTTCAGGAACGGGCGCCTCGAGCGAGTCGTCTCGAAGAAGGAAGGGGCGAAGGCCTACTACGTGTCGGCGGATACCGAGTCGGTGCAGGAGCAGGCACTCGAAGTGGTGCAGCTGCCGCGCTTGTGACGGACAACACGATGAAGGTGACGCGCTACGAGACCGCGGATGCATTCCTCGAGGCCGCGCGGCCGGTGCTGATGATGGCAGAGGCGGAGAACAATCTTTTGCTCGGCGTCGCACAGGGCATTGCGCGAACCCCGGGGGCCGCAAAGGACCCTTACCTGGCCACCGTGGGCAATGCAGCCAGTGTGCTCGCGTGTGCGGTGCACATCGCACCCTTCAAACTGATCATCACTCGGGCAAACCGTGAACCGATTGCTGCGCTGGCGCGCGACGTGTTCGAGGCCGTTCCCCGCCTGGTCGGGGTCACCGGCCCGTCTCGCTCAGTCGACGATTTCTCGATCGCGTGGAGTGCGTTGTCGGGGGTCGAGGCGCTGCCGGGCATGCGCCTTCGGATTCACGAAACGCGCAAGGTCGCCGATTCGGACACCTCCTCCGCTCCCGGGCATTTCCGGCCCGCGGCTCTGGCCGATCGCGATCTCCTGACGAAGTGGACGGAAGCGTTTGTATCCGAGGCCCGCATCGCCGATCCGGTCGATGCGTTGCGAGTCGTCACCGATTCCATCGCACGTGGCCGTCTGCACGTGTGGGACAACGCAGGCCCGGTGTCGATGGCGGCATGGGCGGGGAAGACCCCCAGCGGCGTGCGCATCAACTTCGTGTACACGCCGAGGGAACTGCGCGGCAGAGGCTATGCCACGGCCTGCGTCAAGGCGCTGACGAAGCAACAGCTCGAGCAGGGAAATGA
The DNA here is from genome assembly GCA_963732445.1 of Vicinamibacterales bacterium. GTDB lineage: Bacteria > Acidobacteriota > Vicinamibacteria > Vicinamibacterales > JAMQPK01 > JAMQPK01. The sequence continues at coordinate 201,038 of CAVSZJ010000003.1, read as the reverse complement.
TTTTTGCTGGCTGTACACGGACGTCGCCAGCTCTGCCTCTCCAAACCTCTTCACCCGGATCGGATACTGGCCGGTGTCGGATGTATCGGAGTACTACCTGAGGTAGCTGGTAGGTGGTGGGTGGTAGGTGCTAGTTCAGCGATGCAACGCGGCGGCGGAGGGTCTTCACGTGCTCCCAGAGCTGCTCGTGATCGCTCCGCCCTTCCTCGTCGACCTCCGCGCCCGCGCTGAAATGCAGAGTACTGCTGGAGATCGCGCAGCGCGGCTGCGAAGTCGTTCATGTGGTAGGCGAGCAGGCCGCGGTCGCGCAGCTCGGCGAGGGCGGGAGGATCGACCGCGAGCAGAAGCTCTGTGACGTTGCGCGCCTGCGGAAATGAATGCAGCCTCACGTAGATGCGCTTCAGATTCAGCAACATCCGTGTCAGCATCTGCGGCTTGGTCGCCGGAGCGAGCAAGCCTGGATCGAACGCCGCTTCGTCGCCGACGTGCCGCTGCAGCAACCGGCGGCAGTCATGCTCCGACAGCCGCGCGCCCCGATGAAACGGATCGAGGATCAGCGGGGTGAGGCGCATCAGGAAGTGCCCTGGGAAGTTCACCCCTTCAATCTGGACGCCCGCCCGCCGCGCCACTTCCATGTACACGAGCGCAAGGGTAATCGGGATGCCTGTCCGGCGTTCCAGTACTTCGTTCAGGAAACTGTTGCTCGGATCGTCGTAGCGCTCGCGGTTGCCGGTGAACCCTTCCTCGTCGAAGAGGTACGCGTTCAAAATGTCGATCGCGGTGTCCGACGTGCGCGAATCCTGCAGGCACCCGCTCGCCAACAGGCGCTCCCGGGCGGCGGCGCCCATGGCGTCGAGCTGCTCGAGATAGGGAGCGGGATTCAGCAACGGGCATTCGAGCTGGGCAATCATCAATGCCGGAGTCGCGAGATCGCGATCCGGCAGGGACGCGAGCCGGGAGAACTGAGTGATGAAGATATCTTTCATCCGTCAGCCATTATGGCGCAGTTATCGCCTGGGTTCGCGCAGGAGCGCCTCGACCTTGGACAAGGTCACGTCGGCCAGCGCGTCGACAACCAGGTCCGCGGTCCCGAGCTCGCCCGCAGGGTACGTGTGGGTGACGGCCACGCATCGCAGCCCGGCCTGCTGAGCCGCTTGCAGTCCCCAGTGTGAATCTTCGATCGCGATGCACGCTGCAGGATCACAAGGATCCGGCAGCCTGTGCTTCAGCTTGGCCATTGCCAGCAGATACAAGTCGGGCGACGGCTTGCCACGAACGCCGTCCGATGCCGATGCAATCGCCGCAAAGCAACTGCGCAGGCCGGTGCGCTCGAGAACGATCTGGATTTCCGGTTCGAGCGCCCCTGAGGCCACCGCCAGCGGAACCCGTTCTGCGAACATCTTCACGCACGCGGCCGCACCAGGAAACAAGACGTCGCCCGCCAGCATCTCCTCGACGATGGTTGACTTCGCTGCGATCCATGCGTCGATTTTGCCGTCCAACAATGAAATGTGACGGTCCTTTGCCAGCGCCTCGAACAACCCGACATCGTCGTACCCCAGATATCGCGAGTAATACTCCGACCTGTTCAGATCGATGCCGTCGGCCTGGAGCACGGCCTGGTAGGCGCGCAGGTGCAGCGGTTCGCTGTCGGCGATGACGCCGTCGAAGTCGAAGAATACGGCTTGAAGGTTCAAGGCAGGCGTTCGCCCGCGCGAATCGGCAGCGGAAGCCGGCTCTCGCGCGGCGGGTACGGACAGTCGAAATCCGGGTTGTAGTAGCAATACGGGTTGTACGCCTTGTTGAAGTCGATCGTGTAAACACCGGAGGACGTGCGATCGAGCTCGAGGTATCGGCCTGCTGCGTATGTCTCGGTTCCGCTCGTCATGTCGCTGAAGGGCACGAACAGGCGGGTGAGTCCGGCGCCCGCTTCGACAAATGCTCCCAGCGTCAGCGGCTGTCCCTTGAGTGTGAACTCGAGCAAGCCCACACGCTGGTGCTTCCGGATTTTGCCCTGCGACGTCGGCATCTCCACCACGATGCGCTCCTTGGAAGGATTCAACGATGCAGGCACCACGTAGTCCGGGTCTGGCGGAAAGTACCTGAGCGGGAGGAACTCCTTTGCCTTTGAAGACGGCACCGGTTCGTTGGGCTGGTTCCTGAACGTGGTGTCCTTCTCGGCGCGGGCCAGCTGAATCTGCGTCACGTAGTCACCTCCACCCTCGGCGTCGTCGGGTGGCGGGTTGCCCGCATTACAGGCGCTGAACGCAAGCGCTCCCACGAGCACGATCGCAGCGGTTCGCAAGAGTTTCATTGAAAAATATAGCTTCCGCGCCGGGCAGTTTCGTCCGCGATACGCCGCCCCCTGCTTACGGTATCAATCGGCGTGACCTTGAGCAACTTTCTGAGAGCGGCCAGGTGTGTTCGCAGCGTATCGCCCTCGGCCATTGCAGCGAGTGTCTGCTTCGCGAGCGCCTCCACACGCGACGCGGCGTCATTGATGAAGATCGACGCGGCGTCGATGTGAAACGGCGCCATCGGTCCTCCGGCCGACGATGCGCGGAGGAGCGCGCTTTCGGCGCACGCCACGGCGATCACGATGTCGGCAATGCCCATCAACACTTCCTGCTGCTCGGTGAGCTCCTCGCCATAACGCTGCATGGCGAGGCCGAGCGACATGAGGGCGATCTTCTTGAACGCCTGCACCGCGGTACGCTGAGCGTCGAGTGGTCCATCTCCACGCGGCTCGAGCCCGGCAGGGCCCGCGAGTATGTCGTCCTGCAGGGTGCGCGCCGCAGCAATCAGCGGCAAATCGCCCTTCAGCGCGCGCCGGATGAGCATGCCGGGAATCAGCAGCCTGTTGATCTCGTTCGTGCCTTCGAAAATACGGTTCACGCGAGCGTCGCGGTAGTGCCGCTCCGCCGGGTAATCCTTCACGAAGCCGTTGCCGCCGTGGATCTGCACGTTTTCGTCGAGCACGAATTGCAGCGCTTCGCTGCCGGCGACCTTCGCTATCGACGCTTCGATCGCAAACTCTTCCATCGCCGCGAGGACCGCACCCGGCCCGTCACTCTGCTCGATAAAGGCGTCGATGAGTCCGGCGGTTCGATAGAGCAGACTTTCGATGGCGTAGGTCTGCACTGTCATCTCCGCCAGCTTGTGCTTAATGGCCCCGAACGCCGCGATGGGCTTTCCAAACTGCCGGCGCGCTGCTGCGTAACGTGCGCTCTCGGCGATCGCGCCATAGCAGCCACCCACGCACATGGCGCCCAGCTTATAGCGCCCGAAGTTGAGCACGTTGAACGCGACCTTGTGTCCCTTGCCGACGTCGCCGAGAAGATTGGCCGCAGGCACGTGAGCGTCCTGCAGAATCAGCGGCGTCGTCGACGATCCGTGCAGCCCCATCTTGTGCTCTTCGTGGCCCGTGCTGACGCCCTTGAATCCCCGCTCCACGATGAAGGCGGTGAAGTGCTCGCCGTCGACCTTCGCAAAGACGATGAACACGTCGGCGAAGCCGCCGTTGGTGATCCACATCTTCTCGCCCGTCAACACGAACCCGCCGTCTCCCAGCCTCTCCGCGCGCGCCGCCGCGCCGAGCGCGTCGGAGCCCGATCCCGATTCACTGAGCGCGTATGCGCCCACCATCTCGCCGGAAATCAACTTTGGAAGATACCGGGCTTTCTGATCGGGCGTACCGAAGTAGAGAATCGGGCTGATCGCGAGATTGCCTTGTGCACCGAACGCGGCGCTGAACGATGCGCTGCCGGCGGTGTGGCTGCTGACGACGAGTGCAGCGGCTTTGTCGAGTCCGACGCCCCCGTATTCCTCGGGCGCGTCGACGCCAAGCAAACCAAGCTCGCCTGCGCGTCGAAGCAGCTCCCGCGCGAACGCCCAGTCCTTCGTCTCTAGGCGGTCGATGGCAGGGATGACTTCCTTCTCCGCAAACTCGCGCGCGGTTTGCCCGATCAGGCGATGCTCATCGGAGAGCCGCTCGGGCGTCAGGACCGATGCGGCGTCACCCGGCGCGAGCAGCCATGCCGCGCCCTTCGTCGGGCCGGCCTCGATACCGTGGACGGGCATCATGCGATTCGCTCCAGAATACCTGCTGCGCCCATCCCGCCTCCGACGCACATCGTCACGAGGCCATAACGCGCCTGCCGCCGGTGCATTTCGTAGATCAATGAAGTCGTCAGTCTAGCCCCCGTGCACCCCAACGGGTGGCCCAGGGCAATCGCTCCACCGTTGACGTTCAGTCGCGACTCGTCCATTGGCAGCTCGCGCAGACACGCCAATACCTGTGCGGCAAAGGCTTCGTTGAGCTCGATGAGATCGATGTCCTTCAATGACAAGCCGGACAGCTTCAGCACTTTCTGGACTGCAGGCACCGGCCCGGTGCCGAAGCGCTCCGGCGCGACGCCCGCGGTTGCATAGGCAACAAAGCGGGCCAGCGGCCTCAAGTTCCGCTCGCGTGCAAATTCTTCCGACGTGACGAGCACCGCGGCGGCACCGTCGCTGGTCTGCGATGAGTTGCCGGCGGTCACGGTTCCGGCGACATGAAAGGCAGGCCGCAGCCCCGAGAGCGCGTCGAGCGACGTATCGCGCCGCGGGCCCTCGTCGGCGGCAAACGCGCCGATCGCGATGGTCTCGTCGCGAAACTTTCCCGCGTCGAGCGCCGCCAGCGCCCGTTGATGGCTGCGGAATGCGAACGCATCCTGCTCGGCGCGCGAGATCCCGTGGTCGCGCGCATGATTCTCCGCCACCAGCCCCGTGGTCAGGTACACGTCGGGGTAATGGTCCACCAGTGCAGGATTGGGTGCGATCTTGTTGCCTCCCATGGGTACGAGGCTCATGCTCTCTGTTCCGCCCGCGATGATCGCGTGCGCCGATCCACCTTTTATGCGATCGGCGGCGAACGCGATCGCCTGCAGTCCCGACGCGCAGAATCGGTTGATGGTGACGGCCGATGCCTCGACGGGCAATCCTGCGCGAAGGCTCGCAATGCGCGCAACGTTCAGCCCCTGCTCGGCTTCAGGCATGGCGCAGCCCAGGATGACGTCCTCGATATCGGCAGCGGCGACGCCGGACGCGCGCGTCAACGCCTCGCGCATGACGACGGCGGCGAGCTCGTCGGGACGGGTCGAGCGGAGCGAACCGTTCGGCGCTTTGCCCACCGGCGTTCGCACCGCAGAGACAATCAGCGCATCACTCATTGAAATCCTGGAGAAGATCCTCGATGGCCTCGCCGACTTCGGACACCTTGCCGTCGAACAGATGATCGGCGCCGTCGATGATGACGAGCTCCTTCGGTTCGGACAGCACCGCGTAAAACTTCCGTATCTCTTTCAGCGGAATCAGCTCGTCGCGCTCGCCATGCACGAGGAATATCGGCTTGCCGGCGGCAACGACCGCCGCGTAGTCGCGTGTGCTCACGGGGCAGGCGATGCCGATGAGCGCCGTGACGTGTGCATCCGTCGCCCCGACTGTGATGGCGATCCATGACCCGAACGACATGCCACCGCACCAGGTGCGCTTGACGTCAGGATAACGCGCCACCATGAAGGCGAGCGCTGCGCGGAAGTCATCCTGCTCGCCGGGACCGTCGGTAAACGATCCGGCGCTTCGTCCCACACCGCGGAAATTGAACCGCAGCACCGGCACATCGATCCGTGCGAGCGCCTTTGCTGTGTGGAACAGCGCTTTGGTGTGCATGGTGCCGCCCTGTGTTGGAAGCGGGTGCGCGAGGACTGCGATCGCGCGCGGCTCGACGTCGGGTTTTGCATTGATCAACCCCTCGAGCAGCCCAGCCGGACCAGCGATGTCAACGCTCACCACGCGAATGTCATTCGTCATAGGGCCCGGCAGAATCGCGAGACGATAGCGGCGAACCGATCGGGCGATGAGAGGGTCCCGAGATGGCCGGTCCCCTCGAACAGCTCGAAGCTGGAATGGGGAATGAGATTCAGATAGCGCATGGTTTCGTCACAGGGTACGACCCTGTCGAGGTCACGCTCGCCGGTCACGACGAGTGTCGGCGCTTTGACGCACATGCAATCGGCCGCGAAGTCCTGGCGTTCGGCGAGCCGCGCCCGCAGGCTCATACGGCGGGGGACTGCCGGCGCTCGTACGACGCGCCACGCAGCGTCTGCGCAGGCGGACAGCCTCGCCCGGGGATGTGGGTACAGAGCACGCATTTCCCGCCAGCCGCGGCGAGCTGCCCCGGCGGCGAACAGCGGACTGGCCAGCGTGGGCCACTTTGCATATCGTTCCTGGGTCGGGTTCATCCTCCAGTCGGGCCCCGGCGTGGAGACCAGGATCAACCCTCGAACACGATCGCTGCGCCTCGCCGCATAGCGCAGAGCGATAAGGCCGCCAAACGACACACCGCAAATAATCGCGGCTTTCACGCCAGACGCATCGAGCACATCGTCGAGGTGCTTGACGAACACCTCAAAATCAGCGCCGGCATCGAACGACATGCCGACGCCGGGCTCTCCCGGCAGCGACGCGGCGATGACCCTGTAATCGCGAGCCAGCATGTGGACCGAGGGCGCCATCCATTCCCATCGCCCCTGTATGCCGGGCACGAGTACTAACGGTGTTCCTTCTCCCACATCGATCATCAGTTTCTCAACGTCTTTCCGTTCTTCAATGTGTACTGGATGCGCTCGAGCGTCTTGGGCTCGCCGCACAGGCTCAGGAACGCCTCGCGCTCCAGATCCAGCAATCGATCTTCGCTGACTTTCCCGGCGTGTGGCAAGGAGCCGCCTGCCAGGATCCATGAGAGCTTGCGACCAATGACCGCGTCGTGATCGGAAATACGCCCTGCCCGCCACGCGAGATGGACGCCCAGATCGAGCGTCGCCCGCACTGCGTCGCCGCCCACGGGAATATCCGAGGGTCGCAGGGGCGGTCGATAGCCTTCCTGCGCGCGCTTCAGCACCAGCTGCTTCGCGTCGAACACCAGGCGATCGCGATTCATCGTCCAGCCATCGACGTCTCGCAGGTATCCGATTCGCCGCGCGTCCGGAGCAGACGCCGACGTCCTGGCGAACCCGATGGTCTCGAATGCTCTCTCCGGTCCCAGCCGAAGCAGCATCTCTTTGGTTCCGCCTCCGGCAGGAATGAGTCCCACGCCGACCTCTACGAGCCCCAGATAGGTCTCGGCTGCGGCCTGCACGCGATCGCCATGCAACACGATCTCGCAGCCGCCGCCGAGTGTCATCCCGAACGGCGCGACGACGACCGGAACTTCTGAGTAGCGCAACCCGATGGTCGCCTTCTGAAACGAACGAATAATCGCGTCGATCTCTTCCCAGTTACCCTCCTGCGCTTCGAGGAGCAGCAGCATGAGGTTCGCGCCGACAGAGAAGTGCGGGCCCTCCGCTGCGACGACGAGCCCCGCAAAGTTTGCGGACGCTTCCCGCACACCCCGTTGAAGCATCTCGAGCGCATCACCACCAATCGCGTTCATCTTCGAGTGGAGCGCGACGGCGAGCACACCGTCGCCGAGATCGATGAGGCTGGCGCCCGCATTCGACGCGACCACTTTTTCTCGATCGCGCGCGCTGCGCAGAATCTCGACCTGCGGCCCCGCCGGCCCGAGAGGCGACGTGCGATGTGGCCGGTCGTGCAGTCCGATCGCGTCCGCCAGCTCGAAGGGGCCGAGCGGCCAGCCGTACCCCCATCGCATGGCGCGATCGATGTCGTCGATCGAGTGCGAAATCTCGGGAGCGACCTCTGCGGCGTACCGCAGCGAATCCGGGAGCGTCGCCTGGAGAAACTCGCCGACGCGATCCTTTCCGGCGAAGAGCTTTCGCATCCGCTCGGCCAACGGCAGCGGCGCGGCGGCATCGAGAGAGGGCAGTTTGACGGGCTTCCGCGGACGATACTCCATCGTTTGAGGATCGAGCGTCCAGATATCGGTGTCGCCCGCGTCGTTCTTTCTGCGTTCGTAAAAACCGCGACCCGCTTTCTCTCCTATCCAGCCGCGCTCGAGCATCTCGTGCACGAACGGGGGAAATCGAAACTGCGAACCTCGGCCGTGCGGCAGCCGCGCGGCGAGATCGTTGGCGACGTGTACGAGGATGTCGATGCCCGCAATATCGGCAGTGCGGAAGGTGGCGCTCTTCGGCCTTCCGATCGCGGCACCCGTGATCGCATCGATTTCCTCGATCGTGTAAGTGCCCGAGGCCAGCGCTTCGAAGATGCGTACGAGACCATGCATCGCCACGTGGTTCGCGATGAATCCAGGCGTGTCCTTCGCAACGACGACGTTCTTGCCGAGACGGTGATCGGCAAAGTGGCGCACGGCCGCCACGACTGCCGGATCGGTCTCCATTGTCGGGATGATTTCGAGCAAAGGCAGGTAGCGGGGCGGATTGAAGAAGTGCGTGCCGAGCCAGTGCCTGCGGAAATCGTCGCTGCGTCCGTCGGCGAGCGCCGCAATCGACAAGCCCGACGTGTTCGAGCTGATGATGGAGCCCGCGCGGCGGATCGCGTCGACGCGCGCGAGCAGAGCACGTTTCGCGTCGGATTGTTCGATCACAGCTTCGATCGTCCAGTCGGCGCCGCCCACCCGATCGAGATCGGAATCGAACCCGCCTGTCTGGATGCGGCCGGCAGCGTCGGAGGTAAAAAACGGATCGGGTTTGAGCTTTCGCGCGCGCGCAAGCCCGTCTATGGCGGCCTGCGCCGACACATCGAGCAGCGAGACGGTGTGTCCAGCGTTAGCGAGATGTGCTGCGATTTGCGCGCCCATTGTTCCGGCGCCCAGCACGCAGACGGATCGTATTCGCAGCGAAGCGGATGGCATGTTTTCCCATGTTACACTCTCGTCACATCCCCCTTTCAACCTGGAGGTTTTCTCCATGTCGCGACGAATCGGCCTCGTGCTGGCGCTCTGCTGTCTGGGTATGTCAACCGTCGCGGCAGGGCAGACGCGCGCTACGACGGCGGATCTTGGCGGAACCGTCGTCGATCAATCGTCGGCCGTCCTTCCCGGTGCGACTGTCACGGCCCAGAACGTCGACACCAATCAGACCCGCAGCGCGATGACCGATGAGCGGGGGCATTTTTTGATTCCAGCGCTCCCGCCGGGCTCCTATGACGTACGGGCCGAGCTGCAGGGGTTCGCGCCTCGCACGCTCGAGGATGTCGTGCTGAGCCTCGGCAGCCTGATCGAGGTTCGCCTGTCTTTGAACGTCGCCGGCGGTCAGGAGATCGTGCTCGTCGCGGGAGAGGCCCCGGTCATCGACACGCAGCGGACGGTGGTGTCGAGCATCATCTCGCAGGATCAGATTCAGCATCTTCCGATCAATGGACGAAATTACATCGGGTTCTCGCTGCTGGCGCCGGGTGTGGCCACCGATCGGACACCGCAGCAGGGAGCGTCAGGGACCTCCGGATTGTCGTTCGCCGGCCAGCGGGCGCGGTCGAACAACATCACGGTCGACGGGCTCGACAACAACGATGTCATCATCGGCAGTGTCCGTGCGACGTTCAGCCAGGAGGCCGTGCGCGAGTTTCAGGTACTGACCAACTCGTATTCTGCCGAGTTCGGCAAGGCCTCGGGCGGCGTCGTCAATATCGTGACCAGGAGCGGGACGAATACGACGGGCGGCAATCTGTTCTTCTTTCTGCGGGACGAGGCGCTGAACGCCAAGGACCACTTCGAGCGCTTCAATCCCGCCGGACAGCCGATCGAGCGCGAGAAAGCGCCGTATTCGCAGCAGCAATACGGCGCCACGCTTGGCGGCCCACTGAAGCGCGATCGCTCCTTTTATTTCCTGTCGTTCGAGCGGCTCGACATTGCCGCGCGCAACTTCGTCACGATCGACGATACGAACAACGTCGCCTTTCTCGGTCAGAACTATGGCACGCCGGCGGCGATTCTCCGCCGCGCTGGTTTTGCCATCGAGACGGGACATGTGCCCTACGACGTCCGGTCGAATCAGTTTCTCGGAAAAGTCGATCATCACCTGAATTCGAGCAACTCGTTGACGGGGCGCTTCAACTGGGCGAACGACCTCAACGAGAATATCGAGCCCTTCGGCGGCAACGTGGCGCGCAGCCGTGGGGCGGTGCTCGAAAGCGAGGACCTGATGTTCGCGCTGTCGCATCTGTGGGTCGGCTCGGCGAGGATGGTGAACGAAATCCGCTTCCAGTCCGCGAATCGCGACCAGACGGTGAATTCGCTCGACCCGAAGTGCGGCGGGGTCTGCACGCTCGAGAACGAGGGCGGTCCGACGCTCGAAGTGCTCGGCGTGGCGAGCGTCGGGCGCCAGCGCTTCACGCCACAGCCACGCAAGAACCAGCGCTATCAGGTCCTCGACACCTTGAGCTACGTCAGGGGTTCGCATCAGTACAAGGCGGGATTCGATTTCAACTACATCGACTCGACGGATCAGAGTCTTCCGCTGCACTTTGGCGGACGGTACATCTTCGGCAGCATCCCTGCGGCGGCTGCACCCGCGTTCGGGCTTCCAGCCGTCGAGGTGCCAGCGATCGTAGCCGTGCAGCTGGGAATTCCTGGACGCTACGTGCAGGGCTACGGGGATTCGGCGGCGCCGTATACCTACAGCGACTTCTCGCTCTTTGCGCAGGATGACTGGCGCATCACACCGCGCCTGACCGCGAAGATCGGCGTGCGATATCAGGTGCAGTCCTGGCCGGATATCTCCTACACCGTGACCGGCTATCCGTCGCCGTACGTATTCCCGGGTGATGGCAACAACGTCGCGCCGCGTCTGGGGCTTGTGTGGGATCCGGTTGGCGACAGAAAGACGACGCTCCACGGAGCGTACGGGTTGTACTACGACAACCTCATCACCGGAGTCGCCGGCATTACGAAAGGGATCAACGGCCGCGATCGCGTGCGCACCCTCGTGGCGTCGCTGCCGACGACCATAGCGGCGTGGAACGCGCCGGGCCGCAGGCTGACGGAGCCCTCGAGCGCGTATCCGAGTCTCGTGATCTCGATCGATCCGGGGCTCGAGACGCCCTACGCGCATCACCTGTCGGCAGGCATGCAGCGCGAGCTTCCGGGCCAGATCGCGCTCGCCACCGATTTCGTGTACGTGCGCGGCTTCAAGCAGCTCTCGACACTCGACTACAACCCGCTCGTGCCGTCGCTCGGTCCCAACAGACGCCCGTCGGACGTGAACGGCGTCGCCGGCACGTCTGCGTCGGTGCTCCAATACACGTCGTTTGGCGAGACGTGGTATCGCGGCCTCACGGTAACCGCGTCCCGCCGATACATCGACCGGCATCAGCTGCTGATCAGCTACACGCTGTCGAAGGCCGACGACAACGGTACCGACTTCCAGAGCGAGTTCATCGCGCAGGACAGCGGCCGGGGCCGCGACCCGAACAACATCGACGGCCTGCCTATCGGATTCGATCCTGACTCCGAAAAGGGCCCATCCCTGCAGGATCAACGGCACCGCCTCGTGGCGAGCGGCATCTACATGCTGCCGAAGGCGATCGAGTTGTCGTCGATTATCACCGTCGGTTCCGGGAGGCCCTACAACATTCTTGCGGGTGTCGACTTGAACGCGGATGGCGACGGCGGCGCAACCGATCGCGCGCGAACCACCCTGGCTGATATTGCGACGTCCGTGCATCGCAACGGGGGCACGCTGTCCACGCACGCCGCCATCGATCTCCGGCTGGCGCGGCGATTCGCGGTCGGGCGCATGAACGTTGACGGGATCTTCGAGGTGTTCAACCTTTTCAACCGGTCCAACTACACCGCCGTCAACAATGTGTTCGGTACTGGCTCGTATCCGGCCAGTCCGGCGCCGACGTTCGGGCAGTTCACGCAAGCGGCAGCGCCGAGGCAGATACAGCTGGCTATGAAGATTGGCTTCTGAACGCGGAACGGGAACCGGAACCCCTTAATCGACGAGCCCCTGCTGAATGCCGTAGTGCATCAGCTCGGCCGTCGTCTTCATCCCCATCTTATCGAGCACGCGCGCACGGTAGGTGCTGATCGTCTTCACACTGAGAGTCAGCCGCGCGGAAATTTGTGAGACCGTGAGCCCCGACGCGATCATCCGCAGCACCTGATACTCGCGATCGGACAGCACGTCGTGCCGTCGCTGCGGCAGCTCCGGCTGCTGGTGCATCAGCAGCTCTTCGATCACGGCGGGATTCAGGTAGCGGTGTCCCGCGATTACTTCACCGACCGCTTTGACGAGCTCGGTGGGCGCGCTGTCCTTGGTGAGATACCCGGACGCGCCGGCATTCATCGCACGCCGCGCGAACTGTTCCGGGGGATGCATGCTGAGGATGAGCACAGGAAGCGCGGGCCGCTCTCGTCTGAGATCCTTCAGCAGTTCCATCCCGCTCGCTCCAGGCAGGGAGAGATCGAGCACCATGACATCCCAGTCGGTGCTGCGCACCTCGCTCATCCCTTCTTCGGCGCTCGCGGCTTCGCCGACGAGGGCCGGATGGAACGCTCCCGACAGGACCTGCTTGATGCCCTGGCGGACGACGGGATGATCGTCGACGAGCAGGATACGCGTCATCGCTAGTGCCGGGTCGGCACGCGGCGGGTTCCTCGTGTCTGGTTCGTCGGCAGGCTGACGGTCACCGTCGTGCCCCGGCCCGGCGCCCCCGTAATCGTCACGAGACCGCCCAGCAGGCGCGCCCGCTCGGTCATGCCGAGCAATCCGATCGACTCCACGCTCGCGAGCTCGGCGGACGTCACACCGCGGCCGTTGTCCCGGATCGTCAACGTCACCATTCGCCCACGCTCGCGCACGCTGATGCGGACCGCTCCGGCGTGCGCATGGCGCACGACATTCGTCAGCGCCTCCTGAAGAATGCGGAACAGCGCCAGTTGCCGTGCGGGATCCGTCATCTCGTGTTTGAGCGCCCAGGCCACCCGGCATCGAATGCCCGTGCGCGCCTCGAACTTCGTCGCCGCCCATTGCATGGCTTCTTTCAGCCCGAGATCGAGCACACCGGGCCGGAGGTCGCTCGAGATCTGGCGAACCGACTGGATGCTGATTTCGATCAGCCCGATCAAGGCCTGCAGTTTGTTGACGAGCTGGTTGCTGGGCTTGGGTTCGGTGTTCCGCAACTGGTCGACCAGCCACATGAACTCGAGCTTCAGGCTCGTGAGCACCTGCCCAAGCTCGTCATGCAGCTCCCGCGCGACGCGCGCACGCTCTTCCTCGCGCGCATGCTCCAGCCGAAGCGCGAGGGACTGCGGGTCGAGTCCGCGTGGAGGACGTTTTGCGCGTCGCGCCGGGCGGCGGTGCGCGCGCGCCTGGTTCATCTCTCGTATAGTGAGTACCAAAGAGGCAACGCCGCGTAAGTATAGCCGCCGCAGCGGCCCCCTCTAATCAAAAAGCCCAGACAACCAGAAAATAAGGACCTGTCAAAAGAAAATCGCGATTTGTAAGACAAACACCGATTGCAATATTGATTTGTCCTCCCGATAATCCATCTCCCCTTGGACTTGATCCGGTTTGGTGGACATCTCCCGAAAGATGGGTACGATGCCCGCAATGGCAGAGACACCCAACCGACGGCCCCGTTGGCGTTCACGGATGAATACAAGCAGCAAGCTGTGCGCTTAGTGCTCGTTTGAAGGCAAGAGCGTCGCGGCGATGACGCGCGAGCTCGACCTGGTCCCTTACGGGCTGGCGTAGCGGGGGCTGGCGTAGCGGAACTTCGATTTCCTCTCCGGCGCGCAGCCAATGCACATCAAAGGCCATGGAACCGATAACTAGGAACGGTTCCATTGTGACATCGCCCCGCATCGATGCCCTTCAGTCAGCCGGCAAAGTACTTGTCGTAGACGACGAGGCGGCCAACGTCAGGCTGCTGAAGACGCTGCTCACTCACGACGGTTACAGCGTGGTGACGGCCTCGGACGGCGAAGAGGCGCTCGCCATGGTTGCGTCCGTGCATCCCGACCTCGTCGTGATGGATGTGTTGATGCCCAAGCTCAGCGGGTACGAGGTCTGCGAGCGGATCAAAGGCAATCCCGCGACGCGGCTGACGCCCGTTGTCCTCATCACCGCGCTGGACTCGCGCGAGGACAGAATTCGCGGGATCAACGCCGGCGCCGACGAATTTCTGACCAAGCCCGTCGATCCGCACGAGCTTCAGGCGCGCGCGCGCTCGCTCGTTCGTCTCAAGCGCTACACCGATGAGCTGGACTCAGCCGAGTCGGTCATCATGAGTCTCGCGCTCGTGATCGAAGCACGCGACGCTTACACCGATGGGCATTGCCATCGCCTCGCCGCCTACGCCACGGCTCTCGGCAGGGCGCTGCAGTTGAGCGACGAAGATCTCGGAGCGCTGTTTCGCGGCGGATATCTTCACGACCTCGGCAAAGTCGGCATCCCCGATGAGATCCTGCTCAAGACCGGCCGTCTCAGCGAGATGGAGTACCGGCAGATTCAGCAGCATCCGATCATTGGCGATCGTCTCTGCGGCGAGATGCGTTCGCTCCGCCAGGTGCGGCCAATCGTACGGCATCATCACGAGCGGTTGGACGGCAGCGGTTATCCTGACGGCCTCCTGGGCGACGCCATTCCGCTGCTCGCGCAGATAATGGGGATCGTCGACGTGTACGATGCCATTACAACCATCCGTCCTTACAAAAAGGCCGCAACCGCCGACCATGCCTACAACGAGCTCTTGCAGGAAGTGAAGCAGGGCTGGCGGCGGAAGGACCTCGTGGACACGTTCATCGCACTGAACATCGACCAGGCAGCGGGAGTCCATTAACCGTGATGACCGAACTGAAGCGCATTCTCCTGGCGGAAGATAACCCGAACGACGTCGAGCTCACACTGGAGGCGCTCGGCGAAATCAATCTGGCGAATGAAGTGGTGGTCGTGCGCGATGGCGCCGAGACGCTGGACTATCTGTTCCGTCGCAATGCCTACGCAGGACGGCCGCCCGGGAATCCTGCGGTACTGCTGCTCGACCTGAAAATGCCGAAGGTGGACGGCCTCGAGGTGCTGCGCGCGCTGAAGGCCGATGAGGGGCTGAAGACCATTCCAGTCGTGATGCTCACCTCTTCGCGCGAAGAACAGGATCTGATTGGCAGCTACAGCCTGGGCGCCAACGCCTACGTCGTGAAGCCGGTCGACTTCCGGTCCTTCATCGATGCCGTCCGGCAGCTTGGCGCATTCTGGGCCGTCGTCAACGAACCTCCTCCCGGTGGGGCCGCTCCCCGCAACTACGCGTGAGCACCGATCGCCAGTTCGTCCATGACATGAAGAACCTGCTCGGGATCATCGTGGGGTTCAGCAATCTCATGCTCGGCGAATTACCCGACGACGACCCGAAGCGGGTGGATCTCGATGAAATCCGCAACGCCGGAGAGCGTGCAGTGGCGCTTTTGAAGGAATGGAATAGCGCGCGACGCGTCAGTACGCGGTAACCTTCTCGATCGCCTTCAGCAGGTCTTCGGTCTGCGGGAGGATCACTTCCTCGAGTTCCGGTGCGTACGCCACCGGCGTGTCCATGGCGCCCACACGAGTCACAGGCGCGTCCAGATACTCGAACAGCTCTTCTGCAATACGCGCGGCAATTTCGGCGCCGAATCCGCACGTGAGCTGGTCTTCGTGCGCGACGATCACCCTGCTCGTCCGCTTCACGACCTCGGCGATTGTGTCGAAGTCGTACGGCAGGATCGTGCGCAGATCGATGACGCCAACGCTGTGCCCCTGTTTCTCGGCCATCTGGGCGGCGACGAGCGCCCGTTGCACCAGCGCGCCCCACGTGACGATCACGACGTCCGTGCCGTCGCGCCGCTCGGCCGCCCGCGCGAACGGAATCATGTACTCGGGCCCCGGGTATACCTCTTTGTTGTAGGTCTGACGGTAGAGATGCTTGTGCTCGAGAAACATCACCGGATCGTCGCAGCGAATAGCCGTACGCAGCAGGCCGGCGGCATCACTCGCCGTCGACGGAAACGCAATGCGAAGCCCCGGGCAATGCGCGAAGATGCTTTCGCCGGACTGGCTGTGATACACGCCGCCCCCGCGCAAATAGCCGCCGATCGCGACGCGGATGACGACGGGCGCCTTGAACGTGTTGGCCGAACGGTACCGCAGCATTGAAAGCTCGTCACGGATCTGCATCATCGCCGGCCAGATGTAGTCGAAGAACTGAATCTCGACGACAGGCTTGATGCCGCGCACCGCCATGCCTATCGATCGTCCGACGATATTGGCTTCGGCCAGCGGCGAGTTGAAGACGCGATGATTGCCGAACGCCCGCTGCAGTCCGTGGGTCGCCTTGAACACGCCGCCCTTGCCGGGTACCTGATCGATGATGTCGCAGTTGCTGGCGTCGGCGACGTCCTGGCCGAACACGATCATCAGCGGATTCCTCCGCATCTCGTCGTGCAGCGTGCGGTTGATGGCGGAGACCATGGTGACCGGGTCCCCCTGCGGGGCCGGCGGTGTGCTGAACTGATCGGATGTCGGGTCGACGTCTGGAGAATAGACGTACAGGCCAGCCGTCTCGGGGGCAGGCCTCGGGGCTTTCAGCGCGCGGTCCGCAGCCTCGACAACGCTGGCGTCGACCTCCGTGCGAATCGTCTGGAGGTCTTCCGCGGTGGCCAGTCCGTCCGACAGCAAGAGCCTGGTGAGGTTTGCAATCGGGTCGCGACCGGCTTCGAGCTCACGCTGCGCGACCGTCTTGTAACTGCGCTCGTCGTCCGAATGGGAGTGCGAGTAGGGCCGTATCACCTTCGCGTGAACCAGCGCGGGTCCCTTTCGCGCGCGCGCGTACGCGACCGCTTCGCGCATGGCCCGATAACTCTGGATCAGATCGGTGCCGTCCACCTTGATCACTTCGAGGTGCGGGAACGATTCGACCAGCCGCGAGATGTCGCCACCGGGCGTGTGGTAGTCGGCCGGGCACGAAATGGCATAGCCGTTGTCTTCGACCACGCACACGACGGGCAGACGCTCGGTGCAGATCGTGTTCATGAACTCCCAGAACTCGCCTTCGCCGGTCGCACCATCGCCGATTGAGACGTAGGTGACTTCGTCCTGCTCGACTTGGGGCGGCGGAGCGCCCATGAGCGGCAGCCTCTTCGCGGCTTCGGCGCTGCCGGCGCCCTGCAGGCACTGCATCCCGGTGGCGCTGGACCGGTTCATGATGTGCAGCGCGGGTTTGCTCCAGTGCGAAGGCATCATACGGCCGCCTGAGGACGGATCCTCAGAGGATCCGACCGCCGAGAGCAGCATCTCGTACGGCGTCATGCCGAGCATCAGCGTCAGCGCGCGGTCGCGATAGTAGGGAAAGAACCAGTCGTATCCGGGCTTGAGCGTCATGCCCGCGGCGACGAGTATCGCCTCATGACCCGCTCCGCTGATCTGAAAGAAAATTTGGCTTTGGTTCTTGAGCTGGATTTCTTTGTCGTCAAGCCGTCTCGACATGACCATCCAGCGATACGCCGTCAGTAGATCGTCGCGGGTGAGGCCTTCGTAGGAGCGCGCCGCCCTGGAGTGCGTCTTGTGTCCGTTGGTCACCGTCGAAGCCTTCATGCACGCTCCCCGGCCGTCTCCGCTGCGCTACGGGTCAGTCCGCCAAGGCGTTTAGCCGAAGGCGAACAGCAGATTATACATCGGTTCTAGATGTATAATCGCGTCCCAACGCCGTCGACGCAAGCGTAAAACTCCTCAGAAAAGCAAAGACTTGCAGCCCTATCGTCTGTTCCGCTGGGACGAAATCGCGCTCGAGAAAGTCACCGAGATGGTTTCCCGTAAATTCGTGTCGGGAGAACGGGAGACGGTCGCTCAGATTTACCTGAAGCGCGGCGCCGTCGTGCCGCAACACGCACATGACAGCGAGCAGATGACGTATGTGCTGCAGGGCTCGCTGAAGCTGCTCGTCGCAGGCGACGAAGTGACACTTCGAGACGGCGAGCTGCTGCACATCAAGCCGGGCGTCCCGCATCAGGTCGAGGCGCTCGATGACACGTTCGTGCTCGGCGTCTTCAGTCCGGTTCGACGCGACTGGGCTGAGTAGGGGAAGAGCGTGAACGCACACGTGAAGATGCTCCAGTCGTCTGCTGGAGGCCGCGCCCAGTCTGCCGCCCTGGTGCTGCTCCGCCTGTTTGTCGGCGTGTTCATGTTGTTCTTCGGCCTCGAGAAAGCGTCATGGTTGCTCGACGCGACGCCGCTCATCGCGCAACTCTCGTCGTGGCTGGGCGATGCGCCGCCGCCCAGCCGGTGGTACCTCGAACGCATCATTCCCGGCGCACCGGTCTTCGCGAGGATCGTTCCCCTGGCAGCGATGATTGGCGGTCTGGCGCTGGCGGTTGGGTTCTGGACGAGACTCGCCGCGGTCTTGTCGCTCCTCGCGGTATTGAGCCTGCAGGTGGCAGCGGGGTCGATGTTCCGTTACGCGTATCTCATGGACGCGAGCGGGCTTCCGCTCGTCGGTGGTTTGCTTGCGCTGGTGATCGGTGGCGAGCGACGAAAGGAAAAACGAAAACCGAAGAACGAATAAAGATCACTATTCGTTTTCCGTTCTTCGTTTCAATGCACCCTCTTGTCCCAGTCCTTTTTTCCGCCCGAGTACACCCCGAACTTTTTCCTCGCGCGATCCATTTTCCAGCGGAGATAGCGATAACGCACTTCGTTGGCCGGGCTCAGCCTGCGGCCGCGCAGCATGATGAAGCCGGCGACGAGCCCGCCGAGATGCGTGATGTGAGCGATGCCGCTGCCGCCATCTCCCATCGACGATAACAGGGCAATGGCGCCCATGATCATGACGAAGTACTTCGCCGGGATGGCGAAGATGAAGTAGATGTAAATCGGGCGGTTTGGGAATGTCAGCCCATAGGCGAGGAGCAGTCCGTAAATGGCACCGGACGCGCCGATCGTCACGCTGTCAAACATGCGCGCCGTCGCCGGGAACGGTGCAAGCGACACGAGAATCGTCGTAATTGCCGCCGCGATGCCGGTCGCGAGGTAGTACCGCAGAAACGCTTTCGTTCCCCACATCCGTTCCAGTTCGGTGCCGAACATCCACAGCGCAAGCATATTGAAGAGGATGTGCCCGATCGCCCGGGTGTCGTGCAGGAACATGTAAGTGACCGGTTGCCACACGCGAAACGCCTCGAAAATGGCGGCTGGCATCAATCCCAAAAACTCGTGCACGGCCTGTCGCAGCCCGGCCGGCATAAACCACATGAGAAGGAATACCGCGACGTTCGCGATGATGAGCGCTTTGATTGCTGGAGACAGCGGACCCGGGCCGAACGAGAACGAGGAGGATGACGGCCCGCGCGATGGGTAGCGGCGCATTGGCATCGAATCTACCACGTTCAGAACGCGGAAATCCGGCGCCTGAACTGCGTGAATTCGTCGATGCCGAGCAGGTGGGCGAAGGCCGCGAGCGTGCCCAGGGCGATGCTGATCGCGCCGAAAACCCGGATCGCCTGCGCGACGACGTCATCGCCACCGAACGGCACGTGCAGGGCGCGTTCTGAATAGTAGGCCGCCAGCGCCATTGCAGCGGATGCGATCGATATCTTCGCGCAGGCGATGAGAAGGCGGCGGCCGTCGAGGCCTCCCAATCGAGCGCCAAGCAGCACGGCCAGCAGGCCGGCGTTGAGCAACGCGGCTGCAGCCGTGCCGAGCGCGAGGCCGCGATGCCCAAGCGACCGAACAAGGAACAGACTGATGGCGACGTTGAAGGCGACGCTCGCTGCGCTCGCGATCATCGGAACACGGCTGTTGCCCAGGGCGTAGAAGGCGGGGGAGACGAGCTTGACCGCGGAATATCCGATCAGCCCCGGGCTATAACATACGAGCGCCGCGGCGGTGGCCGCCGTGTCGGCGTCAGTGAACTGGCCGCGCTCGAAGATCAAGCGGACGATAGGCGTCGCCAGCACCATCAGCCCGAGCGTTGCCGGCACGTTCAGCATCAGCATCATGCGCAAACCGCTCGATACGGCTCTCCTGATTCCGGGATCGTTGCTATCCGCCGCATGCCCCGAGATCGTCGGCAGCGAGGCGGTTGCAATCGATACACCGAACAGGCCGATGGGCATGTACATGAGCCGGAACGCGTAATCGAGCCACGACACCGCGCCCGTTCCCAGACCTGCCGCCAGCCAGCTGTTGACCAGCAGGTTCACCTGCACCGCCGCGAGGCCGGCGACGCCCGGCACCATCAGGCGCCCTATCTCTCGCAGCCACGGATCGCGCGCGTCCAGGACGGGCCGATAGCGAAATCCCTCACGGCGCAGCGCCGGCCATTGCAGAAAGATCTGCCCTACGCCACCAATCAGTGTTCCGGCCGCAATCGCCGTGATCGGCTCGATGCCAAGGTGGCGCGACAGCGGCACGGCGACGATCGCGCACACGATGGTGGCGACATTGAACATGGCGGGCGAGAGCGCGGGAATGAAGAAGCGATGCAGCGCGTTGAGCATCGCCATCATCACCGCGGCTGTACCCACCAATGTGAGAAATGGGAATACGATGCGCGTCAGGCGGACGGTCAGCTCGATTTTGCCGGGCACCTCGCGAAAGCCCTCAGCGTACAACCGCACAAGAGGCTCTGCGAATACCATTCCCGCAGCGACAACAGCGCCTGAGACCAGGAGAAGGACCGTGATGACATTCGAGGCGAGCCGCCATGCGATCGTTCTATCGTCCGCGGCGAGCGCTCGGGTAAAGGTCGGCACGAACGCGGCGCTGAGCGCGCCTTCGGCAAACAGATCCCGGAGGGCGTTGGGGAGGCGGAACGCAATCCGGAAAGCGTCCATCGCATCGCCGGCGCCGAAGAAGAATGCGAGGACCTGATCACGGATGAGTCCCAGCAGGCGGCTGGTCATCGTCGCAATGCCGATGACGCCAGCCGAGCGGACGAGCTCGCTCATTCGAGCTTGCGTCGCACGATCTCGTTCACGGCCTTTCCGTCCACGGTTTGACCCGCCAGCTGCGCCATCACCGCTTTCATCACCTTGCCCATGTCCTTCGCCGACGTGGCTGCGGTAGACGCGATCGCATTGTCGACCGCTTTTTCGAGATCCCCCATGTCCACGGCAGGCGGCAGGTAGCCTTCCAGCACGACGATCTCGGCTGTTTCCTTGTCGGCGAGATCTATCCGGCCGCCTTTCGTAAACTGGTCGATGGAATCGCGGCGCTGCTTGACGAGCGCCGAGACAACCTGGCGCGCTTCGTTCTCATCGAGCGTGCGGCCGCGCTCGACCTCGCGATTCATCAACGCCGCCTTGAGCATGCGCAGAGCGACCAGGCGCCGGGCATCTTTCGCCTTCATGGCGTCGGTAATTGCGCGGTTCACATCTTCCACAATCGTCATGGTCAATCCCACTCTCTGATGCTCACGACATCCTGGTCCGAGTCACCGAGCGTGACATGCCAGTCGTCGATGTCTTTGAAAAACTTGGCGGGTACTGTCACTGCGTTGATCTTCGCAGCCAGCGCCAGCGGCTTCGGCCTCATCTGAAAGTAGCCGGAGTGCCGCATGGTCCGGCGAAACCCGAGATGGGAGGCGTAGCAGCGGATCTTGTCTGAGCCGGCCTCACGCGCTTCGGCGTCGACCCACCGCAACAGCGTCTTGAAGCCTATTTCATCGTAGGTGTCGGCGAGGAAGTCGACGAGCAGCGTCACGCGCCCGCGCGGTTCCTGGGCATGGCGGTACACCGCGTAGCCTTCGGGTCGGCCGTCGCGCTTGAGGGCCGCAACCGAGTACCGCACATGCGGCGGCTCGATGAACTTCCAGTTCAGGTAAGCAGCGTCGCGGCGAACGGCAAGCTCGAAGCGATCTGCGAGCCTTTCCCACAGATCGGTAAATGCGGAATCGAATCGGCGAATCGGCTCTACGTCCGCGCGCAGCGGCCGCACGCGCGCGGCAACTCGGACGATAGGCAGCGTTACCGCCGAGACGATGCGATTGAGCGCCATTGGCCACTGCGGCATGCGAACGGCCCGGCGGGTCAGCGGCTTGACGACGCCCGGGATAGCGGGAACGTCGGGGAAGTGGATCTTCTCGAGCAGCGCTGAAGATGACTCTGACAGGCCCAGCCCGAGCGCCGCACCCACGCTGCGGTCCCACGTGCGGAACAGTTCTTCGCCAAGGCCGCGCCTCTGCCGCTCCGGCGCCACCATGGCATCGGTTCCCCACGCGGCTTGAATCTCTTTGCCACCAAGCGATAGACGCACCGGCATCGTTGCGTAGTGGCCGATGATGGTCGGCCCCTCGCGCACGACCCACAGCAGCGGCTGCCCGTTCGGGTTGTTCGGGTTGCGTCGGTATTGCCAGTCCCAGCGCAGACGGCTCGCGGCGGCCGCGTCAGGCCCGAAGACGCGTCTGTAGAGCGCCTCAACCCCGCGCTGGTCCTCCGGCCGGTACCGATCGATCTCTGGCATGGTGCTGAGCGCTTCTCGTCGTTGCGGGCGTCTGCGGATTGTATCGCGACGGACGCTTATCGGTCGGCCTGGGGCGGGCGCGTGAGCCATGGCGGCGGCGGCGCCTGCGCGGGGGGCGCCGGCGGCGCGAGACTCGGCTGCGCCGTACCGGAAGGCGCGTTCCATGGGTTTGTCGGCGCTCCGACTCCCGGCGCCGCAGGCGACGATCGCGGCTGCGCGAAGCCGCCGGGCGGCATGAGCGGCGCCGAAATAGTCGGGGCCCCCGCAGGGTTGAGCGCGGAAACAGGAATGAGGCCCGCGGCAGCCGCCGCCGCGATTGCCGGATCATCCATCTGATCCGCGGCATCGTCGGGCTCTGGCAACAGCCCGGGAGAAAGCGGAGCCGGCCGCAGCTGCGTAAAATTCGCGCCGCCCGGGAATCCCGACGCGGGCTGTCCAGGGAATCCTTGCGCCGGCTGCTGTTGTGCGCGCGGCGCTGCAACCGCCGTCGTCGTCGCCATGATCAAAATGCGGTCATAGAGCGATGCATCCACAATCGGCGTTGGGCGCGGTAAGGCCATGTAGCCCGGGATCGCGCGCAAAACGGTATCGAGCGCTTGTTTTTCGGGAATATTGTCGAACTTCAGCGTGATCGGACCGCCTGTGATGCGCTCGACGTTGATGATGCGAGTCTTGCCGATTCGCGCCCACTCCGCGAGGATCTGCCGCACCGTCACGTCCTCCGCGTCGAGCGACACGAGTCCGTTCAGCATCGACAGTTTCAGACCCGCGGCCGCCGAAGGCGTCGCCGACCAGGTCAGCAGAAGAAGGGCGAAAACTAGCCTTTTCATGAGTTTAAGAGCAAACCCTATTATAGGTCAGGAGGCGTGAGTACGGAAGTATTCAATGACTTTCGTGATGATTTCGTCGAGCTGCACTTTGGGCTCGTAACCAAGGAGTTCACGAATTTTCGTCAGGTCCGGCACGCGCCGCGGCATGTCCTCGAATCCTTCCTCGTATGCCTGGTCATACGGGACGAACTCGATCGGCGATGCCGACCCGGTCCGTGACTTGACGATCTCGGCGAGTTTCAGGATGGTGATTTCTTCCTGGTTGCCGATGTTGAACACCTGGCCCACCGCCTTCGGCTCGTCGACGAGCTTCAGGAGGCATTCCACGACATCGCCGACGTAGGTGAAGCTGCGTGATTGCGTTCCGTCGCCAAACACCGTGATTGGCGCTCCAGCAAGCGCCTGCTGCACAAACGACGGCAGCACCATTCCGTACTGTCCCGTCTGGCGGGGTCCGACCGTGTTGAAGAATCGGACGATGATGACGGGAAGGCCCCTTTCCTTGTAGTAGGCGAGCGCCAGAAATTCGTCGATCGCCTTGCTGCACGCATAGGCCCATCGGTGCTTGACCGTCGCGCCCATCACGAGATCGGCGTCTTCGCGAAACGGCACGTCCGTGCTCTTGCCATACACCTCTGACGTCGATGCGATGACAACCTTCTTCCTCTTCTTGTTGGCATGCTTCAGGACGACCTCGGTGCCGTGCACGTTCGTCTCGATGGTGTGCACGGGCTCTTCGACGATGAGCTTGACGCCGACCGCGGCCGCGAAATGAAAGATGACGTCGTTGCGATCGATCAGCTCCGCGAGCAGCGGCTCGTTCGTCAGCGTGTCGATGGTGTAGGTGAAACGCGGGTTCGATTTCAGATGCCCCACGTTGCGGATGGAACCGGTCGACAGGTTGTCGATGATGTCTACCTCGTGCCCAGCGTTCAGCAGTGCCTCCGCGAGATGAGAGCCAATGAACCCCGCGCCTCCGGTTATCAACGCTCTCACAAAGATTCCTTTCGAACCGCCTCGGCGACGGTCGTCACGGTCCTGATGGTCAAGCCTGGATACAGGGGCAGCGAGAGCACCTCGTCAGCGGCGAGAACGGCGTGCGGACAATCGGCCGGGTTCAACGACTCGAACGCCGGCTGCTGGGAAATGGTTCTGGGATAGTGGACGAGTGTTTCGATACCGGACGAGCGAAGGCGATCCTGCAGCGCCGAGCGTTGGCGCGCTCTAATCGGAAACAGATGATACACGTGTCCCGCGTCGAGCTCTGGTGGGACGGAAATCGGCGCGCCTTCGAGCAGCGATCGATATCGTGCGGCGAGCGCGCGCCGTTCGTCCGTCCGCGCACGCAGCTGCGGCAGCCGTGCTCGAAGGATGGCCGCCTGCATTTCGTCGAGCCTGCTGTTGACGCCGATCTCGACGTGACGATATCGATCTGTTTGCCCGCCGTTTCGCAGCCGCGCCACACGCGCGGCAAGCGTCGCGTCCCGCGTAATCACCGCGCCGCCATCGCCGAGCGCACCAAGATTCTTCGTGGGGTAAAAACTGAACGCGCCAGCGGCTCCAAACGTGCCAACCGGTTGACCGTCGCTGGTCGCGAGATGCGCCTGACAGCAATCTTCCACCAGTGCGATCCCGTGACGGGAGGCGAGCTCTGCAAAGGCCGGCATGTCTGCGGGCTGGCCATAGAGGTGGACGGGCAGCACGGCCGCGGTCCGGCTCGTGATGGCCTGCTCGGCAGCCGCCGGGTCGAGTGTGAGCCGCGCCGGATCGATGTCGGCAAACACCGGGCGGGCGCCTGCCATCACAATCGCGATGGCGGTATAAGCGGCGGAGAGCGGGGTCGTGATGACGTCATCTCCGGGGCCGATGCCGAGTGCCCGAAGAATGAGCGCGAGCGCATCGGTACCGTTCCCGACGCCGATCGCGTGGGACGCGCCGGAGGCCGCTGCGAACTCGCGCTCGAACGCTTCGACTTCGGGCCCCAGCACGAACCAGGCGCGATCGATCACGCGCTCGATCGCCGCGTGGACCGCGGCGGACTCCCCGGCGAGATGGAGATCCTGGAACGGAACGCGCACGCTCATGCCACGGTCTGCGCCTGGTCGTCGACGTATTCGGCGGCGTGGGCGCGGTAGTACTCGAGGGTTCGCGCAAAACCCGTGCGCAGGGGTACGCTCGGCTTCCAGCCGGCGGCGTTGTGAAAGCGCGACGAGTCGGCGTAAAAGCTCCCGATGTCAATCGCCTTTTTGTCTTCCGGCCACGGCACGTGACGCACGGATCCTGCGCCGGCGACGTCAATCAGCAGCGCTGCGAGATCCCGGTGCGACATCGGCTCGGACCCGCCGACGTTGAAGACCTGCCCGTTGCAGGCGTCCGACGCGCCGGCGCGCAGGAACGCATCCACCGCGTCGTCGACGTATACGAAGTCCCGAATCTGGGAGCCGTCGCCGAAGATCTGAATCTCCCCGCCCTCGAGTGCACGGCGGATGAACCAGCCGATGAAGCCCTGGCGATTGTGCTTGATGAGCTGACGCGGCCCGTAGACGTTCGTCAGCCGCAGCGAACAGGCGCGCACGTTGAACACGTTGTTGTAGAGCAGGTGATAGTTCTCGCCCGCGGCTTTGTTGATGCCGTTGACGTCCACCGGTCGCACGAGATGGTCCTCGGTCACCGGAAGGGAGTCGGGTTTGCCGTAGACCTGGCGCGTACCTGCGAACACCACTTTTACCGCGGGATTGAACTTGCGGCACGCTTCGAGAATCGACAACTGGCTGCGGCAGTTGATCTCCAGGTCTGTATACGGATCCTTCATGCTGTCAATGTGGCTGACCTGGCCGGCGAGATTGAAGATCACTTCTCGATCGCGCACCAGGTGGTTCATCGTGCTTTCCTGGCGGACGTCGGCGATGTTCACGCGAACCTTGTCGGCAATGCGGGTCACGTTGAAGAAGTTCGCACCGGATCCGGGAATGAGGGAGTCCATCAGCAGCACATCCGAGCCGAGATCGACGAGGTGGTGAGCGATGTTGCTGCCGATGAAGCCGAGACCTCCCGTGATCATCACGCGGCGACCCCGGTAGAACTCCAGATACGACTGCGTCACAGCACACGCTTCCCCGCGCTGCGGCGCCCCCCATCGGCGGCAGTGTCCCACGACCGCCGGTGTGTCTGTCTCACGACGAGCGCGTGCCAGAGGTTCAACACATCGATACCCGTGCGTATCACGCGCCGAAAATTGAAGAACTGCGATTGGCCGTACGCGCGATGATAGTGATGAACGGGGACTTCGACGATGCGGAAGCCGGCATCCTGGATTTTCTTCATCATCTCCAGGCAGATGACACCGCTGTTCTTCTCGAGCCGCACGCTGTCAAAAATAGATCGCCGCAGCAGGCGGAAATCGCAGTCCACGTCCCGCACCCGCAGCCCGAACATCATTTTCACGGTGTGGTGATAGACGCGTCCGATGATGATGCGATGCCAGGGATCCGAGCGACTGATCTTGTAGCCGTTCACCAGGTCGACGTCTGGCGCCATCTTCTGCCACAGAAGGGACATCTCTGCGGGGTCATACTGTGCGTCACCGTCGGTGTAGAAGACCGCGTCCTTCGAAGCGGCAGCGAATCCGCTGCGAAGCGCGCCGCCGTAGCCGCGGTTGGTGTGATGCGTCACGATTTTCAGCCGGGGATAGACACGCGCCAGCTCGTCGAGAATCTGTGCGGTCGAGTCCGAACTGCCGTCATTGACGACAATGACTTCGTAGTCTTCCGTCAGCGTCGAGGCGCTCTGGAGCGCAGTGATAACGAGGCTCGCAATCGTCCCGCTGTCGTTGTATGCAGGGAAAAAAACGCTGAGGCTCGATGGGAGGGCCCTATCGGGGTCTGGCATTTTCGATGACGGGGACACGTTAATACACTAAGGCTTCAGGCGCAATCGCCACGGAACGATCGCCGACTCCAGCAAGACGCTCGACGAAAGTTTCGACGCGCCGTCGCGTCGTTCCACGAAGATGATCGGCACCTCCCGCACTCGGCAGCCGATTCGTTTGGCCGCGTGCAGCTGCTCGACGAGAAAGGCGTAGCCGTCCGAGATCAGTCCTTCGAGCGGAAGGCGGTCGAGAGCTTCGCGTCGCCAGCATCGAAATCCGGTAGTGCAGTCGCTGACATCGAGCCCTGTAATCAGACGAATGTAGCGGTTCGCAAAGCTGCTCAGCACGATGCGGTGCAGCGGCCAGTTCACGACGCTGACGCCCCGCAGATAGCGAGACCCCAGCACCAGGTCCGCGTCTGCCGCGGCGGCCGCCAGTTCAGGCAGGTACTTCGGATCATGCGAGAAGTCCGCGTCCATCTGGAAGATCAGGTCGGCGCCGCTTTCGAGCGCGCGCTGAAGCCCGGCCACGAGCGATCGTCCCAGGCCGCGCGCACCCGTGCGGTGTATGACTGACAATCTGCCGGGAAATGTCACCGCGAGCTCGTCTGCGAGCGCGCCCGTGCCGTCGGGTGAATCGTCATCGACGACGATGATGCGGTACCCGGTGTGCTGAAGAATCGCGGCGACCAGTCCGCCCAGATTGTCGCGCTCGTTGTAGGTGGCGATGACAACTGCCGCATTCATCGAGGCCCTTCCGAGCGCATGGTCGAAATCTGCTCGGAGACGAGTCCGACGAGAAAAATCACGACCGCGAGGACGAGCAGCAGGACCGCCGAGTCCGTGATGTCATGACGCGTAATCGTGGTCCAGACGGCATAGGCCGTGCCGAGGGCGAAAAACATGCCCGCGACAGGCAGGAAAATCCGCAGCGGACTGAAAATCGTAATGACCCTCAGCAGGATCATCAGAAACCTGGGGCCGTCCGATACGAGTTTGATCTTTGATTTGCCGAGCCGCGCGCCGACCGAAATCGGTTCGAAGCGCACGCTGTACCCGGCCTTGACGAACGACAGGGTCGTCGTGGTCGGCGTTGAGAATCCGTTGGGAATCAGATGAAGAAACTCGCGCAGGCCGCTCGTCCGGGCAGCCCGCAACCCTGATGTCAGGTCAGGGATCTCGCGACCGGTCAGGTAGCCGGCCACCCAGTTGAGCGCGTTGTTGCCCATGTGGCGCGCCGCCGACGCCTGCTGCGTCGAACCGGTCCGCGCGCCAACAACCAGATCGTACTCGCCGAGAAAAGCCACCAGCCGCAAGGCATCTGCTGCCGAGTGCTGGCCGTCGGCATCGACGATGAGGATGTAATCGCCAGAGGCATGGCGAATGCCCGTCTTGACGGCTGCACCATTGCCCTTGTTGTACGGATGTTTGAGGATACGCGCACCGGCCATCGCCGCGACCTCTGCCGTTTCATCGGCCGACCCGTCGTCGATGACGATCACCTCGCGCCAGCGGGCGGCGGCCCGTAATGACTGGACCACGCCCCCCACCGCCCCTGCCTCTTGGTAGGCAGGAATGAGCACGCTAACGGTGGAAGGATGAGCCACGTGTGCGAAATCGTATCATGCTGTAAACATGGGGGCGAAAGTTTAGCGTAACTCTTTGGCTGTCTACATTTTAACCGTTGACATCATCGGACCCGCTCTTCTACTATCGCCATGGAATTTTTTGGAGAAAAATGGAGTAAGCGAGCGTGCTTCGGGGTAACTCGCCAGCGAAAATTGACGATCGGGGACGACTCAAAATCCCCAACTGGTTCCGCTCGTCCATCGAGGATGAACACGGGCGCGAACTGTTCGTTACCAGTGTGCACGGCGACTCTGTGCGCCTCTATCCAATGCCCGTGTGGGCAGACATCGAGAAGAAGCTGTCGCAGATTCCTTCGACCCACCCGTCCCGGGCGAAGTTTCTGGACCGCGTCAACTTTTACGGTCAGGTCGCCGAAATCGACAGCCAGGGGCGCGTGGTCATTCCACCGCGGCTTCGGGAGTCGGCCACGATGGCCGGCGAGGTCGACGTGTTCGGCCAGTTCAATTTTCTCGAAGTATGGAATCACGAGCGGTTCATCGCGAAGCTGCAACGCGAGCCGTTCACTGACGACGACGCGCGGGCGCTGTCGGGCCTGGGTCTGTAGGAACGCACACGCATGCTGCACGAGCCGGTGATGACGCGTGAGGCACTCGCGTTCCTGCAGCCCGAAAAAGGCGGCGTGTTCGTCGACTGCACCGTCGGGATGGGCGGGCACGCGCTCGCCCTGCTCGAAGCGGGAGCGACGAAGGTCATAGGGCTCGACCGCGATCCTGCGGCGCTGCGCATCGCGGCTGGGACGCTGAGCGGATATGGCGATCGTGTAGAGCTCGTGCACTCGGATTATCGGGCGATCGCGTCGGTGCTGGAGGCCCGCGGGATCAGTCGCGTCGACGGCACGCTGACCGACATGGGGATGTCGTCGTATCAGCTCGAAGCCGCGGGACGCGGCTTCAGCTTCCAGCGCGACGATCCGCTCGACATGCGGATGGACACGACCTCGGGCCCGACCGCCGCCGCGTTGCTGCGCGAGGCGGACGAAGAACAGATTGCGGATGCGATCTACAAGTTCGGTGAGGAGCGATTCTCGCGGCGCATCGCTCGCGGCATCGTGCAGGCGCGCGAATCGGCCCCCCTCGAGACGACCGCCCAGCTCGCCACGATTGTGCGGCGAGCCGTCCCGCGCCATGGGTTCTCGCGGATCGATCCGGCGACGCGCACGTTTCAGGCGGTTCGCATCTGGGTCAACCGCGAATTGGACGAGATCGACGAATTTCTCAAGTCACTGGCGCGGTGCCTGAAGACCGGCGGCCGCCTCGTGGTGATTACGTTTCACTCGCTCGAGGATCGGATCGTGAAGCATACGCTGCGCGCGCTCGCACCACGTGATGGTGGGGCCCTGCGCATCTTGACGAAGAAACCGTCGACCCCCCAGCCCGACGAGCTCGAACGGAACCCGCGCGCGCGCAGCGCGAAATTGCGGGCGGCTGAATGCGTGGCCGCGTGAACGCGGCGTAAGCGTTCATCGGAACAATAACGAAGAACTGCGCCGACCCAAACGTCGGCAGGGGCACACGAATGGGCACATCTGCAGAAGCCTTCGAGTACGCGATCAAGAAAGACGTTCGGAACAACCCGATTGTTCGCGAAGTCGACGCGCGCCGGTTGCAGGAGCAATGGCGTTCGGTGGCCATCGGCGTGCTGTTCGTGGGCGTGCTCCTGTTCTCCGGCTGGCAGCGCGTCGAACTGCTGCAGCACGGATACCGTGTCGAGCAGATGCAGAAAGAGCGGGGGAGCGAAGCAGAGATCAATCGCCACCTGCGGCTGGAGATCGAAACGCTCAAGTCGCCGGATAGGATCGAAGCGCTGGCGACGGGCCGGCTCACGCTCGTCGCCCCCGACGCAGGTGCCGCTATCGTGATCGAGCGCGTGGTGCCGCCGGAACCTCCGCCGGCTTCGGTCGTGGCAAAGGGGCTGGAGTAGGCACGTGAGCGACGCGACTACGGCGAAATGGCGCTCCACGATCCGCAGCCGGCTCCTCGTCGGGGCCGTGATCTTCATCCTGTGGGCCGTCGGCATTCAAGCGCGACTGCTGTATCTGCAGGTGCATCGGCATCACGACCTTCAGTCGCGGGCCGAGAATCAATCCGCGCGCACGATGGATATTTCCGCGAAGCGCGGGGACATCCTCGATCGCCACGGCAGTGTCTTCGCCTACAGCGTCGATGCCGATTCTGTCTACGGTGTGCCGAGTGAAATCGTCAACGCCGCAGACGCCGCATCGATGTTGTGCGGAGCGCTGACCGACTGCGTGCCGAAAGAACAGGACGGACTGACGGCGCGGCTGGGGCAGAAACGCGCGTTCGTGTACGTGCGCCGCCGCGTCACACAGCAGCAGGCCCGGCGCATCGCCGATCTTGGCCTCGCAGGCGTGGGATTCGTCAAGGAAGATCGCCGCTTCTACCCGAAGAAACAGCTCGCCGCACAGTTGCTGGGCTTCGTTGGTGTGGACAACAAAGGACTCGCCGGTATCGAGGCGGCCTACGACAGTCAGATTAGCGGCGCGCTCGGCAAGCTCTTGTATCAGACAGATGCGCGCGGGCGCGCGTTCAGCCGCCTCGAGCGCCCGCCAACCGCCGGCGCGACTGTCGAGCTGACGATCGATGAGTATCTTCAGCACATGGCCGAGCGCGAGCTGCGCGATGCCGTTGCCCAGAACCGTGCCTCCGGCGGCACGGTGATGATCATGGCGCCGAAGACCGGCGAAATTCTTGCCCTGGCCAACGAGCCGACCTTCAACCCCAACACGTTCTCGATCGCGCCGCCCGAACATCGCCGCAACCGGGCGGTGCAGGACATCTACGAGCCGGGCTCGACGTTCAAGGTGGTGACCGCGAGCGCCGCGATCGAAGAACGCATCATCGGAGTCGACGACCTCATAGACGTGTCAGGCGGACAGATCCGGTTTGGCTCGCGCGTGATCGACGACACCCACGACTACGGGACGCTGTCGTTCACCGACGTGATGGTGAAGTCCAGCAACGTCGGCGCCATCAAAGTCGGCCTGACGCTCGGTCCGGAGCGGCTCGGGCTCTACGCGCGGCGGTTTGGGTTCGGTCGCGCGCTCTCGCCGGATTTTCCCGCTGAGACGACCGGCATCGTGTGGGATCCGCGAAAGCTCGACCGCAGCGCGCTGGCGTCGATGTCCATGGGCTACCAGGTTGGAGTCACGCCTCTTCAGATGGTGGCGGCCGTCAGCTCAATCGCCAACGGAGGCGATCTGATCGAGCCGCGTGTCGTGCGCGCGCTCATTCGAGACGGCCAGCGGGTTGAAGTGAAGCGGACGGTTCTCGGCCGGACGATCTCCAAAGACTCGGCCATCACGCTGACCGGAATCATGGAACAGATCGTCGAGCGCGGCACAGCGACGTTCGCGCAAGTCGACGGGTACACGATTGCCGGAAAAACCGGAACAGCCGCGAAGCTCGTGAACGGCCGCTACTCGAACACCGACTACTACGCGTCATTTGTCGGGTTCCTCCCATCCCGGAACCCTGTGGCGACCATCATCATCGTCATCGATTCGCCACATGCCCGCGGTTACTACGGCGGGCCCATTGCCGGTCCGGTGTTTCAGCGCATCGCGGAGGCCACGCTTCGTCACCTTGGCGTACCGCCGACGCTCAATGCACCGCCGCCGGTGCTTGTCGCGCGGGGCGGCGCCTCCCCGGCGCCTCGACGCGACGGAAGCCATACGTCGATCGTCCATGTGGGGACGAACGGCGACGTGCGCGATCTGCCCGACTTCCGCGGCCTGAGCGCGCGCGAAGCGCTGCGTATCCTGACGAAGATCGGATTGACGGCGCGCCTGAGGGGAAACGGCACCGTCATCAGCCAGGTGCCCGCGCCCGGGACGCTGATTGAGCCGGGCACAGCATGCGAGTTGAGGCTCGAACGCACCCCTGTCGCCATCGCGTCGCTGGCTGTTGGGCCATGAAGGTTGCCGCGCTCCCGGGAATCGACATGCGCGGCCTTGCGTACGACTCGCGACAGGTGAAACCGGGTGATGTCTTCATTGCATTGAAGGGCCTGAAAGCCGCGGGTGCCGACTTTGCAGCGGACGCCATTCGCCGCGGCGCGGTGGCTGTCGTGGCGGATCGGCCGGCCGATGCGGAAGCTACCGTGCCCTGGGTGATGGTCCCGGACGCGCGCGCCGCGATGGCTGCCCTGGCGGCCGAGTTGTACGGGCATCCCAGCCGATCGATGCAGGTTGTGGGCATCACCGGGACGAACGGGAAGACGACTACCGCATACCTCTTGCGCGCGGTGTTCGAAGCCGCCGGAAAAAAGAGCGGGCTCCTCGGCACCGTCACGTATTCGGTCGGCGACCAGGAGCTCCCGGCGGCGCGCACGACGCCCGAGGCGCCCGATGTGCAACGCATGTTTCGGCAGATGGTCGATGCGGGATGCCGTGCGTGCCTCATGGAGGTGTCATCGCACGCGCTCGCCATGCGTCGAGTCGACGACACCACATTTGCCGCCGGCGTGTTTACGAACCTGACGCGCGATCATCTCGATTACCACGGCGACATGGAGTCGTACTTCGCCGCCAAGCGGCGACTGTTCGACATGCTTCCGCGCGCCGCGCCCGCGGTGATCAACCTCGACGATCCGCGCGGTGAATCGCTGAAGAAGGCGGTGTCCACCCCGATCACCTATGCGATCAACAAGGGAGCAGACGTCTCGGCGGGTCCTCTGACGCTGACATTTGCAGGGCTCGAGTTCGACGCGCGGACGCCGAACGGGGTAGTGCACGTCAGGTCGAAGCTTGTCGGGCGGCCCAACGTGTCGAACATCCTCGCAACCGTTGCCGTGGCTACCGCCCTCGACATTCCCCTGGGCGCGATCGAGCAGGGACTGGAGAACTTGCGCGGAGTACCCGGACGATTCGAACTGGTGTCGAGCGCGAAGGACGACATCAGCGTCGTGATCGACTACGCCCACACCGACGATGCGCTCAAAAACCTCCTCGAGACCGCGCGCCCACTGGCCGAACATCGGGTGATTACGGTTTTCGGCTGCGGCGGCGATCGCGACCGCACAAAGAGGCCGTTGATGGGCGCGGTCGCCGCGAGGCTCAGCGACGTCGTTGTGATGACCTCCGATAATCCGCGCACTGAAGATCCGGTGCGCATCATCGAGGAGATCAGGCGCGGCGTTCCCCAAGCGTCCGAGCGTGGTGCCGCCACTTTTACGATCGTGGACCGGACGGAGGCCATTCAGTTTGCGATCAGGAAGGCAAAGCCGGGGGATCTCGTACTGCTCGTTGGTAAGGGGCACGAACAATCGCAGGTGATTGGCGCCGAGGAACTGCCGTTTGCTGAAGCAGCCATCGCGCGCGCGGCGCTGGAGCGCAGACGTTGACGCCTGCCGCCGTGGCCGCAGTCATAGGCGCGGATGTGTCGGGAGCCGGCGGCGAGCGCGAAGTATCGGGCTTCTCCATAGATACGCGGACGATCATGCCGGGAGACCTGTTCGTGGCGATCAGGGGCGATCGGTTCGACGGCAACACGTACGTTCGCGAGGCCGTCGGCAGGGGCGCGGTCGGCGCAATCGTCAGCGACGCCGCGCTCGTGCACGACACTGAACTGGCAGGCACGCCGCTCATTGTCGTACCGGAGACGATCGCTGCGCTGCAGACCCTGGCACATCGGGTTCGGCGCGATTCGGGCTCGGCCGTCGTAGCGGTGACCGGCAGCGCGGGCAAGTCGACGACAAAGGAAATCATGGCGGAGTTTCTCGCGGCGCGGTACACCGTCTTTCGCAACAGGGGCAATTTGAACAACCACATCGGTCTCCCCCTCTCGCTGCTGGAGCTGCGGAAGAAACCGGACATCGGTGTGCTCGAGCTGGGGATGAATCACGCCGGCGAGATCAGCGCGCTCGTCAAGATCGCCGAACCCGACGTGCGTGTCTGGACCAACGTGGGTCCTGCGCACCTGGAGTTCTTTGGCACGGTGGACGCCATCGCAGAAGCGAAGGCGGAAATCCTGGAGGGTGCGGGCAAAGAGTCGCTGCTCGTCGCGAACGCAGACGACGACCTCGTCATGCGTCACGCAGAAACGTTCAAGGGGCGGGTGCGGACATTCGGCGTCGAGCGACCGGCTGAGGTGCGCGCGCTCGCCGTTCGCGACGAAGGCATCGACGGCACCGTCGCCATTGTACGGACGCCCATCGGCGAGGCCGAAGTGCGTACTCCGCTTCCGGGGACGGCAAATCTCTCGAACGTACTCGCCGCCGCGGCGGTTGCCATCCACTTCGATGTGCCGCTGGCCGACATCGTTGAACGCGCCGCCAGACTGAAGCCTGTCGCGCGGCGCGGCGAAGTGATTCGTGCGGGCGGTGTGACGATCGTCGATGACTCGTACAACTCGAATCCGAAGGCTCTGTCGCGCGCCCTCACGATGCTTGCCGGCGAGACGCGGTTTGCGCGCCGCGTGGCCGTCATCGGCGAGATGCTCGAGCTGGGGGCGGCCTCACCCGCGTTGCACCGCTCAGCGGGAGAAGAAGCGGCGCGAGCCGATGTCAGCGAGCTCGTGGCTGTCGGCGGAGCGAGCGCGCGGGCCGTGGCCGAAGGTGCCCTCGCCGCCGGAATGCCAGCCTTCCGCGTGCACTACGTTGACAACAGCGCCGCGGCAGGCGACCTGGCCGCCACGCTCGTGAAGTCGGGAGATGTCGTGCTGGTCAAAGGCTCGCGCGCCATCCGCACCGAGGTTGTGGTCGACCGGCTCAAGGCGGAGTTTGCCTGATGCTCTACAACCTTCTGTTTCAATTTCACAGTCAGGTGCCTGTGCTGAATGTCATTCAGTACATCACCTTCCGCACGGCGGCGGCGAGCCTGACCGCACTTGTCATCAGCCTGCTGCTGGGTCCCTGGTTCATCCGCAAACTCCGCGAGTTTCAAATCGGACAGGTCATCCGGCACGAAGGTCCCGAATCGCACGCGCCCAAGGCCGGCACGCCCACGATGGGCGGATTGCTCATACTGACCGCCTCATTCGTGCCGACGCTGTTGTGGGCGGATCTGCGGAACATGTATGTCTGGATCGCCGTGCTGTCGACGGCCGGCTTCGGAGCGGTGGGGTTCACGGACGACTATCTGAAGATCGTGAGGCGCTCCCATCACGGACTGCGGCCTCGCTACAAAATTCTCGGGCAGGTGACTGTTGCGCTCGGCGTGGGCCTGGCGATCATGGTGCTCGCGTACTACACACAGCCGCCTCTCTACAGCACTCGACTCATCTTTCCCTTCTTCAAGAGCCTTATTCCAGACCTCGGATGGTGGTACGTGCCGGTCGCAGTGTTCATCCTGGTCGGCTGGTCCAACGCCGTCAATCTCACCGACGGCCTCGATGGGCTGGCGATCAGCACGTTTGCCGTAGCCGCCGCGGCGTTCACCGCGCTTGCGTATGTGACGGGCCACCGCGTTCTCGCCGATTACCTCCTGCTCGTGCACTTTCCGCAGTCTGCAGAACTGACGATTTTCTGCGGCTCGCTGGTGGGCGCGAGCCTGGGATTCCTTTGGTACAACTCATATCCCGCGGAAATTTTCATGGGGGACGTCGGGTCGCTCGCCCTCGGAGGCGCGCTCGCGACCGTCGCGTTGTTGGTCAAGCAGGAAATTCTGCTACACATCGTTGGCGGCGTGTTCGTGCTGGAGGCGGCGTCCGTAATCATTCAGGTGGCGTCGTTCAAGTTGACCGGCAAGCGAGTGTTCAAGATGGCGCCGCTGCACCATCACTTCGAATTGATTGGATGGAGCGAGCCGAAGGTGATCGCGCGGTTCATCATCATGGCCATCATCTTCGCGCTCTTCAGTCTGACGTCGTTGAAACTGAGATGACGTTCTCTGTGCGCGGACAGCACGTCACGGTCGTCGGCGCGGCGCGCAGTGGTCTGGCGGCGGCGATGCTCCTTGCCGAGCGCGGCGCGCGGGTGACCCTCACCGATGCGGGCTCTGACATCGACGCTACTGCGGCAGCGCGGCTCCGCGACATGGGCGTCTTGCTCGAGATGGGCGCGCACCGTCGCGAGACGTTCACGTCGGCCGACTTGCTGGTGTTGAGTCCCGGCGTGTCCACCGATCAGCCACGTGTGGTTGCGGCCCGCGAGGCGGGCGTTCGGGTGATGGGAGAGGTCGAGCTCGCCTCGCGCTGGCTGGTCGGGCCCATCGTCGCCATCACCGGAACCAAAGGCAAGTCGACGACGACGACGCTGACAGGTCGGATGTTCACCGCCGGCGGCCTGAAGGCGATGGTCGGCGGAAACATCGGCACGCCGCTCAGTGCTCAGGTCGCCGCATCGACGCCAGACACGTTTCATATCGTCGAGGTGAGCAGCTTTCAACTCGAAACGACGGACACATTCCATCCATGGATCGCGGTGCTCCTGAATCTCTCGTCTGACCATCTTGACCGTCATGGATCGATGGAGGTCTACGGCGCTGCCAAAGCGAAGATCTTCGCCAACCAGACATCGGACGACTGGGCGGTGATCAACGCCGACGACCCGCTGACGCTGGCGCTCGCGCGGAATGCGCGCGCCAAGAAAGTGTTTTTTTCGGACAGCACGCCGCTCGTGCCGCTTTCGTCCATCCGGCTGATCGGCAGTCACCTCGTCGCCGACGTCATGGCGGCAGCGGCCGTTGCGCAGATCGCGGGCGTGGCGGGCGACGCCATCGTGCGCGCGGTGGAAGCGTTCACGGGCCTCGAGCATGCGCTGGAGCCGGTGACCGTGGTCAACGGCATTCGATTCGTCAACGATTCCAAGGCGACGAACGTCGAGGCCGCGAGAAGGGCGATCGAGAGCTTCGATCGCGGACTCGTCGTCATCATGGGCGGCCGATTCAAGAGCGGAGACCTTTCACTGCTGCGCGAACCGTTGCGCTCCCGGGACGCCAGGGTTGTCGCAATCGGGGAAGCGACGCCGCTGATTGAGCGGGCGTTCGAAGGGGCGGCGCCGGTGGAACGGGCGCAGACGCTCGAGGCAGCGGTGAGGCGTGCGTATGAGTGGGCAAGGGCTGGAGGTCGCGAAGCGGCGCGGGGCGGCGGGGCCCCGCCCTTCGGGGAGCCTCAGGGCGTCCCGAGCGCGAGTCGAGGGACGCAAGCGGAGCGACCGGAGCGGGGCGAGGGGCCCCCGCGACTAGAAAACGAGAACGGAGTCGTGCTGCTCGCGCCCGCGTGCGCGAGCTTCGACATGTTCCGCGATTACGCGGAGCGTGGTCAGGTGTTCAAACAGGAAGTGCTGAAGCTGGTGGAGGAAGAGAACTCGCGCGAGCGGTGAACAGTCGTCAGTCGGCTTGCTGCGGTAGGGAGCCGGCTGCTGGGAACACAGGCCGCCCCGGCCTGTGAAGTTGGTGTCCCGACCCTGGGGCTGGCTGATGACTGTTGACTGCTCGCGCGATGTTCCTCCTGCTTCTCGGCACCGGTAGCGTAGACCTTTAACTATGGCGCGAAAGCTCAAGTCCGACAAGGTACTGTTCCTCGCCACGCTGCTGCTGGTGTGCTCGAGCGTCGTGATGGTCTACAGCGCCTCGGCAGTGCTCGCGATGAACCGCTTCAACCAGCCCTATTTTTTCCTGATCAAGCAGGCCATGTGGGCCTCGCTGGGGCTGGCGGCCATGAGCATTGCGATGCGCTTCGACTACCGGCATTACCGCGAGCCGTCCTTCATCTGGATGGCGCTGGGCGTCGTCGTCTTTGCCCTGGTTGCGGTGTTGTTCGGCCCTCGAATCAACGGAAGCCGCCGCTGGTTCGGCATCGCCGGTTTTGGAGTGCAGCCATCGGAGCTCGCGAAACTCAGCGCCATCTTCTTTATTGCGGCACTCCTCGAACGGCGCATGGATCGGATCGACGAGATTTCGCACGCGCTCGTGCCAATAGGCGTGGTTGTGGGGGGGCTGGTCGGATTGATTCTCCTCGAACCCGATCTTGGTACTGCGATGACGCTGCTCCTCATCGCCGTCTCGATGGTGTTCGCGGCGGGTCTCAGCTACCGGTACGTAGTCGGGGCGATTCTCTGCGGTCTGCCTGTCGTCTATTTCATCCTCATGGGGGCGGCCTATCGCCGGCGCCGGCTCATGGCCTTCTGGGATCCGTGGAGCGATCCGCTGGGCGACGGATTTCAGGTCATTCAATCGTTGATCGCCGTGGGATCCGGCGGATGGGTCGGGCGCGGATTCATGTCCGGCGTCCAGAAGCTGTTTTATCTGCCGGAGCCGCACACCGACTTCATTTACGCCGTCATCGGTGAGGAGTTCGGGCTGCTCGGTACGACGCTCGTGCTGGCGTGCTTCCTTGTCATTGCCTGGCGCGGCTTCGAAATCGCGATGCAGGCGCCGGATCGTTTCGGGGCTTTCCTCGCGATCGGGCTGACGACGATGATCGCCGCGCAGGCGTTTTTCAACATCAGCGTCGTGCTCGGGCTCGTCCCGACGAAGGGGATTCCCCTGCCGTTCGTGAGCAACGGCGGATCATCTCTGCTGATCAGCCTGGTGGGCATGGGTATTCTGCTGAATGTGTCCCAACACACCGCCCCGGAATCGTGAGGGGGTGCGCGTCGTGATTGCGGGAGGTGGAACAGGCGGCCATCTTTTTCCCGGACTGGCCGTCGCCCGCGAACTGAAAGCGCGCGTGCCGGCTTCGCACATTTCGTTTGCCGGGACAGCGGCCGGAATCGAGGCGCGTGTGATTCCGTCGACGGAATTCCCGCTGGATCTCATCCGCAGCGCGGGGTTGAAGGGAAAGTCGATCGCCGGGCGTGCGCGAGGCGCCGCCCTTGTGCCGCTGGCGGCCGTCGACGCGTGGCGTCTGCTCTCGCGCCGCCGTCCGGATGTCGTCATAGGCGTCGGCGGATTCAGTTCGGGGCCTGTCGTGGCCGTCGCCGCGATACGCGGTATTCCCACGATGGTGCTCGAGCAGAACGCCGTGCCGGGTTTGACCAACCGTCTGCTTGCGCTATTTGTGTCGCGCGCAGCGGTAACGTACGACGCGTCGCTCGAATATTTCGGCCGGAGGGCATTTGTCAGCGGTAATCCCGTGCGCCGGGAGTTCCTGGAGGTAGATGATGCATCCATGCACGACGCCGCTCACGATGCGTCACCGGTTCGGGTCCTGGTCTTTGGCGGGTCTCAGGGCGCGCACGCCATCAACGTCGCCATGGTGGAGGCGGCGCCGAGGCTGGGTGCGGCAGCTGGGGCCATCGAGGTCGTCTGCCAGACGGGGACACGCGACTTCGACATGGTTCGAGCGGCGTTCGAACGGCACGGGGTGCAGGGCCGCGTGGAACGGTTCATCGATGCGATGGACCGGGAGATGAAAGCTGCCGGCCTGGTCGTCGCGCGCGCGGGCGCGACAACGCTCGCGGAGCTGACGGCCGCCGGACGTCCGGCGCTTCTCATTCCGCTGCCGACCGCGACCGACGACCACCAGCGCCACAACGCGCGGGCGCTGGAGGGCGCCGGCGCTGCCGAATTGATGGACCAGAGCTCACTGACCGGCGAGCGGCTCGCTGGCCGCATCATCGAGCTCGCGGGCGATCGCCCGTTGCGTCAACGCATGTCGACGGCTGCACGGCAGCTCGCCAAGCCGCACGCGGCAGAAGACATCGTGAACGAAGTGATCAAATTGACGGAGCGTCACGACTCGTGAGCGGAGTGCTTGGACAAGCAACGCGCGTTCACTTTATTGGAATCGGCGGGATCGGGATGAGCGGCATCGCCGAGTTGCTGGTGAATCTCGGATACGAGGTCAGCGGATCTGATATGCAGCGTACTGACATCACCGATCGGCTCGAGTCGCTGGGGGCGCGCATCACGCAGGGACATGATGCGCGCAACGTCAGCGGTGCCGAGGTGGTCGTCTATTCGTCGGCGGTGCGATCCACAAACCCCGAAATGTCGGCTGCGCGCGAGCGCGGCGTGGCCGTCGTCGCGCGTGCGGAGATTCTCGCGGACCTGATGCAGCTGCGTCAGGGCATCGCGGTCGCGGGCGCGCACGGCAAAACGACGACGACCTCGATGATCGCGCTGGTGCTCGACGCGGCGGGACTCGATCCGACGGTGGTCATCGGCGGCCGCGTCAGTTCGTTCGGTAGCAACGCGAAGCTCGGGCGCGGCACGTATCTGGTCGCCGAAGCGGACGAGAGCGATCGGTCGTTCCTGAAGCTGTCCCCGCGATTTGCCGTCATCACGAACATCGATCGCGAGCACCTCGAGGCTTACCAGGACTTCGAAGACTTGAAAGCCGCGTTCGTCAAGTTCGCCAACGGAGTGCCTGCGAATGGCGCTGTCATCATGTGCAGCGACGACACACATCTGAGGGACATGCGCGGCAAAATCACGCGCCACGTCATCTCGTACGGCTTCGGCGACACCGCCGACGTCACCGCGCTGGACGTGCAGATGAAGGGCTTTGGATCGGTGTGCACCGTGCGTGCACGCCGGCCCGGCGGCCGCGTCGTCGAGCTTGGGCAGCTGGAGCTGGCCATTCCTGGTGCGCACAACGTCCTGAACGCCCTTGCCGCCGTGGCAATGTCGAGAGAGCTTGGCATTGCGTGGAGCGATATTGCGCGTGCCCTCGGCGGATTTCAGGGCGCAGATCGCCGGTTCCAGCAGCAAGGCGAGGCCGGCGGTGTCGTAGTCGTCGAGGATTACGGCCACCACCCCACCGAGATTGCCGCGGTGATTGCTGCGGCAAAACCCATTGCCGCGGGCCGATTGATTCTTGCGTTTCAGCCGCATCGATTCACGCGGACGCAATTTCTGCTGGACGAGTTTGGCCGCGCGTTTTCGGGCGCCGACGTCCTGATGCTGACCGATATTTACGCCGCCGGAGAAGACCCGATTGCGGGGGTGACGGTCGACGCGCTGGCCGACATCGTGCGGAGCGGCTTCGACGGCGAGCTGCGCGTGGTACGCGCGCTTGCCGACATGCCGCGAGAGCTTGCAGCGGTCGCACAACCGGGGGATCTGATCGTATTGCTTGGCGCCGGCTCAATCGGGTCCATCGCCGCCTCGGTCTTGAGCGCGCTCGGGAGCAGGGACTGATATGCCTGTCACGGCTCCTGCGGACAAGCGATTTCGACGCGCGCACCTCAAGCCGGCGCGCAAACGCAGCGGATCGTCCGTGCGACGCTGGCGCGCGGCAATCGTGGCCGGTATCATCGCGCTCGCGTTGTATGCCGGCCATCGCGCGATTACGATTGCGGCACAGCTCGAGATTTTTGCCGTCGATCAGATCAACGTGCAGGGCAATCATCGGCTGTCGAGAGGCGAAGTGCTCGCGATGCTCGAAAGCCTGCGGGGCCGCAGCGCACTGTCGGTAAATCTCGCCGACGGGAGGCGGTCGCTGTTGAACTCTGCGTGGGTCGCCGATGCGACGCTTCGCAGAACGCTTCCATCAACGATCGACGTCGTGATTCTCGAGCGTGCGCCGCTCGGCATCGCCCGTATCGACGGGTCGCTCTATCTCGTCGACGATCGCGGCGCAGTCATCGACGACTACGGGCCGAACTACGTGGACCTGGATCTGCCGATCATCGATGGCTTGTCGGCTTCTCCCGCGGAGAGCTATTCCGAGGGAGGCGCGGCGCCGGGCGCGCGTCCAGGTGAGGCTCACGCGAACGTCTATCGCGTGTTGCTTGCGCGGCGGCTGCTGGAGGCCCTCCGTGCCCGGGATATGGCAGGACAGATTTCGCAGATCGACGTAAGCGACTCGCGAAATGCCGTCGTGCTGCTGGACGGGGATTCGACGCTCATTCGGCTTGGTCACGAGCGTTTCGTCGAGCGGCTTCAGTCGTACTACGAACTGGCGCCGGCGCTGCGCGAACGCGTCCCGGCCATCGACTACGTCGATCTCAGGTTCGACGAGCGGGTGTACGTGCG
Organism: Vicinamibacterales bacterium; assembly: GCA_963732445.1. Taxonomy (GTDB): domain Bacteria; phylum Acidobacteriota; class Vicinamibacteria; order Vicinamibacterales; family JAMQPK01; genus JAMQPK01. The sequence continues at coordinate 158,424 of CAVSZJ010000003.1, read as the reverse complement.
GCCCGCACGTGAGGGAACCGCGCCGAGTGGCGGCACGAAGCCGCCCGCAAAGACCGGTAGACCAACGCAGACGGGTTAAGGGGGGCTATGGCAAGCAGGGAACGCTATGTGGTCGGTCTCGACATCGGGACCTCGAAGGTCGCGGCCATCATCGGCGAGATGATGGACGATGGCAGTCTCGAGATTATTGGCATCGGCGTGGCCGAATCGAAGGGCATTCGGCGCGGCGCCATCGTCAACCTGGAAGCCGCCGTCGATTCAATCAAGCACGCCGTCGACGAGGCGGAGCTCATGGCCGGAGTCGAGGTCGATACCGTGCACATCGCGATCTCCGGTCCGCACATCAAGGGGTTCAACAGTCGAGGCGTTGTTGCGGTCGCCGGAAAGAACCGCGAGATCACGCGCGACGATGTGCGGCGCGCCATTGATGCAGCGAAGGCTGTGGCGCTGCCGACCGGGCGGGAAATTCTCCACGTCCTTCCGCAGGACTTCGTCGTCGACGATCAGGATGGTATCGGAGCGCCTGTAGGCATGACCGGTGCTCGTCTGGAAGTCAACGTCCACATCGTGACCGGCGGCACGACCGCGACGCAGAACGTCGTTGCCTGCGTGAATCGGGCCGGCATCAGCGTCGTTGATACGGTCATCGCGCAGCTTGCTGCCAGCGAGGCAGTGCTCACCCCTGATGAGAAGGAGCTGGGCGTCGCTCTTGTCGATATCGGCGGGGGGACCACCGACCTCGCCATCTTCGAGCGCGGCAGCCTGTGGCATACAGGTGTTGTCGGCATCGGCGGCGACCACTTCACCAACGACATCGCCGTCGGCCTTCGCACACCGATTCCCGATGCGGACAAACTGAAGCGGAAGTGCGGATGCGCCCTTTCGTCGATCGTCGACGAAGACGAGACGATGGAAGTGGCGAGCGTGGGGGGGAGAAATCCACGCTTGATGGCCCGACGCGTGCTGTCCGAAATCCTGCAACCGAGGGCGGAAGAGATTTTTCATCAGGTCTGGGACGAAATTCGACGTGCGGGGCACGAAAAATCACTGAATTCCGGTATTGTGTTGACGGGCGGCGGCGCGGTTCTCGAGGGGATGCCGGAAATCGCCGAGCAAATCTTCGACCTGCCAATTCGGCGCGGATTGCCGGTGGGCGTAGGCGGTCTCGCCGATCACGTGGGCAACCCGGAGTTCGCCACGGCGGTCGGACTGGTGTTGTACGCTCAGCGCAATCAAATGAGCGAGCCCGGGCGGATGGTCGGCGCCGGTGCATTCGGACGCGTGGCGGGACGGTTGCGCGGATTGTTCAAGGAATTCTTCTAGTATTGGAGGCCTCGAATGGCAGACATGCGTGAAAACCCGATGCGATTGAAACTGGCTGACGAAAATCGCGCGGGTGCGCGCATCAAAGTGATTGGCGTCGGCGGTGGAGGCGGCAACGCCGTCAACCGGATGGCGGTCGTCGGCCTCGAAGGCGTCGAGTTTATCGTCGCCAACACGGACCGGCAGGCGCTGCAGCACAACGCCGCGCACATCAAAATTCAGATTGGCGCGAAGCTCACCAAGGGGCTCGGCGCTGGTGCCGATCCGAATGTGGGACGCGAAGCAGCGCTCGAAGACACCGAGAGCCTGATCCAGGCGCTCACCGGGGCGGACATGGTGTTCGTCACGACCGGGCTGGGCGGGGGCACCGGCACCGGAGCGGCTCCCGTCATTGCGAGCCTCGCGAGCGAGCTTGGGGCGCTGACGATAGCGGTCGTGACCAAGCCGTTCAAGTTCGAGGGGAGGAAGCGGCTGGCGCAGGCCGAGCGGGGTCTGACAGCGCTGCGCGAGTGCGTCGATACGATCATCACGATCCCGAACGAGCGGCTGCTGACGATCATCGAGCGCGGCACCACGTTGCCCGAGGCATTTGCCACGGCGGACGACGTCTTGCGCCAGGCTATTCAGGGCATCTCGGACCTGATTCTCGTGCCTGGACTCATCAACCTGGACTTCGCCGACGTAAAGACGATTATGTCCGGCATGGGCATCGCGATGATGGGCACCGGAGTGATGTCCGGCGAAAACCGGACGATCGAAGCCGCCAAGGCGGCCATCTCGAGCCCGTTGCTCGAAGGCGCATCAGTGCAGGGGGCGCGCGGCGTGATCATCAACATCACGGGCGGTCACGACTTGTCACTGATGGAAGTGAACGAAGCGTCGCTGTTGATCCAGGAAGCCGCGCACGAAGATGCGAACATCATTTTCGGCGCCGTCGTCGACCCGACGCTCGACGGCTTTGTGAAGGTCACAGTCATCGCGACCGGCTTCGATTGCGGCGTTGAGCGGCAGCCCGTCCCGTCAATAAGCCAGACGCCTGTGGATCTGCAGCATTACACGGCGCATTTGAAGGAGAAGGCCGAACCGCCGGCGGCGGCGATGGAGCTAGGTCGATTGTCGATTGCCCGACGGCCGTCGCTGGACCTGCCTCCGGCAGCAGCGTCCGCTGCAATGGGCGTGACGGGGGCCGCTGACGGATCCTCGCCGCTCGACCCGGGTGACGCGGATCTCGAATCGCTCTCGGCTTTTGACGTGCCGGCGTTCCTGCGTCGCGAAGGATAGGGTGGTACACTAGATATATCCAGGGCAGGCGAGACCGTCTGCGATGCAGGCGAAGCATCCTGCTGTCGGGATCGTGTTTCAGCATCCATGAACTCCTGGCAGCAGAAAGAAGCCGCACAGGCGACGCTTGCGAAAGAAGTGGGCTACATCCGCAAGCCACACACCGATCGCCTGCGCGTTGCCCTCGCATTTCCCAACACGTACTGGGTCGGGATGTCGAATCTCGGTTTCCAGACGGTGTACCAGTTGTTCAACGCGCACGACGATGTGGTGTGCGAGCGCATCTTTCTTCCTCCCAAACAGCAGTTGAAGGAACAGTTGGCGTCGAAGACGCCACTGATGACACTCGAGTCGCAAACGCTCGTCCGCGACTTCGACGTCATCGCATTCTCCGTGTCGTTCGAGTGGGACTACACGAATATCCTGACGATGCTGCGCCTCGCTGGTGTGCCCGTGCGCGCGAGCGGTCGCACAGCTCGCGACCCGCTGGTCGTGATCGGCGGGGCTGTCACATTCGTGAACCCGGAGCCGCTGGCGCTGTTCGCTGACGTGATCGCGGCCGGCGAAGGCGAAGAACTGGTCCCGGACCTGCTGGACTCGTACCGCGAAGAAGGCGGCCGCCGCGATTTGCTGATGTCGCTCGCGAAGAAGCGCGGGTTTTACATCCCGTCGTTTTATCAGGTCGAGTACAAAGCGGATGGCACCATCGATCGATTCGTTCCGAATGAAGGGACCGGCGCGCCGCTCGCCGTGAGAAAGGCCGCCGTACCCACGACGGACGCACTCGATCCCCCCTGCACCCGTATTTTCACGCCCGATACAGAGTTCGGGTCGCGCTTCCTCGTCGAGGTCGTCCGTGGGTGCGCCAACCTCTGCCGCTTCTGCTGGGCCGGTTACAACTACCTGCCGGTCCGCGCTTTTCCGGCCGAGCGCATTCTCGCGCGCGCGCGCGAGGCGCGTGCGCATGCAAGACACGCCGGCCTGGTGTCGATCGCGCTCTGCGACCATCCTGAGATCGATCGCATCCTGACTGGGCTTGCGGACATGGGCTATTCCATCAGCCCCGCATCGCTCCGACTCGACGACCTGACCGAGCCCATCGTGCGGCAGCTTCGAGCGAGCGGCGAGAAGACCCTGACCATCGCACCCGAAACCGGGTCCGATCGGCTGCGGCGCGTCATCAACAAGACCGTCACGAACGACGAGATTCTCAATCGCGCCGAGCTGATTTTCTCGAGCGGAATCGAGAACCTGAAGCTGTACTACATGATCGGCCTGCCGACCGAGACAGATGACGATCTTGTCGCGATCCGCGATTTGACCCTGCAGATTCGCGACATCATGATGACGCACGCCAAGGGCAGGGGGCATATCGGCCGTGTCATTGCGAGCGTCAACCCGCTGGTGCCGAAGCCCTCCACCGCCTACCAGTGGCTGCCTATGGAAGACCCGGCGATCATCGAGGCAAAGGTGCAGAGGCTGCGTGAGCTGACCTCGAACATCGACAACGTCTTTTTCAATATCAAATCTGAGCGTCATTCGTTTTACCAGGCGCTGCTCTCACTCGGCGACCGCCGCGTTGCGCCCGCGATTGAGGCAGCCGAAGCCAACGGCGGCGATTGGCGGCGTGCCGTTGCCGACGCCGGCGTGGATGCCGACTTCTTCGTATTTCGCGATCGCAGCAGCGACAGCGTGCTGCCGTGGAGCATCATCGACGGCGGCATGAAGGAAACGTTCTTCCGCAGCGAGCTCGACAAGAGCCTGCGCGAGGAGTGGACGCTTCCGCCGAAGCGCGCGGCCGAGAACGCAAAACTGATCGCGATTGAACGCTAGTGGCCCGTCCTCGCCGAAGCAGTACTGCCTGCCGGGCGGGGCATCCCGCTGGCGGCGTTGCTCGTCGCTTACAAATGCCCGATTTGCGCGCTCCTCGCGCCTTGCCATCGGGGCGCCGCGCGCCGGCATCCGGTACTGCTTCAGCGAGGACGGGCCACCAGGTGCGATTCCCCATCGCCGAATCTCCCATGTTCATTCCGCGATCGCGAGCCGCTCTTCGTGCTCGCGATACGCCTGCAGGATGAGATCGCGGATCCGCTCCTGCGCTGTCGAATCGGTAATAGGGCGCAGCAACGCAAAGCTCCGCCGTTCGCCGTTGACCGAATACTGCCGGGCCGGGAACGTGACGTTCCGGCCGTTGCCGTTGCGTCGTTCCCACACCGCGAATCCGACGAGCTTCAGTCCCTGGAAATAGCCGTCTTCGAAATGGACTTCTGCTTCTGCGAGCTTGCCCGGAGGTGTGCCCTTGTCGTTCGATGTGATTTTGACAGTCATGTTGCGCTCCTTGCCTGACTGCAAGGCAACGGCGATACCATGACGCGTTCGCTTCGGCTGTCGAGGGAACCTGCTGATGTGGAGGGCGTTAGGGGAGGAACGAAGGCGCGTGCGGCACACCGTGCGCACCCCAGGCCGCGAAATGACAACTACAGGAGCAGCATCACCTGCGCAATGGCGAGCGTCTGCGAGTGGGTAATCGTCAACAGCGAGTTATTCGCATGCAGATAGGCCAATCGTCTGGCAGCGCCGCCATGAAACCGCAGTTGCGGCGCCTGTCCAGGCGCGCGCACCACTTCGATGTCGCGCCAGAGTACTCCCTGCGAATGGCCGGTGCCCAGGGCCTTCATCGCCGCCTCTTTCGCGGCAAACCTGCCGGCAAAATGTGGCGCGGGATTCCTGCGCTGTGTGGCGTACGCAATTTCGCCCTCGGTGAAGATGCGGCGCAGAAATCGATCGCCATAGCGGGCGATGGTCGATTCGATCCGATCAATTTCCGTGGCATCCATTCCGATGCCGATAATACCTGTCGACATGTCCCGTCCACAGCCTAACGGCGAGTTTGAATGGGCGCAAGAGTCTTGGGGGTCGGCTCTTCGATGCCGCCCCCTGGCCGACATCGCGCGCCACTGCTTCAGCACACGGGATCTGGCGCTCGGATATCTACCCGCGGACGATTCAACGGGCTGGCCGGCCCTGGCGCACGCGTTGGGGGTCGACGTCGCTTCTCTTCTGCGCATGCGCCAGGTCCATTGTGCCGATGTATTCGAGGCGCGCCGCGGGCTCGACGTCAATCCCGAAGCCGATATCGCCGTCACCGACGATGCCACGCTGGCGGTGAGCGTCAGAGCGGCCGACTGCGTGCCCATCCTCCTCGCTGATCGCCGGGGCGCGGCGGTCGCGGCCGTTCACGCAGGCTGGATGGGTACTGCCGCGGGGGCGGCGATCATCGCCGTTCGAGCACTCACGTCGCGCTACGGTACGAGCCCGCAGGACGTCATCGCGGCTGTTGGTCCAAGTATCGGTCCGTGCTGCTACGAGGTCGGTCCCGAGCTTGCCAGTCGCTTTTCGGCGCACGCGGGGTCGTCGGAGTGGTTCACTCGCGACGCGAGGCCGCGTCTCGATCTCTGGCGGGCGACGCGCGATCAGCTCACCAGCGCGGGAGTTCCGCCGCAGCAGATTTACGTGTGCGGGTTGTGCACATTCGATCACCCTGCGCTCTTTCATTCATACCGGCGGGATGGCAAAAATGCGGGTCGGCTCGTGGCCGCAATCAGAAGCGCGCCAGGTAGGATGCCTTGACGAAGAGGGCACGCGCCGTCGCGGTATAGCCGTCCGTCTGGAGACCGTCGAGCTCTCCGCCGAACAGAGAACCGTACCCCGCGTGGAAAACGGTTCCGGGTGACAGTTCATAGGACGCGAGAAAGTCGCCAAGCACCCGCTTGCGAGACGAATCGAACTGCGCGACGGCGCGCAGGAAGAATCTCGGGGTGAACTGATAGGTATTTCGAAGGTTCAGGACATGCACGCGGTAGACCTCCAGGCCGGTCGCGCGATTCGAGAACTTCACGAAGCTGTAGGAGGTATTGCTGTTGAACTTGGCGTTCGGCTGCAGGCCGACCCGAACGTTCGCCGATCGCCGGTCGCCTTGGTACGGCGCTTCGGGATCGTAGAAGATGGCTGGACCCGCCTGGGTTCCGCCGCTGATATTGAGCCAGCGCGTCACCTGCCCGCCACCGTCAATCATCATCCGCCCGACCTCGAATTTACGCCCGGCGAATGTTTCATGGCCCGTCCCGTAGTCCACTCGCATATAGCCCGCGCGCGTGAAGTTGAATCGAAGCGCAGGGAGATAAAAAACCTCGGTGCCCTTCTGCGTGCGATCCTCTGCGCCCGACACCCAGACAAACGGGTTGATCCGTTTTATCCACTGGTACCGTGGATGTGAGGGATAGAAATTCAGTGCTTGATACTGCCACCCGCGCGTCACCCCCACGCGGTTCATGAAGGCGGTGTCCATGCGAAAACCGGCATCGTAATGCTCCGCCTGGCCGGCAACCGTGAAGCGGCGAGTGCTGTAGTCGTACGACGCCTGGCCGCCTCGCCCCTGGCTCGACTGGCCGTCGAGTGTCTGCGAGCTCGAGTAAAGGACCGACGCGTTGCCCTGAAAGTGATCGCCGCGCTTGAATGCAACGTCTCCACCAACCACGCGATTGTGGTCCTTGCCGTACTCCGTATCTGAGACGAGGACACCCGCGTATTTACCCCTCCCGAAATTCATCACCTCACGCACCACCGTGAAGACGCGCTGTCGCGTGCCCGGCGGCCAGGCGTCCGCAGACGACAACACCCCGAACGTATGCCTGCCTGCCGCACCGGTCAGCTTTAATCCGGCGCTCGGATCGATGATCTTCCGCGTGTGCACCGCCGTTCGCATCGTCGAATCGCCGCCGGTGCCCGCGAGATTGAACAGGCCCAGGCCTTCCATGAAAAACGGGCGTTTCTCGCTGAAGAAAATCGGGAAGCGTTGATTGACCTCGACCTCGAAGGCATCGCTTTCCACCTGGCTGAAGTCCGGATTGACCGTTGCGTCCAGCGTCACGGCCGATGTCAGGCCGTACTTGACGCTCACGCCGACGTCGCCACGAGTCCGCGTCGAGTTCCACCCCGCGCGATCTGAGCGCGCCTGGTTGCCCGAGAATGTTGCGCTCGGAATGATCTCGAACAGTCGTCGAGACTGAAGCTCATCGAACGAGACAATCGCGTTCGACTCGAACACCCACTTGCCAGGCGTCATCTCCGGCCAGGATGCCGACACTCCGGTGCGGCTGAGGCGCCGCCAGAAGAGCACGCCCATGCCCACGTCGGTACCGCTCCGAAAGCGGATGTTTTCGAGAGGCACCCGGATCTCCGCGGACCAGCCGTCGGCACCGACGTGACCGGCGCTTTGCCACAACCAATCAGGCGCGAAGTCCTCGCCGGTCGACCCACTCTGAAGAGCGTCCATCTGGATGCCGCTGGGATTGACGAACAAGTGGTAGGCGAGTTGCCCCGCACGGCTCGAGTCGAGGCTCACGCCTACCCAGTCGTCACTGAATGCGTTGTCGCGGCGGCTGATCGTGGTTCGGATCTTTTCGGGTTGGGTATCGAGGCAGCGGAACGCGAAATACAGCGCCTCTTCGTCATAACCAATCCAGACCTGTGTTTGCTCCGCCGGAGCCTCACCCCGCATCGGGTTATACGACGACCATCCATCGAGCGGCAGCGGCTCACCGGCCCACGCCTCATCGTCGAGGATGCCATCGAGCTTTGGGGGCGTCGTAATTCGTACGGGACGGAGCACGGTTCCTGCGGACCCCTGGGCCAGCAATCCGGATGGTAAAGCGACGTGAACGAGCCCGATTGCCGCAAAAACCAGCGCTCTCGAAAACATATCCGTAATACGAAGGGGTCTCAGGGGGAGTTGCACGCCCGGTTTGACGGTGCTGCCGCTGATTTAGTTGTAGGCTTCTGCAACCGGAGTCTGGAATTCCCCGTAGAGAAGCACAGCGCGTGCCTGCCACCGACGTCGAACTGGTTCGTGGAGCGCTCGACGGGGCCGAGTCCGCGTTTCGCGACATCGTCCTGCGCTATCAGCGGCCGATCTACGGCCTCATCGCGCGAATGGTCAAGGACCCGTCGCGAGCGGAGGAACTGGCCCAGGACACCTTCGTCAAGGCGTTCCGGGCGCTGCATACCTACGATGTGCAGCGCAAGTTTTCGGCCTGGCTTCTGACGATTGCGCATCATGTCGCCATCGACGAATTGCGGAAGGGTTCCCTCGTGACAGAGCCTCTCGAGCGGACGACCGAGGATGGTGAGCGCACACGCGAGTTTGCCGACGCGAAAGCGTTGACGCCCGCTGCTCTGGCTGAGCGGTCACAGCTCGCGACCGTGCTGCAGACGGCGATCGGCAGGCTCCGGCCTGAATATCGCGAGGTCGTTGCGCTTCGTTACGAGCGAGAGCTCGACTACGACGAGATTGCGGAGATTACAGGACTGCCGATGGGCACGGTCAAGAGTTCACTTCATCGTGCGCGAAAAGAGCTGGCGGAACACATGGAGAACCTGGGATGGAGCGCGACAACCCACTCGACGATCTAGACGACGCGCAGTTGGTCGCGCTCTTCGAGCTTGTGGATGCGCCAGCGCCGCCGCCCGATTTCGTCGCGAAGACCATGCGGGCCGTGGCGAGGACGCCGCTGCCGGCCGGACGAAAGGCACTTCGGGATCCACTGACGTCGATGCTCGGATGGGCGGCAGTGATCGCCGCCGTGGCGTTGTCGGTGTTTACGATCGCGCTGAGCCAGCCGATCCTCGTCGCAGGCTTTTCAAAGTTGATCACCCGCGGAGTCGGCGCCGGGTTGTGGTTTCTGCAGTTCGCGCAGACCGGGTTGAAGCTGCTGGACGTATTGAGTACGACGGGTCTTGCGGTGTCGCGAGCGGCAGCAACGGCTGAAGGGACAACGGGATTGGTGCTGGCGTCAGTGGTCGGCGCGCTGTCGCTCTCGGCGCTGCACCGGATGCTGATATCGGAAGGAGAGGACTCACAATGGCAAGAACTTTCATAGCGGCGCCGATTCTCGTCGTACTCGCCGTGCTCGGCGTTTCGGCGCAGAGTCATGTCGACGAACTGCGATCGAGCCTCGAGCGGAGGTTCGAGGTCGTGCCGATTGCAAATGGCCTGGTGCTGAGGCCGCGATTCAAGACATCCATCAAATCTGTCGAGCTCTCGGACTTGACGATTGCCATCGATGGCACACCGGTGACGGGCCGTGAACTGCAGGAGCGCCTCGGCGATGATGCCGATCTGGTTCTGCAGGTGTCATATCTCGATTCCGCCACGCGCCGGTCGCTCGCGATCGGCAGCACCGCCGCCGCGAAACCGGTAGAACCGGCGGCGCCCGCAATCGATCCCGGCGCCATGGAGCCGCAGCAGCCGCGCACACCTCGCGCCCGGCGCCGTGAAGATATCGTTCGCATAGGCGGCTCGGTGACTGTGGACAGCGACGAAATGGTGCACGGGGACGTCGTGGTCATCGGCGGCAGCGCGAGCATCAACGGCGAAGTCCACGGTGAGGTCGTCGTCGTTGGCGGCTCGGCGCGATTCGGGCCGGAGGCTGACGTTCGGGGAGACATCACCGTGGTTGGCGGCGGGCTGTTGCGCGACCCTGGCGCTGCCATTCGAGGAGCGATCAATGAAATTGGATTCGGGGATATTCCGTGGCGCGGCGAGTGGGGGCGCAGCGCGAACTGGGACTGGATGTCCGGGATCTATCCCGTGGCGCGGCTCACCGGCACACTGGTGAGGATCACGCTGTTGATTCTTCTGACCACGCTCGTTTTGTTTGTGGCAAAGGTGCCGGTGGAGCAAATCGCCGATCGCGTCGCTGCCGACCCCGTGAAGTCGTGGTTGGTGGGATTCCTTGCAGAGATGCTGTTCATCCCAGTCCTGATTATGACGGCGGTCGTCCTTGCCATCTCAGTGATCGGGATTCCGCTGCTGGTGCTGCTGCCGGTGGCGGTGGTGGCGCTCCTCGTTGTGATGCTTGTGGGATTCACAGCCGTGGCGTTTCACATCGGCCGGCTTCTGCAAGACAAAGTGGACGCGCTCCGGACCCGCCCGTACGCAGCGACTTTCACCGGCATTCTGCTGATTGTGTCGCCAGTGCTGCTCGCGCGGCTGGTGGGTCTCACCGGCGACCTGGGCTTCATTGTCTGGCCAATCGCTGCGGTGGGCTTTCTGCTGGAGTACTCGGTATGGACCGCGGGACTCGGGGCGGCCGCGCTTGCGCGCTTCAATGGACGGAGCGCGGCGGCGCCGGCGGGGATGATCTCGACGCCCACAGTGACGACGTAGGCTTCAGACTTCTCCTCCTTCCGCCCGGGCGTACGCGCCGCGGTACTCGGGTGGAAGGAGGGCGGCAACCGCGTGTCCCACTGAGCGCATCATCAGTCGGCGATCGCCGCGACACTGCTCGCGGAGATCTGACGCGAGCATCGGCCCGCCGATGCTCATCGTAATCGGCACCGCGTGAAGAGCCGCGCCGTCGATCGGAAATAATTTCTCCGTACCTGCGATGCCGATCGGCAGAATCCAGCTGTCGGGCAGTTCGAGATATCGCGCAGTGCCCGGGAGAAACGGCAGCATCCGGGCCGTCCGGCTTCGGCTGCCCTCCGCAAAGATCAACAGTGCCTCGCCGAGCAGAAGGCGGTCCTGCGCCGTCTGAATTGCGCGCCTCGCCGCGCGCGCCACATCACGGGTATTCATGATCGCGTCTTCGGTCGACCGCTCGGAGCTTTGGGGCACTTTGATTGTGCCGAAACAGAGGCTCGAGAATCGCCGTGTGACGTTCGAATAGACCTTCGGCCCTGCGATGGCAGTCAGTCGATCAGCGAGACAGTTCTCGCCGGCGGCCCGCAGGAGAACCTCGACGACATTCGCGTCGGAGTAGGAAAGGTGATTCGCAAAGATCACGAGCCGCTTCGCTCTTACCGACTCCAGATGGCTGGCGCCCGAGACAACAGGCTCAGGCTGAAGGACGCGCGCCGCGAGAGCATGATGAATACGGCGCGCGAGCGGATCATGCGGGTAATACGACCAGTCCGAGCCCGCGTCCAGCAGCCTCGCGCTCATCGAATCGATCGCGTCCGGTCCCGCCTCATCGATGGCGCGTTCGACGCACGCGCGCACCTCGTGGGCGTCGCTCACACGCTCGCGCGCGAGAAACCTGACGATCGCCTCGACGAGCGGCTCCCGCCCACAGCGGGTTGCGGTTCTCATTTGCGCCTCACTCGCTTCGGAGTCATATGCCACGGTCCGGCGAAAGCCGGACACTACCGTGGGGAGACTTTCGTGCCTTCGTCCATGGCCATGTTCGCGAGCCGGTCTGCGTCCTTGTTGTACTCGCGCCGCACGTGTTCGTACACGATGCGGTCGAGGGTCTGGGCGATCATGCGCGCCTGCTGATAGAGCGGCAGCAGGCCGGCGTTCTTCACCTTGTACTCGCCGCGCATCTGCTTGACGAGCAGCTCGGAGTCGGACTTGATCCGCACTGCACGGTGCCCGTGCTGCTGCGCATACTTGAGCGCCGCCACCAGGCCGTTGTACTCGGCGACGTTGTTTGTGGACGTGCCCAGAAAGCCGTTGAACTCGTTGACGAGGGCGCCGTGCTCATCTTCGATGCGCACCCCGTAGCCGGCGGGTCCGGGATTTCCACGGGCTCCGCCATCGATATACGCAACGATGGTCATTTATACCTGGGAGACGGGCGCCGGCGCTTCGGAGTTGCCCGCGAAATAGAGAATCCGGCGGCAGCTGTCGCACTGGATGATCGACTCGTTCTTCCGAACCTCGTTGAAGACCTGCGGACGAAGGCGGACATGGCAAATGGTGCACAATCCGTCCTTCGCTTCGGCGACGGCAACCCCTTTCCGACCCTTCGCGGTCGTTTCGAAAATGCTGAGGACGTGACGATCGATATCGGCGACGAGCTTTTCGCGCTCCGCGGTGGTTCTGCTGATTTCGGCTTGCAGGCCTGCCATCTCGCTTTCGAGCACGGCGCGCTCGGCGGACACTTCTTGTTCGGCCGCCTTCAACTCCGCCTCGCTCGTCTTGATTCCGGCGTTGAGCTCATCGGCCTCCATCATGACTTCGAGAATGCGGTCCTCGCGCGCCCGAATATCGTTCTGCGCCGCCTCGATCTCATGGAGCATCGCCGTGTACTCGCGGTTGGTTTTCACTTCGAGCAGCTGGTCCTTGTATTTCGCGAGCCGCGTCTGCACCCCGGCGACTTCTTTTTCCTCGCCCCGGCGTTTTTCAGCAGCGGCGGTCAGCCGTGTTTTGAGGCCGCCGACGACGTCGCGGACAGACTGCAGACGCGCGTCCAGCGACTGAGTACGCGCCGGGTGGTCGATAATTTTCCGACGTGCATCATCCGCGGCGGACTCGAGCTGTTGAAGGCGAATCAAGCGGGTCAAATCAGCGTTCATAGAATATGTCGCCACTAATAAAAAAAGCCCCGTGGGGGCTTCGCGGACTTCGCTGTAAGTGGAAAGTCAAAAGTGAAAAGTAAGTCGGGAGGAATGCCGTCCCGTCCTTACTTTCCACTTTCCACTTCCTACTTTTTACTTTCAACTTTCGTGTATCCATCAATAAGTGGGCCCACCAGGATTCGAACCTGGGACAGGCCGGTTATGAGCCGGCGGCTCTGACCGCTGAGCTATAGGCCCTCACGACTATGACGTCCGCCCCTCCAGGAACGCGCGCAGCTTCCGGCTGCGCGACGGGTGTCGCAGCTTCCGCAGCGCCTTGGCCTCGATCTGGCGGATGCGCTCGCGGGTGACCGCGAAATTCTGCCCCACCTCTTCGAGTGTGTGCTCACTCCCGTCGCCGACGCCGAACCGCATCTTGATGACGCGCTCTTCGCGAGGCGTGAGCGTCTTGAGTACCTGATTCCGTCTGCTCCTTGAGGTTCAGGTTGATGACCGCCTCGGCCGGGGACACCACCTGGCGATCCTCGATGAAGTCTCCAAGATGCGAATCTTCCTCTTCGCCGATCGGTGTCTCCAGGGAGATCGGCTCCTGCGCAATCTTCAGCACCTTGCGGACTTTCGACACGGGGATATCCATCCGCTTCGCGATCTCCTCGGACGTCGGCTCCCGGCCGAGTTCCTGCACCAGCGCGCGCGAGGTACGGATCAACTTGTTGATCGTCTCGATCATGTGGACGGGAATGCGGATCGTGCGCGCCTGATCCGCAATCGCACGGGTAATCGCCTGGCGGATCCACCACGTCGCGTACGTCGAAAACTTGTACCCGCGGCGGTATTCGAACTTGTCGACCGCCTTCATCAGCCCGATGTTGCCTTCCTGAATCAGGTCCAGGAACTGGAGGCCGCGGTTCGTGTACTTCTTCGCAATCGACACCACGAGTCGGAGGTTGGCTTCGACCAGCTCTTTCTTGGCCTGCTCGGCCTGGACCTCGCCGCGATAAATCGTATCGAGCGTTGCGCGCAGATGCTCCGTCGTCTGCTCGAGCTCGTCGGTGCGTACTTTGACTGCGGCCCGCAGATCCTTGATGCGGCGCACCATGTTCTTCTTGTCGTCGTCCTTCAGCTTCGGCGGCTTCTTGCCCTTCGGGTTCATCTGCCGCTCGATGCCTTCCGCTTCGCGCTCGATCTTGCGGACCGATTCGACCTCATCCTTGATTTGTTCGATGAGCCGCCGTTTCACGAGCTCGGTGAATTCGACCTCGCGCACCAGCTGCGAGAGCTCGACCTGCCCGCGCATGACAGCCCATCGCGCCCTGCGATACTTCCGTTTCTGGCGGGTGTCGATCCCCTTCGCCGTTTCGCTCAGCTTCTCTTCCAGCTTCTGCACGATCGCGCGCTGCTTCCTGATCGCGTCGATCTGCTTGAGCACTTCCTTCGCGCGCTCGTCCACGCGCTCGTCGGTAATTTCATCGTCCTGGAAAATCACGAGCTCGCGAATGGTGCGCGTGCCGGTCTTGAGCTGGTCGCCCATCGCGATGATCATTTTGGCGACCGTCGGCGTGCGCGAGATCGACTTGATGACCGCAAGCTTGCCGCGCTCGATGCGGCGCGCAATCTCCACCTCGCCTTCGCGGGTGAGCAGCGGAACCGTGCCCATCTCGCGCAGGTACATGCGGACCGGATCGTTCGTCTTGTCGAGCGCGCCAGGCGTGAGGTCGAGCTCCATCTCCTCGCTGCCCTCGGCCGTCCGGTCGAACTGCTTCTCCTGGAGGTACGTCTTTTCGGAGTCGACGACTTCGATGCCCGCGCTGCCAAACGTATTGAAAAGGTCGTCGAGCTCATCCGACGAGGTAATCTCGGCCGGAAGCAGTTCATTGACCTCGTCGTACAGCAGGTAGCCTTTTTCCTTTCCGATGGAAATCAGCTGCCGTACTTCGTCGTATTTTTCTTCAATCGACAAGCGTTCCTCCTACATTACTCGAACCAGAAATGATAACCGATATGACAGATTCCCCGCTAATGAACCGTTCGCGACAATGCCTCGAGTTCGCGCGCCAGGGCGAGCTTTTTCTCGAGCAGTTGCGTGTCGGGCGCCGCGCCTGATTCCTGCATGCGCGCAATCTCCCGCTGAATGGCAGAGAAATCCCGATGCACGCGCAGCTGCTGGAGCTCTTTCGCGCAACTGATCGCAGACCAGGGTGGACCGGGCTCGGCCGCGATGCCTGTCACGAGTTGTGCCTCCATTGTAGTTAGACGCTCGAGGAGGGCAGAAGGCATCACAGCTGACGGTTGATCTGCCAGGCGAATGGCTTCCTCCAGGATGTGGCGCGTTGCCAATCCGTCCAAGTCATTATCCTGCAGAAGTTTGAGCGCTGCCATCCCATGCTCTGGCTCGTGGATCAGCGCCCAGAGCAGACCTTTCTCAGCCAGTTTGACCTGCCCGAAGTTCGGTAATTCACGGGCTGTAAGGGTAGGCCGCTTCTGGACTGCCGCCTTTCTGACCTCCGCCCGCACCACTTCTTCTGTAATCCGCGCCTTGTGCGCCAGTCTGTCACCGAACTGATCCCGCGCTGCGGGATCGGGGATACGGGCGGCCACCGCAAGCATCGCGGTCAGGAACTGGCGGCGGCCTTCGTCGCTCGTCAGGTCGTGTGACGCGGCGGCACGATCCAGCAGGTATTCGAGGTAGGGCCGCGAATTCTTCAGAAGCTCGATGTAGGCATCCCTGCCTCGTGTCTGGACGACGCTGTCGGGATCTTCGCCCGCCGGCATCACGGCGACGTTCACCTCGAACCCCTCTGCGACGAGCAACTCGCACGATCGGGCCGCAGCCCCCTGACCGGCGGCGTCGGGATCGAAACTCAAAATGACCTTCGAGGTGAATCGATGGAGTAGTTGTGCCTGTGCGGGGGTCAGCGCCGTGCCGCACGATGCGACAACCGGCAGGATCCCTGCTTGAACCAGCTGCGCGAAGTCGAAATACCCTTCCACTAAGACGGCGTAACCGAGGCGGCGGATGTCGGCTTTGGTCAGGTTCAGGCCGTATAGCGTCCGGCTCTTGGTGTAAATCGATGTTTCCGGCGAGTTCAGGTATTTGGGTTGTTGGTCTTTCTCCATGGCGCGTCCGCCGAACGCGACGATCGATCCAGCGTCTCGCGCGATCGGGATCATCAGGCGGCCGCGGAACCGGTCCACCGTCTGCCCGTTGTCTCTCTCGACCGCCAGCCCGCTGCGCACCAGCAAGGGGAGCGGGAGGCCTTCCTCGACGAGCGCCGCTTTCAACCCCTCGTAGGCTGGAGGTGCGTATCCGATGCCCAGTCTCTTGATCGTTTCCGTGGTGATGCCGCGGTCGAGCAGCAGTCGCTGCGCTTTTCTGCCTGCCGGTGCCGACAGCTGCGTCTGGAAATAATTCGCGGCGCGCTCATGCGCCTTCAGCAACGCCTCGCGCTCAGCTGCGTCTGCGTGTGCGTCGTGCCCGCCGACCTGCTCCGGGAGTGGCATGCCGAACTTCGACGCGAGGTGTTTGACGGCGTCCACGAACCCCAGCTTCTCCTGCAGCTCGAGGAATTTGAAGACATCGCCGCCAACATTGCAGCCGAAGCAATGAAAGAACCCTTTGTCGCGGTTGACATGGAAGGAGGGGCTCTTCTCCGAGTGAAACGGGCAAAGGCCTTTATACGTAGCGCCCGATTTCCTGAGCGACACATATTCCTGCACGACCTGCAGAATGTCGGCCTGCATGCGCAGGTCGTCTATAAATGACTGTGGAAAGCCCATGGTAGAGCAGAGAGCAGAGAGCGAAGAGCATAGCGTACCGTTCTCTTTGCTCTTAGCCCTTTGCTCTGTCTAGTCTTTTAGTTCCGCAATAGTGACCCCGCCGCCGCCTTCCTGGGGGGAAGCCGTCCGCACGCTCGCCACCAATGGATGCTTGTGGAGATAGTCGACGATCGCTTCCTTCAACCTGCCGGTGCCGAAGCCGTGAATCAGCCGCACGGCACGCTGCTCCGACAACAGGCTCTCATCGAGAAATTTCTCGAGTCGATCGATCGCCTGGTCGACGGTGCTGCCGACCAGCAGCAGCTCGCTCGACGACACCCCGTCTCGGGGTTGAAGCTGCACGTTCACGCGGATGGCCGCGGGTGCGGGCTTCGGCGGCGCGCCACCCAGCACGCGGAGCTCGGATGTGTGCGCGCGGAAGCGTTTGCCGCGCACGTCCACTTCCGCCTCGCGGTCGTGGACATTCACCACGACGCCTTCCAGGCCGAGAGGGCCCAGGATGACCCGATCGCCTACAACAACACTCCGCGCCGGCGCGGAAGTGGCGGGAGGCGCCGGGGTCTGGTCGTGGCGATATTTGTCGACGAGTGCGTCGACGGCGGTGCGCGCATCGCCACGCATCCGGCCGGTCTCGCCCGTCGAGAGGACGGTCGCCGGGTCCCGCGCCGTCTGTCCTGCGAGGGCCGCCGCCTGCTTCTTCAGATCCGCCACGACCGCGTCGATTTCGACCCGCGCATCCCGCAGCCGCTCATCGAGCCTCTCGTTGAGCCGCAGCCTGAACGTCTCCTCGCGCTGCCGCAGCGCGTCCTCGCGCACACGCGCGCGACCGTCGGCTTCGCCGAGCGCCTCGCGCTCGCGCTTGACCAGGCGGCGCTCGTGATCGAGCGCGCGCAAATCAGTGTCGACCTTGGCCAGGTGCTCGGCGAGCTGCGCTTCACGCTCTGACAGGTTCTTACGCGCGTTGTCGATGATCACGCCGTTCAAACCCAGCCGTCCTGCCATCTCCAGCGCGAGGCTTCGCCCGGGCGATCCGTACTGAATGCGATAGGTCGGCTCGTAGGTGTCGGGCGTGAAGCCGAACGCCGCAGCGATCACTCCAGGTGTTGTCGCCGCGTAGGTCTTGAGCGCCTCGTAGTGGGTCGTCGAAATGACGATCGCGCCGCGCGTGCGGAAATGCTCGATGATGGCGACGCCGAGCGCGCCCCCTTCGAGCGGATCGGTTCCCGCGCCGAGCTCATCGAGCAGCACCAATGCCGGCGGCGCCAGGGCGCGATCCATGCTCGCGATGTTCGTGATGTGCCACGAGAACGTGCTGAGGTTTGCCGCAATCGACTGTTCGTCGCCGATATCGGCGAAGACCGAACGGAAGACCGGCAGGCGCGCGTCTTCCGCCGGGACGAACAGACCCGACTGCGCCATCAACGCCAGCAACCCGGCCGTTTTCAGCGCCACGGTCTTGCCGCCCGTATTGGGTCCCGTAATCAGCAGCACGGTTGTGGGAGGAATCACGAGCACGTCCACAGGTACCGGATCTTTCGGGGGCGCCTCTCCACGTTCGATGTGCGCGTCTTCATCAGCGAGCTGACGAGCAATCACGCCGGGCATCAACAGCGGGTGGCGCGCTCCGCGCAGCTCGAGGCGACCGTCGGTCGACCACGCCGGCGCGACCCCCGCAGTGAGCTGCGCGAATCGCACCTTCGCTTGAATGACGTCGAGCTCCGTGGCCGTGTCGATCGCCTGTCTCAATTCAATCGGTTTCAGTCGGAACGCGTCCGTGAGGTGCAGCAGGATACGGTGCACTTCCTCACGTTCCTGCTGCTCGAGCGCCACGATGTCGTTGTTGATCTCGACCGTGCTGAGCGGCTCGAGATAGAGGCTCGCGCCGCTGCCGGAACTGCCATGGATGATGCCGGGGATCGACGCACGGTGCTCGGCTTTGACGACCAGCACGTAGCGGCCGTCGCGATCGCTCACGACCTGATCCTGCAGATAGCGGGACGTGTCCTTGCCACGAAGATACGATTCGAGTGTCGAGCGCAGCCGCGATCGCTGCTTCCGCAGCTGCGTCCGCAGCCGTCCCAGCTCCGGGCTGGCATTGTCGTTCACATCGCCGGACGGATCGATCGTGCTCCGGACCTCGCCGATCTGGTTCTTGAATGACCCGCTGTTCTCCGCGAGCGCTTTCAGGATCGGAAAGGCGCCGGTGACGCGGCGGATGGCGGCGCACGTGAGCGCAAGCGAATCGAGAAACTCGGCGAATGCCAGCAGGCGCAGCGCGTCGAGCGCACGCCCCTCCACCGCCAGTGCCGCCAGCACGGTTTCGAGATCCGCCGGTGCATGCAGCGAAAATGCGGGGTTCGTATCGAGGTACTTCGCGCCCTCGATGGTGGCGTTCAGCAGTTGTGCGGCGCGGGTCGGATCGGACTGCGGCGTGAGTTCGGCGAGCCGCGCCGCGCCAGTCGGCGTGAATGCAAATCCCCGCACGAGATCGACAATCTGATCCCACTCGAGGGCGCGAAGCGCAGTTGGTTGCATCTATAGATGGTTAATCCGGCTCGCGATCGCCGCGGCGCCGAATCCATTGTCGATGTTCACGACCGACACACCGGCCGCGCAGCTGTTGAGCATTCCGAGCAGCGCGGCGAGTCCGCCGAAGCTCGCCCCGTACCCGATGCTCGTGGGCACGGCGATGACCGGCACTTTCACGAGCCCGCCGATGACGCTCGGCAGCGCGCCTTCCATCCCCGCAACGACGACGACCGCGCGCGCGGAGGTGAGGCGTTGATGTTCGCCGAGCAGGCGATGGAGGCCCGCGACGCCGACGTCGAACAGGCGATCGACGGTGTTGCCCATCACTTCGGCCGTCACGCACGCTTCCTCGGCAACCGGCAGGTCGGAGGTGCCGGCTGCCGCGATCAGAATGGTGCCACGGCCCGGCTGCACGTCCCGTTGACGATACGTAATAGTGCGGGCGATTGGTTGAAAGACAGCGCCGGTCACCTGCTGCTGCACGGCAGCGAAGGCGTCTTCGGTAGCGCGTGTCACGAGCAGGGTGTGTCCGCGTGAGACGATCTCGGCCGAGATAGCAGCAATCTGCTCCGCAGTCTTTCCCAGGCCGAACACGACTTCGGGAAAGCCCTGGCGCAGCTCGCGCTGGTGATCGACCCGGGCGAAACCAAGATCCTCGAATGACGCCGCGTTCATGAGGTGCAGTATCTGCCCGGCCGCGGCGGCGGGGGGCACCTGTCCACCCCGTACCTGGTCCAGCAATTGCTGCAAGTCGGTCAACGTCGTGATTGGAGTATAATCTGCGGACGTTTTCGTGCCGGCTTTGCTCACGGAATGACTCCTTCAGACACCCTCATCCTCGTCACTTATTTCTTCGTCCTGAGCATTCTGGCCGTGTACGGCTGGCACCGCTACTACCTCGTGTATCTTTACATGAGGCATAAGGAATCCCAACCAATCGAACCGGCGGCGCTCGATCCGCTGCCGGTTGTCACGATACAGCTGCCGATCTACAACGAAATGTACGTTGCCGATCGGCTCATCGAGGCGGTGTGCCGCCTCGACTACCCCCGCGAGTTGCTCGAAATTCAGGTCCTGGACGACTCGACCGATGAAACGTGCGAGATTGCCGAGCTCGCCGTCCGGCGCCATGCGGCGCAGGGCATCGATATCAAGTACATCCATCGTACGGACCGAACCGGGTACAAGGCCGGTGCGCTCGAGGCCGGGCTGACGGTCGCGCGCGGTACGCACATTGGCATCTTCGACGCCGACTTCCTGCCGTCCGGCGACTTTCTGCACCGGCTGCTGCCCCATTTTTCCGACCCGAAGGTGGGCATGGTACAGGCGCGCTGGGGACACATCAATCAGGATTATTCGCTCCTCACGAAGATTCAGTCGATTCTGCTCGACGGCCACTTCGTGCTCGAGCACGGCGGTCGAAACCGGGCCGGCCGCTTCTTCAATTTCAACGGCACGGCCGGCATGTGGCGCCGCGAGACAATCGCCGATGCCGGCGGCTGGCAGCACGACACGCTCACCGAAGATCTCGACCTCAGCTATCGCGCCCAGCTGCGCGGTTGGAAGTTTGTGTTCCTGCCCGACGTGGTGGCGCCCGCGGAAGTGCCGGTCGAGATGAACGCGTTCAAGTCGCAGCAGCATCGCTGGGCGAAGGGCTCGATTCAGACGTGCAAGAAGCTGCTGCCGCGGATCCTCCAGGCCGATCTGCCGCTGCCGGTCAAGGCCGAAGCGATCTTTCACCTCACGGCAAACTTCAACTACCTGTTGATGACGGTGCTGTGCGTCCTCATCTTCCCGTCGATGGTCATCCGCTACGAGATGGGCTGGTACGAGATGCTGCTCATCGACGTGCCGCTCTTCTTCGCGGCGACGATGTCGTTCTGCAACTTTTATGTGGTCTGCCAGAGGGAGATACATACCGATTGGGTGACACGGCTGCGCTATATGCCGTTTCTCATTTCAATCGGCATCGGCCTGTGCGTGAACAACACCAAAGCGGTGCTCGAGGCGCTCTTCGACAAGAAATCGGAGTTTACGAGGACGCCGAAATATCACATCGAAACCGACAGTGACGAATGGGTAACGAAGCGCTACCGCCAGTCGGTAACCGTTCAGCCGCTCATCGAGCTGGGCCTGGGCTTCTATTTCACGGCGACGGTGTTCTACGCGCTCGCACATGGCATTTACGGCACCCTCCCGTTCCTCGTCCTGTTCCAGATCGGCTTCCTGTACACCGGCCTGCTCTCCATCGTTCAGCAGTTCTCTGGCGACAGCGTTGTGCTGAAAACGCAGGTGTCGGACAGCCAGTAGATCGGCCATCGTCGATCGGCCATCGGCCATCGTCCATCGTCCATCGTCCATCGTCTCTGACGATCGCCGATCGACGATGGCCGATCGACGATCCTGCTATCATCGACACAGTGGCCAGCGACACTCCGGTCAAATCAGGCCTCGAAGACATCGTTGTCGCGACGTCTTCGGTCTGCTATCTCGACGGCGAGCGCGGAGTGCTCGCCTATCGAGGGTACGACATCCACGATCTCGCCCAGCATGCGACGTTCGAGGAAGTCTGTTATCTGCTATGGCACGGACAGCTGCCAGGCCGATCGCAGCTCGGCGAAGTGCAGTCTCAGCTTGCCGCATCGCGCCGTCTGCCTGAAGGGGTGCTGCGTCTGATGCGGTCGTTGCCTCCCTCGAACGCGATGGATACCCTTCGCACGCTCGTCTCGTCCCTGTCGCACTTCGATTCGGGCGCGAACGACATGTCACCCGAGGGACGATATCGAACGAGCGTGGCAATGACGGCCCAGGTCGCGACCGTTGTGGCCACGGCCGGACGCATCGCAAGCGGCGGCGGCATCATCGATCCCGATCCGGCGCTGAATCATGCGGCGAACTTTCTTTACATGCTGACCGGGAAGCGTCCGAGCCAGCTCGAGTCCAAAGCGCTCGATGTGGCGCTCGTGCTCCATGCCGACCATGAATTCAACGCGTCCACGTTCGCCGCGCGCGTGGCGGCGGCGACGCTGACCGACGTTCACTCGGCAGTCACTGCCGCCATTGGCGCCTTGAAAGGACCGCTTCATGGCGGCGCCAACACGGACGTGATGAACCTGCTCCTCGAGCTCGGCCAGGATTCGACCGATCAGAAGGTTGAGGAGATCATCCGAGCCAAACTCGCGCGCAAAGAAAAAATCCCCGGGTTCGGACATCGCGTGTACCGCACGGAAGATCCGCGTGCGACGCATCTGCGCAAAATGTCCGAAGAGCTCTGCACGCGCACCGGCAACCGGCGCTGGTTCGAGATCTCGCAGAAGATCGAGCAGGTCGTGAAGGCGCAGAAGAATCTGAACGCCAATGTGGATTTCTATTCGGCGACCACCTACTACGCGTTGGGCATCCCGGTGGACTTGTTTACACCCGTGTTTGCCGTCAGCCGCATGTCTGGCTGGACCGCCCACGTGCTCGAACAGTACCTGAACAACCGTCTGATTCGCCCCCGCGCCGAATATACCGGACCGGCCTACCCGCAGACATTCGTGCCTCTCGATAGACGCTGACGCGCTGGCTGGCTCCGGGCTTCTGGCTCTGGGCCGGCCACGATACAATCAGCGAACACGGCTTCACTCGGGCCCCGACGCCTAGAGCCTAAAGCCTGAAGCCTATTCATGGATCCGCAGCGAGTTCGTAACTTCTCCATCATCGCGCATATCGATCACGGCAAGTCGACGCTGGCGGACCGTCTACTCGAGGCGACCGGGGCGTTGCAGGCCCGCGAGATGGAGGCGCAGGTGCTCGACTCGATGGATCTCGAGCGAGAGCGGGGCATCACCATCAAAGCGCATCCCGTTCGGCTGAATTACACGGCCAAGGACGGGCACGCGTATGTCCTCAACCTGATCGACACGCCGGGGCACGTCGATTTCTCGTACGAGGTGACGCGGTCGCTCGCCGCGTGCGAAGGTGCGCTGTTGCTCGTCGATGCGTCGCAGGGCGTCGAAGCGCAGACGCTCGCGAACGCCTATCTCGCGGTCGAACACAACCTCGATATCATCCCGGTCATCAACAAGATCGACCTGCCTGGTGCCGAGCCCGAGGAGGCCAGGCGGCAGATCGAGGAGATTATCGGGCTCGACGGTTCAGGTGCCATTCTCACGAGCGCGAAGGAGGGCATCGGTATCACCGAGGTCCTCGAAGCGGTGGTCCATCGCCTGCCACCGCCGAAAGGTGATGCGTCGGCCCCGCTGAAAGCGCTGATTTTCGACTCCTGGTACGACCCTTATCGTGGTGTCGTGATTGTCGCGAGGGTGCTCGAAGGTACGCTTCGAAAGGGCACGAAGATCCGGTTGATGGCGCAGGGGCAGGATTTCGAGATCGATCAGATCGGCGTGTTCTCACCGAAGCCCGTGCCTATCGACGAACTCGGTCCGGGGGAAGTCGGTTTCATCGTCGCGAACATCAAAACGGTGAGCGACGCCAAGATCGGCGACACGATCACCGAGACGAACAGGCCAGCGGCCGAGGCGTTCCCCGGCTTCAAAGAGCTCAAGCCGATGGTGTTTGCCGGCCTCTATCCGGTCGAGAGCCATCAGTACTCGGAACTGCGTGAAGCGCTCCAGAAGCTGCGGCTCAACGACGCATCGTTTTTCTTCGAGCCCGAAACGTCGGCCGCTCTGGGGTTTGGATTCCGCTGCGGATTCCTGGGACTGCTCCACATGGAGATCGTGCAGGAGCGGCTCGAGCGCGAGTTCAACATGGACCTCGTGACCACGGCGCCGGGCGTGCTCTACAGAGTCACGACGACCGATGGGCAGCTTCTCGAGATCGACAGTCCTTCGAAGCTGCCCGAAGAGAACGTGGCGAAGATCGAAGAGCCGGTCATCACGGCGATGATGCTGACCCCGTCCGAGCACGTCGGTGGAATCCTGCAGCTCTGCCAGGACAAGCGCGGCGTGCAGAAGTCGCTCGAATACGTGAGCGCGAATCGCGTGCTCGTCACCTACGAGCTTCCGTTCAACGAAGTCGTGCTCGACTTCTACGACAAGCTGAAGACGCTGTCTCGCGGCTACGCATCGCTCGACTATCATGTAACCGGCTACTGGGAGTCGCCTCTCGTGAAGATGGACATTCTCGTCAACGGCGATCCGGTCGACGCGCTGTCGATCATCGTGCACCGCGACGCCGCCTACGAGCGCGGACGGGCGCTGGCGGCCAAGATGCGCGAGCTGATTCCGCGCCAGATGTTCGAGGTGGCGATTCAGGCAGCCATCGGCGGGCGCATCATCGCGCGCGAGTCGGTGAAGGCTCTGCGCAAGAACGTGCTCGCGAAGTGCTACGGCGGCGATATCTCGCGCAAGCGAAAGCTGCTCGAAAAGCAGAAGGAAGGGAAGAAGCGCATGAAGCGGGTCGGCAAGGTCGAGATTCCGCAGGAGGCGTTTCTGGCCGTGCTGAAAATGGGAACGGAAGGCGAATGACGCCTGAGCCTTTCAAGAAATCCGTCGCCCGCGAGTATTTCGAGTCGCTTGTCATCGCGGTCGTTCTCGCGCTCTTCATCAGGACGTTCGTCGTCCAGGCCTTCAAGATTCCAACCGGGTCCATGGAGCCGAACCTCCTCATCGGCGATCACCTTCTCGTCAACAAGCTCGTGGTCGGTCCGTCATCGAGCGGCGTGGAGCGCCTGCTCCTTCCGATGAAGGTCATCGCCCGCGGGGATGTCATCGTGTTCAAGTATCCTGAAGACCCCGAGCGCGACTTCATCAAGCGCGTGATCGGATTGCCCGGCGAGCAGATCGAGGTGCGAAGCAAGCGGGTCTACGTGAACGGGGCCCTGCTCGACGAGCCGTACGCCCACTACATGGAGGAGCCCCCGCCCGTCCCGCAGGAAATCGAGTCAGGGGGCGATCGGCCGGGATCGAGCGGCGATCCCCGCGAGAGCTACGGTCCCGTCACAGTTCCGCCGAAACACTACTTTGCAATGGGGGACAACCGCGATAACTCACAGGACAGCCGGTACTGGGGATTCCTGCCGCGCGATTATGTGAAGGGCAAGGCACTCGTGATCTACTGGTCGTACGAGGCCGAGTCCGGGAACGTGGTCTCAGGCACCCGCTGGGGGCGACTGCTGCACCAGGTCCGCTAGCTCTATGAAAACCATCATCAAGCTCATCATTGCGGCGCTCATCATTCACGCCACCTGGAAGGCCGGGATGGTGTATCTGCGCTACTACCAATTCAAGGACGAGGTCACGCAGATAGCGCAATTCGGCATTCGCCAAACCGACGACGAGCTGCGCAATGGAGTCCTTGTTGCGGCGAAGCGCCGCGACATCCCCCTCACGGCCGATGCTGTGACCATTCGCCGGCAGAACTACCGCATCATCATCGACGCGAATTACGCCGAACAGGTGGAGCTCGCGCCGAGATACTTCTATCCGTGGGACGCGAAAGTCCACGTCGACGTGCTCACGCTCGTGCTGCAGGAAGCGAAATAACGCTGGAGGCGTCAGACGTTTCCCGAAGCTACTCGTCGTGTGTCGCCGGTTGCATCGGACTGGGCCTCGGCGGAGCGCGGACGGTGGAGGAGAATCTTGTCTTCGCGTTCGCGCTGTTCCTGCTCGCGCACGAACTCGAGCGTGTTGCGGAGTGACGCGATGGTCGACTCGAGCGTCGTCTCGACTTCGCGGCGCTTCATCTTCATGCCGTCGATTTCGCGCTGAACGTCCTCGAGCCGCGCCTGAGTCTTCTGCAGCAGCAGGTCTGATCGGCCTTCGGCTTCGCGCATGATATTGCGGGCGTGCGCATCGGCATTGGTCTTGATCTCGTCGGATACCCGCTGCGCCGTGATGAGCGTGTCGCGCAGGTCTCTTTCGTGATCGCGATGCTGGTGCAGCAGCGCTTCCATCTTCGACACTTCCTGTCGAAGACGATCGACTTCGCTGAGCGCATTCTCGTAGTCGTCGGTGACTTCCGCGATCAGCGCGAGCACCTCGGCCTTGTCGAAGCCGCGGAATGTGGTACGGAACCGAAGTTGGCGCAGATCGAGAGGGCTAACCTTCATACGTCGGTCTCCAGCAGGATTCAAACATGGCGTTCACCAAAGATGGCCGTGCCGAGCCGAACCATCGTGGCTCCCTCCTGCACGGCGATTTCGAAATCGTGGCTCATACCCATCGACAATTCCCGCAGTAACCGCTGATCGAGACCCTCCTTCAGCAGTGTCGTGCGGAGGGAGCTGAGTTGAGCAAAGTACGGCCGCGCATCCTCCGGGTCTTCGAAGAACGGCGGAATCGTCATCAATCCGGTACAGCGCGCCGCGCGGCAACCTGCTGCGGCCCGGACGATGTCACGCGCGTCGGCCACCGGCGCTCCATGCTTGGTCGTCTCGCCCGCGAGGTCAACCTGCACAAGGATCTCCGGCGCGGCCCCCGCGTCGTATGCAGCGGCGTCGATCGCCTCGAGAAGCCGCCGGCTGTCTACGGAATGGATGGCGCTGAACCGGGGCGCAGCCCTGCGAACTTTGTTCGACTGCAGCGGACCGATCAGATGCCATCTGATCTTAAGATCGGCCGTTCCGTCAATTTTCTGTAGAGCTTCCTGGACGCGGTTCTCGCCGAAGTCCTCCTGGCCTGCCGCGACCGCGGCCCTGACGTGCTCCAGGCCGAAGGTCTTCGAGACGGCCAGGAGCCGGACGTCCGCCGGAGCGCGCCCCGCGCCCTGAGCGGCCCGCTGGATACGCGCCCGGATGTCGGCGAGGTTGCGAGCGATGTAGGTGAGGTCCATAAAAGAGAAAAGGCCGGGTCTGAAGACCCGACCTTCTCATACTAGAGCTGAGAGCTGAGGGCTGAGGGCTATTTCAGCATCGGCTTGAGGGCTTCGTAGGTGGTCTTCGCCTCGGCCGCATTTTTACCGGCCGGTTCCAGCTTCAGGTAGAGGTCGTACTCGCCGGCCGCTTCCTTGAGCTTGCCGAGGTTCAGATACACCTTGCCGAGCATGAAGTGCGAATCCGCATGATTGGGGTTGGCCTTGAGCGCTGCCTCGAATGTCGAGCCCGCTTCGGCAAACTTGTTGGCATTCCAGAGGCCGACGCCGGCGCTATACAGCGAGTCGGCGTTCCCGCCCCCTCCCGATGCGATGCTGAGCTCGGCCGACTTCGCGGACGCGGCAGCCGCGAGATCCATTTTCTTGTCCTGCGTGTAAAGCACGGCGAGCGCGTTGTAGGCTTCGGGATAGTTCGGTCGCAGCTCAATCGCCTTCTTGAACGCCGCTTCGGCGGCTTCGCTGTTTTTCATCTGCTGCTGCGATACGCCGACGTTGAAGTAGCAGTCCGCGCATGTCGGCATCGCAACGCCGGCGGCGGTGAACGCGTCGACGGCTGCCTGATGATTGCCCGCGTTCGCCGCGGTGACACCGGCCTCGAAGTACTTCTTGATCTCCTGGTTCTTCTTCGCCTGCTCCTCGCTGACGCGCGCGGCGCGCGAGAGCTTGAAGTTCGTTGTGGTGAAGTTGCCGATCTTCACAGCAGCGCGTGCCTCGTCCTCGCCGACGCCTTCTTTCGAGGCAACGATGAGGTACTGGCCAGATTTCGGCAGTGTGCCGATGATGTAGTTGCCGTTCTTGTCGCTCTTGGCCTGCCACTTCTGGCCGCCCTGATCAGGGATCGCCGTCACGAGAATCTGCGCGTCGGGGACCGCGGCGTCCTTGTCATCGACAACCTTGCCCTGGACGCGGCCGGTTTGTGCGAGGGCAGGCACGGCAAACACCAATATCGCGCCCGCGATCCACGACGTCAGCGTCCGCCGACCGAGTTTTCCGGAAACCATATCAATCCTCCACAGCATTATTGGGCAGTTCGTACGTTTGGCGCACCGACGACTCACTCGTAAATACAAGGAAACGCTGAAAATAGTTTACAACGAAAGGCCGGCCGGCTCATTTGCCTCCGAAAAACGCCTCGATGTCGGCAATGTCGCGGGTGATGCGGGCCGGAGGCAGCGACGCCAGAAATCGCCGGCCGTATCCCATCGTCTGCAGGCGCGGATCGAGTACGGCCAGCACCCCGCGATCGTCCCGATGGCGGATGAGCCGTCCCAGACCTTGAAGCAGGGCGAGGATGGCCAGCGGCACCTGATAATCGCCAAAGGGCTGTCCCCCCCGGTCGGCGATCGCTTCAATACGTGCAGCGGTAATGGGATCTGCTGGTGAGGTAAACGGCAGCTTGTCGATGATGACGCAACTCAGCGCGTCCCCCATCACGTCAACACCCTGCCAGAAGCTCGACGTCGCCAGCAAGACGGCGTTCGGCGTCGAGCGGAACTGCTCCAGCAGGGCCGAGCGGGGTGCGGAACCCTGCACGAGAATCGGATACGGCAGCTCGATCTCGGCTATCTGCTGAATGGCGCGCAGCGCGGCGTAGCTGGTGAACAGCACGAACGCGCGCCCCCTGGTGGCCTCGAGGATGCTGATGATCTCGCGGGCGGCTGCCGCGGTGAAATCGGTCGAGCGCGGATCCGGCATCCGCCGGGGCAGGTACAAAATCGCCTGCCGGGTGTAATCGAACTCTGGCGGGAGCTTGACGAACCGGGTCGAACCCGCTTTCTCGAGGCCGAGGCGGCCGCGAACGTAGTCGAAGGTGCCGTCGACCGTGAGCGTGGCCGAGGTGAGCACGGTCCCCCTCATGCGATCGAACAGCACATCGCGCATGATGTTCGATACATCGATCGGCGCCGCGCGAAGGAAGAGACCGCGGCCTCGGGATTCGAGAAAGTAGACGTAGTCGGGCTCGTTCGCCCGCAGGATGAAACGGAGCTCGTCGCGCAGCTCCCCGGCGCGGTGCGCCAGCCCGGCGAGGTCGGTCCGTGTTGCTTCCTGCGGTCTGTCCGCGTCCGGCAGGGGCGGCTTGATGAGCGCAGCTGTCGCTTCGAGCACGTCGAGTGCGCCCATTACGAGCGCTGCATCCTCGTAGAACGGCCCCAGCGTCTTCGCAGTCACCCGCATCCGATTGTCGGATGCCTGCGGCCCGCGTGGGGGCACGCTGCCGGCGACGTTGCGAAAGAAATCGTGTGCGCGATCTTTGGCACGATCGAGCGCCTCGCGGAGCTCCGGCGCCTTCTCGCCCGTGATGCCGGTCGCAATGAGACGCTCGCCGTCGCGCCCGAGCTCGTCGAACCTGTAGGTGCTGACCGACACGCCGAAGTACTGCGTCGCGACGTCTTCGAGCTGATGCGCTTCGTCGACGATCGCATAACTGCACTCGGGAATCACCTCGCCGTAGGCGCTCTGCCGTACTGCGGCGTCCGCGCACAGCAGGTGATGATTCACGACGACAAGATTCGATTCGGCGGCGCGCGCGCGCATGCGCGTCACGAAACAGTCCGTGTAGTGCGGGCACTCGGTGCCGGTGCAATTCTCCGACGTTGCGGCGATCTCTCCCCAGAACGGCAGGTCCTCCGGCAGATCCGCAATCTCCGCCCGGTCGCCCGTCTCCGTACGCTTTGACCACTCATCGATGATCGGAAGAAAGATCTGAGTGGCGGATTCCCCGAACAGCTGGAGCGTCGCACTCTTCGCGCCTTCGCGGAACGTTTCGAATCGATGGATGCAGAGGTAGTTCCCGCGCCCCTTCATGTACGTGGCCGTGAAGGGCACGTCGAGCGCGTCTCGAAGCACTGCCAGGTCCTTGAAGTAGATCTGTTCCTGGAGGTTCTTCGTGCCGGTCGAAACGAGCACGCGTTGGCCGCTGAGAATGGCGGGCACGAGATACGCGAGCGTCTTGCCCGTTCCCGTGCCGGCCTCGACGAGCAGGACGCCCCCATTGTCGAGCGTGTCCGCCACCGCCTCTGCCATAAGGCGCTGGGCGGGGCGGCTTTCGAAGGTGGGCAGCGACCTGGCCAGCGATCCCGAGTCTGTGAAGATCTCGGCGACGCGGTCGCTCAGGCTCCGTACAGCGGGAACATCCGGCACAGCTTCTCGACTTCCACGTTCACCATGCCGAGGGCGGCATCATCGTTCGGTGTGGCCAGCGCGCGCGTGATGAGCTCGCTGATCTTGTCCATCTCGCGCTCGCCCATGCCCCGCGTCGTGACCGCGGGGGTGCCGATACGGATGCCGCTTGCGGTCATCGGCGGGTTCGGATCGAACGGGATTGCGTTCTTGTTGACCGTGATGCCCGCTTTTCCGAGCGCCGCTTCCGCGGCCTTTCCAGTGAGACCGCGCGAGAAGACATCGACCAGCATCAAATGATTGTCTGTTCCGCCGCTCACCAGGCGGAACCCGCTCGCGACCAGCCCGGAGGATAGGCGTTTGGCATTGGCGACGATCTGCTTCTGGTACTCGACGAATGATGGTTCAGCCGCTTCTTTAAAGCACACCGCCTTGGCCGCGATGATATGCATCAACGGCCCCCCCTGCACTCCCGGGAACACAGCTCTGTCGAGATCCTTTGCGTATTTCTCGCGGCAGAGCACCATTCCGGCCCGTGGGCCGCGAAGCGTCTTGTGCGTCGTCGTGGTCACGAAGTCCGAGTGCGGTACGGGACTGGGATGCTGCTTCGCTGCGACGAGCCCGGCGATGTGCGCCATGTCGGTCACCATCGGTGCGCCGACGCGCTGCGCCACGTCGCCGATGCGCGCGAAATCGATCACGCGGGGGTAGGCGCTGGCGCCCACCATAATCATCTTCGGCTTGTGTTCGTCGGCGAGCCGCGCCAATTCGTCGTAGTCGATGCGCTCGTCGTCTTTGCGGACGCCGTAGGGGATGATGGTGTAGAGCTTGCCCGAGAAATTCAGGGGATGGCCATGCGTGAGATGTCCGCCGTGAGCGAGGTTCATCCCAAGTACGGTGTCGCCCGGTTTCAGCAGCGTGAAGTAGACGGCCATATTGGCCTGGGCGCCCGAGTGTGGCTGGACGTTGGCGTGCTCTGCACCGAACAGTGCTTTCGCCCGGTCGATCGCCAGCGTTTCGGCGACGTCCACGTGCTCGCATCCGCCGTAATAACGCTTCCCCGGGTAGCCTTCGGCGTACTTGTTCGTCAGGACCGAGCCTGCGGCTTCGAGTATTGCGCGGCTGACGAAGTTTTCCGACGCGATTAACTCGAGACCGTTATTCTGCCGGCGCTCCTCGTTGCGCACGGCCGACGCGATTTCGGGATCGGCGTCGGCGAGTGCAGGGCTCAAGTTGGCGGTTTTCAACGTCATGGCTGTTCGATCTCCGCGATTTGATCCAGGCGTTTCTGATGCCGGCCGCCTTCGAACGGCGTCTCCAGCCACAGCGTGAGTATCTCGTCCGCGAGCCCGAAGGCAACGATGCGGCCGCCCATGGAAAGAACGTTCGCGTCGTTGTGCTGGCGCGACAGGCGCGCCGTATAGAGATCGTTGCACAATGCCGCGCGCACGCCGCGCACTTTATTTGCGGCAATCTGCTCCCCCTGGCCGCTGCCGCCCAGGACAATACCGCGATCCGCTTTTCCCGCGACGACCGCGCGGCCGACGGCGGCGCAGATGGGCGGATAGTCCACCGACGCGTCACTATGCGTTCCGTGGTCGTCCACGAAATGACCGAGCCGCGTGAGCGTTTCTTTCATGTGTTCCTTGAGAGAAAAGCCGGCGTGGTCTGCGCCGATCGCAATCCGCATGGGCAAGGATAATAATACGGTTCCGGGTTCCTGTTCCGGTTCCGCATGGAATCAACCATTACCGTCTCGTCGCGCGGCGAAGAACGAATTCACAACGGCCACTTCTGGGTGTACCGCGGCGACGTGGCGGACGGTCGGGCAGAACCTGGCGCTGTCGTTCGCGTCGCCGCCCCAAACGGCCGATTCCTGGCTCGCGCGTTTTTCAGCGATCGATCCCAGATTACGCTGCGGATCTTGACCCGTCACGATGTACCCGTCGACCGGGCCTTCTGGAAAACGCGCGTCGAGCAGGCGCTCGCCTTTCGCGAAGGGCTCGACATCGACTCGAGCGCGTATCGACTCGTGCACGGTGAGGGGGATCTCATTCCGTCGCTTGTAGTCGATCGGTACGGAGACTACATCGCGATCCAGGCGCTCTCGCAGGGCACCGATCGGCTGCTGCCCGATCTGACGGCGCTGCTCGTGGAGATCTCGAACCCCAAGGGCATTATTGCGCGCAACGATCCCCGAGTGCGGCTGCTCGAAGGACTCGAGCAGAACGTCTCCGTCCTCCACGGCGAGATTCCCGACACGGTGACCGTGCGCGAAGGCAACGTCGAATTCGACGTCGACGTGCGGCACGGCCAGAAGACCGGCGCGTTCCTCGATCAACGCGAAAACCGCATTGCGGCGGCGCAGTACGTGAGCGGCCGTACGCTCGACTGCTTCAGCTACGCCGGCGGCTTCTCCCTGCAGCTCGCGCCGCACGTCACCGAGTTGACCGCGCTCGATATCTCAGAAGATGCGACGGCTCTCGTCGCGCGCAATGCGGCGCGCAACGGCCTGTCGAACGTGCAGGCGCGGACGACAAATGTCTTCGACGAGCTCCGCACGCTCGAACGCATGGGCGAGGCCTTCGACGCCATCGTGCTCGACCCGCCGGCGTTCGCGAAAAGCAAGACCGCGATTTCCAAAGCCCTATCGGGTTACAAGGAAATCAACCTGCGGGCGCTCAAGCTGCTGAAGCCCGGCGGCTTCCTCATTACGTGCAGCTGCTCGTATCACGTCAACGAGGCGATGTTCGGCGACGTAATCCTCGACGCGGCCCTCGACGCACGCGTGGACGTCAGCGTGGTGGAGAAGCGGATGCAGGGAAGAGATCATCCCGTGGTGCTCGGCATGCCGGAAACGTATTACCTGAAGTGCTTCATCCTCAGGAAGCTCGCCTGAAAGTCGTCTCACCGCAAAGACGCAATGACGCCAAGAAGTTCATGGCGCTTTGTGACAGACGAATACTTCATGCTTGCCAGGCTCCAGATCGGACAGCTCGAACGGAAGAACCTTGTGCTCGAATCCGACGTCCTTGAACAACCGAAGCCAGGTCGCCCGCGCAAATAGTCCTTCAATGTGCCGGTCGTGTTCGACGTGGACCGCGCCGTCGCTTTGGCGAAGGAGGTAGGCATAATCCACGAAGTAAGTGGTGTCGTCGGGGTGGCGCTGCCATTGCCACGCTAACCAACGCATGCCACGCGCCCCGGCGTCCTCACCGCCGTGGTCGGCGCCGGCTTCAAAATTTTCGCGGATGTGATCGGGACAGAACAACGCGACCCCCCCGGGCTTGCAGTGAACGAAAGCCGTCTCGATCGCCTGTCGCAGATCCGATTCGGTCGTCATGTAGCACACGGCGTCGTGCACGAACACTGCATCGAACTGCCGGTCGAGCCGAACGGTTCGCATGTCCCCCTCGTGATGTTCGAGCTCCGGATTCAATAAGCGGCTCATCGCCAGCATCCCCGGCGATACATCAGTGAGCACCATCTCCTTGTAGTGCCCCTTCATGTGCGACGCGTTGTTGCCGCCGCCGCTGCCGAGCTCGAGCAGGGTCGCGATCGGTTGTCTCGCCGCATTGCTCAAGGTCGTGCAATAGAACGCCGCTTCCTCGGCATATTCGGCGGATGGCGACATCAGCTGCCACCAATGCGCGAGTTCGTGGTACAGCTTCATAGCTTCTTGCTGAAACAGCGGACGAGCCCTTCGTCCTGGAAACCGAGCGCGAGATGCGCCGCGATGCTGGCCTCATTGTCGGACTCTGCGTCCGACGCGAACTCCGAACATCCCTGCGATCGGGCCCATTGCTCGCACCCGGCCACCAGCGCCCGCCCGATGCCGCGTCCGCGGGCCTCGGGTACGACGAACCAGCCCTCGAGAAAGGCAACGTTATCAGTCGTGCACCCTTCGGCATAAGAACGGATCGAGAGCTCGGCGAATCCGAGCGCGCGCCTGTTCTCGTTCCTCACGAGCAGGACTGCCAGTGGTTCGCGCGCCTCTCCAGAGAAGAATCGCTCAACGTCGCGAACGTGTGTCGCGCGCGAGCCAGGCCACAGCTGGCCCCGCATGTCGAGCCACACGTCCCGATCGCCCGGAGTCACCGATTCAATTGTCATGGGCAGAAAAGAAGTGTAGCGCGCGGGGCGGCGCAAACCGAAAGGGCACGAAAGATCTTCTTATAGAAGATCCTCCGTGCCCCCGTGTCCTAGAATCCGAACTTTATACCAAGCTGCAGCTCGCGCATCGGCTTACGCGTGCTGGTGATGTTGCCATATTGCGCGCTGGTCACGTTCGTGGTCGGCTCGTTCCAGACGGGCTGGTTGAACGTATTGAACGCCTCCAGGCGCAACTGAAGGCTCTTGCTGCCACCGAGGGCGAAGTTCCGCAGGATCGACATGTCGAAGTTGAAAATCCCCGGTCCGGTGATGCTGTTCCGTTCGGCGTTGCCATACGTAGTTGGCGACTGCAGCACAAATGCTGATTTGGTGAACCACTCCTGAATCGTCTTTGGTCCGTCGTTCGGATCACCGACGGCATCGGGCCTCTGATCTCCGTGGCCCAGGTTTGAGCGATCTCCGGAGGTCGCGTTTCTCGCGAAGCCGCTCTGCAGGCTCATGATGTTCGTCACCTGCCAGCCGCCGAGAATCGCGTTACCGACTCCATCCTGGGCCCACTTCCTGCCTCTTCCAAACGGCAGCTCGTAGAGGATCGATGACACTACACGGTGCCGCGTATCGAAGGTCGAATGACCCCACTCGCATCCGGATGTCGCTTCATCCGCCGCACAGTTGCTGTTCTGCGGGAACAACTGATCGCCCGCGACCGGGCGGATGCCGCTGCCGTTGTCGGTCGACTCCGACAGCGTGTAGCCGATGAGCGCCGAGAAACCATTGTTCAGGCGCCGCGTCAGCTTGGCCGTCAGCGAGTTGTATCTCGCTTCGGCAACGTTGCCGATCGTCTGAACCCGCGTGAACTCGGGGTAGGGCCGTTTGTCCTGAACGTTGCCCGGTCCCGGCAGCACGTCGTTGCGATCGAACATGCGCTCGAGCTGCGAGCTACGCGAGCCGAGGTAGCCGATCTCGATCGCCGAGTTGCCCCCGAGCTCGCGCTGCACGTTGAAGAGGTACTGCAGCATCCGCGGCGTGCTACGGTCGAAGTCGTTGCCGAGCACGTAGTGGCGGTCGATGCAGACAATCGGCGGCTGCACGCCGCAGGAATTTGCGGCGGATCCAACGAACGGAGCGTTCCAGTTTTGGCTGAAAAACTGGTCGGAGGTGTCCTGACGGCG
Source organism: Vicinamibacterales bacterium (assembly GCA_963732445.1). Taxonomy (GTDB): domain Bacteria; phylum Acidobacteriota; class Vicinamibacteria; order Vicinamibacterales; family JAMQPK01; genus JAMQPK01. The sequence goes on along the minus strand of CAVSZJ010000003.1, from coordinate 122,929 downwards.
CCCTGCGGCGTTGCGGGCCATGTCGAACCGCGGGTTGCCGGTGTCCTGCATGAAGAACATACCCACGCCGGAGCGAATCGACATGTTCGGGGTGGGCGTCCACGCCCATCCGGCCCGCGGCGCGAAGTTCAGCTTGTCGTCGTCGACGAGGCGGTTTCCGAGGCGTCCGTCACGTGCCGTCTGCATCGCCGGGTTGAAGCGGATGTTGAAACCCTCGTAGAACTCCCCTTCTCCGATACGTACCAAAGTTGGGTGGCGCGACTTGTCGGCCACGGGAAGGCCCTGGTCGAAGAACGGCATGGAGGCGTTGATCAACGTGCCGGCTTTGTCCTCGAACGGCGGGACATATTCGTACCGCAGGCCGAGATCGAGCGTCATGTTGTCGCGCATGCGCCAAGTGTCGGTGATGTAGTAACTCTGGCTGATCGCGCGGAACTCCGTCACCGCCAACTGGACCGACAATTCGGAGAGACGCTGATAGCCGAGCAGGAAGTCAGCAAACGCCGGCCCGATGTTGGTTTGCGTGCCGTTCAACGACCCGGTCGCCCGGCCGTCGAACTGGAACCCGCCGCGCGGGAACTGGTTGCCGACCTGATTGTAGTGGTCGATTCGGAAATGGGCGCCGACTTTGAATGAGTGCCGGCCCTTGATCCACGACACGTTGTCGATGAACTCGAACACTTTGTTGTTGTTGGTGTACGGCCCCTCGGTCCCGTCACCAAAACCGCTCAGTCCACTGATGCCGATGCTCGGAATGCCCCACGCAGATTCGGGAAGCGGCGACATGCCAGGGATGCCCAGCTCCGAGGTAACGTCGCGCTCGAACGCCAGCTCGCGGCCGAATGTGTTGTAGAACGAGTTGTATCCAAACCGGAATTCGTTGACGACGGTCGGGGAGAGCGTCCGCGTATTGCCGACCATCCCCTGGTGAATCCGGTTGACCAGTTTCGTGCCGTTCAACTTCAGCGCGGGGTTGATTTCGTCGTCTCGGCTGTGGCTGTACCGGCCCATCCAGGTTGACGATGAGTTCTGCACGAAGTCGATGCGCTGCGTGAACTGGTCTTTGTCGATCACGCGATCCTGAATCCCGGTGTAATTGTTCACGGTACCCGTGGCGTCGGTGCCCGTCGCGTTCGGCTCGGGATAGAACTCGAGCAGCTTCGCCGATGTCGGGTGGATGCGGCTGAGCGGAATCCGGTTGCCGGGGAAGGTCGCGCATGTCCTTACTCCGGCCGCGCCGGCGACGGTGCAGGTGGCCGGATCGTACAACGGTCCCGAGTAGGAGGAGAAATCGCCGGTCCTCCAGGCGGCCAACGGCAGTGAGTAGTTCTGCTGATTCTGCTTGCGGTCGCGGTAACCTTCCCAGTTCGACATGAAGAACACCTTGTTGGTCCAGATCGGACCGCCAACGGTGTAGCCGTACTGGTTCCAGCTGAACGGGGGCTTCGGCAAGGACGCCTGTGCGGCCGAGAACGAGTAGGGCCGCGAGTCGAAGTTGTCGTTGCGGTGGAACTCGAATATCGATCCGTGGAACTGGTTCGTGCCGGACTTGGTGACGACGTTCACTTGACTGGCCGCGCGACCGAACTCGGCCGAGTAGATGCCCGTCTGAACCTTGAACTCTTCGAGCGCGTCAACCGACGGCAACAGAATATACGTATTGAAGTTGACGTCCGTGTTGTCCGTGCCGTCGAGCGTGTAGTAGTTGAACTCGCGGCGCTGGCCCGAGATAGACAGCTGCTGGTTTGCGCGCGACCCTCCTTGACGGTCGCCGGCCTGCCCCGCGCCTGAGAACTCCGCGCTGACGTTGGGGCTGAGGGCGACGAGCGAGAGGAAGTTGCGTCCGTTCAACGGGAGCTCGACGATGCGGCGGTTTTCGATGACGGTGCCGACCGTCGCGTTCTCTGTCGTGATGAGCGGCGCGACGCCCGTGACCTCGGCGGTCTCGGACAATGTGCCGATCTCCATCGTGAAGTTCACTCGGACCGTCGCCTCGATTTGCAGCGCGACCTCCCGCGTCACCGTGCGGAAGCCTTGCAGTTCGGCCTTGACGGAGTACGGGCCTGGCGGCAATGCGGCAAACGTGTAGCTGCCGGCTTCGTTGCTCGGCATCTCGCGCGACGCGTTCGTTCCGGTGTTGGTCGCCGTCACGATTGCGCCAGGGATGATCGCGCCCGATGCATCTTTTACTTCGCCGGTGATTGTGCCGAGGGTCTGCGCACCAAGGGGCACAGCAACGAGCAAGAGCACAACACACAACAGGGGGAAAATTCGCCGCATGACTGACACTCCTTATCTGAGTGAACGGACCGGCCCACCGACGAGGGCTTCGAATTATCTATAGGAGGGCATCAGAGTAAGGCGCACTGCCGCCAACCGTCAAGAGAGATCTCATGGAACCCAAACTACCAAATAAATGGAATTCGAACGCCAAATTGTTGGATCATTTGAGGGCATTCTTGGCTTGACGAACCCACGATTCGAGCCGTAAATAGAAGGGTCAATGAGACAGTTCGCGCTTCTTCTCCTTGTTGCACTCGTTGTGCTGCAGTCGCCTGTTCTTCAGGGGCAGGGCGCGCAGGCACCCGGCGTAACTTTCCAGGTCGAGGTCAACTACGTTGACGTCGATGTCGTCGTCACCGACGCCCAGGGCAATTTCGTCACAGGGCTCACGCGCGACGATTTCGAGGTCTTCGAAAACGGCAGGCCGCAGAAGATTGACACGTTCTCGATGGTGGAGATTCCTGTCGAGAAGCCGGCCGAGTTCGTCCACGAAGGCCGGCCGGTGGTAGCCGATACGCAGACCAATCGCCGGCCGTTCGACGGCCGCGTGTATGTGATCGTGCTCGACGATCTCGACGTCAGCGCGATGCGCAGCACGCCGCTGAAGGACGCAGCCAGAAAATTCGTCCGCGAGTTCATGGGCGCCAATGACCTGGCCGCCGTCGTGTATACGAGCGGGCGGAGGGATGCGGCGCAGGAATTTACGACCAATCGCGAGCTTCTCATCGCGTCCATCGATAAGTTCATCGGGCAGCGGATGCGATCGCTCAGCCTGGAGCGGCTCGACTCCTACTATCAGACCATCGCTTTCGGCTACACCTCGAGGAACGACGCCGACACGGGCACCGGAAGTATCAATTCGCAGGACCGCGCAGGCTACGGCCGCGTGTCGGACCCGACAGAGCTCGAGCGGGGAACCCGCGCGCTCAACGTGCTCGACACGCTGAAGAACACCGCCGAGTTTTTGGGCAGCGTTCGAGGCCGGCGCAAGGCCCTGCTGTTCTTCAGCGAAGGGCTCGACTTTCCGATTCGCGACGTGTTCGGCGCGCACGATGCGACAACGGTCATTCGCGCGAGTCAGGACGCCATTTCGACGGCGGCCCGTGCCAATGTGAATCTTTACGCGATCGATCCCCGCGGCCTGGCGGGGATGACCACGGAATTCATGGAAGGCGCCGGGATCGCCAACGGAGCCGGTAATGGTCCAGTGATTATGGTGCCGGGCACGAACACGCCCACTAGCGGCGTCACCGGCGGCATGGGTATCTTCAGCGTGCAGGACGAACTCATACAGGAGTTCAAAACGTCGCAAGACACGCTGCGGGAGCTGGCCGAGGAGACGGGCGGGTTCGCGTCGCTGAACACTAACAACATGGCGCCGGCATTCGAGCGGATCGTCAACGCCAACAGCCGTTATTACGTGCTCGGCTACTATCCGCCGACCCATCCCCGCGACGGCCGGTTCCACAAGATCGAAGTGCGCGCGAAGCGTCCGAACCTGCGCGTCGAAGCACGCAAGGGTTACGCGTCGCCGCGAGGCCGCACGCCCGAAGAGCGGAAGCGCGACGAAGAGGCGCGACTCGCGCGCGACGCGCGGCGTCCCGACGGAAAAAGAACGTCGACGCCGTTGCTGACCGCGCTGGCGAGCCCGATCCCTCAAAGCGGTCTCACGTTCACGGTGCAGGCCGCGCCGTTCAAGAACACCGCGAACGAGGCATCCATCGCCCTGGCCGTCGAGCTCGACGGCAGCAAGCTCCCGTACAGCGAGCCGAATGCGCAGGGAATGGTTTCCAACAAGATCGAGCTGTCATTTTTCGGCCTCAGCGCACAAGGCAAGGCGATCGCGCCGGCCTGGACCGAGCTCGATCTCACGCTCCGGCCCGAAACGCGCGATCGAGTAACCGCGCACGGGGTGCGCGCGAACCCGCGCATCAGCCTGCCTCCGGGCCGGTATCAGATAAAGGTTGGGGCGCGCGAATCGGTGAGTGGCCTGGCGGGCTCGGTGTTCTACGACCTCGAGGTGCCCGATTTCCGCAAAGAGGGGCTCATGATCGGCGGGCTGCTGATAACGACGCCATCGGTGCAGCAGACGCCGAGCATTCAGCCGGATCCGAACGTGAGCAAGGAACTGTTGCCCGCGCCGGCGACCAGCCGCCGCGAATTTCCGCGGTCGGATGTGCTTGCGCTCTATACGGAAATCTACGACAACGACACGTCACGACAGGCGCGTCGCATCGACGTCACCGTCAGGGTCGTATCCGAGGACGGCACTGACGTAGTCGTCAGCCGCGACGAGCTCGCCAACGGCACCTCGGGTGAGAAGCCATGGAATCTATACGGGTACGCCAAGCGCATTGCCCTCAAGGAGCTTGCCCCCGGTCGCTACATGCTGCGTGTGGAAGCCGCCGTGCGCGGGCACGACGCGGCGCCAGTGACGAGGGAGTCCCTCATCACGGTCCGTCCGTAGTCCCCGAACCCCGTTCCTCTACGGGCTACGCTTCGATTCCGTATCGTTCCCGAAGGATCGAAAAATGATGCCGGACATGGCCGGCCATGATGTAGGCGATCGCACGCGCTGAAACGCCTTTTCCGTTGGCGTTTCCGATGCGATCCCAGTCGTTCGTCGTCCACCGGCGGATCGCCCACAGGTTTGCATGACGGACCGCCGCAAACTCATGCGCCAGGGCCTTCACCGGCTGTTCGTTCGAATCTGCGTGGGCGACGTATTCCTTCTCGTCGAAACCTGGCAGCGCTTTCCCTTCACCGCGTGCGATGCAGAACGCGCGATAACCCATGATGCGCTCGGTGTCGATGAGATGGCCGAACGTCTGACGCACGCTCCACTTGTCGGGAGCGTAGCGAAACAGCTCGTCCTCGGGCGCAATCCGATCCGCGAACGCGTGGATCTCCGCGGGCTGCGCCTCGAGCGCCGGCAGGGGATCGGCCTCGGGAACGCGTGCGATGTAGCTGGCGTAAAAGGGCGCGAACTCGGTGTCGGCAGGTCGCATGAGTGCACTCCAGCAACGAAAAACGCAGAACGAAAAACGAATAGAGTCCGCTACAGCAGTCCTTCTTCGTTCAAGCGCTCACGCAGTTGATCGACGCCGCGCACTTGATAGGCCCGCATGCCGGCGGATTTCGCCGCCTCGATGTTGGCAGCGAGATCGTCGAAGAAGACGATGGATTCGGGCGAGGAGACGTGCGCGCGTTCGATGGCGACCTTATATATGTCCGGATGCGGTTTGCACAATCCGACTTGGTGCGATGAAATAGCGAACTCGAACAGCTCGATGATACGAAGCTCGTTCGTGTTCCGCTCCCAGTGCAGCTCGTTCGAATTGCTGAGCGCCGCGAGACGGTAACGGCCTCGCAGCTCTTGGAGCAGCTCCCGCGCGCCGGGCAGCACTCGTCTGGACCACGTCGTGAACTTTCCCAGGAATTCGTCAGGGGTCAAATCCACGTCCCAATCCTGAATGAACCGCTCGGCCCACGCGGCAGGGGACAGCTTGCCGCGCTCGAACTCCTCGGTGTGCGGGCATTCCGTCCAGCGCTTCAGGATGACCGCGGGCGTAGACGACCATCGAAGGTGCTGTCCAAGCTCATGGGGTCCGGCGAATTCCACGAGCACACCGCCGAAATCGAAGAGGAGAAGTTCGGTGCGAATTCAGTGATGTTAGCACCACGAATTAGCTCTCAGCTCTCAGCCCTCAGCCCTGTTATAGTTAATGAACCGCCAGGGGTATCCCGCTGATGAACAGCGCGATTGAGAGACGACCCTTGGAACCTGATCCGGTTGACACCGGCGAAGGGAGCGCGGTCCTGCCAGGTTCCGCTCCCGCCAACTGTATGTCGTGTCCGGCTTCTTGGGCGCCGTAGCCTTGGCGAAGGCGGCCAGCCGGACCGTAAGGAGATCGAAATGTCCGCGCACGAGACCCATCCCAACTCCCGCAAGGTGTATGTCGGTCCGTATAAGGTGCCCATGCGCGAGATCACGCTCTCCGGCGGCGAGCTGCCGCACCAGGTGTACGACTCGAGCGGACCGCAAGGGCTGGACGTGCGCGATGGACTGCCGCCGCTGCGGCGCGAATGGATCGCTCAGCGTGGCGATGTGCAGAGCGTGCCGCGCACCTACATTCCCGATTCCAGGCGGCGCGCCGAGCTGCCGAAGACCCTCTTTCGCGCGGTGCTGCGCGGCAGGGACAACGTCACGCAGCTCCACTACGCCCGCAAGGGAACGATCACACCCGAGATGGAGTTCATCGCTGCGCGCGAAGGGTTCGACGCCGAGTTCGTGCGCTCCGAAGTTGCGCGCGGACGAGCCATTATCCCGGCCAACATCAATCACCCCGAGCTCGAGCCGATGATCATCGGCCGCAACTTCCTGGTGAAGATCAACGCCAACATCGGGAACTCTGCTGTCAGCTCGTCCATCGAGGAAGAAGTCGAGAAGCTGCGCTGGGCCATCCTCTGGGGCTCGGACACAGTCATGGACCTCTCAACCGGCAAGGACATCCACGAGACGCGCGAGTGGATACTACGGAACTCCCCGGTACCGATCGGCACGGTGCCTATCTACCAGGCGCTCGAGAAGGTCGGTGGACGCCCTGAAGATCTCACATGGGAGATCTACCGCGACACGCTCATCGAGCAGGCAGAGCAGGGTGTCGACTACTTCACCGTTCATGCGGGTGTGCTGCTGCGCTACATTCCCATGACCGCGCGCCGCGTAACGGGCATCGTCTCGCGCGGTGGCTCGATCATGGCCAAGTGGTGCCTCGCGCATCACAAGGAGAACTTCACCTACACGCACTTCCGCGAGATCTGCGACATCATGAAGGCCTACGACGTGTCGTTCTCGCTCGGCGACGGCCTGCGGCCCGGATCGATTGCGGACGCGAACGACGCACCGCAGTTCGCCGAGCTCGAGACGCAAGGCGAGCTCACCAAGATTGCGTGGGAGTACGACGTGCAGGTGATGAACGAAGGTCCGGGACACGTGCCCATGCATCTCATCCGCGAGAACATGGAAAAGCAGTTGAAGTGGTGCGACGAGGCGCCGTTCTACACGCTCGGCCCGCTCACCACCGACATCGCTCCCGGCTACGACCACATCACGTCCGCCATCGGCGCGGCGATGATCGGATGGTACGGCACGGCCATGCTCTGTTACGTGACGCCGAAGGAACACCTCGGCCTGCCGAACAAAGACGATGTGAAGGCTGGCGTCATCGCGTACAAGATTGCGGCCCACGCCGCGGATCTCGCCAAAGGGCATCCGCGCGCGCAGGCGTGGGACGACGCGTTATCGAAGGCGCGATTCGAGTTCCGCTGGGATGATCAGTTCAACCTGGCGCTCGATCCGGTCACGGCGCGCGCGTATCACGACGAGACGCTTCCGGCCGACGGCGCCAAGGTCGCGCATTTCTGCTCGATGTGCGGTCCGAAGTTCTGCAGCATGGAGCTGACGCAGCAGGTGCGCGACTACGCGAGAGATCACGGCGTGGCAGAAGCTGACGCTGTGGAAGCCGGCATGCAGGAGAAGTCTGAGGAGTTTCTGAAGAAGAAAGAAATCTACGTCGCGAAGCCTGTCTAAGACCCGTGCGCGGGTCCTGTCACCGATTTTCCTTCGTCCGTCCTCCCGCGTACGGGCTATAGACAAGCTATCGGGGTGCGCCGGGCGGCGACGGAACAATCTGAATGATGGACGGGAAACGCTCCGGCTGCGCTTTCCGCTTCGGATTCATGTACCCGGCGCTGCCATTCCAGGTGTAATCCTTGATGGTGACTCCTGGCGGGAACGCCATCGTCTCTTCGCGGAACCGGCCGATCTCGAACACATGTGTCGCCGGCGCATCGAATACCAGCGTGCCCTTGTTCTTCAACGCACTCTGGTAATACTTCACCAGGGCGGCGAACGACAGCTCACTCGCAAACAGGAAGTACCGCTGCCCGCGCCCGGCATCGTACGACCCAATGAACTGCGCATTCGGATAGACGGGGAATCCGAGCATCGCCTCCGTAGGTACGGCCTCTGCCGGCCGAGCCGGCACTACGGGGACGGGCTGCGGCGTCGATGGCGCCGCGGGGGGAGGCACCGGTGATGGACGCGGCGGATTCTGACGGCCCGGAAACGGCTGCGGCACCTGTGCCGACACATTCAGCCAACCGGCTGCCATCACGGCGATTACGGCGAGCCCGACGCGCTTCATCAGATTCCATTATATCGAGTACGATAGGAGCAGATTTTCGAAACCGGTTCCCTGGCTGAGACGTCTAAAGGGCTATGAACAACTCACTAAAAACCGTCCTGCTCCTCGGCCTGCTGAGCGGACTGCTGCTCGCGATCGGCCAGTTGCTCGGCGGTTCTCAAGGGCTCGTGATGGCGTTCGGGTTTGCGGTTCTCATGAACTTCGCTTCGTACTGGTTCTCCGACAAGATTGTGCTGAAGATGTATCGCGCCCAGGAGGTCGGGCCCGATCATCGGCTGTCCATGATGACGCGGAGACTGGCGACCCGCGCCGGCCTGCCGATGCCGAAGGTGTACGTTATTCCTGACGCGTCGCCGAACGCATTTGCGACGGGTCGAAATCCCAGCCACGCAGCCGTTGCGGCCACCGAAGGGATCATGCGGCTGTTGAACGATCAGGAGCTTGAAGGCGTACTCGCGCACGAGCTCGCGCACGTAAAGCACCACGATATCCTCATCAGCTCAATCGCGGCGACTGTCGCAGCAGCCATCATGATGGTGGCGAATATGGCGCGGTTTGCGGCGTTCTTCGGAGGCGGCAGCCGCGACGACCGCGAAGGCTCGAACCCTATTGCCATGCTCGCGACAATCATCGTCGCGCCGATCGCCGCGATGCTTGTGCAGGCTGCGATCTCGCGGTCGCGCGAATTCCTGGCCGACGCGGGGGGCGCGACAATCGCCGGCACGCCACATGGGCTGATGAATGCGCTGCGGAAGCTTGAACTTGGCTCGAAGCAGATTCCGCTCGATGCGAACCCGGCGACGGCGCATATGTTTATCATCAAGCCGTTTTCCGGGGGCGGGTTGCTGAGCATGTTCAGCACCCATCCACCGACTGAGAAGCGTATCGAAGCCCTGATGAATCTGCGGTAAGAATCGACGTCACAGGTCGCGACAGTCAGTAGTCAAACGATCCCTGAGCGCCCGGCGGGACCTTCTCGCCGGGCGTTTTTGTCTGGTCCTCATCGCGCTTCGACACGCGATACTTCTTCTGCAGCAACTTCACCATTCCGCGCACTTCCTTCGCATAGGCATCGGGCGCGTACGCGCCGCGGTAGAGGCGCTGGTACTTCGTCGCCAGCAACGGAAAATGCTTCTCGAGAAAACTCATGAAGTGGACGCGGGTTCCGTCCTTCAGGTACAGCAAATTGGTTCCCATGAACGCCGCGCCGTGGTCGGCGATCGCCTTGATCGTCTGTTCGAGCTTCGCCGGTTGCGAGGTGAGGCCGGGGACAATGGGGTTCATCAGGACGCCCGCGCGGATGCCAGCGTCGTTCAGCTCGCGCACCGCGCGCAGCCGCTGGAGCGGGTGGGCCGTTCCGGGCTCGAGGATTCGCCATGCGTCCTCATCCACGGTCGGAACGCTCATGTAGACGGTGCAGCTCGCGCGCCTCGATACCTCGAGCAGCACGTCCTTGTCGCGCACTACCATCGGACCCTTCGTGATCACGCCGACAGGTGTGCGCGCGTTCGCGAGTGCTTCGAGCGACTTGCGCGTCAACTTATAGTGGCCCTCGATCGGCTGGTAGACGTCGGTGGCGGTGCCGACCGCAACATACTCGCGCTTCCATAAGGGCCGGTCGAGCTCCTTCTTCAGCACGTCGACGAAATTCCGCTTCACAAGGATGACAGAGGAGAATGCGTCACTGCTGTCGAGCTCGAACTGCATGTGATAGCGCCGCGCGAAGCAATAGTGGCAGCCATGCGTGCATCCGCGATACGGGTTGAGGGTCCAGCCGAACGGCATCCCCTTCACTGGATTCAATGCCGAGCGGCAGGCAATTTCCTGGTAGGTCGCGCCGTCTGCTTTGTGGATGGCATCCGGCAGTCCGTCGGCCGCGCCATGTTCTCTTATTTGGTTGGCGATATCACGGGAGCTGGGCCTTTCGGGCCCGAGATTAAAGAGGAGGGGATAGACTTTCATAACCGTAAACTTTCGTTTTATGTTCGCCTATTCTACTTCCTTTCTCCAGTAGTCAAGCAGGTCCGAAAGGGTTCGATCGAGTGGGATTTCGGGCAGCCAACCAACCTCGCGCTCAATTCGGGTCCGATCGCCCCAGACGATGAGGTTGTCGCTGGGCCGGTATCGCGTCGGATCGACGGTAACGGTTACCGGCACCTGGCTCATTGCCACCAACCGATCGAGCACGTCACGAATCCTGAACGCCTTGCCCGAACAGACGTTGTAGACCCTGCCGGGCTCGCCCCGCTCGACGATCGCCGTGTACGCGCGGACCGTATCGCGTACATCGTGAAGATCGCGCGACGCGTCAAGGTTGCCCACGATGATCTCGGGTGGCATGCGCCCCTTCTCGATCAGCGCGATTTGGTGGGCGAACGTTGGCGCCGCGTAATCGGCATCCTGGCGCGGTCCCGTGTGATTGAAAGGACGGGTCAGCAGCACGCGCTGATGATCGTCCCGAACGCCGAGGCGCCCGAGCATCTCCTGTGCGAGCTTGCTCACCGCATACGGAGTTGCCGGACCGGTGGGATCCTCTTCCGTCAACGCCCGGTCCGACTGCCGATACACGAGCGACGAGCCGGTAATCAGAACGCGCGCGTTGACCCCCGCGACTCTCAAGGCGTCCAGCACATGATGCGTGCCAAGGACATTGACGGAGAATGTTTCTGCAATGCGGCTGAAGGACTGACCCACATGCGCGGCGCCGCCGCAGTGATACACCACGCCTGGCCGTATTTCCGCTATCGCACGTGACACGGCTCCACGGTCGAGCAGGTCGACCTCCTCGCGCCCCCAACCTGTCACGTCCGCACCGGCCGCTTCCAGGTGCTCGACGAGATAGCGCCCGACGAATCCACGGGCGCCGGTCACGAGGACCCTGTTCACGATCGCGAGCCGTATTGTTTCTGGTGATACGCGCGGAAGGCCGGATCCTCATCCTTCACGGGACGCCACCACCATTCATTCTCCCGGTACCACCAAACGGTATCCTTCAGCCCCTCCTCGAACGGAACCTGTGGCTGCCAGCCGAGCGCGCGAACTTTGGACGTGTCGAGGCTGTAGCGCAAATCGTGCCCCTGGCGATCCTGCACGTTCCGGATGAGCGAGTCGGGCCGCTCCGCGAGCCTCAGGAGCATGCGGGTGAGGTCGACATTGCGCACTTCGTTGCCGCCACCGATGTTGTAGACCTCTCCGCGCTGTCCGCGCTCGATTACGACATCGATACCGCGGCAATGATCCATCACGTGCAGCCAATCGCGAATGTTCAGGCCGGCGCCGTAGAGCGGCACAGAGAGGTTGTGCAGCGCATTCGTGATGAAGAGCGGGATCATCTTTTCCGGAAACTGGAACGGACCATAGTTGTTGGATGCTCTCGTGATCATCACGGGAAGGCCGTACGTCGCCCAGTAGCTGTAGGCCAGGCGATCGGCGCCGGCCTTGCTCGCTGAGTAAGGATTCCGCGGCCGCAGTTCGTCGGTTTCGACGCTCGATCCTTCTGCGACCGTGCCATAAACCTCGTCGGTCGAGATCTGGATGAAACACACCAGGTTGTCAGCGGCCCTGGCAGCCTCGAGCAGCACGAAGGTACCGATGACATCGGTCTTGATGAATTCTCCAGCCTCGAGGAGGGATCTGTCGACGTGAGTCTCGGCCGCGAAGTGCACGACGATGTTCGACGCTTTCACCAGGGGCGCGGCAACCGCGGCATCCGCGATGTCGCCGCGGACGAAACGGTGCCGCGGATGGTCGATGACATCTTTCAGCGTCTCCATCCGTCCGGCGTAGGTGAGCTTGTCCAAGGTGGTAATCCGCCAGTCAGCGTGCGCCTCGAGGGCGTGGCGTATGAAGTTGCTGCCGATGAAACCGGCGCCGCCTGTGACGAGGACTTCGACCATTATTCGACTCCGGCAAACCGCGGCCATCGCGTGTCGCGGTCGGACACGAGCGGATCGGCGACCGGCCATGCAATGGCGAGCGCGGGATCGTTCCACATGATGCCCGACTCGTGGTCGGGAGAATACTCGGCAGAGGTGCTATACACCACGTCTGCGCGTTCGCTCAAGACGCAGAACCCGTGGGCGCACCATCCCGGAACATACATGAGTGTCCTGTCGTCGGCGGACAGTTCCGTGCCCACCCACTTTCCCCGGGTGGGGGAATCGGGGCGAACATCAACGACCACGTCGAAGATCTGACCGCTGACGACGCGGACGAGCTTGTTCTGCGCCTGCGGCGGGCGCTGGAAGTGCAGACCGCGGAGGACGCCGCGCATCGAGCTCGAATGATTCTCCTGAAGGAAGATGTCGGCGGCGCCCATCGCCGCAAACGCCGAATGTTTGTAGGTCTCCATGAAGAAACCTCTGGTGTCTGTCGTCACGCGAGGCGTGATCAGGAGCACCTCAGGAATGTCGAGCCGCTTGAAATCAAACGGCATCTTGTTCGAGAAGGTCGAGAAGATACCGGCCGTAGCTGCCGGTCAAGTTCGCCGCAAGGCTGCGCACATCGTCGGCGGTGATATATCCCAGGCCGTACGCAATTTCCTCGATGCACGCAATCATCAATCCCTGCCGCTCCTCGATGCTCTGCACGAAGTTGGCGGCGTGGAGCAGGGCGTCGTAGGTGCCCGTGTCCAGCCATGCGATGCCGCGCCCAAGCCGCTCGACATGAAGCTGGCCGCGAGTGAGGTACGCGCGGTTGACATCGGTAATCTCGAGCTCTCCGCGTGCAGACGGCGTGAGCGACGCGGCGATGTCAACGACCTGGTTGTCGTAAAAATATAATCCGGTCACCGCCCATTGTGATCGCGGGACTGCGGGCTTCTCAACGATGTCGACGGCACGCCCCTCGCGGTCGAATTCGACGACGCCATAGCGTTCAGGATCTCTTACCGTGTAGGCGAACACGTTTGCGCCGGATGTGCGCGCACCCGCCGACCGGAGCGCCTGGGTGAGACCATCTCCATAGAAAATGTTGTCCCCGAGCGCGAGCGCCACCGGAGAAGTCCCGATGAATTCGCGTCCGATGATGAACGACTGCGCGAGACCTTCTGGCCGAGGCTGCGCTGCGTAGTCGATCCGAAGCCCCAGACGGCTGCCGTCGCCGAGGAGCCGCCGGAAACCGTCGAGATCTGCCGGCGTCGAAATAACCAGAATGTCGCGGATTCCCGCCAGCATCAGCGTCGACAGCGGGTAATAGACCATCGGCTTGTTGTAAATCGGCAGGAGCTGCTTGGACAGGACGGCGGTCAGCGGATGGAGACGAGTGCCGGCCCCGCCGGCGAGGAGTATCCCTTTCATCGACGTGAGAGTTTAGAACATCTTGGACTGCCCGGGGTGAACCTACCGGGGGCTGGTTCCTCCCAGTCCGCCAAAGATATTGGACACGTTGCCGATGCCGCCGAGCGTCACCGAAAAATGAAATCGCGAGTCCTGTTGTACGCCGCTGTTGCTGTAACTCAGGTCGATGAACTGATATTCCGCAGAGAATCCGCAGCACTGCGCGTTGTAGTAGCCCGCGATCCGGTGCTGCGTCAGCGACTGGTTCTTGACATCCCAGTTGAGCGAGTGGTTGACGCCGTAACGATTCTCCTGAAAGCGCAGGCCTGTGAACGAATTGAAATAGTGGTTCTGGCGCGCGATGTTTATGCCCAGCAGATTCGGCCTGAAGCGCACGTTGCTCCAGCTTGCCAGGTGCGACACGACCTTGTGCTCCCAGCCTGCCTCGGCGCTGAAGCTCCTAAAACGGCTGTATCGTCCGTCGTAGTCCGTCCTGAACGTTCCGGTGACGCCTTCGAACGGCGACGTGCGCACGAGCATCTGCACCGGTGTGAAGTGCGACGTCGCAATGGCGTTACGCGACCGCTCTTCGGCGTCCGACAGCACCGAGCGCGCATCGGTATTGTAGGTCTGCCTGATAGTAGCGCTGATGACCTCCCGTGGAATCGCGCGAGGGCCGTCAACGGTGCGCTTCGCGTAGAAGCGTGTGTTCAACCCGTATGTGTACGAGGTTGCGCTCCCGACGATGTTGTCTATGGATTCGACCTTGGGGATGGCGTTGTAGTTGTCGATCGCCGTGCGATACCGCACCTGGGCAAACGGTTCGATTGAATGGCGGAAGCGCTGTGCGTACGAGCTCTTCGGCGCGTCCCAGATTCTCACCAGCGTGGGCCCATTGACATCGGCGGTCAACTCCACGAACCTGCGTGAGATGGGCGCATCGAGCAGCGGTTGGTCCAGCCTCGGCACCTCCACGCCGTTCACAATGTCCACAAGCCTGCTCTGCGACCAGAACGTGCTGCGGAACTGTGCCGTCGTGTTGAATGTCAGGAACGCCAGCTTGTTGAAGGGAAAGCGCACGGCCGGCACGATATCGAACCGCTGAAGACCCTCATCCCGACCCGGGATCAGCTCGTGTGATTCGTCGAATTGTTTCTGCTCGATGCGCACAAATTCCGAGTTCACCGATGCGTAGACGGGCAACCCCGGCAACAGGCGGTCCGGCCGGGAAACATTGATGCGCGGCGATATCCCGCGCAGCGACGAGGTCGAGTTCTCGGCGAAAAACTCGTTTCGATCGTAGGTGCCAGTGACGCGAACGCCCTTCGTGGTGCCGCTCACCGATCCGCCGAAGTTCCTCGTGCGTCTCGTTGCCCGTCCGATATCCGTGTCATAGAGCCGATCGACCGTGAGATCGCTGGAATAGTCCGCGCGCCCCTGTGCGTACCACGAACCCCCGAGGCTCTGGCTGAGGTTGCCGTAGGTACGGAAGGTGCGGCGACCTGGCTGCTCGACTTCCACCCCGTCAGTATCGAGGAACGTCGTCGCGTGCTCGTTCAGAAAATCCGTCTTGAGGTTGCCGGCACCGCCGAGCGACACGTACCGATATTCTCCCGAAACGGCCTGTCCCGTCTTCGAGTACCAGTCGTGAAGGAACGTCGCGTCCTGGCTACGGCCGATCGCCCAGAAGAAGGCATTGCTGATCGTCTGCCCCTTGTATGCCGAGCTGCCGTAGCTCGGCATCAGGAAGCCGGTACTCCGGTTCTCCTTGCTGAGCGGGTAATACATGATCGGGAGGTAAATGGCGGGCACACCTTTCACCTTCAAGTACATGTTGCGCAGCAGCGCATAGTGGTCGACCCGAAGCTTCAGCGTCCCCGACGTCATCTCCCACCGCGGATTCGCCTGCACGCACGAGGTGAAGCCGCCGTTTGTGATGAGGTAGGTATCTTCGCTCACCTTCTCGAGTGTCTCTCCGTAGAACTGCACATCAGGCTCGGACGCCCCTGTCTCCGGAGTGCCCCCGGGCGGGGCGCCGATCGTGGCAAAGCCCCGCGCGTTGTAGAACGTGCCAAGACGTGTCTGGGCGTTGAAGTCGGCACGGTCCGAGGCAATCTGGTGGTCGGACTCGATGAGCAGCACGTTCCCGGTGGCGATCATCCTCTTCGTATCTGCGCAATACTCCACGATATCCGCGTAGAACCGCATGTCGCCTTGCGTCATTTCGACAGCCTGGTCGAGCACAATGCAGTTGCCGTCGAGGCTCTGCTGGGTTTGTGCCAGAACCTTGTCGAATCCGGGGATGTCGGTGAGCTGCGCCGCAGCCAGGGCCGGCATCGCAAGCAGGAGAGCGGCCGTGGCCAGGGTAGCCCTGAACAAATTGTTCATGCGGACAGAACGGAAAAAAGCAGGCGTTCGAAGGATAACATCTCGGCGCGACGGGTCGTTCACAAATCGCGCGCGTTCGCACCGATGCCGGCAAGCAGGTTCCCGACCAGAAAAATCGACCCCGCCGCGCAGACGACGGGACAGTACGTCCACGCGCGCTCGAGCGCGCGCGCAGGATCCGGCTCGACGTCAATCCGTGCGGTCGATGAAAGCCTGCGGGCGATGGATGCCAGCTCGTCGGCAGAATGTGCGCGCGGAGTGTCAGGCTCTGTCATCACCATGGTCGAGGCCGCCGGGAGCAGTGTTTTCAGCATCAGCGAGACGTCTTTGTCGCGCAGCGCGCCGAACACGATCGGGAGCGGTTCGGGGAATTCACGCTTCAGGTAGCTGGCGAGCGCCCACGCGCCCGCAGGGTTGTGCGCGGCGTCGAGCAGCACACGGCGCCCTCCGGGCACTTCCAGCATCTGCAGCCGGCCCGGCCAGCGCACATCGCGGATGCCGGCGGCGATCGCGTCGATCGTGACCGGAAGCTGTCGCGCCAATTCCTCGAGCAAGCGTACCGCGACCAGGGCATTGGGAACCTGGTGATCACCGCGCAGGCCCAGCGCTACCCAGCCGTAGTCGCGGGTCGGTGTCGTGATTCGCATCGACGTGCGTCCACCCTCGCTCGTTGTCTCCACACGCGCGCCCGCGTCTGCTTCGACAAACCTGGCGCCCGACACCTCGCACGTCGAGACGATGACATTGCGCGCCTCGGCAGGCAGTGGACCGGCAACCACCGGAATGCCGCGTCTGATGACCCCAGCCTTCTCTGCGGCGATGGCGGCGAGCGTGTTTCCGAGGTACTGCTCGTGATCGAAATCGATGGACGTGATGGCCGCCGCGATGGGTTCCACGATATTCGTCGAGTCGAGACGCCCGCCCAGGCCAACCTCGAGCACAGCGACATCCACATTGGCGCGCCGGAACAGCTCAAAGGCGATCGCGGTCGTCACCTCGAAGAACGTCGGCGGGGATTCGAGTGAGCCTTGTGCGAGCAGGTCGTCGATCAGCCGTCGCATGTCCTCAATCAACCCGATGAGCACGGCCGTATCCACCGTCACTCCGTCGATCGCGAAACGCTCTTCCAGATGGACGAGGTGCGGGGAGGTATAGCGGCCGACCCTCACACCCGCCGCGCGCAGCGCGCGGTCGGTCATCGCCGTCACCGAGCCTTTGCCGTTCGTACCAGCGATGAGAATGCTTTTGAAGTGCGTCTGGGGGTGGCCTAGCGCGGCTGTGAGGGTCGCGATATTCGCCAGGCCGAATTTAATGCCGAACTTCTCGAGCGAGAGGAGGTACTGGAACGGATCCATGGGTTCCGGTTCCGGTTCCGGTTCCGGTTCGAGGTCTGAAGGGGAAACCTGGAACTGGAACCGGGAACCCGCCCTACGGCTCCGCGGCCGCCTCGGGCATTGGCTGGGCGGCTTCCACCGGATATTGCCCCATGAATCTCAGCGCCCTCGCGAGGGTACCCTTCATTTCGCGCCGGTCGACGATGAGGTCGAGCATTCCGTGTTCGAGGAGAAACTCGCTGCGCTGAAACCCCTCGGGCAGCTTCTGCCGAATCGTCTGCTCTATCACGCGCGGGCCTGCGAACCCGATGAGCGCCCCGGGCTCGGCGATGTTCAGATCGCCAAGCATGGCGAAGCTGGCGGTCACACCGCCCGTAGTCGGGTCGGTCAGGATTGAGATGTAGGGAATGTGCTCCTGATCGAGACGGGCCAGCGCCGAACAGATTTTCGCCATCTGCATCAGCGACAGCGCCCCCTCCATCATGCGGGCACCGCCGGAGCACGACACGATAATCATCGGCCGGCGCGTCGCAAGCGCGCGCTCGATGCCTCTCGTAATTTTTTCGCCGACGACGACGCCCATGCTGCCGCCGATGAAGCCGTACTCCATCGCCGCGACGATGGCTTCATACCCGTCGATGCAGCCGCGGGCGACGACCACCGCGTCGTTCATACCGGTCGCGGCGATGCTTGCCTTTAGGCGCGCGTGGTAGGGCTTCGTATCGGTGAACTTCAGCGGATCTGTCGAGAGCAGCCCCCGGTCGTATTCGACCCAGGGGCCGTCGAACAGGGCGCGTAATCGATCGAGCGACCCCATGCGGAAGTGGAAGCCGCATTTCGGGCAGACGCTCAGGTTTTGCGCAAGATCCTTGTTGTACAGGATCTGCGAGCACCCGGTGCATTTCACCCACAAGCCTTCCGGCACCCGGCTTGGCTTTGCGTCGGCGGCTTCGATCCCTTTGCGCGCCTTTTTGAACCAGGCCATCTGTGGCGACTTTACCTCAACCCGGTGCGCGGAACGTAGTACCGCGTGCCGCGCCCCATGGTCTTGATTTGCTTCACCAAATCGTCGAGCGCCGCGTCGTCATCCTGCGGACGGAATTGCGAGCCTTCAATGACCAGCAGCGACGCCGCGTTGTAGTGAAAAAAGAAATGATGGTACGCCTCGTTCAACTCGCGCAGGTAGGTCGCGTCGGGCATCAGGGACGGGCGCTCCTGATCCCGCTCGCGCGCGCGCAGCCGCTCGAGCAGGACATCGCTCGGCGTCTGCACGTAAATCACCAGATCGGGCGTCGGCACGTCCTGCGCCAGCAGGTCGAAAAGCCGCTGGTAGATGAACAATTCGTTGTCGTCAAGATTCAGATACGCGTAAATGCGATCCTTCTCGAAGATGTAGTCGCAGATGGCAATCTGAGCGAAGAGATCGGCCTGTCGCCGATCGACGAGTTGCCGATGGCGGTTCAGGAGATAGAACAACTGCGCCTGAAGCGCCGCGCCCGGCCGGTCGGCATAAAAATCCGCGAGGAAGGGGTTCTCCTGGTCTTCGCGCACAAGCGATGCGTCGAGCCTTGCCGCGAGTCGCTCGGCCAGGGCGGTTTTTCCAGCTCCGATAGGCCCGTCGATCGCGATGTATCGGAATTCCAACCTGCTGGAAAGTGTACCGCACCCGCCTTCGCGCTGGCGCGCTTCGGCGGGCAAGCCCCTGCACTGTGCGCTTCCGCCTCCGCAACGCTTCGGCGAGACTGGCCGTAGCCCTGGCGAAGGCCGTCGGCGGGCAAGCCCTGTTATCATGGCATTTCGAAACTTTTCACGTGCTGCGCCACTGCATTCGCCGCATTTCCGTCGTCGCCATACTCTTTGCCACCGTCGCGTGCGGCACAGCCCCATTGCCGCCTCCGGTGGTCATTCCGTTCGAGACGAAAATGTCGTGGATTCTGCGCCTGGAGGATCATCGGACTCTGCGCGACCCGGCGGTGCCGATTCTTCCGGAGCCTGTTACGCAGGGCAGGCGCAATGTTCTTCCGCCGCCGCCCCCCCCTCCGCCTGATTTGATCCGGCTGCTCGAGGATGGAGAGGCACGGGTTCGCCGGCGCGCCGCGATAGCGGTCGGCCGCGTCGGATTGCCTGAAGCTGTGCCCGCGCTCGTCAGGCTCCTGCAGACTGACGCGGATGGAGAGGTGCGCCAGATGGCGGCGTTCGGACTCGGACTCATCGGCGATCCATCTGCGGCCGAGCCGCTGCGCGCGGCGGTTGCCGATCCACTCCCGCTTGTGGCTGGACGCGCCGCCGAAGCACTCGGCCTGCTGAACGACATTGCCTCGGCGCCCGCTGTAGGAAAAATGGTGGCGGGTCATGCAGCCGCGGCCTCAGCCGTGGCGCCCGACGACGCGCGAGCCGAGGTGAATAGTGCTGCCGACGCGTTCAGGCTGGGCGTGTACGCACTGGCCCGGTTGAAGAACTACGACGCCCTGGCGGCGTCGGTGCTTGCGGCTGACGGGCAGCCCCTCGTGCAGTGGTGGCCCGTGGCGTACGCATTCCAGCGCATCGAAGACAAGCGCGCTCTCCCCGCGCTGCTCGCGCTTGCGCGCGCCGAAAATGCCGCTACCAGGGCGTTCGCCGTGAAAGGGATCGGAGCGCTGCGCGATCCTTCGGCGGTTCCTGTGCTGCTGCCGTTGCTCGATGCGTCGCACGCAGCGAGCGCGCCCGGCATCGAAGCGATTCGCGCCATCGGTCGCATCGGCGACGCGAGCGCAGAGGCCGCGTTGATGAAGCTGCTGTACACGCGCGGCCTGAATCCGATGGTCCGCGCCGAGACGCTGCTGGCATTGGGCGATTCCGCTGCCGCGGTCAGCGTCGACGCCTTCGTGGATTTCATGGGCGACCCGTCGCCGACCGTCCGGCTTGCCGCGCTGCAAGGATTTGCCAAGCGTGACGACGATACGTTTCTGACCGTGCTGTCCGGGCTCGATCCCGATACCCACTGGAGCGTGCGCGCAGGGCTGGCCACCCTCCTCGGCGCAAAAGATCCGGAGCGATCGCTCTCGCGCCTGACGCCAATGCTCTCCGACAGCGACGCGCGTGTGGTGCCGGCTGTGCTGACAGCGATGACCAGGTTGAAGGCCCCGGGCCTCGCGCCGATTCTGTTCGATCACGTCGCCAAGGACGACTTCGGCATCCGCGCGGCGGCCGCAGCGAATATCGGGGACCTGAAACCCGAAGGAGGCGTCGACGTATTGGTCGCCGTGTACAAACGCGGCGAAGCCGATCTCGTCATCGACGCGCGCGCGGCCGCGCTGGAGGCGCTCTCGAAATACGGTGCCGCGGCGATTCCGACGCTGCGCATCGCGCTGGCGGACAAGGACTGGGCGGTACGACTCAAAGCCGCGGAGCTGTTGAAGGCGCTCGATCCGACGATCGAAACGGCTCAGGCCATTCGGCCGGCTCCCATGGCAGGCTCGGTCGATTACGAGGCTCCCGCGCTGACGGTGCCGGCCGTCTCGCCGCACGTGTTCATCGAGACCGCCAGAGGCACTATCGAGATCGAGCTCGACGTGCTCGATGCGCCGATCACCGCGCACCACTTCATCACACTGGTGCGGAAGGGTTATTACGACGGGTTGTCGTTTCATCGCGTCGTCCAGAACTTCGTTATACAGGGCGGCGATCCTCGCGGCGATGGCGAGGGCGGTCCGGGCTACACGATCCGCGACGAACTCAATCAGGAGCCGTATCTGCGGGGCACGGTCGGCATGGCGCTCGCGTGGCGTGACACCGGGGGCAGCCAGTTCTTCATCACGCACAGTCCGCAGCCTCACCTCGACGCGCGCTACACCGTGTTCGGGCGTGTCGTGTCAGGTATGGAAGTCGTCGACGCGATCAATCAGTGGGACGTGATTACGAGGATCAGAATCTGGGACGGGGTGCAGTGACGCTGGAGCTGAAATCTGAAATCTAGAATCTGAAGAGAAGGTAGGGAACACAGGAGGCGACCCGATGAGGACCGCCTCCTGGGAAGGGACTAGCGCTTCTTGCCGCCCTTTTTCTTTCCGCCTTTTTTCGCCATTGAAACCTCCCCCCTCTCATGAGTAAGGTTGCGAGAACCGTTCGACGCGTCTACCGCGGAGCATCTGCCGCCTGGCACATTAGCTCGCGCGCGTAACGGTCCGGCTCGCCTTGGTGCTGACTCTCGGTCCGGCTCACGCCGGACGTGACGACGACGAGAGCGAGCGATCTAAAAAAAGAGGGGGTGTCATTGCTGAGCACCCCCGGAACCGGTGGGACGGCGACTACCGCTTCTTGCCGCCCTTTTTCTTTCCACCCTTTTTCGCCATTCTTCCTCCTTGAAGTTATGACTCGCTCAGCTGAAAAGCCCGGACCGAGGCTCACTAGGGGTGGTCTGAGCCGTCCACCCTCATACAAGATGTAGATTATGGATGAGAAAAGATTGAAGTCAACAAAAAAGTGATTGAAATCCAAAAAATTTTGGACTACCGGCACGCGCGGGGTGCCGGCGATCTGGCGATCGCGGCGCGAATCTTTTCGCGGAGGCGCAATCGATCATCACGAGGATTCGCGGCGCTCGCGCGCTGATATGCGGCGATCGCCTCGGCGCGATGCCCCGCACGATCGTGAACGACGCCGAGTTGGTAATATGCGCGCGCGAGTGCGCCATACGGCGCCACCGGCTTGAGCGCGATACTGGCATTCAACTGCTCGATCGCTCCTGCGCCGTCGCAGAGTGCGTCCAACTCCTCGGCGATGCCGAGACGCGCGTAGACCTCTGAGAGCGCAGGCGCTGCGATGCGCCCTGCGCGCGCCGCGTCGAGCATCGATCGATACGTCTGCAGCGCTGCCTGATGGTCGCGCAGGTAATTGCTCTGTACTTCGCCGAGCCGAAGGTAGAAGACGGGGTTGGCCGGAAAGCGCGTGTGCAGCCCTTCGACAAGGCGACGCGCGGTCGCCGCCTGATGTTCGTACCACAGATAAATCAGATGCAGCTGATAGTCGGCCTCTCCGCGCAGCAGCATTCCCTTGCTGCGGGTCTGCTCCATCTCTTTGAGGCCGCCGGCCCGATCGCCCCCCGGTAGAAACATCAGCATGCTGATGATGCGCGCCGCACGCGGCGCGATCGCGGCGTAGTAGTGATACAACCCCAACCCGAAATAGGCGTCTCCAAGGGACGGGTCGAGGGAGATGGCGAGCTGGAGGGCATCGTGGATGCGTTTGCCGTCGCGAGCCGCCGCGAGATATTGGCCGCGGTGACCGCGGAAGAGCACGCGCGTCCCGTAGGCGCCGCCGAGGTAGAACCAAGCTTCGGCTCGCTTCGGCTCTCGGGCGACCCATGCTTCGGTCGACGCAATCGACGCATTAATACGCTCGAGGAGCGCGGCATCGCGGCTCGTGTCCTCGGGGTTCAGCAGCAACCGCCAGTAGTCGTTGACGGCGCCGATGACTGCGCACGCCGGCTGCGGCGCGGGCGGGCATGAGACCGTGAGCTGCCGCTCGGCTTCGGCGAATCGAGCGTCGAGGATCAGGTCGTAGGCCTTGACGAGCGGCTCGGGTGAGGTGAGGCCTGCAGCGCCTGCCGGCGCCGCCAGCCACAGAAACAGGAGCAGGGCGGCGGCGCTCTTCACGGCAAACTGGTGCGAATCTGCTGCTTCTCCGTGTGGCGCTCGCGAGCCAGCGCGATGAGACGGTCGAGGAGCTCGGGATAGGGCACGCCTGACGCCGCCCACATCTTCGAGTACATGCTGATGGTCGTGAAGCCGGGGATGGTGTTGATCTCGTTGACGTACAACGTGCGCGCGGTGCCGTCCATGAGGAAGTCGACGCGTGCCATGCCTGCGCAGTCGACGGCGCGGAATGCCTGAATCGCGAGCTGCTTCACTTCGGCCGCCACGAGCGGAGGCAGGTCGGCCGGAATGATCGTCCGCGAATCGTCGTCCAGATACTTGGCCTCGTAGTCGTAAAACTCGCGTGACGGGATCACTTCGCCGGGGACCGAGACTTCCGGGCTGTCGTTGCCCAGCACGGCGATCTCTATCTCGCGCGCCTTCGGCACCGCCGCCTCGATGACGACCTTGCGGTCGTACTCGGCGGCCAGGTTGATAGCCGACGCAAGGTCGGCTTCGCTCTTTGCCTTCGAGATCCCGACGCTGGATCCAAGATTCGCCGGCTTCACGAACACCGGATAGCCAAGCTTCGACCCCACGTCCCTCGTGATGATGTCCGGCGCCGATTTCCACTCTCTGCGCAGGACGACGAGGTGGTTGACCTGCGGGAGTCCCCGGGCCGCGAACACCTGCTTCGCGACGGCTTTGTCCATGCCGACCGCCGATGCCAGCACGCCTGCGCCCACATACGGGATGTTCGCAAGCTCGAGCAGGCCCTGGACGGTGCCGTCTTCGCCGTACGGACCATGCAGTACCGGAAACACCACGTCGAGCGCAAGGCCGGTGATGGAGGGGTTCGAGCCGCGCTCAATCGTCATGATTTGCTCGTCCCCCGGATACGCAAGCAGGTGGGCTTCGCGGCCCCCTCGTCCGAGGCGCTGGCCGGCATGCGCGCGACTCTGCTCGATGACTTCGGCCGCCGACGACGAGACAGGCAGCCGATCGGCAATGATCCAGCGGCCATCTTTTTCGATGCGGATTGGAATCGCCTCGTAGCGCTGTTTGTCGAGATTCTGTACGACGGCTGCCGCAGATGCGATCGACACTTCATGCTCGCCTGAACGGCCGCCGTAGATGATGCCGACGCGAAGTTTCTTCACGATAGCTACTAATATAGCGGCTTTAGTTCATGTCTTCATTCAGGTTTTCCGTGACGCACACGGACGGCGCGGCGCGTCGCGGTGTGCTGACGACCCCACATGGAGTGGTGAACACGCCGGCGTTCATGGCGGTCGGCACGCAGGGCGCCGTGAAGGCGGTGACGCATCGGCATCTCGACGATCTGGGCGCCGAGATCATCCTCGCCAATACCTATCATCTGTATCTGCGGCCAGGCGCCGAACGCATCGGCGGCTTCGGCGGCCTTCACCGCTTCATCGGCTGGAACAAGCCCATCCTCACCGACAGCGGCGGCTATCAGGTGTTCAGTCTGGCCGCGCGGCGCAAGGTCCATGAAGAAGGGGCCACATTCCGATCCCATCTCGATGGCAGCGAACACCTGCTGACCCCCGAATCGGCGGTTGACATTCAAGGACACCTCGGATCCGACGTGGCGATGGTGCTCGACGAATGCCTCGAATACCCCGCGTCGCATGCACGCGCGGTCGCGTCGCTGGAGCGGACGCTCCGCTGGGCGAGGCGGGGAAGAGATCACTTCCTGCGTCTCAAAGAGCGGGCGTCTTCCCCCACGCCCCCCACGAACCCTGCGCCACCCACCAACCCTGGTCAGGCGCAGTTCGGCATCATTCAGGGTGGGACCTTTCCCGATCTGCGCCGGCGGAGCGTGGAGGGCACGGTTGCGATCGGGTTTGACGCGTACGCGATTGGCGGGTTGAGCGTAGGAGAGCCGATTCCCGAGATGTACGACGTGACGGAGCAGACCGCGCCGCTGCTGCCGGCCGATCGGCCTCGATACCTCATGGGTGTCGGGACTCCGGTCGATCTCGTGGAAAGCGTGGCGCGCGGCATCGATATGTTCGACTGTGTCCTGCCGACCCGCAACGCACGCAACGGTCAACTGTTCACGAGCGCCGGCCGCCTGAACATCAAGAACGCCGAGTACGCCGACGACCGGCGGCCGATCGACGAACGGTGCTCCTGCTACACGTGCGGCAACTTTTCGCGCGGATATCTGCGGCATCTTTTCCACGCCGGTGAGATGACGGCAGGAACCCTTAACACGTTGCATAATCTCCACTTTTACCTTGACACTATGCGGCGAATTAGGGAGGCTATAGTGTTTTCCACATTGGAGGAAATCAGGCAGGAATACCGCCGGATCTTTCCCTCATCCTAACTATGTACAGCCTCGTCCTCGCCATGGGAACGCCGCAGGGCCCTGGCGTGAATCCATACGTTCAGCTCATACCGATCGCGCTCGTCTTCGCGATCTTCTATTTCATCATCCTGTTGCCGACGAAACGGCGGCAGAAGAAGCTGCAGGAATTTCTCGAGGCGTTGAAAGTTGGCGATCGCGTCGTCACCAACGGCGGCATCTATGGATCGGTGACGAAGATCGACGGCAACACCATCCAGCTCCAGATTGCCGACAAGGTCCGCATCGAGCTCTCCAAGAACGCCGTCGTGGGTTATCAGGGACAGGAGTCGCTGGCCGACAGCCATTAACACCATGTCGAATTTACAGTGGAAGCTCGTCACCATTCTCATTGTCTTCGTCGTGTTCTTCGGGATCGGCGTGTATCCGATTCTCGCAGTCCAGTACAACCTCCCGGCGCCGCAATGGCTGCGCGACCGTCAGCTCAAACTCGGGCTCGACCTCAAGGGCGGCGTGCATCTCGTGCTGCGCGTCCAGACCGACGATGCGTTGCGCGTGAAGACAGAGCAGGACAGCGGGCGCTTGCAGGAAGAGCTGAAGCGCCGCGGCGTGCCGGCAACCACCACGTTTGTGGACGTCATGACGTTCCGCGTCGACGGTGTGCCGCCGGCCCAGGAACAGGCGTTTCGCCAGGCCGCCGAGCAGGAAGGGGTCGACTTCGATCGCAGTCCCGGCAGCGGAGGCAGCCACACGTTCAGGATGCGTCCCAACATCGCGCAGACGCTGCGCGAGGAATCAGTCGACCAGGCACGGCAGACGATCGAACGCCGCGTGAACGAGCTCGGCGTCACCGAACCGAGCATCGCGCAGCAGGGCGCGGATCAGCTGATCGTGCAGCTGCCAGGCGTCTCGGACGTCGATCGCGCGAAGCAGGTCATCGGATCGCCGGGCATGCTCGAGCTCAAGCTCGTGGAGCAGGGCCCTGCCGCGACCCGCGAGGATCTCCTTCGCAGCACCGGCAGCGTCCTCCCTTCTGGTATGGAGGTCCTTTCCGGATCTGGTGATGTCCCTGGCGGCGGACCAGTGCACTACCTTGTTCGGCGCGTCGCCGCGGTCACCGGACAGGACTTGCGCAGCGCGCGCGTGCAGCTCGACGAAAACAACCAGCCGGCCGTCGGATTCACCCTGAACTCGTCGGGAGCTGCCGCGTTTGCGCGCGTGACCGGCGAAAACATCGGGCGCTCGCTCGCCATCGTCCTCGACAAGACCGTGCAATCGGCCCCTCGCATCAACGGCCGGATTGCCGCAGACGGGCAGATTGCCGGCGGGTTCACCCAGGAGGAAGCACAGAATCTCGCGCTCATCCTGCGCTCGGGGGCGCTGCCGGCGACGCTGACATACCTGCAGCAGCAGACGATCGGGCCGACGCTCGGCGCCGACTCGATTCGCGCAGGCGTCCTCGCGTCGCTCGCGGGCCTCGTGCTGATCGTGTTCTTCCTGCTGTTCTATTACAAGCTGTCCGGAGTGAACGCCATCATCGCGCTCGTGCTCAACCTGATCATCCTCCTCGGGATGATGGCGTATGTGGGCGCGGTGATGACGCTGCCGGGCATCGCCGGCTTCATCCTGACGATTGGCATCGGTGTCGACTCCAACGTGCTCATCTTCGAGCGCATCAAAGAAGAGCTCGAGGCGGGCAAGGGCGTCAAAGCCGCCATCAACTCCGGCTTCAGCCGCGTCTTCCTGACGCTCGTGGACACGCACGTGGCGGGCTTCATCGCGGCGGCGTTCCTGTTCCAGTTCGGCACCGGCCCGATTCGCGGGTTCGCCGTCACGCTCACGTTCGGGCTGATCTCGAACCTCTTCACCTCGACGTTTATTTCCAAGTCGCTCTTCGAGCTGGTCCTCTCGGGCCGCCGGCAGGTGCAGACGCTTTCCATCTAGCCATGCATATTTTCAAGCACGCGAATTTCAATTTCCTCCGCTGGCGGTGGCAGGCGATGGTGCTGTCGGCACTCGTCATCGCGGCCGGGCTGTTCGTGATTCTCACGCGCGGCATTCCGCTCGGCGTCGAGTTTTCCGGCGGCACGAACCTGATTCTGCGATTCAGCGGTCCCGTGTCGGAAGATCAGATTCGCACGCGCGCTGCAGGCGATGCCCCACGAGGTGCAGAGTTACGGCGAAGCCGGGCGCGAACCAGCTGCTGATCCGGCTGCCGCAGACCGCCGCAGACCGAACAGGGCGCGAGCCTGTCCGCTGACGTGCCGAAGGTCGAGCAGATGCTGAAGGCCGGCGGCCTGCCGGCATTCACCATTGAAGGAACCGAGATCGTCGGGCCGACCGTCGGGTGCGGCGCTGCGGCGGCAAGGCCATCTACGCAACGCTGCTGTCGATGCTCGGCATCACGGCGTGGATCGCCATTCGCTTTCGTGTGAGCTTCGCGCTTGGATCGATCATCGCGACCTTCCACGACGTGTTCGTCACGCTGTCGTTCCTGGCGTTCTTCCAGTACGAGATGTCGCTCAACGTCATTGCCGCGATGTTGACGATGGTCGGCTACTCGATGAACGACATGATCGTCATTTTCGATCGTGTGCGCGAGAATACGCGCCTCTCGAGGCGCGAGCCTCTCGAGTCGGCCATCAACACGAGCCTGAATCAGACGCTGACGCGCACGGTGATCACCTCCGGCACCGTCTTCATGGCGGTGCTCGCGCTGTATCTTTTCGGCGGCGAAGTGCTCAAGGGATTCGCCTTCACGATGCTCGTCGGCACGATCGCGACGACCTACTCGGGTTGGTTCATTGCGCCGTCGCTCGCGATTATCCTCAGCAAGAAAACGTCGGGCGTGCCAGCGCGCGCCACGCCACGTTCCGGCCGACGTCGCTGCGGTCGTGACTCCGCCCGCCGCGCAAGACGAAGTCGCAGCGCAAGGCGCGGGCGTAACCGTTCAATCGGCCTCGTGACGCTTCTAGCCGCGGCGCTGCTCGGAATCGTACAGGGAATCACGGAATTTCTTCCCGTCTCGTCCACCGCGCATCTGCTGCTCATCGGCGAGCGCGATCGGCTACGAGGACCCCGGCGGCGTCTTCACCGTGATGATCCAGTTGGGCTCCATCCTCGCGGTCGTCTGGGTGTATCGCCTGAAAATCCTGAGTGTCATCTCGCGCCTGCGAACGCGAGTCGGAGCCACGCCGCTTCGCCGCTGCCATCATCGTGGCGACAATTCCCGCGCTGCTGGCCGGAGCGCTGCTCGCTGATTTCGTCAAGCGCATCCTGTATCAGAGTCCCGCGGTGTTCGCATGGGCGTTCATCGCCGGGGGCATCGTGATGCTGCTCCTCGAGCGACGGATGAGGACGCCCGTCGTCGCAGCGCGCAGAGGACACGCCGCTGCCGCGGGCGCTGGCGGTTGGCGTCTGCCAGATGTTTGCGCTCGTGCCGGGTGTGTCGAGGTCGGGCGCGACCATCGTCGGTGGCATCGCGGCCGGACTCAGCCGGACCGCCGCGGCGGAGTTCTCGTTTTTCCTCGCGATCCCGACAATGACCGCGGCGTTCATGCACGACCTCTTGCAGGTGAGCGATCAGCTGTCGCCGTCGCGGGGATTGGAAATCGGCGTCGGACTTGCGATGGCGTTCGTCTCCTCGCTCCTTGTCATCAAGCCGTTTCTCGCGTTCGTCGCACGCGCCGGATTCGCCCGATTCGCGTGGTATCGCATTGCTCTCGGCGTCGGACTCGCTCGTGGCGATGAGGACCGGGTGGGTGCGCGGATGATGTCCTGGCTTCGTCTCCGGTTCGTCACGGGATTTTTCGTCCTCGTACCGGTGGTCATCAGCATCGTTGCCCTGCTCTGGATCTTCCGGGTCGTTGACGGCTTTACCGCTCCGATGTACGAGCGGTATTTCAGCGAGTACCACGGCGCGCGGAGTGCCCTCGGGGCTGGGGATCCTGACGACAGCGGTACTGATTCTGCTTGTAGGTGTCGTCGCGACCAATGTGCTGGGCAAGCGAGTGTTGCAGCGGGCCGAAGGCTATTTGCTCCGGATCCCCGTGTTTCGTACGGTTTACGCCCCCGTAAAACAGCTGGTTCTGGCGTTCTCGCCGGACAACGAATACGGCTTCAAGCGGGTGGTGATGATTCGCACCGAGTCGCGCGGCTATATACTTGGCTTTCTAACCAAGGAGTTTTCCATCCAGTCGGCCGGTCATACCGAGTTGCTCATAGCTGTCTATGTTCCAACAAATCACCTCTATCTCGGCGACGTGGTGATCTGCCGGCGTGACAGCGCATTCTTTCCGGACATAAGTGTCGAGGAGGGGATACGCGTGTTTCTGACAGGCGGCATGACCCTTCCGGCGCAGATTGCAGACAAAAGTTCAACGTGACGGGGACATCCATGATGAAGTGGTTCGTGCTAGCGCTGTTCGTCACCCTGGGGACAACAGCAGAGGCATCGATGAGACAGCAGCCGGCGGCCGCGCCGGTTCACGCCGGCGGAGAAGCCAGTCTCGTCCTGCCAGACCTTGGTCAGGTGAGTTTTCTCGGATACAACTCCAGGACACTGCTCACCTCGGGCATCGGCATCTGCGTGCTCGGCTTGCTGTTCGGGCTCGTATCGTATTCCCGCCTCCAGAGATTGCCGGTACACCGATCGATGCTCGAGGTGTCGGAGCTGATCTACGAAACCTGTAAGACCTACCTGGCCACGCAGGGCAGGTTCATCCTGATTCTCGAAGTCTTCGTCGGCCTCATTATCGCGCTGTACTTCGGCCTGATCCTCCACTTTCCTCTTTTCCGCGTCGGCATCATCCTGCTCTTCAGCCTCATCGGCATTGCGGGCAGCTATGGCGTTGCGTGGTTCGGTATCCGGGTCAACACGTTCGCCAACTCGCGCATGGCGTTCGCCAGCCTGAGAGGCAAACCCTATCCACTGCATTCGATTCCGCTCGAAGCCGGGATGAGCATCGGCATGCTGCTCATCAGCGTCGAGCTGTTTATCATGCTGTGCATTCTTCTGTTCATCCCGCGGGATCTGGCCGGCTCGTGCTTTATCGGCTTCGCGATCGGCGAATCGCTCGGCGCATCAGCGCTGCGCATCGCCGGCGGTATTTTCACCAAGATCGCCGACATCGGTGCGGACCTGATGAAGATCGTCTTCAACATCAAGGAGGACGACGCGCGCAATCCCGGCGTCATCGCCGACTGCACCGGCGACAATGCCGGCGACTCGGTGGGGCCGAGCGCCGATGGCTTCGAGACATATGGCGTGACCGGCGTCGCACTCATCACATTCATCGTGACAGCGGTGCCGAACGAGACGGTGCAGGTGCAGCTGTTGGTGTGGATCTTCATGATTCGCGTGATGATGGTGGTCGCGAGCGGGTTCTCGTATCTCATCAACGGCGTGCTCATGCGCGCGAAGTACGCCGCGGCCGCGGTGATGAACTTCGAAACACCGCTGACCGTGCTCGTCTGGCTGACCTCCATCATTTCGGTCGCCATGACCTACTTCGTCTCGTATCTCCTGATACGTGACCTGGGCGACGGCAGCATGTGGTGGAAGCTGTCGACCGTCATCACCTGCGGCACGCTCGCCGGAGCCATCATTCCCGAGGTTGTGAAGCTCTTCACGTCGACCGAGTCGTCGCACGTGCGCGAGGTGGTGTCGTCATCGCGCGAGGGTGGCGCCTCGCTGAACATCCTTGCGGGGCTCGTCGCCGGGAACTTCAGCGCGTATTGGCTTGGGTTGTGCATCGTCGCGCTGATGAGCGTCGCGTACTGGGTCAGCCTGATGGGCTTCGATGCGCTGATGATTGCGGCGCCCGTGTTTGCGTTCGGGCTGGTCGCGTTCGGTTTTCTCGGGATGGGGCCGGTGACGATCGCGGTCGATTCGTACGGGCCCGTCACCGACAACGCGCAGTCGGTCTTCGAGCTCTCAGTCATCGAAGGTCTGCCGGGCATCAAGGAAGAGATCAAGCGGGATTACGGTTTTACGCCCGACTTCGGCAAAGCGAAGCATCTGCTCGAGGAGAATGACGGCGCCGGGAATACATTCAAGGCCACGGCGAAGCCGGTGTTGATTGGCACCGCCGTCGTTGGCTCGACGACGATGATTTTTTCGATTGTCGTGTTGCTGACAGCCGGCCTGACGCAGAACGTCGAGAAACTGTCGATTCTCCATGCGCCGTTTCTGCTGGGGCTGATTACAGGTGGTTCAGTGATTTACTGGTTCACGGGCGCCTCGACACAGGCCGTCACCACCGGCGCCTACCAGGCCGTCGAGTTCATCAAGGCGAATATCAGGCTCGAGGGGGTCGAGAAGGCCTCCGTCGCCGACAGCAAACGCGTCGTCGAGATCTGCACGCAGTATGCGCAGAAGGGGATGTTCAATATTTTCCTCGCGGTGTTCTTCTCGACGCTCGCATTTGCGTTCGTCGAGCCCTATTTCTTCATCGGCTATCTGATCTCGATTGCGCTGTTCGGGTTGTTCCAGGCGATTTTCATGGCGAACGCCGGCGGTGCCTGGGACAATGCCAAAAAGGTCGTCGAAGTCGAGTTGAAGGAGAAAGGCACGCCGCTCCATGCTGCAACCGTGATCGGCGACACGGTCGGCGATCCGTTCAAGGACACGTCTTCGGTTGCCATGAATCCCATCATCAAGTTCACCACACTGTTCGGCCTGCTTGCGGTTGAACTGGCGGTGCAGTTGACCGCCAACCAGGGTGCGCAGCTGACGCGGCTGCTTGCGGCGCTCTTTTTCGGGGCCTCGCTGGTGTTTGTGTGGCGCTCGTTCTACTCGATGCGTATCAAGCGCGCGCACGCCGGCTGATGCGCGTGTCGCAGGCGCGGGAATTCGTCGATTTTGCGACAATTCGAATCTTTTTGCGTGTTGACATTGATAGTACCCGGTCATATGATTCGCGGGTTTTCTCAAACACCAGGCTATTGGGTGCGTTCGCCGACGCGGTTCCCAGGTTCCGCAATCTTTCGGACCAGAATCGCTTTTGCGGTGTCTAATTCGGGTGCCGGGTTTCAATGACACTCGTTTTTAGCTGGTCGAGGGGCGCTGGCAGGGAAGATCGCCAGCCCCTCACAATTCGGCAGGAGGACTGACGTGGCACGCGAAATGTTCGGTGACGTCGTGAAACCCTCGATCTCCGTCGGAAGCAAGCAGTGGTACACGCTTCCGTTGTCGATCCTGGCCCACGTGGCGCTCATCGCTGTATTGATTGTGATTCCGCTCCTGGCCGCTGACGTGTTGCCGACGCCACCATCGATGATGGCATTTGTCGCGGCTCCACCCCCCCCACCACCGCCGCCGCCGCCGCCGCCGCCGCCGCAGGCCGCTGCGCCCAAGCCGGTGATGGAATCGAATCCTTCAGCCGCGCCGGTCCAGGCGCCCTCTGACATCAAACCTGAGACGGGAAGGGTCTTTGCCGAGCAGGTTGCCACTGTCGCGGGTGATATTGGCGGCGTGGTTGGCGGCATCCCCGGGGGCGTGCCCGAAGCGCCACCGCCACCGCCGCCGCCACCGGCGCCGGTCCGCGTCGGCGGCGCCATTCAGCCACCCAAGAAGGTGCGAGACCAGGCCCCGACGTATCCGCCGATCGCGCAGTCGGCGCGTGTGCAGGGCGTCGTGATTCTCGAAGCGACCATCGGACCGGACGGCCGGGTGCAGGATGTCCGAGTCCTGCGGTCGATTCCGCTGCTCGACGCGGCTGCCACTGAAGCCGTGAGGCAGTGGCAGTACACGCCCACATTGTTGAACGGCGTGCCGGTGCCGGTCATCATGACGGTCACGGTCA
The DNA here is from genome assembly GCA_963732445.1 of Vicinamibacterales bacterium. Lineage (GTDB taxonomy): Bacteria > Acidobacteriota > Vicinamibacteria > Vicinamibacterales > JAMQPK01 > JAMQPK01. The sequence continues at coordinate 89,687 of CAVSZJ010000003.1, read as the reverse complement.
ATTTCACTCTGCGGTAAGTAACGATGTCCGGCTGAAGCCGGACGCTTCGTCGGCGGAATGTCAACATCGCACTGAGCAGTGCGTCGATCCAAAGCAAGCCGAGCTGCAAAGCAGCGACGGCACAGGCGATGGGGGTGGGGCCCCATCGCGAACTAAATAAGGAGCGGATGATGGAAAGCGGTTCTCTTGACCTAATTGAAATGTGGCACCAGATGGGCTTCATCGCGAAGGCCGTCGCCTGGATTCTCTTCTTCATGTCGATGTGGTCGATCGGCGTCGCCGTCGAGCGCATCTACACGTTCATTCAGGCAAAGAACCAGTCGAAGGTTTATGCCCCGCAAGTCGCGAAGCACCTGAAGGACGGCCGGCTGAAGGACGCGATCGCAATCTCGACCAACAAGAACTATCGCTACAGTCACCTCGCCAAAGTCGTCCTCGCCGGTCTCCAGGAATATCAGTTCCAGCAGGAAAACGCAGGCGGCCTCAGCCGCGAGGAGCTCCTCGACACCGTGCGCCGATCGATTCAGCGCGCAACTGCCCTCACGGCCAATGACCTGAAGAAGGGCGTCAGCGCCCTCGCGACAATCGGTGCCACTGCACCGTTCGTCGGTCTGCTCGGCACGGTCGTTGGCGTCATCAACGCATTCACCGGTATTGCATCGACAGGCTCCGGCGGTATCGGCGCTGTGTCTGCCGGTATCGCGGAAGCGCTCGTCGAAACCGCGCTTGGTCTCGTCGTGGCGATTCCGGCGGTGTGGTTCTACAACTACCTGACCGGCCGCATCGAGTATTTCAACGTCGAGATGGACAACTCGTCATCCGAACTGGTGGATTATTTTATTAAGAAGACTGCGTAACGAGAGATCTAAGGATCTAGGGATCTGAAAGCTTCAGATCTTTAGATCCATAGTTCAGTAGATCCAAAGTTACAGGGAGCCAGATTATGTCAATGAACGTTGGCGGCGAATCGGGTGGCGTCAAATCCGATATCAACGTGACGCCGCTAGTGGACGTCATGCTCGTGTTGTTGATCATCATGATGCTCGTTGCCCCGATGCTCCAGAAGGGCGTCGACGTGAAGCTGCCGCAGGCCGCGAATACCACCGACAAGCCCGATACCCAGGGCCAGACGGTCGTCGGCATTCAGGCCAACAAGCAGATCTTCCTGAACTCCGTGCCGCTGCGCCCTGGCGACTTGACCAGCCGTGTTTCCGATCTCATGTCGACGGCGACCGACAAGATGGTCCTCATCAAGGCGGACGTGGATGTGGACTACGGCACGGTCATGGAGACCATGGACAACCTGCGATCGGCCGGCGTCGAGGACATGGGCCTCATCACGGATCCGAAAGTGCGGGGAGGCAACTAATGACGACCCACGGACACGCCCATAAGCACTTCGGCGCGGAAGACAACGTCAAAAGCAAGAAGCTCTCGGTCAGCGCTGATATGAACGTCACGCCGATGATCGACGTGCTGCTCGTGCTGCTCGTGATCTTCATGGCGGCGCTGCCGCTTACGCAGAAGGGTCTCGACATCAACCTGCCGGCCGAGACACAACAGGCCGCAACGCAGCAGGTCGACAGCGACCAGATCGTGCTCGAGATGTCGGCGGACCGCCAGATGGCCATCAACAAGCAGGTGGTCAACAACCTCGGAGAGCTCGAGACGCGACTCCGGAGCATCTTCGAACAGCGGCAGACGAAGACGATGTTCATTGCGGCGGCAGGAACGCTTCGCTACGGCGAAATCGTCGCGGTCATCGACACGGCAAAAGGGGCGGGTGTCGAGAAGATCGGCATCGTGACCGAAGGCATGCGCAGAGCCGCTGGAGTGCAGACCGGCAACTAACGACATTCTTCGCCGACAGGGCAAAGAGCAGAGAGCAAAGCGATAAAGGCCGGCATCTTCGGATGCCGGCCTTTTATTTTTATTCGTTTTTCGTGTTTCGTTTCGGTTACGCGCCTGCCGCCTGCTTCTTCTTCAAGGCCACGGCCTTTTCCTGCAACTGCGATGCTTCGCTGAGCAGCGCCTTCTGCCGCGCGGCATCCTTTTCCATCGCCGCTTCGATACGAAGCAGGAGACCGCGGTAGGTGAGCGCCTCGACGTAGTCCGCGTTCAGCGACAGCGCCTTGTCGACGGCTGCGAGGCCGTTCTTCACGTACTCGCGCTTCTGCGCCTCGTTAAGCCGGGTGTTGCGATACGCTTCGTCCCAGTAATAGGTAGCGACGGCGTAGTGCGCTTCGGGATTATTCGGTTCCAGCTCGGCGCGCTGCTGCACGGCCGCGATCAGCTTGTCGAACTCACCCTGCCGCTGATAGAAGCCGGCGAGCTGCTGATAAACCGCCGCTTCTTTCGGCTTCACTTCACGGCCCTTGTTCAGCATGGCCTCAGCCTCGTCGAGGTTGCCGGCATCTTCGTAGATCTTCGCGAGCGCAAAGTAGTTCTCGGTGTTGCTCGGGTCGATCTGCATCATGCGCTGCACGATGGGCTCGGCCTGCGTCGGATCGTCGAGCTTGTCGGGACCGTACGCGTTGACCAGGTACTGCAGTGCCAGCTTCTTGATGTCGGCGCGCGTCTCGCGCTCCGCCGAAATCTTGTAGTTCTCGATAGCCTTGGTGAGGAACGCGTCGTTGTCGGCCTCCCCCTTACGCGCGGGTTTATACAGGTTGTCGTAACTGTTCCCGAGGAAAAAATACGCCGTTACGGCTTCGGGGGATTCAGGAGAGGCTGTAATCGCCTCCTCGTATTTCGTGGCGGCCTCGCGATAATTCTGCGCCTGATACATCGTATTGGCGTCCTTGAACGCCTTCCGCGCCTGAAGATTTCCGAACTGGCTGCAGGCCGACAACGCCACCGCTGCGACGATGGCAGTTGATGCCAGAATCGCCTTGCTTCGCACACGCATCAGATCCCCCTTCAATTCGAAACCGCGGGATTCTAGAGAAAAACCCGCCAAGTATATGAACGCCCAAAACCCAAAGTCAAGGATGCTTTAGAATGTCCTAACCATCTGCTGATACTTAAGTTAGACACCATTTCAGGCAGTTGGCTTCAGGAAAATGATTCGATTCGAAGACCTTCTTGAACGGGTGAGAGCATACACGTCTGACGAGGAACGCGAGTTTCTTCGCCGGGCTTACGTGTTCTCTGCGCTCGAGCACAAGGGTCAGGTCCGGCATTCGGGGGAGCCCTACCTTGTGCATCCCCTCGAGGTGGCGAGCATCCTGGGCGATATGCGGCTCGATCCTGTCGCCATCGCCGCGGGCCTGCTGCATGACGTCGTCGAGGACACCCTGACGACCATCGAGAAGATTCAGGAGCATTTCGGCCCCGAGGTGGCGCACGTCGTCGAGGGGGTCACCAAGATCAGCGCCATCCCATTCTCCTCGAGCGAGGAGCGCCAGGCGGAGAATTTCCGCAAGATGCTGCTCGCGATGGTCGACGACATCCGTGTCATCCTCGTGAAGCTCGCCGATCGCCTCCATAATATGCGTACGCTGTCGCACATGTCCGAAGATCGCCGGCAGCGGACCGCGCAGGAAACGCTCGACATTTACGCGCCAATCGCCCACCGGCTCGGCATGAGCAAGATCAAGAACGAGCTGGAAGAGCTGTCGTTCAAGCACCTCGACCCGGCCGGGTATCAGGCATTGACGGCGAAGGTCGAGAACAAGCGGAAGGCTGCCGAAGCCGAAATCGACTACCTCAAGGCGACCGTCACGGCCAAGCTGAGCGAGGCACAAGTGCCTGTGGCACAGGTCGACGGCCGGCTCAAACGCCTGTACAGCATCAATCAAAAGCTCAAACGCCAGCGCATCGAGCTCGATCAGGTGTACGACTTCGTGGCGCTGCGCATCATCACGGAGAGCGTCAAGGACTGCTACGCCGCACTTGGCATCATTCATCAGACGTGGTCACCCGTGCCCGGGCGCATCAAGGATTTCATCGCGATGCCGCGGCCGAACGGTTATCAGTCGCTGCACACGTCGGTCATCAGCGAGCGCGGCGTGCCCTTCGAAGTGCAGATTCGAACCGAGGAAATGCATCGCCATGCGGAGGAAGGCATCGCGGCCCACTGGAAGTACAAGGAAGGGCGCATCGGGGATCACCGCGATGAACGTCACTTCCAATGGCTGCGGCAGCTGCTCGAAGTACAAAGCGAGGTCCGCGATCCGCACGAGTTCATCCAGAATTTGAAAGTCGACCTGTATCCCGAAGAGGTCTACATCTTCACACCCAAGGGGCAGGTGAAAGCGTTTCCGCGCGGGGCGACGCCCGTCGACTTCGCGTACGCGATTCACACCGACGTTGGACATCAGTGCGTGGGCGCCCGCGTCAACGGCAAGATGGTGCCGCTGCGTACCCGCTTGCGCAATGGCGACATTGTCGAGATCGTCAGGAACAACGGTCACAAACCCAGCCGCGACTGGCTGAATTTCGTGGTCACCGCGCGAGCGCGGAACAAGATCAAGCATTTCGTGCAGGCTGAAGAGCGCGCGCGAAGCGTCGAGCTCGGCAAACGGCTGCTCGAAAAGGAGGCCCGGCGATTTGGCGTGAATCCCGCGACGCTCTTCGAGGGCGAGGTCTTCAAGAAGGTGAGCGCCGACTACGGCGCCAGCGACGAGATCTTCGCCGAGATCGGTTACGGCAAAGTGTCGCCGCGCAAGCTCCTGACAAGGCTCGTTCCACAGGAGCAGTTGAAGGAAAAGCCACCCGAAACCGGCGTGGCGTCCGTCGTTCGAAGGGTGCTTGGCACGGCGGGCGTCGGTATCGGGGTGGGCGAAGACAGAATCAAGGTCAGCGGCATCGACGATTTGATGGTGGTGAGAGCCCGCTGCTGCAATCCCATCCGCGGCGAGAAGATCGTGGGCTACATCACGCGCGGTAAAGGCGTGTCGGTGCACGCCGCATCGTGCTCGAACGTCATGAACCTGCTGTACGATCCCGAGCGCCGGATCGACGTCGAATGGGACAGCGCGGCCGATGCGTCGCGCTACATCGTGCGCCTGACGATGCAGGTGGAAGACCGCAAGGGCATTCTGGCCGACGTCAGCTCACGCATTGCCGCGATCAACACGAACATCACCAACGTCGAGGCCACCGGTGCGGACAACGATCACCTGGGCCGCATCAACATGGCCGTCGAGATCAAGGACGTGAAGCACCTCGAGAAGGTGATCAAGCTGTTGCGAGGAGTTGAGGGAGTGCTCGACGTGGAACGAGCCGCGGCCCGGACCTGATCTCTCATGTCCCACCGCAGGGACGCGGGGGACGCAGAGTGTTTTCTTGAAGAGAAATTCCTGCGGCTCAGCGCCTGCGGTGAGACACAGAGAAGCTCAACCCAGAAACGCGATCACATCGATCTCGATGCGGGCGTCTTTCGGCAGACGTGCGGCCTGGATGGTGGAGCGCGCGGGCTGCGGCGGCGTGAAGAAGGTGGCGTATACCTCGTTCATGGCAGCGAAGTCGGAGAGGTCGGCCAGATACACAGTGGTGCGAACGATGTGCTGGAACGATGTTCCCCCTGCGGCCAAAATCTCGGCGATATTGAGAAGTGCCCGGCGCGTCTGGTCGGCGATGCCTCCCTGAACGAGCTCTCCTGTGGCTGGATCGATCGGCACCTGTCCTGACACGAACAGAAACTGTCCAGCGCGGATCGCCTGGGAATAGGGCCCCAACGCCGTCGGGGCTGACGCGGACGACACCGCGGACAGCATGGCTAGGCGGCTTTGGTGATTTTGTTCGAGCGCAGGCAGCGGGTGCAGACGCGGATGCGGCGGACACCGCCGTCGATCAGCGCGCGGACGACTTGCAGATTCGGCTCGAACCGGCGCGGACGGACGTTGTGGGCGTGGCTGACCGTGCGTCCGACGACAGGCTTCTTCCCGCACACTTTACAGATCTTGGACATCACTTCCTCCCTAAGGAACCCAAAATTATACCTCAGGGGATAATTAAGGGCGAAGCGGGGGCCGCGGGCGTCTCGGGTTCCTGCCGGGCGCCTGGCGCAGGAGCCAGCACGCGCGCGAACAACTGCTGAAGCTCGTTCGCGTCGGGCCTGACCGTCACCATCATCCTGGCCGCGTGTTCGATCCGGCGCAGTGCAACGGCTGCGTCGCGTTCGAGCGCCGACCCGGCATTTTTTACCACCTCATCAACGAGACGCTTCATCTCGGCCATCAGGCGCGCGGCGGCGAGCGACGCGGGCTGGTGCTCGTACACGATGCCCTTGGCTGCTGTCTCGAGCGTGGACGCGAGCGCACCTGCGGCTTGAGCGATGTCACTATCAACAAGCTTCTGCAAATCGTCCGGCCGGTGCTGCGATGTGGCAGCGGAGAGCATCAGGAACACCCTGGCCTGGCGTTCTGACAAGCCCTGCAGCAGTGGGAGCATCATCGCGCGATCCAGCTCCTGCTGGCGCTGGAGGACCGCTGGCGGGTGAACATGCGCGGTCGTTAAATATCCGCAATCGGCAGGACAGTTGATTTCGACCAGCCGCTTGGTGCCGCAACAAATCGCGCAGATCTGCTTACCGAGCGCCGGGCAGGCTCGCTTGGCTTTCCTGATGTGGCACAGCGGACAGGGCATGGGGTAGGTAACCGTCCTGGCGGACAAGCCAGATTGTCCTCTATTCACGACCCTGTCACCCAGTGTCTTTAAAACGAACCGTCATCCCTGAGCGGGCGTCTAAATATTTACGAAATGCGAAAAGCCGTGGAGGCGGCCGCCGCTGGGGTCGATAACTCAAAGGTCGTGAGCAGGATACGGGTTGAATTAGCGTGGCTGAGCTTACGCAAAATGGCAGTGGAACGTACGATCTTTTCCGACCTGATTCCCATTTTGCGCCCCGCAGCCCTGCCAGATTCCCGAATTCCTTGACGCCACCGTAGGCACCCCGTTTGCAACATGCGGAAGTCAACGGATTCGCTGGATGACCGTATTTGAGACAACGGCGGAAGGAGTCGGAATCATGAAGACCATGAAGACCACTAAGACTATGACAGCCAAGCAGGACGCCTCGATGGATGATGTCCGTTACTCCGACCTGAAGCGGATGCTCGAAGAGCGGCGTAAAGAGATCATGAGCGAGGTGCAGGGTCGTATTCGCGATCAGCGCGAGGCTGATGCGTGGGGCAAGGTGCACGAGGTCCTGGACGCGGGCGAGAGCTCCGAAGCGGATATTCAGGAAGATATCGAGTTCGCGTTGATTCAGATGAAGGCTGAAACGCTCACGAAAATCAACGACGCGCTCAACCGGCTCGACGGCGGCGCCTATGGCAACTGTGCTGACTGCGGGGGTGAAATCTCCGACAAGCGGCTCCGCGCGTTGCCGTTTGCCGTCCGGTGCAAGGATTGTGAAGAAGGGCGTGAGATGGCGGTCGAGCGCGAGAAGGTCCAGGCTCAAAAACGCAACGGCCCGGCGTTTTTCTTCGACATGTCGAGTTAATACGGCGCCCCTTCAACAGGCTCCGCCGTGCGAGGCGGGGCCTGTATCCCCCCGCCCGCCGACACAGCAACACATAGCACTGAACCGCAGGACCATGGGGGGAGAGTCATGAGTCGTGAAGACGAACGTCTCGACATTGGCGACGCGTCCGCAGATCAGCCGGTAGCGATTCCGAGTGAGCTGCCGATTCTGCCGCTGCGCGACACAGTGCTGTTTCCCAACTCGTTTTTGCCGCTCGCAGTCGCGCGCGAGAGCTCCGTCCGCCTGATTGAAGAGGCGATCAACGGAAGCAAACTCGTCGGCGTGTTCACGCAGCGGGATGCCTCGGTCGAAGAGCCGACCCAGGACGACATGCACCGCATCGGCACGGCAACGCACATCCACAAGATGTTCAAGCTGCCGGACGGCAGCCTGCGCCTCATCGTGCAGGGACTCTCGCGCCTGCAGCTCGAATCCGTGACGATGGTGCGCCCGTACCTGCGGGCCCGCGTCAAGCCTGCCGACGACACCGTCCGTGAGGAAGATCGCCTGGAGATCGACGCGCTGCAGCGGAACATCAAAACCAACTTTCAGCACGTCGTCTCGCTCTCGCCGCTGCTCTCTGACGATCTGCAGGCGCTTGCGATGAATATCACCGAGCCCGGGCGGCTCGCCGACTTCATTGCGTCAAGCCTGGCGACGCTCAGCACCGCGGTGAAGCAGGAAGTGCTCGAAACCGTCGATGTGCGCGCCCGTCTCGATCTGTTGAACCGACTGCTCATCAAGGAAGCTGAAGTACTCGAGCTGGGCTCGAAAATCCAGTCGCAGGTGCAGTCCGAGGTCGGGAAGAATCAGCGCGAGTATTTCCTCCGCGAGCAGATGAAGGCGATTCAGAAAGAGCTCGGCGAAGGGGACGATCAAACCAAGGAGATCGAGGAGCTTCGGGAGAAGATCGAGGCGGCAGGGATGCCTGACACCGTCAAGAAGGAAGCGAAGCGCGAGCTCGATCGACTCTCGAAAATGCCGGCGGCCGCGGCGGAGTACACCGTCTCGCGCACCTATGTGGACTGGCTGATCGCGTTGCCGTGGTCGAAGCGAACCGACGAAGTGATCGATCTCGCGCGCACGAAGGGCGTGCTCGATGCGGATCATTCCGGCCTCGAGAAAGCGAAGGATCGCATCCTCGAGTACCTCGCGGTGCGGAAGCTGAACCCCACGATGAAGGGGCCCATCCTGTGCTTCGCCGGCCCTCCGGGAGTCGGCAAGACGTCGCTCGCGAAGTCCATTGCGAACTCGCTCGATCGCAAGTTCGTTCGCGTGTCGCTGGGCGGCATGCGGGACGAGGCGGAGATCCGTGGGCACCGGCGTACCTATATCGGCGCGCTGCCCGGCCAGATCATCCAGGGCCTGCGCCGCGCGGAGTCGAAGAATCCGGTGTTCATCCTCGACGAAATCGACAAGCTCGGGTCCGACTTCCGCGGCGATCCGAGCTCGGCGCTGCTTGAAGTGCTCGACCCAGAGCAGAACAACTCGTTCCGCGATCACTACCTCGACGTGCCGTTCGACCTGTCGGAAGTGCTGTTTGTGACCACCGCGAACGTGCTCGATACGATTCCGCCGCCGCTGCGCGACAGAATGGAAGTCCTCGAGCTGCCTGGCTATACAGAAGAAGAGAAGCTGAAGATCGCCACGGAGCATCTCGTAGCGAAGCAGGTGGCCAATCACGGCCTCACGGCCGAGATGGTGACCTTTACGGACGAAGCCATCCGGCTGGTGATTCGGGGCTATACGCGTGAGGCCGGTGTGCGCAATCTCGAGCGCGAGCTGGCCTCGCTGATTCGCAAGATTGCGCGGCGTCGCGCCGAAGGGCGCGAGGAGCCGGTCGAGCTCACGCGCGACACAGTCACGGAGCTCCTCGGTGCGCCGCGCTTCCTCGACGAGGAAATCGAGGAGCGCACCAAGAACCCGGGTGTGGCGATCGGCATGGCTTGGACACCTGTGGGCGGCGAGGTCCTCTTCATCGAGGCATCACGCATGCAGGGTGCCGGAACCCTCACCCTGACCGGTCACCTCGGCGACGTCATGAAGGAATCCGCCAGAGCGGCATTATCGTGGTTCCGCGCCCATGCGGCCCAGTTCAACGTCGATCCCGACTTCTACAAGTCGTCCGAGATTCACCTGCATGTTCCGTCGGGTGCCATCCCCAAGGACGGCCCGTCGGCGGGCGTCACAATGGCCGTTGCGCTGGCCTCAGAGCTGACAGGGCGTCCGGTTCGAGGCGACATCGCGATGACGGGAGAAATTACGCTGTCGGGCCGCGTGCTGCCCGTGGGCGGGATCAAGGAAAAGGTGCTCGCCGCCAGGCGGCTGGGGGTCAAAGAGATCATTCTGCCGCGGCAGAACGACAAGGACGTGAAGGAAGACCTCAACGAGGAGCTTCGCCGCGACCTGACGATTCACCTGGTGTCGACAATCGACGAGGCCGTGCTGCTGGCGTTGACGCCGCCGACGACCTCGCATCGGGAGAGACGGACGGCCACGCGGGTGCAGAGTACAGTGCAGTGATAACTAGAGATCTAGGGATCTTTAGATCTCTAGATCTTTAGATCCCTCGATCCCTGCGCGACCAGTCCGATCCCTACCGCCGTTTTCATATCAGCGATCTCTCCAACCCTCACCATCTCCCGGACCTCTTTCACCGAGAACTCTTTCACGCTCAGAATCTCATCTGGATCCTGGTGAGGCTCGGGATCGCTGGAGAGGCGGTCGCGCAGCTCCGTCAGCAGGTAGAAGCTCATCTCTTCGTCACAGAAACCGGGCGACGGGAAAAAGCTCAGCAGCTGCTCCGCGTGACCGGCGATCTTGCCGACCTCTTCGTGGCATTCGCGAAGGGCGGCCGCGTGGGCGCTCTCGTTCGGCTCGCGCGTGCCTGCAGGCAGCTCCCACAGCCATCGATCCACGACATAGCGGTACTGCCGCACTAGCAGAACGCGGTCGGGCGCAGTCATCGGAATCAGTACCACCGAGCCGCGATGCCGCACGCATTCCATCTTCACGATCCGGCCGTCCGGATACATCACATGATCGACGGTTATGTCGAAAACACGGCCCTTGTAGATGGCGTCGGACTGTTTCAAGGCCACCCCAACGCGGCTGCCGCGTTGGGGGCCCCGGCGGTCAGGAGGTGCTTCGCTCATAGTCGAGGGGCAGGATTTGATCGAGTACGAGTTGCAAATCGTGAGGCAGCGGGGCCTCGAACTCCATCTTACGCCCGTCGGTCGGGTGTTGAAATACGAGGCGGCCCGCGTGCAGGAACGGGCGCTCCAGCGCGAGGACCGGCCTGAGATCGCCGGGGACGCGCCTGCGGAGGCCGCCGTAGACGGCGTCGCCGACGATAGGGTGGCCGATCTCGCTCAAGTGCACGCGGATCTGATGCGTCCGCCCGGTGGCGATGGCCACGTGGACGAGCGTTACTCCCTCCATGTGCAGTGCCGCCGTGATCCGGGTGACCGCCGATCGCGCGCGGCGCGCTTTCGCCGACATCTTCTTGCGATCGCCCGGGTCGCGGCCGATCGGCAGATCGATCCGCTTGCCGGCCTGCACCACCCCCCAGACGAGCGCGACGTACTCTTTTTCGACCTCGCGATCGTGAAACTGGCGTGAGAGCTCGATGTGCGCGCGGTCGTTCTTCGCCACCACCATCAGGCCCGACGTGCCGCGATCGAGACGATGCACGATGCCAGGCCGCAGCTCGCCGCCGACGCCGCTCAAATCGTCTACTTCGTGAAGCAGCGCGTTGACCAGTGTGCCCTGGGCGTGTCCTGCAGCGGGATGGACGACCATGCCGGCAGGCTTGTTGACCACAATGAGCTCTGAATCCTGATAGACAATGTCGAGGTCGTGGTCCTCGGCTTGTGGCCGGGGACTCACCGGAGCGGGAATCTCCACCGCAATCGTCTCGCCTGCGCGGACGATGCGGTTCGCCGGCACCGCCTGACCGGCAATGGTGACCTTGCCGTCTTTGATCAGACGTTGAATCTGCGATCGCGACTGGCCGCCCAGCACGCCCGTGAGATACCGGTCGATGCGGACACCGGCTTCCTCGGCGGGCACGAGGAGATCTTCGTGCGACACGGAAATCAGGCCGCGCGCCGCGCGGACTTTGCCGGTTCCGGGGACGGGCGGCGCCTCAGGTACAGCAGCATGAGGAGGCTGAGCGGCGCGAGGACGACCGAGATGAACTGTGACGTCGAAAGTCCCGCAACGAGACCGCGCTCGTCGGCCCGGTAGAATTCGATGACGAAACGCGACACGGCGTATAGCAGCATGTAGCCCCAGAACGTGCGTCCTGGATACGCTCGTCCCTTCCGCTCCGTCACGAGCAGGAAAATCAGAATGATCAGCTCGGCGCCGGCTTCGTACACCTGCGTCGGATGCAGCGGCACGTTCAACGGGGTGCCGACGTTGGTGGCAGCGAACGGATCGGTAAAGGTGATCGCCCACGGCACGTCGGTCGGGCGGCCATAACAGCACCCCGCCATGAGGCAGCCGAGCCTGCCGATCACATGGCCGAGCGCGATCCCGGGCGCGAACATATCGCACGTCGTCCAGAACGGAAGCGTATGGCGGCGGATATACCAGAATGCGACGAGTGTCGCTGTGATGAGTCCGCCGTAGAACACTCCGCCAGACCTGGCGAGCACGAGGATCTCTTCAGGGTTGTTGCGGAAGTAGCTGAAGTTGACGAAGAGCAGCATCAGCTTCGCGCCGATCAGCGCAGCGATGACGATGTAGACGCCCAGATCCAGAAGGCGCCCAGCGTCGAGACCGGCCTTGCGCCCCCGAACGATGGCGAGCTGCAGGCCGGCAAGATACGCCGCCGCCAGCATGACGCCGTACGTATAGATCGTCAGCGGTCCGATGCCGAAGAGTTCCGGAATTTCAAATAGTCTCGGGTACACGTCCAACTCCCAGCATGTCGAACAGCATCAGCACTACGCCAACTGTAATCGCGGAGTCGGCCACATTGAAAGCCCAGAAGTGCACGCCCCTCCAATAGACATCGACGAAGTCCACGACATAGCCCATGGTGGCGCGGTCGATGAGGTTGCCGACCGCACCACCGAGAATGAGCGCCAGGCCGTAGCGTGCCATGCGCTGCGTTGCCGGAAGCGTCAGGGCGTAGCTGCCCACCGCTCCGAGAGCGATCAGCGCCACCGTGACCATGACGGCCGGCTTGTATGCGAAATCGATGCTGTTCAGCATGCCGAACGCGGCACCCGTGTTTCGCACGTGTGTGAAATCGAAGAAGCCGGGGATCACCGTCACGCTCTCGTGGAGTGGCAGGCGGGATTTGACGATGGCCTTCGTCGCCTGGTCGAACACAACGATGGCCGCCGCTATCCAGATCTCGGGCATGCGGCGGCGAAGCGATGTCATTGCGATGAAACGGCTTCCGCCAGGGCGTCCTGACAGCGATCGCAGATGCCAGCCTGCGCCGCATGCGTGGACATGGCCGGCACGTAACGCCAGCAGCGCTCGCACTTGACCCCGGGCGCGCGGCTGACGGCGATGGCTAAATCTCCCTGTGCATCTTCCAGCGGCGCACCTGCGCGCTCGACGACGACGTCAGAGACGATGAACAGCATGGGCAGCTGCTTCTCGTAACGCTGCAGGAGCGCGAAGTCCTCATCTGTCGCGGTCAGCCGCACCTGGGCCTCCAGCGACGTGCCGATGGTCTTGTCTTTTCTCAGGAGCTCCAATGAGGCATTCACCGCGGTCCGGACTCTCAGCAGATGCTCCCAGGTGTCCAGCAGAGTGCGATCGATCAGTGGATCGATGTCGCTCAGTGACGGAAAGAGCGCAAGATGCACCGACTCTTCGCGGTTGACCGCGGTCGGCAGATGCGCCCACAGCTGTTCGGCCGTCACGGGCAGAATCGGCGCAACCAGGCGCGCGAACCCGTCGGTCATCACATACATCGCCGTCTGTGCAGAGCGCCGCTCGCGCGACCCCGCGGCGAAGGTGTACAACCGGTCCTTTGAGATGTCGCTGTACACGGCGCTCAGGTCCACCGACATGAACGCATTCAGCGTCTGGAAGATCGTCGGGTAGTCATACTCATCGTACGCCTTCAGGATGCGCCGTGCGACCTCGGCGTAGCGCGCCAGCATGTAGCGATCGACCTCTTCCATCTGCTCGACGGGCAGCCGGTCGCGCGCCGGTACGAAGTCGTAGAGATTGGACACGAGATACCGCAGGGTGTTGCGAATCTTTCGATAGGACTCGACGACGCGAGCGAGAATCTCTTTTCCGACCCGAAGCTCTTCGGCGTAATCGCACATCGCGACCCACAGCCGTAGAATCTCGGCGCCGCTCTCCTTGATGACGCTCTGGGGCGACACCACGTTGCCGACCGACTTCGACATCTTGCGTCCTTCGAGATCGATGAGGAAGCCGTGCGTCAGCACTTCGCGGTACGGCGGGCGGCCGCGCGTGCCGAGACCGATGAGCAGCGAACTCTGGAACCACCCGCGATGCTGGTCGCTGCCCTCGAGGTACATGTTCGCGGGCCACGTAAGATCGGGCCAGTTGGGGAGCACCGCCTCGTGGCTCGATCCCGAATCGAACCATACATCGAGGATGTCGCGCTCCCGTTCGAAGTCAGTGCCTCCGCACGAAGGGCACGCGAGTCCGTCAGTCAGAAATTCCTCGAGCGGCCGCTCGTACCAGGCATCGGCGCCGTACGTGTCGAAGACCGATGCCGCTCGTTCGACAAGCGCAGAGGTCAGAATCGCCTCACCGCACGTCGTGCAGTCGACCGCGGGGATCGGCACGCCCCACGCCCGCTGGCGCGAGATGCACCAGTCGGGGCGGTTCTTCACCATGTTGTAGATGCGATCGTGCCCCCACGCGGGAATCCACTTCACGTCGCTGTCGATCGCGTCGAGCGCCGCCTGCCGCAGCGAGCGCGCATCGCCGGCTCCCAGCGGTCCATCCATGCGGATGAACCATTGCGACGTCGCCAGAAAAATGACGGGATTATGGCATCGCCAGCAGTGCGGATACTGGTGTGAGAAGTTCGACTTGTGCAGCAGCCGGCTGCGCCGCTTGAGCTCCTCTTCGACGCCGGCGTTCGCATCCCAGACGCGCTGCCCCGCAAACAACTCGACCGTTTCGAGGAAATGCCCGCCGGGCCCCACCGGCGCGTAGATCTCCAGACCGTATCGCTGGCCCGTCGTGAAGTCGTCCGCCCCGTGACCGGGAGCAGTGTGAACCGCACCTGTCCCTGCATCGAGCGTGACGTAGTCCGCCAGCACACCGATGGAGTCGCGCTCGTAGAGGGGATGGCGGAAGCGCAAATGCTCGAGCGCGGTCCCTTTCATCCGTGCGATCGGGGTTCCGAAGGTCAGGCCCGTCGCCTCGCCCACGCGCGGCGCGAGCGCCTCCGCGATGACGACCGCGCGGCCGTTCACCTCAAAAGCTGCGTAATCGAATTCGGGATGGAACGCGATGGCGAGGTTCGCCGGAATCGTCCACGGAGTCGTCGTCCAGATGACGACGGAGGCGGGACGTCCCGCCAGCTCAGGCACCCGCGTTCCGACCTCTTCCGCGCTTTCCGGCGCAAGTGGAAACTCGACGTAGATCGACGGCGAGACGTGATCGGCGTACTCAACCTCGGCCTCGGCGAGCGCGGTCCGGCAATGAATGCACCAATGCACCGGCTTCTTTCCCTTGTAGACGAGACCTTTGTCGACGATCTTTCCCAGCGACCGCGCGATATTTGCCTGGTAGCGGAAGTCCATGGTGACGTAGGGCCGGTCCCACTCACCGAAAACTGCCAACCGCTTGAACTCCTGGGTCATCGCGGCGACGAAGCGCTCGGCGTATGCGCGGCATGCCCGGCGGAATTCCGCCACCGACATCTCGCGCTTCTTCGACCCAAGCTCTCGATCGACCTTCAGTTCGATGGGGAGTCCATGGCAGTCATATCCCGGCACGTACGGGGCGTCGAAGCCGGCCATCGTCCGCGACTTGACGACGAAGTCTTTCAGGATTTTGTCAAGCGCATGGCCCAGGTGAATCTGACCGTTCGCGTACGGGGGGCCGTCATGCAGGACGAACTTCGGCGCGCCCTTCCGGCGTTCGCGAATCCTGGCGTACAGGTTCATGCCTTCCCACCGCGCGAGCGCCTCCGGCTCGGCGGTTTGCAGATTCGCCTTCATCGGGAAATCGGTTTTCGGAAGGTGGAGAGTCTCTTTCCAGTCGGACATCGAGGAGTGAATTGTACTGCACGGGGTGGCCGGACTTGAAAGGGCGGAGGGCAGAGGGCAGAGGGCAAAAAGAAAGGGCAGGGAGCATCTCTGCCCTCTGCCCTCATCCCTCTGCCCTGTCAGCGGAGAGAGTCTAGGGTTCCCAGACTTTCACCACGTAATTGCCGCTGTTGTCGGCGACGTGATCGTCATTGACGCCGAGGAACAACCGCCCGTTCTCGGGCATGTCGAACGCATTCGTCGTATCGCCGATCGAGAACGGCTGTCCGTTGCCGATGCGGCCGATAAGCGCACCCACCGGGATGGTCGGAATCGTCGCCCTGTCGGCACGACGGCCGTCCATCGCACCGGCGGCGCGGCCGATATCCTCTCCGTTGGTGCTCAATCGAACTTCACCCGACGGTTCGAACCGCAGATACTGGCCGCGCGAGACGTTGAAGCCGGTATTGGTCCACTGCACGTTGGATGGCACAACCACCGAGCGAGCATTCGCGGGCGCTGCCGAGCGTTGCTGATAGTTGTCGCGACCGCGGCCACGTCCTCGGGCATAACCGGGATTTTCAGGCATGGGGTTGTTTGGCGCGACCGTCTGAGTGTTCGATGCCTGGGGGAATCCAGGCACGTTGCTCACCGACCCCGTATAAATGCGCGCGACATCGCCGATGTTGCTTTTCCGTCCGTTTGAGAACACAGCGATGAGGGGCTTTCCCGTGAAGTCCTGAAGCGATGCGTTGAACTGCTCGCCGTTGCGCATCACGACATATCCACCGTTTGCTGAGTTCACTTTAGAAACTTCGTCGCCTGACACATTGCGACCGTCGCCTGCAAAGTCGATCATCACGATGTCGCCCAGAGGTACCTGGCGTGTTTGACCATTCACGTTGAGTGTGAAATTGCGACCCATGTCGATCACTTCCGCCTGTACTCGCTCGCCATTCCGCATCACGACGGTGGCGGATTGCGCGAAGGCCTGCACGGCGCTTAACGCGAGCATTCCTACCAGAGCCGGAATGAAAAATTGTTTACGCATTACGTCCTCCACATGAATTTTATCGTCAGAAAGTTCACTTTCCGATAATGCAACGACCTTGCCACCTCCTGCTGCAGCGAAAACCGCGGTTTCATAGGGAAATTGGTGTGTTGCCAGGTCTGGGGAGGTGATGAACCGGCCGGTATAATGGACAGCAATATGACATCGGCGGTCCTGGATAACGGCTTGAAGGTCCTTGTAGAGGAGGTGCACACCGCCCCGCTGGCATCGGTCTGGTGCTGGTACAAGGTCGGTTCCAAAGACGAAGGCACAGGCCTCACGGGCGTGTCGCATTGGGTTGAACACATGAACTTCAAGGGGACGACGAACATCCCCCGCGACCAGGTGAAGGGCATCATCGAGAAGTTCGGTGGCAGCTGGAACGGTTACACATGGATTGATGAGACGACTTACATGGAGACGGCGTCGACAGCCGGCCTCGATCGCATGTTGTTCATCGAAGCGGAGCGGATGGCCAACTGCATCTACGATCCGGCCGACTGCGAGTCTGAACGTACGGTCATCATTTCCGAACTGCAGGGCGGTGAGAACGATCCCGACACGCTGTTGGAACAGGAAGTGGTTGCCGCTGCTTACAAGGTGCATCCGTATCGGCATCCGACGATCGGATGGCTGTCCGATCTGCAGACGATGACCCGCGACGATCTCTACGAGTACTACCGCCGCAATTACGTTCCGAACAATGCGACGGTGGTCGTTGTCGGCGACGTTGATACGAACGACGTTCTTCGCCGCGTGGAGAAGCAGTTTGGCGGGATACCGTCAGGTCAGGCGCCCCGGCGTGTCGCCGTCATCGAACCCGAGCAGCTGGGAGAACGCCGCATCGAAGTCGCGCGCGAGGGAACGACCGCCTACTTGAAGCTCGCGTACCACGCGCCTGCGGTCGGCGATGGCGATTTCTTTCCGATGCTCGTGCTCGACGCCATTCTGACGGGCGCGAAGGGCATCAATCTCTGGTCGAGTTTCCGTACCCCGCCGCCGCAGCGCAGCGCGCGCCTGTATCGTGCGCTCGTCGAGCGACGACTCGCGTCGGCGATTTCGGCTGGGGTCCTGCCGACGGAGCAACCTTTCCTCTATCTGATTTCAGCGACAGCGATGGACGGGGTGAGCGTGCAGGACGTCGAGGGCGCTGCGACCGCGGCACTGGACGAAGTCGTGCGGGACGGAATCACCGACCGTGAGCTGGTGAAGGCAAAGAACCAGCTTCGCGCCCGTCTGGTCTTCGAAAACGACAGCGTCACGAATCTCGGACATCAACTCGGATACTTTCAGACAGTCGCCAATCTCGACGTGTACCGCGAGGCACCAAACCGTATCGCCGCGGTGACGCGGGCACAAGTGGAAGGCATCGCTGAGAGATACCTGCGAACCGATCGCCGGACGGTCGGCTGGTTCAAACCAACCGGGCGAACGGCATGACGACGCGGGCGTCACGGGAGGCAGGGGTGCCGCAAGCGGACAGGGGTCTTGCTGCCTGCCGTCACGTACTCGATAACGGAGCCGTCATCATCTCGAAGGAGGCTCACACGGTTCCCGCCGTGACAATCCACGTCGGCGTGAGGGCCGGCAGCATCTACGATTTGAATGCGCTCGTTGGTCTCAGCCATCTTGCATCGCGGGTACTCGACCGCGGCACCCATCGAAGAACGCCCGATCAGATTTCCGAGGCGCTTGACGAGCGAGGCGTGTCGCTCACGGTTGGCGCGAATCGGCACGTCCTGAATGTCAGCTGCACGTGCCTCTCGGAAGACTTCGAGGCGATGCTCGAGCTCGTCGGAGAGATCGTGATGCAGCCCTCGTTTCCGGATCACGAGGTGCAAACGCGCAAGGGTGAGGTACTGAACGCGATTCGGCAGGACGAAGACAATCCCGCAGCACGGGCGATGCAGAAGCTGTTCATGATCCTGTATCCCAATCAGCATCCGTATGGCCGTCCTTCGAAGGGCAGTGTCGACAGCGTCAGCCGGATCGAGCGGACGGATCTCGTTGAATTCCACGACGCGCGCGTTGCGCCGTCCGCGACAACCGCGGTGATTGTCGGCGACGTCGAACGCGGGCGAGCGCTCTCGGCCGCCGAGCGCGTGTTCGGATCCTGGCGGAAGGCTGCGGCGCCGGACATTACACTGCCGCATCCGCCTGCAGGTCGTCTTCGCCAGGAGCTCGTGATTTCGATGATGAACAAGGCGCAGGCCGACATCGCATACGGCTTCACCACGATCGTGCGCGGCGATCCGCGCTATTACGCCTTTACGCTGATGAACAATGCGCTCGGGCAATACGGCATTGGCGGCCGTCTTGGCGACAGCATCCGGGAGCGGCAGGGGATGGCGTACTACGTGTTCAGCTCCTTCGACGCCAACGTCATCGAGGGACCGCTCATCGTCCGTGCGGGCGTGAACCCGGCGAATGTCGAGCGCGCGATTGGATCGATCGACGAGGAAATGCGCCGGATGGCCGCCGAAGGCATGACCCCCGAGGAGCTCGCCGATTGCAAGCAGTACTTGATCGGGTCCATTCCCCGACTGCTCGAGACCAACAGCGCAATCGCGACGTTCCTGCAGACCGCCGAATTCTTCGGGTTGGGGCTCGATCACGACGTCCGATTACCGGCGCTGCTGGATGCCGTGATGCTGGAAGACGTGAGCGCAGCCGCACGGCAGACGCTCGACGTGAACCGTGCCGCCATTGTTGTGGCGGGTCCGTACCAAAGATAGGCCTTCCAGTGCAGGCCGCCGAAGACCAAAGTCGGGCGTGGCGGAGACAAATCCACGTTTCTGGGCGAAATTATCAGGAATTATAGGGTGTCGGCTGGACCGGACATTGCTCTCGGCAAGGCCATGCGAAACTCCTTGAGCGCCCTCTTATTTCTAGCCACCATTTCAGTCGCGTCGACCGCGTCGGCGTCACCGTACTACTACGTCGATTGGCTCCAGGCGGATGTGAGCGGTGGCACAGCGTCAGGCACGATCACGCTGCCTGACGCGTCAGTCGTCACTGTGGGTTTTCAAGCGATTACGGGTGCTGGCGGGCAGGGGAATCTGGCGTCGCCGACACAGACTGGCTGTGGAACCAACTATTGGAATCCAGCTGCGCCGTACATGAGTGCTCAGGTCGACAATGCGCCTCCGAGCTGCGACATCATTTCGCTGCAGGGCGGGGTAAACCAGACCTATTTCGTCACGCTGTCCGAGGCCATTAAAGATCCGATTATGGCGATCGTCAGTCTTGGAAGGGGCGGCTCCGATACAACCTACGACTTCGACTCACCCTTCACCATCGTGAGTCAGGGCGTCGGCTTCTGGGGTGGGGGCCCGAGCGCGCTCGAACAGTTGCCAGGCGATATCCTGGAAGGGAACGAAGGCCACGGAACGATTCAGTTCATCGGCACGTTCAATACCTTTTCGTGGGTTGTTCCAACGCCGGAGTACTGGCACGGCTTCACCTTTGGCATCCGCACGACCGAACGTATCGAACCAGGTCCGGCAGCGGTTCCCGAACCGGCGTCACTTCTGCTGTTGGCCGGGGGCCTGGCAACAGGCGCGGCGCGCAGGCGATACGCGCGCAAAGCATCCAAGTAGTCATCAACGGAGCCGCATCCGATCGTGGTGCGGCTCCCGTGCCGCCGCTAGCCCGGGGGCCAGGCCAGCGATCGTCCTGCAAGCAGATGCAGGTGAATGTGGAAGACGGATTGTCCAGCTTCCCGATTGGTATTGAACACGGTCCGATAACCGCGCTCCGAATACCCGCGTTCCCCGGCGATGGCCGCCGCGCGCCGAAACATGGTTCCGACGAGCGCGTCGTGCTCTGGCCCGAGATCGTTTAGCGAGGCGATGTGTGCCTTTGGAATCACGAGGACGTGCAGCGGCGCCTGCGGATTGATGTCCTCAATCACCATGAGGGTCTGGTCGTCGTAGATCGGCTTCACCGGAATCTCGCCCGCCACCATTCTGCAGAACAGACAATCACCCATGTCAGGCCCGTCGGCAGATAACCGTGCGCGGTATGTCCTGCAGATCGTGGCGAATCTTCAGGACGTCGAGGCCGTCAACGCCGCGTACCAACTCGGTCACGCAATCATCCTGGCCACAGCCGAACTCCATGACGAGCCATCCGCCGGGCGCAAGCTTCGCGGCCGCGCCCTCGAGCACGCTGCGCAGGCCGTCGAGTCCATCCTCGCCGCCGAACAGGGCGACCGACGGCTCGTAATCCCGGACCTCCGGCGTCAGTCCGCGGCGCGAGACCGAGGGCACGTACGGCGGATTCGACACGATGAGATTGACCCCTTCCTCGATACCATCGAGAAAGCTCGTTTCGACGAACGTCATGCGCTCGCCCACGTTGTGACGCGCGGCATTGCGGCGCGCGACCTCGAGCGCGTGCCTGGACAGATCGGTGGCGATGATCCGCGCGCCGGGAATCTCGCGCGCAAGCGAGATGCCGATGCAGCCGCTTCCCGTACCCACATCGACGATAACGGGACGGGAATCCCTGCCCGTCAGTACGAGCGCTTCCTCGACGATGAACTCGGTCTCCTGCCGCGGGATCAGCACATCAGGTCCGACCTCGAACGGCAGACCCCAGAACTCGCGCATGCCGAGAATGTAGGACACTGGTTCGCGCCGTTCGCGCCGCGCGACGAGCGGCTCATACTGCAGGAGGAACACACTCGTGGCTTTCTCGTTGCGGTCGCTCAGGAAGCGCGCGCGATCCCAGCCCAGGACCTGGCGCGCCAGCACTTCAGCGTCGAGCGTCGCCATATTCACGCTGATACCGGCGTTCACGAAGCGGCTGCGAGCACCCTGCACGAGATCGTGAATGGTCATGATCACGTTGTTGTCGCTTCCTTGAGCTTCTCGGTTTGATAGTGCATCGACACGGCGTCGAGCAGGTCGGTGAGATCGCCCGCGTTCAGGACTTCGGTCAGACGGTGGATGGTGAGCCCGGGCACACGATGGTCCGTTATACGGTTTTCCTTGAAGTTGTACGTCCGGATCTTTTCCGAGCGCTCCCCGGTGCCGACCTGGCTGCGGCGGTCTTTGGCAATCGCGTCCTGCTGCTTCTGCATCTCCATTTCGTAGAGCCTGGCCCGCAGCACCCGCATCGCCTTCGCCTTGTTCTTGATCTGCGACTTCTCGTCCTGCTGCGAGACCACGGTGTTGGTCGGGATGTGCGTGATGCGCACGGCCGAGTACGTCGTGTTGACGCTCTGGCCGCCCGGTCCACTCGAGCAGAACGTGTCGATGCGCAGATCCTTCGCGTTGATCTGCACGTCAACCTCTTCCGCCTCGGGGAGCACGGCGACGGTCACCGTGGAGGTATGGATGCGGCCGGCCGCCTCCGTCTCGGGAACGCGCTGCACGCGGTGCACACCGCTCTCGTATTTCAGCTTGCTGTACGCCCCGCGTCCCTCGATTGTCGCGATGACTTCCTTGACGCCGCCGGTGTCGCTGTCGCTCATCGACATCAGCTCGACACGCCAGCCCTGTTTTTCAGCAAACTTGCTGTACATGCGAAAGAGCTCGGCCGCGAACAGCGCAGCTTCCTCGCCGCCCGTGCCCGCGCGAATTTCGAGCATGACGTTTTTCTGATCGTTGGGATCTTTCGGGATCAGAAGAACCTTGATTTCCGAGATCAGCGCGTCGCGTTGCTCTTTCAAGCCGTTCAGTTCTTCCTCGGCAAGCTCGCGCATGTCGGCATCGCCGCCCTGGACGATCTCTTCAGACTGCTCGATTTCCTTCAGTACCGCCTTGTACACCCGGGCCTTCTCAACGAGCGGCTCGATTTCGGCGAGTGCCTTCGCGTGCTTGCGGTACTCGTTGGAGTCCGATTGGACAGACGGGGTCGACAGGAGCGTCGTCAGCTCCTCGTAGCTCGCTTCGACGGAATTCAGCTTATCCAGCATCAGCGATTCCCACTAACCCCCCGAGACCGGCGGCAGAAACGCAATCTCATCGCCATCCGCTATCGCAACCGTCATCCTCGCGTAATCCGCATTCACGGCCGATGACACCGAGGACTCGTAACGCGCCATTTCCGGGAACTCGGCGACCAGTTCGCGCCACACGTCGGCGACCGTCGCACCGGCTTGCGCCTCCCGCGTGAGATCTCCGGCGCCGGCGATGTCACGGAGCCTTGCAAACAAGCGGACGGTCACGCGCACGCGCGCCGGACGGCTTCCAGCCGTGCCGCCTCGTCTTCGGGATTGGCGGTCGCGCCTTCGACCCAGACCTCGCCGCCCTCGAAGAACTCGTGCTTCCAGATCGGCACGATTTGTTTCACGCGCTCGATGACATAGCGGCACGCGGCGAAGGCTGCAGCGCGGTGCGCGCTTGCGGCCGCAATGACGATGCTCGCTTCGCCGACAGCCAGCGTACCGATGCGATGATGCACTGCGAGCCGCGTGCCCGGCCATTCGCGATCGGCCTCGCGGCAGATCTGCACGAGGGCTTTCTCCGCCATGGGCTCGTACGCCTCGTACTCGAGGTGCGTGACCTGCCGGTTCAAATTGTGGTCGCGCACGACGCCGATGAACGTCGCCACGGCCCCATGGCCGCCGTCGGCCGACACCAGGTGGATCAAAGGCTCGAGCTGCAGCACGCTCGTCGTCACTGCTATCGCATTCATGCCGGCCAAATCTCTACGATTATAAGCGCCGGTGGGCTTGCCAGCCGTAGCCTCGCACAGATTCAGTGAGGCGAAGGCTGGTCCCAGAAGTGATTGAGGATGCGCGCGCCATGCCCAATCGCGAACGAGTGCTGGATCGCACCCGTCACATAACGTTTCGCTCGCTGCACGGCGGCCGGCACGTCATCGCCGAGCGCAAGCCCAGCGGCGATAGCGGAGGCGAACGTGCATCCCGTGCCGTGTGTGGGACCGAGATCGATACGCGCGGCGGCCACTTCGATGAATGTGCCCTCATGAAGAAGCAGGTCGACGGCCTCTGGCCCGCTCAAATGCCCGCCCTTGATGACGACCGAGCCCGTGCCCATCGCCGCGATCCGTTTTGCCGCTTCTTTCGCGCTGCTCTTGGAATCGACGGTAATGCCCGATAGCGCCGCCGCCTCCTCCACGTTGGGCGTCACGACGGCTGCGAGCGGCAGCATGCGGGTCTTCACCAGTGAGACGGCCTCCGGCGTCAGAAGGGTGCGCATCCCGGTTCCGCTGGCGGCCATGACTGGATCGACGACGAGTTTCGCATGGCGTAATCGGCCCACAACGTCACAGACCATCCGAACGATGTCGCCGGTCGCGAGCATGCCTGTCTTGATGGCGGCGATCTCGATATCCAGCACGACCTGGTCGATTTGCGCGCGCACGATCTGAGGAGACAAGGAGACGATGTCGGCGACACCCTGCGTGTTCTGGGCGGTGACGGCCGTGAGCGCCGACACGCCGTACACCCCGAGCGCTGCGAAGGTCTTGAGATCGGCTTGAATCCCTGCGCCGGCGACGGAATCGCTGCCGGCGATCGCGAGTACGGTTCGCATGGGGCTCAGAGTGAACTCCGGCTACTTCCCGAAGACGAGGAAATATTGGTACGGCAGGAACTTGTGTTGTTCGACGAGTTTCAACCCTGCGGCCGAGGCCTGGGCGATGACAACCGATGGCGGGACGCGCTCGACGGCGTCAGGGCCTGGACCGCCATCGCCCTCGCGGTAGTCGATGATGCCGACGCGCCCATGGGGTTGGAGTGTGCGTGCAACATTCCTGAGCAGCGGAACCGGATCCTCCATTTCATGAAAGGCTTCGACGATCAGAACAGCATCGATGCGCGCAGTGGCAGGCAGACGCGGGTCGTCGTACACCCCTAGGACAGCCGTCACGTTGGTCAACCCTTCGCGTTCGACCCTGCGCTGGATCGCTTCGATCATCAAGCGCTGCACGTCGACCGCGAAGACGCGGCCGTTGTGCCCGACGCGGCGCGCCAGCCTCATCGTGAACCAACCTCCGCCCGCGCCCAAATCTGCGACTGTCGTCCCTTCGGCGATGCGGAGCGCGTCCATGACCTGATCGGGTTTCTGCCACGCTTCGCGATCGGGGGGTTCGAGCAATCCAAGATCCTGTGGCGCGAAGAGTCGTGGATTCTTACGAGGCGCCTGCTGTTGGGCCGACAGGCCGGCCGTGACCACGATCAGAGCGAGAACGATGGCGATGCGTATCATTTGGCCGGCGTTGTCATGCGCTCTGGCGCCAACAGCGCATCGAGCTGCGCGTCCGACAGGACGCCACGCTCATGTGCGATCTGGCGGATGGATTTACCGGTGCGAACCGATTCCTTTGCAATCTCGGCGGTCGCCGCGTATCCGATGTGCGGGCTCAGCGCGGTCGCCAGGGCCGTGCTGCGATCAAGCAGCTCGCGCGCGCGCTCGACATCGGCGGTAATGCCTTCGATCGTTTTCGTCCGCAGCGCCGACATGGCTTCTCGCAGAATGCGCGACGAGTGCAGCGCGTTCCACGCGATGACGGGCATCATGACGTTCAATTCGAGCTGCCCCGCCTCCGCCGCCATCGCGACGGTGACGTCACATCCCATGACCTGATAGCACACCTGGTTCACCATCTCGGGTACCGACGGGTTCACCTTGCCGGGCATGATCGACGACCCGGGCTGCACGGCTGGCAGCGCGATTTCCGAGAGTCCGGCGCGGGGCCCCATGCTCAGCAGGCGCAGGTCGCTCGCGACCTTGCCCAACTCGATCGACAGCCGCCGCATCGCGCCCGAGTACGCGGTGATGTCTCCCATGCTCTGGGTCACGCGAAACAGGTTCTTTGCCCGGCGCAGCGGCAGTTGCGTGTACCGACCGCAGGTTGTTGACCGCGGCTTCGGCGTAGCCGCTGCCGGCATTCAATCCGGTGCCTACCGCGGTCGCGCCGATATTCAACTCCAGCAATTGTTCAGAGGCGGCGTCGAGGTCGTCGGCTCCCCGCTCGATGCACGCGGCGTAGCCGCTGAAGACCTCGCCGAGCGTCATCGGCACCGCGTCCTGCAGGTGCGTCCGTCCGACCTTCAACACCGAAGCGAACTCGTGCGATTTGCGTTCGAGCGCGCCCTGGAGCGCGCGCGCACTGCCGACGAGCGGCGCGTGGTCGAGCAGCAAGGCGAGGCGCGTCGATGTCGGAAACACGTCGTTGGTCGACTGCGACATGTTCACGTGGTCGTTGGGGTGCACCTTTACATACGCACCCCTGGGTGCGCCGAGCATTTCTCCCGCGCGATTCGCAAGCACCTCATTGGCGTTCATGTTGTGTGACGTTCCGGCGCCCGCCTGATAGACGTCGACGACGAACTGATCGCGCAGGTTGCCGGCCAGAATTTCATCGGCCGCGTCCATGATCGCCTTGCCGATATCGGGGGGGAGATGGCCGGCGGCCTGGTTGGCGGCCGCCGCCGCTTTCTTGACGAGGATCGTGGCTGTTACGAGCTCTTCCGGTGCGTGCAGCCCGCTGATTGGGAAATTCTCGACGGCGCGTTGGGTCTGGATTCCGTAGTAGGCAACCGCAGGCACGGCGTGTTCGCCGAGCGGATCGCGCTCAATTCGGTCCATGCCCTCCACTATACTACCCGGATGCTGCCAGGCTTCTTCGAGAGCGTGCTCGAACTGATCGTGAGGACATCGACGGATCTCCCACCTGACGTTCGCGCCGCCATGAAGGGCGCACTTGTTGCGGAGCCGCCCGGGACGCGGGCCGCGCAGGCCCTGACC
Source organism: Vicinamibacterales bacterium (assembly GCA_963732445.1). Classification (GTDB taxonomy): domain Bacteria; phylum Acidobacteriota; class Vicinamibacteria; order Vicinamibacterales; family JAMQPK01; genus JAMQPK01. The sequence goes on along the minus strand of CAVSZJ010000003.1, from coordinate 63,230 downwards.
ATCATCGCGCAGAACATCGACCAGGCCGCGTCGGGGGAAGGGGCCATCTGCCAGGACACGGGCATGCCCACATTCGAGGTGCACGTGCCGCGCGGCGCCGATCAGATCTGGATGCGATCGCAGATTCGAGAGGCGGTGGCGAACGCCACGCGAATCGGCAAGTTGCGGCCGAATTCGGTCGACTCCCTTACGGGTGAAAACTCAGGCGATAACCTCGGACCCGGCACGCCGATCATCCATTTCGATCAATGGGAAGAGGATGCGATCGAGGTGAAGCTGCTGTTGAAGGGCGGTGGGTGCGAGAACATGAACATCCAGTACTCGCTGCCTGCGGAGCTGCCCAATCTCGGCCGCGCCGATCGCTCGCTCGAAGGGGTGCGCAAATGCATTCTCCACGCGGTGTGGAATGCGCAAGGTAAAGGGTGCGCGCCAGGCGCGATCGGCGTATGCATCGGCGGCGACCGCACGTCCGGATATCTTCATGCGAAGGAGCAGTTGTTCCGGACGCTGGACGATGTGAATTCCGACACGCGCCTCGCCGATCTCGAGGCGGCCATCATGGGCACCGTCAACACGCTTGGCATCGGCGCGATGGGCTTTGGCGGGAACGTCAGCCTCATCGGCTGCAAGATCGGCGTGCTCAACAGGCTGCCGGCGAGTTTTTTCGTGTCGGTCGCCTACGACTGCTGGGCATTCCGCCGGCTCGGCGTCCGGCTCGACGCACGCGATGGATCGATCAGGCAATGGCTCTATCGCGATCCGAGCAACCCGCTGATTCCGATGATCGATCAGGAAGGATTCGCGCGCACGGGCCGCGAGATTCATCTGACGGCGCCGCTCGACGAAGCGACCGTTCGGGCGCTGAAGGTCGGCGACGTCGTCCTCATCTCGGGACGGATGTATACGGGTCGCGATGCGGTGCATGCGCATCTGATGAAGCACGATCCGCCCGTCGATCTACACGGTTCGGTCCTTTATCACTGCGGTCCCGTCGTCAAGAAAGAAGGGGACGGATGGAAGGTGACCGCGGCCGGTCCGACGACCAGCATCCGGGAAGAGCCGTATCAGGCCGATATTCTCCGCCGCTACGGAGTGCGCGCGGTCATGGGAAAGGGAGGCATGGGCGCGAAGACCCTGCAGGGCCTCAAGGATTCGGGAGCCGTGTACTTGAACGCGGTCGGCGGAGCCGCGCAGTTCTACGCTCGCTGCATCGAGCGCACTGATGACGTGTCGCTGATGGAGTTCGGCACGCCCGAGGCGATGTGGCATCTCTGGGTGCGTGATTTCCCGGCGATCGTGACGATGGATGCGCACGGCAACAGCCTGCACAAAGAACTGGAAACCGAATCGGGCAGGAAACTGGAGCTCCTCAACACGTAGACGTCCGGGGTTCGATCGCGTCCAGATCGAACAGCTCGGGGCGTCGATACCCGCGATTCATCGCGCCCTGGTCGAGGTTCATCGTAGCGAGATCTTCGATTGCCACCAGGGGAAAGCATATGGGCGCCTCAACCTCGATCACCTTCGTGTAGCCGCTGCATCGTCCGCATAACGCGACGCGGCGCTGAGGCTGGTTCACGTCAGGTGCCGCCGCGACGAAACCCTCACCATCGTTACCGCAATAGATGCATCCCTGGGATCGCAGCGACCACCCGAGTGCGCAATACGAGCAGCGCAGCGTGTGTCTGCCGGAGCGCGCCTCGATGAACGCAGGCCACGAGCCGCACCACGGACAGTACCCGCGATTCCAGACATCGTCGATCGTCCATCGTCGATCGTCCATCGTCGATCGTCCAGAGTCGATCGACGATGGTCCAGCGACGATGGACGATGGACGATCGACGATGGACGATCGACGATCGACGATCGACGATGAGAGGTGATGCGCCAGAGGCGCGCTGCCCAACTCGCCAATCAGCCACAGCAGATCAGGTGAGAACCCCATGTGGAGGGCACTCGTCCGAATCGCTTTCTGATTTCTGGCCAGTGACACGCTAAGCAGCGAATTCGCGTCGACGAGATGACCCGTGATTGCCTCGCGGATGTGAAGCGCGCTCTCGCCGGCGCCGCACTCGGCGAGCGCCGTGCAGAGCGGCGGCAGAATGTCTTTCAGCGCGGGCGGAATCCTTACGATTTCGTTCCGCAACGCCGGCAGCCCCCGCTGCCACTTCGCGGGTGCCGACCTTGCGACGGTCAGGGCCTGCGCCGGCTCATCAAGAGTGACCAGGGCCTCGAGCATGAGCTTCAGCAGGCGCTGCTGGAGCGCGGTCGCTGGGGCGAGATCGGGCGAATCTGCGGCGATTCTGGCCCATTCTGCGGTTGCGAGCCGCCATAGTGCATCCGTATCCGGGGTCGGCACGAGGGGCAGTATTGTATAATTTCCTCAGTAGGGTCCGAGGTTCCACCCAGGAGAAGTGAAATGATTAATGTGTCGTCCTCTGCGGCCTCCAAGATTTCCGAGCTACTGGCCGAAGAACAGAAGCTCAACAGCGGCCTGCGCGTCTTCGTGCAGGGCGGGGGATGCTCGGGCTTTCAGTATGGATTGATGATCGAAGAGACCGGCGGCGACGCCGATCAGGTGTTCGAATCGAACGGTGTCAAGCTGTTTGTCGACCCGATCAGCATTCGGTACCTGAAAGGCGCCGAAGTCGACTTCGTCGACACGGTCACCGGCGGCGGGTTCACGATCAAGAATCCGAATGCCACGTCCACCTGCGGCTGTGGCTCGTCGTTTACCACCGAAGAGGGTGGCGGCGATCACGGCCATAGCCACTAACAGGTTCAGGGTTCCGATTCCGGTTCCTCGTTCGGCCCTCCGAACGAGGAACGTGGAACAGGAACCAGAACCATTTCCGCGCATGCACTCCATTGATGTCGAACGCGTGCGTCCGGCTGGCGGCAAGCGCTCCAGTAAACGCGACTTCATCGTTGATGCATTCCTCCGCCAGGAGGGGCACCTCAGCGCCGACGACCTTGTCGACCTCATCCGCAAGGAAGATCGGGGCATCAGCCGCGCCACCGTTTATCGCACGCTGCAGTGGATGATGGATGCGGGGATTGCCCGCAAGGTTGATTTCGGCGAGGGCCGCTTCCGCTTCGAGCACTCGTACCGCCATCCGCGCCACTTTCACCTGATCTGCAAGACCTGCAATCAATCGTTCGAGTTTCTCAGCTCCGATATCGAGGCGTTGATTGAAGAGGTCGCCGCCGAAAAAAAGTTTGCGGGCAAGCAGAGCGTGGTGCAGATCTACGGTACGTGCGAGGAATGCCAGACCGGGCGGCCTGCGGTTGCCAAGGGCGGCACTACCGAAATGATCTTCGCTCGCGACGCGCTGCGCATCGCGATCGCGACCGAGCGCAGCGGTCTGGACTTCTATACCCGCGCCGCGCGCATCACGCAGGATCTTCGAGGACGCACCGTCTTTCAGAAGCTGGCCGAGGAAGAGAAGGAACATCTCGGTACGCTCGAGGCTCGGTACGCCCAGCTGCTTACGATAGACCCGCAGCTCGAATCCCGCCCCGCCTTTCTCTTCTTCAAAGGCGCCGCGAACGGCCTTTTCGCCGAGGGCGCCGACAGGCTCAGCAAGGGCGTCAACGATCAACAGGCGCTGCTCATCGGCATCAAGTGCGAGCGCGGGTCGCATCGCTTCTTCAGAAAGTACGGGGAACGTTTCGAAGACTCCGAAGGCAAGCAGATTTTCATGGAGTTTGCCGAAGAGGAAAAGCAGCATCTCGAGCTGCTCATCCGCGAGTACAAGAGCCTGACCGCGCGCAAAGGGCGGCGACCCTCCGCGAAGACCGTCAAAGCACGCCGGCGTGCTCACGGTTAGCGTGATCGATCTTCACCTGCACACGACAGCGTCAGACGGCCTCTGCGAGCCCTCCCTGCTGGTCGACCTGGCGTGGCGCGCCGGCATCCGGACGATGAGCGTCACCGATCACGACACCACCGCGGCATTGTCCGATGTCGAGCTGGCGGCGGCGGCGTCGGGGATCGCGTTTGTGCCCGGCATCGAGATCACCGCGGTGCACGACGGCAAGGATGTGCATGTACTGGGATATTTCATCGACCGGGACAATACCGCGTTTGCCGCGTTCCTCGAGCAGCAGCGCGCGGATCGCGTACGGCGTGTCGGCGCGATTGCCGACAGGCTGGCCAGCGTCGGAAAGCCCATCGATCGCACGTCGCTCACCCCCCCTGGCGGAGGCAGATCGGTAGGCCGTCCTCTGCTCGCGCGCGCACTTGTCAGGGCCGGGCATGTCGCTGATGTGCGCCAGGCCTTCGATCAGCTGATAGGCGAAGGCAAGCCCGCATTCATTTCACGGTGCGGACCCACGCCCGCCGATGTGATCGCCATCATCAACCAGGCGGGTGGCCTCGCGTCGCTCGCGCATCCTGGCCTGCTGAAGCGAGACGACCTCATCCCCGGCATGATCGACGCTGGCCTGACGGCCATCGAGGCTTTCCACAGCGATCACGACGCAGCCACGATCGAGCGCTATCTGGCATTCGCCGACGGTCACGACATCCTCGTCACGGGCGGCTCTGACTACCACGGCGAGAAAGAACGAAGGAGGGCGGCATTCGGAGCCGTCGGTTTGCCACTGGAGCGTTTCGAGAGGCTCAAAGCGCGCGTTCAAGAATAGTAGCGCAGGACTTCGATAGTAGCGCAGGACTTCAGTCCTGCTATGAGGATCTCAATGGCGGCCGCACTGCTTACGGCAATTCTTGCTTCACTCACAGGTCTGGTTGCGGCCATCTACCTAGGCCTGACGTGGACCAGCAACGGGATGCTCGGACAGCACATCTCCATCGGCATCTTCAGCACGATGATCACGCTCTTCGCCCATTCGATGATGATGTTTTATTTTCTGGGTAAGGGAAAGGCTGTGCGCGAAGCGGCTGCGGAGGGCGGACTGTCGCGTGAATACGAGCGCCGCATCGCAATTGCCCGGAAGCCGGTGTTTTCGATCGCCACGCTGGCGATGATCGCCACGATCGTCACCGCGCTGATCGGCGCGAGCGTGGATACAGGTGTTCTGCCCGCCGGCGTGCACGGCGTACTGGCGTACTCCTGCCTCGCGCTCAATCTGGGAGCGCTTCGAGTCGAGATCAAGGCGTTGAACGAAAGCGGCCGCGTTGTCGAGGAAGTGAACCAGCTGCTGCAGTAGTGTCCGATCCCCTTGTCCTCACGGACGTTGAGAAACAGTACGGCGGGCTCCGGCCACTTCGCGTGCGCGACCTGCGCGTGCCGCCCGGCCGCATCACAATGCTGCTCGGGTTCGATCGTCCTGCCTCGGAGGTCTTCGTCAACCTGATTACCGGCGCCTCGCTGCCCGACAAAGGGGAGGTTGCGAGCCTCGGTCGTCCGACCAGCGCCATCGCCGACAGTAATGAGTGGCTTGCCTTTGTCGAGCGCTTCGGCATCGTCAGCGATCGCATCGTCCTGCTCGAGGGGATGACGGTGGCGCAGAACCTGGCCATCTCATTCGATCTCAATCTCGAGCCCGTCCCGCCGGAAGTCATGGCGCGCGTGACTGCGCTCGCAGCGGAAGTCGGCATCGATGACGCGAGCATCGGCACCCGAGCCGGCGATGCCGCGCCGTTGCTGCGCTCCCAGATCTTTCTTGCGAGGGCATTGGCGCTCGATCCAGTCATCCTGGTGCTGGAACATCCGACAGCGCACCTGTCGGCGGAGGAGGCTCAGGCGTTCGCCTCCATTGTCAGCAGGGTATCCAGGCGTCGCAGCCTGACAACGGTTGGTTTGTTGATGGATGAGAAGTTTGCGAGAGCCACCGGTGGCCGGCTGCTCAACTGGCAGCCGGCCACCGGGGACATGAAGGAGCGTCCGCCCGCTTCCGCCCTCGCTAAAGCGATGGCGCGACTCTGGCGGGGCAGGCGTTAGTCGCCGTTACTTCTGAACGTTTACCGTAATGGTCTGGCAAAACCCATCGACCGTGCGATGGAGATCGTCGCCGAGCTGCAACGTCAGCTTGTGCGTGCCCGGCTCGAGCTGTACGTCGATTTCGGTCGCGCCCGTCCCGAAGTGCACCCATGACGGCGTGCCCTTGACGATTTCGGTTCCGGCGGGCAGACAGTCCATGTCGATGCCGAGATGATGGTGGCCCATCCCCGCGCGCACCTGACTGGCGGTGATGGTTTCCTTCGGCACCGGCGCGAGCTCGTAACCCTCGAGCCCGAATCTCGCCTTCACCGGGCTCTTCACGGTCGCGCCGTCTTGCGGCTCGACGAAGAACACGCGCCGGGCGGGTGCGGCGGGTGCAGCCGGAGCCGGCGCAGCCGCAGGCGCCTCGGAGGCGGGCTGCGCGGGCGGTTCCGAGCCCCCGCAGGCGCTTGCGGCCACCACAAACGCGGCGAGCGGCATCGAATGGGCAAACATCCAAAGACGTGATTTCTGCATCGTTGATTCTCCTTGAGAGGCAGGGCTCAAGCCCTGCGCTACGTTAAGGCAGGACTGAAGTCCTGCGCTACCTGAGAGGCAGGGCTGAAGCCCTGCGCTACGTTATTGACTTACTTCACGATGACGCCGCACGCGATCGCGGTGCCGCCGCCCACGCCCTGACCTTTTGTGCCGGTCTGATTCGTGTCGGGATTCTGATGAATGATGATCGCCGCGCCATCGGCATCAATCGGCGACAACGGGCCGCCAAGGTTGAGACGCGTCGTGTAGTTTGTTGCCGTGACCGCTCCCGTCGCGTTGGCCACGATGTTCGGCAGATCCCCTGAGTGATACGGGTGGTTCATGTCGGGGTCGGCATTGCCGGCCGGCCCCGGATCGAAATGTCCACCCGCGCTCGTAAAGTCGGGTGCGTCGCAGCGGCCAACCGTATGAACGTGCACGCCATGCGTACCGGGCGGAACGCCCTGCAGATTGTAAATGACCTGGACGAGTGCGCCATTCGCGACCTGGTACTCATTGAACTCGATGGTGCCGGAGATTTTTTCGCCGGAGACCTTGGCGGACGCTTTCTGTATCACGTTCTGGTTGATCGTGACGCCGCGCGCCGGAGCACCGGGCGCGCCGGCTCCAGCGGCCCCACCGCGCCCCTGACCTCCGCCGCCGCGTCCTCCTGCCGGAGGTGCGGGCGGGGCCGGTGTGGGCTGGGGTGCCGGTGCAGGCTGTACTTGAGCCGCTGCGATTGCCGTCGCTGCGCACAAAGCCATGACCAACACGATCGACTGTACTTGTCGCATAAATACTCCTATCGCTCGATGACGCCGCAGGCGATTGGAGTTCCGCCACTCACGCCAGAGCCTGACGGCGCGGGCACCATGGGATCGAGGTTCTGATGAACAACGATGGCCGATCCGTCAGCATCGAACAGACCTGTGGGTCCGCCCATCGTCACGCGTGTGGAGTAGATGTTGAACTGGCCAGTGCCCTGCGCGTTGACTGTGATGTTCGGCAGATCGCCCATGTGATAGGGATGGTTGACATCCGGGTCGGGATTGCCGGCAGGACCCGGGTCGAAATGGCCTCCGGCGCTCTTGAAGTCCGGACCTTCGCAGCGGCCGGTGGCATGAATGTGAACGCCGTGCATACCTGGAGGCGCATTCTCGATAACGAGGATGATTTGCACCATGTGAGCGTTTCCGCCGTTCGCGATTTCATAGAACGTCGCGGTGCCGGTCATCCCGTTGCTGCCCTTGATGGCCGCGCGCGCTGCCTGGAAGACCGGAGCGCCCGGCCCTCGGCCTCCGCCTTGACCCTGAGGCAAACTGGGATCAGCTGGATTCGGAGGCGGCCCACCCGGCTGCGCCGGCGCCGGCGCCGGCGCTTGTCCGGTGGGCTTCTGGCCCGCAGGCGGTTGCCCCGGGGCTTGCGCTGCAATAATCACCGATGCCAGGCCGAACGCGGCGGCCGCGGCGATGGCGGTGAGATGTGCTCTTCCCATATAACCCTCCTGAAATTCTGTCGAGAGAACGCGCATTGTACACCGCCCGCCTTGCTTCGCCGTGATGCCGGGCTGCCGTCCCGCCGCATGGGTGAAGGCCGGCGCAAATGGCAGAAGTTTGCTGGTATTGTAGAGCAAGACCGGCTACGAAGGAGTGCGCTATGCCTACAGGCACTATCAAACGGCTCGTACGTGATCGCGGCTTCGGCTTCATACGTGATGAGGGCGGACAGGAGTGGTTCTTCCATCGAAGCGGCGTGCAGGGCAACTTCGATTCGCTCGCGGAAGGACAGCGCGTCGCGTTCGACGAAGAGGAATCGCCGAAAGGGCCGCGGGCTGGGAACGTCCGTTCCGAATCCTGATCAATCCGATGCGCCCGGGCCACGCGCGCGCCGAACCGCAGGTTGAATGACGATTGTCCTTCTCGACATCGATGGAACGCTCATTCGCACGGGCCGCGCGGGCAGCCGGGCGATGAATCGCGCCTTCGAAGATGTATTCGGCATTGCAGGCGCGTTTGACGGCGTCGAGATGGCGGGCCGTACCGACAAATGGATTCTCGTTGACGCCGCTGCACGGGCGCGCGTCGATCTCAGCGGCGGCAACTTTGACCGCTTCCAGGATCGCTATTTCTCCCGACTGACCGACACGCTGCGTGAGCCGGCGCCGGGAAAAGGGGTGCTGCCTGGCGTGCGGCGCCTTCTCGAAACTCTCGACACGCGCGACGACGTGTTCGCCGCTCTCCTGACGGGGAACTGTGAAGAGGGTGCGCGCATCAAGCTCCAGCATTTCGACATCTGGAAATTCTTCCGGTGCGGCGCGTATGGCGACGCGGTGACCGATCGCAATCTTCTATTCGAGATCGCGATGCAGCGCGCAGAAGCGTGCGGCGCGCCGCGGGTGGCTCCTGGAGATGTCGTCGTTGTGGGCGATACGGTGCTCGACGTCGCATGCGCCAAAGCCGCAGGCGCACGATCGGTCGCAGTCGCAACGGGGCCGTGCGATGTGGACACGCTTCGCAAGAGCGGTGCTGATCTCGTGGTGCGGGATTTGAGCGACACGGAAGCCTTCTTCCGCATGCTCAGCGTACAGACCTGAAGTACGACGACGTTGTCGGAGGAAGCGCCGACGAAGCCGAGTTGATTCCGGCGCCGATCGACGCCGGCGGTAAGACCTAACTTTCTACGAGACGAACGTCTCCCGCGCGCGGACCCTTCTGAGACTCCTCAGGAGTGAATTCCACGCGCTGACCTTCGCGAAGCAGCTCGAAGACGGCGCCGCGAACAGAGCTGCGATGAAAGAAGTGTTCGATACCACCTTCATCGCGAATGAACCCGAACCCCTTGTCGATGAGAAGCCGTGCGATCGTGCCGGTCGGCATACCCGTGTCCTCCGCATGTCCCCGGCCGTTTGCTGAAAGCCGTGTAACCTCTTGGAGATCCTGGCTTTGGGAGCCTCTCCGGTCGAGAACGGGGTCAGTGTAGGTGCTTCACCCTACGAAGTCAAGATGCGACAACCTGCGACAAGCTGCCAGGTTTCCTCTTCTTCCTCATCCTCGTCGTCGTCATCTTCGTCATCGTCGCCGCCTTCGGCGTCCTCGTCAAACTCCTCATCTTCAAGGATTTCTTCGTCTTCGTCGTCGATGGGGCTGGTATTCATGGGGAGCCTGCGCAGAAATCACTCGACGGCGGGTTTCGCCGCGGTGGCCGGCGCAGCGGGAGCGGCGCCGGGTTGCGTGGGGTATGTCGTCCAGTAATGCCGGCCGCATTTCTGACACACCCAGAATTGATTGGGCTGCCACGGGGTACCTGGCGGTGGGTCCCGGAGGTCCATCTGATCGCCGCAACGCTGGCAGCGAACTTTTACGCCCACTTCACTCATGCCAGCGATTCTATAGTAGTTGGCGATGATTCCCGGAATCGTGCTCGCGGGCGGCAGGTCGTCACGAATGGGGAGACCGAAGGCGTTGCTGCCGATCGGATCGTCGGGCGACACCTTCTTCGATCGCGTCACGCGCACGCTGCTCGAGGCCGGTGCTTCGGAGGTCATCGTCGTCGTGGGCGCGGATGCCGACGCGATCCGCGCCGGTGTACGGCCGCGTGAGGGAGTACGGATCATTGACAATCCGAATTACGAGCAGGGGCAGCTGACATCTCTGGTGGCCGGTATGCACGCGCTCGATCTGGCCGTTGCGCGTGCAGCCCTGGTGACGCTCATTGATGTGCCGCTCGTGAGCGCCGCAACCGTGCGAACGCTGATTGCAGCGCAGCGCGAGCATGGCGCTCCACTGGTGCGGCCGGTATCCAACGGTCGTCATGGTCACCCGGTCATCTTCGGCCGTGAATTGTTTGATGAGCTCGAGCGCGCCGATCCCGCGCTGGGCGCGAAGCCGGTCGTTCGCGCGCATGCGGATGCCATCGTCGAAGTGCAGGTCGACGATGAAGGCGCCTTCACGGACATCGACACGCGCGAGGATTACGAGCGGTTTATTGGACAGCCTTTGCTTCCATCAACGAAGCACGGATAGTGCCGGCTTGCGTCCGGTCGAAGCTCTGGAGGTGAAGGGCGTGCACGTTCATGCGCGCGCGCATGATGCCACCGCGAGAGTGGCTGTTCGCACCGAGCATGAGATGGCCCACCTCGTGGGCGATGACGTCGCCGAGCGGGTTCGCGAGGTAGGTTGGGGCGCCGGGCATCGTCGCGATGCGGTCGCAGAAGATGGACGCGCGCCCGCTGGGCATGTGGGCCTGACCAAACACACCGTCCTTGATGCGGTCCGCTGAGATTTTCTTCTCGGCCATGTCGCGCGAGAGCAGCAGGACGGTGAGATGAAGCCGGCCGTTCTCGGGATGCTTGACACTTCCCTCGTCATCGACCCACACAACGCGCACGCCGATCGCCTTGTACACCATCGAGACGCGCGCGCTCGCCGCCTTCAGCACGCCTTTCGGCAAGGCCGCGTAGTTGGCGACATGCAGCACGATGGTCGCCTCACCCTCGGCGGCTGCGGCGTTCGGCTCGTCGTGGGCGCTCGCGCGCCTTGCCACCATCATCGTTGCAGCGACCACCAGTGCCACCGTCGCCATTCGTCCTGCTCTTGTCATCGCGCGCCCCTCCTCGTATCCGGAGGCGGGAAGCGCGGGTGAAAACTGGCATCAGGCGAAATCGGGCGTAAAATGCGGCCATTCCAGCCTCACCCCATGACATAACGGAGCTCCTCCTGAAGTGGCGGGAGGGCGACGAGGCGGCGCTCGATCGGCTGGTCCCGATCGTCCACAGCGAGCTGCGCCGCATCGCTCGCCGGTGCATGGCCGGCGAGCGGGCCGGTCACAGCCTGCAGGCGACCGCGCTCGTCAACGAGGCGTACCTGCGTCTGATCGACCTCCAGCACGTCAACTGGCAGAATCGCGCGCACTTCGTTGCGATGTCCGCCAGGCTCATGCGGCGCATCCTGGTCGACTACGCGCGATCGAAGGGGTATCAGAAGCGCGGAGGGGGAGCCATGAAAGTGACGTTTGATGAAGGCTTACCCGTCGCCGTGGAACCGGCATTGGATCTGGTGGCGCTCGACGATGCGCTGAAGACACTGGCGACGGTGGATGAGCGGAAGAGCCGCGTGGTTGAGCTGCGCTTTTTCGGCGGGCTGAGTGTGGAGGAAACGGCCACTGTCTTGTCGATTTCGCCCGACACCGTCATGCGGGACTGGAAGCTCGCGAAGGCGTGGTTGATGCGCGAGCTGCGAGGAGGGAACTAGAAGCGGTTTCAAAACTTTCGCGCGGGTCCTGTCACCGATTTTCCTTTGTCCGTCCTCGGGCCGACCAGCACGTGTACGTGAGACGGCCCTGCGCGGCGGACAAAGAAAAATCGGCGCCACCCGCGCACGTGAGGTTTTGAAACCGCTGATAGTTACTTCTTCAGCGCCGCGTCCCAGTTGAGGACGATCGTAATCGGCGACGCGGTTGCTTCGACGCCCAGATTCATCAGAAAGCGGTCGGAGGAGGCCACTGCATACTGCGCCTTCGACTGGCTTCCACCGGGGATGCCTCCACCGCCTGCGAGCCGTGTCTTGAAGAGCGGGACCGGCGTGCCAATTTGCAATGTCTGCGGGTCTAGTCCGACCGCGATCGGCACCGCCATCAAACGGGCGTCCGCAGAGACGTAGAACAGCTCTTTGCCGTCAGGCCGCCAACGTGGCTGACTCCCGCCGGCCGGCGCCGTCGACACTTGCCAGGGCCCACCAGGACCCTGAAAAGGTCGAATATAAATCTGCGCGGGGTTGGACTCGTTCGACTGATATGCGAGCCATTTCCCGTCGGGCGAAAATTGCCCGGCTATCTCATCGAAGGGCGTTTGGGGCACGACCGGGAAGGGCGTGCCGCCCGGCAACGGCAGGGCCCAGAGGTCTGCGCCCGTCTTCGGGTGCTGTGTCGCGTAAAGCAGGAACCGCCCATCGGATGACCAGTCCAGGGGCGTCTTTTGTTCCCCCGTCACCAACAGCGGTCGTTCGTCGCCAGCGCCACTCGCCGCTCTCTCAAACAGGTCGAAAAGGCCGTTTCGCATGGACGCAAACACCACGCGGGACCCGTCCGGGGACCAAAGAGGAGCGCCGTCGATGCTCGCGTTTACCGTGAAGCGACGTGGACCGCCAGCATCGATTAGCCACACGTCATGATTTCCGTCCACTGTGCGGCCCACTGCGATGCGTCGGCCGTCGGACTCGAGCTCCGGACTGCTCAGCCCGTCCTCATCGGGAGGTACGACGGTCCCTCGCGTGTTGCCCGAGCGATCAATCCACGCGAGTTGGCGCCGTTCTCCCTGGCCGGTCCGATGCGCGAGCACGCCAGTTGCCGACACCGCAAAGGCGCCCCTGAACAGTCGATCGTCCACACCGACGGTGCGCGCTACGGTCATCGGTTTATCGCTGACCACACCGGTCGCCGGGTTGAAGCGCTGCGCGACGAGCACTCCGTTACTCACCCACAGCAGGGCTGCCGGTGGCGCATACATGGCCGCAGTGTCTGTCGGGAGTACGAGTGTCTGCTCGCTGCTGTCGAGCGTTCCCATATACACACCCGGCGTGTCCGTCGGCGCCCCTCCCCCGAACGCGAAGTAGAGGAAATGACGCCCATCAGGCAAAAACTGCGGCCAGCGATGACTCCGCTGCCCGGGAGCAAGCCCCGTCACCGCGACCCGCGTTCCCCCCGAATCCACACGCATGATGGTTGCGTCTACCGCGGGGGCAAAGATGATGACGCCGTCGGCGTTCCACGCGCCGCCGCGGCCACTTGGCGCGTCAGCCAGCACCTGCGGACCGTCGTCTCCGAGATCGATCCGCTTCAACTTTCCATCAGCAAAAAACCCGATCGCGCGTCCATCTGGCGCCCAGAACGGAAACCTGGCTCCCTCAGAGCCTGGAAGCGGCTGCGCAGTGACCTGGTCCAGCGGCCGAACCCAGATCCGAGCGGTGCCCTCTGCGTTAGCGACGAACGCCAACTGGCGCCCGTCAGACGAGAGCGCGAACGATCCCGGGTCATTCGTTGGCGGAGTGACAATCTCAAAGCGCGTCACAAGCGGCTCAGGTACAACACGGCGAATTTGCTGCGTGGCGGGAATTGCTAGGGCCGCTGCGACCGCGAGCGACAGCGCTGTGGCGATCCATGCGAAACGAGCGCTGCGCTGTGCGCGCGGCGGCGTGACAGACGTCATGACGGGTTCGTCCGGCGCAGCGCTGATGAGCTCATCGATCTGCACGCGCGCGTCGCCGATCGCCTGAAGCCGCGTCTTCGGATCTTTCTTCGCGCATCGGCGCAACAATTCGCGGAGACGGGGAGGGGTCGAGGCGGAGAGCGCCGAGCAATCCGGCTCGCGCTCGATCACCTTCGCGATCACCTCCGAGATCGTGTCACCGGCGAACGCCGGTCGCCCTGTCAGCATCTCGTAGAGGACGATGCCGAACGCCCAGACATCCGCGCGCCTGTCGGCGGGCCGGCCCTTCGCCTGCTCCGGGCTCATGTACGCCGCCGTCCCAAGAATGACCCCTTCTCGTGTTCCGCCGACCGTGATCGTCGGCGACTGCGTCATATCGACGGTTGCCGCGTCTGCGGAGGCGGCTTTCGCGAGACCGAAGTCGAGGACTTTGACGACACCGTCAGGCGTGATCTTGATGTTGGCCGGCTTCAGATCCCGGTGGATGATCCCCTTCTCGTGCGCCGCCTCGAGCGCATCCGCAATTTGTCGCGCAATGGACAGCGTGTCGTGCAGAGGGATGGGTCCGCGCGCGATGCGGTCGGCCAGCGTCTCGCCGTCGACCAGCTCGAGCACCAATGCGCGCACGCCGTCAGCGTCTTCCAGTCCGTAGATCGCGCCGATGTGGGGATGATTGAGCGACGCCAGCATGCGCGCCTCGCGTTCGAACCGCGCGAGTCGCTCGGGATCGCTGGTGAAGTGCGGCGGCAGAATCTTGATCGCGACGTCGCGCCTCAGCTTCGTGTCACGCGCGCGGTAGACCTCGCCCATCCCGCCCGCGCCGATGCGCGCGTGCACTTCGTAGCCCCCGATGCGCCGGCCGGTCAGCTTTGAGGCGCCGATGTCACTGACCAACGGCGCCGCGGTGGCGGCAGCCGAACCATCGAGAAGGCCCCCGTTCGACACGTGCTGCGCGAGCAGCGAATTGACCTCACGAAGAAGCGCCTCGTCGCCGGCGCACGCGTCCGCCAGAAAGGCCGCACGGTCGCGTTCGCTGCGCGTCAGCGCCGCGTGAAACATCTCCTCGACCTGCCGCCATCGTTCAGGCGTCATTGTCAGTTCACTTCTTCAACGCCGCGTCCCAGTTGAGGACGACCGTGATGGGTGGCGCGGTCGCCGCCTCGACGGCCATGTTCATCAGAAAGCGCGCCGTCGGAGGCGACCGCATACTGCGGCTTCGACATCAGCCCGGAAATGTTCGCGCCGCTGGCGAGCCGCGTCCGGAAGAGCGGCACCGGCGCGCCCTGCTCCAGCGTCTGTGGGTCCGCCCCGACCGCGATCGGCACCGCCATCAAACGGGCGTCAGGCGCGACATAAAACAGTTCCTTCCCGTCGGGCCGCCACCGCGGCTGGCTCCCGCCCGCCGTCGACACCTGCCACGGGCCGCCGGACCCCGGAAACGGTCGGACGTAAATCTGCACTGTCCTGGATTCGTTCGACTGATACGCCACCCACCGCCCGTCTGGCGAGAACTGCCCCGCCGTCTCGTCGAAGGGCGTCTGCACGACCGGGAACGGCTTGCGGTCGCCGGCCAGCGGCAGGGCCCAGAGGTCCATCCCGGTCTTCGGATGCTGGATCGCGTAGAGCAGGACCCGCCCATCGGGCGACCAGGCCAGCGGCGACTTGAATTCCCCCGTCACCAGCAGGGCCTGCTCGTCGCCAGCGCCACTCGCCGCTTTCTGCAAACAGGTCCCAGGGGCCGTTGCGCAAGGACCTGAACACCACGCGGCTCCCATCCGGGGACCACAGAGGATGGCCGTTCGATGCTCGCGTCGAACGTAAAGCGGCTCTGCACGGTCACGGCCAGTGTCGATCAGCCACACGTCCGTATTCCCTTGCACCGTGCGGTGCACCGCGACGCGCTGGCCATCGGGCGCCAGCTCCGGACTGCTTAGCCCGTCCTCATCGGGCGGCCCTACGGTGCCCCGCGCGACTCCTCCGCGATCGACCCAGATGAGTTGCCGCCGTTCTCCCTCGGCCGGCCCGATGCGCGAGCACGCCGGTCGCCGACACCGCAAACGCGCCGCGCAACACGCCATCGTCCAATCCGACCGCCTGGGCGACGGGGATCGGCTCGTCACTGACCACCTTGCGCGCCGGGTCGAAGCGCTGCGCGACGAGCACCCCCTCGTGCACCCACAGCAGCGCGCCGGGCGGCGCATACACGGCCGCCGTCTCTGTCGCGAGTACGCGCGTCGGCTCGCCGCCGTCGAGCGTCCCGACGTACACGCCCGATTTGTCCGGCCGCCCGTACGCCACGAAAAAGAGGAAATGGCGCCCATCGGGCAGAAACTGCGGCCAGCGATGGTCGCCCTGCGCCGGGCGCAAGCCGCGTCACGGCCACCGGCGTCCCACCTGTGGCCATCACGCGCATCAAGACCCCGGTGACGTCCGGGGCGAACACGATGACGTCGTCGCGGTTCCACGTGCCACCGCGGCCACTCGGCGCGTCCGCCAGTTCCTGCAGGCCGCCGCTTCCCAGATCGATCCGCTTCAGCTTGCCGTCGGCAAAAAACCCAATCGCGCGGCCATCCGGCGCCCAGAACGGATAGCTGGCTCCCTCGGTGCCCGGCGAGCGGCTGCGCCGTCACCTGGTCGAGCGGCCGCACCCAGAGCCGCGGCGCGCCCTCAGCCGTCGCGACGAACGCCAGCTGTCGGCCGTCGGCCGACAGCGCGAACGATACCGGATCGCTCGTCGGCGGCGTGGGGATCTCGAAGCGCGTCACGAAGCGGCTCGGGGGCCACGCGACGGAAGTACAGCGTGGCGGGGATTGCCAGCGCCGCTGCGATCGCGAGCGACAGCGCCGCGACGATCCATGCGAAGCGCGCACTGCGCTGTGCGCGCGGCTGCGTGGCGACGGCCGTCGCGGTTTCCTCCGTCGCGCCGCTGATCAGCTCTTCAATCTGAACGCGCGCGTCTCCGATCGCCTGGAGCCGCGTCTTCGGATCCTTCCTCACGCATCGGCGCAACAGTTCACGCAGGCGCGGAGGCGTCGAGGCCGGGAGCGCCGTCCAATCCGGTTCGCGCTCGATCACCTTCGCGAGCACGTCCGAGATCGTCTCACCCTCGAAGGCCGCGCCGGCCGGTCAGCATCTCGTAGAGCACGACGCCGAACGCCCACACGTCCGCGCGCTTGTCGGCGGGCCGGCCGCTCGCCTGCTCGGGGCTCATGTACGCCGCCGTCCCGAGGATGACCCCTTCTCTCGTCCCGCCGACCGTCAGCGTCGGCGACTGCGTCAGATCGGCGGTCGCCGCGTCGCCGGAGGCCGCCTTCGCCAGGCCAAAGTCGAGGACTTTCACGACGCCGTCAGGAGTGATCTTGATATTGGCCGGCTTCAGATCGCGGTGGACGATGCCCTTCTCGTGCGCCGCCTCGAGCGCATCCGCGATCTGTCGCGCAATGGTCAGCGTGTCGTTGCAGCAGGAATGGGTCCGCGCGCGATGCGGTCAGCCAGCGTCTCGCCGTCGACCAGCTCGAGCACCAAGGCCCGCACGCCGTCCGCGTCTTCCAGTCCGTAGATCGCGCCGATGTGGGGATGATTGAGTGACGCCAGCACGCGCGCCTCGCGTTCGAACCGCGCCAGCCGATCGGGATCGCTGGTGAAGAGCGTCGGCAGGATCTTGATCGCCACGTCGCGGCCCAGCTTCGTGTCGCGCGCGCGGTAGACCTCGCCCATCCCGCCCGCGCCGATGCGCGCGTGCACCTCGTAGATGCCGATGCGCCGGCCAGTGACTGAGGCGCCGATGTCGCTGACCATTTGCGCCGCGACGGCCATAGCCGGACCGTCGAGAGCCCCGCCGTCAGACGCTGGCTGGGCGAGCGCGAGACTTCACTTCCCGCAGGAGCGCCTCGTCGCCGGCGCACGCCTCCGCGAGAAAGGCCGCGCGATCACGGTCGCTTTGCGTCAGCGCTGCGTGAAAAATCTCCTCGACCTGCCGCCAACGCTCAGGCGTCATTGTCAGTTCACTTCTTTAACGCCGCGTCCCAATTGAGGACGACCGTGATGGGTATGCTCTCCTCGACGGCCATATTCATCAGAAAGCGGCCGTCAGACGCAACTGCGTACTGCGCCCTCGATCCGGTCCCAGTGGAATTGATGCCCGGGCCGCTGGCAAGCCGCGTCCGAAAGAGCGGGACTGTAGCGCCTAGCTCCAGCGTCTGGCGGTCTACCCCGACCAAGGTTGGTACTGCCATCAGGCGGAAGTCGGCGGCGAATAAAACAATTCTCTGCCGTCTGGACGCCACCGCGGCTGAGTCCCGCCGGCCGTTGTCACCTGCCACCCGGCGCCTGGACCTCGAGACGGTCGGACGTGAATCTGAGTAGTCCCGGATTCGTTTGACTGAAACGCCACCCACCGCCCGTCGGGCGAGAATTGCCCTGCCGTCTCGTCGAAGGGGGTCTGTATCCCCGGGATAGGCTTGCTGTCGCTGGCCGTCGGTGCTGCCGTCGGTGCTGCCAGGAGGTCCAACCCTGTCTTCGGATGCCTATTACTGTAGAGCAGCCACTGCCCATCTGCTGACCAGCTCATCGCCATCTTTGGTTCCGCTGACGCTAACAGCAGGCGATCGTCATCAGCTGCACTTGCACTAGCCGCTTTCTCGAACAAGTCCGGCGGGCCGTTGCGCGGCGATGTAAACACAACGCGGGTTCCATCCGAAGACCACACGGGAGAGTGGTCGAGGCCCGGGTGCAACGTGAAGCGTGTCGTCACATCACGCCCAATGTCGATCAGCCACACGTCCGCATCCCCCCGCAAGGTGCGAGTCACCGCAACGCGCCGGCCATCGGGTGCCAACTCAACACCGTTTAGTCCGGCCTCATCGCTTGGCCCTACTGTGCCTTGTGCAACGCCGGCGCGATCGACCCATGTGAGTTGACGCCGTTCTCCCCGGCCGGTCCGATGCACAAGCACGCCGGTCGCCGAGACCGCAAACGCGCCCCGGTACACGCCCTCGTCCAGTCCGACATCCTGCGTCACAGGAATCGGCTCACCGCTGACCACCGCGGTCACCGGGTCGAAGCCCCGCGCGACGAGCACCCCCTCCTCCACCCACAACAGCGAGGCGGGAGGCGCATACACGGCTACCGATTCTGCTGCCAATACCCGTTTTGACTCGCCACCGTCGAGCGCCCCAACGTACATATGCTGCCCCTCTCCGCGTCCAGTCCCGCCGAAAAAGAGGAAATGGCCCCCATCGGGGAGAAACTGCGGGAAGCGATGGCTGCCGACGCCGGACGGAAGCTTTGTCACGGGCACCGGCGTCCCTCGCGTGGTGGCTATCACCCGCATCAGGACCCCGAAGCCGCTTGGGGCAAACACGATGACGTCATCGCTGTTCCACGCGCCACCGCGGCCATTCGGCGCGTCCGCCACGTCCTGCACGCCGCCGTTTCCCAACTCGATCCGCTTCATCTTTCCGTCAGCAAAAAACCCAATCGCGCGTCCATCCGGCTTCCAGAACGGATAGCGGGCTCCCTCGGTGCCTGCAAGCGGCCGCGCTGTCACCTGATCGAGCGGGCGAACCCACAGCCGCGACGTGCCCTCCGCCGTGGCGACGAACGCGAGCTGCCGGCCGTCCTCCGATAGCGCGAAAGACACCAGATCACTTGTCGGAGGCGTGATGATCTCAAAGCGCGTTGGTACGGGCTCGGGTACAGCGCGACTGAGATGCCGTGTGGCGGGAATGGCCAGCGCCGCAGCCATCGCGAGCGACAACGCCGCAACAACCATCCACGCGCGGCTTGCGTTGCGCTGTGTGCGCGGCTGCATGACAACAGTCGCAGCGGACTCGTCCGTAGTACCGCGGAACAGCTCGTCAATCTGAATGCGTGCGTCGCCGATCGCTTGAAGCCGCGTCTTGGGATCTTTCCTCACGCATCGGCGCAGCAGCTCACGCAGGCGCACAGGCGTCGAGGCGGAGAGCGCCGACCAATCCGGCTCGCGCTCGATCACCTTCGCGATCACGTCCGAGATCGTCTCACCCGCGAACGCCGGTCGACCTGTCAGCATCTCGTAGAGGACGATGCCGAACGCCCACACATCCGCGCGCTTGTCGGCGGGCCGCCCCTTCGCCTGCTCGGGGCTCATGTACGCCGCCGTCCCAAGAATGACCCCTTCTCTTGTTCCGCCGACCGTGATCGTCGGCGACTGCGTCATATCGACGGTTGCCGCGTCTGCGGAGGCGGCTTTCGCGAGACCGAAGTCGAGGACTTTGACGACACCGTCAGGCGTGATCTTGATGTTGGCCGGCTTCAGATCCCGGTGGATGATCCCCTTCTCGTGCGCCGCCTCGAGCGCATCCGCAATTTGTCGCGCAATGGACAGCGTGTCGTGCAGAGGGATGGGTCCGCGCGCGATGCGGTCGGCCAGCGTTTCGCCGTCGACCAGCTCGAGCACCAATGCGCGCACGCCGTCAGCATCTTCCAGTCCGTAGATCGCGCCGATGTGGGGATGATTGAGCGACGCCAGCATGCGCGCCTCGCGTTCGAACCGCGCGAGTCGATCGGGATCACTGGTGAAGTGGGGCGGGAGAATCTTGATCGCGACGTCGCGCCCCAGCTTCGTGTCACGCGCGCGGTACACCTCGCCCATCCCGCCCGCGCCGATGCGCGTGTGCACTTCGTAGCCCCCGATGCGCCGGCCGGCAAGCTTTGAGGCGCCGATGTCACTGACCAACGGCGCTGCGGTGGCGGCAGCCGAACCATCGAGAAGGCCCCCGTTCGACACGTGCTGCGCGAGCAGCGAATTGACCTCACGAAGAAGCGCTTCGTCGCCGGCGCACGCCTCCGCGAGAAAGGCCGCACGGTCGCGTTCGCTGCGCGTCAGCGCTGCGTGAAAAATCTCCTCGACCTGCCGCCATCGTTCAGGCGTCATTAGCAGTTCTTCTTCAACATCAGTTCACTTCTTCAGCGCCGCGTCCCAGTTGAGGACGATGGTAATCGGCGACGCGGTCGCCGGCTCGAGGGTCATGTTCACCAGAAAACGGCCGCCGGGGGCAACTGCGTACTGCGCACTCGACCCTAGCCCGCCGGAGTTGATATTCCGACCGGTGGCGAGTTGCGTCCGAAAGAGCTTCACCGCCGCGCCGGAGTCCACGTGTCGATCCGCTCCAACCGCGATCGGCACGGCCATTAAGCTGCCATCAAGGCCGACATAGAACAATTCTTTCCCGTCGGGGCTCCATCGCGGCTGGGTCCCGCCCGCCGTGGTCACCTGCCGCGGGCCGCCGGGCTCGGAAAACGGTTGGATGTAAATCTGCGCTGGCTTGGATTCGTTCGACTGATACGCTACCCAGCGCCCATCGGGGGAGAACTGTCCCGCCGTCTCGTCGAAGGTAGTCTCTCTTACCGGGATCCGCTTGCCATCGCGGGCCATCTGCGCGGCCCAGATGTCCAACCCAGTCTTCGGATGGCGAACATTGTAGAGGAGCCATTGACCATCACGTGACCAGTCCAGCGCCAGTTTGGGTTCCTCCGTGGTCAACAGCGTCCGATCCTCGCCAGCGCCATCTGCCGCTTTCTCGAACAGATTAACAGGGCCGTTTCGCCCTGATCCAAACACTACGCGCATCCCATCCGAAGACCACAGCGGACCGCCGTCGTTGCCCGGATGGAGCGTAAAGCGGCGTGAAAAGTCTCGGCCCGTGTCGATTAGCCACACGTCCGTATTCCCCTGCTCGGTGCGCATCACGGCCACGCGTTTGCCATCGGGCGCCAGTTCCGCGCCGCTGAGCCCGTTCTCATCGGGACGGCCGACGGTGCCTAGCGGGACACCTGCGCGATTAACCCAGGTGAGTTGACGCCGTTCTCCCCGGCTGGCGCGATGTGCGAGTACGCCGCTTGAGGACACGGCAAACGCGCCACGGAAGATGCCCTCGTCGATACCGACGCCATGAGCCACTGGAATGGGTTCTCCACTAACCGCAACACGCGCCGGATCGAAGCGCTGTGCGACCAGCACCCCGTCGTTCACCCACAGCAGTACTCCGGGCGGTGCATAGACGACCGCGGTGTCTACCGTCAGCACGCGCGTAGGATCGCCTCCGTCGAGCGTTCCTACGTAGATGCCCGCCGACCCCACCTGCCCCGTACTTCCGTAAAACAGGAAATGGCGTCCATCGGGCAGAAACTGCGGCCAGCGATGGGTTCCCCGGCCGAGCGCAGGGTGCGTCGCCGGCACCGGTGTTCCACCCGGCAGCACGCGCATCAGGCCTCCGCCGCCGTCCGGTGCAAACACCACGACGCCGTCGGGGTTCTCCGTGCCGCCGCGGCCATTCCGCGCGTCCGCGAGGATCTGTGCGACGTTGCTTCCCAGGTCGATCCGTTTCAACTTGCCGTCGGCAAAAAACCCAATTGCGCGGCCATCCGGCGACCAGAACGGATAGCTCGCTCCCTCGGTGCCTGGAAGCGGTTGCGCTGTCACTTGGTCGATCGGTCGCACCCAGAGGCGCGACGTGCCCTCCGCCGTGGCGACGAACGCCAGCTGCCGGCCGTCGGCTGACAGCGCGAACGATACCGAGTCGCTCGTCGGCGGCGTGTGAATCTCAAAGCGCGACAGTAGTGGCTCACTTGCACCACGACGGAGGTACAACGTGGCGGGGACTGCCAGCGCAGCGGCCATCGCGAGCGACAACGCCGCAACAACCATCCACGCGCGGCTCGTACTGGGTTGTACGCGCGGCTGCGTGGCCACCGCGGCCGCTTCGTCGGTCGCGCCGCCGATCAGCTCGTCAATCTGCACGCGCGCGTCGCCGACCGCCTGCAGCCGCGTCTTCGGATCTTTTCTCACGCATCGGCGCAGCAGCTCACGCAGGCGCACAGGTGTCGAGGCGGAGAGCGCCGACCAATCGGGCTCGCGCTCGATCACCTTCGCGATCACGTCCGCTAGCGTGTCACCTGCGAACGCCGGTCGACCTGTCAGCATCTCGTAGAGGACGATGCCGAACGCCCACACATCCGCGCGTTTGTCGGCGGGCCGCCCCTTCGCCTGCTCCGGGCTCATGTACGCCGCCGTCCCAAGAATGACTCCTTCTCTTGTTCCCCCGACCGTCATCGTCGGCGATTGCGTCAGATCCGCGGAGGCCGTGTCACCGGAGGCCGCCTTCGCGAGACCGAAGTCGAGGACTTTGACGACACCCTCAGGCGTGATCTTGATGTTGGCCGGCTTCAGATCCCGGTGGACGATCCCCTTCTCGTGCGCCGCCTCGAGCGCATCCGCGATTTGCCGCGCAAGGGCCAGCGTGTCGTGCAGCGGTATGGGGCCGCGCGCGATGCGGTCGGCCAGCGTTTCGCCGTCGACCAGCTCGAGCACCAACGCGCGCACGCCGTCAGCATCTTCCAGTCCGTAGATCGCGCCGATGTGGGGATGATTGAGCGACGCCAGCATGCGCGCCTCGCGTTCGAACCGCGCGAGTCGATCGGGATCGCTGGTGAAGCGGGGCGGGAGAATCTTGATCGCCACGTCCCGGCCCAATTTCGTATCACGCGCGCGGTAGACCTCGCCCATCCCGCCCGCGCCGATGCGCGCGTGCACGTCGTAGCCACCGACGCGCCGGCCGGTCAACTGTGAGGCGCCGATGTCGTTGACCATCTGCGCTGCGACCGCCACAGCCGGACCGTCAAGAGCCCCGCCGCCCGACGCTGGCTGGGCGAGGAGCGACTTCACTTCGCGCAGGAGAGCTTCGTCGCCGGCGCACGCGTTCGCGAGAAAGGCCGCGCGATCATGGTCGCTGCGCGTCAGCGCTGCGTGAAAAATCTCCTCGACCTGCCGCCATCGTTCAGGCGTCATTTGCTCTTGTGAGTGTCTGGATTATGGCATCCCCGCGTGGTTGCCTGGAAATACTTCAACGATGGAGTGGAATCCCTCGGACACCGTTGGCGGTTCCACCGCGGCATGGACATTCCGCACGGCTCGTTCAGGGACTACCTCGTCGGTGGGTCGAGCGGCGTTTCGCGCCAGGCATGTTTCCAGCGGCGTTCTGAACCACACGGCAATCCTCGATATTGGATAAACGCTGGCCGCGCGCAGTAGTGGCTCGCGCTCGGATCTTTTGACGAGTATCGCGTCGAATACGATCGCCCGAGCATCATTCTGAACAAGATTGCGCGCCCAGGTACTTTTCCCCGAGCCCTGTGGGCCAACCAGAACATAGAAAGTCGTCCCATCCGTCGCGCCTCTGAGTGCTTCGTTAAATGCGTGATAGGACTGTTTCCAGGCTTCGGCGTTCCGCTCGGGCGTGATCACCCGGCCGGTTTCCGTCTGCAGGAAGTGATCGGGGTTGATGTGGATGCCAGGCATGTCAGTCGGCTACTTCCGGTGGTTCTGAGTTGGCGCGCGGCACCGCTAGCGGGTTTGGACGGTCCAGAATCCTCCCTCGAGCGCCATGTAGCGGACGGTGCCGTTCACCTGAATTGACCCGGCCGGCAGTTCGGGAGCCGTCGGTGATGCGCAGGCCGCCGCGAAAATCACCGTAGCGATGAGCGCTCTTTTCATCACCCACATAACTCTCATTTTATCTGAACATGCACGTGATGGCAGTTGACATGAGCAGCCCTCCGATAAAAATGCTCGCGATTTGCGTTGCCATTAGACCCAATCATCCTGCCTGATAACCAAAGTCCTTCATCGGGGAGCGCACAAAGGCCCGCGCTTGCCACCTTCACCGGGCTGCTTGCGGGTGCCGCCCTTCTAACACCTCTCTGGGCGCCGGAGCCGGACCGCGCGTCAGGCCTGCTCCTGCTCGGAGGGGTCGCTGCGGAACTGGTTGGCAGCTTCCGGTATCGAACGTCCGCCGCGCAGCAAAGCGCATGGGGGAGCGCCGGCTTGACGCTGTTGCTTGCGCTGGTGCTGCTGAACGCCTCCTGGCTGGCCGTCACCGCCCTTGCGATGTTCGTCGCGGCGCCTTTCGCGTTTGATGTGCTCAGGCTCGCCAACGCGGCGGCGCGCAAAGCCGCAGCGGGAAAGCCATTTCTGCCCGACCTCACATCGGCATTCGGAAACCTCGGCGCGGCGATCGCCGTGCTGCTGCTCGGCCGATACGCTTCGAACTGGTTTATGGGTGTCGCTGCGGCTGTTCGGCTCGTGACGGTGACGATCAACATTACGACCGGGCGGTCGGTACTCCGAGCTCGACGTCGACGAGACCGTCATTGCCGATATCGGTCTCGATCGTCCCGAGAGGCTGACCGAGATTGGAGCCCGCGTCGAGGCTGATGAGCAGGCCAGGGTGGCTGCCGATCGTGGATGGATCGTGACGCTCATCGCCGTACTGTTCGCCATTCACGTGAGCCGCATGGGCTTTGACAAGTCGGCGCTCGGAATCCTTTCACCGCTCGTCGCGGTACTGGGCGACATCGTCGTCGCGCTCGCGCTCACGTTCTTCCTTATTGTCCCGGCCCGACTGTTCATCCGGCGTACGACCCGCTGGCTCGAACGGGCTGCGTGGGAGCGCACGCTGGATGCACCAGCAAAAACCGGGCTCGCGGCCTGGCCGTCGCGCACGCTCCGCTGGTGGCTCGAGTCGCGGCTGCGATTCGCCATCCGCCTGCGCTCCGCTCGCTATTCGCTCACGTCGGCCTTCGGCCGTGGTCTGCAGATCGGATTGCCCTTGACGGCGGTGATCGTCGCCTCGGTGCCCATCTGGGGAATGAGTTGGTACTTCGATACCGAGAACTGGGCCTCCGGCATGTGGAACTCGTGGGCCGCGTCGCGCACCGAGACATGGCGCGAGGCAATGGTCCGTGCGGTCGTCGCCTCCGGTCGTACGACGCTCGACGGCCGCGGCTTCATGGTGTCGCCGGAGAACTTCACGGGCACCGAGTCTTTTTCATTCATCGTCATCGGCGATACGGGAGAGGGTGACGCCAGCCAGTTGGTGCTGAAAGACTCTCTGCTACGAGCCGCCAGCGCTGACGATGTGCGGTTCGTCGTCCTGTCGTCTGACGTGGTGTACCCCACGGGGGCGATGAAAGATTACGAGTCGCGCTTCTGGCTGCCGTTCAAGGGCGTGACGAAGCCGATTTATGCGATTCCCGGTAACCACGACTGGTACGACGCTCTCGAGGGTTTCGTCGCCACGTTCCTCGAACCGGACGTTGCGCGAATCGCCATGCGGGCCCGCATCGCGGCCGACGGCGGTGTCTCCAGTACCACGGACGCGAGGATCGAGGAGTTCATCCAGCGGGCGGACTTCCTTCGGCGGCAGTACGGAGTCCCGACCGGCGCACAGGCGGCGCCGTTCTTTCAATTGCAGACGCCTTCTTTCGCACTGATTGCGATAGACACCGGCGTTCTGCGAAGGATCGACTCCGAACAGTTGACGTGGCTTCGCGCCGCGCTCGCCGAGTCGCGCGGCAAGATGGTGATGGCCGTGCTCGGTCATCCGTTCTTCGCCGGTGGACACGACGTGTCCCGGGACGATGACGGGTTCATGGCTCTTCGCGAGCTGCTGCGTGCACATGGTGTCAGCATCATCATGGCGGGCGACACGCACGACCTCGAATACCACCAGGAACCTGTGCAAGGAGAATCCGGATCATCCATCGTGCATCATTGGGTGAACGGCGGGGGAGGAGCCTATCTGAGCTTCGGATCCGCACTGGCGTGGCCCGCAAAGCCGGACATAGCGAACTGGGCGTACTATCCGAACAAGCACGATGTCGTTGAAAAGATTCGTGTCTACACGCCCTGGTGGAAATGGCCCGCATGGTTGTGGACGCGGGACTTCGGCGCGTGGCCGGTGTCAGCCGAATGGTTATCCGCGATGTTCGACTACAACGTCGCGCCGTTCTTTCAGAGCTTCGTCGTCGTGACGGTCGATCCCTTAGAGCGGCGAATGACCATCCGGCCGTGGGGCGTCCATGGTCCCCTCACCTGGAGCGATATCGAACGCTCAGAAGGCATGGTGCCACCAGGCACCGCGCCAGACGGTGTCGTCGAGTGGGTGGTGCAATGAATATCCTGCTGCTCTCAATGCCGGATTCCTTCGAGCACATGCCGTCGATCGTCATCAGGATGCCCAACGGCGCACTGTCGTCGCTGGCCGGCAACCTCGATCCGCATCACCGGGTTTCCATTGCCGATCTCATCCTGGTCCAGTCCCGGGTCGTCCCCACCATCGAGCGGTTGATGCGTGAGCTGCAGCCTGATGTCGTCGGGCTATCGGTGATGACCTTTCAGCGAGAAACGGCCTTCAAGATCGCACGGCTTGTTCGGAGCCTCGACCGGCAACCTCGCATCGTCGCTGGAGGGTACGATCCGAGCCTCGCGCCTGCGGCGTACGAGGCATGTCCGGATGTGGATTTTCATCGTCCGCGGCGAAGGAGAACACACGTTGTGCGAGCTCCTTCGATCCCTCGAGTCCGGCGGCCCGGTTCCGTCAATCGTGGGGCTGTCCTCTCGAACCCCGAACGGATGGATTCACGGGCCCGATCGACCCGTCACCAGCCTCAAGTCGAATCCACTCCGCTTGCCCAACCGGGCCGCGCGCGTTCTCGATGGCTATACGCTCATGGGGCGCCAGGTGGACGTTGTCGAAACGTCGAGAGGGCTGCACGTTCGACTGCAGCTTCTGCTCGATCATCGAAATGCGCGGCCGCAACTTCCACGTGTATCCGATCGAGCGGGTGATCGCCGACATTGCGGACGCACGACGGCTAGGCGCGCGAGCGATCTTTCTGGTCGATGACAACATCACGCTCGACGTGCATCGCTTCGAATCGCTTGTGCAAGGCGATCATCGACGCCGGGCTCAATGACGTCGAATATTTCGTCCAGGCGATGACGTCTCCGCTGGCGCAGCATGGCGGGACGCTGGCACCGCTGATGAAGCGCGCTGGATTTCGGTACGTCTTTCTGGGTATCGAAAACATTCTCGATGACGATCTCGATTTTCTGAAAGCCCGCGCGAAAAATGCTCGACGAGAGCCAGGGCCGCAGTGCGGGAAACGCCACCGTCGACGCCATCACGCATCTGCATCGTGCCGGCTTGTTCGTCGTCGGCGGCTTAATCGTCGGCAACCCCGATGACACGCGCGAATCCATTGAGGCAAACCTGGAATTTGCGAAGCGATACATTGACTGGCCGTACATTCAGCATCCGACACCCTATCCGCGAACGCCGATGACCCAGCAGTTCCGGGATCACGATCTCATCGTGGACGAGGATCATGTCCCACTATGACGGGACGACCGCGGTGGTGCGAACGAAGCACGTCGCGGCGGAGGACGTCGAGTTCCTGCGGTGGAGAGCGGAACGCTGGATGAAGCTGAAGCATCTACCGGCCGCGTTTGTCCACAGCCCGCTGTTCGCATTGCGGCATGCGCCGGCGATGCTGGCGCACACGTTTGCAGGAACCAGCATCGGATCGATGTTCGGTCTGGAAGGGCAGACGATCGTCTTCGAGCGGTACCGCAGGACCCGGCGCCGGGAGCGCGCAGATTATCTTCGATGAAAACAAGGCCATCGACATTCACCATCGCCCTTCAATTGTCTCTCCGCGCCGCGGTGTCGGCGGGGCTGGCCGTTGCGGTCGCCCAGTTTTTGGAGCTTCAGTACCCGCTCTATGCCCTGATCGCTGCGGTCATCGTCATGGATCTGTCGCCTTCGAAAACGCGGCAGCTAGCCCTGCAGCGTCTGGCCGGGACCCTCCTGGGAGCGACAGTAGGGGCCGCACTCAGTTACTTTCTGCCGCCGGGTCCGCTGGCAATCGCGATCAGCATCCTGGCGGCCATGCTGCTCAGCTACGTCGTTCGCCTGCAGGCCGCGTCAAAGCTGGCCGGATATGTCTGCGGCATTGTCGTATTGGCTCACGGTGCCCACCCATGGTCGTACGCCCTGTACCGAGTGATAGAAACCGCTCTGGGCATCGCCATGGCCGTGCTCGTGAGTCTTGTCCCTAAACTCATGCGAGTTGAGATCTCCGACGACGGGGACTCCTGACTATTCCTGGCGAAGCGCCCGCGTCGGGTCGAGGAGAGCGGCGCGTGTGGCCGGAATTGACGCCGCCACCAGACATGCGGCGATGATGATGAGCAGGCTCACGCCGTATGCGATCGGATCGAACACGTGAACGATCGCGCCAATGGTGGCGGCGGCCGGTGTGGCCCGCAGCAATGCGGCCAGTCCGGCGGCTGAACCGCTGCCGATGAAGAGGCCGACGCCGACGGCCCGAATCGACTGCGACAAGACCAACTGCGTGACATCTCGAGTGGTTGCGCCGAGCGCCATTCGCACGCCGATTTCCCTGGTGCGCTGCTCGACGAGGTACGACAGCACGCTGAACAGACCCGACAGAGTCAGCGCCAGGGCCAGCGCGCCGAGGACGACCGTCAACCAGAACGCGACCTCCAGGAAGTAGGTTTCCGCCCTGGCCAGTGTTCGCATGGTGGTCACCTGGCGGGCCATGTCGGGATCGATCGTGGCCAAACGATCGAGGAGCGTCTGCCGTGCCAGTTCGGGATCGCCATGGACGCGCGCGATGAGCGACGTGCCGGGCATCGACGTGCTCGTCGGCACGTAAACGACCCCGGCCAGGAAGGGTGCGATCCGGAACCCTGCGACGTCTCGGACGACCCCGGCCACCGTGAACGTTCGCGACTGGGACGCGGGATCCGGGTGGAGGCGAACGACCTGGCCGATTGCGTCGCCCTGCGGCCACAAGTCGCGCGCGGCCGTTTCGGAAACGATGGCGACCGAAAGATTCGACGCGCGCTCAACCGGGGTGAACGCACGCCCCCGCACGACCGCGATATCCAGCACGCTGAAGTACTCCGGCGAGACGAACTTGTAACCGACCGCTACCTTTGCGCCGCTGGTTTCCGCGAACGCCGCGCGAGGCGCGTCCGGCCACGATGCGGCTATGGCGGCGACCGACGGTTCGGCCGTCACCGCCTGCACTATCGCAGTGCGGGCCGACTCGTTCACGATTTGGACGAGCACGTTATCGGAGGTCCTTACTCCGGGATCGAACGAAGCCGAAGCAAACGCGCTTCTCAGAAACACCGCCGCCGAAATCAGCAGCAACGCCGACGCGCTCACCTGCAGGCCCATCAGAAGATTCCGCGCCCGTCCTGGCCGCGCGTTTCCGGCCACTTCGCCACGCATCGTCCGAATCAGTTCGAGGCGCGTGGCTTGTAATGCAGGGGCGAGACCGAAAACCATGGTCGAGATGCCGGCACCGATAGTGAGAAACAGAAACACGCGCCAGTCGGCGTCGGGTATCGACAATCGGACATCTCCGAAATCGCTCACACCGCTGCTCATCACTGCGGAGATGATCGCATCGAGCACCACGCGCGAGATAACGAAGCCGGCCCCGGCGGCGACGAGCGCAAGCAGCAAACTCTCCGTCAACAGTTGGCGGACGATGCGGCGGCGGGTGGCGCCGAGTGACAGCCGAATGCCAATCTCGCGCTGTCGCGCCACGCTTCTGGCGAGCAGCAGGTTGGCGACGTTGGCGCATCCAATCAGCAGGATGAGGCCGCACGCAAAAAACAGAGGCGCGACTACAGATATCGCTTCAAGAGGCTGGGGAACGGTACCGCGCCTCGGTACGAGCGTGATGTTCGACGCGCGGCGCTCGCCCGTCGATGTTCCTCGCCACGACTGGCCTGTATCCCAGACGGCGAGTCCGGCCAGTGCCGTCTGCCGCGAGATTCCCGGCTTCAGGCGTCCGATGATGGCGAGGCCGCCAGTCGCTTCGTCGCCTGCAGCGCCCCCTAAGTTCGGGCGAACAGCGCCGAGCATCGAGAGCGGCGCCCAATAGTCGTCGGGCGCGACGGTCAGTCCGCGAAATCCCTCGGGCATCACGCCGACAATCTCGAACGTGACCCCATTGACGAGCAGGCGGCGACCAAGAATGGCCGGGTCGCGCGCAAACAGCCGATCCCATCCGCGGTGACTGAGGACCATCACCGCCTGTCCCGAAGATGGCTCGTCGTCGGCAGGCATCAGCACGCGTCCCATCGCCGCGTTGACGCGGACCACCTGGAAGAAGTTGCCCGTGACGAACGTGCCGAACATCAAGTGCCCGTCTACCCGGTTGTGCACATCATCCAACTGCGCAAAGGCATCCGAGAAGACGCTGGTGTCACGACGGAGCGCGTCGAACTGCGCCCGCGTGAAACCCTGGCCCTCGCCGTCGGAGGTTCGCGTCCGCTCCACGGCGAACATCTCGTGCACATCCGGCACCGCATCGACGCGAAACACCAACGCGTTGAGCATCGTGAATGCCACAGCGACAAGGCCGAGCCCGAGTGCCACCGTGGACACGATCGTGACAGCAACGAGAGGAGCGCGCCTGAACGTGCGCAGTGCGTAGCGGACGTCCCGGACCGTATCGTCGATGAAGCGGGTGCCAAGCACGAGGGAAGAGACGGATCTGACTGAAAAAAGTTCAGCGGAATTGCAGCGCTGACATCCGACTCGCGCGTAGCAGCGGATTGCGAGCTCTGCCGCCTTCGTTCACGCCAGTCCTTGCGCGATAAAGAGATTGGTCAGCGCGCGGTGCCACGTGTATGCCAGCGATTGGCCGTCGGGCGTGACGCGAAACGACACCAGAGCCATGAAGCCCGCTCGATCACGAGGCAAGACGTTCTTCCAGACGTCTTGCCGTCCGGTCCTAATGTCGATCCTGTAGATCTCTCCGAGTGGAGACGCCGGGTCGCCGGGGCGCCTCACCAGCAGACCGTCGGTGATCCATCCGACCGGCACTTCGCCTCCAGTCAATCCCGGCACCTCGCGCGACGCCGCGGCGTCGAGGTCGTAGAGCCGGATCGTGGGGCCGGGCCCTCGCGCGGCAATTGTGGAACCGTCGGGCGAGACGACCCAGAGGCCGACGCCCTCGGGCGTGATGGCAACGGGCCGGCCCGGACCCAGGTCGTGAAGAAACAGCCTCGTCTGTCGGCCGGGCTCGACAGCGGAGACGATGATCCGCTTGCCGTCCGGAAGCCACCGTGCTCCGAAGTAAGAGAGACCGTTGGCTGGAAGTCTTCGCGGTTCGCCGGCTCCTGTGGGCAGCAGTTCCAGATATGGCGAGGGAGGAGTGGCCGAAAAGCAAATCGCCCATCGTGAGTCGGGAGAGAGTGCCACTGCGCGGCCGGCGCCCAGACGAATCGCCGCCGAACCATCGGTTCCTCGCAGATACGCGGCACTCTCCGGGCCACCGGCCTGCCCGGTCTCACTGAAGAGCAGCCACTTGCCATCGTGCGACAGGTCCTCGAGCCACGATGCGTCGAACCACGAGAGATCACGACCTTCGTCTCCGCGGAGCTGCGCGACCATGACGGCGCGGTCGTCGGTGTGAGCAATGGCGAGGCGTCCGTCGGGCAGCGCATCCCACACTGTCACATTGCCTGCCATCCGCGTGATCGTGCGCGATGGTCCGCCTGGGCTCACCGCGCGCAGCGCCCGGAACAATGGCCGCTCGTCGGCAGCCGTGTACACGATCTCGTCGCCCCTCCAGGCGAGTCCGTGGACGTTCCCGTATTCGGTCGACAGCGGCGTGACGATGCCCGACTGATCGACCATCGCGACTCTACCGATCAACGAACCTGGTGTGCGGTACTGGATGAAGGCCACGCGCTTGCCGTCTGGAGAGATTCGCGCGAAGCCGAGACCGGTGCTTCCCCCCACAGTGGGTGCGACCAGAATTTTTCCAATCGGAAACTCCAGCTGGTCGCCCCCGTCGACGCGACGGACGATCGCGAGATTCGCCCCGTCGGGCGACCAGTCGGCGAACTTCACGTCCTCGACCATCTGTCGAGGTGCACCGCCGGCAATCGGCACGCGCGCCAGCGTGCCGTAGGTGATGACACCGGAGTCATGCGCGCCCAGAGCCACGGCGGCCTCTCCGGATCGGGAAATCGCCAGCACGTTGCCGTCAGGAAGATCGAGCAGGCGTGACTCGGGGCCGTCGACTCGCACCGTATGCACGCGACACCGATCGCCGTCCCATAACGCTCCGTACAGGATGGTCTCGCCGTCGGGAGCAAAGCGCGCCGAGCGGATGAGACCACGCCGGAACGTCAACCGGCGGAGTGACGGCGCGGGCGGCGCGCGAAGCCGGCGGTCCAGCCACATGCCGGTGCCGAGTCCGGATGCCAGGAGCGCCGCCGAGGCGGCGCCGTAACGAAGCACCGTGCGGCGTGGCACCGGGGTTGCCCGAATCGCGACCGCGCCTGCCGCCGGTTCAGTCGAGGACGCGAGGGCCTCTTCGATCTCGATGCGGGCGTCGCCCATATGGTGCCAGCGGCGTTTCGAATCTCTTTCCAAACAACGCCGAACCAGCCGGCGCACGCTGCCGGGTGTCGCCGCCGGCAGCAGGGACTCGTTCACAGGCGCCGTGAGTACTTGCGCCAGCGTCTCCGGTGAGGTCGGTCTCGCGAACGGAGAGACACCCGTCAACATTTCGTAGAGCACCGCGCCAAAGGCCCAGATATCGGTTTCGCGACCCGTCTCCTCGCCGCGAGCCTGTTCTGGACTCATGTACGCCGGGGTTCCGATGATGGCACCCGGGAATGAAATCCCCGTGAGCGTGGGCATCTCGGCGCCGGTCGGCGACAACGATTTCGCCAGACCGAAGTCGAGCACCTTGACCGTGCCGTCCGGCCGCACTTTGATGTTGGCGGGTTTCAAGTCGCGGTGAATGATCCCGCGATCGTGCGCCGCTTCAAGCGCGTTGGCGATCTGGCCCGCAATCAGCAGAGCCTCGCGGATCGGAATTGCGCCGCGTACGATGCGACGCGACAGGTCTTCTCCTTCCACCAGTTCCATCACCAACGCGAGCGACCCGCCCGCATCCTCGACACCATGGATGTGTGCGATGTTCGGGTGATTCAGGGCGGCAAGCAGTTCCGCTTCGCGCTGGAAGCGGGCGACACGGTCGTGGTCCTGCGCAACAGCCGGAGGCAGAATTTTCAGCGCGACGTCGCGTTTCAAGCGCGTGTCGCGTGCGCGATACACCTCGCCCATGCCGCCCGCGCCGAGTAGCGCCGTTACTTCGTAGCCACCGATGCGCTCAGGCGTCATTGTCTTGTTGTGATGTGCCCGGATTATTGCATCAAGAC
The DNA here is from genome assembly GCA_963732445.1 of Vicinamibacterales bacterium. Lineage (GTDB taxonomy): Bacteria > Acidobacteriota > Vicinamibacteria > Vicinamibacterales > JAMQPK01 > JAMQPK01. Next base: position 29,500 of record CAVSZJ010000003.1, on the reverse strand, counting down.
GTAGCCGCCCAGCGAAAAATCCCGACGCGGCAACAGCGAGTGGGGTGGAGCAGTACGCGTCTGGTCAGCGAACAGCCCCGGTAGGCTGCCAGGTGTTGCCGCCATCCACGCTGCGGAAGACACCTCTTCCGTACGTTCCAGCAAACAGGTGATTCGATCGTCGTGCGTCCGACACGATGTTCGTGATCTCGACGTTCGGTGGCAGGCCGTCGCCCGCGCGGATCCACTGTTCGCCGCGGTCGGTGCTTTCCACGAGCACAAAGCGGCCTGCGTCCGTCAAGCTCGCCGGAATGGGCCGCTCCGGCGGCGTGGGCGGAGCGGAAATGATCGTCTACGACGTGAATGGCGACGGCAGGAATGACGTCGTCACGAGCCTCGCGGCCCACGGCTGGGGCCTCGCCTGGTTCGAGCAGCAACGCAATCCCGCAGGAGAGATCACGTTCGTGCAGCGCGACATCATGGGGGATTTCAACGCGAAAAACCCCGGCAATGTGACCTTCTCCGAGCTGCACGGCCTGACGATGGCGGACATGAACGGCGACGGCGTGCAGGACATCGTCACCGGTAAGCGCTTCTGGGCGCATCAAGAGAGCTATACGGATCCGGATCCGATGGGCGCGGCCGTGCTCTATGTGTTTCGGACCGTCAGAAACGCGAAAGCTCCCGGCGGAGCGGAGTTCGTCCCCGAGCTCGTTCACAATCGATCCGGTGTCGGTTCGTCGGTCGCAGTTGAGGATCTCAATAAGGACGGCGCTGGAGACATCATGACGGCGACCAAGATGGGGCTGTTCGTGTTCCTCGGCACACCCGCCGGTTCCGCACCGGGCAGGGGACGAGCCGCGGGCGCACCGGCACCGCAGAAATAAATCACGGGTCACTCTGACCCTCCACGGTAACGCGCGTTACGGGAGGGTCAGAGCATTGATTTCATCCCAATTGGAGCGCAGACTTGGCAGCATGACTGAAACAGTTGCAATGGTCGCTGCTGGAATAGGTATTGCCGTCACCGCGGTGTATTTGTTCCTGGGATTTGCCGGGATAAAGCTATTGCGGGACATACGAGACAGGGTCGGTCGCCGAGAGCAGTGACGTCCCGCTGACGAGTGGACACGAAGGCTCGTGATGGCATCTAGTCGCGCACGCGCACAGCGCGTCTCAGATCGGCACGCTCGAACGTCGCGACGACCGCGCCGGCAGGCACACGGCTGCCGCTGATCGTCACATCGCCGGCCGCGACGCCGCCGACGTGAACGAGGCGTCGGCTTCCCGCCGTCGCCTCACTGTTTCGAATCACCCCGCGCTCCACGTCCTCGACGAGAATCGGCGCGGCATCGGACGTCAGCAGGCCCTGCCGGCCCTGGAATCCGTCGACATCGAAATCGGAAACCTTTCGTAGCGCTAACGCGCTCCGCCACTTCGGCTCGGTTTCGTCCGCACTCCATCGCACCGAGAGATCGCGTATCCGCACGCCCCTTGCAGACTCGATGAACAGCGCATCGTCGGCCCGCTTGTCGTGAGCATTCTCCGGCAGCATCGTGAGGTCGATATTCGACAGTCGAACGTTCTCGATCGGCTGCTCCGCATGTCCGACGATGGTGCTGGTTCCGCGCACCCGGGCGATGACGTTGGATACGGTGATGTCCCGGATCGCACCGAGCCTGGATTCCGCGGTACGTCTTTTCAACACCAGCTTGCACAGCTCGGCGCTGCCCCACCAATTCCAGTGGCGCCTCGAGGTTTCGACGGTCAAGTTGCTCACGATCACATCGCTGACAACACCGCCGTCCTGCACGTTGATCCCGAATCCCTTGTTCGAGTTTCTGATGACGCAGTTGTTGAACAGCACGTGACGAATGTCCGCCTGAGTTTCCGTCCCGATCGTCAGGGCAGTAGATGAAGAGGTGAGTACGCAGTTGGTAACAGTGACGTTTTCCACCGGACGCGCCGGTTGTCCGTCGCGCGCAATCGCCTTCAGTACGATCGCATCGTCGGCGGTCTCGATGATCGAGTCAGAGATGGTGACGTTCCGGGACGAGACAATGTCGATACCGTCTGCGTTCACGCCCTTCTCGAGGTCGGAGTAGATGTAGACGCCGTGCACTGTGACGCGGTCGCAGTCATTCAAGCGGACGTTCCACAGGGGCGAATGGATGATCGAGATGTCGCGAAAATGGACGTGGCGGCAGTTGTTCAGGATGCACATGTAGGTCTGCACGCCGATGCGGTAGTACCGCCGCATGTCGACGCCGGCGGCGCGTGCGATCTCGATCTCGCGGGTAATCTCGGGATCGACGCCCCGCATCGGCACGAACTCGTACTGCGCAAGGCCGTCGAGCGTGCCGCGTCCCGTGATTGCGATGTTGACGGCGTTCTCAGCGAAGAGCATCGCGCGCCGTCCGCGCGGAAATTGGGCGTTGTCCTGAATCAAAAACAATGTAGCGCCAGCCTCGACGTGCAGCGTGACGTTGTCCTTCAACTGGAGCATGCCGACGCTGTAGTCGCCGGGCGGGACATTGACGGTGCCCCCGCCGGCCGCGGTGCACGCGTCGATGGCCGACTGGCAGGCAACGGTGGCGTTCTGTGCGCGGACGCCCGTCGCACCGTAGGCCTGGACGTCGAACTGGCGCGAGGTGGGCGTGAGCCTCGGATCGGGGATCGATTGTGCACCCACGGCGGTGCCTCCGGCGAGCACCGCGCAGCTCTTCAGCCACGTGCGCCTGGAGAGCGCGCGGGCAGTTGGGCCGATGAAGGGACCGTCGGAACGAATGGGCATCGTGCGCCGGCATTATAGCGGCGACGGCACCGTCTACGGTATATCCAGCGCACGCGTGCGCAGACCGCTGGTCAAGTACGCCTGCCTCGTTTCGCGTCGCCGATCACATGCGTTTCGCCGACCTCGGGCTGGCGGCCGGTCAGCCATCCCTTGACCATCTCGTACAGCACTACCGGCTTCGGTTTGTTCACTTCGAAAAAGACCGCCGGGTGTATCTCCACGCCAATCAATACCATCCGCGGATCGTCGGGGGTGCCGTGTCGCTGATCACCTTCTTCCGGCCCAGCGAAGCGGCGGCGGACACCGGCGGCTGCGCGGAGAGGATGTCGCCCGAGCCGTTCGCGATCAGCGTCTGCCCTCTGTCGATCTGGCGGCGCTCCTGGGAGACGGCCGGCCGCGCAAACGGCTGCCCCGTCAGCAACTGCTGCGCGCCCTTCGAGCGGGGAATCAGCGGACAGTGCGTCATCTTCTCAACGACGTGCGTCGGAGCGGCACCCCCATGGCCGTGATCGCTGACGACCTTATTGCGCCGGCGATGCATTCCATCGGTCATCTCTGTGAATCCGGCGCGCTCGATGTCAGCGAAGAACATCGCGCCACGCAGCTGTGCGCGGGCGCCTTACACGAGCTCAGAGCCGTCATGCTGGAACGAGCGACGACAAAGGGCGCGTTGACCGCCGTTGGCGGGGCCCCCGAAGGCGATTACTACGTGCTCGCCAGTCTGCTCGCCGAAATGGTGCTTCTGGAAAGCGGTTGGAACGTCATCAACCTCGGGGCACATACGCCCATGTCGGCGTTGACCACAGCGTTGCGCCGCTGGCGTCCAGCTCTGGTGTGGCTGTCGATCAGCCACCTTCCCGCCGGCAGTCGCTTTGTCCATGAGTTCGCAGATTTCTGCCACATCGTGCGGCGCCAGAATACCGCCACGATCGTCGGCGGTCGCGCGCTGACTGGTGAATTGCAGATGAGCTTGCCGTGCGCCGCTTTCGGCGCCAAGATGGCCCACCTTGGTCAACTGGCGCGATCGCTCGCCCAACGCAAACATTCGCAAGGGTAAAGTTGGACGCGCATCGTACTTGGCGGAATCGGCCAAAATCGCGAGTAATCGTCCATATCGTTTACCATGCACAGGCCGCCGCCGCCACCATCTTCCAGATGCATCGAGGGCGCCCCGTCGACCCTGGCGACCGCGATCGAACCGTGGTTGTCACGGTGTTCGCGTGGGCCACTAGCGTCCGGCACTTCTCGCATTTCCTGTCACTTGGCTGTGCGCTGATCTGCTGGTAATCTCTGCGAAAAAGAGATGACACCCGAGCGCTGGCGGCGCATCGAGGAGATCTGCGATGCAGCGATGACGCGCGGTGAGCAGGAACGCTCCGCGTTTGTGGCGAGCGCCTGCGCGGGTGATGAGACGCTGCGGCGCGAAGTGGAGTCGCTGCTCGCGCAATGGCCGTCGGCACAGGGGTTTCTCGATCGTCCCACCGTGGATGCCGCGGCGCACATACTCGGCGACAGTGAAGCAGGCCTGGCCGGCCGGCGTCTGGGTGCCTACCAGGTTCAGGCGCCCATCGGCGCCGGCGGCATGGGCGTGGTCTATCGTGCGCTCGACACGAAGTTGAATCGGCCGGTCGCCATCAAGTTTCTGTCCGACGACATGGCCGACGCGGCAGCTCGCCGCCGGTTTCAGCGCGAAGCTCAGACCGCATCCTCGTTGAACCATCCGCACATCGTGACGGTCCACGACGTTGGGGAGGTCGATGGCCGTCAGTATCTGGTCACCGAGTTCGTCGATGGTGGCACGCTCAGAGAGTGGGCTCATGCCGCCAACCGCCCGTGGCTTCAAACTGTCGAGCTCTTGATCGGCGTAGCCGACGGGCTGGCCGCAGCGCATGCAGCAGGCATTGTGCATCGGGACATCAAGCCCGAGAACGTCCTGGTTGCGAAAAACGGCTACGCCAAGCTTGCTGATTTCGGTCTGGCCAAGCTCTGGGAAGCCACGGACAGCGAAGCGGTGACGCGAACACTTTCAGAAGGACGCACGCGACGCGGCGTGATCATGGGGACCATCGCCTACATGTCACCAGAACAGGCGGCGGGCCAGCCGGTAGACGCGCGAAGCGACATCTTCTCGTTCGGCGTCGTCTTGTACGAGCTGCTCGCGGGCCGGCGGCCGTTTGAAGGCACGACGGATCTCGCACGGCTGCAAGCTCTGATCGGCCAGCCGGCACCGCCGCTGGCGGACTCGTCGCTGGACCTGCCCGCGGACCTGAGGAACATCGTCGAGAAGGCGATCGAGAAGGATCCCGCCGACCGCTATCAGACCGCCCGTGAACTGGTTGTCGACCTGCGGCGGTTGGCGCGGGCGTCAAACGGAACCGCGACGGCCGGTGTCGGTCGCGCGACACCTGCCCGACGAGTCGTGCTGATGATGACCGCGGGAGCGCTGCTTGCGATCGCGGCGGGCGGCTATTGGTACTGGATGTCCTCGCTCGGCCCGGCGCCTCTCACCGAGAAGGAGACGGTGGTCATCGCCGATTTCTTGAACACCACTGGCGATCCCGTGTTCGACGACACTCTACGCCAAGGGTTGGCGATTCAACTCCAGCAGTCACCGTTCCTCGGCCTGACCTCGGACACGCGCATCCAGCAGTTGCTGCAGCTGATGGGGCAGCCCGCGGGCGCGAAGGTTACTCCGACCCTCGCCCGTGACATCTGCGAGCGGATGGGCGGGGGCGCCATTCTCGAAGGGAGCATCGCCAGCCTCGGCGCTCAATACGTTCTTGGAGTGCGCGCCAGCGGATGCCGCAACGGCGAGGTGCTCGGCGAGGAACAGGCGCAGGTTGCGAAAAAGGAAGACGTGTTGAACGCCTTGAGTGAGATCGCGAGCCGGTTGAGAGTGCGGCTTGGTGAGTCACGCTCGACGCTCGGTGAGCACAACCGGCCGCTTCCCGACGTCAGCACGGCATCGCTCGACGCATTGAAAGCGTATAGCTTAGGTTTACAGGCGCGCGCGCCCCGGGGGCGGCTTGCGGCGATGGAGCAGTTCAAGCGGGCCGTCGAGATCGATGACGGCTTTGCTATGGCGCACGCCCAATTGGGAACCTCGTACAGCGTCGGCGGCGAGTTGGTGCTCGGGGTTCGCCATACAACGCGGGCGTTCGAGCTTCGCGAGCGCGCCACCGACGATGAAAAATTCTTCATCACCGCGACCTATCATCGCCAGGTCACCGGCAATCTCGATCAGGCGCTCCAAGCGTTCGACCTGTGGGCACAGACCTATCCGCGTACGTTCGACTCGTATGGTCTGGCTTCCGGCTTCGTGACGAAAGGATCGGGCCGGTACGAGGGCTGCATTGAACGCGCCGCGAAAGCGGAGGCTGTGGATCCGCAGTCGCCGTTCGGATATCTCAATGCCGCAGCCTGTCACATGTATCTCAATCGGTTCGACGAAGCTGCGGAGGCGCTCCAGCGAGCTGCGGCCCGAAAGGTACAGGGGACCGAGGTCACCCCTTGGCATTTTCACCTCGCGTTTCTCAGAGGGGACGACGCGGCCATGGAACGGGAGTTGGCGCGGGCCGAAGGTGACGACTTCGAGCCAGAGTTGACCCACTTCAAGGCGCTCGCCTTCGCCCGATTGGGCCAGCTGGAGCGCGCAGGCTCGCTTACGCGGCGCGCGGTCGATCTGTCCGAGAAGGCCCGCCGGCCTGAGCGCGCGGCGTTGTTTCAAACGGCACCGGCCGTGTGGCACGCGCTCGTGGGCAACGGCGCGGAGGCTCGTCGGACGGCCGCGCTGGCCCTGGAGATGTCGACAGGCCGCGACGTGTCATATGCGGCCGCCTTTGCGCTGGGGCTGACCGGTGAGCTGTCGCGATCGCAGGCGCTCTTGAAGGATCTCGAAGCGCGCTTTCCGCAGGACACCACCGTGAACATCAGCTATCGGCCAGCACTTGGTGGGCTGATTGCACTCCAACAGGGAAAACTGGCGGAGGCACTGCAGAAGCTCGAGCCAGCTCTGTCGAACGAATTCGTTTTGCCCGGCACGGCATTCTTCGCCAGCTTTGGAAGCCTGTATCCGGCTTACGTCCGCGGCCAGACGTATCTGGCCGCAACGAGGCCGGCGGAGGCGGCCGTCGAATTCCGGAAGATCATCAGCCGCCGCGGTCTTGTCATGGAAGATCCCATCGACGCGATCGCGCGGTTGCAACTGGCTCGCGCGCTGGCCGCGAGTGGAGACACGGCACGCGCACGAGCGGCGTACCAGGACTTCCTCACTCTGTGGAAGCAGGCCGACGCGAACGTTCCGCTCTTGAAGCAGGCGCGCGCAGAAGCGGCGAAGCTGCAATAACGCTTATGGACCAGAACGCCGTGGGTGAAAGGAGTGAATGAGCATTCCATGACCGCATAGGCCGACGCCGCGGGGTCGTCCCCCGCGAGGACACGATGAGGGCGTGCGCCGCTCACCGCAACCGGGCGTGTTCCGCCCGTGCTTCGGCGATGAGCGGGATCCTGGCGTCGGCGTTCTCCCACAGCGCAAAGAGATCGTCGTACACGCTCTTCGCCTTGGCGGTGTCGCCCGAGAGCGCCAGCGCTCGTGCCAGCTGCAGGCGCGCGAACGCGTCTATGGGATCGACAAGCACGATGCTGCGATGGTCGACAATCCGCTGAAACTCGGCGGCGGCCTCCACCGGCTGCTGCGCCGCCAGATACGCCAGGCCGCGAACGTAGATCGGATAGAGCTTGCCGAAGTACCCATTGAAGCCGATGCCGCCCATGGCGAGGTCGAAGCGGGAGGCCATCTGCAGCGACTGAATCGCCGCTGCTGCGTCACGTGCATTCAATGCGATCAGGGCCCGCAGCGTCGGCAGATACATGAATTGCACCGACGTGTCCTCCGGATAGTCACGGGCCAGATCGCCGGCCAGCGCGCGCGATCGCGACACATCACCGGACACGGCGAGCGCGAACGCGGCGGCATAGTCCACCTCGCCGCCCCTGCCGAGCGCAAGGGCCGTGGTGACCTTCTGTCTGGCTGCTGCCGGATTCCCGTACAACGCCTCCCACACCGCCGTTGCCGCTTCGAACAAGGCGGCCCGCTCGAGCTTTCCCGACTGCTTCGCGATGGCGGCGGCGATCGCGGCGGTCCGCCTCGCGTCCTGCAGTTGGGCGGAGCCAGCCAGGCGCAACGCTTCCAGATGCGAGATCAAGTCTTCCTCGGAGCGACGGGCTCGGGCGATCGCGGCCTGCTGACGCATGCCTTCGCTGTCGCCGCGCAAGAACGCGATGAAGTAGCGAACCAGGAAATAGTCAAAGGCAAATTTGCGCTCTTCCGCTCGACGGAGGGTGGCCTCGGCCGCGTCCAGGCGATTCAAGTAGAGTTCGCTGTGCGCCTTACTGTTGTGTGCAGGTGCGGAGCCTCCCTCGGAAGTAAGAACGTGTGATCTCTCGGCTGCCGCGATCGACAGCTCGTATCTGCCGGTGCTCCTCGTCGCGAAACCGGCCAGCAATCCGTGCGGTATGGCATCGCGTGGATAGGTCTGCGCCCACGCTTCCAGCGTCTCCATCTCGCGGTCCATGTTGCCCGTGACCGACCGGTCGTACATCGCTTCGATGTAGAATCGCTCGGCGTCGCTCGCGCGATGGCGTAACTGGTACGCCTTCGTCGCACTCTGGCGCGACTTCGCCGATTCTCCATTATTGCTGTAATAGGTCCCGAGCCTCGCATGGGCGACCGCGAAGTCCGGATCGATGACGATCGCACGCTCGAACAGCGGAATAGCCCGCGCACGGCCGGATGACGAGAACACCTGCGTCGCGGTGGTGAACGCCTTCCACGCGTCCAAAGACGCCGTGGTCGCTTCCTGGAGCGGCCTGGAGTATTTCTCGATGGTGACGCGCGATTCACCCAGCCGTTCTCGGACCTGGGTGGCCATCTCACTCAGGGAGCCGAGGACATCTTCCTTTCGCGCCACCTGCGCCTGCTCGTCGGCGAGGATGTCGCCGGTGGAGCAGTTCTTCGCCCGCAGGGCGAGGATGTACTGACTGCCCAGGCTGACGATCGAGCCATCGAGCACCGCGGCGCTTGCCGTTCGCACGCACACACCCTGAGCGATCTCCGGAGTCAGCCGCGCATCCGGCGACTGCTGCATCATCGCCAGCGTTTTTTCGATGCGGTCATCCGAAACGAGGCTGAGGAACGGCGATTGCAGAAGCTGTGCCGCGAGTCCCTGGCGCAGCGTGCCGTCGAACACTGGATCGCCGGTCGTGTTGGAAAACTCGGCGAGCACGATCGTGTCCTTGTCGGTGAGCGGCGCAGGACGGCGGCTATAGATCACGCCCGCGACAGCGGCGGTGACGACGACGGCGGCCGCGCCGATCAAGAGCCACCGCGCGCGGCGGCGCGCGAGCGGCGCAGGCTGCGCCGACGTTCGGTCCGGCTCGCGTTTCAGGTGCTCGAGATCGGTCCGCAGCTCGGAGGCGTGCTGATATCGGAGTTCGCGGTCGGCGTCGAGGCATTTCGAGATGATGCGTTCCAGCTCCGGCGTCCCCTCGACGCGCAGCCGGACCCCCGGCGCGGGCCGCGTCCCCGTGACCATTTCACAGAGGACCACGCCGAAGCTCCAGATGTCGGCACGGTGATCGACCATCTCGCCGCGGGCCTGCTCCGGCGCCATGTAGGCGACAGTTCCCATCACGACGCCCTGCCGTGTGCCTGCAATCGTGGTCATGTCCGTCTGGTGTGGGGCCGGCACTCGTATCTTGGCGAGACCGAAATCGAGAAGTTTCACCTGCCCGCGCGATCCGATGAAGACGTTGGCGGGTTTGATGTCGCGGTGGATGATGCCCGCGGTATGCGCGGCGTCCAGCGCGTCGGCGATCTGAATGCCCACGTCGAGCACCGTGTCCAGAGTCATCGAACCGGCGGCGAGCCGATCCTTCAGCGTCATGCCCTCCAGGTACTCCATGACGATGAAGGACCGCCCGTCCTGCTCGCCGATGTCGTGGATCGTGCAGATGTTCGTGTGGTTCAGCGCCGACGCCGTCTGCGCTTCGCGCGCGAACCGGCTCAACGCCTCGGGATCGCGTGAGAGCTCTTCGGAGACGAACTTGAGCGCCACGCGACGGTGCAGCCGCGAATCTTCGGCTTTGTACACCACGCCCATCCCGCCGCCGCCGAGCTTCTCAACGATGCGGTAGTGCGAGAGCGTCTGACCGATCAGCGGATCGCCGCCTGCCCTGAGCGAAGTCGAAGGGCCGGCCTGACTGCCGTCGTTGCTGCGCTCTCCGGCGAGCTCGCGTGCGGCGAGATCGATCGCCGGAGCGCTGAGGAACCTGTCGGCACGGTCGTGTGCGGCGACGAGCGAACGCACCTCTTCTTCCAGCCGTTGGTCGCCGCCACACGCGCTGCGAAGATAAGCGTCGCGCTCTACCGCGGGAATGTCGAGCGCGGATTGCAGCAGCTGATCGACGTGACTCCAGCGGTCATTGTCCATGGGCGGTCGGGCCGGCGAGCTCTCGATACAACCAGGCTTTCGCGCTTTTCCACTCGCGCATCACGGTGATCGGCGATATGTGCAGCACTTCGGCGGTTTCCTCCACGCTCAGGCCGCCGAAGAAGCGCAGCTCGACGACCTTCGCTTTGCGCGGCGCCCGCGCCGCCAACGCGTTCAAGGCATCGTCCAGGGCCACGAAATCACCGGACCGATCGGCGCAGATCACAGCCTCGGCATCGAGCGAGACATGCTCGGCGTTCGCGCCACGCTTCGCATTGTGCCGCCGCGCCTGGTCGACGAGGATGCGGCGCATGGCCTGCGCCGCTGCCGCCATAAAATGAGCCCGGTTCTGCCACTGCATGCGTTTGTAGTCGACCAGCCGCATGTAGGCTTCATTGACCAGCGCCGTCGTCTGCAGGCTGTGGCCGGCCTGCTCGCGCTTCAAGTAGTAGTGGGCCAGACGGTGGAGCTCGTCGTACACAAACGGGGTCAGCCGAACGAGCGCGCGCTGGTCGCCGTCGGTCCACGCGCGGAGCAACGCGCTGACGTCGTCGGGAAGCGGTTCACCCGTGCTCACGACCTCGGGCATGGTGGTTGATCGCGGCATTATATCGGCCTTCTCCGTTTCTTCGACTGATAGCTTTTCCCGGGTTTCTGCGCCTATTTCAGTAAGCCCGCGCCTCAACCAATCCCCGGGCCGAAGGAGCGACCTACATGGTGAAAAACATCGTCAGAGCACTATTGACCGGCACGCTAGCGCTCGCGGCGACTGGGACGCAGGCCCAGTCCATCGCGCACTCTGGTCAGAGTCAGGAGCGGCATGACGCGAGGAGCGACGAATACCACAAACTTGGACGGCCGTGGGGCATTGTCGGCTCCTGGTTTGGCACCACCGCCACCGGCATCAGACAACTCATCACGTTCCATGTCGATGGAACCGTCCTCCGCTCGGTGCCAGGCGAAGTCAGCACCGACCCCCTACGTCCGCCGCACACCGTGGCCCATGGCGTCTGGCGCTACCTCGGCAGGGGGCGGTTCGGCGTGACGATCTGGGACCTCTTCTACGACGTCAACACGGCCCAGCCGCTTCGGTACAACAAGCTCCGCCTCGAGGTGACGCTAGCCGATGATCGCAATAGCGCCAGCGCGAGGGCAATAGTGGAAATCATCGATCTGCAAGGTGATGTGGTGGGGTCGCGCACAGGCACCGCCAACTTCGTGCGCATCCCGTTCGAGCCGCTCGAGTAGCCGCGATCTTGACGGGCAGTATTGCACGAGCGCGTGGAATCTGCCCGTCGTCCCAGTTTCTGCGGCGCCGGCAGGCGGGGACGTGTGGATTTTGCCAAATCGCTGCTGCCCGCCTTCGCGGCTTCGCCGCTTCGGCGCGGCACCCTTCGCATGGCTCGCCGAGCCGAAGCTCACGCTTCAGCGTTAGCTCGCGTGAGCGAAAGATGGTGGACCAGAACAGCGCCAGTTGGAACCGCGTTCAAGAATGGTTGACCCAAGTCTCTAACCTCCGCAGCCCCGCCTAGGCTGTTAAGCCGAGCCCGATTCTGGATAGCGGCCCCGGCAATTCGCGGGCCGAACCCAGATGCCCCCCCGCTGCCGCCCGTCTGTAAGGAAATCCGCCGCAAGCAGACTACCTACTCAGGAGCGCGTGCGGCTTTTCGGCAAGCAACCACGAACCCAGGTCACTGTTTGTCCTGAGCGGCTCGCATGCCAAGACCGGACCCGACATTACGCGCCCCGAGGTCAGGTATGTCCCGACATCAAGAGGCATCTCCGCTGCCAGCTGGCTGCTTTGAAACCGGTTCGTAGTAACCGCACGAGTCACAGACCCACGCCGGCGCAGACTCGTCACCCGAGGGCAGCGGGCTGTCGTCAGACTCCGCGCCTGTTCGGGGCCTCGGTCTGAGATTTGAAAATCAATATCCCAGGACAACGCGGGCATGCTTTCAGAGCGCCGTCAGGTGGCAAAGCCATCGCATTATCTCCGGACCGCGGCCATAGTAGCCCACTACCAATAACCTCATCGCTTGTGTCGGTCAGCCGCTTTGCGTACGCTGAGATCAGGGATGCGATAGCCGCATGGACGGCAATGCGGTGCGGTACAAACATGACAGCCGGCTACCCGTGGCGAGACATCGATGACGACTCTGAGATCCACCGATCCTCATTGGTATAAGGATGCCGTTTTCTATCAGCTCCACGTCAGGTCGTTCGCTGACAGCAACGCTGACGGCATCGGTGATTTCCCTGGACTCGCCTCAAAGCTCGATCACCTCGCCTCGCTCGGAGTGGACTGCCTGTGGCTCCAGCCCATGTATCCCTCGCCGTTCAAGGACGATGGTTATGACATCTCGGACTACACCAGCATCTATCCCGGCTACGGTACACAACAGGATTTCGAGACGTTCCTGAGTCAGGCGCACGCCCGCGGGCTGCGCGTCATCATCGAGCTCGTGCTCAACCACACCTCCGATCAGCACGCATGGTTTCAGGAGGCGCGGAGCTCTGTCGACAACCCGCGCCGCGATTGGTACGTCTGGAGCGATACCGACGATCGCTATCGCGGAGTGCGCATCATCTTCATCGACACCGAACTGTCGAACTGGGCCTGGGATCCGGTGTCCAAGACGTACTACTGGCACCGGTTTTTCAGCCATCAACCGGACCTCAACTACGACAACCCTGCGGTCCGAGAGGAAATATGGGAAGTGATGAAGTTCTGGCTGGAGCTCGGCGTCGACGGATTCCGGGTCGACGCGGTTCCGTACCTTGTCGAGCGCGAAGGCACGTCCTGTGAAAACCTGCCAGAAACGCACGCCGTCCTGAAGGAGCTACGCGCCCGCCTCGACACGCACTTCACCGGCAAAGTGTTGCTGGCCGAAGCCAACATGTGGCCGGAGGACGTCCGCCCGTATTTCGGCGCGGGCGACGAGTTCCACATGTCGTTCCACTTTCCCATCATGCCCCGCATGTTCATGGCGGTCCGGCTCGAAGACCGCAAGCCGCTCATCGACATCATCGAGCGCACGCCGAGCATTCCAGACTCCTGTCAATGGGGCATCTTCCTGCGCAACCACGACGAATTGACGCTCGAGATGGTGACCGAGATCGAACGGCAGTACATGTGGGACGAGTACGCCAAAGACCCGCAAGCCCGTATCAATCTTGGAATCCGGCGCCGGCTCGCCCCGCTCGTGGAAGGCGATCGCCGGCGCATCGAGCTGATGAGCGGCCTGCTCATGTCGCTGCCGGGGAGCCCGATCCTTTATTACGGCGATGAGATTGGCATGGGCGACAACGTCTACCTCGGCGATCGGAACAGTGTGCGCACGCCGATGCAATGGAATCGCGGCCTGAATGCCGGCTTTTCCACCGCCGATGCCGAACAGCTGTGGTTGCCGCTCATCTCGAATGCGGTGTACGGATATCAGGCCGTCAACGTCGAGTCGCAGGAGCAGAACTCGACGTCGCTCCTGAACTGGACGCGTCGCCTCATCGAGGTTCGTCGTGCCACCAAAGCCTTCGGACGGGGCTCGATCGAGTTTCTCAAGCCCGACAACCATCGCGTGCTGGCGTTCACGCGGACGCTTGGACGCGACACCGTGCTCATCGTCAACAACCTCGCCGGAACCGCCCAAGTGGCAGAGCTCGATCTCGCCCGGCTCGCCGGCGCCATACCCATCGAGATGTTCGGCGGCAGTATCTTTCCGCGCATCGGGCGCGAGCCTTACATCATGATGATGGGGCCGTACGAGTTCTATTGGTTCCGGCTGCGCTGGCTCTAGTGGAGAACGAGAGCACACTGTCCGACGCGTTGCTCCGGCAGCTCATCGCCGTCGGCCAGGTGGACATCCTGGTCGGGCTGCCGACATTGAACAACGCCCCGACCATCGGCAGCGTCGTCCGCGCGGTGCACGAGTGCTTTACTCGCGACTTTTCCCGCCTGCGCACGGTCATGATCAATTCCGACGGCGGATCGACCGACGGCACGCCAGATTTGATTCGTGACGCGACGTTCGCCGACGCGGATATGGTCCAGACGGCGCACTCCCTGCGCACGCTTCATCGCGTCGTCGCGCCGTATCACGGCTTGCCGGGAAAGCTCACAGCTCTCCGCACTGTCTTTGCGGCCGGAGCGCTGGTGCAGGCGAAAGTCGTCGTCGTCATCGATCCCCACGGCCCGGCGACCACTCGCGAGCGCGTGACCGAGCTCATCGGCCCGGTCGCTCGCTCGGACGTCGAGTTCCTGGCGCCGCGGTATCGCCGCCATCCTCGCGACGGTGTCCTCATTACGCAGTTCGTGCGCCCGCTGGTGCGCGCCCTGTACGGCGTGGCGCTCGACGAGCCACTCGGTGCCGAGTTCGCGTGCTCGGGGCGTTTTGCATCGCACTGTCTCGAGCAGGACATCTGGAGTCATGAGGCGGCGAGGTTTGCGATCGATCTGTGGCTTCGCACCGAGGCGTTGGCCAAGCGGTTCCCGGTCGGACAGATCTGGCGGCCGGCCACGACGGCTGCCGGCGCCCGTACCACGCTTCGCGAGGCCGTGCGTCAGGTGGTGCTCTCACTGATCGAGAGCCTTCGTGCACACGAGTCGTTCTGGCTGAAAGCCGACGGCATTGCCGAATTGCGTACGTGGGGCACCGACCCGATCGTGGCGCCAGATGCCGCCATGTGGGACTATCAATCCCTCGCCGAGCGCGCCCGGCACGACATCGTCGAGATCAGGCCTCTGCTCGGGGAAGTGCTCGAGCCTGACGTGTTCGCGCGCCTCGTGGATGACGGCCCCGGTGCAGGCTCGCGGCTCGATGACGAGCTCTGGGTGCGGAGCGTGTATGCCTTTGCCGCCGCGGTACACCAGGGGCGCATCAGCGTGGACCACCTGGCCGACATGTTTGCTCCGCTCTATATGTGGCGCGCCTCGGCGTTCATGTCGCACACCGCATCTGAACCGCCGGCCGTCGTGCAGGCAAGGCTCGATTCGCTCTGTGAGATGTTCCTACGGCTGAAGCCAGCGCTGGTCGCGCGCTGGTCGGTCGAAGTGTGAGGTCACGATGATTCAAGAAATCGCCAATGCGCTGGTCGAGTCGTGGCGCAACTTTGCCACCGCGTTCGTGCTGTTCGTGCCGCGACTCGTCGCCGCCTCCATCATCTTCGTCGGGGGATTCGTCGTGTCGCTCCTCGTCCGCCGGGCCATTCAGCGTCTGCTGGCATGGCTGGGCGTCGATCGCGTGTCGCTGCGCACCGGCGCGAGCGAGATGCTGCGCAGAGCCGACATGCCGACTGCCGAAGTGCTCATCGCGAAGATCGTGTTCTGGATTGTCTGGATCGGCTTCATCGTATCGGCGGTCGACACCCTGCAATTCGAGCCCTTTCAGGGACTCGTCGAGGAATTCTTCCGGTTCGTCCCGCGCTTCCTGGTCGCGCTGCTGGTGCTCGCGATCGGCTTCCTGGTCGGCAATTTTCTCTGGCGCGCCACGCTGCTAGCATCGGTGAATGCCGGATTGCCGGGTGCGCGCCTGCTGAGCGGCGCGCTCCGCGTCCTCGTCATTGCGATCGGCGTCGTGATGGCGCTCGAGCAGCTGGGACTCGCCACGTCGGTGGTGCTGACGGCGTTCGCCATCACGTTTGGCGCGTTGATGCTGGGCCTGGCGATTGCGTTCGGGCTGGGCGGGCGAGACGCCGCGAAGCAACTGCTGGAGCAGCAGCTCCAAGCGAAAAGGGAACGGGACGCGGACGCCGCGCCCCACCTGTAATCGAGGGGACGATGGCGTTTCTTCGTTCGAGCGGCGTCCTTCTCCACCCCACGTCACTGCCGGGCGGGTTTGGCATCGGCGATCTCGGCCCCGGCGCTGTCGAATTCATCGATCTGCTGGCGTCCGCCGGCCAGCGGCTATGGCAGGTGCTGCCGCTCGGACCGACTGGGTACGGCGACTCGCCGTACCAGTGCTTTTCCGCATTTGCCGGCAATACGCTGCTCATCAGCGTCGAGCGGCTGATCGATGACGGGCTGCTTACCGTGTCGGAGGCCGGCGACCGGCGTGTCTTCCAACCAGGGAACGTTGATTTCCCGGCTGTACTGGCTCACCGCCAGACGCTGTGGCCGGTGGTACTCCATCGCTTCGAAGCGGTGGGTCGCACGCCGGCGCACGATCGTTTCGACCGCTTCTGCAGCGCGCACGCCAGTTGGCTGGACGACTTTGCGCTGTTCATGGCCGTCAAGGAGGCGCAAGGGCAGGTCGCCTGGACGGCCTGGGAGAACGACATCGCCCAACGCGATCCATCGGCGATGGCGCGCTGGTCGGCCCGCTGCGCTCGAGAGATCCGGCAGCACAAGCTGACGCAGTTCCTGTTTTTCGATCAATGGCAGCGCGTGCGACACGCCTGCCGAGCGCGATCGATCGAGATCATGGGCGATCTGCCGATCTTCATCGCGCACGACAGCGCGGACGTCTGGGCACACCGGGAGTTGTTCCGTCTCGACTCCGACGGTGAACCGAGCGTACTCACCGGTGTACCGCCAGATTACTTCAGCGCAACCGGCCAGCTATGGGGGAATCCTCACTACCGTTGGGATGTCATCCGGCAGGAGGGATACTCCTGGTGGATCGATCGCTTTCGTGCCCTGCTGGGGCTGGTCGATCGCGTTCGCATCGATCACTTCCGCGGATTCGAGGCATCGTGGGAAATCCCGCCCGGCGCGACGACCGCCATTGCAGGCGAATGGGTGAAGGGGCCGGGCCTTTCGCTCTTCCAAGCGGTGCAAACAGCGCTGAAAAGTGATCGGCTGCCCTTCGTGGCAGAGAACCTCGGCGTCATCACGCCGGACGTCGAAGCACTGCGCGAGCGACTGCAGCTTCCCGGGATGTCCATCCTCCAGTTTGCGTTTGGAAACGACCCACAGGGGCCCGACTTCAAGCCGCACAACTACCCACGGAATCGTGTCGCCTACACCGGAACCCATGACAACGACACGACCGTGGGATGGTGGACGGGTGGAGTCGGTCATAGCACGCGCTCGGACGTGGAACGCGCAAGCGAGCGTGAGCACGCCCGCCAGTACCTCGACCTCGAAGGACGAGCGGTGCACTGGCAGTTCATACGCGCTGCGCTCGCGTCGGTCGCGGATACGGCGATCGTGCCGGTGCAGGACCTGCTCGGCCTTGGCAGCGACGCACGCATGAATCGCCCCGGCACGGACACTGGCAACTGGCGGTGGCGGTTAGCTCCCGGTGAGCTTACGCGCGATATCGCTCGAAAGCTCGCTGTGATGACCGAGACATACGAGAGAGTGTGAGTCACCGATGGCCGGCAGCCGCCATCCAGGGCCATTCCTGACGCTCCAGCTCTCGACCTTTTCTCCAGACGTAGTCCCATGCAGGCGGTGCGTTGCGATTGCGGATGAATCGCGAAAGACGCCGGCGCACCGTGTCGAGGTAGGTGGTGCCGAAGCTGTCGTCTGCGTCGGCGATCCCACGGTGATAGGCGCGGACCGCCAGGTCGAGGTTGCCGGCGGCTTCGTCAAGCATCAGCGCCATCCAGACCGCCACAAAACGAGTGGCCATCCAGGGATTCTCGGTACCGCGTCATCCGCCAGGCCGACGTCGACGAGCCCTTGCTCGTGCAGCTGCCGCAGCCGTTCGCGGGCGTAATCGGATGCTCCGCCCAGACCGATGTCGCGGGTGCCGTCCCGGTTGACGAGCAGCGCCCGATGGTCGAACCACGACTCGGACATGACGATGGCCGCCAGCGTATCGGCCACCACGCCGGGAAGCAGTCCGTAGCCTGCTCCCACATCGTAGTACCCGGCCCAATACGCCACCATTTGCCGATATGCCAGAGTGCGCATCGGCTGCGGCACGAGGTCCCAGTCTTCGGCATCCATACGGTCCCACATGCGTGGGTTCATGAGAAGTCTTCTATACCGCGCCAGCATTTTGTCCAGACCCTCGTGCCGGAAGGGTGCTGGCACAGTGTTCCATTCGGCGAGATGCATGCGGCGCCAAAGCGTGAGGTTGGAACGGATGTCGTCCGCAGTGGTCTGCCACAGGACCTGCTCGCCTTCAACGGTGAAGACAACGGTGACGGGAGTCGTATTGGAGAAGATCGTGAGGAGATCAGGCGCCGGCACGAGTGGCGGTGTCGTCTCGAGACTGTGACGGAGCCACACCAGGCCGACCGCCGGTAATGCGACCAGGGCGAGCACGATGGCGAGCGCCCGAATGTGTGAAGGTCGCATTCACGCGGAGCGACGGGTTGATGGCTGCCCGATAATACAGCGCCCTGACGGGACTTCGAGCACATCGAACACAATCGTGGCGAGTTCATGCGTTTGCCGCCGTGTACCTGGCAAATCGACGTCTCGCATCCCAGTGATTTCACCTAGTCAACTATCCACGCAAGTCCGATCGAGTCGTACAAGTTCACTCCACTGCCTCGGTGCGATGGTGAGCTGCCCTGAGTCTATACAACCGCCTCCATTCGGCACATCTCGTGCAAGCCCCTCCAGATGATCTTCTGGCAGACCGGCCGGGAGACCATGTGGAGGTCGCAGCCGAAAGAGAGGTTGGCAAAATGGAACGTCGTCGACTGCTGAAGTTGCTGCTATGCGGACCAGTGCTGGGACTCTCAGGTAAAGCAGCGAATGCACAAGCGCAGGGTCGGGTGTTTGCCTCAGACGCAGGGATGGTGCTCAATACAATCAAGCCGGATAATGTCGCAGACTTCGAGATGGTGATCGGCCGCCTCAAAGTTGCACTCCAGCAAAGCGGCGACCCCATCAGAAAACAACAGGCGAGCGGATGGAAGGTCTTCAAGGCGCGTGAGCCCGGAGCCAACGCCTCCGTGTTGTATGTGTTCTGGATCAACCCGGCGATCAAAGAAGCAGATTACACAGTCTCCACAATCCTCTTCGAGGCGTTCCCTAAGGAAGTCGAGGAGCTCTACAGGAAATTCAGCGAGGCCTACAGTGGAGGGCAGACGCTCGTGAACCTGCAGCTGATCTCCGATTTCGGAATGTCAGTGTAGTTTCTCGCAGTCCGGCACGTGTTGCATCCTCGGTGGTCAGGCCTTGACCGGTTGCGACGCGTCCTCACTCACGCCGTTCAACGAGATCAGAAACGCTTCGATCAGCCGGCCAAGACGGGACAGGAGCCAGAAGATCGCGATGACAACGCCCAGGCTGTGCGCCCGGGTGAGCGCCATCCGCGTCGGGTCCGCGAGCGTCCACGAGTCTGCTTGGCTGATCAGCAAGTCAGCGTGAGGTAGATTCCGTGAATCCAAATGAGGAGAGCGAGTGCCGGCAGGATCTCCCTGAGGGCGCGGGTCAGCCATCGACGGAGGCGGACCTCGCTCGTCGGCGTGTCGCCGACAACGTAGTTATCCCGGCGCGCCTTGCGCGTGATCCACCAGCGCACGAAAGATGGGCCATGGGCATCAACACGAGTACCGATGAGCCATCGTGACGGTTTGATGCACCGATGCCGGTAACGAACTGCGCCCAGGATGCCGACACGTCAGCCTCCACGTCTACAGAGCGGGAAACGTCAGACTGAACTGCTGGCACAAATCGGGGACACTCTCCAACCGTATCTCGAGCGCGAGCGTGTACTTCTGGTTGGGAAAACAAACCGGTCGCGGAGCGCGATCGGGCAGAGATGAAGGAGAGGTACTAGAAGACGCCGCGGTCCAGATTCTTGAACGCGGGCAGCGGTGAACGCGATTCGACGCACCCCCGATCATGGAGGCGGCTGAACGACGGGACGGGGCTTGCGCGCGGGTAGAACGAAAAGCCCATGCGTCAAGGCTTGCGCGTGGCGTGCCTGGTGTCAACGAACAATCGCCTGCGAAAAGCCCGCATGACGGGCCGCGACGCGCGCGGCGGCTGCAAATCGTTTGTTCTCCAACTAATAATTGCGCCATAATATATGAAGCATCGGTTTCGCCACTGGCCACGGACGACTGGTTGGAAAGCGAAAGCGATCGCGGCCGCGCGCGCGCTCGGTGGACCGCAGAGATGCCACTTGACCTCGTGGGCGCGCACCGGCTCGTGTGCGTGCCCAGATTCACAAGACTGTGACCTACTTGTTCAGCCGACCCAATGACGATCTGCTTGAGATGTTCGCGTCGTCGAATGTCATGCTGGCGTTCGATTACGACGGGACGCTCGCTCCGCTGGTCAACGCGCCGGCGCACGCCGCCATGCGAGTGTCCACCCGACGATTGCTCAGGCGTGCAAGCAAGCTTTATCCGTGCGTCGTGATCACGGGCCGAGCAAAGGCCGATGCGCTCAGCCGCCTTCGTAACATCGACGTGTGTCGGGTCGTGGGCAATCATGGGGCGGAACCATCGCCAAACGGGAAGGCCATACGGCGTCGTGTATTGCAGTGGCTCCCTGTATTGACGGCACGCCTGTCCCGACGTCAAGGCGTGGTGATCGAGGACAAGGGCCTTTCAGTGGCGGTTCATTATCGGCAGGCCCGCAAGAGGAACTCGACACGGCGGGCTGTCCTGTCGGCTGCACGACTCGCTCAAGGACGTGCGGCTCGTTGGCGGGAAGCTGGTCATCAACTTCCTCGTGCCAGATGCCCCGCATAAGGGCCTGGCCCTCGAGCGCGAACGCTCACACTTCGCGTGCGACACCGTCATCTACGTGGGAGATGACGAGACCGACGAAGACGTGTTTCAGATTGATAGACCCGGTCAACTGCTGTCCATCCGAGTGGGACGAAAGCGAACATCGGCGGCACCGTACTACATCCGCAATCAAGCGGAAATCGACAGGCTTCTTGAAGTACTCGTCGCCGCGCGTGGAGGCCACCGTGACTGACGTGTCGAGCGGGTACGGTCTCACGCCATCCGGGCTGCCGGTCGGTGACGCCATCGACTTCTTGCGTCTGATTTGGGCCGTCGACCACGCGCTTCAGCGCCGGTCCAAGTCCATGGCGGCGACGCTTGGGCTCACGGGCCCTCAGCGTCTCGTGATTCGGATCATCGGCCGTTTTCCGAGTATCCACGCGAGGCAACTGGCTAACGTTCTACATCTGCATCCCAGTTCGCTCACAGCACTCTTGAAGCGACTTGAGCGTCGCGATTTGGTCCGCCGATGGCCCGACGAACGCGATCGGCGTCGGTGGCTCCTGGGATTAACACGGCAGGGACAGGCGCTGAATCGCGAAACGCCCGGAACCATCGAAGCGGCTGTGCAGCGAGTGCTCAAAACGACCAGCAAGGACGACCTCGATGTCACGCGGACTGTCCTGGGCAAGTTGGCCGCGAGCCTTGACGGCGGCAGTCGATCGTCGAGTCAATCGTATGAGACTCTGAGCCGTGGAGTCTGGCCCTGCAACCGTGCTGCTCAACGGATGGCGCTGATTGACGCGTTGACGTCGGCCCACGCGATCAATCCCTAGAGGGAGTCCGTCCATGGAGACCAGTAGTCCCTATCGTCCTCGTGTGTCACGCGAGACACGGTTGCTGCTCACCGCTGGATTGATGGCCGTCGCCGCATTGTGGCTCCTGGCGCGCATTAGATTCCCGGAGCGTCCCGTCACCCCCAATCCAGTCCCGTCAGTCCTCAGTCAGCTTGCCAGTGGTCCGAAGTACGACGACCTCGCCGGAGAGATCGCGCAGCTCCACGCGCGTCTGCAACCGTCGCTCCTCGCGCTCGACGTTCCGTCAGCTGTTGGCTCTCTGCAGACCTCACTCCGGACGGCGGCCATCAGACTGCGCGACGACCTCGCCGTGACGTTGGTCCCGCCTGGATCGAGCCGAGAACAGTGGAACGATGCGCCCATCGTCGCCCGCGATGCGGCTTCCGGTCTCGCCGTCGTCCGTGTGCCGATCCCGGTATCCACCTCTCCTCCGGTGCCGTGGACGCCACGCCAACCGCAGCAACCACGCTACCTCGTGGCCAGTGACGTCTCACCAGAGGGCGTGTCGCTGCGCCCAGTATTTGTGGGATTCGCTCCATCCGATCGATAGCCCGCTGTGGTCGGAACCGCTGTGGGCTGTGCCGGAGCGCACCGATCTGGCCGCTGGATCGTTCCTGTTCACCAATAGCGCGGAATTGGCGGGTCTGGTGATCACCTACCGTGGGGGGCTGGCGATCGTACCGGGTGGGACCGTCCTCGCGGAAGCGGAGCGTTTGCTGGCCGCGCCGCCGGGCCCCACGGGGCGATTGGCATTGAGGTGCAGGACCTGACGCCACCTGTCGCATCAGTGACCGCCGCGTCAGTGGGTGTGGTCGTGGCTTGGGTTGACCCGAACGGCGCGAGCCGCGAGCAATTGATGGTCTGGCGACGTCATCGAGGCGGTTGACGGTCGAGCGCTCGCCACTCGGCAACATTGGGACGTGCGCGTGGCTCGTCTCTCAGTGGGCGAGACACTCAGCCTTCGCGTGCGCCGCCGCGGCGAAATCCGCGAGGTCGCGTTGGTAGCGAACGCCCCTGCCGGCGCAGCCCGCGAGTCGGTCGCTTGGTCTCACCTTACGAGCGCGGACGAAGATCGGTGCTGAAGTGGTCCGTATCGAACTGGGGTCCGCAGCGGATCGCGCCGGACTGGCCCTCGGAGACGTCATCACGCTCGTCGCCGATGTCTCCGCGCCGACGCCAGCGCAGGTGATGCGTTCATACACCTCCATGGGTCAGGGTGAGCGCCTGATCGTGGCCGTCACGCGGGGCGATGCCCACTTTGTGACGACGTTCGAACGATGACCGCGCATCCGACCGGCGATCCGTTCGGCCTTCTTGAGCCGTCTCTCGACGTTCCTGGCGACGACGGGCTAGGACCGTCGCCGGGTGAAGATGGGCGCCGGTCACGGCGATGGCGCGGGCTGTTGGTGTGGTCGGCCACGTCGGCTCCGGTGGGTCTCCTCCTCACTGGCAGGAATTGCATTCGGCCCCCAGGGCATCAACCTTCTGTCTCTCTGCGACGCTGACCTTGCTCGATCCGGTGGTGCCCGTTGCCCTGGCGGCCTTCGGCGTGCTCATCGGCTTGAGCGCGAATGATCGTCGAACGGATGACGCTCGCACGCTTTGGGCCGCGTATCTCGCTGCGGCCGTCACGGTGCTCGTCGTCTCGGCTGGGTTCGGAGTGGTGGCGCTCACTGCGATGTCATCGGTCGACCGGCCGTTCTGGATCCTGATCCTGACCGGGGGCATCTGCGCGGCTACTTCTCTCACGCTGCCGTCCGACGACTCCCTTGAGCCGAGGTCGGCGGCCACACGTGTCATCGAACTCGGCGTCCTGCTTCCAATCGTGGCAGGTGGGCTGATGCTGGCGTGGCTCCGCGCAGGTTCTTTCGCAGGCGCTAGTGTCCTTGTGGCGCACGCGTGCGGCGTCACCCTGGCTCTGGCCGCCGCTGCATGGTTGCTTTTGACGAGGGTCTCTACTGAAACGGAAGAACGCGTATTCGCCGTGTCGGCACTGCTGCTGGTCGGCGGCGTCGCGGCCGCACTGTCCCTGTCCGCACTCTTCGGTGGGACTGGTCGCCGGCCTGTTGTGGCGATACGCGGGACGACACCCGCGCGAGACGATTCGTCGGGATGTGCTGTTCGTGCAGCACCCCCTCCTGGTGCTCGTGCTGCTGGTGGCGGGGGCTCGTGCCGATCTCTCGTCTTCGACGCTCGCACTTGGGCGTGGGCTACGTCGTCCTGCGTGTCGCTGGCGCAGCTGGCTGCCGGCACCAGTCGCGAGACGTGTCGTCGGCGTGAAGGCGCCTCGCGATCTCGGGCGTTCACCTCCTGCCGCCAGGCGTGTTCGGCGTGGGGTTCGCGCTCAACGCGGTCAGCGTGGTCGGCACCGACACGTCGATGCTGCTGGCGGCCGTGGTGGTGGGCACGATCGGCTCCGAACTCGTGGCAGTTCTGTTGCCTCCCCGGAGCGTGGGCGAGTGAGACAGCTGCTGGCGCTTGCGTTAGCGGTCGGCGCCATGGTCTCAGTGCGCGGGACGACCACCGGTTCAGCCGCCACCGCGCTGGCACTCGGGTTCGCGCTGATGGGTGCCTCGGTCACGGGTGACGCCCTGCGACGCTTCCATCTCCCGCGCGTGACGGGGTACCTCCTTTTCGGGGTCGTCGTCGGACCATCTCTTGGCAATCTGATCACCGAATCGATGAGTGCGCAACTTCAGGTGGTCACGGGACTCGCCACAACGCTCATTGCACTGATCGCAGGCCTGACGCTGAGCGTGGAACGTCTCGGGTCACGATTTGCGGCGATCGTACGTGTGACCGTCGCGACCCTGGCCGTGGCCATCGTCGGTCTTTCAGCGGTGGCATGGATGGTCTGGCCGTGGCTGCCGATTGCGCCCGATGCCGTCGGATTCCAGCGGCTTGTCATGCTGGCGTTGCTGGTCGTGATTGTCGTCTCCTTCTCCCCAACGATGACCGCGGCCGTGGTCGCCGATTCGGGAGCACGTGGGCGACTCAGCGACACGGTACTGGCGGTCGTCGTGCTCGCCGACCTCGCGATCCTGGTGCTGTTCTCCGTGTCGATGCTGATGGCGCGCGTCGTCTTCGGCACGGGAGAAGGCGAAGGCACAGAGATTCTGGCCCGACTGGCGTGGGAAATCGGTGGGGCCGTCGCCTTTGGTGTGCTCATCGGCGTGTTGTTCGCTCTGTACCTGCGTTACATCGGCCGTGAGATCACACTGGTCCTGCTGGCGGTGTGCGCCGTGCTGAGTCAGGTGGGCACGACGCAACAACTCCAACCGCTGCTGGCCGCCCTCGCCGCTGGCGTGGTGATCGAGAATTTGGCAGTCGCGCAGGGCGACACGCTGCGGGCGGCCGTACGCCGTGGCGCGCCGCCGGTGCTGGTGGTCTTCTTCGTGGCAGTCGGTGCGTCCCTTCGGCTCGACGCCGTGGCGGCGATCGGGATCAGTGCGGTCGCGTTGTCCGCGGTCCGACTCGGCTTCATCAGGCTGGGCGTCGCGGCGGGAGTCAAGTCGTCTGGGCTTCCGGAGCCGATCGGCAAGTATGCGTGGACCGGGCTGGTGTCTCAGGCCGGGATTACCCTCGGATTTGCCTCCGTTGTCGCCGCCGAATTCCCGGGGTGGGGCAACCAAGTGCAGTTATTGCTCGTGGCGTCAATTGCGATTCACGAGCTCGTGGGACCGATTCTGTTTCGCCGCGGGTTGGCTCGGGCGGGTGAACTCGACGTGCACCCGGTTCGCCCGCTCATGGTCGTGTCCAACCGCGAGCCGTACCTCCATAGCCGCGATGAGGATGGCCGCATTTCGGTGAAAGCCGCAACAGGCGGTGTCGCCGTGGCGTTGGACGCGCTGATGCGCGAACGCGGGCGGTGTGTGGATCGCGCATGGCGCTGGTCCCGCGGACCGACTCGTCGTGGATGCAGCCGACAAAGTGTTGGTCCCTCCCGAGAGACCGTCGTACGCACTTCGACGTCTGTGGCTCGAAGAGCCGACCTTCTCTGCATACTACGGAGGCTTTGCGAACGAGGGCTTGTGGCCACTGTGTCATGTGGTCGACGTCCGTCCGCAGTTTCGAAGCGACGACTGGGCGGCCTACCAGGACATCAACGCGCGGTTCGCCGCGGCGATTCACGCAGAGATCGGAGTGTCCGATGCGCCGGTCTTCATCCAGGACTATCACCTGGCCCTCGTGGCCCCGGCCTTGCGGGCACTGCGGCCCACCGCCCGCACCGCCCTCTTCTGGCACATCCCGTGGCCCTCCTCGGATCGACTTCGCATCTGTCCGTGGCGCCGCGAGCTGGTCGCGGGGCTGCTCGCCAACGATCTGATCGCCTTTCAGCTGGAGCGCGACCGTCGAAATTTCCTGATGGCGGCTGAAGAAGAGTTGCACGCCGAGGTGGAGCTCGAGTCGTCGCGCGTTCGATTCCGCGGGCGCTCGACCACGGTAGTGTCGGTGCCGATCGGTGTCGACTACGACCGAATCCAACAATTCGCCGCTGACCCAGCGCTCCTGCCGGAACAGCAGCGGCTAGCGGGAACTGCTCGACCTGCGGGCGGACATCATCGGACTCGGCGTCGATCGGCTCGACTATACCAAGGGTATTCCTGAACGCCTCGAGCGCGCTCGATGCTCTCATGTCACGGCGACCTGAGCTACGAGGCAGGCTGACATTCGTCCAGATTGGCGTGCCCTCCCGGTCCGATCTCGAGAGCTATTCGGCGATCGAAGCGGAGATCGCGGAACGGATCAGCGTCCTCAATGCGCGCTACGCGGTTGCAGGTGGCTCCCCGGTCGTGACGTACTACACGACGCCTCTCGGGGCGTTCAGTCTGGTGGCGCTCTATCGGCTCGCCCACTTCTGCATCGTGAGTTCCCTGCACGACGGGATGAACCTCGTGGCGAAAGAATTCGTTGCGGCCAGGGACGATGAGCACGGCGTGCTCGTGCTCAGCGCTCTGGCAGGTGCCGCACAGGAGCTTGAGGACGCGCTGATCATCAATCCTTATGATGTCGACGCGTTCGCGGCGGCACTCATGCAAGAGCCATCGACATGACGGGCGACGAGCAGGTCAGGCGCATGCTGGCCATGCGAAAGGTAGTCGCGGGCCGGAACGTCTTCAACTGGGCCTCCGACATCCTTGAGGGTCTCGAAAGTCTCTGGACCAAACCGCTGCTGTATTCGGTTCGGGGATGGGAAGAGACGTCGGTCTGATGCCAGCAATCAGCGACACGGCACACCGTTCCCATGTCTTGTTTGCCACGCCGACACGAACCGCGAGCATGGAGCCGTATGGCCGTCCACTGATGGCCTTCCGTCCGACGTTGTGCAGTTCGTGAACGACAGTATCGACTCAATCGAGCAGTTCGAATTGTTGGTGATGCTGATTAACTCGTCACACCGCTACTGGGACGCTGCGTCAGCTGGACGGCGCTCTCGGCATCAACCCGGGCACGACGCAACGTGATCTCGAGCGGTTGGCACAACCTGCTCGCCGTCAACCTCGGGAACGAGGTGAGCTATCGGTTTGAGCCCGGCAGTGCTCGTCTCCGCGTCACGAGCGAAGCGCTCGCGGCCGCATATCGAAACAACCCGCGCGCTCTGTTTTGAATCGTAGCAGAGAGGCAGAAACGGGCCGTTCGCAATTTTGCAGGCGCATTCAGGATTCGCCGCCATGACGATCGCTGAGGCAAGCGTTAGCTCAGCGCCGCATCGTTCGTCGAACGCTGGTCGTTCGCCAAGCTGGCAAACGGATGACGAGTAGCTCATCCTCTTGCTGCGCACGACGATTAAGTTCGCTCCTATCGGTCACGTCTGCCCCATTCCACTCATCCTTGAAGTCGTGGACCTGCGGAAAAGGTTCATACAGCCTCCGTGACCCCTGCGACAGCGAGCAGCACAAACCCATTCAAGCGGAACCGGAAGGCTGGCAAACCATAGGACACCGCGCGATATACTGACCGCAGTTCGAAAGCGAAGGGTGCAGCGGAACTCCGCTGCAGGCAGCTGGATGGTCGGGCCGCCATCCTCGTGGTCGCGAGACCAGGAGGATTCGATTTGTGCGGGGCCGGTCAATGGACCGCTCACGCGTCGTGCGTGTGTCGTCCCGACGCTTCGACCTGTTTTCGCTGCGGCACCGCTGGAAGCCGGAGCGAGGACTGGCGCGGATCCTCTGCGCGCGGTGCCCGCCTTCGATTCCCTTCAACCAGCAGACTGATCGCTGGGACATCTCGCCCTCACGACACTGTTCTGCAGCTTGGCGGATGCTTCGTCGAACGCCGGGCTGTGCTTCGGAGCGACATGCTCTTCAAGATCGCGATTGCTCTCATCGTTTGGCTGCTCGGCATGTTCAGTGTCTACCGCGTGGGTGACCTCGCGCACGTCTTTCTGCTTGTCGGACTGATGCTCCTGTTGCTTGCCGTGCTCAAAGCGCGGGAAGCGGCCTTACGGCGCCCACAATCCCCGAAGAACGACTAATGGTCCACACCCGCTCCAAGCTCGCCAGCTTCGTCTTCGATAACTCACTGCTGCTCCTAGGTGGGACCATCGCGGCGGTGATGTGGGCGAATCTCGACGTGGCCAGCTACGACCGTGTCGCGCACCCGCTGCATTTCTGGGTGAATGATGTCGGCATGGTGTTCTTCTTCGCTCTCGCTGCGAAGGAGGTATTCGAAGCGACGCTGCCCGGTGGGCCGCTAGCATCCCCGCGTCAGGCTTTGTCGCCGCTCGCCGCGGCGGTTGGCGGAATGGTCGCTCCCGCCGTGATT
This sequence comes from Vicinamibacterales bacterium, assembly GCA_963732445.1. Lineage (GTDB taxonomy): Bacteria > Acidobacteriota > Vicinamibacteria > Vicinamibacterales > JAMQPK01 > JAMQPK01. Next base: position 1,034 of record CAVSZJ010000003.1, on the reverse strand, counting down.
TACCTCGCTTTGACTTCGACCATCGGACCCCCAGAGTTGAGTCGCGGGTGGGCGATTCCTTGCGCGACCGACATCGCGTTCTCCGCAATGGTCGCCCGCGTCATCTTTCCGGGAAGGCACCCCGCCATTCCGTTCTTGTTGCTCTTGGCGATTGCCGATGACGCACTCGGCCTCATGATCCTTGCCGTGTTCTATCCATCGGGGCCGCTCTCGATCGCAGCCCTCGCGATACTGATGACGGCGGCCGTGCTGGCAGCGCTCTGGCTGAAGCGGCGCCGTGTCGTCAGTTTCTGGCCATATCTGATCGGTCCTGGATCGCTCTCCTGGGCCGCTCTGTTACCTCGGTGGATTCCATCCCGCCTTGGCGCTGGTTCCCATCGTGCCCTTCATGCCACACGGTGCGCGTGATCTTGGGCTGTTCGATCCGGGCGAAGACCTTCAAGTCGACACGCTCAATCAGTTCGAGCACTGGTGGGCGACGCCTGTTCAGTTCGTGCTCCTGTTCTTTGGATTAGCGAATGCCGGCGTCCCATTCGAGCAAGTCGGACCCGGAACGTACTTCGTGGTAGCCGCCCTGCTGTTGGGCAAGCCTCTCGGAATCCTCCTCTTTTCTGGCGCGGCTAGGCTGGTGGGCGCGCGCCTACCAGAGGGCTTGCAGGTTCGCGACCTGGTCGTGGTGGGCATCGCCGCAGCGATCGGCTTCACGGTCTCGCTGTTCTTCGCGACGGCTGCGTTCCCCGCTGGAGCGGCCCTAGCCGAGACGAAGATGGGTGCGCTCCTCAGCTTCGTAGCCGCGCCTCTTGCGCTCCTCGCATCGCGTTTGTTCAGGAGACGGGCGACTGACCTCCGCGCCGCTGCGGCATCCGGTTGACAGCGTTCTAGCTGTTACAGTCTGTGAGACGTGACCGTCATCGAAGTCCGGTCCTTCAGGTTCACGTAGTCGGGCGCCCAAACGACCGCAGTACGCGACGTGTCCTTTCATGTCGAACCGGGCGAGATGTTCGGATTCCTTGGCCCAAGCGGTGCCGGCAAGA
>CAVSZJ010000002.1:0-383566 GCA_963732445.1 Vicinamibacterales bacterium | reverse complement strand
CGCAGGGGCTGAAGGGCGAAAGCCGCCTCACGGCGCCGACTTGTAATTTATTGTCGCGAATGGGCCTTTTCTGGGTTGCTCTCTCGAAACGGGTGCCCCAGAAGCGGCCCGGCATGCGACAATAAATGTGTACCGAGGAGTGTTCATGACGCAAAAGTTTTGCGCCGTTTTATTCGTGTGTGCGGCCATTGGAATGGGCTTCGCCACGCGCACGTTGAACGGCCAGGCGCAGGCAACGCAGGCGCACGCGGCGGAGTTTCAACAGGACGTGCTTCCAGTGCTTGCGAAAAGCTGCCTGGGATGCCACAGCGAGAAGGCTCAGGCCGGCAAGCTGAACCTCGAGCCGCTGCGCGATCCCGCGACCACGGCCACGCACACGGCCGTCTGGCAGAGCGTGCTCGAAAAAGTGTCGGCCGGGGCGATGCCGCCTCCAACAGCGAAACCGCTGACCGACGCCGAGCGCGCCGCGGTCGTCGGATGGATCAACAAGCTTCCCGGTCTCACCGCAGCGACGACGGCTGGCGAAGCGATGGCAGGGCGTGTGACGGCGCGCCGCCTCAACCGCGTCGAATACAACAACACCATACGCGACCTTCTGGGCGTCGCCGCGCGGCCGGCGGATGAATTTCCGGTAGACGACTCGGGCTACGGCTTCGACAACAACGGCGATGTGCTGTCGGTCTCGCCGATGTTGATGGAAAAGTACATGCAGGCGGCGGAGAAGATCTCCCGCCTCGCTGTGTACGGTGAAACCGTACCGCCGAAACCCACGCGCCTCATCCGGCTGATGAACCGGCGGTCGCAGGACGCGTACGACGTGCTCTCGGAAGGAAACTCGGGCGTGTATCTGCCGTATTCCCTGCGCGGCGCGATGTACGGCGACTTCACGTTCCCGGTCGACGGCGAATACGAGTTCCGGCTGCGCATCGCGAATTTCCGCGGCGACGACGCGGACATCACCGACGAAGAGAGAGCCCGTCGCGCAGAAGAGCGGCGAAAGCTGTTCGAAGCGCGCAGGCTCGAGCGGGAGAAAGCAGCCGCCGCCGCGGGGACGGCGGCGCCGGCGCAAGGCGGACGCGCAGGTGGACCGCCGCGTCGTGAGCCGACGCCCGAAGAGCTCAAGGCGCGCGACGAAGCCGCGAGAAAGGCCGCGCCGCCGCGCAAGCTGATACTGACGGTCGACGGCGCGCAGGTGATTTCGACGGTCATCGAAGGTACCGGCGCGTTCGGATATTCGCAGGGCGAGTTCACGGAGCGTGCGACCGTGAAGGCGGGCGAACGCTTCATCCGTGCGTCGTACCCGGAGCTGGCGGACCTCGACAACCCGCTGCAGAACATCAATCCCGACATGCGCCGCGGCCTCTTCGTCGACTACCTCGACATCGTGGGGCCGTTCAATCCGAGCACCGGCGCCGCCCGAGAGTCATAAGAAGATTTTCATCTGCAGCCAGAAAACCGCGCAGTGCGCGCGGACGATCCTGAGCAGCCTGATGGAGCGTGCCTACCGGCGTCCGGTGACGGAAGAGGAGCTGAAGTCGAAGCTCGATCTCGTCACGCTTGCGCAGCGCGAAGGCGATTCGTTCGACGAGGGAATCCGCCTGGCGCTTCAGGCGATTCTCGCGTCGCCGAATTTCCTGTTCCGCATCGAAGCGAATCCGAGACCGACGGCGCCGAGTCTCCGATCGCCCGGCCACGTACGAGGGCGGCGTCCTGTGCTGCGCGATGCCGACCACGACGAGGCGGCCGCCGCGGCGCCGCGCGTCGAAGAGTATCCGGTGAGCGACATCGAGCTCGCATCGCGGCTCTCGTACTTTCTCTGGGCGAGCATGCCCGATGCGGAGCTGATGCGGGTCGCCAAGGCTGGCACGCTGCGACAGCCGGCCGTGCTCGAGGCGCAGGTGCGCCGCATGATGGCCGACCCGAAAGGGTACAACCTGGTCGAGAACTGGGCGGCGCAGTGGCTTCAGCTGCGGAACCTCGGCCGCACCAAGCCCGATCCAAAGCGGTTTCCCACGGTGGACGACGAGCTCATCGATGCCATGCGCACCGAGACGATGAAGTTTGTCGAGACCATCATCAAAGAAGATAGGAGTCTCCTCGACTTCATCGACGCGCCGTTTACGTGGGTCAACGGTCCGCTCGCCCGTCACTATGGAATCAAGGGCGTCGATGGCGAAGAGTTTCAGCGTGTGACGCTGGACGGCGAGCAGCGCAGCGGCGTCCTCACGCAGGGTGCGATCTTGACGGTGTCCTCGTATCCCACCCGCACGTCGCCTCCGGTTCGCGGCAAGTGGGTGATGGAGAACCTGCTCGGCACGCCGCCACCGCCGCCGCCAGACGACGTGCCGTCGCTGAACGACTCCAACATCGGGACCGAAGTGTCGCTTCGCGAGCGTCTCGAGCAGCATCGCCGCGATCCGAGCTGTTCGCCCTGCCACATGCTGATGGATCCGCTCGGCTTCGGCCTCGAAAACTACGACGCGGTCGGTGCGTGGCGCACGCACGACGGCAAATTCCCGATCGAGACTGCGGGCACGCTGCCCGGAGGACAGTCATTTACCGGGTCGAAAGGATTGAAGGAAATCCTCAGGGCCAAATCCGACGCGTTCGTGCACAACGTGAGTGAGAAGCTGCTGACCTACAGCCTTGGGCGCGGGTTGGAGCGCTTCGATCGCCCCACCGTGGAAGCGATCAGCCGTCAGGTCAAGGCGAGCGATTACAGGTTCTCGGCGCTCGTCATGGAAGTCGTGAAGAGCAAACCGTTTCAGATGCAGACTGTGGAGGGCGGGAGACCATGAATCTGATGTTCAAGAAGCAGCTTCCAAGACGCACGTTCCTGCGTGGCATGGGCACTGTCGTAGCACTGCCGCTGCTCGACGCCATGGTGCCGGCGTTCGTGAAAGCCGCGGGCTCGTCGCCGACGCGCCTTGCGATTCTATATTTCCCGAACGGCGTCCAGATGGACACGTGGGCCATCAAGAGCGACGCGCAAATCGCCGCGCTCCCGGACGCGCTGCCTCGCACGCTGGCGCCGCTGACGAAATATCGCAACGACATCACCGTGCTGAACGGTCTGACCGTCGATGGGGGCCGCGCGCATGGCGACGGTCCCGGCGACCATGGCCGCGCGGGCGCAAGCTACCTGACAGGTGCGCATCCCAAGAAAACGTTCGGCAAGGATCTGCAGGCCGGCGTGTCGATGGATCAGTATGCGGCGGGTGTCATCGGCAACCAGACGCGCTTCGCGTCGCTCGAGCTCGGATGCGAAGAGGGCATTCAGGGCGGCAACTGCGACAACGGCTACAGCTGCGCGTACAGCAACAGCATCTCGTGGCGAACCCCGTCGACCCCGAACCCTCCCGAGATTCGTCCGCGCGCCGTCTTCGAGCGTCTGTTCGGCGCCGGCGAGATCGAGCGCGATCCCGGTGAAACGCGCGAGGAACGAGAAGTACCAGAAGAGCGTGCTCGATTCCGTTCTGCAGGACGCGAAGCGGCTCGAACGGGCGGTGGGTGCCTCCGATCGCCGCAAGCTGGATGAGTATCTGTACGCGGTGCGCGACATCGAAACGCGCATCCAGAAGACGGAAAGCGAGAGCGCGCTGAACCCCGAGATGGATCGGCCGTCGCCGAGCGTGCCGGAGAACTACAACGAGCACACCCGCATCATGTTCGACCTGATGACGACGGCGTTCCAGACCGACTCGACGCGCATCATCACGTTCCTGATGGCGATCGAGCAGAGCAACCGCGCGTATCGCGAGATCGGGATTGCCGATTCGCATCATGGCCTGACGCACCATGGCGGCGACAAGGAAAAGATCGAGAAGTGCATCCTCATCAATCAGTACCAGATCGAGCAGTTCGGATACTTCATCGACAAGCTGAAGGCGACCACGGATGGTGACGGCACGCTGTTCGACCACATCATGGTCAACTACGGCAGCGGTCTCAGCAGGGATCACGATCACGACGATCTGCCGACCGTCATCACGGGCCGCGGCAACGGGCTCTTCCATCTGGGCCGGCACGTCACGTATCCGAAGGAGACGCCGCTTGCCAACCTGCACGTGGCGATGATGAACAAGATGGGGATACCGGCCGAGACGTTTGCCGACAGCAAGGGCAAGCTGGGGTATCTGTCGGATCTCTAGTTGGTGGTTGGTGGTTGGTAGCAGAGGCCGGGTTCTGTTCGTCAGGACCCGGCCTTTTTTCTTGAGGAGTGACGATGCTTCGCAAGTGCCTGGTGGCGATCGGACTATCGGCCTGGGCTGTCCTCCATCCTGTCACCCGGACATGCGATGGAGCGGGCGGCGATGGACCAACTGCTCGCCATGGCGAAGTCGCGATCGGACACGCCCGAGTTTCGAGAGGCGCTCGTCAAGCGTTTCGGCGACGCACCCATCAAGAACGGCGAAGCCTTCGACTCCAACGGCCCGGACTTCATCTGGGCGGTGGAGGCCACCGCGCAACCAACGCTCGTCGTCGATGACCAGCCGGTGGGCGCCATGCGCCGCATTTCCAGGAAGCAACCTGTGGTTCCACACCGGCCAGTTGCGCGTAGGCACGTCCCACCGGTTTCACTACCTCATCGACGGCAAGAAATTCGGCGGCTCGTTCGACATGCCCGCGTACGGGCCGCTCTCGTACACGCGGCCGGGCGTGCCGCAGGGCCGCATCTCGGAAAAGCTCGTCCACACCAGCAAGCTGTACGGCGGCATGGAGACGCAACTACTGGATCTATGTGCCGGCGCAGTACGATCCGGCTGTGCCGGCGGCGTTGATGGTGTGGCAGGACGGCGAGCGCTACATGACGCGGAACGTCGAGGAGATCTGCCGGCTCTGTGCCCGAGCCTGTACCGGCTTCAGGAAGTCACCGACAATCTGATTCACGACAAGAAGATTCCCGTAATGATTCACGTCTTCGTCTCGCCGGGCACGCTGAACGGCAAGCCGCTGCGCTCGATCCTCTACGACACGGTGTCGGACAAGTACGGACAGTTTCTCCTCGAGGAATTGCTTCCGGAGGTCTACGCGAAATACAACATCCGCAAGGACGCCTACAGCCGCGCGATTCAGGGACAGTCGTCCGGCGGCATCGCCGCGTTCACCGTTGCCTGGAATCATCCGGAGAGTTTCAGCCGCGTCTACACCGTCGTCGGCAGCTTCGTCGCGCATCGAGTGGAAGCCAGGCGAGATCGATGGCGGCAACATCTATCCGTTCAAAGTGCGGCGCGAGCCGAAGCGCAACCTCCGCGTGTGGATGAACGACGGATCGGAAGATCAGGAAGACCAACTCGGGAAGCTGGCCGCTTCAGAACATCCAGCTCGCGAACTCGCTGAAGATGAAAGGCTACGATTTCCATTTCAGCTTCGGCGGCGGCTCGCATCATGCCGCGCTTGCCGCATCCGAGCTGCCGGAATGCCTCACCTGGCTCTGGCGCGACTACGATCCGGCGAAGACCGAACAGGTGTTCGAGCAGAGCGCAGAGGAAAAAGCGAAGCCGCTGTTCCGCGTGCCGCATCTACAACCGCTGAGCAAATTCGTGTTTTTGGATCGGTTTCACATTGAGAGAATCTGACGCGCATTGTGAGACAAACAGATTGACAGGTCTGACACGTCTATCCTACTCTCGACGCCTCAGCCATTAATTCGATCGCCGCACCATGTCCGCAGGGAGGGACCCATGGGAATAAAGCTGCTCGCGCGTGTGGTAATACTCGCCATTGTTTGTACGGCATGGACGACAGGCGCGGCTACCGCCCAGAACGTGTACGGATCGCTGGTCGGCAATGTCACGGATACGACCGGCGCAGTACTTCCCGGCGCGGCTGTCACGGCGACCCACACCGGCACAAACCTCACGCGCGACGTCGTCACAAATGAGAACGGCGCGTATTCGATTCCCAACATCCCGTCCGGCACCTACCAGGTGGTGGTCGCGCTGTCAGGGTTTCAGACGTTTACCGCGCGCGACGTCGTCGTCACCAACCGGGACGTGCGCGTTGACGCAAGGCTGGGCCTCGGCACGCTCGAAGAGGCATTGACTGTCACCGCCACGGCCGCGATTCTCCAGACCGAGAACGCCGCTGTGCAGCACATCGCCGACAGCGAGCAACTGCAGACGCTGCCGACCAGCGGTCGCGCGTTCCAGAGCTTCATGACGCTGATGCCCGGCGTTGCCGACCCGAATTTTCAGCAGTCGGGCGGCATCAACAACCCCGGGCGCACGATGTCGCTGACGATTAACGGCCAGCCTGCGACCAATACGGTCGTTCGACTCGACGGCATCACCGCGACCAATCAGTTTTTCGAGAGCATTCAAAGCTACGGACCGAGCCTCGAAGCGATTGAAACCGTCAACGTGGTCACGAGCAGCTTCGACGCCGATCAGGGCATGGCAGGGGCGGCCGCGGTGAACGTGCAGGTGAAGACCGGCACGAACAATTTCCGCGGGTCGGCGTTCGAGTACGCCACCGACGCGCGGTGGCGGGCGCGCAACTACTTCCTGCCCGCCAATCGCGACAAAGGGACGTCGAGCGTCAACGTGTTCGGCGGCACCATCGGCGGCCCCATCGTCAAGAACAAGCTGTTCTTTTTCTTCAGCGACGAGACGACGCGGCAGCGCACGTACAACGGCAACGCACAAGGGCAGACCGGCACCAGCGGGTTCGTATCGTTGCCGCCGGCGGACCTGCGGCGTGGCGACTTCTCCGGCACGGCGACGCCGATTTACGATCCGCTGACAGGCAATGCGACGACCGGCGCCGGACGCGTGCCATTCGCGTTTGCGAACTGTGGCTTGACGTCGACGGCTGATCCGCGCTTTGCGTCGTGCAACTTCATTCCGGCGAACCGCATCAATCCCATCTCGGCGGCGTTGCTGGCGAAGCTGGTGCAGCCGACGCAGGGTGGTTACACGAACAATTATTTCGTGGTCAACGGGTACGACACGACGTACCACAAGATCGACGCCAAGGTCACCTACAACCCGGGCCCCAAACTGAACCTGAACGCGCGCATGGGGTTTTTGCCGAGCTGGGAGCGATCGCTGGGCATCCTTCCGTCGGTCGATGGGTCCGACGTCAATCCGCTGTCCCAGGGCCGCGTGTGGGATTCGTTCGTCGACAGCCACTCGATCGGCGCGACCACGATCCTTTCAGACAGCTTCGTGGTCGACGGCTCGTTCGGTTACACGAAGCACAACGTCAACGTGTTTCCGCCGGTGGATACGTGTTACGGCGACGTCTTCGCCATCCCGAACGCATGCCAGCCGCCGTATTCGCTCGACACCAATGTTCCCGACATGAATGTGGCCGGATGGGTGCTGAACGGGCAGAGTCCGATTCGCGACTACGTCGATCCGCAGTGGCAAATGGTCGCCAACGCAGGCTGGACCAAGGGCTCACACAACGTCAAGTTCGGCATCGATTACATCATCCTCTTTCAGGATCACTACGAGACCCAGGCACAGGGCTTTACGTTCGACGGCGGCGTAACGGTGCTGCCCGGCGCCGCGGCGGCAAACAACTTCAACCGGTTCGCGTCGTTCCTGCTGGGGATGCCATCGTCGAGAGTCGCGCAGGTCATGACGCCGTTGATCGGCGGCGATGCATCCGGCGCATCACACCCGAGCACGGGCACGCCCAACGAATTCCGGCCGAACACGCTGCGCAACAACAACGTCGGCACTTACATTCGCGATCAGTGGAATCTCACGTCGAAGATCACGGCGTCGGTGGGTGTCCGGTGGGAGTACTACTCGCTGCCGCGCCGGGCGGATCATGGCATCGAAGTCTACGACTTCGCGGCGAACCGCCTGCTAATCTGCGGCATCGGGCCCAACGACGACAACTGCGGCATCGAGGTCGAGAAGAACCTGTTCACCCCGCGGCTCGGTCTTGCGTATCGGCCGACTGACGACTTCGTCATCCGCGCCGGCTATTCGCGCAACCCGCAGAGCAACAACCCCGGCCGGCAGCAGATGGTGCCGTCGCAGTCGTTCCCGCAGACGATCGTCATCAACGAAGCGGCGCCCAACAACGTGACGGCGGTCGGCAACCTCAGCCAGGGTGCGACGATCGTTCTGCCGGCGGATCAGAGCAGCGGCGTGCTGACGCTTCCTCTCGGGGCCGGCGTCAATACGTACAAAGACGAGTTCGTGCGGGGCAGGATCTCGTCGTGGAACGTCAGCGCGCAAAAGGCGCTGGGCAACAGAATGAGTGCGACGGTCGCCTACGTGGCGAATCGGCAGAACGGCATGCTGCGCAACCGCAACGTCAACTACGGCACGCTCGGGGGCGGCGCCGCAAGCCAGCCCTTCATCCCGCTCGGCATCAACTCGGCCATGAACATCTTCACCGCCGACGGCAAGGTCAAGTACGACTCGATGCAGTTGAGCCTGAACCGCCGGATGAGCGACGGCGTCCAGTTTACTGCCGCGTACACGTATGCGAAGACGATCGACTGGTGGAGGACGGCCATTCCGATTCCCGAATATTTTTATCTGAACAAGGGCGAGACCGGTGCGCCCCACAGGTTGAACGCATCGCTCGTCTACGAGCTTCCATTCGGCGGGGGCAAGCGGTGGCTCAACGACGGTGGCGTACTGTCGCATATCGCCGGCGGTTGGCAGGTCAATACGTTCTTCAGCCAAGCCTCCGGAACGCTGGTCACGGTGACGTCGAACGCGAACGTACTGAACGCACCCGGCACCACAACGCAGTTTGCCGACAAAGTACAGGATGGGCCGGTCGAGATCTTCGGTGACGCCGGTCCAAACCTGCAGTACTTCGACGTGAGCGCTTACCGGTCGGTGACCCAGGTGCGTTTCGGCAATTCGGGTCAGGGCGAATGGAGGGGCCCGCGGCCCCAAACGTGGACATGAGCGTGTTCCGCGTGTTCCGCGTTGGCCAGAACAAGACGCTGCAGGTTCGCGCGGAGGTGTTCAACGTCTCGAATACTCCGCATTTCAGCAATCCCAATGCGAATATCTCGAACGTGACGTTCAGACCCGACGGCACCATCCAGGCGCTGAATGGTGTCGGAGGGATTTCGGCCACCGACCGCACCGGACGCCAGTACGATGAGCGCGAATGGCGGTTCGGCGCGCGGTTCGGCTTTTAAAGGGATATCCTGTTAGTATTCCGGCGTGAAGAAGCGCTCATCGACAGGCGGCAAAAACCTCGAGCAACCGGCCTCCCGATATCGGGTCCAGGTGCTCGATCGAACCATTGCAGTATTGCAGGCAGTCGCCGAGTCCGAAACGGACCTGCCGGCGGCCGACATCGCAAGGCAGCTGCGCCTGCACAAAAGCACGGTGCACAGGCTGCTCGTGGTGCTCGAGTCGTATCGTCTCATCAAGAAGGGCCCGGACGGGGCGTATGGGCTCGGAACGTGGCTGATTGAGCTGGGAGAGTGCGCAATCGCACGGCTGAAGCTGAGTGAGTACGCCGGGGCGCATCTGCGCAATCTGGCGGACGAAACAGGGGAGGGCGCGCACGTCACGATTCTGAACGGCATCGAACTGCTGTCGATCGCGCATGTCGAGGGCCGCTGGAACCTGCAGTCGCTGACCCGGACGGGCCTGCGCACGCAGATCCACTGCACGGCTGCGGGTAAGGCGGTGCTGGCGTTCCTCTCCGAGGACGCGTGCGAGGACCTCATCGCGCGGTTGCCGCTGAAGCGGAATACGCGGCGGACAATCGTCAAACCGTCGGCGATAAGGACGGAGCTCTTGCGTATTCGCGAGCTCGGGTACGCCGTCGATGACGAAGAATTCGAGGAGGGGCTGCGGTGCGTCAGCGCGCCCATCTTCGACCATCGCGGCAACGTGGTGGCGTCGCTCAGCATGGCAGCACCGGTGTTCCGTCTGCGGAAAGAACGCGTGCCGCAGGTGGCCCGGCTCGTCGTTGCCGCCGCCCAGGGACTTTCGGACGATCTGGGCTACCGCAACCGGAGCGAAACGAAGCGGCGCGGCGTGAAAGCCTGAGGCATCAAACGACAGTTTGGAGGTTTGCTATGCGGCGATTGTTCGTGCCCGTATCGCTTCTGTCACTCATGGTCCTGGCAGCGGCAACACCGCTGACGACCCCCGGCCTGTCCGCAGCAGTGCCCGCGGCTCCTACCTTTAATAAAGACATTCTTCCAATCCTGCAGAAAAACTGCCAGGCGTGTCACAGGCCTGGCGCAATCGCTCCGATGTCGTTCCTCTCTTTCACGGATACGCGTCCGTATGCGAGGGCGATCGCGAAGGCTGTCGTCGGCAGGACGATGCCGCCGTGGTTCGCGGATCCGACGATCGGACATTTCGAGAACGCGAAGGTTTTGAGCGACGCGGAGATTGCGACGATCACCGCGTGGGCCGACAAGGGCGCGGTCGAGGGTGACGCGAAGGACCGGCCTGCCCCTGTTGTGTTTAACGATGGATGGACGATCGGCAAGCCCGACATCGTCGTGACCATGCCGAAGGACGTCGACTTGCCGGCAACCGGGGTCATCGATCAGCAGAACGTGCTCGTGTACGCGCATTTCGACAAAGACGTCTGGGTGAAGGCTGCCGAAGTCCGTCCGGGCAATCCAAAGGCGGTCCATCACATGAAAGCCTGGATCAGGCCGCCGAACTCCAACTGGATGAAGGATGCACCCGAAGGCGTGCTGTACAGTCCGCCGCGCGGGGCGATTGGCACCGACGGGCCGCCGCAAGTGGCGGCATTGTCCGAGACCGGGTACCGCCCCGTCCAGGACATCCTCGCGAAGTACAACCCGGGCGTCGAAGGCCAGGAGTTCTCGACAGGAAACGCGGCAAAGTTCATCGCGGCCGGCTCGGACATCGTGTTCGAGGTGCACTACACGGCGACCGGGAAGTCTGAGACTGACCGATCGTCTGTGGGGATCGTTCTGGCTGACGGTCCACCTGCGCAGCGGCACCTGACGACCACGGCGATCAGCGCGCGCGACTTCGAGATTCCGGCCGGGGCGCCGAACCACGAAATCAGAGGGGAGACGGTCGTCAATGAACCCTCAAAGCTCGTGTGGGTGCAGCCGCACATGCACTATCGCGCGAAGAACTACGAGCTGACGGTGGTATACCCGTCGGGTGAGGAACAAATCGTTCTTCGCGTCCCCAACTACAGGTTCGACTGGCAGGTGGGGTACGAGCTCGCACAGCCGCTCGATTTGCCGAAGGGCACCAAGGTCAAGACGGTTGCGCACTACGACAACTCGCGCGCCAACAAATTTAATCCGGACGCCACGAAAAACGTGCGGTACGGAGCGCAGAGCTGGGATGAGATGCACGTGACGTTCGTGGGCATCCTCATCGAGGCGAAAACCAATCCCGCGCGCGCGTTCGGGGCGGGCCGCCAGCCGGCGCAGCCGGCCGTTGAATGAACAAGCAGAAGCTCTTCATTGCGAGCTGCATCTCGATTGCGACGGCGTCGATGGTGTTCGCCATCCGCGGCGACGTCGCAGGTCCGCTGAGCCAGTCGTTCCATATCACCAACGAACAGATGGGGCTCGTGTTCAGCCCGGCATTCTGGGCGTTCACGATCGCCATTTTCATCAGCGGCAACCTGGTCGACGTCGTCGGCATGCGGCAGCTGCACATTCTCTCCGCTGTGGGATTCGTCGGAGGTGTGGCGCTCATCGTCCTCGCGCCGCATCCAACCGAACCGGTCGTGTCGCTCTTCGATCACACGGGGACGACGCTGCTCTACGCGGGATTTTTCATGCTGGGTCTCTCCCATGGTCTGGTCGAAGGCGTCATCAACCCTCTCATGGCCTCTCTGTACCCGGATCAAAAAACACGGCGCATCACCTCCGTTCACGCATGGTGGCCCGCAGGGCTCATCATCGGAGGGCTGCTTGCCGTGTTGATGAGCAATCTCGGGATCGCGTGGCAATTGAAGCTGAGCCTGATACTGGTGCCGGCAATTGCCTATCTCGTGATGGCGCTGTCGCTCAGCTATCCCAAGACCGAGCGCGTCATGTCCAACGTCTCGACAGGCAGCATGTGGAAGGAAGCGGCGCGCCCGCTGTTTCTTCTGCTGCTCGTGTGCATGTGTATGACGGCCGCGATCGAGATGGGGCCGGACCAGTGGTTCCCGCGGGTGATGGGGGAACTTGTGCCTCAGCTGAGCCCCGAAGCGGGAAGCGGCGTGCTCTTTCTCGTCTACACAGGCGGCCTGATGTTCGTGCTCCGCATGTGGGGCAGCAACGTGACCCACAGGTCGCCGGTCGCGACGATGGTCGTTAGTTCGCTCTTGAGTGCCATCGGCTTGTACTGGCTGGGTGCGCTCGACAGCAACTCGAGCGCCGTCGTGGCATTGACCGCCGCGACCCTTTTCGGCATCGGCAAGACCTTCTTGTGGCCGACGATGATTGGCATCACCGCGGAGCAGTTTCCACGCGGCGGGGCGCTGTTGTTGTCGTTGATGGGCGGCACCGGCCTGCTGTCGGTCGCCATCGTGCTGCCCATCATGGGCGCGCGCATGGATCAGTTCGGACCCGGCGCCGCGCTTCAGATGGTGGCCGCCCTGGGAGCCATCCTCACCGCCATCTTCATCGGGCTCTGGTTGTTTTTCCGTTCGAGGGGCGGATATCGCGCCGTGGCGATTACCGGAAGGGCGACCGCTCAGGCTGACAGGGTTGCGTAGGAGGTCGGCAGAGCGTGGACATCAAGCGGTTCAAGGTTCTGGGTTCTGCGGTTCTGGGGTTAGGGTTCCTGGTTCCGAGTTCCGGTTCCGGGGTTCTCGCCCAGCAGCAGGCGCCGGCCTCTTCGCGCACGCGGACGGCGTCATACGAGTTGACGGACGGTCGCACGATAGAGGGTATATTTCTCAATCACGAGCGTGCCGACGACATACAGCTGCGAACGAAGAGCGGACCCATTGTTCTGCTCAGAAAATCCGGCGCCCGCTATCGCGTCGTGACCTCCGGCGTCGACTGGCCGAGCTACGACGGGTCAACGACAGGTAACCGCTATACCACCCTCACGCAGATCGACACATCGAACGTGGGCCGGCTGGCGCCCAGATGGATTTACACCATCCCGACGTCCTTGCGCCTGCAGGTAACGCCGGTGGTCGTCGACGGCGTCATGTACGTCACCAGCGCGAACGAGTGCTACGCGCTGGATGCCGGCAACGGCCGCGAGATCTGGCGCTTTCAACAGCCGCGTACGAAAGGTCTCGTCGGCAATGCGGCCGGCGGAATCAATCGGGGTGTCGCTGTTGCGGGCGAGCGCGTATACATGGTGACCGACCATGCGCACCTCGTCGCGCTCAATCGATTCACGGGCGAATTGCTGTGGGATACCGAGATGGCGGACTGGCGACAGAACTACAACGCCACCTCGGCGCCGTTGATCGTCGGTGACTTCGTCGTCGCAGGCACTGCCGGCGGCGAGCAGGGCGTGCGCGGTTTTCTCGCCGCGTACGATCAGGCGACCGGCAAAGAAGCGTGGCGATTCTGGACGGTGCCGAAGCCGGGCGAGCCTGGGTCGGAGACGTGGATGGGTTCCGGCATCGAACAGCCCGGCGGCACGACGTGGATGACGGGCGTCTACGATGCGGCCCTCGGCCTGGTGTACTGGACAACCGGCAATCCAAGTCCCGACTACAACGGCGACGAGCGGCTCGGCGACAATTTGTACGCGAGCTCCGTCGTCGCGCTCGACGCGCGAAGCGGGCGGCTGACGTGGCACTTTCAGTTCACGCCGCACAATGTGTGGGACTGGGACGCGCAGCAGCCGACGGTGCTCGTCGATGCGGCGTGGGAAGGACGCCCGCGAAAGCTTCTCCTTCAGGCAAGCCGCAACGGCTTCTTTTACGTTCTCGATCGCACCGACGGAAAATTTCTGCTGGGGAAACCGTTCGTCAGTCACCTGACGTGGGCGCGCGAGATCCGCCCCGACGGACGACCGGTACTGGTGCCGGGGCAGGAGCCGTCGGCCGAAGGCACGCGCGTCTGTCCCTCCGCACATGGCGCTGCGAATTGGTATTCGACCTCCTACAGCCCCCAGACAGGGTTCTACTACGTGCAGACGCTCGAGAACTGCAATATCTTCCTCAAGAGCATCAGCGAGTGGGTCGCCGGAAAATCGTACTGGGGCGGCTCTACGCGACCGGATCCCGCTGCACCGAACCAGAAGATTCTGCGCGCCATCGACGTGACGACGGGGAAGGTCGCGTGGGAACTGCCGCAGACCGGCCCGGGTGGCGCGCGAGGCGGAACGCTCGCGACGGCGAGCGGCCTGCTGTTTTTCTGCGACGACCAGGATCGGTTTGCCGCGGTGGACGCGTCGACGGGCAAGGCGCTGTGGCAGTTCGGAATGAACAGCGTGTGGCGCGCCTCGCCAATGACATATGAGTTCGACGGCAGACAGCACGTCGCGATCGCATCGGGATCGAACATCGTAGTCTTCGGCCTTACTGGACCCTGAAAAGGAGCAGCCATGAAACAACGGGTTCTCGCAGTCGCCGCGGGTGTCATCGCATTAACCGCAGCCGTATCGCTGCTCGCACAAACGCCGGCTTCGCCGCCGGCCTCCACTCAGGAGAAGTTGTACATCTCGCTGGAGAATACCGACAACCTTGCGGTCGTCGACCTGAAGACGTTTACGCTCGCGAAGACGCTGAAGGTTGGCATGCACCCGCACGGGCAGGCCTCGCCCGCGTCGCAGGACAAGCTGTACGTGGCCGCCGAGATCGGCGGCACCGTCACGCTCATCGACACTGTTCGCGACGAGGTCGTCAAAACATTCGACGTGGGCTTTGGGGTCGAGCCGCAGAACGGCGCGATCACGCCGGACGGGCGCTTCCTGTATCAGCCATCCTACGCCGGCTATTGGCAGGTGTTCGATACGCAGAAAGAACAAATCATCGAATACATCCACACACTCGGCATCGGGCACAACACGGTGATGGCGCCGGATGGACGATTCGCGTATCTGCTTCCAATACTGGGAGGGCCCGGGCACTTCGCGCGCCCCTCGCTCGGGCTGCCGAGAACGCAGCCGAAAGAGGTGACGGTGGTCGATGCGAAGGCGCATAAGGTCGTCGGCACCATCGATGTGGGATCTGGTCCCAGGCCCGGCACGATCAGTCCGGACGGCAGGCGTCTGTACATGAACGTCGACGATCTGATGGGCTTCCTCGTCGTCGACACTGCGGCGCGCAAGGTGATCGCACGAGCGACCTACACCCTCACGCCGGACGAGCAGGCGGTGAGAAGCCGATCGCACGGCATTGCCGTCGCGAATGACGGCAAGGAAGTGTGGAGCAACGACGTCGTCCACAATCTGACCTTCGTGTTCGACGTGACCGTGAATCCCCCAAAGCAGATCGCGCGCTTCGCCGTGGGCCGCCAGCCGTACTGGATCATGTCGTCGAAAGACGGCAAGACGATCTACGTCAGCTGTCCAGCCAGCGACGAGCTGATCGCGTTCGATGTCGCGGCAAAGAAGGAGAAGGGACGCATCCAGTTTCCGAGTGGGTCGCGTCCAACCCGCATGCTGACCGTGGCGGCGCCGACATCGCCGCTGCGAACGTCGCGGTGACGCGACGGCTCTTTATCGCGGTTGGGCTTGCGCTGCTCGGCCTCGGACGGCGGGCGTGGGCCCAGCTTGCCCCTCCGCCAGCCGCGTCGCGCTACGAGCCCCTCACGCGCCCGGTGAAGATTCCCCTCGCGGCGGTGGAGATGCCGTGGCACGCCGTGCCTTTCGTCGGCGAGGCCCGTCTTCGACTGCCTTCAGGCGCACAGGATCGCCGAGTGCTCATCAGCGGCGTGTTGTTTCGAACAGAGGCAGCCCTCAGCGCATTGTGCGTGACGTGTCCCCATGAGCAGTGCCAGGTCGATCTCGTCACCGACGCTGAGCGGCTGGCGCGCATGATTGACCCGCCCTCATCGCACCCGCTGTTTGAGTGCGGATGCCACCTCAGCGTGTTCGATGCGGCGAACGAGGGGGCGAGGCTGTCGGGAGAGAGCCCGCGCGGTCTCTATCGTTTTCGGGTTGGAGGCGTCAACGAGGGCATGGTGGACATCACTGAAATCGAGGCTGCGGCGCTCTCCGAAGTATGACGCCACGGATCCAAAAACGTGAAGTTGTTCGTGGTTTCACAATGCGATACGGCCCCGCACAGTATGGTAAGCTCCAGCCCTCACACATCTATATCGAGGAGGTCCCATGATGAACTTGCTCGCGCGAGCCGCTGTTCTGACCGCGCTGTTCGTGCTTGCCGGCACGGCTGCATTTGCGCAGTTGCAATCCGGACGCATTGTGGGCACGGTGTTCGATCCGCAGCGCGCCGGCATACCGGGCGCGACCGTGACAGTGATGAACCTGGCTACCAACATCGCGAGGACGGCCCAGACCGACGCCGAGGGCAATTACGTCATCACGCCGCTCGATCCCGGAAACTATCGGGTGACGGCAGAGATTTCCGGCTTCCAGACAGCCGTGCGTGAGGGCCTGTCGCTCACCGTCGGGCAGGCGGCCCGCGTCGAGCTCACGCTGAACCTGGGTGGGATCTCCACCGAAGTGCAGGTCGTCGCCGAGTCGCCGCTGCTCAACACCGAATCAGCCACATTGAGCGAGGTCATCACGAACGAGCAGATCGTGGATCTGCCGCTCAACGGCCGCGGCTTCCACGAGCTCGCACGCCTCACATCGGGTGTGGCGCTGCTGCCGCCGACCGGCAACACGCAGCCTGTGCGCCCGGAAGTCGTCAACGGCAACGTCATCGGCGGGGTCGCCGGCTCGCAGACACGGTTTCTGCTCGATGGCGTGGACATCACGGAGGAGCATCAGGGCGGCACGTGGATTCAGACGTCTGTGGACGCGCTCCAGGAATTCAGCGTTCAGCAGAACGCATATTCAGCCGAGTTCCACGGCGCGGGCGCTACGTTCAACGTGACGACCAAGTCGGGCGCCAACGCCTTTCACGGGAGCATCTTCGAGTTCATGCGCAACGACGCGCTCGACTCGAAGAATTTCTTCGCCGTGAACAAGGAGAAGCTCGAGCGCAATCAGTTCGGAGGCACGCTCGGCGGTCCGGTAATGATTCCTGGAGCTGTACGACGGCCGGAATAAGACGTTCTTCTTCGCGAGTTACGAGGGACATCGCCGCGAGCAGGGAGTCGTCGACGTCAGCATCGTGCCGTCTGCCGCGCAGCGCCAGGGAGATTTCAGCGGCCTCGCCCCGATCTTCGACCCGCTGACGACCACAACCGTAGCGGGGACCGCGACGCGGACGCAGTTCGCAGACAACCGGATCCCGGCGAATCGCATTTCGCCACAGGCGCAGTACTTCCTGAAGTACATCCCGTTGCCGAACGCGCCGGGCAATACCTATGTGTCGAACCCGATCACGTCGTTCAATGCCGATCAGATGACACTCCGGCTCGACCAGGAGATCAGCTCGAAGCACAGGTTCTTCGCACGCTACAGCAAGCATGCGAACGAAGAGACCCGGCAGGATCGGTGGGAGACGCTCGGGTCGACGACCCTGCAGGGCCCAGCCTTCAACCTGGCGATGTCGCTGACATCGAATTTTGGATCGTCGCTCGTTCACGAGGTTCGATTCAGCCGCATGTATGGTGAGTACCGATCGACCGCGTACTTTCAGGGAGAAGGGGTCAACCTCGTTCAGCAGCAGGCGGGCGTGAAGGGGCTCGAAGGCATTCAGGATCCGAATATCGCGAGTCTGCCCGCCTTCACAATCTCAGGCTATCAGGGATTCTCCGGCAACGCCGGAGACGGGCGCCCGAAGTGGCAGGACCGCGGCGAGTACGAGCTCATAGACAGCCTGACGTGGATCAAAGGGAAGCACATCATGAAGTTCGGCGGCAGGATGTATCACCGGAACATCCTGTTCACGGACGCGCGAAGCCACAACGGTGCTTTCTCGTATACGGGCGTCATGACGCAGCGCCCCGTAACCTCCGCCGGCACGGGAGTCTCGTTTGCCGATTACATGCTCGGGTATCCCGCGAACGTGACGCGTTCCAATCCCGCCACGTGGTGGGGCGGAACCGGGACGTACTGGCATGGCTTCTTCCAGGACGACTACCGTTTGACCGACAACCTGACCGTCAATCTCGGGTTGCGGTACGAGTACACCCCGTGGTTGACCGCGTACCGAAACCAGGGAGCGGTGTTCGACCCGACACGCGCGAAGTCGATCATCGTCTCGAGCGAGACCGATCAGATCGATCTCGGCGCGCAGGCGCTGGCGGACGTCGGGTACAGCCTCTTCGGAGATCTGATTCAGACCAGCAGTCAGGCCGGCGTTCCGTTGCAACTCACGGAAAACGACAACAACCAATGGGCGCCTCGTCTCGGGTTTGCGTATCGTCTCGGCGATCGCACCGTCCTGCGTGGCGGCTACGGCCTGTTCTACGAGGCCGAAGGCACGAGCGGACGGCTGAACTTCCACTTCCTGCCGTTCAGCATGAGTGAAACCGTGAACGCGACCACCGGCGTGGTGCCGACCCGCACGACCGCGGACTTTTTCCAGGGAGTGCCGTTCGGCGCGTCCGTCGGAAGTGTGGGCTGGAATCCACTGACGCTCGACGCGGATTTCGGAACGGACCAGCGCTGGAACGTCGGCGTTCAGCGCGAAATCGCCAGCCGTATGAGCCTGGAAGTGAACTACGTCGGCACGAAGGGCTCGAACCAGCAGGAAGCCGAGCCGATCAATCTTCCCCAGGCAGGTGCTGGCAACATACAGCTTCGCCGGCCGTATCAGCGATTCGGTAACATGAGCATTCACAGCCAGGCACGGTCGAGCGAATATCACGCCCTCCAGACGAAGTTCCAGAAGCGGGTATCCGGCGGCTTGTGGTACCTCGTGTCGTATACGCGGTCCAGCAGCACGACGACGCAGCCGGCTCCAGGCATTGGCGGCAACTTCACGTACGACACCGGTCCGGCCCCGTTCGACGCCAAGCATCTGATGGGCATGAGCTTCGGTGCTGAACTGCCATTCGGAAGAGGGAAGCGGTTCCTCGGCGACGCTGGAACCCTCGTAAACGGATTGTTCGGCGGGTGGCAGGCCCAGAGCATCGTGAACTACCGCAGCGGTTTGCCTTTCACACCGACAATCTCCACTGACGTGGCGAATATCGGAACGGGCGGCGGGCGTGATTCGCAGCGCCCGAACCAGCTGAGCTCAGGCGAACTCGACAATCCGACTGCAGATGTCTGGTTCGACAAAACGGCGTTCGCTGTGCCTGCCAGCTTCACCTACGGGAACACCGAACGGGGCGTCCTGCGCGGCGACCACCAGTGGAATGTGGATTTTTCGATCTTCAAGAGGTTTGCGGTGACCGGCTCGCAGACACTGGAGCTTCGCGCCGAAGCGTTCAATCTCCTCAACTCGGTTTATTTTGACTTGCCGAATACGGCTGTCGACACGACGGCAGGCGGCCGTGTGACTGCGACATCAAACTCCGCGCGGCAGCTTCAGTTCGGCTTGAAGTATCTATTTTAGAGAGCGACGCGCATACGTCCGGCATCACAATTGCTGATGCCGGACAGCAATGACGGACGCGAATCTCGAGATTGCCGCGCTGCTTCTCGATCTCTCCGAGGTGTATCGGCCCCAGCCGAAATTCTGGGGCTACAAGAACGCCGCCCGCTCGATCCGCCGCCATCCAGAGTTCCTCTCAGACCTGAGCGACACGGAGATACTGAAAATCCCCGGGGTCGGCCCCGCGTCGCTGCGCGTTGTGCGCGAATATCTCGATGCCGGCGAATCGCCGACCGTCGATCGCGTCGTCGCGTCTACCGGCAAGGGGAAGGAGATCGACGCGCGTCGCGCGCTCCGGCGGAACTTTCTGTCCGCCGCGATGGTGCGGAAAGTCCTGTTGGAACCGAAGCGCGGCGCCGTCAAGCGAGAAGAGTATTTCGGCGATTTTCAGATGCACTCGCGCGGCAGCGATGGCACAGACACGATTGCGACGCTTGCCCAAGGCTGCATGGAGCGCGGTTATCGGTGCATGTGCGTGACCGATCACTCGTACGGGCTGCCGATCGCCGGCGGCATGTCGATCGACGACATGCGCGCGCAGCACACCGAAATCGAGAAGCTGAACCAGAAGTTCGGCGGCGAGTTCCGCGTCTTCAAGGGCGTCGAGGCCAATATCCTGCTGGACGGATCGCTCGATATGGATCCGTCCGAGCTGCCTGAATTCGATCTCGTGGTGGCCTCTCCGCATTCGAGCTTGCGCAAGAGCATCGATCAAACCGAGCGCATGTTGAAGGCGGTCTCCACCCCGGGCGTCCACATCCTAGGGCACCCGCGCGGACGGATGTTCAATTCGCGGGCGGGCGTCATCGCTGACTGGACCGCCGTATTCAAACGCGCGGCTGAAACCGGTGTCGCGATCGAGCTCGATGGAGACGTATCGCGTCAGGATCTGGACTACCGCGTTGCGACGGCGGCAAAGAAAGCCGGTTGTGTATTCGCTCTCGACAGTGACGCCCACGCGGCCAATCAGTTGTGGATGGCAGACTATGCGATTGCGCATGCGCGCCTGGCAGGAATTCCAGCCAATCGCATAATCAATTGCTGGCCCGCAGCCGATATATTGCATTGGACGAGAACTTTTCCGCTTGTGAAGGCGTCTAACGCTCCGAAACGATAACCCCCAGGCCACGACTGCGTATGAAGGTGAGATGAAGAAGACCGTCATCCTCTATCTGACTTTCCTGATTGGGGCGATTGCGTACGCTCAAACGCCAGAAGTGCCGGCGACGAGCGGCGAAGCGGCGGTCGTATTGAACGCAGCGCGCGAAGTGCTTGGCGGCGACAAGCGCATCTCAGCTATCAAAACCATCGTTGCGAGCGGCCACACCCGACAGCTTCAGGGGGACAACCTCGTCCCAATCCTCTTTGAGATCAACATCGAGCTGCCCGATAAGTACGTTCGAACCGACGAGATTCCCGCACGTGAGAGCGGCCCGAACAGCCGCGGGTTCAACGGCGAAGGGCTGATTCAGTCGGGCGATGCCCCTGGGGGCGGACGCAGAGGCGGTCCGCCTCCCGCCTCAGCGCCCGCCTCCGCACCCTTAACAGCACCAGCGGGTGCTACGGCGGGTAAACCTGCAGGGCCTGCTGGCGACGCGGGTCGCGTCCCTGCCGGTCCGCCACCGAGTCCCACGACACCGGTCAAGCAGGATTTCGCCCGGTTGACGCTGGGCATGTTCGCAACGTCTTTCAGTTCATACCCGCTGTCATTTGGTCACGCGGGTCAAGCCGAAGCGCCAGAGGGCAAGGCCGACGTACTCGACGTCAAGGGAGGCGGCAACTTCTCGGCGCGATTCTTCATCGACAGCAAAACGCATTTACCCCTTATGCTGAGCTGGACGACCCCGCCGAATCTCGTGCCGGTGGTGGCGGGACAGAAGCCACCGGCGAATCTCGCTCCGGGCACGGTGACGTTCGAGACGCCGGTGCCTCCTCCCGATTCAGCGACACCCGAGCAGAAGAAGCAGTTCGAAGCTGACGCACTGGCCGCGAGGAAAGCTGCGATGGCGTCGGCACGCCCCACGGAACATCGGATTTATTACGCCGACTATCGCGACGTTGACGGACTCAAGCTGCCATTCCGCACCCGCCGCGCGGTCGGCGCGACGACGGTCGAGGAAACATTGATCGATCGATATCGAATCAACGCGAAGGTGGACCCGCGAAAATTCGAGGTTCGGAAATGACCCGCCTTCGCGCTCCGCGCTTCGGCGCGGCAGGCACGCTGTTCGCGATGTGGTTGAGTGCTGTCCTCCTCGCAGCCCCCGCGGCCGCGCAGCCCGAGGGGCGCGACACGCGCATGCTCATCACCGTTGTCGATCAAACGAATGCGGTGATTCCCGGAGCCACGGTCACGGTGATTGGCGCCGAGCCAGCGACACAGAAGCAGGAGTATCCGGCGGTGCAGACGACACCGAACGGTCTGGCCACGATTGGAGGCCTCACGCCCGGCCGCTACACGGCACGCGCCGAGTTTCAGGGGTTCTACCCTGGCGTGCTCAAGGAAGTGCGCGTCCGGCAGGGGGACAACCGCCACATCATCGTCCTGCTCGTGGAGAACTTCGCGGAGACCGTCGAAGTGAAACAGGACGCGCAGGCCGGCGCGGCCGACCGGCGAAGCGACGCGTTCGGTTCGGTGTTGACGCGAGAGCAGATGGACGCATTGTCCGACGATCCCGACGAGATGCAGCGTCAGTTGATGGACATGGCGGGTCCCGGCGCCATCATGCGCATCGACAGCTTCGAGGGAGGACGGTTGCCGCCGAAGTCCCAGATCAAGTCGATCCGCGTGACACGCGATCAATTTGCCGCCGAGAACCACAGTGCTGATGTGTTCTTCATCGAAGTCATCACCCAGCCGGGTATCGGGCCCATTCGCACCGGCGTCAGGTACGGACTCCGCAACAGTGCCATGAGCGCGCGCAATGCCTTCTCACCGACGAAGGGCGAAGAGCAGAGTCAGCAATACGGGTTCAACATCGGAGGCGGGTTAATCCAGAACAAGGCGTCGTTCTTCCTCAATCTCAATGGCAACGCTTCGTACGACACGCCGAACTCGAGTATCGCCAGCTCGACTGGAACCACGTTCGAAACGCTCCAGCTGCGCGTCCCGCGCGAGTTCATGTCCGTGAACGCGAATTTCGATTGGGCGGTCACGCGCGATCAGACGCTGAGATTCAGCTTCAACCGGGGGAATTTCGTCAACAGAAACCAGGGTATCGGCGGCTATGACGAGCCCGAGCGAGCGTTTCTCTCGCAGAATCAGAACAATACCTTCCGCGCACAGGAGGTAGGCCCGCTTGGCCGGCGGTTCTTCATCAACACGCGACTCAATGTCGGGTGGACCGATTCGGAGCGGCGGTCGTCTGTCGAAAAACCGACGGTGCGCATCCTCGACGCGCGGACTTCCGGCGGCGCGCAGAAAGCCGGCGGCCGGCATTCGCGCGATGTGAACTTTGCCAGCGACCTCGACTACGTGCGCGGCCTGCATTCGGTCCGCGTCGGAACGGCGATCGACTTCAACTCGTTTCGTTCGGACGAATCGGACAACTATCTCGGCACCTACACATTCGAGAGCACACAGGAGTTCGACGCCGGCCGTCCGCGCAGCTACACCCGGCGGATCGGCGAACCCAACGTCCATTTCGTGAACCTGCAAGCCGCCCTCTACGTGCAGGATGACATCCGAATCCGGCGCAATCTTTCGATCACGCCGGGCGTCCGGGTCGAAGTCCAGAATCACATCAACGGCGTCGTCGTCGGGCCGCGCTTCGGCGCCACCTGGGCGCCGTTCCAGAACGGCAAGACGACGCTCCGCGGGAGCTGGGGCATTTTTTACGACTGGCTCGCAACGAACACGTACGAGCAGACGATTCGCATCGACGGGTTCAAGCAGCGTGAGATCAACATCGCCAACCCGACATACCCCGAGGTCCCGTCTGTCGCGGGTGTCATACCTGCCGATCGGTACCTGCTTGATCCGGCGCTCGAGCACCCGGGGAATTCCCGCGTCAGCGCCGGGGTCGATTACGCCTTCTCGCAGCGTTATCGCGTGAACGCGATCTATCGCTACACCCGGGGCTCGGGGCTGCTGCGTGGGCTCAACTTGAACGCCCCCGTCAACGGCGTTCGCCCGTCGCCGGAGTTCGCCAACGTGATTCAGGTTGTCGGCGATGGGCGATCACGACAGCACGCCTGGAATGTGGGCGGCCAGACGAACTTTCCGCAGGAGCTCGGGCGGACGGCTCGGAAATGGGATTTCAGGCGATTCAATTTCTTCGGAAATTACACGGTGGCCTGGAACGAGAACAACGTCGATGGCGCGTTCAGCGTGCCGGCGACGGGGGATCTCGACCTCGAGTGGGGCCATGCGCCTGGCCATGCGAAACACCGCTTCAACGGCGGGTTTCTCTCGCAGGCGTTCAGAGACGTGAGTATGCAGGTGAACATCAACGGAAATCTTGGCACCACATACGCAAGACAGACCGGGTCCGACGACAACGGCGATCTCATCTTCAACGATCGGCCGGCGGGTATTGCACGCAACACGCTCATCACGCCTGCCACCTGGGCGCTCAGCATGTTTACGAGCTATTCGTTCACGTTCGGTCCATCGCTGCAGCTCCCGCCGGGCATCCAGTTCGCGCCAGGTGCCGGGGGCACGCTGACGGTGACGACCGTCACGCGGCCCGACCAGGGACGCTATCGCATGGCGCTGAACGTGTTCGTGGAAAACCTGACGAACCGCACGAACCCGATGGGCTACAGTGGCGTGGAGAAGTCGCAATTCTACAGACTCCCCACGACGGCGCAGGGCGCGCGCCGCATCCAGGCGACGATGAATTTGCAGTTTTGAGGCAGCCCTGAAGGGCTGCGCTACCGGAGCGGTAGCGCTACCTGACGCGGTAGCGCAGGGCTTTAGCCCTGCCTATCTGACGACGAGCGGCTTCAGGGTTGTGGGCGACCCGTTGTTTTCGAACCAGTCGATCCCTTCACTGACCAGATCGAACTTCAGCACGTAGTTGCCGGGCGTGTTCGGCGCGACAATCTCAATCGGAACGTCCACACTCGCGCCCGGCCTCAGCGTCTCCGGCAGCCACGCGCGCGCGTAGTCTCGCACGAGCAGTGTGCCGTGTTCGTCGCACAGCTGCGCGCCGAGCCTGACGAGCCGGCGGCCGTAGGACGCCTTCGCAGGAAATGGACGGGCCGAGACGTTTTCGACCCGCGTTCTGATCTTCATCTTCTTCGCCGCGCGCATTTTGAACGGGCGCGCCGGGAAAAAGCGCTTCCGCACTTCGATCTTCGCTTTGGGTGTCGCACCCGGAATGGCGTTGCCGAGCCCGGTCATGTCCCAGATTTCGTGTTTGATGGCTTCGAAATCGGGAGTACCCGGCACGAACCGTCGCGAGAAGGCGTTCTCGGGATGATCCGTCAGCTCCCACGACAACCGGTCGACACCGACGTCGGTTGCGAGTGTGCGCGCGAGATTCATTTCTTCGTCGCTGTCGTTCCACTTGAACAGGATGTAGCGCCAGTTGAGATGGGGCACATCCCGTCGCGCGCGCCGCTTCTCTTCGGCCATCACGCGCAGGTTTCGAAGCGCCACGTCGAACTTGCCCCGCTGCCGGTACTGCACGTAGCTGTCCTGCGAAGCGCCATCGATCGAGAACGTGACCTCGTCGATGCCTGAGTGCACGAGACGCTTCGCCGATTCCTCGGTGAACATCAATCCGTTCGTGCTGGTGTACAGATAAATGTGCGGGAAGCGCCCTTTGATGTACTCGCACATCTCGATCGCCCGCTTGTGCAGAAAGGCTTCGCCGTAGTTGAAGAAGTCGATGCGCACGAGGCCCGGACCGGCCTCGTCGACGACGTTCCTGAAGAGGTCGAAATCCAGCATGCCGGCGTTGCGCGTTTTCGTGATGCCGGTTTCAGGGGCGCAGCACGCGTCGGTGCACGAAATATTGCAGGCGGCCGTGCACTCGATGTACATCCGGGTGGGCAAGCGCCCCACGTCGAGTGACCGATCGGTCGGCGGCTGCCCCTTGAGCGGCAGCTTGAGCGGGCAATCGCCGCAGAATGACGACCCGCCGGCGTTCAACTCGGCGCGCAGGGTGCTGAGACGCGTGTCGTTCCAGATTTCCGAGATGCTGGCGGTTCTCGCATCGCCGAGCACCCGTTTCCCGTAGGGATCGGAGCACCCGCAGACGATGCGCCCGTCGCAGAGCATGATGAGCGTGCTCCACGGCCAGCTGCACTGAAACTTTGTCGCGAGATAATTCAGGGACACGGCACGTTCATTTCTTGTTCGTCAATTTTCTCATAAGGGCCTCGGCCCGGTCGTTCTCGTACTTCACCGAGTTCAGGAACAGGCTCTCGGCGAGGTAGGCGCGCCGCTCGTCGTCGGTCATCTGGTCGATGAGCTGCCGGATCTCCTGAATCATATCTTCGAATGAGCGCTCGAAGTTGCGCTTGACTGTAATCTCACGATATAGCGTTTCGAGGATCGCCAGCAGATCCCCGTCGAGGGTTATCGCGGCGCCGGTGCTGGTGCGTATGCTGCGCATGATCGGTCACCGGCCTTTCAGAAGCTCTTGACAGCCGCCGCGGCGTCCGGATGGATCTCCATGAACTGATTCGTGCCCGTCAGCGTGAGCATCGTCTCTACCCGGCTGCGCAGACCCGCAAGCTTCAGCGTGGCGTTGGCCGCCGTTGCTTGCCGGTACAGGTCCATCAGGCACCCGATCGCGGCGCTGTCGAGGTACTCGACTCCCCCGAAGTTGATGACGATCTTGCGCTGTCCGCTCGCGATCTCTCCCGTCACCAGCGTCGAAAACTCCGAGAGCGACGGGTGCATGAGCCGGGCGGGCCCCGCGTGCACGATCACGACATCACCAGATTGTTCGCGCGTCATGTTCATCGGTGCATTCTCCCTACATGTTGGACTGTTTTCGCAGCGCCTCAATCCGCTTTGCCAGCTGCGCCCGGCCGCGATTGATGCGCGACTTGACCGTGCCTTCCGCGACGCCGAGCTGCGCGGCGATTTCCTGATAGGACAGCTCGTGAATGTCGCGCAGCAGCACCGCGGTGCGCAGCGGCGGCGACAGCGCCCGCAGCGCCTCGCGCAGCAGCGCCACCCGATCCTGCAGCTCGACCCGCGCGTAGGCGTTCAGCCCGGGCGCCTCGGCCTGTACCGTCGACGCGTCGATCTCGCGGGCGAACACCTGGCGATCGCGGCGGCCGCTCCGGTACCGATCGATGCAGAAGTTCCGGCTCACGCTGATGAGCCAGGTCTGAAAGTTCGCGCGCCGGTCGAAGGTGCTGAGCGAGCGAAACACCTTGAGGAAGATCTCCTGCGTCAGATCTTCCGCTTCCTCGTACGTCCCGACAAATCGGTACGCGACGTTGAAGACTTTGCGCCAGTAGGTCTGGACGATGGTGTCCCACGCGGACTGGTCGCCATCGGCCGCGCGCTGTATGGTGGCTTCGATGGACACCGGCGCCATGGATCATAGCGCAGGGACTTGGGATTCGGGATTCGCGCGCAGGCGTGATGTAAGATTCTCGGCGTGTCCGGGTTTTTCCGTCAGGGAAATGCACTCGTCTGCGACGGCGTGTCGCTGGAGCAGATCGCCCGCGACCACGGCACGCCGCTCTACGTCTACAGCGCTGACGCGATTCGAGCGTCGTACCGCAAGCTCGACGAGGCGTTCCAGTCGCATCCGCATCGCATCCACTACGCCATGAAGGCGAACTCGTCGTTTGCCGTGATACGTCTGTTGCGCGAGGCCGGCAGCGGTGTTGACGCCAACTCGATCGGCGAAGTCGAATTGGCCTTGCGCGCCGGGTATGCACCCTCTGATATCGTCTTCAGCGGCGTCGGCAAGTCGCCGGATGAACTCGAACGCGCGGTACAGCTGGGACTGAAGGCGATCAACGCCGAGTCCGGCGGCGAGCTGGAAAGGATCGATCGCGCGGCGCAGGCAAGAGGCGTGCGTGCCAGAGTCGCGCTGCGCGTCAACCCGGACATCGACGCCGGCACGCATCCCCACATCTCCACA
Source organism: Vicinamibacterales bacterium (assembly GCA_963732445.1). GTDB lineage: Bacteria > Acidobacteriota > Vicinamibacteria > Vicinamibacterales > JAMQPK01 > JAMQPK01. The sequence continues at coordinate 355,976 of CAVSZJ010000002.1, read as the reverse complement.
GGCCTGCACACCAACAAGTTCGGCGTTCCGCTCGAGCAGGCGCGCGAGCTGTATCGACGAATGGCCCAGCAGCCGGGCCTGCTGCCGGCCGGCGTTCATGTGCACCTCGGCTCCCAGATTATCAGCACTGAACCTATTCAGCGTGGCGCGACGGCGGTGGTGCGGCTGGCGCGTGAGCTGCGGGATTCGGGCATTCTGCTGGATCACATCGACATCGGCGGCGGACTCGGAATCTCCTACGACGGATCGCGCGCACCGACGGCGACAGAGTACGCTGCGGCGGTTCTGCCGATCGTGGGGCCGTCGGGGCTGTCGATTGCGCTCGAACCAGGCCGCTATATCGTTGGCGCGGCGGCGGCATTGCTGGCGCGGGTCGTCGATTTGAAGGACGCCCCGGGCGGGCACCATTTCGCGGTGCTCGACGCGGGCATGACAGAGCTGATGCGTCCCATGCTCTACGGCGCGTTCCACCGCATCGTCGCTGTCTCGCCACGCGCGGGTCGCGAGGTCTGTTACGACATCGTGGGCCCGGTGTGCGAGAGCACCGACGCGTTTGGAAGCGACCGGCGCCTGCATCGGCTCGAGGTCGGGGACCTGATGGCGATACTCGACACGGGCGCGTACGGCTCGGCGATGTCGTCCAACTACAACCGGCGCCCGCTGCCCGCCGAAGTGCTCGTAGAGGATCGGCAATCACGTCTGATTCGCCGGCGTCAGACAATCGACGATCAGCTGGCGCTCGAATCCTGAAACCCAGATTCCAGATCACAGATTCCAGATCGAGATTCACATATGCCCGGGATGCTCATCGCATTCGAAGGATTGGATCAGAGCGGGAAGGAGACCCAGGCGCAGCGGTTGCGTGAAAAACTTCGCGAAGCCGGTCATAAAGTGCGGCTGCTGTCGTTTCCCGATTACGGCACGTCGATCGGCGAGGAGATTGCGCGCGCCCTGCAGGGTGAGCGCGAATATGGTCCGGACGTGATGCAGCTGCTGTTCGTCGCCAATCGACACGAACGGCGAGAGGCGATTCTCGAGTGGATGGCCGGCGGCCTGATCCTGCTGTGCGATCGCTACCGCGCTTCGACCATCGCCTACGGTGAAGCATTCGGACTGGACGCCGCATGGCTCGAAGAGATTCAGCGCTATCTCCCGCCGGCGCGGCACACGATCTTCATTGACATCGCACCCGCTACCGCCGCGAAGCGCAAGGCCCACGGACGCGATCGCTATGAAACCGATCTGGCGCTGCTCGAGCGAGTGCGAGCGAGTTACCAGCGACAGGCAGCAGCGCCGGATTGGGTGCGGATCGACGGAGAGCGGACCGCAGACGAAGTTGCGGATGCCGTATTCGAAGTCATGAGCGCGCGAATAGCGAACGCGTGAAATTGTTGCCAGTGCTGAGCCTCCCGAGAATGGCATTTTTTTGCTCATTTCACATCGCTTAAGCTCGTCTTCCTTCCGGCACGCGGCTTGCCATGTCATGGGTCGTGGCACACATCGAATCCTTCACCCCTTCCGTGCGAAGGGCGGCCAACGGATTGATCGCTGCACTCCTCGCACCCGCGTGCGCCGCATGTGACACCCTTCTTGACGAACCGCTTTCAGGCTGCGTGTGCAGAGTGTGCTGGGCCTCCGTTCGGCCGATTACGCCGCCCGTCTGCGACAGATGCGGCGAGCCGCTGGCTCGTCCCGATAGTGGGTGTCGGGCTTGTTCCGGTACGGGAGCGGTGGCACGAGCGCGCGCGGTCGGGGAGTACGAAGGCTCGCTGAGGGAGATTATTCACGCGCTCAAATACTTCGGCCGGCGATCGCTGGCGCGGCCGCTTGCTGAACGCATGCGTCGTGTTGGAGGCGAGCTACTCGAAGATGCCGACTGCGTTGTACCCGTCCCGCTTCACTGGCGGCGCGAATATCAACGAGGTTTCAATCAGGCGCGCGAGATCGCGCGCCATCTGGGCCCGCCGGTCGCCGACGCGCTGGTGAGGCGTCGCGCGACGAGAGCGCAGGTCGAACTCGCGGCGGACCGCCGGAGGGCGAATGTCGCGGGAGCGTTTGCGATTCATCGCGCCTTCTTTCGCGAGCCTGCGATCCGAGGGCGAACGGTGCTGCTGGTAGATGACGTGACCACGACCGGAGCCACGCTGGAATCCTGCGCCGGAGTGCTGAAGGCATCCGGTGCGTCAGAGGTGTACGCTCTCACCGCCGCCCGGGTCGCGAGTCCCCACGCAAGTTCCCGGCGGTAAAGCTACTACTCCCCGGTGGCGAGCCGGGGCGGCGGCGCGGGATCGGCTACGGCAATTCGGTCCGCCGATCCCCATAGCCTGTCCAGCGCGTAGAACGCGCGCGATTCCGGGCTGAAGATGTGCACGATGAAGTCGAAATAGTCTAGCAGAATCCATCCAGCGTGGTCGCCGCCCTCGATGGACGCGGGCTTCACGCCTTTCGTGGCGAGTGACTCCTGAATGGCATCGGAGATCGCTTGAATCTGTCGCGTGTTCAGTCCGGTCATGATGACGAAGTAATCGGTAAATCCGTCGGCCGGGCGAAGATCGAGCACGACGACGTCGGCCGCCTTCCGATCCTGGCCGGCGTCGATCGCGCGTTGAACCTGCGCGGGGAACTTCTTCGGTGCGCGTTTGCGTGGAGGAGTCACAGGACCGCCGCCACAGGCGCCGGTACGTACAGGAGATGCCGGCGGATATGGCCGGCGACGCTCGACGGCACGAGTCCGTCAAGCGGCTCTCCGGCGCCGACGCGACGACGAATCTCGGTGGATGACACGTTCGGAGTGTCGGCCTCCACTGATAACACTGCCGGCCGGTCAGGAACTGCGGATTGGAGCACGGGGACGAGATCGGACGGGCTCGGCGCCCCCGGGCGCGATACGACGATGAAATTCGCAAGCTGCAGGATGCGCGGATAGTCGTGCCATTGGGCGACGTCGGCGAATGCATCGCTGCCGGTGATGAAGAACAGTTGCGCCGGCTCATATCCGTCGCGATGGAGGGCTTCCAGCGTGAGCGCGGTATATGACGGTCCATCACGGCGCACTTCGAGATCCGAGACCGACATGTTGTGTTCCCCGGCCGCAAGGGCCGCCATGGCAAACCGATGGAAAACCGACGCGCGGGGTTCGGCGGTCCGATGCGGCGGTGTGCGCGAAGGCATCAGCAGGATTCGATCCAGCGAGAGCGCGCGCCGGGCGGCCGACGCGGCCTCGAGATGGCCCAGATGGATCGGATCGAACGTGCCTCCCAGGATGCCTACGCGCATGTCCTAGTCGTCTCGACGCGAGACCACGCGTCGAGCAGTCACTGCAGCCTCGTTTTTGCGGGCCTCGGCTTCGGCGATCGGCGCGAGATATCTCCAGACAGCTTCCTGCAGTTCGCCGAGCCCTTCGCCGGTGACTGCCGAGATGCGCAGGAACGGAAGATCGTGCGCAGCGACATGCGCGGCGAGGGCATCGACCACCTCAGGGTCGCCGACGGCGTCCATCTTTGTCGCCGCGACGATTTGCGGCTTCGCGGCCAGCTCGGCACTGAACGCGGCGAGCTCGCGCTGAATGGTCTCGAAATCCTGAATCGGGTCGCGACCTGTTTCACCGGAGGTATCCACGAGATGCACCAGCACCTTCGTGCGATCGAGGTGCTTCAAGAAGCGATCACCCAGCCCCCTGCCTTCGTGCGCCCCTTCGATGAGCCCTGGCACGTCGGCCACGACGAAACTGCGGTTGCCGCTGAGCGATACCACCCCGAGATTCGGCACGAGCGTCGTAAAGGGGTAGGCCGCGATCTTCGGGCGCGCCGCGGACACGCGCGAAATCAACGTTGATTTGCCGGCGTTGGGAAAACCGACGAGACCGACGTCGGCGAGTAGTTTCAGATGAAGCTGAAGCAGCTTGGTCTCGCCAGGCATCCCCTCTTCGCAACGCCGCGGCGCGCGATTCGTCGAGCTGACGAACCGGGCGTTGCCGCGTCCCCCGATGCCCCCGTGCGCCAACAGCACGCGCTGTCCGGCTTCGACGAGATCGCCCATCAGTACGGGCGATTCCGCGGGATCCTCGGACTTTTGATAGAGGAGTGTGCCGACCGGAACCTCGAGTTCGATGTCGGGTGCGTCCTTCCCTGTACAGGTTGGAGCCTTCGCCGTGGCCGCCGCGGCGCGCGCGGAACTCGCGGTTGAATCGGAAGGATACGAGCGTGTTGATGTGGGGGCTGGCGATGGCGTACACGGACCCGCCCTTGCCTCCGTCGCCACCGTCAGGGCCACCGCGAGGGATGAACTTCTCGCGCCTGAAGCTCATGCAGCCGGCTCCGCCGTGCCCGGCCTCTACGAGGATGTCGACTTCGTCGACGAACATGGGTGAGACGTGAAAGTGGAAAGTGAGAAGGAAAAAGTAAAAAGTGACTTTCTACTTTTCACGTTCTACTTTTTACTTTCCTGCGTCCACCACCATCGGCAGGACGCTGATCTTGCGGCCCCGGGCGCCATGGTCTTCAAAGCGTACGCGGCCGTCGACCTTCGCGAAGAGCGTGTCGTCCTTGCCGAGGCCGACGTTGAGGCCGGGAGCAAACCGGCGGCCTCGCTGCCGCACGAGAATCGACCCACCGGTCACGATGTTGCCGTCATGGCGCTTTACACCAAGGCGCTGCGAATTGCTGTCGCGGCCGTTGCGTGAGCTGCCTTGTCCTTTTTTATGAGCCATTACAGTGTCACTCTGGTTTGCCGTTCACGGTTTACCGTTGACCGCAGAACGGTGAACGGAAGACGGTAAACGGTCTACGAGATAATGTCCGTGATGCGGACCTTGGTGTAGAACGCCCGGAATCCGGCCTGCTTGCGGAAGCCCTTGCGGCGCTTCTTCTTGAAGACCCGTACTTTAGGTCCCCGCGACTCGCCATCGACGACGCCAAGCACTTTGACGCCGCTGACGAACGGCGCGCCGGCCGTCATTTGCCCGCCATCCCTCGACAGAAACAGCACCTGGTCGAAGGTCACCTCTCGGCCCGCCTCGGCCGCCTTGCCGTCGAGCTCGACGGTGGCGCCTGGCGTGACCTTCACTTGACGACCCCCGGCCTGAATAATCGCGTACACGCACACACTCCCTTGCTGAGAGAACACAAGATTATAGCACGGGCCCGGCTGCGCCGGGCGTTCTAAGTTCCAGTTCCAGTTCGAGTTCCGGTTCAAAACGGGAACCTGAACCCGCACGCGGAACGGGAACGAGGAACCTGAACCTATTTAATGAGTACTCTGGATCCCCGGACCTTCTGCGTGCTGAGTGTATTCAGAAAGCGCGGAACCATCTCATCCATCAGCTCGAAGTAGGAGGACAGCGCGGGCGTGTTGTCGTTCTGGTTGTACAGGCGTTCCTCGCGGAATTTTTCGCCCGGCATCTGGGCGCCCGAGCGGCCGTCGATGAACACGAACCTCACGTCGAGGATGAAGCCCTTGCGCTCCATGTATTCGCGGATGGGCTCGACGCGGCGGCGGCCCAGCGGGTCGATGACTTCGCGCTCGCGCTGCACCATCCCTGACTGCGAGTGCGGCGTGAAGAGCACGGTGCCGGTGACGATCAGCGGATTCTGAAATTCCTCGCCAATCCGCTTCCAATAATCGGCATCGGCGAAGATGTGCTCGTAGGGCTGAAGATCCTTTTCATTCTTGATCGGGGGCGCGTCGGTGTTCGAATCGCGAGCCGCGGCATTCAGCCCCGCCTCGGATCGCCCCGATGCGACCTCCAGCAACGGCAGCACATCCGCGTCGACGACGCGCAGGTTCGACTTCATGCGCAGCTGGCTGCGGAGCAGGCGCACGGTCTCGAGATTGCCGTCCACGTCGTCGGTGCCACCCGAGATGAACCCGGCGATGAACACGCGCTGAAAGGCGGACACGTCGAGCTTGGCGGCGATCGGCGTTTCGATCGGGATTTCGTAAAAGCTCGCGCATCCCGCCACGCCGACGGCGATCGCACAGCTAAGGAGTTTGAGACTGAATCGTCCGGTCATGGATTTCCTTGAACAGTTCGAAATTCTGCCGTACGAGGGCGTTGTTCGGCTCGAGCTTCAGCGCACGTTCGTACGCCTCGGCCGCCTTGTCGAGCATGCCTTCGTGCTCGTAGCCGACAGCCAGGTTGTTGAACCCGGCCGCATATGTCGGATCGATCTGCGTGGCGCGCTCCCAGCGATAGAGCGCTTCCTTCCAGAGGCCGCGCTGCGCGACAGCAATGCCGAACTCCACCTGTGCCTTGGCGTCCGCACGCGCGTCGGCATGAGCCACACCGCCCAGAGCCGTCAAAAGCACGACGACAGATAACAGACGCTTTGGCATAGGGAACGAACTCCACTATAGCAGGGAAGAGGGGAGCGAAGGAGAGCAAAGAGCAGAGGGCAAAGGGCAGAACAAACCCACAAAATTGCTCTCTGCTCTCTGCTCTCTGCCTTCTGCCCTGACAGGCTTATTATTGATCCAGGTCAGGCACGGCTCTCGCTGCGCGATTGGAGCAGCCGATGAGCACGAACAGTTTTGCACTTTCCAGGGGGGACGTCCGCTTCCCCACGGCCCTCGCAGCCATCCACGATCCGCCAGAGACGCTCTGGATTCAGGGTGATATCGACGCGCTGCGCGCGCCGTCCGTTGCCATCGTCGGGTCGCGCGCGGCATCCCCCTACGCGTTGGAGGTGGCGCGCCGCCTGGGCGCCGACCTCGCGCGCCGCAACGTCACGGTGGTCAGCGGCCTGGCTCGCGGCGTCGATTCCGCGGCGCATCGCGGTGCGCTCGAAGGGGGCGGAATTACGATTGCGGTATTCGGCTGCGGCGTCGATGTGATCTATCCTCCCGAGCATCGTGAGCTGGCCGCGCGTATCACCGAGCGTGGCGCGCTCGTGAGCGAATTTCCTCCCGGCATGCCTCCTTTGAGACCCAACTTTCCGCAGCGCAACCGCATCATCAGCGGGCTGTCCCTGGCGGTCGTCATTGTCGAGGCGGCAGAAGGCAGCGGCTCGCTGATTACCGCCGACTTCGCGCTCGAGCAGGGGCGCACGGTGCTCGCGGTGCCGGGTAATGTGCTCGGAGGACGCAACTACGGTGCGCACGCGCTGCTGCGCGACGGTGCAAAGCTTGTCGAGTGTGCGGACGATATCTTGGAGGAGCTGCCTCCCTCGCTGTCGGGGGCGGGAGCCGGGAGCGGTGAGCCGCGACTCGACGGTAGTGAATCCGGGAGTCGCAAAGGCGCGTCTCACGATCCAGTGCTTCGATCGATGGACGAGGGTGATGCCTACGATCTCGACGAGATCGCAGAGCGATCGGGCGTCGATCGGATGAAGCTACTACCGCGATTGATCGAGCTGGAGCTCGGAGGCGCGCTGCGTCGCGTCGAAGGCGGCCGGTTCATGAGGCGGACCGTGCTAAGGTATTCGAAAGGTTCCCATGGCTAAATCGCTCGTCATCGTCGAATCGCCGGCGAAGGCAAAAACCATCAACAAGTATCTTGGCCGCGAGTACAAAGTGCTCGCGTCGATGGGACACGTCCGCGATCTGCCGAAGAGCAAGCTTGGCGTCGACGTCGATGAGGGTTTTGCGCCTGTGTACGAGCCCCTGGCCTCGCGCAAGAAAGTGATAGCGGAACTCAAGAGCGCCGCGAAGGACGCAACCGACATCTACATCGCGACCGACCCCGATCGCGAAGGCGAGGCCATCGGATGGCACCTTGCCGAAGAGCTTGGTACGAAGAAGAAAAAGATCCACCGCCTGATGTTCAACGAGATCACGAAGAAGGCGGTGCAGGAAGCGATGAAGCATCCGGGCGTCATCGACATGAAGATGGTCGATGCGCAGCAGGCGCGCCGCGTGCTCGATCGGCTCGTCGGCTACAAGATCAGCCCTATCCTGTGGGACAAGGTTAGACGGGGACTCAGCGCCGGACGCGTGCAGTCTGTGGCGCTCAAACTGATTTGCGATCGCGAGCAGGAAATCGGCAGGTTCGTTCCCGAAGAGTACTGGCACCTGTTCGCGTCGCTCGCCGGACGGCTCCCGCCCGATTTCGAAGCCAAGCTGGTCAAGCGCGGCGAGGACACGCTGAAGATTGGCAACGAGGAGCAGTCGAAGAGCGTGCTGCGTGATCTGGAGGGCGCCACCTACGTGGTGTCGTCGGTCGCGACCAAGGAGCGCAAGCGTAACGCCGCGCCTCCCTTCATCACGAGCAAACTGCAGCAGACCGCGCGATATCCGGTAAAGCGAACGATGCAAATCGCCCAGGGGTTGTACGAAGGCGTCGAGCTCCCGGGCCTGGGTGTCGAAGGGCCTGTCGGCCTCATTACGTATATGCGCACCGACTCGACCCGAGTGTCGGACGATGCCCTGGCGGCGGTTCGCACGCACATCGGCGAGACGTACGGCCCGGAATACGTGCCAGACAAACCGAATGCCTTCAAGACGAAGTCCGATGCGCAGGATGCGCACGAGGCGATTCGGCCGACGTCGATGGAGTACGACCCGGAGAAGGTCAGACCGTTTCTGACTCCGGAGCAGTATTCGATCTACAGGCTCATCTGGAACCGGTTCGTTGCATCGCAGATGCCCCCGGCAACGTTCGACGAAACAACGGTCGATATCACCGCGGGTGATTACCTCTTCAGAGTGAAGGGCACCGTTCCGAAGTTTCCAGGCTGGCAGGCGGCCTACGGCCAGGTGATCGAAGAGAAACCGGAGACGGAAAAGGACAAAGACGAGGACGACACCGCAAGCCAGTCCGGAGTTCTGCCTCCGCTCGCCGAAGGGGATCGCCTCGAGCTGAAGGGGTTGCGCCCGGAGCAGAAGTTCACGCAGCCACCCCCGAGGTTTACCGAAGCGACGCTCGTCAAGGAGCTCGAAGAGAACGGCATTGGCCGCCCGAGCACCTACGCGTCAATCATCGGCGTGCTGCAGGATCGCGATTACGCGAACAAGGTGGAAGGGAAGTTCAAGCCCACCGCGCTCGGCCTGATCATCACCGACCTCCTGATCAAGAGCTTCGACGACATCCTCGACGTCGAGTACACCCGAAGCCTCGAAGAAGATCTCGACCGGATCGAGCAGGGTAAAGCGAATTACAAGGGAACGCTCACCACGTTCTATAAAAAGTTCAAGAAAGACCTCGCCAAAGCCGGCAAGGAAATGCAGAACCTCAAGGAAGGCATCAAGACCGAGGAGATCTGCGATCGGTGCGGCAAGGGCATGGTCATCAAGGTAGGGAAGTTCGGTCCGTTCGTGGCATGCAGCGGCTATCCGGATTGCACGAACACGCGCGAGCTCGAAAAGAGTGAGCCAGGCGCCGACACGGACGAGACACAGGATGAGACGTGCGAGAACTGCGGCAAGCCGATGGTAATGAAGCGCGGCCGCTTCGGTCAGTTCCTCGCATGCACCGGCTATCCCGAGTGCAAGACGACGAGGAAGATCATCACGTCGGGCGGATCGATGAAGGCGGCCAAGCCCGATCAGATTCTCGACGAGAAGTGCCCGAAATGCGCGTCGAACCTCGTCATCAAGCAGGGGCGGTTCGGCGAGTTCACCGCCTGCACGAATTACCCTAACTGCAAGTACGTGAAGATGAAGAGCACCGGCGTGATCTGCCCGAAAGACGCCGGGGACATCGTCGAGCGCAAGTCGCGCCGCGGCAAGGCGTTTTATGGATGTGGCAATTATCCCGACTGTGATTTCACGCTCTGGAAACGTCCAGTCGCGGAGGCGTGCCCCGACTGCAGCACGCCGTTCCTGCTCGAGAAGATCACCAAGAAGGCCGGGCGACAGCTTGTATGCAGCAAGGACGACTGCTCGTACGAGCGGGCCGCACCGCTGGAAGAAGAGCCGGTGCCCGCCTAGGATGGCTCACGGCTCAGGGCTTGGCGCTTCGGTAGCTTCGGTAGCTTCGGGAGCGCAGGGCTTTAGCCCTGCCATTAGATGATTCACATTATTGGCGGGGGTCTTGCCGGGTGCGAGGCTGCCTGGCAGGCCGCATCGAGCGGCGTCTCCGTCACCATCCACGAAATGCGGCCCATTCGGCCGACAGAAGTGCACAAGACCGATCACCTCGCCGAGCTGGTCTGCAGCAACTCATTCCGCGGAGACAAGCTCGATAACGCGGTTGGCCTGCTGAAAGAGGAAATGCGCCGGCTGGACTCGCTCGTGATGCACGCGGCCGAGCTCGCCCGCGTGCCGGCGGGCGCAGCGCTGGCGGTCGATCGCGAGCTGTTCGCGCGCACCGTGACGCAGGCTATCCACGAACACCCGCTCATCACGCTTTCGCGCGAAGAGATGACGTCGATCCCTCTCGCAACCGCGAAGTCGCCGGTCATCGTCGCGACGGGTCCGTTGACGTCGCCCGATCTGTCAGCGGCCATCGTCCAGCTCGTTGGCGACGAACATTTGTACTTTTACGACGCGATCAGCCCGATTGTGCTGGCCGAAACGATCGACATGAACAAGGTGTTCAGAGCCTCACGGTGGAATCGGAACAGTCGGCAGTCTGTCGTCGACAGTCGGCAGTCTCAGGCGGCAGTCGCCAGTCAGAAGACGTGCGGGCTCGACGATGGTGAAGGGGACTACCTGAATTGCCCGCTCACCGCCGAGGAGTACCGCGCGTTTTATGCAGCGGTCACCACGGCCGAATCGGCGACCGTTCACGATTTCGATCGGGAGAAATTCTTCGAAGGGTGCCTGCCGATTGAAGTGATGGCGCACCGCGGTGAAGACACGCTTCGCTTCGGGCCCATGAAGCCCGTGGGGCTGAAAGATCCGCGAACCGGCCGCCAGCCGTACGCCGCAGTACAGCTGCGGCAGGATAACCTCGCGGGCGATCATTACAGCCTCGTCGGGTTCCAGACGCAGCTGAAGTGGGGAGAGCAGTCGAGAGTGCTGCGGATGATTCCGGGGCTCGAACACGCTGAATTCGTGCGCTTCGGTATGGTTCATCGCAACACGTACATCAACGGACCGACGGTCCTGCACGAGACGTGGCAGACGCGCAGCAACCCGGCCCTGTTTTTCGCCGGTCAGATTTCCGGCGTCGAGGGCTACGTCGAGTCTGCGGCGTCGGGCCTGATGGCCGGCCGCAATGCGGCTGCCCTCACCAGCGGGCGGCCGCTCAGTGTGCCGCCGCGCACAACGGCCATCGGCGCGCTCGCCTTTTATGTGTCGCACGCAAATCCGCGTGCGTATCAGCCGGCGAATATCACCTTCGGCATCATGGAGCCGCCTGCCGGGCACATCCGCGACAAGCAGAGGCGCAAACTCGCGATCTCCGAACGCGCACTGGCGGATCTGGAGCTCTGGAAAGAGCAAGGAGCGGAGAGCAGAGAGACCGTGGCATGAAGGACACTCTCGAGGAGTTCCTTCAACATCTCCGGCGGCGCGATGTCTCGCGCCATACCGTCACGGCGTACGAACATGATGTGTTTACGTTCCTGACGCACACCTCGCGGATCCGTCAGAAGCCCCTCGATGCCCTGAGCCCGGCCGACGTCGATGCGTTCGCGATTCGCGCGTTTCTGGGCGATCTCCACAAGCAGCGCATCTCGGCGTCGTCATCGGCGCGCAAGCTCTCCGCTATCCGGACGTTCGTGAAATTCCTCCGGCGCGAGGATCTCATCGAAGACGATCCGGCGTCGCTCGTCGCCGCGCCGAAGAAGCCCCAGACCATTCCGTCGCACCTGACGGTCGACGAGATGAGCAGGCTTCTCGAGATGCCGGACTCATCGAGTCCGCTCGGGCGCCGCGATCGCGCCATCCTCGAGCTGTTCTACGCGTCCGGGTTGCGGTTGAGCGAGCTGGTCGGCGTCGACATGGAGGACGTGAACCTGTCGGGCCGGATGGTGCGAGTGCTGGGGAAGGGACGGAAGCAGCGCCTCGTTCCGTTCAACACGAGCACGGCGGACGCGCTGCGCGCGTGGCTCAAAGATCGAAGCATGACAGGGCAGAGAGCAGAGGGCAAAGGGCAGACGAGGCAGGCGCGCGGAGCGTCGGCCCCTCTCTTCCTCAACTACCGAGGCGGACGCCTCTCGACGCGCAGCGTCGATCGCCTCGTGCGGCGGTACGTGGCGCTATGCGGCGCGAAGTTCGGCATCAGCCCGCACGCGTTGAGGCACTCCTTTGCCACCCATCTGCTCGCCAACGGCGCCGACCTGCGCGCGATTCAGGAACTGCTCGGCCATGCCCGCCTCAGCACGACGCAGCGGTACACGCACGTGAATGCTCAGCAGCTGATCGACGTGTACAGGAAGTCGCACCCGCGGGCGAACTAGGTGGTAGGTGGTAGGTGGTAGTGGCGCGTGCCTCGTGGCATGAATGCATAGCTGCCGGCTGAAAGTGCCACTAGCGCCGACTCGCTGAAGGTCTCGCCCATCCCGACGAGCATCGTACCGGTCAAGACGACGACATTTTCGTCCGAAGGATGTGAGTGGGGCGGGAAGACATATCCGTCAGGGAACTTTCTCATGATGGCGTACGAGCCAGGCTTGCCTGGGTCGCCGTTGAGCACCGCCATCTGGCCTCCAGCCGGCAACGACGCTGGTGCAGAACCCCATTTGATTTTAGAGGCTGGCATTGCAACGGGCGATTGGGCGGCCAGTGCGGCGCTCATCAGCATCGTCAGCAGCGAAGAGGTGAGCCGCCTGGGCTATCGCTCCACGGACCTACCCTCGTGGCGTCTTCAAATTCCGGACTATCGACGAGGCGCAAGCGGACCGCCGGCGGCACCGTCGATCCTGACGATCCGCGTGCGCTGGCCGATTACTCGGGCCGGGCCATCGCGAGCGCCTGTTCCCGGGTGAGATCCATCTGGTGAACCTGTTTGGCGTGTTCCTGCGCCTTGGCCACGAGCGTGTCGTCGTTCTCCGCCCTCACGATGTAACCGCACGAACAGTTGATGACTTTCTGCATGACAGCTCCTTTCGGTAATCCGTAATATAGGCGCACTCGATTACCGGAACCTTGCCTGAAAATTGGCAAAAGCTTGGCGACACTGCGCATCTATCTCACAGGTCGAATCTCACTCGAAAACGGCGAGAGGCTCGTCGAAGAGCGGGAGCTCGCGGGACGGCAGGGACGACTCGCGTTTGCGTTCCTCGCGAGCGAACGGCAGCGGCCGACTACGAAGGAAGAACTCACGTCGGTCGTCTGGCCCGACACACCTCCGCGCGAAGTCGAGTCCGCGCTCGCGGCGATCCTCAGCAAGCTGCGCGCTACCCTGAGAAAGGTCACTCCTGCCGCCACGCTGGAGGTGCGTTCCGGCACGATACAGATGCGGCTGCCGTCCAGCGTGTGGATTGATCTCGAGCACGCGGCCAATTCGATCGACGAGGCTGAGGGCGCGCTGCGCGCCGGCGACGCGCGTCGAGCATGGGGCCATGCCGTGACGCTCGTCATCATTGCGCGGCGCTCGTTTCTACCTGGCGACGAGGCGTCGTGGATCGAGGCGCGGCGCCACAGGTTGCGATCGCTGCTGGTGCGCGGGCTTCATATCCTCTCGCGCATTACGTCGGCCAACGGCGAACACGCGCTGGCAATTCAGTACGGAACCGAAATCATCGAGCTCGAACCGTTTCAGGAGACCGGCTACCGCCACCTGATGCAGATGCATGCCGAGATGGGGAATCGCGGCGAAGCGCTTCGCGTATTCGGAAAGTGCCGCGAGTTGTTTCGCGATGAGCTCGGCGCCGACCCCTCGCAGGAGACCGAGCGGCTGTTTCTCGACATCCTGCGGGCGGGGCCTAAGCTATAATCCGCGGCGACATGCGGCGATCGCGCGCACTCGGCGTCGCAGCCGTTATCGGCATTGCGCTGGTGTCGCTGCTGTCGATTGCCGCCGTCTCACGATTCCTGGCGCCGAACCTCACGTACGAAATCAAAGAAGATATCGCGGAAACGGTATCGGGCAATCGCGGCCGCATCTACCGCATTGCGCTTGGCGTGGAGACCGGCTCGTACTACCGCCTCGGCGTCATCCTGAACAAATATCTGAAGGAGAAGTCGGGCTACGGGCTTGAGCTGGTGCCGACGGCCGGTGTTCCAGAGAACATCGGCGCGCTGCTGGACCCGGCGCGCGACATCCATCTTGCGTTGACGGAAAGTTCGTCAACGGAAGGCGCAGCGTCGACGGAAATAACGGGCCTGGCTGCCGTCGGGCGTCAGTAACTTCTTCGTGGTTGTGCCCAACGCGAACCCCGCGCGCGATATCCGCGAGTTATCGGGTCCGCTCAACCCCGGGTTACGTGACGCGGGCCATGGGGCGACGCTCGGTGAACGGGTATTCGAATACTACGGCCTCATCGCGTCCCCTTCGATGTCTGCCGGGACCATGCCTCCGGCGACCATCGTCCGGCCAACGCCAGGGGGCAACCGCAAGGATTTCGAAGCCGGCCACATGACGGCGGCGACGCGGACGCAATTTCTGCAATCAGATTTGATCGAGGGGATGCTCAGCAACGACGCGTACCGGCTCGTGCCCATCCGCGATCACGAAGCGCTGGCGCGAGCGATACCGGGAACCGAGCCCGGCGTGATCCCCGCGGGTGCGTTCGGACCAGGGCGGCGCATTCCGCCGGAACCGGTTCCAACGCTCGCCGTCACGTCACTACTGATCGCGCGCGGCGATCTCCCGGGGCGCGTGGCGCGCGACATCCTCGAGGCCGTGTACGATCCACGCTTCGCGCGCGACATTCACCAGGAGATCAGCGAGGCGTCCGGCCGTAGAGTGGGCGTCGTTCCTCTGCATCGGGCGGCTGAGATCTTTTACCATCGCAACGATCTCGTGACGTCGGATCGCATTGGGCGGTTGACGTTCATCGCGTGGATCATCGGCGCGTCAATCGCGACCACGCAATTCGTGTCCCGGCTGCGCAGCAACGAGCGCCGGAAGCGCCGCAGACGTTTGTTGACGTTGGAGATGGACAAGCTGGCGTCGATACGCCGCCGGGTGGAAGACGGCGTCGATGCGGCCGAAGCCCGCGTGCTGCTCGCGGAGGCGGATGGCGTATTGGGCCGCGCCGAAGAGGATGCCGCCGCCGACCTTCTCGAGCCGGAGGGCATTCACGCGCTTCGATCGCTTCATGGCATTTGCTGCCGGGCGCTGCAGCAATATCCTTGGTACGAAAAACGGTCGACGGCTGATGTCACCGTCGCCCCACGGCCCAGCTGAAGCCGGATACTACGTATCTAATATCGACGATGGACGATGGACGATGGCCGATGGACGATGGACGATGGACGATGGACGATGGACGATCCGCCCCTCTATGTCGTCAACGATGCCGCCGCGGCGACCATCGGCCGCCGTCCGCGCGGGAACTCAATCGCCAGCGTTTTGATCTTGTAGTTCATCACGCGGGGGCTGATGCCGAGCAGTTCGGCTGCATCCTTCTGCACCCAGTTCGACATCTTCAGCGCTTCCATCAACGCGCTCCGCTCGATCTCCTCGAGCGGCACGCCCGACGGCGGAATCTTCACAAGGGGTGACGCCTCGCGCAGCCCGACCGTGCCCGCGGTCGCGGCCTCGCCGAGCCGGAGATCGACCGCGCCGATGAACTGGCTCTCGGTCATCAGAATCGCGCGCTCGATCGAATTCTCGAGCTCGCGGATATTGCCGGGCCAGTTGTAGCGCAGCATCATCTTCTGCGCTTCGGGATCCAGGCCGTCGCACTTTTTCTTCAGCTCGCCGGCGAACTTCTTGACGAAGAACATCGCGAGCGCGACGATGTCTTCCTTGCGCTCGCGCAGCGGCGGCATTTCAACCGAGACGACGTTCAGGCGGTAGTAGAGGTCTTCGCGGAACTGTCCCGACGCCACCATCTGCGACAGGTCGCGGTTGGTTGCGGCGATGAGCCGCACGTCCACCTTCTGGGTGCGCGTGCCGCCCAGGCGCTCGAACTCGTGCTCCTGCAGGACGCGCAGAATCTTGGCCTGGATCGCGGCGCTCATGTCGCCGATCTCGTCCAGGAACAAGCTGCCGCCGTCGGCCTGCTCGAAGCGGCCGATCCGCTGGCGATCGGCCCCGGTGTAGGCGCCCTTCTCGTGACCGAACAATTCCGACTCGAGAAGCGTTTCCGGAAGCGCCGCACAGTTCACCTTCACGAAATTCCGACCGGCGCGGTGCGAGTTGTGATGAATGGCGCCGGCGATGAGCTCTTTACCCGTACCCGTTTCGCCGCGAATCAACACGGTCGTGTTGCTCTTCGCCACCTTGCGCACGACGCCGAGCACGCGCTTCAACGGGTCGCTCGTCCCGACGATGCGGTCGAAGTCGTAGATGTCGTTCTGCGTATGGCGCAGGTAGTCGAGCTCGTGGCGCATGCGCCGCATTTCGAGCGCCTTCTCGATCTTGACTTCCATTTCTTCGATCTCGAACGGCTTCTGCACGTAGTCGAACGCCCCGATCTTCATCGCTTCGACGGCGGTGTGCACCGATCCGAAGGCCGTCATCAGGATGACCGCCGTCGACGGGTGCAGCGTCTTCGTCGTGCGAAGCACGTCCAGCCCGTCGCTGCCGCCCATCTTCAGGTCGCTCAGCACGACGTCGAAATGCCCCTCGTGCAGGCGCTCGATCGCCTGGTTGCCGTTGGGGGCTTCCTCGACTTCGTGGTTCGCGGCAGTAAGCGCCCTGGCCAGCCCGCGTCGAAGGGCGTCGTGATCGTCGGCGATGAGAATGCGGCCCATGTTTTCCTCGTCTCTTCGGCGCAACCGAAGCGCGCCCTGCCGAAGCAGCTAGTCGTCCGTTAGTGAACGCGGTAATCCCGGCTTGGGAACGAACCAGTCGTTGGCCCCCGAGATCGGCAGCGTGACCCGGAATCGCGTGCCGTGCGCCCCGGTTTGAATATCGATGCGCCCGTCGTGCGCATCGACGACCTTGCGCACGATCGCAAGACCCAGCCCCGAGCCTTGCGGCTTGGTGGTGAAGAAGGCGTTGAAGATGCGATCCCGCAGCTCTTTCGGCACGCCGGGGCCGTTGTCGACGACCTCAACGACGATCGTGCGAATCGCGCGACCGTCGCCGCTGGTCGCCTGCAGCTCTTCCTCGAGCAGTCCTTCCCGCGCCGTGATGTCGACGGTCCCCCGCCCTTCGAGCGCCTCGAAAGCGTTGATGAGCAGATTGGTGAAGAGCTGGCAGAGTTGATGATGGTCGCCCTGAATGGGCGGCAGCCCGTGTTCGACCTGCACCTGGAGGCGTATCCCGCGCCGCGGGATTTTTGTCTCGGCGAGGCTGGCGGCGTTCTGCAGCACATCGGCAATCGTCGTGTGCTCGACCTGCAGCCGGATGGGGCGCACGAACTCGAGCGCCTCGTGCACGATCTGGTTCGCCATCTTCGCTTCGCCGATGATGTCGTTCAGCAGCGATTGCGCGTCTGGTGAGTCGGCCACTGAGGCCTGACGCTTCAGCAGCCCGGCCATCACTTCAATGCCCGCGAGCGGATTCTTGACCTCGTGCGCGATCGCGGCGGCCATCTCGCCGAGCGCCACCAGCCGGTCGCGCAGGCGCTCGCGTTCTTCGAGCTGCTCGACCTTCGTGAGGTCCTTGAAAAAGAGCGCGACGCCGGTCGAGCGGCCACGCTCGTCGCGCACGTGCGATAAGGTGTAGCCGATGACTTTGCCCGTGCTCTTCAGCCGCAGCTCGGCTCTGTTGGGCAGGTGGCTCAGCTCGAACGCGCTGTGCAGCACACGCACCATATCGGGATGCTTGGCCAGCACCTGCGAGAAGTGGCGGCCAACGGTTCGCGGCGAGCGTTTGATCTGAAAAATGCGCGCGGCCTCGGCGTTGATTTCGGCCACGTGGCCGTCGCGGGTAATCGCGAGCACGCCATTGCGCATGCCGCCGACGAGCCGCCGGAAAAAACGATCTGACTCCCGCTTGGTGCTCTGGCGCGGCTCCAGCGCCATCGCCGGTTTGCGTCGTTCATGGGTCTTGGATGGCATCAACGAGCCTTCGGCGAAGGGCAAAGGAGCGACAAGCGGGCTATGCATCTCTGTGTCGGTGTGTCCAAGGGGCAAACAACGTGCCCGGCGGGACGTGCCAGAAATGCAGCTAAAGCCTTGAACCGTAAGGATTCGCGTGTCGTCCTGCTAACTGCTGATTACATTATCGTCAGTAGTGAGGCAAGACTGTAAGGGAATCTGTTGCGGCGCTAGCTCGTAGCCTTCGACAGCTCCTCCCATTGATGCATCAACTCGCCGAGCTCCCACATCAGCGCCTGGTGGCGGTCGATGAGAGGTTGTGCCTGCTCGCGGTTCTCATAAAAACCGGGGGCCGACATCTCGGTTTCGATCTCTCTCATCGTCTGTTCGCGCTGGGCGATCCTGGCTTCGAGGTCTGAAATCTTCGTCTGGATCTTCTTCGCGACCTGATCGCGTTTGCGCTGTTCAGCGTTTTCGCGCTTGCGTTCGGCATGGTCGAGGGAGGGAGCTTTCCTGGCAGCCTGGCGATCGGGAGTGTCCGCCTTGAGGCGGACCTTCTTCGCCTCCGATTCGGTCTGGATGAAGCCGGACACGACCGGGGGCTTTTCTCGTTGTGCTTTGCTGTAGAGAAACTCTTTGTAGGTGCCGGGGAACACGGTCGCGCCGCCGTGACCGATCTCCACGATCTTGGTCGCGAGCTTTTCGACGAAATAGCGATCGTGCGAGACGAAGACCAGGGTGCCTCCGTAGTCGTCGAGGGCTTCGAGCAGGATGTCCTTCGAGTCGAGGTCGAGATGGTTTGTCGGCTCGTCGAGCAGCAGCGTATTCGACGGGACGAGCAGCATCCGTGCGACCGCGAGCCGTGTCCGCTCGCCACCTGACAGCACTCCGGCCTTCTTGTAGATGTCGTCGCCGGAAAAGAGAAACCCTCCGAGGATGTTGCGAATCGCCGGCACCATGCTCGTCGGCGAATCCGCAGACATCGTTTCGTAGACGGATAGCGTGGGATTCAGGCGCGTGGCCTCATCCTGCGCGAAGTACTGCATGACGACCTGGTGCCCTTCGCGCCGCGTGCCGGCATCCGGCGCTTCCACGCCGGAGAGCATCCGCATCAGCGTCGACTTGCCGGCGCCATTGGGGCCCACGAGCGCGATGCGATCCCCGCGCTCGATCAGGAGGTCGAGCTTCGAGAAGATGGTCTTCTCGCCGTACGTCTTGCGCACATCGTGCAGCTCGAGCACCGAGCGGCCGCTCTTCGCGCACGCGGGAAACGAAAAGTGAATGCGCTTGCGCTCGGGGGGCGCCTCGATCGGCACGACCTTGTCGAGCATCTTGATGCGGCTCTGCACCTGCGCCGCTTTCGTCGCCTGATACCGGAAGCGATCGATGAACATCTTCACGCGCGCCATCTCTTCATCCTGCTCGCGTTTCGACTTGCGCAGCTGCTCCATGCGCGCGTCGCGCTCGATGATGTAGTGCGAGTAGTTGCCGGGGTAATCGGTCAGTCTGCGCAGGTTGAGATCGGTGATGCGCGTGACGACGGCATCGAGAAAGAACCGATCGTGCGACACGAGAATGACCGCGTACGGATACGCCGACAGATACTCTTCGAGCCAGTTTCTCGCTTCCAGATCCAGATGATTGGTCGGCTCGTCGAGGAGCAGCAGCGTCGGCCGGCCGAGCAGCAGCTTCGCCAGCGCCAGCCGCATCTGCCATCCGCCCGAGAGCGAGTCGGTCGGCTGCTCGAACGTCTCGTCGGCGAAGCCGAGGCCGCGAAGCACGGCCGCCACCTTCAGCTCGATGCCGTAGCCCTCCTCGATGCGAAAGCGATCCTGGAGCGCGCTGTAGCGCTCGAGCATGGCGTCGTGTTCGACCGGAGAGACTGATGCATCTCCGAGCCGCTCTTCGATCGCGTGCATCTCGTGCTTCACGTTCAGGAGATCGGCGAACGCCGAGCTCGCCTCGTCGAGAATCGATCGCCCGGAGTGATTGAGACCGTCCTGCGGGAGGTAGCCGACCGTCAGTGCCGATGGTTTGATAATCTGGCCGGCGTCGGGACCGTCGAACCCCGCCATCATCTTCAGCAGCGTTGTCTTGCCCGCGCCGTTCGGGCCGCATAGACCGACGCGCTCGCCCATGGTGATTTGCCAGGTGGCGTCTTCCAGCAGCACGCGCTCGCCGAACGATTTCGTGATGGAGGAAAGCTGTAACACTAGGAATCGAGGGTCCTTGAGATCCTAACCGTTTTCTGCGGGCAGCTGCACGGGGCCAGCTTATGGATGCCGAACGCCGAGGTCGCCTGCCGCGTGCCGGCGGCGGTATCATGGCAAAAAGGCTTTCTGCGCCACCAGGTCGTCTAACCTTTGAACCAGCCAGGGTGGCCTGCAAAGCATGAGAACCATGGCAACAGCACTCCCGACGACGTGGACCGACGAAGAACTGGTCGCGCGATCGAAGGCGGGCGATACCGAGAGCTTCAACCAGCTCGTGAAGCGTTGGGAGCGCCCGATCTTTGCGCTTGCCTACCGCACGCTCGGGCGGGAGGATGACGCGCGTGATGTGACACAGGAGACCTTTCTGCGCGCGTTTCGGGCGCTGGGGGGGTTCAAAGGGGATGCGAAATTCTCGTCGTGGCTCTACCGTATCGCGATGAACCTGTGTCGCGACTGGATGCGGAAAGATCGGCGCGCGCCGCTCGTACCCGTGCCTGAAGGCGTGGAGCTGGAAGACCTCGCCGCAAAGGGGGGTCCGACCGAAACGGTCGAAGATCTCGCCGCCCGCGCCGAGCTCGGCCGCGAAGTCGCGAAGGCGATGACGCATCTGCCGGCCGAACAGCGCCAGGCAATTATCCTGAAGGAATATCATGGGCTCACGTTCCAGGAAATCGCCGACCTGATGCGGTGCCCGCTCAGCACCGTGAAGACCCGCGTGTATCAGGGCTTGTCGACATTGAGGAAACAGCTCGGAGAGCAGATGACTCCGCGCCGCGAAAGCTGAGAGAGCTGACATGAATCACATTACGGACAATCACGACGCGCTCCTCGATTACCTCTACGAGGAAGGCGATCCGGCCGGACGATTGACGATCGCGAAGCATCTGCAGGAATGCGCGCCGTGCGCGGTGGCGGTGCTCGAGTTTCAGAACGTGCGCGGCATGTTGAGCGATTGGACTCCGCCCGGATCACAGCTCGGCTTTCGCGTTGTACGTGACCCCATAGGTCAGGCGAGCCTGCCCCCGGCATCGCCGGGTGCGACAGTGGCAACGCCGAGCACGAGTCACGATCACCGAGCGCGCGGTGGTTGGTCGTGGGGGTGGGGCGCGGCGGAATGCTCCAGGCCGCGGCTGCTGTTGTGATATTCGTATCGGGGATGGCGGCGTCCCAGCTTCACGTGGAATACCGCAATGGACGGCTGACGGTGAGCATGCCGTCGGCTGTGCCGGCAGCCATGGTGAGAAACACGTCGATTCCGCTCCCCGCCGAGCGGAGCACTTCTCCCGACATTTATGAAATAGTGCGTGCGGTGCTCGCGGAGCGCGGAGATGCGGGTTCCTCGGCAGCCGACACCGAGGACATCTTGCAGCGCATGCGCGCGATGATCGATCAGAGCGAGCAGCGGCAACAGCACGCGCTGGCCCTCCGGCTGTCGCAGGTCTCGCGCGAGGTCGACACGCAGCATAAGGCGGACGTGGAGCAAATCCGGCAGGACTTCGGACAGCAGCAGGAAGCAACGATCGATTATCTCGTGAGGACGTCCGGGGGAGTGAAGTGAACCAGGTGTTGCACGGGTTGACCCTCAGTCTCGTCTTGTCGGGGGCAACGTCTGTCGCTGCGCAGTCGCCGGCCCGGCCGGCCGACACGGCATCGCCGCAAATGCAGACGCGGCAGCAGGTGGCGGCACTGGAAGGCGCCCTCGAAAGTGCCGTCAGGCAAGGCACGCAGATGTTGAATCAGCGGCTGCAGGCATCGAACACCGACAATATGGTGATCCTTGCTGGCCTGACCAGGGCGCGCGGCTTTCGGCTCGAGGATTACGGTGTCGTGTTCGATGTCGAGTTCCCATCGATGCGCCGCAGCATGGTGTGGACCATTCAGGAGCTCGAGAAAGCCAGCGCCGGCCGAGCGGTTCGTGCCGCCGATGCGGCTCCGGCTGTGCGGCCCCGCGAGATCTACCAGACGGAAATCGCCACCGCCCTCGTGAACGCCATCCTCGACTACAAGGGTTCAATCGGCGTCGGTGCCAACGAGTGGCTGACGGTCGCTGCGCGCGAGAGCGTCTTCGATCGGCGCATCGTGTCGGGCGATCCGACTGACGCGGCCATCACCGTCATTCTGCGCATCAAAGGCAGCGACCTGCAGGCCATTCGGGACGGCACGCTCGGGCGCGACGAGGGGCTGAAGCGCGTGGACGTGAAGCATTACTGACAACGCGGTGTCTAACTGGTACAACCACATGAAGCCCACACTTTTTCTTCTCCTTGCCTGCGTCGCCTCTGCGTGCGGGACTGGCGCGAGCGAACCCATCACCAAGCTTGTCGAGCCGGTCGAGGTCAAGACCGGCTGGTTCGATGCGGGTGTCGAAAACCAGATGAACAAATTGCTGCCGACCGTGACGCTGGCGCTCAAGAACGTCAGCAGCGAGCCGGTCGCCAATATCCAGTTGAACGCGGTCATCCGCCGCGTCGGGGAGACCGATGAGTGGGGCGGCGCCTTCCAGAAGGTCGTCGGTACCGAGGCCATCCCGCCCGGTGGCACCACCAAACCGATCGTGCTGCGGTCGAACCTCGGATACACTGGCATCGAACCGCGCGCACAAATGCTGAAGAACAGCCAGTTCGTCGACGCTCACGTCCAGGTTTTTGCCAAGCACGGCGGCAATCAGTGGACGAAAATCGGCGAGTGGCAAATCGCGCGCGAGATGCTCACACAGTAGCGCTTCGTGCCTTCGTCCACACACACGACTCTCGAGAGGCGGCTCGGTCCGTTCGACGCCGCCGCCATCATCGTCGCCAACGTCATCGGCGGCGGCATTCTTTTTACCCCACCGCTCGTCGCGGCGGCCGCTCCCAGCGCATTCTGGTTTCTGAGCGCGTGGATCGCCGGCGGGGCTCTCGCATTTGCGGGCGCGATGGCGTATGCGGAGCTCGCATCGCTGCGGCCGCGCGCCGGCGGCGAGTACGTCTATCTGCGCGAAGCGTTCGGCGAGCTCGCGGCCTTCCTGACGGGCTGGACGTCGTTCATCGCGGGCTTCACCGGCGCGATTGCCGCAAGCGCGATCGTCACCACGTTCTATCTCGAGCGGTTTTTTCCAGGCGCTGCGAACAGCGCTCCTTTTTTCGTCGTGCCGCTGCCGTACGTGCCGCTCACGTTCTCCAGGCAGACGCTCGTGGCGATCGCCGCAATCGTGCTGATGGCGGGCATTCACATCGGCGGCGTCGGGCCAGGCCGCATCATGGGGAACCTGCTTGCCGCTCTCAAGGTGTCCGCGCTGCTCATGTTCATCGCGCTCGGGTTTTCGATCGGCGCCGGCGCGAGCGCCAACCTGACCGCGACCAGCGGGCCTGTGGTGTGGACCGCGTGGCTGCTGGCGCTGATTCCCGTGATGTTCACGTACTCGGGCTGGAACGCCGCGGGCTATATCGCGGAAGAAATTCGCGAGCCCGGCCGAAACGTGCCACGCGCGTTTGCGCTCGGCACGGCGGCCGTCATCGTCATCTATCTCTCGCTGAACATCCTGTATCTGTACGTGCTGCCCGTCGGCGAGCTTGCGAAGGTGCAGGGCAGCGTGCTCGACGTCATCGCCGACCGCCTGCTGGGAGCGCGCGCGGGCGACATCATGGGCGTCGTGTCGATTATCAGCCTGGCAGCGAGCATCAGCGCGATGACGTTTGCGGGGCCGCGCGTCTACTATGCGATGGCGCGTGACGGCCTGTTCTTTGACGCGGCTGCGAAGATTCACCCGAAGTACAAGACGCCGGCGGCCGCGATTATCGCGCAGTCGATCTGGGCGTCTCTTCTGGTGTTGTCCGGCAGCGCCGACGCCCTGACCAATTACACCGGCTTTGCGATCGTGCTGTTCGCGGGCATAGCGGTGATGTCGCTCTTCGTGCTGCGCCGGCGACAACCCGGAGCGCCTCGCCCGTTCAAAGCGATGGGTTATCCCGTCGCGCCAGCCGTCTTCGTCGTGGCCTGCTTCCTGATCGTCATCAACGCCATCTACAGCAGGCCTGGGCCAACTGGGGCCGGTCTGCTCGTGATGGGCGCCGGCATCCCGCTCTACATGTGGCTGACACGCCGGCGGCGCTGACGCGCCGACGCCCGCCTCGAACGCGGACCGCGGAACAGGAACCCGGAACCGCCCACCGGGAACTTGGAACAGGAACCGGGAACCGATAGACTGCGAACTAGTGATCCATGCCACCACGATTCTCGCGATACGGCACCGTGACCGCGCCGTGCTCGCGGGCGACGGGCAAGTGACCCTCGGCGATACCATCGTCAAACAGACCGCCAGGAAGGTCCGGCGTCTCTATAACGACAAGATTCTCGCGGGCTTCGCAGGTTCGGCCGCCGACTCGTTCGCGCTGTTCTCGCGTTTCGAAGCGAAGCTGGAGCAATATCGAGGCAACCTCGAGCGATCGTCGGTAGAGCTCGCAAAAGACTGGCGGACCGATCGCGCGCTGCGGCGCCTCGAGGCCATGCTCGTGGTGCTCGACAAGACATCGATGTTCCTGCTGTCGGGCAACGGCGACCTGATCGAGCCGGACGAAGGGGTGGTGGGCATTGGATCGGGCGGGCCGTACGCGCTCGCGGCCGCGAAAGCGCTGGCGCGTCACACCGATCTCGATGCGCGCGCGATAGCCGAGCACGCGATGAGCGTGGCGGCGTCGATTTGCATCTATACCAACGGCACACTGGCCATTGAAGAGCTGTAATGTCCATTTCCCTGCCTGATACGTTCGCACCGGCAATCGACACATTGACGCCGCGTCAAATTGTCGTGGAGCTCGACAAGTACGTCATCGGGCAGAAGGATGCCAAGCGCGCGGTGGCGATCGCGTTGCGCAATCGCATGCGCCGTCAGAAGCTTGCGCCGGAGATGGCGGAAGACATCGTTCCGAAAAATATTCTGATGATCGGGCCGACGGGCGTCGGCAAGACCGAAATCGCGCGGCGCCTGGCAAGGCTCGCACAGTCACCGTTCATCAAAGTCGAGGCCTCGAAGTTCACCGAAGTGGGGTACGTGGGCCGCGACGTCGAGTCGATGGTGCGCGATCTCGTCGAGCTGGCAGTCGACATGGTGCGTGAGGACCGGCTCGAGGAGGTGCACAGCAAGGCCGAGCAGAACGCCGAGGAACGGCTCCTCGACCTGCTGCTGCCGCCGCCGTCGCGCGGGTCGCTCGAGCCGGACGAGCCGATGCCCCCGCGCAGCGTCGAGTTCAGGCCGAACCCGGCGCCGCAGGACTCGTGGAACCAGACGCGGGAAAAATTCCGTGAGCAACTTCGCGACGGCCGCCTCGACCAGCGAGCGGTCGAGCTGGAGGTACGCGAGCGCGCGTTCCCCTCGTTCGAGGTGATCACCGGGTCGTCGATCGAAGAGATCGACATCAACCTCAAGGACATGCTGCCGGGCATCATCCAGGGCCGCACGCGTAAACGCCGCATGAAAGTGCCCGAGGCATTCGAGTTCCTGGTCCAGGAAGAAGAGAGCAAGCTGGTCGATATGGACAGTGTGGCGCGCGTCGCCGTCGAGCGCGTCGAGCAGGGCGGCATCATCTTCATCGACGAGATCGACAAGATCGCCGGGCGCGAAGGCGGCGGGCAGGGCCCCGACGTCAGCCGCGAAGGCGTGCAGCGCGACATCCTGCCGATCATCGAGGGGACGACAGTGAACTCGAAGTACGGCATGGTTCGCACCGACCATATCCTGTTCATCGCAGCGGGTGCGTTCCACGTCTCGAAGCCATCCGATTTGATTCCCGAGCTGCAGGGACGCTTCCCGATTCGCGTCGAGCTCGAGCCGCTCGGCAAGGACGATTTCGTGCGCATCCTCACCGAGCCGAAGAATGCGCTGATCAAGCAGTACATCGCATTGATGAATACCGAAGGCATCACGCTGCGATTTCTGGACGATGCCATCGATCGCATCGCCGATTTTGCGACGCGCGTGAACGAGCGCACCGAGAATATCGGCGCTCGCCGCCTGCACACCGTCATGGAGCGGCTGCTCGATGAAATCTCCTTCGAGGGCCCGGACCTGCGCGACAAGACCATTACGATTGACGCGGCCTACGTCGATCGGATGCTCGCGGCGATCGTGAAGAACGAAGACCTTTCGCGCTACATATTGTGATTCGCCCCTCGAGATTTCCTGCGCTTCTGTGCGCGCTCTGCGCGTCCTATCAGGCGGCGTGCGGACAGAAAGGTCCGCCGCTGGCGCCCATCGTGTATCTGCCGACGCCGGTCACCGAGGTCGTCGCGAAGCGCGTGGAGAACGACGTCGTGGTGCAGTTCACCGTTCCAACGGTCAACACCGATGGTTCAAGCCCTGCCGATCTGCGGAGAATCGAGGTCTACGCGCACACGGGACCGCTCCCCGCACCAACCGACTTCCTGGAGTATGGGACGCTCGTGGCGTCGATTGACATCAAGCAGCCGAAGAGCGAGGAAGAGCTTAGGACGGAGAGCAAAGGGCAGAGAGCAGAGAGCAAAGAGCAAGAGAGCAAAGAGCAAGAGCCTGTCGCGCCGCCGCAGGACGCGGAGCTGCCCGCAGAAGCGCCAGGCGCGAAGGAAGGGCTTGTCGAGCAGGGGGCGAAGGCGAGCGTGCGTGAGACGCTCACGGCGAAGCATCGGGAGATCGGCCCGATGCCGCCGACGCGCCCTCTCGCGCCTCTGCCCGAAGATGGACCGGTCGTCGTCGTCGACAAGATCGAAACGCCGGGCACTGTGAACTTCGATCTCGCGCCTCAACGCTATTACACGATCGTCGGCGTCAGTGAGAGCCGTAGCCGGCGCGGGCCATTCTTTGGACCGATTCCGGTCGCGCTGCTCGAGCCGTTGAATCCTCCAGAAAACGTAGCCGCGACGTATTCGGCCGACGCAATTTCGCTGACCTGGCCCGCGCAACGCGAGGACCTGGTGATAGCAGCAACCGGTGTGACGGGTGCGGCGGCGCTGCCGGCACTGCCCGCAGTGGATCGAGAAACCGCCGGCACCACGGAGTTGTACGCCGATTTTGAAACTGAGGCGACGGAGGACTGTACTCGTCGCGGCCGGGGCGGAGAAAGTGACGCCGGGCATGAAGCCGAAGCCGCGGCCGCCCGTCGCCGCGCCTCCACCTCCTACACCGAGGTTTGGTTATAACGTGTATGCGCCGAATTCTCAGACCGCTCCGGCGGACAAGCCCGTTGCCCCCTTGAACACGACCCTCCTCACCGCACCCGGCTTCACCGATCCTCGGGTGGAATTCGGTGTCGAACGTTGCTACGTCGTGCGACGAGTCGAGATGTCGGGAACCGTGGCCACCGAGAGCGCGCCCAGCGCGGCGACCTGCGTCACGCCGGTCGATACCTTTCCTCCGGCGCCGCCGAAATCACTTGCGCATATCGCGGCTGCCAACGGGGTCAGCCTGCTGTGGGAGGCCAATACCGAATCTGATCTTGGCGGGTACCTGGTCTTGCGCGGCGAGGCGCCTGGTGACACACTTTCCCCTCTGACGCCGGAGCCGATTCCCGACACCTCGTTCCTCGACGGCACCGCGCGACGCGGCCGGACGTACGTGTACGAAGTGGTCGCGGTCGACCGATCAACGCCCCCGAACCGAAGCGCACCATCGAACCGCGTCGAAGAGACGATTCGATGACCGTGCAGCGGCTATTTCGGATCGAGCACGACGGCAATGCTCGCTATGCGTTGGAATCCGCCGGCAGCTACCGGCTGATCGAAGGCGACATCTTCGACGGGCGCGGCTCGAACGGTCGGCTGGAAGCGGCCGCGGCGACGGGAAAGGTGGTTGAACCTTCTCGGATTCTGACGCCGGTGACACCGTCGAAGGTCGTGGCGATCGGATTGAACTACAAAGACCACGCGGCGGAGATGAACAAGCCGTTGCCGTCCGAGCCGCTGATGTTCTTGAAGCCGTCGACCGCTGTGATAGGTCCCGGCGATGCCATCCGGATTCCGCCGAACGTCGGCGAGATCCACCACGAGGCCGAGCTCGGCGTCGTCATCGGCCGGCGGGCGTCGCACGTTTCGGCCGATACGGCGATGGACCACGTGCTCGGACTGACGTGCCTCATCGACGTCACCGCGCGCGAGCTGCAGCGGAAGGAAGTTCAGTATACGCGCGCGAAGGGATTCGACACGTTCGCGCCGATCGGCCCCTGCATTGCGGTGGGTCTCGATCCGTCCGCGCTCGACGTCGAAGGGTGGCTGAACGGCGAGCGAAAGCAGGCGTCGAACACGCGGCAGCTGATTTTCACGGTGCCGCAGATCGTGGCGTTCGTGTCGAGCGTCATGACGCTGCTCCCGGGAGACGTCATCGCCACCGGGACGCCGTCAGGTGTAGGCCCGCTGAAAGACGGTGATACTTTCATGGTGAGGATTCAAGGCATCGGGGAACTGAGCAATCCGGTAAACGGTAAACGGTAAACGGTTAACGGAGGAAGTTATGAAGCTGTTCGTAGACACAGGTAACGTCAAGGAAATCCAGGCGCTGGCCGACATCGGCATCATCGACGGCGTGACGACGAACCCGTCGCTGATGGCGAAAGAGACTGGCGATTATCGCAAGACGATGAAGGAGATCTGCCGCATCGTGCAGGGTCCCGTCAGCGCCGAGGTGCTCGCCACCGACTGGGAAGGCATGCTCCGCGAGGGGCGCGACCTCGCCACCATCGACGAGCACATTGTCGTAAAGGTGCCGTTCACGAGAGACGGCGTGCGCGCGTGCAAGACGTTGTCGCACGAAGGTCTGCGGGTCAACGTCACGCTCGTGTTCTCGGCCGCGCAGGCGCTGCTTGCGGCGAAGGCCGGAGCCGCGATGGTCAGCCCGTTTGTCGGCCGTCTCGACGACATCGGTCAGACCGGCATGAGTCTCATCCAGGAGATCGTCGAGATCTACCGGAACTATCCGTTCCAGACCGAAGTACTGGTCGCCAGCACGCGCCATTCGATTCACATCATCGAGGCCGCGAAGATGGGCGCCGACATCTGTACGTGCCCGCCGAAGGTGATCGATCAGCTCTTCAAGCATCCGCTGACCGACATCGGGCTGGCAAACTTCCTCAAGGACTGGGAAAAGTCGCAGGCTGCGCGCGTCTGATGAGCCGCGACTAATAGTGGACCCTCAACGTACGCTCGAGGAGCTCGAACGGCGGGCCGAGCTGGGTGGCGGCGAGGAGCGCCTCCAGCGGCAGCGCGCGGCCGGAAAGCTGACGGCGCGCCAGCGCATCGACCTGCTGTTCGACGCGGGCACCTTCGAGGAAATCGACAAACTCGTTACACACCGCTGCCTCGACTTCGGGATGGCCGATCAGGTCATCCCGGGCGACGGCGTCATCGCCGGCCACGGCCGGGTTGCCGGACGCAGCGTCTATGCCTTCGCACAGGACTTCACCGTTTTCGGCGGTTCCCTGTCCGAAACCAACGCCGCAAAGATCGTCAAGGTGATGGACCTTGCGATGAAGATGGGCGCGCCGATCGTCGGCTTGAACGATTCCGGAGGTGCACGCATTCAGGAAGGGGTGCTTTCGCTTGGCGGGTACGCTGATATTTTTCTGCGCAACACCCTCGCGTCCGGCGTCGTCCCGCAGATTTCCGCGGTGATGGGGCCGTGCGCCGGCGGTGCCGTGTACTCGCCGGCGATCACCGACTTCACCGTCATGGTGCGCGGCTCGAGCTACATGTTCGTGACCGGACCCGATGTCATCAAGACCGTCACGCATGAGGAAGTCTCGAAAGAGGAGCTCGGCGGCGCGATGACGCACAACGAGAAGAGCGGCGTAGCCCATTTCGCCGTCGACGACGACCGCACGTGCCTCACGCTGATCCGCAACCTCCTGGGATTCCTGCCGGGCAACAACCTGGATCCCGCTCCTGTCGTCGAGACATCTGATTCACCCGAGCGCGAAGACGAGATGCTCGATCGGCTCGTTCCAGCTTCTCCGAATCAGCCGTACGACATGCTCGACCTGATTCACGCGATCGTCGATGACGGTGCGTTCCTCGAAGTACACGCGCACTTCGCGCGCAACTTCATCGTCGGGTTCGCGCGCATGGGGGGGCGATCGGTCGGCATCGTCGCAAACCAGCCGGCGCATCTCGCAGGCGTGCTCGACATCGACGCATCGGTGAAAGGCGCGCGATTCGTGCGCTTCTGCGATGCGTTCAACATCCCCCTCGTCACCTTCGAGGATGTGCCTGGATTCATGCCTGGTACGGCGCAGGAATTCGGCGGCATCATCAGGCACGGCGCGAAGCTGCTGTACGCGTTCGCCGAGGCGACCGTGCCCAAGGTGACCGTCATCACACGGAAAGCCTACGGTGGCGCGTACTGTGTGATGTCGAGCAAGCATCTGCGCACGGATTTCAATTACGCGTGGCCCACGGCGGAGGTCGCCGTGATGGGGCCGGAAGGGGCCGTGAATGTCCTCTACAAGAAGGAGCTGGACACGGCGACGGATCCGGCCGCCGAACGTGCGAAACGCGTCGCCGAGTTCCGCGACAAGTTTGCGAGCCCGTTTGTCGCGGCCGCGCGGGGGTTTGTCGACGAGATCATTCAGCCGCGGACCACGCGCAGAAAACTGATTCAGGCGCTGGCCAGCCTCACGACCAAGCGCGAGAAAAACCCTCCGAAGAAGCACGGAAATATTCCGTTGTAGGCTACCGGCCACGGGCTACAGGCTACCGGCTAAGTCCGCGCCAGTGCTACAATTACAGACGCGCTGCCGCCCGTTCGACCCACTTGAAAAAAATACTCATCGCCAACCGCGGCGAGATTGCCGTGCGGATCATCCGGACGTGCCGGGACATGGGGCTCGGTGCGGTTGCGGTGTATTCGGAATGCGACCGCAACGCGCTGCACGTGCGCCTGGCGGATGAAGCGCATGCCATCGGGCCTGACCAGGCATCGGACAGCTATCTTCGGATCGATAAGTTGATTGACGTAGCCCGGTTGTCAGGCGCCGACGCGGTCCATCCAGGTTACGGGTTCCTGGCCGAAAACCCTGAGTTCGCCGAGGCGTGTTCGACCGCCGGCCTCGTGTTCATCGGCCCGAGGCCCGATGCCATGCGGGCGATGGGCCAAAAACTGAACGCGCGTAAAGTCGCGATCGCCGCGGGGGTGCCGGTCGTTCGCGGGGGTGATACGGCCGCCGGCCTCGATTACCCGCTTCTCGTGAAGGCAGTCGCCGGGGGCGGCGGCAAAGGTATGCGGCTGGTCCGCGCGGCCGACGAGCTCGAGACCGCGGTGCGCAGCGCGCGGTCCGAAGCGCTGTCGTCGTTCGGTGACGACCGCGTGTATTTCGAGCAGCGGCTGGAACGGCCGCGGCACATCGAGGTGCAGTTGCTCGGCGACACGGAAGGGACGATCGTGCCGTTCGTCGAGCGCGAGTGCTCGATCCAGCGCCGGCATCAGAAGCTCATCGAAGAGACGCCGTCGCCGGCGGTGACGCCCGCTTTGCGCGAGCGGTTGCTGGCGGCAGCCGCGGCGATTGGACGCGCCGCGAATTACACGAGCGCTGGAACGATCGAGTTTCTCGTCGACGCGACCGGCGATTTCTATTTTCTCGAGATGAACACGCGGCTGCAGGTGGAGCATCCAGTCACCGAGGCGATCACGGGCGTCGATTTCGTCCGGGCGCAAATTGAGATCGCGCGCGGTGCCAAACTCGAGGCAGGACTGAAGTCCTGCGCTACCGTTGCCAACGGCCATGCGATCGAGGTGCGCGTCTACGCGGAGAACCCGGACGAAGGATTTCTGCCGTCGCCTGGGCGCATTACGCACTTGCGGGCGCCATCGGGGCCCGGCATTCGCGACGACAGCGGCGCTTTCGAAGGATGGACGGTGCCGACCGCCTACGACCCGTTGATTTCGAAAGTCGTGGCATGGGCGCCGGATCGCGCTGGAGCCATTGCACGGATGGTTCGCGCATTGACCGAGTACGACCTTCGCGGCATCAGCACGACCATCGGATTCTGCCGCGGCCTCGTGGCATCACCGGCCTTCGCCGCGGCCGAGTTCGACACGACCTATGTCGATCGGCTGGTCGAACGGAACGGGAGAGAAACGGCGCCGAACGACGAGTTGGAGGAGTTGGCAGCCATCGCAGCGGCGATGTGGGGGTTGGATCGGCGATCGGCGATCGGCGATCGGCCATCGTCCGATCGTCGATCGTCCATCGTCCATCGTCCATCGTCCGTCGACGATCGACGATCGCCGATCGACGATGGACGATCGCCGATCGACGATGGACGATCGTCGTGGGCGCGGCGTGCGCGGGTGGAATCGTTGCGATGACCGTCGAGGTCATTGTGAATGGACGCTCGTGGAAGGTCACGCTCGATCCCGCCGGGAAAACGGGCGCCTTCAGCGTCACGATCAACGGGAAGAATCGCGTGGTCAATGCCTCGTGGATCGACGCCGAGACGATATCAATGATCGACGGGGGAGTCGCGCGCGAGATTCGGCTTCACCCCCGCGGCGACCACCGCGCGGTAGGGGTGGAGGTGGGCGGTTGCTTGTACGACGCCCTGGTCT
This sequence comes from Vicinamibacterales bacterium, assembly GCA_963732445.1. Lineage (GTDB taxonomy): Bacteria > Acidobacteriota > Vicinamibacteria > Vicinamibacterales > JAMQPK01 > JAMQPK01. The sequence continues at coordinate 323,297 of CAVSZJ010000002.1, read as the reverse complement.
CGAGGCGGAAGAGAGAGCGGGAGTCGCGTGCGATGGGCGCAACGGGGGCGTCGGGTGCGGTGCGTGCACCTGAGAGGGGAGCGACGGGTGCGTTCCGCGTCAGCGCCCCCATGCCGGGCCGCATCGTGCGCGTGCTCGTTGCCGTGGGCGATCGGGTCAGCGCTCGCCAGGGTGTCATCGTCGTCGAGGCCATGAAGATGGAAAACGAGCTGCGCACGCCCAGGGACGGCATCGTGAAAGAAGTGCTGGTCGAGCCGGGCGCAGCCGTCGAGACCGGCGCCGTTCTTGTTGTTATAGATCAATAGATCCTTAGATCAGTAGTTCAGTAGTTCACTAGATCCGAATGCCCCTGAGGTTCAAGCGCTTCGAGCGCATCCGTTCGCACTTCGCGTTCCGCTTCACGAAGCTGGGTGTCCTCGTGTTGTCGGTGACGCTCGCCGTGGCGATTGTCGCGACGCTCACCATCGATCTGGGTCCGGGTCTACGCGGGCTCGCCGAGCGCGAGGGCTCGAAGCGCGTTGGGCGGCCCATGCACATCGGCAGGCTCGGAGTCCGCCTCTTCAACGGCAAGTTCGTGATCGAGAATTTTGTCATCGAGGGCCTTGTGCCGACCGATCGTCCGTTCCTGACGGCAAAGCGCATCGACGTGTCGCTCGCGTGGGAGGCGATGCTGCGGCGTGAAGTGCTGGTCGATTCGATCGTCATGAGCGACTGGCACATGGTGCTGGAGCAATGGGCCGGCGGGAAGCACAGCTTTCCGAAATTCAACATGGGCGGCGGCGGCGGCGGACCCCGGAGATTCGTTACCACCATGCAGTACGTGCGGACGAGGAACGGCACCGTCACGTTCGACGACCATGGATCGCGGTGGGGCACCGTGGCGCCGAACCTCGACATCATCGTCACCAAGGTCGTGGGCTACCGCGGCGAGGCGACGTTTCACGGCGGCACGGTCAGGATTCAGGACTACGTGCCCATGAGCATGTCGATGAAGGCCATCTTCCGCGTGGAGGACGGCGTCGTCCATTTCGAGCAGATGGCGCTCGTCACCGACGGCGCCGAGTCGCGCATCACCGGCGCTGCCGACGTCAAGAACTGGCCGGAGATGACATACCGCGTGAGCTCGACCGTCGACTTCAAGCGTATGCGCGAGCTGTTCTTCGCGAAGGACGATTACACATTGTCCGGCGAGGGCCGCTTCAACGGCGTATTCCACCTCTTCAAAGGCGGGCGCGCCCTGACCGGCGATTTCGAAAGCGACCGCGCGGGGCTCCAGATTGGCGGACTCAACTACGAGTTTCCGAACCTCAAGGGAAAGCTCGGCTGGTATCCGAATCGCTTCGAGGTGATGGATACGACGACGGGATTCTACGGCGGCGAAGCCAGGCTGACGTATTCCATTCTGTCGTCGGGCAAGCCTGGCGAGCCATCGAACGCGCGGTTCGATACCGAATGGCGCGATGTCGATCTCGTTGACTACAGCGATTTTCTCCGGATGGACGGCCTGCGATTGGCCGGGAGATGGAGCGGCCGCAATCTGCTGGCGTGGCCGATGGGGCGTTTCCGCGAGCGATCGGGCGACGGCTATTCCGAAGTCGTGCCTCCCGCAGGAGCCGAGGTGCTTGGAGGCACGCCGGCGAGTGGTCTGGCCAGTGGACTCGACCGTGGCGGCCCGCATCCGCGGATCGGACATCTGCCGATCGCGGGCGAGGTGACGTACCGCTACGACCAGAACTGGCTCGATTTTTCAGACGGGCGTTTTTCAACGCCGGATACCGACGTGACGTTCAGCGGTCGCACGGCATGGGGCGACAACTCGCGCATACCCTTTCATGTGACGAGCACTGACTTGCAGGAAAGCGATCGCGTGCTGGCGGCCATGATGACCGCATTCGGGGCACCGACCAATCCGATTACCGTCGGTGGCACAGCGGAGTTTTCCGGAGTGATGACCGAGGCGCTCAACCGGCCACGCGTCGAAGGACATTTCGTTGCCGAGAACATGCGGGCGTTCGACGTCGCGTGGGGTGACGGGCAGGCGGGCCTCGTCATCCAGAACTCATACGTGGACGTGAGCGGTGGCACGATGCAGAAGGACGCCGGAGAGATCGCTGTCAGCGGCCGCTTCTCGCTCGGTTTTCCCCGGCGCGACAAGGGAGAAGAGATCAACGGACGCATCCGCGTGACGAAGTGGACTGCGGCCGACTTCAAGCGTGCGTTCGGCATCGACGACTACGACGTCCAAGGCATGGTGTCGGGCGAGTATCACCTCTACGGCCCGTATCAGGGGCCGTTCGGATTCGGCACGCTGACGATCGACGATGGGATTGCGTACGGTGAACCGTTCGAGACCGCTACCGGCTCGCTGCGGTTCGAGGGGAACGGCGTGCGCATCGACTCTATCCAGATGCGGAAGAGCGGCGGCACGGCTGAGGGCGCTGCGTTCGTGGGCTGGAACGGCACGTATTCGTTCAACGCGACCGGCCGGCGCATTCCGCTCGAAGGCGTCAAGGCGATGGCCTATCCCCAGGCGCCGCTCAGTGGTCTGCTCGAGTTCAACGCCGACGGCACCGGGACGTTCGAGGTCCCGCGCTATCAGTTCCGCGGCCGCATCCGCGACCTGTTCGTCGCGGACGAAGGCGTGGGCGAAGTGACGGGCCGGATGGAGGTGCGCGGCGAACGCATGACGGTCGAAATCGAAGCGGCGTCTCCGCGCCTCGCCGTATCGGGCACCGGCCGGATCGATCTGACGGATGCGCAGGACGCCGACGTCACGCTGCGCTTTACCGACACGTCGCTCGATCCGTACGCGCGCGCATTCGAGAAGCGCTTCTCGCCGTTTACGACGGCGGTCGGCAGCGGCACTCTCCGCGTGATCGGCGAGCTCGCGAACCCGGAGCGCCTGGTCGTCGACGTGATGTTCGACCAGCTGCAGATCCGGACGTTCGACTATCGGCTGCGCAACGCCAAGCCGATTCGCGTGCTGATGCACAACAATGTCCTCCGCATCGACGATATGCGGGTTGTCGGCGATGGCACCGAGCTCGACCTGACCGGGACCGTGGATCTGGGCGCCCGGCGCGTTGCCGGTCTCGCGCGAGGAACCGCGAACCTGGGCATTCTGCAGGGGTTCTATCGAAACATCCGCAGTTCGGGCAACGCACAGTTGACCGCGCAGGTCAGCGGATCGCTGGACGCGCCGATCATTCTCGGACGCGCCACGATTGAGAACGGACGCCTCCGCTACTTCTCGCTGCCGCATTCGCTCGAGGAAGTGAACGGCACGATCCTGTTCGACTCGCGCAATATCAGACTCGACGGGGTGACGGCCCGCCTGGCCGACGGCCTGGTGAGCCTCGACGGCCGCATCGGGCTGGAAGCGTATGCGCCCGCCGATCTGGCGCTGACGGCGACCGGCCGCGGCATGCGGTTGCGCTATCCCGAAGGCGTCCGCTCGGAAGTCGACACCGATCTCTCGCTCACGGGCCGCGTCACCGCGCCGGTGCTCGCGGGACTCGTGACGGTGCAGAATGCCGTGTGGACGACGAAGTTCGATACGGGCGGAAGCATGTTCGACTTCGGCGGCGGCGGAGGAAATGGAACACCAATCGTGGGTGCTGCGCCCGCCGCCGGCAACATGCCGCCGTTGCGCCTCGACGTGCGCGTCATCGCGCCGGGTACGCTTCGCATCGAGAACAACGACGCCAACATCGTCTCGAGCGCAGACCTCACGTTCCGCGGCACGTATGAGCGCCCGATTGTGTTCGGCAGCGCGGAGATCTCGCGCGGCGAGTTCATTTTCGAAGGCCGCCGGTACGTCGTGACTCGCGGCAGGCTGGACTTCACAAATCCGCGGAGCATCGAGCCAACGTTCGACATCGCGGCCGAGACGCAGGTGCGCGTGCCGCAGCAGACCTATCGGGTCACGTTGAGCGCGTCCGGCACGATGCAGCGGCTCAGGCCTGTGTTCACCTCGGATCCCCCATTGCCGCAAGTCGATGTGGCATCGCTGCTGCTCGGCGATCTGGCCACCGGCCAGGACAGGGATCTTCGCGCGTTGTCGAGTTCCGACCTGACGGAGCAGCAGCTGGTGCAGGCGCGCGTTGCACGCATGCTCGTGAGCCCTATCTCGGGGCAAATCGGCGAGGTGGTTGAGCAGACCTTCGGCGTCGACACGTTCCAGCTGACGCCGCTCGTGAGCGATCCATCGCAACGTTCGACCCGCTTCAATCCCTCGGCGCGCCTGACGATCGGCAAGCGCATCTCGAACCGCGCATACCTGACGTTCTCGCGCAGCATCAGCTCGACGAGCGACCAGATCATCCTGCTGGAGTACGACCAGACCGACCGCATTTCGTGGATCCTGACGCGGAACGAAGACGCCAGCTACGCTCTGGATATCAGAGTAAGGAACGAATTTTGATGTGGGTTCGTCGCGCGACTAAAGTCGCGCCCTACATTTGGATTGTCCTGCTCGGCCTTCCGGTCGAAGCCGCCGTTACCGATTACATCGGCAAGACCGTCGTCGAAGTGCGGGTGCAGGTGAAGGGCGCCGCGGTGCAGAGCGCCGAGCTGGTCGAGATCATCGAGACGCACGCCGGCGCGCCTCTTGCCATGGCCGCTGTGCGCGAGAGCATGGCGCACCTCTTCGGCCTCGGCCTGTATCAGGACGTGCAGGTGGACGCCTCCCTGCGGGGTGACGGGGTAGTGCTGACCTACAACCTGTTTCCAGCACAACGCGTGCGGCGCATCGCCTTCGAAGGATCGCTCGCACTGCCGGAGAACGATCTGCGTCGCATCATCGTCGAGCGTCACGGCGCCTCTCCATCCTTTGCCCGATCCGCTCAGCCAGTGGCGACGCTCCAGACCCTGTACCGAGACCGCGGGTATCCCAAGGCCGTCATTGCCGTCCGCATGGGAAACGAGGTGGATCCCGCGAACCTGTCGATGGTTTTCAGCATCACGCCAGGCGCTCGGGCACGCATCGGCGCCATCCAGGTGGAGGGAGCGCCGCACGACCCGGCGCTGGAAGTGTTGAGCGCGCTCGATCTGCAGGTTGGCGACGATTATGACGGCGTCGAGATCGACGAGCGGCTCGTCCGCTACGCGGATGGGCTGCGAGCGAAGGGTTATTACGAAGCGAGAGTCGCGCAATTCCCCCGTTACGTCGACGGCGACGTATTCGTCAACCTCGTGGTCAGCATCGATCCGGGACCGCGCGTCGAGATCGTGTTCCAGGGAGATCCGCTGGCGGCAGACGATCGCGACCGGCTCGTGCCGATCGCGCGGGAACACTCGGTCGACGAAGACCTGCTCGAGGATTCCAAGTTCGGCATCGAGCGCTACTTTCGCGAGCGCGGCTACTGTAACCCGCGCGTGGACTATGGGCGAGCCGCCGTGGCTGGCGCGAAGCCCGGCGCAGATGCCGGCGTGCTTCGCGTGACATTCACGCTGAACCGGGGCCCGCAGTGCATGGTTGAGCAGGCCGAGGTGACCGGCAATACCGCGATCGCATCGGCGGAGCTGGCGCCGCTGGTTCTGACCAAAGCGGGCCAGCCGTTCAGCGACTCCACGATCGTCTCCGACGCGCAACGCATTCAGGGGTATTACCGCCAGCGAGGGTTCTCGGCGGTGAAGGTGACGTCACAGGTCGAGCGGCGCGAGCCGAAGGCAGGCAGCGAGTTCGTCCGTGTCAGGCTGGTGATTGCCGAAGGGGTGCGCTCTGTTCTCGCCTCGGTAAATTTTCAGGGTCATACGGCGGTCAGCGGGGAGACGCTGCGGAGCGCCATCGCCTCGATGCCAGGTCAGCCGTATTTCGAGCCGCAAATCTCAAGTGATGCCGACAAGATTGCCATTCTGTATCTGAACCGCGGTTATCCCGAAGTGACGGTCGAGCCCGCACCCAAAGCGACCGGCGATGGCTCGAAGGTCGAGCTCGCTTTCGCGATCCACGAGGGGCCGCAGATTCTGATCGATCACGTGCTGATCGCCGGTAATCAGCGCACCTCGCGCGACACGATTTTTCGCGAAGTGCAGCTCAAGAGCGGGCAGCCGCTCTCGCAGGAGCAGGAAGACGAGACGCGCAGGCGTATCACGTCGCTCGGGCTGTTCCGCCGGGTGGACATTTCGTATCTTCAGCTGCCCGGCGGGCAGAACCGCCGCGACGTCGTGATCACGGTCGAGGAAGCGTCCGTGATGTCGATCAGCTACGGCGGCGGGCTCGAAGGCGGCAGGCGGCTGGTGCGGGAGTCGGAGACCGCCGATGCCGTCGAGGTGTTTCAGGTTGCGCCGAGAGGATTTTTCCAGGTCGGCCGCCGAAATCTCTTCGGTAAGGACCGATCGCTCGACCTGTTTACGCGCGTCAGCTTCCGGCCGAAGGGCACCAGCGTGTCATCGGGCGGAGACACGGCGCAGCCGGCCCTCGAGAACCGGGAAGATCGATTCAACGAATACCTCGTGCAGCTTACCTATCTCGAGCGGCGCATTCTGGCCACCGATCTCGATTTCACAATCAGCGCCGGCGTTGAGCAGTCCGTCCGTTCGAGCTTCGATTTCAGGCGCCGGGGCGGAAGCGCGACGCTTACGCGGCGGATCAGCCGGGCGATTGCGATCAGCGGACGCTACAGTATCGACAAAACGCGACTGTTCACCAAGTCCAACTTCGAATTTCAGCCGGAAATCGATCGGCTGTTCCCTCAGCAGCGGCTGTCGAGCGTTGCGTCTTCGATGATTCGGGACACGCGCAATGACGCGATCGATCCGACGAGCGGAAGCCTCATCGGCACGGACGCCGAGCTGGCGGCAAGACGGCTGGGGTCGGATGTGGGATTCGTCAAAACGTTCATCCAGGGGTTCTCGTACCGCCAGCTCCCGCGGTCGAGCTCAACGGTCCTCGTGCTTGGTGCGCGTGTCGGGCTGGCCAAGGCATTTGCGCGCACTGCGACGGTGAGCGGCGAGGCGACCATCATTGACGACGAGATTCCGTTGAGTGAGCGGTTTTTTGCGGGCGGTGACTCCACGGTTCGCGGCTTCGCGCTCGATCGGCTCGGCCCTCTCGACCTCAACGGATTCCCACGCGGCGGCCAGGGTCTCGTAGTGCTGAACGCCGAGCTCCGTATTGCGGTGCGCGGCGGGCTCGGCGCGGTCGCCTTCATCGACGCCGGCAACGTCTCCCCATTTGTCAACCAAATCGACATGTCAGAGACGCGTGGCGCTGTCGGGTTCGGTTTGCGTTATCGTTCGCCGTTGGGCCCGATTCGCGTGGACCTGGGAGTCAAGCTGGATCGGCGACACGTGCCGCCGAAAGATGAGCTCGAAGGGCGCACGGCGCTGCATATCAGTCTGGGACAGGCGTTCTAACCATGGAACTGACGCCGACACTGACACTGATAGAGCAGAGGGCAGAGAGCAGATGGCAAACAGACCCGAAGCATACTCGCCGGGCGTTTTGCTCTGCGTTTTTCTCTGTGCTCTTCGCTCTCTGCTCTATCAGCGTCAGCAGCGTTCGCGCCGAGACGATCGACCGTGTGCTCGCGATTCTTCCCGGTCAGCTCATCACGCTCTCGGATGTCGAAGCGGCGCTCGACCTTGGCCTCGTCGACGCGCCCGCGGAGGGCGATCGTCTTGCCGGCGCCCTCTCGGCCCTCATCGATCGAGTGCTGATGCTGAACGAAGTGCGGCGCGTGGTGCCCCCGGAGCCGTCGCCCGCAGCCATCGAGGCGCGGGTCGCGCGCATCCGTGAGCGGTTCGGTTCGCCCGCCGGGCTCTCGCGCGTGCTCGATGTGAGAGGCATAGACGAGACCGTCCTCAGGTTGTATGCAGCCGACGACCTGCGTCTGGCGTTGTATCTCGACGAGCGATTCTCTTCGGCCGCGCAGCCGACGGACGACGAAATCAGGCAGGCCGGCGAATCAGCCCGCCAGCGCCTGACCGACGAACGCCGCCGCACGCTGATTGGCGCATGGACGGCGGAGCTTCGGCGCCGCGCGGATGTGACCGTGCTTCCGTAGCCGTAGCCGTAGCCGTAGCCGTAGCCGGTAGCCGGTAGCCGGTAGCCGGTAGCTTGTAGCTTGTAGCCTGTCCGGTACGGCCTCAGCCGGACCGTGAACTGCGGTAGCGCAGGGCTTCAGCCCTGCCCCTAAGTCCGGTAGCGCAGGGCTTCAGCCCTGCCCTCAGCAAGTAAATAGTGTCCTGTCACCGATTTTCCTTTGTCCGTCCTCGGGCCGACCAGCACGTGTACGCGAGACGGCCCTGCGCGGCGGACAAGAAAAATCGGCGCCACCCGCGCACGTCAGGTTTTGAAACCGCTCCTAGCTAGACTAGAAAGTTAGCACGGGCTGCTAAAGCCCGAATTGCCGCAGGTGATAGTCTGTGTGGCGGTACGCCCAGCGCTGCCAGTCGCGCGCTGTCATCGTGCCGAGCAAACCGTGCGCGGGCTCGAGCGAGCCCTCCGCTGCGACAGAGAGTTGATCGAGTCCCGCGAGCAGTCGCGCCAGATCTCTTGCGAACACCGACGGCCGCGTGCCTTCCGAGCGTGGATCGTGCATCGGATTCGTGGGCCGGCCGCGCGGCCACGGCATCGCGGTCCAAAGCACAATCCCTTTGAGTATCCGTCGCGAGCGGTGGGGGACCGCACGCTTTCTCGGCCGCACGCGCGTAACCATCTCAGTCGCGTCGCCGAGGTGGCACAGCATCTCGTGAGGCGTCAGCGTTCCCCAGCGCCGCCGACTCTCCGGGCGAAGCGAGCTCAGTCGCGTTTTCAGCGAGCCCAGCACGTCGGGATCAGCGACGGTTTTCACTTCCGCGTAAAGAGAAATACGAATATTTCCGCGGCATTGAACCCTGAGTGGCTCACCACGGGCGCGACGATGCTGCGGCGGGCGATATAAATCCAACCCCAGAACGCGCCGAGCAGCGCGGTCGTCAGCACCGCATCCCATCCCTGCAGGCTATGCCCGAGTCCGAACACAAGGCTGTAGAGGATCAATCCCACATGCGCGCCCCCCAGGTGTTGCTCGAAGCGGTGGATGATGAACCCTCGCTGGATCTCTTCTCGCAGCCCGCCGCTGATCGTGGCAACGATCGCGAGCATCAGCGCCTGTGCGGGTGTCTGAATCAGATCCTGCAATGGGTTCTCTTTGACGTTGTGGAGCGACGGAATCAACAGGCGCGCCGCCGACAGCACGACGACGGCCAGGCTGAAGACGACGAGCGTCAGCGCGGCGCCCAGTTTGATTTCTGATCTGACGGGACGGGCGCCTAGAAACACGTCGCGCGGACGCTCTCCCCGGCGGCGCAACAGCCAGAAGATGAGTGCGATCAGCAGCGTCGCGTCGAGGAGCAGCAACGACGCGATGTACGCAAAGGAGAGCCGTCCTCCCACCAACGGGCTGAATCCAGCCAGAGCGAACATGTAGGCGAGAGCCAGCTGGGAGGGGATGCCAGAGCAGAGCAGGATCTCGAAAATGGCCGAGGCCCGAGCGACGGCCAGCGGGTGCGGCTCGACCCCTGGCAGGGGCTGGTCGGTGGATTCCAAAACGATTGATTTTACTCGTGAAAGTTGGTGCCGATCGGCGCCCACGACGCGCGGCGGACTTTCGAGGATGTTTGCCCGGAGACCGGCATATTGCGTTCGACCTAAACAGCAGGCACAATATATGGTAGTTTTTGATCTTGACAACCCCCAAGGCGGGGCGCATATTTGACCGCCTAGTTACGAAGTATTTACACGCGGAATCCCCAGCGTTCCGCCCCGGACCAAGGCTCAATTAGCAAAATATTTGTACGACGTCTGGCGCCCTGGGAGCGGGGCCGGCCAGGAAAGCGGAGGGTGAGAATGGAACGAGGCGCAGCTCACGAGATTGCCGGTATTGAGCAGCCGGTTGCCGAACGCGGGGACAGTCAAACGGCATCTCAGTCGCCAGGCTTGGAATTTCCGCGCTTTTTTACGCTGCCTGGCGTCGACCCGTTCGACGAGGTCACGTGGGACCAGCGCGCGGCGGTCATCGGCAACGAGCGCGGCGAAGTGGTCTTCGAGCAGCGCGACGTCGAGATCCCGTCGTTCTGGTCGCAGCAGGCGACCAACATCGTCGTCTCGAAGTATTTTCGAGGACAGATCGGCGCTCCCGAGCGCGAGCACAGCGTCAAGCAGCTGATTGGCCGAGTGGTGAATACGATTACCGACTGGGCGCGAAAGGACGGCTACTTCGCGTCGGATGCGGACCTGCAGAGCTTCAGTTCCGAGCTGAAGCACATCCTTGTGTATCAGAAGGCCGCATTCAACAGCCCGGTATGGTTCAACTGCGGGTTCGAAAAAGCGCCGCAATGCTCGGCGTGCTTCATCAATGCCGTCCAGGACACGATGGACTCGATCCTGACGCTGGCGCGCACCGAAGGGATGCTCTTCAAGTTCGGATCGGGCACAGGGTCCAACCTGTCGGCGATCCGCTCGTCGAAGGAGCTCCTCGCGGGGGGCGGCACCGCCTCGGGCCCGGTGTCGTTCATGAAGGGGTACGACGCGTTCGCGGGAGTCATCAAGTCGGGCGGCAAGACGCGCCGTGCGGCGAAGATGGTCATCCTCAACGCGGACCATCCGGACATCGTCGAGTTCATCAACTGCAAGGTCGAGGAAGAAAAGAAGGCGTGGGCCCTGATTGACGCGGGCTACGACGGCTCGTTCACCGGCCCGGCGTATGCGTCGGTGTTCTTCCAGAATTCGAACAACAGCGTCCGCGTGACCGACGAGTTCATGCGCGCGGTGCTCGATGACGGCAACTGGTCGACGAAGGCCATCCGCGACGGCGCCGTGATGGACACGTACAAGGCGCGCGATCTGATGCGGCTGATCGCCGAGGGCACCTACATCTGCGGCGACCCGGGCATGCAGTTCGACACGACGGTCAACGAGTGGCACCCGTGCCCGAACACGGCGCGCATCAACGCGTCGAATCCGTGCTCCGAGTACATGTTCCTGGACGACTCGGCGTGCAACCTGTCGTCGATCAACCTGATGAAGTTCGTGCGCTCCGACGGCGAGTTCGACGTCGACGCTTACAAGCACGCGTGCCGGACGATGATTACGGCGCAGGAGATTCTGGTCGACAACTCGAGCTATCCAACGCCGGCTATTGCGAAGAACAGCCACGCGTACCGGCCGCTCGGGCTCGGCTACGCCAACCTGGGCGCTTTGCTCATGTCGCGCGGACTGCCGTACGACAGCGATGCCGGGCGCGACTATGCCGGAGCGCTGACGGCCATCATGACGGGCGAGGCGTACGCACAGTCGTCGAGGATTGCGCGCGATCAGGGCGGCCCGTTCGCGGGCTACGAGGCGAACCGCGAGCCCTTCCTGCGGGTGATGCGCAAGCATCGCGACGCGGTGAAGGGGATTAACCAGAAGAACGTGCCCGCGGAGCTCTACAACGCCGCCAGGCAGGCGTGGGACGAGGCGGTGCGGATGGGCGAGCTCTATGGCTATCGCAACGCACAGGCCACCGTGCTGGCGCCGACCGGCACCATCGGGTTCATGATGGACTGCGACACGACGGGCGTGGAGCCGGACATCGCGCTCGTGAAATACAAGAAGCTCGTCGGTGGCGGGTTGATGAAAATCGTCAACCAGACCGTGCCGATGGCGCTCGCCAAGCTCGGCTACACCGAGCAGGAGATCAAGACGGTCATCGAGTACATCGATCAGAACGAGACGATCGAGGGGGCGCCGGCGCTGAAAGGCGAGCACCTCGCCGTGTTCGACTGCGCGTTCAAGGCGCGCAAGGGTGAGCGGTCGATTCACTATCTCGGCCACATCCGGATGATGGGGGCGACGCAGCCCTTCATCTCGGGTGCGATTTCGAAGACGGTGAACGTGCCGAAGGAGGCCACGGTCGACGCGATCATGGAGGCTTACATCGAGTCGTGGCGGCTCGGTGCGAAGGCCGTCTCGATTTATCGTGACGGCAGCAAGCGGACGCAACCGCTCAACACCTCGAAGGACAAGACGCAGGCCGAGGTGGAAAAAGTGGTGGCGAGCATGGCGCAGCCTGTGCGCAGGCGGCTGCCGGACGAGCGGCATTCGATTACGCACAAGTTCGACATCGCGGGGCACGAGGGGTACATCACGGTCGGGCTGTTCGAGGATGGCCAGCCCGGCGAGCTGTTTCTCGTGATGGCGAAGGAAGGCTCGACAATTTCGGGTTTTGCCGACGCATTCGCGCAGGCGATATCCTACGCGCTGCAGTACGGCGTGCCTCTGCAGGTGCTCGTGGACAAGTTCAGCCACGCGCGCTTCGAGCCGTCGGGCATGACACGTAACCCTGACATCCGGTTTGCGAAGTCGATCGTGGACTACATCTTCCGGTGGCTCGCGACGAAGTTCCTCTCGAACGACGCGCAGTTCCACGCGGGGGTGAACAACAGGGAAGAGCGGAGGGAAGAGCCGAGAGTGGCGGCAGCACCTGAAGTCGCTCCGGCACCGGCCGGCTCATCTTCGGTAGCCCACGGCTCACCTTCGGTAGCGCAGGCTTTCAAGCCTGCCTCTGCACCCAAACAACCACCCGCGACGTATGCGGCCGCGGCGATCCAGAACCAGGAAGACGCACCGCCATGCAGCATGTGCGGGTCGATCATGGTGCGGAGCGGCAGCTGCTACAAGTGCGCGAACTGCGGCTCGACGAGCGGGTGCGCGTAGGAAAGAGGACACGGAATTTGTTGTCTCACCGCGAAGGCGCGGGGGCGCAGAGGAAGATAGCGAAAAACGAAAGACGGAAAACGAATAGAGAAGGATGGGGCCGGCGCGAAAGCGTCGGCCCTTCGCGTTTGTATGGCACGGTCGAGTGCCGTTGAGGGCACGTTCTTCACCGGGCTTCAATTCGTCTGATTGCCCTCTTGGCGAAACGTTGGACATCCAGGCTTGGGTCATCGAGCACCTTACGCAACGCCGGGAGCGCGTCTCGGGCTGGAGCACCTATACCGTAAAGCGCGATGCAAGCGCTGTTGCGAGATCCCTCGTCGGGGTTCGCGAGGAGTGCAATCAAAGCCGGGCCCGCGGGTGCAGCATCCGGCCCGATCTCGCCGATGTTTTGTGCGGACCATCCCCTGACACTTGCGTCGTCGTCCTGCAGCGCGGCCGTCAATTCTCCCAGGATTGGACGGATGTTCATCCTTGCCGCCGATGGATCCCACCAGGTTCCGGCGAGAGCACCCAGGGCGAGCGCAACGTTTTTCCTGAGCCGGACATCGGGATCCCTGAGTCCGCGAGCCAACGCCGGCAGCGCGTTGTCTCCTAGCTGCCGTATTTGCCGATAAATCTCACGCCGCTGCAGCTCGACCGGATCCTCTCTGCCATCTGACCGTGCAGTTCCAGGCAGAGGCGTTGGCAATGATCGCAATTCTTGAACGAGGGAGTCCGACAAGGTTTGAGCGAGCGCTAGCACGAGCAGTAGCGACAACACGATAGGTTAGACACCGCTCACGGTGCTGTGCTCCCGTTCACTACCGCACGGCGCCGAAGCCGCCTGAACCGAGTAACCTGTAGAAGATGCCCCGGTCGACCGTGTCTGTGTCTGATCTGGCACCGCGAGAACCTCCGAGCGTCACCGCGAAGGCGCGGGGGCGCGGAAGCGATAACGAAGAACGAAGAACGAAGAATGAAAAACGCAAAGAAAACAAGGCCAACGCGAAAACGTCGGCCTTGTTTTCCTTAGCGAGCATACAAGGCCCGCAGCTGGGATTGGTCGTTCGGAGACAGCCATGACGCTCCGGCAATGTCCTCACGAGAAGCAATCGTTCGGCGATATCGCTGGAAGTTTGCCGTCGATGCAGTAGTGTGCATCACATCGTCCGGCGCCGCAGAATGCCCGAGGCCAAGTGCATGGCCGATCTCATGTAGACAACTCAAGTACAAAACTGTGTCGCGCAGGAGAGGATCCCGGCTGGCCGCAGGGCCTAGAATCTTCTGACGGGCTATGCTCGGCAGTATGAATACGAGGGCGACTCGCTGGCGATTGGCGATGTGCGTTTGCGCCTGGCCATATTTGCCTGTTCCGGAAGGGCGCCAATAGAGGCGGATGCGTGCGGTGCCTTCGTCTGCGATCCGTGCGAGTCTTATCGTTCCCCGAGCACTTCGCTCCCATTCTTTGAACGCCCAGGCCGCCAGTTCGATATCACCCGACTCGCTCCCGAAGGACGGAATGCCTTCCGCAATGTAGTAGGTGAGTAATCCCTTTGAATCGAGAGGCACCAATTTCGGAAGGTTCTGTGCACGAGCACTGAGACTGGATACCAGCAACGCACCGAGGGCAAACAACACCGAGATTTTCAGCATGGGTGTTATATTTGGCGTCTGATATCTTAACAAGCCGAGACGCCATGCCCACCATCCCGATGCCCGTGCTGGTCGGTCTGCTTGTTGTCATCCTTCTGATGTTCGGTCGCAGCTTCCGATCCCCATTCGACCGTTGAACCCACGCTGCAACGAGGATCCGCCGATCTCAGGACCTGCGGTGTCAGTCCTCTCTATTCGTTTTACGTTCTTCGCTATTCGTTATCCCATCCTCCCCGTCCCCGCGTCATTGCGGTGAGACTTCAAAACCTACCGCACGGCGCCGAAGCCGCCTGAACCGAGGAACGTGTAAAAGATGCCGGCGGTCGACCGTGTCTGTGTCTGATCCGGCACCGCGAGAACGTCCGAGCGGCGGCGGGCAAGTTGATAGGTGAGGCTGAGCGCGTGCCGTTGATAGATACGGATGGCGAGCGAGGTATCTCCCACGAAGATCAGATCGCGCCGGCCGGTGCCGAACCCGCCGACGGTGCTGATGAAGTATTCCCGAGCGGTCACGTCCAGCGCGGCCCGGCGCCCGGCGATGAATCGCACGTTGCCGAGCGCCTGTGGAGCGACCCCGTAGTGGTAGTCGCGCCCGGCCGTTTGATCGACCGCTTGTGCGGCGGCGTAGCCAACTCCCACGAGGCCGGAACTCTGAACGATCACCGATTCGGATATCGAGGCCTGCAGGGTTGTGCCGAACGAGATCGCCGTGCTGGAGAAGTGAATGTCCTCTGGAGCAAAGTAATCGTAGCTGCCGTAGACGCCCCAGATGCCGCCGAGACGGCCCGCTCCGTAGTCGCCTCCTGCAATCGAGACCGCGCGTCGATAGCTGCTCCATTCCTTCGAACGAGACGCTGCTCTCGATTCTGAAGTAGTCGAACGGCCGCTTGTGGCGGTAACTGGCGTTTCCCGGATATCCGTAATCCATCGAAAACTCGAGACGCGGTTGAAGGTCGCGCCTGTGACGTCGGCAATCGTGAGCCGCCGGTTGCTGTCGCGGTTGCGCCGAACTGGACGCGGATGTCGGAGAACGGCACGGCGTCGGGCGCGAGCGATCCCGCGGGATCGCCCAGAAGAACATGATTGATGCCGACTGGCGGAGACGCGAGCACCGACGCCAACGTTCTCCAGACGCCCGGTCCATGATCCGCGCGATCGAGCAGGAGGCGGGAAATACGAAAGAGCGGCTCGCCGAGAAACGATCCCGCGATGCCGCTGGCAATTTGATCGTTGCGAGAGGGCGGCGTGGTTTCGCCGGCGATTTCCCACAGCGCACTGCCGGCAAGCGTGTAAGCCACCGACGGCCAGTAGCTGAGGCCGTTCGACCGCGCGATCCCGTGATACATCGCACCCTGATAGGGATGCAGGAACTGATTGATCTCGAATGGGTCGTCGTCGATCACCCACGGGCCGCGAAGATTGCTGCGGATCGACGCCGGCGTCACCCGGTAGGTGGCGGGATCGATGAGCAGCCGTCCAACGAGATTGACAGCCGTGTCCATCGCGACGATCTCGACTGCCGGAATGACGTAGCTTTTGTGGCTGGTCCTGCCCGTCGCACAGGCGGCGTTCAGTCCGCACGCGAGCGCGGCAATAAGTGCCCAGATGTGCGACGAGGCCATCCTCCCGGCGGTGCACCGAGCGTGCCATCCGAGCGATTTTGGACCGGCTATAAGCCCGGCCCGGGTGCCCGCGATAAGATGCGGGGATGAGCAGCCTTCATCAGCTTCACCCGAACGTCTCCGACGTGCTGACCGAGCTCGAACAGGCGCGGCATATTCTTCGCGTTGCGGTCGAGGCCGTGCCTGACTCGGATCGCGCAAACCGTCCCGGTGAAGGGCGCTGGTCCGTGAATGAGATTCTCGAGCACCTCTCAATGGTTGAGCGGAGGTTTACCGGTCTGCTCGCACTGCGCATCCAGGAGGCGAAGGAGAAGGGGCTCGGCGTGGAGCAGAACGCCCGCACGCCGATACCGCCCGAGCTGAAAAAGATGTTCGAGGATCGCGCGAACCGGCGAAACGCGCCAGACGCCGTCCGTCCCAGCGGCACGCTCGACTCCCGCGGCGCGTGGCAGGCGGTCGAAGACGCGCGCGCGGAGCTGTGCCAGCTGCTGGGCAGCAATGGAGGCCTCGCGCTCAGCACCGTGATGCACCAGCACCCGGTATTCGGCACGTTGAATGTCCACCAGTTCGCGGAGCTCATCGCGAACCACGAGCGCCGCCACGCGAAGCAGATTGCCGGCATCAACACCGAAGTCTGATGCGATTCAGGCGAGCGCAATCACGGTCCGGCTGAAGCCGGACACTACCGGGGACATTACCAGCGCGGGATTGACGTCACGCCCCACCAGGGGCCTCCGGAGGCCGGCGCTGACGGCAGGGCTAAAGCCCTGCGCTACCGATGATCACGCGGGCGACGATCACGGTCCGGCTGAACCAGACACTACCGGGACATTACCAACGCGGGAACCGACGTCACGTCCTGCCGAGGTGCGCCGGCGGCCGGACGCGCCGGTGAAGCAAACAATGAAGGCGGCGCGACAGCGCAGTGGACAAAACACGAGAGCCGGCCACCTCCGCGAGGACCAGTCTTGGTCCGAGCGCCATGGCATTGAGAATCAATGCCGGCGACGTGTTTTGCCGCGCCGACTTCCCTTGTTTGCGGAACCGGTGCGTCCGGCCGCTGGCGCTGGCGGCAGGGCTAAAGCCCTGCGCTACCGATGATCACGCGTGAGCCCTGCCGGTTCATCTGCGGTTACCTGGCGTGCGATCCGCATCTCAGCCAGGCCTTTCTTGGCGGTCTGCCTCCATTTATTCGCCTGAACATCCGTGAAGACGCCTCCGGGCAGTGGCTCGAAAACTCGTTGAGGTTCTCTGTAACCCAGGCCGCCACCAAAGATCCCGGCGCAGGGGCCATGCTCGCAAAGCTGTCGGAGGTGTTCTTCGCGGAGACCCTTCGACGCTATCAGCGTGAGCTTCCGCCAGAACAAACCGGGTGGCTGGCAGCCGCTCGCGATCCGGGCGTGGGCAAGGCCCTTACGCTATTCCACAACCGGCACGCACATCCGTGGACGATTCCCGAGCTGGCGCGGGAAGTAGGCGTCTCGCGGACCGTCCTCTCCGAACGGTTTCGACATTTCCTGGGCGAAGCGCCGATGACGTATCTGACGCGATGGCGACTGCAATTGGGCGCCCGCGCGCTCCTGTCGTCGACGCACAGCGTTGCGCAGGTGGCCTCAGACGTCGGTTATGAGTCGGAAGCGGCGTTCAATAGGGCGTTCAAGCGCGAGTACGCACTTCCTCCGGCCAGGTACCGGCGGGAGAAGGCGAGCGCGTCTGTTTAGTTGGCGGCAAGGCTGCAGTAGGATCGCCTCCATGAAACTCGACATCTACGTGAACTATCGCGGAACGTGCGAAGAAGCATTTCGCTTCTATGAGCAACATCTTGGCGGCACGGTTACGAGTGTGGTCCGGCATGGCGACCAGCCCAATCCGGGCGTGTCGGCCGACTGGAAAGACAAGATTCTTCACGCCCGCATTGAGATCGGCGGGGCCGTGCTGATGGGGGCGGACGTCGCGCAGGCCGAACCGATGCGCAGCGCCTATCTCAGCCTCGCGCTGGATAGTGAGGCTGAATGCGAGCGTGTGTATGCGGTGCTGACCGACGGCGGTCAGATCTTCATGAAGATGGAAAAGACACCGTTCGCCAATCGCTTCGCCATGCTGCGGGACAAGTTCGGTGCGTCCTGGATGCTCCTGCATCAGCCGGCCTGAGAGTCCCCTTACAGGAACGCTTCGTCCCACAAGCGAACGGGCGTGGTCCCGATACACGCCCGATCCGTATCAGACGAGGTGGAACACTCCTTGATAGCTTTCCCTAGACAATCTTGGTAAGTGGCTCTGCCCACCGGCTACGAGCTACGAGCTACCAGCTACCGGCTAGTTATGGGCATAAGACAAATTGACCTGCTGCAGGGAACCCTCGACCTGCTGATTCTGAAAAGTCTCAGCACCGGCGCAAACCATGGCTATGGAATCGCGACCCGCATCCATCAGCTTTCGGAAGATGTGCTGAAGGTGGAGGAGGGGTCGTTGTATCCCGCCCTCTACAGGATGGAAGACCAGGGGCTCATCGATTCTGAGTGGTCGGTGACCGAGAACAACCGCAAGGCCAAGTTCTACAGGCTGACTCGCAAAGGACGCACCGCCGCGCAGGCTGAAGTTGACGGCTGGCTGCGGTTGTCGAGCGCCATCACGAAAGTGCTTCGCGCGATCGAACAGGGAGCATAAATGAAATTGAAGTGGCGGCTCATCTCGCAAAAGCGCGATCAGGACATGTCCGACGAGATGGCGTTTCACATCGAGTCGACGACGCGCGAGCTCGTAAGTAAAGGAATGGGCGAGCCAGAGGCGCAGCTCGAGGCACGGCGCAGATTCGGCAGCATGTTGAAACAGAAGGAAGCCGGCCATGAGATCCGCGCCGGACGCTTTTTCCAAGACGTCATCCGAGACGCACGAGTCATGGGGCGTGGCCTGCGGCGCAGTCCCGGCTTCACGCTTTCCGTCATCCTCACGCTCGCGCTCGGCATCGGCGCCAACACCGCCATCTTTTCCATCGTCGATCAGGTGCTGCTGCGGCCGCTGCCATACCCGCAGGGCGACAACCTGGTGATGGTCTACGAGCGTCCGTCAACGAGCGAAAACAGCGTGTCGCCCGCCAACTGGCTGGATTGGCAGCGCGACAGCCGCACGTTCGAAAGACTTGCGGTGTGGATGTTGCGATCGAACATTCTGACCGGCGCAGGTGAGGCGACGCGGGTCAGATTGCAGTTGGTGTCGCACGAGTTCTTTCCGATGCTTCGCGTCGTGCCGCTCCTCGGCCGAGCGATTTCCGAGAACGACGATCTCCCGGATGCACCGCTCGTGGCAGTCATCAGCCATCGCCTCTGGCAGAACCGTTTTGGCGGCGATCAGAATATCCTGGGACGTTTTATCGAGCTCGACGATCGCCCGCATGAAATCGTCGGCGTCATGCCTGTGGGATTCCGCTTTGTGTACCTGGAAACCGACGTATGGACGGCGGCTCAACTCGATCGCATGCGGCCGTGGCGCGACACCGATGATGGCCGCTTCATTAACGTCGCAGGACGGCTCCGCTCGGGTACATCGCTCGAAACAGCCCGTGCAGACATGGACCGCATCGGCCGCCGGCTGGCGTCGATGTACGACTTCAACAAAGACACGTCGGCGGTCCTCGTACCGTTGCGCGAAGTTCTGACCGGCACGGTCGAGACTGCGCTGACGATCCTTTATCTCGCAGTGGGCGTGCTGCTCGCGATCGCCTGCTTCAACATCGCCAACCTGCTGATCGCGCGAGCGGCGTCGCGCAGGCAGGAGATCGCCGTCCGCACGTCGCTGGGAGCCGGGCGTGGCGCCATCATCCGGCAGCTCGTCGTGGAGAGCTTGATGCTCGCCGTTGTCGGAGGTGCGCTCGGCATCGGCCTCGCGGGCTGGGCGCTGGACGCGTTTTCCACTTTCGCGCCGGTAATGCTCGTCGGCATGCCGAAAGTTCGGCTCGACACGCGCATTCTGATGTACGTGGCCGGATTGTCGCTGATCACAGGCCTTGCCGCCGGTCTCATCCCCTCGTTCATCGTAGCGCGCCGCTCGGTCATCAGCTCATTGGGCGCGAGCAATTCGCGCGTGACGCACTCGCCGCGTATCCGACAGGCGCTGCTCGTGGCGCAGGTGGCGATGACCGTGGTCCTGCTGTGCGGGGCCGGCTTACTTGCGCGCACCGTCATCGCGCTCAACAGCGTCAGCCACGGATTCGACCCGACCGGACTCTTGACGCTGCGCGTCCAGGTGTCGGCGACCAAGTATCCGCCCGAGCGATCCGCCGCGTTTTTCCGAGATGCGATCGGTGCGGTTCGCGAGATGCCTGGGGTTGAGTCGGCCGCCGCGGCTGGCAGTCTCCCGGTCATCGGAGCTCCGAGAGCCGGAACGAGGTTCCATGTACGCAGTACGCCCGTCGTTCCACGCTCGGAGCTGCCGTCTGCCACGATCCGCATCGTGACGCCCGGTTACTTCCGTACGATGGGTATTCCGGTGCTTCGCGGACGCGAGTTTACGGAGGCTGATGACGCCAATCCGGCGCCGGGCTTCGTCGTGAACGATGCGTTCGTGAAGCTGCGACTCGCGGGACTGGATCCCCTTCGCGAGTCGCTGCTGGTGCGCATGCAGGACGAGAATCCCTACGCCCCGATTATCGGCGTGGTCGGCAACGTGAGTGAACAATCCGTCAAAGGCCAGGCGCGCCCCACGATTTACTACAGCCATCGACAGATGTCCGATACCGCTCTGATGGTGTTCGTCCGATCGAACTCGCCCACCGCCGCGGCGGAGGCGGTCGTTGGCGTCATTCGGCGGATCGAACCGAACGTGGCCGTCACGCAGATCCACACGTTCGACGAGGCGCTGTCGGAGCGCCTGACGCAGGAGCGCCTCAGCGCGTTCGTGTCTGGCGCCTTTGCGCTCAGCGGCCTGTTGCTCGCTGCCTTGGGACTCTACGCACTCCTTGCGTTCCTGGTTACGGAGCGCACACGCGAGATCGGGCTTCGTATCGCGCTCGGTGCACATGGCTCAGAGCTCACCTGGTCGGTGGTGAAGGATGGACTTCGCCTGGTCGCCGTCGGAGCGGCGGCTGGTGTCGCACTGTCGCTTGTCGTGCTTCCGCTATTCGGCACTCTTCTTTTCGGCGTGACGCCAAATGACGCCGCGACATATGCCGTCGTATTGGCTCTGCTCGCATCTGTCGCCGGCCTCGCGTCGTACTTGCCGGCTCGCCGCGCCGCACGAGTGGAGCCGTTGACCGCGCTACGCCAGGACTGATGGCAGGGCTAAAGCCCTGCGCTACCGCAACCGTGGCCAGTTCGTGGGGCCGGAGAGTACCGCGCGGGTTCTGCAGGCGGGTGACGGCGATGTTCTGCGGCGCGGCGAATTTGCCAGGGCCCCCAACGCGGCGGCCGCGTTGGGGTGGCAGTGGATACTCGAGGACACGTGAGCCGCAAGCAGAACGTCGTCGTCGCCCGGCTCATAGCGAATGCCACACGATCCGGCGGAAATGTAATGGCAGGGCTAAGGCCCTGCGCTACCGCAACCGTGGGCCGTCTGAAGGCGGACACTATCGGAACCACCTGCTGCGGTATACTCCGCGCCTAATGAAGCGGACCCTCGTGTTGCGCGCGTTCGTCCTCGCGATTGTTGCGGCCGCCTTCTCCGCGCCTGGCGGCGCGCAGGCGCCCGCCGCTCCCGCTCCTGCGGATCTCGCAGAGGGCATGAGACTCTATCAGCAGAAAGGCGACTGCCGCGCCTGTCATGGGTGGGCGGCGGACGGCGTCAAGAGCGACAACCAGATGCCCGACGGTCCAAGCCTCCGAGACAAGAAGTACACGCGGCAGCTGTTGATTCTGACCATAAAATGCGGCCGGCCCAATACGCAGATGCCCGCGTTCGACAAGTTTGCCTACACCGATGGCCGCTGCTTCATGATGACCGCCGCCGACCTGGCGAAACAACAGACGCGCATGCCTGACCCTCCAGCCACGCTGCAGCCGCGCGAGATCGAGCTCATCGCCGATTTCCTGATGACCAAAATCGTGGGCCAGGGCCAGATGGACTACGCGAAATGCGTCGAGTTCTGGGGCAGCGAAGTGGCGGTATGTAAGGACCTTAAAAAGTAATTTCTAGTGTCTTCACCGCAGCGACGCAGGGGCGCAGAGTTCTTTTTCGGTAGAAACGAGTTTCAGCGTCCCAGCGTCTCAGCGGTGAGACAGGGTTAGTTCAGCGAAAACACAAACAGGTAGCTGGAATTTTCCAGCTTGTCGAACTTTACCGGATGCAGATGCCGGCCTCCCGCCTGCACCGCGAGATACTGCTTTGGCCCGATCGAGTACGTGACCGGGGCGCCCTTCAGCGGGGTGCCGACGTTGAACCGCCACAGCTCCTCGAGCGTCTCGTCGTTGTAGGCGACAATCCACCCGTCCTGAAGGGCGGTGAACACCACCCCACCCGCCGTTGCCACCGTGCCCGAGCGAATCTCGATGTCGGTCACCGCCTTGGCGATGACTTTGTGATTGACCGCGTCGAACGCCGTGATGGATCCGTAGTAGAGATCGCTTGTGTACGTTCGTTTCGTCGTGTTCTTGTCGTCGATGCCGCCGTCTGGCGAGAGGTACGCGACGGTGTGCCCGTTCTGCGAATAGCAACCCTCGGTCCCTACGCCATACGCGATTTTTTTGACGGGGTTGTATGACGTCGGCTGATGCGCGATACCGCCGTGCCACGTCGGGCACGTGCGCTTCATCGAATCGCCGCGAAGCGCCCGCGCTTCCGGGTTGTAGATCTGCACGTCGAGCTTCGGGTCGTATTCAACCGGCTTGCCCGTCTCGGGATCGAGCCCCTTCGTCCAGTTCACGTCGTTGAGGTACTGCGATCCCTTGATGAATCTGCCGTTGGTCCGGTCGATCGAGTAGTAGAAGCCGTTCCGGCCGAAATGTCCGACGATCTTCCGATTGACCTTGTCGATGACGGTGTCGTACAGCATGTGGACGCCGACTTCGTCGTAATCCCACGAGTCGTTCGGCGTGTATTGGAAATGCCACGCGAGCTTGCCGGTGTCGATGTTGAGCGCAACGACGGCGTTGGTGTAGAGGTTGTCGCCGGGCCGTGCCTGCGGATCGTAGGCCGGTACGGGATTGCCGGTGCCCCAGATGGTGAGCCTCGTCGCGGGATCGTATGAGCCGGTCTGCCATATGCCACCGCCGCCCGTTTTCCACGCGTTGTTCTTGTCTTTCCACGTCTCGCTGCCTGGATCGCCGGGCTTCGGCACCACGTACCAGCGCCAGACTTCGTCGCCGGTGCGGGCGTCCAGCGCAGCGATCCAGCCGCGCGTCTTGCCGTCGCCCGCGCTGTTCACCACGATGACCTTGCCTTCCGCCGTGATCGGCGCCGTGAAAAATCGTTCGCGGCTGCCGAACTCGTTGGTCACGGCCACTTTCTTGTCCCAGACGATTTCGCCGTTGGCGCGGTTGACGCCAATCACGCGGCCGTCAGGCAGGTTGGCGATGACGAGGTCCTCCCAGAGCGCGATGCCGCGAGACCGCGACACGTTGCCCTCATGACCGACGCCGGGATCCGTCACCCAGACGAGCTCTCCTTTGTTGTGCGCGCGCGCATCAATCTTGTAAATCGTTCCCCAGCCATCGCTGGTGTACATGAACCCGTTGTCGATGAGCGGGTTCAGCTCGCTTTCGGGCCCGTTTTGCCCGACGTCCTGCATGCCTCCGAGCGCGAGCGCCCATACCATCCGAAGGTCCTTCACGTTGTCTCGGTTGATATGCGACAGCTTCGAATACCTGGTGGAAGCGTAGTCGCCGTTCATCATCAGCCAGTTCTGCGGCTCGTTCTGCGCGTTTGCCAGCCGGTCACGATTGACCGTCATGGAGTACTGGCCGATAAGCGTCACCGCCGTCACAGCCACCATCGACACGCCGCCCGCAATTGCGGCACCGAACGTCGAGCCTTTCCGCGCGCCTGGATGCATGCCGTCTCCTTGAATGGAATGGGGTGCCGCGATACTAAGCCCGCCCGGGAGCCGGTGCAATAAGAAAGGCGTAGGGCAGGGCTTCAGAACGCCAGCCGGAGGCGGAACTCCCGTCTGAGCAGCAGCAGGTTCATCGCGACTTGCAGCAGGGTCGCGGAGACCGAGAGATACCAGATCCAGCGAAGCTCGAAGCCCGGCAGTCGAGACAACAGAATCGCCGGAATCGCGACGACCAGGATTCGCGTGAACGACGCGATGAGGGGCGGAATGGTGTTGCCCATCGCCTGAAACATGCTGCCGTTCACGAACACGACGCCACCGGGGACGAGGCTCCACGAGATGAGGCGCAAATACTCGGCGCCAATCGCGATGACGGCGGGGTCTGACGAAAAGAACCGGATCATCTGCTCGCCCGCAAACAGGCACGCGATGGTGAGGAGCGCCATCACGCTCGCCGACATCAAGGCCCCGCGCCTGAATGTTTCGAGCACTCGCGCAGCCTTGCGCGCGCCGAAATTCTGTCCTGCTACGGGCGCAACCGCGAAGCCTAACGCGACCACTGGCATGAACCCGGCTTGCGTGATGCGCTGGCCAATGCCGAAGCCAGCTTGAGCGGCGGCCCCGAACGGGCGGCTCACCGTATAGACAATGAACATATAGACCGCGATGAAGGCGAATTCGACGCCGGACGGCAATCCGATCTTCAGCACCTGCGCCCAGATGCCGGCGTCCGGCAGGAAATGGGGATGCAGCTTCAGGTACGAGGCCGCATCGAAGAAGTAATAGGCGAGCCACAACGTGCCGACGACAATCGCGATCAGCGAAGCGAGACCGGCGCCCGCAACCCCCATGGGCGGCGTTCCGATCCAGCCGAACATCAGCGCCGGCGCGAGCACGATATTGATGATCACCGTCGCGGTCTGCACCACCATGCCCGGCTTGAAGTTGCCGGTGCCGCGGAGCGCGGCGGCCATGACTACCATCGGAAATTGCAGCGCCATCGCGGGAATGAACCACGACAGGTACGAGGTCGCCGCGGCCGCGCTCAGCGGATCGGGACTGAGTGCGTTCACATACAGATCGCGCATCGCGGTCACGACGATCAGGAACAGCCCGCCGATGAAGGCAGCGAGCAGCAGCGATTGGGTCAGCACCTGCTGCGCCTGCTCGCGCTCCTTGCGTCCTGCCGCGTGGGAGATGAGCGTTGTCGTACCGACCGCGAGCATCTGCGTAATCGCGAGGACGATGAACGTCAGATTGCCTGCGATGCCGACCCCGGCTAACGCCTCTTTCCCGAGGCGGCCGACCCAATAGAGATCGACAAGGAAGTACAGCGTCTGGAACAGCATCGTCACCAGCATGAAGCTGGTGGTTTTCACGAGATGGCGGGAAATGGATCCTGTTGTGAGGTCTTCCATCAAAAAATATCGGGATAGTGGGCAGCGGCGCACGATGGACAGACGCCGTGCGAGAACGCCGCCTCCGATCGACGCGAGATATACGCTTCCATCCGTTCCCATTCGCCCGCGTCGTTCCTGATGTTCTTGCAGAACGAGCAGACGGGCAGCAGACCCTCGAGCACTTTGACACGACGGTCCATCGCGCGCTCGAATTCGGCCAGCCGCGCAAACCAGAGGGCCAGAATGACGATGACCACGCCGCGAAACGATGTCGCCAGCGCGAGGCTCACCATCTCGTCAGAAGCGCGGCTCGGCCTGACGAGAAACAGCAGGCGACATACGGGCACCGCAATCGCCAGGCTGACCGCGGTCCACTTCCCCGAGTACCACGCCGCCAGGATGATCGGAATGACGTAGACTGCCGGAAACTGCACGGATTCTGACGTGAGGTAATCGACCCACAGCATCGCCGCGCCAAGCGCTACCCACCAGAGCGGTTGAATGCGGCCGGAGGGAAGGAGCCACCACGGGCGTGTCGTCGATGTCGTCACGAGCGCGACCAGTATCTCATGCAGCCCGCAGGCGCTGCGCTATTGCGGCTGACCGAACGTCGACGATGTATCGACCGTGAATTTTCTGTATCCGGAAAACTCGGAGATGCCGCGCAGGCGAAGCCGCCGCAGCAGCAGCACTCGACCGCTCGCGGTCCATGTGACCTTCGCTGGCAGCCAGACCTCGTTGTTCACCTTGCGTCGCTCGAACGTGGCGACCGTGCCTTTGTGCACGCGAGCGAGCAGGCCGAGGCCGAACGACAAATCACGAACCGCTTCAATCTCGATGCGCACGAGCTCGTAGTCCGATTCGCTGATCCACGCGTGCGCCTTGAAGTTGCGCATGATCTTGCCGTCATCGGTCTGCGGTCTCACGCTCTCCCGTCGGATCGAGCGTGGCGAGGATCGTGACGTGTCCGGCGATCGATTCGCGCCGCACCATGCGGATATCGTAGATGCGGAACAGATCGTCGATCGCGGCACTCCGTCGGCTTCGGGCTTTCTCCTGCTCCCGCGCCACCTTCTGACGCTGCGGCTCGGATGACTGAGCCTTGATGTAGGAATCGACATCCTGCTGGCGCTCCCGATCCTGACGGGCGAGCGTCGCAGGCTCGACGCTCCTGCCGTTCTCTTCAATCAACCGCCGATAACGCTCCTGACCAGGAAGACCCGGATAGACTTTCGTAGACCTTGACCGACGAGCTCGTGGGCTTGCCTGAGCCGTCCACCTTCTGCTCAGTCCGCCGCTCGACGTACGTGTAGCTGCTCTGCCGCTCCTCGTCCGTCGCGAGGTGCTTTCTTCACCTGCGCGGCAAAACGTGTCGAAGTCGGGGAGCGGGCGCTCTTGTGCGAAAGGCGCGGCGATGAGGAGGAGCGCGACAACCAGGGGACGCATTCATCGATTATCGCGCCTCGGTGCTACGATCGGAAACACCGATGCACAAGTGCCTGTTCGCCCTTCTCGCGGTGTGGTGCCTCTCAACGATCGGCGTCCGGGCAGACCGCCCCGCCGCCGGCGCAACCGAAGCTGGTCCTGGTGATCGCGGTCGATCAGATGCGCTTCGATTTCCTGGATCGCTTCGCGCCGCTGTATCGGTCGGGGCTGAAGACCCTCATCGACGCGCGGCGCGGTGTTCACCAACGCGAAGTACCGGCAGGCGGCCACCGAGACAGGACCTGGGCATTCGATTCTGATGACCGGCTCGCTATCCGAAACATTCCGGGATCATCGCAAACGATTGGTGGGATCCGTATCTCGGTCGCGTCGTCAACGTCATCGACGACCCTGTCCAGACGCCGATCGGCGGCGCAGGGCGGTCTGCATCACCAGTCAATCAACTGACATTCACGGTCGGCGATGTGCTGAAGGCCGGTAACCCGCGCTCGCGTGTCGTTGGCGTGGGCCTGAAAGATCGTTCGGCGATTCTGATGGGCGGCCGCCGCGCGGATGCGGCCTACTGGTTCGAGAACGCGGGCGGCAACTTCATCACCAGCAGCTACTACATGAACGCGGCGCCCGACTGGGTCACCGACTGGAACCGGCAGCGCGGCGTCGACAGATTCTCCGGGCAGACCTGGACTCGGCTGATTGACGATGTCGCGCTGTATGAGAAGTTCGCCGGTAAGGACGCCGTCGAAGGGGAGCGGGATCGCAAGGACATCCTGTTCCCGCACGTGTTCACTGCGAAGCCGCCGCAGCCGCAGTACTACGTCGAGCTGCGGCGTACGCCCTTCGGCGACGAGGTGACGCTTGACTTCGCGCTCGAGGCGATGAAGCGGCACGAGCTCGGCAGCAGATGGTGACACCGATATCCTCGCGATTGGATTCGCCGCGACAGACGGCATCGGGCATCAGTGGGGTCCGGACAGCCACGAGCAGATGGATCAGCTGCTTCGCCTCGATCTTCTCCTCGGACGTCTCTTCGCTCAGGTCGATTCGGCGGTGGGCCTCGACAACACCATCGTCGTGTTATCTGCCGATCACGGTTCGCGCCCGCTGGTCGAGATCTCGCAGATGCACGGCCAGGAGGCCCGCCGGGTAGCGCCGAAAGAGATTCAAAGCGTGCTGGCCGCCGCTCTGGCCAAGCGCTATCCGGGCGTCACAGATCTCATCAGCCATTTTGCGATCGACGTCTATCTCAACGTAGAGGCCGTGCGCCGGCACAACCTCAACTGGAAAGAGGTGGAAGGGACAGCCGTCGAGGCGCTGCTTTCAACCGGTTTCGTCGACCGTGTCTACACACACGACGATCTGAAAAACACCGCGCGGACCGACGACCCACACGTCGACCTGTTCAGGAATGCGTTCTACGAGCCGCGCAGTCCTCACTTGAACGTTCTGCTGAAGCCGGCGATCTATGTGAGCTCTGCGGTCGGCGGCACCGGGCACGGATCGGCGTACGACATGGATCGCCATGTACCCGTAGCCTTCATGGGCCGCAACATCACGCCCGGCCGGTATGCGCAGGAGAGCGGTCCTGAAGACATCGCGCCGACGCTCGCATACCTGCTGCGCCTTCCATTCCCGCGCGAAGACAACGCTCGCCAGCTGCTGGAGATGCTGCACAACGGTAAACCATAGGATCGCGCTGCTGAAGATGCTGAGCTATGATCGCCTATGCGCCGTGAGTCCGTCACCGTTGGCCACAAGTCCCTCAGTTATTTAATTTCGGATCCGCCGGGGCCCGCTGTTCGTCAACGTCCCGCCAGCGCCGTCCTGTTTCTTCACGCGTTCCCGCTGCAGAGCGCCATGTGGGAGCCGAACCTGGGAGCCATGCCTGATGGATGGCGCGCGGTTGCCCCTGACATGCGGTGGGAACCCGGCGTCGGCATGTCCGACCTCGCCGGCGACGTGGTCGATTTGCTCGACCATCTCGACATTACCAGCGCGGCTGTGATTGGGTGCTCGATGGGCGGATATGTGCTCTTTGAGATGTTGAGAAGCGCGCCGCGTTATCTCAGCGCAGTCGGCCTCGTCTCGACGCGCCCCGGCTCCGACAACGAAGAAGGCCGCAAGAACCGGCAGAAGATGATCGAGCAGGTCGAGCGCGAAGGCGTCGAAGCGATCGGTCAGCAGATGGTGCCGAAGCTGCTGAGCGCAACAACGCAGCGCGAGCGGCCGGACGTGGTAGCGCAAGTGCGGAGCCTGGTCGTGGGGAACACGCCGGAGCGGGTAAAGGCTGCCGTCACCGCGATGATGGAGCGCACTGACTCGACGCCACTCCTTACGAAGATCGACGTGCCCGCGCTCGTCGTACACGGCGCGGAAGACGCATTGATTCCTCCGGCTGAGGCCGAAGGGATGCACCGTGCCATCCGAAACTCGCAGCTCGAGCTGATACCGCTGTCAGGTCACCTTCCAAACCTCGAACAGCCAGGCCCGTTCGACGCGATACTCTGGAAATTCCTGAAGAAACTATGAAGAACATACTAGCCGCCGCGGCCGTCCTGCTCGCAACCGTCAGCCTGAGCGCCCAGAATTACGAGCCGTCACCGGACCTCGAGGCGCTTCACGTGCCGTTCGACGCGCTGCTGGACGCACACGTGCGCGATGGTCTTGTGTACTACAGAGCCCTGCAGGGCGACCGCGCCAGGCTGAACCGCTACGTCGCTTCGCTGAACTCGCCGTCGATCGCGTCGGGCTACGAGAAGTGGAGCGACGATCAGAAGAAGGCGTTCTGGCTCAACGCCTACAACGCGCTGGTGATGCAGACGGTCGTCAACCACTATCCAATTCAGGGGACAGCCAGGAACTACCCGGCGAACAGCGTCAGGCAGATTCCAGGCGCGTTTGAAAGGGTGTCCCACGCGATCGCCGGTAAGCAGGTGACGCTCGATCACATCGAGACCGTTCTGCTGGCGGAGCTCGACGATCCTCGTGTGTACCTCGCGCTCGGGCGCGGGGCGATCGGCAGCGGTCGATTGCGCAGCGAGGCATTCAGTACCAAGGCTGTCGACACGCAGCTCGCGCAAACAAAGGCGCAGTTCGCCGTGACGCCGCGATGGGCGAAGGTGGATCAGATTGGCGGAAAGGTCAGTATCAGCCCCATCCTGAGCTGGCGGGCCCCGCTGTTTATCGAGGAATATGCAGACGATTCATACGATTTGCCCAAACGCGAGCCGCTCGAGCGTGCCGTAGTCGGATTTCTGCGGCCGCACTTGCTCGCGGCGGAAGAGGAGTTCGTGAAGAAAAACACTTTCCAGCTCACCTATGAGCCGTTCGATTGGCGGCTCAACGATCTGACGGGCGGACGGCCGGACTAGAGCAGAGAGCAGAGAGCAGAGAGCAGAGAGCAGAGAGCAGAGAGCACAATTTGGATCTACAACTCACGGGTAAGGCCGCCATTGTTGCCGGATCGAGTCGCGGATTAGGGTTGGCCAGCGCCCGCGCGCTGGCGGCGGAAGGTTGCCGCGTGTGCTTGTGCGCGAGAGGTGAGGATGCCCTTGCGCGGGCCGCCGCCGGCGTTCCCCACTCCATCGCAGTCGCATCTGACTTGTCGACGCTGGAAGGGGCCGCAAAAGTCGTCGACGCCGCGATCGACGCTTTCGGCGCCATCGACATCCTCGTCAACAACGTCGCCACCGCGAAAGGCAGCGACATCGTCAACACGGCCGACGCCGAATGGCAGGACGCGTTCGACCATACGCTCTATCCGGCCATTCGCATGTCGCGGCTCGTCGTGCCGCACATGCGAAAGAACGGCGGGGGCGCCATCATCATGATCGCGTCGATCTGGGGTCGCGAATCGGGCGGGCGTATGGTCTACAACGCCGTGAAAGCGGCCGAGATCAGTCTGGCGAAGGCGATGGCGCAGCAGCTCGCGAAAGACAACATCCGCGTCAACAGCGTCGCACCAGGTTCGATTCTGTTTCCCGGAGGGTCGTGGGAGAAGCGGCAGCAGGCCGATCCGGCAGGGATTGCAGAGTTCGTCAGGACGGAGCTCCCCTTCGGGCGCTTCGGACGCGCGGAAGAAGTGGGCGATGCCGTCGCATTTCTCGCCTCGCCGCGCGCGAGCTGGATTAGCGGATCGTGCGTGACGGTCGACGGCTGCCAGTCGCGCTCGCAGATCTGAAAATCGTTTAGACTTCCGCACAGATGCGCATTCTCGTCACCGGCGGCGCGGGCTACATTGGCAGCGCGATGACCGATGTTCTCGTCGACGGCGGTCACGAGGTCACGGTCTTCGACAATCTCTCACGCGGGCATCGGGACGCCGTCAATCCGGCCGCCAGGTTCGTCGAAGCCGATCTCGTCGACACACCGCGCGTCCTCAGCGCGCTGAAAGACAACACGATCGAAGCGGTCATTCACATGGCCGGCGACGCACTCGTCGCGGAATCGATGGAACATCCCGCGCGTTACTACCGCAACAACCTGATCGCCGGCATCAGCCTGCTTGAATGCGATGTGCGACGCCGGCGTGAAGCCGATCGTGTTCTCGTCGACCTGCGCCGTGTACGGCGTGCCCGAGCGCACTCCGCTCGACGAGCGCATGCCGACCGGACCGATCAACCCATACGGCGAATCGAAGCTGGCCTTCGAGCGCGCGCTCGGCTGGTTTCACCGCGCGCATGCGCTCAAGGTCGTCGCGCTGCGCTATTTCAACGCCGCCGGCGCCGGTCCGCGATCGGGCGAGCGGCACGAGCCCGAGACCCACCTGATTCCCATCGTGCTCGACGTCGCGGCAGGCGAGCGGCCATCCGTCACGCTGTTCGGCGACGACTATGCGACGCGCGACGGCACGTGCGTGCGCGATTACATCCACATTCTCGATCTGGCGGACGCACACCTGCTGGCGCTGGATTTTCTGCGCGCGAACGAGCCGCGCATGGAAATCTACAATCTCGGCTGCGGGGGAGAGGGGTACACGAATCGCGAGGTGGTCGACCTGCGTGGAGATGGTGACGGGGAAGCGGGTTGCCGACTGTGAACGGTCCGCGGCGCCCCGGCGATCCGCCTGTGCTCGTCGCGTCTTCAGACAAAGCGCGACGCGAGCTTGGTTGGACACCGAGCCGCGAGCGCCTCGATGTGATCGTGGAGTCGGCCTGGAAATGGAAAAGGGCCCAGGGTGTTCGTCCCTGAGCCCTCAGCATCGAGCGCCAAGCCCTCCGCTACGCAGTGGCGGGCTGTTTCTTGGGCGCGCCCGTCTTCACGGCTGCGGGCTTCTTACGGCTGGCAACCGTCTGCGCGCCAAACTTCTTCGTGAACCGCGTGACGCGGCCCTCTGTGTCGAGCAACTTCTGCCGACCCGTGAAGAACGGGTGGCAATTCGAGCAGATTTCCAGATGCAGCTCTTTCTTGGTGGACCGGGTCTTCCACGTCGCACCACAGGCGCACCGGGCCTCTACCTCGTGATAATTCGGATGAATGCCTTCTTTCACGATAAAACCCCTTTCAGGAAACCGTGATTATACCATACGCCTAAGAGCTTCGAAGTCAGCGCTTTACGGTGGCGAGCAGGAAGAACCGATCACGCATGAGCGGATCGCCTGGAGCCAGCGGCCGAAACGATGCGTCCGCTTCGGCACGCGCGGCGACGTTGAACCTGTCGGCCGGGAAGAACGACAGCAGGTCTTCAACTGATCCGCCGAGCTTCTCCAGTCCGATGTTCACGTGCACCTCCACCGCGAAATCCGCGCCCGACTGCAGAACACGCTCGCCGCCCTTCAGCACCATGCACTCGGCGCCCTCGACGTCGATCATGACGAGCCCCGGCGTCCCGTGCCGCGTCGCGAGCTCGTCGAGCGTGACGGACGCCACTGACATCCGCCCGCCGGCACCAGTCCCATCGTCGAGCTGGCCGTCAAGGCCGTGGCTGAACACGATCGTGCCGGTTCGATCCGATACGGCCGCTTCGAGCGATCTCGATCTGCGGCATGCCGTTGAGGTCGCGATTGCTCTGCGCGACGGCGGCGTTGTGCGGGTTGGGCTCGACAGCGAGCACATGACCTGATGGCCCGACTTCGCGAGCGAGCATCATCGCCACCACGCCCTGGTGCGCGCCGATGTCGAACACGCGCGCGCCACGTATCGAGCGATCGCACCGCGCAGCGTGGATATCTCCGGCAACTGAGCCCAGTCGTGGTCGTACCAGCCTGCGACCGAGCGGGTCGCCCAGGTGCACGCGCAGAGGTCCGTCGCCGTACGTGTGCTCGACGACGCGCGGCGTGTACGCGGCCACAATCTGCTGGACGCGCCGCGCGCGCAGCCGACCCAGGATCGATCGGGGCAGCATGCCGATCACAGTTCGCGAGCGGTGGCCATGTCAGCGGTTTCCAGGCATCATCACGGGATGACGTGCGTGCGATCCCAGCGATGTTTGCGCAGCGCGTCTTTCGCCGCGGGCGGCAAGCGCCGCGCCGTCGCTCGCGGCGATGTTCCGCTCCACGTGCGTCGGCCTTGCGCATGCCGGGAATCACCGTCGACACCGTCGGCTCCGACAGAATGAACCGCAGCGCGATCTCCGGCAGGTCCATGCCGGCTCGGCACGACGTCCTTGAGACGCTCGACGCGAGCGAGCGTCTCGGCGAGGTTCTCCGGCGTGAAGTAAATATTCCGCCAGTCGCCTTCGGGCCAGCGGCTGTCCTTCGTGAGCGTGCCCGTCAGGCTGCCTTCGTCGAACGGCACGCGCGCGATAACCGCGATGTCGAGCTCGCGGCAGACGGGAAACAGCTCGTCTTCGGGATTCTGATCGAAGACGTTGTAGACCACCTGCACCGAGTCGACGAGCCCGGTGCGCAGCGCCTTGATCACGTTCGCCGGCTCCCAGCGGTTCACGCTGATGCCGAACGCGTTGATGAGCTTCTGCCGCTTCAGATCTTCAGCCGCGCGCTTCCACCCTTCGTCGTCTGCCCACGCGTCGCTC
The DNA here is from genome assembly GCA_963732445.1 of Vicinamibacterales bacterium. GTDB lineage: Bacteria > Acidobacteriota > Vicinamibacteria > Vicinamibacterales > JAMQPK01 > JAMQPK01. Next base: position 289,558 of record CAVSZJ010000002.1, on the reverse strand, counting down.
CACACGTGAAGCTGCTGCAGATCGACCGTGCCCGTCGCCGAGATTGGCGAGGCTCTTCTCGGTCATCTCGACGATGTAGCCGGCGGGGAAGACGTCGGCGATTGGCGTGTCGGCGCGTCCCGGCCACTTCAGGTTCTTCGGGCGGGACTTTCGTGGCGGTGTACAGCTTCTTGCCCGCGTGACGCTTCAAGCGCCTCGCCGAGCAGCTTCTCGCTGCGTCCCATGCCGTAGGCGTACGCGGTGTCGAAGAAGTTGCAGCCGAGCTCGACGGCGCGATCGAGCGATCGGCGCGACTCGTCATCATCGGAGCCGGTCCATCCGCCCATGCCCCACATGCCGTAGCCGATTTCGGAAACCTGCCAGTTCGACGCGTCCAAAACGTCGATAGCGCATGCGTGAATTTTACGTCGATCGATGACCGTCCATGCGAGGAGTGAGCTCGACGCTGAGATCCCACAACGCGAGCGACCGGCCGACGGTGTCTTCCGCAATGGCGCAGACCGGAGCCGGAAAATTGAAGGGCGGCCGCCGGAAGTTGATGGGACGAAAGCCGCCGATGACAGTGTCGTGGTAGTCGGCCACCTCGTCGTTCGTGGTCAGCAGCAACCATTTCGCACCGGTCGCCTCGAAATTCCTGAGAGCCGACACAATCAGGTACGTGGGCAGATGCTGGAAGCAGTCCCGGCAGTGAATCGCATCAGCTTTGGGCAGGGTGTCGCGCGTGAGGTCTGCACACCGGAACTCCAACGCCGGGATACCTGCCCCGGTTGGCTCGTATAAGGGTGTCGACGATGTCGACGCCGGTGTAGTGTGCCAGCAGCGGAGCGATACGCGACATCCAGTTACAGTCGCCGCATGGTGCGTCCACGAGCGACTTTATCCCGTACGCGCGCCACAGCGCAGGCAGTTCGGTCGTGATTCTCACGGTCGCGGCCGCAGTCGAGCCAGGCCCGGACACCGATTCCGACGCGCCCCACAGATTCTGCTGATAGATGCTCGTGAACACCGACGCACGGTAGCCCCGCCGGCAAAGATCGGACGCGCGGTCTCGCAGGCGCCACACCGCGCGCGCGCAGCTCGTTCTGAAATATCCGGTATTTCATCGAGCGCTCCACTCACGGATGGTCTTCCAGATCTCGTCGAGCCCGTCGCCGTTGAACGCCGACACCGGCAGCACGGGGGAGTCGTAGTGTTCCTTCAGCGTGCGCATGGTGCCGCTGCTGCTCCGAGCGGTTCAGCTTGTCGATCTTCGTCGCGACGATCGCGACCGGCGCCTGCACCGCCAGCAGCCATTCGTAGCCCGCCGCGTCCTGCGGCAGATCGGGATGGCGCGAATCGATGAGCTGCAGCACGCCGGCGATGCGGCGCGCCTCGCGCGTCGAGGGATCGAAGTACGCCTGCGTGAGCTGCTCGAATGCCTCGACCGATTCGCGGCCCGCCGCGCGCGTAGCCGTAGCCCGGCAGATCGACCAGGTAGAGCGAGGATCGGGATTGGGGGTTGGGGATGCGATCAGATAGTAGTTGCACCAGCCGCGTCTTGCCCGGCGCGGCGCTCGTGCGGGCGACCTTCTGCTTGACGAGCGCGTTGATGAGGCTCGACTTGCCGACGTTCGAGCGGCCGACCATGGCGATCTCCGGCAGGCCGGTGTGCGGGAAGTCGGCGGCTGACGCCGCGGAGAGGATGAATCTGGCCTGCACTGGAGAATGGACGATGGGCAGGTTAGCGATTGATCCCAATCCCTATCCCAATCCCTGACGATGCGTCAGTGAGTAATCGTGTCGTCGGTCTCGACTTCGACTTCCGCGACGCGCCACTTCGGGCCGGATCGCCGCCGGCATCGGACCGGCCATCGCGATCTTCAGCACTTCGTCCATGTGGCCGACCAGATACATGTTCATCGCGTCGAGCACGTTCTTCGGGATGTCGGCGAGATCCTTCTCGTTGTCCTTCGGCATGATGATGGTCTTGATGCCGGCGCGATGAGCCGCGAGCACCTTTTCCTTCACGCCGCCGATCGGGAGCACCTTGCCGCGCAGCGTGATTTCGCCGGTCATCGCCACGTCGGTCTTGGTCGGCACGCGCGTCAGCGCAGAGACGAGCGCGGTCGCCAGCGTGATGCCGGCCGACGGACCGTCCTTCGGAATCGCGCCTTCGGGCACGTGAATGTGCACGTCGGTCTTCTTGTTGAATTCCTTCGGAATGCCGAGCTCGTCGGCCTTCGAGCGCACCCAGCTCATCGCCGCCTGCGCCGATTCCTGCATGACGTCGCCGAGCTTGCCGGTGAGCGTCAGGTGGCCGCGGCCGGGCATCAGCGTCGCTTCGGTCACGAGAATCTCGCCGCCGACTTCGGTCCACGCCAGCCCCGTCGCGACGCCGATTTCTTCCTTCTCTTCGGCCATCGACGGGCGGAAGCGCGGCACGCCGAGATACTCGGTCACCTTCTCGGGCGTGATGTTCTCCTGGAACGTCTTGCCCTCGACGACCACCTTGCGCGCCACCTTGCGGCAGATCGAGCTCAGCTCGCGCTCGAGGTTGCGGACGCCGGCCTCGCGCGTGTAGCGCTGGATGATCGTCTGAATCGCTTCCTCGGTGAGGATGATGTTCTTCTCGGTCGAGCCCGCTGCCTTCGATGGCCTTCGGCGCGAGGAACCGCTTGGCGATTTCCGTCTTCTCCTGCTCGGTGTAGCCCGCGAGCTGCAGCACTTCCATGCGGTCGCGCAGCGCCTGCGGAATCGTGTGCAGCACGTTCGCCGTGCAGATGAACATGACCGCCGACAGGTCGTACTCGACGTCGAGATAGTGGTCGAGGAACGTGTGGTTCTGTTCCGGGTCGAGCACTTCGAGCAGCGCCGCCGACGGGTCGCCGCGGAAGTCCATCGACATCTTGTCGACTTCGTCGAGCAGGAAGACCGGATTCATCGTGCCGGCCTTCTTCATCATCTGGATGACCTGGCCGGGGAACGCGCCGATGTAGGTGCGCCGGTGGCCGCGGATCTCCGCTTCGTCGCGCACGCCGCCGAGCGACAGACGGACGAACTTGCGGTTCATCGCCTTGGCAATCGACTTGGCGAGCGACGTCTTGCCGACTCCGGGAGGCCCTGACAGCGTCAGGATCGTCGCCTTCGGCTTCTTCACGAGCGCGCGCACGGCGAGGAACTCGAGGATGCGGTCCTTGATCTTCTCGAGGCCGTAGTGATCGGCGTGCAGAATCTCTTCGGCGCGCTTCAGGTCGCGGCTCTCGCGCGACTTCTTGAACCAGGGCACCGCGATGAGCCAGTCGAGGTAGTTGCGCGAGACGGTCGCCTCGGCCGACATCGGGGGCATCGCTTCCAGGCGCTTGAGCTCCTGGACCGCCTTCTCCTCGACGTCCTTCGGCATCTTCGACTGTTCGATCTTCTTCTTCAGGTCGTCGATTTCGTTGCCCTTGTCGTCCTTGCGGCCCAGTTCCTTCTGGATCGCCTTCATCTTCTCGTTGAGGTAGTACTCCTTCTGCGCCTTCTCCATCTGCTTCTTCACGCGAGACTGGATGCGGCGATCGACCTGGAGCTTGTCGACCTCGATTTCGAGAATGCCGGCGATGCGGTTGAGGCGCTCGACGGGGGAGACGATCTCGAGCAGGTTCTGCTTCTCGTCGACGCCCACGAGCAGGTGCGCGGCGATCGTGTCGGCGAGGCGGCCCGGGTCGTCCACGCGAACGGCGGCAATCATGGCGTCGTAGTGCAGGTTGTTCGACAGCTTGACGTACTGCTCGAACAGCGACACGACGCGCGTCATCGTTTCTTCGATATCGGCCGGCATTTCCTTCTGGCGCGGCAGCACCTTCACGACGACGCGGAAGAATCCCTTGTCTTCTTTCCACTCGACGGCGCGCGCGCGCTCGACGCCCTCGACGAGCACCTTGATGTTGCCGTCAGGCAGCTTCAGGCTCTGCACCACGTTGGCCACGCAGCCCATGGTGTAGATGTCGTCGGGTCTCGGGTCGTCGGTCGACGCGTCGTGCTGCGCCGCGAGGAAAATGCGCTTGTCCTTGCCGAGCGCATGCTCGAGCGCGCGGGTCGACGACGGCCGTCCGATGACGAACGGCATCATCATGTGCGGAAAAACGACGACGTCGCGAAGAGGGACGATAGGGAGGGTTTCGTAGACTTCCAATTGGACTCCTGTAGATTATCCGGCTTTCTCGATCAGCGCGATCGGCTTGTCCTTCGCTTCGACGACTTCCCGCGTGATCACGCACTCGCGCACCTTCTTCTGGTTCGGCAGCGAATACATGAGATCGAGCATGAGGTCCTCGATGATCATGCGCAGGCCGCGCGCGCCAATCTTGCGCTCGAGCGCCGACTCGGCGATGGCTTCGAGCGCGTCGTCCGCGAAGCGCAGCTTCACGTTCTCGTACTCGAACAGCTTCTGGTATTGACGCGTAATCGCATTGCGGGGTTGCGTCAGAATCTGCATCAGCGCCGGCTTGTCGAGCTCGTGCAGCGTGCCGACGACCGGCAGGCGGCCCGACGAACTCGGGGATGAGGCCGTACTTGATGAGATCCTGCGGCTCGACCTTTTCGAGCGTGGCGCCCAGATCGCGGTTCCGGTGCGACTTGACCTCGGCCTTGAAGCCGAGCGTCTTCTTGCCGGCGCGCCGCTCGATGATCTTCTCGAGGCCGACGAACGCGCCGCCGCATATGAAGAGGATGTTGGTCGTGTCGATCTGGAAGAACTCCTGGTGCGGATGCTTGCGCCCGCCCTTGCGGCGGAACGTTGGCAACCGTGCCCTCGAGAATCTTCAGCAGCGCCTGCTGCACCCCTTCGCCCGACACGTCGCGGGTGATCGACGGGTTCTCGTCCTTGCGGCAGATCTTGTCGACTTCGTCGATGTAGATGATGCCCTGCTGGCACTTCTCGATGTCGCCGCCAGCGGCCTGCAGCAGCTTGAGAATGATGTTCTCGACGTCCTCGCCGACGTAGCCCGCCTCGGTGAGCGTCGTCGCATCGACGATGGTGAAGGGCACCGAGAGCAGCTTGGCCAGCGTCTGCGCGAGCAGCGTCTTGCCGGTGCCCGTCGGGCCGATCAGCATGATGTTCGACTTGGTCAGCTCGACGTCGTTGCGGCTGCGCGGCTGCTTCTGGATCTCGATGCGCTTGTAGTGGTTGTAGACCGCCACCGCGAGCTTCTTCTTCGTCTGTTCCTGCCCGACCACGTACTCGTCGAGGAACTTCTTGATCTCCTGCGGCACCGGCAGCGACGACCGGACGCCCCGGTTGTCGAACCGGTTGTCGTCGGCGATGATGTCGTTGCACACCTCGACGCACTCGTCGCAGATGAAGACCGTGGGACCCGCAATGAGCTTGCGGACGTCGTTCTGATCTTTATTGCAGAACGAGCACCGCAAGACTTCGTTTTCGCCTTTTGCTTTGACCATAGTTGGGGGGTTAGGCCCGCTTCCGGATTACATCGTCAATGATACCGTATTCCTTCCCCTGGTCGGCATTCATGATGTAGTCCCGCTCGGTGTCATCCATAATCCGTTTGACCGGCTGACCCGTGTGGTGGACGAGAATTTCGTTCAGGCGCTCGCGCATCCGCAGAATCTCCCGCGCCGCGATGTCGATATCGGTCGCCTGACCGCCAAGCCCCGACATCAGCGGCTGGTGAATGACGATGCGCGAGTTCGGCAGCGAGAAGCGCTTGCCCTTGGTGCCCGACGCCAGCAGCACGGCCGCCATCGACGCGGCCTGGCCGATGCACAGCGTCTGCACGTCGGGCTTCACGAACTGCATCGTGTCGTAAATCGCCAGGCCCGCCGTGATCGATCCGCCGGGACTGTTGATGTAGAGCAGGATGTCCTTGTCCGGATCTTCGGCTTCCAGGAACAGCATCTGCGCGATGACGAGATTGGCGACCGTGTCGTCGATCGGCGTGCCGATGAAGACGATGCTGTCCTTGAGGAGGCGCGAGAAAATATCGTACGCTCGCTCTCCGCGGTTGGTTTGTTCGACGACCATCGGAACGAGCTGCATGCGCGAATCTGACATAACAGGAGCACCCCGCCTTTAAGTAAGTATCGGCACTAGTCGCGAGTGACTTGAGCCTGAGACATGACGTAATCCATCGTCTTTTCGCGGCGAAGTCCGGCCGCAAGACGCGACAACGCGCCTTCTTTTTCGAGGCGCGCCCGCACCGCCGCCGGCGTCAGCCCGCTGCGCTCGGCATACTGCGCCACGTCCTTCTCGACGTCCTCGTCGGACACCGTCACGTTCTCGCGCCGCGAGATCTCGTCGAGCGCCAGCGCGCTCTTCACCGACTCGCGGCTCGCCTCGCGCTGGCTGTCGCGGAACTGATCCCAGTCGATGTTCGCGCGCCGCGGATCGATGTTCTGATCCATCAGGCGGCGCGCGAACTCCTCGGTGCGCCGGTCGAGCTCGCGCTCGACGAGCGACTCGGGAATGTCGACCGTGACGCGCGCGGCGAGCTCCTTCATCAGATCGCTGCGCAGATTTCTGTCGGCTTCGGCTTCCGCCTCGCGCTGGAGATCCTGCGAGACGCGGTCGCGCAGCGCCTGCAGCGTCTCGAACTCGCCGACATCCTTCGCAAACTCATCGTCGAGCGCCGGCAGCACCCGCTTGCGGAGATCCTTCACCGTCACGGAATACTCCACGCTGGTGCCGGCCATTTCCTTCACCGCGTAGTCGTCCGGGTAGTGGATGGTGAAGGTCTTCTGCGCCCCCGCCTCGAGGCCCTTCAAGTTGCTCGTCGAACCCCGGCGGGTTCGCCTTGCCGCCGATTTCGACGACCACGTCGTGATGGTGATCCGCCTTTTCACCCGCAGCGGTCGGCGTGCGCTCGACGTCGAGCGTCGACGGTGTCGCCGTCCTCGATGCCGCGCCCTTCGACCGGCTCGTACCGCGCCGCGCGGTTCTGCAGCTGCGTCAGCGTCTGCTCGACGGCGTTCTCTTCGAGCGTCACGGCGGGGCGCCGCAGCGAAATCGTGTTCAACGGTCCCGGGTCGATCGGCGGCAGCGTCTCGAACGTGGCCGTGAACGTCAGCGCCTGCCCTTCGTCGAGCGTCACGTCCTTCACGTCGGGCGTGTCGACCGGCTCGAGGCCGCGCTCGCGCAGCGCCTCGTCGATGGCGCGCGGAATCAGGTCGTGCGCGACGTCGTGGAGAATCTGCTCGCGGAACCGCTTCTTGATGAGCGTCGGCGGCACCTTGCCCTGACGGAATCCGGGAATGCGCGCCTGCCGGCTGTAGCTGCGGGCGACGCGATCGATTTCCGCATCGACGATGTCGCTGGGAATTTCGACGGCGACGCTCTTCTTGGTTTCAGTGAGATCGGCGAATTCGGTTTTCACTAGCGAATTATATCCGCCTTCGCTGCTTCGCAGCTTCGGCGAGACAGGTCCGCCTTCCGCCTCTGCGCTATGGCGTGACAAGTCGGCGAGACAGGCCTGCCTAGCCGTAGCTCACGCGCGTATTCACGCGTGAGCGAAGGCTGGTGCGAAAGGGGGGAGTCGAACCCCCAAGGCCTTTCGGCCACCGGATCCTAAGTCCGGCGCGTCTGCCAGTTCCGCCACTTTCGCGTTCGAGATGGGCAATCCGTGACGTCATTCAATCTAACGCAATCCTGCTGACGCATCGTGCCTCGCGCCCTCCGCCAATAGCCCGATCGAGCCGATAAGGTGTAGCAGAACCGGGCTCTGACAGCGATGCCAATGGGACTAAGAGGGCGAAGCTGTACCTGACAGAGTCGGACGGTAATTACTTAGATGATACTGAAAACAAAGGTCTTATGGCTAGCTTGTATGAGCGGCCTTCTGGGAGTGGCGTCAGTGCAGGCGCAGATCTCCGCGCCGCGCGAGGCCGCGCGCACCGAGCTCGGGCCGCTGTCGCTCTATCCAAGCGTGCAGATTGTGGATGCCGGCACTGATTCGAACGTCTTCAACGACGCCGAAAACCCGAAGGCGGACGCCACCTTTACCGTCAACTCCGCGGTCCTGAGCGTGCTCCGACTCGGCAGCAACGAGTTGATGTTCGAAGCCGGCGGCGATTACGTCTGGTTCCAGGACTTCGAGACCGAACGGTACGCCAGCGGCCGCTATGCGATGCGATTGAATTTTTCCGCGAGTCGTTTCAAGCCGTTCGTAGGAGCGTGGCACAACCGCACTCGTTCCCGCCCGAACCTGGAAATCGACGCCCGCGCCCGCCGACTCGAGCGCGCCGCGCTTGGCGGCTTTGCCGTCGAACTGACGCCGCGGACGAGCGTGACCGGATCTTTGCGGCTCGAGGATGAGATGTATGACCCGGGCGAAGAATTTCGTGGTGTCGACCTGGGAGAGGCGCTGAACCGCACCGGCGAATCATATTCCGCAGGCATCCGGCATGCGCTCACACCGTTCACAACATTGGTCGTGATGGGAGACTACACTCAGGACCGCTTTCCAGAGTCTCATACACGTGATGCGACGTCGTATGCGATTGGCCCGGGCCTGGAATTCAGCTTTGAAGCCGCCATTCGCGGGAAAGTGGCCGCGGGCTTCCAGGTCTTCCGGCCGGGCGACGCGGCTCTCCCGGAATACAGGGGACCAGTGCTCTCGGCGGCCTTGAATTGGTCTGTTTATCGCAGAACGACGGTGGACATCCAAGCTTCGCGAAGGGTGGATTATTCGTATCTCGCCGACAACCCGTACTACCTGTTGACAGGCCTTCGCGTGAGCGTGGTGCAGCCCGTGTACGGGCCGCTGGCAGTGGAGGGGGGCGGTGATTCGCAACTCCTCTCGTACCGGTGGAGAAGCGGCGCGCCGCTGGAGACCTCCTCTACCGATCGCGCTGACACGATCAAAATCATCTTCGGCGGTTTCCGGGTCAACCTGCGCCGCGGGTTGTCAGCGGGCTTGACGGCGGAGCGCACCAGACGTCGATCGAACGAAGATCCGCGACAGAATTTTTCACGAACGCGGCTACTGAGCTCGATCACGATAACTTCTTGAGGACATGAGGATGTCTCTTCTTTTGATCGCAGCCCTTTTGACGTTCGGCGTCGCGGAGGCAGCCGCCCAAGGTGCCGACGCGCAGCCGCGTCCTGCGACGCCCGCACAGGCTCAAACAGCCTCCCCCTCAACGGCCCCGACTGACTACCTTGTCGGCCCGCAGGACGTACTTCGGATCACTGTCTACGGAGAACCGCAGCTGTCGGGCCCGACGAGCGTCGATGCCGACGGCACGTTTCCCTTCCAATACATCTCTCGCGTGAAGGCCGAAGGGCTGACGACCGCGCAGATCGGGGCGAACCTGGTCAAGGCGCTCGGCGACGGCTATCTTCGCAATCCTCAAGTATCGGTCGAGGTGATCGAGTATCACAGCCAAAGCGTCTTCGTCACGGGAGAGGTTCGCGCGCCCAACAAGTACGCGGTGCGGGGAGACTCAACCTTGATGGACGTGCTGACGCTGGCGGGTTCGGTGTTGCCCACCGCCGGCGGCTACGTCCTGATCACGCACGCGACACAAGGTGTGGGAACGGCGTTGGGCCCAGCCACGGCGGATTCGGCGAGCGCCGATCTTCGCGTCAGCTTGAGGGATATTCAGACCGGCACGGCGCAAAACATCAAAGTCAAAGACGGCGATACCATCTACGTTCCGAAAGCGGAGCGGGTCTTTGTCCTTGGCGCCGTCCGTAACTCCGGCGCGATCACCTACGAAGAAGGCATGACCATCTTTCAAGCGGTGTCGCTGGCCGGAGGAATCACCGAGAAGGGGGCGAACCGTTTCGCCATCCGCCGGCTGGTCAAGGGGCAGATGAAAGAGTTCGATGCGAAGCCGGAAGACATCGTCGAGCCCGGCGACTACGTGGTCGTCAGAACCCGCCGCCTGTGAAGATCGTCTTCCTCAACCCGAGCGGTGAGCTCGGGGGAGCGGAGATGGCACTGCTGGACATCCTGGCCGCCTTGAGGGAGGCCCGCCCTGAATGGGCAATGGCCGTCGTCGCGTCTGCCCCCGGTCCCCTGATGGCACGCACCTCTCAACTCGGAATTCCCGCGCTACCCTTCACATTTCCACCGTCGCTGGCGCGCCTCGGCGAGTGGGGCAGCAGGCGTTCAATCCTCGGGCCCGCCAAACTGGCGGCGGCGATGTCTGCTGCCGCTCTTCCAGCGATTCGCTACGCTTCGCGCCTGCGTCAGTATCTGGCCGAGTTCGCGCCTGATATCGTGCACACCAACGGCGTGAAGATGCATCTGCTCGGTGCGCGCACGTGCCCGGCCCGCGCCCGTCTTCTCTGGCACATGCACGATTATCCGGACGCGCGGCCATTCACGGCGACGCTGCTGTCGTGGCATCGCACGCGCTGCGCTGCCGTGCTGGCGAACTCGTCGAGCGTGGCCACGCACACCCGCAGCGTGCTGGGCCGGGAGGTTCCCGTTCACGTCCTTCACAACGCCGTCGATCTGGAGCGGTTTCAGCCGGAGGGTCCGCGCATGGATCTTGACGCGCTCTCGCGGCTCGCGCCGCTCCCGGCAGGGGGAGTGCGAATCGGATTGATTGGCACGTTCGCGCGATGGAAAGGGCACGCCGTTTTTCTCGAAGCCCTCGCCAGTTTTCGCGGGAACCCCGCGGTACGTGGTTACGTGATCGGCGATGCGATCTACGCCACCGATGCCAGCCAGTTTTCGCAGCACGAGCTGCGCAGGATGGCCGCTGGTCTGGGCCTGGGTGATTCGGTCGGATTCACCGGTCGAGTCGAAGACGTGCCGGCCGCGCTGCGCGCGCTGGATATCGTCGTGCACGCCAGTGTGGAGCGGGAGCCGTTTGGTCTCGTCATCGCTGAAGCGATGGCGTGTGGCCGGCCGATTGTCGTCAGTCGAGCCGGCGGCGCTGTTGAGGTTGCGGAGGCCGGCGCGGTGTTCCACACTGCCGGCAGCGCCAAAGAGCTGGCGGATCGCTTGACGCAGTTGGTGAACGATGCGGGGCTCCGCGCGCGCCTTGGCTCGGCGGGGCGCACAGCCGCGGTTCGACTCTTCAGCCGGAAACGCCTCGCCAATACGCTGATCCCGATCTATGAAACCATCGCACCCGCGTAATTGACCAAAGTTCTGCATATTCACAGCGGCAATCTGTATGGCGGCGTCGAGACGTTTCTACTCACACTCGCGCGCTCGCGGCCGCTGGCTCCGGCGATGCAAATGTCGACGGCATTGTGCTTCGACAATCGAATTGCCGCAGAACTGCGGCGCGAGGCGGTTCCGACGTGCATTCTTGGCGCCGTGCGGATACGGCGGCTGGACAGCGTGTGGCGCGCGCGTCGGGCGTTGGCGCGGCGGCTTCGTGACGAACATGTGGACGTCGCCGTGTGTCATCAGGCATGGCCGCTCGCTCTGTTCGGATCCGTTGTGAAGGCGGCAGGAGTGCCGCTCGTGTCGTACGTCCACATGCTGCAGGCCGGCCGTCATTGGATCGAGCGCCTCGCTCGGCGAATCGAGCCGGATCTGATCGTCTGCAACAGCAGATTCACCGCTTCCACGTTGCCTCCCACCAGCACGCGCGTGGAAATCGTGTACTACCCCGTCAAAGGTGCAGCCGCTACGGCGGATGCCAGAACGGCGATCAGGCAGCAGCTTCGCACACCCGCGGATGATGTGGTGATCACACAAGTGAGCAGGATGGAAGGTCTGAAGGGGCAGACCGTCTGCCTCGAAGCGCTGGGGCAACTCCGCGATCAGCCAGGGTGGACATGTTGGCAGGTGGGAGGCGCCCAGCGTCCCAGCGAGCATCGCTACCTCGAGTCCCTGCGCGCGATGGCGGAGCGGTATGGCATCGCGGATCGCATTCGCTTCACCGGCGAGCGTGTCGATGTGCCGGACGTGCTGGCCGCAAGCGACGTCTTCTGCCAGCCGAACCTCGGCCCCGAAGGTTTCGGCATCAGCTTCGTCGAAGCGTTGGCGGCGGGTGTGCCGGTCGTGACGTCTGCAATCGGCGGGGCCCTTGAAATTGTCGACGACACATGTGGTGTGGTCGTACCTGCGGGAGATGCGCCCAGGCTGGCAGCGGCCCTGCTGCCGCTCATCAAAGATCGCGAGTACCGCGCACGCCTTCAGCAAGGCGGACCCCGGCGTGCGCGGGCGCTGTGCGATCCCGGCGCCCAGATGCGTCTCATCGAAGCACTGATGGCATCGGCGTGATGGTTCATCCTACGATGCGCATCGCAATCTTCAGCTACGGCCTGCCTGTCGAAGGACAGAAAAGGGGCGGCATCGAGCGGGTCGCGCACGCGCTGGCCCAGGGGCTCGCTGAACGGGGCCACACGGTCCTGGTGTTCTCACACGACAGCAAACCCGCGGGCGCCGCTTATCAAGTGCGAGAGCTCCCGTGGAAGCGGTTCGTCGACACGTGGCTTGGCCGCAGGGTCACCATGGGCTATCTCGGAAACGTGATGGCGCTCCTTCCGGACTACCAGCCATTCGACGTGGTGATGTCCTTCGGCGACAGCCTGCTGCTTCAACTGGCGCGCACGCCCGTGCTGCGTGTGATGCTCGGAAGCGCCCTTGGCGAAGCGAGGTCGGCACACTCGCTCGGGCGGCGCGTGCTGCAATCGGGAATTTTCCTCCAGGAGCTGACCACCGCGCTGGTTCAAAGAACCGTCGGCATCAGCGAAAACACGCGCCGCGACAACCCATTCGTGCGTCAGACAATTCCACTCGGCGTCGATTCAGCGGTGTTCTCCCCGGTGCCTCGAGAGAAGACGGCGCTCCCCTCCCTCATCTTCGTGGGCACTGCCCAGGGACGAAAGCGCGGCCGATTCCTGCTCGAGACCTTCGAGCACGTCATTCGTTCTGCCCACCCCTCTGCGACGTTGATGTTTGTCGGTCCCCGAGACGAACCCCAGCCGGGCGTGACGTACTACACGGGCGTCAGCGATGCGGAACTCGCCGCTCTGTACCGTCGAGCGTGGCTCTATGTCTCTCCCAGCACATACGAAGGGTTCGGACTGCCATATCTCGAGGCGATGGCCTGCGGCACTGCGGTCGTCGCCACGCCGAATCCCGGGAGCCGCGAGGTTCTCGCCGAGGGTGAGTACGGAAAGCTGGTGCAGGACGCGGCCTTCGGGCCGGCGATTCTCGAGTTGCTCGACGACGAAGGCAGCCGGCGCTCGCTGGAAGCAGCGGGATTGCGGCGGGCGCGGCAGCTTTCGGCGGCGTCGATGATCGATCAGTACGAAGCCGTGCTCGCGGAATTGTGCGAAGGTCATGAGAGAAGAATCGCATCAGCCTAGCCGCATCGTCTTTCCGGTGGCGCTCCAGGTGGACCACGCCGAAACCGAGCAGGTTGTCGAGCGCGAGGATTCGTGGGGCTGGCTCGAAGTGTTTGTCCTCACGCAAGTACTCTGGGGCGTTCTGCTGTTTATCCCAGGCGCGCAGGCGCATCGAACCGTCATCAGAGCATTTCCCTACATTGCCAGCCTCGTCGCACTGGCCCGTTGTGCAGCTTCAGGCAGCGCTGGCTTCGCCGCTCCAGGCGCACGGTGGATTATGGCGGCATTCATCCTGCTCGTCGCCAATCTCCTTCACGCAGAAACATGGATCGCATCGGGCATCGCGCAAATCGTATTTCAGGTGGCGATCGCCGGCCCCATCTTCTGGGCCTCCCGCGCCATCACCGATCACCGTCTGAACCGTTTGATGCTGTTGATCTTCGGCGCCAATTTTATGAGCGCAGCGCTCGGCTTGTTGCAGGTCTACTATCCGGACACGTTTCTGCCGCCCGAGTTCAGCACGCTGGCTCTGAGGTTCAATCCTGAGTTCGTGAGCGAAATGTCCTACGTCGGCAGCGGAGGGCGCCTCATCGTGAGGCCGCCCGGGCTCAGCGATATGCCCGGCGGCGCGGCGATTTCTGGCACGATGGCGGCGCTGCTCGGCTTTGCGTTCGCGCTGCGTCCCGGCCAGCCCCAGTTCTGGAAGGCCGGCTTCTTCGCGGCTGTCGCCATCGCGATCACCGTGGTGTACCTCACACAAGTTCGATCGATGCTCCTGATGATTCCCGGCGGCATGGCGGTGATGGCGCTCATCAAGCTGCGGCAAGGCCGCGTGTTGCAAAGCGGCTGGGTCGCCGCGTCGGCGGGTGCGCTGGTGTTCGGCGGATTCATCTGGGCCGTCACTGTCGGCGGCGGGATGGTGGAGGAACGGTATCAGGGGATCGTCGATTCCGGCGTGGTGCGGACGTATCAGGAGAACCGCGGGGTGTTCCTGTACCAAACCATCAGCGAGCTGGCGTTCGAGTACCCGTTGGGGGCAGGCCTGGGGCGATGGGGCATGATGACGGCATACTTCAATGACGACTCGAATTGGCAGAACCCGGCCCTCCACGCCGAAATCCAGCTGACCGGATGGCTCTACGACGGGGGACTGCTGATGTGGGTGTTTTACCCTGGGGCGTTGCTGCTGGCGATGCGGCATAGTTACCGGATCGCCGTGGAGCCGGAGGATGAACTGAACGAATTCGCCATGACCGTCCTGACGGTGCAGCTCCTCACGGCCGGTCTGGCATTCACCGGCCCCGTGTTCAACACGCAGATCGGCATCATTTTCTGGCTCGCCACCGCAATTTTCTACGGCTGCGAGCGCCCGCGTGCGATCGAAGCGTGGAACGCCGAGCTCGACACCGAGCGCGCCGAAGAACAACCTGTTGCCGTGCACGGCTGATGCTGGCCGTCACTCCGCGCTCTCCACGCGTCACGATCGTCGTCCTCAGCTACAATCGCCCTCACTTGCTCGAGCAGGCGTTGCGGTCCATTGCCGCGCAAACCTGTCAACCGTGCGAGGTTCTCGTCATCGACAACGCCAGTTCTTCCAGTCCGCGCATCCGGGATCTCGTCGAGTCTTTCCAGGGAGTTCGCCTGATTGCCAACGCGACCAATCGCGGATTCACCGGGGGAATGAACCAGGGGCTCGCCGCGGCCGACGGCGAGTATGTGTATCTCACCGAAGATGACATCGAGCTCGACCCGGCATGCGTCACAACGCTCGTCGATTTCCTCGAGCATCACCCTGACACCGCGCTCGCCGGCCCTGTGATGTGGAACCGTCGCAGCCCGACGATTCGCTGTGCGGGCGGATCGTTCGCGTTCGGCGCGGTGTATCAGATGGAGGTCACCGGCGCAGGACAGCCGAATCTTCCGGGCACGGCACCGTTTCAGACGATGTACCTTCCGGGGGCGATGATCACCGCGCGGACGAACGAGCTCCGGGCGCTCGGCGGGTTCCGCCTGGATTTTTTCATGTATGGCGAAGATGTCGAGTTGTGCGCGCGCGTGCTGGAGTGCGGCCGGACAATCGCCATCGTGCCGGACGCCCGCGTGTATCACCACGAAGCGCCCGATCAGCCCGATCCCGCCGCCGTGAGCTTTCACAAGCAGAAGAATCTTGCCGCGCTCTACATGCTTCACGCGCCTCTCAGGGTGTTGCCGGCATTTTTTGCGCGGTACATCCTCGTCGACGGCGGGAGACGGCTGCTTCGCGACTGGGCAACGCTGCCCACGTGGGTCGCCGCGTGGGGGTTCGCCCTCCTCCGCGCGCCCAAATTCTTCGCCGAGCGGCGCAGGAGATCGTGCGCGACATTCTGAATCTCGGCTGCGGCCGGAAGTTGATGCCGGGAGCCCTCAACGTCGACATCAGCGGCGATGTCGGTGCCGACGTTGTCCACGACCTCGCGCACATGCCGTGGCCGCTGCCTTCGGACGGGTTCCGCGAAGTCTACGCGCACGACGTCATCGAACATCTGGATTCCATCATCGGCGCGATGGAAGAAATCCACAGAATCTGCCGGGCCGGGGCCAGGGTTCACATCACGGTTCCGCATTTCTCATCGGCGAATGCGTACACCGATCCCACTCACCGCCACCAGTTCAGTTCCCTCAGCTTCGATTACTTTGGTTCGGATCATGAGCTGTCGTTTTACAGCCGCGCCCGCTTCAAGCGCCACCGCGCGCAGATCGTTTTTCTGCCAAGCGCGATCAACAAGATCGTGCACCGGCTGGCGAATCGACACCCCGCTGCGTACGAGCGACGCTGGGCCTGGATGTTTCCGGCATGGTTTCTTTCCGTCGAACTGGAAGCGCTGAAGTGAGGGCCATCGTCCGGGCGTGCCTGCCCGAAGTGGTCCTCGAGCACTATCGCGCTGCCCGCCTGATCCGACGGGCGCACGTACTCAGCGCACTTGCGGCTCGAGCGGCAACGGCGGAAGAGCGCTGCGAGGCGATTTTCGGCTTCGATGAGTTTCGGCCCTTTCAGAAAACATCCGAGCTGCTGGTGTTTCTTCAGCGCGTGGCGTCGCTGAAACCAGTAGCGATCTGCGAAATCGGCGCCGCGTCGGGCGGAACCCTCTGCGCACTCTCGCATACGGCCACTGAGTCCGCGATTGTCGTCTCGGTCGATCTCCAGTTCACCGCGGCGCGATTAAAGGCATTGCCGAGACTTGGCCGGCCCGATCAGGCCTTGGCGTGCATCGAGGGCGATTCCCACGAGCCGCATGTCCATGCGCGGGTGGCATCGGCGCTGCGCGGCCGAATGCTGGACCTCCTGTTCATCGACGGCGACCACAGCCATGCGGGCGTGAAAGCCGATTTCGAGATGTATCGCGGTCTCGTGCGCCCCGGGGGCCTCATCGGATTTCATGACATCGTTCCGGATTTCAGAACGCGTTTCGGCACCGCAACGCCTGCCGATTCGGGTGGGGTGCCGGCGTTCTGGCAGGAACTGAAGCGCCAGTACACCGAGGTTCAGGAAATCATCGAGTCGCCCGAGCAGGATGGTTACGGCATCGGGCTCCTGACATGGCCAGGCTGAAGAAGGTTGTGCACCTTGTCCCTGCGCTTTTCGGGCCCGAAGGGCTCTTCGGCGGCGCCGAGCGCTACGCGCTCGAGCTCGCTCGACACATGGCGGATCGGGTACCTACCAGGCTCGTGACCTTTGGTGACCGCGATCGCTCCGAGACGTGTGGGCGCCTTGACATTCGCGTGGTTGGCGGGCCGTGGTATGTGCGAGGCCAGCGGACGAACCCGCTGGCACCGGCGATCGTCGGCGAAGTGCTGGGCGCCGATGTCGTCCACTGCCATCAGCAGCACATCCTGATGAGCAGCGCGGCAGCTGTGGTGTGCCGGGTGACCGGCCGCCGGGTGTTTGCCACCGAACTGGGTGGCGGCGGCTGGGATATCTCGGCATATCTCTCCACGGATCGCTGGTTCCACGGGCATCTGCACATCAGCGAGTACAGCAGGACGGTATACGGTCACGCGGCCAGGCCGTGGGCGCACGTCATTCTGGGAGGGGTCGATGGCGAGCGATTCTGTCCTGATCCGGCCACGTCGCGAAGCGCGACGCCGCTGTTTGTCGGCCGCATGCTGCCGCACAAGGGGATTCGCGATCTGATCGCGGCGCTCCCGGCAGACATGGCGCTCGATGTCCTCGGGCCGCAGAATGACACCGGCACCATCGCGATGTTGAAGGACGAGGCACGAGGAAAATCGGTGAGGTTTTGCCACGACGCCGACGACGAGAGGCTGATCGACGCGTATCGGCGAGCGCTGTGCCTGGTGTTGCCGAGCGTGTACCGCCCTGACAACGGTGGAGAAACGAAAGTTCCCGAGCTGCTGGGCCAAACGCTGCTCGAAGCCATGGCGTGCGCGACTCCCGTCATCTGCACGCGCGTGGCCAGCATGCCCGAAATCGTCGAGGACGGACACACGGGATTCATTGTCGAGCCCGGTGACCGCCAGGCCCTGGGCGATCGCCTTCGCTGGCTGGCGGGTCATCCGGCGGAAGCCGCGGCAATGGGAGTCGAGGGCCGTCGCACGGTGCTCGAACGTTTTCAGTGGGATCAGGTGGTACAGCGCTGCCTCGATGTCTATGCCGCGTAAAGCTCTTCACATCCTGACCCCCGAATACCCGCCGACGCGCGGCGGCGTCGCCGCCTACACGCAGCTGGTGGCGCGCGCGCTCGCGCAGGCGGGTGAAGACGTCCACGTGTGGTGCCCTCCGGCTGCGCACCGTGAGCCCGAGGACGGCGTGCACGTCCATTCAGAGCTCGGGGAGTTTCGCGCGGGCGATCTGGACCGAACGGGCAGGCTGCTCGATCGGTTCGAGCCGCCGTGTCGTCTCATCGTGCAATGGGTGCCTCACGGCTACGGCTTCCGTGCGATGAACATTCATTTCTGTTGCTGGTTGTGGAAGCGCGCACGTGGCGGAGATCAAGTCGAGCTCATGGTGCACGAGCCCTATCTCGCGTTCTGGGAAGGCACGTGGCGTCAGACCGCTGCAGCGGTCGTGCATCGCGCCATGACCGTCGTGCTGCTGCGGGCGGCTCGACGGGTCTGGGTGGCTATTCCCGCGTGGGAATCGAAATGGAAGCCCTATGCGCTCGGGCGCCCGATCCCGTTCATGTGGTTGCCCATCTCGAGTGTCCTTCCATGTCCGGAAGGTCCAGGCGGTGCATGACGTACGAGCAGCGGTGGGGCCGGCCCCTCGTGCCATCGTGGGACACCTCGGAACATACGGTTCGCCGATAGCGTCGCTGCTCTCAGATGTGCTCATCGAAGTGCTGCGAAAGCTGAGTGCGCCCCACATCCTCCTGATGGGTGTCGGGAGTCAAGAATTTCTGGCGTCGTTCTCGCGCAGCAACCCTCAACACGCCCGCCGGATCACCGCCACGGGCCCGCTTCCCGGGTCCGCGTTGGCCGCACACGTCGCGGCCTGCGATGTCCTTGTCCAGCCGTATCCCGACGGCATCAGCTCGCGACGGACATCTGCGATGGCGGGATTGCATCTCGGAGTGCCGATTGTGACGACGACCGGCGCGCTGACAGAGCCATTCTGGGACCCGTCAAACGCCGTGCGCATGTCGCGGGTCGGCGATTGGGTGACCTTCGTCGATCATGTCGATCGACTGCTGCAAGATCCCGACGAGCGTGCCCGTCTGGCGAGAGGAGCCAGGGAATTTTATGATGCCATGTTCGATATGGGGCGCACCGTTGCGGCGTTGAGAGCCGCCGCATGAGCGACACCTCGGTGGCGATCGAACCTCTTCGCACCTTGCGACCGACCAGGGGGTGGGTCGCCCTCGAGCTGCGCCGAGATCCTCGAGTCCAAGGATCTGCTCATCGAGTTCGCGCGCCGCGACATCAAGCTGCGCTATCGGCAGACACTCCTCGGCATTGCATGGGTGCTGCTCCAACCGCTGTTCGCCGCGGGTATGTTGACGTTCGCATTTGGTGTCGTAGCCGGGACTGAAGCCCGCAGGCACGTCTGCATTCCTGTTCACGTACGCCGGCCTGCTTGTGTGGAACGCGTTTGCCTGGACGTTGACCAAGGCGAGCCTGTCGATGGTGGGCAACGCCTACCTCGTGAGCAAAGTGTATTTCCCTCGCTTGATACTGCCGCTATCCGGAACGCTGGCGACGCTGCTCGACTTCAGCGTCTCCCTGAGCGTGCTGGTAATCGGGCTTGCCGTTCTTCACATCTGGCCGGGTTGGCCGCTGCTGCTCCTGCCGCTCTGGATTCTCCTCGTGATCTGTCTCGCGCTCGGCGCAGGGTTGATCGCCGCCGCTCTTACGGTGCGATACCGCGACATCCAGCACATTCTTCCGATTCTGATTCCGTTCCTGCTGTATGCGAGCCCCGTCGCCTATCAGGTCGAGCATATTCCTCCGCAGTATCAGTCGATGTTTTATCTAATCAATCCCCTCGCAGGGCTCATCGGGGGATTCCGCTGGTCAACACTGGGAACGGCGATGCCGCCGGTTCCGTACTTGCTGTGGTCGACAGGGTTGTCGATCGCGATGTTCCTGCTCGGTGCTGCGGTATTCCGGCGCACCGAACGCCAGTTCGCCGATGTCATCTAGAGCCATCTCGATCCGCGGGGTAGGCAAGGAATACACGATTCGCCATGACCACGCGGCGCCGACAACACTTGCGGAAGCGATTGTCCGGCGCGTGCGCCATCCGTTTTTGCGGACCACACGCGAGCAGTTCTGGGCGCTGAGGAATGTCAGCTTCGACATCCAGCGCGGCGAAGTGCTTGGGCTGATCGGCGGCAATGGCGCCGGAAAAAGCACGCTGCTGAAAATCCTCTCCCGCATTACGGAGATGACCGAAGGAACCGTCGAGCTGTACGGCCGGGTCGGCAGCCTCCTGGAGGTGGGCACGGGCTTCAATCAGGAACTCACGGGCCGCGAGAACATTTTTCTGAACGGCACGATCCTCGGCATGAGGCGGGCAGAGATCCGCGAACAGTTCGACGCGATCGTCGCCTTCGCCGGCGTGGAACGCTTTCTCGATACACCGGTGAAGCATTACAGCAGCGGCATGTACGTGCGCCTGGCATTTGCCGTTGCGGCGCATCTACGGAGCGAGATTCTCATCGTGGATGAGGTCCTGGCGGTCGGCGACCAGGACTTTCAGCGCAAGTGTCTCGGCAAGATGCGCGACGTGGCGTTGGACGGGCGGACGGTCATCCTGGTGAGCCACAACATGGCGGCCATCTCGAGCCTGTGCTCGACAGCCGTGGTGCTGCGTTCGGGCAGGGTGGCTTTTGCGGGTCACGTCAGCGGGGCCGTGGAGGAATACCTCGCCCGCGAGGGCTCGGAGATGGTCGGCGATTTGCGGAGACGGCGGGATCGATCCGGCGGTGGAGAGCTCCGCGCCGTCAGCCTCGCACTGCGGCGCGCGAATGGCGATCTCACGCGTTCGGTTCGCCCTGGGGAGCCGTTCGAAATCGTGGTCGGCTATGACAGCCCCACCGCGTTGCACGACGTGGCGTTCACCATCGACATCGAGCTGCCCGATGGCACCCGCGTCACGACGCTGCACAGCGACTTCCGCGGCGAACGGTTTGATGTTCCGGCCGGCGAGGGCACATTTTCCTGTGATGTCACTGGCCTTCCCCTCAGACCCGACAGCTATTCATTGAACGTGGGAATCGGCGGCCACGCGCTCTACGATTTCGTCGAGCGGGCGCTGTCTTTCGAGATCGAGCCCGTGGACATCTTCGGCACCGGGCGCCTTCCGGAGCGCGGCCAGGGACCGCTGATCACCGAGTATCACTGGCGGGCGGCCGACAGGGTCACCCTTGACGCATGAACCGCTGCGCGTTGCCGTCGCATCCTGGAGCTCGAGGGGCGTCGGCGGTGTCGAGGACTACGTCTCCCGGCTCATCCCCGCAATGCATCACGCGGGGCTGGCGGTCGCGTTCTGGCACGAGGTCGATACGCCTCACGATCGAACTCGCATCGAGGTGCCCGCAGGAGTAATCGACATCTGTGCTGCCGACGAAGGCCTCGATGCCTCGATTCAACAGCTTCGAAACTGGAAACCGGACGTGTTGTACGTACAGGGCATCAACGACAGACACGCTGAAGCAAGGCTCCTGGAGATCGCCCCTGCGGTCTTGTTTCTCCACACCTACATCGGAACCTGCATCAGCGGCAGCAAGATGTTCTCTCAGCCCAGGGCCGTCCCTTGCGGCCGGCGATTCGGGTTGGCGTGCCTGGGCCATTACTTTCCCCACGGGTGTGGGGGGAACGATCCTCGCACCATGTGGCGGCTATTCCGCATGCAGTCCGAACGGTTACGGGTTCTTCACCGCTATGCGGCCATTCTCACGCATTCGGACCACATGCGCGACGAGATGGAGAAGCATGGGCTGCGGGCTCATGTCGTACCGTTCCCGTGTGACGTCTCAATGTCACCAGTAGTGTCCGGCTTTAGCCGGACCGAGACGCCGAGCCGGACCGATCCATGGCGCCTGCTTTTCGCCGGGCGCATGGAAACGTTGAAGGGCGGCCACTATCTGATTGACGCGCTGCCGGAAATCGTCAGAGCTGCCCGGCGGCCTGTGCATCTACTTCTCGCAGGTGACGGACGCGATCGGCTGCGCTGGGAAGCCGTTGCACAGCGCGTCCAGAACGCCACCTCGAATCTCGCAGTGGAGTTCACCGGCTGGATACCCCCGGAGGACGTAAGCACGCTGATGCGGACGGTCGACCTTCTGGTTGTGCCCAGCCTCTGGCCGGAACCGCTGGGGTCCGTTGGGCCGGCGGCCGCGCAGCAGGGCCTGCCGGCCGCCGCGTTTGACAGCGGAGGAATCCCCGATTGGCTGGTCGACGGGGTGAGCGGTCACCTCGCGGCCTCCGATCCCCCGACTCCTTCTGGTCTCGCCCGCGCCATTATTCAATGCCTTGCAGATCCGGAGCATTACGCTGCTTTGAGAAAGGGAGCGATTCAGGTTGGCGCGCGCTTCACGATGAAACGCCATCTCCCGGCTCTTACTGAACATCTGGCGCGAATCGAACGCCGATGAAGGTGCTCTATTTCTGTGAGGGGTTCACCGATATCCGGTTCGTGGTGGGTCTCTCGGAGATCTGCGATCTCACGATGGCGGTACCCGCGTGGGAATACAAGGTGAGCGGCCTCGCCGATCGCATCGCGCAAAGCGGCGCGACCCTCACGGTCGACGCGATCAACGGGCGGCGGCCGGCATTCCAGGCGAAATCCTTTCTCTATCTGATTCGGAACATGCGCAAGTACGACGTCGTGCTTTCTCAGGAGATGGTGCGCGGGTCGCTGAATGCCACGGTCGCTGGCACGCTGACCGGCGTTCCCGTCGTCACCTATCTTGGCGTGTCGCCGGTGGAGTACTACCGATGCCGTCGTGAACGCGGGCAGATCGGTGCCGTGGAGGCGGCAGCGGGCGAGGCGTTCATTCGCTTGGCGATGAACGTCAGCGGTCGGCTGGCGACCACGGCGCTGGGGATGGGTCCGTACCTGAAAGACATTGCCGGAGCGACGTCCTCTCACGCGGCGGTCGGCGGCTACTACGGGATAGACACCGCGAAGTTCACGCCTGTGTCGTGCGACGAGCGCCAGGCTCTACGCAGTCGCCACGAACTGGCGGACAATCGATTCGTCATATTTTTCTCGAGTCGCATCAGCCATGAGAAAGATCCGGAAACCGTCCTGCGCGCCGCGGCAACGGTGCGCGCGCAGGGATTGGACGCGACGCTCCTGAATCTCGGCGGCGGGTACAAGGACTTCCTCGACCTCGCACGCCGCCTGGGGATCACTGACGCCTCAGAGTGGATCATCGGCCGCCCGGCCGTGCACCCGATGCAAAACCTGTGTGAATACTTTCAGGCTGCAGACGTCGTCATTCAATCGTCGCTCGCGGAAGGCGCAGCGTTCTCAACACTCGAAGCGCTCGCCTCGGGCACCCCCGTCATCGCCACCGATATCGGCGGTATGGCGATACAGCTCAAAGGGTATGCGCAGCTCACCCCGCGGCGCGATGTGGATGCGATGGTGAAATCGATCTGGTGGGTCGCGCGCAATCGGGGAGCTGCGCGCGATCAAGCCATCAAAGGGCGCGAGTACGTTCAGCAGAACTGGCGGCGCGAAAAAGCCTTCGGGGATCTCAAAGCGGTGTTGGAGAATGCGGCCGGCGTGGGGCGCAGGGGTGCCCGCGACTGGTGAACGATCTGCGCGGCGCCATCGCTGGCGGGCATTACGCTCGCAAACAACTCCTCTCGCGCGACGCGCTCGTCGCCTGGAGCCACGCGCGCCGGTTCGAAGCCGCCGTTTCGCTCGCGCGTGAGTTCGCCGGCAAACGGATACTCGACTACGGGTGCGGGGACGGCACCTTTCTCGCATTGACGCTGCTGACGCACGACGCGCCCGCCGGGGCCGTCGGTGCGGAGCTGAGCCCGAACCACGTTCAAGACTGCAGACGTCGCTATCAGCACGAGCCGCGACTGCAGTTTGTGCCGGTCGAGGATCTCGCCGGGGTCGAACACCGCGGACGATATGACGCCGTGTTCTGCATGGAAGTGCTCGAGCACGTCGTCGACTGGGAGCCCGAGCTCGCGCGTCTCGCACGGGCACTGAAACCCGGCGGCAAACTGATCATCAGCGTGCCGATTGAAATCGGTGTGCCGCTCATGGTGAAGCAGGTGGTACGACGGATCGCCGGCTGGCGCAAGATAGGTCACTATCCGGGTACCTCCGCGTATTCCGCAGGGGAACTGGCTGCGAGTGTATTCGCCGGCTCCGCGCAACATCTCGTGCGGCCGGTGTTCGACAACGGCTCGGGACCGTTCCACGATCACAAAGGTTTCAACTGGATGGTCCTCAGAGAGCGGCTCAATGAGCGATGGACCATCGACCGCTGCGTTGCAAGCCCGTTCGCCTGGCTTGGACCGCATCTGGCGACACAGGTATGGTTCGTGGCGACGGCACGTCAGTGATGCCTGTTCGAGTCGGCGTCATTTGCGATCTTCGAGAAGAAGGGTGGCACAGCATGGATCTGATTGCGGACATGCTGCTCGACGCTCTTCCTGTTGTGGCGGAGTCCGACATCATCGCCACGGGGTTGTGTCCGCCGATGGTGCACCGGTTGAGCCGGTTGCCGCTAGTCGGAACCGGGTCGCGGGCTCGCCTCGCTGATCGGGTGGCAGGACGCGTGTGGGACTATCCGCGATGGCTCGGACCACGGCTGGCCGACTTTGATGTCTTCCACATCGTGGATCACAGTTATGCGCACCTCGTAGGCGTCGTGCCACCGGAGCGCACGATCGTGACGTGCAACGACGTCGATGCCATCCGGCCGGCGCTGCCGGGCGCGGCACGGCGGTTCGATCCGGCTCGACTGCTGGCGTCCCGTATTCTCGACGGGTTGCGCCGGGCGGCACACATTGCCTGCATCAGCGAGGCGACGCGCGACGATCTGATCGCGGCCGGCCGCGTGGCGCCGGAGCGCATCAGCGTCGTGCCTCTCGGGGTGCATCCGAGTTGCTCCCCCACGCCAGACCCTGAGTTCGATGCTGAAATCGATCGACAGCTCGGACCGAGGTGTCTCGAGGTGCTTCACGTCGGGAGCACGATTCCGCGCAAACGGATTGACGTCCTGCTGAAAATCGTCGCAGGCCTGCGCCATTCTGTGGGAACCATCAGACTCGTACACGTCGGCGGTCCCTTCACTCCAGCACAGCACACGCTTGCGGAGAGCCTCGGCATCGCCGATGTGGTCGTGGAGCTGCCGTACCTCGAACGGCGTGTGCTCGCAGCTCTCTACAGACGGGCGGCGATCCTTCTTTTGCCGTCCGACCGCGAAGGGTTTGGACTGCCACTCGTGGAGGCATTGGCGTGCGGGACGCCCGCGGTGGCGAGCGCAATCCCAGCGCTCCAGGAATCCGGCGGCGCCGGCGCCACCTACTGTCGTCCCGGTAATGTCGACGAGTGGGTTGCGACAGTCGCCGGGCTCCTGCGAGAGCAGCGCGCGATGGCCGACGCCTGGCAGACGAGACGCCGCGCCGGCATGGACGCCGTCGCACGCTTCGATTGGACAGCCTACGCGGCTGAAATGGCCACGCTGTACCGGGAAAGGGGCCTCTTGGCTCTCACGGCATGAAGGTATTGCATCTCGGCAAGTACTATCCTCCATCCAGAGGCGGGATGGAGACGATTCTCGAAGCGGTCTGCACTCGCACTGCCGCGTACGTCGAGAACAAAGTACTCGTCGCGAACCGCAACTGGACCACCATTGAAGAGCGTCTCGGTGGCGTGGACATTGTCCGCCTGCCGACGCTCGTGAAGATCGGCGCGGTGTCCGTGGTGCCTGCCCTCCCGTTCCGGCTCGCACGTGAGCAGCCGGAGCTCATCGTTCTTCACGAGCCAAACCCGATGGCGCTGGTGGCGTACTTCATCGCCAGGCCCGCAGCCACGCTCGTCGTGTGGTTTCACAGCGAAGTGATCCGGCCGAGCTGGCGCTACCGGTTCTTCTATCGCCCCTTCCTGCAATTCGCGCTTCGCCGCGCGGCGCAAATTGTTGTCGCGTCGCCCACATTGGCGGCGTCCGCTCCGCAGCTCAGCGAGTGGCAATCGAAGTGTGTGGTCGTGCCCTATGGGGTGGATCCGGGTGAGCAGCTGGTGTCGCAATCGGTCGCACACCGCGCTGCCGAGATTCGGAAACAGCATGCTCAACCTGTCGTCCTGTTCGTCGGGCGTCTGGTCACGTACAAGGGCGTGAACGTCCTGCTTGACGCGATGCGCGGCGTTGCCGCTGTCGCCGTGATCGTGGGAGACGGTCCTCAACGAACCGCCCTCGAGCAGCAGTCCCACAGCCTCGGCATTGCGGATCGCGTCAGGTTTGTGGGCGAAGTAAGTGACGCAGAGCTGGCCGCCCTGTATCAGGCATGCGACGTGTTCGTGTTGCCGTCGGTGACGCGGCAGGAGGCATTCGGCGTTGTTCAACTCGAGGCGATGGCCCGCGGCACTCCGATCGTCAGCACCGATCTGGGAACCGGCGTGGCGTGGGTCAATCAGCACACCGAAACGGGTTTAGTTGTTCCTCCGCGGGATGCGGCCGCTTTGCGCGCCGCCATAGAGAGGCTGCTCGCCGACCCGGGATTGCGCGCGACCCTCGGAGCCGCCGCTGCGCGCCGCGCGCGATCGGTCTTCGGCATGGAGGAGATGATTCGTGCAACGCTGGCTCTCTACCGGCAGGCATCGGCACATCCAGTCGGCCCCGCGGCCGGGGCGCTTCACGCGGTTCGCTCACACGCCAAACGGGTGCTCGACCTCCTGCTCTCCGCAGGTGGACTCGTGGTGTCAGCCCCGCTCTGGATGATCATTGCCGGACTGATCAAGATTGAGGACGGCGGGCCAATCTTTTTTTCTCAGGAACGCGTCGGCGAAGGTGGCCGGCGGTTTCGAGCGCTGAAATTCCGCTCGATGATTGTGGAAGCAGAGGCGCGCACCGGCCCAATCCAATCGGGCCTCGACGACCCGCGCGTGACGAAGCTGGGGCGCGTGCTGCGGGCGACCGCCATGGATGAGCTTCCGCAACTCTGGAACATCTTTCGGGGTGATATGAGCTTTGTCGGCCCCAGGGCACTGCGGCCGGGTGAAATCGAAGTAAACGGACGGGGAGCGATGGAGCGTCTCGAAGACGTGCCCGGGTTCAGCGACCGCTGCCAGATTCGGCCGGGCTTGACCGGTGTGGCCCAGATCTACGCGCCGCGCGACCTCGTGCGCCGCCATAAGTTCCGCTACGACAGGCTCTACATGCGGCGCCAGTCGGTCTGGCTCGACCTCAGGCTGATTCTCGTTTCGTTCTGGATCACTTTTCGCGGTTCATGGGAGACGCGGGAAAAGAAATTCTAATAGAATTGCGCGCGATGCACGATGTCGTCATTATCGGCGGAGGGCCGGCAGGGCTCTACGCCGGAGCGCGTCTGGCGGACGCGGGGTTTGACATCGTGTTGCTCGAGGAACACGAGGCCGTTGGGGAGCCGGTGCACTGCACGGGCGTACTGGCCGCCGAGGCGTTCGCCGAATTCGGTCTGACGAGCCGCTCGCTGCTCAACGAGCTCACGACCGCCCATTTCTGGTCGCCGGCCGGACATCACGTCACCTACTCGGGCGCGAGCGTCGAGGCGGTCGTGGTCGACCGGCGCGCATTCGACCAGGAGCTTTTCGCGCGCGCGCAGAGCTCGGGTGTCACGGTGCAGCGCACCGCGCGCGCGAGCGGTGTGCGAATCGATTCGACGGGCGTGTCGGTGAAAATGCCGGCCGGCGAGGTTCGCGCGCGTGCGTGCGTCCTCGCATGCGGCGCCAACTACTCCCTCCACCGGCAGGTCGGGCTCGACATGCCGAATCTGTTTCTTCATACGGCGCAGGCCGAGCTGCCGGCGCGCATCATCGGCGACGTCGAGCTCCACTTCGGCAACAACATCGCACCAAAGGGTTTCGGATGGGTCGTCCCGGTCGTCAGGCACGACCAGCTCTACGCGCGTGTCGGAGTGATGTGCGAGCAGGATGCCTCGCGGTATTTCGATCGAATGAAGGAGCGGGCCGGCGTTCGCTGGCAGATCAGCGGCGAGGATATGCCGCGCCCGCGTCAGAAGATTCTTCCCCTGGCGCCGATTTCCCGTACCTACGGCGATCGGCTGCTGGCGATCGGCGACGCAGCGGGGCTGGTGAAACCCACAACCGGAGGCGGTATCTACTACAGCCTCGTGAGCGCGTCGCTCGCGGCCGACGTCCTCACCGGCGCGCTCAGCGAGGATAATCTCAGCGCTGCGCGGCTCGAGCCCTACGAGAGCGAGTGGCGGCATCGCCTTGCCGATGAGTTCGAGGCCCAGCTGACTCTGAGAAAAGTCGCGCACCGGATGACCGACGACGACATCGAAGAGCTGTTCGAGCTGGCGCGTACCGACGGTGTGATGCCGATCGTGCGCCGCACAGCGTCTTTCAACCGCCACCGAAAGCTCATCCTCGAGCTGCTGAAGCACCCTCCAGTCCGCCAGTTAATCCTTCGCAGACTCGCGTTCTAGCACGGCGTTCATCGCCGCGCGACGGCGCACAACCCCGCCTGTCGTTCCGCAGAGTACACAAAAATTCTCGCGCTGTTGTCGACGGCGGAGCCATCTCCGGGCCGAAAAAGAAAGTCGGTCACCGGGATTTCTGCATAACCGAAGTGGCCTGTGAGGCGAGTCAGCTCGCCCGACGCCTCCACAGTGGCGTTCGTCCACACATTCTGCGATTCACAGAAGCAGCCCCGCATGGCCGCTGTCATGCGATCGGCTCCCGCTGCCTGTTCATCCATCGCCCAGAAGATCGAAATGAGCGCGGCATCTGAGCCCGGCCACAAATACGGAAAGGGTGCCCCCCAGTCGGTGGTAAAAAAACAGTCGTTCGACGTTGCGGTTCGATAGACCCGGCTCGCATCTGAGTACCGATGTCTCCCTTCCGCCACGTGACGAGCCAGCAGAGACGAATTGAGCGTCAGGATCAGCGCCGCCGCCGCCGCCGCGTGCCTCGGACGCAGTTTCACCGACGCCAGCGCCAGGACGACGGGCCACAAGACAAAAAATTTGGCATACGTGTACTGCTGGTTGCGAAGCACCGGAACGGCCACGACAGCCAATGCAGCAATGACGAGTCGCCAGTCCCGCACACGGAGCACGGCCCATCCGAGAACGGCGAAGAGCACGACACCAACCATCAATCGAGCGAAGTTGAGCATCGAGGCTGGGTCGCCCGCCCGCAGTCCTTCGGCGAGCAATGAGAGTCCTTGAAATTTCCACAGCCCGACGATGGCCTGTGGCGGACCGGCGACGAGCGCAGCAGCCCACTTCAGCAGTGCCGGCCTTGACATCGCGGACCGCACAAGCGCGCCTCGTTCGCCGGCAAAGGTCGTCAGCACCGCCACGTCGAGTTCGTCACCCGCCGCGACACGCCCCCCAATCAGCATCACTGGCACGCACAGGGCGATCGCTGCCGCGGCGAGAAGGACGCGTGGCCGCCGGATCCGATCAAGCGGCACGACGAGGGGAACAAACAGCAGGGCAAGCGCGAGCGCTTGGTACACGAGGGAGGCCAGAGCGATCGCAGCGACGGTCGCGAGCATGGTACCGTCGCCCCCGCGACCCGCCGCGAAACGCATGCGGCAGGTCGCCAGCGCCGCAACCACGACGGCTGCGGGGATCTGCACCTCGGCGATATCTGAATACAGCGTTACGAATGGTATGGCCGCCCCGGCGACCATCAGGGCGGCGGCGCGGGCCTGCGTCGAGCAGCCCTCGGCGCGAAGCCAGACGTGCAGGCTCCACAGGTATACGATTCCTGCCGCGACTGTCACCGCGAGCAGCACGCTGATGGCGTGCTCGACCTCTGTAACCGCCCCAATCAGAGCAAGGGGGTGAATGAGCGCCCATGCCAGGGCGGGAAAAACAGCCACCGGGGAGCGCCAAGTGCGGGTGCGCCCGACGTGATCGCGCTTCCAAGATGGCGCACTCCGTCGCCGATGAACTCCTGCCTCGACGCCGCAATCACGACGAGCAGCGAGCTGACGGCAAGCAACGAGAGCCGCTCGGCCCGCGACATTACTCTTGGAGCGGCGGAATCGGGCGCGAGGCGCGCGGATTCATCGGAAGCACATGGCTGTCGGGCTCCTTGCGGAAGAACCAGTCCGCAAGCCGTATCGCCGCACCGCGTTTCTGCGGAAGAATCTCCTGAAGCTGCAGCAGCACTTCAATGACGTCCTCGAGACGCTGCACGACGCCAATGCCGCGCTCGGTGGCCTGCTGCTCGAGCGATGCATCACTCTTCCGGAGAATCAGCATCGCCTTGGCCTGCGACGCGCCCACGATTTCGAGGCAGTTCAGGAATTGATCGTCGACGATGATATCGAGCCGCAGGGCGTTGCCGAGTTCGCCGCGCGATCCGGGAACGGTGACGACCGCCGGCATGTAGAAGCCATACGCCTCCAGCCATGCCTGGCTTTGAAACTGCACGGAATCGCCTGCGGTGGGAAGACGGGACGTCAGGAACGACAGCTCCCAGCGGAAGCGCCGGGCCAGCTGATAGAGTCGCGCGATCTGGGCCGGCTCGTACGGGGGGAGGCCGAGCCACCAGTTAGGCGTGTCCGTGATCACCTTCCAGACGAGCTTGGCGTCGGCCGCCGACACGGCGTCGAGATCCGGCATCGGAGAGTCGGGCTTTCGAATCGCGTCGCGCCCGAGCAGCTTTGCCGCCGCTTCGAGGAACGCCGTTGGAAAGTCAGCGACGACGCCGTCGAGATCGAAGCCAACTCGCAACATCAGGTGTGACGTTCGCTTGAAGCCTGCACTGGCGGCGTGCAGCTGGCAATGGCCGCCAGTACGGCAAACAACATGGCATTGGCTGGCATGCGAAGGCCGGTTTCCCAGACACTCTGGAGAAGCACACCGGCCATTCCGGCGCCCGCGCCTGCACGAATCAGGTAGTCAGAAGGGTCAGCGTCCTGCAATCGTCGGCGAAATAGTATCAGGAACAGGATCAACGCGAGCGCTGCGGGCAGTGAGACCATGTAGCCACCCTCTGCCGCGATCTGGAGGTAATGGTTATGCGCCTGGCCGATCGTGTATCCAGGTTCGCTCGTCTGATACGGGACGATGGCGTTGCCGAACGTTCCCGCCCCGGTGCCGGTCCAGCGGAAATCGTTGATGAGCCGCCCCGTGTCACGCCAGATCGCGGTTCTCCCCCGGTCTCGCACAGAGGGTACGAGCGTTTCGTCGAATCGGCGGAGTAATGCATCGAAGTTCGCGAACGACAGAGCTACAAGCACCAGGAGGACCGCCTGCAGCAGCATCCACCGCCGCGTCTGTCGACCCGCGCGTCTGGTGGAGAGCCACATGCCGATCGCGAACGCACACATCAGGCCGATCACGCCGGAACGCGAAGTCGAGATGAGCACGGCGAGCGTCATCAGACAGACGGCCGCGGCCAGCCAGATCCGGATTGATCCGAGTTGCTGGGCTGCCGTGACGAGTCGCTGTGATATCCGTCGGCCGCTCCGTGGCGCCGGCGCGCGCGCAAGCAGATACCCGAAGACGAGCGGGCACGCCATGATGATCCAGGTCGCGAAGTGGTTCCGGTTCACGAATGGACCGTAAGGGCGCGCACCCGGGTCGAGCGGCCGCCACAACCCATACAGCAGCTCCCTGTTCCCTCCGCGCTGTACGATCGCCGCGATTGACGCGATGAGGCCGATCACCGCCACCGATCGCACGAGACGCCCCGTGCCCCCGGCCTCGCAAATCTGGCGGCACGTCCAGAACAGCAGCGCCGCCGCGGCGAATATTGCGAACGCCGCCAGCGTGTCGCCCGGAAGAATACTGATGGGGAGCCGAGTGGCAGCATCGGTTTGCGCCGGCAGCCATAATGCGGAGCGCAGCGGAATTGCGTGCGGATCGATACGCTGAAGCATCGAGAAAGGCAGCGGTACCACCTGAAGAACGATAGCGAGCGCCCCCAGGATCAACACGCCATCGATGCCTCGAGTGCGCTCGCCGGAAGCGACCCGAGGCCGCACCCAGAGGGCCAGCCCGAGGACTGCGGAGGCGGCGGGAATCCACACCCACGGATATACGCCTCCGCCCGGGAACGTCACCCAGGCAAGCAGAATGGCCACAGCGGTTGCGGCAGCCGCCGAGGGGTGCTTACGCGGCGTTCGATCTGACGTAATAATTCTTGTACTTGTAGCCGTAGTAACGGGAGTAATAGTACTTGTTGCGGGCGATGTCAACGCAGTTGAGGACCGCGCCGAGCACGCGCGGCCGGCTGGTCATCAGCGTCTCTACCGCGCGCTCGGCCAGACGGCGCTGTGTCATCTCCGCACCGACAACGAAAACCATGCCCGAAACCCACGGCGCAATAATCACGGCGTCGGTCACGGCGAGCACGGGCGGTGTGTCGATGATGACCCAGTCGAAAGGCCCGTCCTGCACGGTGGCAATCAACGTTTTCATCCGATGCGAGGACAGGAGCTCGGACGGATTTGGTGGCGTGACACCGGCCGACATCACCCAGAGATTCTGAACGGCGGAACGGCGAATCGTCTGACGCGGCGTCGCCTGACCGGTCAACAGATGCGAGAGACCGGTCGTGTTTTCCATGCCCAGCGTGCGCGCGACGCTCGGGCGCCGCATGTCAGCGTCGATGAGCAGTACACGCGACCCGCCAAACGCCAGCGCAATCGCCATGTTGCACGCGGTCGTGGTCTTGCCTTCGAGCGGCTGGGCACTGGTGACGCCGATCACTTTGGTGCCTTCCGTGCCGCTGCTGAACACAAGGGAGGTCCGCAGCGCGCGGAACGCTTCGCCAAATTCGTGTGGGACCTCTCGCGACAGAAGCGGCTGATTGTTGCCTTTAATCGCAGGCACAAGGCCGAGGAACGGCAGCTTCAGGCGGCGCGTCACGTCTTCCGGCGTTTTGATGGTGTCGTCGAGGTATTCGATTCCGAACACCAGGCCCAGCGCGAGCAAGCTGCCAGCGAGAGCGCCCAGCAGCAGACTTCGGTTGATATCCGGCGAGAATGGCGCCCCGGGCACAACCGCGCGGTCCATCAGGCGCACGTTGTTCCCGCCGCTGTTGCTGACGATCTGCAATTCATTCTGCCGCTGGAGCAATGCCTCATAGGTCTGCCGCGCGCTCTGCGCCTCCCGGTCGAGCACGGTGTAGTTGACGCTCTTGCGGTTCAGCTCCATCGCCGCGCCCTTGGAATCCTCCAGCGCGACGGCGAGTCTGCGCTCGAGGCTGACCGTCGTTTCGTAGTCGTTTCTGATCGACTCGACCGCAGCCCGCAGCGCGTCCTGATATTGCCTCGTCGTATCGGTAAACGCGTTTTCGTTCTCGATGACCTGCGGATTTTTTGGACCGTAGCGTTCGCTGAGGGTCGTTCGCTGGCGCTGCAGCTCGGCAAGCCGCTGCCGCAGCGTCTGGACCGCCGCATTTTGCGTGACGCCCGGAATCGATTCCGCGAGCGCGGCGGAAGGAAGCGCCTTCACCTGGTTGTACACCGCTTCCTTCTGAATACGGTCGGTGCGGGCCCGCGTGTATTGCTCGTTGAGCTGGTTCAGGCTCGACACCACGGTGTTCTGTCCGGCCTCGAGCGACAGCGCATTATGAGTTTCGCGATATTGGGCCATCGCGCGCTCGGCGTCTTCAACCTTTTTCTGCTGTTTCAAAATCTCATCGGCGAGGAATTTCAAGCTTTTCTCGGTTGTGCCGGTCCGAAGTTTGAAATTTTGCACGACGTATTCCTCCACCAGTGTGTCGGAAGCACGCGCGGCAAAATCCGGATTCGCCGATTGCACCGAAACGCGGTACAGCCGGCTGCCGCGCACCGGCTCCACGTCGACGGCGCCGAGAAACTGGTTTACCAGGCTGTCGACCGTCGTGTCCGACGCCGCTGTCGCGGCCGGCTGGGCTGGAGTTCGTGTAAGCAGGCGAACGCCGGTCTGCGCCTGGCGTTTCAGGGAGTGAACCACCTCGGCAAGGCCGGTCGGCTTCGGGCCCTGACCATTGAATTCGGGCACCGTCGCCAAATTCAGGCGCTGGACGACCGTGCTGGCGAGCTCGCGACCTGTCAGGATGCGTAACTGGGTTTGATAGTACGGCTCCGGATCCTGGTAGTAGTCCGGGTTGGAGGAGTTGAATCCTGCCACCGACGCCGCGCGCTCGTCTTCAATCAGCACGCTGGTCGTCGCGCGATACATGGGCGTCGTCGTATAAACACGCACGACTGAGATCAGCATCACCAGGACAAAGACCGTGATCGCGATCGCGCGGTACTTGTAAATCGCGTTCAGGCGATCCAGCAGATGCGCGTCTGAATCGTTCGGAAACAGACTCCGCCCTGTGGCTGGTCCTGCGGCAGGACGACGAGCGGGCGCCACCTCAGACTTGGCCTGATTCATATCGACCACGGGTTCTCTGCGAAATATCGGCTGCGGGTCCAATGTTCACGAGTTGCGAGACTCCGCCGATACATACCTATTTCTCCGGAGTCAGTGGGGGATCCGGCGACTGCAGTCCAGTCAGCCCCGCGGCCGCGACGGCCAATGCCACCGATCCCGCTGACGCACGAAAAAGAGCTCTCGAGTGCGGAAGCTCGGCCGGCGCGATCAGGACGCTACCGGCAGCGCCGCCAGAACGAGTCACCATCACGTCGCTTACCACCAGCGCCCGCCCGGACCTGTCCGCGAGCTCTACGACGTAGGGCACATCCGGAAGCGCGACAAAGACGAACTCGCCAACCAGACTGGCTGTCGAGACTTGCTCGACCACCCGGGTCTGAAGATTTCGCAGATGCACGCGCATGTCGGGCAGTGGAGTGGCTTTTCCGTCCAGCACCGTCCCGTAGATCACGCCCTTGCCCGGATTCAATCTCAACTTCTCGACGACAGCTCGAGGCACCTCAGCGGGCCCCGCGGCAGCGACCGCGGCAGTCAGGAAGAATGCCGACAATCCGGCCCGTAGCATCAATCGCATCGTCGTGTTCCTTTTCGGAGCACACACTTCCAATTTTCGTAACCCGGCCTTGTGACCCGATCGTGTCGTCGACCTCTTTTCAGAGATAATCTACGAGTTTTCCAATGGGCGGCCGACTCCGGATCTTCGCTCCAGCGACTGTTGCCAATCTCGGGCCAGGGTTTGATGTGCTCGGCCTGGCGCTGACCTCCCCAGGAGACGTTGTGGAGGCCGAGTTGTCAGACCGTCCCGGCGTCGAAATCGTCGATGTCACAGGGGATGGGGGCCTCCTGAGCCGCGATCCGGTCAAGAACGTTGCCGGCCGGTCGGCCGCTGACGTGCTTCGCCGCGCGGCGGAAAAAGGGCACGGCCCACCCCTTGGTCCGGGCGTTCGTTTGTGGGTGCACAAACAGATGCCGTTGGCAAGCGGCCTGGGCAGTTCCGGCGCGAGCAGTGCGGCGGCGGCGGTTGCGACAAACGAGGTGCTCGGGCGCCCACTGGCACAGGACGAGTTGCTGTTGAGCGCCATGGAAGGGGAGCGCGCAGCCTCGGGCGCTCCGCACGCGGACAACATCGGCCCGAGCGTTCTTGGCGGAATCGTTCTCGTCCGCAGTTACGACCCCCTCGAGATTGTGTCGCTTCCTGTTCCCGCGAACTTGCGCGTCGCCGTGGTCCATCCGCACTGCAACGTGTCGACGGCCGAAGCGCGCACGCTCTTGAAGAACCGCACATATGGGTTGGAAAAGATCGTTCCGAATCTGGGCAACATCGCCGCTTTCGTGATGGCGTTGTGCAGCGAGGACCTTGGTCTTCTCGGCCGATCCGTAGATGACTGTCTCGTCGAGCCCGTGCGGGCGGCTTCGATACCAGGATTTCATGCTGTCAAGAATGCGGCCCTGGCAGCAGGCGCCCTCGGATGTTCGATAGCCGGCTCCGGCCCGTCTGTTTTTGCATTTGCATCCGATGATGAATCGGCCCATCGAATTGGAACGGCGATGCAGTCGGCGTTCAAATTGTCGGCAGGGCTCGAGAGCGACCTCTATTCGGGGCAGGTAAGCGCACGTGGCGCGCGTATCGTCTGAATCCGGCGACACGCTCGACCTGCTGTGTGCCGTCCTGCGCAATGAGCGGGTTGCGTGGCCCGTTGAGGCGGCCGGCACACGTCTCTTCGATACCGCCCGGCAGCACGGCGTGCACCTGCTTATCGCGGATCGGGTATCGCAGCGCGGCCGGATGGACGGCTGTCCGCCACCGCTGCGTGAGCGACTAGCAACCGCCATATGCAACCAGGTTGCGATCGACGAAATCGCAGTAGCGGAATTGCGCCGCGTGCTCCGTACATTCGGCGACAACGGCATCGCCCCGCTCCTGTTCAAGGGAGCCGCCCTCGCCTACTCCCACTATCCGGATCCCACTCTACGGCCCCGCGTCGATGCCGACGTCCTCGTGGACACAAATGCAACCGATTTGGTTCAGGCCATCCTGGAGCGGATGGAGTATCAAAAGCTGCCGTTCGTGACCGGCGATCTGGTTATGCATCAGGCGCCGTATGTCCGAACTGATTCGCGCGGCGTGCACCACGCCATCGACGTGCACTGGAGAATCAGCAACCCGCGGGTGTTTGCGGGCGCGGTCACAATCGCCGAGCTCCGCGCGCGCGCCATCGGAATTCCAGCGCTCGGCGACGCGGCGCGGGCGGTGGGACCCGCGCACGCGTTAGCGATTGCGTGCATCCACCGTGTCGCCCATCACAGCGACGAAGAGCGATTGATCTGGCTCTACGACATCCACCTCATCGCAGAACGGCTGACGCCCGCCGAACAGGATGAGCTCGTGCAACTTGCGCGCACAAAGCAGCTGACCCTGATATGCGCTGCCGGGCTCGAGGCGGCTCTGGAAAGGTTTCACGGCGATGGCGCGGCCGCGCTGCTCGTGCGCATGGGCGGGTCAACGCGCGAACCTTCCGGAATCTATGTCAGGGGACCGATGCGAAAGGTCGATGTTCTTGTGTCGGATCTCAATGCACTGGAGGGATGGCGGCCGAAGATGCGGCTGCTTCGACAGCACGTGCTGCCTTCCCCTAGTTACATGCGGCAGGGTTACGGGATTTCGCACCCGGCGCTGTTGCCGCTAGCTTACGTCTGGCGATTCGTCCGCGGAGCCAGAGAGTGGTGGCGGGCGGGCCGCGACCGCGACCAGAAGTAGGCGAGCAGCCGGCGCCCCACAGCTTTCTCAGTGAGCACGACGCGCCCGAGAATCTGCTCTGGCTTCACTGGCGCATCACATGCGGCTTTGGCATCGCCGCGCAGCACGAATGCGATGACGGCGCCGCCATCCTGGTCAATCCGCACAACGCGGTGGGCAAGGGGCCGATGTTCGTGACGATAGAGAAGTATGTCGCCGGGCTTCACCGCCGCCGGCTCCACGCCTTCCACCGTGACGGTCTCGCCGTCACAAATGGCGGGGCGCATGCTTCCGCCGTGCGCCCGAAATCGGACGCCATAGCCGGCCGTTAACAGTTGCTCGCTGACGTCGAGGAACGCCTTTGTATCTCTCTTGAGTCCCGTGCCCATGCGCATGCTGTCTTATGGTCGACGCGGGGCGCGTCTCATGGCCGCGTCGCCAGCATCCAACCTTGCGCCCATTTCCCGGACGTGAAGTCGAATGCACCGGCCTCGCGCCTCAGTCCGCGGATCCATACGCCCGTGGCCTGATCGTATAGCACGAGATCCGTGCGCCCGTCAGCGTTGAGATCGCCCGTCGCGATTGTCAGCGCCGGCGCCCAGACGCCGCTTGCATATCGTGTCGGGCCCTTCTGACTCATCGCGAAAATCCATTCGCCGGACGTCGGGTCGTAGAGCAACACGTCATCACGGTCGCCGCCCTTCCCTTCCACCGCACGAACCGTAAAGCCGGGTTTCCAGAGACCACCACGCACGCTGAAACCGCCTTCGCCAAGGCTACGGCGGTCAAGGCCGGAATACCGCGAGGCCCACTCGGCCCAGGCTCCCGTTTCCGGGTTGTAGAGCAGAAGGTCGGCACGATGGTCGCTGTCGACATTGGCCCGCTGCACGGTCAATCCGGCCGCCGATTGTCCCGACACGTACGAGAAGTCGCCGGCGGCATCGCTGATGGCGAGGGTCCAGGCGCCGGTGGCTGGGTCATAGATGAACGCATCGGCGCGCCTGTCGCCGCTGAAGTCGCCAAGGGTGATCGATGAGGCTGCGCGCCACGATCCGGCACGGTAGGTGAAGTGGCCGCGGCCGTCGTTCAGCATCGTGTACCAGAAGCCGTACTCCGGCATGGTCAACAGCAAGTCGTCTATGCGATCGCCGTTGAGATCGGCGACGTGCACGTGCCACTGCTGCCCCAGGAGACCCTCGGTGTACTCGAAACTGCCCGCGCCGTCGTTGATGGCGGACAACATGATTCCGGTCGTGCGATCGACCAGCACCATATCTTCAACCCCATCACCATTCATGTCGGCAGGATGCACTTCCCACGCGCCGCTCCATTGGCCTCCACGCACGCGCTCTCCTTGCGGCGTGCTGAAGACCGTGCGCCAGCCGCTCGCAGCGTGCAGGAACACATCGTCACGGCCGTCGCGGTTCCAATCCGACAGTCGAATACCAGTGACGTTCGGCGTCGAAGAAAGCGCTGCTGACAGGCCGTCCGCCGTCGAGGTCGCACCGACCGTGCCCTTGGGCACACCGCTGGATTGAGGTTTCGCGTCCGCGAGTTTGCGCTTCGCGCCCGTGCGGTCGTCTCTCAGCGGCATGTACGGCACGCCGTTGAGCCGCATCGAAGGGTCGCCAAAGAACACGTACGACCGCCTCACGTCGGCATCGCCAACGATGGCTTTAGCTGCGTGGACGGCCTCGCCAAGGTCGCGGACGCGGCCGCTCAACATCAACCGGTAGAGTTCCTGCATCATGACGCCCTGCGCGCGCGGGGAAGTCACTCCGGAAGACGCCAACACCGCAATCGCGCCACCCGCGGGCGCCCGCAGAAGCGCTTCCGCCAGACTCTCTTCCGGATATAGTCCGTTGAAGAAGCCGTTCAGGCAGTTCAGCATGACAGCGAAGGGAAGGCGCGCGCCGTTGGTCAACGCCGCCGCATCGCTGCCGGTGAACAGGTCCTGTTTCCAGCCGTCAACGGACCCGTGCCCCACATACGACACAAGGAGTTGGCCCTCGTTGATTCTGGCAATCACGTCGGCTTTCGCCTGCGCGATGTCCACCTGCCCGCGGTCGATGTGCTGCACCGTGAACTCTGGCGGAATCACCTGGCGCAGCCGGTTGGACGCGGCGAGGAAGTCGTCATCCTGCGTTTCGCTCTGCTCGGCGACCAGCAGCACGGACTTGTTCCAGGATCCGCCCGCCTCCCGTTCGTAACCAATGATCTTCGACACCATCGACGCCGCCTGCTCCACCGTGCGGGCCGGCAGTCTCCCGACCATGGCCATCTCTGCAAACCCGTCATCGTCCGCGTCGGCGAACCAGTCATCCGATGCCGATTCGAGGAGCGACATCGACACGGTCTTGGTCGGCACGAAATCCGGCTCGCCGAGGTCGTAGTAATCGCGCGGATCGGTTGTGGCGTTGCCGATGAGCAGGAGGAATCGAGGCGGCACGCGCCAGGTGACCTTCGCGTGCTTCAGGAAATCCTTCAGCGCATACGGAGTCTTCTCGCCGAAACTGAACTCGTCGTAAATGTCTTCGACGTCGATGAGGGTCACAGTGCGCCCTTGCCGCTCCCGATGCGCCTTGAGCGGCTGCAGGCTTCCGAGAAACGTGCTGTGCGAAATCATCACGATCTCTCCCGCGGCTCCCGCGGAATACCGTGACGGCACATTTTGCACGATAGAGGCGGGCACGAGTGCACCCGCGTCAGTAAAGGCAACGAGCCGGCGAAGGCCGGTTCCCGGTGCCACGAATACAATGCTGCCACCCGTTGAAGTGGTCGGCACTTCGCGCACGGCGGCGGGATTGGTCACGTCAACCACACGCGCCGGCATCGTGAAGCCGCCTATCGTCGTCTCCTGTTCGCCTTCGGCCGTGAAGGACAGGCTGATACCGTCGGCCACGTAGCGGCGCAAGTACGTCAACCGGATGTGATCGACAAGCGTGATGTCCTGCTCGCCGCCGTACGCCTCCAAGGTCACAGTGTTCGTGCCTTCGGAGAGCAGCGACAGATTGACGGGAAACGTCTGCTCGCCCTGGTCCCGGCCGCTGAAGGCGATTTCGCCAAGGTCGACGCCGTTCAACTGAACGCGGACCCGGTGGTCGGTCGACCCTTCGCCGAGCTGTGTCACGCCCTGCAGTACCACCTCGAGGGAACCGACGCCCGACGCTTCGGCATCGACGTTCACCAGTTCAAACGTCTGGTCCGTCGGAAACTCCGGGTAAATCACTTCTCCAAAGAAATTCTCTTTGTCGCCGTTATCGAGCGCTGCAAAGAAGATCGTGCGTTCCTTGCGCTCCACAGTGAACGGGAAGCTCGAGGGCCCGACGACTCCAGTTGCATTACGGTCTTCCAGCCGCACGCGACGGCCCCGACCCTCACCTTCGACGACCCAGTAGGTACGTGTGTCGCTGTAAGGCGTGTCCGCGCCGGTTCCATAGAACTCGATGAAGTCGTTGCTGTCGAACCGGCCATCGGCCTCGCCGTGTACGCGGATCGCCTGCTCGACGCCTTCCACGAACAGAGCGAGTCGTCGCGGATCGAGCCTGTGGTCGAGGCCGGCGGCGACGAGAGCGGGCTGGCCGACGCGATACCAGCCGGTTGCGCGTACCAGAAGCTTCGCAGCAGGGCCCGCTGCGATCGCACGCTGGCGGGCTCGGCTCGAATCGGGGCCGGAGCGTCCGCGAAGCGTCGCGGTCTCCACATGGGAGTGGTCCAGATCGATCGGCTTGAACGCTTCGTCGCCGCGCGAAAGCGGCTCTGGCGCCTCTGCTGATGTCGAGGGCGATGGGCCGGCTTTCCGTGCTGCAGGTACCGGAACAGCCGAGCGGCCGACGACAGTAGTGGAACTCGGGATCGCCTCAGTTTTTCGTGCCTGGACATTCGAGGTTTTCGAGCCACCCTGGACGCGTTCCGCAGATGCTGCGGGTGTCAGTGCCCTTCCGGGTCCGCTCGCGGACCGGCGGCCCAGATGCGGCACCATCACGGACGACGCATCTCTCTGCGATTCACCATAGCGTGCGTGACGAGGCGAGACAGGACCATGCCAGGTGCTCGCACCGGAGAAATCCACGTCCTCCAGCCAATACCTGGCGCCGTCGACGTTCTCGGCATCTACCCACGTATACCGTTGCGGCGCCCTATGAGCGACGCCCGGTCCGACCACGAGGCCGGAGCCGGCGACAGGAGCCTTTGTGAGACGGGTCCGCTGCCCATCCGTCGTTTCCCTGTAAATGTTGAACCCAAGGTTGTCGATTTCGTACCCCGTCCGCCAGTGGAGGGTCGTGTGTTGCGTGTCTTTATCCAGGGTCGCAGAGAACGACACGAGTCTCACCGCGGTAACGGCAGGCCGCATCCAAGCCGCGTAGACGAAGACCTGCCCGGAACCGTTGACGTTCGCTCGGCTGCCGACCTGAAAGCCGTCTGCCTGGAGCGCCTGAATATTGTTGTTGGCGTTGGCGAGTTCGTCGAAGTAGTTCGAGGTGTCCGTGCCCGCACCCATGGCGTTGGTGTGTGTGACCGGAGGAATGGCTGCTGCCGACTGCGTATACACGAACTCCGGCTGGAAGCCGACGCCGGTGATATTGCGGTTGTCCGCGCCATTCCCGGTATAAGTGCCTACGTCCATCTTGCCTGCAATTTCGTCCCAGGCGACGAAGAAATAGGTGGTCCCGGCGGCGTTCACGCGCGCATTGGCGTCCACGGTAAAACCGTCGCTCCCTAACGCCGTGATCCATCCAGCACTGGCAGCGCCGGCGAAGGTGAAGGCGGTCGTGCTTGCCGAAATTTCATAGACCGGCTCATCGAATGCTGTGGACGCAATCCACACGACGTTTGGCGAGAAGCCGAGGTCCGTGATTTGGCGACCGACTGTTCCGTTGCCTGTGTAACTACTGACCACCATCTGGCCGACGCCGGTCTTCCACGCCGTCCAGTAGTAGGTGACGCCAGTCGCGTTCACACGCACGTCTGTGCCGATGGTGAAGCCCTGCAGGTCGAGCGACTGGATGCGGTTGTTCCCCAAGGTCCCGTTCTTCATGTCCTTGCTGAAGTCGATCGATCTCGCGTCAGCCCGGATCGCCGCCTCTGAGCCGTTATTGCCCTTGATCAAGACCAGGTCCGGTGAGAACCCGAGGCCGGTGATGGCACGGTTGTCCGTGTTGTTGCCCGTGTAGCTCCCAGACAGGACCTGCATGTCCGGGGTTTCCCGCCGCCATGCAATGAAGTTGTAGGTGACCGTATTTGTATTGACCTCGGCCGCGGTTCCCACTTGAAAGCCGTCCTCACGAAGCTCCTCGATGCGATCGGCCGCGTTGGCGTTGGCCGATGAATAAAGTGAGGTGTCCGTCGTGTCCCCGAGTGAGGCCGGATGGTGAACGGCATTGCTGTTCGTCGTGGTATCAGCCTTGATCAGCACGTACTCGGGCTTGAAGCCGGGGTCGGTCACGTTCCGATCGTTCACGCCGTCGCCCGTGTAGGTGCCGACGTCTATCGTGCCCGGCACTTCGTTCCAGGCGATGTAGTGATATGTCGTGCTGCTCGCGTTAACGCGGGCGTCGTTGCTGCCGAGGGTGAATCCATCGGCGCCGAGCACCGTGATCAAGGTCGCGCTGCCGCCGCTCAAAGCGAAGTCGAAGGTTTCCGTGTCCGATGACGAGCGGAAGACGGCTTCGGCTGCGCCGGCCGACATCACGACCACGAATTCCGGTGAGAAGCCGACGCCCGTGATCGCTTGAGACGCCCCACCGTTGCCGGTGTAGCTTCCCACCTTCATTCGCTTGGCCGCCTGTTTGAAGGCCACCCAGTTGTAATCGATCGCGTTGCTGTTGACCCGCGCGTTACCGCCGACCGTGAAGGCCCCGTAACCGGCACCGCCCCAGAAGGACTCAATCAGATCTGCGGTCAGCGCTGTGGCGCCGGTCATCGGCTTCGCGGCATCTCCGCTCATCGTCGAGGTCCGGATGACGGCGGTTTGCGCCGTGTTTCCTTTGATAATCACCACGTCGGGCAGAAAGCCAAGCCCGGCTTCCAGGCGGCTGCTGGAGCCGTCGCCGGTGTAGTCGCCGCTCAGTACCTGCGCGTACGCCGCTCCGCTTGTGCCGAGGATGGCGAGCAGGATTGCGATCCCTGACTGAAAGCGAATCGAGTACCGCCGGCGATTTGTCGCGCGATTACAATTTCCCACGTGTGTCTGCAGTGGCAATGAACATGCCCCTGCAACGGTGTTTCATAACCGCATGTGAATCACATACTTACGCGCTCTCGAGCGTCTGCCGGACGTCGATTTGGAAGGACAGTATTGAACTTCAAGTGCTCATGTAGCACACGAGAAGGGGTTGGAAGGGCGGGGCAGGACTGAAGTCCTGCGCTACCGGAAACTGCCAAGCCAGTAGCGCAGGGCTACCGGAAATTTAGCGGTAAGCGCAGGGCTACTGGAAATTCAGCGGTAGCGCAGGCTACCGGAAATTTAGCGGTAAGCGCAGGGCTACCGGAAATATTGCGGTAGCGCAGGGCTTCAGCCCTGCCAAGCCAGCCGGGGGGCTATTTCGCCCGAATATACGCTGGGAGCGTCGAATCGGGCACGAACCCGAAATCAGAAAACGGCACGACTTCCTGAATTTCCGTCAGCAGCCTCAGCGTGAACGCCAAACCGTCGGGACTGAAAAAGGGCGGAAAACTGCGTGAGAACAGCTCCATCACGGCCTGCGCACCAGTCACGGGCGCGACTTGATTCCGGGTTGCGTGATGCAGGAAGAATCCTCGCCGCAGGAGTGCGCGCTGCGGCAACGCAAGCGGTTCGTCACCATGCCAGGGCGTACCGTGCATCCACACGCGACCGTCCAACTTTCGCAGGATGACGCGGTCGTCGCTCAAGACGCGGACGCCTTCTTCCTTGCACCACACTCTGGCCATCGTTGTTTTACCGGCCCCGGAATTGCCGGCGAACAAATAGCCTGACCCATCGGTATCGATGAGGGCGCACGCGTGAACTTCGACGCCGCGGCCCAGCGAGAGCCAGTTGGTGATCAGCAGTTCGTCGAGAGGATATTCGAGAGGGTAGAGCGGGCGTGAAGCATCGAAGCAGTCGCGACGAAGGTGGATAGTACCGCTGGCGAAGGTGGGGTGGACGATCGCTCTGACGTAGGGATGCGAGCCGAACTTCGGAGACGTCAGGTGGAATACAAGCCGTTCGCCGTCTCGATAGAGCTGCCACACGCCCCCCGAGTCGAACAGCTTCTCCTCGGGAGTGGCGGGTGTCTTCGACGAATCCCAATGCACATCGAGCGAGATGTCCGGTATGCCCGGCGCCCCGGCGAATCGGGCGTGCGGCCCTCGCAGACCGATCTCGAGGTCGGGCTCGCGCGACACCATTGCGATCGTTACGCCGCCAATGGTGATTCGTTGCTCCAGCGCGCGATACCTAGGACGCGAGCGAGC
This sequence comes from Vicinamibacterales bacterium, assembly GCA_963732445.1. Lineage (GTDB taxonomy): Bacteria > Acidobacteriota > Vicinamibacteria > Vicinamibacterales > JAMQPK01 > JAMQPK01. Next base: position 245,117 of record CAVSZJ010000002.1, on the reverse strand, counting down.
TGCAGGCCGAGGGAGTGGAGCACCTCATCTGACCTGGCCCTGATGTCTTTGATGTTTTGCAGGACGCCAGCACGGCTTCCTCAGGTCGCAACATCACGCGCTTGACCTCCGGTTTCTTGTAACTCTTTTTTTCAGCCGATGAATCGCCGTCATTTGCATTCATATGTTCTCCCGATCAATGGCCGCACGATGAGCAGCCACCTCCTGCGCATCCGCCACCAGCCGACGCGTCGGCCATTGGCAGAAGCCTGTTGTCAGGCGGCCGCATTGGCATGCCGGGCCTCTTGTGCGCCAACGACGCTGCCGACGCCAACAACTCTCGATACCCGACGCCTCCCTCGCAATACTCGCAGTCGCCGTGTCGCGGGATGGGCAATCCAAACGCATGCGCTCTGATGTGCGCCACACGGCACAGAAAATCGACCGGCGCTTCAGGGTCGCCGTTTTCGAGCTCGCCGTTGGCCGGGCACATGCCGCACATGGCCTTCAGCTCGCACGACACACACTTCGTGAGCCTCGTATTTTTTTTCAATCTCACGCGGTGCAGAAACTGCGTCCAGCCCTCACCCACGCTTCCAGTGCGCAGGTCATAGAGGTCGTTCTGGGACAGGACGCAGATGCTCATCTGGCCTGAGGGGCTGATGGAGCAGCTGTCAACCCCTCCTCCGCAGTGGTAGAGCTGGTCGCTGGTCTCCGGCGGATGAACGGGGCCCATGAAGGTCTCAGCGAAGATCTTCCATTCGGCCGTCACCTTCTCGTCCTGAAGGTCGAATGCGACGCACTCCTCCGGGGTGAGCCGCACCGCCAGCGGGCTCTGCGAACAATCGATCCGCGGATTCATCATGCTGTCGAATCTGAACTCGACCCCCAGTTCATCCTGGGCAAAACGCTGCATGTCCCAGATCTCGTGCTTGTTGATGCTGACGGCCACAGTTTTCAGCTTGAGCGGCAGGCCGCGATCGAGGCACAGCCGGATCCCGCGCATGCATTGATCGTAAGACCCGGGAACCCCGGTCAGGCGCTCGTATGTCTCACGCGTACGTCCATACAGGGTGATCTCGAGGCCGAACGGCCGCCACTTCGCGAGGTAATCCGCCACTGTGGGCGTGATGAGCGTGCCGTTGGTGTACAACGTGATGAAGAAGCCCTTTTTTCTGGCGTAAGTGTAGATGTCGAGGAAATCCCGTCTCGCGAGGATTTCTCCGCCCGTGTACAAAATCCAGAGGCACCCCGCTTCGGCCAACTCGTCGAGAATCCGGCAATGCTCGGCGTATGTCAGCTCCGTCAGCTGCGCCGTGCGATCGCCCATTGGCAGGTTGTTGTAACAGTGGGCGCAGACAAGAGGGCAACGGCGTGTGACTTCAATCGTGACGTTGAGAGGCAAGCGCGCCGCGCGAACCTCCCGATGCATCGACTCGCTGAAGGTTCCGTAGCTCAGGGTTTCCACGCTCAGACCGTTTCCTGGCCGTCGAAGCGGATTAATCCACTGGCCTCGAATTCGGCGAGCAGCTCGGCGAGATCGTTCGTCACCTGTTCGGCTGGTGCATCGTACTCGTCGCAGAGCACCGCGGCGATGTTCTGGACGGACGTCGGGACCTCCAGAAGCGTCCACACGCGGGACGCAACTTCGTTCAGCGTGTAGATCGCGTCCAGATCGCCCACCCTGCTCGATACAGGTACAACGATCGTCTCACCTGCAAGCCGGCGCGTGACGAAACCGTTGTCGCCAGAATTTTGCCGGACCATGCGTGAATTGAGGCTCATGCGGGCTGTTGTTCGGATCTCGGACTAGTTATAACCCAGAATCCGTTCGCCTGCTTTATTGGTGCCCGAGAATACCCATCTGTCTGGCCCGCCGCAGCCCGAGCTCGAATATCGCGAGGCCGATCGGCAGACCGACGACGGCGAACAGCGCGAGCGCTGACAGTTCGGATCCGACCGACGCAAGGCTGGCGTCCGCAAGCAGGGTTGCCCGCAGACCTCGGAGCGCGTGTGTGATGGGCAGCAGCTCGGCGACGCGTTGAAGCCATTGCGGGAGCACCTCGGTCGGGTACATCACCCCGCCCAGGAGCCACGACCCGCTGCCAAACAGCCACAGCAGCGGATCGCCGCGCTTGAAAATGAGAATGAAGGTTGCCGAGATCATGCCGATGCTGCAGAACGCGAGCAGAGAAGCGATGAAGAGGAGGAGCGCCGGCGCGGGATTCACGCGTGCCAGAGACAGGCCGAACGCCAGGCCGCCGACACCGTAGACCGCTGCATCGAGCGTTCCTCGAACAAGCGGGTAGGCTGCAGAGAACGTCAGAAACTGAGCCGGTGACGTCGGTGTGACCAGGATGGACTTGAGCGTGCCGGTGAGCTGACCCTCGCGGATGACCTGTGTGAAACAGACGAGACATGTGGTCATGTACGCGTTGACCGCCAGGCCGACCAGAATGAACGCGAACGATTCGTAACCTTGCAGGGTGTCGGCGCCCACCAGCTGGGCGAGAAAAGAAAACGCGGCGACCGCAATGAGGATGTGGACGGCATCAAAGGCGAAGGACAGCCTGTAGCTCACATCGACGAGCAGGTCACGCTTGAAGAACGCCCATGCTTTCCATGTCATGTGTCACCTCCACGATTCTGCCGGCTTCGAGCGTGACGACGCGGTCGCAGACTGCCTGCGCCTCTGTGAGGCTGTGCGTCACCAGCAGAATGGTCTTCTTGTGCTCGGCGACGAGGGTCCTCCGCAAGAGCGCCCAGACCTCGCGCTGCGCCCCTGGATCGAGACTCTTGGTCGGCTCATCGAGAAGGAGGAGCGGTGGATCGGAGACGAGCGCGCGGGCCAGTACGAGCTTCTGTTTCATTCCGGTCGAGTGGCGCTGGAAATCCAGATGACGACTGCCATTCACGTTCAGAAGCTCCAGAATGGCATCGATGCGTCGACCGCCCTCGCGGCGGGAAAGCCCGCTCAGCGCTGCGAAGAATTCGAGGTTTGCGGCCGCGCTGAGTCGCGGATAAAAGCTGTCGAATCCGCAGGGACAATAACCCACGAGCCGCCTGACGTCAGCGGCGTCGGTGACAACGTTCCGTCCATAGATCAGGGCCTGGCCGCTCGTCGGAAGCAGCAGGGTCGACAGGATCTCCAGCAGCGTGGTCTTGCCGACACCGTTAGGACCCAGTAGCCCTACAATCGTGGCTGGTGCAACGACAAGATTCACATCGCGAAGCACTTCGCGCGGCGTTGCGTTCTGCTGGAATGACTTGCTCAAATTTCGAATCAGCACCGCTTGATCGGCCATTGCGCATTCAGCCTATCGGCCGCCGAAGGTGCGATCTGTAACCGGCGACATGTCTGACTTCCTGCGCATCTTCCGTGCGTCGTTGATTCACGGCGGCAAAGCGTTCGATCTCGGCGCCAGGATCTGCGCGACCTTTGGCGCTGCGACGCTGAGCATGCGAGATCTCCGATCAGGAGCCGAGCACGAATGGGACCGTTTCCATACGCTCGATGCGGATATCGATAGAGGCCTCTTTCAATGGGAAGAGTTCCTGGTCAACCGGTACGTCGCGGCAGGCGATCGAATCCTGGTCGTCGGTTCGGGGACGGGCCGTGATCTCATCGCGCTGGGCGCGAAGGGTTTCGATGTCTGCGGCGTCGATCCGGCCGCAACGGCCGTGGCGCTCGCGCGCGAGGCGTGCACGCGGCGCGGCATCACCGCGCGCCTCATTCATGGATATGTCGAGGACGTGCCTCTGCCGGGCCCGTTCGACGTGATCGTGTTTTCGTACTTATGCTACGGATTGATTCCCGAGTCGGGCCGCCGGACCGGTGTGCTTCGCAAAGCGAAGGCGGCACTCGCCCCTGGCGGACGCATTCTCATCAGCTGCATCGGGCACCGGGAGCGGCATCATCCGCGGCTCTTCGAGGTGGTCAAGCTGGGAGCCCGGCTGCGCCGGTCGGATTGGCAGCCTGAAGACGGGGACATTGTCTATCCGATGCTGGGTCCGCGATTTCACTACGAGCACATTTTCATCCCTGGAGAAGTGGAGGCGGAAGCGGCGGCGGCTGGACTGCAGGTGATTTTCCGCGACGAAACCAGTTTTGACTGCTGGCTTGTCGTACTCGCTGCACAAGCAGAGTAGCGCCATGAGATTTCGAAATTCGCGTCCTCTGAGCTGTTCTGACACACGGCGGGATCTCGCCGAATGCAAGTCATCCCAGCGATCCTCCTGACAATACTGGACTTGCCGGCATAGCGCTCTGCGGGATGTTTGGCGCATGTCGTGCGTTGTCTGATACAGGTGACGGTCATTCGGACAGCGTGGGATTCAGGGCACTTGTCGAGCGCCGGCGCGGTTGTGGGGGCGACGCGCGAAGCCCATTCGAGCTGGCTGACCTACGAGACGTTCTACGGCCTCAGGGAAAGACCGTTCGCACTGACCTCGGACGTCAAATTTTATTATCAGAGCCGATCGCATGCCGCGGCGTTCGACGACCTGCTTGCCGGGATTCGCCGGCGCGAGAGTCTCAGCGTGCTGACGGGGGACATCGGTACCGGCAAGACGACCCTGTGCCGCACCGTGCTTCACAGCCTGGACCGCAAGACGTTCAGCTCCTTCGTGCCGGATCCATTTACATCGCGCGAGGACCTTCTCAAAGTCGTGCTGATGGATTTCGGCGTCGTCTCGGTTGACGACCTGACAAGCGGCCGCCTGAAGGGCGCGTCGCGCACGGAGCTGAGCTATCTCTTGTATCAATTCCTCGACTCGCTGGGTCCCCTTCAGGCGTTTGCCGTTGTCGTCATTGACGAGGCTCAGAACCTGGCGCTCTCGCTGCTCGAGGAGATCCGCATCCTGTCCGACGCAGACGGCCGCGAGAGACAGCTGCAAATCGTGCTTGTCGGACAGCTCGAGCTTCGGGAGAAGTTGAAGCTGCCGGAAATGCGACAGGTCGACCACCGAATCTCGGTGCGCGGTGCGCTGGAGCCATTGAGCAGAGAAGGCGTGGCCGGATACATCGCGCACAGGCTGCAGGTCGCGGGAGGGAGTCCCGACCGTATCAAGTTTTCCGACGAAGCCCTCGACATCGTGTTCGGGCTGTCTGGTGGACTACCGCGCCTCGTCAACCGGATCTGCGATCGCGCGCTGTACGCGGGGCATTTGAGGCGTGCTGACATCATTGACCAGGCGATCCTCAAGTCTGTGATCGGCGAGTTCGTTGAAGGCCACGCCGATGCCACCCCAAACGTCGCTTCCGCGCGGACGAGCGACGCGGGTGCCACGTCTGCCGCACCGGAGGAACCGTCCGAGGGGGTCGACCAATGGCTGATGGCCGTGAAGGTGGACACGACGTCCGGTGCCACCGCCGATTCCCTCGTTTCACGCTCTACTTGCTCAGACCAAACTGCCTACCCAAATTGGAAAGCTCTGCCTGCGGACGTGCGCGGGGAGCGCAACGGTTCACTCCCCCTGACGCACATGCAGCGGATCATTCGACGATGGTCGCGCAAGGTGGCCGTCGCGGCATTCTGGGCGGCGGTCGGTGTGATCGGGGTTGTCAGCTGCGAGCTCGGCTGGCACGCCCTGATAGCGACCGAGGAGCCGATGATCGTTCCGCTGCTGCCGCCGCACCCGTCGCTGCCAGTGCCCCTCGCGATCACCCCGCCGGCGCCCCCGAATCCTTATTGATGCCCGAGCGCCCGTAATCCTGGCGCTTGCCTCAGCAGCCTGCCGACGCCCTGACCGGGCTCTCCTCACTCCGTGACCCGGAAGTGCCATAATAGAGGTTCCGAATCATGTCAGTAACAGACGATCCTCGGACGCTGGGTAGAACCCGTCTGTCATTTGCCAGCGAGGCCGACATCGACGAGTTCGTGGCCACGCTCGAGAAGTTCGAAAGCGGTGAGCTGACGCCCGATCAATGGCGGATGTTCCGTCTGGTCCGCGGCACCTACGGCCAGCGGCAGCCCGGGGACGTGCAGATGCTGCGCGTCAAGATTCCCCAGGGCGTGCTTACCGGGGCTCAGCTCGAGGCGCTCGCGCAGGTAGGCGAGCGCTACTCGCGTGGCTTCGGGCACATCACGACGCGGCAGAACATCCAGTTTCACTTCGTGAAGCTCCACGACGTCGAGGCGGCGATGCGGATTCTCGCCGATGCAGGGCTGACGACGCGCGAGGCGTGCGGCAATTCGGTCCGCAATATCACGTGCTGCCCGAAGGCCGGCGTGTCGCCGACGGAGCTCTTCGACGTCACCCCTTACTCCGAGGCGATGACACGCTATCTGCTGCGGCACCCGCTGAGCTCGTCGCTGCCGCGCAAATTCAAGATCGCGTTCGAAGGCTGCACTGACGAAGACCACGCGCTGCTCGGGATGCACGACCTCGGCTATCGCGCCGCCATCAAGGACGGCAGGCGCGGTTTTCGCGTTGTCGTCGGGGGCGGCACGTCGATCATGGTGAAGTCGGCGGCGCCCGTGCACGACTTTCTACACGCGTCGGACATCTTCAACGTGGCCGAAGCGGTCATCCGGGTCTTCCACGAGTTCGGCGACTACAAACACAAGCAGGCGAACCGCCTGAAGTTCCTCATCAAGGCGATCGGATGGGATGGGTTCCTCGCCGAATATCACAAGAAGCTCGCCGAATTCACGGCGCAGGGCGGCGCGCCGCTGCCGTTCGATCCCGAGAATCCGCCCGTCGAAGAGGCGCCGGTCCGGCCTGGTCTTCTGAATCAATCCGGCCCGCCGATTCTCCAGACCGTCTCACGCGCGACGAGCTCGAAGGTGATCGGCCCGGGCATCGTTCCGCAGGTGCGTCCGATGCTGCCGACGATGAACGGCGATTATTCGCACTGGCTCGGCACCAATGTCAGCAAACAGAAGCAAAGCGGCTTTTTCTTCGTGAACGTCACGATCACGCTGGGCGACTTCACGAGCCAGCAGATGCGGATCCTGGGCGATCTCGCGACCGCGTTCGCCGACGGCACGATTCGTATCACCGCCGAGCAAAACCTCGTGTTCCGCTGGGTGGCGACCGATGCCGTTCCCGAGCTGTACCGTCAGCTGGCAGCGGCGGGAATGGGCCTGCCCGACGCCGGAACCATCGCCGACGTGACGAGCTGCCCGGGCGCCGAGTCGTGCAAGCTCGCGGTGACGCAGTCACGCGGGCTCGGCAAGTTTCTCGGCGATCATCTCCGCGAGCATCCTGAGCTCATCGAGAAGGCGCCCGATCTGCAAATCAAGATCAGCGGGTGCCCGAACGGCTGCGGCCGCCATCACATCGCCGGTCTCGGTTTCCAGGGCAGCGTCCGGAAAGTTGGCGGCAAAGCCATTCCTCAGTACTTCGTGATGGTCGGCGGGGGGCCGGAAGGGGACGGCGTGCGGTTCGGGCGTCTCGCCGCAAAGGTACCCGCGCGCCGGATGACGCTGGCGCTCGAGCGGCTCCTGGACTTGTACGTGGGCGAACGCCACGCCGATGAATCGGCCACGTCATTTTTCGGTCGTGTCGACATCGTGCGCGTCAAGAGCGTGCTGTCCGACCTCGAGCAGATGAGCCCGGCGACCACCGAGTCCCGACGACTTCGTCGACCTCGCCGAAACCGCCGAGTTCAAGCCGGAAATTCAAGAAGGCGAATGCTAGCGCCTAGGCCTTGGGCTCTAGGCTGTAGGCTTTCTGGGCAGGCCTAAAGCCCACGGTCCAAAGCCCATCACTCAGACATTCCTGAAACAGATAGGTCCAATTAATAAATTGTATTTTACTTATGGCTAGGGGTACCGATAACTATCTCTTCTTCTATGACTCGCGAACCGGGTTGTCCTCCCCCCCAAGGACTCTACGACCCGAGCCACGAGAAAGACGCCTGTGGTGTCGGGTTCGTCGTCCACGTCAAAGGGGTGCGGTCGCATTCCATCGTCAAGCAGGCGTTGCAGCTCCTTGTCAATTTGCTGCATCGCGGCGCGTGCGGCTGCGAGGTCAATACCGGCGATGGCGCCGGCATCATCATTCAGATGCCGGACCGGTTCCTGCGGAAACAGGCGCGCAATCTCGGGATCGCGCTTCCGCCGGCCGGTCGAGTACGGTGCGGGTTGCGTGTTTCTGCCGCGCGATCCGTCCGCGCGCGCGACTATCGAAGCACTGATTGAGACGATCGTTCACGAGGAAGGGCAGACGCTGCTCGGCTGGCGCGATCTGCCGACAGACAATCGCATGGTCGGCGCGTCCGCAGTGGCCGTCGAGCCGTATTTCAAGCAGATATTCGTCGGGGCTGGCGCCCCGACGACGTTCCAGGTTCCGGTTCCTGTTCCGGGTTCGACGAACCCGAACCGCGAACCCGAACGCGGAACCGGAACGCGGAACCCGGAACCGTCGTGGTTCGAGCGCAAGCTGTACGTCATTCGCAAGCGCATCGAGCATGCGGTCGACGGGTTGCCGATCTCGATGGCCGACAGGAAATATTTCTACATCCCGAGTCTCTCGGCGAACACGCTCATCTACAAAGGCATGCTCATCGCCGATCAGATCGAGACGATGTTTCCCGATCTGACGGATCCGGACGTGGAATCAGCGCTGGCGCTCGTGCATCAGCGGTTCAGCACGAACACGTTCCCGTCATGGCCGCTCGCGCATCCCTATCGCTACGTCGCCCACAACGGTGAAATCAACACGCTGCGCGGCAACATCAACTGGATGCACGCGCGCGAGGCGATGTGCGAATCGGATCTCTTCGGCGACGATCTGCAGAAGATCCTGCCCGTCATCCGCGAGGGCGGCAGCGATACCGCGACCTTCGACAACGTGCTCGAGTTCCTCGTCATGACCGGCCGCTCGTTGCCCGCACGCGGTGCTCATGATGATTCCCGAGCCGTGGGCGGGCCACGAATCGATGTCGCCCGAGCGCAAGGCGTTCTACGAGTATCACTCGACGATGATGGAGCCATGGGACGGCCCGGCGTCGATCGCGTTCACGGACGGCAAGGTGATTGGCGCCGTGCTCGACCGCAACGGCCTCCGCCCGTCGCGCTATTACGTGACCAAGGACGACCTCGTCATCATGGCGTCCGAAGTCGGCGTGCTCGAGACGCCGGAGGAAAACATCCTGCTGAAAGAGCGGCTGCACCCGGGCCGCATCTTCCTCATCGACACCGAGCAGGGGCGCATCATCGCCGACGAAGAGATCAAACACGACCTCGCGACGAGCCAGCCGTACGGCGAATGGCTGAGAGCGAACATGGTCGCGCTCGAAGACCTCGCGCCCGCGCCGCTGCTGCCGCTGCCCGATCACTACACGATGCTGAACCGTCAGCGCACCTTCGGCTATACGCAGGAGGACCTGAAGATTCTCCTCGCGCCGATGGCGATGAACGGCGAAGAGGCGATCGGATCGATGGGCACCGACACGGCGCTGGCCGTGCTGTCGGACAAGCCGCGCCTGCTGTACGACTACTTCACACAGCTCTTCGCGCAGGTCACGAACCCGCCGCTCGACGCCATCCGTGAGGAGCTGGTGACCTCGATGGGCTCCACGATCGGTCCCGAAGCGAACCTGTTGAAGCCCGGACCCGAGGCGTGCCACCAGATCAAGGTGACCTCGGCCATTGTCAACAACGACGAGCTCGCGCGGCTGCGCCATATCGGCGAGCGCGGCTTCAAGTCAGTGACCTTGCCGATGCTGTACGACGCCGAGTCGGGAGATACTGGATTGGCCCGCGCGCTCGAGGACCTGCAGCGGCGGACGAGCGAAGCGGTCGAACAGGGCTACACCATCATCATCCTCTCGGACCGCGGCGTGAACATGAAGCTCGCTCCGATTCCGAGCCTGCTGGCGACCGCCGGCGTGCATCACCATCTCGTGAGAGAGGGCACGCGCAATCGGGCGGCCCTCGTCATCGAGACCGGCGAGGCGCGCGAGGTGCACCATCTGGCGCTGCTGATCGGGTACGGCGCCGGCGCTGTGAACCCGTACCTCGCGTTTGAAACGCTCGACGACATGATCCGCAGCGGGATGCTGCCCGGTCTGACGCATGAAAAAGCGGTCAGGAGCTACATCAAGGCGCTGAACAAGGGCGTGCTGAAAGTGATGTCCAAGATGGGCATCTCGACGCTGCAGAGCTATCGCGGCGCCCAGATTTTCGAGGCCGTCGGCCTCGAGAAAGCGTTCGTCGAGCGTTACTTCACGCACACTGCGTCGCGAATCGGCGGCGTGGGGATCGACGCCATTGCCGAAGAGGTGCGTGCGCGACACGCGCTGGCATTCCCGGAGCGTCCGGTCGCGGATCGGGATCTCGACGAGGGCGGCGAGTACCAGTGGCGGCGCGACGGAGAGTTTCACCTCTTCAATCCCGACACGGTGTTCAAGCTCCAGCACGCAACGCGCTCCGGTCAATACGAGGTCTACAGGGACTACACGCGCGCCGTGAACGAGCAGACGCGCAAACGCGCGACGTTGCGCGGGCTGTTCGAGTTGAAGCTCGCGTCGAAACCGATTCCGATCGACGAGGTGGAATCTGTCGACAGCATTCTGAAGCGGTTCGCCACCGGTGCGATGTCGTACGGCTCGATCAGCCAGGAGGCGCACGAGACGCTCGCCATTGCGATGAACCGCCTCGGAGGGAAATCGAATACCGGCGAAGGTGGAGAAGATCCCGCGCGCTATATCCCCGATGCCAACGGCGATTCGCGTCGCAGCGCCATCAAGCAGGTCGCCTCGGCCCGCTTCGGGGTGACGAGCGAGTATCTCGTTAACGCCGACGACTTGCAGATCAAGATGGCGCAGGGCGCGAAGCCAGGCGAGGGCGGGCAGCTTCCCGGGCACAAGGTGTATCCATGGATCGCGAAGGTGCGCCATGCGACGCCGGGTGTGGGGCTGATTTCGCCGCCGCCGCACCACGACATTTATTCGATCGAAGACCTCGCCCAGCTGATCTACGACCTCAAGAACGCCAACCCGCGCGCGCGGATTCACGTGAAGCTCGTCGCGGAGGTGGGAGTCGGCACGGTCGCGGCAGGCGTGGCGAAGGCGCACTCGGACGTCGTCCTCATCTCCGGCCACGACGGCGGCACGGGCGCATCGCCGCTGACAAGCCTCAAGCACGCCGGGGTGCCGTGGGAGCTTGGCCTGGCGGAAACGCAGCAGGTGCTGGTGCTCAACAACCTGCGCGACCGCATCATCGTGCAGGTCGACGGGCAGATGAAGACCGGCCGCGATGTCGTGATTGGCGCGCTGCTCGGTGCAGAGGAGTTCGGCTTCGCGACCGCGCCGCTCGTCGTGCTGGGCTGCGTCATGATGCGCGTCTGCCACCTCAACACGTGCCCGGTCGGAGTGGCGACGCAGGACCCGGAGCTGCGCAAGCGATTCACCGGTCAGCCGGAGTTTGTCGAGAACTTCTTCCGCTTCATCGCCGAGGATGTGCGCGAGTTGATGGCCCAGCTCGGGTTCCGGACCATGAACGAGATGGTGGGCCGCGTCGACAAGCTGGACGTCACCAGGGCGATCGATCATTGGAAGGCGTCAGGCATCGACCTGTCGCAGATTCTCTACAAGCCGGTCGTCGCGCCCACCGTGGCGCAGCGGTGCATCCGGCCGCAGGATCACGGGCTCGACAAGGCGCTCGACAACGAGCTCGTGCGGCGGTGCGAAGATGCGTTGCTGCGACGCAAGCCGGTCGAGTTCAGCATGCCGATCCGCAACGTGAACCGCACGGTTGGCACCATTCTGGGCTCTGAGGTCACGCGTGCGTATGGCGCCGCCGGACTGCCTGAAGGCACGATCAAGATTCACTTCACGGGATCGGCGGGACAAAGCTTCGGAGCGTTTCTGCCGGCCGGTATGACCCTTACGCTCGAAGGGGACGCCAACGACTACGTCGGCAAGGGGCTGTCCGGCGGCGTGCTGGCGGTCTTCCCCTCGTCGAAATCGACGTTCGTGCCCGAAGAAAACATCATCGTCGGCAATGTGACGCTATACGGCGCAACGAGCGGAGAGGTGTATCTGCGCGGCGTTGCCGGCGAGCGATTTGCGGTGCGCAACAGCGGGGCGAACGCAGTCGTGGAAGGGGTGGGCGATCATGGGTGCGAATACATGACCGGCGGGTGCGTGGTCGTGCTCGGCAGGACGGGGCGCAACTTCGCCGCAGGTATGAGCGGCGGTGTCGCCTATGTACTGGACGCGAAGGGAAACTTCGAGAGATGCCTCAATACCGGTATGGTGGATCTCGATGCGCTGGATGCTGACGATTGGCAGGTCGTCCGGCGGCTGCTCGCGAAGCACATCATGTTCACGAACAGCGCGTACGCGAAGAAGATCCAGGCGACCCTGGCAGACCAGCCATTCCTGAAAGTCATGCCCAGAGATTTCAAGCGGGTTCGGATGGCAGAGGCGAAGGCCCGGGCAGAGAATCGCGAGCCGGAGTTTGCGGAGCTCGTCGGTTAATGGGCAAACCAACGGGCTTCATCGAGATTCATCGCAAGAAGATGCCCACGCGTCCTGTGGCGGAGCGCCTGAAGGACTGGAACGAGGTCTATCTTCCGTATCCCGAGAACGAGCTGCAAAAGCAGGGCGCACGCTGCATGGACTGCGGCATCCCCTTCTGCCACCAGGGTTGCCCGCTCGGCAACCTGATTCCCGATTGGAACGACCTCGTGTACCGCAACCTATGGGAACCGGCGATCGAGCGGTTGCACGCCACGAACAACTTCCCGGAGTTCACCGGCCGTCTGTGCCCCGCGCCGTGCGAAGGCTCCTGCGTGCTCGGTATCAACGACGATCCGGTGACCATCAAGTCCATCGAGGTGTCGATCATCGAGAAGGCCTTCGACGAAGGCTGGGTGACGGCCAAGCCTCCGCTCGTGCGCACAGGCAAAACGGTCGCGGTGATCGGTTCGGGTCCCGCCGGGCTCGCGGCGGCCGATCAGTTGAACCGCGCCGGCCATCTCGTGACGGTCCTCGAGAAATCCGATCGCATCGGCGGCCTGCTCCGCTACGGAATTCCCGAGTTCAAGATGGAGAAGAAGTTCCTGAACCGCCGGCTGTCGCTGATGGAGCAGGAAGGGGTGCGCTTTCGCACGAGCGTCAACGTTGGCGTGGATGTGACGCTGGATCAGCTGCAAGCGGAATTCACCGCCATCGTGCTCGCAGGCGGTGCGGGGCTGCCGAGAGATTTGCCGGTGCCAGGACGCGAGCTCGCTGGTATTCACTTCGCGATGGAGTACCTCACGCTGTCCAACAGGCGCGTCGAAGGGGACAACATCCCGGACGCACAATTCATCAGCGCGGCAGGCAAGCGCGTGGTCATTATCGGTGGCGGCGACACCGGGGCGGACTGCCTGGGCACCGTGCATCGACAAGGCGCGCTGTCGGTTCACCAGTTCGAGCTGCTTCCCAAGCCGCCGGAGACCCGGACGGCCGACAATCCATGGCCGCTCTGGCCCAACGTCTTCCGCGTCTCTACCGCCCACGAAGAGGGCGGCGATCGTGTGTTCTCAGTGTCGACGCAGCGCTTCAGCGGCGATGGTGAGGGGCGTGTCAGGAAGCTGCACGGCTCGAAAGTCGAGCTCGTGCGCAAGGACGGCAGGATGTCGTTCGAGGACGTTCCGGGCACCGAGTTCGAGATGGACGTCGATCTCGTGCTGCTCGCGATGGGATTTCTGGGCCCCGAGCGCCGTGGCCTGGTCGAGAACTTCAAGGTCAAGCTGACGGAGCGCGGCAACGTGTGGCGCGATGCCAACTGGATGACGAGCGTACCGGGCGTGTTTGCCGCCGGCGACATGCAGCGCGGTCAGTCCCTCATCGTGTGGGCGATTGCCGAGGGACGCAGCGCCGCGCGCGGTGTCGATATGTTTCTGATGGGCGCGTCGGACCTGCCCGCGCCGCTCGCATAGCCGCTTCGCAGACAGGACAGAGGGCACAGGGCAGAGAGCAGAAAGCAGAGAGCAGAGAGCAGAGAGCAGAGAGCAGAGAGCAGAGAGCAGAGAGCAGAGAGCAGAGAGCAGAGAGCAGAGAGCAGAGGGCAGAGAGCAGAGAGCAATTACCGGTATCGGTGGCACAGGGCTTCAGCCCTGTCATAACCTCCACAGACCTTGCAGATGTTCTTCGCTATAAGTATCCGATCCGCTGTACAAGTACTCTTCAAATCGTCGCACCATCCCCTTTCGCACAGGATTCTCAAGTACATACTTGATGGCGACCCTTGTCTTCTCATCGTCGCGCAGGACGTGGTCGAAGTAACTTTCCTGCCATAGCATTTCCTTGGTCCGTTGCTTGAAGTGGTAGCCAGCGCGCTGCTTCCAGGTCGCCATGAAGCGTTGAAAATCCGCGCGGTCGTCCATCCCGGCAACTATCAGGTGAATGTGATCCGGCATGAAGCAGTACGCATGAATTGCAAACCCAGAAGCTGCGGCGCATTGTCGAATTGTCGACAGCACTGGGTCAATTGCGTCAGCGGAGGAAAACACCGGCTTTCGCAGATGCGTACAGATTGTGGCGGAATACCGATGGAAACCGATGTAGTTGAAGCCTCGGATTCGACCAGGTCGCCGCGGAAACATGCTGCACAGATCGCAAACGGCGTTCCTGGACAGCCCTAAAGGACTGTGCCACCGACGCGACCGCGCTATGGGCTGTGCCACCGATGCCAGCGTTCCTGAAAGTGGCACAGGCCTTTAGGACTGTCTTCAGAACGCGGTCAGGCGCCCTTCCTCATCGAACAGATCGCCGCCAGGCCCGAGCACCTCTATCCGATCCTCATATGCAATTTCGTCGAGTACGCCGGCGACACGTAGACCTCGTCGAGGTGCAACGTGTCGAGAATGCGGACGATACGCTCGTGTCCTTCCGGCACATGACCACAGCTTCTCAATGCGATGTCGAATGCCTCGCGATCGGTCTCGGCCACGATCGGGATCTTGCCGCGTTCGAGAAAGCTGCTCGTAATCACGTTGCCATAGGTCGCTGCGTAGTCGATTTTCGAAAACAGGAGCCGGGTAATCACGTCCGCCAGTCCTACGCCGATCGCATTGCCGCGGGTCTCGGCGGTCAGGTCACACACCATCATCGCGCCGACCCGTGGCGAGGTCGCGTCGCGCTCGCTGCCGACGCCGATGCGCCCGGTAATGTTCGGGTCAATGCCGACGCCGCTGATATCCTTTCCCATGCGATCGACGACGAGCACGTCAACGGCGTCCACAGGTAAGCGAGGCATGTGGCGTCTCGCGAGGTCGAGCAGGCGAGGCTCGTCGCGCGCAATCGCATCCGCCTGCAGTACTTCGACATGCAGCGTCTGATGAAACGCGTTTTCCACGACGCCGATACCCGCGAGAATCTTGCCCGTCGAGAGCACCTGCGCCGCTCCGGGCGCGATCAACTCTCGCAGCCCGTAGAGGCCGAAATCGTGAACGGCGCTGGCGCCCTCGAGCTTGCCGAGCCCGATGAGCGCCATTTTCATCAGACCGCTCTCATAGCGTCCGTGAAAATCCGTGTGCGGTTTGATGCGGTTAATCAGAATTGCGCCGTCGGATTCGTGGACGTGGCGGTCCATGAAGATGCGAAAAGACAAATCCCCGCGGGGCAATTCGACGGCGTCCATCGACGAACGTACGGGGGCGCCGATCGTTCCTTCGGAAATGCCGTATAGCTGCAGAATGTCGGCTTGTCCGCCGGCAGTCGCACCGCCATGGCTGCCCATCGCGGGGACGATGAATGGATGCGCGCCGCGCGCTTTCAGATAATCACTGAGTTCCCTCACCAGCAGCGCAAGGTTGTCGATGCCGCGACTGCCTGCGGCGATGGCAATGCGGCTGCCGGGCCCAATGACATCGTCCAGTCGCGTGAGTTGCTGGCGCAGTGCCCCCTGAATGTCGGCGAGATGAGCAGGTTCGAACCGCTGCCGAATCTTGCAAAGCCGGTAACTTCGCATCTGGCCGCCAAGTATAGAGATCCAATCGTGGTCCGTGGCGGCACACTTGCGCTGGAATGAAACACGCTGGTCTATGCGCGCGCTTTCCTCACGAAACAGGCCAATTCCGCGAAGTTTGACGTGTGCTATGTGCAGAAAAGGCACAAACGCCCATTCCCCTCGGCGGGCGTTCCAGGTGCGGTCTCCCTCCTTTAAGTCTCTGTGTTTGTGTGTTTTATGCGCTTTGGCGTGTCGATGGTTTGCGGTGGCGTTGCACTTGCTCTTTGTCTGGCGCCGCGAGTACTCGAATGAACACAACACGACTTCCTTTCTCAGGCATTTTGAAGTGCGCGACGATCGCCGCGCTCATTCTTGGTTCGACGCTCGGCGTCAACGGTCAGCGCCATCGCGCCAGGTTGTCCAGCGATCTGCTCTCGTTCGAGGGACGTCGAACCACAGCCCGCGCGCGAGTCATCGTTCGCGGATCGCGCATGGAGATTCAAGCGCTCGCGTCGAGGCATGGCGTCGGCATCGCGCGCTGGCTTGGCGACTCGGCAGTGCTGCTCGCGAACAGCGCCCAGATCTCGGCGCTCGCCGCAGAGAGTGATGTCCTGTCGGGCGATGCGCTGGTTGCGCCGTTCATGGACGTATCGGCCTCGTCGACCGCGGCCGATCAGGTTCGCAACGGGCAGCCAGGATTACTTCTCGGCCTCGGGTCGATACCGGGCGTCACTGGCGCGGGGGTCACCGTTGCGATCCTCGACACGGGCATCTCCTCACACCCCGCGCTCACCGGCAAGGTGCTCGCCAGCGTCAGCAAGGTGTCGGGTGATCCGTCGACGGGTGATGCGCATGGCCACGGTACGCACATCGCCGGCATCATCGCCGGCAACAGTATCGCATCGAAGAAAGTGACGCCGCTCTACCGCGGCGGCATTGCGCCCGACGTCAAGCTTATCAACGTGCGCGTTCTTGGCGAAAACGGCACTGGATGGACGAGCGATGTCATCGACGGCATTGAATGGGTCATCGAGAACCGCGACAAGTACAAGATTCGCGCGATCAATCTGTCGCTCGGACATCCGGTGACCGAGCCGTCGACGACCGATCCGCTCTGCATCGCGGTGATGAAAGCTACCGCCGCGGGCATTGTCGTCATCGCATCCGCCGGCAACGCGGGAAAGACGGACGACGGTACGCCTATTCTCGGAGGTATCAGTTCCCCGGGCAACTCTCCGTACGCGATCACCGTAGGCGCGATGAATACGCGCGGGACGATCTCGCGTTCGGACGACATCATGACGACCTACAGCTCGCGCGGGCCGACGAAGTTCGAGCACGCGGTAAAGCCGGACGTGGTCGCGCCGGGAAACAAGATCGTGTCGCTCGAGACATCGGGATCGTACCTCGAGCGCAATTACTCGCAGTTCCACCTGGCCGGAGCCCGCGCCAACGCGTACATGCACCTGAGTGGGACGAGCATGTCGGCGGCCATCGTCACCGGCGGCATTGCGCTTCTGATGCAGGCGCACCCGAATATCTCGGCGGCACAGCTGAAAATCGCGCTGCAAACGGGCTCCACGTACATGAAGGACGGCGGATTGCTGGGCGGCGGTGCCGGTAGTGTGAACTTCTGGACGAGTCGGAAAATGGCAGCGAGCGGTCTGACCAACCTGCTCTCAACCGTGGTCGGTGGCGTGGTGACTCCCGCCACCGGCGCGGTGTTCTGGGACTCGGGCAGCATGATGAAGCGGCTGTATGCCGGCACGGGCTTGCGCGTGCTGTCGCTCCTCGAAGCTCCCATCGTGTGGCTCACCGGCAACTACCTGAAGTGGGAGGACCTCAACTTGTTAGGCCTCACGAATCCGCTGGCGCAGGTCACCCCGCACGAGCTCATGTGGGGCGATGTGTCGAAGTGGACGGATGGCCAGGAGTTGATGTGGGGCGATCAGGTCTTCAACCCCGAAGGCCAGGAACTGATGTGGGGCGATTCGCGGACCATTGAAGGCGAAGAGTTGATGTGGGGCGATTCGCTGCAGGTGAACGCTGACGAATGACCCCCGAGCGTAACTGGCTGCGCCTCTGGATTCAGCTCGTCGGAGTGGCGGGCGCGGCGGCGTTCGTCCATGCGCTCGTCTCACTGTATGTACTGCCGCACCGCTTTGAGTGGCTGCTGTTGGCCGCTCTCGCGGTGTTCACCGGCTCGTTCTCGATAAAAACCGGATCGGTGTCGGCCAGCATCACGGTCTCCGATACGTTTTTCATCACGACGGCGCTGCTGTTCGGACCCGCTCCTGCAACCGTCGCGAACGCGCTGAGCACGGTGGTGTCGTCGTGGCGGCGGGGGCATTCCACCGAGCGCATCGTCTTCAACGCCACGAACTCCGCCTTCAGCATGTGGGTGGGCAGCCACGTATTCTTCTGGCTGTCAGGTGTGTCTCCACTGACGCACTCGTTGTCGCCCGTCGCTCAACTGATTATTCCGCTACTCGCGTTCTCGGCGGTTCACTACGTCACCAACTCCGGCCTTGTCGCGGTTGCGATCGGGCTCGATGCGCGCAGATCCCCGTTCGCCGTGTGGCGGGAACACTTCCTGTGGCTGTCGACGAACTATTTCGCTTCGGCGTCCGTCTCGTTCTGTCTGGTCCTGCTGTACCAGGTGAGTCTCGTGGCGGTGATCGTCGTCGTGCCGATGCTCGTGGTGCTGCACCTGACGCTCAGTTCGTCCTACGGACGCCTCGACGACGCGAGCAAACACCTTGCGCATCTCGATCGGCTGTATTTGTCGACGGTTGAAACGCTGGCGATGGCCATCGATGCCAAAGACGACGTCACGCACAGCCATGTGCGCCGCGTGCAGGCATTCGCCCTCGGGCTGGCGCGCGCGCTGGGCGTGACCGACGACCCGACTCTGAAAGGCATCGAAGCCGCAGCGCTCCTACACGACACAGGGAAGCTCGCGGTGCCGGAGCACATTCTCAACAAGCCCGGCAAGCTATCGGAAGCCGAGTTCGAGCAGATGAAGCGGCACGTCGACGTCGGGGCGGACATTCTGTCGCTCGTCGACTTTCCGTATCCCGTCGTGCCTATCGTCCGATGCCATCATGAGAACTGGGACGGCACCGGATACCCTCGAGGCGTTGCCGGCATCGACATTCCCATCGGCGCGAGAGTCCTGTCGGTCGTCGATTGCTTCGACGCACTGACGTCGGATCGCCCCTATCGCTCGGCGCTGACGAACGAGGCCGCATTCGAAATTCTCCGCGCACGCCGCGGCACGATGTACGAGCCGCTGGTGGTCGACACGTTCATCAGGGTGCATCGCGAGCTCGTCGATCAGATGGCGTCGTTCCCTGCGCACGACGCGCTGCGCCAGATATCGCATTCCGTCGCGAGCGCGGCGCCGGCCCCCGCGCCGGTGGTGGTCGCACCGGACGGGGTTTCCGACGACATCCTCGCGTTCGTCAGCCTCGCACGCCTCGCATCGGGGGATGCGTCAATCTCCGACGTGCTCTCGCTCGCGTCTGGACTGGTACGCGAACTCGCCCCCGCCTCGACGATCGGTTGGTACCTGGTCGATGACGGAAGTGGATATCTCGTGCTTCGCCATGCTTCCGGCCCGGCCGCCGGCCAGATGAGTGGCACGTGCCTTCGGCTGGGCGAGGGTGTCAGCGGCTGGGTCGCCGCCAATCGCCAGGTGATGATCAACTCGGAAGCGTCGCTCGACCTCGGCGAACAGGCGCATACCGGTTCACCGTTGAAGCATGCGCTGAGCGTTCCGCTCATCACGCGGGAGTCGCTGGTCGGCACGGTTACGTTGTATTCGGAAACGACGTTTACAGAGAGCCAGAGCCGGCTGGTGCAGGTGATCGCGCCGCATCTTGCTCAAGCGGTGTGGGCGTCGAAACGCAACGACACCGCATCGCACGCACACGGGGCGCGCGCTGCGGCCGGAACAAATTCTGATCTGCGGCTGGTCTCGACCCGCTAAGACATTCACGTTCGTCTCCCCCTCCTGCGCCAACATCGATGTCGATTCCGTGCGTCGACATTTTTGGACCTTTCGCGTATTTCCTTTCAGATTTTCAGAATGCGTCGTTGGCGTTTGCCTTGCTCTGTGCGTTTCCGATTGTGCGCGTCATGCGGGATGCCGCCGCGCTCGGCGTCACGTGGGTTGCACGAGAGGAGAAACCATGCGGATCGAGTCACGGGCTGGTGTGACTGCGGTGTTACTGCTGATGGTCGGCGGCGCGATGGCGGCCGAGTCGCAACAGTGCCGCCGCTCGGTGCTGCCTGCGAACGTCCAGCTCCTGCATTCGATCGAGCAAGCGATCCAGTTCATCCACGACCGGTCTCCCATATTCCGTGCACAGTGCGCGCGTATTGCCGAGGCGGAGAATCTGCGTGTCACGGTTCGGATTGATCCCTCAATCCCCAATCGCTGCCGCGCGTTCACTATCGTGCAGAGGCGCGGTCATCAGATTCGCGCCGAGGTGCATCTGCCGCCAAGTACAGACCACGCAGAGCTGCTGGCGCACGAGTTCGAGCACATTCTCGAGCAGATCGATGGGCTCGATCTCCGGAGGCTGGCACGTGTGAAGAGATCAGGGGTGTACCAGTTGGAGTACGCGGTCTTCGAGACCGATCGCGCCCAGATGGCCGGACGGCTCGTGAGGGCGGAGACGCGCAGGAGCCGCGCGCCTGCGGCCGATTGACATCGACATCATGGTCAGAGCGATCCGAGAAACGCCAGCAGGGCTGCCCGATCCGGCTCGCTCGAGCGCTCGAAACCGCGCCTCGCCAACTCGGCCTCGCGAGCGTGCCTGGCAATGGCTTCTTCAAGCGTCGCGGTTCCGTCGTGCAGGAGCGGCCGCCTGAAACGCAACCCCCACAGGGCCGGGGTTCGAATCTCGTTCGATTCCGCTGCGCCCTGCTTGATGCCGTCGCCGGTCCCGACGTCATGGAGGAGGAGATCTGAAAACAGCGCCACGGTCTTACGGTGAAACAGGGGATTCGAGCTCGGTCCTGTCTCGAGCGCTGGCACGTGACATGCCGCGCAGCCGATCGCGGCGAAGATTTGTTCACCGGTCCGCACCTGATCGGTGGCGGCGTCACGCGCGACCGGAGCCAGGAACTTCATGAAGCTCGCGAAGTTGTCGATTCCGCGGCGTCGAGTCCGCGGCTCGCGAATGTCTTCCGGGTCGGGGAACGGATCGCATACACGCAACTGTTCGGGAGTGATGCCGAACGCGCTCTCTTGCGGAAACAGATCGTTGGTGATCCCCATCTCATTACGATACGCGTCGGCGCCGAATGTGATGAGGGTGGCATGCTGCGCTTTCCACCCAAACCGTCCGACGCGGCGCTCCCCGGACTCGATGTCGACGATGACTGCGGCGCGGCCGCTCACGCCGTCGCCGTCGCGATCGTGGGGATCTTCGAGCGCGAGGAGCGTGTCATCGGGAATAGCCTCGACCAGTCCTGCTCCGAATAAAGGAATGGGCACGCGGCGGGCGAAGACGTTTGTGTCGGCGGGCAGCACCGGCTGGCACCCGTGCCCAGGCACGGAGAACATGTGAAAGAGCGTATCGCCGGAGGCATCGAGCGTCTCGAACTCGCCGTTCGCATTCCGACGCCCTGCCCGCAACTCAGCCATCGTTCCCGCCCCGCCGATGGTGGGAATGTTGTGACAGACAGCGCAGCTGGTCCCGTTGAAGGCGGGCCCCAGTCCTTCCTCACTCGCTTCAACCTCGAGAAAGTCATCGAGCCCGAGGCGGAATTCCTGGAACTCGACCGGCGTGATACCGGGGAGGGGTGTACCCAGCGCGCTTCGGGTTTGCGCGCTCAACATCGCGGCCATGAAGCCGGCGGCCGCGATACCAACGACGAAATACGTTTTCATAGGCATGCCTTCACTCGGCTATCAGCGTTCCGCGCATGAATGAATGACCCGCCCCGCACAGTTTTGAGCATTCGAACACGTAGCGTCCCGGCTGCGGCGGGACGAAGGTGACCGTCGCCACGCCTTTTCCCCGTTTGGGAATCGCCACGTTGATGTCGGTACCCACAATGCGGAAGCCGTGATCGGTGTCATCACTGCGCAGGCGGATGTCGACCGGCGCGCCGGCCTTGACGCGAAATTCCGACGGGGTGAAGCTGAAGCGCTCGACGGAAATTTCGATGACTTGAGGCTTCTGCTGAAGGGCGGTTGCAAGCGAGGCCCCTGTAGAGATGGCGAGAACCCCCGTCAGCACGACCAGAACACACCGTCGCGTCGAGATCTGTGTCATTAGAACCACCATCCAAGGCCGATGTTGAACGAGTTCGGCTCTCTAATCGTCGAGCTCTTGCTTCTGATGCCGGAGTAGTCGGCTTTCAGTGCGATGTCGGGATCGGGCCAATAGGTGATGCCGAAGACCAGCGCATCGCGGTCGAACTCGTTGAGAGGGAGATAATCGGTGGGCATCTTGAACTGCGTGTCGAAGTTTTCATACCGAGCGAACAGCCCCACATCGCCATAAGACGCACCAGAAATCACGCGGTACCCGGCCTCGCCGTAGAATCCCCGCAGTGCGCTCGCCACGTTCGGATCCACGCCGACCGCGCGTCCCATCGCGTCATTCAGCTGCCCGGCGTTGCTGATGGCGATATGTGCGAACTGGCCGCGCATCTCGAGGCGGTCGCGCGAGTAGCGGACATCGGCCTCGCCAAGTTTCACCGGCACGTCGAAGCGCGGCCGGAACTCGAAACCCGATCGCCCCGTCCAGAAGCTCGCGCCGGCCGTCAACCCGGGAATGCCGACGTACTCCAGCCGCCCTGTCACCGCGGGCCGTCCGATGTTGGTGTCCGAGCCCTTCTGCAACCCGCCACGAATCCCTTCCTCTGCAGAGAACTCCCGGGCATTCAGCGGCGACATGACGTAGGCGCGATAACGCCATCCCCGGCCGAGCTCGCCGTGCATACCCGCCCCCGCCTCGAACCATGTGGTGGGCACGATGACCGTGTCGACGAATGGCCGCTCGACCCCGTAATAGGTCGGGGGCTCGTGGCGCTCGTTGATGATGCCGACCGGCACCAGCATGATGCCGGCGCGTACATTGAATCGGCGCGACAGCAGGAAATCGACATACGCCTGTTCGAGCTCGAGCTCCCCGGCGTCTTCGAGACCTTCCACGAGCGCGTGCTCGAGCTCCAGCTCGCTGACGAAGCGGATGCGGTCGCTGAATCGATGCGTGATCAACAGCACGAACCGGTGAAAATCGAGCCGGCCGTCCTCGAACTCGCGCTTGTTGAAGTGGAAGTCCATATATCCCGAGATCGCCGTCGTCTGTTCGGGCGCCGGTGCCGGTGCGGGGGCAGGAGACTGGCCGGCGGCGCCCGCGGGCAGCAGGAGCGCCAGCGACAGGCAGAGGAGCGAAGCGGCAGGACATTTTGTCATGGCTTCAGAATGTAGCAGATACTACATTTCGTCGCCTCCACTTGTCAATGTGGCGCCGTTCTGTTCTAGTTGTGGGCACGTGAAACGTCATCGGCCCAAGGCGCCGGCGCGCCGCATCCCTGTGAGAGGGGATTCTGCGCGAAGACGGCGCGACCATTCCCAGGAGCTCGCCCAGGATTACGTCGAGATGATCGACGAGCTGATCGACAAGGCGGGCGAGGCGCGGCTCACAGACCTGGCCCGCGGGCTGGGCGTGACGCACGTTACGGCCAATCGCACGATCAAACGTCTGCAGCGGCAGGGGCTTGTGACGAGCCAGCCGTACCGGTCAATCTTCCTCACCTCGAACGGCCGGAGTCTCGCAAAGGAATCGCGCGATCGCCACGAAACAGTCGTCAGGTTTCTGATCGCCGTCGGCGTTCCCGAGTCGATCGCGGAATCGGACGCCGAAGGCATCGAACATCACGTCAGCCGCGAAACGCTGGCAGCGTTTGTCCGGCACTTGCGGGGACGACGTTAGGAAGCCGGGTACCCGATCAAGAACGAGATCCCAAGCACGACAAGCAGTCCTCCGACGATCGTTCGGAATCGCTGCTCGGGTACCCGCGCCAGCAATCGCTCACCGAAGATCGTTCCGATGAGCACCCCCATGGTGGCCAGCGCGATGGTCGGCCACATGCGTACGAGCTCAGCGGTTTCGACCGCGAGGTAGACCGGCAGGCGCGCCAGATCGATCAGGAGCGCCACGGCGGTCGTCGTCGCCACGAACTGACGCTTGTTGACGTCGAAGCCGAGCATGGCCGCCGTGCGAATGCCGCCTTGATTGCCAACCAGACCACCGAAGAATCCAGAAAGCGCACCACCAATCCAGGCGAGGCTGCCGCGAAGCCGCCATCGTTGCGCATAACCCGTCACCTGCGATCCCCCGGCGAGCACGAGCAGCGCTCCGAAGACGAGCTCGAGGGTGCGGCTTGCTGCCCACGTATGGACCAGCGCGCCTGTCAGGCCACCTGCGGCGCTGGGGACGCCGAAGCTGCGGACAACCGCCCAGTTGATCTCGCGGCGAAAACGCCAGAAGCGAAGCGATGTGCCGATCACGTGAGGGATCGAGACTGCAGCAACGGCGAGCCTCGTGCCCGCCGTCGCAGCGATGGCTGGAGTCAGTACGCTGCCTATGCCGAAGCCCGCGACCGACGCGATCGCGCCGCCGATGAGCCCGGCGCATAGCAGAACGAGCTCAAACACTCAGCGCGATCCATGCGACGGCCGCGTAGCGGGTCGCTTTGCCGATCAACGTCCAGATGGAGAATGCGATCATCGGTACCCGCGACGCACCGGCGAGCGCGACGATGGCGTCGCCGATGACGGGTACCCACGAGAGGAGAAGAGACGGCGCGCCATAGCGCTCGAACAGCGCGAGCGCTCGCGGCTTCGATCTGGTAGTCGGGGTCAACTTTGCCGCGGCCGCCCGCGCAAGGCCGTACGTGGTGCAGGCGCCGATGAAGTTTCCGAGTGTGGCGACCGCGACGGGCAGCAGAAAATCGCCGTGGCGGCGCACCACCACGGCGAGGGGAACCTCAGAGGCGAGCGGGAGAACTGTCGCCGCCAGAAAAGAGGACACGAGCAGCGCCCAGAGATCCATTCATCAGTGCTTGGCGAACACGCGCGTCGCGCCGCTCTTGTCGAACGACATGACGTCGTATGGCTGCGCTTTCGTACCGGGATACTCCATTCCAGGCGAACCGACCGGCATGCCGCCGACCGCAATCCCGACAATCGCGGGCTTGTCCTTCAACATCCGTTGGACATCGGCTGCCGGCACATGTCCCTCCACCACGTAGCCGTTGACGAGGGCGGTGTGGCAGGACTGCAGCTTGTCGGGCACGCCGCGCGACTTCTTGATCTCGCTGACGTCGTTCATGTCCGTCGTCCGTACGTTGAAGCCGCTCTTGCGCATATGGTCGACCCACAGCACGCAACATCCGCAGGTCGGCGATTTGAAGACTTCCACCAATGGTCCGGCGGGTTTCTGTGCGGCCGACGCTCCGAACAGCGCGACCGCGGCGACCGCAAATGCGACGACTGTCGATCGAGACATGGATCCTCCTGGGACTACATTCGATCTTATGACATCTCAGAACGACATGCGTACGCCCCCGTTGATGACGCGTCCGTCAAGCGGCGCCCACGCATCCACGGTCCACCGGCCGTCGTGGCGCGGCGCAGGCAGCACAAGCGGGTCGTACTGTGTCTGGCGAATATCCAGCAGGTTTTCGGCGTTGATGAACAGACGCACGCCGCCGAGACGCCGCTCTGCCAGGGCGCCAATCAGGAGGTGGGGGCGCCCGGTGCTCCGATACGGATTCTCCTCGAGCGCCTGCTTGCCGATGAAGTACATCTCGATGCCGAATCGGCCCCAGTCTTCGCCTTCCCAGATCGCATTCATCGACGCCGCATGCGCCGGCGTCAACGGCACGACCCGGCGTGCCTGTGCATTGGCGTCGACCTCGGTCGACCTCGTCCACGCGTGGGTGGCGAGCGCGACAAACCCCTCTCGCCGGTATCGCAGCAGCAGTTCCGTGCCAGCTGTGCGCGTCGGCTCCGATGCATTGACGAACTCGATGAAGCCGTCAGCGAGATCCCTCGTCACGATCGGATGAAGCACCTCCGATGTGAAGACCGTGCCCGTCACCTCGATGGGTCCCAATACACGCGTCACGTCGAGCGATGCATTGCGCGCGCGTTCCGCGCGCAGCCCGTGAAGGGGACGCAGCCGCGAGAGGCCCGTTTCCTCCGTCTCTTCGGTGAAGGGTGTCGGCGCAAATGCGCCGGTGCCGGCGGCGACGCGAATCGTCCACCCAGCTGCAGGCCTGGACAGCAGCGATACGCGAGGTGTGGCGAGGACGCCATACTGTGAATGCACGTCGGCGCGCGCGCTGATCGCGAGCGTCCATTTGCCGCTGAATGCGATCTCGTCCTGCATGAAGAGGGAGGGACTGGAAAACTGGTAGTCGAATTGCGGCAGCTCGCGGTGCGCATGCCGATCCTGCTGAAATGCTGCACCGCCGACCCACGTCTGCCGGCCGCTCGTGCCCTGTACGGACGCTTCGCCGAACCAGGTGCTGCGCGCGTTGTGCTCGATCGTCGACCCGAACGTCCGATCCTGGGAGCGGCGCATGTACGAACCGCGAATCGCAATGACGCGATTGTCGAATGCCAGCCAGCGGCCGACGAAGCCGCCATCGACGTGCCGGCTCTTCAGCGACTCGGCGAATGGGAGGCCGTTGGGCACGGTACGCCCGGCCGAGGTGCCCCCGTCACGGTCTTCGGCCATGACGCCGACCGTGGCGAACATGGTCTTCCCCGCACCGTTGTCTGTGAAGATGCGCGGGCGCAAGACGACGCGTTCAAATTCCGGAAGATCGAGCCACCCGTCGTCGTCCAGATCCTGTCCGGACTGCCGGTGGAATCCGCCGAGCAGTGTCCATGTTCCCGTCTCACCGATGGGGTTCGCAAGCCACGACGTCACATCATGGCCCGCTTGCGACGTCGCGTTGAGCAGGAGCTCGCGCTCGGGTTCGGCTGGGCGCCGCGACACCAGATTGATGACGCCCCCGAGCGCCGACGCTCCGTAAAGCGCAGAAGCGGCGCCTTTGATGATCTCCACCTGCGCGAGATCGAGCGGAGGGACCTGCAGCAGGCTGAACGAATCACCCTGGGCGCCGTAAAGCGGGAGACCGTCGGCAACGAGCTGCGAGTAGCGGCCGCGTAACCCCTGGATGCGGACGTTGGCGGCGCCAAGGGCAGGCGAGGTCGTCTGGACGCGCAGGCCCGTTGTCTCCCCCAGCAACATGGCGACGCTGCCGGGCGTCATCAATGCCTTTTCCTCGATCTCCTCGCGATCAATCACTTCGACGCGCACGGGTTGATCCTGCAGGCGTGTATTGGTCCGCGTGGCAGTCACGATCACCGTCTCCTCAGCCTCAGGGATACGGGAGAGTACGATCTGCACACGCGATGGCAGTGGTGCGCCTGCAACGACCCGCGTTGTCAACGGAAGGTGACCCTTGGCCTCCGCTACGATGTCGTGCTCGCCGACAACGACGTCGAACGTCGCGCGCCCTTCGTCATCTGAGATTTCCGTGCGGCCGTCGATAACGACGGACGCGCCTGGCAGCGGTTTGTCGTCGGATACGACTTCAACGACGAGCTGGGTGCGCGGCGGGTCTTGCGCGAAGGTGGGTACGGATGCCGCGAGGCCAGACAGGACCGTCCAAACGATGGCGCGCAGTTTCGGCGCCATTGCGGCTTAGAGCACACCCGCGACGAAGACGCCGCACACCATGAAACCAGCAGCGAGCACAGCAACGCCGAGTGCCTTGAGTTTCTTGAGTCGCCACCACATGTAATAGCTGCCAAGCACCATGATGATGAGGCCCGCGGCCAACGCGTCCATCGCGAAGACCCACACGGTCGTCAGAGCCCAGTCTCGCTGGCTTGATGGTTGATTGAATCGTGACCCGCTGAACGTATGGAAGGTCTGAAATCCGTGCAGCGAACCGTTCTTGAATTCTTTCACGTAGGCTTGCTTGGCGTTTAAGTCCACCCGCACCTGGGCGGCTCCATCCGGCCGCGACACCTGGAAGTCGATGTGTCCCACCGGCTGCGTTGCCGGCCAGTCCACTTCGCCGCGAAGGTGCAACTGGCGCATGAGATCGCGGGTCTGCTCGGCCCGTGTCTCGCCGTCAGGCTTTGCAACCGCCGGGTCGTACGAGACTTCGTGCCGATCGTACAGGTCTGTGAACCATTGCTGATGATTCAACATCAACCCGGTCAGCGCAAAGAGCCACAAGAGGAAGAGGAGATAGAGCCAGGTAGTAATGCAGCCGGCGGTTCCAGACTTCGAATGTCTTAGCGAAGGACGGCATAGATCAAACCGGTAAACGTCACAGCGCCTGCGGTGAGCAGCGTCATTCCGATTCTGCGCTCGGCTGTGATGGCCCACCACAGGTAGAGACCGCTGAAGGAAATGAAGAGCAGCAGATAGATCGTCGCGTCGGCGAGCACACGCCAGACCTGCATGCCGAACCAGTTGCCGCGGATGGTGGCATTGTGCGGGCCCGGAATCTTGTGGAGATACGACAGCGATTCCCAGAGGCCCATCCCGCGCCGCTTCACGACGGCCGTGCGGGCATCGAGATCGACATCGACGGACGCTTCAGTGCCGGCCTTCGACACCGGAAAGATGAGACGCCGATCTCTTGAGACGTATCGCAGAAACCCGATTTCACCTTCTACGCCGACCTGCGGAAGAATCGCCTGCGCACGATCAGCAGCTTCCCGTCCTTTGAGACGGTCGAACCCGTCCGGAACAATGAGGTTCTGGTAGGTGTCGATTGAAGGTTCTGCGCCAGGGCTGAGCTTGCCGTGATTCAGGTAAAACACGCTCACCGAGAAGAGCAGAACGAACGGGCTGATGAACAAGCCGAAATACAGATGTAGATCTCTCAGCCACCGATAGAGCATGACGCCTTTCACTGGAGCGCGATCAGTTTACGCGGTTTGAGCGGCTCAGGGCGTGTGGTGCCCTGCATGTGGATCGGCCGCCTGGCGCATCGGCTTCGTCATATGCATGTTCCATATGCGCCCCATCGGGCCAGGGCCCGGTCGCAGGCGGAAGAACACCTGAAACGAGATCGGACGCTTGGAGTGCGTCGTCTCCAGGCGCGCCGCCACGCCGTAGAGCGTCGCGGCGGCGCCGAAGCCGGTCTCGAGCCTTCGCCAGCGGGGCAGCTCCCTGACGATCCCGAGCGTGAACGACGTGACCGTGTCCGTGATGTCATCACCGACCGTGGGATCGTCGAGCAGCACGCTCGTTTCGACTTCGACCGTCTCGAGGCGACCGTAGATCGAAAAGCGCCCTGAACGTCTTGTCCCTTCGAGCAGAAACGCTCCTCGATTCGTGTCCTCTCCGTTGTTCAGACCATACGCCGCCGTGACGGCGCTGAAGTCAAGGCCGTCGTGCCTCAACCACGACGCGGACGCCGTCGTGCGCACGATGTCGCCGTGACCGAGCTCTTCCGGCGCCTCGAGGCGGCCGGTTGAAAATTGCCACTCCCACTCATTGTGCGGGCGGAACCAGATGCGGCTCGAATACGAATCGAGTGCACCGAAGTCGACGTTCCATCGATTGTCGTCGGGCTCGCGGCCGTTGAAGATCGAGGCTTCGATCATCCATGGCCCATGGTCGAGGGCCGCCGTAACGACACCGAACGCGATGTGCGTCGAATCGAGCGTATGGTGCGACAGCGGCGCCATCGGGTTTTCCATCGCTGAGGCGCGATGCATGAAAGCCACCGGGCCCAGTGCTGGCTCCGCTGAAGGGCCGCCCGCGAGCGTAAAACCTGTCTGTGCGCCGACAGGTATCCGCCACACCGCCGCGAGCTGCATGAACAGATCGTGCGGATGCTGATAGTCGATGAGCGGTTTCCCCTCGAAGGTCTCGCCGACTTGAAACAGCTCACGATACCCCTTCCCGCCGACGGTGACGGGATCGAGGCTGAGCATCGTGTTAATCGCGAGATGCGACGCGCCGACCCGCCGCTCGAACATTCCCATCCACCAGTTCGGCACGCGCACCTCGTCTCCGCCGCGCGGTCCTCCCTGGTGATTGAACAAACCGTACACAACAGCATCCTGCATCACGTGCCAGCCGCCCGGCTCGGCCGATTGCGCGGATGTCAGCGACGTGAGTGGAATGGTGATAAGCAGGACTGCAGTCATCCACCGGACAAACATGGCTTCTTCCTCTCGGATCGGCACTACGTGCACGTGCTGTTCGTGAACCTACACGGGGCGGGAGAGGGATCAGACGCGGAGGGGATTCAGGAATGCAGAGCCCGGAGAGCCCCAGGGCACGGCAGGGTCGGAGCGGTTGATCGATGTCGTCGAGACGCGCAGTACGAACACGCCGGCGAGCGCCTTGTCAGCCGTGCGCATATCGCCCAAGTGCAGGGAGCCGCGCGATGTGACGATCGCCTCAACCGACGTGGTGTCGCAGTCATGCGCGGGCATCGGCGACAGCGCCGCTGCCGCTGTTGTGGGCCCGGCTGCATGAGCGGCGCCGTGGTGATGATGCGCGTGCTGATCCACGGCTGGCGCCTCGTGCTGCGTCTGATGAGCATGGGCGCTCGACATCGACCAGCAGCACAGAGGGATAGACGCCGCAGCGGTGAGCCACACGATGAGCAACAAACTGACCGAGCGAACCGCCCATATCATCGACAGCGTCAGATATACCACAATTGCGTGGCGGGTCCGGCGCTGTTGTAATGTCGAAGGAGGCCTTATGGAACGTGACGTTGTGTGTGGGATGGATGTGGATCCGGCGAAAGCTGCGGCCACAAGCGAGTACAACGGAAGAACGTATTACTTCTGTGCGAAAGTCTGCAAACACAAGTTCGATGCCGAGCCTCAGAAATACGCAAAATAGGCGCACGTGCCCGAGCACGTAGTGCAGGACGTTGTCGACCCCGTTTGCGGCATGACGATCTCGCCGGCCGATTCGGTCGGCGAGGTCGAGCATGGCGGCCGCACGTACTACTTCTGCAATGACAGCTGTCTGGAGCGCTTCAAGGTCGATCCAGGTCAGTTCGTCGGATCATCGGAGGAGCGCCACACCTCGAACCGGCCCGTGAATCCGGAGGCGGAGTATACCTGCCCGATGCATCCGGAGATTCGGCAGAAGGGCCCCGGCTCGTGCCCGATCTGCGGGATGGCCCTCGAGCCGGTGAACGTCTCGCTCGAGGAACCGCCGAACGAAGAGCTCGAGGACATGACACGGCGATTCTGGTGGTCGCTCGCCCTGACGGTCCCGTTCCTGCTCTTCATGCTCGACGAGTTTCTACCGGCGCATCCGCTCCGTACACGCATCCACGCACGGCAGTTGAACTGGATCGCGCTCGCCCTCGCGACGCCCGTCGTGCTGTGGGGCGGCTGGCCGTTTTTCGTGCGCGGGTGGTCCTCACTCGTCACTCGCCATCTCAATATGTTCACGCTGATCGCGCTGGGCGTCGGAGCGGCGTACGGCTTCAGCGTCGTGGCCACCCTGTTTCCCGATCTCTTTCCCCACTCGTTCCGGATGGGGGATGCGGTGGCCGTCTATTTCGAGCCGGCCGCGGCGATCGTCGTGCTCGTCCTGCTCGGCCAGGTGCTCGAGCTGCGTGCGCGCAGCCGCACGGGTGCTGCAATCCGCAGCCTCCTGGGACTTGCGCCGACAACGGCGCGGCGCATCGATCGCGATGGAACGGAGCGCGACGTGCCGCTCGCCGACGTGTACGTGGGTGGTCGGCTGCGGGTGCGCCCGGGTGAGCGCATCCCGGTTGACGGTATCGTGCTCGAAGGCGAAGCGAGCGTCGACGAATCAATGGTGACCGGCGAATCCATCCCCGTGGCGAAAGCGCCGGGCGATCGCGTCACAGGGGGGACCGTCAATGGAACGGGCACGCTGGTGATGGAGGCGCAGCGGGTGGGCTCGGACACGCTGCTCGCCCAAATCGTCCGCATGGTCAGCGAGGCGCAGCGATCGCGCGCGCCCATTCAGCGCCTGGCCGATACGGTGTCGGCGTGGTTCGTGCCCGCTGTAATCGGCGTGGCCGTGCTGACATTCATCGCGTGGTCGATCGCGGGGCCCGAACCGAGGCTCGCCTACGCGCTCGTGAATGCCATTGCCGTCCTCATCATCGCGTGCCCGTGCGCGCTCGGGCTTGCGACGCCGATGTCGATCATGGTGGGCACGGGCCGTGGCGCCGAAGCCGGCGTGCTCTTCAGGAACGCCGAGGCGCTCGAGCTGCTCGAGCAGATTACGACGCTCGTCGTCGATAAGACCGGGACGCTGACCGAAGGCACGCCGCGTCTGGTCACGCTGGCGCCACAACCGCCGCTCGACGAGACGACATTGCTTCGCCTTGCCGCGAGTCTCGAAAACGTCAGCGAGCATCCGCTCGCCGAAGCGATCGTGTCAGGTGCCCGCCAGCGACAGATCGCGTTGTCGCCCGTGCAGCAGTTCGCGTCCACCACCGGCAAAGGTGTGAGTGGACGTGTAGAGGGTCACACGGTAGCGATTGGGAACATGCGTTACCTCGAAGCGCTCGGCGTCGATCCCGGTCCGCTGCGGGCGCGGGCCGAGGAATTGCGCCTCAACGGTCAGACCGTGATGTTCGTGGTGGTCGACGGGAATCCGGCGGGACTTCTCGGCGCGGCCGATCCCGTCAAGCCGACCACGCGCGAGGCCATCGAGGCGCTGCATCGCGCGCGCGTAAAAGTGGTCATGCTCACGGGCGACAACCGTACGACGGCCGAGGCTGTTGCGAAGGCAGTGGGGATCGATGCCGTCGAAGCCGACGTGTTGCCCGAACAAAAAGCCGCGGTCGTGAAGCGGCTGCAACAGCGCGGCGAGCGTGTCGCGATGGCCGGCGACGGCATCAATGACGCACCGGCGCTCGCGCGTGCCGACGTGGGCATTGCGATGGGGACCGGCACGGACGTCGCGATGGAGAGTGCGGCGGTGACGCTGGTGAAAGGCGATCTGCGGGGCATCGTGCGCGCACGCCGGCTCAGCCGCGCGACGATGAGGAACATCAGGCAGAATCTGTTTTTCGCATTCGTCTACAACGTGCTCGGCGTTCCCGTTGCCGCAGGTGTCCTGTATCCGGTGTTCGGATGGCTGCTGAGTCCGATGATCGCCAGTGCGGCGATGACATTCAGCTCGGTGTCGGTGATTGCGAACGCCCTACGGCTTCGAAAAATCAACCTCTAGTTCTACCGGCTCGCTCGTCGCTTCGACGGCAACCTGTCGCTCGCCGCCCGCGTGTCTGACCGTCACTGCGTGCGTGCCGAGGCTGATCGTGCCTTTGTAGGGCGTGTCACCGGCCCGTGTGGCATCGATCAAGACCTCCGCGGGCTCGCTCGACCTCACGGCGATGGTCGTCTCCGGGGATGGCCGTGAGACCGCGATCGGGGCGCTCACCGGTGCGCTCGTGCTGCCGAATGCGCCGCGGACCTGTGGCCAGCACGCCACCATCCCGCCGACAATGCCGATGACCACAGCCAACGCGGCCGCACGCGGGATCCACGTGCTTCTCTGTGTCGCATCGGCAAAGGGATCTTCGGACGGTGAGGCCTCGCTCGTGTGGTCCGGCTCGTGTCGTTCACTCGGATCGTGCCGGACATCGGAAGCGGCCGACGACACGCCGCTCCTTTGCGGGACAGGCTCGTCGGGGACAGGTTGGTGATCCCATTGTTCGCGCCGTTTGCGAATCCAGTTGATGGTCGCGGTCGCTGCTGCCAGCAGGTGGGGCGACGTTCCCCGGGGGAGCGGTGGTGCGACATCCGCCGAGACAGCTGCCCCTGCGAGCATCTCGCGAATCTGTTTGGCCAACTCCACAGGGTCGGCCAATTCGACCGGCGGCAGCCTCAATGTGAGCACACCGCCCGGCACCGAGGTCAAATGCGCCATCAGGTCGGCCTCGCCTCGCGCCGGTTTGGCGGGAAGGAGGACGACATCGGGGAGACGCTCGTTGATGGCGCGGATAGCGACCACACAGGATTCAGCGCCGATGAGCTCCGAGCCCAGCAGCTCGCGCGCCAGGCGCGACAGCGTCGGGCTGTGACGATTTCCGGGGTTGAGGGCGAGTATTAGAGCCACGAGGATGAGGAAGAACTTATCTCATATAAAATCACGTCGTGAAGAGTACCGCACCACGGCCGGCTCTGCCGAAGGAAGTTGAGGCGCTCCGGGCCTCGTTGGATACCAGGCTGACAGCCCTTGAAAAAGCCCTCGCCGATCCCAGGAAGCACGGGTCGCTCGAGGCGCTGATTCTCGATCTGGCCCGCGCCGCGACCGACGAGGCCGATGCCACAGCGCGGAATGCCGTCCTCGATGCGCAAAAGAACAGCGAGAGCGTCGCTGCCACGGCCAGAAGCGAAGCGATCGAGGCGCTGGAAGCCGAGAAAGTCGAATCCGCGGCGCTGCGCCAGGTCATCGATCAGGCAAAGTCTGCGCTGAAGCAGGCCGAAGCGACATTGAAAGAGGAACGCCGCGCCGCTGAAGCAGCACACAGGGAAGCGTCCGGCGCGCACCGCGAGCTGGCGGCGGTGCGCGAAGCGATGGAGCAGCAGCAGTCGTCGAGCGCGGGTCTGCGCAGTGAGCTCGACGCCGCGCGCGCGGCCGTCAACGCCCTCGAGCAGCAGGTGGCGCAGGCGCGTTCGCAAAGTGAGTTGGAGCGAGTCGTGCTCGCGGGCGAGCTCGAGCAGCACAATACCGCACTCGAAGGCGAGCGTGCGGCGGCCGCGCAGCTGGTGCAGGCGAGCTCGCAGCTCGAGGCCGATCTTTCTGCCGTCCGCGGCGAGTTGAGCGCAGCGCGCGAAGAGTTGGATGCTGTCCGCCGCGACCTCGACGGTGCCCGGGGCGAGCGCGATGCTGCGCGCGACGAACGGGACGCATCACGACGCGATCTGGACGCCGTACGGGGCGAGCTCGACGGTCTTCGCCAGGATGTGGACGCGCGGGCGCACACGCTCTCGCACTCGCAGGCCGAGCAGGAACAGGCGCTGACAACCGCGCGCGATGCCGCGCGGAGCGCCGAGGCCCGCCTCCAACAGGAGATCCATGAGCGCG
Source organism: Vicinamibacterales bacterium (assembly GCA_963732445.1). Taxonomy (GTDB): domain Bacteria; phylum Acidobacteriota; class Vicinamibacteria; order Vicinamibacterales; family JAMQPK01; genus JAMQPK01. The sequence continues at coordinate 210,130 of CAVSZJ010000002.1, read as the reverse complement.
ACACTCAGCAGCAGGAAACGGCCGAGCTTCAACAGCGGCTTGAGACGGCCGAGAGCACTATTCGCGAGCGCGATGCCGCGCTGCGGCAGCTGCAGGCCGCCCACGAGGCGCGTGATGCGGCTGAAGTGATCGAGGCGGCGCGCGCCGAACACGCGGACGTCGCACGCGACCCCGACCCCGAGACCGAGATCGATCTCAACGCGATCACCCGGGAAGAGGAGCGCCAGGTCGCGATCGAGAAACGCACGCGCGCGCTCGAACTGGCGCTCCGGGACGCGGAGATGCGTGCCGAGGCCGCGGAAGTCGAGCTCGACTATCACCGCCATGGGACACCGGAACCCGCTGCAGGCCCGCCGGCGGCGCCCGCCCCTCCCGCGCCCGAGGGCGCCGATCAGTTCCGCGGGCCGGCTCGTGGCGCGAGACGCGTGACGTTCAAGCCGGAACCCGATATTCAAGTCGAAGGCACGCCCGGAAAACTCGTCGATCTCTCAATGACGGGCGCGCAGGTGCTGACGCCCTCGGCAGTCAACCCGAACCGTCTCATCAGCGTGACGGTGCCCATCGGCGACGGTGCGATCGTCTGCAAGGCCAAGGTGGCGTGGGCGCGGCTCGAGCCGCGCGGGGGGCAGCTGTGGTACCGCGCCGGCGTGTCCTTTACGAGCGTTGACCAGGAAGCGCTCGAGACCTACCTCACTGACAACCAGAAATGAGATCGTGAGCCATGGATCGCTTCCTTGCCGTCGCCACTCTCCTCACACTCGCCGTTGCAGTCGCCGCGCAGCCGGGCGTCGCGACGCTGACGCTCACGACTCACCCTTCGCCGCTCGGTCTCGGTCAGAATCGTTTCGAAGTGACCGTCAAGGACGCCAAGGGACCGGTGGCAGACGCCGACGTGTCCCTGCTGCTGCTGATGCCCGCGGATCCGAAGACCAAACATCCAGAGATGCGGACGGAGGGAAAACTGAACTCGATAGGCGGTGGAAAATACAACGGCATCGCCATCGTCTCGATGGCGGGCGAGTGGGATGTCACCATCACCGCACATCAGAAGGGCAAGGTGCTCGGCGTGAGGAGAGCGCGCCTGACAGCACATGCCACGCGTCCGAAGCCCTCTGCGCCGAAATAACCAAGCGGCGCTCCCCACGATCCCTACGAACCCCACGATCCCTCGTACAGACACGAATGTCTGGTCGAAATATTTTCTCTCCAAGTTTGTCGGTTCCACCTCTCCTCCTACTCACATGTAATCCGCTGAATTCCTAGTGTTTTCGCCGAGATCCGCACTCGCGTGATGTGGAACCAGCTTTGCTCGTGCAGTGGCAGAGGTCCTGGGGAAGGGGCGGCACCATGGTAACGAACACAGCGGGGTTGACACTGGCAGACGTCACGACGAGAAGCGGCACGAGCGAACTTCGTCGGCTGTCGACGTTGCTCGAGATTAGTCAGGCACTGGCAGCAGGCACGAATCAGAAGAGCGCGCTTCATCAAGTTCTCGGCATTCTCGACCGTCATCACAGCATCATTCGCAGTACCGTCGCGCTGCTCGCGGTCAACGGCGACATCGAGGTCGTCGCGGCCGAAGGGCCGCCGGGCGGAAAAGCCGACGTGAAGTTCCGTCTCGGTGAAGGGATTACGGGCCGCGTTGTCCAGAGCGGAAAACCGATTGTCGTGCCGAAGGTCTCGCGCGAACCGATGTTCCTGCGGCGCACCGCGGACCGCCCGGAGCTGGGGCGCGAGGAGATCAGTTATGTGTGCGTCCCGATTCTGCTGAACCGGAAGGCCGCCGGCGCGCTCGGTGCCGATTTCCGCTTCAATCCCGAGCGCGATTTCGACCGTACGGTGAAGTTCCTCGGCGTCGTCGCCTCGCTGATGGCGCAGTCGATTCGGATTCAGCGCGTCATCGACGCCGAGCGCGAGCGGCTGCGCGAGGAGAACACGCACCTCAAGAGCGAGCTGCGCGAGCGGTACGATTTCTCGAACATCCTCGGGACGAGCGGCCCCATGCGGCTCGTCTACGAACAGGTCTCGCAGGTCGCGCGCACCGACACGACCGTGCTCATCCGCGGCGAGTCGGGCACCGGCAAGGAGCTGATCGCGCAGGCCATCCACTACAACTCGCTGCGGTCGAAGCGTCCGTTCATCAAGGTCAGCTGCGCCGCGCTGCCCGAAAGCCTCATCGAATCCGAGTTGTTCGGCTACGAGAAGGGTGCGTTTACCGGCGCGCACGCCACCAAGAAAGGGCGCTTCGAGCTGGCCGAGGGCGGTTCGCTGTTTCTCGATGAAATCGGCGAGCTCAACCTGGCGACGCAGATCAAGCTGCTGCGTGTGATCCAGGCGCGCGAATTCGAGCGCCTGGGCGGTACGAAGACGATTCGCGCCAACGTGCGGCTGATCACCGCGACGCACAAGGACGTCGAGTCGGCGATCCGCGACGGCAGCTTCCGCGAGGATTTGTATTACCGACTCAACGTGTTCGCGATCTTCCTGCCGCCATTGCGCGAGCGCAAGCCGGACCTACTGCTGCTCGCCGATCACTTCCTCGAGAAGGCCTCGCTCGCCCACGGCAAACACATCAAGCGCATTTCGACGCCGGCCATCGACATGCTCATGGCGTATCACTGGCCCGGCAACGTCCGCGAGCTGGAGAACGCCATCGAGCGCGCGGTCGTCGTCTGCGACGGTCAGGTCGTGCACGCCCATCATCTGCCCCCGACCTTGCAGACCGCCGCGTCATCGGGCACGGCGATGAGCCTGTCGCTGAAAGACGCCCTGGATGCGTACGAGAAGGACCTCATCCAGGATGCGCTCAAGACCGCGCGGGGCAACCGCGCCAAGGCGGCGCGGCTGCTGAACACGACCGGCCGCATCATGAATTACAAGGTGCGCCTGCTCGGCATCGACTGGCGCCGGTTCAAGAAGTAACAAAAACGCGGCCACCCGAATTAAAACCTACAAACTTGTCAGGTCATCACAAGTCTCACCGCAGAGACGAATTCCTCTGCGTCTTCGCGTCCCCGCGGTCGCAGATGTAAAGCAACACAGATGTAGGCGTACACGAGGCAGGTAACGTGTTTGTCGGATCTTGATAATGGTCGATCGCGTGAATTCCCAGCAAAAATGCGATTCGCCGCGAAACTCGACTGGCGACTCTCTTGCACAAAACGGGATGTCTTCTATCAGGTGCCGCCGCGAGCGGCCCTTTCACTGCTCAGAGGTGCTTAATGAATCAAGCCGATACCGCATGGATGTTGGTCTCGACCGCGCTAGTTCTGCTGATGACCCCGGCGCTCGCATTCTTCTACGGCGGGCTGGTCCGCTCGAAGAACGCGCTCAACACGATGATGATGAGCTTCATCTCCCTCGGATTCGTCGGAATCCTCTGGGCCGTTGTGGGGTACTCATTGTCGTTCGCGCCGGGCAATAACTACATCGGCGATCTGTCGCGCTTCGCGCTCAAAGGTGTGGGACTCGAGGCCCAGGGCACCATTCCTCACTACCTGTTCATGGCCTATCAGGGCACCTTCTGCATCATCACGGCGGCGCTGATTTCGGGCGCCATCGTCGAGCGCATGCGGTTCTCGGCATACCTCGCGTTCATCATTCTGTGGGCCCTCTTCGTCTACTCGCCCGTGGCGCACTGGGTGTGGGGCGGCGGTTGGCTCGCCGATATGGGTGCGCTCGACTTCGCGGGCGGCACGGTCGTTCACGTCAACGCCGGCGTCGCGGCGCTGGTTGCGGCCATGGTCATCGGCAAGCGCAAGGATTACCCGAGCTCCTCGCTGCTCCCTCATAACGTGCCGTTCACGCTGCTGGGCGCCGGCCTGCTCTGGTTCGGCTGGTTCGGCTTCAACGCCGGCAGTGCGCTCGCGGCGAGCCCGATCGCGGGGCTCGCGTTCGTCACGACCTTCCTCGCGCCGATGGGCACGCTGTGCGTCTGGACGCTGCTCGACTACATGCGATCGGGCAAACCGACCGCCGTCGGGTGCGCGACGGCCATTGTCGTCGGTCTGGTCGCCGTCACGCCGGCCGCCGGCTTCGTCGGCCCGATGAGCGCAATTGCCCTCGGCGCGATCGCGGCGGTGCCGAGCTACTTCGGCCTCGTGTGGCGCGCGAAGACGTCGTTGGATGATTCGCTCGACGTCGTCGCCGCACACGGCGTCGGCGGCACTGTAGGCGCGCTGCTCACCGGCGTGTTCGCGCAGAAAGCGCTCAACGGCCTTGCCGACGGCGCGCTGTTCGGCAACCCTGCGCAGCTCGGCATTCAGGCCATGGCTGTTGGCGCGACCATCGTCTACAGCGGCGCCATGAGCTTCGTGCTCCTCAAGCTCATCTCGCTTGTCGTTCCGCTCCGCGTCTCGGCCGCGGACGAAGACACCGGCCTCGACCTCAGCAACCACGGCGAGGAGGCATACGTGCACGGCGAGAATCTGGCGATGTCGCAGACCACGGCGACCACAAAGGTCCCGGCCATGGCGCTGCGGTCGGAGCTCGCCTAACAGGAACTTCTCTCGGCGGTGCCGGTCATAGGGGCCGGCACCGCCACAGCATCGACGATTTCATGGAGGCACACTTGATCCCATCTTTTCGTTTCCGCTCGCGATTGATCCATCTCGCGCTCACCGGCGCGTTACTGTTCACGCTCACCGGCTCTGCGCAGGCACAAGACCCCGATCCCAACCCGGGCGCTATCACACTGACGACGGGCGTCGATTTTCCGTCGGTGTATTTCTTCCGGGGCATCCGGCAGGAGTCGGATCCATCCTTCACGATGTTTGCCTTCGGCGATGTGGGGATCGCGCTTCATTCCAGCGACACCGGGAGAAGTGTCAGCGTCAACTTCGGCGTGTGGAACAGTCTCCACACGGGCTCTTCCGGTAGTGGTAGTTCCCAGGCGAACAACTCGAGTCACTACGAGGAAGACTTCTACGCGATGCTGAACTTCGGCGTCGGGCGGGGAGTGACGATTTCTCCGTTCTACACCGCCTATACCAGTCCGAACGAAAGTTTCGGCACGGTGAGGGAGTTTGCGTTCAAGGTGGCGCACGCGAGCAAGTACGCGCCGTACGGGCTCATCGCGTTCGAGCTCAGCGGGCAGGCCGACGGCGGGAGCGACGAAGGCACATATGCCGAGCTCGGCATCGCTCCGAGCTGGCCGCTGGGAGGCAGTGGCGCGACGATTGGCGTGCCGCTGAAGCTGGGTTTCAGCCTGGGGGACTATTACGAGGCGAACGGGAAGGACAACGGGTTCGGGTTCTTCGACATCGGTGCCCTGTTTACGGTTCCGTTCAGCAGCGCGCCGACGAAATTCGGCACGTGGAATCTTCACGGTGGCGTGAACTTTCTCGCCCTCGGCGACGGAACGAAGTCGTTCAACGTCAAGGACGGCACGCCTGAAGGCAGCCAGGTGATCGGATCCATTGGTATCGGAATGAGCTACTAGGGATCTACAGATCTAGGGATTCAGAGATCTATAGATCTCTAGATCTTTAGATAACCCGATCTCTCCGAAGTATCCTATGGCCGTATGTCTGTCGATGGGCCCCGTTAAAGGTAAGGACACCGATCAGGCCGGCTTGCGGGTGCGGCTGTCAGGCACGCTCGATCTGGCGCGCCGGGCGCTGGTCGACGCCACTGAACGTGGCGAGGGAGGGCGCGCCGCCCTTGCGCTGCACGCCGAGTGCATCGACGGCATCATTCGCGATCTTGCCGATGCCGCGCGCGGATACACGCAGACGCCACTCGCCGTATGCGCGGTCGGTGGATATGGCCGTAAATCGCAGTTCCTGCATTCCGATATCGATCTGCTGGTGGTGTTTGGCGGGTCCATCGGACGGCCGGAGGAGCGTTTCGTCAAAGCGCTCCTGCACCCGCTGTGGGACCTGCATTTTCAGGTCGGGCACCATGTCCGCGAGCTGGCGGACTTCGATCGGCTCGATGCGACCAATCCTGAATATCTGCTCGCGCTCATGGATCTGCGGACCCTATCTGGCGACCCCGAACTCATCGACCGGCTGGACGCCGTCATGGAGTCGTCTGCGCCGGCGTGGCGGCCGCAGATTCTCGAGGCGCTCGTGACGCTCACCGACAAACGCCATGGCGACTTCGACGACACCCTGTATCAGCTCGAGCCCGATGTGAAGGACGGGCCAGGTGCGTTGCGCGATGTGTGGGCCACGCGATTGATGCTGCGCCTCGGCGGGGACCGCCGGCGGGTCGCGCGGGAGCCGTCGCCCGATCGCTTGAGCGACGCCGAGGAGTTTCTCATGCGCATCCGCTCGGGATTGCACCTCGACACCGGGCGCAACGTCAACGTGCTGAGCTACGAGCTGCAGGAGAAAGCGGTCGATCGCCTTCACTATTCGAGCCTGCCTCGCCGCAGCGGAGAAGCCGCGGAGGCGGGCGACATGCGACGGCGCGTCGAAGCGCTGATGACCGATTTCTTCAAGGACGCCCGCAGCGTGACGCGCGCGCTCGCCCGCGTCCGCCGTGCCGCGCAGCCGGCTGCGCCAACGCCCATTCGGCTGATCGGCGAGAACCTCATGTGGGTCGTCGAGGGCATCACGTTCGCAGATATGCCGACCGCGGTCGCCTCACCCGCCGAGTGGCTTCGCGCGTTCGAAGCCGCCGTGTCGCGCAATGTGCCCGTGGCCGACGACGCGCTCGCGTTCATCGAACGCGAGCAGCAGACGCACAACTACGCGCCCGACGTGTTCTCTCCGACGCCGGAGCATCAGCGCCGGATCCTCCAGTTCATGCGGCCGAGACCCGCGTTGTCGGCGCGGCTTGCCGAGATGCGCGATTGCGGCCTGCTCGGGGCGATCTTCCCGGAGATGAACGAGATTTCCTGCCGCGTGACGCGCGATTTCTATCACAAGTACACCGTCGACGAACATACGCTGCTGACGGTCCGGAATGCCGAGCGATTGCTCAACAATCCACGGTTCGGGCCGATTCTCCGCGAAGTGCATGCGCCCGAGTTGCTCGTGCTGGCGCTGCTCTATCACGATGTCGGCAAAGCCCGCGAAGGAGATCATTCGATTGTGGGCGCTGAGATGGCGGCTGCGATGGCCAAACGTCTCGGGCTCGACCCCGAAGCGCGGCAGGCCATCGATTTTCTCATCAGGAACCATCTCAAGATGTCGCGCGTCGCATTCCGGCGCGACACCGAAGAGCCCGAAGTCGTGCGGCAGTTCGCGTCGATGTTCAGCACCGAGGAGCAGCTCAAAACGCTCGTGCTGCTCACGTTATGCGATGTCGGAGCGGTCAGCCCCGAGACACTCACCCCATGGAAGGAGGAGCTGCTGTGGCGGTTGTACGTCGATGCGTACAACCAGATGACGCTGGGCTACGGTGACGACGTCATCGATCGCGATCAGGCGCTCGTGGCCGCTTTGCAGGCAAATCGCCCTGCGGATATCCCGGAAGCCGACATGGCGGCCTTTCTGGAGGGGTTGCCCCGCCGCTACCTGATTCTCTTCTCGCAGGACGCAATCTATCGCCATGTCAGGCTCGGGCGCGACATCAGTCCGAACGAGGCGCATTTTTTCCTCGAGAAGAAAACCGACGCGTGGGAGCTGACGGTGGTGTCGCTCGACAAACCGTTTCTGTTCTCGAACATCTGCGGCGTGCTCGCGTACTTCGGCATGGACATTCTGCGCGGGCACGCGCTGACAAGCCCTGCGGGACTCGCGCTCGACGTGTTTCAGTTTGCCGACGGCGACGGGTTCTTCGAGCGCAATTCGGAGGGCCCGACGGAGTTCGATCGGCGGCTGCGCGAGGTGGTGAGCGGCGCGACCGACGTGACGCAGCTCATGAAAAGCAAAGAGGGGAGCGTCCTGACCCGGCGGTCGCTCGTGCGGCGCACACCGGTCGTGCACTTCGACACCAGCCACTCGCAACGGTACACCGTCTTCGAGCTGGTCGCCGACGACGCGCCCGGATTGCTGCACAGGGTCAGCAGGGTCATCTCCGATCACGGGGTCGACGTCGACCTCGTGCTGATCTCGACGGAAGGACAGAAGGCCATCGACGTATTTCACATTACTCGCGGCGGGTCCAAGCTTTCAGAAGGCGACGAAGCGTCGCTGAAGGCCGACCTCGAACGCATGTTGAAGGAGACTGCATGAAGCTGATTAAGGCGATCGTCCGGCCCAACATGGTGGACAACATCAAGGAAGCGCTCGGCAAGCTGAACATCGCCGGGATGACGGTGACCGAGGTTCGCGGCCACGGGCGCCAGAAGGGGCACACCGCCGTGTACCGCGGACGTGAATATGAAGTCAGCCTGCTGCCGAAGATGGAGATCGAGGTGGTCGTGCCCGATACCGCGGTCGACGAAGCCATCAAAGCGATCATCGGCGCAGCGCGCACGGGCGAGATCGGGGATGGCCGTGTATTCGTGATGCCCGTCGAGCAGGGCTACAACATTCGGACGGGCGAGAAGGACGTGTGAAGTCGTCAGGCGTCAGTCGACGGTCGGCAGTCTCAGTCACCAGTCAGCTGCGACTGATAGGCCGCCACCGCTGACGACTCCCGACTGAGACTGACGACTACCGACTGCTGACTGCTGACTGGCGACTGCCGTGACACCATCCGATCTCTTCCTCTCGCCGGATCTCACCGAAGAGCAGGCGCGCGCGTACCTTCAATCGCTCGGTTTCAAAGATGCGGCGGCGGTAGACGAACATTTTCAGAGTATGGCCGACGACCTGGTCGTACGCGAGGCTCTCGGCCGTCTCGCGCCAGACCTGGTCGCGGCAGTTCTCGAGTCTCCCAATCCTGACGCGGCGGTCGCCGCCATCGCGCACTATGTGGCGTCCCGCAGCGGGCGCGCCATGTTCCTCGATTACCTTCGTGAGGATCCGCGCGCGCTGCATGTACTGACCCACGTGATGGGCGCCTCGCCGCACCTCGGCGAGATCCTGATCCGCACGCCCGAGTACTTTCACTGGCTCGTGGCGCAGGTCGAGCGGAGCGCGCCCGATCGCGAGGATCACGAAGAGGAGCTCGTATCGGCGTTCGCGACCATCGATGACCCCGTGGAAGGGCTGAGCATGCTTCGGCGGTGGAAGCGGCGCGAGACGCTGCGCATCGGCACGCGCGATCTCCTCCACCACGAAACGGTCCAGACCGCTGGAGCACAATTGTCGGACGTGGCATCGGTGGCGGTCGACTTCGCCCTCGCCATCGTCATGCAGCAACGGCTTGACCTGGAGGCCCGCGACAAACCGCCTGGCACGTTCACCGTCATCGGCACCGGCCACCTCGGCGGCCGTGAGATGAGTTACGGCGCCGACATCAGTCTTCTGTACGTATACGAGGCGTCGAACACGACCGTTGCCGATACGACCGGCGCCGCCGAGTTTTTCGTCAGAGTCGGTTGCGACCTGACCGCCGCGCTGAGAGACGAGACGCATGACGGAGTGTTGTATCGCGTCGAACTGCCGCAGTGGCCGCAAGCAGATGGCTGGCTGAAGGCGTGCTCGCTCGCCGAGTACGCGGAGCACTACGCCGGGTCTGACGATGTCGGCGAACGGCTGACGTTGACGAGAGCACGCCCGATCGCGGGCGATGCGAATCTCGGTGCGCGATTTATCACGTTGTGTCACCGATTTGTGTATGGCCGAGAGCCTGCCGCGGCTGTCACGCCACCGCCGTACGAGAGCACCCGCGCTGCCGACGCGATCGAAAGGCTGACGCAGTACCTGCAGCTCGCGCACGGTGCGGAGGATGCGGCTCTTCGGCAAACGGGCACGCTTGGCGCACTCGCAGCGATGGGCATCGCAGGAGTGATCCCTCAGCAGATCTCCCGCGAGCTCGACCATGCGTACGTCTTTCTGCGGGCGGCCGAGCATCGTGGTCAGCTGGGGTTGGGTGAGGCTGACATGGAGAAACAAGTGCAGGCTTCGGAGGCGCGAGTGAGGGAGCTGTGCACCTCCATTGGAAGACTGGCAGATTGATAGATTGGTTGAAGGTTGTCAGAGTGCGATTGACGATGGGTGGATTCTTTAATCCGACCAATCTACACTCTTCAATCTGACAACCATCTCCCAATCCACCAATCCTCCAATCTACCAATGCTGGATGTAGTAGGGGTTGGCACCAATTCCGTCGACGAGGTCCTGCAAGTGCCGGTCGAGGGCAGTGCCGTGCCCGCCGGTGGCAAGGCGCGCGTCACCGATCGGCAGTTTCTGTGTGGAGGGCAGACGGCGACGGTCACAGCTGCCTGCGCGGCGCTGGGCTTGCGCAGCGGGTATCTGGGCGCCTTTGGATCGGACGCGCACGGACAATTAATCAGGAACGCGCTGAAAGACGGCGGTGTTGACGTGGGCAGTTCGATCGAATGCGATGCGCCGAATCGCGGAGCTGTCATCCTCGTCGATCCGCGCGGCAACCGTACCGTATTCTGGCACCGCAGCGACCGGCTGCGGCTGCCGTTTGAGAAGGTGCGCGCGTCTGGTCTGGAGGCACGCGTCGTCCATGTCGACGACGACGATCCAGAACTTGCGCTGCATGCGGCAATGGTCGCCCGTTCCACCGGCGGCGCTATCACGAGCGATCTCGAGCACCTCTCGGACTCAGTCGAGCCGTTGATTGCGGCAGTGACCTACCCCATCTTCGAGCAGAATCTGCCCGCGCTGATTACTGGAGAAGACGATCCTGAGCGGGCTCTGCGGAAATTGAGGCGGCTGAACGAGGGTGTCCTCGTGATGACGCTGGGAGAGCAGGGATCGGTGGCGCTCGAGGGCGATCGGTTTCATGTCGCCCCCGCGTTCAGCGTAAAGGTCGTCGACGGCACCGGAGCAGGCGACGTGTTTCGTGCGGGATTTATCTACGCGCTGCTCCAGCAGCGGCCGGTGGCAGCCATCCTCCGCTTCGCGAATGCGGCAGCGGCGTCGAGCTGTACGCGGCTGGGGGCCATCCCGTCGGTGCCGAAGCTCGGCGAGGTCGAGGCATTGCTCGCTGCGCAAAGCAGGCCGTAGGCTCTAGGCTTTGGGACGCCCACAGCCCACAGCCTGAAGCCCAGCCCTACTGAATGCTGCTGACTCGCACCGGCTGGCCGGTATGGTGCGCCGCCGTCGCGGCCAACGCAATCCGCAATGCCTCGATCCCATCCTTGATGACGACGGGCGGTGTCCGACTCTGCAGAACGTTCTGTGCGAAATTCTGCAGCTGAATCGTGTAGGCGCGCTCGAAGCGCTCCATGAAATACGGAACGGTGTCGTGCGCGACGTTGTTCTTCGTCATGGTGTAGAGCGGGGTTTCGCGGAGGTATCCAACCCGAAGGGTGCCCGCATCGCCGAGCAGCTCCGTGCTGATGTCATACCCGTACACCCCGTTGCGTGTCAGATCGATCACGCCGAGACGCCCGTCGGCAAACACCAGCGTCGCTATCGCATTGTCGATATCGCCGATCGACGCCATCTCCGGATATGCGAGCACGGCTCCCGCCGCCAGCACTGTATCGACATCGCCCATGAACCACCGCGCGAGGTCGAAATCGTGGATGCCCATGTCGACCATGATGCCGCCGCTGCTGGCGGGGTTCGCGTACTCGAGGCTCGGCCGGAACGGATCGCGCGACGATGACTTGAAGACGACGGGCCTGCCGATGGCGCCCTGTTCGACCTTGGCCTTTGCCGCCGCGTACCCGGGATCGAACCGCCGCATGAACCCCATCTGGAAAAACGTGCCCGCCCGATCGACGGCATCGGACATCGCCGTGCATTCGGCGAGGGTGAGCGCCGGCGGCTTTTCGCAGAACGTCGGTTTCTTCGATCGTGCAGCCGCGATCGCCTGCTCTCGATGCGCGTGTGTGGGGCTGACGATGACGATCGCATCGACGTTCGGATCGTCGATCAATTCTTCTGCCGAGCCGTGTGCCTTCGGCACGTCGAATTCTTCGGCGACGCTCGCGGCCAGGGCTCGATCGACGTCGGCCACTGCGACCACGGTGGTTTCAGGAATGCGAGAAGCCAGATCGCGTACGTACACCTTGCCGAGGCGCCCCGCGCCAATGACGCCGATTTTGAGCTTGGCCCTCATAGCTGGTCGGTGGTGGCTGGCAGCTTGTAGCGCTACGAGCTACTAGCTACCAGCTTCCGGCTCGGCTAGTGTATCTCAGCCCCATGGACTATCTGCTCGAAGTGGAAGGCGTCCGAAAGTCGTTCCCGGGCGTTCTGGCCCTCGACGATGTGTCGCTGAAGGTGCGCGCCGGCACGGTCCACGCGCTGATGGGCGAAAACGGTGCCGGCAAATCGACGTTGATGAATATCGTCGACGGCGGTGTCACGCCGGACGCCGGACGCGTCGTGTTGAGAGGGCGGGCGGCGATGATTCATCAGGAGCTGCACCTGATGCCGTCCATGAGCGTCGCCGAGAATATCTTTCTCGGCCGCGAACCGCTGACGCGCATCGGATTGATCGACGATCGCGCGCTGCGGCGGCGAACCTCTGATCTGCTCGGTGCACTCGGCATCACGATCAATCCTGACGACCGCGTCAGCGACCTGACCATCGCCCAGCGGCAGATGATCGAGATCGCGCGGGCCGTGCTCGTACGAGGCGCACGTCCTCATCATGGATGAGCCGACGTCGGCGCTGTCAGAGCGCGAAGTGGGGCAGCTCTTCACGATCGTCGCCGATCTCAGAGCCCGCGGCAGCGCGATCATCTACATCACGCACAAGATCGACGAAGTCTTCAGAATCGCGGACGAGGTGACCGTCATGCGCGACGGACGGGTCGTGGGGTCGTCGCCCGCCAGCCGGATCGATCGCGATCGTCTCATCACGATGATGGTCGGCCGCGAGTTGACGCAGCTGTTCCCGAAAGGCAACGTGCCGGCCGATCGTGTGCTGCTCTCGGTGAGGGGGCTGTCTTTCGACGGCGCGTTCTCGGATGTCTCGTTCGACGTGCGGGCAGGGGAGATTCTGGGCATCGCCGGGCTCGTTGGATCGAAGCGCACGGAGCTCGCGGAAACCCTTTTCGGTCTGAGGCGCGCGACGTCCGGCGAGATCCGCATCGATGGCCTTGCCGTCAACATCGATTCGCCCGCGGCCGCAATCGGGCGCGGGATGGCGTTCCTCACCGAGGATCGGCAGATCAGCGGGCTGTTCCCGCCGCTCTGCGTGCACGAGAACATGGAGGTGGCGGTGCTCGGTGGCGAGTTCGTGCGCAGCGGCTTCGTGAAGCAGGCAAAGCTGCTCGCCGCATGCCGGGCGGCGTCGGCCGCGGTCCGCGTGAAGACGCCGGACCTTTTCGAACCCGTGCGGCACCTCAGCGGCGGCAACCAGCAGAAGGTGCTGGTAGCCCGCTGGCTCCTGACGGCGCCGCGCATCCTGATTCTCGACGAGCCGACGCGCGGCATCGATGTAGGCGCCAAGGCCGAGATTCATCAGCTAATCTCGACGCTTGCGGCAGAGGGCGCGGCCGTGATCATGATCTCATCCGAGATGCCCGAGATTCTCGGCATGAGCGATCGCGTGATGGTGATGCGGCACGGACGCATCGCCGGCATCCTCGATCGATCCGAGGCCGATCAGGTCGACCTCATGAGGCTGGCCGCTCATTGACGTCCCGCCGCCGGTCCCGCGACGCAGGAATCTTCCTCGTGCTCGTCGGCATCGCCGTGTTGTTCGAGGCGATCGGCTGGCAGGTGCGCGGCGCGAGCTTTCTGTTCAACGGTCAGCGCCTGCTCGTGATGGTGCTGCAGGTCTCAATCATCGGCCTGCTGGCCATCGGCGTCACGCAGGTGATCCTGACGGGCGGCATCGACCTCTCGTCAGGGTCGGTCGTTGCGTTGTCGGCGATGATCGCCGCGAGTCTCGCGCAGACGGCGAACGCGCGCGCGGTGTTTCCGCCGCTCACCGATCTTCCGGTCATTGTCCCGGTCGCGGCGGGTCTTGTCACGGGCGCGGTGGCCGGTCTCGTCAACGGCAGCCTCATCGCGTATACCGGCATCCCTGCGTTCATCGCGACGCTCGGCACGATGGTGAGCGCGCGCGGTCTCGCGCGCTACTACACTCGTGGACAGCCCATCAGCATGTTGTCGGAGAGTTACACGAGCATAGGCTCGGGCGCCGTGCCAGTGATGATTTTCCTGGCTGTGGCCGTCATCTTTCACGTGATGCTTCGTCATACGCGCTATGGAAAGTACACGTACGCGATTGGCTCGAACGCGAAGGCCGCGCGTGTGTCCGGCATTCGCGTCGGGCGTCATCTCGTCTGCGTGTATACCATCGCCGGGTTGCTGGCGGGGCTCGGCGGCGTTGTCACGTCCGCGCGCGCCGCGAGCGGTCAGGCTGGCATGGGCATGTCTTACGAGCTCGATGCAATCGCCGCGGCGGTTATCGGCGGTACGAGCCTCACAGGGGGTGTCGGGCGCATAGCAGGAACCGTCATCGGCACGATGATTCTCGGCATCATGACGAGTGGATTTACCTTCCTCGGCCTGGACGCCTACATCCAGGACATCGTCAAAGGGGGAGTCATTGTCTCGGCAGTGGTGACCGATCGCTATCGTCATCGGGGCGCAGGAGCCTGAAGGAGGAACGATGAGGGGGCTGACCGCGGGTCGCGTCGGAATGGCGGCCTTCGTGCTCGCGTCGACCGTGCTCGGTTGTGGAGGTTCGACTGCTCCGGCAAGGCCGGTCATTGGTGTGTCGATGGCGCATTTCGACGACAATTTCCTGACGATTCTTCGCACGGCAATGGTCGAGCACGCGTCGACCCTGCCCGACATCGATCTCCGGTTTACGGATGCGCAGGGAGACGTCGGCCGGCAACTCAGTCAGATTCAGAACTTTGCCGCACAGGACGCGTCGGCCATCATCGTGAACGCCGCCGACACATCAGCCACTCCAGCGATGACGAAAATCGCACGCGAGGCCGGCGTGCCTCTCGTGTACGTGAATCGGCGTCCCGCTGAGGATACGCTGCCCGCGGGCGTCGTGTTCGTCGGGTCAGAGGAGCTGCAGGCGGGGACGCTCGAGATGGAAGAGCTCGCCCGGTTGATGAACTATCGCGGAAACGTGGCGATCATGGTCGGCGAGCTCGCTTCGAACGGTGCACAGCTGCGCACAAAGGCCGTCGAGACCGTGGTCGCGAAGTACGCGGGTATGAAGGTGGTCGAGAAGCAGGTCGGGAATTTTCAACGCGAACGGGGGCTCGACCTGATGAACAACTGGCTGACGGCGGGCACTGCGATCGACGCGGTCGCTGCGAATAATGATGAGATGGCGATCGGCGCCATCATGGCGATCCACCAGGCGGGAATTGCACCTGGAAAGCTTCTCGTCGGAGGCGTGGACGCGACTCCCGACGCCCTCGCGGAGCTGGCGAAGGGCACACTCGCGGTAACCGTCTTTCAGAACGCGCGCGGGCAGGCGCGCAGCGCCGTCGATGCGGCGGTGAAGCTGTCGCGGGGCGACAAGGTCGATAGCTTCGTGTGGATTCCCTTCGAGTTGGTGACGCGGGAGAACTACAAGGACTTTCTGAGTCGGTAGTCGTCAGTCGGTAGTCGTCAGTCGGTAGTCGTCAGTCACAGTCGTCAGTCGGCAGCGCGACTCCCGGACTGAGACTGACGACTACCGACTGCCGACTGCCGACTGACGACTGACGACTAGTTTTTGAATCGTCTGTAGTCGATCGAGTATTTCTTCACCTGATAGTTGATGATGCGCTCGGTGGTATTCAGCAGGCGCGCGGCTTTCGCGCGGTTGCCGCGGGTGGTTTTCAGCGCGTCCGAGATGAGATCCTTCTCATACGCGGCGACCGCGTCGCGCAGCGACACGCGCGTGACGGTGCCTGACGCCTCGGCAGTCTGCAGCGTCGGCGGCAGGTGGTGCGCGTGGATCACGTGGCCATCGCACACGAGCACCGCGCGCTCGAGCGTATTCTCCAGCTCGCGGACGTTGCCCGGCCAGTGATAACTCATCAACATGTCGATCGCGGGCGTCGAGATGCGTTTGATGCTCTTGCTGTGCGTCCGCGAGAACGATTCCAGAAAGTGATCGGCGAGCAGCAGCAGGTCCGTCTTCCGCTCGCGCAGCGGCGGCACGAAGATGGAAAAGACGTTCAGCCGGTAGTAGAGATCTTCCCGGAACGTGCCCTCGGTGATCGCCTTCTCGAGATCTTTGTTGGTCGCGGTGACGAGGCGTACGTTCGATTTGAGCGTCTCGGTGCCGCCGAGCCGTTCGTATTCACGCTCCTGCAGCACGCGCAGCAGCTTCACCTGGGTGGCCGAGCGGGATGTCGCCGATTTCATCGAGGAACAGGGTTCCCCCTTCAGCCAGCTCGAAGCGCCCCTTCTTCCGCTGTTGTGCGCCCGTGAAGGCGCCCTTTTCGTAGCCGAACAGCTCGGATTCGATCAGGCTGTCCGGCAACGCCGCACAGCTGACCTTCACGAACGGTTTGTTCGCGCGCAGGGAGTTGTAATGAATCGCATGGGCGATCGAGCTCTTTCCGGTTCCCGACTCTCCCCGGATCAGCGCTGTCGTCATCGTGCGGGCCACCTGCGCGACCTGCTCGCAGATTTGCCGCATCGGTCCGCTGGTGCCGAGAAGGTTCGAGAAGTCGTACCGCTCCTTCAACTCCTGTCGCAGGTGCGTATTCTCGTCGAGCAGCTTCTTGCGCTCGTTGTCGATCAGCCGCTGCACCTTGACGGCCTGCGAAAT
The DNA here is from genome assembly GCA_963732445.1 of Vicinamibacterales bacterium. Classification (GTDB taxonomy): domain Bacteria; phylum Acidobacteriota; class Vicinamibacteria; order Vicinamibacterales; family JAMQPK01; genus JAMQPK01. The sequence continues at coordinate 193,456 of CAVSZJ010000002.1, read as the reverse complement.
CATCGACGCGACCACCCCGAGGAATTTCTGGGTGCGGTCGTAATCGCGATCGGCCTTGAACTTGAGGTCGACGCCCAGCGCGCCGACCGCTTTGCGGTTCAGCATGATCGGCACGCAGATGAAGCTGAGCTCCTGTTGCGGCAGCTCGGCCCGCTTTGACGCGCGGTTCAGGAACATCGGCTCGCGGCTGATCTGCGGTACGACGATCGACTTGCCGCTTTCGACGACGCGCCCGGTAATGCCTTCGCCGAGCTGGTAGCTCACGCGATAGCCGGGGCGGTCGAGCCCATCGGAGGCCTCGACCTGCAGTTGGCTGGTGTCTTCGTCCAGCATGACGACGGTGCTGCGAATGGCGCCGTGGTGGCGGCCGAGGATTTCAAGGACGCGATGCAGGCCGGCCCGGAGATCGATGGTGCCCGTCAGCGCCTGGCTCGTGTCGAGCAGGGTCGCGAGGCGCCGAACTTCACGATGTAGAGGACTCGGGTTGGCTTGGACGCGGGCGGGCGGTGCGTCATAGACAATGATTCAGACACAAATGTAAGATTGATTACTTGGAACCACACGATTGTCACTCGTATGCGAGGCCTACGTCAAGGCTGGTAGCTGGTAGCCCGTAGCACGTGGGCAGAGGGCTGGGTGCGCGAATGGCTTCCATTTCTCCGACCCGGCTACGGCTGCCAGCTACCGCTACAGTCCCAGAGTGCCTGCCTTCGAAACGCTTGATCCGGAGCTGCGCGGCGTGCTCGGCAAGCGTATCCGCGAGCTCGGGCTGCGCTCGAGGGCTCGCCCGTCGAGCCGTACGTGCGCCAGCTCTACAAAGAGCTCGAGCGGCGGGGCCTGCACAAGTTCAGCCCGGTCTGCTATCTGACCGACGAGTGGGGCTGTCCCGACATGCAGCCGGTGCTCGGCATCCCGTTCTATCTCGCCGACCCGAACCTCGGCAAGCTCGAGCGCGCGATTGACGACCTCGAAGACAGCCGCGAGATCATGCGCTACATGCGCCACGAGGCGGGGCACGTATTCAACTACGCGTACCGCCTGTATGCGCGCGCCGACTGGATTGCCACGTTCGGCCCGTTCGATCGCCCGTATCGCGACAAATACCGTCCGGTGCCGTTCAGCCGCAACTACGTGCGCCACATGGAAGGGTGGTACGCGCAGAAACACCCCGACGAAGACTTCGCCGAGACATTTGCCGTGTGGCTCACTCCGGGAAGCGCGTGGAGGCGCCGATATAAAGGCTGGCCGGCGATGCGGAAGCTCCGCTATGTGGATCGGATGGCGCGCACGTCCGGCGATCAGGAACCCATCGTGCGGACCGGCGAGGTCGATATCACGGTCGACGACATGCGCCTCACCGTCGGGGAGTTTTACAAGCGCGCCGAGAAGGAACGCGACATGCGCGTCGACATGGCGATGGACGTGCACCTCTCTGAGATTTTCCTGACTCGCAAGCCGCGCGAAGGGCGTCCGGCCGCAGACATCGTCACGAAGTACCGGCGTGAGCTGATCGACAAGATCACCTACTGGACGGGCGTGCGGCGCGCGGTCGTGCGCGCGCTCGTCGAAGCGATTTGCAAGAATTGCGAGCGGCTGAAGTTGTGGGGAGAGATTGGCGAGGAGCCGCTGTACCTGGTCGAGCTCACTGCCTTCGGTACAACGTTGGCGATGAATTTCCTGACTCGTGGTACCTTCACGGGCGACAAAAGGCGGCCCGCGAAGGTCGCGAAGGTGGTAGCGAAAACCTCTTAATGGCAGGAAAACTCAAAGTCATCGTCCTCTACAATCGTTGGGAGCCCGAGGAAGACACGTCGGGCGCAAACGGCAAAGCGCCGCTGACTCGCACCCTCGACAAGAAGGAGGTCGAGGAGGAAGTGGCCGACGCGCTCACCAAGCTCGGCCACGAGCCGACGCTGCATCAGCTGGACGGGTCGCTCAAGAGCCTGCACGCGCTGCCCAAGCTCGACTGCGACGTCATTTTCAATCTCAGCGAGTCGTTCGCGGGAAACGATACCGCCGATTACAACATCGCCGCGTACCTCGAGCTCATCGGCAAGCCGTTTACCGGCAGCGGCAGCCACGGTCTCATGCTCGCGCAGGACAAGAGCGTCGCCAAAAAGATCTTTGCCTTCCACCGCATCGCCACGCCGATCTTCGCGCGCTCGTTCCGCGGCCGCCTGGCGTTTTCCGACGAGCTGCAATTTCCCGTCATCGTGAAGCCGATGCGCGAGGATGGGTCCATCGGCATCGAGTTCAACGCCGTGGTCTCGTCCATCAAGGAGCTGATGGAGCGCATCGACTGGCTGCATGAGCAGTTTGATTCGCCGATCCTCATCGAGGAGTATGTCGAGGGACGGGAAATGTACGTGGGCGTGCTCGGCAACGAGAACCCCGAGGCGCTTCCGGTCATCGAGCTCGATTTGTCGAAGCTGCCGGAAGGCACCCCGAGGATCGCGGCGGCCGAGGTGAAGTGGGGCAAAGGCACGAAGGCGTATCGCGACACGAAGTCGATCGTCGCGACGGACCTGTCGGAAGAGACGACCACGCTGCTGCACGAGACAGCCGTCGCGGCATACCAGGCGCTCGAGCTGCAAGACTACGGACGCGTCGACATGCGCCTCAAGCCCGACGGCACGGTGGCTGTCATCGAGGTGAATCCAAATCCATGGCTCGCGTCGCGTGCCGAACTGGCGCAGGCGGCGCGCAAGGCGGGCCGCACCTACAATCAGCTGATCGAAGAAATTGTCGGGTTGGCCATGGCCAGATATTCCCGATGACCGAATCGGTAGATTGGTGGATGGGTAGATTGAAAGATTGGTCGGTTCCGAAATGCAGACAGATCATTACATACTGTGGGAAGTCTCGAAGGATGAGACGACGACCACATGCGTCATGGTGAGCTGCTGCGGCGGCGCCGAGCTTCAGGTGGTGCGCGCTGTGCGCGGCGATGAGCAGATCATCCTGCGCGAGCTCTATCCCGACAGGTCCTCCCTGTACGAGCGCGCGCGCGAGCTGAAGTCCGAGCAGAGCTGAATCGTGTTCAGCGGCTTCGTCTGTGAGGCAGCGAAATCGTAAATAACGCTCCCCCTTCAGCGCGATTGGCGGCGTTGACCTTTCCGCCGTGCAGCTCAACCAGGTGGCGCACGATTGATAAGCCCGAGCCCCGTGCCGCCGGGATCGCGGGTGCGCGATTTGTCGACGCGATAAAAGCGCTCGAAGACCCGGCCGAGGTCTGTGTCGGGAACACCGGGCCCGTAGTCGCCCACGGTTAAGAGCGCTCGATCATCCTGCAGGCGCGCGCTCAGCTCGATGCGCGAGCCTTCAGCCGAGTAGTTCACCGCGTTTTCAATCAGATTGCGCAGCGCGTCGTGCAGTTTCGTCGGGTCGGCCTCGATGCTTGCCACCTCGGCGTCGACGTTGATGTCGATGTGCAGCTGCTGACGTTCGATGCGATCGGCCAAATCGGTCGAAACCGCGCGAAACAGCGCGGCCACGTCGATCGGGTGTACGTCGGCGGTCTCCTGCTGCGCGTCCAGCCGCGCCAGCCGTAGCAGGTCGCGGACCAGACGCTCCATGCGGCCAGTATGGCGATCGATCACATCCAGGAATTTCTGCCGCTGTTCAGGCTCGATCGGCTCCTCCATCAACGCTTCCACATAGCCGCGCACGGCGGTCAGCGGCGTGCGCAACTCGTGCGACACGTTGGCGACGAAGTCGCGCCGCACGCGATCGACCCTCCGCAGGTCGCTGATGTCATGGAGTACCAGCACTGCGCCGCCCCCTTCTGCGCTGGCGGGCGTAGCCTGCGCGCGAAAAATACGCGGCCCACCGGCTATGCTCGCCGCATCGAGCGGCACTTCGATCGGCGGCCGGCGATCGCCTTTGAGCGCTGCACCCAGCTGGCCGACGACCCCCGGCTGACGCACGGCTTCGAGATAGTGGCGGCCAATCAGGTTATTCTCCAGGTTGAGCATGCGGCGGGCCGCGTCGTTCGCGAGCCGCAGCCGCCCCTCCCCGTCGACAACGAGCACGCCTTCCACCATGCCCGACAGAATGGCGGCCATCCTGCCCCGGTCGATCTCGAGCTCATTCAGCCGGCGCGACAATTGTCCCGACTCGCCGCTCGCCCGCACCTCGAGGTCGCGCAGGCGGCGTGCGGTGAAGACCGTCCCGAGCCGGAACCCCGCCATGCCCGCCGCAATCGCCACTATGAGGTAGAGCAGTGCGTCGAACATCTCTACGGATCGACGAGCTTGTAGCCGAACTGCTGCACCGTGACGAGCGCGTTCTCGAGGAACGGCAGCTTTTCGCGGAGACGCCTGACGTGCACATCCACCGTGCGCGTCGCCCCGGGATATTGATAATCCCAGACGTCGGAGAGCAGGCGATCGCGCGACAGCACGCGGCCGCGATGCTCGAGAAGATATTGCAGCAGCAGAAATTCCTTGGCCGTCAGCCGCACCGTTTGGCCCGCGTCTGTCACGGTGTGGCGCTCGACGTCAACGGAGATGGGGCCGCATCGCAGGATGCGTTCCTTGATCTCGGGAGCGGTCGTCCGGCGCAGCAGCGCCCGCACCCGCGCCATCAGCTCGCTCGGGCTGAATGGCTTGACGACGTAGTCATCGGCGCCTGAATCGAGCCCGAGGATGCGCTCGGACTCTTCGCCGCGCGCGGTCAGCATGATGATAGGCAGCGCAGCGGTGCGGTTGTCATATCGAAGAGCTTTGCAGACTTCCAGGCCGTTCAGGCTCGGCAACATCAAATCGAGGATGACGAGATCCGGCGGGGTTTCCCGCGCGTAGGTCAGCGCCCTCCCGCCGTCGGGAACGATTTCAGAGCCGTAACCGCTCTTTTCCAGATAATGCGCGATAAGCGCGGCGATGTCGGTGTCGTCTTCGACGATCAGAATGCGCGACATGGTGTCAGGTAACGTCCGCCAAACCGAGACGGGCCGTCCATAGTTGCACGAAACTGCGCCGAAAGCCTATGGAAGCAAGGCCGTTCTGCCGAAATGGATACTAGATGGGCTGGCTTGGGCTTGGCGTCGTGTACTCGATTGTGTATGCCGTAATCGGGGCATACCTGCGTCCGTTTCCAGACGTCCTTCCGTGGTTCCGGATTGTCGCGTTGCTGCTTCCGCCTCTTGCCGGCGTCGCCATCATTGCGCGCCGCCGGCACACCTGGGTGGGATGCCACTGGCTGTTCTGGGCCACCCTTGCGCTCGGGCTCCTCATGTCGGCCATCAGCGTCATCGGCTGGTCCGTTGACGAGATGATGTTGGGCGTCGGAGCGTCGTGGCTGGGATGGTACGCCGTATTCGCGCTGTTCGGCAGCGTCGCGCCGCTCCTCGCGCTGCTGGCGCAACCGCATCGTGGACCGCGCGAGAAAGTCACCGCCACCATCGCCGTCGACATCGCGGGTATCGCCGTCCTCACCGGATTCCTCTACTCACACTTTGCCACGGCCGCTGACGGAGGCATGGCAACCAGGGGCATGTCCGGATCGCTGCTGCTTCTCTCCGAGCTGCAGCAGTTTCTCGTCTGCGTGGGGATGGCCATCGCTGCGCTGTTCAGTCCTGATCCCAACTGGAAGCAGGTGTACAGGCGCCTCGCGATCGGCATGGCGATCTCATTCATCACCCTGACGCTCAGCAATGCCGAGATCTGGCAGGGGTTCTATCAAAGCGGATCGCTCGGCGACGCGATGTGGATTCTGCCGTTCGCGTTCTATCCGTGGGCGGCCTCCGACGCGCCCCGGTCGATCGTCTCGGCGATCGACGCGGACGAAGCGCAGGCGGCAACGTCGCGCCCGTGGGTGATCTTCTGCGGACTCGCATTGCTGCCGTTGATCGATTACGGATTGCGGCGCGCGGTGCCTGCAGGGGCCATGGTGGCCCCATTCCAGGATCTGTCCATGGCGGTTGCCATCGTGTCGGTGCTGCCGCTGCTGATGGCCCGGCTCGCCGTCGAGCGCGCCGAACTCCGGCAGGTCGACGCGAAGCTGCGTCTGATGGGTGCGGCCGTCGAGGAAGCCAATGAGCTGATTGTCATCGTCTCGCGCGAGGGGCATATACGCCACGCAAACCGCGCATTCTGCCAGGCCGTCGGATTCGACCTCGTCGACCTCATCGACCGCCCGCGCGCGGACGTCATCGCCGATGAATCGATTGCCAGGCTCGAGGAAGTGAAGCACGTGACGAAAGGCCAGGCCTGGAACGGCACGATCGTCCACCGCCGCAGCGACGACACGACGTTTCAGGCGGCGTGCGCGATTGTGCCGCTCACGAACGACCAGGGGCAGATTACGCACTACGTCCAGATGGAGCGCGATATCACCGAAGAGCTTCGCCTGCGCAGCCAGCTGATTCACAGCGAGCGGCTCTCAGCGGTCGGCCAGCTCGTATCTGGCGTTGCCCATGAGCTGAACAACCCCCTGCAGTCGATTCTCGGATTCACCGAGCTGTTGATCGATGCGGTCGAGCGTCCCGAAATCCGGCGCGACCTCGAACAGGTGCGTTCAGAAGCGATTCGCGCCGGAAAAATTGTGCGCAACCTGCTGGCATTCGTACGCCGCTCGTCGTCCGAGCGCGCCGTCACGAGCGTCAACGACGTCGTCAAGACCACGATCTCGCTGCGATCGTACGAGTTCGGCTCCGCGAATATCCGGCTGTTCGAAAGCTATGGCGAAGGTCTGCCACGTGTCGTCGTCAATCCCGAAGAGATTCAGCAGGTCATCCTGAACCTCATCCTGAACGCGGAACAGGCGATGCGCGCCGCCAATCGCGGCGGCACGCTGACCGTGACGACCAAGTGCGCTGACGGAATGGTGACCATCGAGATCCAGGACGACGGCCCCGGGGTCCCGGCAGCCCTCGCCGGGCGCGTATTCGAGCCGTTCTTCTCGACAAAGGAAGTGGGCGAAGGCACCGGCCTCGGCTTGTCGATCGCGATGGGCATCGCCGAAGCCCACGGCGGTTCGCTGGCGCTCGTGCCGACCAGCAAAGGCGCCTGTTTCCGATTGTCTCTGCCAGGGGTCGTCAACCTCGACGACCGAGTCCCGGTCGGCAGCCTCGTAAGCGCGCACCACTCTTAGCCCGCTCGCGTGTAAGCGCTTCGCTCCCGCCTCAAGTAATTACATGCGACGCTGCGGCTATACTTGAACGTCACCGGCCATCTGGACTTCAAATCGGGGAGCGCTCTAATGCTGAGATCATCTATTAAGGTCGCGATATGGCTTGCCCCAATCGCGGTCATTTTGGCCGGCACCTCGTTGATGGTGTCCGGACAGGCCGGCGTCACGAATGGCGAGTGGCCGCACTGGGGAGCCGACCTCGGCAATACGAAATACTCGGCGCTCGATCAGATCAATCGCGACACCGTCAAGAACCTTCGCGTCGCCTGGCGGTGGAAGGCTGACAATTTTGGCCCGCGGCCCCAGAACAACCTCGAAGCTACGCCGCTGATGGTGGGCGGCGTCCTGTATACCACGGCCGGCACGCGCCCTTCGGTGGCCGCGATCGACGGCGCCACCGGTGAGACGTTGTGGACATATCGCCTGGACGAAGGGCCGCGCGGGGATATGGCGCCGCGCAGCGTCTCACGCGGGGTCGAGGTACTGGACCGACGGCAAGCAGCAGCGCGTCATCCTCATTACGCGCGGCTATCGCATGGTATCTCTCGACGCGAAAACCGGTTTGCCTGATCCCTCGTTCGGCCGCGCGGGCATCATCGATTTGTACGACGATTTTGATCAGCCGACGCCCAAAGACGGCACCATCAGCTCCACGTCGCCCGCCGTCGTCGTGAACAATGTCATCGTGGTTGGTGCGGCGCTTCAGGCCGGCACCGCCCCGCGATCGAAGGAGAACACGAAGGGGTATGTGCGCGGATACGACATCCGGAGCGGCAAGCGTCTGTGGACGTTTCACACGATTCCGCATCCTGGTGAGTTCGGCAACGATACCTGGCTGAACGACTCGTGGGCGTATACGGGCAACACGGCCGTCTGGTCCCCATTTTCCGCAGACGAACAGCTCGGCTATGTGTATTTGCCGGTCGAATCGCCGACTGGCGACTTTTTCGGCGGTCATCGTCCAGGCAATAACCTGTTCGCGGGGAGCCTCGTGTGCCTCGAGGCAAAAACCGGCAAACGTGTGTGGCATCAGCAGCTGGTCCATCATGACATCTGGGACTACGACATCGCGTCGCCTCCGAACCTGATCAACATCAACGTGAACGGCAAGCCGATTCGCGCCGTCGCGCAAGTCACCAAGCAGAGTTACGTATTCGTGTTCGATCGCGTCACCGGGGCGCCTGTCTGGCCGATTGAAGACCGTAAGGTTCCGGGAGGCGACACGCCGGGCGAGTGGTATGCGCCGACACAGCCGCATCCGACCAAACCGGCGCCGTTCGATCATCAGGGCGTGCAGGAAAAAGATCTCATCGACTTCACTCCCGAGCTGAACGCGCAGGCGCGCGAGATCTTCAATCAATACCGGAACGGCCCGCTGTTCACGCCGCCGAGCGTGAGGACCGACACGGTGCTCGGGACGCTGCAGCTTCCCGGCAATCAGGGTTCGGCCCTCTGGCAGGGCGCCGCATGGGATCCTGAAACGAACATGCTGTACGTACCGTCGGTATCGAACATGACGGTACAAGCATTACAGCCTGGAGGCACCCGCTCGGATATGGCCTATATCGGCGGGGCTGGCGGTGGCGGAGAAGCGGCGCAGGGTGGACGTGCGGGTGGACCCGGTGGCGCTGCTCCGGCTGGCGGCCGCGCAGCCGGCCCGGCTCCGCAGGCGGGTGTCACGAGCGCTGGTCCTGCTGGTCCCGGTGGTGGTCAGAATGCCGTACCGCCTGCTGCAGCGCCAGGGGCGGCAGCTGGCGGGGGAGGCGGCCGTGGCGGCGGCGGCCGTGGCGGCGGCGCGCCAGCAGGTCCGGCAGGCTTCAACCCCACGCCGCAATTCGGGCGCGGAGCCGTGGCTCCGCTCGGCCCCGGCGCGAGCCGCGGTCCCTGGGGCCTCGGCCCGCAAGGACTGCCGCTCGTCAAGCCGCCGTACGGGCGCATCACGGCTTACAACATGAACTCGGGCGACATCGTGTGGCAAGTGGCCAATGGCGAGACGTACAGACTGGATCAAGAATCACCCAGCGCTCAAGGGCGTCACGATTCCAAAGACGGGCCGGGCGGATGAAGGTGGCATCGTCGTGACAAAGACGCTGATGTTTGCGGGGCAGGGGTGCGGGCTCTTCCGATCGGGCGCGGGCGGCAGCGAGATGTTCTATGCCTACGACAAGGCGACCGGCGCTGTCGTGCACGAGATGACACTGCCAGGCGGTACGTGCGGCAATCCGATGACCTACGCCATCAACGGCAAGCAGTACATCGTGGCGTCGGTCGGATCGCGAACGACAACGGCAGAGATCGTCGCACTGGCGCTGCCTTAACTAGTAAGCGTCGTAAGGCTGCCTGGAGAATTCAGCGTCTCACGGACCTTGTGCACGAGCGCGTCGACGGAGAATGGCTTCTGAATGAAGTGTGTCGCGGCCTTACTTACGCCGAGCCGCAGGATCTCGACTTCTGAATTTCCAGACATATAGAGCACGCGCGTTTCCGGGCGCGCGGCGGTGAGCCGCTCGGACAGCATGCGGCCATTCATTCCCGGCATCAGTACGTCAGTCAGCAGCAGGTGAATGCGGCCGCGATGCCGGGCCGCGATCTCGAGCGCCTGGTCGCCAGCCGACGCCAGCAGCACGGCGAAGCCGTTCTTCCTCAACATATTTGACACAATGGCGCGTACTCGATCGTCGTCTTCGACGAGCAGGATCGTTTCGCTGTCTGGAGTCCGGCTTGCGACCATGGGTGCCGGTTTGCCCAGGTCGCAGGCTCGCGGCAGGTAGATGAAGAACGTCGTCCCGTGCCCGATGCGGCTCTGCACCTCGATGGCGCCGCTGTTCTGCTGGACGATGCCGTACACCGTGGCCAGCCCCAGGCCCGTTCCTTTACCACTCTCTTTCGTGGTGAAAAACGGCTCGAAGATCCTGGACAGCGTTTCAGGATCCATTCCGGTGCCGGTGTCGTTGATCGACATCTCGACATAATCCCCGGGCTGCAGGCCCGGGTGTGGCCCGACGCCGACCTTGTCGAACTCGACGTTTCTCAGCTCGATTGTGATCTTTCCTCCGTTTGGCATCGCATCGCGCGCGTTGATGACGAGGTTGACCAGAATCTGCTCGACCTGCGTGGTGTCGGCCAGCACGGGCGTCAGATCGGGCCACACCTTGGTGCACATCTCAATCTCAGAGCCGATGACCCGCTGCAGCATGTTCTGCATGCTCTGCACGAGCTGATCGAGCGCGACAGCCTGCTGTGTCGTCACCTGGCGGCTGCTGAAGGCGAGCAGTTGACGCGTCAGCCCGGCGGCCCGGTCGGCGGCTTTCACGATCTCTTCCGCGTCGCTGCGGCGCTCGTCTCCCGGCGCCAGGCTTTGGATGAGCATCTCGGCGTAGCCGTGGATGGCCATCAGCAGATTATTGAAGTCGTGTGCGATGCCGCCCGCGAGACGGCCGATCGCCTCCATCTTCTGCGCTTGCTTCAGTTGCTCCTCGCGCTGCCGCAGCGTGTCCTGAGACTGCTTGCGCTCCATCACGTCGCGCACGACCGCGGTGAATGCGGCGCCTTCGGGGCCGAACAGCGCGGCGAGTGAGAACTCGCTCGGAAACAAGCCGCCGTCTTTCCGCACGCCGGTCACTTCGATGATGCGGCCGAACGTGAGATCATCGGCATTCGTATCGGGGAGCGCCGCCTTGTATGTGGCGCGGTCACCTTCGGCGATCAGCATGGTAATCGGCTGCCCGACCACTTCGGCTTCGGTATAGCCAAACGTCGCTTCGGCGCTGCGATTCCAGAACGTGATCTCGCCGTGCGCGTCGGCCGAGATGATGGCGTCCCGAGCCGATTGGGTGACGGTGGAAAACCGCAGGTACGACGCTTTGAGCCGCTCGGACTGATCGCGCAGGCTGCGTGTCATGTCGTTGAAAGCGTTCGCCATGGTCGTCGCCTCGGCGCTGCCGCGCGCGGAAACCACGCGGCTCCAGTCGCCCCCGGCGATGTCGCGAGCCGCCGCCGCCATATCCATCAGCGGCTGGCTCGTGCGATGGCTGAAGACCAGACCTCCGGCAAGCGCCAGTACGAAACCGCCTATACCGGCCAGTATGAGCGCCGTGCGCAGCTCATCGAGAAACGACTGCGTCGGCGCCCAGTCCTGCAGAAGCACCAGATGACCGGCGTCGGTGGGACGATCGCGAAAGAGTGGAAAGGTGCCTTCGATGAACCGGCGCTCGCCGAATGTCTTCACTCCTGGCGAGACGCCGGTAGTCGTGTCGAGGCCGCCCGCCGCAAGAAGTGCGGCCAGCTCGTTCTGTTCCGCTGCGGCAAGGCTGCTGCCGGCAAGGCGGTGTCCCGACACCAGGTTGACGTCGGCGCGCGTAATTTGCGCAATCTGCTGTGCTACCCGGTCGTCGAGCGGGAAGCCAAATGTGACGGTGCCCAGGATTTCCGCTTCAGCGAACTTGGCGGGCTCCGATGTGACGAGAATGAGCGTGCCATTGATCGGCACGATGTCGCGGCGCGAATCACCGGCAGCCGCGCCTTGAATTGCCGCCGCGAGCGCGGCCGGCATCCCCTGTCCCTGCGGCCACCCTGCGGTCGCCGAGGGTACACCGTCAGGGTTTGTGACAATCGCAAACTGCGCGTTGACGCTCTGCCGGTAGCTGTCGGCCATCTCGGTAAGCGTCGCGATATCCTCCGCAATGACGGGGTTAATCATCATCGAACGGAAGAGGGGAAGCTCGGTGATGAGGCGTGTCTGTCGCGCCGCGAACTCGGAGCGCTCATCGACGAGACGGTAGAACGCCGCGCGCGCGCCTTCGAGGCTATCGGCCGAGCGCGAGACGGCACTGCGTGTCGCGACCCCCGTGGCGGTGAATACAACCGCGGCCAGCGAGAGCGACACGAGCAGGATGATGCCGGCGGCGACACGCGCTTCCATGCGGTCGTGCCACCGGATCTCGTTCCGAATCGAGGTTATCACGCGTTAGAGATCCCTTCGAAACGAGTACGTCGCGCTGAAGTCGATTGAATGGGACTTGATATGCGGCAAGTCTCCCCGCTGGCGGAGATAATTCAGTTGCAGCGTGACGGGACGTGTTAACCGTACTCGAGTGGCCAGCGTCAGGCGTTTGGCCATGCGTGCGCGGGGCGCAGAAGCCTCGTAATCAAGATATTCGCCTCGGACGAGAGCCGTAAACGGTCCCATCCCGGGCCGATGGACGATGCCATCGACATACCAGCCGAATGTCGATACTCCTTCATAGGAGTGTCCTTTGAGCAGCTCGCCGCGCGCCTGCAACCCCGCCGGGTGCGCCCATCGCACGTCGACACCCGCAAATGCCTGCCGCCCAACCGCAAAGCGCGTTGGTAAATACGGATTGCTGCGCGCGTAACTTGCGCCGACCACGAACTGCCCCCGGTAACCTTGCGCGCGAATCGAGGCGTCGGTGCCTTCGCGCCTCACGGCGAACCCCACGTCGTGCGGCCGGCTGACGCTGGCTTCGACAAATAGTTGCGGTACGCCGGCGGTGACCATCGCGCCGTCCTCCAGCCAGTTGTTCGAGACGCCGAAGTACCCGTCATAGCGAATGAGCGGCGGGCGCAGAAATCCGGAGTAGCCGTAGTCGCTGTGACTGTAAATGCCGAACGGCATGCGAAATCGGCCGGCCCGCACTCCGAGCAGGGCGCCGCGGGGACGGAAATATCGTTCGCCGTAGATCTCCATCAACACAGTGCGTCCGCCGTAGGGATACGCCGCGCCGAATACGTCGGAGCCCATCGGATCCGTACCGTTGAGGCCGCCGCCGATCACGGGAGTCTCGCCTGCCCACCGATCACCCCACACGACTTCCGCGAAGAAATCGACGGCTCCGGGGGCTGTGCCGAACAGCCTCAACTGCGAGGCGGTCGCGCGTATGTCTTCGCCCGAGAAGCCGGCCGTCAAGTCAAGCTCTGCCGCGATGGTGTTTTGCGCGCGGACCGGCGCTGAAGCGAGCGCCACGAGAGCGAAGCCGAGCAGGGCGCGAAGGGTTATGGCCAATGGATTTCGAGGGAGCTATTCCGGTCGACGGTGATCGTGCCGGTCAGTTGCTGACCGCCCGCGCGCCACGCGTGGTAGGTGTAGGTTGCCGGGGGGACACCCGCGATCGTGAACATGCCGCTGTCGCTCGATACGGCGAAGTACGGCGAGTCGACGGCCATGACGTATGCGGCCATATTCGGATGAATGTTGCAGAACAGTCGCGCAAGGCCGGGTTTGTCGAACGTGATGCGCTTGACGGAACCTTTCGGATACATGCCAAGATCGAATTTCTTACCGTCTCGAAACGAGAAGACGTTGTGAAAGACCTTGTCGTTGTTTGGAAATTCCACGGTCGTGCCGACCCGGACCACCAGGACGCGCGGCACAAACGCCAGGTTGCGCTGGTCGACCACCACTTTTTCCGCCGGGGCCGCCGGTGCGCCGGGGGCCGCGAGCCACACAACGGCCTGCTGCGCCGGGCGGCCTGACACCTCGACGGTACCAGTGATTTCACCCCCGAAGACCGGCGCCGCCGCAAGGCACACAAGTGCGCCCCCGAGCCCGAGCGCAGCGCGAAGTATCAGAAGTGGGGAGCACCACATGGGCGATTTATCGGTCGAAACTGTCTCCGTGTTCAGTCCTGGAGTAGACTGCCCGACACGTTTGGAATGATTGGGTCCGGGGGATCTCATGCGAAAAGGCTTTGTTTGTCTTGCCGTGTTCGTCGCCGGCGTCACGCAGCCAGCTGCCCAGAATTCCTACTACCCCGCCTCCGGACAATGGGCCCGCAAAGCCCCCGCTGAGGTCGGTATGGACCCCGTGCGGCTGAACGAGGCCGTGGAGTTCATGAAAACGCACGAAACTGCATCGCCCGCGCGCGACTTTTCGGATCAGGAAATCGTGAATGGCAAACTGCTCGCATCGATCCCGACCGAGCGGGCCGGCACGAACGGCCTCATCATCCGGCGCGGCTACATCGTCGCGGAGTTCGGCGACACGCTGCGGGCCGATCCAACCTACAGCGTTGCCAAGAGCATGCTCGCCACTGTGGCCGGCGTCGCGCTCGATCGTGGACTCATCCCGAATGTCGACCACCCGGTCGTCAACACTGTTCAGGACGGCGGGTATGACTCTCCCCAGAACAGCCGCGTGACGTGGCGCCATCACCTTCAGCAGGAATCCGAGTGGGAAGGGGAGATGTGGGGGAAGAACGCTGACTTCGTGGGCCTCGAGGCATTCGGTCGCGGTGAACGCAAGCCGCGCGCGACTCAGGCGCCGGGCGGCTTCTATGAATACAACGATGTGCGAATGAACCGCTTCGCGCTGTCGCTGCTGCGCGTGTTCAAGAAGCCGATCCCCGACGTGTTCCGCGACGAAGTCATGAATCCGATCGGCGCATCGACGTCATGGAAGTGGGTGCCGTACACCAACGCGTACGTCAACGTCGACGGCAAACGGATGGCGTCGGTCTCGGGCGGCACGCGGTGGGGCGGAGGCATGTGGATCAACAGCTACGATATGGCCCGGTTTGGATTGCTGTGGTTGAGAAACGGCAAGTGGGGAGACAAGCAGATTGTCTCGCCCGGCTACGTAAAGATGGCGACAGCGCCCAGCCGCCACGGCCCGGACTACGGATTTCTGTGGTGGTTGAATACCAAGCAGGGTCTCTGGCCCGGCTCGCCGGCGGATGCCATCCGAGCGGTGGGGCAGGGGGGCAACATCATTTTCATCTCGCCGAGCCACGATCTCGTCGTGGTGTGGCGCTGGAGCGCGCAGTCGGCCGAAGGATTCAAGCGGGTCGTCGCCGCAGTGACGAATTGATGCCTAGTGGCAGTCCCGAATGAATCTCGCCTACGTTTCTCTCGGCGCCCTCGTCGTCGCCATCCTCGTAAGTTGCTTCACGGAGCTGAACGTCGGCATCCTCGCCCTGGCGCTCGCGTGGATTGTCGGGGTGTACGTCGCCGGCATGCCGCTCAACGACGTCATCGCCGGTTTTCCCGTTTCGCTCTTCCTGACCCTCGCAGGCGTGACGCTGCTCTTCGCGCAGGCGCAGCAGAATCGAACGCTCGATCGCATCGCCCATCGCGCCGTGCGCGTCTGCCGCGGCAACGCCGGGGTAATTCCGATCATGTTTTTTGTGCTGGGGTGCGCGCTCGCGTCGATGGGACCGGGCAATGTGTCGACCGCCGCGCTCCTTGGACCGATGGCGATGGCGGTGGCAGGACGCGCGGCCATCCCGGCATTCCTGATGATCATCATGGTCGGCAACGGTGCGCAGGCCGGCGCGCTGTCTCCGTTCGCGCCGACGGGAGTGATCGTGAACGGAATCATGGCGAAGATCGGCCTCGCCGGCCACGAGTGGTTTACCTACTGGACCAACCTCGTGGCGCACGCGGCGGTCGCGTTCGGCGGGTACGCCCTGCTCGGCGGGCTCAAGCTTTTCAGGTCGAATGCAGTCGTATCGATCGAGCAGAAGCCGGAAGACATCGAGTTCGACAGGAGCAACGTGATTACGATGGTTGTGATCGCGGCTCTGCTGATCGGCGTGCTGTTCTTCCGCGTCAACGTCGGGATGGGCGCGTTTGCCGGGGCGGTGATTCTCGCCGGCGTCGGGGCCGCAGACCATAAGGACGCGATCAAGAGAATGCCGTGGTCGGTCATCGTGATGATGAGCGGCGTGACGGTACTCATCGCGTTGATGGAGGATACCGGCGGGCTCGATTTGTTTACGGCGGCGCTCGCACGGCTGGCGACGCCCGGCACGATCACCGGGGTCATCGCTTTCGTGACCGGCCTGATTTCTGTTTACAGCAGTACGTCGGGTGTCGTGTTGCCGGCGTTTCTCCCGACGATTCCAGGGCTCATCGAGCGGCTCGGCGGCGGTAATCCGCTCGCCATCGCGGCGTCGATGAACATCGGCGCGCATCTCGTCGACCTGTCGCCGTTATCGACGACCGGTGCCCTCTGCATCGCGGCCATCTCGTCTGGGGAGAACATCCGCAGCGTCTTCAATAAGCTTCTGGTGTGGGGCCTGTCGATGACCGTCGTCGGCGGGATCTTCTGCTACATTTTTTTCTAAGCGGTACACCTATCTCACGCGCTGGAGTCGTGCGAGGTCCTCGCGAATCACGGAATCGTCCGGCCTCAGTTTCAGGGCGATTTCGAAGCTGGCCACCGATTCTGTGAACCGGCCCTGCAGGGCGAACAGCTTTCCGATGAGATGGTGCGCGTCGGCGTTGGTCGGGTTCAAGGCCAGGGCGCGCACCGCCTGGGCAAACGCCTCGTTCATCCGACCTGCGTCGACCAGCGCGGTCGCGAGGTTGAACTGGGCACTGGCATTGCGTTCGTCAATGTCCAGGGCATGGCGGAACTGGGTGATTGCCTCATTGAACTTCTGTGAGTGCGCGAGCTCGACGCCATGGCTGTTGTGCGCATCGACCAGCGCGATGCGGGCTTCACGGTCGAGCGGCGTCATCGCAAGCGTCATTCGAAGCTGTGCGATCGCATCAGGCCACCTCGACAGGCGGGCATACGCGTATCCCATCACCCGCCTCGACCACGGCGCCTCCTCGCGCATTGGGTGATCGGTGACGAGCACCTCGAGCTCGCGGACCGCCTCATCGTAGCGTTCGAGGTTGAAGAGAGCCACGCCGAGGTTGTAGCGCGCGCGCACATCGGTGCGCGCGCCGATTCGCAGCATCGGCAGAGCCTCGTCGTCGCGGCGCAACCGCGACAGCTCGATGCCGACCGCGGCATAGGCGACGTCGGTCGGCCAGCGTTCGAGCGTCGTTTGCGCAAGCCGCAACCAGGACTGATGCTCGCCGTTGCGCTTGATGGTCAGTGACCCGAGTCCGATCGCGATTATGGCGATTGCCACGGACGCCGCGCTTCGTGACACGCGCTCCCGTACGCCGCGCGCGCCGTAAAGCCCAACGACAATCCCGGTGACGATCGCCATCAACGGCAGGTACATGCGCCGCTCCGCGCCGACTTCGGTGGCAATCGGAATGAAGCTGGACGAGGGCGCGAGCGTGATGAAAAACCACGCGCCGAGAAAGGCGGCCGCCGCATGCCAGCGGAGCGCAACCACACTCAGCAGCAACAGCGTGACGACACCCGCCGCCTGTGGAAGGACGTCCAGCAGCGAGTAGGGAACCGGCGGTCCGTAATTGATGACGAGGTCACCCGGCCAGGCAGCAAGCCGCAGATACCGGATGATCATCGCCGACTGGTTCAGCAGGTAGGTCCACACGCTCACGCCCGCGGCAAAGCCTGCGGAGCCTGCGCGTGGCATCGCGACGATCTCAAAGATCAGAAACAGCCACGTCAGCGCGAGGCCCAGGTACAGCCGCCGGCGCACATGAATCGCGGCTCGGAACGAATCGAACAGGAACGTTCGATCGAAGAGGAGCACCATCACTGGCGCGGTCACCATCGATTCCTTCACGCCCATGCCGAGCGCGCACGCCACTACCGCCGCGGCTTGCCACGCTGGGCGATCGACACCGCGCAGGCTCGCATACATCGTGAGCAGGTAGCAGAACGCCATGAGCGATTCCGTTCGTTGCGTGATGTACGTCACGGCATCGGTCGCCAGCGGATGCACCACCCAGAGGAGCGCGACAGCAAACGCCAGATCGGAGGCCGCACCCGACCATCGTCGCTTCAGGCGCGGAACAGTGAGCGTTCTGCGCACGAGGCCGAAGAGCAGCAGCCCGCAGCAGATATGGATCGCGATGTTCGTCGCGCGATAGGCGGCCGCATCGATCTCGTTTGCGGCAAAATTGACCGCGAATGTCAAACCGGCAACGGGACGGCCGGCGAGAGGGGTGTCAGGCGGTTGTGACCACGCGCCGCGCAGCGATCGTATCGCCGGGTTCTCAACAATCGACACCTGATCGTCGAAAATGAACGGCGCAGACAGGCTGTTGGCGTAGACCACGGCCGCCGCGAGAGCAATGACGGCCGCGCGCAGGAGCAAACCGCGGTGCATGAAATCCTCGAGGGCGTGCGATTCTATCAGGGACCACCCAACAATGCCCGGCGCCAAAGCGTCTACAGCACGCGTGACCCTTCGACATCTCGATAGAGATGCTCAGGGTCATCCTGAGCACCGCCCAGGGATGACCGACGTCGAGCTTGTCGAGCGGGTACGTGGCGGCGAGACCGCAGCGTTCGGCGAGCTGGTCGAGCGCCATCGCGGCGCGGTCTATCGCGCGGCGCTTGCCGCACTCGGGAATGCCGCGGATGCCGAGGACATTGCTCAAGAGGCGATGGTGCTCGCTTACACGCGCATCGATCAGTTCCGCGGCGACGCCAGTGTCAGGACGTGGATGGTTTCGATCGCCTGGCGTTTGTCGCTGAGCCGCCGGCGGCGGCTCTGGTGGAAATTGGGCCGGACCGCCGGGGATGAAACCGACCTGCGCGCGTTGCGAGACGTGACTCCGTCGCCTGAAGCGCGCCTGCAGTCTGCGCAGTTCATTGCGGCCGTGCAGCTGCAGATTCGCCGGCTGCCGCCCAAACTGCGCGATGCGCTGCTGCTGGCCGCGGCTGGAGACCTGACCCAGGATGAAATTGCCGCCGCGCTGAATATCCCCGGCGCCACGTTTCGTGGGCGAGTCCGCGACGCGAGGTTGCGGTTGAAGGCACGACTTCGGTAGCGCAGGAAATGATGGACGAACGAGAACTCGATCGGGCAATCGATACGGCCGCCGGACGGATGATTCGCCGCGAGCCGAGCCGCGCACTCACTCACGCCGTGATGACACGCGTGCGCCCTGGCGCGGCGCCGGCGCCGCGGCGGCTGCGTTGGGTCGTCGCGACTGCGAGCATTGTGCTGTGCGCGGCGGCAGCGATTGCGTTGATGAATCGTGCGCCGGCAGCAGTTATCACGCTGCCGACGGCTGCGCAGCAACCTGTCGTTCAAGGACAGGGCGCTCAATCGCCGATTGCTGCGGCTTCCGCGCCAGGCGCTGTCGCGGTCCGTGTGAGAAACGTACCGTCGCCGGCTTCGTTGCCAAAGGCCTTATTGACTATCGATGTGTTGACCACGGAACCAATCACCGTGTCAGCGATCGAGGTGCCCCAGCTGGAACGGGAAACGACGCTGATAGACATCCTAGATGTCGAGCCACTGACAATTGAGCCGCTCGCCGCGTCTAATGACTAAGGAGCTGAAGCATGAGGTCGCATATCGCGTTGTTTATCTGTTTGTTGTCGGTAACCATTTCAGCGCAACAGGCGCCAGTACCAAGCAAAGCACCGCTACCCCCGAAAGCACCTGCTGCTCCGACAGCTCCAGCGCCACCGCAACCAGATGAGAGCGGACAAACGATCAATATCCGCTTGGACGTGTCGGTCATCGACGAAACAGTGCAGGGTGCCGCGCGGCCCAAGTCACTCATGGTGATGCTGGTAGATCGGGCGCTGGGACAAACGCGCGCCGCCTTTCAGGACCGTACAATCGCCGTTGACGCGAGGCCCACGATGGTCGACGGTCGCATCCGTGTGAATCTTACGATTCAGAGCGACCACTTTCGAGAAAACTCCGAGGTGCCCCGTGATCCCACTCTGAGCTGGCGCAACTCGTTTTCCTTACTGCTTGAAAATGCCAAACCGATGGTCGCGTTGGAAACGATGGATGCTGCGACGCAGCGGAAAATGTCGATTGAAGTGAAAGCCACAATTCAGAAGTAGCGGATTTTCCCCACGATCCCTACGCGCCCCACGAACCCTACGCGCCCGACAGAATCAGTGCGTCATCGCGTACAGCAGCACATCGATCCCGATCGCGTAGCCGTTGATGGAGAAGTGCTGGAAATAGCTGGGGTCATCCGATTCCCGCTCGTAGGCATCGCCGAAGTCGGTATTGTGCGTCATCAGCACCATGATGCGGCCGTGGCGATCCTGGATGCCGCGCACATGCAGCTCGTCGCTGTCGGGGCCGCGCTCCGACGTGCGGCGCTCGTTTCTCCACAAGCCGACGTTCGGAATCTGCGGCAGTGAGTGCACCGGATACAGCATGCGGAACATCGTGTGATCGATGGTCAGATCGAGGATAGGGTATTCGCCGGCCGGCAGCGCCTTGCCGATCTGATTTTCCCAGTTGGCCCACGCGACGCTGCCCCAGAAATCATCGACCCACAGAAATCCGCCCTTCAGCAAATAGGCCCGCAGGTTGGCTGCCTCGTCGTTGTTCAGATACGAACCGCCCGGCTCGCTCATCATGAGAAACGGACAGCGGAAGAGCGACGGGTCTGTCAGTCGCACGATCACGGGATACGGGTTGCCTTCCCCGTCCTGCGTCACCGGTGCCTTGGTCAGCTCCATCAGCCGGATGGACAGGTTCTCGTCGGCGCGCGGATAGTCCACAAACCAACCGTCGCCGTCGCCCACGAACCCGTTGCGGAACCAGAGGCGGCAGAAGCGGAAGCCGCCGTCGTACTCTGGAAGATTGCCGGACGGATCCGATGCGATCGGCAGGCGGCGTGAGAGTTGCGGCGGCAATCCGAACTGGGCGGCGCTTGCGGCCGTCACGAGAACGCCGGCGACGAGCAGGGCCATGGCCCGCATGTTCTATAGTGATTGTTTCATGGAATTCGTTCGCCACCCCACGGCCAAACGCTATGTCGTTCGCGTCAGGCCTGACGGAACCGTACGGGTCACCGTTCCGCGATGGGGATCCCGGCGCCACGCTGAGCTGTTTGCGGAACAACAGGGGCCGTGGATCGAGCGTCAACGGGCTCGCGTGCAGGAAAGCAGCGCGCGGCAGACCAGTTACAGCCCCGAGGCTGTCCCGGAACTGCGCCGGCAGGCCGTGCGCGAGTTGCCCGCTCGTCTGTTGCACCTGGCGGAGCACCACGGGCTGCACGTGTCGCGAGTCAGCGTACGGAATCAGCGCTCGCGGTGGGGATCGTGCTCCCCCTCGGGCCACATCTGTCTGAACTGGCGCCTCGTCTTGATGCCCGAGTCCGTCCGCGATTACGTGCTGATTCACGAGCTCATGCATCTGCGGCGGCTCGATCACTCGCGCCACTTCTGGCGCCTCGTCGCGCATGCCTGCCCGGACTACGAGCGCGCGCGCCTGTGGCTGCGCGAGAACCGGCATCTCCTCCTATAGCGGCTCTACCCATCCGACGAGCGGCCGATGATCCGAGCCATATCGGCGTTCCACTTGCCGGTAGCGGCCGCGCTGCCGCGGCCCCATGCGGAAGAACATGTAATCGAGCACTCGGAGACCGTAGCCCTGTCGATCGATTGAGAGCGGCGTCGCTCGAAACATTTGAGTGAGGAAACGCGCGGCCAGCTCGTCGCGCCCGTGCCACGTGTTGAGATCGGCGCCGACCACAAGGGGACCGTCGGGCAGCATGGACGCCGTCGATCGCACTTGCACTTCCCGCATCCAGGGCGTCCAGAAGAGCCGCAGCCGCCGTGCGCCGCCGAGAGCATCGAGATGGACAACCGCGACGGATACCGACGCCGCCTTCGCGACAATCACCACACGGCGCTGGCGCTCTCCCGGCAATTCCATCGCGATTGGCGCCGTGAGGGGTAGTGTCGAAAGAATGGCGCTGCCGCGATCCTCTGGTGGATCCTCAGAGGTGCCGTTGCGCATCGAGGGCACGTAGATGAGCGACGTGCCGAGCTCGTCGCTCACGCGCCCGATGTCATAGGCCGGCCCATCATGCCCTGGTGCAATTCGCTTCGCACCCGACGCGCCCTTCAGAAAAGGCGGCACCTCGCCGGTGCGAACAGCTTCCTGCAGTAACAGCACGTAATGCGGAAGCTGCCGGCCATCTGTATGGAGACCGGCACGCAGATCGGTCACGAACGAGCGGATATCTCCGATCCCTACATGCACGTTCCAGCTGACGAACGCGATGTCCTCCAAGGGGATCGTGTCTGGCCTTGGGCTCGCTTCAACGCTCCGTATGGTGGCGCCGCCAACGCCGGCGCACCAGGCATCGAGTCTCGTCCGCTCGCTGTCATCGTCGGGGCTGAACCATTGAAGGGCCGACGATCGACACGAGCCAGGGGACACGGGCGTCATCAGCGGATGAGTCCAGCGCACGCAGCCGGTACACAGAACAACGAGTGATGACACGAGGACAGGGAATAGACGCACGCATATGATTATCCGTTCACTTCTTCCCCAGGCCGACCCTCAACAATACGCCTTTCTTCGATCGGCTGAGAATCGGCACGATGGTGAACGCGCGCGTGGAGCGAGGCGCGGCGTAGATCACCTGCTGGCCTTCGATGAGCGCGTCAAGCCCCGCGCCGATACCGGCGCCCATGCCACCGTAGACAAGCGCGTTGAGCGCCGCGTACCCCCATTCGCCTGTCGCCGCCCCAAGCGCCGCCCCGGCCAGACCTGCGCCGATCACGAGGCCTATGAGCGCGCCATTCTTCAAGGAATCCGACCCCCGCTTCTCGATGATGTCCACCTCGGCTCCCTGGAGTATCCGGCGCGTTCCGGCCACCTCGATCACGAGCGACGAATCAGAGAGATCAGCGAGCTTTCCGCCGAGCCGCTGGCCGGCGGCGTCTGTAATCGTGAGCGTGTCACCCGGTTTGACCAGCACTCGGAGTTGGTCGAAGGTTCCTGCAATCTGTTGGGCTTCGGCGGTGGCGGCGACGACGAGCAGCAGCGCGAGCGCATGCGCCAGACGATTCATGGTTGTGCCTCCACCCGCTAATGCGTGGTCGCTGAAGGAACCGTCTCATGCACGCGATAGTCCGACTCATGTGCTGGCCAAGCCAGCTCATGCATCCCTGAAACGCGCGGTCCGGCGCAGGGTGAGGTTAGAGGCGTGTAATCAGGAAGTGCCGGTGCTCGGGGTCGAACCGAGATGACCTTGCGGTCGGGGGATTTTCATCCCACTACAGCTTTCACTGCCAGCCCATTTCGCTGTTTCGTGGTCTGGACTGTCCCTTCACCATTGTCCGAAGACATTAGGTGCGCCCCGTCCAGTCTCTACACCTTCCAGCCTTACTGCTGGCTTGGCTCGGGATTAGCACGATGCCGAAACATCAGAGCCTTCCCCGACTTTGAGGCGTTCTGCTTGCGGCGTTTCCGCCCCAGCACTCAATTGAATGAGTCCCCTGCGTCTGCCAATTCCGCCACACCGGCGTGAGAGGGGAAAGTATATCAAGAGAGCGCCGAGTTGCGACAAACTGCGACCGCACAGGCCCCCTGCTTTTTGTAAACTCAAGAGCCCTTTGTGGCGTATAAAGCAGCACAAAGTCTTTCCAAAGTTATAGGTCCTCCTGAAGGAGCAACAATGAGCTTGAAAACAATCGTGCGTGGAGCCGTTTCCCTATTGGTGCTGCTTGTCGTGATTGGCGCCCCGATGCCGGCGATGGCACAAGGCACTGGAGGCGGGATCACCGGCACAGTCGCCGATTCGTCAGGCGGCATCCTGCCGGGCGTCTCTGTCACGGTGACGGCAATTGACGGTGGCCTCGGCAGCGGTCAGACGACCGTGACGAACGACCAGGGCGCGTATGTGTTCACGCGACTGGTGCCGGGCGTCTATATCGTGAAAGCCGAGCTCGCGGGGTTCCGTCCCGGGGAGCAGCGGAACATCCAGGTCAACTCAGACCAAGTGGCGCGCGCCGACGTCGCCCTCGAAATCGGCAGCCTGTCTGAAGGGGTTACTGTCAGCGGTGAAGCGCCGCTCCTCGATACCTCCACGGCATTGAAGCAGACGGTCATCTCCCGCGACGTGCTCGAGGCGCTGCCGAACCGGACCGACGTGTGGTCGATCGCTCGCGTCATCCCAGGCGTCGTCATGAGCAAAGTGGACGTCGGCGGCACCGAACAGTTCCTGCAGTCGAGCGCGACCGTGCGCGGCAACGCGACCGAGAACAAGTTCACGATCGACGGCATGGATGTGTCCAGCATGGACGGCAATGCAACGATTGCGACGATGTATCTCGATCCGTACGCGTTTCAGGAAACCAACTTCATGATGGGCGCCGGCTCCGCCGAGAACTCGAACGGCGGCCTCACGTTCAACATGGTGACGCGGACCGGCACGAATCAGCTGCACGGCGGAGCCATGTATAACGGCACGTTCGGCGCGCTCGCGGATTTCCAGAATTTCAGCGACGATGTTCGCGCGCAGCTCCTTGCCGCGGTTCCGCCGCGCGCCCTTGCGGCCAATCCTGATATCGAACCAAACGCGGACATCGAGAAGATTTTACGACGTGGGCGCGTGGGTCGCCGGCGCGGCCATCAAGGACAAGCTCTGGTTCTCCGCCACGTGGCACGACCAGCGCCTCGACTCGTACAAGCTGGGCAGCTACAACCCCGACGGCACGCAGGTAATCGACGACAACATCATGTGGACGGCGACGGCGAAGGCGGCCTGGCAGATGACGAGGAGCGCGCAGCTCTCGTATTTCCATAACCTGCAGTACAAGCTGATCGGCCATCGCGGCGGCGGCACCTTCGCCGACAGCCGGGCGCGGAACTACAACGACAAGTACCCGACGGTGAACCAGGTGAAATACACCTCACCGTTCGGCACGAGCCTCGTGTTCGACGTCACCTACAGCCGCTTCCGCGCCGATGACGCGTTCGGCTCCCGGCCGGAAGTGAAGCCGGGAGACATCGCCACCAACGACACCACGACGCAAACGACCGAAGTGGCGCTCCCGACCTACGATGCCAACGACATGCATCGCGACCAGGTGCGCTCGAGCTTGAGCTTTTTCAAGGGCTCGCACGACGTGAAAATGGGCTACGAGGTACGTGAACGGAGCGCGCATCACGCGGCTTTGGTCGACCTCCGGCTTGCGCGCGCAGTTCGCCAACGGCGTGCCCTCGTCGGTCAATACCTATCTGGTACAGGTCACCAATGTTGACTCAACGTACGGGGCAGACATCGATGAGCTGTATCGGTTCCGTGCCGACGACCATGGTTTCTTCATTCAGGATCGCTGGTCGCCGATGCGCAAACTCGCGTTGAACCTCGGCCTCCGTTACGAGACTAACTCGAGCTTCCAGCCGGCCACGTGCCGGCCGACGACCCAGTTTTTCGCCGGCGCCTGCTTCGACAAGGTCACGGCGCCGTCGTTCAAGGACCTGTCACCGCGATTCAACCTAGTCTACGACCTGGCGGGTGACGGACGCACGGCGTTGAAGTTTGCCGCCAACCGCTACAATCAGCCCATCAATATCAGCATCGTCCAGCGGTTGAATCCAGTCGCGCAGGTCAGCGATCAGCGTACGTGGACCGACTCGAACAACGACAAAATCCCGCAACTCAACGAGATTGGGCCGACTCCGGGATATGTGTTCGCGGGGGTCAACTCCCGGTACGCCGATGATCTCAAGCGCCCCATCTCGAATGAGTACACCGTCGAGATCCAACATCAGCTTCCGCAGAACATCGTGTTGTCGACCGGGTATACGCACAAACAGACCCGCCGCAACATTGGCCAGGCCAACACCGCAGCCGACATCGCTTCGTGGGGCGCGCCAATCACGGTGACCGAGGCCACCAGCAAGGAAGTCGTACAGGTGTGGCGTCGCGGCACCGCAGCCAGCGCGAACCTGTTCTACAACGGAGAAGAGCTGGACACCGACTATCACGGCGGAGACATCACGCTGAACAAGCGCCTGAGCAACCGGTGGTCTCTGATGGGCGGAGGTTCGTGGGGCAAGGCCATTGCCAAAACCCGCGGTGGCAACCGCAACGATCCGCACATCTTGAACTACTTCGACTCCGATGTGCAGGCGAGCGTCAATGATCGCCCGTGGTCGTACCGCATGTCCGGGATCTACGAGCTTCCCTACGGGATTACGACGAGCGGCACCTGGCAATTCCAGGCCGGCGCGCCGGAAGAGACGACCGTCATCGTGACGAACGCAACGATTACCTTGCCGCAGGGAAACCAGACGCTGCGCGTAAGGGAGCTCGGCGACGTGCGCTTCCCAAACGTGGCCGGCCTTGACCTGAGCTTCAGGAAGACCTTCCGTGCGGGCAACCGGACGATTTCGCCGCGCATGGACATCTTCAACGCGACGAACGAGTCCACAGTCACGGCCCGAGTCACGCAGCTCGGAGACACCTACGGGCGCATCAGCGGCATTCAGCGCGCGCGTTTGATCAAGGTGGGGCTGAATATCGAGTTCTAAGAAAGTAGAAAGTAGAAAGTAGAAAGTAGAAAGTAGAAAGTAGAAAGTAGAAAGTAGAAAGTAGAAAGGGCGGGTCTTGAACTTCGAGACCCGCTCCTTTCCTTGCTACCACCTACCACCTACCAGCTAGCGAGGAGAGACATACGGCTCGCGCCGCGTGAACAAGGCGCGGTGCGAGCGGATCATCTCGCCGAGCGCAGCGGACGGGTTCAACGCGAGCGCTTCGTTGGCGATGGCGACAGCGCGGTCGAAGTCGCCGGCTGCTGCGTGGGCCACGGCGAGGACATCCAAGGTGTTGGCGTCGCGCCGCAGCGTGAGCGCGACTGCGCGATCGGCGAGCCGCACCGCGTCTTCCGGCTGCCGAACCGCCGCGTCCGGAGCCGCGGCCAGCAACGACGCGAGGCTCGATATCGCGGTTACCCCCTCGGAATTCAATTCCACCGCCCGGCGGAACCGGGCGACCGCTTCAGGGAAGTCTCCCAGAGCACGTGAAATCAGCCCCACGTTCAAGTGCGCTTCTGCCAGACGCGGATCGACCCGCGCGGCTTCCCGGAACGACGCCAGTGCCGCTTGCGAACGACCGAGCCGAAGAAGCGCCGTTCCCAGATTGTTGTGGGCAACCGCGTATTCCGGCCGCAACGCGAGCGCGCGCTGATACTGCACAACGGCCTCCTCGAAACGTCCTGCGGCAGCGAGCGCGGTACCGTAGTTGAAGTGCGCGGGGGCGGACTCTCGCTTCAACGCGAGCGCAGCCTCGAAATGCGGAATTGCCTCGGTGGGCCTGTTGAGCTCCATGTAGAGCACCGCGATATCGTCGCGCAGCGCTGCGCGGGCGGGGTCGCGCTGAATCAGCGCTTCCAGTCCGATCGCATCGGTCGCCATCCACTTTGCCTGGAATGTCTGATCGAGTACTCTCCGATCCGCCGGCGTCGTCGCGGCGACCTGCAGCCACAGGTCGCCCATCTCCTCACGCGATTGCTGCCCCCACTGCACGCGTACCGGCGGGACGCCCGGATTGCGCGGGTTGGCCGCCGAGTTGTCATATCGATATCGCATCGTCACCGTCGTCCCTTTCGGCAACGCTACAGGGGTCCGATACCGATACACGTGCTGCCAGCGCAAGTCCCAGTCGGGGATCGAGATCAGCGTCTGGCTCGTACCATCCGGCAGCGTGGCAAAGCCGGACACCTCTCGTGCCAGATAGTGCGCGTGCGGCTGCAGCGCGAGCACCTCGACGTCGACCGGCATCACGAACGAGTCGGTCGCCACATAGTGTGGGTCGCCGGCGGGAATGTCGATTTGCTGATTCGAAAGCCGAATCATCACCGGCGTGCGCGTCGGCGCATCATCGGTGAAATACACGCCGATGGACGGCTGAATCTGCTCTGGTTTTCCGCTTGGCACGAGGTGTAGCTGCACGACGAGGTCGCTTCCAGGCCCCAGCGTCCATGCGAGGCCGGCGGGCAGAAGCGGCGCGGCCTGTCCCGGAGTCCATCCAAGAAAATGCCCATCCGGATACACGGCCGACCGAACGATGATGCCGTCGTAGCCCGGCGCCGGGTCTTGATTATCGAGCTGGCGCGACGCCGGCGTAGGGTCAACGCGGATGTTGGCGTGATGGATTCGCGGGTTGTTGGCGCGGAATTCGATGCCGCGCACGTAGCGCTGACGATCGACGGGCAAGGGCACCACGAACACGCGCGAGACATCTGAGCCGTCTGCCGGCAGTGCGAACGCGCTCGGGAGGGAGACGACGAGATCGGGTGTGCCGAGCTGCCAGCCTCCCGACCAGAGTGGAGGTGCTGGGAGGTCGCCCCGATCACCTTCGCGCGCGCCGTCCGAGACCCAGCGTTGAAGCGCGGCGATCTCGGCATCTGTCAGTGGATCCAAGTTCACGAATTTATGTCCTGCCGGATCCGTTTTCCAAGGAGGCATGACGCGGCTGGCAGTGACGAGCGCGATCTGCGTTGCATGCGATCGCGCATCTGCGTACGAGAGCAGACTGAAAGGCGCAGAGCCGCCCGGATGGTGGCACTGCGCACACTTGTTGAAAACGATGGGCGCGATGTCTCTCGAGAAGGTCGCTTGCCCGAACGCGAATGCTGGCAATGCCGCCAGTAATAAGAGAACGGTGGCTACATGCTTATACATCAGCGTGTTACCGGCAAAAATGCCGCAGACTTGTAGCGGTCGGCAATGGCGAAGAAATGGCAAAAACGTGGGTTTTTTTGCCGCAATGCATTACCGATTGGGCATTTTCCGCAGTATACTGGATGGACATTCTAGACAGTTTCGCGCCCACATCACGCACCGCAGACGGGGGAATCACTGTGACATTCGATGTAGGAGACAAGGTCATTTACCCCAACCAGGGGCTCGGCGTAGTCACGCGTATCGAAGAAAAAACCATCCTCGGTACAACCTGCGGCTTCTATCATCTTCGCATCGTTGCCAACGAAACGACCGTGCTTGTGCCGCTCGACAACGTCGACGGTGTAGGGCTGCGTCGCGCAATTGGAGATGAAGAAGTCGAACGGCTGTTCAACGCGCTCGGCAACGGAAAAATCGACAACCACCAGAATTGGAAGGGTCGATTCAAAGACAACTCGGACAAGATGCGGACGGGCTCGATTTACGACGTGGCGGATGTGCTGAAAAGCCTCACGCTGTTGAGCCGTTCGAAAAGCTTGTCGTTCCGCGAAAAGCGGATGCTCGATCGGGCGAAGTTCCTGATCGTGTCCGAGATTTCTGAAGTTATGCGCGAGACAGCCGAATCCATCGAGGGGCGCGTCGAAAAAGCGCTCGAGCGCAGTTTCGCTACCCGAACCCGCGCAATCGCGCGTGCGAAGGCAGCGAAGGCGCCGCCAGTACCCCGCGCGGTCGCGACGCGCCGGGCCGTGCGGGCCTCGTAGGGTCGTTACTGCTCGTACGTCGTGTCCGGCATCGGCCGGACGGTTTCTACAGGGCGGCGATTTTCGAATCGCCGCCCTTTTTTGCTGTACGCTTTTCACGCGAATGCTCACGCTCATCGCCGGGATCAGGTCGATTGCCGCGTATGTCGCCGTTGCTCTCTATGTCGCGATTGCGGCGCCCATCGGCATGGCGCTCGCGCTCACCTTCCGCTGGAAGAATGTGTTGTACGTCCTCGGTCACGGGGGCGTTGCGATTGGCACATCGCTCGCCGGCATACGAACGTGCGTAGCGGGCCGTGAGCGTCTGCGTCCCGGCGAGACGGTGGTCTTCTGCTGCAACCATCAGAGCAACATCGATCCCCCGATCCTGTTTCAGGCGCTCCATCCGCGCCTGCACGTCCTGTTCAAGCGCGAGCTGACCAGGCTGCCGCTGCTGGGCAAAGCCTTTCAGATTGGCGGCTTCGTGCCGATCGACCGTGGTAGCCGAGAGCAATCGATGGCCGCCATCGAACAGGCAGCCGCGTCGTTGAGAGCAGGCAATTCCTTTCTGACGTTTCCGGAAGGGACGAGGAGCCGCACGGGCGCGCTGCTGCCGTTCAAACGAGGGCCGTTTCTGATGGCGCTGAAGGCGCAGGTGCCCGTCGTGCCCGTGGCGATTCAGGGAGGCGATGCGTCCATGCGGAAGGGCAGTCCGAT
Source organism: Vicinamibacterales bacterium (assembly GCA_963732445.1). Taxonomy (GTDB): domain Bacteria; phylum Acidobacteriota; class Vicinamibacteria; order Vicinamibacterales; family JAMQPK01; genus JAMQPK01. The sequence goes on along the minus strand of CAVSZJ010000002.1, from coordinate 163,566 downwards.
CGTCCGCCCGACGACCGTGAGCGTGCGAATCGGAGCGCCCGTCGAAACCCGCGGAATGGATACGTCAGACCGCGAGAAGCTTGCAAACGTTGTGCGTTCACGCGTGGCAGAGCTGCTCGCCCTCGGACCGGTGGAGAAATGAATCACTGTCCCCCGAAGACGAACGTCAGCTGCCAGGGCTTGAGCGGCGCCCCGTCGGTCGCGGCGATACCATCGCCGAGCTCCAAAAATACAGTGCGATAGCTGGCAGAGTCGTCGAGCGTCAGCCGAATCTCGAGCGATCGCTTCGCACGATCGTACTTGAAGTCCGGATGCCGCGGGGCCTCGCGCGGGGTGGGGGCGCCAACGTTGACCGCATCGACGGTGTTGAATGTCCAACGCACGTTGCCCTTGAACGTGTCGGGATTCATTTCGCGCGAGAACTGGAGGCGGATGGGCGCCTTCAGCGGCACGTCGATTTCTCCTTCGGAAGGGTCGGTGAAGATCACTTGTGGCGGCGGACCCATCTGCGGAATCGCAGGCACTTCCGCATTCCGCGTCTCGAGCGAGGGTTTCGTCAGCGCGACTTGTTGCGCTTCGATCCAGATGAGCCCCTTGCCGCCTCGCACGACGCCGGTCGTTTCCAGCCAGGTGCCGGTGTCGACGCGCGCCCCGACATCGAGATTGAATCCCCTGCCGCGCGGCCGAAGGCCAGTAATCCACACGGCCGCATCCGCGCTGCGCAGCACGAAGTCCCACTGGCTTAGCCCGGGTCCCTGCGGCGCATCGCCATAGAGGTTGCGGCCGCGGAACTGCCCCGCGACCGTGACGCGCTGCCCGACAAACGGCGACGGGTCGAGTGCGATTTGTCGGAGAGACGGAGGCCCTTCAGGGGGCTGTACCGCCATCGCATCGGTGACCGTCAAGGCGATGACTTCTCCGGGGCGCGGCCAGTCCCCTTCCAACCCTCTCGGCAGCAGGCGATCCAAGCCGAGCGTTGTAATCCGGGGATCTTCGCGCTGCAGGCGGCCGATATCCCAGAAACTCGCCCGCAACTCTACCGGGCCATCAATAGGGGAGGGGCCGCTGAAAATCAAGGGGATCGAGCGCTCGATGGACGAGGACAGGAGCACAGGCTGATCGCGGGTGACGAGATTGCCGCGAATGACCACGAGCTGTCCCTGATAGAACCCTGGATAGGCGAGAAGTGCTGCGGGGGATGCGGCACGTCGTGCCGTCACCTGGGCGTGCACCGTGGCGCTCGACGCAAGAAGCGCGAGGACACCAACACGGAGAATGGTGCGAACAGGCCTCTTGCGCACGCAGTTCGATTGTACCAATTCCCGCTCGAACCGCTATAAAATCCTTGTGAAATTGACGATCAAGCGCAAGCAATTGAGCGATCAGGTCTCGGAGCTTACGACCAATCGGCTATCTGTCTATCTGCGGTGCCTCAACACGCTCGACGCAGACGGTGTGAGCACGGTGTCGTCTCAGGCGCTCGCCCATCAGTTCCATCTGAATGCTGCGCAGATTCGCAAAGATCTGGCGTACTTTGGCGAGTTCGGCGTGCGGGGCGTCGGCTACTACGTCAAGGATCTCAAGCAGCATCTTCGGAAGATTCTGGGCCTCGACCGCCGGTTGAAGGTGGCCATCTTCGGCGCGGGCAACCTCGGACTTGCGCTCGCAGACTACCCGGGATTTCAGCAGGAAGGCTTTCAGATCGCGGCGCTCTTCGACACGCTCCCGGGCAAGGTCGGGCAGAAATCGCGCCTTGGCGTACCCATTCTCGATATTCGTGAGCTGCGCAAGTTCGCCGCGCGCGACACGATAGCGATTGCCGTCATCGCCGTTCCCGCCGAAGCGGCCCAGCACGTCGTCAATCAGGTCGTCGCCGCCGGCATCAAAGCGATCCTGAATTTCTCGCCCGGGACGCTGCAGGCCCCGCACGATGTGAAGCTGAAGAGTGTCGATTTGACGGTATCGCTCGAAAGCCTGTCGTTTTATCTCGCGCACGAGGACGAATGAAACGCGCATCCGGTCAAAAGCAAGAACCCCAACGCTCGAAGCCACGCTTGTCTCACGTCGATCGCGCGGGCCGGGTACGCATGGTCGATGTGGGGGATAAGCCCGAGACGGCTCGCGAGGCCGTCGCCCGCGGCCGCATCACGGTGGGTGCCGCCGCCCTGCGCGCGATTCGAGCGGGGAAGGTGAAGAAAGGCGATCCCTTGCAAACCGCCCGCCTCGCGGGCATCGTCGCAGCGAAACGCACGTCCGATCTGATTCCGTTGTGCCATCCGCTTGCGCTGTCGCATGTCGACGTCGAGATTACGCGTACGAAGAACGGGTACACGATCGAGTCCCGTGTTCGCACCACGGGGCGAACGGGCGTCGAGATGGAAGCGCTCACCGCAGTCGCTGTTGCCGCCCTGACTATCTACGACATGCTGAAGGCGCTCGACAAGAGGATGGTCATCGGGAAGATCTGTCTACTCGAGAAGCGAGGCGGCCGATCGGGGGAATACCTGCGGAGTCGGTAGTCGACAGTCGACAGTCGACAGTCGACAGTCGGCAGTCTCAGTCGGCAGTCGTCAGTCGCCCAAGTGAGCCGCCTGCTGACTCGCGACTGAGACTGCCGACTACCGACTATCGACCGACGACTCCTTCTGGGGCGGCGGTTCGATATGTATGATCGCATCCGCAATCTGCGGATAGCGCTCCATCAGCAAGTCCTTCACCATATGCGACGCTGCGTGCGCGTCGGTCAGCGGTGTTGCGCCGTCGAGCCAGATGTGCAGATCGAGGAACACGTGATCCGTCGATCCTCGAGACCGGATATGGTGGCAGCCCAGCACGTTCGGTACGCTTTCGACCACCCGCCGCACGTCCTCCTCTGAAATCACGATCTCATCAGACAGGATGCGCGCCGCGTCGCGCGCGATCTCGAAGCCGGCGTACCCGATGAACCCGACGATGACCAGCGCTGCGAGGGGATCGAGGATCGAATAGCCGTAGGCGGAGCCCGCGAGCGCGGCGATGACCGCCACTGACGTCAAGACATCGCTCTGCGTGTGCCGCGCGTCGGCGAGCAGCAGCTCACTCGAAAGGCGATGTGCGGCTTTTCGCTCGGCGCGCACGACCGCAATATTGATGGCAAGCGTGAACAGCATGATCGCAAAGCTCGTCAACGTCACCGAGGGTGCTCCACCCGAGCGGAAGCGGAAGAACGCGGCCTGTGTCACCTCTACAACGACGATCAGGAGGAACAGCGCGATGCCGGCGGCAGCGAGCGTTTCGAATTTGCGATGGCCGTAGGGATGATTGGCGTCAGGAGGCTTTTGCGCGAGCCGCAGGCCCACGAGCGCCACCACGTTCGAGGCGCCGTCGGTCAGCGAATGAAAGCCGTCGGAGAGAATGCTGATGGAGCCGCTGAGCTGGCCGAACATGATCTTGGCCAGCGCGACCGCGAGATTCAGAAAGAGAATGCGGATAAGAACCTGGCGAACTTCGCTGTAGCGTGACTCGGTTCGCACTTAATCGGACAGTCTACCGATCTACCCGTCTTCCAATTGTCCGAAGCTCAGAACACGCGCGCAGTGGGAATAGGCCACCAGCGGACCTGCACCTTGCCGATGATGTAGCGCTTCGGCACGAATCCCCAGTGCCTGCTGTCCGAGCTGTTGTTGCGGTGGTCGCCGAGCACGAAGTAGTAGCCCTCGGGAATCACCTGCGGGCCCCAATCGTCATGCGCGCGATAATCTTCGGGCACGAAGTCGTCCTTCATCGGGTTTTCGTTCACGAAGACATTGCCGTCGACGATCCGGACGGTGTCTCCCTCTTCCGCGATAACGCGCTTCACGAATGACTTGTTCGGATCGATGGGGTAGTAGAGCATCACGATGTCTCCGTGATGCGGCTCTCCGATGCGATAGGCCAGCTTGTTCACGATGAGACGGTCCTGATCCTCGAGGGTCGGGGCCATGCTCATCCCTTCGACGCGTGCGACCTGAAATCCAAAGGTCACGATCAAGGTGGCGTAGACAGCGGCCGACGCGAGCGTCTTGAACCACGCGACCAGCTCGTCGCGCACCATCCTCAGCCGCTCGGCGGTCTTCGACCGGACTGCGTGGTCGGATCCGGCGGGAACCGTGACGATGACCGGCCCAGCCACCGCGCCTGACGGGTCGCCGGCAATCGCCGGCTCCATCCCCAGCCGCAGCTGTTCGGCCTCTCCCAGCTCGACCGGTCTTCGGATCTCTAAAGGCGGAGGTACTCCCGCAGCCGCTTCGTCTGAGCTCGACTGACCGGAATCTCCGTGGCCTTCGCGTCCTTCATCCTGAGGATGTAATTCCTGCTGAACCAGGGGACTATCTCCTTGACCTTGTTGATGTTAACCAGGTGCGACCGGTGCACACGCCAGAAGATGCCCGGGTCGAGCCGCGACTGCAGCTCGTCGAGCGTTCTGAAGTTAGACGTTCCCGCCAGCTGGCTGGTTACTATGTTAATCGAGTCGTCGGTCAGGGAGGCATAGATAATCTCCTCGGCCTGGACCAGCAGAAATCGCTCCCCGACCTTTATCGCCACCCGCTCGCGTTTGCTCTGGCGGTCGGCCATCAGCTGCACGATGCGCTCGATTTGGTCGTCCAGCGGCGCCTCTCGGGCCGGGACGACCCGTTGACGCGCGCGCTCGACGGCCTTCTCGAGCCTGGCCGCCTCGACCGGCTTCAGCAGGTAATCAACGGCATTGACCTCGAAAGCCTCAATCGCGTGGCGGTCGAAGGCCGTGACGAACACGATGTTGGGAGGGCTGCCGCTCTGGATGAGACGATGCGCCACCTCGAACCCATTGATGCCCGGCATCTGCACGTCGAGAAACAGGACGTCCGGCGTCAGGCGCTCAACGAGGCCGACCGCTTCGAGACCGTTGCCGGCCTGCGCAATCACCTCGACATTCCCCATCTGCTCGAGCATGTAGCACAGCTCTTCGCGCGCGAGTTGCTCATCGTCGACGACCACTGCTTTTAATGACATAACTGAGAGCTCTCAGCTGTCAGCTATCAGCTAACAGCTGAATCTGAGAGCTGACAGCTGAGAGCTGATAACTGACAGCTCTCATGCCGTAACCGGCTCCGCCGAGACCATGTCCGGTATTTCCAGCCGGATGATTGTGCCTAGATTGGGTACGCTCGAGATTCTCACCCTGTAGGCGGCGCCGTAGATGACGCTGAGGCGTTCGTTCACGTTGCTCAGTCCGATGCCGTCGGTCAGCGCCGTGTCGAGCCGATCCTCCGTCATCCCCAGACCGTCGTCTTCGATTTCGATGATCGCGTGACCATTCTGCCGCACGCTGCGGATGACGATTCGCCCGCCGCCAACCTTCCGTGAAAAGCCGTGCTTGATGGAGTTCTCGACGAGCGGCTGCAGGATCATGCTCGGAACGATGATGTCGAGCGTATCGGCGCTGATCTGCTTTTCGACTTTGAGCTGCGGACCGAAGCGAATGACCTCGATGTCGAGGTACTCGTCGATGGACTCGAGCTCCTCCCGCAGCGTCACGAATTGATCGCGGCTGCGGAGGAGGCGCCGCAGCAGACCAGAGAGCTTGACGATGACGGTCCGCGCGGTCTCCGGGTTCGTGCGGATGAGCGATTGAATCGAGGTCAGTGTATTGAACAGGAAGTGCGGGTTGATCTGGCTCGCGAGCGCTTCCACGCGGGCCGTCAACAGCAGTTTTTCCTGCTCCTCGAGGCGATGCTCGATGCGCGCGTTGTTCCAGATCTTGATCGGTGTGGCGACGCAGAGCACGGTCGTCAACACGACGAGCGCGATCCACCATGCCGACATGATCTCGGTATGCAGGAAGAACAGCCGTTGCTCACCGAAGCGCCACCCGAGAGCCTGGCGCAGCAATTCGAGCGCAACCGGCGCGAGCAGCAGAATGACTGCCCAGTCGACGCTGACGCTGCGCAACATGCGCCAGACGTGGCGATGAAGCTTGGTGAAGACGAACGGCGAGAAGTGCCAGATGTCCTCTTTGTTCGGGCAGGCCTCTCGAAGTCCGCCTCCGGCAAATCCACAGCCGACCGCAAAGAACAGCGCGATGAACTCGCCGGCGAGCAGGGCGGGTACGGCAACCATCAGGCCGACAAGGGCGCCGGCGTAGGGTCCGGCGACTAATCCTGCGAGGAACGCGCCTTCGAGCGTCAGGTCGGCCGCGTCGTAGTTCAGCAGCACACGTGAGGTGACCCCGGCTGCCAGCGGCACGCCGAGGCTGAACGCAAACAGGAGGCGTTCCGGCCATGCGCGACGCTCGGAGATCAAGATGTGTCGGAAACGGTGGTACCGCACCAGGATCGTGGCAAGTGCCGCGACGATCGTGATTTTGACGACGAGGGTCGTCAGGAGGAATTGATCGGCGGTCAGGAACATTTACGGTAAACGGTGCACGGCAAACGGCAAACCGCGAGTGGCCTATCGTAACAAATTGTGGCTTAGAATGTTGACAGCATGCTGAAGCGCATTCTCGAGAATACGGGCGCCCTGATCACCGGTTTCGCGACCACGTTGCGATACATGTTCAAGCCGCCGGTGACCGTGAATTACCCCGATCAGAAAGCTCCGATGTTCCCGAAGTGGCGCGGCAAGCAGGTGCTGATGCGTGACGAGGCGGGGCTCGAAAAATGCGTGGCGTGCGGCCTGTGCGCGGTGGCGTGCCCGGCCGATGCGATCTACCTCGAGGCTGCGGAGAATGACGGCACCGTCATGGCGGGACCGCGCTACGCGATCACGTATCAGATTCACAAGACCCGCTGCATCTTCTGTGGCTACTGCGAAGAGGCCTGCCCGGTGTCGGCCATTTTCATGGGCAAGGACTACGAATTGGCGGTCTACAACAAAAGCGATTTCATCTGGGACAAGAAAGACTTGCTCGTGCCGACGCCGGCTGACGCGGTGGCGCCGGCACAGCGCTGAGATCTGCGGTTCCCAGTTCTGGGGTTCTAGGTGCTGGGTGCCGGTTCTTCAGAACCCTGAACCGTGAACCAGCACCCAGAACCACAAAACCAAGACTCCAGAACCCGCTGATGTTTTTCGGAGCCGTTGGTGATCTTCATGGCGACTTCGAGGTGCTCGATCGCGTCATGGCGCGTCACCCCGAGGTCGCGTTCTGGGTCTGTCCCGGCGACCTGGCGGCCGAAGACGGCGAGTATCCCCGTCCCCGTGCGCCACTCTATTGGATCAAAGGGAACAACGAAGACTTTGATTTCGTCGCGGCGCAACCAGCAGGCAGAGGTACGCTGCCGAACCTCCATCACATCCCAAATGGTCTTCCCGTGCGGGCGCACGGCCTGATGCTCGCTGGACTGGGTGGGACGTTCGCGCCGACCTGGTATGAGAAGCCTGTCCGCGAGTTGCGCCGGCTGTCGCCGCGTGACGACCGGCGACGGCATTTTGTGCATGACGAAGTCAGCGTCTGCAAAACGCTGCAGGGGATCGATATCTTCCTTTCGCACGAGGCGGCGCGCCCTTTTCCGCTGCCGCGTGTGAGGGATGCTGGAAAGACTCCGATAAACGAGGTGCTGTCGAGCATGCAGCCGCGCCTGCACCTCTTCGGTCATCATCACGTGTATACCGTGGCCGAGCGTCAGAACGTACCGTCCATCGGCCTCGACAAGGTATCCGGTTCCTATCTGCTTTTTGACGGCCAGACCCTTGCTCACCAACGCTTGACTATCTGATATAGTCCTCGACGGAGGCGTGATGGCGCTGCTCTTTCCGCGGGAAGAGAACAAAGATTTCGCGGCCACAAACGATGCGGCCACACGTTCGCTGTCGGCGATATCGCTCGAGACGTCATTTGTCGAAGGCGTGTACGGGAAGATGGCGTCGGTCTACGACGTCTTCTTCGGGCTGCCGCTGCACCATGGCCGGGCGACGGCGATTCGCCGCATGGCCATCAAGCCCGACGATCAGATCCTCGAAGTCGGCGCAGGCACCGGTATCAGCCTTCCGCTCTACCCGCGAAAATGTTCCGTGACGGCCATCGACCTCTCCGAGGGGATGCTCGAGCGCGCGCGCACACGCGTCGAGCAGTACAACCTCCGTAACGTGCGGCTCATTCAGATGGATGCGACGCAGCTGAGATTTCCCGACAAGACGTTCGACATCGTGTACGCCCCGTATTTCATCAGCTGCGTGCCCGACCCGCTGGCTGTCACCCGTGAGATGCGCCGTGTGTGCAAGCCGGATGGCCGCCTGGTGTTCCTCAACCACTTTCTCAGCGATAGCGTGGTGGGATCGAAGCTGGAGAGGGCGATTGCGCCCCTGACATTGCACCTCGGCTTCAAATCGGATTTCGATCTCCCCGCGTTCCTCGCGCAAAGTGGGTTGCGCGCGGCCTCGATTGAGAAAGTCAACGTGCCGCGGATCTGGTCGCTGGTCATCTGCGACAACGCTGATTAGTTGTGCATCGGCTATCCGATTACCAGACATTCCTCACACAATTTCTTCGTAACTATCAGACCACCGGCTCGGCCATTCCGAGCGGCCGCGCGCTCGGCGCCGCGCTGTGCCGCTACGTGGGCGGGAGCGCTGAACCCCAGAAAATCCTCGAGGCGGGGCCGGGCACCGGCGCGGTCACGGGTTGCATCATCGACCGCATGCGCGACGCCGATCACCTGTGGATGGTCGAGCTGAACCCGACCTTTGCGGCCCATCTGCGCAGCGCATTCCACGGCAAGCCCGCTTTTCGCGCGGCTGCCAGCCGCTGTCATCTGATTGAGGGATCGGTTCAGCAGCTTGGACAGGAAGGGCAGTTCGATCTCGTCATCTCAGGCCTGCCGCTGAACAACTTTTCAGCCGCGGATGTTCACGAGATCCTGCAGGTGTACGCCAAGCTGCTGAAGCCCGGCGGCGTCTTGTCGTTCTTCCAGTACATCCTCATTCGCCCGGCGAAGATGTTCGTGAGCACAGGACCCGAGCGCCACCGGCTTCAAGGGGTTGGCGATGCGATCGAGGGAGTGTTGGGCGAGCGGGAGTTTGGACGCGAGTGGGTATGGGTGAATGTCCCACCAGCCTGGGTTCATCATCTACGATTCTGATAACGAAAAACGAATACCCGAAAAACGAAAAGCGAATAGAGACTGAAATCGCGACGCCGCAATGCTCTATTCGTTATGCGTTCTGCGTTATTCGTTTCAGGATCTCACCTGCTGCGATGTCCGCTCCATTCAACTCCGGTATTTCCGGTGGCGCTGGCTGATTCAGCAGCTTTTCGAGGCCCTCACGCCAATTCCCGCTTAGCAGGTCGCGCTGTTCAATGAACCGGACTCGTAGATACCTGGGCATCTCTTTTACGAGCACGCCGTACTCCACAAAGTGTCCGCGCGAGGTGTAGAGCAGGGCGGCGCCGTTGGCAATCGCCTCGGTGATGATGCCGTATCCCGGCTTCGTCACGACCACATCGGCGCCGCGCACGAGATCCTCATAGCGCAGCCCGTCGTCGTGCACCCGTCGTTCGGAAATGCAAAGCAGCCCGGTGGCCGGCTCGATCGCGTGGTCCCTGACCGACGCATCTGTCGTAGCGATCGTGTAGTCCTTCAGGCCGGCCAGCGCCTGGGTATTGAGGCCCGCAAGATCGTACCCGCCGAACGACATCAACACCAAAGGCTTCCCACGAGCGCGAGCCGGCAGCCCCAGCGCACCACGGACGTCGTCCTGCCCGCGTGTTGAGGCTCGCGCGATAAACGGGAGGTCGCGCGTGACCGATTCGAGGCCCGCGAAGCCCCCGGACATCGGCAATCGAAGGGCGAGAGTCCCCTTCTCGTAGATATGGCGGATGTCCCGAGCTAACTCGAGTGCGCCTTCGTCCCCATACGCCTCGTAAATCCAGTCCCAGGTGAAATTGCCGATCGCCACCGAGGGGATGCCCGCCTCGTGCGCGGCCGCGACGGCAAGAGGGGGAATGTCACCGACGGTCACGCGCGCGCCGCTTTCGCGAAGGTAGGCCGCCTCCGTCCTGGCGAGCGCAGGCAGGCGCTTCTGGAAATCGATGGCCTGTCGAATGCTTGATGTCGTATCTACGTTCAGGCTGTCCCCTTGAACCATTCCCGCGTCGCACTGCAGCGGGACGAGCTCGCACCTGCCAGGAAAGCATCGCTCGAACAGCCTGAGCGGCGCGGAGGTCTTCACGACCACGTGCGCGTCCGGACGTGCGCGAAACAGGGCACGGATGACTTCGATTGCCCGCGAGGCGTGGCCGAAACCGTGCCCCGAGACGTAAAAGACGATGCGATATGATGGGTTCATGGATGAACGGGACTTCTTTACCGAGCGCCCCGAGCAGAAGCCTGCTCAATATTCCTGTCCGCGCTGCAAGCGCCGCAACGAGTACATGGTGCGCTGGATGCGCCGTACGAAGAAGAAAAGCCTGCCTAATGGCGCCGACGCGCGCGATCGCGCCCTGTATGCCAAGCTCCGCGATTATCTCATCCGGATGGACGACGACGTCACGTGCAAGACCTGCGGCAAACGATTCGATATCCCCTCGCACCAGTCAATGGTGTTCCTCGATGAGCACGGGAATGCGCCCTCGGGCGACTACGATCCGGACGATGACAATCGCGGTAATCGCGCATAATAAATGACCTCCATGAAAACCGGATTCTGGCGCGGTACCGTCTCCCGCCTCCTGGCCGTGGCGCTGGCCATCTGCACGGTCTCAGATGGCAGGACGAGTCGCATAGCGTACGCGCAAGGGGTCACCGATCCGACCGTGGTCAAAGCGCGGGCGGCCGTCAACCGCGGTGACTATGCCGAGGCTGAAGCACTGCTGAAGCCGCTCGTCGAGCGGGCGCCCACCGGGGAGGCGGCGCTCGAGCTGGGTCTCTTCTACGAGATGATGGGCCGCGAAGACGAATCGCGCGCGCTGCTGCGGAGGATTGCTGATGTGCAGGTCGGCCCACGGACATCCCCAGGAGAGTACGCTCGTCTCGGCCGCGCTGCGCGCGCGCTCGGTGAATTCCAACTCGCGAACGATGCGTATCGCCTCGCGACCGAAAAGGCTCCGAACGACCCGTCGCTGCACACTGGCTGGGGTGAGCTGTTCCTGCAGGTGCACAACAACGCCGAGGCGGCGAAATCGTTTCAGGATGCCCTCGGGGCCGACGGCAAATGGATACCCGCACTCCTCGGTATGGCACAGGCACTGATCGATGTGAATCCCCCGGCCGCCGAGAAGGCGGTCGATCAGGCGTTGGCGCTCGACCCTGATGTCATCGACGCCCACTTGCTGAAGGCGAGGCTGGACCTTGATAAGAGCGATCGCGAGGCCGCAAAAGCGTCGATTGCGAAAGCGAAAGCGATCAACCCTCTCAATCTCGACGCGCTGGCGCTGAGTGGGGGAGTTGCGTACGTTGAAGATCGTCACGCAGACCTGCAGCAGGAAGCCTCGGCCGCATTGAAGATCAATCCGAGGTTCAGCGGCGCCTATCGAGTGCCTGCGGATCTGGCTGCGGCGAATTATCGCTTCGAGGAAGCGGTGGTGTTGAGCCGGAAAGCGCTCGAGCTCGATCCGAACGACGTGCGCACGCTCTCGGCGCTTGGTGTGCAGCTCCTGCGCACGGGAGATGAAACGGAAGCGCGCCAGGTGCTCGAAAAATCCTTCGCGATCGACAAGTACGATCAGACGACGTTCAACCTGCTGACGATGCTCGACTCGCTGGACAAGTTCGACACGACGACCGTAGGAGACATCGTCTTCAAGAGCCATCCGAGCGAAACGCCTGTGATGCGCGAGTACGTGGGGCCGCTGGCCCAGCAGGCGCTCGCCATATTCTCGGAGAAGTACAAGTTCACGCCCAAAGGACCGATCCTGATCGAGATGTTCCCGAAGCACGACGACTTCGCGGTGAGGACCGTCGGGCTGCCGGGCATGATCGGCGCTCTCGGCGCGTGCTTTGGCCGGGTCGTGACGCTCGATTCGCCCAAGGCGCGTCCACCCGGCGACTTCAACTGGGCGCCAACGCTGTGGCACGAGCTGGCGCACGTGATGACGCTGCAGCTCTCCAAGCAGCGCGTTCCGCGATGGCTCACCGAAGGCATCTCGACCTACGAAGAAAAGCTCGGATCACCGGCATGGGGCCGCGAGGGTGAGCTGTCATTTGTCGCGGCCTACGGTCTTGGCGAACACATGACCGTACGCGAGCTGAATGCCGCGTTTCAGGATCCCGAGAAGATCTCGCTGGCGTATTACGAGGCATCGATTCTCACCGAGCACATCGTCGGCAAATACGGCATGGCCGCCCTTCGCAAGCTGCTCGTCACGTATGGTGAGGGGCTCGAAGGCGAGGCTGCACTAAAGGCCGGACTCGGAGTCGATATCGACACCCTGCAGGCCGATTTTGACAAAGTACCTCACGGCAAAATACGGCACCGTCGTGCGCGCGCTGAAGCCTCCGAAGGAGCTCGAGGCCGGAAAAGGGAACCCCGAGGCAATTGGGGCGGCGTTTCCCGACAGCTTCCAGGCACAGGTCGCGCTGGGCGAATTTCTGCGAAAGACCGGCCGGGTCGACGAGGCCTTCAAGGTGCTCGAGCGTGCGGCAGAGATGGTTCCGATGGCGACAGGGCCGCGAAGCCCGCGCGCGATGATGGCGCAGATGGCACTCGAGCGGAAGGACAGCGCGCGCGCGATCAGCGAGCTCGAGCTGCTGCTTCAGCACGAAAACACCGATCTCAACTCTGTTCGGGCGCTCGCACGCGAGCTCGAGGCGACGCAGGCGCCCGCTGCGCGGCTGATGTCGGCGTACGAGCGGATCGCACAGCTCGATCCCTTCGATGCCGCAAACCACTCGAAGCTCGGCCGTCTGAAGATGCAGGCGGGCGACCCGCGCACGGCCGTGCGCGAGTTCCGCGCGGCGATTGCCGCAGGCACACTCGATCCGGCGGCCGCCCACTCCGATCTCGCGGAGAGTTACCTGGCTGTCGGCGACAAGACACAGGCCCGGCGCGCGGTCCTCGCCGCTATCGAAGTGGCGCCAGGGTACCCGCGCGCTCAGGAGCTGCTGCTGAAGGTGATTGGCCAATGAATCTTCGCGCCCTGGCAGCGTTCGTCATCGTTGCCGCCGTGGTGCCGCGCGCGGCCGGCGCCGACGAACGTTACGCGCTCGTCGTAGCCGGCGTGTCTGGAACCGAGAAGTTCGCGGCCACTCAGCAGGCCTGGGTGTCGTCGCTTCACTCGACGCTGCAACAGCGTCTCGGTTTTGCGGCCGATCGGATCACCGTCCTCTCGGAGAGCGCTTCTGGAACGGCGATCGCGAATCGCGAAAACGTCACCCGCGCCCTGGCGTCCCTGAAATCGCGCGTGACCTCCGATGACACGTTGCTCGTCGTGCTCATCGGGCATGGGACCTTTGACGGCACGAATGCGAAATTCAATCTCGTCGGTCCCGATATGGACTCGCGCGAGTGGAAGGCGTCGCTCGATGGGAATCCGGCGCGGCTGGTGTTCGTCAATACGACGAGCTCGAGCTTTCAGTTCGTGCCGGCACTGGCAGGCAAGGACCGCATTGTGATCGCCGCGACCGATTCGGCCGCCCAGAAATACGCGACAGTCTTTCCGCAGTACTTCATCGAAGCGCTCGACCAGGGCGCCAAGGCGGATAACGACAAGAACGGGCGCCTGTCTGTCTGGGAAGTGTTCTCGTATGCAAGCCAGGCGGTGAAGCAGGCGTTCGAGAAGCAGGGAACGCTCGTTACCGAACGGTCGGTCATCGACGACAATGGTGACGGCGTCGGCAAAGAGGCGGCCGCGGCGACCGGGACGGACGGCGTGCTCGCCAGGACGACGTTCCTCGATCCTCTTCCTTCGGCAAGCTCCGGAAATACCGCGCTTGCCGGGCTTGAGAAGCGCCGCGTTACGATCGAAGCCGAGATCGAACAGCTGAAGGCGAAGAAGGGGGACATGCCGGCGGGGCAATACGAAGAGGAATTCGAGCGGCTGGCCATCGAGCTGGCCCGCGTCTCCGGGCAGATTCGCTCGGCTAAATAAATTCCGTGTCTCACCGCAGAGACGCGGAGACGCAGAGCTTCGAGAACGCAAAAAAGACAACAAAATCCCGAGGTCGCAACCCTAATTTCGAGGTCCAGTTTCGCGCTGCGCCTGTGCGTCGTTGCGGTGAACACACAGAGGATCACATTCGACCCCTAAACAACCTCACTGCGCCAGCGCGCACGGGACGGCTTGCGCAGCACCAGCACCCCTGCCATGCCCGCCAGAAATCCAGCGATGTGCGCCCAGAACGCGACGCCGCCGGATTCGACGCCGGTCCTCACGGCCATCGAACCGACCCCGTAGAAGAACTGCATGAGGAACCACAGACCCAGGAACAGGATCGCAGGGACCTCGATGATCTCGAAAATGATGATAAGCGGCACCAGGGCCAGCACTCGCGAGTTCGGATACAGTACGAAATAGGCGCCCATCACGCCTGCGATTGCGCCACTCGCGCCAATGGTCGGGATCGTGGAGCTCGGGTTCATGAACACGTGCGCGAAGACCGCCACAGCGCCGCACAACAGGTAGAAGAAAACAAACCGGCCGTGACCGAGGCGATCCTCGACGTTGTCCCCGAAGATCCAGAGGTAGAGCATGTTTCCGAGAAAATGCATCCACCCTCCGTGCAGGAACATCGATGTGAGAACGGCGAGGCCGTCGAAGCGCGCCGGAACGACCCCGTATATGCGAACGAACGCCTCGAGCGCGGGCCCCGAAAGCGTCTGCTCAAAAAGAAACGCGATACTGTTGAGGATGATGAAGGCGATCGTGAAGAAGGGAAATGTCCGCGACGGAATCACGTCGCGCAGCGGAATCATGCGCTCGATTGTGACATATAATTCCGGGCCGACCCGTCCATGACATGCCGCGAATGTGGTACTGACATCGCCGACAAGGCGCTGATCTGTTTTCGGTGCGGCGCTTCCGTCCAGGAAGCGGTCCACAAGCCGTATGTCGCTCCAAAGCAGAAGCGGCCGGTCATCGTGTACGCGATCTTTGCGTTGCTCGTGGTGATCGCGATCGTCATCGCGCTGGCGGGCAGGTTCCTGGTCTTCAGCTTCTAGGCTCTACTGTCCACTTTCTACTTTCTACTTTCTACTTTTCACTTTCTAAGTTCGCCCAGCCTCGCCTCGATCGGGGCGAGTGACGCGACGACCACATCACCGACAACCTGCAGGCTTCTCGCCGATGTCTGATCGAGCGTGTCGGCAGCCGTGTGCCACGGGGCATAGTCCAGATCGATGATGTCGGACGCGGCCACGCCCGCGTTGAGAAACGGCACGTGATCGTCCTCAATCGGCATGCTCGCGTTGACGAAGATCGACCCGTGGCCCATCTTCTGCGCTGTCGACCAGATGATGTCGGTCAACCACGGCGTCGAATGGCTCTCGCGCATGAACCGCGGCGAACGCTCGGCGATCATGTCGACCAGCACCATGGCCTTGAGCGTTGACAGCGTGCCGGTCTTGCGTCCCGTGTCGACGTAGTACTGGCTGCCGTAGGTGTGATCGGTTCCGCCCCAGTCGCGCAGGGTGGCCTCTTCGCCATCGAAGAAGATCAATTCCAGCGTGAAGGCATTCGCGCGGAGCTTGAGCACGCGCGCGAGCTCGAGGAGAAACGCCGTGCTCGACCCTCCGTCGTTGGCGCCCACGAAACGGAATTCGCGAAACAACTTCGTGTCGTAGTGCCCTGTGATGGCGATGCGTTCCTTGCGCGTGCCGGGGATCGTCGCGATGAGATTGACCATCGGAATGTTCCCGATGGGTGTCTTTGCCACGAACGCCTGCTGGGTAACCTGAATGCCGAGCGGCTCGAGCTGAGCGATGATGTATTTCCGCGTCTGGGCCAGGCCCGGAGATCCCGCGGGGCGAGGGCCAATGCTGACGATCTCGCGCAAGTGCTCGTACGCTCTGGAGCTGTCGAAGGCTTCAGGCTTCGCGCTCTGGGCCTTCTGGGACTGCGCTGACAGGGCAGAGAGCAGAGAGCAGAGGGCAACGAACGCGAGAACCCGCGTCACCGCTTATCTCTGGCTATGAAGTCCCGCTGCTTCGGGCCGACGTAGATCTGCCGCGGGCGTGCAATCTTCTGCTCGGGATCGCGGAGCATCTCTTCCCATTGTGCAAACCATCCCGCCGTGCGCGGAATCGCGAAGAGCACCGGGAAGAAGTCCTTCGGAAAGCCCATGGCCTGATAAATGAGCCCGGAGTAGAAATCGACGTTCGGGTAGAGCTTTCGCGTGACGAAGTACTCATCCTGCAGGGCGATGCGCTCGAGCTCCATCGCGATGTCCAGCAGCGGGTTCTTGCCGGTGACCTCGAACACCTCGTCCGCGATCCGCTTGATGATCTTGGCCCTGGGGTCGTAGGACTTGTACACACGATGCCCGAAGCCCATCAGCCGGCCGTCGCCCCCCTTCACTCGCGAAATGAACGCCGGCACGTTCTTGATGGTGCCGATCTCTTCGAGCATGCGCAGGACGGCTTCGTTGGCGCCGCCGTGCAGCGGCCCCCAGAGCGCAGCGGCCGCGCCGGCAATCGACGAATACGGATCCACGTGCGAGCTGCCGACAACGCGCATCGCGGTGGTGCTGCAGTTCTGCTCGTGGTCGGCGTGCAGGATGAACAGCACGTCGAGCGCACGCTCGAGGACAGGGTTGGGCCTGTACTTGAGCTCGGTCATCTTGAACAGCATGTTCAGGAAATTACCGGTGAAGCTCAGGTCGTTGTCGGGGTAGACGTAGTTGCGCCCGATGCTGTGGCGATAGGCGTAGCCGGCGATGCTCGCGACCTTCGCGATCAGCCGGAGGCACTGGCGGTTGCGCGCTTCCTGATCGAACACGAGCTTCGCGTCGCGATAGAGCGTCGAGAGGGCGCCGACCGTGCTGATGAAGATGCCCATCGGATGGGCGTCGTACTGGAACCCTTCCATCAGTTTCTTGACGTTCTCGTGCAGCAGCGTATGCTGCGTGATTGCGTCGTCCCAGTTCTGCAGCTGCTTTTCGGTCGGCAGCTCACCGAAAATAATCAGGTACGCGACTTCGAGATAGTTGCAGTGCTCGGCGAGCTGCTCGATAGGGTAGCCGCGATACTGGAGGATGCCCTTGTCGCCGTCGATGTAGGCAATGGCGCTGCGACACGCCGCTGTGTTGAGGAAAGCCGGGTCGTACGTCATCAGCCCGGTGTCTTCGCCGCCCGCCTTGATCTGTTTGAGATCGGTAGCCCTGATCGCGCCTTCCTTGATGGGGACTTCGTACTGCTTGCCCGTGCGGTTGTCGGTAATCGTGAGGGTGTCAGCCATGCTCAAGTCGTCAGTCGTCAGTCGTCAGTCGTCAGTCGTCAGTCGTCAGTCGAGTCGCCGTCGCTAGGCTCGGAGTCCTGCGACACCGGCTCCGCAGGCACGCGATAGCGGCCGTCGACCCACCGCGCAAGATCCTGGAGCTTGCAGCGCTCGCTGCAGAAAGGAATCCAGGGCGCCTGGGCGCCTTCGCGCCGGCAAAAGACGCACACGCGAAACACAGGATAACTATAGATCTAAAGATCTGGAGATCTATAGATCTCTAGATCCATAGATCTCTAGATCTACCGGTCCTTGGCGGGCTGTTGCTGATCCGCCACCTGGTGGCGGACATCTCTGCCCGACACCATGAAGATGACATCCTCGGCGACATTGGTGGCATGGTCGCCGATCCGCTCGAGGTGCCGCGAGATGAGAATCAGGTCGAGGGCGGGCTCGATTGTGGCCGGGTCCTGGAGCATGAACGTGAGAAGCTCGCGGAATACCTGCGTTTTCAGGGCATCGAGCACGTCGTCTTCGTCGAGCACGTGCTGCGCGAGCTGCATGTCGCCGCGCACATACGCATCAAGCGCGTCTCTCAACATGTTTTGTGCCGTGGTCGCCATACGCGGGATGTCGATGAGCTTCTTCACCGGCGGATGCGACGCATACCGCCGTGCCGCCTCGCCGATGTTGACCGCCATGTCGCCGACGCGCTCGAGATCGCTGTTGATCTTGATGGCAGCCATTACGGCACGCAGGTCTGCGGCCATCGGTGAGTGCAGCGCCAGCAGCTTGAGGCACAGATCGTCGATCTCGATGTGGAGCGCGTTGAGCGGCATGTCGCCGTTGAGCACCTCGTCGATGAGCTCGCCGTCGCGCTCGACCAGCCCCTGCATGGCGGTGCGGACGCGGTCTTCCGCGAGACCGCCCATGGCGAGCAGCCGTTCTTTCAGCGCCCCGAGTTCCTGCTGGAAATGGTGACGTTCCATTAGCCGAATCGTCCTGTAATGTAATCCTCTGTCAGTTTTTCTCTCGGCGTCGTGAAAATCTGCTCCGTGCGTCCGAATTCGACGAGCTTGCCCAACCAGAAGAAAGCCGTGTAGTCGGACACCCGTGCTGCCTGCTGCATGTTGTGCGTGACGATCACGATCGTATAGTCCTTCTTCAGATCGTAGATGAGCTCTTCGATGCGCTGGGTGGCAATCGGATCGAGCGCGGATGCCGGCTCATCCATCAGCAGGATCTCGGGTCGAACCGCCAGCGCGCGCGCAATGCACAGGCGCTGCTGCTGGCCTCCGGACAATGCCTGCGCCGACTCGTGCAGTCGGTCCTTCACCTCATCCCAGAGCGCGGCGTTCTGGAGGCTTTCTTCGACCCGCTGCGTCAGGTCGGCCCGGTCACGGGCCATGCCGTTAATCCGGATCCCGTACGCGACGTTCTCAAAAATCGACTTCGGGAATGGATTCGACTTCTGGAACACCATTCCCACGCGGCGCCTCAGATTGACGACATCGGTGCCGCTTCCGTAAATGGGGGCGTCATCGATCAGAATCTTCCCCTCAACACGGGTGCCTGCGATGATGTCATTCATCCGGTTCAGCGTGCGGAGAAAAGTGCTCTTGCCGCAGCCCGACGGCCCGATGAACGCCGACACCTGGTTGGCATGGAGACCAATCGAGATCTCATGTAGTACCCGGGTTTCCCCGTAGTAGAAGTTCAGGCCTTCGACCCTGATCTTGAGTGGGGTCTCCTTGATTTCGGCAGGACGTGCGATGGTCCTTGTAACCTTCGGTGCGGTTGTCAGCGAATCGGCCACGTCGATGTGTACTTTATCGCGGGCGTGTTACGAACATGTTAACAGCCCCAGAAACTGCGGCTATGTCGGCTGAATAGGCGGCTGGCCTGGCAAATTGTCAGTCGTGATGTCCGAGTTCGACAGAAACGCCTGGACCTGACGCCGGAGATCCTCCTGTAGCACACCGACCGGCCGGCGCGCATCCAGCACGCGAAAGCCGAACTCATCGGCCATCGAACCGTATTCGCGCAGCAGCTTGTTCTGATACGAGCGGAAACTGTCGTAGATGTCGTCTCCACCCTTCAGGTCCATCCCCGATTCCCAGAAGTCCATCCCGCGGGCCGACAAAACCCGCCTGATGAGCGTGTCGACGTCGATTTTCAGATAAAACACCAGATGGGGAGCGATCGCAAAGCCATACAGGCTGCGAAGCCAGGCACGATCGACACCCCGAACACCGGCGCGCGCCAGCGCAGAGAAAATGTAACGGTCGGAGAGCACGACGAAGCCCGCCTTGAGCGCCGGGATGATTTCCTTCTCGAGACGGTCTGCGAAGTCCGTGGCGTACAAGAGAACAAAGGTCAGTTTGTTGAGCGTATTGCTCGATTTGGCCAGCTCGATGGTCGGCTGCATCAGCGCCGAGCGGGTCCAGCCGGTCTCCACGACACCGTAGCCCTGCACTTCGAGCCACTCGCGCAGCAGCGCGATTTGCGTGCTGCGGCCCACGCCGTCGGTCCCTTCGATGGCGATAATCTTTCCCGGGTAGTGTTCGATGGGCACGTACGGCAGGCCGTGGCCGTAATACCGCCCAGGTTGAATGCCTCCGTTGGCCCCGAAATCCGGCCCCTGCTCTTTGGTGTCTGCCCTCTGCTCTTTGCTCTCTGCTCTCTGCTCTTTGCTCTCTGCCCTCTGCTCTTTGCTCTCTGCCCGTTGTTCCTTGCTGTCAGCCGTCATAGATTCACCGCTTCGAGTTGGGGCTTTTCCAGCTGTCTGGAGACCAGGTTCCTGACAATCTGCTGCTGGTCCGTAATCGCGAGGGAGGCGTTCACCACGCTCAAGTCGAATTCCCCGACGAGTCGATCGGTACTCCTCGAGCACCTTGCCCTGGAAAATCCGGAAACTCTCCTGCGCGTTGACGCTCCAGCCCATGTCCATGCCGGCTTCGTAGAACTTCAGCTTCACCCTGCGCGCCATCAGCCGATCGAGCGAGACGTCGATCGGCACGCGGAAGTACAGCGACAGGTCCGGCCGCACGGCGAAGCTGTAGAGATCGCGCACCCACGCGCGGTCGACGCCGCGTGCCACATCGCGCGCGAACGCCGTATACGCGTACCGATCGGCGATGACGATCATGCCGGCCTTGAGCGGCGGCACGATGTTGTAGAGCAGACGATCGGCGAAGTCAGTGGCGTGTAGCAGACTGAAGGTCGTCGGCGTCAGGGAATTCTTTTTCTTTCCCATTTTCGTCGCCGCCTTTACGAGGGCCGACGAATTCCACTCGGTCACGAACACGCGCAGACCGGCGGCGCTCAGCCACTTCGCCAGCAGTGCCAGCTGCGTCGTCTTTCCCGACCCGTCGATGCCTTCGACCACGAAGAGCTTCCCCGGGTATTCGTGCGGCGTCCTCAGGTTGTTCAGCATATGAGACTCTACCGGCGCTCAAGCGGATCGGTTTGCCCAATGCGCGCTCGAGCGGCGCAATCTGACGCTGGGCGGCCCAGAGCTCCAGCTCTGCGTCACCCGTTGTACGGAGTTTGACGAGGTATTCCTTGCCTCGATCGTTTATCTCGACGCCCGTGACCGCCTGCGCGTGACTGCGGTCGAGCGTTTCGGCGAACCGGAGAATCGCCGCCAGGCTGCGTACAGGTGTTGCGCTTCCTGGCGCCGAGCGCGCTGAAGTCCAGGTGCGAACTCTTCGGGGCCGATTTGCGGTGATAGCGCGCCACCAGCGCAATGAGCTCTGCTTCTGCCGGTTCGAATCCACGGAGGTCGCCGTTCTTGATCAGGTAATAGGAATGCTTGTGGTGGCGCTCATAGCTGATGTGCGTGCCGATATCGTGCAGCAGCGCCGCAAACTCGAGCCATTCGCGCTCTCGATCGGTCAACACGTGGGCGCTGCGGGTCTGGTCGAAGATCGACAGCGACAGCCGCGCGACCTGGCTCGCGTGCTCGGGCCAGTAGCTGCAGCGCTCGGCCAGCTCGATGACGCTGCGCCTTCGAACATCCGGATATTGTCCCGCCTGAGCGATGTGCTTGCGGTTGCGCTGGATGTAGTCGAGGACGAGTCCTTCGCGGAGTGCGAAATCGCAGAGCGTAATCTCAGTCGCCTCGAGCCGCTTCAGCACGGTGTCGAGCAGCACCGCGCCCGAGACGATGAGGTCGGCGCGGCGCGGATCGAGGCCGGGCAGCTTCATGCGCTCGCCGATGCTGCGACTGGTGATCTCTTTGCGAAGGCGATGGATCTGCTTGGCGGGCACGCGCAGATTGCGAATCTCGTCGCCCGCGCGGCGGCGGTCAGCGGTGGCAACCGTGCCAAGGCTGAGGATGGTTCCCGACGTACCGATCACGCGGTCGTAGCCGGCGCTTTTGATCTCGCGCAGATATTTCGAGAGCTCGTCCCCGATATGCCTCACGAGCCGGCGCTCATCACGGCCAGACAGCGGATCGGTATGAACAAACCGTTCGGTGAGCCTGATGACGCCCAGCTTGAAGCTCCTGGCTGCTCGAATCGAGGCCCCGGCGCCGTGGGTGATCTCGACGCTGCCGCCACCGATGTCTACAACCACCGCGGACGCTCCGGCCACATCGACGCCGTATACCGCCGCGAGGTGAATCAGGCGTGCTTCTTCGGTGCCGGAGATGACTTGAGGCTTGATGCCGGTCTCTCGCGTGACGGCGGCCAGGAACTCACCGCCATTTTCCGCCTCTCGCACCGCGCTTGTAGCCGCCGCGAGGATTTCCTCGACTTGATGCGACTCGGCGAGCCGCCGGAAGCGCGAAAACGCCTGCAGCGCTGCCGCCATGGCCTCCGCGGTCAGCGCTTTGCCGCCGAGTCCACCGGACCCGAGGCGAACCATTTCCTTTTCCCGGTCGATGACTTCAAAGGAGAGATCGGGGCGGATGCGCACCACGATCATGTGAATCGAGTTTGTACCGCAGTCTATGGCCGCTATCCGCATCTAATTGAATAGAAAAGAGTTGTCCCTGTCACACAGACTTCCTATAATGGTGGCGACAGATCGGACGGCGTCGCATACTCGCCCCCGCATCCTAGCATGAACACATCAACTTCCCGTGACAGGCTCTGGCGCAAACGGCTGAACGAACTGAGCGCCGTGTGGCCCGATTTCGTCAACGGCCGGACAACAGGTCTCCACAAAACGCGTGTCGCCTCGCGCCGCATTCGCGAGGCGTTGCCCATCGTTGGTGCATCGGCGTCACCGGCGAAGGTGAAGAAGCTCAGCAGGAAGATGCGCGCGCTGACGCGCTCCCTCGGTCCGATCCGCGAGCTCGATGTCGAGCTCGGCATCCTGGATACGTCCAAGACCGAGAATGTCCCGGATCGCGCAATAGAAATCGTGCGGCGTTCGGTGGCGTCACGACGGCAGGCATTGCGAAACCAGCTCAATGACAATGCGCCGGTGACCGATCTGAAGAAGCTGATCAGAAAGCTCGAGCGCGTGGGGACCGAGAAGGAGAGAGGGAAGAGGGAAGAGGGGAAAGGGAAGCGAGGCAAGGGCGAACTGGACGCTCAATGGCGCGGCGTTCTGGCCGCTCGGGTGATGCGGCGCGCGAAGAGCGTGGCGATCGCGCTCGACGAGGCCGGATCGTTGTACGTGCCCGAGCGACTTCACCAGGTCCGCATCTCCGCGAAAAAGCTGCGCTATGCCCTCGAAATTGCGCGCGATGCGGGTGTCACCGCTGCAACACCGCTCCTCAGGCTGCTCAAGCGCCATCAAGAGCGGCTCGGCGACCTCCACGACCTGCAGATGCTGTTGAAGCACGTTCGCGAGACGGAGGCGTTACCAGGCGTCGGGTCACGAGTGAACGATTTGGCGGCGTATGCCGACTCGCTCGACCGTCAATGCCGCCGGTTGCATGCCGGCTTCGTCGAGCATCGCACAGAGCTTGCGTCGGTCGTGAAGGACGTTCGGCTGCACGTCGTGCCCGCCCTTACGACACCGCCCAGGCGCCAGGCGCGTGTCGCCGGAACCCGGGGGCCAACCGCCCGCCCGCAGCGGGCGAAGTCGTAATGAAGGCTCAACCTTTCGAGCTGTACCTGATCCGTCATGGAGTGGCGGCCGAGCGGGGTGAGAATTTTCCGGACGACACCAAGCGGCCTCTGACCAATGAAGGAGTACCAGAAGCTCCGCAAGGAGGCGAAGGCACTCGTCGCACTCGACGTCGTCTTCGACGTGATCCTGACGAGCCCGCTGGTGCGCGCACGGCAAACGGCCGAGATCGTTGCCGCGGCGTTTCGAAACGCCCCGCCGATTGTGAATATGCCGTCGCTTGTGCCCGGCTCCTCGCACAACGCCATCATCGAGGAACTGTCCAAGCAGCATCGCCGCCACAGCATTGCGATGGTCGGTCACGAGCCCGGCCTCGGAGAGCTCGGCGGCCGTCTGATAGGCGGACGGCGGCCTCTCGAGTTCAAGAAGGGCGCGATCTGCCGCATCGATGTGGCCGCGCTGCCGCCCGCGGGCCCGGGCGAGTTGCGCTGGTTCCTCACTCCGCGCATCATGCGCAAAATCGGCAAATAGCTCGCCTACACGGTTGTCCCTGGCGCAATCTGCCCGCCCTTCGGGACGATGATGATGCCCGCACGAATGTAATAGCCGTTGCCGTCAGCGTGCTGGACCCCGGCTTCGTTCACGAGTCGAGAGCCGTCGCCGATGGACGCGTTCTTGTCGATGATGACGCGATCGAGTACCACATCGCGCCCGATGCCCAGCGCGCCAGACGTGTCCGAATCGTACATGTCCGCGCCCAGCAGCACGGACCGCGTGATGCGGGTGCCCCTCGAGATGTGCGTGCGGATGCCGATGACGGACTGTTCGATGGCGCACTCGTCGAGAAAGCACCCTTCCGCCACGATCGATTCGCGCACGGTGCACGAGCGCATGTGCGACGGTGGAAGGAACCGTTCGTGCGTGTAGGTCGGCTTCGACGGGTCGTAAAATTTGAACGGCGCATGCGGCTCCGTCAACATGATGTTCGCCGCGTAAAACGACTCCACGGTTCCGACGTCGGCCCAGTATCCATCGTGCAGGTAGGCGCGCACCCGGTGCGTGGTGAGGGAGGCGGGGATGATCTCGCGCCCGAAGTCGGTCACCGTCGTATTCTGCAGCAGGTCGAGCAGTACTTCTCGCGAGAACACATAAATCCCCATCGACGCGACAAACGGCTTGTCGCTGTCGTACGTCTCCTTCCGGAACAGCGTGCCGGGAGGCACGCTGCTGCCGATGGCATCGAGCCGCCCGGCGTCGGGCTTCTCCTCGAACCCGACGATCTGCCCCTCGCGATCGAACAGGAAAATGCCCATGCCGGGCGCGTCGTGCGGCGTCACCGGCAGCGCGGCGACCGTGATGTCCGCGTCCTGGTCGACGTGCGCATCCAGCATCTGGCCGTAGTCCATTCGGTACAGGTGATCGCCCGCCAGGATCAGGTAGTAGTCGGCCGCGTGACGGCTGAAGTGGCGTGCCGCCTGCCGCACGGCGTCGGCGGTGCCTTGAAACCAGCTCGAGCTGTCCGGCGTCTGCTCCGCGGCGATGATGTCGACGAAGCCGGCCGAGAACGGATCCATGCGATAGGTCTGCGCGACATGATGATTCAGCGACGCGGAGTTGAACTGGGTCAGCACAAAGATGCGCCGAAGGTCGGCATGCAGGCAGTTGCTGATGGGCACGTCGATCAGGCGATACTTCCCACCGATCGGTACCGCCGGCTTCGAACGCTGCTGCGTGAGCGGAAAGAGACGGGAGCCCTGGCCGCCGCCCAGGACTATCGCGAGCACGTCGTTCATGTCACTCCATGATTCCCATAAAGAAGAGCACGAGCTCGAACACGAGGATGGCGACGATGGTCATCTCGAGTACCTCACCGCGCACCATACTGAGGTGCTCGACCGAGAAGCGGTAGATATCGTCGAGCGTCTTGAGCTTCTCACTGACATTCGTTTTCCATCGATCGAGGCCGAGCCTGGCGCCGACCAGCGAAAAGAGTCGCGCCGCATACACGTCGCCGACGATCTTCAGCGCGTTTTCGGTCCTGTCGGTCAGCTCGTTCACGTCGATGAAGAGCGCGTGCACCTGCCGCGCCGCGCGAGCGTAATGACGCCCCAGGAAGGCATCGTACCAATGCGCCTCCTTCTGGACGTTCGCGTAGATGCTCGCCAGCGCGTTGTCGAGCAGGTCGTCGTAATAGCGGAACTGCAGCAGCTGGGAGTTGGCGAACTCGACAATCTCGAGTGCCGCGTCGGCGCCCGCGGGAGTATCGTACACGAACGCCGCGTTCCATGTCGGGATGACGAGGTCGTTCGCGAGATACGAGATCCTATGGCGCAGAATTTCGTCCCGCTCCTGACGGCTGAGCGTCGCGCGCTCGCCGCGAAGCACCGAGGCGATGATGTCGCCATGATGTTCGACGATCTCGTCGGCCGTCTGTGGGCGGCTCAGTTCGTTGATCGCAAACACGAGGTAATCCTCGGTCAGGGCCGTCTGTCGGGCAGCGGTGATCGCGTGCGCCAGGCGTTCGGCGACGCTCCGGCACGCCTGCTCCGCCAGCCGTTCGAGCGCTTCGTTCTCGATGAGCTGCTCCGACGCATCCGCCAGATCGGGCCAGGTGCCGTGGAATTCGCGCGTGAGCCGCAACGAGATGACCCCGTAATCGAACACCTTGAAGCCGACTCGAAAGCCGTCGATCGGTGCGATGTCGACACCAGCCCCTTCGAACACCAATGGCGGCTGTTGATATCTGACATAGGCAGGCGTGGCAGGCTTCGCGACGAACTTCGCGCGGATGCTGCCACCGATCGCGGACGCCGCCACCCGAAGGTCTATCTCTTCGGCGACGTCGAACAAGTACAGCGCAACGATCTGTCCATGCAGCATTTCCATAGACAGCAGAATACAGACTTACTCTTCCATTGAGTTCGGTTCTTCCACAAACCGGTAGCCCATGCCGATGACCGTTTCGATTTGACGGCCTGCGTGGCCGAGTTTGCCGCGAAGGCGTCCCACGTGGACGTCGACCGAGCGGGTTTCGACCTGGCGGTCGAGTCCCCACACCCGCTCGAGCAGCCTGTCGCGCGAGAGCACCCGGTTTCGATTCTCGACGAGGAAACGCAGCAGCTCGAATTCGCGCTTGGTGAGTCGTATCGCCGCACCGGACACGCGCACGGACACAGCGTCGAAATCGATGGAAAGGGGACCCCTGCGGTAGCCGGGATTCTGTTCTGCTGCCGTTTGTGCCGGCCGCCGCAATACGGCGCGCACCCGTGCGACCAGCTCTCGGAGGCTGAACGGCTTGGTGACATAGTCGTCCGCACCAAGCTCCAGCCCCGTCACCCGATCCGTTTCGCTCGTCCGCGCCGTTACCATGATGATCGGAATCGCAGCGCTCGACGTTCGCCCGCGTAACAGCCTGCACACTTCGAGGCCGTCGATGAACGGAAGGTTCAAGTCGAGCAGGATGAGGCCAGGGGGCTCCTCCATCACCGACTTGAGGGCCGCCGCGCCTGTAGCGACCATTTCGACGCTCAGTTCGCCCCCCCGTTCCAGAGCGTGCTTCATGAGCCCGGCGATATCGGGCTCGTCTTCGACAATGAGGACCCTCGTCTTGCTGGAGTTGGACATTCGCTAGGCACAGTAAGACAGCGGTGTTACCCCGCGATTGCCTGGCTGTTAATTCTGAGTAAAGGGCACAATCCGGCCCTGGTGTAGTCCTCTTGGACACTCGTACGTTTCTGGCGCTGATTTAGCTGGAGTTACCAGCGGCTGGCTTGGCCCGGGTTTCGCAATGTCCTGAGTCAGTCTCTGTAGGGAGGTCTGAAATGATCTTTAGCAGGCGGCTCGAGAGTCAGGAACATACCAAGACATTCGTGGTGGACGAAGCGGACGACCATGGATGGGAAGTGCGCGAGGAAGAGGATCAACGCATCGTCAAGCTCACGTGCATGAGTGACTGGCACCGGGTGGAGAAAGCAATGATGCGGTTCGCACTTCAAGCGACGCAACTTCAACGCGTCGGCTGGGTCGAGGTGTCGAACACCGTGTGAATATTGACGCCGGGCGCGAGCGCTTTCGTGACCGGCGTCTTGTCTGCAATTTCAATCAATTTTGCCTGCCGCTCGCTCTCGATCGCGCCAGTAGCCGAAATAGTCCGTTCGATTCGCATCGGGTCGTCCCCTTGCTTGAGGAGACGGAGTTTGATCTCGATCTGTCCGAGATCCCAGTCTTTACGATCGGCGTACATCCGCAGGGTGATGGCCGTGCATGCGCCGAGGCTGCCGAGCAGCAGGTCGAACGGTGCGGCCCCACTGTTGGTGCCGCCCCGGCGTTCCGGTTCATCAGACGGCACTTCGTGTCCGGCGCCTGTGGTAATCCGCTGAGCGTACCCGCGCTCACCAACTACCGTCGCATTCCCGAGAATCATCGTGGTCATTCCGACTATATTAATCGCATGTTCAATCCTCGAAAAACGACGATGGTCGAGCGCGAGAAAGCGCTGCGCGGACGTCCCGGAAAGATGCCGGTAGACGATCGTCACGCTGTGCAGGGCACGCCGATGGACGCTGAGTTTCCTGGCAAGGAAATGGCCCTCTTCGGCATGGGCTGTTTCTGGGGCGCCGAAAAGGGCTTCTGGCTCCTCCCAGGCGTGCATTCGACCTCAGTGGGGTACGCCGGTGGATATACTCCCAACGCGAACTACGAGGAAGTCTGCTCGGGCCAGACCGGCCATACCGAAGTCGTCCGTATCGTGTTCGACCCGACGGTGACCTCGTACGCGGCGATGCTGAAGCAATTCTGGGAAGGGCACGATCCGACGCAGGGGATGCGTCAGGGTGGCGACGTCGGCACGCAATACCGCTCGGCCATCTACTATTACGATGACCGGCAGCGCCGCGAAGCGGAACTCTCGCGCGGTGAGTATCAGAAACGGTTGACTGCGGCCGGATTCGGCACCATCACCACCGAGATTGGGCCTGCGCCCGAGTATTACTTTGCCGAAGATTATCACCAGCAGTACCTCGCCAAAAATCCCGGGGGCTACTGTGGCCACGGCGGCACGGGTGTCCGTTGCCCCATCGGCGTAGCGGCCAGCACTTAGCCCTTGTTTACACATAATTTACATTTCAGAAACCAGATCGAAATCGCCGCCGCACTAAGGTGAAACACATGAAAACTTACTCGAGCCTTACTTTGATCGGGGCGGTGGCGGCGTGTGCCGTGGCGTGCGGCGGCGGCAACGCTCCCGCTACCGGCACAGGCGGCGCGTCCACGTCCGCTCCGGCGGTCATTACCATCGATGGTTCCAGCACTGTTTTTCCGGTCACGGAGGCCGTGGCCGAAGAGTTCCAGAAAGTGAACGCCGGCACTCAGGTCACGGTGGGGCGTTCGGGCACCGGCGGCGGATTTCAGAAGTTCTGCCGGGATGAAACGGTTGTCTCGAATGCGTCACGGCCCATTGCCGCTGCCGAGGTGGAGGCATGCAAGAAGAGCGGAATCGAGTACATCGAGTTGCCGATCGCCTATGACGGCATGGCGGTTGTCGTCAATCCCAAAAACACATGGGCGCCAACGATGACGGTCAGCGAACTGAAAAAGCTGTGGGCGCCCGACGCACAAGGAAAGGTTCTGCGATGGAACCAGGTGCGCGCGAGCTGGCCGAATCAGGAGATTCACCTGTTCGGCGCCGGCGTCGATTCCGGAACCTTCGACTATTTCACTGAAGTGATCAACGGAAAAGCGAAGGTCAGCCGCGGCGACTACACGTCGAGCGAGGATGACAACATTCTCGTGCAGGGAGTGGCCGGCGACCAGTACGCGTCGGATATATGGGCCTGGCCTACTTCCAGGAGAACAAGGGCAAGCTGCACCTTGTCGCAATCGACGACGAAGACCCGGCGAACGGCGCAGGGCCCATCACGCCCTCCGAGGAGACGGTGCGCAACGGCACCTATCGTCCGCTTTCGCGGCCTATTTTCATTTATGTCAACATCGCGGCGCTGACCCGTCCTGAGGTGCAGAAGTTCATCGAGTACTATGTGACGTCGGCTTCGGCGCTTGTCTCGGAAGTCGGATACGTGCCCCTGACCGACAGCGAGCAGAAACTCGTGCAGCAGCGTTTTGCAGCCAAGACTCACGGCACCATGTTCGATGCATCGAATGCTATGGATCCGAAGATCAGCCTCGAGCAACGGTTGAGCGGTCACGTGAAATGAACAACCGTCAGCGTCAGGTCATCGAGTTCGGGATCGAGCGCCTACTGTTCGCCTGCGCGGCGACGTCGGTACTGGTGACCGCGGGCATCATCGGGGTCCTGCTGTTCGAGACGATCGCCTTCCTGCGAGAAGTGTCCATCGTCGAATTTCTGACCGGCACCGAATGGACACCGCTGTTCTCGGAAAAGCATTTCGGCGTGCTGCCGCTGGTGGCCGGCACCGCCCTCGTCTCTGCCATTGCGATGGCGGTTGCCCTGCCGACAGGCCTGCTTGCAGCCATCTACCTCAGCGAGTACGCGCCGCGCCGGCTCCGCCGGGTGGTGAAGCCGCTGCTCGAGGTGCTGGCGGGTGTTCCGACCGTCGTGTACGGCTATTTCGCCTTGTTGCTGGTGACGCCACTGCTGCAGCGGTTCATCCCGTCTTTGTCGGGATTCAACGCGCTCGGCCCTGGCATCGTCATGGGGATCATGATTCTGCCGCTCGTGTCGTCGTTGTCGGAAGATGCTCTTCATGCGGTGCCGAACGGGCTGCGCGAGGGTGCGTTTGCGCTTGGCGCCACGCGGATGCAGGCCACGCTCCGCGTCGTGGTGCCGGCGGCGTTTTCGGGCATTTCGGCGTCCTTCATTCTTGCCGTGTCGCGCGCCATCGGGGAAACGATGATCGTGGCGGTCGCGGCGGGACAGCAGCCGCGCCTCACGGCTAATCCGCTGGTGCCTGTGGAAACGATGACTGCGTACATCGTCCAGGTCAGTCTCGGCGACACCCCGGCGGGCACGATCGAATACCGGACGATTTTTGCGGTCGGCATGCTTCTATTCGTGATGACGTTCGTCCTCAACCTGGCGAGCAATCGGCTGCGGCGCCGCTTCCGCGAGGAGTACGCGTGATCGAGAACGCTGCGGTTCCGGCGCACCGCCGCCCCTCGCTCTTTCTGGGACGGTTGATGGGCGACGTCGTGTTGCAAACCACGGCCATCGTCGTGGTGATTCTCGCGTTGTTCGCGCTCGGTGCGCTTTTGTACGACGTGTTTTCCGATGGGTGGGCGCGGCTCAACTGGCAGTTCCTGACGAGCCTTCCATCGCGGCGCCCGGCCGAAGCGGGAATCTATCCGGCGCTCATCGGCACGATGTACCTGATCACGCTGACGACGATTCTCGCCCTGCCCATCGGTATCGCTGCGGCGATCTATCTCGAGGAATACGGAAAAGGCAACTGGCTGGCGCGCATCATCGAAATCAACATCGCCAACCTCGCCGGCGTCCCGTCGATTATCTACGGGTTGCTCGGCCTGGGCCTGTTCGTCCGGACGCTCGGGTTCGGTCGAAGCGTCATGGCCGGAGCGGCGACGATGGCGCTGCTGGTGTTGCCGATTGTGATTTTGTCCACACGCGAGGCGCTTCGCACAATACCGAAGTCTCTGCGAGAGGGTTCGTACGCATTAGGCGCGACCAAATGGCAGACGATCTGGCATCAGGTGCTTCCGAGCGCAATGCCCAGTCTGTTCACAGGCGTCATCCTCGCGCTGTCGCGCGCGATTGGCGAGACCGCGCCGCTCATCACGATTGGCGCGCTCACGTATGTGCCGTTCGCGCCCGATAGCATCTGGTCGCCGTTCACCGTGCTTCCGATCCAGATTTTCGACTGGCTTTCACGCCCGCAGGTGGCGTTTTCGCAGAATGCGGCCGCCGGTATCATCGTGCTGCTGGCGCTCTTGCTGACGATGAATGGCATTGCGATATTCCTGCGCGATCGCTACCAGCAGCGGCGCGGCTAGTAGGCCACTAGCCGCCTACCAGCCGACTCGAAGCCCGGTCGTCCAGCCCACACCTGAATACGCTCCGCCGTCGTTCGCGCGATCTTTCATGTCTGCGAACTGCGCGCCGGTCTGCAGCTTCAACCGGTGCCCGTAAAAATAATAATTCGCGCCCAGGTACAGCTCGTCGTATTCGTCACCCCTGCCCGTGACAACGCGGCTTTCGTACGTGGCGAGGCGGACGCCGTTCGGCGCATCGCTTTCGATGAACGTGTAGCGCCCTACAACCTGAAATTTGCTCGTGACATTGACGAACGGCATGGCTTGAAGTGCCCACATGCCGCTCTGCCCCAGATACCCGGCAGACGTCGACAGGTCTGCGCGGGCGCCCCAGCGCGTATCCTCGAAACGAAAATTGATCGAGGCGACATGCTCCAGCTGCCTGGTGAAGGTGTTCTCGCTATCGGGGTTTTGGTACACGTAGTTCCCCATGAGCAAGGCCTCTCTGACGCCGAGCTTGGGCGCGAAATCGAAGCCGAGGGCGCCGAGCGTAAAGTACCCCCCGCTGAATTCCCCCAATTCCCGGTTCGCCGCGCCTGACGAATACAGACCCACCCGATACACCCACGGCGCACGCCTGCCAGACAGACTGAGGCCAGGGATGTATTCCTGCGGAAACCAGATGTTGTTCGCGAGGTTACTTCTGTCAATCGTGAGCAGCTCTCGCGACGAATTCGCACCGTCGAGGGTAAACGGCACGCTTTGCTTCCCGGCGGTCAGGACCACTTGCGGGTTCTTCGTCCATTGCACGTACAGATCAGTGAACCGTACATAGAAGGGATCGTGGCGCTGCGGGTCGAGCTCGACCTCGCTGTGGAACGTGAATTTGCGGAACAGCGTTATGCGCGGGCCGATGCGCAGCCGCCTGACGTTCCACTCGCTATGATTGCCCTGGTCGGAATCGATATCCGCGAAATCGATGTGAAATCGCCCGCTTAGCAGAACACGCTGCAGGATCGGATTCGTATCGTCGGCGTACCACTCCGTGAAATTCCCCCAGATCCTGTCGTAAGCCGACGGTTCTTTCTTGGCAGCCGGTGTTTGAGCTGAGGCGGGGACGCGGAGGGCCAGCATGATCGTGATGACGACGAGCAAGCGCATGTAACTAGCGTATGAACGCAGAATTTCCATGATGTATCAATGATGTTTCGTTCAAGTTAATTACCGCCGTTAACGTCCTTTTAACAGACCTGTCATACACCCATGACGCGGCGTCCTTATTGTTACGGGGAGTTCATTCTTCAGGTGTTTTTCAGCGAAGGGGAGATATTCCATGAAGCGTTTGTTCAGGTTCGTTGCGGCCATTGTCGCATTGGCAGCGGTCACCACACCCGGGACCGTTTTCGCGCAGCAGACCGAATCGCGTATTACGGGCCGGGTCCTGGATGATAGCAAGGCCGCCATGCCCGGCGTGACGGTCACGGTCACGTCGAAGGGCACAGGCGCCGTTCGAACTGCCGTGACAGGCGGCGAAGGGGAGTACACCGTTACGAACCTCGGCCCCGGCACCTACACGGTCGTGTTCGAGCTCTCCGGGTTTGCGAATCAGTCACGTGACGCGCTGCTCGGAGTCGGCCAACTCGAGACTGTCGATGTCACGTTGGCTGTCGCCTCGCTGCAGGAGGCTGTGACCGTCACTGCCGAGTCGAACGTCATCGACATGTCGTCAGCGCGCATTGGCGTGAACGTGTCACCAGAGGAGGTCGACAATCTCCCGGTGAACGGCCGCAACTTCGCGAACCTGATGACGCTGGCGACCGGCGCGACGAGCGATGGCAACGGCGGTTGGGCGAGCGTGCGCTTCAACGGCAAGTCGAATCAGCAGAACTACCTGAATTACGACGGCGTCGACGGCACGTACGTGTGGGACGCGAGCCCCGGATATTTGAACTCGACCGGCTCGCAATTTCGCCTGCAGACGTCGATGGAGTCGGTCGCCGAGTTCCGAGTCAATTCCGGCCTTGCGCCTGCTGAAAGCGGCCTTGGCGCGGGCGGCAACATCACCGTCGTCAGCAAGAGCGGCACCAACGCGTTCCACGGGTCGCTCTTCGAATACAAACGTGATGACGCGCTCGACTCCGCGAGCAAGTACGACGACAGGAAGCAGCCGCTCGAGCTCGATCAGTTCGGCGGTTCGTTCGGCGGCCCCATCGCGTCGAACCGCACGTTCTTCTTCGGCAGCGTCGAGGCGCTCCGGCAGAAGACCGGTTTGAGCTTCACAGAGGCAGTGCCCAGCGACGAAGCCCGCCGCCGGATAATGGCAGGAGAACCGGTGGGCACCGGAGGCGGTCGCAGTCCGGCACGCACTCAGGCGATGATTCCGCTGTTGGCCGGTTTTCCAACCGGCTCCACGCCGACCCCGAGCAGCCCACTGCTCGCGCTCGCCACGCTGACCACCGAGGCGAAGCAGGAGGAAACCAGCCTCTCGCTGCGCGTCGATCACCGCTTGCGCGACACACAATCCTTCTACCTGCGGTATCTCTTCAGCGATGGCGATCTCAATACGCCAGATCGGACCGTGACACCACGTCGCGTGCGAGCGAAGCAACGTCCGCAGAACGTCGTCTTCAACTATCAGTCGCTGATGGGCCGCAATATCGTCAACGAGGTCAAGGTGGGCTTCAACAAACCGACCACGAGCGCACAGGCGTTCGCTGATACGGCCTACGATCCGACCGGCGTGTCGATGTGTGGAACGGTCACCTCATCATCGATTGACGCGCGCGGCACCACCGGATGTGCGCGCAGCGGGCTGCTCATTCGCGCGACGAGCGCCTCGACGACGACCGGCTCGGTCTTCGAGCCCTTCTCGCTGTCGTTCAGCGACGCGCTGACCTGGACCACGGGTTCGCACACCTTCAAGTTCGGCGGCGAGTTCCGGCGGCTGCAGTCCGACTTCCAGTTCCTTGGCAGCACGGAGATGACCTACAACAGCATCAACGACTTCATCGACAACGTTCTGAGCGCGGTTGCAGTGGCGATCGACTCGCCGACGTTCAGCCCGCAGCAGCACTACCTGATCGGCTACATGCAGGACTCGTGGCGCGCGACCGAGCGCCTGACGCTCGAGCTCGGACTGCGGTACGACTTCTACTCGGTCGTGAAGGAGAAGAACGGCCAGGCGAAGCCGTTCTTTATCGAGGAAAACAATTTCAGCACCGACGTGGACAACTTCTACAACCCGGACAAGAACAACTTCGCACCTCGGTTGTCCGCCGTCTATCGCATCGACGACAAGACAGTGTTCCGCACGGGATTCGGACTGTTCTACGGTCCGGGTCAGTTCGAGGATCGCATCCAGCCGATCGAGAACGCCATCGAGCGCCGCCGTCTTGGCGCCGCGGACGTTCCCGGCGGCGGACTCCAGTACCCGGTGCCGCAGTCGGCGTACCTGAACGCGCTGTCGATTCGCGGATACACTCACGAGCGGCCTGACGAATACAACATGCAGTACGGCGCGAGCGTGTCGCGCGAACTGCCCGGCGCCGTGAACTTCACCATTGGCTACACCGGCAGCCGTGGCAAGGACATGTTCCTCCGCGGCGTGGCCAACACACTCGACTTCAATACGCGCACGCGCCAGCAGCCAGCCTACGGCCAGATCGACTACAAGACGTCGGGATGCGTTGATGGTCTGGTGATCAACAACCAGGCGATTCACGGCTGCGGCCGCGCGTCCTACGATGCGCTGCAGATGAGCGCAACGCGGCGGTTCCGCGCGGGCTTCACCGGCGGCATTCAGTATCAGGTACTCACAGAACAAGGGCACCACGCAGGGGTCGAACGAGGCTGCGACGTCGCAGAACACGTTCGACTACGAGACCGAGTACGGCACCAACCCGCAGGACATCCCGCACACGTTCAACGGGTCGCTCGTGTACTTGATTCCCGGCGAGGGTCTCTTGAAAGGCGGCTGGCGTGTGGGCGGCATCTTCAACGCGCGCAGCGGAGTCCCCATCAACGTCCTCATCAGCCGGTCGGATAACGCCACGGTGAACGGCGTGACGGTGACCAACATTCCGGGCGGCAACAGCCGCGGCACGCAGCGGCCCGACATGGTTCCGGGCGTTGATCCCTACCTGAAGAATGACGTGCGCTGGCTCAATCCGGCGGCGTTCGCGACTCCACAGCCGGGCACGTTCGGCAACCTCCCGCGCAATGCGCTGCGTGGCCCCGAATTCGCGCAATTCGACCTGATGTTCAGCAAGGATCTTCAGTTTGCACGGAGCCAGTCAGTCCAATTCCGTGTCGAGGTGTTCAACCTGATGAACCGATTGAACTACGAGAACCCTGCTGCGAGCCTTCCGGGCAGCGGCGTACCCGGCGTTCCGTTCACGGACGCCCAGGCCGCAACGTTCGGATACATGCTGGGCCCGCTCAACAGAACCGTCGGGTTGGGAACCGCCCGACAGACACAGCTTTCACTTCGGTACTCGTTCTAGTTACCTGCCTGGCAACGAGGAACGAGGAAGGAAGACGAAGCGTCTTCTTTCCTCGTTTCCTTTTTTTCCTTTTTTCGTTTTTCCTTTACCGGAAAACCACAGCGTTTAGTCACTCTGAGAGGCTTTGGCGTTCTTCAGGAAGAGGTTGACCTTCTTGACGTAATTGCGCGTCTCTCGATACGGTGGAATGCCATTATAGCGAGCGACGGCTCCCGGCCCGGCGTTGTAGCTGGCGACCGCAAGATCGAGATTCCCGTCGTGGTGATCGAGCAGCCATCGGAGGTAGCGCGCGCCTCCGAAGATGTTCTGTCTCGGGTCAAATGGGTCCAGGACGTTTAGTTCCTCAGCCACCGCGGGCATGAGCTGCATCAGACCCTGCGCGCCGGCGCGCGAGACGGCTAACGGATTGAAAGCCGACTCGGCGCGGATGATGGCCCGGATTAAGTTGGGATCGAGATGGTATAAGTCAGCCGCCTCCGCGATGGCGCCGTTGTAAGCAACGGTGGCGGGCAACGCCCGGAACTGCTCGGACGTTGAGACGAATCCGGAGGC
This sequence comes from Vicinamibacterales bacterium, assembly GCA_963732445.1. GTDB lineage: Bacteria > Acidobacteriota > Vicinamibacteria > Vicinamibacterales > JAMQPK01 > JAMQPK01. The sequence goes on along the minus strand of CAVSZJ010000002.1, from coordinate 127,215 downwards.
ATTGAGGTGTGGCGCCTTGGAAAGCTGGTGCGGGACAGACATCGCCAGCATGCCGAAAAATAGGCCACGCAGGGTGCGTTTGCGGCGGGCGAAGCGACGTCGATCCGCAAAACTCCGTTCCGAATGACGGCGTTCCCCACCGTGGCGCCGTTCATCATGTCTCAATCCGAATATCTCTCCGGGGGCCATCTTGCTATGGAAAAGCAAGATGGTTACCAGCGCTCAAGGCTGATTAAGTCATTACGTTCAATGCAGTTAGCGGGCGAACTAACCCGCGGCGGTGTCGTGGAAGCTTACATCCAGCCGCAGGGTTCATCCGCCCTATCAACTCCGCGGATAACGGCTATCTGTATAGTCGAACGACCGATTCTTTTAAAACTCATGAATGCTGTGGTTTATAGAGTTTTCAACAGTCATACGGTGAAAACTTTACAAAAACGTTGCAACGAGGAGGGGCTTATGTAAAATCGGTGTTAACACTTCATGACCTGCGAAACCAAGCTCAATTGGATTTGCCTCATGACAGTCTTGACCGGTGGGGGGCACGCCTTGCGAGCCGAGGAAGCCAACCCCAGGCCTCGGCCGCAGATGTACGTCGAAATACTCCTCACTACATCCGACACGCTGTCTTCTTCAGCCCGGGCAGCCCTGGTGCGTGAAACAGAGTCGATCTGGGTGCGTCACGGAGTGGGGATTCACTGGCTGCCGCCCAACGACCCGCGCCCGCCGGGCCAGGACCGAATGCGCGCGCTTATAGTGCAGCGACGGTCGATACCAGCAGAGAAAGGCGGGTTTGCGATCGGCGAGTTCATCGGCTCGACGGGAGGCCACCCGATCGCATTCGTCTCGATCGAAGACGCCCAGCGCCTCGTGACCTGGACGCGCGGCAGTATCGGTTACGACGCGATCGGCCTCGATGAGCGGCGTCTCGGCGTGACGCTCGGGCGCGCCCTCGCCCACGAGATCGGTCATTTTCTGCTGCGAACCAAAACGCACGCGCGCAGTGGACTGATGCGGAGCGAGTTCCGTGCTTCCGAGTTCACCGACTTGCGCGACGGCACGTTTGCGCTGGATCGTGACGCCGCAGCCTGGCTCCAGAGGCGCGAAGTCGCGACGTTCGCTTATGCTCGCCGCTGATCGCTATCTGAGGCCTTCGATCTGCTGCCCGTACGTTCCCCAGGCGCGTGTCAGGTAATCGCCGAGTGTCAGCACGAAGATGATTCCCATCCAGTAGATACCCGCAATCACCGTGAGCTTGATGAGGCGTGAGCTGTACTTCACGTGCATGAAGTAGAGCACGACGATGAGGGCCTTGAAGCAGGCGATGGCGAGGGCGGCCACCGTGTTCATGCGGCCGAGATCGACGTAAGCGACCCCCACGGTCACGCCAGTCAGGACCATCAGGATGGCAAAGATCCCGTAGTAGATCCTCAACGGTACGACGTGATGTTGTGCGTGTGCGTGCTCAGCCATGTGCGCGCCTACCCGTGCCGCCCGATCAGATAGAGCAGCGGAAACAGGAAAATCCAGACGATGTCGACGAAGTGCCAGTAGAGGCCGACGATTTCAACGGGGGAGTAATAACCGTCGCCGAGGGTTCCGTTGTACGCCCAGATGAGCATCCAGATCATCAGGCCCATGCCGACAATCATGTGCAGCGCATGCAAGCCCGTCATCATGAAGTAGAGCGAAAAGAAAATCTGCGCCGGCGACGCGAATTGCGGGTCGAAGGCGAAGAGAGGCCCCGGCACGAGATGCTCGTGGAACTTGTGCGAGTACTCGACTCCTTTGATTCCCAGGAACACCGCGCCGAGGATCATCGTCAGCGCGATGAAAATCATGATCCCTGTGCGCGAATTCAGCTGCGCCGAATGCACAGCGAGCGCCATCGTCAGACTGCTCCCGATGAGCACGGCGGTGTTGATTGCCCCCAGCGGGATATCCAGGTGATGGCTCGCGGCAGCGAACGCCTCTGGGTACCACATCCGGTAAATCGTGTAGACCAGGAACAGCGCGCCGAAGAACAGGATTTCCGTCAGCAGGAACACCCACATCCCGAGAGACGCGGCCTCCTGCTGCTGATCGAGGGTGTCGAAGTGATGCGCCAACGCTGGGTGATGGGGATGCGCCGCAGGTGTCAGCGTGTCGTTACGCAACGTGCTTCACCACTGGTGACGGATAGTGGTACGGGCTCTCTGTGACCATCGGGGTTGTCGCAAAGTTCTCGGTTGGCGGCGGCGATGTCGTTTCCCACTCGAGGCCTGACGCGCCCCAGGGGTTTGCGCCCGCAGGCTTTCCATATCGCAACGACCACGCAAGGTAGAACATCGGCAGGAGATACCCGACGCCAAGGATCGATGCGCCGGCCGACGACAATACGTTCAATACCTGGAACTCCGGCGGGTACGCGTGGTAGCGCCGCGGCATCCCGAGGTATCCGAGCAGGAACTGAGGGAAGAACGTCAGGTTGAATCCGATGAAGATGATGCCGGCCGACAGTTTCGACAGACCTTCCGGATACAGGCGTCCGCTGATCTTCGGCCACCAGTAGTGCAGGCCGCCGAGGTAGCCCATGATGGTTCCACCGACCATGATGTAGTGGAAGTGCGCGATGATGAAGTAGGTGTCGGTGACATGCACATCGAGACCGATGGCCGCCAGAAACAGCCCCGTGAGTCCGCCGATTGTGAACAGCCCGATGAATCCGATCGCGTACAGCATCGGCGTATCCCACGACACCGATCCCCTGTACATCGTCGCCGTCCAGTTGAACACTTTCACCGCTGACGGGATGGCGACCAGAAAGCTCAGCAGCGAAAACACCAGCGACGCGTAGATCGACTGGCCCGCGACGAAAATGTGGTGGCCCCAGACGAGGAAGCCGAGCACCGCGATGCCGAGGCTGGAAAATGCTACGAAGGTATACCCGAACACCGGCTTCCGGCAGAACGCGGCGACCAGTTCGCTGATGACGCCCATCGCGGGGAGGACCATGATGTACACCGCCGGATGGGAGTAGAACCAGAAGAGGTGCTGGAACAGCACTGGATCACCGCCGCGTGCCGGATCGAAGAAGCCGAAGTTGAACATGCGTTCTGCGGCGATGAGCAGCGACGTAATGGCGATGACCGGTGTGCCGAGAATGTTGATGAGGCTGGTCGCGTAGGTCGCCCACAGGAAGAGCGGCATCTTGAACCACGTCATCCCAGGCGCCCGCATGCGGTGAATCGTGACGATGAAGTTGAGGCCGGTCAGGATCGACGAGAAACCGGTGACGAAAATGGCAAGCGCTGCGGGGACGACGCGTGTGGTCGAAAACTTCGTGCTCAGCGGCGCATACATCGTCCAGCCGGTATCGAGCCCGCCTGTGAGCAGCACATACACGCCCATGAGCCCGCCGGCCATGTAGATGTACCAGCTCAGAAGATTGAGCTTGGGAAACGCGAGATCCTTCGCACCGATCATCAGCGGAACGAGAAAGTTGCCGAGGATGGCGGGAATCGCGGGAATCAGGAAGAAAAACACCATGATGACGCCATGCATGGTGAAGAGCTGGTTGTAGATGTCGTCGCTGACGAGATCGCCCGCGGGCGTGGCGAGGTCCAGCCTGATGAGCACCGCGAAGCTGCCGCCGACGAAGAAGAAAAACGTTACCGCGACCAGATACAGCAGCGCGATGCGCTTGTGATCGCGGGTGAGCAGCCACGACGAAATGCCATAGCCGTCGTTCAGGTAATGTTTGGCCGGAAATTCCGCTGCCATCATCGATTGGCGCTTTCCTGCTGCCGCGGGGTCCCCAACGCGGCACCCGCGTTGGGGTGCCGGGTCGAGAGCGACTTGACGTACTCAATCAGCGCAAGCAGCTGTTCCTCGCTGACCAGTCCTTGAAATGCCGGCATCACCGGCTGATAGCCGGCGGTGATTTGTGCCGCCGGGGTCAGAATCGATTCGCGAAGATAGTTTTCATCCGCTGTCACCACGGTGCCGTCGGCGAGCTGCACCGGGTGACCGAACACGTTCTGCAGCACGGGCCCGCGACCGCGCGAGTCGGGGCGGTGGCACGTATTGCACGCAAGATCTGCAAACAGCTTTTCGCCGGTCGAGGCGAGCGAGCCTTCCGTCGCGCCGCCGCTCAGCCATGTCTGATAGGCGGTGGATTCCATGACGACGACCTGCCCGATCATGCCGGAGTGCTGCGTGCCGCAGTACTCCGCGCAGAAGACCTGATACGTGCCCGGCCTGGTCGGTTCGAACCAGATCTGCACGAACCGGCCGGGAATGACGTCGGCCTTCACGCGCATCGCCGGAATCGAAAAATTGTGGATGACGTCTTCGGACGTCATGATGAGCTTGACCGGCCGTCCGACCGGCACGTGCAGCTGGTTGATCTCGCGCTGCCCGGTGGTGTGCTGTACCTTCCACATCCACTGTTTGCCGACGATATAGATGTTCAGCGTCTCCGCGGGCGGGTTGGCCATGACGAGGTATACCTTCGCGCCCCAGAAGAAAATGACCATCGCGATGACGAACGGCACGAACGTCCAGGCGAGCTCCAGCAGGAGCCCGCCGTGAACCTGCGCGCCAACCTCGTTCGGGTGCCGCCGGTGAAACTTGATCGCGAAGCTGACGACCAGCGTGGCGATGAGCACGGACATCACGACCGACAGGCCGACCAGAAAGAAGTACAGGGCATCGACCTCACTGGCGATCGTCGAAGCGCGCTCAGGGAACAGCGGGATGCCGAACATGTGCCTTAACCAGCCTGCTTTCGCTCGCGCCTCGTCCAGACGAGGATCAGCGTGCCCAGCGAAAGAACCGTGGCCGCGCCGGCCATCTGCACGATGCGCATAATTGCGAGGCTATAGCGTCCGGTGGCGATGTCGTAGTGATAGCAGTAGAGGAGCGCTTTCTTGAGCGGCGAGCTGATCTTTTCTTCCGATGCATCCAGCAGGGCGAGCCGCAGATCGCGCGGTCCGTAATCGATGCCGAACAGATAGCGCGCGACTTTCCCCTGAGGAGTCGCGATGACGATGCCGGCGGGATGCGCGAACTGCTGCAGCGATTCATCCCACACGTAGCGAAAACCGGCCGCTTTCGTGAGCCGTTGAATGCTCGCCTCTGTTCCGGTGAGGTAATGCCAGCCTTCGGCAATCGACGGCTTCCCCGATCGCTCGACGTAGTGCGCCTTCTTCGCAAGCGCCAGCGCGGGGGTCTCGCGGGGATCGATGCTGATGCTGACGACTTCGAAATCGTCGCCGGGATTCTCCGACATCACACCCAAGGTCGCGGCAAGGCTGCCAAGGCTGTGCAGGCAGAGCATCGGGCAGCCGTAATACACGAACGCGAGCACGACCGGCTTTTTACCGAAGTAGTCCCCTATTCGTACGGCGCGGCCGTGCTCGTCGTTGAACTCCACGTCGAGCGGGAGCGCCTGATTCAGGTTCTGGTCGAATCCGACCTCACGCAGCTGGGCCGGCACTTCAGCAGCCGGCGCCCCGGTCGTCGCCGGGCGTGGCTGCGCGAACACGGATGATGCGACGAATATCAACGGTAGTGCGCAACTTAACTTGCGCCCTACGAATCGGCGCATAGCGTTCCTCATTTCGCCGCCTCTCTCGCCGGCAGCCCGCGCTCGATGACAATCTTCATCGCTTCCTCGATGGGAATGCGCGCGACGCCTGCTTCTTTGTTCACCCAGCCGTATCCGTTCAACAGCGAACCCTGCTTTGCGCGGAGGTCCTGCAGTTCCCGCTGCGGATTCTCCTGGAATCGTGGAGATGGTGGCAGCCGATCCTGCGTGCCGGCCGCCAGCGGGTAGACCTGTGTCTGCGCCCGCTCGTTCCGGCGTTCGTACGCGCCGAGCAGCCACCACAGGAACAGGTGGATGACAGCCGCAGCGATCAGCAGGCCGGCCCCGTAGCGAAGGATCGCGCCGACGTTGACGTCGCTCTCTTCGTGAACGACCTCCACGTTATCCGGGTTGTTACGTAATTCGGACATGCTTCAACGCCTCACGGAACTCCGGGTCATAAAGCGGCAGCAGCGCGCGGCCGCGCAGCTGGTAGACGAAGTAGCCCAGCCAGATCGCAGCGAGCGATATCGGCAGCGCTACATCGAGCCAGTGGATGTGGGGCTCGCCACCATGCGCGAAGGCGGGCGCGCTCAACCAGTACAGATCGACAAACCGCATGACGAGGATCAGCGCAGCCACCTTCGACACCATCGCCGCGTTCCGTTTGATGGCGCGGTGCAGCAGCACCAGGAACGGCACGGCGAAGTGAAAGACGACGATGACGAGGGCGATATAGTGCCAGCCGTGGCCGATCCGATGGAGGTACCACTCGGTCTCTTCCGGAATATTCGCCGCCCAGATGATCAAGTACTGAGAGAACCCGAAGTAGGTCCACAACATCGTGAACCCCATCATGAGGTTGCCGAGATCGTGGAAGTGGTTTGCGGTGATCAGCTCGTTGAACGGCGCGCGCCGCGCCAACCACGCGAGCACGACGATGGAAAACGCGATGGAGCTGAGTGCCTGCCCACCCATGATGAGCACGCCGTAAATCGTCGAGAACCAGTGAGGCTCGAGCGACATCAGCCAGTCGAACGACGCAAAAGTTATCGTGAGGCCGTAGGCGAGCAGCCCGCCGCCGCTGAGCATCTGCATCTTGCGGGGAATCGCCGGATCGCCCGTCTCATCCTGCTCGACCGACCACTTGTTGAGCAGGTAGGCGATGACGTTCCAAACCGCGAAGTAGATGGCGGCACGCGCCAGGAAGAACGGAACGTTCAGATACGGCTGCTTCCACTGCAGAATCGGGTCTTCGGCAACATGCGCGGCGTCGGCCCACGGATAGAGCGCGTGCAGTCCGAGCGCAATCGGAATGAACAGCACCGTCAACAGGGGCAGCGTTCGCGTCGCGGCGCCGAGAATGCGCCGAATCACGACGCCCCACGCGCCCCCTGAGATCTGGTGGACCATCGCGAGCGCGAGCGATCCGAGCGTAATCGACAGCATCCACATGTAGGCCGGCAGGAACGATCGTACGAACTGCGCCGGATTCACGACCCACCCGATCGCGCAGACGGCCGCGCCGACGCCGCCGGCGATCAGCAGCGTCGCCTGCGACTGCTTGAGCTCGGGTACGTGCTCTTCGCCGATGCCGCGCAGTCTGACACTCATTTCAACTGACCCCGCCCGTCGGGCGACAAATCCGCGGCGGCCGCGTTCTGGCTGAGCTGAAGCGCACGCATGTAGGCGGCGATCGCCCAGCGATCGCGCACGGGAATCTGCGCCGCGTGGTCGGGCATCGCGCCGAAGCCGTTCGTCATGACGTCGTAGAGATGGCCGGGGGGGGCCTGCCGGAGCCGATCGACGTGAAACGACGGCGGGCGCCGATATCCGCGCTGGACGACCATGCCATCCCCCTCTCCCGTGAGCCCATGACACGGCGTGCAGAAGATGTCGTAGCGCTCGCGGCCACGCTGCATGAGCGCAGTGTCGACCGCAAAGGGAAACACCGTTGCCGGCTGCCCTCCGACGCGCCCCGCATAAAGGAGCTCGTCTTCATTCAGATGCCCTTGCGCGATCGTGCCTTCGACGAGGGGACGCGCAGATCGATGGTCGGCAAAAAAATCCGCCCGTCTGTACGGCGTATGTTTCGGCTGGTCGTGCATGTCCTGCCTACAGGCCGCGCATAGCAGCAGGAGAGACAAGGCTAAAGCTTTGTGCCACCGGTGTCGCACGCCGATTGCGGTAGCGCAGGGCTTTAGCCCTGCCAGAGCGTTAGTCCTCAACGGTGGTCACCTCGCGGGCACCGAGCGATTCGAGAAAAGCGCGCGTTGTCTCGATATTGAACTTCGGATCGCGCGACTCGATGCACAGGAAGAAGCGGTTGCGGCTCGCGAGCGCGAAGCGTGGCACGTTGAACACCGGATGGAACGGCTGCGGCAGTCCATTCAGCGCCAGCATGCCGAGCACCGTCGTCAAAGCCGCCGCGAGGATGGTCGTTTCGAACGTGACCGGAATGAACATGGGCCAGCTGTGCAGCGGGCGCCCACCGACATTCATCGGGTACGCGAGCACCGACACGTAATATTGCAGTCCATAGCCGCCCAGCCCGCCGAGGATGCCGCCCGCGAGCACGAGCTTCGGCAGGAGGTTGTCGTGCATGTGCAGTGCGTCGTGCAGTTCTTCGATCGGCACGGGTGAATACGCGTCCATTGTTCGGTAGCCCTCGTGATGCGAGCGGCGGGCCGCCTCCACGAGCGCATGCGATGTCTCGAACTCCGCCATTAGTCCGTAGATCGTGGGACGCCCGGATGGTTTCATCGCATGTCCTCCGGCGCCATTCCGGCAGGGCTCGACTTCAGTCGAGCATCGGGCGCCGCGTCGGGCACGAGCGTGCGCATTTCGAAGATTGAAATCATCGGCAGAAAGCGCAGAAACAGAAACAGCAGCGACAGGAAAAGGCCAATCGTTCCCACGTAGAGGCCCCAGTCCCACACCGTCGGCGAATAACGACCCCACGACGAAGGCAGGAAGTCGCGATGCAGTGACGTGACGACGATGACGAATCGCTCGAGCCACATGCCGACGTTGACGATGAGGGAGATGATGAAGAGAAACACGACGTTCGTGCGGATTCGCTTGACCCACAGCAGCTGGGGCATGAGACCGTTGCAGAAGATCAATGCCCAATAGAACGGGCCGTAGGGTCCGCTCATCCGGTTGCGCATCATGTACGTCTCGAACGTGTTCGCGCTGTACCACGCCATGAACGCTTCGATCATGTAACCGTATGCGACGATGAGCCCCGTCACGAGCAGGATCTTCGCCATGTTGTCCAGATGGCGCTCGGTGATGAAATCCTGAAGCCCGTAAATCCGACGGATGGGAATCGCAAGGGTCAGCACCATCGCGAACCCCGAGTAGATGGCGCCCGCGACGAAGTAAGGAGGAAACACCGTGGCGTGCCAGCCGGGAATCACCGACACCGCGAAGTCGAAACTGACGATCGTGTGAACAGAAATGACGAGCGGCGTCGCGAGCCCGGCGAGCAGCAGATACGCCGTCTCATATCGATGCCAGTGGATCGCAGAGCCGCGCCATCCCATCGCGAGCGCGCCATAGATCACGCGCCCGACCTTCGATTCGGAGCGGTCGCGCAGCGTCGCGAGATCGGGAATCAGGCCGACGAACCAGAAGAGCAGCGAGACCGTGGCGTAGGTCGATACCGCGAACACGTCCCAGATGAGCGGGCTCCGGAACTGCGGCCACACGTCCATGGTGTTGGGGTACGGGAACAGCCAGTACGCCGCGAGCCACGGCCTCCCCGTGTGCAGCAGCGGGAAGATCGCCGCGCTGGCAACCGCGAACAGCGTCATCGCCTCGGCGAAGCGGTTAATCGACGTGCGCCACGTCTGCTTGAAGAGCAGGAGAATCGCGGAAATCAGCGTGCCGGCGTGACCGATGCCGATCCACCACACGAAGTTGATAATCGCGAAACCCCAGCCGACCGGAATGTTGATGCCCCAGATGCCCGTGCCGACCGCCAGGAGGTACACGATCGAGATCATGAGCACGTTCACGAGCGTGAACGCGATGCCGAACCCGAACCACCAGCCCATCCCGGTCTTGCGCGTCAGGACAATCGCGCTGATCTTGTCGGTCACGGACCCGAAGGTATGGCCCGGAGCAATGACGGGTGGCGGAACGCGCGATATCTGCGTCATTTGAGTTCGGGATTGCGCTCGGTGATCGCAGCGAGATACGTCGTTCGCGGTCTCGTGTTCAGCTCGTGCAGCAGGGCGTACTCGCGCTGTTCGGCCTTGAGCACCGAGACACGGCTCTTCGGGTCGCTCAGGTCGCCGAAGACGATGGCGTCGGCCGGGCAGACCGACTGGCAGGCGGTCTTGACTTCGCCGTCCTGAATGCGGCGCCCATCTTTTTCGGACTCGATGCGCGCGGCGCTGATGCGCTGCACGCAATAGGTGCACTTTTCCATGACGCCGCGGCTGCGAACGGTCACGTCCGGATTGCGCCCGATCGCGAGGCTGGGGGTCTCCCAGTCCTGGTATTGAAGGAAATTGAAACGGCGCACCTTATACGGACAGTTGTTCGAACAGTACCGCGTGCCGACACAGCGGTTGTAGACCATGTCGTTCAGTCCTTCACTGCTGTGCACGGTGGCGCCGACCGGGCACACGGGCTCGCAGGGCGCGGTCTCGCAATGCATGCAGGGGACCGGCTGGAAATAGTGCTTCGGGTTTTCGACGGCCCCCTGATGGTAGGTGTCGACGCGCAGCCAGTGCATTTCTCGGCCGGCCATGACCTCTTTCTTGCCGATGACCGGGATGTTGTTCTCGGCCTGGCATGCGATGACACATGCGCTGCATCCATTACAGGCGTTGAGGTCGATCGACATCCCCCATTTGTAGCCCCCGGCTTTTTCCTGCTCGTCGGTGAGGACCGGCCACATCGAGGGCAGTTCGTGCTGATCTTTCTTCAGCGAGGCGAGGTCGGCCCGCGGCACGGCACGCACCAGATCGCGCCCTTCCATCAAGTGGTGATACTGCACACACGCCAGGGGAAACGTGTCGCCGGTCAAAACGATTTGTGCGCCGGTGCCAAAGCCGATTGCATCGGAGGTTCTCAGCGCGCCCGCGTTGAACCCGCGTCCGGCCCCGACCTGACCCGTGCGCGCTCGGCCATAACCGAGGTGCAGCGTGGCGACATCATCGGGATGACCCGCCACTGGAAACATCGCGCCCCGCACCGTTCGGTCCCGATATCGAATCTCGACAACCGAGCCGTGAATTTGTCCACGTTCACCGCCCGTGAAGTCAGGCCGCGCGGTCCCGCCGATGCGCGTCATGGTCGCCGGGCTCACGAGCACCGCGTTGTCCCACGTCAGATGCGTCAGCGGTTTTGGCAGCTCCTGCAGCCAGCCGTTGTTGTTGAATCGGCCGTCGAGGATGGTGGGATCGGGGCGGAACGCAATCTCGAGGCCCGAGGCCGCTGCGGGAGGTGCAGTGAAAGGAGCAATCCCCCCGGCAGATCTAACCGCGCGAGAGGGCAACGCCGTGTTCGCCATCACGCCGTCGTGCACCGTTCGCCGCCAGAATTTTTCGAAGTCGGCGTCGATTGCAGGGGCAGGGCTGAAGCCCTGCGCTACCGATGTTGTCGCTACCGATGCGGTCGCACCTGCCGCATCCGCCTTCGCGGCTTCGCCGCTTCGGCGGGACAAGCCCGTCGCGCCTGCTTCACCCGTGCGCCTTTGCCAGAACGCACGAACGATTTGATATCCCGAACGTTCGGGCTGATCGCTCAACGTCGCGAGCACTTCGTGTGCCGAGCGCCCGCCATAGAGCGGCGCAATGAGCGGCTGCACGATCGAGACGGTTCCATCAAATGCGCGGGCGTCGCTCCATGCCTCGAGAAAGTGCGCTTCCGGAATCTGCCAGTGCGAGATCGCCGACGTTTCGTTGGCGTGCAGGCTGAGATGCGCCCGCACCCGCACCTTGTTCATCTGATCGCCAAACTGCAAATCGGCGGGGGCCGTGTACACCGGGTTGCCGCCGATGATGAGCAGCGTGTCGACGTGTCCAGCTGCCATCGCCGCTGCAAGCTCGCGAATCGACCGCAGTTGATCCACGGGATGCGGCTCGACCGGGTCCGTGAAGAGAACGGTCTGTCCCACGTTGTCGAGCAGCGTATTCATTGCATGCGCCAGCGCGTGCACGACCGGCGGCTGACCTTCGCCGGCTACGACGATGCTCGATCCACGATGCGCGTTGAGATCCTGACGAACCGCAGCGAGCCATGTCTGCGCGTTGGCTGGAAGGGCAGCCCCGCGATTGACACCGGCAATACCGAGGTCCGCGGCTAATGCGCGCGCCACCAATTCAATCTGACTTGGTTTCAGCGGCAGCCGATGATACGCCTTAGCCCCCGTCGTCGATGGCATCGTCTCAGCCGCGTACAACCGGCAGCCGGCGCCTTCGGGCCGTCGCCGCGCTGCAAACTGACGCGCGTAGCGGAGATGTCCGGCGCCGCAGTTGAAAAAATCGGCGTCGAGGCAGACGATGACCGAGGCGCGCTCGACGTTGTATTGCACTGAGACGTCGGCGCCCGCCGACATGCGGAGTCCCGCTGCCTGATTCATTTCACTTGCGGGATCCCACTGATGCCAGACGGCTGCGGGGAATCGCGCGAGGATCTCTTCAATCTGGGCAGCGAGCGTCGGCGACGTTACCGTCTCTGTGAGAATGCGCAGGCCGCCGCCTTTGGCCGCCTGTTGCGCCGATGCGGCGGTGCGCATCGCCCCGATGAACGCTGACCACGGGAATATGTCTCCCATGTGTGTGAGCGTCCGCATGCGATCGGGATCGTAGAGATCGAGCAGCGCCGCTTGCGCGAAGATATCGGTCGCACCGAGGCTTGCGGGGTGAGACGGGTTGCCCTCAATTTTCGTCGGCCGCCCCTCGTGGCTTTCGACGAGCACACCTGTCGCGCGGCCACCGAGCGTTACCGCGGTTGCATAGAACAGCGGCCTTCCGGGAACGACATTCTCAGGCTGTCGCACGTAAGGCAGAATCTGCTCGGGCGGTTGCCGGGTGCAGCCGGCCATGCCCGCGAGCGCCAGCGAGGCGCCCATCAGCTTCAAGAACGATCGGCGCTCGATTGCGTCGAGCGGTTCGGGCAGGCGCGAGGCAAACTCGTCGCCGACGAGCTCGTCGAGGTTGGCGCCCTGCTGCTCGTCGAGCGTCCGCCAGAACTCGGGGGCACTTAGGGGCTTCATCGATGGCATGCGTTGCAGTCCGTCATCTTCCGAATGCGATTGTCGGCCACGAGCGTGCGCCCGAGCTCGAGCTGATTCGCGGGCGCCACATAGTTCATATTGAAGACTTCGTCGCGAGGCCGCACGTAGCGCTCGGGGTGCCTGTGGCAGTCGAGACACCATTCCATCTGTAGCGAGTTCTGTTTCCGCATCAGCGGCATCTTGTCGACGGGGCCATGACATGTCGAGCAGCCGACACCTTTCGCGACGTGGATGCTGTGGTCGAAGTAGGCGAAATCGGGAAGATCGTGGACGCGCGTCCACGCGATGGGCTGGTCGGTACGGAAACTCTCGCGCACCGGCTCGAGAAATGTCGCGTCGGCAAAGATCTGCGAATGACAGTTCATGCAGGTCTTCGTCGGGGGGATACCGGCGAAGTTGGAGGTCTCTACGGTCGTATGGCAATACCGGCAGTCGATGCCGTTGCCGGCGACGTGACGCTCATGGCTGAACTGGATGGGCTGTTCGCGCGCGACGTTGACCTGCGTCACCCAGGGGGAGCGATCGATTTGGTACACGAGGAAGAGAAGGCCGGCGACGAAGAAAAGCGCACCGAAGATACTGACCCTGGCTATCGTGTTCGCGCTGCGGTGAAAAATCTGCGGCATAACCCGAAATGCACGTCTCGACCGCAGCATATCACGCGCGGCAGAGGACCTAAACCCTGCTCACGCGTCCCGCCAGTGCTCGGCGGCGCAGAGCGAGAGACCTGTCGCAACAGACGTCAGCTCTTTGCCGCCCGTGATTTTCTCCCGCCCGAACCGTTCGACGAAAATATTGCGCACGGCAGGGACAAACGACGATCCGCCAGTAAGGAATACATGGTCGATGTCGTGAGCGGATACACCCGTCGCGCTCAGCAGACGATCGACAGAGCCTGACATCATCAGCAACTCGGGATCGATCCATTTCTCGAACTCGAGCCGTGTCACATTCTTTGTAATTGCAACCGGCTCGCAATGGAATTCGAAGCGAGCCTCCGTGTTCACGGACAGCTCGAATTTGACGCGCCGCACGGCGTCGTGCAGCCGGAATCCCATCTCGCTCTTGATCAGATGCACGAACGCTTCGAGGCGCTCCGGGATCAGCGCGGTCCGCCGAAGGTGTTCGAGCATCTCGAGATTCCTCGCTGTATTGAGAAACGAGAGATGGTGCCAGCGCTCGAGCCGCTCGTACGGCCAGCTCGGAATCGGCAGAAACTTGTCAGGCGGTGAGAAGAACTCAGATCCCAGACCCAATCGTGGAGCGACCAGCTTGCGAATGATTTGTCTATCGAACGCGTCGCCTGCGACAGCGACTCCTTCCGTGCCGATGATCTCGCGCGCGCGACCACGTCGCCGCTGGGTAGGTCCGACGCGCAGTATCGAAAAGTCGCTCGTGCCACCGCCGAAGTCGCCGATGAGGATGAGCTCATCTCTACCCAGCGTCTGTTCGTAGCTGTAGGCGGCGGCCACAGGTTCGTACTCGAACACGATATCCGTGAACCCGCACTGTGCGATTGCGCTGCGTAACCTCGACAACGCGAACTCGTCGTCTTCGCCGTCCTGCGCGTTGGAGAAGTGAACCGGCCGCCCGACGACGACGCGTGACGGAATCGGGGCTGTCAGACCTCGCGCGTCCGACAGCAGATGGCGAACGATGAGCGCCACCATGTCTTCGAGGCTGTAGTGCTGCGAGAAGACGCCGGTCCCGTCGAAATGCCGATCCCCCAGATACGCTTTGAGCGACTGAATCAGCCTCCCTTTCTCTTCCGCATCCAGGTAACGTTGGAGTGCCGCCGGACCGGCGGCCGAGGTGAGACGTGTGCGCGTACCTTCTTTGCGCCGCTCGAAATAAAGGACGGATGGGAAGGTGTCGGTGGGACCGCTAACGGACGCGAAGTCGGCGAGCACGAGCCGCGAGTCGACGATTGCCGCGATCGCGCTGTTGGTGGTCCCGAAATCGACTCCGATCGATCCGGACGTTCCCTCGCTCACTGCCGATGGGGTGAGCGTATCATGTGCGCATGCGAACACTCCTGTCTGGACTCACCATGTTGTCCGTTATCGCCGTTCCACCGATGGCCGCGCAGCAGCCACTGCCCAACACGCTGACAGCTGCAGAGCAGAAGGACGGTTTCGAACTGCTCTTCGACGGCAAGAGCCTCGACAAATTCATCGTCCCGGCAGACCAGGCCAAGGTCTGGCGAGTGGTGAACGGCGTCGTTCGCAACGAGCAGGCTGCGCCCGGCGCCACAATCCTCACCAAAGAGGATTTCGGGAACTTCGTCGTGCGAGCCGAGTTCCGCGCGCACCCAGGCGTGAACTCCGCACTGATGCTGCGGCAGGGCCGCCCGCAGCCGGCGGGCTATGAATTGCAGATTCGCGACAAGCTGCTCACCGATCGCACAGGCGGCGGTTTTCTGACAGGCAGCATCGTCAACGTCCAGAATGCCCCGGAAGGTACCAGGATTATTCCTGGTCAGTGGAACACATTCGAAGCCACCCTCGACGGCGACCACATCGTCGTGCTGTACAACGGTGCGAAGGTGATCGATGTGCGCGATACGCGAAGAACGACGGGCGCGATTGGCCTGCAGTCCGCGCATCCCGAAGATCCTGCCGGCGCATTCATCGAATTCCGCAATCTGCGAGTCAAGCGGCTGCCGGCGAATCAGGCGGCACAGGTGGCTGGGCCGATTCTGCAGGAACCGCAGACCGTTCCGTTGTGGACAGGACGGGCGCCAGGCGCGCTCGGCGATGCGCCTGAAGACGTGCCGACGATCACGATTTATATGCCGCCGAATACGACGGGCCCGATGTCGGCCGTCATCGTCGCACCCGGCGGCGGCTATCGAACGTTATCGATGAACAAGGAGGGGCGCCTCCCGGCTGCATATCTGAACTCCCTCGGCATCGCGGCGTTCGTGCTGAAGTACCGGCTGGGTCCCAGGTATCACCACCCAATCGAGCTCGGCGACATGCAGCGGGCAATTCGCACGGTTCGGTCACGGGCGGCCGAGTGGCACATCGCGCCAGAGCGCATCGGCGTCATGGGGTTTTCCGCCGGCGGGCATCTCGCATCGACGGCGTCGACGCACGCCGACGGGGGTGCCGCCGAAGCGGCGGACGACATCGATCGCGCGAGCAGCCGCGCGAATTTCGCTATTCTCGGTTATCCGGTGATCTCGCTGACGGAAGCGTGGACCCATCCAGGTTCGCGCACGAACCTGCTCGGTGAGAAGGCCGACGCCGAGCTCGCGCGCCGCCTTTCAACCGACACGCAAGTCACGTCGCGGACACCGCCGACGTTCCTGTTCCACACGAACGCGGACACGGCGGTGCCGGTCGAGAACAGCGTGCATTACTTCCTGGCACTGCGGAAAGCAGGCGTCCCCGCCGAGATGCATATCTTCAAGGATGGCGCGCACGGAGTCGGCATGCCGATGAACGACAGCGCCTTGTCCGAGTGGCCGAAGGTGCTCGCGAACTGGCTGCGCGCGAGCGGATTTCTCAATTAACAGCGGAACCGCAACGCGATAGTACGGCCCGGTTTGTAACTGTAACGCGGATCCAAAAATCGGTAGGAATACCCAACGAGTTTCATTGACGGGGTCGGACCCGTGTGCAAACATGTCCGCCAAATCACCCGAGTTCATGTTGGAGGAACCATGACTGTAGCGCGCCTCACCGCGTTCATCGCGGCTGTCGTAATCGCTCTTCCGATCGCAGGATTTGCTCAAACCGAACGAGGCACAATCACCGGCGTGGTCATGGATTCGTCCAAAGCGGCGGTCCCCGGCGTGTCGATCAAAGTCATCAATACGAGCACGAACGCCGAGACCAACATCGTGTCGTCCGAGTCGGGGAGCTACAGCGCGGCGAACCTGCCCCCCGGCACCTATAGGCTCGAGGCTACCCTTCAGGGATTCCAGACGTCGAATGTCGCGGGAATTATCCTGAACGCAGGTACCACCGCGCGCCTCGACGTGACCCTGAACCTAGGTTCGGTCAGCGAGTCCGTGCTCGTCGTTGCTGACAACGCCGTGGTGTCGACCGAAGATGCCAAGGTCGCGACCACGGTGTCGAACCGCCTGATAGATGAGCTTCCTCTTGTCGTCGGCGGCGCGATGCGCAGCCCGTTCGATCTACTCAGCACCGTACCGGAAGCGCGTGGCAGCGGCAACACCACGTCGCTCGGCGGCGGCCAAGGCGGTTCATTCGGCGCGACGCTCGACGGCATTTCGGTGAACACGAACCGTCAGGGCGATACCGGTGAGACGGCGTTTCTCACGCCGTCGCTCGAGGCCATCACCGAGTTCCAGGTCGAGACCAACGGGTTCAAGCCAGAGTTCGGCCAGGCCGGCGGCGGCAGCATCACGTTTGCGTCGAAATCCGGCACGAACAGCTTTTCGGGTTCGGGCTACGGGTTCTTCCGTCACGACTCACTCGACAAGAGGGGATTCTTCGAAGAGGCGGCCGGTAATCCTAAAAGTATTTACAAGCAGAGCGACGTCGGTGGATCGTTTGGTGGACCTGTCACGATACCGAACCTGTACAGCGGCCGAAACAAAACGTTCTTCTTCGCCTCGTACGAAGGGTTTTACAACAACGCGGGAAGCAACGCAGCGTTTCGAAGCGTGCCGACTGCAGAGATGTGGGACGGCGACTTCTCCAACTGGGTGAACGCCAGCGGTCAGCGCATCACGATTTACGATCCCGCGACCACGCGGGTCGGCCCGACCGGAGCGCTCATCCGGGATCCGTTCCCGAACAACAGAATTCCGGCAGACCGGTTCAGCACGACCGCCAAGAATTACATCGCGCTGGCTCGCCCGGTGCTCGTGCCCAATCAGGGGGCTGCGCCCGGGACATTCGGCTACGTGAACAACAACTATGCCTCCGAGGGCCGGAGGACGATCGAGAAGACCAACAAGTACAGCTTGAAGGTCGATCACACGCTCAGCAACACGAATCGCGTGGCCTACATCTTCAATCGGACCAAGAAAACGCTAGCGCCAGGTCCGAATGGGGCGACCGGACTGCCGGCGCCTTTCAGCGAATTTCAGACAGACAACTTCGACGGCGATGTGCACCGGGCGTCCTGGGACTGGGTCGGCGCGAAGATGGTGAATCACCTGACCGTCGGCGCGAACACGTTCTACAAGAATGCGTTCTCACCCAACGTCGATCAGGATTGGCAGAACAAGGTCTGCATCAAGAACGCGGTCGACTGCAACCAGAACATGGGGATCCTCACGTTCTCCGAGTTCTCGACATGGGGCGCCGTCTCTTACAACGGCACGAAGCAACCGCGATTCACCGTAAAAGATGACGTGACCTTTATCAAGGGGTCGCACACCATCAAGACGGGCTTCACCTATGACCGGCAGCAGGCGAACGGCTTCGGCCAGCAGGATTACGGCGGCCGGGCCGGCTTCGATTTCAAGCAAACGGGAGTCCCTGGCGTGACGAACTTCGCGACTGCCGGCGGCAGCTCGTTTGCGTCGTTCCTTCTGGGTACGCCAACTCGGGCCGAACCGAGACGATCCGTTATCTGCAGCAGGTGTACCCGTACTACGGTTTCTACGCGCAGGATGACTGGCGCATGAACGAGAAGTTCGTGTTGAACTACGGTGTGCGCTACGAGTTCACGCGGCCGCCTGTCGCAGGAGGCGATCAGTATTCCGAGCTGGATCCCACGTTGCCGAATCCCGGGGTGAACGGGTATCCGGGCGCGCTCATCTTTGCCGGTGAGGGACCCGGGCGCGAAGGCAAGCGCAGCCTCGTCGACGGCTACTACGGCGCCATCGCGCCGCGGTTGAGCGGCGCGTACAGCATCAACAACAAGACGACGATTCGAGGCGGCGTCGGGCGGTCCTACGGCCGCGTGACCGTCATCTCGGGCACGAGCCATTTTGCGGGCTTCATCGGCCAGTACCAGTTCACCAACAGCGACAACGGCGTCACGCCGACGTTCATGCTCGACCAGGGCATTCCGGCGTATCCGCTTCCTCCGCAGATCAATCCGGCGTTCTCCAACAACAACGCGCGAGTGGACTACTGGAACGGCGATGCCGTCATGCGGCCCGCAACCTACGACACCTGGACTATCTCGATGCAGCGTGAGCTGCGCCAAGGTATGACCGTAGAGGTCGACTACAACGGGTCCAAAGGGTCGAACCTGCAGGCCAACCTGCTCAACTTCAATCAGGTACCGCTGTCGGTGATGAACGATCTCATCGCGCGCCTCGGTCCCACGCAAGCGGTGGCGCTGATGAGCATGCAGGCGAACTCGCCCGCCGCGGTCGCGGCCGGGATCAAGATTCCGTATGCGAACTTCACGAACCCGGCGATTCAGACGAATCGAAACGTGGCACAGGCGCTGCGGCCGTTTCCGCAGTATGGGACGATCAATACGACAGACAGCGGCGGCGACAAAACCGGCCGATCGATGTATCACGCCGCAGTGCTGAAGCTCACCCAGAGGATGTCTGGCGGATTCCTGTTCCAGGGCAGCTATACGTACTCGAAGCTGATGACCAATGCCGACACGTTCAGTGGCAGCACAGGCTCAATGGATGAGGCGCAGCCAGAGCTCGAATATTCTATCGGGCGGCTCGACCAGCCGCACACCATCAAGCTGAACACCGTGTACGAGCTGCCGTTCGGTCCGGGGAGGCGCTGGGTGCAGAGCGGTGTCGCCAGCCATATCATCGGCGGATGGCGCGTGGCCGCGGTTCAGAGCTACTCCAGCGGACTGCCGATCGGTGTTACCACCGGCGCGGCGCCGCTGCCGATCTTCAATGGTTCGAATCGCCCGAATGTGACTGGTGCCGACTGGCGCGCACCGTTCGCCGGCAACGAGTTCAATCCGTTGGTTGATAGATACCTGAATCGCGCCGCGTTTTCGGCGCCTGTCGCCACTTTGGGAAATGCGCCCCGCATCAACGGAGCCGTACGCAGGCCGTGGAACATGACGGAGAACCTTAGCATCGCGAAGACAATCTCGATGACCGCGGGGCTGCGTCTGGACGTCCGCTTGGAAGCTTTTAACCTCTTCAATCGCGTCATCTGGGGCGCTCCTACAACCACCGGTGGTACCGACTTCAATAGCACCAACTTTGGTCTGATCAATACCACGGCGAATTCACCGCGTCAGATGCAATTTGGGTTGAAGCTGTACTGGTAGGACGTCGGCGTCGAGAATCGTTCAGGCAACTACGACGGCGCGGTTTCGGCCGCGCCGTTCGTTTGTGCGGCGACGACGGTATTTTTCCCCGCCGCTTCGCTTCATACATGGCATCGTCTGCCGCGCGCATCAGCGCCGCCGCATCACGGACGAGCGCGCCTTCCCGATTGTTGAGCGCGGCAATTCCGATCGATGCCGTCATCGACCATTCGCCCACATGCTCGGCGATGCGCACCCGGATGCGCTCGGCGAATGACAGCGCCGCAGCTATCTCCGTATTCGGCGCCAGTATCGTAAATTCGTCGCCGCCCCAGCGGGCCCCGGCGTCGGACTCGCGTAGTTCAGCGCGGATGACGGTGCCGACCTCCCGAAGCGCCTCACTGCCGGCGCGGTGGCCATAGCGGTCGTTGATCTCTTTCAGGCCGTCGAGGTCGAGGAAGAGCAGGCTGAGAGGCTCGCGGTAGCGCTTCGAGCGCCTGATTTCGGCATCCAGCCGTCTCGCAAACCCGCGGGCGTTCAGCAGCCTCGTGAGCCCGTCGGTCTCTGACAGCGCAGCCAGCGCGTCGGCGTGCCGCCCAAGGACGTAGCCGAAAAGGGCGAAGATGACCGCGGTCGCGGCCCCAACGTAAACGTACGCCGCGCGATCAGAGGCGATCTCGCTGCGCACCTGGTTCAGCGTCACGTCGTCTTCGCGATGGGCCAGACGGATGCCCAGCAGCCCTGCCGGAGCACCGGAGGACAGCACTCCCGCCGTCAGCGCATACGAAAATCGTCGTCGCATTCCTAGAAATTTACACCAATGCAAGCGCTATACCTGCACGGAACGCTGCAGGCCGGCCGGCATGGTGCCGATACCCTAGGCAATGCTGACGATCGCTCTGATTGCGGGTTCTATGACTCTCGGCGTCGCTGTTTCGCGAGCCACGCTGTCCATGGTTTTTCGAGTGGCGGAATACGCGCGCTCGAAGAGAAGCTAGGGATCAATCGTACCAAACCTGTCGTGCGTCACGGCAGATACGTGATCTGTGTCGCCGCCTTGGAACTGTTTCGCTCGGTCGACGCTACGGCTCAATCACGAGCTCGAAGGGTATCGGTTGGTCGGGTGCAGGATGTTTCGGGTCAACGCCCACCAGCACGTCGCCAAGCCGCCTTCCCCGCCCATTGATTGTGATAAAGAACTCCTGCTCTTCGGGGACGCCAGCACGAGTCGCCGCCACTCCCTCATAATATTGGCCAATCAATAACGAGAGTGGAGTGGGGCCTCTCCAGCGAAGGCGCACCACAGCCGGGCCGACGATCTCGGGTTCGATCGAAATTTGCTTGCAAGGACGGCAATCGTAGTGGCCCTCCCAAAAGCTGTTCTCAAGCCGAGGAATACGTTAGATCGTCCGGCGAAATGATGTTGGTAAGGGGAATCTTCGGAGCGACAGAAATACTCGACTGTAACTTGGCGTTCACGGTCGAAGGGTCAGCCGTGACGTCAGGA
The DNA here is from genome assembly GCA_963732445.1 of Vicinamibacterales bacterium. Taxonomy (GTDB): domain Bacteria; phylum Acidobacteriota; class Vicinamibacteria; order Vicinamibacterales; family JAMQPK01; genus JAMQPK01. Next base: position 105,717 of record CAVSZJ010000002.1, on the reverse strand, counting down.
TCAATGCCGCGCGCCAAGTATCCCTGCTTCTCAAAAACGACATGACCACGGACCGCGACAAGCTTGTATGAACCGTTCGCATCTGAGAGTGTTCTTGGCGAGCCGGCAATGTTTACTCGCACTGTCACTCCCTCCAAAGGACCGCCGTCCACGGCTCTGACGATTCACGAGTACGTGTATTGGGGGGCCGGTAACGGCGGCAATATGGGGTCCGGTCGCTCTGGCGGTGGGGTGGGGACCGGCGTACCGGCGACGACGCCGCTGGGCGCAGAAGGAGCGGGAGTGGAATTGCATGCAGCGCACACGCACGCGACATATCCGAGCGTTAGAAGTAAGCGCATAGGTGTGCTCCAGCTAGCGATCGCTATCGGGATACCGGTTCGGCCGCGCCCGCTGCAGCAGCATATGAATCGCCTGTCTCTCGAGAAGACTCAGCGTGTCGTCTGGCGACTGGATGTTCATGAGACCGGGCAGCGGATTCGGACCAGGAAGAAACCAGGACGCAACAACTCGTCGAACGACGGCGGGATCTGTCGCCCTCTGCGGATCGACCAACACCTCGTGGTACGGAGAAGAGGGGCGGCAGAATCCCATGGTTGACACCAGAGTACAATTCCGGAATCCCGGCTTGAACTGCACGGCCACTTCGTTGGTTTCGTATTGAAAATTCCCTACCACTTGATAGCCCCGGCCGATCAGCATGCCGAAATTTGCCGCCTCGCGTCTCCAGATCGGCGCTGCTGTAAACGAATCGGCGCCGTCGTAGGAGATGCTCACCAAAAAATCGTCCGGCGTGGCTGGTCGTGTAGCTCCTCCTCGGTCAGCTGGGTCATAAACCATCGAACGAATCGCGTCCGCCTCCTGCTCATTTGTGACGGGCCATAGCGTCACGTCCAGATTAGCGGGTACCGTCGTCTTGCGCGGCAGGAAGCCGGGCGCATCGATGTCCAACCGTGCTCCAATTTCCGAAGACTCGAAGACCTGACCATCTGCGTTGGTCGTGGCTTGTTGTATGCCCATCTTCACAATCGCCCCAAAAACCGGCGTCCGATCCCAACCTGAAACGATCGTCAATCGATCACGAACAACGGGTGCTGGCTGAGGCGGCAGAGGATCTGATGGGAGAATTGGGGATTCGCTGCAGGATGCAGTTATCACGGCGACCATACCTGCGACGCTTGCGGCGCGGAGTCGGGCGGTCATTGGGCCCCACCAGCCAACGGAGACACTCTGGCAATAATCTCGAGGCGGCCGTATTGGCCCTGGTCGTCGACGAATCCCAGGAGCACCGTCAACTCTGACTCCGCAGCGCTACTCCCGACCGGACCCGGACTGCAGTATCCGAGTGCCTCATCCACACCAGAGGCGAACAGACGGAGCGTGCCTCCAGGCGCAACTCGAATGGGGGTGCCCCAGCAGTACGCACCGCTGAGAAACCCGTCCTCGTCGACGATTACCTTGATACTGTCGATCGTCGCTCCGCTGCGTCCCGTTGTTTCGACAAGGTCAAATTTGATCGAATACTCGAACTTGTAAGTACCGCCCGAGTCCTTGGGGCTGACTGTCGCCGTGACACTGGAGGCCGATAGATTGCCGCTTGCGGGCGAGCCAACAGGTGGAATGGCCACTGGAGGCACCGGCCCTGGCCGGTTCTCACTTGGGCCGGTCGGCAATGGCAGGGAAGATCCGCACGCACTGCACAGGGCGGAGGCGAGGGCTAACGGCACTAGGGTTTTCATCATGGTCCTACCTCTGTCTTCAAAAGGCGGAAACAACACGGAAAGGGGGTCATGACCCTGAAGGACCCTGATTTCCGCCTGTAGTAGCAGTAACATCGACGGGATGACGGAGGTATCGTCACCAGACCTCACGGCACTGTTGTTGGCGTGGAGTGACGGAGATGAATCCGCACTGGATCGCCTCGTGCCGTTCGTGCACCAGGAGCTCCGAACTGTCGCACGCAGGTTGATGTCTGGCGAGCAGCGTGGCCACACACTGCAGGCGACGGCACTCGTCCATGAGACGTATCTTCGGCTCATCGATTTGAGCCGTGTACGCTGGCAGGATCGCGCGCATTTTCTCCGCATGTCTGCACGACTCATGCGGCAGATCCTTGTGGATCACGCACGCACGCGGAACGCGCAGAAGCGAGGAGGTCAGGAGAAAAAAGTGCCCCTCGAAGATGTCACACTCACGGTATCAGAACGAGGAGTGGATCTGATCGCGCTCGATCGAGCTTTGATTGATCTCGCCACCATCGATCCCAGAAAAAGCGAGGTCGTTGAGCTGAAGTTCTTCGGTGGCTTGAGTACCGAAGAAGCCGCAGACGCCCTGCAGATTTCTCCCGAAACGGTCAAGCGCGACTGGCGAATGGCGAAAGCCTGGCTCTTGCGCGCGCTCGATACGAAACCGAGCTGATGTCCACCCGATGGTCTGAAGTGGACGCGTTATGCCTTGCGGCCATCGAACGGCCAGAGGCAGAGCGCGAGCAGTTTCTTGTCGAGGCGTGCGGAGGCCGCCGTGATCTGCTGGAAGAGGTTCGCGCGATGCTTCGCTACGAAGCGCGCTCCGGTCATTTTCTGGAAGGCGCCGCGCTTGTGGACGAGGCCAAGGCGATGGTGGAGGAGTCTCCTCCCTCACTCGTCGGCCAGCAGATTGGTGGCTACCAGATCGAAGCGCTCGTCGCCGCCGGCGGGATGGGAGAGGTCTATCGCGGGCGCGACGTGAAACTCGAGCGAGACGCAGCCATAAAAGTACTAGGCCGATTCGTCGCCGGGGACACGTCGACCCTTCGTCGGTTCGAAGAGGAAGCGCGTCTCGCGTCCGGCCTCAATCACCCGAACATCGTCACGATTTACGGCATCGGCGAGCATGCAGGTATCACGTTCCTCGCTATGGAGCTTGTGGAGGGGCAGACACTTCGTGACGTCTGTCGCGGGCGCCCCCTCGCTATCAAGCAGGCACTGGAGCTCGCGTTGCAACTTGCCGATGCCCTTGCCGCTGCACACGCGATCGGAATCGTGCACGGCGACTTGAAACCCGAGAACGTCATGGTGACGGGAAACCAGGTCTTGAAAGTACTCGATTTTGGCCTCGCTCGCCGGGTGCTGCCCGCCGGAACCGACACCGATCAAGCTGGCCCCGTAATCGGCAGCGTCGGGTATATCGCACCCGAAGTGATGTCTGGTCGTCCGGCAACACCCTCCGCGGACCAGTTTTCGTTCGGCGCCATTCTGTACGAAATGTTGTCCGGCCGGCGTGCGTTTCCAATCGTGTCGGCGGCCGGCAGGGCGAACCTGCTGTCCCCGCCTGCGCTGATACGAGACGTGAACGCGGACGTTCCTGCGCGCCTCGCCGAGGTCGTCACGAGATGCCTCGCCGAAAAAGCGTCGGAACGGTATCCAGACACCCGGACGCTGGCCGCGGAGATCCGGGGGGTCCTCGATGATTCGGGCGGCCACCGCCTTACCAGGCGCCGCGCGCTTTTGATTGGCTCTGCTGTCGCTACCCTGGCTGCCGCCGCCATCTGGCAGACGCCTTTCGGATCGAGTGGCACTGGTTCCATCGCAATCCTCCCCTTCGTGGATGCATCCTTCGACGGTAGCGGCGAACATCTTTCGAACGGGCTCACCGACAGCCTGATTCGACGTGTTTCGCAGTTGCCTTCTCTCCATGTTGCGCCGCGCACCGCCGTCTCTCATTTCAAGGGTGGCGGAACCGGTGCGCGTGCCGCAGGGCAGCGGCTGGGCGTCGATGCCGTTCTCCAGGGAAGCGTGGCGAGGAGGGGAGCGCGGCTGATCATCAGTGCCGAGCTCTTCGATGTTCGAACCGGAAGCCGTCTGTGGTCGCAGCAGTTCGAGCGTCCGGCAGCGGAAATGGTACTTGTGCAAGATGCGATCGTCGACGCCGTGGTTGCGCTCGTGCGGCAGCCGGTCAGCGAAGCGGAGCGGCGGCAGCTCCGACGACATCCCACGGATGATCCAGATGCGTTCGAGATGTATCTCAAAGCGATGCACCATATCGGGCGCGAAACCGAAAACGACTACCTCCGGGCCCGCGCGCTCCTGCAGCAAGCTATCGATAGAGATGACACGTTTGCGTTCGCACATCGGGCACTTGCCTCCACCTACTCCGTCATGGCCATAGACGGATTCGAGCGGCCTTCGGAAGCCTGGCCTCAATCGAGCCGGCACGTGCAGCGAGCACTCGAACTGGATCCGGAACTTGCGGATGCGCATGCCGAAGCAGCCATGCATGCGTTCTTCTTCAAATGGGATTGGGTGGGGGCAGAGCGCCAATGGCAAGCCGCCACGCGATCGCGTGCGAGCTATGTCGAGCCAGATTTACTGATGGTGTACGCGCTGCAGTGCTTTGCGCTCGGGCGCGTGCAAGAGGCGCTGCGCCTGGCGCGCGAGGCCCGGCGGCTTGATCCAATCAGCGTGAGCTATAAAGTACGGGAAGCGGATTATCTGTTTCACGCCGGGCGCGCGGACGAGGCCATCGAGCTGTATGAACGGGCTACAGCAGAGGATCCGGATGATTCGCGGGGGCACTTCGGACTGGCAGAGGCGAGGCGGAGCGAAGGACGCTACGCAGAGGCACTCCAGGCGAGACATCGCGCGCACCGCGCGGCGGGCGATACGTCACTCGATGAAATCTTCTCCTCGGCCCGAGGAGAAGAAGGCTACCGGAGAATTGAAGAGGCGTCGGCGCGCCTGCATATGGAGGATCTGGCCGTTCGCGCCACTCACCGATACGCGTGCCCGTTGGATATTGCTCGATTCAACTCCGTGCTGCATCGCACCGACGAGGCATTCCGCTGGCTGGAGCGTGCGTTTCAGGATCGATCATCGGGACTGGTGTTCCTCAATGTGGATCGCGCCTGGGATTCATTGCGGGCGGATGCAAGATTTACCGAGTCAGTACGACGAGTGGGCCTTGTGGTAGTCTGATGCCGATGAACACGAATTCTGTCGCTGCGCGATGGAGTGTTGTGGCTATGCTGCTGGCCGCTGGGTCGGCACCCGGCGGTGATCTCATTGCCTGTGGCGACAAGTTCGTGATGGTCAGCCGCGGAACGCGTTTTCAACGTCCCGTCACCCGGACACCCGCTGCCGTTCTGATCTATGCGAACGCGCCGTCTGCATCATCGGCCGCCCTCGCCGACGTCACGCTTGCAACCGCGTTGCGGAAGGTCGGGTACGACACGACGACAGTAACGAGCGCCGCCGCGCTGGAGTCAGCCCTGACACAGAAGCAGTGGAACCTCATAGTGGCCGACGTCGGTGAGCTCGAGAGCATCAGCGCGCTCCCCAAAACCGGCAAGCATCCCGTACCGCTTCCCGTCGTTTCAGAGGCGGCGGACGTGGACCTCAAGCGCCTCAAGAAAGTGCATCGACGGATACTGAAAGTTCCAGCCAGAAGTCAGGCGTTCGTGGACGCCGTCGACGCCGCCCTTGTTCAACCTCTCTAGGCGGAAGCCGGCACTCGCGGGCTTTTTAGCCGTCTTGGCGAGCGCCAGTTCCGCGGCCCCCCAAGCGTGGATTCCTCCCGCCGGTGCGGGATCGTTGAACTTTCTCGTGCAGAAAATCGATAACACCGGTCACTTTCTAACCGATGGGTCGCGCCTTGATGAAGGACAAAGCACCAATGTTGGACTGTATGTAGAGGCGGACTACGCACTGACCGATCGCCTCGCGATCTCTGCCGGACTTCCCTACGTCTTCGCCAAATACATCGGCCGCAACCCTACACCGTTCAATTTCCTGCCCGTCGACGCCTGTCGGTGCTGGCACAGCGGATGGCAGGATGTCTCCGCGGCTCTGCGCTACAACGTGGTGAACGGTTCCTTTGGGTTGACGCCTTCACTGTCCGTGGGAATGCCGAGCCGGGGATACGATTATCGAGGCGAAGCCGTTGTGGGCCGGCGCCTGCGCGAGCTTCGAATCGGGGTCGACGCCGGTCACCGCCTTGACGCAATTTCCTCCCGGCTGGCTGTTCAGGGTCGATATTCCTATGCTTTCGTAGAGCGCGTGCTCAGCGTTCCGAACAATCGGAGCAACGTCGGCATCGAGGCCAATTACGCAGCGTCCGCGCGATTGTCCATGCGGGCGTTCACATCGTGGCAGCGGACACATGGAGGGCTTAGGTTTCCTGCCGATATCACGTCTGACGATCTGCTTGTTCAGCACGATCGGATCTTGAGGGATAACAGCTTTCACGCCGGCGGCGGCGCAGCATTTTCGTGGCCGCGATTCGATGTGTTCGGTTCCTATGTCGCCTATGCGTCCGGTACCGACAGCCACGCCGGACGAATCGTCACAGTAGGGATCAGCTGGCCGTTTCAACTGGCCGCTGCGCCATGACGATCATGCAATGCCGAACCCAGGCCAATGGACGGCGAGCGCATATCCCAGCAGCGCGATAACAACCCAGAGAAGAGCCGCAAGCCAGAAGCCCCTGGCAAACATCGTCTTGAGATTCACGCCGTAGCCAGCCGCAACGGCGGGTCCACCCGCTGAGGACGGCAGCATCAGGCCACAGTTGCCGGCCACTGCAACGACATACACGAATGGAACCGGGTTCATGCCAAGGCTCTGAAACGTGCTGATGGTGATCGGCACCATGATGCCGATCGCGGCCGTGTTGCTGGTGATCTGTGTCACGGCGATCGTCATCAGCGAAAAGATCAGCACCGCGCGAAATCCGCCCCCGCCGGCCAACGGTATCAGCGTGTCGGCGACCAGCTTCGCCGTGCCGGTCTGACTGAGAATCTCGCCGAGCGCGGCGCCGCCGGCGAACAGGTAAAACAACCCCCATACCATGTGCTTCTGCGCGTACTCCCACGTCAGCAGCGGTTCACCCTTGTGGCGGATCGCAAAGCACACCATGGCGAATGTGAGGAAGACATACGCCGGATTCAACCCGGGCAGAAGCGATGAATAGAACTGGCGTGTGAAGGCGAGCCCCGTTGCGGCCAGAAAGAGAAACAAGCCCCACTTCTCCGGCACCGTCATGCGACCAAGCGAGCGGAGTTCCTTGCCGAAGTAGTCGCGGGTGCCTGTGACGTGTTCGATCTCGGGCTTGAAGGCGAACCACATGAACGTGAACGACACCGCCGCGATCGCGACTGTCAGCGGGAGCAGCCGGGTCACCCAGGTCATGAACAGGAACTCGTGGGAGATGACTGTCTGCTGCAGAAGCTTGATCGTCAGCAGATTGGGAGCGCCACCGAGCGGCGTCCAGAATCCGCCGACGCTCGTGCCCCACGCAATCGCGATGAGCAGCGCCGAGCCGAACGCGCTCGCTCCGATGTCTTCGATGCCGATGAAGCGCAGCATCGCCAGCACGATCGGAATCATGGCCGCCGCGACCACCGTGTTGGGCAGAAACGCGCTCAATACGGTCGCAATCGCAAACCACACCATGATCTGGCGTCGAGCGCCGGTGCCGACTCCAATGAGCGATACGAGGGCAATGCGCCGATCCAATCCCCACCGCGTCCACACTGTGGCGAGAATGTTGGCGCCGAGCAGTAGAAAGATCAGCTCTTCCGAATACGAGGGCAGGATTCTGCTGACCGGGAGGAAATTGAAGATCGCCAGCACGACGAGCGGCAGAAAGCCGGTGACGGCTAAATTGACCGGCTCGAATATCCACCACCACGCCATCCAGATGAGAAGGCCCAGACTGCCCCGCACTGCGTAATCGAGCCCGGAGACCGGCACCAGCACCAGGAGCAGGAACGCCAACGGCCCACCGAGAAGGTGGACCATTCTCATTCCACAATCCCTCGCCATGCCTCGAGGTACTTGTAGCCGCTCCCTGTATTGAACAGCACAACCGTCTCGTCGGCCTGTATCTTGTCATCCTTCACGAGCTTCGCGATCGCGACCATCCCGGCGCCCCCTTCGGGCGCCGCGAAGATGCCCTCCAGCGCGGCGATCTCACGACACGCCGCCAGCATTTCGTCGTCCGTCGCAGCAACCGCCGCGCCTCCGCTGGCGTAGAGATCCGCGAGGATGAGAAAATCGCCAAGCGGTTTCGGCACGCGAAGGCCCGAAGCGACCGTTGCGGCGTTGTCGAAGAATTCAGAGCTGTCGCTGTGCCGCTCGAATGCCTTGACGATGGGTGCGCAGCCGGCAGCCTGCGCAGAAATCATTCGTGGCCGCTCGCGTCCGATGAGGCCCATGGCTTCGAGCTCTTCAAACGCCTTCCACATGCCGATCAACCCTACGCCGCCCCCTGTGGGGTAAACGATCACGTCAGGAAGTCTGCCGCCGAATTCCTCCCACAGTTCATACCCCATCGTCTTTTTGCCTTCGATGCGATACGGCTCTTTGAGCGTCGAGACTTCGTACCAGCCTTCTCTTGCGGCGTGCTCCGCGATGAACTTGCCGCAATCAGAGATCAGGCCGTCAACCAACCGCACGTCGGCGCCAAACGCGCGCGATTCGATGATGTTCGCGGCAGGTGTATCGGCCGGCATCGCAATGACGCAGCCCAGGCCGGCCTTGGCAGCGTAGGCCGCGGCAGCGCCGCCGGCGTTGCCGGCAGTCGGGAGGGCGAGCGTCCGGGCACCTAGCGCCTTTGCAACGGTGACTGCGGCAGAGAGCCCCCGCGCCTTGAACGATGCGGTGGGGTTGAGCCCTTCATCCTTGATGTAGAAGTTGCGAAGTCCGAGCCGTTCGCCAAGGCGCCGGGCCTGAATGAGAGGCGTCATTCCTTCCCCGAGGCTGACGGGTGGCCCCGCCGGCAGGACTTCGTCATATCGCCACATCGAGTGCGCGCGGGTGCGGAGCGTTTCGAGGTTCAGCGTTCGCCTGGCGACAGACAGGTCGTATCGAGCAAGCAGCGGCGCCCTGCAGGACGGGCAGAGGTTCTGCAGCGACGCGTGCGACACGACTTGTGCGCATGCGTCGCGCGAACACTGGATATGCGTAATCGTTGAGGGCATTGGACGGAGAGTCTAGCAGGACACATCGCCCAACTTGAGAGGCGGATTCAGCCCGCCAGGCGCACTTCCGGCAGCAGCCGGCCAAAGGTGTGGCGCATTGTCTCGTAGCACTCGCACGACGCGATCTGCAGCGCCGGGCGATTGAGCACTCTCACGCGCGAGCGTGAGCATTCAATCGTTCCCGCATCCTGGAGCGAACCAACGACCAGACTGACGGTCGGCCGCCTCAGCCCCAACATCGCCGCCAGAAAAGCGTGGGTGAAGGGGAATTCGTCTCGCCCGTTTCGATCCTGAGCCTCCAGTAACCACCGGCAGCATCGCTGCTTCGCAGAGTGCAGACCATTGCAGGCGATCCCCTGCATGAGCTGGTTGGTGAGCGCCTGGTTGTAACGGATCACGACGTTATAGAGCGCTGAGCGCCGCTCCATTTCCGACCTGAATGCGTCGACGCTGATGGCGCGTGCTTCTCCGGCGGAGCGCACGAGACACCCGACGTTCGACTCCATCTGACCAAAAAATACGTGAACGCCGATCGCCCCCTCGTTGCCGACGGCTGCCATTTCAGCAATGTCTCCGTTTCGCAGCGTCTTGATGAGGCAGCATGTCGCGCTATCGGGAAAGAGCACGTGCGATATGGGGTGGTTCTCCTTCAGGATCACCTTCCGGAAGGTCAGGGGGACGGTTTTCAGGTACGGAGCGAGTCGCTGGTATTCCACGTCAGGCAGCGACTCCAGAAGCTTGTTGCCGGTGTGTATTGGCATGGATTGTCAGCCTAGTGGTAGATGCCGAGAACACAGAGAAGACCTGTGTTCTCGGCGTTGTGAGGTACTCGCTACAGTCGCTCGATCTGGCCGTTCAGATGCCGCTGTTGCAGGACGACTACGCGACGGCGATTGTGCCGTTCACACCATCAGGGAAGAACCCGCCCGCCCTATCGTTGTTGGCGTAAACGACCCGCAGTACTTCGCTAGTCGTGCGCGCCGGGCTCAGGCCGAGTCCCTCCACGAAGAACAATCGTCCGCCGGATCGGGCAGGCGCCACTTCCGGCTGGCCGATGGGGGGGATTGCCTTTGCGTCCACCGAGGGCACCGTGACGTTGAAGTTCAGGTTCGACACGAGGAAGCGCAGCACGCCGGCGTGCTGACCTTCGGTCAGCCCTATCCCCGCCGCGGCATCCAGAATCTCTCTGCTCTGAATGAGTGGGGCAGCACCTCTATACGCGCTGACGCCCACGTCTTCGAAGATCGCAGCCACCGTCAGAAACTCGGCCTGGTTCCGAAAGCCGACGCCGAGCGCCTCGAGATTGATGGCGGGTTTTGCGACGGCGGAGCTCCGAAGCGCCCCTCTCAACAGCTGTACGTGCGCCCATTCGTCCAGCGCGATTTGTTCGGCCACCACCTGAACGCGACTGTCCAGCGCGACCTTGCCGCCGCCAATGGTTGCGCCTTCCTTTCCCCGGCCTGAAATCTCGATGCCTCTATCCGAGATCCGCTGTCCCGTCGTCGCCACGGTGTAGAACTCGGCTTCGAGATATTCGAGGTTCAGTGCGAAATTCAGGATGTCCTCGTCAGTAATCGGACCTGCCTGCGCGTACAGCTTTCCACTTTTGTCAAACGCCAACCCGCACGATGCTGCGACGCCTGCAGCGATTGCGCGCTTTGTAAACTCCCGTCGATTCGTTTTCTCACTCATAGCCGCCTCCTGTCCATCGAACATACGAATCAGGAGCGGGATTGGATGTGTTCGCGAACGCTGCAGGAGTGGACTTGCGGTGGTTACTGACCGAGCGCGGCAACCGCGGAGACAAGCGCCAGAGGATGGACCGGCTTGTTGATGTACACATCGAAGCCTGCGATCAAGGCTCGCGACCGTTCCTGCTCGCTCGCCCAGGACGTAAATGCCGCGGCGCGCAAGCGCTGCCCTCGTCTTTCGGCCATCACGCGCGCTTTGCCGATCAGCGAATAGCCATCCTCCTCGGGCATGTTGAGATCCAGGATCAGGACATCGGGCCAGGTCTCTTCGAGCGCCGCCAGTCCGTCCTTTGCCGATGTCCGCGCATCGGCATGCCACGCAAACTTTCTCAGCACCGCGGACACCAGCCTGACGGTCTCTTCATCGTCATCCACCACGAGCACCTTCAGACGAGGCATCTGACACGTGCCGGTGTCAGACGCCCGCGGTTCCGTTTCTGCCGTAGTAAATGCCTGCGAGACCGGCGCGAGCCAAGTTGAGCCGTCATCATCTGCGCTTGATTCCGACTGGGTGGCGAACGCGCGCAACATGGTCAGCGCCTGCCTGATGCGGGATTTGACGGTGCCGAGTGGCTGCCCGAGCCGCCTGGCGATGTCGCTGTGGCTCAAATCCTCATCGTAGGCCATCTCGATTAGCTGCCTGTGCGTCGGCGATAATCTGTGAAATGCTCTGCGAAGAGAGTTGAGCTGCTCTCGGGTCAAGAGCCGGGACAGCTGGTCATCCGCTGGCGTGCGTCCATCATCCAGCCCTTCATGTGTCTTGAGCCGTTGCGCGGCCCTCAGACGATCGATGGACAGGTTCCGCGCCACGGCTCGCAGCCAGACGCCTACACTTCCCCGCGTCGAGTCGTATTGAGCAGCCTGCTGCCAGGCACGGAGAAACACATCATGGGCCACGTCATGCGCGGCATCGGCGTTCTTTAAAATAGCCAGCGCTGTCGTGTAAACGCTTTGGGAGTGTAGCGAATACAACTCACGAACTGACTCACTTTCCCCTAATGTCATGCAGCGCTCTGCCTTATGCACGCTTGGGGCCACGATCGCGAGACGCCACTCTCATCCGACCCGGTTCTTCAACCGTATAGCCATTCAGACCGCGCTATCAAACTGGACTCAATACGCATGAAACTGTGGGGCTGTATTTCGACGTGTATGGGGTTTGGGGTGGTTGCGCTCGAAACCGATCGAGAAGCTGACGCCGGAGGAAGCGCGGAAGCAGCCGAACCCGGCAGATGCGGTCATGTCTCTGCTCAAAAAACGCGGAGCCAGCACCGAACCGGAAAAAGTCGATAAAGTCGAAGACCGGCGCCTCGAGCAACGGAGATGCCGCCAACGTGGCCGTCGGGGGAGAGAGCGCCGGGGGAAACCTGGCGGTGGCGCCAGCGCTGATGGCGCGCGACGCGAAAGAAAAACTGCCGAAGCACGTCATGGCCATCTATCCCATCGCTGGAGCCGACACCGACACGCCTTCCTATCGCGAGAATGCAGACGCAAGACCCCTGAACAAAGCCATGATGGAATGGTTTTTCAGGCACTACCTGCGCTCGCCGGCGGACGCCCGCGACAAGCGGATCAATCTGGTTGCCGCATCGCTCAAAGGACTGCCTCCCACTACCATTGTCACGGCGCAGATCGATCCCCTTCACTCAGAGGGCGCCATGCTCGCCGAGGCCATGAAGAAAGCGGGCGTGCCGGTGACCTATCGGCACTACGACGGTGTCGCACACGAGTTCTTCGGCATGAGCGCGGTGGTCGATAAAGCCAAAGAGGCGCAGCAGTTTGCTGCCGACGATCTCAAACGGTCGTTCGGGACATCACAGGCAGGTCGATGATGAATGTGGAACCGCGTCCGTGACCTTCGCTCGTGACGCGGATGGATCCGTGATGACTTTCGACGATGCGGCGCACGATCGACAGTCCGAGGCCCAGCCCGATCATCGACGGCTGGTGGTTGGCGCCCTCCTGGCTGAACGGCTCAAACGCCTTCTCCAGGAATTCGGGGGCGATGCCTGCCCCCGTGTCCGAAAATTCGATTCTGATGCAGTCGGATTCCTCAGAGCAGAGCACTGTGATGACGCCGTTTGACGGCGTGAATTTGACGGAATTGTAGAGGATGTTCGAGAAGGCGCGCTGCATCTGGTCGAAATCGGCCATGACGCAGGCGGTGGTCGCAATTTCTGAGTGGATGACGATCTGCTTGGAGCTTGCGACCGGTCGGACACATTCAATTGCATCGACGAGAATTTCATCAATTGGATTCGCAAGCAGGGAAGGGGACCCGGATTTTGATCGGAACCGCGCCACCTTCAGAAGCCGTTCAACGAGATGGTGCTGGCGTTCGGTGTTCCGGCCGATTGCCTCGACGGCTTCGGTAAATTCGTTCGGCTCGAGATTCCCGAGCTGCAGATATTGCGCCCACCCGCGCACCGCATATAACGGCGCCCCCAGCTCGTGGGCCGCTACGAGCAGCGCATAGTCGCGTTTGCGATTCTCCCGTTCGATCCCGAGGCGCGCCTGCCGTTCCTCTTCGAGGGCATCCTCGCGATCGCGGGATGCCGCTATGTAGCTGGTGATGTCCCTTGCGATGGAGATCACCTGCTCTGCCCTGCCAGCGTGTTGAAGCGAGATGACGCTCACGTCCCACCAGGTCGTCGTCGTTGCGTCGGTCGAGCAAGACGCGGTGAAGTGGCCGTTCCCGCTCGTCGCGGCTGCCAACACGGCCGCCGCCGCCGCTTCGCGGTACGGTTCATCCCAGAGATCGAGCCACGCGCAGCCTGCGGCCAGATGCCTGTCGCACGACATCAAGAGCCGCTGCCGCCGCTCGTTCATCCAGATGACGACCCCGTCGCCGTCAACGAGCTCAACACAGTCGTCGGTATGATTGAGAAATGGCAGGGGAGCGTTCATGCAGCGAATTCAATTGAGCGCTTCCACCGGCAGGTTTGCGGCCGCTCCGTGATCACCCAGCCGGCAATGGCAGGTGGCGCAAATGAAGATCCTGCCACAAGTGATGCTCCACCGCCGTCCGGCACTCGCGCAACCCCTCCAGGATCGCAGCTTCGGTGCTTACGGGGCGGACGTCGTAGTGGCACAACGTTCCAAGTGCCTCTTGTTCCGGTGTGCGCAATAGGACGGCGCAGTAGGATAGGACTTTGGAGCGTGCAGCGTGGTTGGCCAATCGCGTATCCGAGAGCGAGTTCTGAATTTCGCATTTCTCGCCGTCCTCGGCGGTCATCATGCAGTAGGAGTCGAACCACGGAACATCGCTGCCGACGCGCAAATGCGGGTGTTCGCGGTCGTAGAGGACGAGGCTTTTCACCAGGCCAGGCTCGAAATGATAGACACCTGTGAATCGGTAGGTTGTCGTGCTGTTGAGGAAGCGCAGGGCGTCAAACAAGCTGCCGTCCCGAAGAGTTTGCTCGAAGGCGGCTCTAAGATCGGAAGTCCGAATATCCGGAGACTGTACAGGGGGTGCCATATCCCTAGCTTATGACGGGACCCAGTCGTCCCGATTCTTTCTTTAGGGGTGTAGCGAATTCATCCACCCTGGTGAGCCTCGCCGGCGTGCTCAGTAATCCTTCGGATCGCCGCGCTGCTGCTGAAGCCATTGCTCGCTCACAGCGCCGGCATCGTAGTCCTTTCGGTGCCGCTGCATGGGGCGGATCTGCCGATAAGCGAACAACGCGCCGGCTACTGTGATGAGGCCGAGGACGAGTAGGGTCACAGCTCGATCATGCGGTATCTCTCACACTGGATGCAACTCGGCCCCGACCTTAGACTCGACGATCCCGTTTTTTCTTCAGGGCAACCCGGACCGGTCTGCGCATCTCAGGCTTGCCAAACCCTTCCAGAATCAGGTAGTCGGCGACGGACGGCGAGACGTCGTATACCTCGCCGGGCACATAGTGCGAAAGCACCATCCCCTCCAGTGTCCCGGCAGGCCGCTTGGTAATGCGAACTTTCACACGTGTGTTAAAGCAAAATGCGTGTGAAACGGTGTTCACGACAAATTAGATCGTTGTGAGTTGATTTGAGTATCACTAAATTCGATCTAAAGTTGGCTCGGCTGCCATGCTGAGCAGCGGTGCGATCTGCACTACTTCGCCGAGTCGGTCGTATGGGATCTTCCGGTGGGCGAGGGCCGCGCCAAACACCCCGGTGGCGTGGTCGGCGCACTGGTGAACGATTGGAGCCTCGCGACCTTTATGACCCTGCAGTCCGGAGTGCCGATCGCGGTGACGCAGGCGAACTCGCTCGGCTACGCCGGCTTCACGACCCAGCCTCCGAATCTTGTCGGCGATCCGACATTGCCCGCTGACGAGCGAACACCCGGCCGCTGGTTCAACACGGCCGCGTTCGCAACCGCCAATCAGTTCACGATTGGATCCGCTTCTCGTAATCTGGTGCGAGGGCCGTCGTATCACGACGTCGATCTCGCGCTGATGCGTCGCGTGGGGGTCGGAGGTGAGCGTGAGATCGAGCTTCGTCTGGAAGTGTTCAACCTGCTGAACACGGCGAATTTCGGGCGCCGGCGGCGCAGCTCGGACCAGCCAGCTTCGGGACGACACGACGGCTCTCGATCCACGGGTCGTGCAACTCGCCGCAAAGTTCTGGTTCTGAGAACGTCTTACCGTCGCGAGCGCCTCTTCGCGTTCGTCGCCGAGTCGCCCGGCGTGGCTATCATCACTTCCGTTGACTTGATGATAGCCATTGCATCATCTCCACGGCGCAGCTTCAGAGCACGTACGGCGTCGGAGGTAATGACGGCGGTGAGCGATTGATCGCCCACCCGCAAGCGCACCTGCGCGAGGAGGCCGTCGATGCGCACCTCCTCGATGAATCCGTGCAGGCGATTGCGTGCGCTCAGACCTCCGAGGGACTCGTCAGGATCGGTCGCAGGAGCGCGGCGTCGTTGGTCCGGTTCCTGGCGCGCCATCAGGCGATCGATTTCGGCTTCAGAGACTCGATGGTGGCCGCCTTCGGTCCGTGTGGTTCGGACGTGTCCCGTGTGAACCCATCGTTTCAACGTCGAGTAGGCCACCCCAAGACGCTCGGCGGCGGTTCGTACCGTGACAAGTCCCATCCGGCTCCTCTCGTGTCGAAGTCGGTCCGAATCGTATCATTGTGAGTTTGACTCTACGAGATGGCTCAATCATGATCACTGAGTCGTTCTATATTGATCTAATCGGATCATATAATGTACACAACGGCAGGCAGTGCCCGTGTTTGTGGAGGAATGTTTGATGGCGCGTATTCGAGTGAGTGCGTTGGTCTCGTGTCTGGCCGCCCTGGTGATGGGTGCATCGGCCAGTGTCCTGGCCCAACAGGGCCAGGCCCTGCCGCCCTCGCCTGTACAAGGCGCCGGCTCAGGGGCTACACCACCGCCCCAGACGCCACCCGAACGCGATCTAATGTTCGACATGGGAGAGATCGTCGTCGTCGGGAGCCGGGAGGAGGGACTGCCGGGCGTCGGCGGCTCGGTTCTCACGCGCGATCAGATGTGGACGCTCGATCGGAATACCCTCGATCAAGCCGTCAACGTCATCCCCGGCGTGGTCAGCACGTTCGACGCCAACGGCCGGCGCAACGAGAGCGACATCTTCGTGCGCGGGTTCGGGCGATGGCAGGTGCCGTTGATGCTCGACGGCGTGCGCATCTACCTGCCGGCGGACAATCGGATCGACTTCAGCCGTTTTCTGACCGCCGACATCGCTGCGGTGCAGATGCAGAAGGGCTATGCGTCGGTGCTCGACGGTCCCGGCGCCATGGGCGGCGCCATCAATCTGGTCAGCCGAGTGCCCACGAAGGCACTCGAAGCCGAGGTCAGCGCCGGGTTTGGCGGACGCGGCGAGAACGAAGGATGGAACGGGTACGCGATGGTGGGCACGCGCCAGCAGAAGTACTACCTTCAGGGCAGCGTCAACTATTCCGACCGGAACTTCTGGACGTTGTCGAACAACTACGATCCGTCCGCCATATCACTGCAGCCCGAGGGGAGGCGCCTGAGCTCGGATAGCGCCGACTCGCGCCTCAACGTGAAGGCCGGGTTCACGCCCAACAACACCGACGAATACACCTTCAACTACACCAAGCAGATGGGAGAGAAAGGTGCGCCGCTGAACGTCATCAACAACCCGCCGGTGCCGCCGAACAGCTACTGGCGATGGCCGTACTGGGACGTCCAGAACGTCTCGTTCCTCACGAAGACGCAGCTGGGCGCTGCGTCCTATGTCAAGACGAAGCTCTACTACAACACGTTCGAGAATGGACTGGACGCCTTCGACGACGGCACGTACACGACACAGTCGGCGAACGGACGCTTCCACAGTCCATACGACGATCACGCGTACGGCGTAGGCGTCGAGCTCGGCACCACGCGCGCGGAATCGAACACGCTCAAGGGCGCCATTTACTACCGGACGGATTTTCACACCGAGCAGCAGATCAACCGCCCCACTCACCCGACGCTGAGCTCGAGCGAGCCAAGGCAGGAGCAGTCCCAGAACACGTGGTCGCTGGCCCTCGAAGACACCTTCCACGCGACGCCTGCGGTGGACATCGTCGGCGGCGTCAGCTACGACAAGTACGAAATCACCAAGGCCGAGGAGTTCAACGCCACCCGCGGCCTCTTCGAGTATCCGAAGGGTGGTTCCGATTCGTTCAACTGGCAGAGCGCGGTCATCTGGCGCTACAGCCAGGAAGGCCAGGTCCACGCGAGTGTGTCCGATCGGGCACGTTTCCCGGTGATCTTCGAGCTCTACAGCACTCGCTTCGGCACCGCGACTCCGAATCCGAATCTTGGGCCGGAGCGGGCTACCAACCTCGAGCTCGGCTGGAAGGGGAGCACCGCTCGGAACGTGCGTCTCGAGGGAGCCGTGTTCTACAGTGACGTGCAGGGATCTCATCCAGACCGTCGTCCTGCCCGACAACACCACTCAAACACAGAATGTCGGTGACGGGAACTTCTATGGCGCCGAAATCGGCGTCGAGGCGCAGGCGACGTCGCAACTGAGCGTCGGCGGCAACTACACCGCCATCAAGCGAACGATTACGGATGCGCTTGCTGCCCGATCTGCGCCCGACCGGTGTGCCGACGCACAAGGCCTTTCTGTACGCGGCCTGGCGGCCGATCGAGCCGCTCACGATCACGCCGAGCCTCGACCTGGCGGGGGACCGGTGGAGTGACGTGAACTCGGCGCCTGCGGCGGCCTTCCCCTACGTGCGGACCGGCGGATACACTCTGATCAACCTGTCTGCGGAGTATGAGATCGCCCGCGACGTTCGCGTGGTGTTCGGCTTCAAGAACCTGTCCGACGATTACTATGAGCTGGCGTGGGGATTTCCTCAGTCAGGACGCACCTATCTACTTGAAGACGAGGATCGGACTATGAGGATGGCTTCCTTCTTCTTTGCGCTGCTGGCGTTGACAGCAGCGGACGGGCTCCGGGCCGCGCAAGCTCCTGCGGCGTCGCCCGCGACACTCACCATCGTCGGCGATGTCGGCAAGACGCTCACTCTCACCTCCGATGATCTAAGAGCCTTGCCGCGGTCGCGTGTCGAAGTGAAAACCGAAGACGGCACCGTCAATACCTATGAAGGGGTGTTCGTCGGCGAGCTGTTGAAACGGGCCGGCGCGCCGGTGGGTGCCGAGCTGCGTGGAAATGCCGTCGCGAGCTACGTCGTTGCAACCGCGTCCGACGGTTACCAGGTCCTGTTCTCGCTGGCCGAGCTCGACCCTGCGTTCACGAGCAACGACATCATCGTAGCTGATACCGTCGACGGCAAACCTCTGTTCGCCTACCAGGGTCCCTTCCGGATCGTCGCGCCAAAGGACTTGCGAGGCGCCCGTTCAATCCGGATGCTGCAACGCATCGAAGTAGTCAGGCTTCGAGAGTAGCGTGATGAGAACGTTCTGGATGGCGCGCGCCACGGCCGGCTTCCTGGTTGCGATCGTGACAGTCGCTCAGGTGCCAGCGCAGGAAGCCTGCGATTGGAGGTTGCCCGTCGGGTTTCCAGCGCCGCATGTGCCGGCAGACAATCCGATGTCCGAGGCCAAAGTGGAGCTTGGGCGTCATCTGTTCTACGACACGCGGCTGTCGGGGAATGGCACGCAGTCGTGCGGCAGCTGTCACGAACAGGCGCGGGCGTTCACCGACGGCCAGGCGCGAAGCGTCGGATCCACGGGCCAATTGCATCCGCGCGGCAGCATGAGCCTGGTGAACGTCGCGTACGCTGCCGTGCTCACCTGGGCCAACCACAGGCAGACACGACTGGAAGACCAGGCGTTCGTTCCGATGTACGGCGAAAAGCCGATCGAGCTGGGTCTCAATGTATCGGACGCGTGGCTCGACACGTTCGAGCGCGACGAGCAGTACCAGCGGCTGTTCGCGGCGGCGTTCCCACGCCAACCAGGTCCGGTTTCGCGCGAGAATCTCGTCAAGGCCATCGCCAGCTTCGAACGCGCGATCGTGTCGGCGCGCTCGCCGTACGATCGCTATCACTTCCAGCGAGACGACGCGGCGATATCGGAGGCGGCGAAGCGTGGTGAAGTGCTCTTTCACAGCCGTCCCTTGTCGTGCTTCACGTGCCACGGCGGCATTCACTTCTCGGGCGCGATGGGCACTGGACCTCGATCCATGGCGATCGAGTTTCACAATACCGGCTTGTACAACCTTGCCGGCGACAGGGCGTATCCTGCCGGGAATCTCGGGCTGTACGACCAGACAGGCGACGCAAAGGATGTGGGCAAGTTCAAGGCACCGACGCTGCGCAACATCGCTGTGACCGCACCTTACATGCACGACGGCAGCGTGGCCACGCTCGAAGATGCCATCGATCACTACGCCGCCGGCGGGCGCACGATCGCGGCCGGGCCCTACCAGGGCGTGGGTCGCGACAACCCCAACAAGAGCGCGACGCTTCGCGGCTTTACCCTGACGGCGGCGCAGCGCGGCGATCTGGTCGCGTTCCTCCGTTCGCTCACCGACGAGGAGCTCCTGCGCGACCCGCGATTCGCCAATCCGTGGACAGGCGATCGAAAGCGGTGAAAAGATCATCGCTCGACTGGTTCCTCGCACTCTGCCTGCTGATCGTGATGCCGTCAGCAGCGGCAGCTCAGCGAGCTCCCAGGATCGCCGCAGCCGCAAACCTCAACTTCGTGCTCACGGAAATCGCCACGCAGGTCGAGCAGGCCCAGGGCCCGCGCGTGGAGCTGGTGTTCGGCGCATCCGGAACGTTGACCCGGCAGATTCAGGACGGAGCGCCGTTCGAGATGTTCCTCGCTGCCGACGAGGACTTTCCGAATCGACTCTCTGCGGCGGGTCTGACCCGCGATGCCGGTGTGGTGTACGCCGTCGGTCGACTGGTGATTTTCTCACCGAAGGGGTCACCGCTGGCGATCGATCCACAGCTCGACGGTCTGAGCCGTCTGGTGAAGACCGGCAAGGTCGGCCGCTTTGCCATCGCCAACCCTGAGGTCGCCCCTTACGGTCGTGCTGCCGAAGCCGTGCTGCGAAAGCGCGGGTTGTGGGAGGCGCTTCGTCCGAACCTGGTGCTCGGCGACAGTATTACGCAAGCCGCGCAGTTCGCCACCACCGGGAATGCGGTCGGCGGGCTCATTGCCTACTCCCTCGTGCTTGGTCCGGGTTTCGCAGAGCGCGGCACCTATGCGGTGATTCCCGACGCCGACTATCCGCCGCTACGCCAGCGCATGGTGCTGCTCAAAGGGGCTGGCGCAGTTGCCGCACAGTTCTACGCCTACCTTCAAGGTGACGCTGCACGCGCGATTCTTCGAAAACACGGGTTCTCGGTGCCAGAATAGCTGCCCATGGACTGGACGGCGCTCCGGGTCTCGCTGTGGCTCGGCGTGGGCACCATCGCGATTCTTCTCCCGTTCGGCATCTGGTTCGGGCGTTTGCTGGCGGTCCGCCAATTCCGCGGCAAGCTGCTGGTCGAGGCACTGGTCACGGTGCCGCTCGTGTTGCCGCCCACCGTGCTCGGGTTTTATTTGCTCGTGACCTTTGGTGCCCGGTCTCCACTGGGAGAAGCCTTCCAAGCCATCTTCGGCCGGTCTCTGCCGTTTACGTTCGAGGGGCTGCTGCTCGCGTCGGCCATCGCGAATATTCCGTTCGTGGTCCAACCGATCCAGCGGGGCTTCGAAGCTATCCCGGGCGACGTGCGGGACGCCGCGGCGTGTTGCGGGCTGACGCCGTGGCAGCGCTTCCTTCGGATCGAGCTCCCGCTCGCCTGGCCCAGCATCCTGACCGCGGCCATCCTCACGTTCGCGCACACGCTCGGCGAATTCGGCGTCGTCCTGATGATGGGTGGTAATCTGCCCGGCGAGACGCGCACCTTGAGCGTGGCGATCTACGACCGCATGCAGGCCTTCGACGATGGGAGCGCGGGCGTGATGGCGGCGACGCTTCTAGCGATTGCGGTTGTCACGCTCACGGCGACAACCGCCTTGTCCCGTCGTGTAGGTCCTCGTCGTGGCTGACCGCCGCTTGTCGGTCAACCTTCGTCAACGGGGGCCGATCCCCCTCGGCGTCGAGTTCGCGGTAGATCCGGGCGATGTGCTGGCCATCTTCGGGGCATCCGGCAGCGGCAAAACGACCATCCTCCGCGCGATCGCGGGACTGTATCGGCCCGAGCACGCGTCAGTGCGATCAGGCGCCGAGGTATGGATAGACACGGCCACCGGGACATTCGCGCCTCCGCATCGCCGCGCAGTGGGGTTCGTCTTCCAGGAGTACGCGCTTTTTCCCCATTTGACCGCTCTAGGCAACGTGACGACGGCGCTCGGCCATCGTCCTCGGGTCGAACGCTGCAGCAGGGCTGAAGCGTTGCTGAATCTGGTGCACCTGTCCGGGCAGATGTCCCGGCTACCTCTCGAGCTGTCAGGCGGTGAGCGGCAGAGGGTAGCCCTCGCGCGAGCCCTGGCTCGCGAGCCAGCCGTGTTGCTGCTCGACGAACCCTTTGCAGCCGTCGATCGCACGGTGCGCCGACGTCTTCAGGATGAGATCGACGGACTACGCAGGACGCTCGATATACCGCTGATCCTTGTCACGCACGATTTCGAGGATGTCGTGCGGCTCGCCACGGACGTACTAATCCTGGAGCACGGCCACACTGTTGCGTGGGGTTCGGTCACAACGCTCATGAGTCGCCCGGATCTCACATGGCTGCGGGAGGGCGTTGGACTGGGCAGCGTTTTCGATGCCGTCGTCTTGCGAACCCATGCCGACCGTGGACTCGCCGAGCTCGCCTTCAACGGGGGCACGCTGTTCGCGGCGGATCGCGACGTTGCGATGGGAGCAACCGTCCGCGTTCGAATCCTCGCGCGCGAGGTCATTCTGGCGACGCGGGAACCGGAGGGACTTAGCCTGCACAACGTGTTATCCGGCATGGTTTCGGAGGTCCACAGCGAGCCGGCGTTCGATTGTGTCATCGTCCAGATCGCTGTGGGCGGCGTACTGCTTCTTGCTGAGGTCACGCGAGATGCGATCGGGAGGCTGGGCATTGCCGTTGGTGGGCAGGTGTACGCCTTGATCAAATCTGTCTCAATTGATGTGCTCGCGGTCCAGACAACCGATTCACAGAAGACCCGGTAGGTACGTTCATTGTCGCGCACGGCGCATGCGCCGTTGGGCGCCCTTGCCTGCAATCGCTTCCCTGGCGATCATGGGAGTGTTGCGCTGAGCGCAGTTTGAAAACGGTGTTGCGATTTCCGCGGGTTCGATCAGCAGGAGGAGGTTCTATGACGCTCAGTGCCAGAAATCATCTGACAGGAACGATCGAAAAGTGGGTGATCACGCACGCGACAAGCGAACGGGAGAAGCTGGGACTTGTCACACGGTCGGGCTTCACGACGCGCCTAACTGCCGCTTCCGAACGAGAAAGTAGCTGAGGGACAGCGCCAGCATCAGTGACGCGATCCCCGCCAACGTACCGGGTGGGATATGCTCGAAGTCGATCTGGACGATGTGCCGGCCCACCGCGATCATCGCCACTACGAGAATCACTTCCGTGCGAATGAGGTGATCGGTGAAGTAGGTTTTCAGTGTTTCCAGCATCTCCAAGCCCAGAAGCAGCAGCAGCACCCCGGAGAAGACTCGCTGTATGGCCAGCTGTGTCTCAGCGATGGAGCTGATTGACCTGATATTGGTCTGGACGCCGTTGATGAACAAGCTGTACACCACGGCGATGGCGACTGCGACCGCCATCATCAGCAGCAATCCCGCAGCGCCAACAGTGAAGATTTCGAATCCTCGCACGAGCTTGTCGATGTATCTCGGTTGGCTCATCATGCGCCCCTTAGCAACCCGGCTGCCACATCGGCGAACTATATCCTCATGCTGGAAGCTTTGCCGACTCCTGTATTCCGGAGGATCTCCGGTGCTGCAGCTGGAATGCTCGCTCAAAGGGGTCCTCGCCAGCCCGATTTCCTGGCGCACTGGGGAATGAAAATTGCTTCCAGACGCAAGCTCAGTGGAAATTGACAGCTTCGACACGGCGGCAACGCTCCAACTGATGGTCGAGGCATCGCCGATCGGGCTCCTGGTGACCGACGTCGAGGGAACGATTCAGGTCGTCAACGCCGAACTGGTCCGACAGTTTGGCTACGCGCGGGACGAGCTCCTCCAGCAGAGGGTCGACCTGCTGATGCCAGAGGCTCTGGAGTCGATACAGGCGGCCCGCCAGCGGCAAGCCTCGCTCATGTTCCGCATGCGTCGGCCGACAGGTGCCGGTCGTGAAGTGTTCGGGAGGCGCAAGGATGGCTCGTCGGTCGCCGTAGAAATCGGGCTGAAGCCGATTCACACAGCGGATGGTCGCTTCGTGCTCGCGTCGGTCGTAGACCTCACCGGTCCGCGCCGGATTCAGGACGCGCGACGTTCGGCCATCGAGGGGCAACGCGAATTCGAGCGGTTTGTCGCGGAGCTGTCCTTTCAGTTCATCAACTTCCCGGCGATGAGGTCGTCGACGCGATCCGGCACGGCCTCGGCCGAATCGGTCAAGAGCTGAATCTCGATCGTTGTCGTGTTCGTGAGCATCAGCCCGGACGCTGGTACTGTTCGAGCCGGTCACCTGGACGGCGCCTGGCATCCCGCCGATCGAGTTGCCCGCTGCTGACGCGCGCGCGCTTCCCATGGACGATCGAGCGACGTGCTTGCGGGTCGACCTGTGGTGGCTTCTCCACACTCGCCGATGTTCCAAGTGAGATCGATCGGACGACCTTCGCCGCGATCGGCGTGAGGTCAGCGGTGTACATACCGTTATCCGTTGATGGGCGGGTGATGGGCGCAGTTGGATTCAGCACAGTCCGCGCCGAGCGAACCTGGTCGCCGGAGACAGTGCAGCGCCTCAAGATGTTCGGCGGAGTGTTCGACCAGGTCCTGGCGAGGCAGCTGCGTGACGAGGCGATGCGGGCGGCGTCACTGGAAGTGCAACGCCTGAAGGATCGGCTGGAGGCGGAAAACGTCTACCTTCGACGGGAAGAGCGCGAACGGCTTGGACTGGCTGGCGTTGTCGGGACAGAGCGCAGCGGTGCGCCGGGTCATGGAGCAAATCCAGCAGGTGGCAGCCACCGACTCCACGGTGCTCCTGCTCGGGGAGACCGGCACAGGAAAAGAGCTGTTCGCGACGCAAATCCACGAGCTCGGAACCCGCCGCGGGGACACGATGGTGCGGGTCAACTGCGGAGCGATCCCGGCGACGCTCATCGAAAGCGAGTTGTTCGGGCGGGAAAGGGGCGCATTTACCGGGGCGCTGTCGCGTCAGGTGGGCCGATTCGAGTTGGCCGACCACTCGACGATCTTTCTCGACGAGATCGGGGACCTGCCGTTCGAGGTGCAGGTCAAACTTCTGCGCGTGCTGGAAGAGCATCAGATCGAACGGCTGGGAAGCCCGCGGTCGATTGCCGTCGACACCCGGATCATCGCAGCGACGCATCGCAATCTGGAGCAACGAATTGCCGAAGGTGCGTTTCGAGAGGATCTTGTACTACCGGTTGAACGTCTTCCCCATTCACGTGCCGCCGCTGCGCGAACGTGTCGACGACATCCCGCTGCTCGTGTGGCGGTTCGTCGAGGAGTTTTCGAACGCTTTTGGAAAGCGCATCGACACGATCGACAAGGACAGCCTCGCGGCGCTGCAACACCACGCGTGGCCCGGCAACATCCGCGAGCTGCGCAATGTGGTGGAGCGGGCGATGATCTCGGCGTCGAGCAGACGCCTGACCATCCCGCTTGCCGCAGGCCTCCGTCGCGTCAACCAAACGAAGCCCGCGGCTGCTCGACGTCGAGAAAGAGCACATCCGCACCGTGCTCGAAGGCACCGGTTGGCGGATTCGGGGCGCGGCTGGGGCGGCCGACAAGCTCGGGTTGAAGCCGACGACGCTCGAAACCCGGATGGTGAAGCTTGGACTCAAGCGTCCAGGTCATTCCTGAGCTAGTGCGTGCGCGTTCCTGCCTCCGGCATTCAGGGGCACATCTGAGATTTCGGGGGATTGCCAGTCACCAGATGCAGGACCGATCCGGACAACCTTTTGAGCTGCCGCAGTAATGGCCGGTCAACGTGTTCCAGGCACGTGGAACGACTGGTGCACAGTCACCCTCCATGGTACGGCTCACTGTGACTCTCATCGCCTCATCGCAGCGGTACGTTCAGGACCTTCTCGACGCTTTTCGCTTCCTGATGCTGGGAACCCGACTCCAGCCCGGGTGTCGCGAATGCTCAGTGTGGGTGGAGTCCCGAACTCGACGGTGCACTACATCGAGGAATTCGAGACGGAAGCCGACATGCGGCAGCGGGTCGAATCGTCCAACTTCACATCGCTCCTGGGAGTCATCGAATCCGCCAACCAGCCGCCATCCGTGCAATTCGATTTCGTCACGAGCACGCGCGGCCTCGAATACGTGTCGCAGGTCCGAAACAGACGGGCCGAATTGATCCCTGACCGCACGGCTTCGGCGCGCTTCAGTCCCAGTTTGGCCAGCCGTGTCTCGAGGGTCGTGGGCGGAAGGCCGAGCTGTTCCGCCGCGCCGCCTGCTCCGCGAATACGCCAGCCGGCGCTTTCGAGCACGGAGCGGATATGCTCTCTCTCGACATCGGCCAGCTTGGCACTTCGCTTGGCCGCCGCCGCAGATCGGCTGCGGCACCGGGATGGTCAATTGATTCCCGGACGCCGTGATGATCGCCCGTTCCACCACATTGCGGAGCTCGCGGATATTTCCGGGCCACGAGTAGTGCTGCAGCGCGGTGAGATTGTCCTGGTCGATCGCGTCGATGCGCCTGGCGAACGTCTTCGAGAATTCCTCGACAAACCGCCAGACCAGCAGCGGGATGTCGTCGAGCGGTCTCGCAGCGGCGGCACCTGAATCGGGAAGACGTTCAACCGGTAGAACAGATCCTCGCGGAACCGACCGTCCCTGACTCGCTCTTCGAGGTTCCGATGCGTGGCGGCGATAACTCGTGTATCGACTCGAATCGGCTTGGGATTCCCGAGCCGCTCGATCTGACGCTCCTCGAGCACGCGAAGCAGTTTGACCTGCACCTCCGAGCGGCAGATCGCCGATCTCGTCGAGGAAGATCGTCGAGTGATCGGCCAACTCGAATCGGCCGACCTGACGCGACAACGCCCCGGTAAACGCGCCTTTTTCCCGCCCGAACAATTCGCTCTCGAGGAGTGTGGCCGGGATCGCCGCGCAGTTCACGCGCACCATCGCGCGCGCATGCCGGGCGCTCAGCTCGTGAATCTGTCTCGCGAACAGTTCCTTGCCGGTGCCGGTTTCGCCGAGCAGCAAGACCGTTGAATCTGTCGCAGACACGAGCTGGATCTGCTCCATGACCTTTCCGCACGGCGCTGCTCTTGCCCACGATAGTGCTGGAGCCCTGGCGTTCCCGGGCTTCCGTTCGAAGGTAGACGTTCTCGGCTTGCAAGCTGATCGCGTAGCTGGCTGGCCTCTTCGAGTGCCCGCCGGAGTGCTTCGTCGCTCTCCCGGCGTGCCAGCACACTGCCGAACGCCGACGCGAAAACTCGCAGACGATGAACTACGTCCGGAGGCCAGGAACCCTCGCGGAGCGCGGTGAAGCCGACGGCCCCGACAACCGCACCCGCCACTGAGAGGGGCACCATCGCTCCGAGACCGTATCCCCTGCGATCGATAACCGAGCCTGGTCAGGACTGCGGTATTTCATCGACATTCGCAAAGCACATGAGCTTCGCCAGCCAGAATCGTTTGGTACACCCACGGGGACTCGCTCCGTGAGCGCAAAGGGCGCCGGCGGCGGCGGGATGATCCCTGGTTTGTGCCAGAACACAGGAGTGACGGCCACGCCGTCCGCTTGAATCCGAAAGAACGTGCAGCGTTCGATGTCGAGCGTCTCGCCGATCCGCCGTAGCGCGTCGCGCATCGCGTCATCGACGCGGTCGGCGGGTAGATTGATGAAGCTCGTGGATAGCTCGGCGACCAGCCGCTCGAATTCGAGCTGTCTCTCAAACACCATCGGGCTTGTCCGTTCGGCGCGACGCCGTGCCGTGAGATCGACGACGCTGGCGATCACCGACGAGCCGCGTTCAGTCGCGAGCGCGTGCAATCCGACTTCGACGGGAAACTCAGAGCCGTCTCGGTGGCGGCCGAGTCAGCTCAGGCCGGCTCCCATCTGCTGAGCGTCCGGCGCCGTCATGGAGCTCGCGCGATGTGCCGCGTGTAGTCACGCGGAACTCAGGCAGGAGGATGTCGATGGACTGCCCGATCAGTTGGTCGCGAGGTGTACCCGAACTGCCGCTCGAGCTCGCATGGTTGGCCAGGGTAATAACGCCCGCGGAATCCACGACCAGGACACCGTCGGGCACCGAGTCGGCCACGACTTGCGCCAGTTCCTCGGCTATCGTGTCGTCGCGGGTTGCCATCTTTTCCTCCGATCTGTGGTGCTGATCACGAGGGTTCGCCGCCTTGTCACGAAATGCCGAGGGTTTCACCACAGAGCTGGGACGATTTCTTCACGGTAATCCTCAAAACCACTGAGAGACGGGCACGAATCAGGCCAATCCCTTGCTTTCTCTCGGCCGCTTTCAAAGTCACCATTCGCATCGTACGGCTGTGCGAACCCTCATCGACGTCAGCGTACCGGTGCTCACTTTCGTGCTGCTCGCGGGAGTCGGGCTCGATTTGACGTGGGAGGACTTTCGCCGCGTGCGTCGTCAGCCGGCACTCGTGTTGACCGGGCTGATCGGCCCACTGCTTCTGCTGCCGCCCATTGCCCTGTGTCTTGCGTGGGCCTTTCAACCGGGCGCGGACGTGACTGCCGGCTTGCTTCTCGTCGCTGCATGTCCAATCGGTGGCATTTCGAACACCTACAGTTACATGGCGCGGGCATCGACGGCACTGTCAGTGACGCTGACAGGCCTTTCGTGTCTTCTGGCTGGTGTGACGCTGCCCGCAATTGGCCGAGGTACTCGAGATAACGCTCGGCACAGCCACTGGAGCTTACGGTGCCTATCCCTACGCTGGTCGTCCAGCTTTTCCTGATGTTCATTCTTCCCCTGGGACTTGGAATGTGGACACGCTACCGATTGACCGATTGGGCCACGACATTCCGCCCAATAGCACAGCGCCTGGTATTTGCCGGAGTCGGGCTCATGCTGGTCCTGATTGTTTTGGACGATCCGCGCGGGTTTTTCAGCGACCTGCCGACCACGGTGCCTCTGGCTGCCGTGTTCATCGTTTGCTCGGCGGCCGCCGGATGGGTGGCAGCGGCTCTCGTCACGAACGATCCGCGCGATCGGTTCACGCTGGCCGCTGAGTTCGGAACCAGAAATCTGGGCGTCGCGATGGCGGTTGCCATCACGATGCTCGGGCGCGTCGCGTTCGCTCGGTTCGCATACACCTACTTCCTGACCGAGCTTCCGTTGATGTTGCTCGGCAGCAGTGCTCTTTCGCTCTAGAAACCGACCGAACCCGAAATCTGCACCGCATACCCCTGATAGGTCGATCGATTCGAGAACTCTTTGAAGTACTTGAAACCGAGACCCAGCCTTCCGCTCCGGCCAGTTGACATTCGACGCGAAACCGACGGCGTTGACCCGATAGCGCGCGTCCGCTTGCGCGGGAGTCACCCCCGGGCCTTCTTTGTCTGTCATCTGCCACTGACCGTAGCCCGCAAGTCCGAGCTGCAGACGCAGGTCGTCGCGCGGCGACATCGTCTGCATCAACGAATAGTCCAGATCGAGCGTGTCGCCCGGACGGATGCTCGTCCCCTTCTGCGTCGTGTGGAATTCGTACATCTGGAATGCCGAGACGACCGTTGCACCGCCGGATGTGATGTGCCACGTCTGTCCCGACGCGACGACATTGGTCCAGTACCCTGAACCGACGTTGTTGTTCGCACCCGGCCTGAAGTCACCAGTGGGTGCGAGGAACCCATAGATCGCACGAATCGCCACGCGTTCCCGCTGCCAGCCAAGAATGAACGGCTGATAGTACGAGTCGGCGAATCCGCCGCCGCCGCCGATCGCGCCGGCTGTATCCGAACTGAGTGCGTTGTTCGTGATCGGGAGAGCTGGCTGACATCGAAAATCTGGCGCCTCCCAGGATTTCCTGTTCGCTCACCCACACAAACGAGTTCATCGCCAGAATCACGGAGTTGTTGCCGGTCGCCAGAGCTTCGCCGTCAGGACCGCGCGACTGGTCGCGTGAATAGAACAGCAACTGGTTCACGTAGCTGAACCCGGCTTCGGGCGTCACGCCGGAGTTCGTCGCGCTCATCCCGAGCGGGTAGACGCCCCGGTTCTGCGCCTGCGCCGGCGTTGCCAGCAGCAGCAGGGCGATCGCAATGAGTATGGCGATCACATTGCTGTCGCAAGGTTCTTCCAGAAACGCTTCAGGCTTTCGTCCGCCCCGAACAGCGTACTGAAGATCGTCGAGTCAGCGATGAGGACCTCTCCGCCTCGCGGCCCGTGCGGTGGCATCCACACGAATGAGTTGAATTCCTTGTTGCCGGCTTCTGTGAATGGATGACGCTTGGACACATCGATCGGCTGTCGTCCCAGAACGTGAACCAGGTTCGTGTCCACGGTGACCGCGTAGTGGGGGAGGTGCTTGTGAAAACTGAAGTTCGTGACGCCGTTGAGCCAGCCCCGGCCGTCGAGATCGTGATTGATACTGAGCGGCGCGATCTGCGTCGTTCCCTCGACGACACCCGGCCGCAAGCCGTATCGATTCTCGACGGGAACCCCGAGGCCCTTCATCAGTGAGCGCGTGTATTTTCCAAAACGCTGCTGGCGGGGGACGAGCGCATCACCGTGATGCGCGTATTCCATCGCTCTTTCGTTCAGGTCGGCGGAGATGCCGACGTCATGGTGCGGCCCGAGCACGAGCACGTGTCCCTCGTGGGCGAGCCAGCGTCTCACGGCCTCGATTTCCTCCGCGGAGGCCTCTTGTTCCGTCAACACGTGATCGAGGCCGAATACCAGCAGCGTGTCGGCATCATCGAGGACGCGTTCGTCCAGTGGAAGCCGGTAGCCGGCCTGATCGACGCGCTGGAATACCGGGACGACATTTCCCGTGACCTCGGTCACGAGCTGCTGAAACGGCATCCAGGCGCGAAAAAACAACTCCAGCGCTCCCGCGATTCCCTGCTGGAACATCGTGACGTCGGACCACTCCGGCCCTTCCCAGAACGGCCACTCGACCCGTCGAACCTCGGTCATGGTCGAAAAGCGGTTGTCCAGGTCTGACACGTCGCGATTGACCTCGCCCGGAAAACTCCAGCACACATAGATGCTCACCCGCCTGTGGCCACGGGCGTACTTCCGCGACGCATGAATCTGGTTGTAGGTCCGCGCCGGGCTGCTCGCTCCGGTGGGCGGCACGTAGATTTTCGCTTCGGCCATTGCAGTCTCCTGATCCTAGGGGTTCGCGAAATCACCAGCCGCGAGGAATTGCAGCGCCCGGATACCCGGAAGGAAGAAGTAGGCGCCGCCGCGAAGGGTGGTGAATGCCGGAAGACCGGTGATCTTCTTCCGGATGGGACGAGTCGGGATCTTGTATTCAAAAGTGCCGTCGTGCGTGCCGATCAGCGGGTCGCGTTCGTTTCCCAATTCGTGAAAGTTCCGATCGTTCACCCACACGTTCTGCGCGAACTCGAACTGCCGCACCAGGCTCGCGCAGCCGATAAACGCCGCGATTCCGCGCTCGACGCCGTCATCCTGTGCGCCCTCGGCCAGTGGCGGGCCGTATGTCCCGCCCCGGCGGATCATGCGGCGCCGGTTCATGTTCACGGCGGTGTCCCGCGGATTCATTCGCCGCACGTGCGCGCCCAGCGGCACGGCATATCCATGCGGATCCGTTTTCGCGTAACTGAAATCATTGTTGCGCCCGGGATCGGCGCCGAGCGCGGGGTCGTCTTTCTGGGGCGCCAGAACCAGCGGCGCCCCGCTCCGCCAGCGGCCCATCAACTTCGCCGCGATGAGCTCCTGCTTCTCGGGTGTGTCGCCGTTCTGCTGCAGGAACTCCCGGAACCGGCCGACGTGCTCCTCCAGTCGGCGATAGGCGAGGAAACTGCCGTTGCGGGACAGGATTTCAGGTTTCGGCAGCGGTGGGATCAGGCCGTCTTCGTCGGGATACCCCAGAAAGAATTCTCCCGGTTTCAACGGAGCGCCCGAGCCAGGCGTGGGGACCTCTCCGGTTCCTTCAATCGCCGGCTGCGAGAGGCGATCGCGGTAGCCGAAGTGGTCGTGCGAGTGATCGAACGGCGGCGTCGCTTCCAAATCCAGGGTGGAGACCAGTTCAACGCCATCAAATCCCGAGGCATATTTCTCATGTTCGGCGACGCAGCGCTCGCGCTCCACAACGTCGCGGGCGAAGAGAATAATGATGGCGTGAAGATCCGGCCGGGCCAGACCATCCACCCAGCGGTCGGGATGGTTCGCGCCTGTGTCGCCGAGAACCTCCGCGCGGGCCACCATGCCCTGGCGGAACTCTTCGGGGAATGTCGCCAGTGATGGTTCATCGACGCCAAGTGCGCGGAGTCCATTCACTGTGAACGCGATTGTCACCCATCGGGAGTCGGGCCGCTCTGTGAGCGCGGCGGAGCTGCCGCGACCGACCTTGTCAACCAGGCCGGCGAGCCAACGACGGCCCTGTCGCGCGTCCCGAAACGTGACGAACCCGTAACGGGCGGCCGACGCGGGAG
The DNA here is from genome assembly GCA_963732445.1 of Vicinamibacterales bacterium. GTDB lineage: Bacteria > Acidobacteriota > Vicinamibacteria > Vicinamibacterales > JAMQPK01 > JAMQPK01. Next base: position 73,818 of record CAVSZJ010000002.1, on the reverse strand, counting down.
GGCGCGTCAACAGGAAATGCTGAATGTCGTCGAGTTCGAGCATGACTCGAGGCCTCACCGGATCACTGCATCAGATCGAGCATGTTGGAGAACGCCGCCTTGAGCTTCAGGGCTTTCTTGACTTCATCCGCGCTCACGTACGGGTACTCCCCGTACTCGAGGAAACTCGGACACTGGTGCTCGCGGAAGAACTTAATCACCGCGGTCAAGTTCGTCTTCCAGTCCTCAGGCCATCCTTCCAGGTTGGTGAAGACCGTCGTGATACCCGTCTTGAGGAAGAGCGCCACCGCATCCTCGAGGTATTTGTCGAAATCGGTGTCAAAGATCCCCTGATACATGAAGTGCAGTCCCGAGCCGACGTCGAACAGCACCCAGCGGAGGTAATGCAGCTTCAATGGCGCCAGAACCAGGGGGTCATTCTTCACGGCCGCCTCAATACTTTTTCCATAGTCTCTGATGACCTGTTCCCTGCCGGGAATGACCTTCGCGATGACTGAGAATCCGTAACAAGCCGGAGTCTTGGGAAAGACGGGGCCGAATCGACCCTGCTCGAGCTGAAAAAATCCATCCTTCGGGATCGCCATTGCGGCAGGCGCCATCCAGTCAGGCTGCGTAAATTCGTTCGACATGAGGATCTCCAGTCCGCCGCGCGTCGACGAGCTATCTGATTGTTCGCCAGGTGACGAGGGTTCGTCGCCTGGTCACGAAATACCGAGGTCCCACCAAGAAGTCAGGGCGATTCCTTCAAGAAATCCGCGGTCCTGTGAGATGCGCGGCAGGAATCGGGCCAGGGCACGGGTCTTGCCCAAGGCAAGGGAGAGATCGCCACAACCGGGTCTCGGAGGACCACGATGAACCGTTCTGCAATCGCCTTTCGACCGGACGAAATCGATCCGGCCAGCACCTCGGCCATCGTCGGCCGGAGTGCGGCCCTGCGACGAGTCCTGGACCAGATCGAGCGGGTCGCACCGACCAATGCGACCGTGCTCCTGCTGGGTGAGACCGGCACGGGCAAAGAGCTCTTTGCCACGCACTTGCACGAATTGAGCGCGCGGCGCACCCGGGCGATGGTGCGCGTGAACTGCGCCGCGATTCCCACCACGCTCATGGAAAGCGAGTTGTTCGGCTGCGAGCGCGGCGCGTTCACCGATTCCATGGCACGGCGCATCGGACGGTTCGAGCTCGCGAACCACTCGACGATCTTCCTCGACGAGATCGGCGATCTGGCGTCAGACGTCCAGGTCAAACTGCTGCGTGTTCTGGAAGAGCGTCAGATCGAACGGCTGGGCAGCCCCATGAACATTCCTGTGGACGTGCGGATCATCGCGGCCACCCACCGCGATCTCGAGCAGCGGATCGAGGACGAAACCTTCCGCGAGGACTTGTTTTACCGCCTGAACGTCTTCCCCGTTCGCGTGCCGCCGCTGCGGGAGCGTCTCGAAGACATCCCCGCGCTGGTGTGGTGCTTTGTCGAGAAGTACTCCAAGGCCTTCGGCAAACGGATCCACGTCATTGCCGGCGACAGCATGGCGATGCTGCAGGAATACTCCTGGCCGGGCAACATTCGCGAGCTGCGCAACACCGTGGAGCGGGCGATGATTGTCGCGACCGGACCGGAGCTGACGATTCCGGCTCCTTCGACAACACCGGCGGCCATCCACGCGAGCGTGAAGCTGGTCGATGTTCAGAAGGAACACATCCGCAGCGTGCTCGACGCAGCCCGTTGGCGGGTTCGAGGAGTCGGTGGCGCCGCAGACCAACTCGGGCTTCTCCCGACCACGCTCGAGACGCGCATGGCCAAGCTCGGACTCTGCCGGCCCAAGCCCTCGGCACGCTGTGAGGGTTCTCCGAGCTAGAGCTGCAGCTGAATGCGTGTCTGGAAGAATTGCGACTTGCCGACCGTGCCGAACCGATTGAGCGAGCTGTATCCGTAGGCGACCTCGAGCCTCACCTGATCCGAGAGATACCAATTGAGCATGGGCGTCAGACGCCAGTACTTGCCTCCCGTAATCGCCTTGTCGTCGAAGTCCGCGAACGTGCTGTGCGCCACAATTTCCCAGGCGCCGGGGCCGCCGGAGAAGACCGAGCGCAAAGGGGAGATCTGATTGAAGTAGCCGCCGCGCAAGTTGTAGGTGCGCGTCTCGCCTGTGACGAGCCATGTGACGAACGCTTCACCGCCGTGGAAGGACGGGTCGCCCGACGCCGGCGCGTCGACGCTCTGGAAAAAGAACTCCCCACCAACAGTGACCGAATGGGGCCGCCAGTACGTTTCGATCGAGGTCATGTTCGAATGGCTTGCGTCGAACTCGGCGGTGTCCATGAAGAAAGGAGCAGCCCAGGCTCCCGGGCGGGCTTTCAGCCTGATTTTTCCGTCCTTCGTCTTGCCGTAGCGTTCGCTCACGCCGATGTGAAGCAGGTTTCCACCGTCTGTCGAGAGAATGGGGACCCAGGCGAATCGCCCCGAGATCTGGTTCTCGTACGAGGAGAATGTCTGCCCCTCGGAGAGGGCGTCCCCGTAGAAACCAAGATTCCAGAGGATCTTTGCTTTTGGCACGTAGCCGAGCCATTTAACGCCGTCAGCGAGAATGGGAAGGGTCGCGTCGTTGATGGGTTGGCGCTCCATGGTCCAGCCCCCATATCCGATCATGACCTTGTTCATCGAGAAGCCTTCTTTGGTACGGCCAACGGCGATATGCCCCCAGATTTCCGGGACAGCGATGATCACGTGTGTCTGCCGCATCACCCACTTCTCATGCGGACGCAGTCGTACATGACGCCTGCGCTCCAGCTGATCGGCCGTTTGGTCTTGAACGTTCCGTGAAACAGGATGCGTGTGTCCCGCATCTTCCATTCGGGCGAGAAGATCCGGGAACTGCTCCTTGCTGTTCGCGTCCTGGTCGTAGGCGACGAAGTCGTAGAGAACGCCACCACCGAAACGCAGGCTGCCGAATCGGCCCCTCGATTTCGTTGAAGTTGACCATCCTGCGCCGGGGAGAGTCCCCCTCCCCGGCCTCCATGGTGTCGACGATGACGGGGGCTTCCGAAGGAGCCGCCGATTGAGGCGAGGACTGCTGGCCGTGGGCGGGAAGTGCGCGTGAGACAACGGCCAGCGCGAGCAAGCTTCCGACGGCGATCCGATTCACGTGGTCTCCTCTATCGCCGCGAAAGCTCGCTCTTCTGCAGTTCGGGTTGCGCGCATGCCGTGATGACCCGCGATCTAGTACGTCCGGAACATCGTCTGCACTTGCGCGGCCGTCGGCTTCTTCAGCAGCGCCAGCGACAGGAGAATTCGCGCCTTCTGCGGGTTCAACTCATCCGACGCGACGAAGCCCAGTTCATCGTCGTTGAGCTCGACGTTCCGCCCGACGAGGCCCGTCATCACGCGCGAGGCGCGAACCACGATGACGCCCTTTTTCACCGCGTTGGCGGCGGCGGTCACAGCGGCCTTGGTCATGTTGCCGTTACCGACCCCGGCAATCACGATACCTCTGGCGCCGTTCGCCACGGCTGCGTCGATCAGGTCTCCCGGCATATCCATATAGGCGTAGATGATGTCGACGCGCGGCATCTGGGTCACCTGCGCGATGTCGAACTCGCTCTGCGTGGTGTGCTTCCACTCGGGCTCGATAGTAGAAGTCATTCTTGCCGTACGACGCCACGCCCATCAGGCCGCGTACCGGCGACAGGAAGGTCTCGACCGCGGTCGTGCTGGTCTTGGTCAGCGAATGTGCCGCGTGGATCGAGTCATTCATCACGACCATCACACCACGCCCTCTGGACTGCGGGTCCACGGCCACGCCAACGGCGTTGTACAGATTCAACGGGCCATCCGCACTGACAGCGGTGGACGGGCGCATCGAGCCCGACCATCACGACAGGCTTGTCGGTCTTCACCGTCAAGTTCAGGAAGAACGCAGAGTCTTCCATCGTGTCGGTGCCATGCGTAATCACAATCCCATCGACGTCCGATGACTTCGCCAGCTCGTTGATACGCTTGGCGACCGTGAGCAGGATCTGGAAGCTCATGTCCTGCGATCCGACGTTCGAGATCTGCTCGCCCTTCACGGTGGCGAGATCGGAAATGCCCGGCACGGCTGCGAGCATCGCGTCGATCGTCACGGCGCCGGATTTGTAGCCGGACTGCGTGCCCGTCGCCGCGGCGCCTGCAATCGTGCCTCCGGTCGCCAGGATCACGACGTTGGGCTTTCTTGGCCTGGCCGTGCGACAGACGGGGCTGGTCAAGGCCAGCAGCGACGATTGCCGTTGCCGATTGATATGTTCCTTGTCTCTTCATAACGACTGCTCCTCGTTCAAATGTGCCATCACTCGCACGAGTGTCAGTTCTTCGGCTTTGGGATACGAGCTCCTGCCCAGATTGGTCAGCTTCGCCGGATCGAGCATCTCGGCAATCTGCTGCCTCCGTCAGCAGCTTCTTCTCGCGAATGATCTCGAGGATGCCCTTGTCGGTTTTGTAGGCTTCGTTGGCGAGCTCGGTCGCCTTTTCGTATCCGAGCACGGGGTTGAGTGCCGTCACGATGCCGACTGTCTCGTTCATATAGCGCGTCAGCACTTTTTCGTTGAGTGTGATGCCGTCGATGCAGGAGGTGCGGAACGTCCTGCGAGGTGGTGAACAGCAGGTGCTGCGACTCCATCATCGCCAGTCCCTCGAGCGGCTCGTAGGCGTTGAGCTGGAGCTGCCCGGAATGCGCGGCGAGCGTGACGGCGTAGTCGTTGCCCATGACCCGGAACGCCACCAGGTTGACGAGCTCGGGAATCACGGGATTCACCTTGCCGGGCATGATCGACGATCCCGGCTGCAACGCAGGAAGGTTGATTTCGGCCAAGACCGGCGCGCGGCCCCGACGTCAGCAGGATCAGATCGCTGGCAATCTTCGACAGCTTGATGGCCGTGCTCTTGAGCGCAGAGGAATAAATGACGAATCCCTGCTGCTCCCACGTGGCCGCCAGCATGTCTTTCGCCGGCACGATCGGCTTGCCGGTGAGCTTCGCCAGATGCGCCGCGGTCCTTGCGGCATAGCCCTCGGGCGCATTCAGTCCCGTCCCGATTGCCGTGGCGCCCATGTTGACCGTATACAGATGCTTTTCCGCTTCACGCAGGAAGGCGACCTCGCTCTCCAACGCAGCCGCCAAACGCGTGGAACTCCTGTCCGACGGTCATCGGTACCGCGTCCTGCAGCTCCGTGCGCCCCATCTTCACGACGTTGATCTAGGCATCGCCTTTCTTCCGGAACGACGCCGCAAGGTTGTCGAGCTCCGCGGTGAGCTTGTCGTTCCGCATCAGGAGCGCCACTTTGATCGCGGTCGGGTACGAGTCGTTGGTCGACTGCGACATGTTCAGGTGATCGTGCGGCTCGACGATCGCGTAGTCGCCCTTCTTGTGCCCGCTCAGCTCGAGCGCGATGTTGGCCATCACCTCGTTGGCGTTCATGTTGGTCGAGGTGCCCGCACCGCCCTGGTACCAGTCCACCTTGAACTGATCGTGGTATTTCCCTTTCATCAAGGCGTCGGCGGCCAATTCGATGGCCGCGAGCGTTTCCTTCGTTCATCGCCCCGACGTCGGTGTTGCCGCGCGCCGCCGCCAGTTTCACGATGGCCCACGCCTCGACGAACCCCGGGTAGTGATTGATGGGGATGCCCGAAATCTGGAAGTTTTCGAGCGCGCGTGCCGTCTGCACCCCGTAGTACGCGTCGGACGGAACCGCCTTTTCTCCCAGAAGATCTCGTTCCATTCGCGTGGGTCCGGTGGGTGCGGCTGGTTGAACGGCCGCCACGGGCTGGCTGGTCTGAGCGGCGGGGGATGCGACCTGCTGAGGCGAACACGCCGAGGATGATAGCAAGAGAGAGCGTCGCGACCAGAAGCGTCCGCATGCGACCGACAATGGCAAGGGAGTTACTCATCACATCACTCCAGCATTCCAGGCAAGGATGGCGTTGGCTCGGCGCAGCCTGCTCGCGCTCTTTCTGAGCTTTAGCAGAACCTATACCGGCGAGCTGGGAGCGGATGAGAGGGGAGAACTCCTTGCCTTGCAGGTGGTTCGAGCAGATATCTCAATCGCGCGTCAGCGTTTCAGCTCCGATTGAAGAGTAGCTCCCCCGGGATTCCGGAGCTGCCGGCCGCGATGGCGGGATGTCGGGGGTCATCGCAGCTGACCCCCGAACCCCATCAGAACCTGAACGTGACGCCGCCGTTGAATTGGAACTGATTGGAGTACTGCGCGTTGCCAACCAGATAGCAGCCATACCAGGGATCGCACCACCACCCGCCTGCATCGGACTTGATGTAGGTCGGCGTCCAGTGTGCCCCAATTCGCACGCCGACGTTCGGCGCGGGAAAGATTTTCACTCCCGCCCCCCACGTCGTCGAGAACTGCGTCTCGCTGCCGATCGTGCGCGTCTGGTTGAAGATCGTGCCGGTGACCTCGCCGAAGTTCGTCGCCCCGAGACCCGCCGAAGAAAAATGGGCGCACAACCGCGTCGGGATCGCCCCAGTTGTAACCGAAATATCCGTGATACGTGGTGACTTCCATGTCACCAATCTCACGTTCGCTGGTTCCGCTGATGACCAGCGTCGAACCCTGGCGTGCATAGATAAATCCGACCTCTGCGTTATCGCCCGCCAGGACGCCGAAGCTGAACCCGAAGTTGGCCGAATCCTTCGGATCGACCTGATCGTAGAACTGACCATCGGCGCCGAGAGTCGGATCGCCACTTACGCCATCCGAAAAAACCCAGCCTGCGAAGCCGCTGATTTCCACGCGGGCCTGTGCGGAGGCAGGAAGCACTCCGGCCATCACCATTAATACCGTCCACACGAGAACACGTTTCGTCATCGCTACTCCTTTTCAGCCGCGGCCCAGAGAGAGGACTATCGGCTCACAGACAACGGATTGCCGCCGAGCGCATTCGAGATAGCCGTAATCGCCCGCTGCCCCTTGACGCTGTTGCCTGCGTCGTCGAGAGGCGGCGCCACGACGGCAATGCCGAATTTGCCGGGTGACACAGCGATGAGCCCGCCGCCCACGCCGCTCTTCGCGGGGAGGCCGGTGTGATACAGCCATTTTCCGGAGTCGTCATACAGACCGGCTGTCGCCATCACAGCCAGCACCCCTGGCACCTTGGCGGCATCCATGACCTGCTTCGAGGTCACCGGATTCTTGCCGCCTGCAGCGAGCGTGGCCGCCATCATGGCGAGGTCCCTGGCGTTCACGCCGATCGAACACTGCCGCGTATAGAGATCGACCGCCTGCCTCCAGTCCGTCTTGATGTAGCCGTAGGCGTACATCAACGCGCCGATCGCCTGATTGCGCTGATTGCTGTCGGACTCCGACTTGTAGACGTCCTGCAGCACGGTCAGCGTTCGCCCGGCCGCGTCGTTGTGGAAGCCGAGAATCTTTGCCCACACCGCATCGGCGTTCGAGCCGAGCACCATGCTGGTGGACGAGATCGCGCCGGGGTTCACGAGCGCATTCATCTCCGGCGCACCGGTTCCCACCACCGAGCGGACCCCTTCGATCGCGATGATGGAGTTGAATCTCGCGCCGGTGGCGTCGACGCCGATCCGCTTCTCGATGGCTTCGAGCCCCTGCTCCTGAATCACCTGCGCCATCGTGAAGACTTTAGAGATCGACTGAATCGAGACTTCCGTCTTCACATCGCCGGCCGTGAAGACCTTGCCGTCGACGGTGACCAGCGCGATGCCGAACAGGTTCGGATCGACCTTGGCAAGCGCCGGAATGTAGTCGGCGTTCTTTCCTTCCTTGAGGTTCTGGAATTGCTTGAAAGCGCGTCCACTGCCGCTTGCGGATCCGTTCTGCTGTGCGCTCACCACGAGACCGAAAACGGCCACGCCAGCGAGAATCCCAGCAGCAACCCGTCGTGGTGCCGAGAGAGATTTCATGATCATCACTAGCCTCCTGCCTTGACCGAGAAGTTGTATTTGAACGAGAACTGGATCTTGACGGCCTCGCCGACGTACGGGTCCTTGAACATCTCGCGCTTGCCCCACTGCAGCTCGCCGCCCATCATCACGCCCGGGACCGGGCTGTACAGGATATTGCCCAGCGCGTAGTGCCCTGTCTTATACGCGTTGCCGGCCTGCCCTTCGAGGTTGTCGATGTAGGTGCCCGAATAGCCGACTGAGGTCGACCACTTGGAGTTCCAGTTGTGGTCGACGAAAAACACGGTTCCGGTAATGGGAATCGCCTTGCCTTCGATCGGCATGACGGCATTGCCGGGATTGGGGACGATGCCGACATCGACCGGAGCATCGTTCATGTAGTTCTGGATGCCCTCGCCGAACGCGTACTGCAACCGAAGGGTCGTGCTCGACCCCAGCTTGACGTTCGAGCTCAGGTTGATGCCCCACCGCGTCGCATCGCCGGACAGCTCGAATTGATCGGCGAGCATGTCGTCCCAGCTCATCCTGCCCAGGATGCCAGCCACCTCGAAGTAGCCGCGCGAGCCGCCAAAGCGGTACTCGCCGGTGAAGTCGGGTATCGGGCTGCGTCCCTTGACGTTCTGGAGCTCGATGCGATCGGACAGCACGCCGGCATCGCCTGAAGCGCCAGGCCGCTCGAGCGCCAGCGTCAGCCGCGTGTCGCCCTGAATCGGCATATAGCGCACCTGGACGTTGCGGAAGAAGACCATGCCCGCCGGGCCCCAGTACTCGAGTGAGTTCGGGAACACATCGATGTCCATGAAGGGACTCCAGTACTGTCCCGCGCCGAACTTGCCGAGCTCGCCATACGCATGGCGCAGACGGAAGGTCGTCTGTCCCTCGTCCACGCCGGTCCCGAACAATTCGAATTCGAAGGTGGTCCGCAGCTCGCCCATTGCCGTTGGCGTGAACCCTCTCACGCCGAGCCGGCTCTGGCGCACGCCCGCGTACGTGATGCCGTCCTCGCCAAACTCCCCTTCGAAGGAGGGCAGCCTATTGAGGCGCATCGTGTCGAACCAGTTCGGATTGATCGTGTTCAGGTTGATGCCCATGTCGAGCATGGCGAAGCCATAGATCTCGATGGATGCGGGCTGCGCCGTCGCATAGGGCGCCGTTCCCAGCAGCAGCACGAACGCCGCTGCGAGCCGCCATGCTAATAGCCTTCGACGCGTTGTCCGGCCGGGCTGTTGGTCTGTCGGTGTCATGAATCTCTCCTTCTCTGTGAGCGCGCTCATTTGAGGTTTGCTTGTTCCCACGCACGTACCCGAGTGCGGGCCGCGTCGAAGATTCGTTCGTAGTTGCCTTTGCGCACTTTCAGGCTCGCATCGGGCGTGAGCAGTTTCCAGACCGGCGCCCACATGTCGAACACGGCGAAGTACGGCGCTGGACTGGAAGGCGCCACCGTATCGGTGCCGAACAGGAAACGATCCGGATGTCTGTTCAGCATCGACGACACCCGTGCCACGGTTTCCGGACTGGCGACCGCGTATTTGGCGACCTCATCCCATGAGATGTCGAAGCTGACATGGGCAAATGCCGGGTCGTTCACGCAGCGCCTCGACGATGGCGACATGCCCCGGAGTGCGCTCGGCCGCCTCTGCCGACACGCGGATCGGATGGACAATCCGTCCGAGGCCGATGTGCGCCCAGATGATCGAGGTCTTCGGATGACGCCTGAGAAGCGCTTTCATTTGCGCGAGGTAGACCGGCTCGGCATCTGTTTTGGCAAACGGCATGTCTACGTCGTTGTGAAGGATGCAGACGAGTCCGGCTTCCGCGGCGAATTCCAGAATGCGATCGAGCGCCGGGTTCGTCAGGCTGGCGGTTTCGCCGGAAATCTTCGAGGAGACGAATTCTTTATGAATCGTGAACTCGCCGAGGCCGGTGAAGACGCCGGGGAATGTCCTGAGCACCCGGCGGATGTGATCGACCGCATACATGTCGGCCGGATTGAAGCCGGTGATCATCGGATCGAAGCGCGCCTGTTGGTCCTTCGACAGCGAGCGATACACGCTGGCAACGTGCGCGTCGGTGAACGAGTAGTAATACAGAGGCGCATCGGTCTGAAGGTAGTAGGTCGGCGCGAATTCCCCTGAGTTCGAAAACGACCACTGCTGCTGGAGAGGGATGCCGAACAACGTTGAGCGACTGACCCGGTTCCCCATGATCTTCAGGAACTGCGGACCGGTGATTCCCTCCTGGACGTAGTTCGTGAGATGAAAGTGGGAGTCATTGAACTGCATGACGTCGGCCGGGCCCTGCGTCGAGACGAGCGCAACGCCCGCAGCGAGCGCGCAGCCGGCGAGCACCGCAGTCCGCCGGACGAGACGTGTCCCGCCCGACCGGTTTTGAAAAGACAACCCCACGTCCAGCATCGCAGCACGGCAGATGCCAGTGAAATCCAACGGTTTGTCCCGGCTAAGTTGTTCAAAAGGAACGGGCAACCAGACGTCAGGGTGGCTTCACACGGAGGATGTCCTCCGACATTCCGGAGGAACTCCGTTCACGCCGCACTGCCGGGCCACGTGCCGTGGCGCACGCCAAGGGGGAAGACGCTGGAACGGGTGATGCTGTACGGGGAGCATGGTGCGAATGACCGTCGTTCTCGTGGTTTCGCACAGTCGCGCGCATCAGCTCGTTCAATCACTCCGCTCGCTGATGGTGCTCACGCGTCGCGAGCCCGGGTGTCTCGCATGCACGGTCTGGTCAAATCTGGATTCCACCGTCAGGTATATCGAGGAATGGGCCACTGAACCGGACATGGAGCGGCGCGTACGGTCGGATCCCTTCAGTGCGTTGCTCGCGGTGATCGAGGGAGCGGAGGAACCGCCTGACGTCCGTTTCGACTTTCACACGTTGTCGCGCGGGCTCGATTACGTCAGCGAAATCCGCCACCAGCAGCAGCCGTCGTAGCAGGAGCCTCCCGATACAGCGACCTTCAGGCCGTGACGGCCTGAAGGTCGAGAGTCGAGTGCGAGTGACAGCGATTGCTTAACCGACGAAGCGGCGCCTGACAGTCAGAGCGAGTCCCAGCGCGAGCGACACGGCACTCACGAGCCCGAGGAGCGGCCAGGAGCTCGCGGTCCTCGGCAGCGTTCTGGCCGGCGCAGCCGATGAGGCCGATCCCGCCGCTCCCGCGCCAGGCGCCGGCGACGCCGTCTGCGCGCGTGCTGCCGCCACCGGGGCCGCGCTTCCAGCAGCGGCGGGACCAGTCGCGAGCGTCGCGTCCACTTCCTTCTGGGTCATGACTCGCGGTGGCCGCGACGTGATGATCGTGGCGCTCAGCGTATCGCCGGCACGGAACTCTGAAAGTTGCGCGGCTCTGCCGTCGCGCATCAACCGCACACCGCGCTTGTCGAGCTCTCCCTGTGTGAACATCTTGATGCCTTCGTCTGTTTGCACGATGATGCTGGAACCCGACTGCATCCTGACGGTGCCGTTCTTCACCTCGGTGACAGTGACCGGCGTCACCGTCGTTCGCGTGGTGATGGTGGCTGTGCCTTTCATGCCCGGCTTCAGTTCACGTACGGACAACTGCTTGCCGTCGACAGTGAAGCGAAAGTCATCGGCGACCGACAGCTCCCTCGTGCCTTCCGGCAACCGGACGACGAGCTGGTTGCCGTCGACCGCGAGTACGGCGAATGACTTTGTTTCGCTCGAGCTCGTAGTCGTCTGTGCAGGCGACACAACGGCCGTCGAACACAGGATCGCCACCGCCAGGACCCCTTGAATCATTGCACGTGACATAAGACTCTCCATTCTGCTCTGCGGATCTAAGTGAACCATTCATGAGACGTGAGAAGGCTGGAACACCGGGACAAGCGCCCAGCTTTCGCACAGGGGAGATGGGACCGTCGAGTGGATGACTGCGAGGACACGACCTCGTTGCCGACGCGCACTGCACGAACGATGAACCGCTTTGGGGCGGGGCCGACGAAGTAGAACGGATAGCAGGTGACGAGCGTCAGCGCCCGTGTCGGCGTCGGGTCCAGCACCGAAACGTCCTCCGGGTCGACCACCCAGATCCGTTCGACGCGATAGACGTCCTTCCCTTCAAGGGTGTCGAGCTCGATCGCGTCGCCCAGGCTGATGTCCTTGAGCCCGCGAAAGAAGCCGTCCCGGTGCCCCGCGATGCCCGAGTTTCCGTCCCTGCCCGGCTGTGCCGTGTCTTCGATGTGACCGAGCCCGCGGTCGAGTGTGCGATCGTCGGTGCCAGGCAACACAGGCACCTCGAGTCGAATCTTCGGGATTCGGAGCACCGCGAGTGGCACGGGCGCCGGTTCGCTCAGCGCCCTGCGCCATGCGGTGATGCGAACCGGCGACCAGAGAGACTGGTCCGGCGTGTCGGCGTTCGTCGCGAGCGCCTGGGTTGCCGAGAAGCGCTCCAGAGCCTGCCGCGTCGTGCTGGCCACCGCGACGTGGAACACCCCGAAACACACCAGGCCGACAAGACCGCATGCCCAGCTTGCTTTTTCGACGAACGGTAAAAGCCGGAACCCCGTCATCACTTCAATGCCAGCCTTGGCGCTGCAGACAACATGCCGCGCGCGGAGAAACCGGTCAGGAGCAAATCATTGAGGATTTCAGGAGGTGGCCGTGGTTTGCGAGCGAAGCGCCCGCTTCGATCTTCTGCCTGACGGAGGGGCGCCCGAAATACCGTAGGCAATCAACCAGAGCCATCCGGCCCCCTGGTTGCGGGCGATGGTCAGCGATCGAGCGGCTGTAGCGGAATGCGGAGTTCTTCGGTCGAGTCCCCATCGACGGTCAGCTCCAGTCTGCCGGTCGCAAGCCGAGGCGGCATGCCCCGCGTCAGAATCTCGTCAAGGGACCACCCGAAGTGCGTGGCCTCGATCCGGTAAGTTCGTCCCTCGAACAATTCGAGTGTGAAGGTGCGATCGCGTCGGACCTCCACCGAGCGGATCGATGTGCCGTTGTCTTCGGCGCGGACCCGGATGCTGCCGCCGGCCGGGCTGGACGATTCGACGCGGCCGTGAATCTGCCGCGTCGCCACTCGCGGCGGCAGACGCAGGATCCCGAGGTCGAGCGCCTGACTCGCCGAGAGGTCGATCGGCGGCCCGTCCGGCGACCCGCCGTACATGCTTAACCCGAACGGCGTCGAATCCGTCACCACGTGGTCGAAGCTCGCGCCCCGGTGGGAACCCCGGCGGCATCTCGACCCTCACGGTGTATGAATCGGGGGAGAGCCCCGTCAGCTCGTATTCGCCGTAATGGTCAGTGGTCGTTGTCACGCGTGTGCGATTGCCCTCCGCGATCACCGCGGCGCCTTCGACCCAAAACGGTGTGCGCTCGCGCATTCCGGCTCTCCAGACCATCACGCGTCCTCCTGGCTTCCCACCTCCCAGCTAAAAGTCCCGCGTTCGGAGAGCGTGATCCCTCCGTCGCCGTCGAGATCGGCGAACACGATGAATCGCGGCCCCTCTTTCAGCGCGTGCTGGGAACAGGGGCCCATGGATGCAGGGTGCACCACGACCTCGCTCCCGGCCTTGACGCCTCTCCAGGCGCGATCGACCCGCATGCGATACCTGCCGTCTGGCAGTTCTTCGAGCACCGGGCCGCTGAAGACGATCGCGGAGTCCGGATATTGGCGGCAGATATCGCCGCTGGTGACATGCACCGTGCTGCAGGTGATGGCCTGAGGCGGCGAATCGAAGATCAGCCGCATCAGGGCGTTGACCGCCGCGTCCATGAGCGCCGGCATGGTGTTGCCAGAGACCTGTTCGCGATCGTCGTTTCAAAGGCCGATCGGCGCGCCAGACCACGCCGAGCTTCGTAGGCGAGATGTTTGTGGATTTGGTCGGGGCGACTGGATTCGAACCAGCGGCCCCCTGCGCCCAAGGCAAGCTGGGGAGAGCCTTCGAAGTTCTGATTCTCGAGTAATTTGCAGCGTTCGCCAGAGAGTGTGACCAGATTTGTGACCACCCGAGCGGCGACACGTAGTTGCTTACGGCGAGCAATGGCAAGAGGCGCTCGAGCGTTGGCAGCGTCTGGATTGTTCGCTGCCGTCGTAGCGTAATTACGACAATCGAGATTGTTTCAAACATCGCCGCGCTCCTTCATCCATTTCGGCGCGGCATATTCAGCACGTTCCCTTGGCCTCTCGGCGCGACTGGAAGTCTGACTTGCTGGCTCGCGGCAACCAAGTCCTCCTTCAGCAGATGCGCGTAGTGGGCCTCGGTGACGGCGACGCTCGAGTGCCCGAGGATCTTCGACAGCTTGTAGATGTCGCCGCCGGCCTGAAGCCATCGTGTGCCGAATGTGTGGCGCAGTACGTGCGGGGTGATCGACGAGATCTTCGCGCGCGCTGTACCTTCGGCGAGCACCTCTCGTAGCCGCTGTGGGTTCTGCTTCCACAGCTTGCCTTCCTCTTCCAGCTGCTCTTTGAGCGCAGCGTTCGCGTCGGGCTGCATCGGCACGTCCCGTTCCTTCCGGAACTTGCCGATGACGTGAACCGTGCCGCGGATCCAGTCGATGTCCTGCTTCGAATCGATCCCGCGGATCTCATCGAGCCGACATCCCGTGCCGAGGGCGAAACGGACAAAGCGCTGGAAGCGCGGGTGGAGCGCATCCAGCAGCTTCGTCTCTTCGTCGAGTGTGAGCACGCGCGTGCGCGGTCTATCCCTTCCGCGCTTGATGCCGCGGAAGGGATTGCGGATGTCGTAGCCCTCGTCGATCGCGCGCTCGAAGATCGACTGCAGCAGGCCGCGCTCGCGGCGGACCGTGCTCTCCGACACGAGCCGCCGGTTCTTGTGCCCCGGGTTGCCGGTCATCTGCGTCCGCCGCAGGGTTAGGTAGCAGACGATGTCCGACTTCGTGATCTCGTCGAGCGGCCTGGCGCCGAACTGCGGCAGGAAATGCGCGACGATCTGCGCGTCGCGGTTCCGGGCCGACTTCAATGGCGTGTACGTCTTGCGGTACACGGCCCACCATTCAGCGAAGCTCGGAATCGTGCTCTTCCAGCCGTGCACGCCCGCGCGGATGTCGAGTTCGATCTCGTTTGCCCGCCGTTCGGCGGCCTTCTTGTCCGCGAACCCGGTGGACTCGCGATAGACCTGACCGTTGATCATCTTGCGGAGATACCAAACGCCGCCGCGCTTTACCAAAGCCATACTTCACCTTCTTCTCCAAGCAGCGGTCGAGTGCCGCGCGATCGAACCGAAGGAGACGACCGTGACGGACGAACGGCAGCTGGAGTCGTGCTACCTGGTGGTACAACGCATGTCGGGTCATACAGAGGTATTGCGCGGCCGTGTCCACGTCGAGCCAGCGCGGCGCGATCACCGGACTCTGTCGCGAGGCGGGCTCGCGCTCCTCCCGTTCGAGATCAACGAACGGGACGACGTCTCTTGATTCCATGGCAACCTCTCAAAGTTTGGCCGAGGTGTCGTTTGGGAGGACGTCGTGCGATGCGCTGTGCGCCATCGTCGGGCGTTTGGTCCGGAGCCGGCCCTCGGGTTCAGCGGCTCGTCTGACCACCAAGGCCTATGGCCGTGGCAACCTCGAATCAGCTCGCGCTCCCGGGCTAGCCCGGTGGAAATCTAGCGCCTGAATGAAACGCAATCTGTTTGGTTTGGATGCGTCCCTCCGCGCCGGTCGGCGCAGGACGGGGCGAGTGATGAGGAGTCGATGCTAACGCCGGACACTGGCGGGCGTCAATGGTGGCTGCGCATGGGCGAAGGAGGGCGATTCGTGGCGACGAGCGGCGGGTACGCCAGTTCTGCAATGGTTGAGGTATTCTCCCATCACTCACCGTTAGCACGGGTTCTCAAGGCTTCTCAGGAGTGACAGCGGCGCATGCTTGCCAGCCGATACTTCAAGATCACAAGAGGCCCTGGCGATGACTGGTTCGACACGATCTTGAACGCGGACACGAAACTGTTTGTGGATCCGTTTCTGGTGTTCAAGGACAAGAGTACGCTCTGGCAGGCTGCGTACCAGAACGTTATCAAGCACTTCGATCGTGCGTTTCTCCTAATCGCTCAGGGAAACCAGAAGCCCGAAAGCCTGGCGTATCAGAAAGCGCTTCATCTACTGGGCTTTCCGGAGCCACGTGAACTGTGCCTGGGCTACACAGCAAAGGGATCCCAGGGGGCTGGCACCGGGCGCGGATTTGCCGAGGCCATTGCCGAGGCAATCGTCAGTGCCATCGAGCGCGGATTGGAGCACCCTCGACATTTTGAGGAACTCGGGATACTGAACCAAGGCATCGGTGCCGACCGCATCTCGGACATCACCTGCACCATCCTGAAGGCTGATCTCATCGAGTACACACGGGCTGTGGCTGCGAAGCACGGTATTCCTGTCTCCCGGCATCGGCTCATCGCTGCAGGTTTCGATACGCAGCGGCTCCGGTGGGAGACGCGAGATGTTGAGGTGCCAACGAATCCGTTCTCGGATCGTCCCTTGCTGTTTGTGCCGGCTCATTTTCTTCGAGAACTACCGACCTTGAACGCGGACGATTGGTGGGATTCGTGGGAGAACGAGCAACTACGACAGGACGTGAACTACGAGATCATGGGGCGAGTCGACAAGGCGACCATCGTTGCCACAGCACGCCAACACCCTGAGGCCGTGAGGGCGTGGACCACGCAACGAGAGCATGAAGCGGCAGACGCTTACGACCTGAGGAGCGATCCGCGCGGGGTGTGGCAGTGGGATCGACATGCTGAGCAGTTCGCTGCGAACAACCCGCTCCAACTTGCGGCCACTACTCAAACCGAGTTTGTGAGCGTGATCGAGAAGGTGCTGGCTCACTTCAAGTTGTTCGTGGAGGAGCAAGGAGGCTGGAAGCTCCTGTGGAACGACAATGGGAACGAGAAACCAGAGGAGGCCGCCCAGCTGCTTTTTCGAGGGATCGTCCAAAACTACTGCCACGCCAACAACATCAACATTGATCGCGAGGTGGAGCTGGGGCGGGGACCGGTCGACTTCAAGTTCTCAAGCGGCTATCACGAGCGCGCCCATTTGGAAATCAAGAAGCTTCATAACGGCCAGTTCTGGCACGGCGTGAAAGACCAGCTACCGAGCTATATGGGCAGCGACGAAGTGAGCGACGGATGGCTTGTTGCCGTCTGGTACCGCAACAACAGGACGTCTGCCGAACGGGCTAAGGATCTTCCAGCGCAGGTCATAGCCATCGGCACTGAAAAGAATCTCGCTCTGAGGTTCGGCATAGTGGACGCACGAAGGCCTGTGTCCGCGTCGAAGATCAGATGAGATGAAGTGGCCTAACCCAGTCGAAACCTCGATTCGTGTGCTTTCCCGGGGAGGACGGGCAGGAGATGGACGACGCGTCGACAACCGCGATCTGTGACGCGCTTCACGAGCGGGCCCGATTGGCGCGCTCGCCCCTAATGAGAGGCCACGGCGTCCTTGAGGGGCCCTCCGGCAAAGTGGAGGGGTTCGCGGAGTTTCTGCTCCCGATCGAGGGCCATCCCGTCGCCGCACTTTGCAGTCCGCACGCGGCATGGCTTGGAATGCTGACGCTCAACAGGCTGGTCGTGAGCGGCGACTCCATCGACGGGCCGTTTGAGATGACGTGCTCTCCTTGGGGAACGGACGGCGCCGTCGTAAGCTGCGACGGAAGCCGGTGGGCGCTGATCAGGTCCCTCAACCAGCCCATGATCGTAAGGTATTCCGCTGGGCAGGCGCCGAGCCTGGTCAGGGTGTTGCTGAACAATTTCAACTACGAGCGCGGCAATCCGCCTCCGGATGAACCCAGCAACATTGTGGGGCGTCGTGGCTCGCCACTAATCGTCCAGCCAGGCGGACGAGCGGTCACATTCGCGTGGACATCCGCTCATGATGAAGTTGGGACACTGCTCTTGAGCGACGTCCTGACGTCGAGCTCGTTGGTCGAGTTCACCTTCGCTACATGGGACGGCGCGTCAGAGGAAGCCCTCGTTGAATTCGCGTACGACGTCGCCACAGCGTGTACGTTTGTCGCGGGCGATCTCACGAATCCAGCAGTGATCGAACTCGTTGATCGTAATGGTTGCGTCGCGAAGCGGATCCTGCCGCGTCCTGTTGAATCGCCGTTCATCGGACGACGTCTGATTCCCGATGATGACATCCCTCGCTTCTTCGCCGATTGTTTCGAGGCACATCGACGCATGAGGCGCGACGACCGGTGGAGGAAGCTAGCGTCGTACTGCGGGACGGTAGAGGCCTGCGCCACACTTGAGCAGCGATTTGCTTCAGTGGCAATTGCGCTCGAGTTCGTGATGAGGAACTCTTTGATTCAGGCAGGGCAGCCCACCGCGGCAGTCGAGAACCTGGAACTGGGGCCCTTGATCGGCCGGGCACGGAAGGTTTTGGGCTGGCCGATCCCCAGTCACTATACGAAGAACGATCGTTGGCGGCGGCTCCGCAATGCGGTAGCTCACGGCAACGAGAGGGACGTTGACCTGGCCGCTGGCAATACGGAGTTTCGACAGGAGTTCGACAAGCTCAAGCTTCTCCTCTTCAGGCTGAGCCTTCTGCAATTGGGATATGGAGGCCAAGTGCTGGCTCCGGGTGAGCATGGCTATCACCCTTCGGCGATCCACGACTTCTCTGAGGACCGGAACACGTTTCGGCACGGAGAGGAGTGACCGTAGGTTCTCAGCTGGAGCTGGTCGCCGGTGGGCAACGCCGGTGCCTCTGCATGCATCCCGTGCTTGACGCACTCGGAAAACACCAAGCGCTCATTCGGATTCTCGATGGCGAGCGATGACGCTGCTTCCTTGCTGAGGCTTCTCGAAAACTCGGGCGTGTTAGGCTCTCAAGAGCAGACAGCTTCTTCACGCCTCTGATCGATGACGGACACAATCTCCCGAGAACATCGCAGTTGGAACATGTCGCGGATCAAGAACCGCGACACGAGTCCTGAACGAATTGTTCGATCAGTCCTGCATCGCATGGGATTCCGCTTCCGCCTGCAGGCCCGCAAACTTCCCGGTCGTCCCGACATCGTCCTTCCCGAGCACGGGGTCGTTGTGCTTGTCCACGGTTGCTTCTGGCACCGGCATTCACGTTGCCCGTTCGCCTACACCCCGAAAAGCAACATGCCCTTCTGGACGGCGAAGTTTGAAGGCAACGTGGCCCGGGACCGCCGTGCCGCTAAGGCCCTCCGTGCACTCGGATGGAGGGTCGTAACGGTATGGGAGTGCCAAACCGCGGATGTCGACAGACTGTCCACGCTGCTTTCTAAGCGGTTGGCCCTTTCGCCTTGACGGCGAAAGTCATTGCTGGCAGAATGCCAAAATCATTCCCAGCGAGGCCCCCGTGATCGCCACCGAGAGTCAACCGCTTGATTGAGACGATTCCACTTCGTCGGGACGAGATCGCCCGACAACTGGGTCGAACTGAGTCGACACTGTATCGATGGAAGCGGGGTCAAACCAAACCGAGCGTCGCAGAACTCGATCTTCTGCGCCGTATGGCCAACGGTTTCACTCGCACGATCAATGGGAAGCCGGACTTCCGGTTCATCGACCTGTTCGCGGGTATCGGAGGGTTGCGACTGGGCGTCGAAGCGATCGGAGGGCACTGTGTCTTCTCGTGCGAGCGGGACAAGTTCAGCCGGCAGACCTACGAGGCCAATTTCGCGGATGGACCCAATCACCCTTTTCCAAAGGACATTACACTCGTCGAACCGGAGTCCATTCCGACTCATGATCTACTGTTAGCCGGATTCCCCTGCCAGCCGTTCTCGATCGCAGGCGTTTCGAAGAAGAACGCCCTGGGTCGGCCCCACGGATTCAGCTGCCTCGAACAGGGCAATCTGTTCTTTAACATCGCCGACATCATCGCCTGTCACCGGCCGGCTGCGTTCATCCTGGAGAACGTCAAGAACCTGAAGAGCCACGATCAGGGCAGAACGTTCGCGCGGATCATGGAGACGCTTGTCGAGACTCTCGGCTACAGCATCTCGACGCGTGTTGTGGATGCCAAAGCGTTTGTGCCGCAGCACAGGGAACGGATCTTCATCGTTGGATTTCGCGAGAATGTGGACTTCGAGTCTGGCGGAAGTGCCACTTCCTCCCCCGGACAGAGGACCGCGCCTGTCACAGATCCTTCATCCGGAGGATGGCTCGGAACGTCCTGAATGGCCTTTTACCGAGGGCCCGAAGGCTGCTGTCGCTTCCAAGTACGTGTTGACCAATCACCTTTGGACCTACCTTCGGGCGTACGCCGAGAAGCACCAGCTTAGAGGCAATGGCTTCGGATACGGGCTTGTCGGTCCGGATGACGTGTCGCGCACATTGTCGGCGCGGTACTTCAAGGATGGATCTGAGATCCTCATCAAGAGAGGTCGCGGAAATCCGCGGCGTCTAACGCCTCGCGAATGTGCGAGGCTGATGGGCTTCGATCGAAACGGACGGCGATTCACAATCGCGGTATCGGACACTCAAGCCTACCGTCAGTTTGGAAACTCCGTCGTGGTTCCAGTCGTTGAAGCGGTCGCGGCCGCCGTTGTACCGCATCTGATGCGAATTATCACCGGTGAGCAACTTCAGTTCCCGTTCACGCAACCGGCGACCAGGACTCCCATACCTGCATGAACGGCCTGCTCTCCGCACTCGTCACCGGAGCTGCAGCAAAAAGACTGACCGCTGTCGAAGCTCGTCCCGATCGCTCAAATCAGCACGAGTTCAACGGGGTCCAAGCGCTCAAGGCCCTGTTTGGTGAGGCGCGAGCCACCCGCGACGCGAGATTCGTCTACCTTGCCGAGGGCGAGGCCGACGTAACACTCGCGGAGGGGTTTCGTCACCTGGTATGACGCTCGCGAGGGCCATCCGACCCGATCCGAGTTCCGACTCTACTTTCCCCGAACAGACGCATCCGAGAGACTTCACGAAGGTGACTTGGTCGGTCGTACTCCGGCGGCCGGACGATTCGGTCCTCGTGGTATTTGCCGGGCAGGGGAAGCACCGCCGAGCGACAGCTTCTCTGGTTGTTCGGTCTCGCGTCACCTGTCCAAGGGGTCGAGGTCAAGGACATCCGGCGCGACGACACCGAGGTCGGCTTTGCGGGTCGGGAGGTGTTGGCCCAACTCGGTATAGAGCCTGCGATCAGCCCACCGGTCGAGGAGTCATACCTCGAGGTCCTGCTTGACCGGTTCGGTGGTGCATTTCCGTCAACCGCCACGTTCTCCGAGTTCGCACGCGGTGTCACTCCGGATGTTGACCCTGTCGAAGACCCCGACGGTGCTCTCATCGCCTGGCTCGAGCGGGAGGAAGCACTGTTTCGCCAGCTCGAACGCCACCTTGTGCTGAACCGGCTGCGGCAGGGCTTTGGCGAAGACGTCGATGCCTTCGTCAAGTTCTCGCTGAGCGTCCAGAACAGGCGCAAGTCCCGAGTCGGATACGCGCTGGAGAATCACCTCCAAGCGATTCTTGAAGCGAACGCCATTCCACATGCCCGTGCACCCGTGACCGAGAGAACGTCACGGCCTGATTTTCTCTTCCCGTCGGTTGCGGCTTACCACGATCTCGAAGTACCGATCGATCGCTTGGCGATGCTCGCCGTCAAATCGACCTGCAAGGATCGCTGGCGGCAGATCCTCACCGAGGCTGATCGCCTCACGGTCAAGCACTTGCTCACACTGGAACCGGGCATCAGCGTAGCGCAGACGGACGAAATGATCGCTCAACATGTTGTTCTTGTGATTCCGCTTGAGATTCACACGACTTTCACAGCTGGCCAGCGTAGTCAGATCCTCACTGTGAGCGCGTTCCTCGATCGACTGAAGAATCCGCTGGGTTAATCAGTATCCTCCGCCCCCGATGGGCTCAGCACCAGTGAACGCGAGCAGCAGGCTGCAACACGCCAGCCTCGGATATCGCCTGCCATGCGACGGGTTTCACTAACCGGCAGCCGCACCCCGTCAGGTCAGACGCAGGCCCTGCTCGCTTCGAGATCGCGCCTGTTGGGGGTCGATACGGTGCGGTCTCGGTCCACTTGATAACGTCAAAACTGCCACGAACTGG
Organism: Vicinamibacterales bacterium; assembly: GCA_963732445.1. GTDB lineage: Bacteria > Acidobacteriota > Vicinamibacteria > Vicinamibacterales > JAMQPK01 > JAMQPK01. Next base: position 51,870 of record CAVSZJ010000002.1, on the reverse strand, counting down.
TCGCCCTCAAATACCCGCTGTAGTGCATCACAATTTTACCCTATTGCCTTCGTGCAATATATCTTGTAATATATGCGATATGTTGCGCACGAATTTGCCCTCAAGCACCGCAATATTTTGGGCCTAATGGCTACAGACAAACGCGCAAAATTTGTCGCGCTAGCTGAGGCTCGCGTGAACCGAGCCCTGAAGGACCTCCAACTCATTGGCAATCTTTCGAACCGCTCAGCGTACGAGTTTTCGGAGGCTGACATAAGACGGATCTTCGCTGCCCTCCAGAAGGGTCTCGAAACGTCTCGGGCAAGGTTTTCAAAGCATCGCGAACGCCCTGAGGGTGACTTTCGACTGTAGAAGTGGGTGAAGAACTCCGGTCTTGGTGAAGTACGCGGCAAGCAGGACTCTCGAGGATGCAAATAGGCCGGTGCTGGACAAGGATTCTCGGGCCGACTATTGGCGCGAAGGAGTGAAGTGTGACGATGCAATGGGAATTCAAGACTTGGACGCGGGGCGATAAAGTCCGCGATCCGATCCAAGGAGAGTTCTTCTCGACTGACGCGATCAAGAACCCCGCGGAGGCATTTGTCCGTGAGGCGGTTCAGAACTCGTTGGACGCTGGGACCAGCAGGCCTGTTCGAGTGCGGTTTTATATTTCCGGCGCCGAAGGTGCCGTTCCTGCAGATCGCATCGCGCAGTACATGAATGATTCGTGGCCGCACCTAAATGCCGACGGTAACGGCCTGCGCGACGTTCCGTCCCTTACGGACAGCTGTCCGTTCTTGGTTTGCGAAGACTTCTCGACGCGCGGCCTTGAGGGAGATCCAGGGCAGTGGCAGGAGATTCCCGGCCAGAAGAATCACTTCTATTACTTCTTCCGAACCGAGGGAAAGTCCGCAAAAACCGAGCAGCAGCGGGGCCGATGGGGAATTGGCAAGTACGTCTTTCCGCGTTCCAGTTGCATCAATTCCTTCTTCGCGGTAACGGTTCGCTCGGACAAGCGCCGCCTTCTGATGGGTCAGGCTGTGCTCAAGTCCCATTGGATCGGTAGCAAATACTACAAGCCGGACGGGTCGCTCGGGCAGGATTCGAATGGCCTGATCATGCCATTCGAGGACACCAAGCTTATCGACGATTTCTGCGCCGACTTCAAGCTGAACCGCAGCAACGAGCCCGGGCTCTCAGTCGTCGTACCCTGGTACGACAAGGAGATTGGGTTCAGCGATCTGGTGGCAGCGTCTGCGCGCGACTATTTCTACGCGATCCTGAACGGTGATCTAATCGTCGACATTGAGTCGCCCTCAGAGACCATCACACTGAGCGCCACGAGCCTTGAGTCAACTCTTGCCGCTAAAGCGCCGGACCTCGCCAAGGAACTCACACCGCTGTTCGAGCTGACGAAATGGGCGATCACTGTTGATCCGAAGAACTTCCACTCGATCAGCGTGCCGCCGCCATCGTATTCGTACAAGTGGGAAGATGTTGACATTCCCAAGGACCTGATCGCGACGGTCAGGCCAAAGGTTCAGGCCGGCGATCGCCTCGCCTTCCGCGTTACGTTGAACGTTTATCCCAAGGGGGAGCCGTCAACGTCCTCCTTCTTTGACATCTTCCTGGTTCGCGACGATGCCGATGAGAATGGTCGCCCGGTCTTCATCCGTGAAGGCATCATTATCTCGGACGTGCGGCCTAAGCATCGAAACCGGGGCATGCGCGCGTTGTTGGTCGTCGAAGACTCACCGTTGGCCACCCTTTTGGGCGACTCGGAGAATCCGGCGCACACTCAGTGGCAGCGGGACAGTTCGCACTTCAAGGGAAAGTACACGTACGGTCCATCGTACATAGAGTTTGTAACGGGCAGTGTTGCGGCAATCGTGCGTGCGATCGTGGAGACCGAGCAGGAGCTCGATCCGACGCTGCTGATCGATTTCTTTTCGCTGCCGGCTGGCGGCAGCGGCACGAAAGACAAAGGCCCGGGAGACAAGGATAAGGACAAGGATCCGCCACCGCCTCCACCACCTCCGCCCCCGCCGCGACCTCAGCGCTTTCGGATCAACCGAATCAAGGGCGGATTCTCTGTAACGCCGGGAGATTCCAACGCAGCGCTGCCACCGCGCATTGAGTTGCGGACCGCGTACGACGTGAGGCGCGGGAATGCGATGAACCGTTATCGCCCGGAGGACTTCAAGCTGGATAACGCCTCGATCCACATTGACGCGAAGGGGCTCGACATTCTCGACTGTGGGGAAAACCGAATTCTGGTGGCGATTAAGGACAAGGATTTTGGTTTGACAGTCAGCGGCTTTGATGAGAACCGAGACCTTGTGGTTCGGGGTCTGGTCAAGGGAGACGACGGTGCTTAGACGCTACAACTACACCGGGCGCAAGACGATCGATCGCACGGATGCCAATGTCCTGATCGAGGACGGTCCGCTTCGGTTTAACGCAGCCTTATCGCTCGATGCGTACAACTTGCCAGCTGACGCCAAGGTGTTCGTGGAGGCATATCGTCAGACAAACTGGATGCGCTTCGACTTTGGAACGGCTGGGAGCGTTAAGGCGCCTGGAGATTTGCGGCTGGTTGAGTTCGATGCACGTGAAGGCATTCTCTTCCGGGTGCGAGTCACCGAGACGGCGAACCCTGAAGGTCGGCTCCTTGCAGAAGCCGACCATATCTCTCCAGTTCATGCGGCAGCCACTGGCGAAGAGGCCCGCGAGCCACTCCTGCCGATCAAGCCCGCGGCCCTTGGCGAGGAAGTATTTCGGGTTGACTTCAGCGATCGGCCGATCCTCCTCATCAACAACCACTTCGGCGATTGGCGTGCGTTGGCCAGAAGCCCGTCCTTTGTCTGCATGGCACTGCCGCAGGCGCTCCGGGAGATTCTCGTGCGCGTGCTTTACGTCGAAAAGAGCTACGAGACCGACGACGCAACTGACTGGCGGGCCCGCTGGCTGAAATTTGCGTCGGTGATTCCCGGCAGTTCCGAGCCGCCTGGGGAAGAGGAAAAGGATCGTTTCGATGACTGGATCAACGAAGCCGTCGCCGCATTCGCACGAATGCACGGGATGAAGAACCGCTTCAACGCGTTCTGGTCCGGAGGCGCAGAATCATGAAACTTCGTCGACTTAGCGCAACGGGCATCGATCAGTTCAGTCTCTTCCTGGATTCGCTGAATACCTCCACGCCGCAGGCTGTTCCGACATCGTTGTTGGACGACCAGCAGCTGTCGAGTCCTGTGGAGATCGATATTGACCTTCAGTCGACCGCTTACCCCAGCCGATTCGAGCTGGCGAAGTACCTTGACTCGAAGCTGACCGATTCCGGTCTGAAGAACCTCGAGCGAGATGTCGAGCTGTGGGCGTGGCTCGCGCTCTTCAACTTCGACCAACTGTGTCCGGTCGAGAAGGATGGTAGCCGCAAGCCAGGGGAGCGTGCTCGGTTTATCCCGGCGATCGAGGATTACCGGAAGGTACTACCGGCATCTCTTGGCCGGTCCATATTCGATATACCGCGCCCATCGTGACGACCCGTCGAGGGTGCTCGCAGTGCTAGCCGGGCCATTGAATCAACCGGGTGATATCGCCGAACAGCTGGCCTCAAGACAGGAGATTGTCACGAACAAAGCTGCCATGGCCTTGGCAACTACGTTGTACATCAATTCAGCTACACAGCGCGCCAAGAAGGGCGCGGCTGGCCGCGGACCTGGGAGCGCTCGTCGCTTCGCCGACGTCCTGAACCAGTTTGATCTCACTTGGGATCTGTACTCTATGAAGATGGACACCATGTTGAAGATGCTGCCGAACGAGTTCAGTCGCTTCATGTAAACGCTGCGTTGACGCACTCCTTGCAGGAGCGTTCAGAAACGTGGCGTCCGAGTTGCCCCATTGGTTGCTGATGTGGAAGTGTGCCGGGCGGTCAAGACCGCGCAGCGCCGAAGGGGCGGTCGCAAGCTGCGGTTCTTGGTGCCGCCGAAGCCCATCTCGAACATCCGCAAACGTTCCTCGGCTCTCCTGGGCGGCGACCCTCGTGGCGTTTCTCAGTGGCATCCTGCCTGTCGGCTGCGACGCCAGCGCGGTTCGGCCCGTATTCGCGCTGCCGACGTCCGCCGCTCGGCCATCACGGAGACTCGGTTCGCGCCGCCGCTCCTCGCGCCCGCGGTCTGCGATCGGAGGGTCGGGTTGACGGGAATGCTGTTGTGCTGTACGCTCGTCGTGCTTAATCACCAAAAAGGGTTGGCGTGATTAGCCCGCTGAAGATGGCCATGACGGTCATCGCTAAGGGCTAGCGACAATCAGGGTGGTGGCAGGAGGTCTCATGCGGTACACCGTACCCGCCGTGCGCGCCGTCCAAAACGGCCAAGAGTTGTTCCAGTTCTTCCTTCCCGCGAAAACGCTCAAAGCTCTGCCGATCAAAGTCGAACGATTTGATCCTGGCCTGCCGTATGACGATGCGGACCAAGGCTACCAGCGGGCTGCTGAAAGGAACCGGGCGCGCCGTTTCGCGCGCTACTTGGAGGCTGCTGACGCGATCTCGCCCACTGCGTTGATGTTGAACGACCGCGATTCGCAGACGAAGTTCGACGCCAAGAAAGGTGAGTTGACCTTCGACACCGACAAGGGACCAATCTTCAACTACGACGGCCAGCATCGCGAACTCGGCTACGGCTTCCGTTTCGACGAGGAGTCGTCGTTCGGTGAGTTCCCGATCCCGGTCGTGATGACGCGCGGCATGGACAAAGTGACGGAGATGCTCCAGTTCCGCGTCATCAACTCCACCGCGAAGGGCGTGCAGACGGCGCTCGTGAATGCGATCCTCGCGAAGTACCAGGCAACGGAAGGGGACACCGTTATCCCCGGATCCGCACAACGCAGCGTGGTCTGCTACAAGGTGACGGAAGCCCTCAACAACGACCCGGGCAGCCCGTGGTACGAACTGATCTCATTGCCGAACCAGCAGCACGCGACGAAGAAAGAGATCGCTTCAAATCCTGCTTCCGAGCACACGCGAGTTCTTCGCGCGAATTCGTTCGTCGATGCCCTGCGGCCCGTATACGACTACGTGGCAATGCTGAAGATCACGGCCACGATCGATGATCGCGCCGACGAGATCGCGGCGGTGGTCACCGAGTTCTGGTCGGCTCTGAAGCAACAGATGCCAACGGCTTTCGACGAGCCGAATAACTACGCGTTGTTCAAGTCGGGAGGCGTCGGGCCGATGCACCTGGTGCTCCGGGATCTGCTGATCAAAATGCACACCGGCCATCGGAAATTTATCAAGGACGAGTTCTTGGTGATGATCGGTGCATCGGAGCTGCTCACCGACGCCGACTTCTGGCTGTCGACCAACGACGACGGCGCTCGAATCTATTCGGGCAAGGCCAACTGGGGCGACCTCGCCAAGCGCATCATCCGGGATATCGAGGACAGCGTAACGGTCTAAGACTCGATGGGCACGCATTCAGGTAGGCATCGCTAGCCTGAATGCGTGTCCTTCGTGCCGTGGAACGATCTGCCGGCCCCAACAGGTTTACAGTCAATCATAGGAGTCTCCTGTCGAATGTCGGATGCACTGCAGACGTTTGTCACGTCTGAAACCGCTGCGGAGCGCCTGGACGCGCTCCGCGGCTTGGCGCAAACAAAGTCATTGGCCACGGCGGCCAACAAGCCTGAGTTCCGCGCGGGTGTTGACCGAGCCGTCAACGCACTCACCGATCAGCGCCCGCTGGATCGACTGTTGGCCCTCTCCGCCATCGGGCGGCTATGGTCTTCCTGCAAGTCCCTTCGGGTTCATTTGGAGGCCGCCCTTTCATCGGGTGAGTTCGCGGAACCCGCGCCGCTGTTGTCTCTAGATGACAGCGACGATCGCGAATACGCGGCTGAGGCACTGCGGCTGTTGCACCAGCCTTGGGTGCCCCGATTTGCCGCGACGGCCGCAGTGAGAGAAGAGTCTGCCGAAAAGGCACGCCGGGCCTGCATTGAGGCGATGCTGGCCAGCACCGGCGACCTCGCGGCCGTTCTCTCCCTCCTGAGTGAGCGACTTGCTGGTGTTTCATTTGAGACCGAGCGTCCGAGCGACTCGATCGGCCGCAGGGTCAAGCGCGTCCTTAACCGTCTGCACGATCGAATCGCGCTCCATCCGCGTCTGAGGGCAGACGGAGCGGGAGCTGCTCTCGGAACGATGTTGTACGAATCATTCCGCCGGGCTGGTCAACCTGCAACGCACGATGTTCGCAATGATGTTGTGACTGCCGCCGCAGAACTTATCCACGACATCGTCCGCGTTCGTTTCGCGCAGGCAGTGGATCCACGAACATACGAGGCCTTGGAAATCGTCCGGCGATGGTTTGACGCGTATGCGTGGGACGAGTTTGCGGGCCGCAGCGACGAGTGCAGCGCGCTCGTAGACGACATCAAGGAAGCGATTGGGCTTCTGGGTAGAGCGGGAATCACGGACTCGCGGATGAAGGCGGTGCTCGCCATCGCTAAAGGGAGCGAGACTCGAGCAGAGGAGGAGTTGCGGATTCTGGCCGAGATACCCGGCCTGTCGGAGCAAGTCCGAGACTGGCTGGTTGGTGCGACCGCTCCGAAGATACTGGCCAGCCTGGAGGAAAGCGGGATGCGCCGGGTTGACGACATCATCGCTGAAGCCCTAATTCACACCGGCTCGCAGTCGCCAGAGCGCAATGTCGCTAGTTCTGCCCACACTGATCTAATGAGAGCGGCCGTGGAGGAAGTCGCCCGCGCTCGCGGGCTCGAAATAGCACTTTCCGTAGGCGAGACGGTCGATTATAGCCCGCTGGATCATGCACTCGAGGGTGGATCGAGGATGGGCGTACGGCGCGTTCGGATTCTCCAGCAACAGGTACGCGCTCAGCATGCAAACGGGACATTTCGCATCGTCAGAAAAGCGCTGGTTACACCGGTCGACGAGTAGATGGGAGACAGAACATGAATCGTGATGAGGCAACCGCACTCGTCCGCAGTCTGCTGGAGCGCATCGACGCGAATCGGCCTGAGTTCGCAGGCCTCGTGTCATCTATGGACCGAGAAGCCCTTGCGGAGCTTGCGGGTGCAGGGCCGTCAGCAGCGCCTCCGCCTTCAGTTGTCCCCACCGTGCATCTGAACGTTGAGGGGCTGACGATCCCAGTTGGGCCGGCGAATGCGGTGCTGTGTTTAGACTTCGGAACTGCTAAGTCCAAAGCCTCGGCGACCAATGGCGACGATCTCATCCCGCTGCCCCTGGGTCAGATGGATGGTGACGTGGACGGGTCAGTATTCGCCGTTTCATCGTCATTGTGGATTGACGACGATGGTTTGGTATTTGTCGGGTCAGAAGCGTTCCGCCGGGGAGAGCGACGTGCTGCAGATGGGCGGCGACAGCGGCTCGACTCTATCAAGCAGTTCGTCAGCCAGGCTGAGTCTGTTGACCTTCTAACATTCACGGCATTGACAAGCGAGCAGAATCCGACCTCCACGAAGGTAACGCTAGACGATGTCCTAACCCTGTATCTCGCGTATCTCACTGACCTTGCTGGGGCGGCTTTGACGGAGCAGGGCTTGGGCCGGTACGTCCCGCGCAGGTTCTCATTGCCCTGTTGGCGGCAGGACCAGCGGGCTTGGGCGGCGCCGTACTTGGCCAAACTCATCGGCCGGGCGCAGTTGTTGGCCGACACATTCAATGGGCGCTGGGCAATGGGCATTCCAGTGGATGAAGTGGTTGCGACCGTTGCTCAGGCGAAGAACTACGACTCGGAGGCCTTGAGGTGGCTCATTGCCGACGACGGCCGACCCACACACCAAATGCAGCGGTGGGGCGGAGTGCTGGAGCCGTTGGCGGCAGGCTCAGCCAGTGTTTGGCGCGAGAGAGGTCGGGAACTGGTACTTGTCGTTGACGTCGGTGCCGGCACAACAGATTTTTCAATTTTTCTGATCTCTCACGGGCACGAAAAAGCACAGGGCCACCGTGCCATCCCGGTGAACCCGCCCATGGCCGACGCGGTGCGCTTCGCAGGCGACCACGTCGACGAAATCCTGCTGTCCGAACTGTTGCGGTGCGGTCATATGGATCCGGCGGGCGCACTGGCGGCGCAGGCCCGGGTATCGGTGCGGCTCAGCGGCCTTCGGCGTATCAAGGAGCGCCTCTTCCTTGACGGCCACGTGGAGGTGTCCCTGTCCTCGGACGTCCGGGTGACGATTGAAAGAGCCCAGTTTCTCGCATCGGCCGGCTTGCGAGGGTTTGAGGAGCAACTCCACGCTCGGGTGAAGGCGTTTCTCGAGCGTGTAGACGAGAGCTTCGCTCCGCTTTTCCAGAACATAGCCCTTGTCTTGACCGGCGGCGGCCGCGACCTGCCGATGGTCGCCTCACTGGCCGAGAGTCGTTGGATCGTGCATGGTTCGGCGGTCCATTTCAGGAGTACTCCGAGAGTCCCTCCCGCGTTTGCGGACTACGGAGCGCCGTTCGCCCGTGAGTACCCGCAGCTCGCCGTGGCTTTGGGCGGCGCGCTGCCCGATGTCTTGGACGAGCGCGAGGGCATCGCCATTTGGGCCGGCGGCGCTCCAGTGCCGGGCAAGCTCAGTCGATTTCAGACAAAGGGTCTTTAATGACGGCCAACGCCAAGGGCTCGGCTCTGGTAATCGAGCTGCACCCGCACGTAAGGGCGAGATTCGAGTGGCATATACAGCGTGCGTCGCTCGCGTCCTGGAAACGTACTCGGCATTCGAGTTGGCCTCCAAAGTACTTCCATGTGCCGCACGGCTTCGTCGCAGGCGAGCTGCAGCCGTAGGAGAGTCGCGTGGCCCTGAGGTTGAAAAAGGGCCAGCAATTAGCGAGTCCGGTGGGAGAACGACTGGCGATGCTGGGCCCTGCGTGCCGAGCGTCGGGACCGCATCGTCGCTCCGGTAATTGCCTGATCGTCGGGAGCGCGCTGGGCGTGTCAAGACCGCGCAGCGCCGGAGGGTAGTCTTGACACGCCTAGCGCGCTCCCGAACAATTGCGAACCGGAGCGACGCCACTCAGTCGTCATCGCGTCGATCGGACCTCGAACACCGCTCGCGTCAATTCGATCGGGCTTGCGCCGTTCAACGGCAAGATCGGCGTCTGCGCCAGGAACCTCATCAGCTCCTCGGGCGTCTCTGGTTCTGGCCGCCGCGCACTGCCGACCTGCGCCATGAAGGCGAAGTCGTTCATGGTCCCGAGCAGGCTCCGGTTGCGGGTCCGGCCGAAGACCACTTCCGACATCCGCGCACGTTCATCCGCGATGTCCTCAGCGTTGACGCCGACGATGGTCAACCCTTCGCTCACGGCGTCCGGAAACACCGAGGCCAACCGATTGCTTTCGCGAATCGGGATCACCACCGGTAGTCGGGACCGTTCGCTGATGAAGAGCAGGTGCTGACGATGACCGAGTTGGAGGACGTTGCCGTACCAGTCGCCGAGCCGTGTCGTGGACTCGACGACGGGCAGGTTGTCAGTCTGTTTCAGGCGCGCGAGCAGCTTATGTGTGCAACGAAGAACGACCATCGGTTGCGCCTAAGGTACGACATTGTGCGCGCGGGTGATCACCACGACGTTCGCCGGCGCGTACGGAACCAGATCTCGGCGCGGAACAGGTAGGAATCCGGCCACGATCGCGGCACGCGTCCGGGCCGCTTCATGCAGGACAACTGACGCCGGACAAGTGGGCGTGAGCGACCACGCCCGCAGGGGGCCGAACGGCACCAAGGCGGGGTCGCTCACGCCCCCACTCCACGCTTCTCATTCTTCTTCCTTGCGGCCCGGCCGGCATAAGGCGCTGGCCTCTCTGATCCCGACATCGCGCAATTGCTCGCTGTTCTGGCCGTTGTTGCGCCGCTGTCCAGCCGTTGGCTCGTTGCATCGACGTCGTGGTGGAGTGGCCATATCTGGAAGTGGGGGCCGATGACGCGAGGCGCTGTCGGCTCCCCGTTCGGCTCCCCCTGTTGGTCCTGCGTGGTCCTCACCTTCCACGGGTCGCCCGGGGCAGAAGCGTGACCAGACAATGCGAAATGAGTGCCTCGGCGGCGAGTGGATCCCACGTTTCGCCGGTCGCGAGAAGTGGGCTGAGGTCGGCTCGGAACGCCCCGCCGGGCATCTTCAATGCGAGGTTCTGTTCGACCAGCGCGCGGGTGATCGGGGACTACCCGGGCTTGTAGTGGACGAATGCGTGTGGCGGATCAGGTCGCTGTGATGACTCAGCGGGGAGTGGGTGCGAGCTGTATGAGATGCATCTCGCCCAGAGGGACCTGACGCTTGCTCACACGAGCAACCGTTGGTTCCTCGGCGAGCGCGGACAATCGTAGAATGCTGACGCCGTGATACCGCCTTCCGACCGCATAAGTGAGCACACACTCGTAACCCGGTTCAGCGCGATCGGCGAGTCGCCGACGGGCCAGCGACGCTCGCCCCAGAAGCTGCTGCTCGTCCTTCTTGCAATTGCGCGCGGTCTGATGGCAAAACCTCGCCTGGCGCCGTTCGAGGACATTGAACTGGTTCTTACAAATCTGCTCAAGCAGTTTGCCAAACGCGGACGGTCAGATGCCGCGGAGACGTTCTGGCGTCTGCAGGAGGATGGCATCTGGGAAGTTCGTGCTGCCGCCGGCACACTGGCTGCGTGGAATACGAGAAGACCGACGAGCCGTAGTCTGATCGTCGCTCGCGCCACAGGTGGGCTCTCAGAATCACTCGATGCCACCTTGCGCCAGGATGCCACGCTGGCGCTTCGAGTGATGTCGGAGCTGCTGGATCGCAACTTTTCATCCACCGCTCGGGATGCGGTCGCGGCGGCACTTGAGGTCTCTCGACATCCCGTGCGTCCTGAAATCGTTGATCCCAACGTACTGATTCACTACTCGCCGCGTGCTCTGAAGGACATCACCGTCGTTCTGGGTGAGGGCGAAGATGCCATATCGACTGAGGACGCCATCAACCGTATGAAGGGCATCAACACGGGTCCATGGCGAACGATTCTTGGCACCGGCCTCGTACCGGAATCGCTCTGGGCATTATTGGCTCCATTCGGGATTGCGCCTCAGTCAATCGTCCCTCTAGATGGCGCCGGGATCCCGCGTAGTGGCTATACGTGTGCCGCACTCGACCGCGGCACGCAGGTTCCACTTGCGACATGGGTTACCAACACAGGTCATCGACCGGCCGTTCCCGAGAAGGCGCGGAGGATTCGAGACATTCCAGTTCGACCGTCGAACGACCGATTGCGGCGCGTGATCGAGTCGAGCGGTTGGGCGCCGTACGTGCTGTGCGATGCGTCAGGTTGTTACTGGAACGGTGCGGCGACGCTTCCTACGGAGGACCCGCGGCATCCTCCGTCTGTTGGAGGCCCAGCGCAGCGAGAACTACTCACGATGTGCGCGTCAGGGTACTTCGGCGATTGGATGAAAGACGTCTTCATCGACGAATCACGGTTCGATCACATCTACGAACATCTGGTCGAGTACCCACTCGACGCAATGATTTTTCGGGACTCGCTACATCATCCAGGTGAACTGACTAAAAACGCGTCCGCTCAGGGAGGTCCGCTGGATCCGGACCCTGACGTAGCCATTTCGGTGGTAAATCGCCGACACCTCGGTCGCTTATTCGATCCGACACGGATTGTGGAATCGTTCGTCGTCAATGATCCGCGATCCTCAGCAGAGGAGATCGCGAAGCTGCAGGAGCAGGCGACGCGCGGTCATCACGAGATTCTAGCTCTCTTACATAAGTACTTGGCGGATTCAGGTTGGGTGGACATTGAGGAGATCCCTGGCGCCATTGACCTGTGGGCCATCTCGCCGTCGAAGACACGGGTGATTTTTGAAGCCAAGACCATCACGGAGTCAAACGAAATCGACCAGTGTCGCGCCGCGCTGGCGCAACTGCTCGAATATCGGTTTTTCTTCGGCCGACCGACCGACCAACTGTGTCTTATCGTCGATCGGCAGACTGGTAGTTCGCGTGTCGCGTTTCTGGAGTCAGCCCCTATCGCCGTGGTGGCCGTAAACGATCGAGGTGTGCGAGGCGTTGGCGCACGCGGTAACCACATGCTCGCCGACGGCAGTTTCGAGTAGCGGTGCCGCGGCACGATGTTCACTGATCCAATCATCATTCAAAGGTCTCGATGGATGGTGAAGGTGCTCGATCGCTATGGCATCGAGAACTACTTTCCCCAATGCGCGTAGCGCTCGGTCTGTTCGGCGGATCGCTGCTGCGGCACGGAGCGAGATCGAGCGCGAGGATCGACACCTCTGAGTCCGCGGCCTTATACTTCCTCGCAGATGTCCCTGGAGACCTCGGACGGATCGAGTTGTTGTTGAGGCTTCACAAGTGGCCGCAGTTGTCTTTGGGGTCGCGCTCGTCCTCGTGGGAAGCACCGAGTAAGCCGTTTCGCCGAGCCGCAGGTCTTTCACGCCACCCCCACCAGCGGCGCCAGGTGGCTGTAGGCGTGCGGCAGCACCAGCGGTTCGATGACGCCAGCCTCACGGAACAGGGCGTCGCCGACCCGCGCAGCTACGGTCGGGAACACGTCGTCGCCCTGCGCGACCCAGAGCGGGTAGAGCGCGGAGAACCCGAGGCCGGAGAACCGTCGCAGTCTCGCCCGGTGTGCGCGCTCGTCATCGTCTGACACGGCGTCCGGGTTGCCACCGGCTCGCCGAGTTTCGAAGTACCAGCGGAGGTCGTCGCGGAACTGTCCGTCGAAACGCCAGCGCAGGCCTCGTCGCGCGTCGTCGACGAAACGCATCCCGTGGGCGGCCATGTGGGCAGGGATGACGACGCGGAGCGTCCAGGTCGGCAGAGCGGCGAGGAACATGAGGTGCCGCTCGAGGAAGGTCCGCAACTCGCGCCTGGCGTCCTGCGTGAGCAGGCAGACCACAATCCACCGCCCATCGGGATGGATGCCGATCGGCGCCTGGTCCGGGAAGTACCGCACCGGCTCATAGCTCCCCTGCGGCGTCGTCATCTGCGGCAGCGAGTCCTTCGTGATGGCCGTGAACGCCGAGACGTGCGTCATCTTCTCCTCGGACGTCGCCAGCCAGACGAGGTCCGGCTCCCTCAGGATGACGTCGAGCAGCATGATGCGTTCAAGCGCGCGCGGCACGGTGGGCGGACGACGGAGGCGGGACTCGGCATCGCCGATGGCCTCGTACAGCTCCCGATGGCGCACGTGGTAGATGCGCGCGCGCTTGCGCGCGCAGTCGTAGGTCGAGACCCAACCGAGGCGTTCGAGTTTGGTGAAGAACCTCCGCGTGGTGTGGCCGAAGACCACGCCTGCGAACGCGGAGTACTGGCGCATGACGCAGACGCCGGAGTGACGCGCGACGAGCACGAGAAAGCGCGCCTGCCGCTCGGTGAAGCCCTTCGAGACGATGGTGCCGACGGCGTGATCGAAGTTCATCGCAACAACTCCTCTGCGAGCCGCGGATCGGGAGCGCGACCACCTGTCCTGCCGGTGCTGGCCGTGAAGGCGAATCCGCCGCTGCCGCGCCGGCTGCCTCCGCCACCTGCCCCACGTGAGCCGACGACGCGCATGCCGGCGGCGCTGTGGCGACTGAATCCGGATGACGCCTTCGCGGACGCGTGCGCGCCGCGGTAGTTGAGCGTCTCCACCTCGATGTCACGCGTGTGTTCGCGGCCGTCGCGGTCCTCGTAGACGATGCGCGCGTCGGGGAACTGGACGTGACCGTCCTTCTCCGGGAGGTCGTGGTCCATCGCCCAGCGCGCGATCTCGTCGGGTGAACGATCGGGACGACCGTCGCTGTCGGACTTGCCGCGGTTGTGCTCTTGGAGGAACTGCTGATACTCGCGTTTCAGCTCGGTGTCGAGCATCACGCGATGGATGACCGCACCATCCTCGCGCAGCCGCTCGGCCTCGCGTTCGTACGCCTGGTAGACCTTCGCGTCGTGAAGCAACTCGCGTGGGCGCTGGAGGCCGGCGTAGAAGTGCTGCTCGCGCTCGTGCCGGTTGCGTTCGAGGACGTCGCGGCCACGCTCGGTGAGGACGACGAGCGCACGGCCGTCGCGGATCGGAATGGTTCGCACGAGCTTCTGTTCACGCAGGTGCCGGAGTTCGCCGCTGCGTGGGTCGAAGGGCTGGCCGCGGCTGTCCCGGAGGTCGTCGGCGTGCACGACGCGGAACGCGCCGGTCGTCGCCAGCGCCCGCGATTCCGAGCCGCGCAAGAGAACGCTGTGCTCGCGGAACCACACGCGCTCGCGGTCTGGGCCGCGCGGCAGGTCGAGATCGCGCGTGAACACCTCACGCGGGTCGCGCGCGTCTCGTTCGAGTGGATCGGACGAGACGCCTCGACTGCCTTGGTTCAGCTCACGTCCTGATTCCTCCCTTCGAACATCGTCGCGGCGATCGTCGTCGCGCGGGTCATCAGTCCAACGAGGATCGAAATCCATAGACATCCATGAGCCTCCTGAAGACGAGGCGGAATGGGTGCTGTTCGGCCACAGGACCTGTGCAGAGCATGGCCGTGACGCGCCGCATGCGGCCGTGCGTGGCCCTTTCCGACGGCGCTTCGCCAACAAGCGCCTTCAGTTGCATCACTTAGGTGCGATTTGGGTGTGACCAAATTTGTGACCACTTTGCGGCGAAAACGGGCGTGAGAGGGCGATTCACGGCGAACGAGCCTGCGCAGAGGCTCGCGCCGAGAACTCATTCCAGGAGTGATGACTTACGAGGATTTCTGAGGAAAGTGGTCGGGGCGACTGGATTCGAACCAGCGACCCCCTGCGCCCAAGGCAGGTGCGCTACCAGGCTGCGCTACGCCCCGACTTTGACCAGTCTACCATCTCGCGAATCCGCTAAGTGTGAGGATAGAGTCGTGGAAAGAGCACGTCGACGCTGTGCACCGGGAAACGCAGCGAGACCGCCCCTTTCGGCGTAGCGGAGGCGAGTAGGCCTTCCTGAGCGAGATCGTTCATCACACGCCGAGCGGATCGCTCGGGAAGACCCGTGATGCGTGATGCGTCGCCGCGTTCAATGGCGCCGCGCACCAACGCTTCCTCGAGCAGCCGCGCGGCTTCGGGCTTCAGGTCCCGCTGCGCCACCAGGGAACGCAAGCGTTCTGCGAGAGCGTCGATATCGAAGAGGCTCGACATGAACGTCACCTGATCAATGGCGACACGGAGAAACCACCCGACGAAATCGACCAGCGCTCGCTCCGATAGGTTGCCCCGTCCGTCAAGATCACCCTGTCGCGGAGTGTCCGCCAAGTCCATCATCTGCTTGTATTCGTTGCGGGTTTCCAAACCTCGCGCGAGGCCTCGTGAGATCGACCAGAGACCGTACGCGGCCACATCCGCGCGCCACGCCATAGCATGGCTCATCAGACGGCTGACGCGACCGTTGCCGTCCGGAAATGGATGAATGTAGTTGAGGCGGTGGTGCGCGGCGGCCATGGCAATGATCCGGGCCGCTTTTCCCATGTGACTGAACTCGTATCGACGAGCAAAGTACTGCATGAACTCATTCACGCGGTCGCTCGCCGGCGGCACGTGGCGACCGACGGCGACATCATGCTCCGGGTCCGACCGCCATTCCCCTGGCTCCATTCTGAAGTTGCGACCTGCGCCTCTGATACGAAGCATGGACTCGGGGGCATCTTTGTAGAACTGCTTGTGCAGCCATCGAATGAAGTCAGCCGAGGCGGGCTCGGGCAGCTGTTCATCGGCTGCCATGCGATCGACTTCTGACTGCACGCCGACGTGGGCAGCGGCCTCGATCTGGAGGTTCCGGCGGCCCTCATCCTTGTCGAACGTTCCGGCCAGGGCACGCTCGATGTCGCGGGGCCGCGTATCATGCCCTTCAATCAGGTTGCTGTAGTACGTGTTCATCACGCGGACGAGATCGGACAGACTCGCCCCGGTGCGCGGGTGCAGTGAACGGCCCAACTTGGCCGATGCAGCAGACAACTCGGCAACGAGGTCTGCTATCGCCTCGGGAGGATGTTCAAGGCGGGCCGGCTCGATGCGAGCAGGCGTCTCTGTCATCGGATTTGGCCGATCTTGTTCCATGGAAAATGGAAATATTGTAGGACATTTCTCCCGTCCTGGTGAGAGCTTGGCCGATTTATTGGCCGATGTCTTGGACCCTCGCGTGGGAGTAACGGAACGCGTGCGGGAAGGGTGGTGCGTTCCGATGGCAGCTGACGTTACCGGCGCTTCCGCTTTTTCGGCGGAGCCGTGGTGCCAACCACGAAGTCGCTCAGCTTCCACGTAAACGGCGGGTCCTGCCGCCGTTCCTTCTTCCGGCGGTTCGTATCGGTCGCGGCGGCTTCCGATCGCCGGTCCTGGGTTCGGCGATCCCACAACACCGTCACGGGCAAGTGAGCCGTCTTCTCCGTAAGTGCGCGAAAGCGCCGCTCGGCGCCACGACGAACAATGAGATCGATGGGTTTGCGGGGTTTGGCCATCTGGTGCCTGACGAACGACAGCGGCAGCGCCACACCGCTGCCGGTCAAGACATAGTACGCGCGCATCGCAGCATCCTCTCGAGAAAACAAGGCTCGCCCATCAATATCGGGCGAATCGAGGAGCGCGAGTAGGCGGGCTCTGGCAAGACCGCCACCAAACGCGCCATACTCCCTGTATCGGTCATCTGCGTGCGTTCATGAGCGTGAAATTCGTCCCCCCGATGGCCGCTCTTCTGGTGGAGGCTCTGCCGACAGGCGACGAGTGGCTGTACGAAGCGAAATTCGACGGGTATCGCGCCCTGGCGTTGAAGGACGGCGACAATGTAAAACTGCTGTCGCGCAAGGGAAACGATCTGACCGCCGATTACCCGGCGATACACAAGGCTGTCGCCGCTCTCGCGACGAAGTCTGCCGTCATCGACGGTGAGATCGTCGCCTTCGACGAATCCGGACGCCCGTCCTTTCAACAGCTCCACCACCGATCAGCGGCGCCGGCGGCCATTCGCTACTTTGCCTTCGACCTGCTGCATCTGAACGGGAAAGACCTGCAGGCCACACCGCTTATGACGCGGCGCGCGGCCCTGGAGCGCATTGTCAACGGCTCTGACGTGGTCTTCTCGGCCGAGCTTCCCGGCGCCCCCGAGCACGTCATTCAGGCCATCGCCGATGTCGGGCTCGAAGGGGTCGTCGCGAAGCGCCGCGACTCGAGATACGAACCGGGCAAACGCAGCGGCGCCTGGCAGAAATTCAAGGTGCAGCTGCGCCAGGAGTTCGTCATCGGAGGCTACAAACCCGAAAGCCGCAATTTTCAATCCATCGTCGTCGGCTACTACGAGAGCAAGAAGCTGCGGTTTGCAGCGCGTGTGCGAGCGGGCTTTACATCCGCGCAGCGCGCGTCCCTCTTTGAATTGCTGCAGATGTGGAAAACTGACGCCTGCCCATTCACCGATCTGCCCAGCACCAAAACCGGGCATTGGGGAGAAGGCGTGACCAAAGAGGATATGAAGATCCTGAAATGGGTGAAACCCACGCTGGTCGCAGAGATCGCCTTCACAGAGTGGACACGCGACGGAAACCTGCGTCACTCGGCATTCGTGGGGATCCGCACAGACAAGAACGCCCGCGAGGTCGTTCGCGAGAATCCCGCCGCGACGTAGAGCGTATCCATGCGTTTCTTTCTAAGAGGAGGAGCTATGAACGTTGACTCGTATACCAAAGGGGTGCTGACCGTTATTGCGGCGTGTCTGGTGTGGATCTGCCTCTCCGGCGGAGCGCCCGTCGCCAGGGCACAGGCGCCCGGCCCTCAGCCGACACCTGTCGTACTCGTGGACGTCGAGGGAAGGCCGCTGCGGTCGGTCCCCGTGTTCGTGAGCAACGAATCGTTGCCCGTCGCGGTCACCAATCCGTCCCTGGCGGTTGCCGTCCGTTCGATCGCACGGGGAGCTCGATGGGATCCGATCCAGGTGCAGGTGATGCGCGATCCGCCGACGGCACGACCGGTACCGTGATCAGTTCCGAATGCGTCCGGCGCGCGACATGCGCATCCTCACGCCGTCGCGGAGCAGCGTGACTTTCAAATCCGGGCCCGGCTGTCCTGTGGGGCTCTCGTACTCGAGCACGTATTGCAATGACGTGCGATCGTAGTCGGCGACAATGTTCTGCGCCATCGCATCGAGCTTCGTGGTGAAATCACCGCCCGTGAACGTCGCGCCATAGGTGCCGCCGGTGCCCTCCGTGAGCGCGCGGGCGATCTGCACCTGCAGCGCATCCCCTTTGGACGTCGCGAGCACGATCGCATGCGCGACGACGTCCTTCGCCTGCATGTCGCGCCCGAATGCGGCGAATTTCTCCGGATGGAACTGACCGCTGCCTTCTGTGCCGTCCGTCGTGAGGATGACGAGCACCGGCCACCGATCGCCGGCGCTTCGCAGGAAGCGATCGTACATCTCGTACACCGCATTGACCAGCACGATCGTGCCCCCCGTCGTCAGCGTTCTGGCGATCTGCTTGAGCTTCGTTCTGTCTGTCGACGGATCCTGCCTGACGACAGGTGTGTTGCCGATGGTGATGAGGCCCAACTCGTGTTCAGCGGGAATCGCATCGGCGAACGCGACGATGCCGCTGCGAATTTCCTGGATGAAGGGTTGGGCGGACCGCCCGTTATCGACGAGCAACAAAATGCGCATCGGATCGGCGGCGCGGGCGAGCCGTGTGATCGTGCGGGTCATCCCACCATCGAAGACAGCGACGTCGTTCGGCGTCAGCTCTACCGGGCCGCGGTCGTCGAACGCCTCGAGGTAGAGGCGCGTCTGTGGTGTCTGGGTCTGCGCCCCCGCTGCGGCACACGCCGCGAGCGTCGCCGCAATCCATATCCGAAATCTGATCATCGTCGGTGGGGAATTGTATCGGGAATGGGAATGGGAGCCTAGGTCATTGCTGCAGCTGATCGCCGAGACGCTCGCGCGCCAGCATCGCGCGCAAACGCCGGCTCATCATCGTGTACTGCGCGTCGAACGGCGCCCCATCGCCTTCCAGCGGCACGTACGTTCCGTCCGGCTGAAGAACGCGAGCGCGGACGTTGTCGCGCAAATATGCCTCGAGGATGACGTGGCGCAGGAACTGGGCCAGCTCCGTATCGAGCACGGGGCACACGGCCTCGACGCGCTTGTTCAGATTGCGCTCCATCAGATCGGCGCTGCCGATGTACACCTGCGGCTTCCCGTCGTTCTCGAAATACCAGATGCGCGAATGCTCGAGGAATCGGCCGACGATCGAACGCACGGTGATGTTCTCGCTGACGCCCGGCACGCCGGGCCGGAGCACGCAGACGCCGCGGATGATCAAATCAATCTTCACGCCGGCCTGCGACGCGCGGTAGAGCAGCCGCACGACTCTGGGATCGGTGAGGGAATTGGATTTGATGATGATGCGCGCCGGCTGCCCGCGCTTGACATGTCCCATCTCGCGGGCGACGAGCTTGCCGAACCGCCGGCGCAGTGCGACCGGCGCGATCAAGAGCTCCCGGTAGTCGGTCTGATTCGAATAGCCGGTCAGATAATTGAACAGCTCCGAGACATCGGCGACAATCCGCGGGCGCGCGGTGAAAATGCCGATGTCGGTGTAGAGCCTGGCGGTTGTCCGGTTGTAGTTGCCGCTGCCGATATGGACGTATCGGCGAATCTCGTTGTCTTCCTGCCTGACGACAAGACAGATCTTGCAGTGGGTCTTCAACCGCTCCACGCCGTAGACGACGTGGACGCCCGCGTCTTCCAGGCGCGTCGCCCACTCGATGTTGCTCCGCTCGTCGAATCGCGCCTTCAACTCGACGAGCACCGCCACCTGCTTGCCTCGTTCGGCCGCTTTGATGAGGCGATCGACGACGGGGGAGTTGGCGCCGATGCGATAGAGCGTCATCTTGATGGCGACGACGCGCGGGTCGTCGATGGCCGCGTCGACGAACGACTCGACCGATTCGAACGAGTCGAACGGGTGGTGGATGATCTGATCGCGATAGCGGATTTCGTCGAAGATGTCCGGCGAACCCTTGCGCCACATCCTGGCCGGCTTCATCGGCGGATCCAGCAGATCCGGGCGCGCGATCGCGGCCAGCGCCGTCCAATCCGCGAACCCCATGCGGCCGCGGGTACGCACGATGACGTCGCGGCTCGCTTCAAAGTTTTCCACCAGCAGGGCGAGCACGCGCGCAGGCATGGCGTGATCGACCTCGAGAAGCGAGACCGGGCCGTGCTGCTGTTCGCGCAGTCCGCGATCGACGACTTCGAGGATCGTCTCGGCGGTGTCCTGCGGATGGGTGACCGCGACTTCCATGTCCCGCACGACACGGAAGAGATGTGCGGTGCGAATGCCGACGCCGGGAAACAGCTGGCCAAGGTTCTCGCGAATTACATCCTCGAGCAACGCAAACCGGCGCGTCCCTTCCACGCGGGGGAGCGCAACGAACCGCGGCAGCAGGTCGGGCACCTTGACGCGCGCGAACTTCGTCCGTCCCTTGTGCTCGACGACGACCGCAAGGTTCTTGCTGCGGTTCGAGACGAGTGGAAAAGGATGCCCGGGGTCGAACGCCAGCGGCGTGAGCACGGGGCAGACGTCGACGTTGAAGTGCCGCCCGAGGAACGCCCGGTCGTCGTCGGTGTATTCCGCTGGATCAAGAATGATGATTCGTTCTTCCGCAAGTTTCGGGCGCAGCGTGTGCTCCCAGAACTGCGAGAGGTCGGCGAGCATTTTCGTCGCGAGCTCGCGCGCGCGCGAGTCGTCCTGATCCAGCCGGACCATGAAGAACTCGTCCAGGTTGTTTGCTGCGATGCCGAAGAACTTGGCGCGCTCGAGCAGAGGGTGACCGTCTTTGGCTTGCTCCAGCACGCGTGCATTGAAGGACAGCCAACTCAGCTCTCTGTCGAAATAGAGCGACGGGTCCCGCAGATCAGGGCCCGCCGGCAGGTCCGCCGCCGTCTTTGCAGGCGCCCTGCGGGCGCGACGGGCCGTAGTCGGGCTCATGGCTGCCTCCCTGCCATATCAATGCCAAACGCGCCGGCGGCGAATCCCCCCAAGGCGGGCGATCCCAAAAAGTGCCATAATCACACACTCCGGCGCGGCTGCAATCGGCTCGTCAGATGGACTTACAAGTAATGGGAGGCAGGCAATGAAGAGTGTGAACTTTCTGGGAATTGCGGGAATCGTCTTCGGCTTCGCCGCGCTCGCGTTCGCGCAGGCGCCGGCGGTTGAGCTGAAAGTGGGCGATCAGGCCCCGAACTTCAAGCTGCAGGGCAGCGACGGCAAGACGTACAACCTTGCCGACTTCGCCGGCAAAAAGGCGGTCGTCGTAGCCTGGTTCCCGGCCGCGTTCACAGCTGGGCGAAGAACTGGCGCGTCGTGGCGCTGTACGGCCTGGAGCAGATCGAACTGATGGCCAACGATGCGGAAGAACCCAATGTCGCGCACAGGCCCGATTCGATCTCGCCGGCGACGCCTTCGACGTCGCCGTGACCCGTCGACGAGTGGCCTCACGTCGATCAACGGGAGGTGGGTCGCGGTGGTCGCACGACTGGTAGCGTACGGCCCGCTACGGGCGCGTAGCTCAGTTGGTTAGAGCGCTTCCATGACACGGAAGAGGTCCCGGGTTCGAGTCCCGTCGTGCCCACGTTCCGCGTGGTCGATACGGGTCGTCACGCCGGCCGAAGGCGCAGCGACGTCGCTGGGATGATGTCGGGCGCTGCACGAGGCACGCCGATTCACTCACACGAGCACGAACTCGCATGGTCACCGTCCGGAACTGCGAGCGGTGCCTTGCTTCCACGTGCCGTCGTCGTTGGAGATCACGCACATGACTTCACGGTCGTCGACCTCGTCCCAGCTGCCTTCGGTCGGTGTGATGGTGCGCGATCCCGTAGCTCGACTCCTCATAGGCAAAGCCGACAAATTCGTCAAATCGGTCAGACACCCTCGTCTGCCACCAAACTGACCGACGCCGTCCCAGGAAAGGCGGCACTGCTACCGCTCGGAATGTTGAATGCTGCGAACACTTCGTACTTGTGACTCTGCGCGGAGGGCACGACATCGACCGCTTCGAACGTCGAGCCCTAGATCTCTCCGAGGCAGTCGCCGATGCGGATCCGCAAGCGCGCCGACCTGCCCCGCCTTCGACCACTGCACCACTGGTGTCTCTCGTCGAGTCGTCTTGTCCGGCGAGCCCCGTGTAACCGGCGCCAACCAACCGAGACCCGCAATGCCACCGATAATCTTGCCTACCGCCATGACGTCTATTCAATCATGTAGAGGTCAGAATCCACACCGTTCTTTAATTAACTCTAAACAGAACAGATGTGGGATTCTTTGATAGAGCAATGGGACGATCGATGTCAACGACATGTGATCAATATCTGCGAGGCGGATAACGAGGTTTATTGCGCCACCGCCCGATCGAGCGTCTCTCAGGGTGCGCTCCCGTTGACGTCGACGATGAGGTGGGCTGTCGAGGACGTGTAGATGCACACTCGGCCGCCGTCGCCGATCTTGGCGACGACCGCGTTGGGGATGGTCTGTCCGGCCGCGAAGTTGAGGTTCGACGCGGTCGGCACCGGGGTCCCGCACGGGAACACGGTCATGAAACCGGCCGACGACGCCTCGATGGCGGTGACGTTCAGCATCGCCGTCTTGGCGTCGGCGGGGACACCACCGAGACCGGCGACCTGCACCTCGGTGACGCTGTCGGCGGCCCGAGCTCCTCCGTTGCTCCGGGAGTCGAACAGCCGTGCCGGGTTCAGTGCCGCGAAGTTCGAGCCGGCGGGGACGAAGCCGTTGACGTCGACGAGCAGACCGGCGGAACCGGAGACGTACACGCACACCTGACCGCTGCTGCCGACACGTGCGACGACGGCGTTGGCGATCGTCTGTCCCGCCGCGAAGTTGAGGTTCGACGCCTCCGGGATCGCGTTCTCGCACGGGAACACGGTCATGAATCCCGCCGATTGCGCATCGACGGCGGTGACGTTCAACGTGATCGCCGCCGGGTTGGCGGGGTAGCCGGGCCGGCCGGTCACGGTGATCGCGGTCACCGATCCATCGGCGCGGGGCCGCCGCTGGTGCGCGAGTCGTAGAACCGCGCCGGCGCGACCGGCGTGATGTCGGACGACGGCCGGCATGTATCCGGTGACGTCGACGATGAGACCGGCCGCCGCGGAGGTGTAGATGCACACTCGGCCATCGGCCCCGAGCTTGGCGAACACCGCGTTGGGGATCGTCTGCCCGGCCGCGTAGTTCAGGTTCGACCCCTCAGGGGTTGGCGTGTCGCACGGGAACACCGTGAGGAAACCTGGCGCCTGCGCGTCGAGCGCCGTCACGTTCAAGACGGCACCCGTCGCGCCGAGTGGCACGGAGCCCGTACCTGCAACCTGCACCTGGGTGATCGAACCGGGCGGGCGTGGGCCATCGCCCGCCCGCGAGTCGTACAGCCTGGATGGGTTCGCCCGTGATCAGTGCGTTCGCTGCGTCGCCGACGTACAGCAGCTTGTCCGGATCGCCACAGCACTCGCTGAGGGCGCCCTTCGTGGTCGCCGCATCGATCAATGCCCAGACCTCGGCGGGGGTCGCCAGTGGTTTGGCCTCGAGGATGAGCGCCGCGGCTCCCGCCACGTGCGGTGATGCCATCGACGTGCCGCTCTTCGTCGCCGAGGCGACGTCCGAAGTGATGCCTGCCGAGAGGATGGCCGATCCCGGTGCGAACAGGTCGTTGCAGGACCCGAAGTTCGAATAGTCGGCGTCGTCGTCGTCGATCTCCGAAGCCGGCGACGGTGATCGCCGCGGGCACTCGGGCCGGGCTGAACCGAGCACGTCGGCCTCGCCTCGTTGCCGGCCGCGACGACCACGGTGATGCCGTCGTCGATCATGGCCTGCACGGCCGAGTCGAGGACACTCGACGGCGGTCCGCCGAGGCTCATGTTGGCCACCGCCGGCGTGCCGTCAGATGATCGTCGATGACCCAGTTGATTCCGGCGATGACGCTGGAATCAGAGCCGGACCCGTCGCACGACAGCACCTTCACCGGGACGATCGACACGTCCTTCGCAACCCCGTAGGTCGTGCCACCGACCGTGCCGGCGACGTGCGTTCCGTGACCGTTGCAGTCCCAGACGCCGGTGCCGTCGCCGAAGTTCCAGTACGCCCCGTACGGAGCCCGACCGGTGAACTCGACGTGCGACATCCACAGTCCGGTGTCGATCACGTACGCCTTGCACTCCGACGCCGGTCGCGGTGGAGGAGTACCCCGAATCGAGCGGCAGCGATCGCTGATCGATGCGATCCAGACCCCACGGCGGATTCGACTGGGTACCAGCGACGGTCACGACCGTGTCGCGGCCGATCTGTTCCACGTCCGGGAGCGCGCGGACGTGCTCCATGTCGGCGGCGTCGAGGGCGACGACGAATCCGAACAACGCCTCATCCCAGACGTCGAGTGGCTCGATGCCGAGTCGGTCCAGGTCCGCCAACGTTCGCTCGAGCGCGGCGTGATCCGCGACCTCGCACGATGAACCTCGGAAGGACATCCATGGTCTGGATCTCGGCGGATCCTCCGAGCTCCTCGAAACGCGACTCGTCCACCGCTTCGGTCGGTCCCGGCGACGACATGTGGAATCCGACCGAGGACGACCGTGTGTGGTCGAGAACGTCAGGTTCGGCTGACACCGAACCTGCATATGTGCCGGCCACGATCAACGTGACCAGCAACCCTCGCCGTGCTCCGGCGTACCCCGATCGTGGTGTGCGTCGCATACCGAACCCCTTCTCTGCCGCCCGCCAGGTTCAGTTGTGTCCCCGTTTCGGAAATGTACCGGTCGCCAAACCCGGTCGGAGCGGCCGCGCGCCGTCGCAGTTGTCAAGCCTGACGGCATCTCGGCAACTTTGAACGCGAACGGTGAGCACACCGGTACGAGGCGTCCAGAGTGCACCGGTTCCCGGTCGCAACGTTCCGGCTGTCACCGGATCGTCGGCCGCGCGGCGTGCGAGACTCGCGGCGTGCCGGCGCGGAACGCACACGGGTCCGGAGACGGGCAGGCGTGAACGTCCGCCGCCAGCGTGTCGTCGAGTGGGTGATGGGCCACGCGTCGATGCGACGGATGGCTCTCACGCATGGCGTCAACGACCTGGCCGACAGCCTCGTCAGCCTGTCGCTCGTCGGGCTCGCTGTTCTTCAGCGTGTCGCTCGAGGCGTCGCGCTTCCGGATCCTGTTGTACCTGTTGTTGACGGCCGCGCCCCTCATCGTGATCGCGCCGTGGGTCGGGCCGGTGATCGAGCGCGTGCGGCTCGGTTACCGGTCGATCATCGTCGGCTCGCTGCTGGTGCGTGCGCTCCTGGCGCTCACGCTGGTCGGCTCGCTCAAAACCGTCGGGTTCTATCCGTTGGTGTTCGGGATCCTCCTGTGCCGCAAGCTCTACGCGATCGCCAAGACGGCGATCGTGGCGCAGCTCGTCATCGATCCGCGACGGCTCGTGACCGACAGCGCTCATCTGTCGCGCACGGGAACGATGGCGGGTGGCGTCGGAAGCGCGATCGGCATCGTCGTGCTGCTCACGTCGAACGTGGAGCTGTTGCTCGTGCTGGCCGCGATCGGCTATCTCGTCGCCGCGCTCGTCGGGCTCCGCATCCCGGTGGGAACGCTGACGCCCGACGTCGACCGGATCGTCCTCGAGCTCGAGACCCCGGCCGAGGTTCGCAGCGCCACGTGGGCGGTTGCAGTCACGCGTGCCGCGGTCGGCGTCGCTCACGTTCCTGCTCGCCTTCGCCCTCAAACGTGGCGGCCAGGACGAATGGGTGTTCATCGCCGGCATCATCGCCGGTGGCGTCGGCGGCTTCACTGCCACGGTGGTGGCGCCGCGGTCCATCACATCCTGACCGAGGACCGTGTCCTCGTGCTGGCGCTCCTCGTGCCCGGGGTGGTCACCGGAATCGGTGTGCTCACGGTCGGCAGCTTCAGCACGATCGTCATCGCCTTCAGCGTCGGGCTCGGGGCCGGCATCGCCTCGCGGGCGATCGACTCGATGTTCGGACGGTACGTGTCGAGCTTCGCTCGCGGTCGCGTCGTGACTCGGAGCGAGGTCCGCTTCCAGGCGGCCCAGGTGATCGGGGCGGCGACGACGGTGCTGTTCGCGCCGGGCACGCGGGCCGGGTTCGGCGCCGTCGCCGGCCTGCTGATCGCGGCCGGGCTCACGTTCGCGTCGCGATCGCGGATCTCGGTGCGGCGCGTGGCCGGCCAGTTGCTGTTGGGATCGCACCGGTCCTCGTCCCATCTGGCACTTCCCTCGGCGCTGCTGGCCGAGGCCGAGCGGCTGGCCCGCCTCGGCGAGGTCCGCATGGCGATCGTCGTCGCCGAGAGCGCGATGCGGGTGATCCACGCCCGTCACGACGTGAACGTGTCGCGCGTCGCCGACCGTCGTTGGCACGAGGTCGAGGCCGCCGTGCAGGCCGTCATGTCCTCCGACGAGCAGCCCGAGCCGGCCGTCCTCCTGACGGTGCTCGACGCGGTCCAGGCGCTGATCGACACCGCCACGACCGAGCCCCACGTCGACATCGAGGCGTCGGCCTAGCGATCGTCGACGTCGACGTCGACGTGATCGACCCGTGACGTCGACATCTGGCGCCGGGTCAGGTCTCGATCGTGTCCGGTGGGCCCTGCACGGACCAGGTGTTCCCGCTGCGGCGCAGCTCGAAGCGGACCTCGCGGAACGTGTCGACCGACTCCCAGATGTCGACGTCGAGCAGGACGTGCGAGTCGTCCTCGACGACCGGTCCGAGGCGGATCAGTATCCCCTCGTCCTTCACGACGACGGTGTCATCCTCGATGATGAGTCCCTCGGTGCGCTCGTCGAGGAACCGGACGTCGGCGATGTCCTGGGTCGCTTCGACCACCTCCGCCTGCACGTCGAGGCTGATCGCGGCGCCTTCGCCGCGTGGCTCGATGAACACCGCCATCGGGTCCTCGGCAGTGGCTCCGCCGGCGTCGTCGACCAGCCAGCGGACGACCTCGTCGTACACCTCGCTGGCGCGGATCTCGTCCTCGTTCGCCGACCCGATCGTGCACGAACACAGGGGGAGGAGCGCGAGCCAGGCGAGCCGCCGCCTCGGCTTCACCCCCACAGTCATTCCTGCAACCTACTTGTCGGCCGCCATGGTGCGACCGCTACGAATGTGAAACGCCGCCGCGAATCGTCCGACGTTGCAGCAGTTCAGCGGTACGGCGCGAAGTCGGGCGGCCGCTTCTCGTTGAAGGCCGTGACACCCTCGGCCGCCTCGTCGGTGGCGACGAACAACTCGAGGCTGTCGAACGCCATCGCGCCGATGCCCGCGATGTGCTCGGTCTCGGCGTTGAACGAGTGCTTCAGCACCTTCAGCGCCGTCGGCGAGAGAGCGAGCGCCTCGTCGGCCCAGGCGCGAACCGTCGGGCGCAGCTCGGCGAGCGGCACGACCGCGTTCACGAGACCCCATCGCTCGGCGGTGGCGGCGTCGTACTGGCGACAGAACATCCAGATCTCGCGGGCGCGCTTCTGGCCGACGATCCGGGCGAGGTAGGCGGAACCGAACCCGGCATCGAACGACCCGACGCGGTGGCCCGGTCTGGCCGAACCTGGCGTGCTCGGCCGCGATCGTGATGTCGCACGACACGTGGAGCACGTGGCCACCACCGATCGCGAACCCGTTGACCGCGGCGATGACCGGCTTGGGGATGTCGCGGATCACGCGGTGGACGGCCTCGATCTCGAACATTCCGGTCTCGGTTGGGCCGTAGTCGCCCGTCTCGGCGCGCTGCTTCTGGTCGCCACCGGCGCAGAACGCCTTGTCGCCGGCGCCGGTCAGGGCGACGACACCGACCGTCGGGTCGGCCCAGGCGGTCTTGAACGCCGCGCAGCAGCTCGTCGACGGTGCGGCCGCGGAACGCGTTGTACCGCTCCGGCCGGTTGATCGTGATCCACGCCAGACCGGCGTCGACCTCGTACGTGATGTCCTGCAGATCGTCCATGCTGATCATCGGCGAATGTCCTCCCGGAGGGCGCGAGCGACCGACTGTAACGGAGCCTCGCGTCGAGCTTCCGCCCGGTGTCGCGGTCCGCGCGCGCGTCGTCGACGTCCGCTCGGGTACGGTCGGTCGGGCATGGATCTCCAACTGCAGGGTCGATCGATCGTCGTCACCGGGAGCCGGCTCGAACATCGGCCGCGCCGTGTCGCTCGCGTTCGCCGTCCGAAGGTGCCGCGCTCGACACTCGCCGACATCGACGAGCGCCAGACGCGCGCGTGTCGCCGAGATCGCCCGCAGCTCCGGCGCCGCCGACGCCCATTTCGTGCACACCGATGTCACCGACGCCGCCGCCGCCGAGGCGATGGTCGGCGCTGCCGCCGAGCGCTACGGATCGGTCGATGTGTTGGTGAACTGCGTCGGGTGGGATCAGCTGATGTTCTTCACCGAGACGACGCCCGAGTTCTGGGAGAAGGTCATCCGCATCAACTACGTCGGCGTGCTCAACTGCACGAAGGCCGCGCTCGGCCACATGATCGCCCAGCAGCGCGGCTCGATCGTGTCGATCTCGTCGGATGCGAGCCGTCAGGGCGAGCCACGCGAGGCGGTCTACGGCGGTGTGAAGGCGGCGATCAACAGCTTCATGAAGTCGATCGCCAAGGAGAACGGTCGGGCCGGGATCAGGTGCAACGTCGTGTGTCCCGGCGTGACGATCCCGGAAGACGACGACGAGGTCGGCGAGACGAGCATGTGGCACGACCAGGACTCGATGTTCACCGCCGAGCAACTCGAGAAGGTGGCGCGGTCGCTCCCGCTGCGCAAGATCGGCCGCCCGCGCGACGTCGCCAACGCAGTCGTGTTCCTCGCGTCCGACGCCGTCGCCGGCCACATCACCGGACAGGTGCTGTCGGTGTCGGGCGGCTACAGCATGATCGGCTGAGCAGGCTCCTGCTACACCTGCGACCGTGGCGATCCTCCTCGCACTCGCCGCCGCCGTCGTGTACGGCGTGTCCGACTACGCCGGAGGGCGGGCGAGTCGCCGAGCCAGCCCGCTCGTCGTCTCGCTGATCGCCGAGATGTCGATCCTCGTCCTGCTCCTGGTCGTCGTGCCGTCGACCAGCACGTCGACCCCGGGCGGTGACGATCTGGCGTGGGGAGCGGCTGCGGGAGCGGCCGGCACGGTCGGCATCATCGCCCTGTACTACGCGCTCGCCAATGGGGCGATGACGGTGGTCGCCCCGATCACCGGCGTCGTGTCGGCGGTCGTGCCGGTCGGCGTCGGACTCGCGATGGGGGAGCGCCCGAGCGTGCTGGCGCTCGTCGGCGTGTCGATGGCGATCGTGTCGGTGGCGCTGATCGGTGGGCTGGTCGGCGTTCCCCACGTCCGCACGCCTGCCTCGTTGGTGATGGTCGCGTTGCTCTCGGGCGCGTCGTTCGGGCTGTTGTTCGTGTTCTACGACCAACCCGGTGGCGACAGCGGGATGTGGCCGCTGCTCGCGGCACGCTTCGCGTCGACACCGATCCTCGTCGTCGCGTACCTCGCGCACCGGCCACACGACCGGATCGACCGCACGACGGCACTCGTCGCGATGCTCGTCGGCGTCCTCGGGACGTCGGCCAACCTCTTCTACCTGCTCGCCGCCAGGCGCGGGCTGCTGACGATCGTCGCCGTCGTGGTGGCGATGTACCCCGCCAGCACCGTCCTGCTCGCAACCGTGTTCGACGGTGAGCGGATGCGACGCCCTCAGCTGATCGGCTTGGCGATCGCCGGGCTGGCGCTGGTGTTCGTCACGATCGGTCGGTGACCGCCGCCGAGAGCACGTCGGCCACCGTCGACGCCCCCGACTCACCGATCAGCACGTCGTAGTGGTTGGAGCCGGCCACCGTCGTCCACGCGTGCTGCGGGTACCGCGTCTCGTACTCGATCGGGATCATCGGCGGGCGGAGCGGCGAGCACACCGAGCTCGGCGCGGACGATGCGGAGCGGTTCCTGCCGGCGGTCCAACACCGACCGGATCTCGGGGTCGGTCAGCAACTCGGCACCGTCGAATCGGACCGCCTCCTCGCTGACCGAGCTGCGAAAGCGGCCGTCGACCTCGACCAGGTCGGCGAGGACGTAGCGCTCGATGTCGGGCGTGATGCCGCCGGCGAACGCCGGGTGCTGCTCCCACATCGCCCGGTACGCCATCCGGTTGGGCCAGGTCTGGCGCAGCCTGGCGATCGCCGGACCGAGCGTGAGGTCGAGGACGTCCTGGATGTCGACCCCTTCGGGCGACTGGCAGTGCGACGCCGCCGTCGACCAGCACGACGTCGGCGACCGCGGCGGGGTGTCGTTCGGCGGTCATCAGCGCCACGTACGCGCCCATCGAGTGACCGGCGACCACGACCCGGCCGGCGCCGAGCTGTTCGATCAACGCCGCGACATCGTCGGCGTGCTGACGGATCCCGTACGGCGGCGGCGCATCGGAGCTGGTGCCGCGCCCGCGCAGGTCGACGGCGACGAGACACACGACGCCATCGAGCTGGCTGGCGACCGCCGCCCAGCTCCACGCGTTGGCGGTGATGCCGTGGATGGCGACGACGGTGGATGTGGCGTGAGGGCACGGCCAGCGGATCGCGCCGATCTCGGTGTCGCCCACCTGGACGCGGATGAGCTCGGGTGTCGCCATGGTCCCGTCACCTCCGATCCGCTCACGGACGTTAGCCAGTTCGCGGGCGCATCGCACTGGCCGCCATACGCCGTGAGATCGGGCGTTTCAGCGTGGTTCCCGGGGCAGGCCGAGCACCCGCTCGCCGAGGATGTTGCGCATGATGTTCGACGTGCCGCCCATGATCGTGTAGCCCGGCGCGTACAGCAGCCCGTGGACGACGTCGCTCCACACGGTCGCCGCGGCGCCGAACACCGACGCGACGAACTCGGCGACGCGCCACTCGTGCTCGGTGCAGAAGCACTTGGTGGCCGCCGAGAAGCCCTTGGGTGCCTGGCCGAGCACCTCGCGCGTCACGAGGATCCGACCGAGGCGGTAGCCGATCTCGAGCGCGGCGATGCGCTGGCGGACGATCGGGTCGGATGTGTCGGCACGGTCGACCGCCAGCTCGAACAGGGCATGGTTCGACACCAGCCGGTCGATGCCGCCGCGCTCGTGCTCGAGTTGGCGCATCGTCTGCTTGAACGCCCCGCCCTCGACGCCGACGAGGTTGGTGACCGGCACGCGCACGTCGGTGTACCAGACCTCGCAGAAGTGGCGGTTGGTGGTCATGTCGGTGATCGGACGGACCTCGATGCCCGGCGTGTCCATCGGCACCACGATCTCGCTGATGCCCTCGTGCGGTGGCCCGTCGGTCGAGGTGCGACAGATCAGGTAGCAGTAGTCGGCGACCTCGCCGAAGCTGGTCCAGATCTTCTGACCGTTGATCACGAACTCGTCGCCGTCGCGCACGGCTTGCGTCTTGAGCGCGGCCAGGTCGGAGCCGGCGTCGGGTTCGGACATCCCGATGCACCACGTCGTCTCGCCCGACAGGATCCCGGGCAGGAACGCCTGCTGCTGGTCGGGTCGTCCGTAGGCGATCAGCGTCGGCCCCATCTGGCGGTCGGCGAACCACATCGCCGCGATCGGCGCGCCGGCGGCGATCAACTCCTCGCCGACGATCAGGCGGTCGATCGGCGGCCGGCCGCCGCCGCCGTGCTCGACCGGCCACGTCATGCCGATCCAGCCGTGCGCCGCCAGCTCCTTGGCGAACTCCTTCGAGAAGCCGTTGATCCACGAGTCGTTGTGGCGACCGAAGCGGGCGACGGCGTCGGTCGCCACCTCGCGCGCCTGCTCACGCAGGGCTACTCTGCTCGGGCGTCCACGCGAAGTCCATCGACCGGCGATGGTACGTGGGGCCTGCGCAGCCGCGACGAGGACGCGCGCTACAATCAGACAAGTTGTAGACAAGTCGGACGAGACGTCACGGAGGATCCCGGCGCACATGGCAGAGAAGATCCCAAGCAAAGTCACGGTCAAGAACCCGATCGTCGAGATGGACGGCGACGAGATGACGCGGATCATCTGGGCGTTCATCAAGGAGAAGCTGATCCTGCCCTACCTCGACGTCGACCTGAAGTACTTCGACCTGTCGATCGAGAACCGCGACGCCACCGACGACCAGGTCACGATCGATTCGGCCAACGCGACCAAGGAGCACGGAGTCGCCGTGAAGTGCGCGACGATCACGCCCGACGAGGCCCGGGTCGAGGAGTTCGGTCTCAAGAAGATGTGGCGGTCGCCGAACGGGACGATCCGCAACATCCTGGGCGGCGTGATCTTCCGCGAGCCGATCATCATGTCCAACGTCCCGCGCCTCGTGCCCGGCTGGACGAAGCCGATCATCATCGGTCGTCACGCCCACGCCGACCAGTACAAGGCGACCGACTTCAAGGTCCCGGGGGCCGGCACCGTCACGATCAGCTACAGCCCGAGCGACGGCGGTGAGCCGATCGAACTGGAGGTCGCCACGTACGGCGCGGACGGCGGCGTGGCGATGGCGATGTACAACTTCCGCGACTCGATCCGCGACTTCGCCAGGGCGTCGTTCCGCTACGGCCTCGATCGCAACGTGCCCGTGTACCTCAGCACGAAGAACACGATCCTCAAGGCCTACGACGGCGAGTTCAAAGACATCTTCCAGGACGTCTTCGACGCCGAGTTCAGCGACGCGTTCGCCGCCGCCGGGCTCACCTACGAGCACCGCCTGATCGACGACATGGTCGCCGCCGCGCTCAAGTGGGAGGGCGGCTATCTGTGGGCGTGCAAGAACTACGACGGCGACGTCCAGAGCGATGTCGTCGCCCAGGGCTTCGGATCGCTCGGGCTGATGACGTCGGTGCTGATGACGCCCGACGGCAAGACCGTCGAAGCGGAGGCCGCGCACGGCACCGTCACGCGCCACTACCGGGCCCACCTCCGCGGCGAGAAGACCTCGACCAACCCGATCGCGTCGATCTACGCCTGGACCAGAGGTCTCGCGTATCGGGGCAAGAT
The DNA here is from genome assembly GCA_963732445.1 of Vicinamibacterales bacterium. Taxonomy (GTDB): domain Bacteria; phylum Acidobacteriota; class Vicinamibacteria; order Vicinamibacterales; family JAMQPK01; genus JAMQPK01. The sequence goes on along the minus strand of CAVSZJ010000002.1, from coordinate 18,902 downwards.
GGACGACACGCCCGACGTCGTGGCGTTCGCCGACGCGCTCGAGGCCGTGTGCGTCGAGGCCGTCGAGGCCGGCGAGATGACCAAGGACCTGTGCGCTGCTCATCAGCAAGGACGCGCCGTGGCTCACCACCGAAGACTTCCTCGACACCCTCGACCATCGCCTCCAGGCGAAGATGGGTGTGAGCGGTCGCCGAGACCTGTCCGTGGGATCGGAGCCGGCCCTGCGACGCCCGAGCTGTCTAGCGATCGCCGATCTTGACGTAGTCGCGCTCGTCGACGCCGGTGTACCACTGGCGTGGTCGCGAGATCTTCTGATCCTTGTCGGTGATGAGCTCCTGCCAGTGGGCGAGCCAGCCGGTCGTGCGCGGGATCGCGAACAGCACCGTGAACATGTCGACCGGGAACCCCATCGCCTCGTAGATCAGGCCCGAGTAGAAGTCGACGTTGGGGTACAGCTTGCGGTCGATGAAGTACGGGTCGGACAGCGCGACCTCTTCGAGCTTGAGGGCGACGTCGAGCTTCGGGTTCTTGCCGGTGACGTCGAACACCTCGTACGCGGTCTGCTTGATGATCGTCGCCCGGGGGTCGTAGTTCTTGTAGACGCGGTGGCCGAAGCCCATCAGCCGGCCCTCGCCGGCCTTGACCGACTCGATGAACGCCGGGACGTTGTCGATCGAGCCGATCTCGCTGAGCATCCGCACGACGGCCTCGTTGGCGCCACCGTGGAGCGGCCCGTAGAGGGCGCTCGCCGCGGCTGCCGCCGACGAGTACGGATCGGCCTGGCTCGAGCCGACGACACGCATCGCCGTGGTGCCGCAGTTCTGCTCGTGGTCGGCGTGGAGGATGAACAGCACGTCCATCGCCCGCTCGAGCACCGGGTGCACGTCGTACTCGCCGATCTTCCACATCATGTTCAAGAAGTTGGCCGGGTACGACAGCGCGTTGCTCGGGTAGTTGTACGGCAGGCCGGCCGAGAAGCGGTAGCACATCGCGGCGATCGTCGGGGTCTTGGCGATCAGCCGCAGGATCTGCTTGTTGCGGCTCTCGGCGTCGAAGATCTCCTTCGAGTCGGCGTAGAACGTGCCGAGCGCGGCGACCGCCGACACGAACATCCCCATCGGATGGGCGTCGTAGTGGAACCCGTCGACGAACCGCTTGCGCATGTTCTCGTGGATGAACGTGTGGTGGGTGATGTCGAAGCGCCACTGGTCGAGCTCGACCTGGTTCGGCAGGTCGCCGTGGACGAGCAGGTAGGCGACCTCGAGGAACGTCGAATGCTCGGCGAGTTGCTCGATCGGGTACCCGCGGTAGCGCAGGATGCCGTTGTCGCCGTCGAGGTAGGTGATCGCCGACTTGCACGCGGCCGTCGACAGGTAGGCCGGGTCGTACATGAACAGGTTGGGGTCGAGCTCCCGGATCGCCGACGACGGGAACACACCGTCGGTGATCGGGACGGTGACTGACTTGCCGGTGCGGTCGTCGGTGATCGTGATGGAGTCGGGCACGGTGCTTCCTTCGTATCCGAAAAATGGTTGATGGGGCTGTTGTCCCCACGCCGCGAACCTACTGCCAAACGAGCGAACCATCGAACGAGCCGGTACGGGCGACCTACCGAGCGAGCGGGAGCAACCGCCGAGTCGGCGACCAAACGTGCCACGACAAGACGCAGAGTGAGCCGACTCAATTCAAAGCGGCGTGTTGCCGTGCTTGCGGTGGCGCAACTCTTCGCGCTTGTCCTCGAGCATGGCCAACGCGGCGGCGATCTCGGCACGGGTCTCGGCGGGCTCGATCACCGCGTCGACGTACCCGCGCTCGGCCGCCACGTACGGGTTGAGCAGGCGCTCGGAGTAGTCGGCCTCGAACGCCTCGCGCTCCTCGGGCGTGGCGCGGCGTTGCAGGATCGCCGCCGCCTGACCGGCGCCCATCACCGCCAGCTCGGCCCACGGCCACGCGAGGCACACGTCGTTGCCCATCGTCTTGGAGTCCATGACGATGAACGCGCCGCCGTAGCTCTTGCGCAGGATCACGCAGATCCGCGGCACCGTCGCCCTCGCGTACGCGAACACGAGCTGGGCGCCGTGGCGGATCATCCCCCGCCATTCGAGGTCCTTGCCGGGGTAGAAGCCTGGCGTGTCGACGAACGTGATGAGCGGCACGTTGAACGCGTCGCAGAACGCCACGAACCGGGCCGCCTTCTGCGATGCCGGGATGTCGATCGTGCCGGCGAGCGACATCGGCTGGTTGGCGACGATGCCGACCGGGCGGCCGTCGACGGTGGCGAACGCGGTGACGATGTTGGTCGCCCACTTCGACCGCAGCTCGAGCAGCGAGTCGCGGTCGACGATCGCCTCCGCCACCTTGCGGACGTCGTAGCTCCCCGTCGACGAGGCCGGGATCAGCTCGCCCGCCTCGGGGCACGGGCGGTCGGCGGGATCGTCGCTCGGCCAGCGGGGTGGTTCCTGGTCGACGTGATCGGGGAGGTACGTGAGCAGCTCCTCGACCATCGCGACCGCGGCCGCCCGGTCCTCGACGATCGCGCTCGGGATTCCTGCGTGGCGCGCCAGGTTGCCCGAACCGCCGAGCTCGTCGATCGAGATCCGCACGCCGGTGAACTGCTCGACCATCACCGGACCGTTCGACGAACGCGTAGCTCGACGGCGTCATCACCGTCGAGGTCGGCGAGCCCGAGCAGCAATGCCGGGCCGGACACCGCCGGCCCGTCGACGACGGCGATCGTCGGGACGCATCCGGAGCACCTGGCGAGTGCGGCGGCGAGGCGACCCCAACCGTGGAGGGCCGGCAGACCTTCCTCGATGTCGGCGCCCATCGTCGACAGCACCAGCACCAGCGGGAGGCGCTGCTCGAGGGCGGTGACAGCGGCGGCCTCGAAGATCGACGAGGTGGTCGACGAGAGCACCGCGCCGTCCTCGCCGGCGTCGAACTCGACCCACACCACTCGGCGGTCGCCGAGCCAGCGGATCACCACCGTGGCCGGTCCTGCGAGCTGGGCCTGGATCTGCGAGATCGGCAGGCATCGGCTTGCAGACTAGACAACCGGCCTACACGGACCGCCCGAGCGGGAACGCGTCGGCAGCCACCGTGCACGCCTGGCTGGTCGGCGGCGCCGCGCTCGACGACGTCGGTGAGCAGCGCGCGCGACCACCTGGACCGCGCGAGCTGGGAGCCGGGCGGCGACGCCGCACCCAGGCGACGACCCGCTGCGGGAGCTCGGGCACGGCGATCCGGCGGAACGCGCCCTCGAACCGCTGCGGGCACGGCGGTGGCCGGCACGATCGCCGCCCCGTAGCCGTCGATCGCGAGCGAGGCGAGCAGCCGGACGCCGTCGATCTCGGCCTGGGCGCGCAGCGTGATCCCGGCGGTCGTCGCCGCCCGGTCGAGCACCCGGCGCAGCGCCGTGCCCTTGGGCGGCAGCAGCAGCGGGAGTGTCGTCGAGGTCGCCGAGCGACATCGACGAGCGGTCGGCGAACTGGTGGTCGTCGGGGACGATGCACGAGCAGATCCTCGGCGAACAGCGGCGCGATCACCAGCTCGGGATCGTCGATCGGGAGGTGCACGATGGCGGCGTGCAGCTGCCCGGACAGCACGCTCGGGATGAGCGTCGTGGTGCTGCCTTCGTGGACGATCGGTGTGGACGAGCGGATGGTCGCGCGGCGACGGCGCTCAGCAGCTCCGGCATCAGCCAGCGGGCGGTGGTGCCGATCACGCCGATCCGGGCCTCGCCGGACGACGTCGGCGTCGAGCGACGCCATGTCGGCGGTGATGTCGTCGATCTCGTGCAGGATCCGCCGGGCCCGCTCGACGACCCGCTGCGCCCTCCTCGGTGAGCCCGCCCTGGGAGCGGTCGATGAGGCGTCACGCCGAGCTCCTTCTCGAGCTTGGCGACGTGGCCCGACACGTTGGACTGCACGGTGTACAGCGCCCGCGCCGCCGCCGGAGAAGGTGCCGTGGTCGGCGATCGCGACGAGGGCTGACGAGCTGCCGGACGTCCATCGGAAAAAACGATATCGACTATCGTCGAGTTCTAGTTGTCAGATCACTCGTTCACGTGCATACTTTCACAAGACAAATCGATGCGAGTACACCCCCCATGTACCGCTCGAAGGAACTCCAGTGTCGGTCCCCACCGGCGGAGTTCCAAGGTTGAGAGGCCCCGATCCCCCATCGGGGCTTCTCCCGTTTTTCGAGTTCGTGCAGCCGCCTGGTTCCCATCGGGCACCGTAGACCTGCTGCGGCGATGTCACGCGGTGCGGCGTTCTTCGACCTCGACCGGACGCTGCTCGCCGGCGCCAGCGGCGAGGTGTTCTCCGACGCGATGCGCGCCGCCGGGCTCGTGTCGCGGTCGATCCCGGGCGAGCGGCTCCTGTTCCGTGTGTTCAACGCGGTCGGCGAGACGTTGCCGTCGATGGCGCTCGCCCGCCAGGCCGTCGCGCTCGTCCAAGGGACGTCCGCGGGCGGCGGTCCAAGCCGCCGCCGAGTCCGTCGCCGACCGGCTCGCTCGATGGTGCAGCCGTTCGCCGACTCCGTGTTCGCGCGCCATCGCGCCGCCGGCCGGCCGCTCGTGCTCGCCACCACCACGCCGTACGACCTCGTCAAGCCGTTCGCCGACCGGCTCGGGCTCGACGACGTGGTCGCCACCCGGTAGGGCGTCAACGACGACGGCACGTACGACGGCACGCTCGCCGGGCCGTTCGTGTGGTCGTCCGGCAAGCTCGCAGCCGTGCGCGAGTGGGCCGAGCGAACACGACGTCGACCTCGACGAGAGCTACGCCTACTCCGACAGCGTGTACGACACGCCGCTGCTCTCGGTCGGTCGGGTTCCCGATCGTCGTCAACCCCGATCCGCGGATGGTGGTGATCGCCGGGCCCGGCGGTGGCCGATGCTCAACCTCGACGTGTCGCCGGGGGTCGTGAAGATCCCGATCGTCGGGCTCGAGCTGCAGCGGTTGGCGATGCAGTTCACCCGGCCGCTCGTTCGTGCCGTACGCCCGCTTCGAGATCGACGGGGTCGAGAACGTCGCCGACCGCGGTTCGGCGATCCTGCGTCGCCAACCACCGGTCGTACTTCGACTGCTGCGCGATCGCGATGCTGATCGCCAAGACCGGGCGCACCGTGCGCTTCCTCGGGCAAGAAGGAGGTGTTCGACGTTCCGGTGGTCGGTCAGCTCGCGCAGGCGATGGGCGGCATCCGCGTCGATCGCGGCACCGGCTCCGACGAGCCGCTCCAGGCGGCGGCCGACGCGCTGACCGGTGGCGAGATGGTCGCGATCATGCCGCAGGGCACGATCCCACGCGGTCCGGCGTTCTTCGAACCCGATGCTCAAGGGTCGCTGGGGCGCGGCCCGGCTGGCCGCGATGACCGGTGCGCCGGTGATCCCGGTCGGCCTGTGGGGCACCGAGAAGGTGTGGCCGCGCTCGTCGCGGCTTCCGAACGTGCTCAACGTCGCTCGATCCGCCCATGGTGCGGATCGGTCGGCGAGCCGGTCGAGCTGAAGTACCGGCGCCTCGACGCCGACACGAAGCGGATCATGAAGGCGATCGCGGCAACTCCCCGCCGAGGCCGATCCGTCGACCCCACGCCGCGAGGAAGAGCTGCGCCGACGTATCCCCGGCTACAAGGGCGACCCCCGACGCCGAGGTCGAGCGTCGCCCGGGCACCGACTGACCGTGCCTGATCGAGTCGCCGACTCAGTCGCCGGTGGCGCCGTCGATCTGCTCGCGGATCAGGTCGGCGTGACCGCAGTGGCGGGCGTACTCCTCGATCATGTGCACGAAGATCCAGCGCAGCGCTGCACGGGTGCCCGTGGCGCCGGTCGAGTGTCGTCGAGCGCGGCGTGCGCCAGGATCGCTGTGCGGCTCGGCCTCGCACTCGTCCTGCAGGCGCGGAGCGCCTCGTCGAGCGTGTCGGCGGGCCGACGTGGAGGTCGCACGTCGGGGTCGTCGTCGGCCTAGTCAGACGGCGCCAGGGCGTCCTCGCCCACGATAGCCCACGTCGGAACCAGCTCCGCTCGACCTCGGCCATGTGGCGAACAGGCCCCTGATGGTCAGGTCGGTGGGCGGGCAGGCGGCGTCCAGTCGGCCTTCGTCGATCCCCTCGCCTTGCGGCGTAACACCGCACGGTAGTAATTGAAGAACTCGACGAGGATCTCTCGCGTTCGGGGCGACGGCGACGGATCGAGTTGGCCGGGCGACGGATGTGACACTGGTCAGCGCTCTTGAGGGGAAACCTGGGTGAGTCGATGAAGTCGGCACTAATGGTGCACTATGGGGGCATGGTGAGCACCACCACTGACCACGGGGAGCGGCACGGTTCGGCTCGCGTCGTGGTGGCGCAGCCGCTACGGCCGCGGATGCTGCTCGAGACCGGCTTGTGCGGCGCATTGCTGCTCGTCTACTCCGCGATCCGTACATTCACCGCGAGGACGACATGCGCGGCGTTCGACAACTCCGGAACGTGATCGGTTCGAGAGCTGGCTCGGGCTCCCGTTCGAGGACAACCTCCAGGGGTTCCTGCTCGACCACCCGACCTGATCAGGATGCTCAACCACTACTACATCCTGTTCCACTTCCCGACCGCGATCGCGCTGCTGCTGTGGCTCTACCTGCGGCACCCCGACCGCTACCTCCCGTTCCGCAACCTGATGGCGGTCGTGACGTTCGCGGCACTCGTCATCCACCTGGTGTTCCCGCTGGCACCGCCGCGGATGATGACCGGCTTCGTCGACACGATGCCGATTCGGCCCGAACATCTACCCGAGAACACCCTCGACGGCGCCGCCAACCAGATCGCCAGCGATGCCGTCGCTCCACTTCGGCTGGGCGATGATCGCTGCCATCGCCGTGATCACCGTGCCGCACTGGCGCTGGTTGGTGGTCCTGCACCCGACGTTGATGGTGCTGTCGATCATCGCCACCGGCAACCACTGGTGGATCGACGCCGCGGCAGCCGGTCGATCATCCTCGCGTCGTTGGGCCGCGGCCAAGTCGTTCACGCGTCGTCGCCGGTCGCCGGGGGCTGGGAGACGATCGGTGCCTGACCGCGACGGCTGCAGCAGGTGTTCGACCAACGTCAGGAGCCGAACCCGTCGCCGTCGAACGGTCGACGGAGGTGAACGTCGAGACGCGGCCCGCCGCACGTGCGTGGGCTGGTGCTGCGGCTGGCCGAGGAACATCACCGCCGCCAGCGCGTGGTGTTGGGGGAGCCGAGGAACGGCACCGCGGCCGGTTCGGCGCGTGAGAGGAACGTGGTCATCACGCCACCGAGCCCTCGCCGGCGGGCGGCGAGCAGCACGTTCCAGCAGAACGGGTAGATCGAGGCGCCCCGGCCGATCGGCAGCCCGGTCGAGCTGCCGCCATCGGCGCGACCTTGGCGAGATCGGCGGCGACGACGAGCACCACCGGGATCGTGCTCGATCCGGTCGAGCAGTGCGTTGGTTGTCGGCGGTGATCGGCCGGGCGGTCGTACGCGACCGTGTTGAAGGGCACCTCGGCGGTCCCGTCGGGCGGCGAGGTACTCGTCCCACACGGGCTGCATCAGCGCCGCCAGTGACGGCGCAGCAGCTGATTCTTGACCACTGCAACCCGCCACGGTTGGCGGTTGCCGCCCGACGGTGCGAAGCGGGCGTCGTCGAGGAGCGCCGCGACGTCCGGTCGACCGGTTCGGTCGTGAACGCCGAACCGCCCGGTGGTGCGGAGCGCCTCGATGAGTTCCATGTCGCCGTGCGGTCAGGCGTTCGCCGGCGGCGACCTTGGAGCGCACGATGTTGAGTGCCGATCCGGCCTCGGAACCACTCGACCTGTTCGTCGCTGAACGTGTGCCTGCCCTCGAAGTCGATGATCGGTGCCGTCGGGCTTGACGATCTGGCAGTGGACGTCTGCGCCCGGGACCGGCGGTAGGTCGAGCACGTTGATGCGGTCGTCCTCGCCGATCTGGTCGTAGGTGTCGGGATCGGCGAACGTGAGCGGCACCAGCCCCTGCTTCTTGGCGTTGGTCTCGTGGATGCGGGCGAAGGAGCGAGCGAGGATCACGACGCCGTTGCGGAAGCGTGGCTCCATCGCCGCGTGCTCGCGCGACGAACCCTCGCCGTAGTTGCGGTCGCCGATCGCCACCCACGGATGCCGGCCTCGTGGTAGCGCTTGGCGATGTCGGGATACGGCGCGTCTCGCCGTCGGTGATGTCGAGGCCGATGCCGGCCTCGCCGGTGAAGGCGTTGACGGCGCCGAGGAACAGGTTGCCCGAGATGTTCTCGAGGTGCCCGCGGTACTTGAGCCACGGTCCGGCGGCCGAGATGTGATCGGTGGTGCACTTGCCCTGCGCCTTCATCAGCACGGGCAGGCCGACGTAGTCGTTGCCGTCCCACGCCGCGAACGGCTCGAGCAGTTGCAGGCGGTCGCTGGTGGGGCTGACGATCACCTCGACGTCGCTCCGTCGGCCGGCGGCGGCGTGAACGTGTCGTCGCCCGGGTCGTATCCGGCGACTCGGCAGCACCTCGCCGACCGGCGGATCGAGCCTGACCTCGGTGCCGTCGGGCGACGATCGGTTCGGTGGTGGGGTCGAAGTCGAGCGGGCCGGCGAGGGCGATCGCGATCACCGTGTCGGGCGAGGTGACGAACGACAGCGTGTTCGCCGAGCCGTCGTTGCGCTTCGGGAAGTTGCGGTTGTACGAGTTGACGATCGTGTTCGGCCGCCCGGTGATGCTCGCGGGCGCGACCACTGCCCGATGCACGGTCCGCAGGCGTTGGCGAGCACGGTCGCGCCGACCGCTTCGAGGTCGGCGAGCAGGCCGTCGCGCTCGATCGTCGCCCGGATCTGCTCGGAGCCCGGCGTGACCAGCAGCTCGGTCTTGGCCTTCAGGCCGTGGGCCGCGGCCTGGCGGGCGATCGATGCCGCGCGCGTGATGTCCTCGTACGACGAGTTGGTGCACGACCCGATCAGCGCCGACGAGACCTCGAGTGGCCAGTCGTTCGCTCGGCGCCGGCACCGACCCACGTCACGCCGACGCGGTGGGCACGGTCGGGGGAGTGGGGCCCGTTGATCAACGGCTTCAGCTGGTCGAGGTCGATCTCGATCAGCTGGTCGTAGAGCGCGCCGTCGTCGGGCCGCAGGTCGTCGGCGACCTTGTCGGCGGCGTCGGCGATCGCCTCGCGGCCCGTCGCCTTGAGGTACGGCGACATGTTGGCGTCGTAGCCGAAGAGCGACGTGGTGGCGCCGATCTCGGCACCCATGTTGCAGATCGTCGCCTTGCCGGTGGCCGAGATCGTGTCGGCGCCCGGACCGAAGTACTCGACGATCGCTCCGGTTCCGCCCTCGACCGTGAGCACGCGGGCGACCTCGAGGATGACGTCCTTCGGGCTCGACCAGCCGCTGAGGCTGCCGGTGAGCTTGACGCCGATCACCTTCGGCCAGCGCACGTTCCACGGGAAGCCGGTCATGACGTCGACGGCGTCGGCGCCGCCGACCCCGATCGCGACCATGCCGAGCCCGCCGGCGTTCGGGGTGTGGCTGTCGGTGCCGATCATCATCCCGCCGGGGAAGGCGTAGTTCTCGAGCACGACCTGGTGGATGATCCCGCTGCCCGGACCCCAGAAGCCGATCTGGTACTTGGCCGACACGCTCTTCAGGAAGTCGTACACCTCGCGGTTGGTGTCGACCGCCACGCCGAGGTCGATCTAGGCGCCGACCTTGGCCTGGATCAGGTGGTCGCAGTGGACGGTCGACGGCACCGCCACCTCGGGCAAGCCGGCGGTCATGAACTGCAGCAGCGCCATCTGGGCGGTGGCGTCCTGCATCGCCACCCGGTCGGGGTCGAAGTCGTCGTAGCTGGCGCCGCGCTCGATCTCCTGGCCCTCGGGGTCGACGAGGTGGTTGATCAGCACCTTCTCGGTGAGCGTCAGTGGTCGACCGAGCCGTTGCCGGCCGAGCGCGGCACGCTCGGGAGCGTCGCGTAGACCGCTCCACGAGTTCGATCGGAGTGCTGGCGCCAAGCGTCATGTAGACAACTATAATACAAGTTCATGCAATCCGCCACCCACTCCGCCTGCTGCCAGGTCCCAGCGGTGCATCTGAGCAGACAGAACGTCGGAGAGCGGCGGTGCCTGGCAGATCCGGTACCAGGAGATCGCCGACGAGCTGCGGGCGCGCGTGCGGTCGGCGTCGGCGGGATCGGTGTTGCCGAGCGAGTCCGAGCTCTCGGCCGAGTTCGCGGCGAGCCGGGTCACGGTGCGCCGGGCGCTCGAGACGATTCGCGACGAAGGGCTGATCGCCGCGCGCCAGGGCTTCGGATGGTTCGTCGCCACCGAACCGGTGCGCCAGCGACTCGAGACGCTGGAGACGATCGAGTCGCAACTCGAGGACAGCGGCAAGCACGCCGAGCGCAAGGTCCTCGAGTTCGCGTTCGTGGCGCCGCCGCCACACGTCCGCGACGCTGCTCGACATCGACCAGGTGCTGCGCGTCAAGCGCCTCAACCTCGCCGACGGCGAGCCGTTCGCGGTCGTCACGGTGTGGTGCCCCGCCGCGCTCGGTCGCCGGCTGTCGAGGGACGACGTCGAACGCCAGCCGTTCTACGAGCTGCTCGACGTCGAGCTGCGCGGGGCGACGCAGACGATCGGTGCCGACTCCGCCGAGCCGGCCGACGCCGAGCTGCTCGGTGTCCAGGTCGGCTCGCCGGTGCTGCGCTGCCGGCGGGTCACCACCGACACGAGCGGGCGGCCGGTCCTGATGAGCGAGCACCTGTTCCCGGCCCACCGCACCGAGTTCGTGGTCGAGATCCTGCTCGCCGACCCGTCGCATCTCGCCGACCGGGCTGCGGCTCGTCGATTGAGCGTGATCAGCCGCTCAGGACCGGAAACCCTCGTACGAGGTAGAGCACCGGATGTCCATCGCTGGATCTCGAACGCGGCGGGCAACAGGAGCTGCTCCGGGCCGTCGGGGCGCCGGTGCATCCGCCCCCGGGGTCGAGCGTGACGAGGGATTGGAACAGCAGCTGCGGTCCGTCGGCGGCCTCCCACACGAGCTCGAGGTAGCCGTCGTCGCCCGTAGCAGGTCTCGTTTGAACGGATGACGCCGGATCGCGCACCGAGTTGGACGGTGAGGTCAGCGACGGGGACGCCGCTCGTCGAGCGGACTCGCGGCACCCACGTGGCGTAGTCGGCTTCGAGCGGCGGACCACAGCCGTGCGAGCGACGGTCCGTCACCCCGGAACGACTCGCCGCTGCATGTCGGCCGTCGCGGCACTCGAATCCGGTGATCCCGACCTCGAACGTGCCGTCGAGGGTCGATCTCCCGCTCGATCGAGTGCGGCATCGACGATAGACCTCATCGGGCCCCAGCTCGTGCACTCATGCGAGATGCGGTCCTCGGCGAGCGACCCGCAGCGCTCGAATCGGTGGATCGCGAGGGTCACCGTGTCGCGGCTGCGTCGGCGACCACGCGGCGATGTCGGCGAAGTACGACGCCGTCCTCGAGCGCGTCGCCGGCGGCCGGCAGCGCCGGCGACGGCTCCGGGTGCCTTCCACGTGTCGGCGCAGCACGGCGGGAACGCCCATGCCGGGAGGTCGTCGACCTCCACCCACCCGGCAGGCACGGCCGCGCGTTGTCGTCGACGGGTCGCGGTCGTCGTGGGGGTCGTCGTCGGTGCCGGGGCCGTCGTGGTCGGCGTGTGGATCGTCGCGTCGTCGTGCGCTGGTGTCGGTGGGCTCGAGTTCGATCGTCGCCGACGCCGCCGGATGTCGACGACGGCCACCGATGACGCGGTCGAGCCCCGGGTCTCGTCGTCGTCGCCGCAGGCAGCCCGCGATGATGGCGCAACACCCCGACGAGCACGACGCCCGGCGGCCTTCCTCCGGGTTTGTGTCACCGCAACCGGCTCGGCACCCGGCTTCGGTGACACAAACGTCGTGCGAGCGACTCATCAAGTGCGCCGACTCCGCCGATGTCGAGCCGTCATCACCACCGCGTCCCAGTGGACGATGTCGGCGAGCGGGCAGGCGCTTGGCGGGCTTGAAGTCGGTGCCGATGCGTGTAGGCGATCGGGAACAGACCGGCCTGGGAGAACTTGTCGTACGGGATGCCGAGCAACTCGGCCGCCTGCTCGCTCGCCGTCGCGCATCAGGTGGATCGTCGTCCACGCCGAGCCGAGGCCACGCTCGCGGCAGGGCGAGCATGAAGCTCCACACGGCCGGCAGCAACGAGCCCCAGCAGCCCGCCGCCGCGGACGACGGCACGTTGTCGAGGCGGCCCTCGATGCACGGGATCAGCATCACCGGGACGCGGTGGAAGTTCTCGGTGAGGTAGTCGGCCGAGTCGCGCACCGTGCGCCATGCGCTCGCCGCGTGGGTCGCCCTCGGCGTACGTCGGGCGGCGGCGATCCGTGCGGTACTCCTGCGAAGTTCGCGGCGTAGATGTCGGCCAGCGCCTGCTTCTTCGCCTGGTCCGTCGATCACGATCCACTGCCAGCCCTGGCTGTTCGATCCGGTCGGCGCCTGGAGCGCGATCTCGAGGCACTCCTCGACGATCGACCGCTCGACCGGGCGATCGAAGTCGAGACGCTTGCGCACGGAGCGGGTGGTGGTGAGCACTTCGTCGGCGGAGAGGTTCAGGTGCATCGGCCGCGAGTCTGTCAGCGCCGTGCGACGATGGTCGCCGTGGACGAGCGCGACGCACCCGAGTCCGCAGGACCATCATCGCCTCAACCTCGCCAACTGGAACAGCCGCGTCGCCGCACCACGCGTCGACCGGCTACGGCCTCGAGCGCTACGCGACCGATCCGGCGCACCTGTCCGACGTCGTGCGGTTCGACCTGCCCCGGCTCGGCGACATCGCCGGTCTCGACGTCGTCCACCTGCAGTGCCACATCGGCACCGACACGCTGTCGCTCGCCCGGCTCGGCGCCCGCGTGACCGGCCTCGACTTCTCGCGCCGGCGCTCGACGCGGCCCGCCGCCTGGCCGCGCGACGCCGGTGCCGCCGTCGACTACGTCGAGTCCGACGTGTACGGCGCGCCGACGTGCTCGGCACGCGAGCGGTTCGACCTCGTCTACACCGGCATCGGCGCCCTGTGCTGGCTGCCGAGCGTTCGCCGGTGGGCCGAGGTCGTGGCCGCGTCTGCTGCGCCCCGGTGGCCGGCTGTTCATCCGCGAGGGCCACCCGATGCTGTGGTCGCTGGCCGACCCCCGGACGACGGCGTCGTCGTGGTCGAGTACCCGTACTTCGAGACCGTCGGGCACGGCGTTCCACGAGCACGACGACGTACGTCGAGCACGAGGGCGAGCGTCGAGTCGCCATGGACGATCGAGTTCAACCACGGCCTGGCGCGAGATCATCACCGCGGTGATGCGACGCCGGGCTGCGACCTGATCGTCGTTCGAGGAGCACGACTCGGTGCCGTGGACCGCGCTCGGAGGACCAGATGGTAGCCGACGTGCCGGACGGCGAGTTCCGCCTGCGCGACCGGCCCGAGCGGCTGCCGCGACGCTACACGCTGCAAGCCCGCAAGACGGCTGACGCACTGACAGACTCGAGCGAGCCATGTCCGATCGCGTCCTCGTCACCATCACCGACGGCGTCGCCGACGTGCGGTTCAACCGCGCCGACAAGCGCAACGCGCTCGACGACGACATGTTCGCTCGCCATCGCCGAGGCCGGCGAGCGGCTGAAGACCGAGCCCGGCGTGCGCGCCGTCGTGCTGTCGCGGCGAGGGCGCGTCGTTCTGCGCCGGTCTCGACTTCGCGTCGTTCCAGGCGATGGCCGGCGGCGACGGCCCGGACGACCGGCGAGCGGGCGCAGCGGCAACCCCGGCGCAATGGAGGACGGTCGGATCACCCACCTCGGCCAGCAGGTCTGCTGGGTGTGGCAGGAGATGCCGGTCCCGGTGATCGCCGCCGTGCACGGGCACGCGCTCGGCGGTGGCATCCAGATCGCGCTCGGCGCCGACATCCGCATCGTCCACCCCGACACCCAGCTCGTCGGTGCGCGAGGTGCACTGGGGCCTCGTGCCCGACATGACCGGCACGTTCATGCTGTCGCGCCTCGTCCGCGCCGACGTCGCCAAGGAGCTCGACCTACACGGCGCGGATGTTCACCGGCACCGAGGCGCTGCAGCTCGGGCTGGCGACACGCCTGAGCGACGACCCACACGACGATGCGATGGCGCTGGCCGGCGAGATCGCGGCACGCAGTCCCGACGCGGTGCGCGGGGCGAAGGAGCTCTTCAACCGGATGTTCGCCGAAGGCGCCGCCGCGCAGTTCGCCGACGAGCGGAGCGTGATCGGCGCCCAGGTCGGCACGCCGAACCAGATCGAAGCGGTGATGGCGAACATCGAGAAGCGCGCCGCCAACTTCGCGGACTGATCCATCCCGATGGCACTCGTCACCTGCAACCGTCTGCTCGCCATGTACGCCGAGGCCGCGCCCGATCGGCCGGCCATCACGTGCGGCGAGCAGAGCATCACCCGCGGCCGGGTTGCGCGACGCGGCGGAACTGCTGGCCCGCGACCTTGCGGTCAGAGGTGTGCAGCATGGCGACATGGTGACGATCGCACTCCCGAACTCGATCGACTGGTTCGTCGCCCAGCACGCCATCTGGCGGGTCGGCGCGGTGCCGCAGCCGGTGTCGGCCCGGCTCCCACACCGCGAGTTGGAGGCCATCGTCGAGCTGGCGACTCGCGCGTCGTGTTCGGCGTCGAGCCCGACGCGCTCCCCGGTCGCACGTGCCTTCCGATCGGTTACCGGCCGACCGACGTCGGCCTCGACGTCGAGCTGCCCGATATCGACGACCTCGAACGGGTGTCGCCGGCTTGGAAGGCGCCGACGTCCGGCGGGAGCACCGGTCGGCCGAAGCTGATCGTGTCGGGTGATCCAGCGGTCCGCGACACCGAGGTGGCGTCGATTCTGCACGTGCAACACGACGAGTGCATGGTCGTGCCGGGCCCGCTGTACCACAACGGTCCAGCGGTGTGGGCGAACGAAGGGCTGATGCACGGCAACCACCTCGTGCTGTTGCCGCGCTTCGACGCCGAGGCGACGCTCGCCGCGATCGAGACCCATCGCGCCAATGTCATCTACCTCGTGCCGACGATGATGAAGCGGATCTGGCGGCTCCCCGACGAGGTTCGCGAGCGTTACGACCTGTCCAGTCTTCGTGTGGTGTGGCATCTCGCCGAGCCCTGTCCGGTGTGGCTGAAACAGGTATGGATCGACTGGCTCGGGCCGGAGCGGATCTTCGAGCTCTATGCGGGCACCGAGGCCCAGACCGTGACGATCATCACCGGTGACGAGTGGCTCGCCCACCCCGGCTCGGTCGGGCGCGGGCCGGAGGGCTCGGTGATGATCGCCGACGCCGACGGAAACGAGCTGCCGCCCGGCGAGATGGGCGAGGTGTGGTTGCGGTCGGTGACCGGCAAGGAGACCTACCGCTACGTCGGTGCCGAGGCGCGCGACGCTCGGCGGTGGGTGGGAGTCGCTCGGCGACATGGGCTACGTCGACGTCGACGGCTACCTGTACCTCGGCGACCGATCGGCCGACATGATCCTCGTCGGTGGCGCCAACATCTATCCGGCCGAGGTCGAAGCGGCGATCAACGAGCACCCCGCGGTGCGCTCGGCGTGCGTGATCGGTTTGCCCGACGACGACCTCGGCAACACGGTCCACGCCATCATCGAGGCCGACCCCGACGCGGTGGTCGAGGACGAGCTGCGGGCATTCCTCGGCGAGCGGCTGGTGACCTACAAGGTGCCGCGCACGTTCGAGTTCGTCGACGAACCGCTGCGCGACGACGCCGGCAAGATGCGCCGCAGCGCGCTGCCGCGCCGCACGCGTGCCGCAGGCCTGACGTCACACGCACATGTCGGGCGCCGCGATGCCGCGGCCACACACGTGGATCCGATAGGCGCGCTCGACGCGAAGTTCGCCGTTCTCGGTCGGGCGGTACCACACCCCCGAACCGTCTGCTTCAGATGACTCGTCGGCTCATCTGAAGCAGACAGTTGGGGTTCGGACGGGAACGTGATCAGGTTGACATCGGATCATCTTTCCGATCCGCCGCTCGATCCCGTAACATGGGTGGACCGTCTGGGCCAGCGTCGTCCCGGGCTCCTCCGCAACTTCAAGTTTCGTGGAAGTCAGCCAACGATGCAGAACGCCTGGGCCTACGGGCCTTTACGACCCGCGCTTCGAACATGACTCCTGTGGGGTCTCGTTCGTGGCCCACATGCGGGGCGTACGGTCGAACGAACTCGTGACGACCGGGTTGCGCGCCCTCACCAACCTCGCCCACCGCGGCGCCACGGGAGCCGAGCCCGGACACGGGCGACGGCGCCGGCATCCTGCTCCAGATGCCCGACCGGTTCCTTCGGGCGGTCGACCGACTTCACGCTCCCGCGCGGCCGAGGGTGCTACACGGCAGGAATCGCCTTCCTCCCGACCGAGACGATGGCACTCGAGAAGGCACTCGCCGCGATCGAGGACATCGCCGTCGAAGAGGGTCTCGTCGTGCTCGGCTGGCGCGACCTGCCGATCCATCCCGATTGCCTCGGCGCGACCGCCCGCGCCGCGATGCCGACGATGAAGCAGTTCTTCGTCGCCGCCTCGGACGGCGTCACGGGGATCGAGCTCGACCGCAAGACGTTCGTCGCCCGCAAGCGGGCCGAGCACGAGCTGGCGGAGGACCTGCACGACGTACTTCTCGTCGCTGTCGGCGCGCACGATCGTCTACAAGGGGATGCTGACGACGCCGCAGCTCGGCCAGTTCTTCCCCGACCTCGTCGACCCCCGTGTCGAGAGCGCCCTGCTCGCTGGTGCACTGCCGGTTCTCGACGAACACGTTCCCGTCGTGGCCGCTCGCCCACCCGTATCGCTTCATCGCCCACAACGGCGAGATCAACACCGTGCAGGGCAACCAGAACTGGATGCGCGCCCGCGAGGCGATGGCGTCGAGCCCGCATCTGCCCGAACCTCGCCAAGGCGTTCCCGATCTGCACGCCCGGCGCGTCCGACACGGCCCGCTTCGACGAAGTGCTCGAGCTGCTACACCTGGCCGGTCGTCCGATCCAGCACGCGATCCTGATGATGATCCCCGAGGCGTGGGAGAACAACGCCGACATGGACGACGACAAGCGGGCGTTCTACCGGTACCACGCGAGCATCATGGAGCCCTGGGACGGTCCGGCGAGCGTGACGTTCACCGACGGCACGGTGATCGGCGCCGTGCTCGACCGCAACGGTTTGCGGCCGAGCCGCTACTGGGTCACCGACGACGACCTGGTCGTGATGGCGTCGCGAAGTCGGCGTGATCGACATCGACCCCGCCAAGGTCGTCACCAAGGGCCGACTGCAGCCCGGCAAGATGTTCCTGATCGACACCGCCGAGGGTCGCATCGTCGACGACGAGGAGATCAAGGGCACGCTCGCTGCCGAGCAGCCGTACGCCGAGTGGCTCGAGCAGGGCATGGCCGAGCTCGTCGATCTGCCGGAGCGCGAGCACGTCGTGTTCAGCCATCACAGCGTGCTGCGCCGCCAGCAGATGTTCGGCTACACGCACGAGGAGCTGAAGATCATCGTCGCGCCGATGGCGCTCAATGGCGCCGAGCCGATCGGCTCGATGGGCACCGACACCCCGATCGCCGTCTTGTCCGAACGGCCGCGTATGTTGTTCGACTACTTCCAACAGCTGTTCGCGCAGGTCACCAACCCGCCGCTCGACGCGATCCGTGAGGAGGTCGTCACGGCGCGTCGGCGTCGCGGTCGGGCCCGGAGGCCAACCTCCTCCAGCCGGGCCCCGAGAACTGCCGTCAGCTCGCCCTGCCGTTCCCGATCATCGACAACGACGAGCTGGCCAGGATCATCCACGCCGACGACGACGGCGGGTATCCGGGGTCTCAAGGCGCATCGTCGTCAAGGGCCTGTACCGCGTCGCGGGCGGGGGCGACGCGTTGCGGGCGGCGCTCGAGACGATCTTCGACGAGGTGTCGCGAGCGATCGACAACGGCGCCACGGCTCATCGTGCTGTCCGACCGCAACGCCGACGAGATCGACGCGCCGATCCCGTCGCTGCTGCTCACGTCGGCGGTGCACCACCACCTCGTGCGCACCAAGACAGCGCACGATGGTCGGGCTGCTGGTCGAATGCGGCGACGCCCGGCGAGGTGCACCACATGGCGTTGCTGGTCGGCTACGGCGCCGGTGCGATCAACCCGTACCTGGCGTTCGAGTCGATCGAGGACCTGATCGCCGCCGACGAGGGCCGCGGTCACCACGGCCTCGGCGGGATGGACCCGAAGAAGGCGGTGCGCAACTACATCAAGGCGTGCGGCAAGGGCGTGCTGAAGGTGATGTCCAAGATGGGCGTCTCCACGGTCGCCAGCTACACCGGCGCCCAGATCTTCGAGGCGATCGGGCTCGGTGACGACCTGATCGACCGGTACTTCACCGGCACCGTGAGTCGCCTCGGTGGGATCGGCCTCGACGAGCTGGCCGCCGAGACCGCGGCCCGTCACGCCATCGCCAACCCGACCCGTCCCGAAAAAGCGCCGCACCGCAAGCTCGAAGTCGGCGGCGAGTACCAGTGGCGACGCGAGGGCGAATACCACCTGTTCAACCCGGAGACGGTGTTCAAGCTGCAACACGCCACGCGGGCGAAGCGCTACGACATCTTCAAGGAGTACACGTCGCGGATCGACGACCAGGCGCGTCGTCTGGCGACGTTGCGCGGCCTCGTTCAGGTTCAAGACAGGCGAGCGGGAGCCGATCCCGATCGACGACGTCGAACCGGTGGCCGAGATCCTCAAACGCTTCTCGACCGGGCGCCATGTCGTACGGGTCGATCTCGGCCGAGGCCCACGAGACGCTCGCCGATCGCAGATGAACTCGATCGGCGCCAAGTCGAACACC
>CAVSZJ010000001.1:0-1036342 GCA_963732445.1 Vicinamibacterales bacterium | reverse complement strand
CAAAACGTGCTCATTCGATTGCTCGATGGGTATCAGGGTCAGATTACGGTGCTGGGTAGGGACCTATCGACGACACATCCACTGGCAAGTTGATGGAGGGCGTACTCGCGCCTTCGCGCAGTTCGACAATGACGTGCGATCCGATCGCACTCGTGCAGGGATGAAGGCCGCGCTTGAACTGGGACGTTGGCAGGAGTCAGTGCAGCACGGCGGGACGGACGCATTCGAAGAGCGCGTTCGTCGGTGGTACGTTCGGCGACTGAAGAACAGCACGCGGACACGGTTCAAGTTCTCGAAATCGTTTTCCGTACTGTATCAGCCAGGCGCACAGCAATCGTCGGTTCTGTTGTCACCTCATGTTCGCGACACAGAACCCAAAGGGTCTATATGAGATGAACAACGCGATGGCAAAAGCGCTCGAAGATCTCTACTCTGAACTCTATAGCGGAACCCTATTCCCGGACTTTGCAGAGCAGCGCGATCAACAGACGGGACGAGCGCTCGCACGCCGAGAGATCCTGCGAAAGTTCGCGACCAAGTCGTTCACCGTCGAAGACGTCAAGCAACACTGCATGCAGGAGACTGACTGTGTGTTGAAGGAAGGAGACTACCGAAAATCTGGTGCTCGAAATGCGGCGGAACGGCGAACTCGAACGGATCGGAAGCGGACCAATCGCCAGCGACACGAAGTTCAAGGTCGCGTCGGTTTAGGGCGATCCGCTAGAGCGGAATGGAGCTGAAGACTTACACAAATCCAACCGTAGGCGAGTTTCGTAAACATTCAGCCGCTGGAGAACGTCTACCAAATAGCAGCTCGCGCACGTCGCGCGTGCTCGAAGATCGCTCCCGAGTGGCCGCGAATGGCGAGTGACCGGTATCAGATTTGCAGCACATGAACGAGGCTGTCGGCTCGCAAGACTGACCGCTAACGATCGCCGGTTCGATCACCGGAGTGGGTCGCCGATTTCAGCTCTTTAGAATGAGTAACTTGGAGATGATGGACAGATTTACCCAGATGGAACCGCCTGCTGCCTTGGTTCGAGGTGTTTGGAGCG
This sequence comes from Vicinamibacterales bacterium, assembly GCA_963732445.1. Taxonomy (GTDB): domain Bacteria; phylum Acidobacteriota; class Vicinamibacteria; order Vicinamibacterales; family JAMQPK01; genus JAMQPK01. The sequence goes on along the minus strand of CAVSZJ010000001.1, from coordinate 1,035,287 downwards.
TTCATGGGATCGGATCAACTCCAGATCACCGCTGGTGAACCATACGGATCTCTTTCAGGAGACCACGCGTAATAAGTTGCGTCGTAGTCGTCCAGGCACCATTCCTGATCAGCCAGCGTAAATCGTTCACAGGCTGATAGGCTTCGGGCCATGCGGACAGCAGAGGAGCGAGTTAACGGCGCGACCTCACGTCGAGGTCAATGGTCAGGAACCGGGCGGGTTCCATGCCGGGGTCGGTCGCAGACTTGCGGCGCTTGGGTACTTTCGTGCGCTTCGGACTCCGTGAGGTCTTGGGCATGCAAATGGTGTCGGCCTAAATACTAAAGCCGCCGAGGATCTGCCCGAACTCTCGCAGCTGACAGAACGAAGGTGAAGACGAATACTGTTGTGACTAGTGGTGCGTCAACGTCCGCGGACCCAAGTCTCCACATCACGCCGGCAATGAAGACTGCAACGATTGATAGTGTTTCAAGCGCCGACAGCGGTCGTTTTCGGCGCCAGAGGAGCAGAACAGCGCCAGCCGCAAGAGCGGTCAAGAATCGTTGCATCGACCCACTCAGCTTGACGGCCAATTCGTAGCCATTCATCAAACGCGGCATTCGCTGCGTCAAGAGCAGGGGTGTTTCGGTACGAGTCGAGCACGAACATTTGCTGCAGCGATCGGTAATGTGGCGTGCCGGGAATAGCCAGCATCGCCGCTCCGCCAAGTCCGTACACCAGATACGCGGCCACCGATGAAACCAAGATTCGTCCGAGACTGAGCATTGGAAGGCCGCTAGAGATCGCCATCGGCCGAAGAAAATGCGAGGGAAGTGCCCTGAGCGTTCACGTCGAAGGACACGTTTGCGTGTTCAACTCCGCATCCGGCGAGTGCAAACGTACCGAACATGAGCAACCACTGACACGTGCGAACGAGATGATCCGGTTCGTCATCTATCTTCTTATCGGCGGGTTCATTGCGGCCCTCAGGACGCTCTGCTAGTGAGCCATTTTGTCCCTTTCCCGACGACGGGTTAGGATTGGCGCGTGGGAGTCACCAAACGGCGGAACCTGGAGCAGCTGTACTCGGGACCTCAGGTCCTGGAAGCACCGCTGTACTCGGTGTTCGAGGCCTCCCGGTACCTGCAGATTCCCGAGAACACTCTGCGTTCCTGGGTCTCCGGACGGTCGTACCCTTGCGCTCCGGTGCAAGCCGCCGATCCGAGCCGGTCATCGAACTCGCGGATCCGGCGAACTCCCGGCTGTCGTTCAGCAACCTCACCGAAGCGCATGTCCTCGATGCGTTGCGACGCCAATACCAGGTCGAGTTGCCGCAGATTCGTCGCGCCGTCAATTACCTGCGTGAGCACTTCCGGAGTCCGCATCCTCTGGTTCATCACGAGATGCTCACGGACGGCAAGCACCTGTTCGTTGAAGCCGCGGGCCTCAAGGATGTGATCAATGCATCCAGACACGGCCAACTCGCGATGCGCGATCTGATCGGACTGCACCTCCAGCGCGTCGAGTGGGACAAGGATGGATTCGTCGCGCGACTGTATCCGTTTACCCGCAGTCGACGGAGTCCGGCTGAAGAAGCCTCGCAGCCCCGAGTTGTCACGATGGATCCGCGCGTTGAGTTCGGCCGGCCCATTCTGAAGGTGTCGGCAGTGCCGACCGCGGTCATCGCGGACCGATACAAGGCGGGCGAGTCGATCGCTGATCTCGCCGAAGACTATGGCGAGGACCCGCTCAACATCGAAGAAGCGGTCCGCTGCGAGCTCCAGCCGGCGAAAGCCGCCTGAGCCCCTCGTATTCTTCATCGATAGATCGCTGGGCCGAAAGAAAGTGCCCGAGGCGCTCCGCGCCGCCGGAGTCGAGATCCGCGTCCACGACGAACTATTTCCTCAAGGGACGGAGGATGTTGTCTGGCTTCGGGAAGCCGGTGTCCAACGGCTGGATCGTCATTACCCGCGACGACCGAATTCGGTACAACCAGCTTGAGAAACAAGCCGTCATCGCTGCGAGGCTTCGGTTTTTCAGCATTACTTCATCGTCTCTGACCGGCGAGGAAGCGGCGTCGCTGATTCTCTCGGCCTTGGACAAGATGTCGCGCCTGTGCCGGCAACATTCGAAGGGTGGCTTCATCGCGAAGATTTCACGCGGTCCAGATGTGAAGATCATCGAGACCGGCCAGAAGTGAACCAGTAAAGGATGAGGCGGGGGGAACAGGAAGGGGAACAGGGCTCCACGCGGGGTGTCCGCCTCCCCTTATCTACTGTCGATCGTCGCGCGTAGCGTCGAACTGCACGTCGGACGGGCGTAGCGGCTTGATGTCCCAGTCAAAGGAACGCAAGACCCGTCGCTCCGCTTCATCCCACGCGGGATGGTAATGATGCAAGTGAGCACCCAGCACCGCCGGCTCGCCTTTACGCGCACCCAAAGATTGCAGTGCCGCTTCAAATGCGACGAGCGGCCCGTATGCGTAAATCACATTGTGGCGATCCAGGACGATTGTCGCATCGTCGTCATGCGAACGGACCCACAGATCGTGCCGTGAATCCTCGCAGAAGAACCGGCCGAACTCGTTGAAAAATTCCTCCACGCCGGCCTTGAAATGTCCGATACAGACCGAGAACAGGCTTATGGTCTGGATCAAGTGATGACCGTCAAGATTGAGGCCTTGGTCGGCGAAATCCCTCAACCGTTCCAGTACGGCCACGTCTTCGCTACCCGCGAGCGAAAGCTCCTCTCTTTCCCCTGGTCGGCGACTCGCAGATCTGCGAACGGCTGAGGCCGCGAGGGGGGCCGCGACAAAGCGCGGTGGTTGGCGCAGTTCGAGAACGCTAAGTTGTCAGCCCAAAGCGATGCTCGATAAACCGGTGTCTGCGATGACTGATTTCGCAAGTCTCTCCACACTGACGACTTGCACGCTGAGAAGCCGAGCACTAAGCGCGGCGTTTTGTGCCGCGCACGAAACGCACTTAGCCAGCGTCACTGATGGAGTGGGGGCGTGAGCAACCCCCCGGCTTTCAGGCCGCTGCCGTCCCGAGGCCGTCCCGGAGGGTTGCTCACGCCCCGGTGTCGGTGTCGCGATCGTTCGCGAAATGCTCCGGCGATCTGCGCGCCGTTTGCACGTGCGATGTGGCCTGTGTAGACGCTGTAGATCGCGCGCGGAACGCTCCGCACTTTAGGCGCTGATTCTCGCGGTCGTACTCGCGGGCATCGGCCATCACATGATCAGCGTCGAGCTGTGCTCGACGTCGTCAAGGCTCTCGCTGCGCTCGACCCTGCGGGCTTCGGCCTTGACGACGCCTGCGCGCAGCTCGAAGGTAGCACTTATGTGATGGCCGAGGAAGCTCGTTGCCGATTTTTCGTATTGACCCGAGCAGTCGGCAGACGTATGGTGAAGATCTCGTCGGTGCCATCGCGCACCCTCTCCGCAGTCGCATCCGACGCGGAGCGCTGCAGCCGCCGCTCTCAGAGCAACGTTGCAGCTTCCCTCAACAACATCTTGATCGATCGCGCGACATAGCCGCGCGCGATCACCGCGTCTGACATCACGTCACGCGTATTGCTGTCGGCGTCACGCCACATCCGCGCTCATCGACATCAGCGCGCCGGCATCACGTCGGCGCGCTCGAGCGCACTCCCAGCACAACACGAATCGTCATGCATCGAGTTCGCAGGAGCGCCCATGGAGTTCGTCGAACGTGCGGATGACGAGGCCGGAGCCGATTTCGATCGCGCGCTGTCGGGAATTGCTCGGCGACGAAGCGGAATCGATGACCGACCAGGAGGTCGCGTTGATCCGCCGACACGCGGAGACGATGGCGTGCATCGTGGTCGAGATGTTTCAAGACCACTGCCGAATTCCTGAGTAGCAGACGTGCCTCGCAAACGCGCCTTGCCCGTGCCCGCAGATGGATCTAATCTGCCGCTCATGGTCGGCGCGGTGATCTACGTTCGCGTCAGCACGAAGGAGCAGACCGAGAACCTCAGCCTGCCGACCCAGCTCCGCGCCTGCGAGGAGTACTGCCGCCGCCAGGGCTACGAGATCCTCGAACGCTTCCACGAGGAAGGCGAGAGCGCGAAGACGACGGACCGCAGCCAGCTTCAGAGGCTGCTCACGTACTGCCGTCTGAACAAGGGCCGCGTGCACTTCGTCGTGGTCTTCAACCTGACGCGCTTCGCGCGCGACAAGTACGACCATTTCGCGCTCCGCTCCCTGCTGCAGTCGCTCGGCATCTCGCTGCGCTCCGCGACGGAACCGATCGACGACACGTCCACCGGAAAGTTGATGGAAGGCGTGCTCGCCGCGTTCGCGCAGTTCGACAACGACTGTCGCTCGGACCGGACCCGCGCCGGCATGAAGGCCGCGCTGGAGCTCGGGCGCTGGGTGTTCCTGGCACCGCTCGGCTATCTGAATGCGCCGCGAGCGATGGGCAAGAGCCTGATGCCCGACCCCGAACGCGCGCCGCATTGTGCGCCGCGTATTCGAGGAGTACGCGACCGGGCGTTTCACGAAGCAGCAAGTGCTCGAGCAGGCGCGCGCCTGGGGCCTGACGAACCGCCGCAATCGTCCGCTGACGTCCCAAGCGATTGGGATGCTGCTGCGCAATCGGCTCTACGCCGGCATCGTGGACGTACCCGAGTACGGCGTCCGCGCGAAGCGTGGTGACTTCGAGCCGCTGATCTCAGAGGACCTGTTCTACCGCGTGCAGGCAGTACTGTCCGGCCGTCTGCCGAGCACGACGCCACAGCAGCGCGCGCACCCGGACTTCCCGCTGCGCGCCTTCGTGCGCTGCGAGTCCTGTGGTCGAGGCCTCACCGGCAGCTGGTCGAAGGGCCGAAGCGAGTACTACGCGTACTACCACTGCCGTCCTGGCTGTCGCGCGGTGAACGTCACCAAGGCGAAGCTGGAAGGTCTCTTCGCAGACGAACTGGCACTACTGCAGCCGTCACCTGGCTACATGCGGCTGCTCAAGGAATCCGTGCTGCAGATCTGGAAGGCGCGGAAAGCGGCCGTGCGCGATGAGATCGCGAGCGCCGAGCGGGCCGCGAAGGCGATCCAAGACAAACTGGACCGTCTGGACGAGGCGTTCCTCTTCGAACGCTCGATCGACATCGAGACGTACGACCGCCACGCCGAGAAACTGCGCGAGGAGCTCACGCTCGTCCGGATCGACCGTCACTCAGGCCAGCTCGATGAACTCGACGTAGAGGGCATCCTGGCGTTCGCAGAACGCGTTCTGCCGCGCGCCGCCGACCTGTGGGTGCAGGCGTCACTCGAGCAGCGGCAACGGTTCCAACAACTGTTCTTTCCTGACGGAATCGCGTTCGACGGAAACGGCTTTGTTGGAACCGCCGTAACCGCACCGGCCTTCAGCTACTTGCGGCCGATTGAGGATGCGAAATGAAGGGGTGGTGGACCAGACCGGGATCGAACCGGTGACCTCATGAATGCCATTCATGCGCGCTCCCAACTGCGCTACTGGCCCACGTTGGGGAATCAAACGAACTGTCAATGGTAGCGCACCTCCAGAGGCGTTGACAATCGACGGCCGGTTTATACTGATGAGTTGCTGAACTCATCGGAGACCTTCTAGTCATCATGCTTCGAGCCGGAATCGTCGGGCTGCCCAACGTGGGCAAGTCCACGCTCTTCAACGCCATCACCCGCACGCGCAACGCCGAAGCCGCGAACTATCCGTTCTGCACGATCGACCCGAACGTCGGCACCGTCGTCGTGCCCGACGCTCGCCTGGAACCTCTGCGGCGCATCGCGAAAACCAGCGTGGTCATTCCGGCGGCCATCGAGTTCGTCGATATCGCCGGGCTGGTCAAGGGCGCGAGCGCGGGTGAAGGGCTCGGCAACAAGTTTCTGACCCACGTCCGCGAAGTCGATGCGATCGTCCAGGTCGTGCGCTGCTTCGACGATCCCGATGTGCATCACGTGGCAGGCAGGGTCGATCCGGTGCGCGACATCGACATCATCAACACCGAGCTCGTCCTGGCGGACATGGAGACGGTCGCGAAGCGCCGCGAGCGTGTCGCCAAGGACGTGAAGCGCGGCGACAAAACGGCCATCGCCGAAGACGCCGTGCTGGCGAACATCGAAGCGGGTGTGAATGCGGGCAAACCGGTGCTGGCGATTGCACTCACGCCGGACGAGCGCGCGATCGCAAGACAGTTCTTCCTGCTCACCGACAAACCGACAATCTTCGCGTGCAACGTCAAGGAATCCGATCTCGCCACAGCCGATTCGAACCCCTACGTGAAGACGGTTCGGGATTTCGTCCGGACGCATCTGGCGTGCGAGGCGGTCGTTATCAGCGCGCAGATCGAAAGCGACCTGGTTGATCTCACCCCTGAGGAAGGCGACGCCTTCTTGAAGGAATTCGGCGTGCAGGAAAGCGGCATCGGCTCGCTCATCAGGGCCACATATCGCCTGCTCGGGCTGCAGACGTACTTCACGGCGGGGGAGAAGGAGGTCCGTGCGTGGACGATCCGCATCGGCGACACGGCACCGCAAGCGGCAGGCGTCATCCATTCGGACTTCGAGCGCGGCTTCATCAAGGCCGAGACGCTGGCCTATGAGGACCTCGTCGAGTGCGGTTCGATCGCGGCCGCGCGAGACAGGGGTTTGTACCGCATCGAGGGCAGGGCATACGTCGTCGCGGACGGCGACGTGATGCTCTTCAAGTTCAACGTGTAGTAGTACTGGTGTCATGAAAATCGCATTGATTGGATTGCCGCAGGTCGGCAAGAAAACCTTGTTCTCGCTGCTGACCGGTGTGGCCTACGACCAGCTGACCAGCCGCTCGGGCGACTATGCCGTCGGCATGGTGAAGGTGGCCGATCCGCGAGTGGACAAATTTATTTCGCTCTACCAGCCGAAGAAATCGAAGTACGCCGAGATTGAGTGCACGCTCGCGCCCGCGCCGCCCAAAGACGCGAAACCGCGCGAGCAATGGCTCGGCAAACTGAAAGACATGGACGCGCTCTGTCACGTCGTGCGCGCGTTCGAAGACGAGGCGGTGTTTCATGCGAGCGGATCGGTCGATCCGCTGCGCGATCTCGAGGTCATGAATCTCGAGCTCGCGATCACCGATCTCAGCCTTGTGGAGTTGCGCCTGGAGCGTATCGCGCAGGAGCAGAAAAAGAAGTCCGACGCTGCCACTGTCGAAGAGGCGGCGTTGTTGCGGACGCTGAAGCCCTATCTGGAAAGCGGCAAATCCCTGCGTGAGCACTCGATGGGGGAAGCGGAATTGAAGAAGATCCGCTCGCTGCAGTTCCTGACGCTCAAGAGCATGGTGACGGCGCTCAATTGCGGCGAGTCGAACTTTCCAAACCCGCAGCTGCTGGACGCCGCCCAGGCACGGATCACCGGCCCGGGCAACGAGGTCTGCGCCCTGTCCGCCAAAGTCGAGGCCGAAGTCGCGCAGATTGGCGACCCGGCCGAGCGCGCAGAGTTTCTGCAGGCGCTCGGCATCGAAGAGCCGGCCGTCTCCGTTCTGACGCGTCAGCTCTACAAGGCGCTCGGCTACATCTGTTTCTTCACTGTCGGCGAGGACGAGGTGCGCGCGTGGACGATGCGCCGCGGCGGGACGGCTGTGGACGCGGCCGGCGCCATCCACACCGACTTAGCCCGCGGGTTCATCCGCGCCGAAGTGATGAAAGGAGACGATCTGCTCGCAGCCGGCGCAGTGCGCGGCTCCGGTCATGCCGCCGAAGTCCACCTCAAAGAGACGGCGAAGCTGCACCTGAAGGGCAAGGACTACATTGTCGAGGATGGCGACATCGTGCACATCCGTCATAGCGGGTAAGGGCCCGCGTCTAATATTCCGTAAACATCCGCTGGATGTCGGCCGCCGACTGTGTCTTGGTCAACGCGAGCATCAGCAGGATGCGCGCCTTCAGCGGCGTGAGGTCTTCGCCGCCGATCATCCCGTCGCGCACGCGGGTCGCCGATTGTGCGGCGATGCGGCCGCTGCCCGTTCGCGTTGCAGCGACGACGACAACGCTGCGACTCTCGGCGTAGCTGATTCCAGGCCCCAGCGACCCACCTGTCAGATCGGCGCCGGCGACCGCAATGACGATTCCCTTCGCGCCGGCATCGACGGCTGCGCGTAACAGGTCGCTCGACGCGCCCTGGTAGAACATCATGATGTCCACACGCGGCAGTGTGGTCACCGTCGAGATATCGAACTCGGTTCGCTGCGTGTGCTTCTTCACCGGGTCGCGGTAATAGACGACGCGATCGGGATCGACGACGCCCAGGATGCCGTACGGCCTGCTTTGGAAGGTCTGCACGCGCAACGCATCGGTCTTCGCCACCTCTCGCGCTGAATTGATTTCATCGTTCAACACCACGAGCACCCCTTTGTTGCGCGAGTCGGCAGACGCCGCCACGCGAAACGCGTCGAGGAGATTCGCCGGCCCCTCGTAGCCAAGCGCGCCCGCGTTTCTCATGGCGCCCACGAGGACGACGGGTTTGGTGGTCTTGACAGTCAGGTGGAGGAAGTACGCCAGTTCCTCGAGGGAATCGGTACCCGACGTAACGACCGCGGCGGTCAGCCCCGGGTCGTGCTCGAAGAGGTCGTTGATGCGCCTGGCCAGCTGCACCCACTGATCCAGTGTCATCGCGGTGCTGGCGACGTTTGCGAACTGCTCGGGCTCCGGCCGCGCGTGGCGCTGTAGTCCTGGAACCAGCTGCAGGACTTCCTCAGCGCTCATTCGGGTGCCGCCGCGAGTGGCTATCGTTCCGCCAGTGGCGATGAAGCGGATGCGTGGAAGGTCGCTGTCGGCCCAGCTATCTATGCCGCCAATGGCCCCGAGCACAAGGCCAGTAATTACGAGGGCAAGGACGTAGGGTTTCGTGCCGATAACTATACCGTATTCGCCCGGTGCTGATGCGCCCGGTCGAGCCAGTCGCTTAAGTTCGTCGCAGCCTGATCGGGGGTCTCGCCATAGAAGGGCATCATGGCAGCCGGCACGCCCGGAATCCTGACGATGTTCGCGCGCCAGCGTTTTTCGGCAACCCAGGTCACTTCAATGACGAAGGGCCGACCGGCAATGATTCGTTCAAGTCGGTAAAGCACAGTGGTTATTCGTGTTCGGAAGTGAAAGGAGGAGCTCAGTGATCTTACGCAGCGCGCGCCGCGAAACAAGCGAAACGAAGTACGAAGGCGGCGACGGATCGAGACGCGGCGGGGATTCGCGCCGTATCTTGTGAGAAAAAAAATTTCGCTGTCGCGTACTCCACAGGAAATGCACCTTCCGTCCACAGGTTTTCAACACGCCGTCGCCGCGCCGGTGCTCGGGCGCTGGTGCGAGCGGAGGGGAATTTCGGCGATGCTGGCGCTCTTGACTCGCTTCGTACGGCCAACTACTCTGAAGTCCTCCATGCACGCTCGAACCTGCCTGTCATTGGCCGCATCGGGGTGGCTCGCATGCGCTGCGACGGTGTCTGCAGAGTCCGTGACGCTGTTTCGCGTGTTTCTCAACGACGGCACCGCCATCGTCAGCTATGGCGAGTACGCGCGCGTGGGCGATCGGCTCGTGTTCTCGATGCCGATGAGCGCTGTCGACGCGAATCTGCCCGGCGATCCACGCCTCCACGTGGTGAACCTGCCGCTGTCGGCCGTCAACTGGACGGCGACAGAGAAGTACGCGGCATCCGCGCGACATACACATTACTTGGCGAACAGGGCCGCGTCCGACTACGCCGCACTGGCGGGCGACGTCGCGGCAACGCTGAACGCGATCGTATTCGCCAACGACGCCAAAACGCGGTTGAGCATGGCGCTCGCCGCTCGCCGCCGTCTCGCAACGTGGCCGCGCGATCATTATGGATACCGCGCTGACGACGTGAGGGAGATGCTGGGACTTCTGGACGAAGCGATCTCGGGCCTTCGCGTCGCAGCCGGAGAATCCAGCTTTGCCATCGATCTGGTGGCCACGACTCCGCCGCGCGATCCGCGCGATCAGGTGGCGATGTTCCCGGCGCCGACGGCCGTAGAAGCGATCACCCAGGCGGTTGCGGCGGCGAAAGCCACCGACGTGGCGGTGGATCGCGTATCGATTCTTCGCGGGATTGTTGCCGCTCTCGATGACCGGCGGACCGCAGCGCCCAGGTCATGGGCGCGGCCCACTCGCCGCTGGGCAGTCCAGACGATCAACGAGGAGGCTCGAAGCGAGAAAGCCTACGGCGCCTTGACGGCCGACACGCTGAAGCGTGTGACTGCGGCGGCCGGCCGCGCCGATGTGCGGGCGGTGGAACGCGCGCTCGCGACGGTGGATCGCCGCGACAGGGAACTGGGGCGGAAGCGGCCCGAAGTCGTCAATGCGCTCATTGAGCAGGTGAAGCTTCAACTCGATGCCGCCCACAGGCTGCGGCTGGCGCGCGATCGCTGGCATGAGCAGGCGTCGAGCTACGAGGCGTACAGGAAAAGTATCGCGCCCGTCCTCGCGTCGATGACCCGGGCGCAGAGCACCATCGATGACATCAAGGGGCTCGCCGGTTCCGACGCCGCTGTGCTCGTCGGGCTCGGCAGTCGATTGGCGGCTCATGCGAAGGTCCTCGACGTGTTGAACGTTCCTGATGACCTCAAGCCCGCCCATGCGCTGCTGACGAGTGCCGTCACTCTTGCGGAAACGGCGGTCAAAACGCGCAGGCAGGCGGCTGTTTCGGGTGAGCTGCGGCTCGCGTGGGATGCGTCTTCCGCGGCGGCTGGATCGGTGATGCTGCTGAAGAGAGCCCAGGAGGGCATGGAAGCGACTGTTCGCTTTCCCGAGATCCGGTGATTACCCCTCGCCAGACGCGCCTGTTCAGGACCGCGGACCTTCGCGCCTTTCAACACACCATCCGTCGCCTCGCCGGCCACACCGACGTATGGCGCGCGCGGAGCTGCGCGGTCATCGTGCCTAGCGCCGCGGCGGCGGATCAACTACGGCGCACCTTCGAGAACCACAGTCTCCTGGCGGCCTCGTCGACGGACCGTGCGCTGGGCCTGCCTCATATTCTGACGCGATCGGGTTGGTACGACGCGATGCATTCGCGACTGCCGTCGCCACCGCGGCGCCTCGCCGATCTGGAACGCGAAGTGCTGCTCAACGCCGCTGCACGCGACGCCGCCGCGTCCGAGTCGGAGCCGCCATTCCGGCTGCGTGCGGGGCTCCTCGTCGAGATGCTCGCGCTGTACGACGATCTCCGCCGCCGCGACTCATCGGTCGACGACTTCGAGCGCGTGCTCGTCCGCGAGCTGCAGCGCGACGCGGACGACGATCGGGGTGCGGCACGGCTTCTGAGCCAGACTCGATTTCTCGCGGCGGCATTCCGCAGGTACGAAGCGAGAAGGGACGCGACGGGCGCGGTCGACGAATACACGCTTCGGACGAGGCTGCTGGAGATTGAACCTGCCCGGCCGCTCCGGCACGTGGTCGTGACCGTCGGGGAGCGTTCAGTGGACGCCGCGGGTCTCTGGCCCGCGGACCTGGCCCTCCTCACGCAGCTGCCGCTGCTCGAGCAAATCGACATCGTTGCCACGCACGCGACAATCGCGGCGGGCCTGCTGGATCGTCTCGAGAAGTTCATGCCCGGCTTCGAAGAAGGGGAGCTGCCGAGCGGCCCCGACGAAGGGACCGTTCGCGTCACTCGCCCTGTTCTGGTGGCGCCGTCCGACGCGCAGCCGTTCACCGTAAGCCGCGACCGCGAAGACGAGCTCTCGTCGATCGCCATTGCCGTGAAGACGGCAGGTCCCTCCGATCTCGATCGTCGAGCGGTGGTCTTCAAGCGTCCCCTGCCGTACGTGTATCTGGCTCGTGATGTCTTTGCGGACGCGGGCATCCCATATCAGACGTTCGATGCGCTGCCGTTGGCTGCAGAGCCGTACGCGGCTTCGCTCGATCTCGTGTTCGAGTTCGTCACGTCGAACTTCACGCGCGAGCCCGTTGTCGCGCTCCTCGGATCACCCCACTTTTCCTTCGAGGTTGACGGCACGCTGATACGGCGCTCGGACGTCGCCGCGCTGAACCGTGTGCTCAGCGACGAGGGGTATTTCGGCGGCGTCGACAACCTGCGGGCGTTCGAGCGATGGAAGGCAGCGACGGCCGCGGCCGGCGCGGCCGGAGAGCTGCGCGCGCTCGCTGACAAAGAGCGCCCGTCGCTGCAGCTCGATGCGCTGATCGCGTTTCTCGAAGCGCACGACCGCATCCCCGACGTTGGCGACCCGCTGCGCGAACGGCACATGCGCGCGCGTCGGGCCGTGCTCTCCGCGATTCATGGGCTGCGCAGGGCACACCTGCACCTGGATGATTCACCTGTCGAGCACGCGAGCCTCGCTGCCATGATCCGCCGATGGATCGAAGGACAGACGTTTGCGCCGCGCGCGGGTCATACGGGGGTGCAGCTGCTCGACGCGCAGGCCGCGCGATACGGCGAATTCGACGAAGTGTTTCTCGTCGGGCTCGTGGAAGGGGAGTGGCCGCAGCGCGCATCGAAGAGCATCTTTTATCCGGCGTCGCTGCTGAGCCAGCTCGACTGGCCCGATTCACGCGCGATGCTGGCCGGCGAGCGCGCTGGATTCCACGATCTGATGGGCCTGGCGCGGCGCCAGGTGCATCTCTCCACCTTCGAGCTCGAGAACGACTCGATCATCGGGCCGAGCGTATTCCTCGAAGATGTCGATCGACTCGGGTTGCGCACCGAGATCCCTGCGCCTCGAGCGCACAGCCGCATGTTCGTGCGCGAGGCACTCACGATGGATCCCGTCGAGCCCGCAGCTGTCGAAGGCGACGCAGCGTCGTGGCTGGGAGTGCGCATGGCGCGATCCGCAGCCGACGCGGATCGCTTTCATGGATCCGGTTCTTCGTACAAGCCCGCCGCGTACAGCGTGAGCTCGCTCGAGCGGTACCTTCAGTGCCCGTTCCGCTTTTTCTCTGAGCGCGTGCTCAACCTCGAGGAGGATCCAGAGGATGAGGCCACGCTGAATCCGAAAGAGCTGGGCATATTCGTCCACGAGGTCTTCCAGAAATTCTTCGAGGAGTGGAACCGGCAAGGGCATCTGGGGATTACGCCTGACAATCTGCCGCAGGCGCGGGCGATCTTCGGTGGCGTGATCGAACCGCTGCTCGCGACCCTTCCCGAAGACGAAGCGGCGGTGCAGCGCACGCGGCTTCTCGGTTCGGCCGCCGATGAGGGTCTTGCCGAAGCGGTGTTTCAGCTTGAAGCCGAGTGGGAGACGCCGGTGGTTGAGCGGCTGCTGGAACACTCGCTCAATGGGGAGTTCGAGATTCGGACCGAAGCCGAGACGAGGCGGGTCGCGCTGCGCGGAAAGGCCGATCGAATCGATCTGCTGGCGGACCACACGTTCCGCATCATCGACTACAAGCTGAGTCGAGCGCCCGATCGCAAGCTGGCGCTGCAGCTGCCGGTGTATACCGTCTGCGCGGTGCAACACCTGCGGCAGACCCGCGGCGAGGAATGGGAGCCCGGCCAGGCCGGCTACATCGCGTTTGGGCAGGATCGACAGTTTGTGCCGATGCTCGCGCGCGGGACGTCCAGAGACACCGCGCTTGTGGACGCGCAAACGCGGCTGCTGGATGCGGTGGACAGGATCGAGCGCGGCGAGTTTCCGCCGACGCCAGCGGACACGATGATGTGTACCCGCTGCGCGCACGCTCTCGTCTGCCGGAAGGACTACGTTGGCGACGTCTAACTGGCTGCCGTTCGATGACGATCGGCCATCGTCGATCGGCGATCGTCCATCGTCGATCGGCGATCGTCCAGCGTCGACGGCGGACGCTGAGCGATCGCCGACGCTGGACGCTGGAGGATTGACGATCGACGATGGCCGATCGACGATGGCCGATCTACCCGATTCCGCCGCGCGCGCGCGGGCCGTCGATCCGGCCCACAACGTGGTACTCGAAGCGTCGGCGGGCACCGGCAAGACCCACGTGCTCGTCGATCGGTACCTCAACCTGCTGAGTCGGGGGGTCGAGCCCACCAACATCCTCGCGATCACATTCACGCGGAAGGCGGCCGCCGAGATGCGCGGCCGCATCCTGAATGAGCTCCGGAGGCGCGCTGAAACTGAGGCACCGGATCGGAAACTGTGGCGCGCGATGCGAGAGCGATCTGGCGACATCGCCATCAGCACGATCGACGCGTTCTGCCTGGCGCTGCTTCGCGAGTTTCCGCTCGAGGCCGGTCTCGAGCCGGGATTCGAGATGGCCGACGAGACACAGGTGCCGCGTTTGATGGAAGAGGCGCTTGATCGCGCGCTCGACATCGGCCGCGGCCTGGCGCGGACCGACGCTCAGGTTCGGTTGTTGTTTGCCGAGCTGCGCGAACAGCGGCTGCGGGACGGTCTCGCGAACATGATTGATCGCCGCCTTATCGTCGATGACGCGATTGATCGCGCGCTGGCGGCCGGACCGCGCGATCTGACGGCGGAACGCGCCTGCGAGGACGCGTTCGAGCGGCTTCGAGGGGTCTTTACCGGGTTGACCGGGGGTATCGAAGGATTTCTCGCCAACGGGCCGATCCAGCACAGGCGATGGGCCCTTTTCTCCGGCGGCATGCGGCTCGTTGCGAGCGGCGCCGTGCCGGCGCCGGGGCTGGCACGTGGGATCCTCGACCGGATTGAAAATCATTTCCTCAATAAAGAGAAACAGCCGAGGCAGCGCTTCGACCGCTATTCGGCCAGAGACTGCAGAAGCGCGGATGCCTGGAAGATTCACCGGCACGACGTGCTCGGCGTCGGTGGTGAAGTGGCGAACGTGCTGAAAGGCTTCAGGCGTGATCTGAATGCCGTGTTGTCGCGAGCGGTGCAGCGGGTCTACGCGATCGCGCTGCGAGAGTACCGGCAGACGCTCGATTCCCATGGCGTTCTCGATTTTTCGGAGTCGCTGGCCCAGGCGCTCTCGCTACTGGCGCAGATGGATGAGTTTGCGCGAAGCCGCTACCGGCTGGAGGGTCGCTATCACCACCTACTGCTCGACGAATTTCAGGACACCAGCCGCGCCCAATGGTCGCTCGTTGCGCTGCTCATCCGATCCTGGGGTGAGGGTGCGGGCATCGCCGAAAGTGCCCCGCTCATTCCCTCGATCTTTCTTGTCGGTGATCGCAAGCAGTCTATTTACGGCTTTCGCGACGCGGATGTGGCCGTCATGGACGAGGCCGGCGCGTTCGTGGATGGTCTGCGCGCCGACCACGACGCACGACGCGCCATCTCGAAAAGCTTCCGCGCCGTTCCGCAGTTGCTTGCGTTTGCGAACGACGTGTTCGCGGAAATCGACAAAGACGAGGATCGCCGCGATGCGTTCCGCTTCGGCGAGCAGGACACGTTTCCGGTAGATCTGCCGGTGCTCCCTGGTGATGCGCTGGGCATCGTCGCGGCGCCGGGTGTGACGGATCACGCCGATGCCGTAGCGGCAGAGATTCGCCGCCTGCTCGACACACGCGCGCCGGTGCGGGACCCTGCGACACGCGAGGTGCGGCCGATCAGCCCCCGGGACATCGGCATCCTGTTTCGAACCAAGGATAGTCATCAGGATTTCGAGAAAGCGCTCGAGCGCCAGCACGTGCCGTCCTATGTGTACAAAGGCCTCGGCTTTTTCGAAGCGGACGAAATCAAGGATGTCCTGGCGCTGCTGCGCTATCTCGCTGCGCCCGAGTCGAATCTGCGCGCCGCGGCACTCCTGCGCTCGCGCTTCGTCCGGCTTTCGGATCCCGGGCTGCAGTCTCTTGCCCCGGGTCTTGCCGCTGCGTTGTCGGGGCGACATGTCGATCTGGCCGCGCTCGATCGCGAAGATCGACTCGTGCTCGAGCGTGTGCGTCAGAGCGTTGCGCGATGGCTTGGACTCGTGGATCGGCTGCCGCCCGCGGAGGTACTGGAGCTCGTGCTCGACGAGACCGCCTACATGTTCGAAACGCGTGGCGCCCGTGTCCGGCAGGCGCGAGAAAACCTGAAGAAGATCCGCGCGATGATCCGTCGCGTTCAGAACCGCGGCTACGCAACCATGTCGCGACTTGCCGAGCACCTCGAACGGTTGACGGCCGGCGACGAGTCGAATGCCGTGATCGACGCCGGCGACTCGGTGAGCCTGATGACGATTCATGCGGCGAAAGGGCTGGAGTTTCCCGTCGTCTTCGTCGTGAATCTCAGCAGGGGGACCGGCGGCCGTCGCCACGCCATCCGCGTCGTCTCAGATGCGCGTCATGGCGACGCGTGGCTCAGCGTCGGAGATTTTCAATCGGAGGCGGACGCTGATGCCAAGGCGAAAGATCGGGAAGAGACCAAACGTCTGCTGTATGTCGCACTGACGCGCGCACGCGACCGGCTGTACCTGGCATCTGAGGTCAAAGATGCGCGCTGGCGCGCATTTGGCGGCAGTCTCGGAGATATCCTGCCGCTTGGCGTCAAGGCGCGCTTCGAGGCGGCGAGCCTCTCGCCCGCGCCGGAGACGACCGAGTGGGCGGCCGCGTCGGGAAACGTGCACACGTTTCGGGTGTGCGCAGGATCGTCCATCGGCCATCGTCCATCGTCCATCGTCCATCGTCCATCGTCGATCGACGATCGACGATCGACGATCGTCGATGGCCGATCGTTCGCTCCGCTGAGTGATCCATTCGAGCTCCCTCGTGTGGCGGTCACGAGCGTGCTCGCCACGGCGGTAGAGAGGCGGCGCCGCAATCAGATCGATGCGGGCAATCGAAGCCTTAGCGGTACGCTCGTACACCGGTTGTTCGAACGCTTCGGCACGTCGCTCTCAGGCGACGCCGAGGCTCGAGCGATCGCCGACGAGCTTGCGCGGCTGATTCGCGACGAAGAAACCGTCGAGGCGGGTGATGTCGAGCAGCTGTTCAGTGCGGCGCAACGCGCGTACGTGGCATTATGCGGGCAGCCCGCCCTCGCGCAGGCTCTGGATTCCGGGGACGCCTTGTTCGAGGTGCCGTTCTCCGTGCGCCCCGCCTCCACACAGACGATCCTCCGAGGCACATTCGATTGCATCGTCCGCCGCCGTGACGGAGGCATAACCGTTCTCGAGCTGAAGACCGGCCAGCCGGCTCCCGAGCACAACCGGCAGTTGGCGATGTACCTTCTGGCAGCGCGGGCAATGTTTCCCGGCACGACGGTTGAAGGAACACTCGTGTATGCCCACGCCCGGCCGGGATAAAGACCGTATCTGGACGATCGGCCACTCGACACGAAGCGCCGACGACTTTCTGGAGCTGCTTCGCGCCAATGCGTCGGCGGCCTGGCGTGGCGGAATGAGGGCAGGTCTGGCATCCACGAAACTAAATCGCGCGGAATTCGGTCTAAGTATATGGAGGACAGATGCCCATCACCGCGCAGTTCGAGTTCGAAGCATTCAAGGCGCTGCCGTGCGGTTGCGTGGCGGCCGTTCACCGAACGATTGATCCAGGGTTGTCTGTCGTGTCGCTCGAAGCGAAGGGAACGTATTGCGGCGCGATGGAACACGTCATGGGCCGCGCAACGGCGATACCGTCGACGGTCACGAGCGAGATCCCGTTTACGGATTTGGAGGAAGACTAGCGGCGCTCGGCCCACCGGCGCGCGTTCGCCTCGGCTTCCGCCCGGGTCTGACCGACGAGCAGCACAGCCTGGTCGGGCGCGGCATCCGTCGGGCGCGCGAGCCAGGCGACCCAATGCGGACCGTGCGCCTCGCTCCGGATCTCGAACGTGCCCTCTTTGGTGGTGATCGTCTCAGCCATGAAGGTTCATTTTATAACCCAATTTCCCATATTTGCTGTGAAGTTCGCGAAAAGTCCAAGTTTTCGTTGCGTTCATCGGAACCCATCCAATACAATCCCTCCGTCGAGAGGAGACAGAATTGACCCTTACGTGTCCGAGTTGTGGGAATAGCCAGAATTTTCTCGTGAAGACGCTCCAGATGCACGTTGTGCACCTGGAAGATTCGCGCGTGGAAGTGTCTGAAGAAAGCCGCCCGGCAGTTTTCGAAGTCCTGTGCGACGAATGCGAGACCGCACTGAAGTTCGAAGAGTTCGAAGACGCGCTCCGCAAGGAAGTGCTGCTGACACTCGGCGCGCGCTAGGCGCCAACTTCTTCGGCCCTGGTCCTGGGCCGTCTCTTTCATCAGGATTCTTCGACGTCCTCGAAGTGGTCGCAATCGGGGCATACCCATTCGCGCACAGTTTGAGTCTTCACCTGGCGCGTGCCCGGCACGCGATCGGTGAGCTCGCGGGTCTGCAGCCGCATTCGCTCACCGCAAACGGGGCATTCTCGTTGTTCCATTGCGGCGTGATGCTAACACCCGCCCTCGCGCCTTGACAACCCGCAGTCGCGACCCTATCGTACGAGAGTCGATGCGGAATTACTCGATTCGTCCTCGTGACGACGGACGCGCAGCGAAACGCGTGCTCGCGATGCCGCTTGCCCGGCCGAACCGATGGTTCGACGACGAAATCGCGATCGACTTTCCGTCGCTGCATTCCGCCGTAGAACGGATGCGCGCGTCCTTTGTCGCCGCGTCCCCGGACTGCGATACACGGCGCCAGCTGTCGACCGACCTGCACCTCTCGCCGCGGGAGGCCTTCAACGGTGTCACGGTCCCGCTCGACGTGCCGGTGCGAAAACTCTGTCTTTCGTGCGGAGGACGCGGGGAAATCTGGTCGGATCCGTGCGACACCTGCGAGGGCAGCGGCGAAAATCTCGGCCGTCATCCAGTGCGCCTCGTTGTTCCGCCGCGGGTGCAGGACGGCGATCGGTTTGCCCTGTCCGTTTCAGCTCCATCCGCGCCGCCCACGCACGTAGAAGTGCGCGTCGTGCTGAGTTGAACCGGTTCCGGGTTCAAGGTGCTGGGGTTCTGCGGTGCCGGTTCTTGGTTCTCCGTTCGGGTTCGGTGAACCCGCCTCCTCTCTGTCATAATCACTGAGCATGGTTACTGAAGCGGCGGTGCTCGCCGCCCTGACGGTCGTCAAGGATCCAGATCTTCAAAGGGACATCGTTTCGCTCGGATTCATCAAGAATCTGCGTATCGATGGCGGCCATGTGTCGTTTTCCGTCGAGCTGACGACCCCTGCGTGTCCGGTGAAAGATCAATTGCGCGACCAGGCGCACGCGGTGGTGGCGGCGCTGCCTGGCGTCGCGGCGGTTGCAGTCGACATGACGGCAAGCGTGCGTGCAGTCGTGTCGGCCGACGCCGGGCGCGCGCCGGTTGAGGGGGTCAAAAACATCATCGCCGTCGGCGCTGGCAAGGGCGGCGTCGGAAAAACGACCGTCGCCGTGAATCTGGCGATCGCACTGGCGAAGTGCGGCGGCCGGGTCGGGATTATCGACGGGGACATTTACGGGCCGAACGTGCCGATCATGCTCGGCATCACTACGCAGCTCACGACAGACGGCAAGAAAATTTTGCCTGCCGAGAAGCACGGCCTGCAGGTCATTTCGATGGGGTTCATGACGTCCGACGACGCCCCTGTCATCTGGCGCGGGCCGATGCTGCATGGCGCCATCCAGCAGTTTTTCCGCGAGGTCCGCTGGGACAATCTGGATTACCTCATCGTTGACATGCCGCCGGGAACCGGCGATGTCGCGTTGAGCTTGAGCCAGACCGTCCCGGTCGCCGGCTCCATTGTGGTGACGACTCCGCAGCAGGTCTCGCTGGCTGACAGCCGGCGCGCGATCCGGATGTACCAGAAGCTCAATATCCCCACGCTCGGCATCATCGAGAACATGAGCCATTTCGCCTGCCCGAACTGCAGCCACGAGGCCGACATCTTCGGGCACGGTGGCGGGCAGAAGATGGCCGAGGACATGAACGTGGCGTTTCTGGGCCGGGTGCCGATCTATCAGCCGATTCGGGAAGGCAGCGACAACGGCGTACCGCTTGTGCTGAGCGAGCCCAATTCACCGGCGGCGAAGTCGTTCATCGCAACCGCGGAGCGGGTGGCGGCGGAGATCTCGATCGCGAGCTACAAGCGCGCCCCCGTGCCGCTCACTCCAATTTCGTAAGACGTAAGAACGGGGTCAGACCCCGTTTTTACCATTCATGAAAATTCCATTCACTCAGCACACGCTCGAGAACGGGTTGCGCGTGATCATCCACGAGGATCGCCGGCTGCCGATGGTCGCCGTGAACCTGTGGTATCACGTCGGATCGAAGGACGAGCAGCCCGGCCGAACGGGGTTTGCGCACCTCTTCGAGCATCTGATGTTCGAAGGCTCGGAACATTACGACAAGGGGTACTTCCATCCTCTGCAGGAAGCTGGCGCGGCGCTGAACGGATCCACGAATCCAGATCGTACCAACTATTGGGAGGTCGTCCCGACCAACGCTCTCGATTTGGCTCTGTGGATGGAATCCGATCGGATGGGATATCTGCTCCCGGCCCTGACGATGCAGAAGTTCGAGACGCAGCGCGAGGTCGTGCTCAACGAGCGACGCCAGAATTACGAGAACCGGCCGTACGGGCTCTCGGCGAAGGCCATCGTCGCCGCGTTGTTTCCGTCGAATCATCCCTACCACTGGCTGACGATCGGGGAGACCGCCGATCTGAAGGCCGCCAGGTTCGAAGATGTGCGGCACTTCTTCAGCACGTATTACCACCCGGCCAATGCCTCCCTGGTTGTCGCCGGCGACGTCGATACGGCCGACGCGCTCGCGCGCGTGAAGCAGTATTTCGACGAGATTCCCGCGGGCCCGAAGCCGGCCCCGCTCGAGTCGGCGGTCGAGATCACGTCCGAGCGACGGCTCGTGCTCGAGGACCGTGTCGAGCTGCCGCGACTGTATCTCTCGTGGCACTCGCCCGCGATGTTCACTGACGGCGATGCCGAGATGGATCTCCTGTCGGATCTCTTCGCCAACGGCAAAGTCTCGCGTCTGTACAAAGCGCTGGTGTACGAGAGGCGTATCGCCAGCGAAGTCATGGCGTTTCAGAACTCGCGGGAGCTCATCGGCTTCTGGCAGGTTGTCGCGACGGCCGCGCCCGGCTACTCGTTGGTCGAGCTGCAGGAAGCCATCGACGACGAGCTCGCGAAATTGACACAGGATGGACCGACCGAAGATGAGATGCGGCGCGGGCATGCGCAGATTGAGGCGCAGTTCGTGTACCGGCTGCAGACGCTCGGCGGCTTCGGCGGCAAAGCCGATCAGCTGAACGCCTATAGTGTTTTTGTGAACGATCCCGGCTATTTCGAGCGCGATCTTGCGCGATACGCGGGCATCACACAGCCGGATCTGCATCGCGCCGTTCGCAAATACCTCCGTACCGATAATCGCGTGATGGTGAGCGTGGTGCCAAAGGGCAAGCTTGCGCTCGCGCTGCCCGACTCCGCTCCGGCGGTGGTGTCGTGAGGAGGGCCGATCGCTCGCGGCTTCCCGTCGTGGGTCCGACGCTGCCATTCCGGCTGTCGCGCATCAACAAAGACCAGCTGCCCAGTCGCCTGTCGCTCTGGTCAGCCGAGCACCGTTCGCTGCCGGTCGTCACATTCATGCTCGTGATGCCCGTTGGCTCCGCCGCGGATTTCGAGGGCTACGAAGGGCTTGCCGCGATGACCGGCGACATGGTCGACGAAGGCACGGGCAACATGTCGGCGATCGACGTCAACGCCGCATTTGCGCGGATCGGCGCCCATCTCGAAACCGAGGTCTCCGCCGACGCGACGATGTTCACCGTGACGGCCCTGGCGAAATTCGCGCAGCCGGCGCTCTCGCTTTTTGCTGATTGCGTCATTCGGCCGCGGCTCGACATCGCCGATTTCGATCGCATCCGCCAGCTGCGCCTGACGCGCCTCGTCCAGATCCGCGACATGCCCTCGGCGATCGCCGATCGCGCGTTCATGCAGGTCGTGTACGGGACGCATCCGTATGCGCATATGGCGCTCGGCACCGAGGAGTCGCTGCGGCAGCTCAGCATCGACACGGTGAAGATGTTTCACTCCAGGTTGTACCGGGCATCGAACGCCACGCTCATCGCCTCTGGCGACATCGGGGCGGACGAGTTCAGCCGGATGGCCGCCGACACGTTCGGGACGTGGATGAACACCGCACCCGAGATTCCCGAGGACGCGGCGATCGCGGCACCACCATCGGCCCCGGTGCACCGACTGGTCATCGTCGACAAGCCGGGTTCAGCGCAAAGCGAGATCCGCATCGGCGAAGTCGGCCTGTCGCGCGATACGCCCGACTATCATCCGTTGATCGTGCTGAACATGATTCTCGGCGGGCAGTTCGTCAGCCGCATCAACATGAAGCTTCGCCAGGAGAAGGGGCTGACGTACGGCGCCAGGACGGCGTTCGACTTCCGGCGCGGGCGCGGCCCTTTCGTGTTGCAGACCAGCGTGCAGAGCGACGGGACCGGCGAAGCGATTCGAGCGTCCTTGCTCGAAATTCACGCCATCGGCACCGACCGGCCGCCCACCTCGGAAGAGGTCGACGTGGCGAAGGCGGCACTGACGCGCGGCTATCCGAGGAATTTCGAGACGGCAGAACAGATTGCGCGGGCCATGGCGCAATTGGTGCTCTATGGGCTGCCAGACGACTATTTCGACACCTTCACGTCACGAGTTGCGGAAGTCACCGTCGACCGTGCGCGCGAGATGGCGTCAACGCATCTTCATCCGGACCGTCTTGCAACCGCCATCGTGTCCGATTCGTCTATTGTGTTACCGCAGTTGGCGGCTGTGGGACTCGGGGAACCCATCCCGCTATTGCCCAGACTGTAAACACCATGCGCTCCTCGCGCCTCAGCGTCAGCCTTTCTGCCGGAGTGGCCTGCGTCGCGGCGATCTTCGCCGGGGCCCTCATCTGGCTGCTGGTGTCCGACCCGGTCAGCGTGGCCGATGCCGTAGAGACCGGCGAAGTAGGGCCGCTTGCCGCTGAGCTCGCCAACGTCATCTACCAGGCTCTTCTGAATCTGCTGGATTATCTGTAGCTGGTAGAGCAGAGAGCAGAGAGCCTACAGGTTTCTATCTAGAAACCTCGCCAGCACAAATCCGTCGAGGAATTTGAAGGGTGTGACGCCTGTAGAGTAATGCCCGCACGGCAGTACCGCGAGCTCATGCGGTATGCCGCGGCGCTGAAATTCCCCGATGAGCTTTCGCGAGAGATCCACGGGAAACGTCAGGTCGTACTTCGCGTACACAAGCAGCGTCTTCTTGTCTTTAATGCGATCGAGATAGACCTGAGGGCTGATGGGCAGCCACATCCGCCTCAGCTGATCGAGCTCAACCGAACCCTCCAGCGCCGCCCTGACGTGCGAGGTTGACAACCCCCTCCACACGACGTCGGCAAAATACGGTGAGATGTGGTTGAGCGCCTGCGCGCGAATCCTTGGTTCGTGCGCCGCGGTCAGCAGCGACAAGCACGACCCGAGGCTTGTGCCGAGGATGCCGATGCGATCGTAGCCCTGGCTGGCGAGCCATCCGATTGCGCGCTTCGCGTCCATCACCGCCTGACGGCACGCCTGCAAAGTACGGCCGAGGTTGGCGCTGACGATGTAGTCGGCGCGATGCAGTTCGGCGGGCCTGCGTGCGTCGTGATACGGCAATGTGAGCCGCAGCGCGCTCAGGCCGAACCTGTTCAGGAGACGGCAGAGACCGACGTGCCCATCGGGCCCGGCATTCCATTGGGGAAGCACGAGAACCGCCCGCCGGCGTTCGCGCGCGTTGGCGGGAGCGGCGCGTCCGCCTTCGCGCAAACTGCGCGCTTCGGCGCGACGAGGCTCCGCTTCGAAATAGAGCGCGTGAACCGTGTTGTTCTCGGGATATCGCGTGCGCATCGCGCTCGGAAACGACACGCCTCCTGTGGCGCCATCCACGCCAGGCCGGAACGTATAGTCCGATGTGTCAGGAGTGTTGAAGAAGCGCGAGCTGTCCGAAACGGCGCGGGAGGCCCAGTCGAGCAAGACCCCGTCCGGAGAGTCGGCGTGGGAAGCGCCGTTCATCTCGATCCAGTCGAGCCCCCATTCGAACGGCCTCACGACGCGGTCCTTGCTGACGGCGTGAAGGCGTCTCTCCCATGCGTGAAACAGCCGCGCAATCATGCCGTCTATAATATTCGACAGAATGCCGTTCCTTCTTCGCTGGCTCATCAACGCCGCGGCGCTCTGGATTGCGATTCAACTCGTGGACGGCATCGAGCATCGCGGAAGCTGGTGGTCGCTGTTGTTCGTGGCGCTGGTGTTCGGCCTGCTCAACTCGAGCATCAGGCCGCTGCTCAAGCTGCTGTCGCTTCCGATCATCATCCTCACGCTCGGGCTGTTCATCTTCGTCATCAACGCGATGATGCTCCTGCTGACGGGATGGATCTCTGGTCTGCTCGATCTCGGGTTCTATGTGAACGGCTTCTGGGACGCGTTCCTTGGAGGGCTGATCGTCACGTTCGTCAGCCTGATGCTGTCGCTGTTCACGGGTGTGGGGAAGACGAAGGTGCATGTGGAGACACGAACCCTTCGCAGCTGAGTGCAACCTGCAGCAGCGCCGGCGTCTGCTGCGCGCCGTCCAACCAACTGAAGCCCGCATGGAAATCCCTGGAACGTATCACCGCATGGCAGCGAAATCGCCGGATGCCCGGTCAGGTTGAACAGCTGCGTCAGCCGAAGCGTCAGCGGTCGCAGCGGCTCTTCATGAGCGCCGACGATGACGCTCGCCGCTCCGATCTTGCGGCGGTATCGGCAGCGTCGGCAGCACGAGCACATCGCAGTGCGACAGCGCGGCATCGACGGCGGCGCGCAACTGGCACGCGATCGCCTTGCGCCTTCACGTAGTCGTCGCGCGAAATCGTCCCGCCCATCTCGAGCCGGCTGCGAACGCTGTGGCTGAACTCCGCCGGCGCCTTGCGCCAGCGCTTCGGCGTGAAAGGCAAAGGCTTCGGGGAGCGCGACGTTGACATACGTAGCCGGAATGTCCGGCAGCCGGCCCGAGATCGATGTCGATGATCGACGCGCCGGCGTCCTTCAGACGACTCAGCGTCTCCTCGAATCTGCCCGCACATCGTCATCGAGCTTTTCCAGAAAATAGCCGCCCAACTTGCCGAGCCGCAGGTCCGTCGACGGAGATCGGCGCAGATGGGGTGAGCAGCGGAACCAGTCAGCGCGTTGTAGATGGCCCACGCGTCGCTCGACGGTCTGCGCGAGCGGTCCCACATGATCGAGTGACACCGACAGCGGAATCACGCCGACGGTCGGAATCTCGCCGAACGACGGCTTCAGGCCGACGACTCCGCACGCCGATGCCGGAATGCGAATCGAGCCGCCTGTGTCGGTGCCGATCGATCCCCAACCCATGCCGGCAGCGACGGCCGCAGCCGAGCCGCCGCTCGAGCCGCCGGGCGAGCGGCGTCGGGTCGCGAGGATTGTGCACCGGGCCGAATGCCGATTCATCGCTCGTCGTGCCGAGCGCGAACTCGTGAAGGTTGGTCTTGCCGATGATGACGGCGCCGGCGTCGCGCAACCGCGTCACGATGGTGGCGTCGGCTGCGCAATGTGCCCGGCGCGCACGCGTGATGCGGCCGTCGTCGGACACCCTTTCACATCGATCAGGTCCTTGATGGAAATCGTTCGGCCGTGCAGCGGACCGCGCGACCGGCCCTGCTGAGCTCTTCGTCGAGCGCGCGCGCCTGCTGCATGGCGTCGGCCTCGAAGACGTGATGAACGCGTTGAGCGTCGGGTTCAGCTGCGCGATGCGGTCGAGCGCGTCGCTGACGCTCTCGCAACGGACCGGTGGGGGCTAGGGTCGCCATTCGTGATGAGCACTCCATCTGTCGCCAGCAGTTTCTCGAGCATGGCGCAGCGACAGATACGCCGGTTGCAGAAGATCACGTCGAACGGTCCGCAAGCTTGTACAGCATCCGCCGGATCGCCGCCGATGACGGTCCGCTTGCCAGCCATCGTTCGCAAGCGGCTGCGCATTCTGCGGCGCGAGCGGCATCCTCTTCCATGACGATGAGCATGCCGTCCGGCGCCAGCGCGCTCCGGCGAGATCTGCGGTTGTCGCCGCTGTGCCGACGACAGCACGCGTTTCGCTCGTCCGGAACATTTTCGTGCATCCGCGAGATTGTACGTCGCGCCTTGTTGCGATGTAAGCTGTCTCGAACATGCGGCACACAAAAATCATTGCCACGATCGGCCCTGCAAGTCGCAGCGACGAGATCATCGAGCAGCTCATCGACGCCGGCGTCGATGTCTGCCGGCTCAATTTCTCGCACGGAACTCACGAGGCGCACGCCGAGACATTTCACCGGATTCGCGCGGCTGCGGCGCGCGCGACGAAGGTCGTGTCGATACTCCAGGACCTGAGCGGACCGAAAATCCGCACCGGCCGGCTGAAAGGCGGACGGCCGATCGAACTGAAGGACGGGCAGACCATCCGCATCGTCGCCGGCGACGGCGAAGGCGACGAGGAGCGCATCTATACGACCTACGCCGAGCTCGTGCGCAAGACGCGCCCCGGCGGACAACTGCTGCTCGACGACGGCAAGATTCAGCTGGAGATCGAACGGACGGACGGGCGCGAGATCGTGGCGAAGGTGATCGAAGGGGGAATGCTCGACGAGCACAAGGGCATCAACGCGCCCGGCGTGCAGCTCTCGGCAGATGCGCTGACGCCGAAAGACATCGACGATCTGAAGTTCGGCGCCGCAGCTCGGTGTCGACATGGTGGCGCTCAGCTTCGTGCGCAGCGCCGACGACATGTGGCAGGCGCGCCAGATACTGACGGAGATTGGCGCGCCGAACATTCCGCTGATCGCGAAGATCGAGCGGCCGGAGGCGCTCGATCATCTCGAGGATATTCTGAAGGTCTCGCAGGGCGTGATGGTGGCGCGCGGCGATCTCGGTCTCGAGATGCCGCTCGAAAAGGTGCCGACGTCGCAGAAGGAGATCACGCGCAAGGCGCGGCGCTCGGGCATTCCGGTGATCGTCGCGACGCAGGTGCTCGAGTCGATGCGGCTCGAGCCGCGGCCGACGCGCGCAGAAGTGAGCGATGCGGCGAATGCCGTGGACGACGGCGTCGATGCCATCATGCTGGCGGGGGAGACGGCGGTCGGCCTGTATCCGGTGAGGACGGTCGAGACGCTCGATGCCGTCATCCGCGAGGCCGAGCGGATCGGATCGGGCCATACCGGCGCCATCGGCGCGGTGGCGCCGATCATCGAAGTGCCGCGCGCGCCGCACGTGCAGGCGCTCTGCGAGGCGGCGGTGACGCTCGCCGACCATTGCAATGCGTTTGCGATTGTCGCGGTCACGCGCCTCGGGAATGCCGCGCGCGTGCTGTCGGCGCTGCGTCCGCGCACGCCGATCTTCGCGTCGACCGAGACCGACGTCATCGCGCGGCAGCTGACGCTCTATCGCGGCGTCACGCCGCTTGACGACCGGCATCGCGAAAGACGCCGATACGACCGGCACGCTGTTGAAGCAGGAGCTGAGCGCGCGCGGGCTCGTGCCGAGCGGGTCGATCGTGGTGTTCATGAGCGGGAACGCGCGGCTCGAGCGCGCGGATCAGAATTCGGTGAATCTGCAGAAATTCGAGTAGCGATCAACCGGACGCTCTCGAGATACCGCTTCAGCGATTGCAACGCGCGCTCCCAGCCTGGCGCGATCACTTCGTAGTACCGCTTCCAGCGGTCGCCATCCTCCGACGCGCGCTGCGTCACCTTCACCAGCGTGATCTGCGGGTTCTTCGTCGCGCTGCGGCTCGCAGCTCACCTCGAGCGCCATCGGCCCGATCGGATTGCCGTCGGGCGGCAGCCAGAATGCCTCCGCGACGAAAAACTCGCGGTCGGGCTTGTACTCCATGACGGTGCCGTGGAACGTGCCGCCAAGCCTGCCGAGCATCTCGTCCGCGAACTCCGTCGGCTCCCATTCCACCGCGTACGCGCCGAGCACGCGCGGCACCGTGACCGATCGCGACGTCTGCCACCACGCGGCGAGCGCGGCGGGATTGAAGAACGCCCACATCACGCGCGACGGCGCCGCGACGATCGAGATCGAACAGGTAAACGATGGATTCATGCGGCCGAGGCCCGGGCCCTGCGAATCTGATCGGCGTGGTTGTGCGCGTGCTCGGCATAAATCTCGAGCCAGCGCTCGACGCCGTAGCTCCCGTGCTCGGGATGCGTGCCTTTTTTTGCGAAGTCGGCGTCGGTCATCGCGTCGAGCAGCTCGCCTGTCGACAGGCGCGCCGCCTGAAACGCGAGCAGCGAATTCGCGATGGGCCGGTCGTAGTGGAGCCGGACTGGCGAATTCCTTCTCGTCGTACGGCCGAATCGACGCGTTCTCTTCGGCGACGAGCAACCGCAGCCTGACGGCCGACGTCATCTCGCTGTCGGCGAGGTGATGCACGATTTCGCGCGCGCTCCACTTGCCAGGCGCGGGCCTCGCGTCGAGCTCTTTGTCGGACGCGCCCTCGAGCGCGGCGGCCACTTCGCGATAGCCGTCCTTGTATCTGGCGATGAGCGTCTGACCGTGTCTGGTGATCCATGTGTCCGTTCAATACAGCAAGAACGGCTTGCGTGCCGTCGCGGAAGCGCTCGTGCTCGCGCACCCAGCTCTCAGAAATCGTGCGCACCGGCTGGCCCGCTTCGATCTGCTCCCGCAGCTCGCTCGAGCCGGCGAGAATATCGAACGGCAGCTTGGTGTGCTCGTACTCATACGGCGGCTGCCGCCACTCGAACTTCGCCGGATTCTGCGCGCGGATTTCGACGAGCACCGCGACCGCGGTCTCGACGCACCGGGAACGCGTCGCGATCGAGCACGTGTATCTGACAGCCGCCGCACGCCTGCTTCGCGTGCTTCTGAAACGTCGGTTCGAAGACGACCGGCCGGAAGTGCACGCCGGGAAGCTCATACGTCGCGAGCTTCTCCGCCAGCGCTTCGGCATCGACCCACGGCGCGCCAATCAGCTCGAACGGCCGCGTCGTGCCTCGACCCTCGGAGACATTCGTGCCTTCGAACAGCACCGTGCCCGGATACACGACCGCGGTATCGACCGTCGGCATGTTCGGCGACGGCATCACCCACGGCAGACCGGTGTCTTCGTAGTACATCCCGCGCTGCCAGTTCTCCATCGGCACGACCGTCAGATCCGCGCCGATGCCGCAGGCGTCGTTGAAGAAACGCGCGAGCTCGGCAATCGTCATCCCGTGCACGCATCGGGATCGGAAACTGGCCGACGAACGACTCGAAGCCTTCGACGAGCATCGGTCCGCCGATCTGCTCGCCGCCGATCGGATTGGGGCGATCGGTGACGATGACCGGCACACCGTGTTTCCTGCAGGCCCGCAGGCAGTTCGCCATCGTGTAGACGAACGTGTAAATGCGCGAGCCGACGTCCTGCAGATCGATCACGAGCACGTCGAGCCCCTTCAGCATCTCCGCCGTCGGCTCGCGCGTCTCGCTGTAGAGCGAGTACACCGGCACGCCGCGCGTCGGATCGTTGGCGTGCCCGGTCTCGATCATGTTGTCCTGCACGTCGGCGCGATAGCCATGCTGCGGGCCGAAGATGGCCGCGAGCGTGACGTCCGGCGCGCTCGCGACGGCGCGCACGATGTGCTGGAAGTTCGAGTCGATCGAGGCCGGGTTCGACACGATGCCGACCCGCTTGCTTCTTCAGCGCCTCCGGTCGCCAGCAGCCGTTCCGAGCCGAGCCGCACGTTCATCGTCGTCATTATATTTGCGCCGTCGCGCGATTATCAATGCTCGCGGGGCCCACCCCGCTCGCTCTCGCTCGGCGGCTTCGCGCCTCGCTCGGGCCGCAGGCGCTTTTTCGCGATCACGACGATCAGAAATGGAATCAGCGTGGCGACGAAGATCGCGAGCCACGCGGGATCGACGTGGAAATATCCGAGGCGCACCGAATCCTCGAGCGTGTCGAGCACCAGAAACGCCGTGCCGATCGCGCACAGACCGTGCGATTCCTGCACGATGACTTTCTGCAATTGAAACGGCACGTTCGACGGCCGGTACCTGCCGAACGCGGGAATCATCGCGGGCACTTCGCTCGCCCACGCGCGAAAGCTGTCGCCGAACGCGCTCTGCAGAAACGCTTCTTCGCGCGCGGCGATGCGCTCGTGATAGACGAAGCTCAACAGCACGACGATCACCGGCAGATACCACGTGCCCGAGAGCAGCGCGCATCCGAGCGCCACGAGCGTGTTCGCGAGGTAGAGCGGATGGCGCACGATCGAGTACGCGCCGAGCGTCGACAGCGAATCGGCAGTCGGGCGCCGCGTGCCGCGCGTCGATGCGCCGTGCGGCGCGGTGCCGACGACAAACGCGCGCAGGAACAGCCCGCAGAGCGCGACCGCGAAGCAGACCAGCTCCCACGCAAACGGCGTCGGCGCGCGATCGTCGAACAGGCTGAGCACGAACAGCGGGACCAGCACGAGCGGCATGTAGCTGCGCCGCCGAAACAGGGCGTCCCCGGTGGTGGCCAATTCCTCCGCAATGGGGCCGCTACGGCGCGCTTCGGGCATGAACAGTGCCATATGTTATCGGAACGATGTTTGCTCTGTTAGAGAGCATGAGAAACATCTTCAAATCGACTGTACAGCGGTCATACATATTCGCCCTTGCTCTGACGCTTATTCCTGTCGCCGCGAGCGCGCAGAAAAAGGCCGCGCCCGCGGTCGACATGCAGCAGATGCTGGCCGTTCAGGTGGCGCTCGATCGCGCGGGGTTTTCGCCCGGTGAGATCGACGGCCGCGGTGGGCCGAAAACGCGGCTTGCGCTGTCGCATTTCAGAAGTCCGCGAGCCTGCAGCCGACGGGTGTCGTGAACGAAGAAACGCTCGGCGCGCTGCGCGCGCCTGCCGAGCCGCTGTCTGAGCTACACGATCACGCCGCAGGATGTCGCGGGCCCGTTCATCGACGCGATGCCCAGCGACATGATGGAGAGCGCAAAGCTGCCGGCACTGGCGTACACGTCGGCGCTCGAAGCGCTCGCCGAGAAATTTCACGCGAGCCCGGCGCTGATGCGCACGCTCAATCCCGGCGCGACGTGGGCGGCCGGAGAAACGATCAAAGTGCCCGATGTCGAGCCGTTCGAGATGCCGACGAAGGCGGAGAAACCGGCGGCTGCGCCGGCGAAAACCGCTGCCGAGAAACCTGCAGCGACCGCGAAGCCAGCCGCAACGCGAAGCCGACGCGCGGTGCGCTCGAGGTTGTCATTCCGGCGCGACGAAATCGCTCGTCGTGCGCGACGCAGGCGGAAAGATTCTGATGTACGCGCCGGTCACCGTCGGCAGCAGCAAAGACCCGCTTCCCGTCGGCGACTGGAAGGTGACCGGGCGTGTCGTGGAATCCAACGTTCAACTACAACCCCGATCTCTTCTGGGACGCCGATCCGGCGCACGCGAAAGCGAAGATTCCCGCGGGCCCGAATAATCCTGTCGGCGTGGTCTGGGTCGACATCAACAAGGAGCATTTCGGTCTTCACGGCACGCCCGAGCCGTCGACGATCGGCCGCACCGAGTCGCACGGCTGCATCCGCCTGACGAACTGGGATGCGACGAGGCTTGGGCGCCTGGTGAGCGTGGGGACCAAAGTCACGATTCAATGACGACTCGCCATCGGCGGCGCTCGGTTCAGGCCGAAGCGATTGCGCCGTGGGTGGCGCTGTCGGTCGTGCTGCTCGTCTGGTGGGCGGGCGCGACGGCGCTGAAGTGGGCGCGGCCCGACGTGCCACGATCCGCACATGGCTCGTTTGCGCGCGCGTCGATACGCTCGGTGCCGAAAGCGAAGCCGATCGATGAGGTTCCGCGTGAGCGCCGCGCTGTCGTCGCCACGACGCCGGCCCAACGATCTCTGCGAACACGACCGTCGCTCGGCTCGGATCTCGACAGCTTGCGCCGCCGATCGCTCGCGATTCCTGTGCGCGGCCTCGACGCGGACGATCTCGTGTCGAGCTTTCACCGATGCGCGCGGCAGCAGCAGACGTCACGAAGCGATCGACATCCTCGCGCCTCGCGGAACGGACGTGCTCGCCGTCGAAGATGGAAAAGTCGCGAAGATCTTTACGAGCGATGCGGGCGGCCTGACGCTCTATCAGTTCGATCCGTCAGAGACGTTCGTCTACTACTACGCGCATCTCGACAGCTACGCGCCGGGCTTGAAGGAAGGCGCGATGCTGCGAAAAGGGGATGTCGTGGGGGCGGTAGGGACGACGGGAAACGCGCCGAAGGATACGCCGCACCTGCACTTTGCGATCTCGAAGCTCGATCCCGACAAACGATGGTGGGGAGGGACCGCGCTCGATCCATTTCTGGTCTGGCGCGATCCCACCTCCGAGTAGTGCCGACTTAGTCGTCCTTATTTCTCAGCGAAGCAATAGAGATACGCGTTGCCGCCGGTCGCGATCAGGTTCGGCTGGC
Source organism: Vicinamibacterales bacterium (assembly GCA_963732445.1). Classification (GTDB taxonomy): domain Bacteria; phylum Acidobacteriota; class Vicinamibacteria; order Vicinamibacterales; family JAMQPK01; genus JAMQPK01. Next base: position 1,002,951 of record CAVSZJ010000001.1, on the reverse strand, counting down.
TGCAGCCCTTGCTGGCGTGCGCCGAGTTCCACGACGCGTTGCCGCCGCCCGTGCGGTCGAAGTGACCGACCTGCGCGGCGCCCGTCGAGTTGCTCGTCCAGTTGTTGCAGGTGCGATCTTCACCGGCCGGAAACGCGCGTCCCGCGGTGGTCGAGCCCGTCAGGATGTCGTGCTGATTCAGCGGCTTTCCTTCCGGACCCATGTCGCCGGCGCCGAGCACCGGCGTGTTCTTCTCGGTCAGCGCCGTCGTCTTCGTGAGGTTGCTGCCGAGCTGCGCGGCCTCGACGGTGTCGCCGTGCAGGTGCGCGAGATCGCGCGCGACGATGCCGCCGCGTGCGTTGGCCCATGGACCCTGGCCGATGCGGTCGCGCGCGTTGACGGCGTTCGGTCCCTGCGTGCTCAGGTACGCGCGCCAGACCCTCTCGCCTGCGCCGGCCTGTCCGGATGCCGCGGCGAGCTTCTGGCAGTGTGCGTCGGCCCCCTGGAGACCACCGAGGTTCGCACCGTCACCGACCGGGGTGCTCGTCACGAAAAAGCCCATCGGTGCGGCTGGCGGTTTGGCGCCCGGCTGCTGCGCCGCTGCTGCGCGGCCAACATCGATCCGGCCACGATGGCTGTGGCGCCGGCAAGAACAAAAACACTTCTCTTCATCTCGATCTCCTTGTGAAGTCGCGGCGCAGTGTGCGCGCCAAGTCTCGAAATTGATATTGCTCGCGTGAATATAACACAACTGGCGTGCGCGGCATCCACCCGGTCATGCTTCATCTGTTCTTCATGTATTCAATCGTGTTCCGATTATTTCGGGCGATCCTTGAAGCCTTCGGCGATCATCTGCACCTTCGAGACGACCCCGCGCCCGACGACATACAACGTTTTCTTGTCGGGTCCGGCGAACGCCAGGTTCTGCGGCGGTCGCGGCATGGGTATCGTCCCAAGGTGCTGTCCCTGTGGCGTGAATACCTGCACACCCGTCGACGCTGCGACGTAGAGCCGCCCCTGACTGTCGATGGTGATCCCATCCGCGCCGCTCTGCGGTACGCCGGCGGCATTTGGCTTCACACCCTCGTACTTCGCGAAGTCGCGGCGGTTTGCCAACGACCCGTCGGCCTGGACGTCGAAGGCAATGAGGGACTCCCCGGCCGAGTTGTTCAGGTACAGAACTTTTTCATCGCGGCTCGAGATCACCCCGTTTGGAAAGCCCACATCGGTGAGCACCTGAATGGCTTTTGTGGCGCCCGGCGGCAGGTAGTAGAACGCCGCAGGCAGCGGCAGCGGTTCGGCTGGCCGAGGCTGCGCGTTCGCCGAATCGGTGAAGTACATGCCGCCGTTTCGCAGAATCACGAGGTCGTTCGGGCGGCCGAATGGCTTCCCGTCGTAATTGTCGATGACGACTTTCTTCGCGGCCTCCGGGTAAATGATGGAGAACTTCGTCGTCCCCCACGGCACGACGGCTGCGTAGAGGCGTCCTTGTCTGTCGAACTGAAGTCCAGTGGTGCCGCCGGTATTTTCGAGGAACGTCGAGAAGACGCCGTCGTTGCCGATCCTGATGATGCGGTTTGCGTTGATCTCGGAAAAGATCACGCTGCCGTCCGGCATCGCGATCGGTCCTTCAGTACCGTCGAGGCCTTCCTTCAGAAGTTGGACCGTCGTTCCGCCCTTGACGACACCAGGAATATCAGGCGCGACGGTATTGGCCGCCGGTGGCAGCGGCGCGGCCCCACGTCCCTGTGCTCCAACCGCCACGGAAACCGCGCATATCGCTGCCACAAGGGTGAGTGTCTTGTATCTCATTGAATTGCCTCCTGAAGGTTGAAGAGTATACTGTTTCTCCCGATCTACCATGCCGGTTCTCCTGTTTTTTGCGGTCGTTTTGCTGTCCGCGACCAACGCCGCCGCGCAAGGCGACGTCGAACTGGAGCGACGGTTCGCTACGACTGTCCGTCCCTTTCTCGCGTCGTATTGCACGAGCTGCCACGGCGGCGCGAAACCCCAGGCGAGTCTCGATCTCGGAATGTATTCGACCCTCGAATCTGTGGTGCGCGACCACGGCCGTTGGACCCTCGTGCTCGAGAAGCTCGCCGCGAAAGCGATGCCGCCGTCGGCCGCGAAGCAGCCGTCAGACGGCGAGCGCCAGCGCGTCGTCGACTGGATGAACGCGGTAGGGAGGAACGAGGCTGCGAAGAATGCCGGCGATCCCGGGCCCGTGCTCGCGCGCCGCCTCAGCAACGCCGAATACGACTACACCATCCGCGACCTGATCGGAGTCGACCTTCGCCTGGCGCGCGAGTTTCCAGTCGATCCTGCGAATCAAGCGGGCTTCGACAACTCGGGCGAGTCGTTGACCATGTCGCCGGAACTGATGGGCAAGTACCTCCGGGCGGCCCGGATGGTTGCCGATCACATGGTGCTGAAACCCGACGGGTTCACGTTCGCGGCGCACCCGATGCTGGTCGAAACCGACCGTGAGAAATATGCCGTCCAGCGCATTGTCGATTTCTACGATCGCCAACCGACGGACCTCGCACGGTATTTCCAGGCAGCGTGGCGCTACAAGCACCGATCGGCACTGGGCCGGCCGCGAGCGACGCTCGTCACCACCGCCGCCGAAATGAAAGTGAGTTCCAGGTATCTTCAGATGGTCTGGCAGTTTCTGGAGCACCCTGAGGAGGTTGGACCGGCGGCGACGCTTCAGGCAATGTGGCGTAATTTGCCGGTGCCAAAAGGAAGCCAGCCGGACATTGCGGGCGATGGCGCGGTACGGATGCGGGATTACGTTCTGAGAATCCGGAAGCACACGGCGAAGCTCATCATGGCGCCCACCGCGCAGGGATTCAACGCCAACTTCCAACCGCTCGCGGCCTGGAAGAACCGGCAGGTCTCACTGACGCATCGGGACTTCGATCCGAGCGCGCTCCGGGTCGAGGGCGAGGTGCCGGCTGACTTCGTCGTGACCAGGGGACCCACGTTCGGCAACGGTGAGGCCGCTGAGTTGAAGGTCGCGATCGCCACTTATATAAGAGAGCGGCAGAGCGACCCCGACCTGCTGGTCCCCGCAGCAGAGCGCGCCCGCTATGAGGCTGCGTTCTCGCGGTTCAGTTCCGTGTTTCCCGACAAGTTCCATTTGCGCGAGCGGGGCCGTTTCTATCCCATCGACACCCTCGACGAAGGGCGCTATCTGAGTGCTGGTCTGCACAACCTGATGGGCTATTTCCGCGACGACACCGCCCTCGTCGAGCTCATTCTCGACGACAGTGGAAAGAAAGAGCTCGAGACGCTGTGGCAGGAATTCGAGTTCATCGCGGACTACACGACGAAGACGTTTCTGCAATTTGTCTTCAACTCGGGCGGTCGCGGCGGTGCGGTCGCGCGTCCTGAGTTCGACGATGCCACAACCGAGCGAAGCATTCTTGCGATGCGGGACGAATATCTCGAAAGAGCAGAGACGGCAAATAACCCCGTCATTACGCAGGCGATCCAGGAGCATTTCGACGGCATCAACGCGACGGTTCGTTGGGCAGAGCGCGCGCGGATTGAGGCCCAGCCGCACCATCTGGACGCGCTGGTGCGTTTTGCGGCGCGCGCCTATCGCCGTCCTCTCGACCCGGCGGAGCGCGCCGAGATACTGGGTTATTATCAGGAGCTTCGCGAGACGAGTGGACTGACACACGATGAAGCGATGCGCGCATCGATCGTCAGCCTGCTTGTCTCGCCGGATTTCTGCTATCGAATCGACATGTCCGACACCAGCGAAAGGTGATTGATATGCATCGCATCCCTCGACGGGCCATCCTTCGCGGCGCAGGCGTCACCATGGCCCTGCCGTGGCTGGAATCCTTCGCCTCCATGGTCGCGCCGGCCGCGGCATCGACCCTGTTCCCGAAGCGATTCGGCATCGTGTTCCTCGGCAACGGCGTCAACGAGGATCACTGGGAATCGGTCGGCTCGGGCGCCGAGATGCAGCTCAGCAAGACGCTGATGCCGCTCGAACCGTTGAAGCACAAGATCAATGTGATTCACGGCCTCTTCAACAAGATGTCGATGGGGCAGGGGATTCATCCACCGCAGACGGGCGCACTGCTGACCGGTGCCGACATCGTGAAAGGCGCAGTGGTCCGATCGGGCATTTCCGTGGATCAGATGATTGCGAACTACGTTGGTCCGCACACCCTGCAGCCGAGCCTGGTTCTCGCGTGCGAACAGCCGCTGACGGGCTACCATGAGTCCAATTTCTCACTGGCGTACAGCTCGCACATCTCCTGGCAGACCGCGGATTCGCCGGTTCCCAACGAGGTTTACCCGTCGCTGGCCTTCGACGCGCTGTTCGAGAACCGCGGCAGTCTTCTCAATATCAGCATCCTCGACCGCGTGAAGGATCGGGCCGATCGGCTGAGCCGGAAAATCAGCTCGACCGACAGAGACAAGCTTGACGAGTATCTGACCAGCGTTCGCGAAGTGGAAAAGCGCGTCGACGGCATGCGGAAGGCAAAGGACGAAGCCGACGGGCGAGCGAAGCAGAACAATCGTCCCGCATGGACGATGGAACGGCCTGCAAATGGATTGCCCGAAGACCTCCGCGAGCATGCGAAGCTGATGTGCGACCTCATCGCGATCGCATTTCAGACGGACAAGACACGCGTGGCTTCTCTCCTGATTTCGCGGGACCTGTCCTCCATGTACTACCCCTTCCTCAACGTCAGCGAGGCGCATCATGGCGCGTCTCACGACAACCTCTCGGATGGTTACGAGCGCATCTCGCGCTGGCACGTTGAACAGTTCGCGTACCTCGCGTCAAAGCTCGACGCGATGCCGGAGGGAGACGGCACGGTGCTCGACAATACGTGCCTGATGTTCCTGTCGAATTTGTGGATCGGCAGGAAGCACGACAATTCGAGGCTGCCCCTCGTGCTCGCCGGCGGGCTGGGCGGGACTCTGGAGACGGGACGCACGTTGGATTATTTGAATGCCGGAGACGACAATCGCAAGATGTGCAGTCTGTACCTGTCACTGATGGATCGCATCGGTCTGAAGCTCGACCGCTTCGGCGACGCCACTCAGCGACTCGAACGGCTGTAGCGAGCTACGGTTTCGTATTCGGCGGTTTGATCGAAATGTTGATCGTCTTGCGGAACTTGACCGGCGTCCCATTCAGCATGGCCGGATAGTATTTCCATTCTTTGGCAGCCGCCACGACGTTCGAGTCGTAGCGAGGGCTCACCGACGTCCTCATGACCGCTGACTCGAACGTCCCCGGCCTCGTTGATGACAAGCTCCAGCATGCCTTCACGCCGGGCCATGGCCTCGAGCGAGTATGGAGGCAGGGTCTGCCGGACGGTCACTGGCGGCGTGACGCCCGGTTCTGTCCCGGCATAGATCCCTCCCGCAGGGGGTGGAATGACTCTTACCGCAGGCGCAGCGGCGGGGGCCGGTGGCGCCGGTGGAGGAACCGCGGCCTTGACGCTCAAGTCCCGGAAACCCGCGGCGAGCGTACGCAGATCGGCGAGCGGCGGCTTCGCCGCCGCCGTTCCCAGATCGGGATCTGCGAGTCGCCTGCAGCACGCGATCGAACTGGCGATGGCGGACGGAAAATCCCCGCGGTCGAAAGCCGTTTTCGCGCGCGCATATTCCTGCTGCACGATCGCCGGCAGAATCCGCTGCCGCACCCCGGCAAATGCCGAACGCAGGCGCGGCGACATGGCCGCGTCGGACGGCCGGTACAAGAAGGTCAACCGTCAGAACGGCTTCGATGGCCCGCTCGGCCTCTTGCATCCGTCCCAGCGCGAGCAGACAGAACGCCCGGTATTGATTGATGGCCATGCGGTCGGACGGCTGGCTCCCGGGCGAGTCGAGCCGGTTCGAGCACCACAAGCGCGTCTTCGTAATTTGCCGCCGTATAGAGGTCGCGGGCGACGACGACGCTTTCCTGCGCGTGCACGCCCAGCGTGGTCAGCAGCAGAATGCAAGCGACGATGAATGAAGTTCTCATTTTTTTGTCAGATCGACGCTAAGCCGGACCGGTGAGCGCATCGTGACCGTAATGACGCGTCGCTGCTCTCCAAGTTCGGCGTTTCGAAATACGACTTCGTGCGGTCCGACCGTGAGTGGAAAGTTGCCGATCGGCGTGTCGCCGATGTTTTCGCCGTCAATCGATGACGCTGGCCCAGGGAATGGCGTTCAAGGAGACGGTGCCCTTCGGCAGCGTCACGGTGATTGCGGCAGTCCGTCCGGGCGACACCTGCACCGTGCGCGTCTCGCGGTAGCCCACGTGCTCGTTCACGAGCTCGATGTCGTGCTTGCCAGCCGCCAGCATGATTCGGTCGATGCCGCTGTTGCCGAGCAGCCGTCCGTTCTCGTGCAGGTCCACGACAACGGGCGCCGTCACCGAGATCCATCCCGATGCCACCGCGCCGGCCGGCGCGCCCATCGGCACGACGAGTGACGCCGGCATCGCCCGCCTCGATCATCACCTTCTGAGTGACCGACGACAGTTCGTTCTCGAGCGTCACCGTGTGCTCTCCCGGTGCGAGCTCGATGATCGTCATTGGCGTCTTTCCGACCGGCGTGCCGTCGATGCTGACGCGCGCGCCTGCGGGTTCTGTGCGCACCTGCAGCTGGCCGAGGCTGGAGCCGGCTTTCGGCAGCTCCAGGTACTGGGACACTTCCGCGCCGGCCGTGATAATGATCGGAACGGTGCGCGATTCTCCGTCTCCGCGAACCACAAGCGTGTGTGAGCCGGGGGGCAACGAAACGCTGACGGGCGAGCGGCCGCGCACGGTTCCATCGATCTCCACCTCGGCTCCCGCCGGATCGGTGCTGCACGGTCATCGTTCCGACGGTTACCGGAGGCACTGCCGGCGAAAATCGACCGCGAGCTGCGAACACACCAACAGTCGTCACGGCGACCAGCGCCGCTGCCAGCCATGATCCACTTGAGAGCGCGGATTTCGTCTGCCCGCCTGTGCTGACCTCATCGCTTCCTCTTCGTCATCGAGTTCCTGTGCCCTTTCATCCGACATTTCGGTCGGTGCAGTCTCCGCCGTCGGCATGGGGTCTCTGAAGTGGAGAAATCACTGGTGCGATTCGCGGCGATCTGCGGAGGCTCGGGCGCCTTCGGCGCGATCGCCGGATTGTGGAGGCGCTCCATGAATGCCTCAAGCGAATCAGGCTGCGCGTTGTACGTCGCGTGGTCGGAGAGCAACTGGTCGAGCGCCGCCTCTGCCTCGACGACTGAGGGATAGGAGTGGCGCTTGTCGAGCTGGAGTACGCGATTCAGCCATTCGCGCAGCGCTGACGGCAATGGCTCGCTGGACGCCGTCGGCAGTCCGCGCGGCGGCGGCCGATGCCACCAGGTCCTCGATCTGTCCAGGATACTCGTCGTCGCGAAGCGGCCTGCCCAGAATGAGGGAGAGCGCGACCACGCCTGACCTGCGCAAGGTCGGCTCGCTCGTCGAATCGCGCCGGCCCGTCGCCCATCGGCAGCGCCACGCGAAGCTCTTTCCAGTAGCGCTCGCGCGAATACTTCAGCTGCTCGAGCGCTGCGCCCAACGCGTATTCGACGACGAGCAATTGCCCACTCGGAGTGACGAACAGACGCTCGGGCGCGATAGCACCGTGCGCGACGCGCGCCTTCTGGTGCAGCACCGCGATGGCCGACAGGAGTTGCCGAACGAGACGACAGCGCTGCGTTCAGATCGAGTGTCTGGCCAGTCGCGCTCGACATCCGACAGGAGCTCGATGAGCCGGACGCCGGCGACGCCATCGGACATGAGCACCACGGTGCCTCGCTCGTCGTTGAGCCTGTCGACCTTCCGGATGCGGCGCAAACGAGGGGTGCGTGCAGATCCGACAGCCGCGCGACGCGCTCGCGCAGCGCGAAGTCGAACGCGGGAACGTCGGTAATCTCGTGGCGAAAGCACAGAATTTCCAACGGCGCCTCGCTGTCGAGGCGTGCCGCAGGCCGGTAACGACGCCCGAGGCCATCCTCGAAACCTCGACGTACCGTATTCGTGTCGCGCGGTGCTGAGGGCTCTACCAACATATGTGTACTCCTCGCAATGCCGAAACCGTGCCCGTTTCTGGGTTCATGACACTTCGAGCACGCGTTTTCGTAAGTCGCGCAGCCTGTGCTGTTTCCGAGCACGACGCAAATGCAAGCCGAATCAACGGACGCCGCCGGCGATTCCAGAATTGTCGGCGAACCACCAAAGTTGTAATCGCGCGAGCCGCGAGAGAGCGCGCTTCCTCATAAGTAATAGGGAAACGATGTGGTATCCGACTTGCCACGGCACGAGCATCGATGCCGCAGGAGGCCCTGGCCCAACAGTCGCGTGACAACTCCCATGACGTCAGCACCTCGTACATCCTGGCCGTCGAACCTGACGTGTCTCAGGCCGAGGAGCTCGAGCGGATGCTTGCCGCGCGCATCGCGGGGACGTTGAGGGTGGTGGCGTCGACCGACGAGGTCCTGGCGGCGATGGCCGAGCAGATCCCGGATCTGATTCTGATGAGCCCCCTCCTGTCATCCCAGGACGAAGAGCAGATCGTTGCGCGCCTGGCGTCGCTGGGCGCAGGCGCATCGCATGTGCAGCTGCTGACGATTCCGCGGGTCATCAGCAGCCAGACTGAGAAGAAGCGGCGATTCGGCTGGCAGTCGAAGAAGCATTCCAGCGCGACGGGGTTCGACCCCGTTGAGTTTCTCAACGAAGTCGCCGTGTACCTCGATCAAGCGTCGCAGCTGCGGCACGTGAACCACGCAGTCAGCGCGCCGACCGCAGAAGAGAGACCGGACACGCTGCCGGGTCTTCGCATAGAGCACATCGAACAGTTATTGGAGCGGTGGGAGGCTGATCCTCCTGCACACACAGACGGCGATCTTTCGCCAATTCCCGAGGCAGACCTCATGGCCACACCTACAACCACGCACGAGCCACATATCGGTACCACACGCAGTGCAGGCGAGTCGCGACTCCCTCGTTTCCTGACGCTCGACGATCAGGTGCCGTTCCCTTTGCGCGCGCTTCTGGAAGAGGCCGACGGCTGTCTGAAGATGTCCTTTCTGACCGGAGCAGGGGCTTGCGCCGGGCGCACGCTCGAACTGCTTCTTGCAGAACAGGGACTGGGTGAGGCCGATCGCGCGGAGCAGATCCTGCAACTGGGAAAGAGGCATCCGGCCGTCGCCGAATCGTTCCTGCGGGGGCTTTCGCTCGTGACGAACCATCCGAGCGGTGCGTGGGACGAAGCCCGCGCGACACTCGCGATCGCCATCCTGAAGGCGATCGCGTACGAAATTTACGTGCTTGGACCTGAACGTAAAGAGCGCGCCGCGTATGTCCTCGAGCTGCTGGAACGCTACAAATCCGCGGGCAAGGCCTGAACCGGCCGTCGCGTGCGTGAATAAGAAGGGCCGGCATCCGCCGGCCCTTTTTTTATCTTCTGACGCAAGCCGCTCGCGTTGGTGGAATACTCACTGAGTCGTGTGCGCGACAACAGGGAGAACCACGTGAGCAAACTCCGCAGGAAAGAATACGAAAATCTGCTCGAACCGATGCAGATCGAGCTGAACACCCTGGCCCGGTGGCTGCGGCATACGGGCACCCGCATGGTGGTGCTGGTCGAGGGGCGGGACACAGCGGGCAAGGGTGGATTGATCACCGCCATCACCGAACGGCTGAACCCTCGGCAGGTGCACGTCATCAGTCTTGCGACGCCGACGGAACGTGAACGCGCGCAGTGGTATTTCCAGCGTTACGTGTCGCACCTGCCTGCGGCGGGCGAGCTCTCCGTGTTCGACCGCAGCTGGTACAACCGGGCGGGCGTCGAAAGAGTCATGGGCTACGCCACCCCGCGCGAGTACGAGTTGTTTCTGACACAGGCGCCGATTTTTGAAAGGATGCTGGTCGATGATGGGATCCTGCTCTACAAATACTGGCTCAGCGTGGACCAGCATCACCAGGAAAAGCGCTTCAAGGAGCGAGCGGAGGATCCCCTGAAACGCTGGAAACTCTCACCGGTCGATCTCGAAGCCCGTGCACGGTATGTGGAATACGGGCAGGCGCGCGATGCCATGTTCGAAGCGACGCACACGGAACACGCACCCTGGTATGCGGTCGATTTCAACGATCAGCGCCGTGGGCGGCTCAACCTCATCCGGCACCTGCTCGACCACACGCCCGACCTGGCGGTGCCCGGCGCGCCGCTCGAGCTGCCGCCTCTCGCCGGGGAACCGGAGAAAGATCGGTTCAACGGACCGGTAAAGCCTATCGTGGGTACGTATTGAGCCGTTGACAACGCGGCATGCACAATCCTAGGCTGATCGCGAAGGAGAGATGATGAGAACCTATCTGTTCCTCCTCATTGCGCTCATGGCCGTTGCCTGTGAAGACGACGGCGGTCCCACCACTCCCACCGGCCGGACGACCAGCTTTTTCGTGACGAGCGCAACCAGCGTGACGGGTAATCTCGGCGGCCTCACGGGCGCCGATGCCACGTGCCAGCGGCTTGCAGCGGCCGCGGGCCACGGCGGCAGCACCTGGCGCGCGTATCTCAGCGTCGAGCGCGATCCCGCCAACAACAACCAGGCGACACACGCGCGCGACCGCATCGGTGCAGGGCCGTGGTACAACGCAAACCGGCTGCTCATTGCGACCAATCTTGCCGAGCTGCATTCACGCACCGGTGACGCCACGCTGTTCGTCGACGAACACGGTCTGCCCGTGAATGGTCAATGGACGGGATCTCCCACGCCGGTCGAGCACGACATCATGACGGGCTCGCTTGCGAACGGCACTGTGGCGGCCGGGCTGACGTGCGGGGACTGGTTGTCGAGCTCTGCCAGCGTTCTCGGGCAGGTGGGGCATTCGGACGGAATGGGGCCGAATCAAAACACGGCAGGCGCCTTGTCGTCCTGGAACTCGTCGCACACCAATCAGAACTGTTCGAACACCGCGCCCCGCGGCGGCGCCGGCCGCTTCTACTGCTTCGCACGGTAAAGATACGCCGAACTTCTACGCTCGCAGCTCTCCCGAGGAGTATGCTTGAGAAGGCCTGCCAGCCTGCCTTACAAGTTGTGAGGTGTCCCATGCGCAGGTGTTTCCTCGGCATCGTGATCCTGATGGCACTCCCTGGGTACGCGGTGGGGCAGCAGCGTGACCGGTCGGAGCGATCGGCGACAGGGCGAACGGCGGTATCGTCCACAGGCCGCTGCGGCGCGCACCATGAGGACGAATTCGCCGAGAGTTCCAGCGTCAATCGCCGTGCCCGCTAATGGTCTTCGGCCGCTTCCCGCTCGCGAGCATCGGCGACCGGGACAATTGAACCGAAACTACTGGCCAAGATATGGGCGCTCGTACGGCGGAGCGAACGTGGTGTTCGTTCCATACGCTGCGCCGGTGGTGGTCGAGCGCGAAGTGGTCGATAGAGTCGCAGCCGCGCCTGTCATCGTCGAGCATCGGCCGCCAGCGCGGCTCATTCTGGATGTTCACCCGCCCACAGCTGACGCCGTTAATGCGCCCGCCGCAGCCCGAACCCAATGCCGCGGTGAAAGCGCCGCCCACTGCGAAGGAGCCAGCGACGTTTTCCCTCATCCCCGGCTGCTATATGGGCAACGTGCCGCCCCAGGAAGCAAATTTGCCGGCGACATGTGACATCGCGCGCGCTGTGTCGGTTCAGTACTGATCGCGCTGGATGATAGAATCCGGCGCTTCGAGGGTGCCATCATGAAACGCTTCACGCTGGCCGGACTGCTCCTGTTCGCGCTGACAACTGCACCCGTCCTTCTCAGCGGCCAGGCGCAGGATCGGCCCGACTTGGACGCCGTCTACAAAATCAAAGACGAGGGCTTCCAGCGATCGGCCGTCATGGAGTTAGTGCTCCAACTCACTGATATTCATGGCCCTCGGCTCACGAACTCGCCGAACATCAAGGCGGCGGCATCATGGACGACGGCCAGGATGCTGGAGTGGGGCCTCGTGAACGTGAAGCGTGAGCCGTGGGGGCCGTTCGGGCGCGGATGGTCCAACGAAAAATTCTATCTTCACGCAACGGCTCCGCAGAAGTATCCGATCGTCGGGTTTCCCAAAGCCTGGACTCCAGGAACAAGCGGGCTCGTCGCCGGAGAGGTAGCGATAGCCGTGATCGCATCCGCCCCAGATGCAGAAACGCATCGGGGGAAGCTTCGAGGAAAGATCGTGCTGACGGCGCCAGCCGCGACGGTCACCCTGTCGCGCGAGCCTCTGGCGACCCGATACACCGACGACGGACTCGAGTCACTTTCGCGCGAGCCGGCGCCCACCGGCCGTCGTGGCGCACCACCACCAGCATCCGGCGTAACGCCTGCTCAGGCGCTCAATCGCTTGCGGAGTGAGTTCTTCGCAGCCGAAGGGGTTGTCGCGACGCTCGAGCCGAGTCGCGGTGTGAACGGCGGTACGGTTTTCGTGGTGGGTCCTCCATCTCCGGGTCGTGCCGCAGGAGCGAATCCGATGGGTCTGCGCGATCCGAAGGCTCCGGGAAGCTTCCCGCAACTGGTGATCGCGGCCGAGCACTACAACCGCATTCTCCGAACAGTCGAGAAGAAGATCCCTGTGTCGCTCGAAATGGACATCGACAACAGGTTTTATGACGACGATCTCAACGCGTTCAATATCATCGGCGAGATACGTGGCAGCGATCTGGTTGACGAGGTTGTCATGCTCGGCGCGCACTTTGACTCGTGGCACGGCGGCACCGGAGCCACCGACAACGCCGCCGGCTCGGCCGTTGTCCTTGAAGCGATGCGAATTCTGAAGGCGACCGGCGTCAAGATGCGCCGCACGGTACGCCTCGCGCTTTGGACCGGCGAGGAACAGGGCCTGCTCGGTTCGCGAGCCTACGTTCGGGATCATTTTGCAGACACACAGACAATGACGCTGAAGCCCGGGCACGCGCAGCTCGCGGCCTACTTCAATGTCGACAACGGAACGGGCGCGATCCGCGGCGTGTATCTTCAGCGCAACGAAGCCGTGGCCCCTGTATTTCAGACGTGGATGGAGCCGTTCAAGAACATCGGGATGACTGCGTTGTCGATTCGGAATACGTTGGGGACCGACCATGTCCCGTTCGACGAGGTAGGGCTGCCCGCGTTTCAGTTCATCCAGGACCCGGTGGAGTACGGAACACGGACGCATCACTCGAACATGGACGTCTCCGACCGCATTCAGACCTCAGAGCTGATTCAGAATGCGGTCATCGTCGCGTCGTTCGTGTATCACGCGGCGAACCGTGATCAGAAATTACCGAGAAAGCCTCTGCCGCGACCGGCGCCGCCTGAAACGCGTTGAGCGCGCCAACTGGTCATCGCTCTCGAGCTCAGGTTCAATCACTAGAGCGGTTTTTACATGTACGTAGTGTCCGCCTTCTACCGGCCACGAGGCGCGACGGGTCCTGTCACCGATTTTCCTTCGTCCGTCCTCGGGCCGACACGCACGTGTACGTGGGACGGCCCTGCGGGGCGGACAAAGAAAAATCGGCGCCACCCGTCGCAACCCCGTGGCCTAATTCTCGACCGAGCGCACACATCGGCGCGTTAGCGGTGCGGACGTCAGCACCTCCGATAATCAAGTCCGGCTGAAGCCGGACACTACGTACTACAGAGAAGTGAAAACCGCTCTAGTGTGCCAAAAGCGCGCAACCGTGTGCCGCAATGGAGCGTTCAGCAGGTCGACACAATCTTGTGATTCGCGCAATCACTGGCAATCGCTCGATGATGCGGCATGGTTCCCTATCAGTCGTAGCGGCGTCAGATTTGCTCATGCCCCTCGCATGACCAAAATAGTCCTGACCGTCGAGCAAGACGAAGCCATTGAGACGGCGGTAATCGCGTTGCTGAATGTTGCCGTCGTGATCGGTCAAGGGGGGACAGTATGTGGACTGTGCCAGCAACATGATGGTCATACTGATCGCTGTCCCGTCCCGGCATTGGAGGAATGGGTCAACCCTGGACTCTAGCCTAGGGACCTCAGCCATCCCGGCCGTGTACGCTAGGATGTTCCGCCCGTCAGGTGATTCACTACAACGTCACGTTTTCGTTCAAGGACGGCGTCGCGCACGAGCATGGCCTGCAGTGCGTGGCCGCATTCCTCAGAGACCTTCAAGACCGCGCGCTGATACATGGCTATGAGATCAAGCCGCACGACAACAATCAGCACTTTGTCGGGATCCAGTTCGTCGATCGCGAACAGTTCAACCGCCCGTTCAAAGAGGTCGCCGACATCGGCATTCACGCAGGCGCGCACGGCGTCATGATCGAGCACGTGGCACAGTTCACGGTGGCGACGGTGGAAGTCCCATGAGGTGAAAGCGTCCGGCTTCTGAAGCCGAAAAGGGGGCAATCCTCGGCTGGAAAGGGGTAATATAGGCGAGATATTACCCCTTTAAGGTCAAAGAATAGCCTAAATGCCATCCCTCCACTCGGCCTATTTGTCCAGCCTGCGCTTCGGGGCCTCACAACTCAGCACCATCCAACGCCTGGGCGAAGTACGTGGGCGGCAGGATCTGTTCACCCGACAGTTCCCGGCACAACTCGATACGTTACGCACGCACTCGATCATCGAGTCCACGGAGTCGTCCAACCGGATTGAAGGCGTTGTCGCTGCACCTGGTCGGGTCGCCGACCTCGTTGTCAGGCGTACGGAGCCGCGGAACAGGTCGGAGCAGGAAATCGCCGGCTACCGGGACGCCCTGCAACTCATTCACGAATCGCACGCGGACATGCGCTTCGCCGAGAGCATCGTGCTCCAGCTCCATCACATGCTGTACCGTTACCAACCCGGTACAGGCGGACGCTGGAAGAGCACGGACGATCAGATTGTCGAGCGCGAGGCCGACGGCACGATCGCCCGAGTTCGTTTCACCCCGACGCCAGCGGTGATCACGCCTCAGGCCATGGCGGATCTGGTCGCCCACTATCATGACGCTATCGACGGCTCGATCGCCGATCCGCTTGTCCTGCTGCCGCTCGCGGTCCTCGATTTCCTGTGCATCCATCCCTTTAGTGACGGCAATGGACGCGTCGGGCGCCTTCTTTCTCTGCTGCTCCTGTATCACTTCGATTACCGAGTCGGGCGCTATGTAAGCCTCGAGCGCATCATCGAGGAATCGCGAGAGACCTACTATGACGCGCTCGAGCGTAGTTCGCGCGCATGGCACGCCCACGGGCACGACGCCCATCCATGGCTTGACTATTTCTGGGGTGTGCTCATCCGGGCGTACGACGAATTCGAGTTGCGCGTCGCCACACTCCAGGGATCCAAGACCGATCAGGTGCGAGCAGCGGTGGCGCGCCGTCTCGGTGCGTTCGGCATCGCGGATCTCGACAATGACTGTCCGGGCGTCAGCCGAGATATGGTCCGCTACGTCCTGCGCCAGATGAGATCTGAAGGTCTGGTACAAGTCGACGGGCGCGGTCGCGGAGCCAAATGGCGCGCCGTCTCGTCCTAGCGTCGTGGGTGAGGCGAATCGGTCTCTATCGCGGAGCTTTGCCGGTGATAACGGTCTTGGTCGAGATTTCCGTTCGTGGCTCTTCGACGATTTTTTCCGCTGACACCTTCATGCCTTTCCTCAGCTCTGTGACGGAGGCCGGCTTGCCTTCCACATTGAACCGGAACGAGGGTGGAACGTTGTAGTCCCGGTTCTCGCCGTTTGGAAGCGCGAGAATCACGTAGTTGCCCGATGCGTACCACACGGTGCCGTTGATGACGCTCGTCGTACGCATAATCACCGGCTGAGTTGTGGTTGTCGCTGTCGCCGTGAGTACCGTTCCCGGACGGAGGTCGCCGATCAATTTGGTTTGGCCATCGATGATGAACTGCCGTCCGGGTGGGATGTCGAAGTAACGGAAAAATCCCTTCGGCTCCAGTTTGACGACAAGCCGGTTACCTTCCACCAGCGCCACCTCCCCGATTAACTGCTCAGTGGTCACCTTGGCCTCACCCGCAGCCTGAGTGACGTTGCTCGTCGTGGTCTGCGCCCGAAGCCCCACAGCAGAAACCAGCCACACCGCGACGCCGATGAAAATGAAATGCCGTTTCGTCATCTTCCGCTCTCCTTTCGTACATGCACTGCGATGTCGCGTTATTCGCCAGCCTTCATTGCGCGAGCGTAGGGTCAGACGCTGCGACGGACGCGCGCGCGAGTGCAAATTGCCCGCCAGCGCACGAAGCCGGGTTGTTGGTTGATTGGCGGCGGTTTCTGCTCTCAAAAATGAGATCTCGGGTGAAAGGGTGCGCGTGTCCTGACGAAATACCGTGGCTGTCTCCATCGTCGGTCAGCGGCAGGCGCCGTATGCATCCCCGGGCTGGCTCCAGGCGTTTGTGTCTACCCCAAGCTGCTCGCAGGCGCGGTACGCCGCCCGGCTGAGCATACCGGTGTACGTGGGGAACGACAGTGAAATCCGCGCCAGATCCTCCACTCGTGACCCATTCGACATCGCGATCGCGACGACCTGGACGATTTCAACGGCCCGATCACCGACCACACTGCACCCAACGATCGTATGCGCCCCGCGGTCAACGATGAGCTTGCAGAAGCCGTCCGTTCGTCCGTCAATGATGGTGCGCGTCGTTTCGTCGAACCGCACGGTGGCCACCACAACGTCGTGAGCGCTGCGCGCGTTCGACTCGGTGAGGCCGACGCGTGCATATTCGGGCTCCGAAAATCCGCCGATAGGACACACGCCTTCATCGAGCGGACGCGTCCGGCCCCTCACGGAGTTCGTCGCTGCAATCCAGCCGTCGTGCACCGCTTGCGGCACCAGCATCCAGCGGCCGGTGATATCGCCCGCGGCAAAGACGTGCGGGGCAGAGGTCTGCAGATACTCGTCGACCGCAACGTACCCGCGAGCATCCCGCTCCACACCGGCCTTGTCCAGGTTCAAACCGTCAACGTCCGCGACCCAGCCGATGGCGACGACGATGAGGGCAGCCTCCGCGGCATCCCGAATGCCGTTCTTGGAGAAACGCATTCGGACTCCGGTGGCCGTCTTCTCGATCGAGTCGATGGTGCCGAAGGCCTCGCGAACCAGGATCCCAGAGGCGCGGAAGCCCGCGCTGACGGCGGCCGATACGTCCTCGTCTTCCCCCGGCAGAATGCGCGGCCCACTCTGGAACAGACTCACGCGTGACCCGAAGGTCTGAAAGATCGACGCGACCTGCACGCCTGTCATTCCGGCGCCGACGACGATCATGGAATCTGGAACCTCCTTCAGGCTCCAGGCATCGCTGTGGGTATGAGTAAACTCCGCGCCGGCCACGGAAAGCCGCCGGCTCTTGCCGCCCGCACACAGAATCACCCTGTCGGCTGTCAGCCTGAGGCCGCTCCCGGTTTCGATGGTGTGCGGATCGACGAAGTGCGCATTGCCCGCCCGTTCGTGCAAGGTCACGCCCAGGCGATCGATGTGCTCACGAAACGCGGAGTGTGCGCGCACGTCCTCGACGATCTCTTTCGTGCGCGCGAGAAGGCGTCCATAGTCGAGCCGGGGTGCGCTGACGGCAATGCCGTAACGGCCGAGGTCATTCACCCCGCGGAACAGGCGCGCCGCGTAGGCCAGCGTCCGCACGGGGACCGGACCATCGCCGGCCGCCGTACCGCCGAACTCCTCGCGCGTGACGAGCGTCGTCTTCGCCCCCAATTCGGCGGCGCGGAGTGCGGCCAGCACGCCGGCCGGTCCGGCGCCTATCACCACGACGTCCATCGGACCTGCCGGTCTCGTATTCACCATCGGTGGCTTATCAACATTCGGAGATTATTCCCCAGTGAACCGTGGACCGATACGCCTCGCTTTGAGTTCATTTCTTTACACCGGGTATCGTGAAGATTGGTGCGAAAGCGCCTGTTCCTCATATAATTCCGCCGTCTCCACGAATTAAATCGATGGCTCTCCAGCCCGGTTCTCGGCTCGGCGCCTATGAGATCGTCAGCCTCCTCGGAGCAGGGGGAATGGGCGAAGTGTATCGTGCCAGCGACACCCGGTTGAACCGTGACGTCGCAGTCAAGATTCTTCCCGCAGCGTTCGCGACTGATGCCGAGCGCCTCGCACGCTTCAAACGCGAAGCGCAGGTCCTGGCGTCGTTGAATCATCCACATATCGCTGCTATCTATGGATTAGAAGAGACACCGAACGGCAACGCTCTGATTCTCGAGCTCGTCGATGGTCCAACGCTCGCCGATCGAATTGCGCAAGGGCCAATCCCCGTGGATGACGCGCTGCCTATCGCGAAGCAGATTGCTGAGGCTCTTGAAGCCGCACATGAACGCGGCATCATCCATCGCGATCTCAAGCCAGCGAATATCAAGCTGACACCAGACGGCTCGGTCAAGGTGCTCGATTTTGGTCTTGCCAAAGCCACCGGCGAGCTCGCCCGTGGAAATGCTTCTCTGTCCCCGACGATTACCTCACCGGCTGTGACGATGGGTGGAGTGCTGCTTGGGAGCGCTGCCTACATGAGTCCCGAGCAAGCGAAGGGACGTGAAGCCGACAAGCGAAGTGACGTGTGGGGATTCGGCTGCGTCCTTTATGAAATGCTCAGCGGAAAGCGCGCCTTCGATGGCGAGGATCTGACAGAAACAATCGCGGCGGTCGTGAAGAGCGAGCCGGACTGGAGCGTTCTTCCCGCTGACGTGCCCGAGCAGATCCGGCTGCTCATTCGGCGCTGCCTCGAAAAAGATCGCGGGAGGCGCATCTCTGATATCAGCATCGCGCGGTTCTTGATGGTTGAGCCGATCCTGGCTGGAGCGACGCACGGCGCTCCCGCAACTATGGCCACAGCAGCCGTACGGCGTCCGGCATGGAGGCGCGCGTTGCCGGCGCTCGCGTTCGCCATCGTCGCGAGCGCGCTTGCGGGAGCGGCTGCGTGGAAGTTTAAACCGTCACCGCCGCTAACGGTGACGCGATTCACTTATCTGCTCGGCAGCGGCCAGGAGTTTACAAATGCCGGTCGCCACATAATTGCAATTTCTCCCGACGGCTCACAGTTGGTGTACGTCGCGAACCGCCGACTGTACCTGAAGTCCGCATGGGAGGCCGAAGCGACTGCGATCGCCGGTACCGAAGCGGCTCAAGTGACTACGCCCGTCTTTTCCCCCGATGGCGAGTCGATAGCGTTTTATACAGGAGCCGGCGCCGCCGGCGCGGGCGGCTCGCTAAAAAAGATTGGGAGGAGCGGAGGGGCTGCCGTGACGCTTTGTCAGGCCTCCAATCCGCTCGGCATGAGTTGGGATGGCGACACCATCCTGTTCGGCCAGACCGGCAAGGGCATTTTGCGGGTATCGGCAAACGGTGGAACTCCGGACGTGATCGTAGGCGTCACGGGTGACGAAGTCGCTCACGGCCCTCAGATGCTGACCGGGGGACGGGCGCTTCTGTATACCCTCGCGAATGGGACCGACTGGGACAACGCTCGAATCGTCGTACAAGCGCCGGGATCGTCAGACCGTAAGGTCCTGATTACGGGCTCAGCGGACGCACGATATCTACCCACCGGCCACATCATCTACGCGTTGGGATCAGTGGTGTTCGCCGTCCGCTTCGACGTCGGGCGTCTGGAGGTGGTTGGCGGGCCCGTGCCTGTCGTTGAAGGCGTCAGGCGCGTCTCCGGTGGTACGGGTGGTAATCCCGGGACAGCTCATTTTGCCGTGTCGCCCACTGGGTCGCTCGCGTTCATTGAAGGGCCGTCGACCGCTTCAGGATCTGATGTTGCCCTGCTCGATCGGAAGGGTACGCTCCAGCTGCTGAAGCTGCCTCCGCGCGCCTATGCGTATCCCCGTGTGTCGCCGGATGGCCGTCAGCTCGCCGTCGGCGTCGACGATGGCAAGGAAGTGAATGTGTGGATTCATGACCTGTCCGGCACGAGCGCAATTCGCCGGCTGACGTTCGGAGGCAACAACCGTTATCCGATTTGGACTTCCGACGGAGCACGGATCGCCTTCCAATCAGATCGCGAAGGAGATCGAGCTATCTTCTCGCAGGCGGCTGACGGTAACGGCGCCGCCGAGCGGATCACCAAGCCCGAGGAGGGACAAGCGCACATTCCTCAGGCCTGGTCTCCCTCGGGCGACAGTTTTCTTTTCAGCGTGGTCAGCGGTTCAAACCAATCGCTGTGGACGTTTGCTCTGCAAGACAAGAAAGCCGCACCCTTTGGGTCGGTCCGCTTTTCGTCGCTAGCGGGTCCAAATGCAGCCCTCTCGTCGAACGGCCGCTGGGTGGCGTACGCATCGGCCGAACCCGGGCGCTCAGTCGTGTTCGTGGAGCCGTACCCGGCGACGGGCGCCAAGTACCAGATTGCCGACGGCACGAGTGCGCTCTGGTCGCGAGACGGAACGGAGTTGTTCCTTTCGCCAGGACAAGGGGGCGGGTTCCTGATCATTCGCGTGACGAGTCGCCCGACGTTTACGTTCGAAAACCCCATGTCTGTGCCGCGGCCTGGATATGTGGGTCGTCTTGACGCTCGGAACTGGGATATCACGCCGGCTGGCGAGCGCTTTGTCATCGTGCTGGATCCCGGAAGCACTGCTACGGCGGGTCGACCTGAAATCCAGTTCGTCCTCAATTGGTTCGAAGAGCTCAAGCGTCGAGTGCCTGTGAAGTAACGATGTCACTCAATCCTGGCGGTCGTCTCGGTGCCTATGAAATCGTCGCGCTCATTGGCGCGGGCGGCATGGGCGAGGTGTATCGCGCGCGCGATACTCGGCTCAAACGCGATGTTGCGATCAAAGTACTCCCCGATGCGTTTGCGCAGGACGCGGATCGCCTGGCGAGATTTCAGCGCGAAGCGGAGCTGCTCGCAACATTGAATCATCCAAACATTGCGCAGGGGCGGGAACGAGATGACCCATCTCTACGTGAGGACCCCTGACGGCAGCACTCAGGACTGACGGCTGTGCCGTGCACCGCAACTGAGGCAATGTCGGTCTGTGCACTGTCGAGCCCAGGCGCGACAACGCAGGTCACAAAGAGCAGCGTGGCTAGGCACCGTGCTTTAGACGCACCAACCTACCCAATGCACCATAAGGACTCTGGTCCATCGGCGCTCGCGCAAACAGGGCACCTCCCGTATAATCGCGCCGTTCCTTTCACAAGCTATGAGTCTCGCGCCCGGCACTCGTCTCGGCGCTTACGAAATTACCGTCCCGATCGGTGCGGGTGGGATGGGCGAGGTGTGGCGCGCCACCGACACCACCCTCGGTCGCCAGGTCGCGATCAAGGTGCTCCCGGACGCGGTTGCGCAGGACGCTGAACGGATTGCCCGGTTCGAGCGAGAAGCCAGGACGCTCGCCAGACTCAGTCATCCCAACATCGCCATCGTTCACGGCTTCGAGAAAGCCAATGGAGTTAGCGCCCTGGTGATGGAGCTGGTCGAGGGACCGACGCTCGCCGATCGCATTGCAGAAGGACCGGTTCCAGTTGATGAAGCCCTCCCGATCGCTCGGCAAATCACCGAGGCGCTCGAAGCCGCACACGAGCACGGCATCGTCCATCGCGATTTGAAGCCCGCAAACATCAAACTGAAATCAGACGGCACAGTGAAGGTTCTCGACTTTGGACTGGCCAAAGCCGTCGAGGGTTCTTCAGTTCATGCCGAGCTCAGCGAATCGCCGACGATCACATCACCCGCGATGACAATCGGTGGTGTGATTCTCGGAACCGCTGCCTATATGAGTCCCGAGCAGGCGAAGGGCAAGCCAGTCGATAAGCGCACGGATATTTGGGCGTTCGGATGCGTTCTGTACGAGATGTTGACAGGCACACGCGCCTTTGAAGGTGAGGATGCGACAGAAACCATCGCCGCTATCGTTCGCGCTGAGCCGTCATGGGAACGTCTCCCCAACGCCACTCCTCCGTCAATCCGACGGTTGTTGAGCCGATGCCTCCGCAAGAGTGCGAAACACCGCCTGGCTGACATCGCTGACGCAAGATTGGAACTGGAAGATGTTGCTGCGTCAGAGAGTCCGCAAAGGGCAACGGCGTCTCGCCACATCCATGCGCGGCCGTGGATGTTGGCTGTAGTCGTTGCAAGTGCCTGCGCGGCGACAGGCCTTGCCGTTTGGGTAATTTTGCGACCGCGAGCAGTCGAAACAGTTCCCCATCGACTCACCCTTCAGATGCCCACCAACTTCGCTTGGAGAACCGGCACGATTGCCGTCTCTCCCGATGGCACCCATATCGTTTTCGGAGGGTTGGAGGCTGGACGAAGATCCTTGTACCTACGTCGGATCGATCAACTTGACGCACAGCCTATTCGTGGAACAGAGGATGCCATTGCGCCGTTCTTCTCGCCGGACGGTGAGTGGGTGGGATTTTTTACTGGTTCCGGTCCAGGTAGCGGGGTTCTCAGGAAAGTGTCGGTCAACGGAGGCGCTCCGGTTACGATCTGCGAGGCGCGATTTCCGGGCGGAGGCACGTGGCTACACGACGACACAATCGTATTTAGCAGTGCGGCATCAACGGGCCTTCCATCGATCATGCGAGTGTCGGCTTCCGCAGGGACACCGGCCGTCGTCCTGACACCGGATGGAACCCAAAGACAGCGGCAGTTCCGCTGGCCTTCCGTCCTCCCTGACGGCGATACAGTCCTTTTCACGCTTCGTGGCTTCGGAAGCTTTGACGAGGCATCTGTAGCGATGCTGTCTCTCACGTCCGGCACCGTGACCCCGCTCATCGAGCGTGGCTATCACGCCAGATTCGCTCCAAGCGGCCACATCGTGTATGTGTTGGGACGAAGTCTGATGGCCGTACCCTTCAATGCTCGAAGAAAAGCGTTGACCGGTCCGCCCGTGACAATTGTTCAAGACATTGCAACCAGCACGAATATCGGAGACGCCAGTTTCGGATTCTCAGCGTTGGGTTTTCTCGTGTATGCAACGGGGGGCAATAACGTCGGCACGAGATCGCTGGTGTGGGTGGATAGATCTGGAAAGGAGCAGGCTCTTGAAGCCCCACCAGATGCGTATGCCTACCCACGTATTTCCCCTGACGGCACACGCATCGCAATCGACGTTCGTGATGAAGACAATGATATTGTTGTCCTCGACCTCGTCAGAAACAGTCTTACGCGGCCAAGTCCCCATCCCGCTCGAGACGTGTATCCCGTTTGGACTCCCGATTCGAGACGCATCGTATTCGGTTCGGCACGCGATGGAGCGGACAACTTGTACGTGCAGAATGCCGATGGGTCTGGCAACCTCGAACGCCTCACTACCAGCACGAACTCACACATACCGTATTCGTTTTCGGCAGATGCAAAGTATCTGGCGATTCGGGCAGGCGGACAAGCTTCCTCGATAGACGTTCACCTATTCCAGATAGGCGACCGCGAGCCGAGGCCTCTACTGGCGAGTCGCTTTCGTGAGGCGAACGGCGAAATCTCGCCGTCATCGAAGTGGATCGCCTATCAGTCGGACGACTCGGGTACGTTCGAGATCTACGTCCGGCCATTTCCCGACGTGAACAGCGGTCGCTGGTCTGTCTCGGTCGGGGGAGGCACAAGACCAGTCTGGAGCCGGAATGGCGGGGAGCTGTTCTACGTATCCTTGACCGGCGACGTGATGTCGGTTGCTGTTACCGAAGAGCCGACCTTCAAGGCGGAGGCACCGAAACGGTTATTTCGAGGCGATTACATGCTCGAGTTCGAAGGTCGCTCGTTCGATGTCAATTCTGACGGTAGCCGTTTTGTCATGATTAAGCGCCGTTCCGATGACTTATCGATGTCGTCATCCCTAACAGTGGTCGAACACTGGTTCGACGAACTCAACCGTTTAGCGCCCGTCAAGTAGGGTTGCAGATCGATTGCTGGCGACACCAGTCGACGTACGATGCGTCCCGGAGGTCCTACTGACCTGCCCCCAAAAATTCGCTATACGGATAGGTGTGAGGTCCTCGGGTTGCACTACAGAAACGCATCACGGTTGCTTCACGCGGGACCGAGCACGTCGAAGATCTTGAGTTTCCTTGTGCGGAGCAAAGCCTGCCAGTATGGCTTCGGACTCCCCGCTTACAGCCGGGAGTGAAATGCGTGACGCGCAAGGACGCGCCCATGTTCGTCCTGAGCCTCGACAACCCATTCTCCGTCTGTTCCCGGCCCGAGCATGCGCTGGCTATGCGTGCGCCAATTCGCGCCTGCGACTGGGAGCTTGACGGTGGCAACGGTCCGTCCTCGATGGAACCAGGCGTGACGGATTGTGTCTCCCGGGCGCCCGCCCGTGACCAGTGTCCAGAAGACGATGCGAGTGCCCACCGCGAACGTCTCCGAACGGCCAACGAGGTCTCGGTCGACGACAGCGGTGCCCACTCCGGAGTCGTTGACTGATATCGATGTTGGTGGCTGATGAGCTTCTGACAATTCGATCTCGATCTCGGGAGTCCGCGCGAGTGTCGTAGCGGCAGGCGGTGCACCGACGGGAAGCGGTTCGTTTGCGGAGTCAGACAAACGCGGTTCCGATTCGGCGGGCATCTGCGGAGCGGCGGTCCCGCTGAGGCCGATATTCTCGACGGTGTCCTTCACGACCGCATCAGTGGTGCTGGGCTGGGCGGGCAGCATTCCCGCCCTATGGCTGAGATGGCGTGCGCCAACCCAAACCGCTCCTGCGAGCACGACCAGGGTCATGGTCACGACGACCGGACCCTTGGATGTCCCCAGTGCAAACTTTCTGCCCGGCGTTCGTGATTCCTTCTGCCGCATAACCGCACGCAGGGCATCGATCTGATCCGGTTGTGCAGCTAAACTTCTGTTGCCGCTCTGCTCCTGCACAGTTCGATCGTAATCGCGCACGATGCTGTCTGCGTCGAGGCCCAGATACGCGGCGTACATTCGCAGGTAGGCACGGTTATAAAGTCCACCGGGAAGGCTGCTGAGCGACTCGTTCTCGAGAGCGAGGAGATAGCGCTTCGCGACACGAGTCTCGCGAGCAACGTCGTCGTGGGAGAGCCCTCGTTCCGTCCGCGCTCGGAGCAGCATGGCACCGAATGACGCGCTTGCCGGCTCATTTGGGTGGGACACGTGACCAGTTGCAGCTGTCCCCGAATCCACATAAAGCCGCGTTGACTGCAAGGCTTGATGCTTTCTCCCCTTATTCCCTGATCGAGACATCACCCATGGTTATCGGTTCGGGGGAGATAGCCGTTTAGCGCTCAACGAAGAGGTGAGCTTCCAACCTTCGGGTGCATTCATGAGCGAAGGTTGGTGCGGAAGAGGGGATTCGAACCCCTACGCCCTTTCGTGCGCCAGCCTCAAGCTTGTCGAAATCGCCTGCTATTGCGAACTCACCCCGACTGTCGCGCGAACAGTGCAACCCCACACGCGAGAACAGATATAACTGACGCCGCGATGGCCACCACGAGCAGCCAACGGGCCCGCGCCTCGAGCACCTCGCCCGCAGTGGTCAGTGCCGCGACCTGCGCGCTGACACGCGTGAGCAGCTCCACGGTTTCGCGGTCGCGCTGCTCGAGCACCGCGACACGATCGGCAAGAGCCTGAGTGTCATTCCGGGACGCCGCCGCAGGCGGGCGAAGCTTTGTCTCTGACAGCAGCGCGTCCGTCGATCGCAGGATGGCCGGCGCATTCGCCAGAAGCGTGTCCCAGGGAATTGCCTTCAACGCCAGGCGCCACGGAATGCCCATGCCGTAAAGCCTAGTCGACGAAGCGGGCGTTTTCACAACCTTGTACCGCCTGAGCAAGTTGTAGGCCACCATGCCACTCTTTCTTTCGGGGCGGTGGCCTTGGCACATGCCGCCGAGTCGCTGCCGACAACGGGAATAGCTACGAAAAGTGGCGTTTTGTGAAAGCCCGCCCGGATCCGGACTTGAGATATTTTTCAAACTTCGACGCTTGCTCCTGGGTCGGGAACTCCATCGATACGACGACCTTCCACGGCCGAAACTTACTCGTCTGGGAGCACTCCCCAGCGTTATGTGCTGCCACACGAGCTCTTATGTCGCCAGTCAGTCCCGTATAGTGACGCGAAGGCATGGTTCGACTGCGGAGTATGTAGACGAAGCAGCGGTGTTGCATGCGCGTGGATGTGCCAATGAGCGGGCCATCGAGTGTCCGCCTTCGCGGCTGCGCCGCTACGGCGAGACAGACTTCGCGTATGGGTCGCTCGGTGTTGGCTTGCCTAGACGAAGCTCGATCGCGTGTCTCGCGAGCGAAGTCTGGTGCGGAAGAGGGGATTCCGCAGAGACCGTCCCACGTCGTCCCAGCAAGTGTCTCAGCGTGCTGTTTTGTTCGAGTTCCGTCGTGTTTCGGTTGCGCTTCGTGTCGTCTAGTTTCGCCTGATGACAGAGAGTTGGTTAGCTTTTGGTTAGCTAAATTCTCTGCACCGCTCCCCATTCCGTGAAGCGATTGTCGCTAAACACTGCGGCGTCAGGCAGGACCTATTTGGTGGACCAGGCCGACGCCAGTTGGAACCGGATTCGCGAATGCCTGATCGGATACTCCCGTGGCTGAAGCGGGCCAATAAGCATCCCCTCATCCTTTTCCGTGCGCGCAATCTCAGCATGCGCCGTGGTTTCTCGCACGGGGATCCAGCTCCGCCGCATTCGACGCCGTCGATCCGGTGATTCATCGGCGCGTCGAGATGGGCTTCACAGATCCAGCCGGATCCCTGACAGCGTCGGCGAGTTGGCTTAGACATCAGCCGATCGTCCGTCCAATTCCCTCGCCTTTGCGCCATCAGGTCGTAGACATCTGGTTTGAATGCATCGGGACTGAAAGCTGGAGGCGCTGGGCATGAACTCCCACTTTGAGATAAGGGTCTCTTCGAGCTGCGTGACATGTCGCGCGATCTGATCAACGTCAAGGATTTCAGGCATCAGGCCTTCATCGCCCGAGACGTGCGAACCTCGCGGTTCCGCTTTTTGCGCGGCTAGGAGGAGCCGTTTCTAGCTCGTCCAGCCTGAGCCGAAGCTCATTGTCTGGCGGGTGGATTTCAAATTCACCCACTCTCATTCTTCTTGACGCGTCGAGTCGTAATTAGTTAATGTGCTAATTATATAAGAATCGAGGATCCGTGAGAACTTCTAATAAGGCATTCCGCGCGCTCGCCGACGAAACTCGGCGGATGATTCTTCGGCTGCTAAGGGACGGCCCCCTCACGTCGGGAGAGATCGCCAATCGATTCGAGTCAAGCTGGCCAACAATCTCCCGGCACTTGGCCGTACTGAAGGATGCCGGTCTCGTGGTGACCGAGCGCCACGGCCAAGAGATTCGATACGAACTGAACGCGTCGGTGTTCCAAGACCTGATTCAGCATCTGATCGAATGGACACGTCCCACTGGCGGCCCCTCTCGTCGCATCTCCAAGGCGGCACGGGCTCGTCACCAGGAGGCATGAGATGCACTCCCTGCGATCGACACAGACATTCGTCGTCCTCGCGGGGTACGTTCTGGGCGGCTTCGCCCTGTATCGGGGCCTGCCGGAACAGGTACCGCCCTCCTGGACCGTTCCGGCTCGCGGCACTCTCTGGCTGGGCACTCCGATGGTGGCATTTCTGCTTCCAACGGCGGTGGTGATCACCGATCTACTGTTGCGCGGCCTCTGCGTCAAACACCCCATCGACGAGCCGAACGCGGTGAACGTCCTTGCGATCAACGACGCGATCATGCTGCGGTTCACCATCTTTGTCATGGGCGTTCATGGTGCGGTGCTGCTCGCGATGCTCGGACTGCTATCGGGACGGGAGTGGGTGGCCCAACTGGTGCCGCTGATGTTGGGCTTCACGATGATCAGCATCGGGAATCTTCTCCCCAAAACTCGCCCCAACCTCGCTATCGGCATCCGTACCCGCCTCACGCTTTCGGACCGTGCGCTTTGGATCCGAGTGCACCGATCGGCGGGATACATGGTCGTCGCGTGCGGCGCGGTAATCATCCTGTCGGCAATGACGGTGCCACGACCCTTTGGGCCGGCAATGATCCTCTTGGTTGGGCCAGCCGCACTCGTGGGGACTTGCCTTCTCATCCGGTTTTCCGGAAGGCACGCCCATGCCTAAAAGGGGCGCCTGGAAAGCCGCATACCGCCTGCTTCGCATAGGCGCCCGGTTGGTCGCCATCCTGTTCTCGGTCGTGCTGCTGGGAGCAGCAGTATACGAACACGTCGGCGCGTGGCGTGATAGCCGCGTGCTGATGCAGATTGGGCGCTCTGTGGACATCGGTGGACGAACACTGAACATCCACTGCACCGGGGAAGGCACTCCGACCGTCGTCTTCGTCAGCGGCCGTACGGGGCTCGGCTACGTCTGGACGCCAACCCAGCGTGGCGTCTCCGCATTTACGCGCTCATGCTGGTATGACCGCGCTGACGTCGGTTGGAGTGATTCCGGACCTGACCCAGCCTGGGGCGACGCGGCCGCGCGGGATTTGCATCAGCTCGTAGAGAACGCGGGACTTAAGCGGCCACTTGTTCTGGTGGGCGCCTCGTTTGGCGGGCACATCGTCCGCCTGTATCACCATACGTACCCAAGCGAGGTTTCCGGTATGGTGTTCGCGGATGCCGCGCACGAGGACGCCGGCACAATTCAGGGCATGCCCCATCGCCGTCCACCGCCGCTTCCACGCGTGGTAATTCGTGGGCTCTCGATCGTCTTGGGCCGGCTCGGCATGATGCGGTTCCTGAGGTCTGATCCTGGCCCACCGCCCGAGCACTGGGGCGCCCATGAGTGGGACGTTCTGGCGCGGCTTGGACATCAACGTAAGGTTTTGCTCGCCGATGCTAAGGTAGGCCCCGGACATGCAACCGACGACCTTGTGCGCTCGGCCGGCGGGCTCGAGGACATGCCTCTCATCGTGTTGACCCAAGGCAACCCATCCAGTCCCAGTTCAGCCGCGCCGGGCGTATTACGAGGATGGGTCGACCTCCAACGGCAATTAGCGGAGCGTTCACGTCGTGGCCGTCAGGTGTTGGTTCCCAGTGGACACGGTATTCCAGTTGAAGCTCCAGACGCAGTGATCAGCGCCGTACGTGAAATCGTCACGACGGTTCGCAACGGTCCCCATTAGGTGAGCCACGGATATCGATTCTCAGTCCTCGCGCCCCGAATGTCACATGCGGATCCGTAACGTTACTCCCGAACGCCATGTGACGAGTGACTTGCCGACAAAAACTGGATTGTCAGTACGGCGTTTATCGCGAGTAACGATTTTGACCTCCCGCACCTCGATGACTTGCGACGAGCTACACAGGATCCGCACCGAACGCGAGTAGGCGGCCGTCACAGTCCTTCACGACAAATTCGCGTTTGTGCCAAGGCAAGTCGGCAAGGCCTCGCGTGAACTCGACGCCGCGGGCCGCATACTCGGCGTAGAGCGCGTCCGCGTCCTCGATGAACAGGTAGGCGTCGAGGAGCTCGTCGGCGTATTTGTCGGGATTCGTCGTAGGAGGCTCGGCGAGGCGAAAATGTATGCGGTGCTCGTCGCGCGCGACGATGGCGTAGACCGGCGGGTCATCCCAAGTGCCGACACAGTCGAAGCCAAGTTTGTCCTTGTAATACGCGAGGGTCGCAGCCATTTCCGTGGTGAAGAATTGAGGCGCGATCTGCCGAATCATGGCGCACACCATACCACGGTGTTTCGCGTTGCTCGGCAGCGGAACCCGTGCGTGGCTTTCTAGAAGTCGCCCGTTTACCGATCCTGCGGCAGTACGGGTCGCCATATCGGCGTTACCGAGGACCTATCAGGCTGGTGGCGGCCATAATGTCAATCATGAGACGAGCAACCACCGGATTGTGGGTACTCCTGCTTCTTGTTGGCGTCGCCGCCGCGTCCGCCGGGCAAAATCCTCCGGCCAGCGCCGACGCCCAGAAGCTCGAAGCGGCATGGGCGTCCCTGCGCGCGCGGAACGCGCGCGACTACGCCGTCGCCACGCCAAACGGCATCGACGAAGCGCGGTACGTCGAGGTCGGCGGCATCCAGCAGTGGATCACGATTCGCGGAGAAGACAGAAACAACCCGGTGCTGCTCTTTCTTCACGGCGGACCGGGCGACGCGACCAACCCGTGGGGCTACGCCGGGTTCAGGTTGTGGTTGAAGCACTTCACCGTCGTCCAATGGGATCAGCGCGGCGCCGGCAGAACATTCGGAAAGAACCCGGATGCGCCGCCGCAGGCCATCACCGTCGCGCGCATGACGCAGGACGGCGTCGAGCTCGCCGACGTGTTGCGCAAGCAACTGCGCAAGGACAAGATCATCCTCGTCGGCCACTCGTGGGGATCGATCCTTGGCGTCCACATGGTGAAGGCGCGGCCCGATCTCTTCTACGCGTTCGTGGGCACGGGCCAGGTGGCTGACCCGGCGACGAGCTACACCGTGGCCTACAGAGACCTGTTGAGGAAGGCGGAAACGCTCAAGGACGAGCGCGCCATTCGAGAGCTGCGCGAGGTTGGGCCGCCGCCATATCCGGACGGCCGTGGGTACGGCGTGCAGCGCAAATGGTCGAATTTCTTCGAGGGCGCGGACGCGTTCATTTCCTCCATGGTCGGCTTCGCTCTCGCTGCGCCGGGTTACACGCTGCGCGATGTCAACGACTGGTTTGAGGGTCAGGGTGTCAGTGGCGAGCGCCTGGTCCCGCAAACGAGCGCGCTCG
The DNA here is from genome assembly GCA_963732445.1 of Vicinamibacterales bacterium. Lineage (GTDB taxonomy): Bacteria > Acidobacteriota > Vicinamibacteria > Vicinamibacterales > JAMQPK01 > JAMQPK01. The sequence continues at coordinate 972,354 of CAVSZJ010000001.1, read as the reverse complement.
ACGCCCGAACGCTCGCCGGCGACTTCGCTGTTCCGGTCTTCGTGATTCAGGGCGCTGAAGACTTCACCACGCCCACGAGTCTCGCGCGCTCGTTCGTCGATTCCATCCGGGCGCCAGCGAAGGCATTCGTCCCGATCGAGGGAGGCGGGCACTTCGCGGTGTTCATGAAGTCCAGCGCGTTTCTCGACCAGCTCGTGTCGCGAGTTCTTCCGCTGGCGGCGCGATGACCTGACGGAATCTGATGAGCCGAACAGGAATCGCACCTGCAATTGTGGGCGGCACAGCTAACGATTACTCCTGCGTAGTCGCTAGCGTTCATCGGAAGTGCCTCGGCCCGAGAAGATAGGACGAGCACTGATGTGCGCGCCGAGGGACTTTCGATAACGAGACTTGAAGGAAGCCGGTGGCGAAAAAGGCGGGCGCGGTGCCGCTATGGAGCTACTATTCGTCGCCTTGTAGAATCAACCACTTACGAGGCACACCGGAGTGGGTACACGGCCTACGACCCAGGTCATGGCTGGACTCAGTATTTCACGCGTAGCGGCCGCCGCGCCAGCGGCTTCGTTCAAGTCGCCAAGGGTTGACAGATCCCGCTAGCAAGTATCGGTCGCCATATCGTCAGTCATGAATGACCAAGTCGGTCGAAGTCGAGCGCGCGTGATTGAGGCGAGCGGTTATGGCGTGGACGTCGGCGGCGTGACGGCGATTGTCGGCGCTTCAACCTTCTTCCTCTCGACCCAGATACATGATCACCAAAATCAACGTGCTGTTCGTCGGCGGAGTGTCACTGGTGCTCGCGGTGCGGATGTTTGCGTATCCGTTCGTGAGTCGCGCCCATTCGACATCGACATCGATTTAGTATAAATACCATAAGAAATGGCTGTTCGTCGGTCACTCACCGACCTCGAGTTCATGATCTTGCTTGCGATCCTGCGACTGACCGAGCAGCGCGCGTACGGCGTGATGATCGGACGTGAGATCGAGGAGCTTGGCAAGCGAACCGTGACGCGGGCCGCGCTGTACGTAGCTTTGGATCGTCTTGAAGAGAGCGGACTGGTCCGGTCGACGCTGGGGGACCCGACCCCCGAGCGAGGCGGGCGGGCTAAGCGATACTTCACGGTCACAACAACGGGATTACGCGCGGTCAAGGATGCCCAACGAGCTTTCGTTGCTCTCTGGTCAGGAATCCCACCGCTGAAAGGAACACTCGCGTGAGCATCGTCCAACCGCCGAGGCTTGCGACCTTCCTGATGGAACGACTCGCCGGATGTGAACCCGTCCTGTTGGGTGACCTCCAGGAGGAATACCGGGCAGGGCAATCACGATGGTGGTACTGGCGCGAAGCCCTGTACGTCATCGCATGGTCGCTTGTCGGCGCGATTCGGCGGCATCCAGTCAAGTTCTTGCGGGCGATTGTCGCAATGATGCTGGCGCATTGGCTAGCTATCCTCGCGTTGTCGGCACGCCCTCTTGATCCTTTCGTTGAAATGATGCCAGGGTGGATCTACATGCGTTATCAGGTCCACAGGCTTGTGTGGATCGCACTCTCGTTCCCGATGTGCGCCATCGCTACATGGAGTGTTGCGAGGGTACATCCCGAAGTGCGTGTCTCAGCAACACTCGTTGTGGTCATGTGGTCAGCTCTCAACGTCATGGGCGATGCCGAACTCCGACGACTATGGGGAAACATGCCCGACCCGAGCTTTGTTCCTTACTTTCTCCGTCATGTTCTCGGGATTCTGGTTTGGCTGGCTGCGATCGTCGTTGGCGGGATGTTCGTTCCAGTTCGACTTCGCGGATCATCACAGACGTAGACCCAAAGCGGCGGCGCGCTCGGCTTGGCCTGCGGCTCCGCGTGGCGATTGCGCGGTTCCGGCAGGGCAAACGCCCTGGGATAGATCCCCGCTGCTTCGGCCTATCGTTAGACAGCTTTCTCGGTGAGACCGGCCAGTAATCCCTGCAGACGTTGCGCAAGCTCTTCGTCCACGACTCGAATTTCGGTCAGGAGTCTCTGAATCGCAACGTCGAACGCTCGGACCAGTTCATCGGTGCTTAGGTGTCGGACGAGAGCACCTTCTAACGGTGCAACCACCGTGTCTGGCAACAGGTGTACGCCTCGCCCTTCGGAGGCAGGAACATTGTGTCGAAGACACGCTAATGCCAGTACTGTGTCGCGGAGACCGCTGATCATATATTCCGCCTGCCACAGCTTTTGCCTGGCGATACAGCCACGCGCGTGAAGCGCATACAGCCAGCCATAGCCGATGACCTCGGCGGTTCCGCGTGGCCGTGTATGCCGTGCTTCGGCTGCATTGCCAAATACCAACTGGAAGGACGGCGCCAGCGCCCGGAAGTTCTCCGCAGGTACGAAAGCGAGATCCACTTGCAGGGAATTCGGGAGTACAAACACGCGGTAAATCCAAGGACCTGAGGGGACATCCAGATGGTGCAACGCGAGATACCGCTCATACATGCGCGCCGTCCAATCCGAGAGCACGTCCGGCATGTCGCTCGCGTTTCCAACTCCAAATGCGAGGTCGATATCCGACCAGCGATCTTCACCATCGGCAGCCGCCGATCCGGTGATCGCTCCGCCTGTGATGCGTTGGTCAGACGCGGCGGCTTGCAGGAGTTCAGACCGCAGACCTTGGCGTTCTTGAGGAGTAAACATAGTGGGCCTAAGGTGTGGGCACTGAGCGGCAATTGTGCGAAGTTTACCGGCAGTAGAGTTGAGTTCAAAGATGGAATCAGCGCGCAAAGGGCGAGGCTTCACCCACCGCTGTCCAGTGTGAGGTCGTCAGCGCTTCTTCGGTGTCTAACTCTGTATGGTACGAGGTTGGCTGGCCCTGGCGCTGGTGATTGGGGGCGCTGGGCTCATAGCAATCGGCTGTGCCGAGCCGACCATCATCGGCCGTGGCGCTCGACCTTACGCCTACGTTTCCGTGATGGCGATCGGTGCGATGCTCACTATTCTCGGCGCTTTACTGTGGAGAGCTCGATAAATCAGAGTTCGCAACACAGTGAATCGGCTCGCGCCCCGTCCGCGCGTGGGAACCTCAATCCCAACAACGGCCAGAAAACCCCTGCCACCGCATCGATCCGCCGCCTTTTCGCGGCACGAGGGTTGATATAGTCCTGCATACCTTGTGCTCCCTCCATGGAGGCAATTCATGAGTGGCCTCTGGCAAGACGTTCGGCACGCCACTCGGACGTTGATTCGAACGCCCGGTTTTACGACCGTGGCACTGCTGGTCCTCACATTGAGCATCGGCGTTCTCACGGCGATTTTCTCAGTGGTCGATGCTGTAATCATTCGCCCTCTTCCGTTCCACGAGAGCGAACGCCTCGTCGCGGTGGGTGAGCGGAACATTCGTGAGAGTTCGGCGACATCACAGAACCGGGTCGCCCCACAGAATTATCTCGATTGGCGTGACCGGCAGGATGTGTTCACGGCGCTCGCCGCGACCTGGGAAACGTCAATTTCGCTCAGGCGGGATGACGGCGGCGAACCCGAGACGATCCGCGCTCAGTGGGCGACCTCAGACCTGTTCGCAGCACTGAGAGTCACTCCGGCACTTGGCCGGCCCTTCACCGCCAATAACGAAGTTCCTGGACATGCGCGCGTAGCCGTCATCAGTCATGCCCTGTGGCAGCGGCGTTTTGGTGGGGCCACCGACATCGTTGGGAAACCCCTGCCGGGCTTACTTGGAGACTTTGAGATATTGGGCGTGATGCCTCCGGGGTTCAGCTACCCGGTGCAATCGCGCGAGCCCGCCGAGGCATGGATTCCCTACGTGCCCCAGTCGGACGATCGGGTGCGCGGCAACAGCTTCGGTTACAACCTTCAGGTTATCGGCCGACTTCGCGATGGTGTGTCACTCGCGCAGGCACAGCAACGAATGGATCGCATTACGGCCGAACTGGCGAAGGAGACGCCGCGCTGGTTTACTGACCGAGTGGCGACGGTCGAGTCGCTTCAGGCATACGTTACGCGTCCCGTCCGTCAGTGGATGTTCATGCTTCTCGCAGCGGCCATGTTTGTGATGCTGATCGCCTGCGTGAATCTCGCGAACCTCATGCTGGTCCGCGCCACTACGAGGGTGCGCGAGGTGGGCGTACGCGCCGCTCTCGGCGCTTCCCGCTGGCGCCTGGCCAGAATGCTGATCGCTGAAAGCCTGATCTTGTCGCTCGGCGGCGCCTTCCTCGGCGTGCTGGTGGCGCATGTGGCCGTGGATGTATTGCGATTGATTACTCCAATCGACGTGCCGCGCGCTGCCGCTATCGCGGTTGATGGGCGTGTCCTGATCGCCACTGTATTGGCCGCGATCGGCACGGGACTTGTTTTCGGCATGACCCCGTTACTACATTTCTGGCGATGGGACACCAGCGTCGTGTTGCATCAGCGAGAGCGTGCGGGAACGGCCGGCACTCCGACGCAGCGCTTGCGCGCGGCACTGGTCGTTGCCGAGGTTGCACTGGCCATCGTGCTGCTGATTGGCGCCGGTCTCTTTCTGAGCAGCTTTGCGAGGGTCACCACGGTCGATCTTGGTCTCGACCGCCACAATGTGCTGATGGTGCGAATTCGCCCGTATGTGGGTCCGCCGCAAGCCTCAACCGGACTCCCTGTCACATCACCCGAGACGGCGCGTGCGCGCCACCCCGAGATGCTGGAACGCGTACTCGAGCGCGTTCGTGCGATCCCCGGCGTGACCGTTGCAGCGCTCGCCGGGGGAGGGTTGCCGCTCCGCGGAGACCTCATGACTGTTAACTTTGGCATTCCTGGCCGGGAGCTGCCACGGAACACTGACATCGCACTCAACGAGGTCAGCCCTGACTTTTTCGACGCGCTGCGCGTGCCCCTCCAGCGCGGACGACTGTTTACCGATGCGGATCGACAAGGGAGTCCGCCTGTCGCGATCGTGAGCGAAGCGGCGGCGCGACAGTACTTTGGAAATGCGGATGCGCTTGGCCAAGTGATTCAATTGCGCGGAACACGCACGGTCATCGGTGTGGTCGGCAACATCCGTCATGATGGGCCAGAGGTGGAGGTGCGCAGCCAGGCGTACGTGCCCTTCGCACAGAGTCGCCTGATGGGCGCGACAATAGTCGTGCAAACGTCTGTGGATCCGCGAATGCTACTCCCCGCCGTAAAGAACGCTGCATGGTCCGAGTTTCCCAATGTACCGATCGCCGATGCCGACACGCTGGACCAGTACTTCGGGGCCTTGGTAGCTCAACGGCGCTTCAATATGCTGCTGATCGGATTGTTCGGGCTGCTCGGCCTGGCGATTGCCAGCATCGGAATGTATGGCGTACTTTCGTACGTCGTCGTGCAGCGAACCAACGAGATCGGGATCCGCATGGCGCTGGGTGCGCTACCAGCCACGATCAGGAGATCCATCCTTCATCGAGCCAGCGTGTACATCACGCTCGGTACGGCGATTGGCGTCACTGTTGCCTATCCACTTACGCAGTTTGTTCGGACGCTACTCTTTGAAGTGCAACCGAACGACATAACCGTGTACCTCTGCGCTGTCGCGGTGGTGATGGTCACAGGCATGATCGCGGCATTCGTACCAGCCCGACGTGCGGCCCGCGTCGATCCACTTGTAGCACTCCGGTATGAGTAAGGTGTCTCGATGAACGGCTTCATGCAGGACGTTCGGTACGCGCTTCGGGGACTGAGGCGAACCCCTGGATTCACGACTGTCGCTACGCTCACTCTCGCGCTCGGCATTGGTGCGAACACAGCGATTTTCAGCATCGTAAACGGCGTGCTACTTCGCCCGCTCCGCTATCCGGCGCCCGAACAGTTGATGCACTTTGATCGCGCACTCTCCGTATCTGAATACCAGGAGTTTCGCCAGATCAATCGATCGTTCGCGGAGGTCGGGGCCTATACAACGGGTATTGGCGTCTACACGACAAGTGAAGTCAACCTCACTGCAAGCGATCAGCCACTGCGGGTCCCGTCGATGTCCGTTGATGCGCAGTTGCTCCGCGCACTCGGCCTCCAACCCGCGCAGGGACGGTTTTTCACTGAGGACGAAACACGGTTCGGAATGGGTGGCCTCGCTCGCTCCGTTACTATCCTTTCGTACGAGTTGTGGCAGTCTGCGTTTGCCGGCCAGCCTGTTATCGGATACACGACAAATATTGGTGGTCGGACACACGAAATCGTTGGCGTCATGCCACCTGGCGTCGATCTGATGGACAACCACACGGCCGTCTGGTTGCCGCTGGGCGGACCAGCGGCGATTCGAGATGATCGCACCTACCACATCATTCAAGTGATTGGCCGGTTGACAGAAGGTGTTACGCCACGCGCGGCTCAGGCAGAGCTGAGTACGCTGCTGGAGCGATGGGCCGAACCCGCCGGCGCGTCCGGCCATGTGCCCACAAGTCGTCCCTCAGGCACGGCGGACCACTCGCTTCAGCTGGAATCCATGCAGGACACAGTCATTGCGGATGCGCGGTCGCCAATTTGGGCATTACAAGTCGCGGTTGGATTCGTATTACTGATTGGTTGTGCCAATCTTGCGAACTTGTATTTGGCGCGCTCGGAGGCACGGCGTCAGGAGTTCGCCGTGCGAGCGGCACTCGGGGCGAGTCGCAGTCGATTACTGCGGCAGACGCTGACGGAGAGTCTGTTGTTGTCGGGCGCCGGCTGTATCGTTGGCATTGGCCTGGCTATGGCAATCGTGCGGGCTGTAGGTCAGGTCTATGCTCAGAGCGTTCCGCGTTTCGCTGAAGTGACGATCGATGGCCCCGTGTTGCTGTTTGCAGTGTGTGTCTCGATCGTCACCGGGTTGCTTTTCGGACTGGTACCACTCAGACAGACGCGCGTTCGTGTGCAGGTCGCTACGACGCTCAGGAGCGGAGGATACAGAGGCGCGAGCAATGCGGGACGGCCGCGAATCCGTGGCGCACTGGTGGTCGCCGAAGTGGCACTGACAGTGATGCTCCTGACCACAGCCGGCTTGTTGATTCGCTCGGCCTATCAGCTCGCCAGCGTTGACGCCGGATTTGATCGTTCGCATTTACTGACGTTTTCCCTCACGCTGGCGGAACCCTATGAGCCGGACACGCGAGCGCAGGCTTATCAACGCATTCTGGACCGCCTCCGTACCATCCCCGGTGTGCAGTCTGCAGCATTGATGTCGGGTCTGCCTCCCAAACGACCACTGCAAGCGGTCAGCACGCGCATCGAAAACTTCACCGCGTCCGATGGGCGTCCCGTCGAGGTCGTCGATTACTACCAGTTTGTGATGGGTGATTATTTTCGAACGATGGGCATTCCGATCGTGACGGGACGCGGGTTCGACGCGACGGATGTGGGGTCACAGGCCAAAGTCGTCGTCGTCAACGAAACCCTTGCAAGAAAGGTCTGGCAGGGACGAGACCCAATCGGCCAGCGCCTTCGAGCAAATATCGGCATGGCGGCGGGTCTCAGCGGCAATCCGTGGCACATGGTCATTGGAGTCGCGCGGGATGTCAAACAGGGAGGTGTGGAAAGAGAGGTCGGCACGGAAATCTACGTCTCGCTTGACCAGGTCGCCTCCGCTGCACCGACGATGCATGCCGTCCTGCGCACGACGCTACCTCCGGCCACCATCGGCCGCACTCTCGATACGCTGGTGCGTGACATCGACCCCAATGTTCCGATCGTGCGCCTGCAACAGATGGACTCGGCCTTTGCGGATGCTGTTGGACGGCCGCGATTCTTGGCGCAGCTCTTCGGCACGTTTGCGGCGCTGGCACTGCTACTGGCCATCATTGGGATCTACGGCGTGTTGTCATACCTCGTTGCGGAGCGTCGCCGCGAAATCGGAATTCGGATGGCTCTTGGGGCTCACAGCACGAGCGTCATTGGCCTCGTGATGAAAGACGCGCTGATCTTGACCGCCGTAGGTGCTCTGTTAGGTATTGCCGGTTCGGTGAGCGCAGGCCGATTAATGACGACATTCCTGTTCGGGGTTCGAGCGACGGACCCGACGACGCTGGTAAGCGTTATCGCAGCGGTTACGCTTGCGTCAGCGCTCGCCTGCTATCTGCCAGCCCGCCGTGCTGCCCGCGTCGATCCGCTCGTGGCGTTGAGATATGAGTGAGGCGAGGGATGTTTATAAATGAACTGCGCGGTGCGTTCCGCAGCTTGGCAAGAACACCGAGCTTCACGTTACCGACCGTTCTAATCCTGGCGATCGGTCTTGCCGGCACGATCGTCATGTACGCGTTGGTTCAAGGTGTCCTTCTGCGTCAGCTTCCTGTTCTCGAACAGGACCGAGTGATCGTCGCCTGGAAGCAATACCCCTTATCGGGCTTCACTCATGCGCCGTTTGGCGATAAGGAGATTGATGCGGTCGCGACGAGCCAGCAGACTGTCTCGAGATCCGTGGCCGGTGTCGGCCGGCATGGTGCCTTTGAAGTTCCTCTCATCGAAGATGGGCGCACACAGTACGTCAATCAGGCGCTTGTCACAGGCGGTTTCTTTGAGGTGCTTGGTGTAAAGCCGCATCTTGGACGTGCGCTGAATCGAGCCGACGACGTGCGCGGAGCAGAGACGGTCGTGGTGATTAGCCACGCGTTGTGGCAAAGACACTACGCTGGATCTCTGCGACGTGATCGGGCGGCGTCTCCACATTGGGGAAGCACGCTTCACGATTGTCGGCGTAATGCCCGCCGGCCTCGACTATCCCACCGGCGTCGATTACTGGCGCACGACGCGATCCGTTGAAGGGGGATTTAGCGAGGCTGCTGAACAGGAAGTCGATCTGATAGGCCGGCTTCGCCACGGCGCCACGATCGAGCAAGCGACGAGCGAGCTGGCAGCTCTCACTCGACGATTCGAAGCGGATGCGCCACCGACTGCCGCGCGAGGACTTGTTCCGGTCGTGCAGACCCTGGAAGATGTTCTTGTCGGCGGCACACGGCCAATTCTGCTGGCGTTCAGTCTCGCTGTTGTGCTGGTGCTCTTCATCGCGAATGCGAATGCGGCCAATCTGTTCGCGATGCGGAATCAGAGTCGCAGGCGAGAGCTGGCGGTCCGAACAGCGCTTGGCGCTGGACAGGGGCGAATCGCAGCGCAGATTTTGGCTGAGAGCGTGATCATTGCGGTCAGCGCAGGCGCGCTGGCACTCCTACTTGCTTCGTGGTCGCTTCAGATTCTCATGAATCTGATTCCGAGTGGACTGCCTCGTGTCGAATCGATCCGCATCGACGGGGTTGTCGTCTTGTTCACGATTGGGGTCGCGCTCGCTACGGCGCTGTTTACTGGCCTGACACCCGCCTGGATGCTCGACCGGAATCCCATTTCATACTTGCGAAGCGGCGGACGCGGAACAACTGGCCCGGAGTCTCAGCGCGGCCGCAGAGCGTTCGTGATGGTCCAAGTCGCGCTCGCCGTCATGATTCTCGCCGCAGCTGGCCTTCTCACGCGATCGATTCTTTCGTTGCAGGCAATCGATACGCGGCTCCCCGTCAGATCAGCTGGCATTTGTCGAGTTGTTCATTCCGTCGCGTCAGCTGAGCGATCGGAACAGATACGAGCAGTTTCTGAATGAAACGGTCTCACAACTCGAAGGACGTGCCGTTCATCACCGCCGCAACCCCGATAAACGTACTGCCGTTTGCCGGCCTTGACGGGTGGGATGCGCCACGGGTCACGGCCGACGGGCAGAGCGCTGAGCGCGCCGCGACTAACCCGTCGTTGAACATAGAAGCGATCTTTCCGAATTATTTCACCACTCTTCAGATTCCAATTCTCCGAGGGCGTGCCTTTACGGCGGCAGATACGAGAGCGCATGCCCCAAGTCGCTATCGTGAGCGAGCAGGTCGCAGCCGCTGTCTGGCCGGGCGAAGATCCAATCGGCAAACGCCTGAAATGGGGTGGGCCAACATCGAACGAGGCATGGCGAACGATTGTCGGTGTTGCGCCCGAGACACGGTACCGTGAGCTGACACGCTCGCGCCCGACGATGTACGTACCGGCTGCGCAGTTCCTGATGACCGCCCAACGGATCGCTGTGCGAACCTCGGCGCCGCTGGAGCAAGTGGCGGCAGTCTCGCGGGCTCGAATTCACCAGCTTGAACCCGGCGCTCATGTGATGCGCGTGACTCCCTTCGGTCACTTCCTCGCGCAGCCTCTGGCACACCCGCGATTCAGCGCGCTGGTGCTGATCGTCTTTGGATCCATTGCCGTATTGCTTGCGACAGCAGGTCTTTATGCGGTTATGGGCGCGTACGTGCGACAACGCGACAGAGACATTGCCGTGCGAAGGGCACTCGGTGCGACGGCCGCGGACGTGCGCCGTTTGGTGCTCGGCGAGGCCGTGGGTCTCGTAGCGATCGGTGCCGTTGTCGGAGTGATTGGGGCAATCGGTGCTGGACGTGTCGTTCGTGGAATGCTCTATTCCGTTGACCCGTTCGATCCATTGGTGTTGGTCGGTGCGGTGCTGATGCTCATGGCAACCTCACTCGTTGCCGCGTTTCTACCCGCACGTCGTGCCTCGCGCATCGATCCGCTTGTGGCGTTGAGATACGAATAGGGCATTCTGATCCGAGGCCGCAGAGAAATTGAGTCGCCTCGCCAATCTTGCCCTGTTAGTCAAACCGCACGACGGCGCCATCGAGCGGTAGCTCCTCCCGACGACGCGACGGTGCAGGGGAGAAGTTCGATGGCGATTTGTCCTCGCCCGCCGCGCGCTCTGCCGTGGTGCTGCCCAGCATCTCAAAGTCAGCAAAGACAAACGGCAGGCCGTCAGATTCCTCGAATCGTAGTGAATTCGTCACCATGAAGTGGAGATGGGCGCCATTTGTATTGCCGGAGTTGCCAACCAATCCGAGCTTTTGCCCACGGCGTACGCGCTCTCCGACCTTGACCACAACACTATTCCTCTGCAGATGCACATAGTGAACGAACACGTCACGGCTAATCTCAAGTACGACGTAGTTGCCAGCGGTCAGGACGGCCGTGGGAGCAGTTGGTCGTGGCGGTTCGACAAGCGGCGCGTTGTCAATGACGCCATCTCGCATCTCGCGAATCGAGCCATCCGCAACCGCGATAACTTCCGCGCCGAAGCCCAGCCAGTCTTCGTTTTGCGTCTTCGCTATGTCATCCCCGCGTGTCAGGCGACCGTTGGAATCGAGTCCAAGAAAGTCGATCGCGTACCGCTGGGGCACCAAAGCGCGTCCGTTTTCCACGAGCACGCTGCCCCAATGCGGTGATCGATGATTGCCAGGGCCATTGTGGGCAAACCACGTCCCACCTCGCAGCGGAGGACCAAGCACCAACACAGGCGGAGCCTCCACGGTCAGCGGCACATCACCTACGGGCACAGCAGTGCCGTCGCCACCGATGAGCCTCAAGCGGTGTCGAAGCGTCGTCGGTGGGGGTTGGGTTCTTGGCATGGTGAGCCACACGTGAATAACAGCCGATCCGCCCGCTGGAATGGTACGGCTGTATCGAACATCCGGAGTGGCTCCAGGTCGCATCGTCCGGCGATCAAGGTCCGTTGGACCATACGTCAGGAGTGACGATTCGTTTGCGTCACCCAGCACGTCAAGACCCTCGATGCGGATGTCGCGCGGCGACCTGACGTACAACTCATATGCCAGATGGCGCTGACCATCGCTACCAGCGAAGATTGTTGGTACCTTGAGACCACGAATCTCGGGGCCGGACTGCGTACCTGCTGGTACGGCAAGGAGCATCAACCCGACAAGCACGAGCGAGCGCCCCATGAAGGTGGGCGACAGACTAACGACGCCGTTGTCCATTGTCGAGCTGTTTCTTCGCCAGCCACCGCCGCCATGCCACCCCTACCTCGTACGGGATCTTCCGCCGTTCGGAGCGCTTTCAAATCGATGATCAACGCCACCCTTGCATAGGCAGTAGACTGGACGAAGATGAACATCGAAATCGACCGTCGCCGCCGCAGTATTGGCCTCGCTGTCGGATCGTTCTGGCTGGTCTTGGCGGGAGCTGCTTTTGGTGCATGGTCGATATTCGCGATCGATACGCTTAGTGCTCGGTGGGTGCTCGGCGGGGTCGTGGTCCTGACCTCGGTGCTACTGATGTTCGGGATCTCGGTGATCCGCGCAGCGGCTCTATTGCCTCGCTCGACGGCGCCACGAACGACTGAGGAGCGCTCGCTGTCGAGACGGTTTGGTGTCGTCGCGTTAGGGGAGGTCATAGCGTTTGCGACGATAAACCCCATCGCGGCCATGACAGGACACGCGGCGTTGATTCCCTCGCTCAACCTCGCAATTATCGGGCTTCATTTCCTACCGCTGGCGTGGCTCTTTGATGTGCCGCGCTACTACGTCATGGGCGTGCTGTTCTGTGGCATTCCGATGTTGACGCTATGGGCGCTGCCCGCAGACGCGATGATCGGATCGGCGTTTGGGTGGTACGTCGTTCCAAGTGTCGGCTGTGGCATCGTGGCAGTGCTCACTGGAGCTGCCGGCCTACGGGAAGCGCGTCAGTCCCTGACCATCGCTACTCCATAGTCCGGTCTAGACTTTAGCGGCGAGCGCAGCCCTTTCCGCCAGCGCCATTCGCAGCTCACCTTACGGTGGTGGCAGTGGCAGAAGGAAAGGGATGGGCTGAATTATCGATCGGCCGGTAGGGGTTGAGGCACTCTTTTGTTCCCGTTCAGCTCCGCCTCTATTTCCAAGATATTTCGCTTCGCGAAGTATTGAAAGGAGTCCCAGCTCGTATCCCAGCTTTTGTACTTGCTGGCGATGGCAGGCACCACCACGTCAGCGAGTGCCTCCCCCGATTTTCCTGCGCCCTGAGCATCCGAGACCAGCTTCCGCAACGTCGCCAAATACTCGCGGAAGGTCGCCACGTCCAGCATAGTTCCCACTTCGCCGTGGCCCGGGACGAACGTCGTGCTCGGCTCGTTCTTCAGAAGCGTATCGAGGGTGCCAATCCAATCCTTCGTTGACGCATCAATCAGGTTCGGTTGTATGTTTCGCCAGAAGAGATCACCCGCGAAAACGACCTTCGCGTCGGGAATCAGCACTACCGAGTCACCGCCTGTGTGTCCCGGAAAGCTCTGCAGACGAATTAATCGCGACCCAAGGTACAGATCCACCGTCTGATCGTACGTGACAGTAGGCGGAAGGATTGCGTCTATGAAGACTTTTTGGTCGGCCTTGATGTCCTTGCCGAACATCCTCAGATTTTCTGTATGAATCCAGCCTCGTACGTTGCGATGTGACAGCACGACTGCACCGGCGTTCACGAATACGGCATTGGCGCCCACGTGATCCACGTGATGGTGCGTGTTGATAACGTACCTCACCGGCAACTTTGTTAGTTTGCGAATTTCGGATAAGAGCAATTGAGCCGGCTCAGTAATGAAATTGCCAGCCGCGTCCGAGCTGTTCGTTGTGTCGATGACGGCGACGGAATCATCGCCGATGACGAATCCCGTATTCGCCCAGGCTGCAGTCTTGGACTTCGGGTTGGAAATCGCAGCCCACGCATTTGGGCCAACTTGGACAAGCGTAAATGGCGGCTCATTGGCGTCTTGTGCGCTGGTGGCAGAGGGTACCCACAAAACACAAATACAGGAGAAAGAGAGCAGCATGGCGCCTCGTCTTGATTTGTCGCAGCTGCAACGCACCAGCCTTCGGATCATCGTTGTCCTCCGGATTGGCAGGTTTAGAAGGCCGCAAGTCGGATTTGGCCGGAAAGCGACATTTGGGTGCCTTGGGAGACTTGAATTCCTATACTCCTGATGAAAGATAAGAACTTGTAGAGAAGAGAGCCAAAGCCTCATCACCCAACCTACCCAAGGCACCAGAGATCCTGTCACCGCCCATGTCGCGAGCATCTCAGCATCCAAGACAGCATTGTCGTGGGTTCAGCTCAAGCGGTCTTTCAGCGCGCGTGCGCGCTCGCGGCTCACTTCGAGTTCCGTACCATTGGACAACTTGAGCCGGCATGTTCCAGAGGTCCACGGCAACAACTCGCGTGCATACTGCAAATTGATGAGCGTTGAACGGCTGATGCGGAGGAAGCCCACCGGCGACAGCACCTGCTCCAGCTCAGTGATCGTACGGTCGGTCAGAAAGCGTTCTGTACTCGTGTGGAAGAAGGTGAGCTGAGTATCAATCGCCACATACAACACCTCTTTGGGTGATAGCAGGATCAACCGATTGCCACGCCTGCCTGCGAGCTTCGTGGGTGTCGCCAGCGATGACGCCGTCTTGTGCAGGTCGGAACGGTACGCCTCATAACTGCCACGCAACATCGAGCGAATCTTGGTGAGTGCCTGCCCAAGCCGGTCGGGCTGCACGGGCTTCAGCACGTAGTCAAGCGCATTGGCGTCGAATGCCTGGATCGCGTACTTATCAAAGGCCGTGATGAAGACCGTGATCGGTGGCCGGCGAAGTTCGCTGATCACCTGGAACCCATTCAAGCCCGGCATTTCGATGTCCAGAAACATCACGTCGGGACGAAGTGTCGAGGCACGCTCCAGGGCTTCCAGTCCATGCGCCGCTTCGCCGATCACGTCAACGTCAGTGTGCGTAGAGAGCAGTCGGCGCAGGTGCGTGCGCGCGGGCTTCTCGTCGTCCACAATGAGCGTCGTGATCATGGCGCAGCCGGGACCGAGATCACGACCGTGACCGTCGCGCCGTCACTGGCCACGGCGAGCGAAGCACGGCTTCCGTACGTGAGCTGTAGTCGCTCTCTGATATTCCACAAGGCGTGACCCGGTCGGAACAGGTCGTCGGGAGCCGGTATTTCATCCACGGGATTCGTCACTGAGATCACAAGTTCCTGTTGCGATCGCTGCACTGCGATGGAGATCGTTCCCCCTTCGATTCGGCGCGCCACGCCATGTCGTACTGCATTTTCAACGACGGGCTGGAGCGTCAGTGGCGGCAACGTCAGCCCTTCCACGTGTTCGACAGGCGGTAAGGACCAGGATAATCGGTCTCCGAACCGCTCCCGTTCGATCTCCAAGTATTTTTCTGCAAAGTCCAGCTCGGCCTGCAGTGGCGCCATGCGCGCTTCATTGCCGAACGAATACCGGCTCATATCCGCTAAGAGTCCGACCATCCGTTCCGCCGCATCTGGATTTGGTTTGATCAGCGCCGTGATCGTGTTGAGGGTGTTGAAGAAGAAATGGGGATTGATTTGCGCCTGGAGCGACCACTGTCGTGCGCGAGCATCGGCAATCTCCTTGTCGGCCTGCAAGCGATACCAAGCAGCCAAGATCAAGGTGAGAAGGACTGCCAGCACGGCACCAATGAGGATCAGGCGTGCCGTCTCCGCTGTTATCGAGCGGCCATTGATCCGAAAAACGAGCAGTGCAGCTATGCCTCCGAGCGCCGCGCCAATGATCGCAACCGATGGCACCAGGAATGAACGACGCGAATCGGTTTCCGTCTTGAGGATGTAACTGACGGGAAGCCCACACGCGAGATAGAAGCATACGGAGAACGTCGCTCCCAGCACACTGGAGCGAAGCACCCATGTGACCGGATCCTCGCCAAAATAATGCCACGCCCTGGCCGGCGTAAACATGAAGCTCAGCGGGAGGCCGACGACAACGCCAAACAAGGCGGCACGTAGAAGGGCTTCTGGAAGCTGCCGCACGGGCGGAGCACCAGGAGGCCACAGCCAACGCAGCAGTGCCGTCACCGCGCCATCGCTCCCTTCGGGGTGAACTGGCCTCCGGCGCGCACGCCATCGGCCAAGGGGGCAAACAGTTCTATGCCGACCTGCGTGGGTACAGGCGCAACGTCACTTGTCGTCACCTGTGGGCCACCTTGGCGGATCCAGGTCTGATGGGAATCACCATAATAGAAATCGTTCAATGATTCCTTGTTCTGCCACCACGAGAAAATGAGATACATCCCCGGATGCTCAAAGCTCGTGGCCGTATGCACGCCTAAGACTCCCCGCGATTGGTATAGCGCGTCCACGATGTCCTTCATCCACGTGGGTCGCTGGGACGGCCGAACACGCTCCAAGGTGACGCTGGCCACGACCATAATTGGCGACACAGTCGCCGGTACCTGATTGAGTCGATCCTGAGCCGAATCGGCCGTCCGCTTCAACGCACGCTCGATGCGGGTGCGAAGCTCGTCAGGCAGGAGCGAGTACTCGGGATGAGCGACAGCGATCTCCAGATCCTGCCGAGCGATAGCCCGCTTTTTATAGAAGTCAGGAAACTCAACGTACGTCAACCCGCGCGCCACTCTGACGGCAAGGTCCGTGGGTGCCACTGAGACGGCGCGGTCCATGTCAGAGATCCCGGTTTCAAAGAACGCACTGGCTGTTTCGAATGACATCGGTAGCGCGAGTACCCCTCGCATGACGCGGGCTTCACCTCGGTAGGCGAGGGCGTGAGCATCGGCAGGCGACGAGGCCAGCGCACGTGAAAACGTCTCTTCGGCCCGGCGAAAGGCGTCGTCCGTGCGAGCCGCGCGGGCAGTGCGAAGGTGGTCCAAGCCTCCTGCGCTCAGCTTATCAGGCGCTTGCGCGAACGGACGCGAGGATACCAGCAGGACAACAACGAGGGCGGTGGCAGCGATACGCATCGTAAACCTCCTGCTGCCAGTGTGGGGTAATAGGAAAGAGCATCCTACATCTACCGTGCGAACGGTCGAAAGCCCGCGTTGAACCGTTATGTGGCGCCGGCGAACAGCACCTCAGACGATCAGCTCGCGCAAGCGCTGCTCACCACTTGCGGCAAAGACTCGCGAGGAGTAATCATGTCTCTCGGTCGCTCGCGCTGCGTCCCAAGTGTCCTACCAGTTCTATCTCTTCCCAATATCAAACACTCTGGATCAATTCCGGGATAGAGACATAGGACACATAGGACGCTCAGGACTGCGTCGTTTGTCGAAGATGGCCGGCGTCGTGAACCCCTCAACTTACGCCAGCCATGTCAGCTCGGCGCCATGCGGATGAGCAAGGGCCAGGAGGGAATCCACGCGGTGGCCTCGACTCAGGACTGTCTTTCCGAGGAGGAAAGCACGCTCCGTGTCTTTTGGGGCGATTGCTGCCAATTCTGGTATCACCCCGTACCCCTCGTTCGAGATCCACACTACATCGCGCTGATGAGATTCTCCGTTGAGAATGCGCGCCAACTCCTGCCTGCGCCCCTCGGAAACGTAGTGCAGCGTTGCCGAGTGGACAACCACGAGCTGCGCCTCACGAGGGACCTTTGCCAACACCTCAGGCAGGTCAGCGACGAGATCGCCAGCCATCACGACAGGTGGTGCCTGCCGCGCGAGGGATATGGCCGCTTGAAGTCGTCGGCGCCGGTCGGGATGATCCGGCCACACACAGGCGAGAAGCCACTCAGCGTCGTCTTGCCGCCGCACGTCGAGCGGGTTCAAATCGAGTCCACGTCTCCAGACAATCTTAGGCGTGATGTCTGGCACTGGTACAGGACCGCCCACTTTGCACCGGATCTGCACAGGAGAATCGGCGTCACCCACATGGGCGACTCCGTAATCGTAGTAATACTTGTCCAGGAGCAAACACAGGCCCGCGCTGGCTCCGATTTCCACGAGTGCGATTGGCCCGATCGGCAGCGCCGGCAACAACGCCGCACAACGACCGACCTCGTTCGTCTGCGTGCGGTGGTCACGCATGAGCGCCGTGACGGCCTCGCCCTCACGTTCGAGAAATCCGCGCAATGCGGCGGAAGAAAGCGGCATACGCTCAGGGCCGGTTAGGTACTGGACCGCTGCGAAGAGCAAATTCGGCTGCGTGACGGGTTGCCGGGCGACAAACGCCAGCACCTCGGCGTCCTCAGCCACTTCGAGCGCGAGATGGTAGTAAGCGGGTGAGTAGTCTTTACACTCCAGCTCCGCGAAGCGTTGGTACTGCGCGCTGAGGTCAATCACGCCTTCTCGCGCACATGTATGGGTGGCAAACGGTGGCTGAAGGACGATATGGCCAATCCCAGAAGTAAATTACGCTCCGCTCGCTTCGGACTCGCTCGACGAAATACCATCGGTGAATTTGCCAGATACGGCCAAGAACGCTGTGCCGAAGTGTTCAATGGTAGCGCTCATGTCGTATTTCGTCTCCCATTGCGAGATGTCCTGTTGGTCAAAGTATCGCTTGTAAATATCGAAACGCGTACCATCGTTTAACTGTCGCTGCTGACGTTCAACCTTTGCGTTGAAACGTGCTCGCTCCAGACTCCACGCGGAATCAAGAATTAGGAACCGGCCAGTCGTGCCGAGCATCCTTTTCAGTGCTTCAAAGACGAGTCGTTCCTGTTTCTCTGTCACGTGGCTCAGAAAGAATCCAAGGAGCGCTGAGTCATACTCGACGGAGCCGAACTCGTAGTCGAAGAAGTCCCCGCAGATCAACGTGCAACGGTCTCCCACACCAAGAGTGCTGACTTTCGTTTGGCATTCATCCAACATCCTTGGCGACTGATCGAAGAGCGTGACAGCGGAGCAACCCCCGACATAGCGAGGCAACCAATACGCGGTTCCGCATGCGAGATCGATCATGCGGCCGTTTCCGAATCGCTCAACGATGTCGCCCAACAGCGATGCTTCGGCCCGGAACACTTGCGAGTTGGGAATTGAAGCCGTGCCCGTGCCGAGGAGATAGGCTTCCTCGTACTCGGTGGCGCGCTCATCGTAGTACCGCAGCATGCTGTGGCGAAGACTGGAATCCATCAAGCGCAATGGCTCGTTATATTATGCGTCGGCGCTAAGAACCGTCCTGGACGTTGAAATCGCCACCGGGCTCGGCCAACCAAGACATCTCGCCGACCCTGTGAAGCTCGCAGCATAGCGCGAAACTGACGAAGGTTAGAATCTCGTCTGGCTGGCCACCGAACCGAGACCATGATTCGATTCGAACAGCTGACCCCGGACGAAGTCGCAAGGTTGCGGACGATTCGCCTGCGGGCACTCCAAGACGCGCCGGACGCATTCGGGACCACGTTCGACGAATCATCTAAGAACGACGAAGAGGCGTGGGTGAAGCAGCTCGCGGAGCTGCCAACGTTCATTGCCGTCAAGGATGGTCGTGATGTGGCAATGGTGCGGTGCGCGTGTGACAAGGAGACGGCCGACACCGCTTGGCTAATCTCTATGTGGGTCGCATCGGAGGCACGCCGCAGCGGAGTGGGTAGCGCGCTGGTGGACCTCGTTGTTACGTGGGCACGCGCGAACGGGATGAACCGGCTGCTGCTGGATGTGGCGGACCTGAACGCGCCAGCGATCGCGCTCTATGAAGCCAAGGGCTTCAAGCCGAATGGTAAGAGTGGCTCGATGCCACCGCCGCGACAACACATCCGAGAACATCAACGCGAACTGCGACTTAAGTAACCCTCACCGCGTTCCACATGAAGGATTTTGGACCGGAGACACTATGGAACCCATCATTGACCACATACAGATAACCGTTAAAGACATGGGCGTGGCGGTCCCGTTCTACGACAGGTTCCTTCCGCTCTTGGGTTTCGATCCTCGACGCAAGAGCGCGGCGGTGATCAAGGATCATGAGTTCCATGTAGTGGAATACGTGCATCCGCGATTGGCGTTTGCCATCACGTCACCAAGGCCAGCCGTCGCCGATGACCCCGTTCATCGCAGGAGGCCAGGGGCGCTCCATCATCTCGCCTTCAAGGCGGAGTCTCCTGCGGAAGTTGATCGGCTGTTCTCTGAGCTGAAGGAGATCGGCGCTGTGATCGTCCGCGAACCGAGGAATTATCCAGAGTACACGCCGCAGCCGTACTACGCGCTTTTCTTTAAGGACTTGGAGGGCATCAAGTACGAGATTGTCTGCACACTGCAGCAGTCTCCCAATGTGGATTAGCCGCGTCCAAGGTGTCCTGGCTACCCCAGTACTGGGACGTCCAATGTTTCCCGATGTCTCTCTAGCTGCACCGTGTGACTCGGTAGGGCGGAACTGAGAGGTGTTCATGTCCGTGTTCAGTAATCCCGCATCGTCTGCGCCCGCTCATGCAGCAGCTTACGTAGCCGCTATCTTGGACCTGTTGGGTGACAAGAACGAGCTTCACGTGCTTCGGAATACTCCACAGGTCTTCAATCATCATGTGCGGCAGATTGCGACGAACGACATCACAAAGCCCGAAGCTGCTGAGAAATGGTCAATCGGCGACCTCATCCAACATCTTGCGGATTCTGAACTGGTGTTTGGTTACCGTTTGCGGATGGTTCTAGCGCACGATCGGCCCCAGCTTACGGGCTATGATCAGGATTTGTGGGCTCAGCGCCTTCACTACTGCGAGTCGGACTCTGAGGCCGCTCTTGCTCTCTTCGCTGCGCTTCGACGCGCGAATCTAAAGCTCCTGGAACGAGCATCCCCTGCAGACCTCCAACGGGTGAGTGTTCACGCCGAGCGAGGGGAGGAGACGCTTGCCCACATGGTCAGGCTCTATGCGGGCCACGATCTCCTGCATATTCGGCAACTTCAAAGAATTATCGCAACTGTAGCCAGCGCGCGCCATGATCAATCGTGAACGAGCGCTGCGCATGCTGCGGAAGAGCTGGTCCCAGGAGACGGGC
Organism: Vicinamibacterales bacterium; assembly: GCA_963732445.1. Taxonomy (GTDB): domain Bacteria; phylum Acidobacteriota; class Vicinamibacteria; order Vicinamibacterales; family JAMQPK01; genus JAMQPK01. The sequence goes on along the minus strand of CAVSZJ010000001.1, from coordinate 951,825 downwards.
ACCAAATGGTCAGCTGAGAATCCTCGCATTGGCCGGGACGCTCTGCTATTCCGAATTGGCGGTGAACTTCCCAGATCGGGCAGCGAGCAGTGTTGGGCGATAAGTGGCCTTTTACACCGACGTGGCCAAGCGTAAGCTAGGCTATGCAATCACGAACCACTCTGCTCGCCCCATTCACCTTGTTCGTCCTGTCTATCAGCGTGGCTCTGGGAGTGTGGCGTTTCCTTGCGGATGTTGAGACCCTATCGAAGCCAGCAACGTTCAGCGACTTCATGCGGGATTTGGACGCTGGCAAGATTGAACAGGTCACCATCGCGGGCCAAAGAGTGACCGTCATTTACCGCGACAACAAAGCAAGCTTCCATAGCTACGCCCCTGCTCATTACAGGGGATTGGCCGTCAAGCTCGACGAGGCGGGCGTTCTCGTTAACCGATAGTTAAGATTGCTCGCATTGTGCAAGTCCGCCCTCGCGCGCGGTGAATGGAAGCGATCTGCCCCAGGTGTGTGCTTTCTTGGACCAGCACTGGGCCCCGCGATCCTTGAGAAATGCCGATGGACGGTAGTCCCAGCCGCTTGGCAGTCAATACATCCCACACGGCATCACCGATGGATACGACAATCGTCCGCCAAGGAGTGGGGAGGGAAGAATGACGGGATCTATACCGGCGGCTCATTCTTCGAATGGCTGAGATGCCCCAGTTGCTGCTGAATTGCCACCAGCGTTTTCTCGATTCGTGTCACGTCGCTTTCTGTGTCCTCCACGGCAGGAGACAAAAACCACGACGCAGCAAGACCTGATAGGGTTCCGAAGACGCCAACGCCAGCCGCCATCAGAAACACTGCGATAAGTCGTCCTTCAGAGGTGATCGGGTACCGATCTCCATAGCCCACCGTCGTCATCGTTGACATCGCCCACCACATCGCGTCTTCCGCTGTTTGGATGTTTCCGCCAGCTGGGACCTCAAATTCGAGCATGGCAATGCTGCCAAAGACGATCATGAGTAGGCTGAGCAAGAGCGATGAGAGGAGCGCAAACTCCGCTCTACGCCCAACAACGAAATGCGCGAGCGCACGCGTGGATTTAACAGCCCTCAACACTCGCAGGATGCGCATTACGCGCGCGGCGCGGCCCCATCGCAGTGGACCTACTACCGGAATGCTCGACAACAAGTCGATCCATCCCCAGGTGAGAAAGTAGCGTGCTTTGTTCGGGGCGCGAACGAAGGTGTAGACAAAATCTACAAAGAACAAGAAGCATACTGCCGTGTCAGCGTAGAGGAGAATCGTCTGTGTGGCCGGATCTAACCGGAAGAACCTGCCGGCACCCACCGTGACCAGCGCCCATAGGCAGAGCGTTAACATGAAGAGCTGGTACGGCCCAACGTCGCCAGCAAAACTTACGGATTTAGGTGTCTCTTCCGTGGTCGCCATCAAGACCTCTACTCTCGATCCACGCTGAGGGCGGCCTTGCGGATAGCGATGCCAGCAATAGATCACCGCAGGTCAGTTATTCGGGGGCAGCCGATTAGTGTAAGCGCACCCGGGGGGACTGCAAAAATGTACCCTTCGGTTCAATCCGGGCGGCGCCTCCAAATTTGCAAAAAAATCTCGCTGCCCTTAACAGTTGGCAGCCAGACCGTAACCAAACCGTAGCTCGCCGTGTCTGTCGTCTGGATCGTGCCTGGCTGTTCAAGTGGTCTGTGCTGCTTGTTCAAGTGGTCCGTGCTGCCAGACGCAGACTAGATCGTGACGTCGGTTTCCGAGCACCCTCGCAGCTGGGCGTGCTGATATCCCGTCTCAAGCGGCAAGCAGGCTCTCAGGCGAACGTTCACTAACCGGATAACGGCAGGATTAGTGGCGATCGGCACATAGACGAATCGCGTGACGGCTGCGATCTCGGACCGATTCGCGGTGAGCCTCGTCACGATTCGCTGCGGACGCGATATGGACGATCACTGGGTCGCCGTACTGTGTGCGATCCGGTCGCTCCACGAATCTGTGAGTGGTGGCTGCTACCTCGGAGCCTATCCGTCCAAAAGCCGCAGTTCGCCGGAATCATAAGGGTGAACAATAGAAGCAATCCGAGCACCCTAACGAGCGCCGACCTTCGTGGTCGTAAACGGCTTCGTACGGCAGGCTGTCCGACAAAGCGCGTGGGGGTATGTTCGCGTACTTACCCCTTGCATCGCGCTCGTGACACACGCTCCAAGAGAGGGCGAGAGCCGTCGGTTAGCTATTCGTTAGCTAATTTGACTCTGAAAGGAGAAAAGGCCAGCAAATGCTGGCCTTTTTCATAACTGGTGCGGAAGAGGGGATTCGAACCCCTACGCCCTTTCGTGCGCCAGCCTCAAGCTTGTCGAAATCGCCTGCTATTGCGAACTCACCCCGACTGTCGCGCGAACAGTGCAACCCCACACGCGAGAACAGATATAACTGACGCCGCGATGGCCACCACGAGCAGCCAACGGGCCCGCGCCTCGAGCACCTCGCCCGCAGTGGTCAGTGCCGCGACCTGCGCGCTGACACGCGTGAGCAGCTCCACGGTTTCGCGGTCGCGCTGCTCGAGCACCGCGACACGATCGGCAAGAGCCTGAGTGTCATTCCGGGACGCCGCCGCAGGCGGGCGAAGCTTTGTCTCTGACAGCAGCGCGTCCGTCGATCGCAGGATGGCCGGCGCATTCGCCAGAAGCGTGTCCCAGGGAATTGCCTTCAACGCCAGGCGCCACGGAATGCCCATGCCGTAAAGCCTAGTCGACGAAGCGGGCGTTTTCACAACCTTGTACCGCCTGAGCAAGTTGTAGGCCACCATGCCACTCTTTCTTTCGGGGCGGTGGCCTTGGCACATGCCGCCGAGTCGCTGCCGACAACGGGAATAGCTACGAAAAGTGGCGTTTTGTGAAAGCCCGACCGGATCCGGACTTGAGATATTTTTCAAACTTCGACGCTTGCTCCTGGGTCGGGAACTCCATCGATACGACGACCTTCCACGGCCGAAACTTACTCGTATGGGAGCACTCCCCAGCGTTATGTGCTGCCACACGAGCTCTTATGTCGCCAGTCAGTCCCGTATAGTGACGCGAAGGCATGGTTCGACTGCGGAGTATGTAGACGAAGCAGCGGTGTTGCATGCGCGTGGATGTGGCAATGAGCGGGCCATCGAGTGTCCGCCTTCGCGGCTGCGCCGCTACGGCGAGACAGACTTCGCGTGTGAATGCTCGTGTTGGCTTGCCTAGACGAAGCTCGCTCGCGTGTCTCGCGAGCGAAGGTTGGTGCGGAAGAGGGGATTTGAACCCCGATGGTCTTTCGACCGCCAGCCCCTCAAGCTGGTGCGTCTGCCGTTCCGCCACTTCCGCGTGGCCGTGCGATGGGAGGGTGTCGCGGCTGATTTAGCCGGACGCTCGGTGCTCGTGCGACCGGCGTGTCGCGGGCGCAGGCGTCGTCGGTGCCGGTGCAGCGCCGGTGCGGGCTTCGCTGTCGCCGGCGCAGGCGCCGGCGTGCCGCTGACGACCGAGCTCGTCCGCCGCGCTGGCCGAGAATCGACAGCGTCAGCGCGAACAGCATGAACAGCACCGCCGCAATCGACGTCGCCTTGGTCAGCAGCGTCGCGCCCGAGCGCGCGCCGAATGCCGCCTGGCTGCTGCTGCCGCCGAATGCGCTGGCGATATCGCCGCCGCGCCCCTGCTGCAGAAGAATCACCAGCGAGAGCACGAGGCAGACGAGGACGTAAACAGCGACGAGTGCGTAATACATAAATGTCGTTATCGCGTGAACGGTAAACGGTGAACTGTAAACCCAGAATTATACCGCGCCGGGCCGGCTCCTGGCGATGATGTCGTAAAACGAGCGGACGTCGAGGCTTGCGCCGCCGACCAGCGCGCCGTCGACGTCGGCCTGCGCCATCAGATCGCGGATGTTGTCGGGCTTGACGCTGCCGCCATACAGCAGCAGACACCGGTCTGCCGCCGGTCGCGCCAAACCACTGGCGCAGCCGCGACCGGATGTGCGCGTGCGCCTCGCCGGCCTGCGCCGGCGTGGCGGTGCGCCCGGTGCCGATGGCCCACACGGGCTCGTACGCCATCACCAGCGCGGCGACCTGATCGCCGGTCAGCCCGTCGAGGCCCCCCTTGATCTGCCGATCGAGCACGTCCATCGTCTCGTTGCGCTCGCGCTGCTCGAGCGTTTCGCCGATGCAGACGATCGGCGTCAGCGACGCGGCGATCGCGGCGATGGTCTTCCGATTCACCGTCACGTCGGTCTCGCCGAACAGCGTGCGGCGCTCGGAGTGGCCGATGATGACGTACTGCGGCGCCGGCCTCCTTGATCATCGCCGGCGCTGATTTCTCCGGTGAACGCGCCTTCGCGCTCCCAGGACATGTTCTGCGCCGACACCGCGACGTTGCTGTTGCGCGCGGCTTCGCTCGCGGCGTGCACCGCGGTAAACGGCGGCGCGATGACGACGGTGACGTCGTTGATGTCCTTGACGAGCCTGCGCAGCTCTTTCACGTAGACCGTCGTCTCGTGAACGGTCTTGAACATCTTCCAGTTGCCGGCAATGAAAGGTACTCGCATACGTGTTCTCTGGCGTCGGCTGAAGGTCCGCGCATCCTACGTTCGACTTAGCTCTTATCCGTCAGTGCTTCCACGCCCGGCAGTTTACGCCCGCCGAGAAATTCCAGCGAGGCGCCGCCGCCGGTCGAGATGTGCGTGATGCGGTCGGCGATGCCGGCCTGGTTGACCGCGGCGATCGAATCGCCGCCGCCGACGATCGTCGTGCCCTTGACGTCGGCCACCGCGCGCGCGATGGCGTTCGTGCCCTTCGCGAAATCGGGAATCTCGAACACGCCCATCGGCCCGTTCCAGACGACGGTCTTCGCGTCCTTGATCATGCCCGCGTACAGCGCGATCGTCTTCGGGCCGATGTCGAGCCCCATCCGATCGCCGATCTTCGGGTCGCCGACGTCGAGCGTCTCGCTCGGCACGCCCGCTTCCAGCTTCTCGGCGACGACATGATCGACCGGCAGGCCGAACTGCAGTCCGCGCGCCTTGGCCTTCGTCTCGATCTCGCGCGCCACGTCGAGCTTGTCGTCTTCGACGAGCGAGCGCCCGACCGGAACGCCGCGCGCCTTCAGAAACGTGTAGGCCATCGCGCCGCCGATGATGAGGCGATCGACGCGCGCCGAGAAAATTCTGAATCACCTCGAGCTTGTCCGACACCTTCGCGCCGCCGAGAATCGCGACGAGCGGGCGGTCGGGCGACGTCAGCACGCGCCCGAGGTACTCGAGCTCTTTCTCCATCAGCAGCCCGGCGGCGGCCTTCGGACACGATGCGCGTGATCGCGTCGACCGACGCGTGAGCGCGATGCGCGGCGCCGAACGCGTCGTTCACGTACAGATCGGTCAGCGACGCGAGCTGCCTGGCGAACGCCGGGTCGTTTTTTTCCTCTTCGGGATGGAATCGCAGGTTCTCGAGAAGCACGACGCCGCCGCCTGCTGCGTGCGCCGCGTCGACGACCGACTTCGCCGCGTCGCCGATGCAGTCGGTGGCGAAGGCCACCGGACGGCCGAGCAGCTCGGCCACCTTCGCGGCGACCGGCTTCAAGCTGTACTTCGGATTCACCTGCCCCTTCGGCCGGCCGAGGTGCGACGCCAGAATCGCCGTCGCGCCCTTCTCGAGCGCGTAGCGGATCGTCGGCAGCGACGCGCGAATGCGCGTGTCGTCGGTCACGACGCCGTTCTTCGAGCGGGACGTTGAAATCGACGCGGATGAACACGCGCCGGCCGGACAGATCGAGATCGCGAATCGAGAGTTTCATTTCACTGACGACCGACGACTGGACTACTGACTACTGGACTACTGCGACTGTCGACTTACAGTCCTTTCTTCGCCATGTACTTCAGCAGATCGACGCAGCGGTTCGAGTAGCCCCACTCGTTGTCGTACCACGCGAGGATCTTCACGAAGTCGCCGTCCATCACCTTGGTGTAGTCCGCGTCGAGAATCGACGAGTGCGGATTGCCGCGGAAGTCGATCGAGACGAGCGGCTCCGTCATGTACTGCAGGATGCCCTTCAGCGGGCCGTTGGCCGCGTCGCGGAACGCGCCGTTCACTTCGTCGCTCGCTGGTCTTCTTGTCGACGAGCACGGCCAGATCGACGACCGACACGTTCGGCACCGGCACGCGCATCGCGATGCCGTCGAGCTTGCCCTTCAGCTCGGGCAGCACTTCGCCGACGGCGCTCGCCGCGCCGGTCGTCGTCGGAATGATCGACAGCGCCGCCGCGCGCGCGCGCCGCAGATCCTTGTGCGGCAGATCCAGCAGCTGCTGGTCGTTCGTGTACGCGTGGACGGTCGTCATCCAGCCCTTCTTGATGCCGAACTTCTCGTGCAGCATCTTCGCGACCGGCGCGAGGCAGTTCGTCGTGCACGACGCGTTCGAGATGATCTGGTGCTTGGCCGGATCGTACTTCTCGTGATTCACGCCCATCACGACCGTGATGTCCGGTCCCTTCGCCGGGCGCCGTGATGACGACGCGCTTGGCGCCGGCGGTGATGTGCTTGGCCGCCGGCATCGCGATCGGTGAACAGGCCCGTCGATTCGAACACGATGTCGACGCCGAGGTCCTTCCACGGAAGCTGCGCGGGATCGCGGAACGACACCACCTTGAACGACATCGCCGTCGACGGCGATGCCGTCGCCCTGCACTTCGACCTTCGCCTTCAGGTTGCCGAGCACCGAGTCGTACTTCAGCAGGTGCGCGAGCGTCGCGGCGTTGGTCAGGTCGTTCACCGCGACGAAATCGATGTCCTTGTTGCCGAGCGCCGCCCGCATGATGTTGCGGCCGATTCGCCCGAACCCGTTGATGCCGACCTTCACTGCCATCGCGTTCCTCCGATAAGGGCTTGGCGCACGGCGACAAAAATGACGCAGAGCCAAAAGAGGAATTCTAATGTACGATCAGCCCGGCACGAAACTCCCACATACATGTACGTTCTCTACAGCCTGCTCATCCTGATTCTGGGCGTGATCGTCTCGCCGTATCTGGCGTATCAGGCGATCCGCTACAAGAAGTACATCGGCAGCCTCGGGCAGCGCATGGGCTATCTGCCCGTGTCGTTCAATCTCGACGGCGAAGACTCGATCTGGATCCACGCCGTGTCGGTCGGCGAGACGATGACCGTCCGCGCGCTGATTGCCGATCTGCGGCGGCGATATCCGAACCTGCGGATCTTTCTCTCGACGACGACGATGGCGGGGCAGCAGGTCGCGCGCCGCAACGTGCAGGACGTCGATGCGGTGTTTTATCTTCCGCTCGATCTGTCCGTTCATCGTCCGGCGGACGCTGCGGCTCGTGAAGCCGCGGCTGTTCGTGATGATGGAAACCGAGATCTGGCCGAACCTGCTGCGGCAGTGCAAGCGGATGGGCGTGGCGACGGTGATGGTGAACGGCCGCATCTCGTCGCGCTCGTACCCGCGCTACAAGATCGCGCGGCCGTTTTTCAGAAGCGTGCTCGGCGACGTCGACCGGTTCTGCATGCAGACGGAAGAGTCGGCGCGGCGCGTCATCGACATCGGCGCCGATCCGGCGAAGCGTCGTCGTGACCGGCAGCCTGAAGTTCGACTCGCTCGACGTGCCGGGCGCCGCGCACGCTCGACGGGCGAGGGCAGAACCGCGTGCTGCGATATTTCCGCATGACGTCGGGCCGCCCGGTGATCGTCGCGGGCAGCACGATGCGCGAAGAAGAGCAGATGGTGCTGCAGGCGTTCAGGCGCATCAAAGCCAGCACGGCCAATCCGCTGCTCGTGATCGCGCCGCGCCATCCCGAACGCTTCGCAGAAGTCGCGCAGCTGGCCCGCGACCAGGCGTTCGTCACCGTCGAAGCGAACGCGATCTGCCGATCGACGCCGAGCCGCGCGCCGACGTCGTCGTGCTCGACACCATCGGCGAGCTCGCGCAGGTCTATCAGATTGCGACGGCGGTATTCGTCGGCGGCAGCCTGGTCGACACCGGCGGGCACAACATCCTGGAGCCGGCGGTGTTCGGCAAGCCGATCGTCTTCGGGCCGCACATGCACAACTTCAAGGAGATCGCCGAGGCGTTCGTCGCGCAGGACGCGGCCGTTCAGGTGACGGCGTGCGCGGAGCTCGAAGAGGCGCTGCTGGCGCTGCTGACCGACCCCGTGCGGCGCGCCCGGCTGGGCGCGGCGGCGCGCGCGCTCGTCGAGTCGAATCGCGGCGCCAAGGACAAGTGCCTCGCGATTATCGCGCAGCTGCTGCCGCTGCGCGGCGGATCGATGGGCGTCGTGCGCCCCTTCCGCGTGGTCCACTAACCGTTTGCTGGATCTTCTTTACAGCCGAATCGCGCGCGCACGCCGGCGCTACTACCAGCGCCGGCCCCATCTGAGGCGGCGTCTCGCCGCGCCCGTCATCAGCATCGGCAATCTCACGGTCGGCGGCAGCGGCAAGACGCCGCTCGCGGCCGAAGATCGCGCGCATGCTGCTCGAGATGGGCGAGCGCCCGTCGATTCTCAGCCGCGGCTACGCGAGAAAGATCGTCGACGAAGGTGTCGTGATTGTCAGCGACGGCAGCCGCGTGCTCGCAGGCGTCGAGCGCTCCGGCGACGAGCCGCAGATGCTGGCGCGCGCCGTGCCGCGCGCCGCGGTGCTGGTGTCGTCGAGCCGCTACGTGGCCGGACGAATCGCGGAGAGCCGGCTCGGATGCACCGTGCACGTGCTGGACGACGGTTTTCAGCATTTCGATTTGATGCGCGACATCGATCTGCTCGTGGCGCCCGACGCGTCCGAAGACACGCGCACGCTTCCGTTCGGCCGGCTTCGCGAGCCGCTCGACGCGGCGTCGGCGGCCGACGCGTTGCTGGTGGAAACGCGGCACAGGACGTCAGTGCCGACTCGTCGCAGTCGCCGCGCGCTTCGGTCGTGCCCGCTGCCTTCACGTTCTCGCGCCGGCTTGGCGGCCCGGCGCCCGATCGACCGGCGTTTGCATTTGCGGGCATCGCGAGGCCCGCAGCGCTTCTTCGGCGATCTCGAAAAGGCCGGCTGGAAGCTGACCGGGCGCCGGTCGTTCGGCGATCATCATCACTATTCGGAGCGGAGATCGAAGAGATCGCCCGCGCGGCGACATCGTCGGGCGCCGAGGTAATCCTGACGACCGAGAAAGACATCGTGCGGCTCGCCTGGGCGCGTCGCGAGCCCGCAGATTGTCGCCGTGCCGCTCGAGGTCGCCATCGAGCCGGCGTTCGCGCCGTGGCTCGCCGAGCGCCTGCGCGCCGTCCGCGCGCCGGGTGGCGCATGAGACATCAGATCGAGTACCTCGCCGTCGCATCGATCGCGCTGATGGTGCGCGCCCTGCCGCTCTCGCTGGTGCGCCGCCTCGGCGAAGGGCTCGGCCTGATGTTCTATCTGGTCGATCGCGTCCACCGGCGAATCGCGCTCGCGAATCTCGAGGTGGCGTTCCCCAAGAAATCGGCGGACGAGTGCCGCGTCATCGCGAGGTCGATGTTCCAGCACTTCGGCCGCCTTCTGCTCGAGCTGCTGAAATATTCGTCGCTGTCCGCGGGAGCGGCAGATGGCGCTGGTGGACTGGGAAGGCGAAGAGCGTGTGCGGCTCGCGCTGGCGCAGGGAAAGGGCATCCTGTTCTGCACCGGGCATTTCGGCTTCTGGGAACAGCAGGCGCTGGCGCACGCGCTGAAGTTCGAGCCGATGGCCGTCATGGCGCGCCCGCTCGACAATCCGAAGCTGCACGATCTGCTCGAGGGGATTCGCACGTCGAACGGCAACGAGGTGGTGTACCGGCGCGGCGCCGTGCGCAAGGCGCTGCGGCTGCTCGCCGACGGCAAGGCGGTCGGCATCCTGATCGATCAGCACATGACGAGCGCCGATGCGATCTACGTGGATTTCTTCGGGCGGCCGGCGGCGACGACGTCGACGCTTGCGGCGCTCGCGATTCGCACCGGCGCGCCCGTCATTCCGCTCTTTGCGTTTCCGCTGCCGGGCGGCCGGTACCGGATGATCTACGAACATCCCGTCGAGCCGCCGCCGCACGATTCGGAGGACGCCGTCCGCGAATTCACGCAGCGCTGCACCGACGTGCTCGAGATGCACGTGCGGCGGCACCCTGAGCTGTGGCTGTGGATGCACCGCCGGTGGCGCGATGCGCCGGGCCCGGCGCTCGACGCGGCGCCAGGCATGTTCCCGTCGGCGAAAGCCGATTCTGGAAGCCGATCGGACGATGAGTGATCGTCAGTCCTCGCGCCCAACTGGCTGGGTGACGCGATCATGGCGCTGCCTGCGATTCGCGACGTGCGCCGCCATTTTTCCGGGCAGCCGTTGTCGGTTGCCGCGCGGCCCGTCGATTGCGCCGGTGTTCCGCGCGGTGCCCGGCATCGATCGCATCATCGTGCTCGAGCGCGGGAAAGAATCGTCGCAGCTTCGCGGAGACATCGGCATCCTTCTTCCGAACTCGTTTCGATCGGCGTGGATCCTGAAGAAGGCGGGTGTCAAGGAGCGCTGGGGTTATCGCAGCGATTTCCGCCGGCCGCTGTTGACGCGATCGGTCCCGAAGCCGAGAGGGCGCGTCAGTTTTCCCGAGTACTATTCGAATCTCGTTCGGCAGCTCGGCATCGAGACCGGACCGCTGACGGCGCAGCTGCAGGTGCCGGCCGCGGCGAGTGCGGCCGCGTTGTCGCTGCTCCAGGAGCGCGGATGGCAGCCGGGCCAGCCGCTCGTGGGCATTGCGCCGGGCGCGGCGTTCGGCCATGCCAAGCGATGGTCGCCGAAACGCTATGCCGAGCTGGCGTCGCTGCTGATTGACGCCGGCGTCGCGTGCGTCATCCTCGGCCGCAGCGAAGATCGCGATGCGGCGCGCGACATCAAGGGCATCGATCTTGATCGGGCAGACGGATTTGATGATGTTGATGGGCGTCGTCTCGCACTGCAGCGTCGTCGTCGCGAACGACTCGGGCGCGCTGCATCTTGCTGGAGGCGCTCGGCGTGCCGGTTGTCGGCATCTGGGGACCGACGGACGAGCGCTACAGCACGCCGGTGACGCCGCACGAGGATTCGCGCACGGTCGCCGCGATCTCGGAATCGGTGTTCTGCCGCCCCTGCTTTCTGGCCGATTGTCCGATCGATCACCGCTGCATGAAGCGTATTTCCACCGCGCGGGTGCACGATGCGGTCCGCCGGTTTCTCCAGGAGAGCCACGCGTGAGCCAGCGAGCTGTGTTCCTCGATCGCGACGGGACGATGATCGAGGACGTCGGATATCTCGATCGTCTCGAGCGTTTGAAGCTGTTTCCGTACACCATCGATGCCGTCCGGCTGTTGAATCGCGCGGGCTACAAAGTCGTGGTCGTGACGAGCCAGAACGGCGTCGCCCAGGGAGTGCTCACCGAAGAGTTTCTCGGCGAGGCGCACGCGCATCTGTCGCGGCTGTGCGAAGCCGCCGGCGCGAAGATCGAGGGCTACTACTACTGTCCGCATTCGACGCACGCGGCGGTCGAGCGGTACCGCACCGACTGCGACTGCCGCAAACCGAAGCCCGGTATGATACTGGCGGCCGCGCGGGACCATTCGCTCGACGTGTCGCACTCGTTCGTCGTCGGCGATCGCTGGCGCGACATCGAGATGGGGCTGGCCGCCGGCACGAGGGCGCTGCTGGTGGAAACGGGATACGGCAGGACCGAAGCGTCGCGGCGTCCGGCCAATATCCCGCCGGTGCCTGTCGTCGGAACCTGATCGAAGCGACGAGCTGGATTTTACGAAATACGTAAAAAGAGGGTCTGACCCCATTGCCTGAATCGCGCCTCATCGACCTGCTCGACGCATTTCCGGCGCGCCGCGTCGCGGTCATCGGCGATCTGATCGCCGACGAGTTCATCTACGGCCGCGTCGCGCGCGTGTCGCGCGAGGCGCCGGTCCTCATTCTTCAATACGACTCGACGCAGATTCTGCCCGGCGGCGCCGGCAACGCCGCGAACAACGTCGCCGCGCTCGGCGGCCGCACGCAGATCGTCGGCCTCACGGGGAAAGACGAGGCAGGCAAGCGCCTGCACGCGAGCCTGGCTCACGTCAACACACGCGGCCTGCTGAGCCCGCAGGGATACTGCACGCCGGTGAAGACGCGCATTCTCGCCGGCGGCGTGCACACGGCCAAACAGCAGATCGTGCGCATCGATCGTGTCGTCTCGAGCGATTACGACGCGAAGAGCCGCGCGGCATTCACGCGGGCGGCGCTGAAGGCGGCTGCCGACTGCGACGCGATTCTGCTGTCGGACTACGGCACCGGCCTCGTGACGCCGGAGCTGGCGGCGGCGCTCAGCAGCAAGGTCGACGGCCGCGCGCGGCGCCGCGCGGTTCCCATCCTCATCGATTCACGCTACGACCTGCTGAAATACCGCGGCCTCACCGCGTGCACGCCGAACGAATCCGAAGTCGAGCAGATGCTCGACACGCAGAATCGGCGACAACCTGAAAGCGCTCGAGCGAGCCGGGCGCGAGCTGTTGAAGCGCACGCGCATGAACGCGGTGCTGATCACGCGCGGCAGCCGTGGCATGGCGGTGTTCGAGCCGGATCGTCCGACGGTTCACGTGCCGATTTACGGATCGGACGAAGTCGCCGACGTGACCGGCGCCGGCGATACCGTCATCGCGACGATGACGCTCGCGATTGCGGCCGGCGGTTCGTTCGACGAAGCGGCGCGGCTGGCGAACTACGCGGCCGGCCTCGTCGTGATGAAGCGGGGAACGGCGACCGTGTCGCCTGAGGAGCTGCGCGAAGCGATACGACGATCACGACAGAACGCAACGAATAACGAAGAACGAAAAACGAATAGAGCGAACGATGGGGCAGATTCTGAACGAGGACGATCTCGTCGAGGCGGTTCGCGCTGAACGCGCGGAAGGTCGCACGATCGCGTTTGCGAACGGCTGCTTCGACGTGCTGCACGTCGGGCACGTGCGCTATCTCGCAGATGCGAAAGCGCAGGCCGATCGCCTGGTCGTGGCGGTGAACGACGATGGCTCGGTGAGAGGCCTGAAAGGGACCGGCCGTCCGATTCTGAACGGCGGCCGATCGCGCCGAGCTGGTGGCGGCGCTCGAGAGCGTCGACTACGTCGTGCTGTTTTCCGATCCGGACGTGAACCGGCTGCTGCGCCTGCTGAAGCCCGACGTGCACTGCAAGGGCACCGACTACACGCCGGAAACCGTGCCCGAGCGCGAGACCGTGCTCGCCTACGGCGGCCGCATCGCCATCGTCGGCGACCCGAAGGATCATTCCACGCGCGATCTGCTGGCACGGATCAAGTCGAGCGCGGTGAGCGTCAGCTCGCGAGGACGATCGATCCCGCCGGTTTCGCGCTGCCGCCGGTCGGTTCCGCGCTCATCATGAAACCGATGACCGTTCCCGAGATGTCAGGTGAGATCTCGTGGGCGGCGCTCGCGCGGCCGAGCGCATCAGGTAGGACAAAACCGAGACTGACCGGACCTCGTGTCGTGGTGACCCAGACTTGGTACACCTGAGCCGCAGGCCGTCGGCGGAAGCCCGGATGCCGTCAGCGCGACGCCCCGTGATGGACTGAAGAATCCTGGCCCTCGGCGGCTGCCGCCATTCGCATGACCGCGCAGCGGATACGTGCGCACGTCGGGGCCGCGAGCACATTCGCGAGCCGCGTCCGCGCGTGCGGCAGTGGTGAGCGCCTCGGCGCTCAACCGCTGCAGCGTCTGCCTCGACATGCCCCTGAGCTGCGTGTCCACGAGCCGCCGCAGCTGGACTCGTGCGCTCCTCATGCGGCTGCCGTTCGAGCCTCCATCGCGTTGAGCCCGGCCCGGAAGCGATAGCCATGACCGCCAGCGCGGCAACGGCTTCCAGGAACACAACAGTCGATCGCGACCAGGTATCGCCGCGGCGTCGTGCTCGACGGGCGGCTCGACAGCGGCGGCGGTCGCCGGCTCCCGTTCGCGTTCTGGGCACGAATCACCGTCGAGCGCCTCGCGCACAATGCTCAAACTCGTCTCCAGACGGTGGATGGTGTGCTGATTGAGAAGCTTGAGCGGCTCTTCGTGCAGCTGCCGCAGCGCGAGCCGCTTCGTGCTCGAGCCGGAGTTCGAAATCAGTGGATGCGGCGCCGAGACGCCATCGAGCAGATTCTCGTCGACGACACGCAGCCGCTCTTCTTCGAGGTGCGAGATGCTCATCATCCAAGCGCGCTGGAGCGCGGCCATCGCCGACTATAATGACGTGCGATAATCCTCTCCGCGCGCCTATGAGCGTCTGGTCCAGAATCCCTCTCCTGCGGCAGCATCGTTCCGCCACGCGATTACAGGTTCCGGTTTGGAGACGAACAGGACCGCGGGGCGGTTATCGCTTCGCGGCTGCTGGCCATCGGCACAGTCCTCACCGGCGTTGCTGCGGGTCAGCGTCCCGCGTCCACATTGAGATCGGCGACCACGGATTGAAGAAGGTCCTCATCGTCCGGCTCGGCTCCCTTGGCGACATCATCCACGCCATTCCGGCGGCTGCGGCGATTCGACGCGCGTTTCCGCAGGCGTCCATCGACTGGCTCGTCGACGTGCGCCAGCGCGAGGTGCTCGAACTCGTGCCGGTCATCAATCGCCGGATTTCCGTCAACACGAGCAGTGCTCGGCTCGCTGTGGTCGGTCGTCGGCGACCTGCGGCGCGCGCAGCTACGATGTCGCGCTCGATCTGCAGGGTCTCCTGAAATCGGCGGTGCTCGCGCGGCTGTCCGGTGCGTCGCGCGTCATCGGATTTCCGGCCGACCTCCTTCGCGAACGGGCCGCGCGTTTTTTCTACACGGAAGACGGCGGGCGACGCGGCGCCTCATGTCATCGACAAGAACCTGTCGATGTTGAAGGCGATCGGCGTGCGCATGCCTGATGTCGAATTCCCGCTCGAGGATCGAAATCCGCGCGATCGCGAACGAGGCGCGCTCGCGGCTCGGCATCCCAGACAGGCGCGCCATTCGCCATCCTCAATCCCGGCGCGGCGTGGCCGAACAAGCGGTGGCCGCCCGTCTATTTTGCGGAGGTCTCGCGCGAGCTCGCGAAGCGCCACGGTCTCCGATCGCTCGTGCTGTGGGGGCCGGGCGAAGAACAGATCGCCGCAGCGTGTCGCGACGGCATCGGACAACACGGCCGCGGTCTCGCCGCCGACGAGCGATCGCCGATCTCGTGTCGTTGATCAAGGCCGCCGCGCTGATGATCTCGGGCGACACCGGACCGATGCACATCGCTGCCGCGTCGGGCACGCCGCTTGTCGGCATCTTCGGACCGACCGATCCGCAGCGCAACGGCCCGTGGGCCGAGGACGATCTCGTCGTGTCGCGGTACGGCGTGTGCGCCTGTCACTATCAGCGCCAGTGCCGCATCTCCGGGTGGTGCCTGCTCGACATCTCGCCGCGCGAAGTGGTGGAGCTCGCCGAGAGACGGCTGGCGTTGCATGGGTGAGATGCGAAAGAACGAAGAGCGAAAAACGAATAGAGACGCTCGCCGCGCGTCTGGCGCGGATGCGCGTGCCGCTCGGGTTTTTCTGCGCCGGCGCGGTGCTCTACCTGGCGCGTCCGACGCTGCGATCGCTTGCGATCGGCGGCGCGATCGCGCTCGTCGGTGAGATGGTGCGCATCTGGGCCGCCGGCCATCTCGACAAGGGGCGCGAGGTCACGCAGTCGGGGCCGTACCGGATTCACGCGGCATCCTCTATATCTCGGGTCCGCGATCGTCGCACTCGGCGCAGCGGTGGCGTCGGCGCGCATCAGCGCCGCGGTGATCATCGGCTGCTACATGGTCAGTACGATTCTGGCGGCGGTGCGGCACGAGGAGGAGAACATGCGTGCGAGGTTCGGGGACGGGTACGACGCGTATCTGCAATCGCGCACCGCGCCGTCGAGCGCGCATTCAGCCTGCGATCGCGCGATGAACGTGAACAAGGAGTACAAGGCGCATCGTGGGGTTGATCGCGCTCGTCGCGATTCTGGCGGCGAAAGTCGCTTTTCGCCAGGCAGTGATCTAAGTGGCACGTTCATCAGGGACGCATATTTATGAAGTCATTCCTCGGCGGGTTATGCCTCGCGGCAGGATTGGCGCTGCTGGATTCCGCCGTCGCACCGGCGTCCACGTTGTGCGTGGTGTTTCCGGATCTCGCCGCCGCTGCGGCAGCAGAACCGGTCGGCGCCGATTGCGTTGCTGCATGTCGCAGCAGCGCAAGACCGGCGTCTGCAACCGTGACGGACGCGGCGCTGGCGCTGACGGAGTGCCGTGATACAATCACGCGTTTGTGGGCAGACCGCAGGGCGGTTAGCTCAGCGGTAGAGCACCGGCTTTACACGCCGGCTGTCACAGGTTCGATCCCTGTACCGCCCACTCATCGTCGATCGGCAGTCGATCGTCGATCGTCAGGGAAAGTGGCCATTGCGATGACAATCGACGATGGACGAGCGATCGACGATGGCCAATCGACGATGCCAATCGACGATGGCCGATCGACGATGGACGATGGACGATGGACGACACGGGGTCGTAGTTCAGTTGGTTAGAACGCCGGCCTGTCACGCCGGAGGTCGCGGGTTCGAGCCCCGTCGACCCCGCCATTCCCTTTCCCAGACGACTAGTCGCCGACGGCGCGCTCGAGCCGTTCGGCAGGTCTGGAGCGGTGGATCGAAATCGTCCGGAACTCCTGAATCGGAAGATGGCACTGATACTTCCGCAGGAAGTTGAGCAGCCGCTTGTAGTCGGCGGGCACGTTGAACAGCTGGGCCATGCCCTTGTAGCTGCCGTGCGTCAGATTCAGGCCGTGGCGCACAATCGCGCGCAGATCGTCGCGCGTCAAATCCCGCAGCATGAACGGTTCGTACACGATCGTCCAGAACGTCTCGCCGCCGCGCACCATTCGATCGAACAGCTGCTCGCAGATCGGGCCGCAGGCGCGAGTCGTCGGAGGCTCGGCCTTCGGCGCGTAGCGGAGACAGCACCTCTCTCGGCAAGTCGGCGATCGTGATGACGCCGTCTCTTCGCCCTGCAGCACGAGGCGCTCGGCGACGTTTCGGACCTGGCGCACGTTGCCGGGCCAGTCGCTCGCGGTCAACTGCGCGGCGGCCCCGTCGCTGAGCCGCGGCCGCTCGACGCCGTGGTTCTTGCTGAACGTGCCGCAGAAAGTGATCGAGCAGCAGCGGAATGTCTTCGCGCCGCTCGCGCAGCGGCGGAATCGGGATGTGGATCACGTTCAACCGGTAGAACAGATCCTCGCGGAACTCGTTGGCCGCGATGCGATCGACCAGCTTGCGGTTGGTCGCGGCGATGACGCGCACGTCGACTTTCGACGCGAGCTTCTCGGACCCGACGCGCTGAATCTCGCCGTTCTCGAGAAAGCGGAGCAGGAGCGACTGCATCTGCAGGCTCATCTCGCCGACTTCGTCGAGGAAGATCGTGCCCGCGGTTGGCCTGCTCCAGCCACCCTGGCTTGTCGCGGTGCGCGTCGGTAAAGCTGCCGCGCATATGGCCGAACAACTCGGACGCGAGCAGCGTATCCGGAACGCCGGCGCAGTTGATCGTCACCAGCGGCGCGCTGCGCCTGCGGCTCTGCTGATGGACCATCTGCGCGACGACTTCCTTGCCGACGCCGCTTTCGCCGGTGATCAGGACCTTCGCGTCCGACTTGCTCGCGTATTCGATCTCTTCGCGAATGACGCGCGTTGCGCTGCTGGCGCCGATGAACTGAATTGGGTTCGACATTAGGTACGCCGGGAATGAGCAATTTCGCTACCATGCCGCCGAAATGAGCTGCAAATACTGGACCTAACGTGCTTTAAGTTGCTAATCCGTTGTGGGTTTGCGAGCGGCGTCCTGCGGGTTCTACCGATTGTCAAAATTTATGGCGTTTGAGCCGGAATGGGACACGACTTTCGCCTTTTCGGAGAAATAGCGAAACTGAGGGAAATCAGTTGAAACGCCGTGCGCCGGAATGGCACGCGCTGTACCACTATGGCCCACGTCGCTCAGGACTGGCGCGGCCATCTTCACCAGATTCCGGCCGGAGCGTTTGGCCTCATAGAGTTGCGCGTCGGCTCGTCGAATCGCGGCGCGCGCATCTTCGTCGGGCCGCACCTGGACGATGCCCGCCGAAAGCGTGACGGTGCCGACGCTGTCAAAGAACAGCGCCTCGACCTGGCTTCGTGCGCGCTCGGCGAAGACCATCGCGCCGCCGACGGGAACGTCCGGCAGAAACACGAGAAATTCGTCCCCGCCCCATCTCACGGCGAGATCCGACGCGCGGAACGTCGATGTCAGGATGCGAGCTGACCTGCTTCAGCACTTCATCGCCGGCCGCATGCCCGTGGCGATCGTTCACCTGCTTGAAGTGGTCGACATCGATCAGCACCAGGCTGAACGGCGCCCGCGTGCGCCGTGCGCGGGCGACCTCGCGTTCGAGCGCGAGCTCTCCCGCGTGACGGTTGAAAAGCCCGGTGACGCGGTCGGTCAGCGCCAGCCGCTCGAGCGCCGCCCATTGTTCCCTCGACCGCCACGCGCCCCGCGTCATCGGTCTCCGCGAGCTCGTCCTGGTAGTAGCTGGCGAGCTCTTCGGCGATCCTCCGGCCGGCGCGCAGCAGCAGGTCGAGCTGCGACGCAGTGAGCGTCTGCGGCTGAAGATCGAGCAGGCTCATCGCGCCAACGAGCCTGCCGGCCGGGGCGATGAGAGGAATGGTCGCGAAGGCGCGCACCGCGAGCGCGGGGCCTGCAGCCCGATGCCGAACAGTGAATGCTTTGTGATGTCCGGCATCACCAGCGGCTCGCGCGTGCTGCTGACCTGCTGAAGAACGGGCCAGAAATGCGAGCGCCCCGGACGGCTCGTCGAGCCTCAGGTGGCCGACGATTCTGTTCCGATCGCGCAACTCGATCGACAGCAGGACCATCGGAGCTGCGAAACGCCTTCGCCGTCCGGAACATGATCTTGTGGAGCAAGTTCGTCTTCGCGTGCGCCCGAGCGGGTGTAGGGGCGGTGACCTGCGTGACGCGGTCGAGGGTTCGGCCGATGGCATCGCCGATGCTCTCGGCCGGCTGGTTCTTGTCGGCCACTTCCGCGATGCCGAGCGTCGACCGCAGATTCAGCGCGGCGGCCCTGAGCGCGTGTGTGCCGAAAAGACGAGAATGGCGCTCTCGATCGGGCGGTGACATGCGTCGCAATTCGCGCAATCACCGAAAATCCATCGGCCTGCGGCAGCGATAGGTCGCAGATGAGCAGGATTGGCGCGCCGCGAGACTGGAGGACCCGGGCGGCAGCGATGCCGTCACGGACAAGCACGGGCTCGATAGCGTGTCGCTCGACAGACTGACGGTAGATCGCCGTCTGCTGGGGGTCGAATTCGGCGATGAGGACGTATGGGACACGGAAACGATTCTGTACCGTGACGCATGTGTGCAATCAGGGGACCACAGAAATTGTGCAAATTCGCCAGCGTTCCGCTGATAAAGTCGTCTTCTGCGCTGACAAAGGGCCCGGATGTCGGGCTTTCGGATCAGATCGCCGGCTAACAAATGTGCTGCGGCGTTCAGCCTTTTTGCTGCCTCGGAATGAACTATGTGCGTGGCGTGAAGGTGCCATGCGCGGGGTTTCCATAGCAAATTGTAGGAGTCGTCTGGCACTTGGGTTGCGTGATTGCGTAGGCGCTTGTGTCGGCCGGTCAGCCAGAACCGCGTAGAGGTCAGGATGGCAGAGACCTACCGTAGAATACTTCTCTTTGAAGGAAGACTTTTGTCTTCTAATATAGGCGAACTAAATCGCTCGGCACCACGACCTCGCTGTAATTCGGCGGGATCTGGCGGGGAGACACTAATCTCCCGAGCTGGCGACTTCTTTGCACTCGGGTGGGCGCCGATTGCAGTGCGCGCATCGCCGGGGTGCAGCAGGCGGGGCGTCGTGAAAGAACGGATTCGCGGAGATCGACGAACAAAGAACCGCTTCGAGCTGGTCGGCACGCTGCCAGGAACGCTCGAGACATGGCACCGCCATCGCGTTCGAAACCTGAGCCCGGGTGGGGCGCTCGTCGAATCGGCAGTGCCGCTTGCCGCCGGGCAGCCGGTTGACGGCGCGGCTGCTCGCTGCAGGGCAGCCAGCGGGACGTCAAAGCTGAGGTTCGGCACGCCCAGGAGGACGGCAACGGATCGGGCGCGACGCGGTATCTGATCGGACTGGCGTGGGCCGACGGGACGCGCCCGATGGACGATGTGCTGCGGACGGCGCCGGTGCGGCTGCAGACGCTGCCAGGAGAGATGGAACGGCGGCAGTGGCCGCGGGTGCCGCCCGTCGAAGGCACCGAGATGAACCGCCCCGAGTGGTCGACGGTGAAGGTGCTCGATATCAGCGTGTCAGGGGTCATGTTTCTCGCGCCCGAGCGCATGACCGCCGGCGACGAAGGGGCAGTTGAGGCTGCGACTGGGTGACAACAGCTTTGTCGCGGACATCGAGATTCGGCGAAGCGACAGGCATCAGAACCCTCAGGGGGCTATCGCGTAGGAGCGACGTTCACGTCGCTGGCGGATGGAAGCCGGGCAAGCCTCGAAGACTTTATTGGCATGGCTGGCCGCTGACGCGTCGCGCAGTGACCGCGTGCCAGCGCACAGGAGAGTATGAGAAACGGACAGGGCACTGAACGGCTGATTGGCAAAAGCGCGGCGATGGACGAGCTGCGCGAGGAAATCGCGCGCGTCGCGCGCTCCGATGCGAAGGTGCTGATCACGGGCGAAAGCGGCGTCGGCAAAGAGCTGGTCGCCGCCGCCGTCCATGCGCAGAGCGCGCGCGCGCAACGGGCGTTCGTTGCCGTCAACTGCGCGGGCATCCCCGAAACGCTGCTCGAGTCCGAGCTGTTCGGCCATGTGAAGGGCAGCTTCACCGGCGCCTATCGAGACAAGCCCGGCAAGCTCGAAATGGCTGCGGACGGCACGATCTTTCTCGACGAAATCGGCGAGATGACGCTGCGGATGCAGGGTCTCCTGCTCCGATTCCTCGAAACCGGCGACGTGCAGAAGGTCGGTGCGCACCGCAACGACGGCCGCATCGACGTGCGCGTCATTGCCGCCACGAACCAGAACCTGCGCGATCTGATTTCTGAGGGGCTGTTCCGCGAGGACCTGTTCTACCGGCTGAACGTCATCCATATCAACGTGCCGCCGCTGCGCGATCGCCGCGAGGACATTCCCATCCTCATCGACTTCTTCCTCAATCGGTTCACCGAATCCACGAGCGGTATCGTTCCCGCGATCTCGCCGGAGGCGATGGAAGCGTTGAACTCGCACTCCTGGGCGGGCAACGTCCGCGAGCTCGAAAACGTCGTCGAACGCCTCATCGTGCGCGGACGCGGCGAAATGGTCACGCTCGACGACCTTCCGCCCGAGGTTCGCACACAGCGCGGTGTCGGCCGTCCGCCCCAAGCGCGAGCGGCGCCGGACGGTCGCGGACGATTTGTACAAGCGGCTGACCGAAGAGCGCGAGTCGTTCTGGAGCCTCGTGTACCCGCTGTACATGCAGCGGGAGATCACCAAAGGGAACGTGCGCGATCTGGTGCGCAAGGGTCTCGAGGAATCGCGCGGCAATTACAAAATCGTGTCGCGCATCTTCAACATGCAGGCGCACGAGTACAAGAAGTTCCTGAACTTCCTCCGGAAGCACGACTGCCAGCTGCCGTTCAAGGATTACCGCTGAACGAGGCGGATGGTCGCCGCAGTGATGTACACAACAATGCAAACCAACAAAGCCCGATTTCATACGGCGGTGCTCGTGATGTCGCTGGTTGCCGGCCTGGGCACGGTGCAGCACCTCGACGCGCAGAAGCCCGGAGACGCCCAGCCTCCAGTCGGCACCGGCAAACCCGCAACTCCCGGCGGCGCGACGCCCGCCAAGCCTTCGGTGCCGGGAAGCGCTGCTCCGAAGCCGGCCACCGCGCCCGGCGCAGCCGCCAAGCCCATCGTCGCGCCGGACGCACCGGCGCCGGTGCTCGCGCCTGACTACGTCATCGGCGCAGGTGACGTGCTTGCCGTCGTGTTCTGGCGCCAGCAGGAAATGTCGAGCGAGGTCGTCGTCCGTCCCGATGGCCGTATCTCAGTCCCGCTCCTCAACGATAGTCGAGGTCAAGGGTTTGACGCCCGATCAGCTCCGGTTGAAATTGACGACCGAAGCCCAGAAGTTCGTCCAGGACCCGAACGTCACTGTGATCGTCAAGCAGATCAATAGCCGGCGGGTGTTCATCACCGGCCAGGTGTCGAAACCGGGTCCGTACCCGCTGACGTCGACGATGAACGTGCTTCAGCTGCTGTCTACTGGCCGGCGGGCTGCTCGAGTATGCGGACGAGAAGAACATTCTCATCATTCGCACCGCGAACGGACGCACGACGCACCATACGTTCAACTACAAGGACATGATCAATCGCAAGAACCTGAAGCAGAACATCGACCTCAAGCCGGATGACACGGTCATCGTGCCGTAGATCGGAAAGAGGGACACATCGTGCTTCCAGGTAAAAAGTACACCGCCGACGAAGTATTCGCCATCGCGTTGCGGCGGAAGTGGCTCATCATCATCCCGTTCGTGACTATCGCCCTAGGGGTGGCGATCGTCGCCCACTTCCTGCCCAATAAGTATCGTGCCGACACGTTGATGCTCGTCGTGCCGCAGCGTGTGCCCGAGAGCTACGTGCGGTCGACGGTCACAACCAAGATCGAGGACCGGCTCAACTCCATCAGCCAGCAGATCATGAGCCGCACGCGGCTCGAGCGGATCGTCCTCGACAACAACCTGTACGTGGACGAGCGCCGCACCAGCACCATGCAGGATGTCGTGGAGAAGATGCGCCTGGACGTGAATATCGACGTCATCAAGGGTGATGCGTTCCGGGTGAGCTACGTGGGCGACGACCCGCGGCAGGTCATGACGGTCACCGAGCGGCTCGCCTCGCTCTTCATCGAAGAGAACGTCAACGAGCGGGCGCAGCTCGCCGAGGGCACGAATCAGTTTCTGCAAAGCCAGCTCGATAACGCGCGCAAGCGATTGGCGGAGCAAGAGGCGCGGCTCGAGGTGTACCGGACGAAGCATTCGGGTCAGCTTCCCTCGCAGGCCGAAGCCAACATGCAGGTCATTCAGAACACCCAGCTGCAGATTCAATCGCTCCAGCAGTCCATCAATCGCGATCGCGATCGCAGGTTGGTCGTCGAGAGCCTGCTGGCGGACCTGACGGCGCCGCGACACGCTGTCGCCTGCGCTCGACGGTGCGCCGGCATCGACGCTGTCGGCGGCAGACCAGCTGGTACTGGCGCAGGCAAACCTGAGGGTGCTGGAAGGTCAGCTCACGCCTCTGCATCCCGATGTGGTGCGCGCGCGCCGCCACATCGCAGAGCTGCAGAAACGCGCCGAGGCCGAAGGGGGAGCCTCGCCGATGACCCCCGAGGCGTCGCCTGTAATGACCCCGTCGCAGGCTGCCCGGCGCAGCCGGGCCAAGGCCCTGCAGCTCGAGCTCGACAGCCTCGACGCGCCAGATCGAGGCGCAGCAGGCGCAGGAAAAGCAGCTCCGTGCGACCGCCTCGGTATATCAGGCGCGCCTCCAGATGGTGCCGGCGCGCGAAACCGAATTGGCCGACCTCATGCGAGACTACGGAACGCTGCAGGAGATTTACGCCGATCTGCAGAAGAAGAACGAAGAGTCAAAAGTGGCCGCCAACCTCGAGCGGAGACAGATAGGCGAGCAGTTCAAGCTGCTCGATCCGGCGCGGATGCCGGAAAAGCCGTTCAGCCCGAACAGGCCGCTCATCAATCTGCTCGGTGCGGCGGCGGGGTTGGTCATCGGTCTCGGATTGGTCGCGTTCCTGGAATATCGCGACACCAGCTTCCGGACCGAGGAGGATGTCACGCGACTGCTCGGGATGCCGGTGCTGGCGCGTATTCCGTTGATGATTACGGAGCTCGACCAGCGCCGCATGCAGCGCCAGCGAATGGTGAGGTCCACGGCGATGGTTGCCAGTGCGTTTGTCATAGGCGTGATTGTGTGGAAGCTCGGCGCGTTCGACGCGCTCCTCAGATAAGCGTGATTCGTCATGTATGAGCAGTTTTACGACCTTACCGAGCGGCCATTCGACCTGACGCCGAACCCGAAGTATCTGTTTCTCACCCCCAGCCACAGGGAGGCATTGAGCAGTCTCGAGTACGGGATTGGAGCGGCCATAGGCGTGACGGTGCTCATCGGCGACGCGGGTACCGGCAAGACGACCGTCATCCGAGCGACGCTCGAATCGAACACCCGCGGAAAGACGAGGGCTGTCTACCTCAACAACCCGACGCTCACGCGATCGGAGTTTCTGGAATTTCTGGCGCGCGAATTCGATCTCGGGGCGGAGCTCGCCCTGTCGAAGACGCGATTACTGGAGGCGCTCGAAGCGGTGCTGCGCCGCAGCCACGCAGAGGGCCTGTCGACGACGTTGATTGTGGACGAAGCGCAGAGCCTTCCGTTCGAGCTGCTCGAGGAGATTCGGTTGCTCGCAAACATCGAGACGCCAACCATGAAGCTTCTACCCATCGTGCTGGCAGGGCAGCCCGAGCTCGCCGATCGGCTGAACCACCCGTCATTGCGACAGCTCAAGCAGCGGGTTGGCCTGCGTTGTTTGTTGAAGCCACTGACCGTGAGCGAGACCGGCGCAGTACATCACCGCCAGGGTGGCGATTGCCGGCGGCAGGGCCTCATCGCTGTTCACACGCGAAGCGGTGCAGCTGATCCACGAGAGGTCGAAAGGTATTCCGCGAACGATCAGCGTGATCTGCCATAACGCGCTCATCGGCGGGTTTGCGCTCAATCGGCGTCCGGTGACCGCGGACATCGTTGGCGAGGTATGCCGCGACTTCGACTTCGACATCGATGCGACCGGTGACGTGATGGAAGCGGTGTCGCCTGACGGGTTTCGAGTCGTTCCCATCGAGCCAAGCCAACGCGCAGTCGCTGCAGAGGTTGCTCCGGCACAGACCTGGAAGAGCGGGCCGAAAGGCGTGTGGCGGCGCTTTTTGTCCCGCGTAAACGCGTAGGGAAGGATTATGAGCAGAATCGACGAAGCATTGCGGCAGGCGGGCGTGACGCCCGCGGTGTCGGCCGGCACGGAAACAATAGAGGCAGATTTTGGCGAAGCGCTGCCAACCGAACCCCGTCTCGAACCGCTCCCGGCGCCGTTACGGGTGGTGAAGACGACAGGCGGCATTAACTTCGAGCCCGACGAAAAGCTCGTTGTCCATTCAGGAGCCAGCCGGGCGTGTATCGAGCGCTACCGGCGCATTGCCGCGACTCTGCACCACCTTCAGCAGGAGCGGGGGATCAAGGTGCTGATGGTGGCAAGCGCGGCGGTGGGCGAGGGCAAGACGCTGACCTCCGCAAATCTCGCACTGACCCTCAGTGAATCGTATCGTCGCAGGGTGTTGCTGATCGATGCGGACCTGCGCCGGCCGTCGCTGACGGCGGTCTTCCAGCTGCAACGTTCACGCGGGCTCAGCGAACGCCTGCGAGGTGAGATCGAGGGACCGCTGAGCGTGCTGGAGATGTCGGACTCATTGGCATTGCTCCCTGGAGGCAAGCCCGATTCGGACCCGATGGCGGGCCTCACGTCGGGCCGGATGCGCCACATCATCGAGCAGGCGAGCGGGTCCTACGATTGGGTGATCCTCGACACTCCCCCGGTCGGCCTTCAGCCGGATGCCGGGCTGCTGGCCGCGATGGTCGACGCGGTGCTCCTCGTCGTTGGGGTGGGCGTGGCTCCCTCAGCCTCCGTGGAGGCCGCAATCGAAGCGTTCGGGCGGGACAAGGTTGTGGGTGTCGTGCTGAATCGTGTCGCAGAAACTGCGTCGGATGAAGCTGCGTACTACGAATACTTCGCGAGCGAAAAGCCGCGGCCCCCTATCGCCCAGCTGTCCGGCCGGCTGAATGGCTAGCATGTTGACCAGACGCATCGCGCCGCGCGGATTTGTGCTCGTCGCAGCGGAGACGGTGCTGATTATCGGCGCCGTCGCGGTCGCCGCCTACATCCGGCTCGGCGAGTGGATGTCGGTGGTCATGACGGAGGAGAACGGATTTTACAAAGCGCTCATCGTGGCGGCCGTCTGCCAGCTGTGCCTGTATTACGCCGACCTCTACGACTTCCGTCAGATCACCGATCGGCGGGACCTCATCATGCGGATTCTCCAGGCGCTCGGTGCGGCGTCGTTCATCCTTGCGGCTGATTTATTTCTGGTGCCCCGCGCTGATGATCGGCCGCGGAGTGTTCCTGATCGCCGCTGTGCTCGTCACGGCGCTCGATCACCGGCTGGCGCGTGGCGTTCGAATGGCTGTCGCTCCAGCTCGGCCCGCGAGAGCGTCTTCTGCTGGTCGGGACAGGCGCCGCGGCCATTCAGCTCGCAGCGCGAGCTGTTCGAGCGCCGGCACGAGCTGGGCGTCGAAATCGTGGGGTTCGTCGACCCCGATCCGGCGAAGGTCGGGCGAGCGCATCATCAACCCGGGGGTCATCGGCACGCATCGACGATATTTCGAGCATCGTGCGGACGCACTCGGTCGACCGCGTCGTCGTCAGCCTGGCCGACGCCCGCGGCAAGCTGCCGATGGACAAGCTGCTCGAGATGAAGCTGCAGGGAGTGACCTTCGATCACCTGGCGTCCGTGTATGAGGAGTACACGGGGAAGATCGCCGTCGAGAACCTCCGGCCGAGCTGGCTGATTTTCTCGTCGGGGTTCAACGGGACGCGCGCGCTCAAAGCTGCGAAGCGCGCTGATCGATATCGTCGCGGCCGTCCTGGGATTGCTCATGGCGGCGCCGCTCATGCTGCTCGTCGCCCTCGCGGTTCGTCTCACGTCGCACGGGCCCTGTCGCTGTATCACCAGGTCCGGGTGGGCTACCGCGACCGCCATTTCATCGTGCACAAGTTCCGTTCGATGCGCATGGATGCAGAAGCGCAGACCGGCGCGGTGTGGGCGCAGCCGGCAGACCCGCGGGTCACCTCGATCGGCCGATTTCTGCGGAAGATCACGGCTCGACGAGCTGCCGCAGTTGTGGAACGTGCTCGTCGGCGACATGAGCCTCGTCGGTCCGCGTCCGGAGCGGCCGGAGTTCGTCGAAGACCTCACGCGCGAGATTCCGTTCTACAGCCAGCGCCATGCGGTTCGGCCGGGGCTGACGGGCTGGGCGCAGGTCAAATATGCGTACGGGGCGAGCCGTGGAAGATGCGCTGGAAAAGCTGCAGTACGAGCTGTTCTACATCAAGAACATGTCTGTCTCGCTGGACGTGTACATCATCCTGAAGACCATCAAGACCGTCATCCTTCGCCGCGGCACTTAGTGGCCTCCAGACGTTACGCGGTATTCGATCGCTGTGCGTGCCGCTGGCGCCGTCAGCCTCTCCAAATACGATGACCGACCACATCTTCACGGGGAACGCCGTCTGCGTGAGGCGAAGCAGCAGGTGGAAGGAAGCTTTTCGCCGTTGGATGAGCCACAGACGGCCGTTCGCAATCTCCTGCTCGAACGGAAGGCGGGGTTCGCAGGGGGTCCGGGCGTCAGGATAATGTAATGGGCACAGTGGTGGCGGCGTCTCCAGAGACGGAGCGCCCAGGAGGTCAGGTGTTGCGACGAAGCGGTGTGGTGGCGATTATGTGGGTCATGACAGGTTGCATTGCCGGCACGAGTGTGTTCGCGCAGGTGCCGCTGCCGCCGGAACCCGGCCGCCCATTCGGGGGGGTGTTTCGCGGGAGTCGGACGGAAGACGCCAGGGAGGCCCTCTCCGTAACCGCTTCGGTTTCGGAAGCGTACGACAATGACATCATCGGAATGGAAGGCACGGGCGGCCCGTCCTTGGAGAGCGGACTCTTCTCGCGATTGTCGAGTCAACTGTCATACGTCAAGCGAAAAGACCGGTTGAGGTTCGTGGCAGGGGGCGGGCTCGGGCTCGACTTCTACAGCAAGCTCGAATCCGATATTCCACAGCCGGTCGAGACGTATCAAGGGAACGCAGGCGTGACATTCACGACGCGGCGGGCCGTCGTGCAAGCCACACAGAGCATCAGCCACTATCCATATTTCGGATTCGATTTATCCTCAGTAGGCTCACCACTCGATCTGGACGTATCGCTGGGCGAATCTCCAATCCTGCGCCCGGGCCCGGAGGCCGCGCTGTTCGAGGATCCTGTCGTGACGTTCGGGACATCGGCGTCTACGGCCGTTTCGCTGGGGCGGCGGTCGACCGCGACCTTCGCCTTCTCATATTCCGGCGCTCAGGAGTCTGATCATTGGCCCACGGCGGACGCGCAGTCGGCTTCAGGGCAGTTCAGCCAATCTGTCAGCCGCAGCCTGGACCTGAACGTCAACTACGGATATCAATTCACGAATTACCACAATCCGGGTTTTGAGGGGTATCGATTCAGCTCGCACGAGCTCACAGGAGGAGTCTCGTGGAACCGAACACTCTCTCGGACGAGGTCCGTAAGCGTCAGCGGTTCGGCAGGGCAGGCGTTCTTCGAGGATGCCGCTATCGGCGGAATGAGATCCAGTCATGGCCTGACGGCACGCGGAGCGGTCGGATTTCAATTCGCGCGTTCGTGGACGGTGCATTCGGATTTCAATCGCACACTGCAATACGTCCAGGGACTATCGACACCCTATTATGGCAACGGCTTCAGCTTCGGTCTTCAAGGCGAGCCGACGCGCCGGCTCGAGTTGTCTGCCAACACTGGAGTCATCCGTAGCGATTCTATTTCAGGGGACGGCGTCCAGAGCGACTACCACACAAGAAACACATCCATCCACGCGCGGTACGCGCTGGGTCGAAACGCGGCAATCTTCGGGCAGTACGGGCGGAGCTACTACGAGTTTGGCGCTGGCGCCGGACTCCCATCTGGCGTCCTGCGGCAATTTGATCGGGAAGTCATACAAGTGGGCCTGACGTTTGGCCACCTGTTATTTCGGCGATAACAGGTTTGACCGCGCGCTTTGTTCGTTCGCATTCTCCAGCCTCGGCGCAGCTTCATTATTCTCGCGGTGTTTATTCTGGTTTCCTGGGGATGCTTGGCCGTGGCGTGTTTCTTAGGAGCGCCTTTCTCCTCGTAGCCACCAGCAATGCGGCGGTGAAGCGCGCGCGAATTGTTCGAACGGCGTCACCAGCTTGGCGTCGACATTGTTGGCGTTGTGGATCCGGATCAAAAGAGCGGGGGGCGCCGCTTCAATTCCGGCGTGATCGGCACTATCGACGATATTTCGAAGATCGTGAGGATCCAGCGGTCGACCGCACGATCGTCGGTTGGCCGACGCTCGGGGAAGCTTCCGATGGATAAAGTGCTCGAGGTTGATGCTTGCGCTTGCGGCTTACATCAGCCGACCCCGCATTGTATCATCAGGTCTGCCTGTGATCCGCATTGGAAGTTTTCTAAGACAGTCGCGGCTCGACGAGTTGCCAATTATGGAACGTGCTGAGCGCTCACATAAGCCTTCTCGGTCCGCAGTCGAGCGTCGTGAGTTTGTCGACGACGCGCGAGATTCCCTTGTTCGCCGGAGGCATACCGCGCGGCCAGGACTGACCGGGTGGGCTCAGGTGACATATAAGTACCGCGCCAGCCGCGAAGATGCGATGGAAAGGTTGCAGTACGAGCTGTTTTACATCAAGAACATGTTGATCGCGCTGGATGTCTATATCATCCTGAAGACTGTGAAGACGGTAGTCCTGAGCCGAGGCACGAGATCCTCGGCGGCGCCGTACGCGGCCGCTACGCGCTCACCCAGAATCCCGCCGCATCGGCCGAGTTCGTTCACTCGTTGGACGATATTCGCGAGGCTACAGAGCTGCCCGGCGTCTACGATCACCGGCGAAATGTCGTACGGCTCGGCCTCAACTGCGCGTGGCTAGTGCTCCGACCGCTGGCACGGGCACACAATCCCTCACTGCAGGCACCTTGTGGGTGATGGGCGGAAAAATGTTCGCGTTTGTTGCCGCTGTTGCGCTTCCTCTTCTGCTCGTTCGCCGTCTTGACCAAACAGAGTTCGGGCTGTACAAGCAGGTGTTTCTCGTAATCACGACGGCAACGACGGTATTACCTCTCGGCTTCGCGATGAGCGCCTTCTACTTCCTGCCCAGAGAGACCGATCAGCAGGGGCAGGTCGCCATCAACGTCGTTATCTTCAACGCCATTGCCGGCGCGATCGCGTGCGTTGCGCTGTTCGTCTGGCCTGGGCTGTTGGTCGACATCTTCGGTAATTCTGAGTTGCATCCACATGCACGGCCGCTCGCAATCGCCTTGCTGCTGTGGGTTGCGGCCTCGCCGCTCGAGACCCTTGCCCTCGCCAGTCGCGAGACGAAGCTCGCGGCGATGATGATCGTCGGTACGCAAGTCGTGAAGTCGGCACTCATGATTGGCGCCGCAGTTGCCTTCGGCACTGTGCAGGCGCTGGTACATTCGGCGGTCCTCTTTGGGGCCGCTCAGGTAGTTGGCTTGTTCATCTACGTGCGATGGCGATTCGTGCGATCGTTCAGCATCAACTGGAACCTCTTCGGCGCACAGATGGCCTACGCCTTGCCGCTCGGCATGTCAGGCATGCTGTACTACCTGCAGAACGACCTCCACAATTACTTCGTCGCGAACCGGTTCGGCGCCTCCGCGTTCGCAACCTACGCGGTGGGCTGCTTTCAGCTCCCGGTCGTCGGATTGCTGGCGGAGTCGGTCAATTCGGTGATGATTCCGCAAGTCAGTGTGCTCAGTAGGCAGAACGACAAGGAAGAGATCATTCGGCTCACCGCACGTGCCATGCGCAAGCTGGCAGCAATTTTCTTCCCGAGCTACGTTTTCCTGATGGTCGTAGGACGGGAGGTCCTCATTCTGCTGTTCACGCGCGCGTACGAAACGAGCTGGCCGATTTTCGCCGTCAACTTGACGCTGATTCCGGCCGCGATACTTGTGTTCGATCCAGTCGCCCGAGCCTTTCCAAGTGAGAGGTATTTCCTGCTTCACCTCAAGATCGTCATCTTCGTCCTGATGTGCGCCGCGCTATGGTTCGGGACCGAACGGTTAGGTCTTCTTGGTGTCATTTCCCTCGTCGTGGTGCTGAGCATCGTGGAGCGGGTGATCGTCGCGGCCAGGCTAGGGCGGACTTTAGGCCTCAACAAGACCCACATTCGTCTGCTCGACGATGTGGGTAAGTGTGCGATTGCAGCTCTGGGCGCCGGAGTGCCGGCCTACGCGATGAAGAAGGTCTTAGCCGGCACGACGGCCTCAGCCGTGACGATCGCAGTGTGCGCAGCAACATTCGGAGTTGCGTATTTGTTACTTGCGTGGGGGCTTGCGCTGCTGAACGAGCAGGAGCGCACGTTCGTTCGCCATATGCCCGCTCGAGTCTGGCGTTCGTCGCCATGGGCGAAGCGCGCTTAGTTCGACGAAAGCATGGACTCAGAATGATTCGGCTGCTGGAGCGCTGTCTTGCCGCGCTTGGCATTCTCGTGCTTCTCGTCAGTGGAACGCCGATTGTCAGTTGGTGGACCACGGCGTTGGCGGGACCCTGGGATGATCCAGCCGGTGACACGCTGGTCGTTCTCGGCGGTGATGTGCTGGACAACGGGACGATCGGGCTGAGCTCGTACTGGCGCACCGTCTACGCTGCACGCGCGTTTGAGCACGGCGAGTTCCGCTTGATCATACTCAGCGGGGGCGCCGTTCTTGGCGTTACCGTCGCCGAAGCGATGACCAGTTTTCTGCGGTGCAGCGGAGTGCCGGCGTCGGCGTTTCAGCTCGAGACACAATCGACAACGACTAGGGAGAATGCTCTCTTCGTGAAGCCATTGCTCGAAGCCGTTCCCGGCCCGGCAGTGCTCATGACCAGCGACTATCACATGTTTCGCGCGCAGCGCACATTTCGAAAGCTTGGCATTCAGGTGCGGCCAAGGCCGATACCCGATGCTCTCAAACGAAGCGGCTCTTGGCACGGGCGGTGGGGCGCGTTTCTGGATGTCACGCGGGAAACCGCGGCCATCGCGTATTACTTCGCTCGTGGATGGATCTGATTCCCAAAGGGGACTATTCTAAGTGCGGCTCGTGCCGATAACAAGGTTCTGGAATGGCGATCCCCTGCCCCGCTGTCAGTGTCATTATTCCGGCATATAGCGTTGCCGCGTACATCGATGACACGCTCAGATCCGTGTTCGACCAGACGTTCAAGGATTTCGAGGTCGTGGTCGTCAATGACGGCTCGCCAGATACGACACGCCTCGACGCTATCGTCTATCCGTACCGCGAGAAGCTGCTTTATATAACACAGGAGAATAAGGGCGTAGCCGCCGCGAGAAATGCCGGCTTGCGACTGGCGCGAGGTGAATTTGTCGCCTTCCTGGACGGCGACGACGTCTGGGAGCCAAATTTCCTGGCCGAGCAAGTCCGATTCATTCAGAGCAACGGCGGTTTCGACGTGGTCTACGCCGACGCCTATCATTTTGGCGAGGGGTGGGACGGCCGCACATTTATGGAAACATCGCCGTCACAAGGTAACGCCACGTGCGAAAGTCTGTTGGCGGGAAGATGTAACATCGTTCTCGCTGGCACGTTGGCGCGCCGGCAAACTGTTATCGATGCAGGTCTATTCGACGAAGCTCGGAATCTGCAGGGCTCCGAAGACTACGATCTCTGGATTCGCATTTCAAAGCTATCCGGCTCCAAGATTAATTACCAACGCGCAGTGCTGGCCGGTTACCGGCATCGGCCTGGTAGCCTTTCGGCCGGCGAACAATTTCTGCATAATTCAATCAATGTCTTCAACAAGATAATGCGCCGCGGCGACCTTACGATAAGTGAACGCAATGTTCTGGAAAACACCATCAGGCGGCAGACCGCCGATCTCCAGATAAGACAGGCGAAGCAGCGGCTCGCCTCAGGAGACTTCGAACAAGCGGCCGAGCTCTTTAAGAGCGCGAGAAAGGCACAACCGAGCTGGAAGTTGAGCGCCGTAATGACCGGCTTGAAGCTCGCTCCGCGCGCCTGTCAGCGCGCGAGCAGATGGTACGATCGAGTGCGGACGGGCGTGATGAAAAACAGGCGTGGCCAGCCGGCGTGATGATTGGCGGCCATCTCTTGTCTTCGCTGATTTCTGTCGTCATCCCCTGCTATCGGCAAGCGCAATTCGTCGGCATGGCGATCGAGAGCGCTCTGGCACAGCGCGGCGTCTCAGTGGAAATCATCGTCGTCGATGATGGATCACCGGATCACGTTGACGAGGCCGTTGCCCGGTACCCCTCGGTCCGTTATCTGCGCCAGGTGAACAAGGGGCTGGCTGCTGCGCGGAACGCAGGCCTTCACGCAAGTACCGGTCAGTACATCGCGTTTCTGGATGCCGACGACGCATTTCAACCAGACGCTCTACGGATCGGCTTGGAACAGTTCTGCGAAGGCGCTGCCTTTGTCTGTGGCCAGCATACGTTTATGGATGCCGATGGCAAGCCTCTTGCCGTGACGCTGGAACAGCGGATCGTCACCGCCGGGCATTACCACGAGTTACTTCGGAGCAACTTCATCGGGTGTCCGGCCACGGTTCTGTATCGCCACGATGTGCTTCTGAAGGTCGCCGGATTCGACGGAACATTTCGCGGGTCTGAAGATTATGGGCTGTATCTGACGATCGCTCGGGACTTTCCGATCGTATGCCACCCGCATCAAGTGGCGATCTACCGCCGCCACGCGGCACAGATGACCAGCAACATCGCCGGCCAAGGCGAAGCAATTGTGGGCATGCTTCGAACCCATCTAGAGACAGTCACGGACCCCGAGGCGATTGCTGCATGCCGTCAGGGCATCGCTTACTACGAGAAGCTGCACAAAAGCGAGCTGATCGTCCAACGCGCGCGCGATGCCTCCAGAGCCGGCCAATGGCGGACCATGGCCGGCGAGGTGTGGCGTTTGTTCCGGCAGTACCCGGACGTCCTAGTGACGCACGCGCTCCGCAAGCTCGCGCGTGGAAAGCCCTGGCGCCACGCCGGCTGATGAAGAGGACAAATGAGTGACGTGATTGACAAGTCGGCTGCTGGCGCGCCTGTCGAAAAAATAACGTTCAGCTTCGGTAGAAACTGGGATGAGTTCGTAAGCTCCCATCTGAACCCTGAGCGAATAGAGATTGCGATTTCCTCGCTGAGTGAGTTCCTGGAATCGAAGGATCTACAAGGTCGAACATTCCTGGATGTCGGCAGCGGGAGCGGCTTATTCAGCTTGGCGGCATACCGACTCGGTGCTAGCAGAATCGTCAGCATCGATGTGGATCCTTTTTCCGTTCAAAGCACCACGAGGCTGCGAGAATCTGTAGGGTCGCCAGGTAATTGGACGGTCCTCCACGGCTCCATTTTGGATCGTCAGTTCACTGCCCGTCTGGAGCCGGCGGATGTCGTCTATGCGTGGGGATCGCTTCACCACACCGGGGCGATGTGGACTGCCATCAGTAACGCGGGGGAGTTGTTGGCACCCGGCGGTCTTTTTTTCGTGGCGATTTACAACAAGGTGGAAGGACGAGGCTCTTCGGACTATTGG
The DNA here is from genome assembly GCA_963732445.1 of Vicinamibacterales bacterium. GTDB lineage: Bacteria > Acidobacteriota > Vicinamibacteria > Vicinamibacterales > JAMQPK01 > JAMQPK01. The sequence goes on along the minus strand of CAVSZJ010000001.1, from coordinate 917,242 downwards.
CTGAAAGTCAAGCGCCTTTACAATCGAAGCTCGACGCCGATAAAGCGATTGATGGAAGTGGGTCACGTCATACGGTACCAAGTGCTGCCGGATCTTATTCGGCTGAAGAACCCGTTCTCCAGCCTTCGGAACTACCGCACGCGCGGCATGACTTTCTGGATCGATGTTCGAGACTGGCTGGGAGGCTATCCGTATGAGGCGGCCCGAGCGGATGAGGTCTTCAAGTTCTGCGCGAGAACCGGTCTCAGGCTTGTCAATCTGCGAACAGTAAATAACCTCGGCTGCAACGAATTCTTGTTCCGCAAGGAATAGCGCTTTTAAGGTTTGCTCACCGGCTTACGAAGAACACAGCTGCACGCTGCGGTCATCAACTCGCGGACTACTGGCACCTGAGTGACCATAGCGAGCCGCTTCACCGCAAACAGGTGCTTTTGCACGATCTCGCACTCAGTGTTTTCTATTGCCCTCTCGAATCTGGCAACAGTCATCCTATTCAGGCCGCCCGCGACTTCGTGAAAGCGTGTCGCGCCGTCGGATTTATATGTCTTGCGCGCTTCGAGAAGGGTACGCTCAGTGAACAGCAGATTGAGCCAAGGAAGGCGAAAGAAGGGAGAAAAATGAGAACCATGTGGCGAGAACCACGGCTCCGCCCATGAGATTATGACGAGCCCACCTGGTTTGACAGCGCCCACCATTTTCCTGAGCTCAGCTTCAGGGTCGGCATAATGCTCAAACGCGCCGAACGAAACGCACACGTCAAAGGTGCTAGGAATATCCAATGAGTAGGACACGCGATCTGAGAGGGCGTGTTCTGCAGCGATACGACGTCCGTTTTCAATCCAGACGTCGCGGATATCTAAGCCATGAGCTCGCTTCGCACCTTCCATGACCATGGCCAACGCTTGCCAGCCAGGACCACAGCCGTAATCGAGGACGTGCCTGTCTCGAATGTAGCTCAGGAAGTCCGGGATGGTCTTCTTTGCGTAGTCGAGCGCATTCTCGAGGGTATAGTGGTGCGTGGGACCGACTTTATCGGCGCCGTCTGGCGTTCGGCCGATCGCACGGAGAAGGCGGACGCCGATAGATCGCATGGTACGCTCGCTGATAGAGCCCGAGGTGACATCGCCTGGGAAGGTCGACTCAAGCGTTCAGCACGATACTAGCAATTCGCTCGCCGGCGTGTCCATCCCACAGCGCAGGAATCGATCCCTTTCGTGCGGAACCGGCGAGAGCCGCGAGCGCCTCCCGGTGAAGTCTTCCCATATCACTGCCCACCAAAATATTCGTGCCTTCCGTAACCGTGATCGGCCGCTCGGTATTGGTGCGTGCAGTAATACACGGAACTCCGAGGAATGTCGTCTCTTCCTGAATGCCGCCCGAATCGGTCACTACAACAGACGCTTCGCGTTGCAGCGCGAGAAACTCGAGGTATCCGACCGGCTCGACGAGCAGCAGGCCGTCAGGCGGTGAGAAACCAACTTGCTGCAAACGCGTCCGCGTACGTGGGTGGATAGGAAAAACGACCGTTGCATGCTTCGCCAAATCGGAAAGCGCCGCGAGGATTGCGTTCAACGCCGACGGCTCATCGACGTTGGATGGACGATGCAGCGTCACGAGCACGAATTGCCCGTCGAGTCCCAAACGTCGGCGCATCGCCGCGGAATCCGTCAGTGGCAGAAGACGCACGAGCGTGTCGATCATGACGTTTCCGACGAAATGCACTTTGTGCGGCGCCACTCCCTCGGCGCGCAGGTTTTCGTTCCCGTCGAGGGAAGGTGTAAAGAGGACGTCAGCAAGCACGTCTGTGACGCGCCGATTGATCTCCTCGGGCATGCTCCAATCGCCCGAACGCAGCCCGGCCTCAACGTGCGCGACCTTCACCGAGAGCTTGCTGCAAACGAGGGCCGCAGCTACCGTGGAATTGACATCGCCATAAACGACGACGAGGTCGGGACGAAGGTCGGTCACGATCGGCTCGAATCGAATCATGATCTGACCGGTTTGATCGGCATGGCTTCGCGAACCTACCTCGAGATTGACGTCTGGCTTTGGAATATCCAGCTGCTCAAAAAAAATGTCTGACATCAGGGAATCGTAGTGCTGACCCGTATGCACGATTGTCTGACGGCCCCTCCACCGATAGCTCGATAGACTGGGCTGACTTTCATGAAATTCGGTCTGGCACCCACGACATGCAGTACGTGCATTGACATCAGAAGCTCTCGCTTTTACGGCTGAGGTCAGCCAGTAACGCCCCGTAGACGTCTTCGACGCGTGCCATTTGCGCCTCGCATGAAAACCGGTCCTCGACTATCTGTCTTCCGCGTACTCCCATGGCGACGGCTTCGGCGGGATTATGCACGAGCCATGCGATTCGACCGGCCATTTCGCGTTCATCTCCCACGGGCACGACAAAACCTGTCTCAGCGTCAACGATGACTTCTCGAACGCCTCCGACATCCGTCGAAACCACGGGACGCCCCGCCCCCATGTACTCCAGAATCACGTTCGGAAAACCTTCTGCTCTCGAGCTCAAAACGCAGACATCGGAAATAGCCAGCAGTTCCGAGATGGCCTGACATCTGCCGAGAAAGATCGTACGATTGGCGATTCCCAAATCATGAGCAAGAGCTCGGAACGAGCTCTGAAGCTCACCTTCACCAGCGAGCAGAAACGTGACATCAGCGGATTCCGCCGCGACGATTTTCGCGGCTCGCAGAAACGTCGGGTGATCCTTGACCGGATGTCGCATGTTCGCTAGCAGGGTGACACTTGTTTTGAGGTCGCGCGGAAGCCCGAGCGCGGTTAAAGCTGAGTCTCGCGTCAGCTCTGGCGTGCTTCTAAGTCGATTGAAATCAAGACCGTTGTGCACCGTCAAGATCTTCTTTCGCGGTACACCTTCACCTACGAGGTGCTCGCCAACGGCAGCTGCATTGACAACGATTCGGTGTGCCAGCCTGTATGCCTGGCGCTCAAGCAACCTCTGAGCGCTAGTCCGCACTCCGTCCGTTTCCCGTTTTGCTGCAATGCGGGTTGGAACGCGCGCCAGTGCCGCTCCAGCCATGCCAAACACGTTCGTGTAGAAATCGTGCGTCTGAACGATCGTGATCGATTCCGTGCACAGCATGCGGGCGAATCGGCGCAACTGCGTCCACAGGTTGAGATCGAAAAAGCTGGTCAAGGCGTACTCAGGAATCGCTCCAAAGACCGCTTCAGCCTCTGAACGAAGCACACCTTGGCGGGAGAGGCACGCGAGATACACGCGATATCGCCCGTGGATTCTCAGGAGCCGCGCGAGTTGCAGCGCCTGCCGTTCAGACCCTCCTTGGTGGAAGCTGCCGATTAAATGCAAGACTCGGGGTTGGAGGTGTTCGGATGCGGAAATCGCCGGACGCCTCGGGTTATCGGACAATCCTGACATTCGTCGGAGTTTTAGGAAGCCCCTCCGCTTCGGAAACCAGATTCAGCACCACGGCGCCGAGCCGGTCCATGTCGACACCTATATCCGTACCGTCGGTGGCGGCATTTTTATATGGGCTCGACGACACTAATCGGTAGTTCCGTGCCGTCCTGTTTTCGAATGAAGCACTAAAGCTCGAAATGTCCGGGAGGTGCGTCGTTGATGGATAATGGCCACCGGCTCGCGGCGTGTGATCGGATGCCAGGACGTTATGTCGAAATGTGTAAGTGCCCCGCGCATAAGCGTTCAATGCAGCAGTACCGCTTCCTGCAGTGTCACCGAACAGACCGTACTCATTGCCGCGAAGAAGATTGTTCGTGAAGGTAAATCCTGGCAGCTGTCTGTAGTTGCCCTCGCTAATTGGCGACGCAAGTATCACAGGAGTAGGGCCATCGACCTCGGCGGTATTGTGGTCGATGACGACATTTCGATATCCAGCGCTCACCTGAATAAACCGGCCGAGCGTGCCCCCGCTGCCCCAGCGACCGCCAATGTCGTAGAACAAGTTGTTTCTCACCGTGAGATTTTCACTCGCTGGTCCGGGAATGAAGCCATCGTAGGCGACGTGGCCCGCCGCTTGGATGCCGCCGTTGCCGTGCCGCACGATGTTGTTGATGAATGTGATGTCCTTGAGCGTGCACCACGTGCATCGCCCACCGTCGTTCAGGCCCTGGAAGACAATGACGTATCCTACCTGACCATTCGGCCACGAATTTTCGAACACGTTACCGTCAATAAGTACGCGTTGCGCGTTCTTCAACTCGAAGACGTTCTTCACGGTCCACTTTTCCGACCGCCACCACACGGGCTTGGTCATGTAGTTCCGCCGGACGATTATGTCGCTCGGAATAAGGTTCGGGATATCGGGGTCCGCTCCCCCGAACATTACATTCTCACCTGCAGCCTCAATGTGGTTATTTTCTAGAAGAAATGGTCCTGGACCATTCCATCCAGCAATTGCCTGCGCCTCCTGCCCGATGCGTCGGATGCCGGAAATATACGAATTGATGACCTGGCTGGAACGGCTGTTGAGCTGGATACCCCGCTTGCTTCCCCTTCGTCGTCGTGCATGTAAATGCGATCGAATACGATGTCGTGCGGAAGCAGATCGACTGAGCTCTGGTGGTTATCCGTGGCGCCAAGCACGACAATCGCGGTTGTTTGGTTGACATTGGGGAGGAACTCGATGTTCTCAAAACGCCAATGGTGCGACCTGTCCGCCGTGAGGAGCACAGGCCCGCTCCGTGCCTTCAATTTCGGTAAGAACGGAGCATAGGCGGGATTAGTTCGCTGTCCTGGTGCGGGCAGGGACGCAGGGGGCGCTGCCGATCGCACCGTGATGAACGTCGCCCCTGATTTAACCGGCAACACGAAATCGCCAACGAACGTCACGCCCGGTTGGAGCAGAATCGTATCGCCCGGCCTTGCGGCATTCAAGGCTGATTGCAGACTGTCACCCTCATTCACGACAATGTCCGCCGCGCCGGCAATGCTGCCGACACCGACACTTGCCAGGAACACCAATGACAAGACCCACCTGTTTATAGCCATCCCTCGTCCTCCACTCTGCGTCTCTTTTGTGGCGAATTCAGCCCGAGAATCTGGTGCTCTCTCAACCGCAAGATAAGTGCCGGAGCGCTCATCGACCAACCTGCGCAATTGCAGCGTAAATTGACCACTTTCGCGAGATTGATGGGTGCTGGCTACGCAGGGTCATACGAAAATTGCAATCGTCATTACAGTCTAGACGACCGCACGCGTGGGGTCTACTGTCGGATTCGAGTTGACCGCATGCGAACTCCCGACGACGGGGTCCAAAGCAACGCTCACGCTGAGTCCGTCAGACAAATGCAGCGTCGCATGATTGCCGGCCTCCGTCGTCTCGAAAGCCGTCGGCGAGCAGTTCCCCACCACCAGCGCGGTCCACATCGTCAGCGGAACGGCAGACTTCGCTCGGACCACAACAGCGACAGCGGGGTGCTTCTGACCAAATCTCGGAGAGCGCCAGGCTGCCTCGAGCTCGACGGCGCGGTTGTCTGAGATGATCAAACTGCTGTGGGCACCTATTCGCACGCACGAGCGTGTTGTGTTGGTGGGTTCTTCGCCGGTATGCCAGAACTGTTCGATAGTATGAATTCCAGGCGGCCCCTCAATGTCGTCGCGGACCACGAGAACATCCGCCTGCAGATCTCCATGCGCCTTCAGCAGCACCACGCGTCGGCGATGACGAAACGTACCAGACGCCTCGTGCTCACATACCGCTTCGAGAACGTCGCGCTCTGCACTCGTCTCCCAATGAAGCACATGCGTTTGGGGACGTTGCGCCCACCGAAATGGGCCCGCCGCCAGACCCTGATCCTGCCCATTGATCCTGACGGTGTTGTGCGCCGCTGATCCACGAAACCATTCGCGCAGCGCGGGATCTTCAAGGTACGTATATGTACCGCAATCCGCAAAAATCTGCTCCGAACCTGCCCGTACGATCACGCCGAGCGTGTCTGAGTGGCTATGGCCGCCACTTCCGGCACCGAACGGTCCGGTGTCGACGATCACATCAAGCTTGTCCGACGTCATTACCGCGAGACCAGAGTCGCGGAAAAGCCGTGATGTGACCCTCGGCCCGGGCGCAACCGCCTTTTCACCACGCTCGGGAATCAACCACCAAGCGGCCTGCTCGTGACAATCTGCTTCATCGTACCTCCAACGATCTTCCTGGAACAGCCGAGCACAGGTTGCGACGGTTGCACGTGCAAATTGGTCGCAGGAACCGTAGGGATGAAACACTCTGCCGCCGTCATCATCGCCTATCAACGGCAGAATGCGGCTCCTGCCCATGAGCGCATCCAGGAAATCGGCCATCCGTCCGAGCTTCGATTGAAAACGCTCGCTTGTAGGTTCGAGGATTTGGTGGAAGAGAAAGAAATCCAGAGCGTACATGTGGTAATAACTGGACTGCTCGAAGTGACTTCCGTCCTCGCGAACCTGGGCTTCCATCTCCTCGTTCACAATCGATGCCCCTTCGTGCTTCCATCTCGACGCGCCGGGGAATTCGGGGAAGAGGACGCCGAGTGCGTGCAGGCTGACTGCTTCGCCGAGCAAATGAGTGTTCGGTGAAGCGTAAACCGACAGATTGTGTTCCAGGTATCGTCCATGACGGAACAGGCCGCTGGCGAGAGCTTTCCGGAATTCATCGGGAAGGGACGCTCCAACCAGGTGGTATACCCACATCCACGATAATGCCCGAAAGGCGACCTCCAGAGCGCTGGCCCAGTTGATGCCCCGCATGTAGGGGTTGTCTTCGAGCCACGATTCAACTTGTACCTGGATCTCGGCGAGGAAGTGATCGCGGTGGGTAAACAGAAACGCCTGCGCGAGCACCACCAGATGCTGATGTCGGTTCAACTCCCAGATCGTTCGGGAATTGCCGACCCGGCTGAACTCGAGGTATGGGACTAACCTGAAGTACGGAGTGCCGCTGGTGATCTGATTGTGATAGTCGCGCCGCCAGTCGATCCGATGACCGGCGTCCACTTGAACACCGGCGACGGGAATGCGATGGTCGAGGATCGCTTCAGCGAGTTGCTCGACTTCAGCCGCGAAGGAAGTGCTGCCCAATCGCGCGGCGACGCGATCGGGGTTCGGCAGTTGCGGAAACGGCGCAGTCGGCGCGGCTGCTGACGAAGGCGGATTCAGCCAGAGGTTGAGGTTAGCGAGCTCCTGTCTGACACGGAATGTGAGTTCAACCGCACTACGCATGTGTGCAAGCCGCGTCAGCCGAGTACCCGATCAAGATCGATGGTGCATGGCTGCAGTGTGCGCGCAGCTTCGAGCATCCGCAGACATCCTACGGTTGCGCGGGCGCCGTCGCGCGGCGTTACGTCCGGCGCAGTGCCCTTGACAATTCCTTCGAGGAAAGCCTGCAGCTGGCTAGCATGTCCGCGATCGACGAACCAGTGCGACCGACGCCTACGAACCGCGCCCTGAACAGTCAGATGCTTGAAATCCTCAGTGATGGCACCAACTCCGGACGCGTATACATCGACCCGTTCGCCGCCTGATGTGCGGCTGCCCACCGTGCAATATGTCAGATTGCCGACCGACCCGTCTGCGTAACGGAAACTTGCAACCATGTTGTTCTCGCCGACGGGCTCTCGGCCCGTCGGTAGACAGAATGCCGCGACAGAAAGCGGTTCGGCATCGACCAGCCAGTACATCAAATCAACGAAATGGCAGGCCTCGCTGACGATCGCTCCGCCAATCGCCAGGTCGGCTGCCCAATACGCACCCGACAACCCGGGTGAATTCATCCGGCAGTTGACGATCGCCGGCGACGTGCGCGAGCGGAGAGCGTCTTTCTGCTGCCGATACAGCGCGGCGAACCGGCGGTTGAAACCCACCGTGAGATATCGTCCGGACGCCTCGGCCGCCTGGCAGAGCACGCGGCACTCTTCCTCGGTCACAGCCATTGGTTTCTCGACGAATACATGCTTTCCTGCCTGAAGGGCGGCAAGGGCCTGCGAGAAGTGATGCTGATGCCGGCTCGTGATCAATACGACATCGACGCCCTTATCGCTCAGAATCTCCTGATAGTCGGACGCACAATATGATGCGCCGAACCGCGTCGCGTAGCTCTTTCCCCGGACTCCACTAGTGGAGTAAACAGCGCGCAACTCCGCGTTTGGGATTTTTTTCAAGTTCGGTAAATGAACCCAGCGCGCGAACCCGCCCGGACCGACCAATGCGACGCCAAGTTTGGACGACGCTCCGGAGGTGTTGGTTACGTTTACCCGCCGCTGCGGCGCGGGGCGTGCGCTCTGCGGCGCCTCCAGAGCCGCCGGGTACTGGACAAGGACAGCGAGACTGTCGGACGCAGGGTTCAGGATAGTCTCGTAGGCCTTGGTGGCGTCTTCGAGCGCGAACTGGTGCGTGATGAGCGGCTGGACGCGCACGCGCTGCGCTTCTACGAGTCGAAGAAATTCTTCCATGTTGCGGTTCTCGGTCCACCGCACGTAGGGATACGGATAATCCTTTCCACCCTGCTCGTACGTGGCGTCGTAACTTCCAGGTCCGTAAGCCCGCGACATCACCAGCTGGATTTCCTTCCGGTACATCTCGTCGCGCGGAAGGTTCATTTCAACAGCGCCGACGACGACAATACGCCCGCGATCTCTACAGATATCAATAGCGCGCAGACACGGGGCCGACGATTTCGCCGCGGCAGCGACGATGACGCAGTCCACGCCTTTTCCGCCGGTCAGCGATTGAACGTCGGTCGTGGTCGATGGTCTGTCGAGCAGTACATGATCGACGCCCAAGCTTTGAGCCAATGAAAGCCGATTCTGCCGGAGGTCGAGCCCAATCACACGCGCTCCGTGCGCGCTGGCCAGCTGGGCGACCAACTGGCCGATAATGCCCATGCCGATGACCGCGACGACGTCGCCCAGTCCAATAGATGCCTGGCGAATGGCGTTCATACTGATTGCGCCGAGCGTTGTAAAGCAGGCATGCTCGAAGGGCACTGCGTCCGGCACTCGTGCGACGAGGTTGCGCCCCGCAAGAACCGTCTCTGCGTGCCCCGTCCCTTCGCCGCCATAGGCGACGCGTTGTCCGATTTCGAGGTCGGTAACAGTCGGATGGCGATCGATCACGATGCCGGCGCCAGAGTAGCCGATGGCCGCCAGCTCGCTGAATTTCGCTCTTACCTCGGCCAACGTCCGTTCGGGCCCCGAAACCTTCATCGCCCCCCAAATCTTCTGAAGATGGGAGGGATTATGCGCAATTTCGTTGATGACACCTTCCTGGTGCAGACTGGCTGTTTCCGTTCCGCTGCTGATCAGCGAGTAGAACGATCTAATCAAGACGTGGTGTGAAACGGCGAGAGGATCCGGTACTTCCTCGACCACGACGTCCTTGAGTCCTTTTCGAACGATCTGTTTCATTGACGAACCTGACGCTCTGCTGAAGCCGTGATTTCGCGGGACTGCGGCGACGTGAGTCTGGCGTACAGTTGCAACCACGCCGGTGCGACCTCCGGCCATGTGTACTGCTGACACGCGAGGCGGGCATTGTTCGCGATCTTTGTCGCGAGCTGTGGGTCTTCCAAAAGACGGATCGCGGCGGCAGCCATGGCTTCGTGATCTCCTCGTGGCACAAGCAGGCCGGTTTCTCCATCCGAGACGATATACGGTACTCCTCCGGCGTTTGTCGTCACCACGGGCAAGCCGCACGCGAAGCACTCGATAATGGATCCGGGCATGTTGTCGATATTGGTCGCGGTCAAGTACACATCTGCACCGTCGTAAATCGACGGCATCCTGTCAAACGGGACCTGGCCGACGAACTCGGTTTGCTGGAGTTCGAGGTCTCGCGCGAGCTGCTCCAGTTCTGCACGTTGCCATCCTTCGCCTCCGACCGTGAGCGAGGCGTCCGGGTATCGCCGCTGAATCGCAGCAAATGCGCGAAGCACACATCCGACGTTGTATAACGGCTCGAGTAATCGAGTTGTCAGGAAAACGGGGCGAAGCGCCCCTCTCTCTCTGAACGCAAAGCGATCGAGCTCTACGATGTTGAAGATAGCCTGCGCCCGCACGCCGAAACGGCTGAACACATCCACCAGGTAACCTGACGGCACGACGACCGCATCCGCCATCCGGATAGTCGGTAGAGCGCTGAGTCGCCAGCGCCGAAGATGATCTTCGGCCTCGCCGCTGTGATAATTGAGAATGACTTTCTTCCCCAGAAATTTTCCAAGGAGAATCACCGGCATCGCCGAGAGCAGGTATGAGTAGTATGACGCCGCATAGACATGAATCACGTCAAACCTGGGTACGGTCCGCAGCAAGCTGAGCCAGAAAAACAGGGTGGTAACGAGCGTCCGAACATATTTGATGCGTTGCAGCATTCGCAAGGGCCAAGGGGCGAGGGCATCCACCCGCAAAAAGTCGCATTCGAACGAGTGCTGCCGCGCGAGGTGACCCATCAGTCGCGCGGCCTGTCTCGACTGGCCTCCGAGCATGTCCAGTGATGGACCGACGAGCAGAATTCTCGGCACGGATTCGACCGATCGATTCGCCGAGTCGTGCTCGTATTTCGCTTCGCTCTCAGCGTCCACTGGATGCACCCGTTCGTAACGGTGTCGGGTCGACGGAACGGTGACGCGGTGGTGCCCCTGTTGGCGTTGCGAACCTCCGATACCAAAGCTCCAGCATGAACAAAGACCAGAGGGCTCGCGAGTGGTCGCGCCGCCCACGGGCGTGCTCATCCAGAAGGGTGTCTACATATCGCGATTCAAAATATCCTCGCTGCCGGGTTGCCGAGTCTCGTAAAGTGTCTCTGATGCGATCGTGCAGCTCATTGTTGATCCAGGAATCGATCGGCACACCGAAACCCTGTTTAGGGCGATTCCGGATCTCCGACGGCAGCAAGTCAGCGGCCGCCATTTTGAGAATGTGCTTGGCGTTGGAGCCATGCAGCTTCATGCCTGGCGGAATGCGTGTCACGAATTCGATGAGCTTGTGATCGAGGAAGGGAGCGCGTGACTCGAGCGACACAGCCATCGTCATGCGGTCGACTTTCGTCAGGATATCACCAGGGAGATATGTCTTACTGTCGAAGTACATCAGCGAATCGAGGGGTTCCGTTATGGGCGATCCGGCGATAGAGGGACGAACTCGACCCACTGCGTCCAACTCGTCCACAAAATTACTGGCGTATAGCGACTGCTTGTTGAGATCTGTGAACACAGAGATGCTGTCGAGATACCGACTAAAGGGATCCAGCGTGATATTGTGGAGATAGTTCCGACCCCATGCTCCATGAGGTAAACTCCGGCTCAGCGGCTGGATTACACCCTCGCGGAGAAATCGCGGGATGGACGAGGACGTTCCGCGGCGTAAGTGGGTGGCATATCGGGTGTAACCGCCGAAGAGCTCGTCTCCGCCGTCGCCAGACAGCGCGACCTTGACATGCTCGCGAGCCAGCTTGGCTACCAAATAGGTCGGAATGGCCGAGACGTCAGCGAAAGGCTCGTCGAAGTGCCACACCAGGTCGTCGACGATCTCATGGACGTCTGGCGTCACAATCAACTCGTGATGTTCGGTTCCGAACTGGCTGGCAGCGAGACGCGCGTACGGCAGCTCGTTGTAACTGTCCTCGCGGAACCCGATCGAAAACGTCTTCACCGGTTGTGCGATGTGACGGGACATCAGCCCCACGATCGTCGTCGAGTCGACTCCGCCCGAGAGAAACGCCCCTAATGGCACATCGGCCACGAGCATGATTTTCACTGCTTCGTCGAGCAGAGCGCGCAACTCCTCGAGGTAATCGCCTTCGCATCCGTTTCGGGATTCGCGCTGTTCGTACGGAAAATCCCAGTACCTGTGAGACGGACACACGGCCGTCGGCAAACGAGAGCGTACAGCCGGCTGGCAGCTTGGACACGCCTTGAAACATCGTCAAGGGATCCGGTACGTAGCCAAAGGACAGATAACTGTCGAGGCCCCGCATATCCACTTTATGGACGACGTCGGGATGAACCAGCAGAGACTTGAGCTCGGAACCAAAAACCAGCGTGCCTTGAGGCGTCAGGGTGTAGTAGAGGGGTTTTTCGCCCACCCGGTCTCGCGCCAGCAGAAGGGCACGACGGCGCGCGTCCCAAATCGCGAAGCCGAACATCCCTCTGAAGTGTTGGACGCACGACGCCCCATATTCTTCGTACGCATGGACGATCACTTCGGTGTCGGAATCGGTGAGAAAGCGATGTCCTCGCTTCCTGAGATCGCCTTGAAGCTCACGATAGTTGTAAATCTCCCCGTTGAACGCGACCGTGACGCTGCCGTCTTCACCTGAGATTGGCTGATGCCCTCCGCTGAGATCGATGATGGCGAGTCGACGAACGCCCAAAACAGCGCCTCCGGAGACAGCGATCCCTTGGTCGTCTGGCCCCCGGTGAACGATCTGGGCGCACATCCGATCCGCGATCTGAATCTTTTCTTCATGGCCCCAGCGGTCGTGTTCACCCACGAAGCCTGCAATACCGCACATGTTCGAGGTCTCCGAAGCCGATAACTCTTTGCGAGTGGGCAACGGCGCGACAAGGCGTGCACCCGCTGCATATGTTATCGGACTATGAGGGTTCCTGGCGTAGCCACATTGTTTCTCTTAGAATCGGATGCCACATCGTGAAAATCCTACATGTCTTGCAGAATTCATTGCCCTCACTTGCCGGGTACTGTATCCGGGCGGACGCGATCATGAGCGCATCACGCGACAAAGGCCTCCAAGTTGTCGCCATGACAGGGGCGGCACAGGACGAGTCCGTGGTCCCCGAGGAGGAGATCGCAGGCGTCCGGTACTACCGCACGTCCGCGGCAGGCGTAGCGAAGCAAGCGGGCCTTCGTGAATGGAGTCTCTACCGCCGGTTGCAGCGGAGGTTAGCCACGGTGGCGGCCATCGAGAAACCCGACATCATTCATGTCCATTCTCCGGCATATAACGGTCTCGCCGCGCTGAGGGTGGCGCAGCATCTGACCATTCCGTGTATCTATGAAATCCGCGCCTTGTGGGAAGACGCGGCGGTGGACCGCAAGAAGATGAGAGCCGGCTCGTTCGCCTATCGCGCGTCGTCCGGACTCGAGAGCTATGTGTGCCGACACGCTCAGGCCGTTGTGACGATTTGCGATGGACTCAAACGAGAGATCATGTCGCGTGGTATTGGATCCGAGAAATTGTTTGTCGCACCTAACGGCGTGAACCCCGAATCATTTACTCCTGTGACGAGGGATGCAGAACTTGCACGGGCGATAGGCGCCGACGGATATCCCGTCATTGCATTTATCGGCTCGCTTTTCAATTACGAAGGGGTCGAGGATCTTCTTGGTATCGCTCCTGCCCTTATTCAGCGGTTTCCGGCGGTCCGGATACTGATCGTCGGCGGAGGTGAGCGACAGGCGGAGGTCCGATCGATGGTTTCCGGACTCGGTTTCTCGCAGATCATCTACCGGCCGCGTGTGCCGCACAGCGAGGTGCAACGGTACTATTCGCTGGCCGATTGCATGGTGTACCCCAGAAGACGGAATCGTCTGACGGACACGGTGACTCCCCTGAAGCCTCTCGAAGCCATGGCGATGAAGAAAGCGGTTGTTGCGAGTGACGTCGGGGGGCATCAGGAGCTTGTCCACCACGATGTCACAGGGTTGCTCTACCAAGCCGAGGATTCGGGCGCGCTTTTGGCAGCGCTCGAGCGCGTGGCGTCGGACACGTTCCTCCCACAGCGCCTGTCCGAAGCGGCAAGGGCCTATGTTTTGACCGAGCGCACATGGTCGCGAACCGCCGATGCAGAAATCGAGGCTTACCGCTACGTCTTGTCCGGCGGTGTAAGGGCTGCGTGATGCCGTCGGCTAGACTATGGAGTGGAATTCGGATGTCCAGGATACAGTCGCAAAGCAGCGCGCTCTCTCAGCACTTGCCGGCGGACATGCTGCTGTCGAAGCGAAGCGTTGCCGGGTTGAGAGCCCGAGGAGACGTCGGCGCCTTAGCCAAGTTAGGATTCTGGTTTCTTCTCATATTCTTATTTCTCGCCTGCAGTCGGTTGTCGGACCTGTTTCTCAACCCGCTTCGCCTTCCGCTGCTCAGTTCTCTGGCCGCGCTGACGGCTCTGGTACTGACCGGCGGATTGTTTCGGGCCTTCTCGTCGAGCGCTGGCCGCTGGCTTATCGCGTTCACTGCCTGGCTCATTGTTACCGTCCCGTTCAGTGTGTGGCCCGGCGGAAGCGTTCAGCTTGTGATCGATCACTGGTCCAAGTCTTTTCTTGTATTTGTCATCGTCGGCGGCCTGTTGAGGTCGGTCAGGCACTGCCGGACGGCTATGTATACCATCGGGTGTGCGGCCGTTGCGACGACTGTGCTTTCGTACATCTACGGAACTGATGCGTTAGCAGGTCGTCTCGCGCTGCAGCAGGGAGTCCTCGCCAACCCCAACGATCTTGCTCAGATTCTCCTCCTCGGCTTACCGTTTTTATGGCTGATTGGGGCAAAGGGCGCGACCATGCTCACGCGTTCACTGGTAGGTGTGAGCAGCGTCTGCCTCCTGCTCATCACCCTCAGGACAGGGTCGCGCGCCGGGATCGTGGGACTCTGCGTCCTGATGGCCGTGATGTTGGTGACCTTTACCTGGGGCCGAAGGATGAAGCTGCTGATTACACTCGCTATTGCCGTTGTGAGTGTCCTGCCGTTCGTCTCCACCGAACAGTTAGCGCGCTACTCGACGATTCTGTCCCCAGAAGTGGAAACTTTGGATGATGCCGTGGGCTCCACCCAGGCGAGACTGCAGTTGCTGCGGCAAAGTATCGATATCACATTGAGTAATCCGATCCTGGGTACCGGACCAGGCATGTTTCAGGTCGCCTCTGCTGAAATAAGCGCCAGAAGCGGGGAGCGCGGCATCTGGCACGAAGCCCACAATACCTATACACAGGTTTCAAGCGAAACCGGCTTACCGGGATTCGTGTTCTATCTCGCGACCCTTCTGACCTGTATCGTGACTTCGAAACGCCTCTACAACCGGACTCGAGCGTCCGAACGGTTAGCGGATATAAGCAGCAGCGCCTACTGCCTCTGGTTGTCTTTGATCATATTTGCTGTGACCACGTTCTTTTCAAGCGTGGCCTACCACATGTACCTCCCCATGCTTGCCGGCCTCAGTGTGGCGCTTGATCGAAACGCACTCGCGGAGCTGAAGGACGACGCGCATTCCGGCTCTCCGGCGGCCTGACCATGTGCGGTATTGCCGGTTTTTTCACGACGGGACCGTCCGAACTACCCGACACCGTCATCACGCGGATGACCGATGTCATCCAGCATCGCGGCCCGGACGATTGCGGGTACTACCGGGATGCGTTTGTCGCACTTGGACACCGCCGGCTCAGCATTGTTGATCTGTCGGCAGGCCGTCAGCCGATGTTCAACGAAAATCGCGAGCTCTGCGTGATTTTCAATGGTGAGATATTCAACCATGCCGAGATTCGTCCCACTCTCGAGCGCAACGGCCACCGGTACGTGAGTCGATCGGATACGGAGACAATCCTTCACGCCTACGAAGAATACGGACCGCACTGCGTCGATCACTTCAGGGGGATGTTTGCGTTCGCGATCTGGGATCGCGTCAAGCGCGTGCTGTTCTGCGCCCGCGATCGGCTCGGCGTGAAGCCGTTCTATTACTATTCCGACGGTCGTGTTTTCGCGTTTGCGTCGGAGATCAAATCCCTGCTGCAGCACCCTGCCATTTCCGGCAACTTCGACGAATCGCTGTTGCCTGAGTATCTCGCGTTTGGATACTCCAGCGGCGAACAGACTCTGTTTCGCGGCATTCGCAAGCTGATGCCCGGGCATTCCGTGACCGTCTCCGCCGAAGGCCTCTCCATACGCCGGTACTGGGACGTACCAGAATCGCCCCCGGCTGACGCATACGATGGCGATGACGATGCATGGATTCGCGAATGTCGCGGCAGGCTCGAAGAAACAGTACGGATGCGTCTCATGAGTGACGTTCCGCTCGGAATGTTCCTGAGCGGCGGCCTCGATTCGAGTGCCATCGCGGCCCTGATGTCCCGAATGGTCGAAGGTCGCGTCAAGACGTTTTCCGTCGGCTATCGGGAAACCGCTTTCAGCGAATTGAGTTACGCGCGTGAAGTTGCCCAGTCGATCGGGACCGATCATCACGAGGTATTGGTCAGCAAGGACGAATTTTTCGGCGCGCTGCCAAAACTCACGTGGCATGAAGACGAGCCAATTGCATGGCCATCGAGCGTACCTTTGCACTTTGTTTCCAAGCTGGCAGCGGAGCGTGTGAAGGTCGTTCTGTCCGGCGAGGGTGCCGACGAATTGTTCGGGGGGTATGCGCGATACCGGTTCTATCGTGACAATGAGCCGTGGATGACGCGGTACGCGAATATACCGGCGTCGCTTCGCCGTCGCGTGCGATCGATGATCGAACAGACGGATCTGCTGCCGGCGTCGATGCGTCGAAAGATTCAACACACACTACTCGGTCATGAGCCGATCTTCGAAGGGTTTTACATCGACAACTTCTATTCAGCGTTTCCGTCCGAAGACCAGCGGCAGATCCTGTCGCGTGGATCAGGTGACGCGGCGTTCCACGCTTTCCTCGGTTACTGGCAGAGCAGAGGAAATGTGAGCCTTCTCGACCGGCTGCTTTACGCCGATCAAAAGACATACCTGGTCGAACTCCTCATGAGGCAGGATCAGATGAGCATGGCATCGTCGATTGAGAGCCGTGTGCCTTTCCTGGACCACCCCTTCGTAGAATTCGCGGCACGTGTTCCGGATCGATTGAAGATTCGCGACGCCACCGGGAAATACATTCTGAAGCGCGCAGTGGCTGATTTGTTGCCGGCCAGCATTGTTTACCGCAAAAAGATGGGATTTCCAACGCCCCTACGCGACTGGTTTCGCGGTGCTGCGGCACGTCCTCTTCTCGAAACTTTGTGGGATCGAAAGGGATTTCTCGCCGAATATCTCGACCGCCCGTTCGTACAAGCGTTGGTAGAGCGTCATCTCGCCGGACGCATCGACGCCACGGATCGTCTATGGCGACTCGTCACCCTGGACCTGTGGGGACAGATTTTCCTGAGTGGCGCGCGCCGCTCCTCGGCATGGAGAGTCGACGAAATACCAGTGGGGGAGTAGCCAAGACATGTGCGGTATCGCCGGCGTCGCCGGACCTTTTGAGAAGAGCCGTTGCCTGGAGATCGTCCGCAACATGAACCAGGCACAGGTCCATCGCGGTCCGGACGACGAGGTACTATGGGCGGAGGATGGTTTCGGGTTCGGAATGCGCCGGCTCAGCATCATCGATCTCGCAGGCGGGCAGCAACCCATGTGGGATCGAGGAAATACCTGCGGCGTGGTGTTCAACGGCGAGAGTTTTAATTATAGAGAAGTCAGACACGCGCTTGGAGGCGACCAGACGTTCCGAACACACAGCGACACTGAGGTCGTGACTGTCGGCTTAGCGACGGCCGGGCTCGCCGCCGTCGACACCTGGAACGGCATGTTCGGCGTCGCCGCCTGGAACACGTCCGAAAAGAAGCTTCTGCTGGTCCGCGATCGGCTCGGCGTGAAACCCCTGATTACTTCTGGGATGGCAAGGTGTTGGTCTTCGCCTCCGAGGTCAAGGCTCTCCTGGCTTCAGGGCTGATCGACCGGAAAGTCAATCGTCAGGCGGTGGGACTACCTGACGTACCGATATATCCCAGGGCCGGACTCGATCTGGGCTGGGGTGCGAAAGCTGCCTCCGGGACATGCGGTAGAGTTTTTTCAGGGCGGGCCACCCAAGGAAATTCGATACTGGAAAACGGATGTCGTCGCCGGCGTTGACTCGCGCCCGGATGACGCCGTAGATCGGGAATTCGCAGAGCTATTCCTTGACGCTGTTCAACTGCGGTTAATTGCGTCGGATGTGCCTGTCGGTGTTCTGCTGAGTGGTGGGCTCGATTCCAGCGCCGTCGCCGCCGCAGCCGTCGAGCTGGGCCATCGAAACTTCCATACATTCTCGATCGGATTCGACGATTCCAGATTCTCCGAGCTCGCATATGCCCGCCAGATGGCCGCCCATGTCGGCGCCCAACATCATGCGGTTGTAATCAATCAAAGCCGTTTCCTGGAGATGTTGCCTCAGGTCGTTCGTTCCTCGGATGAGCCTTTAGCCGATCTCGCTTCGGTGCCGCTGCTCGAGGTGTGCCGGCTTGCCCGGGAGCACGTGAAAGTGGTCTTGTCGGGAGAGGGCAGCGATGAAGTACTGGCTGGATATGACCTTGACGTCGCTGAACGAAGGTGGCAGCTTGCCGACGCCTTGCAGCGCATTCCCCAACCTGTGCTGCGCGCGGGCGCAGCGGCGATCGAGCGGCTAATCCCTTCACGCGCGCACGCAGCCAACCGGATCGCGCTCGAGCCTCTGTCGGAGTGGAATCGGACCGATCTGATGCACATGACGTGGTTGTTTGGAGAGGACGAGAAGAATTCTCTCTGGCCGGGCGGACAGGGTTTGGATTCGGGCCGAATCGTGCGAGACCTTTACGGGCAAGCCCGCTCAAAGGTTCCGCTCGAGCAGATTCTCTCGGTGTACCAAAAGTCGTGGCTTGTTGAAGATTTGCTCATGAAATCCGACAAGATGAGCATGGCGACATCCATTGAGTTCCGGACCCAGTTTCTCGATTACCGGCTGGCGGAATGGGCCAACAGACAGCCAACCCAAGCGAAGGTGCGAAGAACCGGGTTCACGAGTTACGAAACAAAAAGTGTGCTCCGGCGATTCTGTGCAGCCCGGGTGCCTTCTGAGATCCGTACTCGTCCGAAGCGCGGCTTCCCAGTGCCGGTGTACCTTTGGCTGCAGACCGGCCTCTCCGGATGGGCTCAGGACACGCTCATGGACACGAAAGCCGTATCGCCGAGGTATTCAACCGTCCGATGATTTCCTCGCGGATCGCAGCTGCCGCCTCAGGTGATCCGATAGAGGCTGATCGCGTCTGGATTCTGCTCATCCTCGAGCATTGGCTCAAGGCGTGGGATGCGAAGCTTTGATGTGATATCGCCGCGAGTTAGCAACAGAGAAATGCTACGCTCGGGGCCGCTGAGGCAGGACGCTTGCGACGCCGGTCAGCCAGCCTTCGAACTCGACCGCAGACAGCGCCGAGCCGTCGACCAGCCTTGGCAGGAGCAGCGCATCGTGTGCTCTCGACGCGATATCCGGATCGGAGGTTGTCGCAGATGCCACGTTCAATTCGCGCAGCCACGACACGACGAGAGGATTGTGCACACCGCTTGGGTAGCAGAAATGGTTCGGTGTCTTGCCCGTCATCGCCTCGATGCAGCGGCGGTTGTCGACAATCTCCCGCACGAACAGCTCCCTGATCAGGGGCGTCCGGTGCCTGTGCGTGTGAAGCTGAAAATCGATTCCAGCCGCCGACATTTCGGAAACCTGTGCCGGCGTCATGATGTGCAGCAGCCGCCCGCGCAGCACGGCGTCATAATCCACGTCTAGATCCGCCGCAAGACGGATACACAGACCCTCCTTTTCCTCCGCAGATAGCCCGCCTTCCCGGACGAATGCCACGAGGCTCTGGACGGTGTCCGCGCGCGTCTCATGGTCTGTCGGTAAGACAGAGTCCTCACCGATCAGGTTGCGAAGATTCAGACGACGATCACGGCCTTTCCAGAGAAGGTACGACACCATGACATCGAAGACCGGCCTCTGATAGTGGGAATAGAAGGTGGTGAGATAGACAGTTGCCGTGTAGCCGAATTCATCGAGGACCGGAAACGCGCGCGCGTAGAAGTCATAGTTGCCGTCATCGAATGTCAGCACGATGCTGCGCTCGGGCAACTCGTCTTCCCGCAGGAGACGGAGCGCGTCGCTCAGACCGAGAACGTGATAACGCAGGTCGCGGATCATAGTCAACCGCTCCCTGAGGAATTCCTGAGACACGAACAACGCCGGATTCCACTTGTGCTCGTCGTCTATGGCAACGCCATGGTAGGCGAGGATTAACACGCGGCTTCGCCTCCATCTGCTCCGTTCTGCTAGAGAAAACACGCCCGCTCTCTTGGCTGCTCGCAATGTCGATTGTTTGAGCGTCTTCAGCATGCAGGTTTCAGCGATGCGGCGTAGCAGCCGCTGGCTGCACATCGGTAGCCGCCCAGCCTGAGGCGCCTCGGTTCGTGAGGAGAAAGAATGGCGCGCAGAACGCCGCGCCGACGAGCACCACGAACGTTCGGGCGATTGACGTCGCCCGTTTTGCCGGCGATGCGTGAGGGACAAGCCAGTCGAGTGCAGCGACCCCGTAAAACGCCGTCTGAGCCAGCAGAGTCCAGAGCCGGGGGACAGGAGGAAGCCAGAAGCTCGAGAGCGCAATGGCCATCAGCGCTTCGGGCAGCAGCAGCCGACCGAGCTTGTGCGAACCGAAATGAAACCACATCAGCGACGTCGGCAACAGCAGTCGGGGGAACGCCCCTACGATTTGCCAGACACCGGCCTGCGTGCGTACCTTCCGCCGGAATTCCGTCTTGAGCGCGGTGGGGTGATCGAACGCGCGCGCCCGCTCATCGAACACGATCCGGTAACCCCGGAAGAACGCGGCCAGCGGTAGATACACGTCATCAAGGAGCGTCTGAGCGGGCAGCGCAGCTGCAAGATCCCGGCGCATGGCGTAGATCGACCCTGTAGCACCCGGCACGCATCCCAGCCGCCCTTGTCGTTTGCGAATCGATTTTTCATATCGCCAGTACAGCCCGATGTCCGCTTCCTGCTGACTCGCGCCCTCGAGAATGACGAGCTCGCCGCTGACGACTCCAACTCTGCTATCGGCGAAGCATTCGACCAGGTGGCGCAGGCTGTCGCGATCGAGACGTTGCCGGATGTCGGTGAAGAAAAGAATTTCTCCCCGAGATTCCTGGATCCCGGCGTTCAACGCCAGCGCCTTGCCGCCGCGCGGAATCGTAATGACCTCGGTCCCTGGCGCCGCACAGCGCCGAATCAATTCGGCACTGCGGTCTGTCGAGCCGTCGTCGACAAAAATAACCTGCAGGAGCTCTTTGGGGTAATCGAGGTTCGCGATCGACTCGATCTTGGGTTCAATCCACGCCTGCCCGTTGTGAACAGGAACCACGAGCGAGACGGATCGCGCGGACCAGTTTCTCTGAAGCGAGCGCCCTCGCAGGCGCGCCGCTAAGGCGAGCGCCAGCGGATAGCCCACCAGGACATAGAGGATAAACCCCACGCTCGCCGCAAAGATATAACTCGCGAGTGCCGGCATCTGGAGGCCTAATTATGCAAAAGGGGAGCGCTCAATACCAACTTATCGGTCGCTTACTCATTGGCTGACAGGCGGCCAAACCCCTGCAAACTAGGATTGATCTCGACTCGATCTTGAACGGCTGGACGAAGTCGATTAGCCCTTGAGCTCCCCCAGGATGCGCTGCGCTTCAACAGCCCCGTCAAACTTCCGATCGAGCACGAGCGCCTGTTCGAGCGACTTGCGGGCGTTCTCCTTGTCGCCGGTCTTCAGATACGCCAGGCCAAGGTGGTAATGGTAGCCGGCGTTCTTCGGGTCCTGCTCCACGCTTTCCTTCATCGGCTGAATGGCGAGCGCCGGGAGACCCTTCTTGTAGTACACCCATCCGAGGGTGTCGTTGATCTCGGGGCGATTTGTCAGTTGTGACTTCGCCGTCTGCGCCAATTGGAGCGCGACGTCGAGGTTGCCGCCGCTTTCGGCGTGGATCCATGCGAGGTTGTTCGCCGCCACCGCGGCGCGCGGGTCCATCGCGAGAACCTTCTCGTAACGCGCCTTCGCCTCGGCTTCCTTGCCCTGCATTTGAAGAATGATTGCGATCAGCGTATGGGCGCCAACGGCGGTCGAGGGGCGCATGGTCGCGAGGCGCTCGAATTCCGCCCGCGCCTCGTCGAGCCTGCGCTGTGATGCGTAGAACTGTCCGAGCATCGCATAGGCGTCGAATTGTGTCGCGTCGATTTCGATAACTCGTTTCAACGTTCGCTCGGCGGCAGTCGCGTCGCCGACGGCGCCATACACCTGAGCGGCGAGAAGCAGCAGCCGCGCATCTTTCGTATCCGGCGATATCCGTGCATCGAGGCGCGCACGGGCCGCCGCGGGGTTTTTCGCCCGGATATCGAGCGTCGCCAGGGCTGCCAGGGCTTCCACATCATTCGGGTTGACCTTCAGCGCGTGTTCGAACGCCCGCCGAGCCCCAACGACGTCTCCCTTGATGGCGGCGACTTGGCCGAGCTGCGTCTGAGCACTCGACGATTTCGGAAACGCCGTGGCCAGCCGGCGCACCTGCGACTCTACAGCCGTTGCGTTGCCCTTCATCAACATCGCCCGGTTCTGCAGGAAGATCGCTTCGGCATTCCCGGGCTGCCGCTGCAGGGCCTCGCCCGCCGTCTGAATAGCGTCGTCCGGCCTGTTCTGCTCCAGATAAAGGCGTGTCAGCTCGACCCGCGCGACATTCAACTGAGGATTGCTTGTGAGCGCCGCGTTGTATGCCGCAATCGCGGCGTTGGGATCCTGCTTCGCCGCGTGCGCCCTGGCCAACGCAAATTGCGCGGTCGCCGATTTCGGCTGCGCCTGCACGGCTTCCTGCGCCCGCGCCAGGCCCTCGTCGTAGCGCTTGTCCTCGATCAACATCCTGGACTTGGTCACGAGAGCTTCGACGTCTTTCGGCAACTTTTGCAAAACTTCATCGACGAGCTTATGCGCCTCGCCGCGCTTGCCGTCTACTACGGCGAATGACGCGAGGCGAAGGTTCGCCGGAGACAGATGTGCCGCGTCCCCCTTCGCAAGCTCCTGGAGCAGCGGTACCGCATCTTGACGGCGCTTCGAGGCCAGGTAGAAATCGGCGAGCGCCAGTTTGTCGCGACCTTCCTTCGAGTTCGCCAATGCCGTCTTCAGGTGAACTTCCCCCTTTTCGACCTGGCGAGTCGCGACGTAATAAATCGCCAGTGCGCGATGCGCCACGACGGTCTTCGGGTCGATCGAGATGGCTTTGAGCAGCGTCTGCTCGACTTCGGCTCCCTGCCCGGTGTTCCAGTAGAAGTTCGCCAGCGCGAGCCAGGCAGGCAACGACTGCGGATCTGCCTCCGTCGCTTTCTTGAACGCGCCGTACGCCTGGTCGCGATTCCCGCGCGCAAGCTCCATCGCGCCGAGTGTCGCGTAGGCTTCCACTCGTGCCGGATCCAGGCGGATAGCTTCTTCGATACGTGCCACGGCCGCGTCCAGATTTTGCAGTCCCGCCAACGCGTTGCCCTTGGCGATGAGTGCGTCGACGTTCGAGGCGTCGACCGCCAGCGCTTTGTCCGCCCGTGCCTGCGCGTCCTCCCACTGACGGGCCATCAGCAGCATGGAGGCAGCCTTCGTTTGCGCCTTCACGTCGTTGGGCAGCAAGTCCGCCGCACGGATGTATTCGCCGAACGCCTTCGTCGGGTCTTCAACTTTTTCGTAACTCTGAGCCAGCTTGAATCTCGCTTCGCCAAAGCGCGGATCCTGCTGCACCGCGTTCCGGTACTCGATGATGGCTTCTTTGTGTTTGCCCTCCGCGGCATAGGTGTCGCCGCTTCGCAGATATTCGCGCTTCGCGACTTCCGGATCTTTGGAGCATGCAATGCCGGTGAACGCGACAATCAGCAGAGCGAGAAACGATCGTGTATATGTCATGACCTTATCCTTGGTGTCACAACCGGCGTGAGCCGGTGGGTGCAATCTACGAAGGCACGTACTTGTCGAGCAGCGGGAACATGGCTTTCACGAACGTCACGGCGCGGTCGCGTGCCTCCTGCACGGCGTTCTCGCCGAGGCCGAGCCGCGGGCTCATGACGCGAACCAGCGCCGCGTCCGTGCGGTTGAGCCGCACGGCGTCGTACACCATGAAAATCTTGCTTCGATATTCATTTGCGATGACGCGGCCGTGACTCTGATACCAATAAAGAACGACCTGCTGATCCAGACCCTTCCGAATCATGTACTCATTCACCGTAATGGTTGACGGCCCCGCGCTCGTGTTGACCGGAATCGACTGGTACGTCTTCGACAGCGGCTCCCAGCCCGAACCCGGAAGGCAGTTCAACGGGGAATGGATCGTGTCGCCCTGACGCTGACTGCCGTAGTACCCGATGTACAAGGTGGAGTACCCATTCTGAGAGCGATACGCACGGGTGACGTACTCGTCGACGCCGAGGACGTCCAGAATCTCCTGCTCGAAAGCGGGCAGGTCTTGACCGGACCACTCCCCGATTTGCAGTGGGAATGTCGCGAGCGGGGTGCGCGGCGGCACCTGTTCTGATTTCGTGGCGCTCGCGACCAGCACTGCACTGAGCAGGAAAAGAGAGCAAAGCACACCGATACGACCGATCATCGTGTCCCTCACGCAGCTGACGTGGAATGAGATGGTGCCAGCGGCGCTGACGGTGCAGCCCAGCGCAACATCTGGATCACCAGAAACAACATGACGAACGCCACCACGAACACCAACCATCCGGAGAACGTGTGAAAAAATCCCTCGGCGGCGGCGGCCCCGTAATAGTGGGCGGCGATTCCGGTGCCGGCCACACGAATGCCGTTGGCGATGATGGCGACCGGGACGGCGCTCATCGCGACGAGAACGCGGATCGACCCACGGGGATCGGCGAAATACCCGAACACGATCGCGAGCGTCAGGAGCGAGACGAGCGAGCGGATGCCGCTGCATGCCTCCGCCACTTCCAGCGTTGTGTTGGCGAGGGTAATGATGTTCCCTTCCCGCAGTACCGGAATTCCAGCCGCCTGCAGCGACGTTTCACCGACGCGCGACGCGAGCAGCTGGAGCGGAAAGACGATCTGATTGAACACGATGGCTGGAATCGGGATCATCAGGAGCAGGATGGCGACGGGAAACGCGAGCAGTCGCAGATGTCGCCAGCCGAGCACGAAGAGAATGCCACCCACCAGCGTGACGATCATGGCTATCCTGGTCAGAAAGAGCTCCGCCCCGAGGAGTCCGACGACCAGAAGGGCGATCCCGGCCAACACGCCGGCGAGACCCCAGAGCGTGGCCGGACGAGCGGGAACGCCCTGAAGCCGATCGCGGCGCTCCCATGCGAGATATGCCGCCAGCGGGATGATGAGGAAGCCGTGGGAATAGTTGTCATCATGGGACCAGTCGTACACCAGTTTCCAGATAACCCCCCAATAGAGCCAGATGAAGCTCAGCGCCAGTACGGTCAAAACTGTAATCAGCTTTGGTTTCATGCGTTGCATGTCTCTTAGAGCAATTTATCGGCCGGACGATGTCCGTCGCGGCGGGTCGATACGGCCGAAATATTAAGAATTTTTGATCATCAGCGTGCTTCCCAAATGATGGAGCGACAATTGTCTGTCTACCGGATGATTAAAGTCAGACTGAGCTCGGTCACTTCGCACGCAGTAACGCTTCCAGTTTCGCTACATCTTCGCGCGTCTTGAGGCGCGGGTCGAGTTGAAGCGCGCGGTCGAGCTCTATCAGCCCGGCCTGGGGGCGGTCTGTGTCGGCGTAAACCCAGGCGAGGTGGATGCGTATGTCAGCAAACTCGGGTAACGAGTCGCGCGCTACCGAAAGCCGCCGTTCGGCCTCGGAGTGATTACCGAGCAAATAATGAATCCAGCCAAGCGTATCGGCGATGTTCGGGTGCCCTTTGGACAGCTCGGTACGCCCGTACTGCAAGCGGCAGCGCATCAGCAGGCGCCTTCGTTCTCACCGCAAGCGCATACGCGAGATTGTTCAGCGCCATCACGTTGTCAGGCTCCACGGCCAGCACACTTTTGTATTCACCCATGGCCGCCTTGAAGTTGCCGGCTTCTTCCTCGAGGCTCGCAAGCATCAATCGCGCGCGTATCAGACGCGCGTCGGCAGCTGTTGCCTGACGCAGCGCATCGAGCGCGCCAGCCCGATCCGAGCGTGCGAGCCGTGATTCCGCTCGGAGTAATAGCTTCGCGGCCGCCACATTCGTGTTCGGACCGGTCAGCGCCGCCAGGCGGCGCGCCGAAAAAAACGCCGGCAGCTCGGTTTCCGGGTCGATCGGTGGCTCAGCCTGCTCGACCGGCAGGTGCGCTTTTCTAAACGGAGCGCACAGCGGATCGCCGACGACGATCGTCTGCCAGCTCAGATACGGGAGCGCGAGGTGAAATGATTCGGCGAGGTTGAAGCCCGCCATGTAGGCGGGAAACAAAATCTGCGGCCGGATCGCCGCGTCGAGGAACGGCTCGGCCACGTGCCCGGCGACGCCGGTGACCCCTTCGCGGATTAAATCGCCGATCAATGACTGGGGCGAGCCCTCGTGATGCGAACGCGGGTCAGTCCACACCCCGATGGTCCACGCCGGTGGTGGCTCCGAAAACGTGCGTCCATCGGTGCTCACGAACATCGCGGCAATCGCCCCCGGCACGAATCCGAGACCCAATCTCCGCGCTTTGATCGACGCGTCGTTGGAGCCCCAGGAATAGTAGCCAAGGAGATCCTTGCGGCCCGCGGCCGGCTCGCGCGTCGACTCGAGAACGACCCGGCCGCTGTGCTCCGCTTCGAGTGCCCGTGCCGCCGCTGCGAGCCACACATCGCCACGTCGTTCTCCCAGCAGCGCGGCTCGCTGATCGAGCAGAATCTCACCGTCGCGCTGCGGACGCCCACCGCGATCGATCAGTTGCGCGACATCGGCCGGCGTGAATCCGTCGAGTCGGCTGACGAGATAGATGTCGGCGGCTGCATGGGAGAACGGGCGCGCTTCTCCAAGTGGTCGCTCGGCGTGGAAATAGGGATTCGGGATATGACCTTGCGGCGGCGCGGCGACTCCTGTGAGCTTGCGATAGAGCAGCGTCAATTCCGAATCGACGCTCGCCATCGTTCCCGCGAGTCCGCCGGAACCCCGAATACGCAGGGGAATGCCTTTGGTGAGGACGATGTAGAGAATCCGATCGTGCGCCGCGCGGCTGTTGATCCAAGAGGCGATGGGGGCCTCGATGGTTCTTTCGAACTCATTGCGCTCGATGTCGTCGGTGAGTGCGGTGGTCAGACGGACGATGTGATCGGCGGGGATCGCTCGAGCCGCGAAGTACCGCGAAGCGATCGCGTCTCCATGGGCGCTCGAGGTGTTGACGACGACGAGAACGTTGGTACCAGCCTGAGCCTCCGCGGCGCGTGGCAGGAGACAAAGCGCGACCCCGAGACACACAGTCGCCTGCCACGAGGACAATTGTCGTGTGATTGGCAGACGCCGTCGCATCTCCTCTCTATGTCGGCGGGCTGACACGGATAACATCATATTTATCAACAAATTACCGTGATCATTGGACCCAATTACAGGAATGGTTGTTGCTTGTCATATAAAGGAGTTAGGATTCCCTATTATGCCACTACGGGTGTTATCGACACTTCGTCATCCGGCGTTTCTGGTCGCAGCGCTCGCGCTGATTACGATCGTTGCCGTCATTGTTGGCTCCGAACGGCGCAACTCGGAGTTGCCGGAATCAAGTGCTCTGGCCAGGTCTGGTGGCCCAGGTGGCCCCGCGATCCTCGATCCGGCCGCACTCAAGGTCGGCGCACCATTAACCGCGGAATCGGGTCTCGTCCCACTTGGCGCCAAGACATTCGAGGTCGGTCTGTCCCCAGCTCCAAATCTGCCATCATCGGATCGAGTCGCGGCCGAAATTCCCGAGGTTTCAGCTGCAGACTCTGATGTTCCTCTTGGCCAGTCTCCCTTGAACGACGAAGCCGGAGCGCAGTCGACGCGAAACATCTTGGACGCGAGTGCTTCGATACATCAGTACCCTTCCATCGGTGCTGTTGCCTCCCGCGTGCAGCCGGGCGGTTCTGCTGCAGGAGGCGGGAATGCTGGAGCCGGTTCGAGCGGCGGCGCGCGGGGACCGGGCTCTTCTTCCAACGCTCCGACCTTCTCGCCAGAGACGCTGACCGAGACCGCCGACGAAGAAGTGGCTGCACCTCCCCAAGGAGCCACGACGATCGCTGTTAGTGTCACACCCCCGTCCAGAGTGCGCTCGACAAGCTTTCAGCCGTCCCAGCAGGGCGCCACTGACAAACCGGGGGCTGCGCCCTTCGATCCCAATCGTCCGTTTGGGGAATCCGACCTGCTCGCACCAGCCAACCAGGCGCCAGCTGGTGTGGCTGCGGCCAATGCGGCACTCGAGGTGCGACTTGCCCAGAACGTCGAGCAACCCGCGGTGCCCGCGCCCGAACCGGGTACGCTGATTCTGCTCGGCAACGGCATTGCCGCCCTGCTCGGTACGCGGGCCCTGCGCCGTCGGCGCCTGCGATCCCAGTAATTTCGAAATTGTAATCACCCATTCCAAAGTGTCGGCACTGGGTGGCACTCCGTGTTGTCCCGTCCGTTCGCGCTAAGTCCAAGCTGCCTCTTTTCTTGGATTTAGCCAAGTCTGCCCTCGCTGACCCTGGTGGCCGTCCCCTTGCTCCTGCCCGGGCTAGAGATGACTCGTCGTCCACCGGATCCAATCGCGGATGATTTCGTGCTTTACAGTGAAATTCTGTGCAACTATCATAACGTCCTCGGATCGTTGTTGACAGCTTCCCCGGCTGCCGAGATACACCGAACCGGTTTTTTTCAGCCTAAATATCGACCTGAACGCCGGCATCTGGCGACGCGCACGCCATCGCCGCTCAGAAGGCGTGTCCGCGTCAATTAGAGACCAGGGGGAATGTTGTGCTCAAACTGCTTGAGAGAACCATCGCCACTCTCGATCATCGACTGCTGTTGCTGGCTCCCCGCCACACGGCAGTACCCTGGCATTTCAAGCAGGTCGATGCGAATCCCCGTCGTCACGCCCGCCTGGTCAGGGAGATGCAAAAGCTGCGCGGGAGCATCTATTTAGCCGACGGCGCGCTTGGACGTGAGGAATTGACGTCCGAGGGCTTGCACGAAACCGCCGAAGACGAGCGCAGCTGGCATCTTTTGACGGTGGACAGCCGCGACCGCGTGACCGGGTGCGCCTGGTATCTTCAACACGATGCCACTGTCAGGGTCGAAGACTTGAGAGTGCGATGCTGCCCGCTCGCCCGCATGACGGAATGGCGTGACCGGCTGTGGCGGGGTGTTGAATCAGAGCTTCGGCGGGCCCGCCGCGAAAATCTCCGTTACGCAGAGGTGGGAGGCTGGGCCGTCTCGGCTGACAGCCGGTGCACCTCGGAAGGCCTCCTGCTCGCGCTCGCCGGGTACAGCCTCGGACGCATATGCGGTCATTGTCTCGGTATTACGACCGCCACGGTGCGCCATTGTTCATCCTCGATTTTGCGGCGGCTCGGGGGCAAGCCGCTCGACGACCGCGGGAATGCGGTGCCGTCGTACTACGACCCGCGGTACCGATGCGAGATGGAGATTCTTCGATTCGATTCGCGCGAGCCCGAACCCAAATTCTCCGCCGTCATCGAGCGTCTCCGGGCGAAGATGGCATGCGTCCAGGTCATCATGCCGACCGCCGACACAATGCACGAGACCGACGCGGCGTTTTACGATCCTTCGCGTTGGACTAAGAGCACGTTTCGCCCCGCCTTGAGCCAGTAGATCGCCGTCGGCTTATGCTCAGCGCTCGCCGAAATGGGGCGGCACGCCTATAGATCCGGAGGCGCTTGACCGAAATACAGGCGCGGGAGCACTCCCGTGGACGAAATCAAGGAAGCCATCCGTCAGTTCATCCTCACCAGGCATTTGCCAGGGGAGTCGGCAGAGAATCTGCGCGACGACACGCCGTTGTTGACCAGCGGCATCGTCGATTCGCTGGCGGCGGCGGGCCTCGTGAGCTTCATCGAGACTCGCTTCGGGGTGGAGCTCGACGTGTACGACACGAGCGTCGAGCACTTCGATCGCATCGACGATATCGCCCGCCGCATCTCCGACAAGCGGGAGCAGATCCCGGCACACGGAGTCCAAAGCTGAATACGACGCACCATCTCGCCGCATATCTCGAGACGAGCGCGCGCCTTCATGCCGATGGTGTGGCTGTCGTCGATTCAAGCGGGTCGAGCATCAGCTACGCAGATCTGAACCGCCAATCTGATGCGCTTGCGGGACTGCTCGCGTCGCGAGGAGTAAAGCCTGGCGACCGAGTTGGCATCGTCCTGCCCAAAAGCATTGCGGCTGTTGTGTCACTCTTCGCAGTGATGAAAGCCGGTGCGGCCTACGTGCCGGTCGATTGCTTCGCGCCTGCGAGGCGTGCTCAGAGAATTCTGACCGACTGCCGCGTTCGCGCC
Organism: Vicinamibacterales bacterium; assembly: GCA_963732445.1. Lineage (GTDB taxonomy): Bacteria > Acidobacteriota > Vicinamibacteria > Vicinamibacterales > JAMQPK01 > JAMQPK01. The sequence goes on along the minus strand of CAVSZJ010000001.1, from coordinate 886,974 downwards.
CTCATCATTGCGAGCACCTGTGTGGGGATGATCCCCGACGACGATGGTGAATCCACGCTGGCGGCCGTGATCGCGATCGGTGAAACGCCGTCCAGCGTTGCGGGGGTCGAAGTCGTTCCGTTCGAGGTGGCCGTGCGCAGCGGGTTAAGCGCGCCGGCAAGCCGGAGAAGCGCTGGAGACCTCGCCTACATCCTCTACACATCTGGCTCGACCGGCTTGCCCAAGGGCGTCATGCTGACCCACAAGAACGCGGTCAGTTTCGTCGAATGGGCGTCTTCGGTGTTCGAGCCGACCGAGGCCGACCGCTTCAGCAGCCACGCGCCATTCCACTTCGACCTCTCGGTGCTCGATATCTATCTGGCCATCAAACATGGAGCGTCGGTCCACCTCATTTCCGAGGATCTCGGAAAACAGCCGAAGGAGCTCGCCGCATTCATTGCGCATCGCGGCTTGACCGTCTGGTATTCCACCCCGTCGATCCTAACCTTGCTCGTGCAGTTCGGCAGGTTGGAGGCGCACGACGTTTCGAGGTTGCGGCTGGTGCTGTTTGCCGGGGAAGTCTTCCCAGTGAAGCATCTTCGACAGCTCCAGAAGATTTGGCCGTCGCCGGTCTACTACAACCTTTACGGTCCGACCGAGACCAACGTCTGTACATTTGCCCGGATCCCCGCGCAGATTCCCGACGACCGCGATACGCCCTATGCCGTCGGGTCTCCTTGCTATCACTGCAGCGCGACGGTTCGCGATGAATCGGGCGCGCACGTTCCGCATGGGCATGAAGGGTTGCTCTACATCAGCGGACCGTCTGTATTTGCGGGGTACTGGAACAGGCCGGAGGAGACCCAGCGGGCATTTCTCACCAAAGGTACGAACCGCTGGTATAACACCGGCGATGTGGTGCGACTGGACGACAGCGAGGGGTTTGTCTATGTCGGACGCAGGGATCGCATGGTCAAACGGCGTGGCTATCGTATTGAGCTCGGAGAAATCGAGCGGGCGTTGTATCTGCATCCGAGCGTGCGCGAGGCGGCTGTGTTGTCGACGACCACCGCCGACAACGGCGTCGAGATCGTGGCGGTCCTCGCCTGCAACGGTGGCCTCAGGCCGTCGATTGTCGATCTCAAGCTGTTGTGCGCGGGCAAGTTGCCCGCGTACATGAGCCCCGATCGGTTCGTCTTTCGCGACGAGCTGCCGACCACCTCGACCGCCAAAGTGGATTATCAGAGGCTGAAAGCCCTTCTCGGGGACGCGCGTGTCGGATGAAAACGCCGAACGGCTCGATTACGCGGAGCGATGGCTGCGCGATGGCCTCGATGTGGTGCGTCCCGCGTTTTGTGTCCTTCAGACCACGGTCGACATGTCCAGCGCCACGCGCTGGCTCGAGAACAACCGACGCCACCGCATTCACGCGACGTCGACGCACCTGCTGGTGCACGCGGTCGCGCGGGCGCTGCATACGAACGCGAACCTTCATCAAATCGTCGCCGGCGTGACGCGGCAGCGCCCCACACGCGTCGACATCGGGCTGTCTGTCGCTGGTGAGTCGTTTGTGTCCCCGGTTCTGGTGATTGAAGGTGCTGACGCGAAGAGCGTTGCCGAAATCGCAGAAGAAACGACGCGCCGTACACCCGAAATCCGAGCGACCGATCAGCGCATGCTGCGCACGCTTCGACGATGGGGATGGCTCGTGCCGTTCGGATTTCTGAGGCGGACGCTGTTGCGGCTGCTGTTCAGAAGCCCGATGTTTCGCCGGCAGGGAGCCGGCACGTTTCAGGTATCGACAGTGCCGATGGACTGGGCACTCTCATCCGTCTTCAGCACGGCCGGCGTGCTCGTCGCCGGCCAGACGCGCTCGATGGTTGTCGTGGTGGATGGCCAGCCCGCCGTTCGACCGATGATGACACTTACTTTATCTGGAGATCATGGTGTGTGGGACGCCCGCGCCAGCGCGCGGTTCATGGCGGCTGTGAAATCTGCGCTCGAATCAGGGTGTTTCGATCCACCTCTCTGTCGCACTGCCTGAAAAAAAAGCCACGTCCCCGAAGGGACGCGGCTTTTTTGTGGGTCAGCTTGGCTGCACTCTTAGGCCTTCTTGTTGCGACGCCGCCGATAGGCACCCAGCAGTGCAGTGCCCGCGCCAAATGTCAGAAGCGTAGCTGGCTCGGGAACGGCCGCTTCCGACGTGATGATCAGGGACGAATACGCTGACTCAACGTATCCCTGCTGCAGGAACCGCGCTTCTGCTTCTGCAATCGTTCCCCCGAAGTTCGCGGAGAACGTTCCGCGCCAGTTACTCCGGTCGAAGCCCGGGTCGTCGACATAACCGCGGAGGCGGAGCCTTACGGTGGTGAAGTTGCCGTCCGGATCGTAGATGAACGCGAATGCCGAGTTCGGATCGCCGAACGCGCACACGCTGCCTGGCCCGGCTGTGCTGCAGGGGAGGACATTCGTGAGCGTAAAGTTGAGATCCGGATTAGTCGTCATCGCGAACGTCATGAAGTTCGGCAGGACGAACGGTGCTGTGGTCGGATGATCGGTTGCGTTGAGGTCGAGTATCCGGCCATCTTGCTCGATCGGCTGCCCTAAACTCAGAAAGTGCCCGTTCGACGTGCTTTCGATGTTGAACTCGCCGTAATTACTCATTGGTACGACCGCCAGTGGCGGCAAGCACGACTCGGCCGCCGGCCCGTAAGCCTGCTGGCACGGAGGCGTGAAGTCGATGACCCCTGCCACGGTCACAACGACGGTGCCGGTGGTCAGAAGGTCGCCGATGATGGGTGCGGCCGATGCACCCGTTGGGACCATCAAGATCCCAGCTGCAAGTATTGAAAATAAAACCCTTCGACATGTGTTCTTCACGATTGTCCTTTTCTGCATTGAGTGCCCTCCTAAGCTAACCCGTGCTGTCCTCTGCTCGTTTCATAAGCAGTTATGATGCCCATCGAAATAGCCTGCAACAGGGCTTTGTGGCGATTCGATAAGCCATTGAAAGTGTATAACTTACGAAAGCCGTGACAAGAAAACAGACATTAAATTTCTTCACGAAAAGTCGCCGCCAGGGGCGACCAAAGGTGACTCACACCACCGAAGCGCATAAGCTAGGCAGACTTCACGGATTGCTCTACGATATTCGCCGCTCTGACTACGCCGCCGCTGGCGCGTATGGCGTCAGATAGCCGGCGCGCTTGTTTTCGATACGAAGGCTGGGCGAGTACGGCGCGAATCACGTGGTGAAGGCGGCGGGAATTCAACGTTGAGAGCCTCATCGAACGCCCGGCACCCGTCCATTCTACTCGTCTGGCTATCGCCGGCTGCTCAAAGGTGAGAGGCACGGCGACAAGCGGGACGCCAGCAGCGATGGAATCGAGCACGGTATTCAGGCCGGCATGGGTCAGCGTCAACGCGCCCCGGGCCAGTAGCTCCTCCTGCGGCGCATAAGGCACAACCAGCGGTTGCCCAGGCAAGGCGGCGACTTGGCGTTTGGATAATCCGCCTCCGTGGCTGACGACGACCTGGACGTCGAGTCCCTGACACGCTTCCACGAAGCATCGAAACACCGCCTCTCTACTGTTCTGCAGCGTGCCGAGCGAAGCATACACGAGCGGCCTACCGTCCAGGCGGTGCCAGGGAAAGTCAACGGCCATCGCGCGTACGCGGCGAAGCGGGCCAACGTAGTGGAAATTCAGAGGGATCTCGCGGCGTGGGAAATCGAGCGCCTGCGGCATCTGGCAGATTTGGGCCCGCTTCGAAAACGAATCATCCGGCGTACGAAGGGGCTTCAGGTTCCACCGTGCGCGATAGTCGCGAATGACGGCCTCTATCGGACGGGTCATCCAGTCTGAGATCGCATAGCCGATCGTGTTTCGGAGGCGGGCAAACACAGACGCCCGGTACGCCCATGGAGTAAACGGCGGCGGAACCATGGGGTCTCGATTGATAGCGAGGGCACTGCACACGGTGATGAATGGGATACCCAGGTGTTCGGCGACGGCTCCGCCCGCCGGCTCCATCTGATCGACCAGCAGCGCGTCGATTCCCGCGCGGCGAATCGCCGCGGGCGCGTCGCGACAGATCATCGCGCTGGTGCGGGCCACCTCCCCAATCGTAAAGCGCAGCGCCGCGGCGCCTGTGAGCCGACCGAGCTGCGCAAGAGAAGACACGAGCGAGCCACGCGGGTGATCGTCCAGTCCGATTGCCTCGAAATCGAGCTCTTCCGATCGAATTTTTTCCTCCAGATCGATCATCTGAAGGCAGGTCACTGTGTGGCCGCGCGCGGCGAGCTCGCGTCCGAGCGCGGAGAGGGGATGGATGTGCCCGGCTACCGGAGGACTGATTATGCCGAAGTGGGTCACGATCGCCGATCGTCGGCCGTGAACCGTCGTTCCTCGACGATCGACGGACGGCGGCCGCTGGCTGGTCGTTGGCTCTTGGCATGGAGCTTCATGAGCGATTGGCGGAGACCTGGACTCGTCGATTCCAGATACCGGGCGTTCGACGGCAGGGTCTGCACGATGCGCCGATATGCCCGTCCGAGATTGTGATAGGGAATCCCGGGATAGAAGTGATGCAGCGCGTGATAGCGGAGTCCGGCAGGCGCCCACAATTCAGTCCAGGGTCCTCCAGGGGTATCGATGGAATCGCGCAGTTGCCCGTGGCGGGAGCGCTGAGTTCCGTCGGTTTCGTATTCGTGCGCGCCGAGCACGCGGGCGGTGTTCAAGACGCTAATGAGGGTGAGCACGCCAATCCACACGAGAGCCGCACGCGGCTGCAGTATATCGAGCCAGAACAACACCCCGACACATCCCCAGAAAAGCAGGATAGCCGCCTCCCACCGGCGCATTTTTGCGGCGACTGCGACGGAAACGTCGCGCCGATACCCGGGGTTCATCGCAAATGACGATGCGTGGATTTCCAACCGCCGATGCAGGGATCGCGAGAGCAACGCCACGGGAGAGAGCACGAGAAATCTCACGACGAGCAGGATCGGCAACAACAAGGCCGATTGCACGGCGAACGCGACCGTGAGCCGTCGAGAGCTCGCGAACGGCAGATATTCCGGATCGGCCGGCGTGCCGTAAGTGGAAAGACTGTGATGACTTTGATGAACGCCCAAATAGGTGAACGATGGAAGCAGCAGCGGCACACCGAACAGAAGATTCCACGTCGTCTCGAGGCCGGGAATAGCGCGGGGTCTCAGATGCGCCAGTTCGTGCGTGAAGCAGACGCCGCGATACAAGGCAAGCGCGCTGATGACGCTTGCCATCAGCATTGCGACGGACCATGCTGGTAGAGCGACCGCGAGCGTGAATGCCACCCACCCAATCGCGGCGCTGCTCGCAAGATCCGCCCAGAAGATGCCTGGACGCGGATCATGTAGATCGGCCACCAGCGCATGTGGGACCGCCTCTAAATTCGCATCTACGTTGATGGACACACAAATTCTCTTCCGTATATTTCGGATGGAGTCGCGATTCTCTTGAAGTCTGGGGGGACCTTGCTAGTGTAGCAGAAAATCCCTCGGCCTTTACGCCTTGGTCAGTGGCCGCCCACGACCTTCCACGCCAGATCTGAGACGCCGGAGGGTGAAAACCACGTCGCTGACATGAGGTGCAGCCTCAGCATCGCCCATAGGTTCAGCTTGCCGGTCTTTTCGTGCTGCCACAGGATATCCGGCCAGCCGTCATTGTTGAAGTCACGCACAGCGGCGACGCGCCAGTCCATATCAGTGATGTTCGTCGGACTTAACCAGTCGGAGCTGATTATCCGGGAGCCGTTCATCATCGACACGACGAGACCACCTTCTGTGGCATGCTTCCAGAGCAGATCGCTCTTCCCGTCGCGATTGAAATCGGCGACTGCTACGACACGCCAGTCGAGGTCCGGCACGCCCCTCGGCGACATCCATTCTGACGCCACCATCTTCAGACGGTTCATGAACCAGACGACAAGCTGGCGGCTCACGTCGTCCTGCCACACAAGATCGGGGTGGCCATCAGCGTTCAAATCGCCCACACCGACAACTTTCCAGTCTTTCGTCGTCGCCCCGGTGGGAGTGATCCAGAACACGTCGACCAGCCTCAAGCCGCGCATCTGCCATACGACGAGGCTGCCGATGTCCGGGTTATGCCAGATGATGTCGGCGTATGAATCCTGATTCATGTCGGCGACACCAACGAGCTTCCAGGCCGGGTCATTCGATTGGTGCGGCGTCAACCACTCCGATCCAATCATCAGCGTCCCTGTCGTCATCCACGCGACGAGTCCCAGGTTCTCCTGGTTCTGCCAGATCAGGTCGGGGTAGCCGTCGCGGGTCAGGTCGGTCAGAGCACCCATAGGGGGAACTGGTACAGCGGCGAGACGAACCTCCTGAGAAAGAGGGCTCCCCAGGCCGTCGGCTGTATGCGCCTGGACGGCAAAATGATATGTGATATACGGAGATGGGGGCACGAACTCCCACGCCGTCGCTTCGCCGACATCGACGGCGAAGTCGTACGAGCCCGCCGCCGTGCCCCAATGAACCGTGTAGAAGGCAACATCCGGATCCGGGCTGCGATCCCACTCGAGTGTTGCCGCGACAGCCTGAGAGGTCGTCGGGACCAGCGCGACCGCCAGGGTCCAGCCACACACGTATCTGCAAATGCGCGAAGAAATAATCTTGAGCATGATTTTCCTGCCGACGATCGGTCGACAGTGACTTGTGCAAGTGGGGGTCCGATCGGATGCCGATGCGCTTTGCGCGAAATCAGGCCGAAATCAAGAGAAAATGCGCTTTATGGCGTTGGGCGGGGTGGGTGCGTTATTACAAATCCGAAACTACAATCCGATTTGTGCCGATCGCTTGACCGCACCTGGCGATTTCCTCTAGAATCAAAGCGAATTTCGCCCTAACTCCCGACGACTCTTCAGGTTGGGGAGAGTTGTTGCCACCCCTGTTGTTACGCCAAGACGAACATTGATGGACGAGTTGCAAACGGTCCCCGCAAGGACATACGGCCTCCGCCACGGGGCGGAGCAATTTCCGCTCATGATCGTGATTTCCACGATTTACCCCTGTAACTTCGGATGTCCGATGTGTCCGTACACCGATGCCAACTCGGAAATCCGCCAGTTCTATCACGAGCGGAACGGCGATCTGTTCCCGGTGGAGTTGTGGAACAGCATCGCGGATGAATGCGGCGAGTTCGGCGCGTGGATGCGATGCACGGGGGGCGGCGAACCCATGCTGCATCCCAAGATGGTCGACATGATCGAATACGCCAAGGGGAAAGGGGCGCGCGTCTGGCTCAACACGAACGGCAGCATGTTCGGCCCCACGCCGAAGCTCAGAAGCAGGCTCGAGCGCCTCATCGCGGCCGGAATCGATCTGATTGAGTTCTCGATGGATGCCGCGGATGCCGAAACTGTACGCGAAGCTGCGTCCTCCACACCGTGGTGCTCCCAGAAACCCTGAGAAGTGGTTCGGAGACAACGTCGACAGCATCCGCGCTGCGCTGAACCTGCGCCGGCAGTTGCGCGCGACCACAAGAATCGTCGTCTCGATCATCCGGCAGGAGGCTGTCGAAGATCGGCTCGATGCCGCGATCAAGTTCTGGAGCGAGGACGTCGGCGTTGACGACGTCATTACGCGGAAGTTTTTGACGTGGGACGACAATACGCGGATCCCTGCGGGCAGCGCGCTCGACAAGCACTTATATCGCGACCTTCCTTCAGACAAGAAAGAGCCGTGCGTCTGGCCGTTCGAGCGTCTCAACGTCGATACCCTCGGCCGGATTTCGTTGTGTGGGCAGGATATTTCCTTTCGGACATCGACGCTGTTTCCGAACGCGCGCGAGGTCTCCATCAAGGAAATCTGGCAAGGCGAGATGTTCGATTGGTACCGCCGCATGCATTTGGAAGGGCGCGGCGCCGAGTGCTTTCCCTGCCGCGGGTGTTCAGCCTGGCTCGCGGGCGTCCGCGACTGGGACCACGGCTGGCTGAAAGTGCTGAAAAAGTCGGGCGACCATCTGCAGGAAGTCATGAGAAAAGATCTGGGCGCCGAGGTCGACATCTACCAGCCGGGGCAAGAGCCGACGCGGTGATTGGCAGCGAAAGAGTGTCACTCGAAGCGCTGTCGCGGCGTCACCTCGACGCAACGCGGCGCTGGGCGAACGATGCAGAACTGGCGCGCCTGCTCGATCGCGCATGGCCGGTGTCGGAGATGGAGCACGACGCGTGGTTCGCGCAGTTGCAGCAGCACCGCGATCGCGTGTACTTCGCGATTGAAACCCGGATCGACGGCGCGCATGTCGGCAACATCTGGCTGTGGGATATCGACTCCCGCCATCGAAAAGCCGAGTTGCGGGTGGTCATAGGCGAAACGCAGGCGCTCGGCTCCGGCATCGGCTCCGAAAGCATCGATTTGATGTGCCGCTTTGCCTTCGATCGCCTGAATCTTCGTCGCGTTGTCGCATTCGTCCTCTCGACCAACCCGCGCGCACGGCGCGCGTTCGAGAAGGCCGGCTTCCAGCTCGAAGGCACGCTGAGGGAAGACCGATGGACGGGCGCTGACTATTCCGACGTTTATCTGCTGGGGCGCCTCGCATGAGCGCCCGTGCTCGTCTGACCCTGGTGTATGACGGAGAATGCGGGTTTTGTATTCGATCGCTTGCGTGGGTGCGGGCCGCCGACCGCGCCGGCCAGCTCGAATACGTGCCGTCGCAGGACCCGCAGGTTCGCACCCGATTTCCGATGCTCGCGACCGCCGACTTCGACCACGCCATGTATGCGGTCTCGGACACCGGCGAGGTGTACCGTGGCTTCTTCGCTTTCCGTCGAATTGCCCTCGCGCTCCCACGACTCAGAGTTCTGGCGCCGATTTTTTACTTTCCTGGCGCATCAATCGTCGGCCCGCGCGTCTACGCATGGGTCGATCGCTATCGCAAGAAGGGCGGCTGCGGCGGAACCCACTGTGAGCTCACGCCGGCCGCCGAACCGCGCCGGCGGCGTTAGGACAGGCTCCTAGGTGGCTCCGCTCTGGTCTCTCCATCTGGGCGTCGATTTCCTCTCGCTTGTCAGGATGTCGTATGGATGGCTGCTGCTGGCGACCCTCGTCCTGACGCTTCCGAGCGCGCGCCGATTCTTTCTAAGCGAACGGTGGGGCGGATACGGCGAGTCGAGGCCGTTCGTCGATATCGTGCAGAACCCGGCGGCCCTGCCGGTGGTGCTCGCCATCTGGATTGCGTGCGCGATCGCGCTGGCACTCGGACGGTTCCTGCTGCCGGCCGCCGCCCTCAATTTTCTGCTGTGCCGCTACTTCTTCGTCGGCATGCGTTGGAAAGGCGTGCTCCGCGGCATGGGAGCGCCGGGGTTCATGACCTACTGGCTGGCGGCGGCGGTGCTGTTCATCGAGCTCGCGCGCGCGTATGCGCCGCACCTGACGGGACTCGCCGTCTGCGTCTTTCAGATCGATTTCGCGCTCATCATGATCTCGGCCGGTATTTACAAGCTGACGGCCGGCTATCCGCGCAACCACGGAATGGAGCATGGGCTTGCCAACCCGCAATGGGGGTACTGGTGGCGGATGTACAAGAGCATTCGGCCGGATCACCCTGCTTTCTGGGTGATGAATCAGCTGGCGTGGTCGACCGAGATCGTCTCGGGCATCCTGATGCTGATTCCGCAGACGCGCGTCCTCGGGGCGGCGCTGATCATCGTGAGCTTCATCTTCATTGCGACGCAGATACGTCTCGCGTTCCTGTGCGAGATGGTGATCGCGGGCGCGCTGCTGTTCTTCGTCCCGAATGCGGACCTGGTGGCTTCCGTGCGCGCAGCGGTGCTTGAAATCCGGACCGTATCGTCCTGGCCCGCCGCTGCACTTGCGGCGGTGTTGACAGCCTACCTTGTGCTGCTTCCTGTCGCTCACGCCGGAGTGTTCTATAACTTCTACGCCCGGCGCTCGCTGCCGCGCATGCTCCAGCGAGCCCTCGAGATGTACACGAACTTTTTCGGGATCATTCTGTGGCGTGTCTTCTCTGCGGATCACACGAGCTTCTGCATCTTCATTCATTTGCAGCACGAGCGCTCGGACGAGCGCGTGCTCATCTCGCGCTACGGGACGCTGAAGGCTCTTCGCTTCGCTCATGTGGGGGAGTGCATTACCATCACAAGCCTCTTCACGACCCTGAAGTACTATCCGGGGAACAACGTTCTGTTTGAGACGCGCCTTCTGCGTTACGCTCGCACATTGCCGTGCCCGGCCGGTGCCACACTGGTGTTCGAATACGTCAGCCTGATGAAACAAACGGATGGGTTCGCATTTGTCCCGACGGTCGAGTTCGTCGTCGATCCGAGGGGGTCCACGGTGACAGAACGGCAGATTGACGACGCGGTCTCCATTCGCAGCGCTCACGCGACGTCGCCCGTTCACGAAGCCGCCCGCCCCGGCACTTACGCCCCAACCCCGACACGGCGCGATGCGTTCCCCGCGCCAGGGCGCAACCTTCGTTGCGCAACACGGTGATCTGACGTGTGCGGCATCAGCGGAGTGTTCGGTTCGGGCGAGTCGGCGACCGTGCAGCGTATGCTTCGGACGCTCGCGCACCGCGGCCCCGATGACGAGCATTGGATCGGCAACGACGACTTCGTCCTCGGCGCACGCCGCTTGAGCATCGTCGATGTCGACAGCGGCCGGCAGCCAATCTCGAACGAAACCGCCACGGTCTGGGCCGTTCAGAACGGCGAGCTGTACAACTTTCCGGACGTGCGGAAGGAGCTCATCGCTGCTGGGCATACCCTGCGCACGCATTGCGATACCGAGCTCCTCCCACACCTCTATGAAGAAGCCGGCTGCCGTCTGCCGGAGCGCATCGATGGTATGTTTGCCGTGGCCGTCTGGGATGACGCTCGAAAGACGGGCCTTCTTGCGCGCGATCGCATGGGCAAGAAGCCTTTGTACTATTACCGCGACGGATCGGCCCTGTACTTCGCGTCGGAAATAAAGGCCCTGCTGCAGGTGCCCGGCTTTTCGCGCCGGATCAACATCGAAGCGCTTCACCACTATCTCAGCTACAAGCACGTTCCCCATCCGATGTCGATCTTCGAGGGAGTTTCCGTGCTCCCGCCTGCACACATGCTCGTGTACAGGAAGGGGGTGGAGCCGCAGATAAGCCGCTATTGGGATCTCGACTACGCGCCGGATGGCTTCGGCGACGCGAGCGAAGACGAGCTCGTCGATCGCTTTCTCGAGCTGATGCGCGGCGCCGTGCGACGCCGCCTCATGGCGGACGTCCCAATCGGCTTTTTTTTGAGCGGGGGCATCGACTCGAGCCTGACAACCGCATTGGCTGCGGAAGAGGCGGGGAGAATAAAAACGTTCACGCTGACGTACGCCGAAGACTCGACGAGCGAGGGGAAAGAGCAGGACCGCCGGTGGGCGGCGTGGGTAGCGAATCGCTACGGAACCGAGTCGCATGAAGAACGGATCACGTTCAGCCGGTTCCCCGACAGCATCCGGAGCATCCTGCGTTGTTTTGACGAGCCGTTTGCAGGCGTCATGTCGACCTATTTTCTGTCGCAGCTCATTGCCCGGCACGTCAAGGTTGCCGTGTCGGGAGACGGCGCCGATGAGCTGTTCGGCAGCTATCTGTCGCACAGGCTCGCATGCCCGCTGGCCAACTACCCTGCGTTCGCGGCGGGCGGGGATCCGGCGCTCCTTCGGCCGTTCGAGGAGAGGCCGCAGTACCTGGCATCATTGTATGAGCCGCAAGACTGGGCATGGCGCAGCAAGCTGCTCGTTTTTTCGGATACCCAGAAGCGGAGCCTGTACTCTGCCGACTTGCGCGCGCGCGCGGCCGAGCTCAGCACGACCGGGCACTTGCGGTGCGTGTTCGAATCGCTCACGGCGACCGATCCGCTGAACCGCATACTGGAAGCCGAATTCCGCACGATCTTCCCCGACCAGGTGCTCACGTTCGTCGACCGGCTGTCGATGGCACATTCGCTGGAGGTCCGGACGGCGTTTCTGGATACACAAGTGGTCGAGTTCGTGGCGCGGCTCCCGGGGCACTTCAAGATTCGCGGCGGCGAGACGAAATATCTGCTGAAGAAAGCGGCGCGGCGCTTTTTTCCGGAAGAAATGGTGCACAGAAAGAAGGAAGGCTTTCTCATGCCGGTGACGGCGTGGATACAAAACGATCTCGAAGACTACGTGCGGGACGTGCTGCATCCGGCCCGGCTGGCGCGCCACGGTTTCTTCGATCCCGCATCGGTCAATGCGCTCGTCGACCGGGTGTATGCACCCGGGTCTGACTACAGCGACGTGAATCGAGTGCTGTCCTTGATCGTTTTTCAGGAGTGGCATGACCTCTACTTCGGCCAACTCGACTGAACCGGAAGCCGGCGCAGAAACACTGGTGGTCCTTCAACCGGGCTACCTGCCGTGGCTCGGCTTTTTCGACCAGATGCGGCGAGCGGATGTGTTCGTTTATTATGACGACGTTCAGTACAGACAAGCACGGGTGGCGCAATCGGAACAGAATCAAATCGCCGGAGGGGCCGTGCTGGCTCACAGTGCCAGTGAGGCACAGCGGTCTTGGCCAGCCGCGGATAGCCGACGTCGAAGTCGATGCGCGGACACCCTGGGCGCGCAAGCACGTGGGCACGATCCGGCAGCACTACAGGCATGCACCCCATCTGGCGCGATATCTTCCCGAGCTCGAAGAGCTGTTGATGCGGCGCTGGGAACGTCTGGTCGACCTGGATCTCGCGGTCGTGGCGATGCTCTGCCAATGGCTGAACCTGCGCCGCACAATTTTTTGCGCGTCGGAGCTCGGCATCGGGGGCGGAAAGAGCGAGCGTTTGGTCAACATTTCGAAACGGTTCAAGGCGAAGCGTTACCTGAGCGGGACGGCCGCCCGCGATTATCTCGATGTGGAGCTGTTCGAGCGCTCCGGCATCTCGGTCGAATGGCATGATTACCGGCATCCCACATATCCGCAGCAGCATGGTGCGTTCGTGCCGTTTCTGTCTGCAATCGATTTGATACTCAATTACGGCGAGCAGAGCCTGCTCGTCCTGGCAGGTGAGAACGCATGAGCGAAGAGCGAAAGACGGTCCTGGTCACCGGCGGAGCCGGATTCATCGCCAGCAACTTCGTCCGCCACCTCTACCATAAATATCCTCACTACCGCATCGTCGTGGTGGACGCGCTGACATACGCCGGCAGCATCGGAAACTGCCCTCCCGGCGCAATGGGCACGGAGCGCTATGAGTTCTGGTATGGCGACGTGCGAAACGGGGAGCTGATGGACACGCTCGTGTCGCAATCCGACATCGTGGTGCACATGGCTGCAGAGTCGCATGTGACGCGTTCGATCTACGACAACCGCATGTTCTTCGAGACCGACGTCATGGGCACTCAGACCGTGGCCAACGCTGTCGCGAAACATCGCGGACGCATCGAGCGGTTCATTCACATTTCCACGTCGGAGGTGTATGGCACCGCCGCCGGCGCCAAGATGGGCGAAGAACATCCGTTGAACCCGATGAGCCCGTACGCCTCGGCGAAGGCCGGCGCCGACCGTCTGGTGTATTCGTACTGGGCCACCTACGGTATTCCCGCGATCATCGTGCGGCCTTTCAACAACTACGGCCCGAGCCAGCATCTCGAGAAGCTCATCCCGCGGTTCGTCACGAGTTGCCTGCTCGGCGAGCCGCTGACAGTGCACGGCGACGGCTCCGCGGCGCGCGACTTTCTGTTCGTCGAGGACCACTGCGACGCGCTCGATCGCCTGCTGCACACCGATCTCGGCTCCGTCGTTGGGGAAGTCATCAACATCGGCACGGGGTGCCACAGGACGGTGCTGGAGATTGCGCGCGCGGTGCGCGAAGCGATGGGGAATCCGGCGAACAGTCCCATCTCCTACATCGGCGATCGGCCGGGCCAGGTGTTTCGGCACACATGCGACGGATCCAAGGCGGCCCGCCTGCTCGACTGGCGGCCAACGACCTCGTTCGAGGACGGGCTCGAGCGGACCATCCGCTGGTACAGCGACAACGCCGATTGGTGGAAGCCGCAGATGTGGATGCGCCATATTCCGATCATCACTGCGTCGGGCAAGCGGGAGATGCACTGATGCGCAAGATCGAATTCTTCAAGCACGATCTCGGGCAGGCAGAGCTCGACTCCATCTCCGCGGTATTCTCCGGCCGCATCCTGACGACGGGTGACACCGTTCGCACGTTCGAAGAGCGATTTGCGTCGTATCTCGGTCGCCGCCATGCGCTTGCGGTGACGAGCTGTACCGGCGCCTTGCACATGGCGCTGCTGGCGCTGGGTATCGGCCCCGGTGACGAAGTCATCACCACACCGATGACGTTCATCGCCACGGCTACAGCGATCATCGAAGCCGGCGCGACGCCGGTCTTCGTCGACGTCGAGCCGCACACCGGCAATCTCGATGCATCGCGCATAGCCGACGCGATCACGCCGCGCACCAAAGCGATTATGCCCGTGCACCTCTACGGCCAGATGTGCGACATGCGGGCCATTCGCGAGGTGGCAGACCGTCACAGACTTGCCGTCATCGAGGATTCAGCACATTGCGTCGAGGGAACGCGGGACGGCGTACGGCCGGGCGAGCTCAGCGACGCTGCGTGTTTTTCGTTTTACGCCACGAAGAACCTGACGTGCGGAGAAGGGGGAGCGGTTGTCACGGATCAAGGCGCGCTGCACGAGAAGCTGCGTCTGCTTCGGCTGCACGGCATGACCAAAAACGCCGCCGATCGTCAGAAAGAGGGATACGCACACTGGGACATGGTGTCGTTCGGCTGGAAATACAATCTCGACAACATACATGCCGCCATCCTTCTTCCGCAGTTGGATCGTCTGGACGCGACGTGGGAACGGCGCGAGCGGTTGGCCGCGCGTTACGAAAGTCGTTTAGCCGCGGTTCCAGGCATTCAGTTCCCGGTAGCGCTTTCCGGTGTGCGCCACGCGCGCCATCTGTTCGTCGTGTGGGTAAGCGGCGGACACCGCGACGACGTCATCACCGAGTTGCAGGCTGCCGGCGTGGAGGTAATGGTCAACTATCGCGCGATACACCGGCTCACGTACTTCCGTGAAAGATTCGGGTATCACGGTGGAGAGTTTCCTCAGGCAGAGCGCATCGGCGACAGCACGATCTCGCTGCCGTTTTATCCCGCGATGCCGGAAGACCACGTGGACGCCGTCGTCGAGGCTCTTCGACAGGCCCTACAGAGCATCGGCATCGAACCGGGACATCACTCACTGTCGAGCAGTGGGCCTTGGTGACGAACGGATAGATAAAAACGCAGAAATGGTGTTCTACCGGGCTACGAGGCGCGACGGGTCCTGTCACCGATTTTCCTTCGTCCGTCCTCGGGCCGACACGCACGTGTACGTGGGACGGCCCTGCGGGGCGGACAAAGAAAAATCGGCGCCACCCGTCGCAACCCCGTAGCCCAAATTCTCGACCGAGCGCAGACGGATCGTTTCGGCGCGTTAGCGGTGCGGACGTCCGCAGCTCCCATTTATTTTTTAGCGAGCGACGGCGGCAAGGCCGCACCAGTTGCGTGCGAGCTCCGTGAACGTTCGAACCATCGGAGCGAGATCGTCGAGATGAAAGTGTTCGTCGGGTCGATGTGGATTGAAGCCGCGGCCCGGGCCATATAAAAGCGCTGGAATGCCCGCGCGCACGAGGTGACGCAAATCTGATGTTCCTGTCGACGGGCCAAACGCTATCGAACCCAATCCGTTTCCGTGCGCCGCTGCCGCAAGCAACTCGCCGAACGGTCCCAGGTTCGCGCTGACGGGTTCCGCTGAAAAGCCCTCCCAATCCACCTGAATTGATCCTGCCTCATTCGCGGCATTGAAGGCCGTTTTCCGCTCTTCGATCCAGTCGCGAAATCCGCTCAGGTTGAATGGAGGGGGGAACGTCGCGTAACAGGTGGCGCTGGCGTGCTCCGGAACCGTCAGCGTCACGACCTCGCAGTGCAATCCTTGGAGAACCAGTTGAAACGGGCTCGGGAAGACCCGCCACATTTCGACGCGGTCTTCGTTCAGTGCTGCGAATTGGTTCTGCAGATCGAGCACGAACTGAACGAGAAGCGAGGCGGCGTTGACTCCCAAATGTGAGACGCTGACCGACGCGGGCCTGCCGCGTGCGGCTACGCGAAATTGCTGCTGCCCGGCGTGAGAAGTGATAGCGCGATCCGGTCGGGTGCCGTCGATGATCACGGCAGCGTCTGCGCGATGTCCGTCCTCCAGGCACAACAGGGTGCCGTTCCCGGTCGTCTCGTCTTCAAGAACGAACTGGAACAGCACGTCCCCCGCGAGCGGCGATGCCGTGCTGAGTGTTTCGAGGACCGCCACTGCGATCACGACGCCAGCGCGATCGTCCATGGCGCCGCGGCCATAGATGACTCGTGCCCCCTCATCGATGTACCCGCCGAACGGCGGCCGCGACCACGCGGCGTGATCGCCCTCAGGCACGATGTCGAGGTGTGTGTTGAAGAGCAGCGAGCGTCCACCGATCGCCCCTGGAAGGCGCGCGACCAGACTGACGCGGTCTGGAACGTCGCTGAAGGGGGGGACCGCATGCGCGAGGGTCTCCAATCGCTTCCGTGAGTGCTCCACGCGGGCAAGTGGGATCCGCAGGGCGCTGAGACGTCGCTCGATAATCGCGATCGCGCCGTGCTCGTGCTCGAACACGCTGCGCTCGGAGAGGAGCGCCCGGAACAGCTGGACCCACGAGTCGACCGGCGTCACAGCGGATACTGCTCCAGCCACGGCACCGGCGAGCCTTGGGCCGCTGCTTCCAGCCCTAACCGTACTCCCTCGTCGAAGTAGTCGCTGAACCGATACGAGAACTGCATGGTCTCGCCGTGATCCGCATGACGAACGGCCTGCCGA
Organism: Vicinamibacterales bacterium; assembly: GCA_963732445.1. Lineage (GTDB taxonomy): Bacteria > Acidobacteriota > Vicinamibacteria > Vicinamibacterales > JAMQPK01 > JAMQPK01. Next base: position 870,065 of record CAVSZJ010000001.1, on the reverse strand, counting down.
AGCGCCGCCGCACGTTCCATCAGCACAGATGGCTTGATCAGTCGCACCACCTCGGGAAGCAGCCAGTACGATCTCGTCGTCACACGACATCCGTGTTCGTCGACAACTACGCCGTCCTGCAGTTCCTCGGAAAGTACACGTTGAGGGTGACGATCGCCGAGAACATGGTCCACGACGAGTGCAAGACTCGTCGTATTCATTGTGACCCCAAGACCGAGCAGCTTCACACCGAGACGATGCAATCGACCAAACGCCGAGTCGGGTCCGTACGGGTGCACGACCGTCTCCTGATTGCTCGTGATCACCTCGGCCAAGCGTCCGTGAGCGGCCACCGACCACCAGTAATGCGCGCTGCGCAACACGCCGGGCCGCCGGCGAAATGATTCGGGAACCGTGCCGATGTTCGCCGGCGTGAGTCGGACGTCGAAAATCGGGCGAGTGCGGTAGTAATCTGCGTAGCCCTTCCACGGACGGGCGTGCGGATCGAGGTGCCATGCGAAGCTCGGAACGACCAGGGTGCCTGAGGGGCCGAGCCGGTGCAGCATGCCGTCGAGAAGTTCGTCTGGAGTGTCGGCCAAATGTTTCACACGGCTGAACGACGTGTGGAGATAAACGAGATCGCCCGCTTGTATGTCCAGCGCATCGAGGACCGCCGGAAGGGCGGATCGACGTTTCGTCTCTGCCACGTGTCTACTTGGAAATGCCGGCCGGTGTCGCAGCCGCCCACAGGAACCACCCGTAATCCTCGAGCTCATCGCCAATTTCAAGAAATGCTCGCAGAAGCTCGTCCGGCCATGCGGTCATCTGGGCGCTCGACAGCGGCTTCAAGAATGCTCCGTGCAGCGCAGTCACACTGTACCCGGCTGAAGAAAGCAGGTGTCGAAGCTCGTATCGATCGTATGACCGGCGATTGCCGACTTCGACGTCTCGTGCGTTGGGCTCATCGAGCGACTGCTCGAAGCCCATAATCGCGCCGATTCGGCGATGGAGCGAACGTCGATTCGGCACCGTGACGATCAGGTGTCCCCGATCGGCGAGCCATTCCCTCGCGCTCTTCAGAAACATCTGGGCATCGGGGAGATATCGAAGCATGTCGCCTGCGATGACCGTGTCGTAGCGGACGTCGGGGGCGAACTCCTGAAACAGCGCGTGAAACACCCGCACGTGGGCATCGCCGGCGTACTTCTGCCTGGCGAACTCGACGTGACGTGACGCGCCTTCGACGATGTCGACCGAATGACCTGCACCGCGCGCCGCGTCGGTCCATGCGCCTTCGACAAATCCCAGATCAAGTACGCGCGGGCCGTGTACGAACGGCAGGCAGCGCTCCATCACGAGTGCCTTGGTTCGAGCGTCGATGCCGAGCTGGGATGGGCTGTAGTAGTAATGATTAGCGGCGCGCTCGACCTCGGCGCGATCGGCTACAAACGGGTCAGATGGCCCACGCAACATCACTCGATTTCAGACCATCCGCTTCCGAATCACCACGTTCAGTACCGTTGCTATGCCGGCTACCGCGCTCATGTGTGACAGCGCGCCCGCCACCCAGCGGACGGGATGTTCACATACGGGATGTTCTCGAAGCCACTTTGTAATCGGGTGCACCGGTCGCCCTTCCGATAGCGCAAACCACAGGGCCGATATGCGCGCAAAAGGAGGCATGGCAAACGGGTAGATTATAGCGGCGGGGACCATCTGCCGCACCCGCGAGCGCGTCAGAAAGTTCATTTCGTCGACGTAATAATCAGGCCGTCTCAAGATTGTGCGGACATACCATCGCGCGGCTGGTTTGGACCACGCCAGCAATGGACACCAGACGGTATTGTAATGCCCCTCGTACCAACTCCAATAGGTTGGCACGTTCATCAAGACCAGTCCGCCAGGTTTGACGACGCGGAGCGCCTCGCGCAGAACAGCCGGCACATCCTTGACGTGCTCCAGCACCGCGATGCTGAATACCACGTCGAACGAGGCATCCGGAAATGGGAGCGATTCGCCGGTCGCAGGCACGAGATGCTTGTCGGGATCGTGTCCGTTCGCACGAAGCAACTCACAGGCACGATGATAGCGGCCCTCGAACGACACCGTATTGCCCGGCTCGACACCTGTGGCGTTCACGCCGCGTGCAAGCAGACCGCACAGCCCCAACCCGTTGCCACTGCCGATCTCGAGAACGCGATACTGCGGCTGGAGGAACGGTCTCAGGAATGTGTATGCACCGTCTTGAGTAAGCGCGATCAACTTGTCCACTGCGGTCTCGAGATCACCGCACGCGATCTCTCGCACGAACTTCGCCTCGGACGCCATCATTGCCGATCGCACGGCATCGGGAACGTGAATCATGCGAAACTTTGCAGTTTAAGACATGATCCCGCAATTGTCGACGACTCGACGTCGCGCGTGCGCATCGTTGACTGACCATTCACGCGGGGGTACCCTCGCATGGATGATGACCGCCGGTTCTTCCTGATGTCCGTTCTCGCGGTTTCAACTGCCGCCTTCGCACTTCGGGTCGTTCACATCGCCGTCGGTGTCGGCAGCTATGCAGTTCTCGCGCGCGCGCTCGGTCAGCATGGAAGCGGTCAGTATTTTCTGTTCATGGCGGTACTGCTGGTGGTCGCCGTCATCGCCGAAGTAGGGTTGTCGCAGAGCGCCACGGTGTTCGCCGGCCGCCGAAGATCGTCCGCACGCCACATCCACAAATTTCTCGCCGCCTGGGCAGCGACGGCAGGGCTGTCGGCAGGCGCGCTCATCGTGTGGGTATTGCCGATGATTCGCGAGCGGTGGCTCCCGGATCTTCCCACCGGGTCGCTGTGGCTGGGCGTCATCGCGCTGCCATTTCTCATTTATTCGAATCTCTGGACCGGTCTCGCGATCGGAATGGAGAGAGTACCTGACGGCGAATATCGTGCAATGTATCGGCGGATGCCTGTCTCTCGTCCTCACAATCGTGTTCGTGTGGTGGCAGGCCGGTGGCGTCCATACTGCGCTCATGGTCTATGTCGCGGTGATGGTGATGCAGGGGGCGATGATGTGGTTCCTTGCACGCAACTTTTCGGACGGCAGCTCGGAGGCGGATGCGCCTGATGGGTTATCGGTCGGCCTGATCGGCTTCGGCCTGCGCATATACGCAGGAGCCCTGTCCACCCTCTTCTGGGTACGTGCATCGATCTTCGTGCTGGGCCATTTTCATGGCGCCGCCGCAGTGGGAATCTTTTCGGTGGCGCAGCAACTCGCTGAAAAGATGCTGCTGCCTGCGCAGATCGTCAAGGATGTTATATACCGGCGCGTCGCCGAAGCCGACGCCGTTGAGGCGGCCCGCATCACGAACCGGTATGTCAAATTCACGATCGTTGCACTGCTGCCTGTCGTCCTGTCGATGGGCGCCCTGGCGCCGTCTGTATGCCTCTGGTTGTTCGGCCCCGAGTTCGCACCCGCAGCCCGGCCCTTCCAGATCCTCCTGGCCGGCACGCTTGTGATGCTTGTGACGATTGTCCTTGGTCCGTTTTTTCTGGCGCAGCTCGACCGGCCGGGGTTGATGTCGATCCTCGCCTGCTCGAACGGCGTCATGAATGTGCTGCTCGCGATCGCGTTGGTGCCGCGCTGGGGCGTTTCGGGTGCCGCGGCGTCGGTTCTGATCACGCAGATGATCGGCACGTTCGTCTTGTTGATGTTCTACATCCGGCTGGCGCCCACAGGCGGCACGTCATCGGGGCAAGTCGCGATGCCAGGTGTAGCGGTCGTAAAATGAGCGCGCCACCGGTCAAGGTACTGCACGTCATCGACGGACTTGCCGGTGGCGGCAGCGAGCGATGGGTATTTGAAACGGTGCGGCTGGCACATCCCGATCGTGTGCGGCAGCGCGTCACGACCGTCCATCCAGATCTCCGTCGATTTGTCTATGGCGACAGGCTTCGTGCAGTTGGAGCATACGGGCGTGGCGCCGGCGCAGTTAAGCCACCGCAGGATCCCCAGGCGCCAGCGGCCACGCGCACTCCGCTGGCGGGCGGAGGCTCATTGCGCCCTCTGTTGCGCCCGCTGTGGCACTGGGGCGCCGTATTTCCCCTTGCGGCGGCGCGGATCACCGCGGAGCTTCGCCGCACACCTCCCGATGTCATCCACACGCATACGTTTCACGCCTTTCCTGCTGGCCTGATAGCGAGCGCGATGCTTCGCGTCCCGATGGTGCACACCGTTCCGTCTTTGATGGCCCAGATGACGGACGCAGGTTTTGGCTGGACGCCGGCTCTGTATCAGAAATATAGAAGCCGCGTCTTTTGTTTCTTCACGGGGTATCCATCTGAATTACTGGCACTCGGGATCGAGCCGGCTGCCGTTAAGAGGCTGCGTGGTGTGGTGGACAGCGAGGAGATGCGCGCCGACGAACGCGAGCGAACATGGCATCGTGCCGAATTGCGACAACGTATTGGCGCTTCTGACGACGCTCCGGTAGCGCTGTCGGTCGGGCGGCTCCATCCCTCGAAAGGGCATTTGCACGCGCTCGAGGCACTGCCCCGTGTGCTTGCGCGTCATCCGCACCTTCACTGGATCGTCGCCGGTGAAGGCCCGGAACGGACAACGATCGAGGCTCGCACTCGCGCGCTCGGGGTCGCCGACCGCGTTCATCTTCGGGGATTCCTCGACGATCTGAAACCTCTCTACCTGGGTGCGGACGTGTTCTTGCGAACCTTTCTCTTCGAAGCCGACAACCTCTCGAGCTTCCAGGCGATGTCAGCCGGGCTGCCGGTCGTTGGATTTGCGACCGGCGCCGAGACCGAGCTGATCGACAAGGCGGGGCATGGCATTTTGGTACCGGTGGGCGACGCATCGAAACTCGCAGATGCCATCATTTCAATATTGGATTTGCCCGATCGCGGGCGCGCGATGGGAAGGCGTGGAGCCGGTTATAGCGAGCGGGAGCTGGATATCCGCCGCTCGATTGAACTCATGACCGAGACCTACGAAGAAGCGGCGAGAGGGAAAGCACGCGCGACCGAGCCTTTGCAGATTCGCACGAAACGTACATGACCTCGAGCCTTCAGGAAATCCGGCAGGGCAAACGCTTCGAGTTCGGCCGCAACTGGAGCCGGTTTCTGCGCGACATCAGCGAAGAGCGGGTGACCGCTGCCGAAGTATCGTTGGTGGAGCTACTGGGCGTCAGCGATTTCGCGGGGCGAAGCTTTCTCGACGTCGGATGCGGCAGCGGCCTCTTCAGTCTGGCCGCCCGTCGCCTGGGTGCGCGCGTGCACTCGTTTGACTACGATGCGGAATCGGTCGCATGCGCGCGTGCGCTGCGCTCGCGTTATCGTCCGGACGACCCGGATTGGACGATCGAAACAGGGTCGGCCCTCGATCGAAAGTACTTGGGCTCGCTCGGGGCATTCGATGTCGTCTACTCATGGGGCGTGCTGCACCACACAGGGGCGATGTGGCAGGCGCTCGAAAACGTCATCCTCCCTCTCCAGTCCGGCGGGACGCTGTGCGTGGCGATCTATAACGACCAGGGAGTGCAGAGCGTCATCTGGCGACAGCTCAAGCGCCTGTACAACAAGCTGCCGCGGGGGCCTCGCCTGGTCATGACGGTGGCCGTCGGTCTGCCGCTCGAAGCGGCGTCCCTGATGCGCGCGGTGGTGACGCTTCAGTTCCGGCGATACATTCGCGGCTGGTCCGGGAGCGGCGGCGTGCGCGGCATGAATCGCTGGTACGATCTCGTGGACTGGATTGGCGGATACCCGTTCGAGGTCGCAACGCCGGATCAGATTACGGCCTTCTACGAGCGACATGGTCTGGCGCCGGTGACCCTGCGCACCTGCGGCAGCCGCCTGGGCTGCAACGAGTTCGTGTTCCGGCTTGCACCGGCCGATTCCGGACGCTGACGCAATGTGTGGAATTGCCGGAACACTCGAGCTGGACGCCGAGCGCTGTGCGAGCCCAGACATCCTCGGACGTATGATTCGCGTCCTCGCGCATCGCGGCCCCGACGACGAGGGGGTGTGGGTGAGCGGACCTGTCGGCCTCGCCAGCCGGCGTCTGGCGATCCTCGATCTCTCGGAGCGCGGACACCAGCCGATGTGCAGTGAGGACGGCGCCCTGTGCGTCGCGCACAACGGCGAAATTTATAATTTTCTCGAGCTGCGCAGTCAGCTGGAACGCGCGGGCCACCGATTCCGATCCGACAGCGACACTGAAGTCATCCTCCATCTCTACGAGCGCGACGGCGTGGAGTGCCTGAAGCACTTCCAGGGGATGTTCGCGTTCGCGTTGTGGGACGCGAGGCGCCGCCGCCTGTTCATCGCGCGCGACCGTCTCGGTAAGAAGCCGCTGTTCTACTGCCGCACGCGCTCCGGGCTCGTGTTCGGCTCTGAGCCAAAAGCGGTCCTGCAGCACCCCGACATCGCTGCCGAAGCGGATCCGGAAGCTATCCATCACTTCCTGACCTACGGGTACGTGCCGGCGTCTTTTTCGGCGTTCAAGCACTTCCAAAAACTTCCCGCCGCACATTATCTGATCGTCGAGAACGGCCGGACTACAGTCGAGCGCTACTGGTCGCTGTCGTACGCGCGCAAGCGACAGGAGCGGGAAGACGCGCTGGGCGAAGAGCTGCTCTCCCTGCTGGATGACGCCGTGAAGTCCAGGCTGGTCAGCGACGTGCCGGTCGGAGCGCTCTTGTCGGGCGGCGTCGATTCGAGCGCGGTCGTCGCGCTGATGCGGCGGCACGTGACAGGCACCCTGCGGACGTTTTCCATCGGTTTCGAACAGGCCGAATACAACGAGCTGGAGCACGCACGCGTCGTTGCGCAGAAGTTCGAGACGGAGCACGAAGAGCAGATTGTCCGTCCGGACGTCGCCGCGTTGCTGCCGCGGCTCGTATGGCATTACAACGAGCCATTTGCCGACTCATCGGCATTGCCCTCGTTCGCTGTCTGCGAGCTGGCGCGGCGGTTCGTGACGGTCGGTCTCAACGGCGATGGAGGAGACGAATCGTTTTTCGGCTACGACAGGTACGTCGCTGCAAAGATCGCCGGCTATCAGGATTTCATACCGGGATCGCTCCGCCGTGCTATCGGCGGCGCGGCGGCGGCATTGCCTGTCGGCGCGCCGAAGTCATGGAACTATCGACTGAGACGCTTCGGCGAGACACTGCACCACGATCCGCTACAACGCTACGCCGGCTGGATGGTGCTGTTCGACAATGCCGCCAAAGCCGAGCTCTATACACCGGAGTTTGCAAGGACCGTATCCTCGAGTGACTCGATCGAATTGCTCCGCGCTGCCTACGCACGATCCGACGGCGGTACGTCCGTGGAGAAACTCGTCGACACTGATGTTCAGTTGTACCTCCCGGATGACCTGCTCGTGAAAATGGACATCGCGAGCATGGCGAATTCGCTCGAGTTGCGATCCCCCTTTCTCGATTACCGGGTCATGGAGTTCGCCGCGACGCTTCCACCGCACGTGAAGTTGAAGCGGCTGACTCAGAAGTATCTGCTCAAGCGCGCCCTGCGCGGCATACTTCCGGAACGCATTCTCGATCGCCGGAAAGCCGGATTCGGCGTGCCGATGGAATCATGGCTTCGCGGCGATCTGCGGCCACTCCTGCTCGACACTCTCCTTGGACCGCAAGCGGCCACGCGGGGATATTTTCGCGCCGAGATCCTCGAGCGATATGTGAGCGAGCATCTCTCCGGGCAGGCGCATCATCATTCCAGGTTATGGGGTCTGTTGATGCTCGAGCTTTGGCACCGTACTTTTATAGATTCGCAGACATCGGGGCATGCATCTTCGGCGGTGTAAGGTAAGGCCCCCAAATTGCAGTCTTCGATCGTCGACAACCGCCGAGGGAGTGAAGACACTGTTCAACTCGATATAATTGCAGGGTCTTCGAAAACGTCTCGTAAATTAGGCAACCTAAAGTCACCTCATGTGGAGACTTTAGATGAGGGCGCATATGTCTCTAAGGTCCAGTCGGTCAGTCCTATGTATTGTGGTTTCCCTCGCGTGCTTCTCGGGTTCAGAGTGGCCGCACGCGAGCGCGCGTGCAGCTGAAGTAAAAAATCTTTCTGATGGCCCCGGCGCTGTTGCATCGATAGCGATCCCGGTGGCGTTTGTCGCGAATGCGGGACAACTTCCCGCTCACGTGTACTTCGAGGCGGTGACTCCGGGGATTCGAGGCTACTTCGAGCGCAGCCGCCTCGTGTTTGCGCATAACGGCTCGACGCCTGTGCGCATCACGTTCCCGGGATCATCGGACGTCACGCCCGCGGGTCGGACCGGTCTTGCAGGCTCCTTCAACTACATCGTGAAAGACGCCACACGCGCTTCGCGCGCATACGATGCCGTGGTCTATCGGGAACTGTTCAAAGGCATCGACTTGACAGTCAGGCACAGCGAGAGTGCACTTGAAAAGCTGTTTTCTGTCGACGCGAAAGCTGACCCGCACGTCATTCGAATGGCGTACTCCGCGAAGGAGCTGTCGCTCGACAAAGAGGGAAGACTGCGCGTTGTGATGCCGCAGGGTGAATTCATCGAGAGCCGCCCGGTCGCATTTCAAATGATCGACGGCGTCCAACATCATGTGGATATCGCCTACCGCCTCATTGACGAGCTCACTGTCGGGTTCACCATCGGTTCCTACGATCGACAATCGGAGCTCATCATCGATCCCGTCCTGCGCGCCAGCACCTACCTTGGCGGCAACGACGACGAGCGGGCGCATGCGGTCGCGTTCGATGCAACCGGCATTTACGTCGCGGGCCTGACGTTTTCCACCAACTACCCGGCTACCACGACGTTCGGCACGGTGCCGCGCGCATTCGTGACGAAGCTGTCGCTCGATGGCCGCACCATTCTCTATTCCACGGTGTTCGGGGGAACCGCCGGAACCTTCGGCCGGGGTCTTCAGATTCGAAACGGTATGGCCTACGTCATCGGGTTGACGTCGACGCCTGATTTTCCTGTCTGCACTGGCGTGAACCTGCCTGCGGGGTGTCTCGCCGCCGCGTTCCAGTCGAGCTACGGTGGGGGCGGCGCCGACTATTTCGTCGTGGCGCTGACACCGGCAGGGAATCAATTTGCGGTGAGCACGTTCCTGGGCGGAGCGGGCTCAGAAGGGGGGACCGGGGAAAATATCGCCGTCATCCCGAGTGGAGACATCCTGATCGCAGGGTCATCGGAATCAGCTAACTGGCCCACCACCGCTCTGCGCGGTGACCTCCGTGGCACTCGTGCCGGCACCGAAGACGTCGTGATCGCGCGCTTGACGTCGAACGGAAGCAGTTTGACCTACTCGGGGTATTGGGGCGGATCCGACTCCGACGACGTCGGTTCGATGACCGTCGACTCGTCCGGTCAGAACATGTACGTGATCGCCAACACCCTTTCGACGGACACGCCGCTATGCACCGGTGCGGGGGCGCCATATTCACGCTGCATTGCAGCCGGGTATTCTGGTGGAAATCTCGGTTACCCGATATTTCTTACTCGATTCGATACGGCTGACGCGAAAGTCCTTGCATCGACTGGACAGCCGGGATCGCTCGCCGGTGGCGTGGCTGTCGATGCCGGCGGCAACGTGTACATCACCGGGCGAACCTCGACGGGTGTGAGCAATGCAGGGCCAGGCACCCCCGGCGTCGTGCAGCCGCAGGCAGCGGTCCTCCCTGACGCCTTCGCGGTGAAGTTCGACAGCGCGCTGTCGAGTCAGCTCTATGCGACATTTCTAGGGGGCAATCAGGGCGATGTAGGGACCGACATTGCGGTGACCGATTCCGGGCAGGCGTACATCGTGGGCCAAACGGCGTCGACGAACTTCCGGACTACCGCCGATGCGTTCCAACGAACCCTGCGAGGTATTTCGGACGCCTTCGTCACCAAGTTGTCGGCTGACGGCACCCGTATGGGATTCAGCACGCTGCTCGGCGGCACTGGAAACGACTATCTGGTGCGAGTGCGCACGAATTCCAACGGCGGTGCGATCATCACCGCTGGTTCCACATCATCGTCGGATCTACCCGTCACTTCCGGTGCGGCTGACCCGTCATACAACGGCGGTATCTTCGATGGTTTTGTCCTATCTTTGTCCGCCGCGCCAACCGATTTCAACGACGACGGGCACCCGGATCTCGTGTGGCAGCACTCGATCGACAAGTCGCTCGTGGCGTGGCATCTTCGCGGGGTCACGATGAACACGAGCGGCTACCTCAATCCAGCGGCCGTAGCGGACAAGAACTGGAGTGTCGTCGCAACCGGAGATTTCAACAGCGACGGCTCTTCTGATCTTCTGTGGCAGAACCAGATCACGATCGAGCTTGTTGTATGGTATATGCGGGGCGTCACTCGTTCGTCAGCTCGGCCTTCATCAACACGTCTGCCGTTTCAGATACGTCGTGGCGTGTCGTAGCCACACCAGACATGAATCGCGATGGCCATTCGGATCTCCTGTGGCAGCACATGATCAGCCGCCAGCTGGCCGTCTCGTACATGAACGGCATCACGATGACATCGACAAATTTCTTGTCTCCGTCGGTGCCGGGCACAACTCGTGGAAGGTGGTCGCGACTCCTGATCTGAACGGAGACGGTCACTGCGGATCTGCTTTGGCAGAACGACGACGAGAATGCGTATCTCGCTGTCTGGTTCATGAACAATCACACGATGATTAGCTCGCAGTATTTGACGCCGCTCGGGGCTGCCCAGGGATGGCGCGTGGTCGCCACCGCAGATTTTGACGGCAATGGTTCGCACGACCTTGTATGGCAGCATACGGATGGTTCTCTCGCCGCGTGGTTCATGAATGGCGCCGCAATGACGCACTCCTCCTACTTTTCACCCGTGGGCGTTGCGGACGCGAACTGGCGCGTCATCGCCGTCCGATAAAGGTTCCTCTGCAAGGGCGGTTGGGCTGATAAGATCACCCGGCCGCCTTCGATGATTCTGAATCTCACCGCCGCCGCTCTGGCGGCCGTCCTCATCCTGCTTGTTCGTTCGGTACGTCGGTCAGTGGTCTCGCACTGCCGCTCTCATCGTGGGCGCCGGCGTCATCTTGCGCGCCGGTTTGGGCGCGGTGCTGTTCTGGATTTCGTACCTGAAGCTTGGGGTCTTGCCGCATCTGCAGGCGGGCGGCGGATTCTGGGAGCTTGCGCCCGACGCCCGCAGCTACTTCAGATTGGCTGCCAGCGCGGCAGAGCACGGCTTCGACTCCATTTACTTCGGCGCGCCGTCGCCGATGTTCATCCGCGCGCTGGCGTCGTGGATGTGGCTTGTCGGCGTGAGCCCCGCGAGCGCGGTCCTGTTCAACACACTGATTTTTGCGATCTCTGCTGCAGTCATCGTGTGGGGCGTACGGTCTCTGGGTGAAACAGTGCGTGCGCCGGTTCTCATGGCTCTCGCCGCGTACAGCCTGTCGCCTGCGGCCGTGCTGTTCAGCACCCAGGCGCTGAAGGATCAGCTTTTTTCGGGCATGATTGCGCTTGCCGCCGTGGGGGCGCTGCAATGGACGAGCCCCGGCGACACTCGGCGTGGACAATCGCCTCAGGTGCAGTGGCTGGGATTTGCGCTGCTTCTGGTGGCTATTTACTTTCTGGCGGGAATTCGCGCGTATTATGCGGTGTTCGTCATCGCTGCAGTCCTCGCGGCGCACGTGTACGTTGTGTGGAAATTACCAACGAATCGATGGCCATTGGCCCTTGTGAAGTTATCAGTGTGCGTCGTGCTGCTGTGGTTCGTCTTCAAGATGGGTGCGGCCGAATATTATCCTTACTATGACGCGCACGTTCGCGGGGCAATCAACGTGGTGTTTCCGCAATTGGGACTTGACGCGACTGGAACGAATCCCATCTCCGCGCTCGAAAACGCCCGAGCCGGCTTTGCCGGTTCGGGAGGCGCAACGAACATCGGGCCTTCTTTCAGCCCGGGCGAATCAGCGTTCGGTGTGGGTGGCGATGCAGGGTCGATCGCTGTGCCGCCCCGGGGCTTTTTTCTGGCCCGGATCGCTCAAGGCCTGACGGTGCTGTTTGTCCCGGTGTCACTGCTTCAGTATTTCAACATTGTCGATTTTGCCGGGGGCCGGGGGCTTCTGCTGGTCACCGATATCGACACGCTTTTCATCGATGTGACGCTCCTGGCAATTGCCGGATTCTGTATCGCCAACCGAAAAGCGGTGCGATGGCATATTCCGTATTGCGTGCTCGTCATATTATTGACGGTGCTGAGTGCGGTATCGATCGCATATGTCGTGACGAACTACGGCACGATGTTTCGACTGAGATTGCTTGTGACCGTTCCAGCATGGCTCTTCGTGCTGGGCGTCGCGCGTCATGATGCCGCGCCGGTATCCGCTTGACGCGCGGTTCACCGGGGGACTCGCCGCGGACGCGACTTCGAGTGATGTTTCTAATTCCCTCTTTCGACATTGGCGGAGCCGAGCGTGTCGTCGCGCGCACGGCCATCAATCTCGACACAGACAAGTTCGAGCCTCTCATTTGCGGATTCATTCGCGGCTCTGGCCGTTTGCTGCAGGAAGTCGGTCATGTTTCGACAATCGTCGTCGGCACGCGAAAGCGGAGCGCGGGGCTGGTCGTCGGTCTGCTCCACACGCTGCGGCGCGTTCGCCCCGATATCTTGCTCACCTATATGTTCCACGCGAACATCGCGGGGCGATTGACGGGGCGGCTCGCCGGGGTTCCAATCATCATCTCGAGCGAGCGGGTCGTAGGCTGGGAGCCGCGATGGCGCGTTGCCGTCAATCGCGCAACCGCGCCACTGGCGACGGCTGTCACCACAAATTCGATTGCGGGTCAGGAATTCTGGGCGCGGCGTCTGGGACGAACTGTCGACGACATTCGAGTGTTGTATAACGGTGTCGACCTCGCCGGATTTCCGCCCCGGCACGCCGTTCCCGGACGGCCTCCGAAGTTCGGGGTGCTGGCGCGCCTTCATCGCGCCAATGGACATCGGTGGCTGTTCGAAGGCCTCGCGCGTCTGAACGCCGCAGCACCCGGACCGTGGACGTGCGAGTGCGCGGGCGATGGCGAGGAGCGCACCGACCTTGAGCACGAGTTGCAGCGGCTCGGAATCGCCAATCGCGTGGTATTTGTCGGACACTGCGCCGATCCTGCGGCGTTTCTTCGATCGCTCGACGTATACATTCACCCATCGCTCGTGTCCGGGATGCCCAATGCCGTTCTCGAAGCGATGGCCAGCGGGCTGCCTGTCATCGCGACGGCCGTCGGCGGCACGCCGGAAGCCGTTGAGCACGGCGTGACTGGCTGGCTGGTTGCGCCAGGCGACGCCGGTGCGCTGGCCGGGCATGCAGCCCGCTTTGTCCGCGATCCTCAGCTCGGATCGGAGATGGGCGTGAAAGGGCGGCGGCGCATCGAGGAGAGGTTCGCCATCGAGGCAACGACGTCGGCGACAGAGCAGCTGCTCGAGGAATTTGCGGGCAAAACACTGGGCGTCAGGTACCATGCGTCGAGCGGCTGGACGAAAGCGTCATGACAAAAGGCAACGTCGATTCGCGGACGGTCGAGGGATTCGGCATCGAATGGACGCGCTTCGACCAGTCGAAGCTGTCGGACAACGAATTCGAGGATTTATTCCGTCGTTATTTCGCGATATTCGATTTCGATGGGCTTCGCTCGGCAGAAGGGTTCGACGCCGGATGCGGCAGTGGAAGGTGGGCCCGCGGTGTCGCGCCCCGTGTCGGAACCCTCCACTGTGTCGATGCGAGCGGCGGCGCGTTGGCGGTGGCGCGAAGCACGCTTCGCGAGTTCTCGAATTGCCGGTTCCATCTCGCCCCCGTCGACGAGATGCCGTTCGCTGATGGTTCGATGGATTTCGGCTACTCGCTGGGAGTGCTCCATCACCTGCCCGCTCCCGCCGACGGATTGCGATCGTGTGTGGCCAAGTTGAAGCCTGGCGCACCGTTGCTCGTGTATCTGTACTACGCGTTCGACAACCGGCCGTTCTGGTACAAGTGGCTCTGGCGCGCCTCGAATATCGCGCGAATGGCCATCTCGCGTTTGCCGCCGCGCGTGCGGATCCGAGTGGCCGATCTCACTGCGGTGTTCGTCTATTGGCCGCTGGCACGCAGCGCGCGGGCGGCCGAGGCGTTCGGGTTGAACGTGTCGTCGTTTCCGCTCGCGTTTTATCGACATCGCTCCTTCTACACGATGCGGACCGACGCGCTGGATCGCCTCGGCACGCGCGTGGAGCATCGTTTCACACGTTGCCAGATCATGCGCATGATGACCGAGGCGGGGCTGGTCGACGTGCGATTCAGCACTGCGTCGCCGTATTGGTGCGCCGTCGGGAAGCGCGCACATCCATGACGAATCTGTTGACGTTCTTTGCCGGAGCGATGATCGTTTCGCTCATTCTGACGCCCATCTGCCGGCTCTTCGCACGCCGCTTCGGATTCGTCGCCAAGCCTAAGGAAGACCGCTGGCACAAACATCCGACGGCCCTCTTCGGAGGCGTCGCCATCGCTGCGACGACGATTGCGTTCGGTATCGTCATTGGCCCTGACCTGCCCTTGTGGCAGATCCTCGCGTGCGGGTCCGTCATTGCCGCATTCGGACTGCTCGACGATCTATTGTCGCTGAAGGCGTCGACAAAGCTGATCGTGCAGATCACGGTGGCGTCTGCGCTGGTCTTTTTCAACTACCGTCTTGGCTGGACCGAGTCGATGGTCCTCGACGCCATGCTGACGCTTTTCTGGGTCGTCGGCATTACGAACGGATTCAATCTGCTCGACAACATGGATGGGCTTTGCGCCGGCACGACGACGATCGCTGGCCTGTTTCTCCTCGCGACGCTGTATCTCGACGGCGGGGTCACACCGCCGTCGCTGTATCTTGCCGCGCTCCTGGGCGCGACGTCCGGATTTCTCGTTTACAACACGCATCCGGCCTCGATCTTCATGGGAGATACCGGAAGCCTGTTCCTCGGGTTCAACCTCGCGGCGTTGACGCTGATTGCGCGTGCGACAGGCAGCGAGTCTGGCACCTCGGGCGTGCTCTCGATCGTGGCAGGGCCGGTCCTGCTGCTCTTGATTCCGATCTTCGACACCACGCTTGTGACGGTGATGCGCCTCCTCTCGGGCCGGCGCCCGTCCCAAGGCGGCCGTGATCACAGCTCGCATCGTCTCGTGGCGCTCGGACTGCCGGAGCCGACAGCGGTGGCGGTGTTGTGGATTCTGGCCGTCTGCGGAGGGAGCATCTTCATTCTGCTCCGGGCGCGGGGACAGGGCTTCGGCGGAGTAGTCGCGCTCACATTCCTGATCGCGATGGTCATCTTCGCGGTGTATCTGGCGAATATCCGCGTGTACGAGGACAAACCGGCGCCGCAAGCGGAGGGCAAGGTGACGCCGCTCGTCTTCGATTTCATGTACAAGCGGCGTGTCGCAGAGGTGCTGCTCGATCTCTTTCTGATTCCGCTCGCCTATTACAGCGCGTACCGGCTTCGCTTCGAGGGCGGCAGCTTTACGCTCAATTACCCGTCATTTCTCCACTCGTTGCCCGTGGTCGTCGCGATTCAACTGCTCTCTCTGTTTATCGTCGGCGGCTATCGAGGCACGTGGCGATACTTCGGAATCATGGACGCCGTCGTGTTCACCAAAGGGGTGGGATTGGGCATCGCTGGGTCGATCATGGTGATGGTGTTCGCATACAACTTTGCCAATTACTCGCGTGCGGTGTTCGTCATCTACGGCGCGCTGCTGCTGCTCCTGCTGGCGGGCACTCGGGCGTCGTTCAGACTGGTCGGAGAGTTTGTCAGCCGCCGGCTCGCCGCGGGGCAGCGCTGCGTCATCTACGGCACCCATGGCGCGAGCCTGGCCACCATTCGCGAGGCATTCGGTCAGCATCCGTTCAGATTGCTCGGATTCGTCGAAGACGATCCGGTTCGTTCGAACGCACGCGTCGGCGGGTATGCGGTGATCGGAGATTACGGGCGGCTGCTCGAGATGATCGAGGCGCACGAGGTGCAGTGCGTTGTATTGAATACCCACGTGGCTGATGTGGAAAAGCTGCAGCGGCTCGACGAAACCTGCCGCGCCCATGACGTTGAGCTCGTACGGCTCCATTTGAACCTGAAGCCCTTCACTATCGCGTCGTAGCTCGTTCGGGGCTCTTCATCCCCGCTCAGCTACTGGAACTCTCCCGTCAGCGTCCGCGGCTCTCATCACCGCGAGAAACGCGTCATCATCAAAGGGGCGGACGAGAAATTTGGCATTCTGGCGGTGTGCCTCTGCCTGGAGCACCGGATCGGCGGACTCACTTGTCACGAGCGACGCCATTTCTGGATGGTCGATTCTGCTCCGGAGAATCAGATGGAGGCCGTTGTAGGGGCCAAGGCGCAAGTCGGTCACGAGCACATCCGGGGGCGCATCCGCGAGGAGCTGCTTGGCCTCGTCGAAATTACCCGCTGCCGTGACCAGATAGCCCGCACCCTCGAGGAGCTGCACAGTCTTCGCGCGATCTGTGGGATTCAGATCCACAACCAACACCGTTCGCTGAATGGCCATCTGTTTACGGGTCCGTCCATCGCCATGCACGTCTGACGCCAGACTCTCAAATTCGTAATTGCTGGGCAGATTTGCAAAGTCTCACGCTGAGATCCCACACATAGTCCGTTTTGTTGAAGACATTGGACAAATGAATCGAGCACTTTCTCCGCAGATTATGTAGAATCGCTTCGTGCCGATGGCACTTCCCGCGACATGACTCCCAAACTACAACTAATCGGCCTCAGCCGCGCCACGCAGGATGTGCTCGACGAAGTCGATCACGCCGCGAAATCGGACGCGAAGGTTCTCATTACTGGTGAAAGTGGCGTCGGCAAAGAGGTTGTGGCTCAGCTCGTACATCAGCGCAGCCACCGATCGCACGCAAAACTCATCGCGATAAATTGCGCGGGGGTTCCTGACTCGCTGCTCGCTTCCGAGCTCTTTGGTCATACGCGAGGCAGCTTTACCGATGCGCACCGCGATAAACAGGGGTGGCTGGAACAGGCGCACCGCGGGACGATCTTCATGGACGAGGTCGGCGAAATGAGCCTGCAGATGCAGGCGACGCTGCTGCGGTTTCTGGAGAATGGCGAGATTCAGCGTGTCGGATCTGAAAGGCATTCGGCGGTCGTAGATGTTCGCATCATCGCCGCGACGAACCGCCGCTTGATCGAGCGCGTTGCCGCAAAGGAATTTCGTGAAGATTTATTCTACCGGCTGAATGTGATTCATATCGAGATCCCGCCGCTGCGCGAGCGGCCGGAAGATGTGCCCGCCCTGGTCGGTCATTTTCTTCGCAACTTCAGCGAGACCTACGGCAAGAAGTGTCCGGACATGAGCAAGGACGCGATGGACCAGCTCGTGTCGGCACCGTGGCCGGGCAACGTACGGCAGCTGAAGAACGTGCTCGAGCGGCTCCTCGTCAACTCGGTGCGAGATGTCATCACCTCTGCGGACCTTCCGCGAGAAGTACTGTCGATGGCCCCGAACGCCGACGGTCCACGCCGGATCTCCGCGGCAGCGGCGAATGAAGTGCGCTTCAAGCGCATGGTGCAGAACGGGGAGCGGTTCTGGACTGTGGTGTACGAACCATTCATGGCTCGCGATATGACACGCGACGACGTGCGGGCCATTGTCAGGGAAGGTCTACTTCGGACGCGCGGCGGCTATAAGGCGCTGGCCGATCTATTCAATGTCCCGGATGATCATCGAAGGCTGCTGAGCTTCCTGCGCAAACACGACTGCCACCTGCCTGAGCAACACCCCCATCCGGCTCCAGCCGAACTCGAAAGTGGTGCAACGAGACGTATCAGCAGCCTGTAACTGACCTCAGTACGCCCAGGAGGTATTTTTTTCCTGGTGGGAAATTTTTTCCCTACGAAAACGGCCTTTTGCCCTCCGGAGGTCGCCCCGATCGAATACCGATTCGCAGCTGCGACAGACCCATGTCATCGAAGTTATAGTATTTCCTGTCAGTAGTTTACAGGCCCAGACAAGAGACTGCGCGTAACAGCGCGGACACTTGGCGTTCATTTTCTGGTTAACCATGTGACGCTCAGCCGCAAAAGAAATGCCGGTGGTGGCCCCCCTGCACGGTAATTAGAGATGCCCCGGACTTCGCGCGCGAGCCATGCCGGGAGCGCGGGAGAGCGTCGCTTCCGCAAACAAGGGAAGGTCGGCGCGGCAAAACACGTCGCCGACACCTGTTGCGCAGTGCCATTGCGCGCGGACCATGCATGGTCCTCGCGGAGGTGGTCGGCTCCGTGTTTTGTCCACTGACGCTATCGCGCCGCCTTCATGTTTGCTGCAGCGGCACTCTCGGCCGATGGCGCACAATCGGCCCGCGGTGCCGGCATCAATACGTCAACAATCGATTTCCACTTTTTTGTCGATGCGTCCCGGTTTCTCGACATCTTCGGTCTGCGATTGCATTTACATTGTCCCGGCGCAATTGTGGCGATAGGCTTGGCCTCGGAGGCCACCGATGGCACGAGTGTCGTTCTTCCTGCTGATTGCCTGTCTGCTCTTCTCGAGCCCGCTCGCCGCGCAAACCCAGATCACGACCGGCGTCATCCAGGGCACGGTGATGGACTCGACCGGCGCCGTGCTTCCGGGCGTCGACGTCACGATCGTCAATCCAGAGACGAACCTCACGCAGAGCCGGACGACGCGATGCAGACGGCCGCTTCGTCTTCCTGCAGCTGCCGCCGGGCCGCTACACGGCGACACTTCCGGCTGTCGGGGTTCGGCACCTTCATTCAGGACAACATCGATCTCACCGTCGGTCAGGCCGTCAATCTGATGCCGCGCCTCGCCGTCGGCAATGTCACGGAAACGGTGACCGTCAGCGGCACGCCGGTCGTCGAGACGACGCGCGCGGCGGTCGCGACGACGCTGAACGAGACGACGATCGAGACGACCCCGATCCTCGGGCGCAAGTTCGAAGACCTGCTGACGCTGACGCCGGGCGTGAGCATCGTGCAGGGCCCCGACGGCGACGAGATCACGTTTGCCGGCCAGCGCGGCGTGTTCAACAACATCAGCCTCGACGGCGGCGACTTCAACAACGGATTCTTCGGCGAGCAGGCCGGCGGGCAGCGCGCGCCAATCGACATCACGCTCGACGCGGTCAAGGAGTTCCAGGTGATCGCGAGCGGCGCCCCCGCGGAGTTCGGCCGCACCGCCGGCGGCGTCGTCAACGTCATCACCAAGTCGGGCACCAACGAGCGTCACGGCTCGGTGTTCTATTTCCAGCGTCTCGAAGGGCTGACGAGCGATTTGTCGGACGGCACCAAGCTCGAGAATTTCCATCGCGAGCAGTTCGGCGGCACGATCGGCGGTCCCGATTCGCCGCGACCACGCGTTCTATTTCGTCGCGCTCGAAGGCATCACCGGTGATTTCCAGCGGCAGAATCTCGGACGCACGATCGGGACGCCGTGCCCGGTGTCGACGCCGACGATGCCCGCCAGACTCCGCCCTCATCAACGCCGAGCCCGACTGCCAGCGCCTGGCGCTGCTCAACTTCTTTCAGACGCGGCTCAACCAGGACGAAGCGGCAGCCGATCGACCACCCGATCAAGACGTTTGCGATGCTGCTGAAGGGCGACTGAACCTCGGCGCGGCGACCCGCCTGTCGACCTCCTACAACTTCAACCATTCGCGCAAGGAGAACGAAACGTTCGACGTCGCCACCTACGGCGCGTCGGCGAACGGCACCGAAGGCGATCCGGCGCGCATCAACGTGCTGAACGCGAACCTCTTCACGACGTTCGCGACCAACAAGCTGAACGAGTTTCACTTCACGTACTCGCGCGAGACGCCGTCCGCGGACGGCGAACGAGTCGAACCTGCGGCGGACACGGGCATCGGCTTCTCGCCGAGCTTCCGGTTCGGCAATCCGTTCTTTCATGCAGCCGAACGTCGACGAGCTGATCTGGCGCACGCAGATCAAAGACAACGTCTCGATCGTCCGCGGCACGCACACGTTCAAGATGGGCGGCGAGTGGATGCACACGTTCAACGATCAGGTGTTCCGCGGGTTCTTCACCGGCCGCTATCTGTTCGAAAGCGTCGAGGGATTTCTGCGCTATACCTCGCCGGCGGCGCCGGGCGGATTCGGTCCGATGACCGCCGGCTGCTCGAACGGTTCGTACGTGACGCTGCCCACGGCCTGTCCCGGCAGGAACGACGCCGACCGGCGGTCCGCTGTTGTTCTATCTGCAGGGCGCCGGCCGTAGCGGGCTGGCGACCGACGAGACGGGCGCCTCGAAGGTCGCCAACGAGGAGCTCTCGCTCTTCATCCAGGATCAGTGGCAGGTGCGCAGCAACGTCACGCTGCAGTACGGGCTGCGATGGGATGCGCAGCTGATGCCGGAGACCGTCGATCCGCAGACGACGGCGTTCGCGCCGTTTCTGCAGCAATCCGAAGTTTCCGTCGGACGGCACGATTCCCGATCAGACAGCGATGTGGCAGCCGCGTGCCGGCGCGACGTGGGACGTGCGCGGCAACGGGCGCTCGGTGCTGCGCGCGAGCGCCGGCATCTACTTCGCGCGGCAGAACATGCTGAGCCAGGTCGGCTCGGTGACGACCAACGGGCTGCAGCAGCAGACGCTGTTCGCCAGCACCGACAACATCCGGCTGTTCGGCGCCGTCGCCGCCGACCTGGCCGGGCGTGCTCACGCCCGCGCCGGTTCCGGCAGGGCAGTTTCCGCTGTTCTCCGGCGTGCGCGTCTTCCATCGCGACTACGAAAATCCGCGCACGACCACGTTGAACGTCGGCTACGAGCAGGAGGTCGTCACCGACGTGGCGGCCTATGCCGATTACACCTACGCGCGCGCGCGCCACCTGACGCGCTTCATCAACTACAACCGCGCCGACAACGGGAGCCCGTTCAGCCCGCAGCTCGACGAGACGATGGTGACCACCAGCCTCGGGCACTCGGACTATCACGGCCTGACGATCGGCGTGCGGAAGCGCTTCTCGAAGGGGTATCAGCTCGAAGCGAACTACGTGCTGGCGCGCGACAAAGACGATGACTCCAACGAGCGCGATCCGTTTACCGATCGCGTGTTCAACTTCAACGATCTGTCGCTCGACTATGCGTATTCCGATCGCGACATCCGCCACAAGTTCAACTTCTTCGGCTACTTCGAGGTGCCCGGGCGTGTCAGCTGAACGCGCGCGTGCAGGCGCGCGGCGCACAGCCGATTACGCCGAATCCGCGCGTGCTGAACGGCGTCGACCAGGGACGCAACACCCTGCGCAAGGACAACGAATATTTCAGCCTCGACTGGCGGGTCTCGCGGCCGTTCCGGCTCGGCGGCGGAACCGCAGCTCATCCCGACGCTCGAGATGTTCAACACGTTCAACAACGCCAACAACATCAACCCGCTGTCGACACCGGCGCTGTTCAACTTCGACGGGTTCTTGCGCACGGGCGTGGGCGATCCGCGTCAGGTGCAGCTGGCGGTGAAGCTGAGTTTTTGAGGGATCGTAGGGACCGTGGGGACCGTGGGGACACCGTGGGGACACCGTGGGGACCGTAGGGAAATTTCCCACGCGACCCACGCCCCCCACGAACCCTACGCGACCACTTACGCTGTCTGCGCCTCTTCCTGAATCTCCGACACCAGCGCTTCGGTCGTCAGCAGCAGCGACGCGATCGACGCCGCGTTCTGGAGCGCAGACCGCACGACCTTTGTCGGATCGATGACGCCGGCCTTCACCATGTTCTCGTAGGTGCCGGTCAGGGCGTTGAAGCCGTGCTCGGCCTCCAGCCCTTTCACTTTCGCGACGACGACGGAGCCTTCTTCGCCGGCGTTGTTGGCGATCCACCGCAGCGGCTCTTCGACGGCGCGCGCGATGATGTTGACGCCGACCTGTTGATCGCCGCCGAGCTTGAGCGTGTCGAGCGCTTTCGACGCGCGCAGGAGCGCGACGCCGCCGCCGGGCACGATGCCCTCTTCGACGGCCGCCTTCGTCGCATGCATCGCGTCCTCGATGCGCGCCTTCTTCTCTTTCATCTCGGTCTCGGTGGCCGCGCCGACCTTGATGACCGCCACGCCGCCGACGAGCTTCGCGAGCCGCTCCTGCAGCTTCTCGCGATCGTAGTCGGACGTCACGTCTTCGATCTGCGTCCGAAGCTGCTTGACGCGCCCTTCGATGGCCTTCTTCTCGCCGGCGCCTTCGATGATCGTCGTGTTGTCCTTGTCGATCGTCACCTTCTTCGCCGCGCCGAGATCCTCGAGCGTCAGGTTCTCGAGCTTGATGCCCAGGTCTTCGGTAATCGCGCGTCCGCCGGTCAGCACGGCGACGTCTTCGAGCATCGCCTTGCGCCGGTCGCCGTAGCCGGGCGCCTTCACCGCGGCGACGCGCAGCGTGCCGCGCAGCTTGTTCACGACCAGCGTCGCGAGCGCTTCGCTTTCGACGTCCTCGGCGATGATGAGCAGCGACGCGGCGCTCTGCGCGACCTTCTCGAGCACGGGCAGCAGATCCTTCAGGCTCGACAGCTTCTTCTCGTAGATGAGAATGCGCGGATTCTCGAGCACGACTTCCATCCGTTCGGGATCGGTCACGAAATACGGCGACAGGTAGCCGCGATCGAACTGCATGCCCTCGACGATCTCGAGCGACGTGTCGATCGTCTGCGCCTCTTCGACCGTGATGACGCCGTCCTTGCCGACCTTCTCCATCGCTTCGGCGATGACTTTGCCGATGGGCACGTCGTTGTTGGCCGAAATCGTGCCGACCTGCGCGACCATGTTGCCGCTGACCGGCTTCGACATCTTCTTCAGCTCGGCGGTGACCACGTCGACGGCGCGATCGATGCCGCGCTTGATGTCCATCGGGTTGACGCCGCTGACGACGTGCTTGACGCCTTCGCGGAAGATCGCCTGCGCGAGCACCGTCGCCGTCGTCGTGCCGTCGCCTGCGAGGTCCGACGTCTTGCTCGCCACTTCGCGCGCCATCTGCGCGCCCATGTTCTCGAGGCGGTCCTTCAGGTCGATCTCCCGGGCGACGGTGACGCCGTCCTTGGTGATCGTCGGCGCGCCGTACGCCTTGCCGAGAATGACGTTGCGCCCGCGGGGACCGAGCGTCACTTTGACGGCGTCGGCCATCTTGATTGATGCCGCGCAGGACGGTCTGGCGCGCCTGCTCGCCGTAGATGATTTGTTTGGCCATTATGATTTCTTCTCCGGCTTCTTCGTGGACTTCGCGTCGTCGATGACGGCGAGCACTTCGTCTTCTTTGACGATGAGGTACTCCGTGCCGTCGAGCTTGATCTCCTGGCCGGAGTACTTTCCGAACAGGATCAGATTGCCGGCCTGGACATCCAGCGGAATCCGCTTGCCGTCGTCGGTCATGCGGCCGTCGCCGACGGCGAGCACCTTGCCCTGCATGGGTTTTTCCTTGGCGGAGTCGGGGATGATGATCCCGCCTATCTGCTGTTCGCCTTCATCCAGGCGCTGGACAATGATGCGGTCGTGAAGCGGTCTGACATTCATACGCCGATTGTGTCGCGTCTGCCGGTGTGCCGAGCTGTACCCGATTGCACAGCGCGACGCCCGCGCATGGCCTACTGTGGAGGGATGTTCAGACTGGTTGCCACGATGAGACGCGGCTCGTCGACGGCGTTGCCGCAGGCGTCGGCGCACTACGCCTCGATCGAGGCCGCGCGCCTCGGAGCGGCCGAGCTCCTGCGCGAAGATCGCATCCTGAAGGTCATGATCGTGCGGAATGCAGTTTCCGGGCGGTTTTGTCGAGTGGATCGACCGCTAGCCGGAGGGTTCCACGTTCCCGGTTCCTAGAGCGGTTTTCACTTCCCTGTAGGTACGTGTCCGGCTTCAGCCGGACTTGATCATCGGCGGTGCGAACGTCCGCACCGCTAACGCGCCGAAACGATCCGTCTGCCTGCCGGCCGGAACTGACGATGTACGAACACGTCCGGCTGGCCGACGGATCGTCTCGGCGCATGGGGCGCCGACGTCGGCTCTCGGTCGAGAATTGGGCAACGGGATTGCGACGGGTGGCGCCGATTTGTCTTTGTCCGCCCCGCAGGGCCGTCCCACGTACACGTGCGTGTCGGCCCGAGGACGGACGAAGGAAAATCGGTGACAGGACCCGTCGCGCCTCGTTGCTCGGTAGAAAAACACTGACGTACATGTAAAAACCGCTCTAGTTCCTAGCTCAGGTTCGAACGCGGAACGGGAACGCGGAACTTGGAACCTGTTTATGTGGCGGTGATGCGCACCATGGCGGTGCCGAGCTCGTAGAAGTCGGGCACGCCGCAGCTCGGGCAGCGTGATGCGCCAGCCGCGCAGTGAGCGCTCGCCGGGCCTCGATCCGTTGTTCGACCGATGGAGCGCCAGCGGGGCGCCGCAGTCTCTGCAAACAAACCCCACCCACGACTGCGTGCTGTCGCGTTTCTTCGGGGCTTTTGCGGTCGTGTTGTTCGGCATGGCCACACGCAGTATCGCTCGAATACGTGCAGCGTGGTGTATCCGATTGCACACCTTGCCGGGATCGTAGTGACCGTACGGGATCGTGAGGACTGCAGGGCTCGTGGATCGTAGGGATCGTAGCGACGTCAGGGGTTCACACCCGGCGCGGTCTTGAGAAAGTTCGCCAGCTTGTGATTCTCGGGGAAGTCGCGCGCCAGCCTGTTGCGCAATCGTCGTGGCTTCGGGCAGCTGACGGTCGCGCACCAGCATTTCCCAGAGCGCGAATTCGGCTTCGACACGGACGAAGAACTCAGAGTCGGCGCCGGCGGCTTCGCGCGCGCCGATGAACGCGCGCTTCTTGCTGCCGCCGCCGAGCACCCAGCGCGTGCCTCTCGTCATCTTCGTGTCGACGATGTAGTCGACCCAGGCGCGCGCGACGCGCGCGCGCATGTGCCGCGGATTGTCCTTGAGAGCTGCGTCGAGCGACCGCCTCGCTTCCCAGTACTCCTTCCAGCCGGTTTTGCGGCCAAGGGTTTCGAGGTGCAGCCACACGTAATTCAGATTCAGCTTCCCGAGAAAGAACAGCGCGTCGTCATCGGCAGGATCCTTCTGCAATCGAGTGCGGGCGATGAGCCTGCCCCTTTTTCGTGTCGGTCAGAAAGGCCTCCAGCAGCTCCGGGCACGCGACGCACGGCTTGAAGGCTTGCCCTTTGTCGGCGTTCCTGCCAAGCGCGTCTCTCAGCTGGAAGTGCAGCGCCGACGTGCGGATTTCGTAGGGCGCCAGAGCCTCGGCGTCCGACGCCTGCAGCGCGAGGGCCAGATCGGCGGCCGTTTCGATAGCGGGCATTGAAAAACGCGCGCTGCGCGTCGGCCAGCGCGGGGCCGTCGGCGCGTGCGGAAACAGGCGAAGCGCCGCTATCAAGGCAGCCGCCGCAAGGAATAGTCGAAGCATGGATCCAGATTACGCGTCCCGGAAGACCTGCGCTGTCTCAAATTGGACAAAATGCCGCCTGTGCTCTTTCTGAACAGCTTCACTACATGTATCGATGCCATGCTTGATGCCGCCGATGCTGCACGAATTCATCGCCGCGAACCGCGACGAGCTCATCCGTCGGTGCAGGGCCAAAGTTGCGACCAGGTCGATTCCGCCGCCGACCGCAGCGGAAATCGATCACGGCGTACCGGTATTCCTCGATCAGCTCGTCAGAGCGCGCTGCGTCCGGGTTTCGTGTCGAGTCCCGACATGAACGAACAGCGCCGTTCAGCATGGGCATGAGCTGCTGCTTCAGGGGTTCACGGTCTCGGAGGTCGTGCACGACTACGGCGACGTGTGTCAGTCCATCACTGAGCTCGCCGTGGAACTGAATGCGCCGATCAGCACCGACGACTTTCGCATGCTGAACCGATGCCTCGACGACGCCATCGCGGTCGCCGTGACGGAGTACGGCGCAGCGAGATCGACGAGCGAGCAATCAATCCACGCTGGACAGGAGAGTCGCGCGCGGAACAGAACGGCTCGGATTTCTGGCTCATGAACTGCGGAACCTGGTGAACACGGCCATCCTCGCGTTCGAGGTGCTGAAGACGGGCGATGTGGGCGTCAAGGGAAGCACCGGCAACGTGCTCAATCGAAGCCTGCTCGGCATTGCGCGCGCTCGTCGGCCGGTCGCTCGCTGAGGTGCGTTTGACCCAGGGCGTCCAGAATCACGAGCGGTTCCGGGTCTGCGAATTCATCGACGAGCTTGTGCCGTCGGCAAGAATCGAGGCGCAGTCTCGAGGCATCACGCTGGCCGTGATGCCAATTGACAATCGAGCGATGATCGAGGCGGACCGCCAGGTCCTTGCGGCGGTCGTGGGCAACCTGCTGCAGAACGCCTTCAAGTTCACGCAGTCCCGGAACGACGGTGACGCTGCGCGTCGGCGCGAGCGCCGAGCGCGTGCTCATCGAGGTGCAGGACGAATGCGGCGGCCTCGTCGGGTGGAAACGTCAACGAGCTGTTCCGCCCATTCGAGCAGCGCGGCGCCGATCGAACCGGCCTTGGCCTTGGGCTCGCGTTCAGCCGGTGGGGCGCCGAAGCGAACAACGGCCGCCTCTACGCGCGCAACCTGCCGGACCAGGGATGCGTCTTCACCATCGATCTGCCGCGAATCGCGGCGCCGGCCATCGTCATGGTCGGTCAATAGGGAGGCTTCATGACAACTGCAAGAGGCGATTCGAAACCGTGCACGCACGCCGGATGCTACCGGGAGGATGCACTTCAAGAGGGAAGCGGACAGCGAGCTGCGCTGGGTCTGCGACAAGGACGCACAGCACAAATGAAAACCCTCACACTGATTGGCATCGTGCTCATCGTCCTCGGGCTGGCCGCGCTCGTCTATCAGGGCTTCACGTACACGACGCGCGAAACGGTCATCGACATCGGGCCGATCAAAGCGACGGCGGAGCGGGAGAGAACGTTCCCGTTGCCGCCGATACTCGGAATCGTCGCCGTGGCCGGCGGCGTGGCGCTGATGATCGCCGGCTCCCGCAAGGGCGCTTGAGTCTCACCGCAAAAGACGCCAAGACGCAGGGTGAATTCTTCTAAACGAGATTTCGTTGCGTCGCTGCTCCCCTGCGCCTCCGCGGTGAGACAAGGAAGGGTTCGGCTTCGCTCAATGAGTTTCACCCTCGCCCGGGTTTTTCAGGTCGCGAATCGTCCGCCGCATCTCCTCGAGCGTTTTCATGTGCTCCAGCGTCGCCTTCATCGTGTCGGCGGCGGTGTGCACGGCGTCGATTGTGGCGTGACGGGCCGCCTCGGCGGAGGCGCGCGCGTCTTCACCGGCAGCTCTGGCGGTCTCGCTGATTTTCCTTAAGCTCTCCCGCTGCTCCCGCAGATCTTCTGCCAGGCGCCTGAGCCGCTCCGCTTCGTTTCTTTCGGCCTCGGCCTGCTCGGGTCCGGTGTCGCCGTTGGTCGATCCCATTACTCAGAGATCGTAGAACGCTGCACTCGCGGAGTCTGTATCGTTGTGCACATCGTGCGCGTGTGCGATCGAGCACACGGGGGCGTGTTCCGGCTTTGTGACGACGGTGGCAAGCAGGTAACCGTGACGCCGCACGGCCGGCACGTAGCGGTCGAGCAGCACGAAGGGCCGCACGAGCGCGGCGGTGACCACCGCGAGCGGCCGGCACCACGTGTGACACGCAAGGTCGAGCATGCGCAGCCAGCCAGGAATGAACAGGATCGCCGTCTCAGCGACGACGTTGAGGCCGGCGCTTCGAGCATCTGCTTCAGCGCGCGGCGCGAGTACGATTTCTCGTATCCGTATCCGTACAGCCCGATCGCCTGCAGCACCGTGACGAACAGCGGGCGCAGAAATGGATCGTGCCGGTTCGGCACGCCGATGATCGCGCGGCCGCCCGGTTTCAGCACGCGGGCGATCTCTTCGACCGCGCGCTCGGTTTCGTCGAAATGCTCGATCGTGCCCATCGAGTAAATCGCGTCGAAGCTGGCGGTGCGGAACGGCAGATCGCGGACATCGCCGACAGAGTCCCGCAGGGGCTGCCCGCCGGCCTCGGCGTCGAATGCCGCGCGCGCCTGGAGCAACGATCGGCGGAGAGATGTCGACGCCGTACGCGCGTGCGCCCTGCCGGCTGGCCCACGCGAGAATGCGCGTGTTCTTCGCTTCGTCCCACAGGTCGGTCTTCAGAATCTTCAGTCCGTCGAGCGGGGGAAAGTGCTCGGTGAACAGCCGCCGCTCGTTGTCGGAGTAGTAGCGCGTGGACGCCGCGCCCGCGAGATCCGGAAAATGCTCGCCAACGCCGGCCCAGAAATTCACGATAGGCGTCGTCACGGTTGCTCGCCCGGCACGGTCCAGACTCCAGGTGCCGACCGCAACCGACACCGATCGCGGTCGCCGTTCTTGATCGCCGTGTCTGCGACTCGTCGGCGCGTCAGCGGAATGAAACGTCAGCGCGTGATCGCCGGGCGGCACGGTCAGCGGGCCGACGTGATACAGCGTCGCGTCTGCGCGACGACGACGGTCTGGACATGTCGCCCGTCGAGCAGCAATTCCAGCGTGCGCGCGCGGTGAAATGCCCACAATTCAACGGCCAGCATCGCGGCTATCGGCTGCACGCCTGTGTTCGTGATCGTCCATGCGGCATCCTGCGCCATCCATCGCCATGTGCGCCTGCGCATTGTGCTCGCGCCGAAAGAATCCCGGCATCGTCGCGGTGTAGATCGGCGGCGGTGTCGCCGTCACCGCGAGCACCTGTCCATCTTCGAGATTCGCGGCGACACGAAAGCCGCCGCCATCGCTGGCGTGCGTCGCAAACCATCGTCCCTCGGCCGTGTCGCGCCGCACCAGCAGATGTGTGTACCCGGTGGCCGCAAGCTTCTGGGAGAAATTGGGCTCGGTGCAGTCGCTCGGCGAGCCTGCCGCCAGCAGCACGCGATACCCGGTCAGCCACTGAATCGACTGCGATTTCCGATTCAGCGCCGTGCAGTCGAGCGCTCGCATGTCCGCCGGGCTGCCGCGCGACCCATCGGTGTGCCGTGGTCGGCAGCACGTCGCGCCACAGCGTCGAAGGCGCGACGGCGTACTCGACGGCGACGAGGGCCACGAGCGCGGCGCACGCGATCTGCGCGCGCCTGCTGCCGGCCCGGCGAAGGAAGTCCACACCGATGCCGGCGAGCAGCGCCGCCATCAGCTGCACGACGACCCCGAACCGCGCGTACGCGCGGAACATCGGAAGAATGGAGTACAGAAGCGCCGAAGGCGCGACAACGGTGTAGCTTCCGATCGTGCGCTCCGGCGACAGCGAGCAGACGAGCGCGGTCACGCCACGACCACGAGAACCGGCACTCGAACGCCGCACGCCGATTGTCGATTGCGGATGAGCCAGAGCCAGCGGCCGACGGCGATGCCGCCGAGCGCGAGGATTCCCCAACCGAGACTCACCTGCTGTTCGAGCAACCCGTCGCGCACACCAGCCGTCTTCCAGATGCGATGCGCGGCCGATCCGAGCAGCGGATGCGCGACGGGCGGAACGAGATAGCTCCACCACTTCGCGCTGTAAGTAAACAGTTCGTGCGCGTGGAACGGCGAAGGACTGCGCGGTTGATGACGACCGACGTGCGCCGCGTACGACGCGTACGCCAGCCCGCACGCGGCGATCAGCACGAGGCTCAGCACCGTGACGGTCAAGGCATGCGTCGGCCGCTGTTCACCGGCCGCATGACGAGCCAGTACGCGGCCACGGCAGCCGGGTGTGATGACGGCCGCGATCAATCCACCGTAGAAGTTCGAGAGCGTCACGGCCAGCGTCGCGACGCCAAGGAAAGCGACCGCGCGCTGGAGTGGCCGCATCGAGGCAGCGCCACAACGCGAGCAGGTACAACGGCATCCATTGCGTTTGCGCGATGTGCGGATGATACGCCGCGTGCGCCAGATGAAACGGAGAGAACGCGTACGCCAGCGCGGCGACGGTCGCCGCGCGCCGGCGACAGCGCGAGATGGCGCGCAAGCAGATAGGCCGTAGCAGCCGCGAGCGGAAAACTGAGGAGGATCAGCCAGTTGTACGCGGCCACCGGCCCGATCACGCGCGAGAGCAGCGCGCCGGTGATGTCGGTGACCGGCTGCGAGTACATCCCGACGCTGATGGGACGCTCGAACTGCTGCATCACCGTGAACGGATCGTGATGGCGTCCGACGATCTCCATTCCGAAGATCCGCTCCGACGGCGCACGAAGCACCGCCGACGCCATCACGACGGTGATGACCGTGGCCACCGCCGACACCGCGAGGACTTCAGCGAGGCGTCCGGACACTGGTGATCACCGCGGCAAAAATCAAGCACGGGCCCGGCGACCGCCCAGCCGCGCACGTCGCGCACGTGCGCCGTCACGCCGGCATGGATGGCGAGCGTCTGCAGCGCGAGCAGGCCCGCCGACTGCGTGAGCCCGAGGACCGCGAGGCCGGCGACGAAGCGCCTCCAGCCGACGGCGGCGAAGCCGCCGCGACCCACAGCGCGAGATACAGAGCGATCTGGAATGCCGGCAGGAACGCGATCGCGCCCTGTGGATCGTCGAGTGCCGCGACGGCCTGGTGCGAGACCGCTCGCGTGTAGACGGGCCGAGCAGATAGACGAACAGGATGCCGACGACGACGCCTGCCGTCGCGTGCGCGATCGCCGGTCCTGCCGCCGTGGCGCCAGAGCGCGGCGACGAAGACGACGACCGCGCCGAGCAGCAACTGGTAGAACGCGTGGACGAAGAACAGCGGCGACGACGACGACGCCGGGCAGCGCCACGACGAGAAGCCGTGCGATGCCGAGAGCGATGAAGAGCGGCATCGCGGCGAGCACGCCCAGGATCAGCCGTCGCCATGTCGTCGAATAGGCGCAGATCGCCGCGAGGTACACGGGCACAGCGGCGTCGAAATGCATTCCTGCGTCACGAGGAAGCCGCCGCGCGGAGTCCAGAGCACGTTGGACGCGGCGTACGCGGTGATCGCCGACCGCGCCGAGGATTGACGCCGCGGCTGCGGGCGATGAATCCCGCGAGCACGAGCAGGCGCGAGCTTTCGAGATAGATCGGCGCCGCACGCGACAAAGACAATCAGAAACGCAGCCGTGAGCACGACGAATCGCCGCGTTGGTTGCGGGCGCCGCGCATGGCCGAGTGCGCCGGAGAGCGCCATCGGCGAAGCGCATCCACGCGAAGACGTATCCGGCGATCGCGAGCAGCAGTACGGCGGGCCAGACGTAGACATGAAGAATGTTGAACCACGCCGGAGACGCGGCCGCCTGTCCGAGCGTGCCGATCCGCAGCGTGTTGAGGACGAGGATGAGTGCCGCGCCGCCGGCAGCGCCGGCGATGCGCGCGCGCCACTTCACCGGGTAGGCGAGGATGGTTCCGAGGCACAGCGCCAGCGCGTCAGCCCCGCTGCAGGCGAGCGTGACCTCGATCGGCATCGACGGTGTGCCGAGCAGACGCTGCCGCAGCCGTGCCCTGCGCGCGGGTGACCGGCAGCAGGACGTGCGTGGCGAACCAGTTCAGACGGAGCAGTCCGAAGAAGCCGAGGCTCCACGCCGCGGCGCGCAGCGCGAACTTAACGGTGTCCGTCGGGCGAGGAGACGTGTCCGTCTGCACGCGGGATCTCCTGCACGGTGACATGTTGCGCACCGAAGCATCGGCGCAGCTCATCGATCGCTTCGAGGCTCCTCAGCCGTGTCGAGCAGGAAAAAATGTCGATGTTCATCGTCCCCGTTTCCGGCCACGTGTGCAGGACGGCGTGCGACTCGGCGAGGATCAACACGCAGGTCAGTCCGGTCTCCGGAAACAGATGGAAGACCTCCTCGACCACCGTCGCGCCTGCACGGCGCAGCGCCGCGCCGAACACGGCCATCACCTCATCAGGCGATCGGTGCGCGAAATCGGTGCACCCGCTGAGATCGACTGAATACAGGGCAGGCGGAGTACGCGCGTTCATGCGTGAAGAGTCTAGCGTGCGACATGCGCACCGAACTGTTCAATTTGGAACAGCGCGTTCGGTGGCCAATCGAGTATCGTTGTGTCGCAATGCATGAATCGAACGTTCGTCGATTGGGTGCTGCTGTCTGCGTCCTGCTCGTTTGCGGAATCGGCGACGCGTGGGCGCAGACGTCGCTCGGGACGGCGCGAAGCCTTCGCCGTGCTTGGCGGGCTCGGCGGTGACCAACACCGGTGCGAGTGTGATTACCGGAGATCTGGGCGTGTCACCCGGGGTCGTCCGTGACGGGTTTCCCTCCGGGCATCGTGACGGGAACCATTCATGCCGCGCAACGCGACCGCGCTTGCGGCGAAGAACGATCTCGTCACGCAGTACAACGCGCTCACGCAGTGCTGCCTGCCCGCCAATCTGACGGGGCAGAATCTCGGCGGCCGGACGCTCACACCGGGCGTCTACTGCTTCGACACGTCGGCTCAGTTGACCGGCACCCTCACGCTGAACGCGCAGGGAGATGCCGTGCCACGTTCATATTCAAGACCGGAAGCACCCTGACGACGGCTAGCGCATCGTCCGTGCTCCTGATCAATGGCGGCAACCCGTGCGGCGTGGCGTGGCGGATCGGCAGTTCCGCCACGCTCGGAACGACGACGTCGTTCATCGGGAACCTGATCGCGCTGACGAGCATCACCCTGAACACCGACGCGAACATCATCGGGCAGAGCGCTGGCCAGAAACGGTGCCGTCACGCTCGACAGCAACAACATTTCGTTTGCGCCCTGCGGCGCGACGCTGCCGCCCGTTCCGACACTCTCACAATGGATGATGATCGGGCTGGCTGGGCTGCTGTGTCTGACGGCGATCGTTCGCCCTCCGCCAGCGGCGAAGGCATCTGAAGCTGAATTGGTAGATTGGTAGATTGGTAGATTGGAAGATTGATAGACTAGACAGTCTGAGAAGACTGTCTAGTGAACGGAAGTGAGGCGGCGCTCCGCGCGGAACGTCTCGAGGTATTCGAGGGTCGAGAGCTGGTCGGCGGTGTACCAGAGGTCACCGCCTTTTCCCGCAGCCAGCCGCGCGCCCTTGGCAACCGCATACTGAACGTTCCAGCCGTCGCCCCGATACACGAGCGACATTTCGTCGTCCGGCATGGCGGTGACGATCAGGAGATGGTGTCCGTCTTCGACTTGCGACACCACGATGTCATTCAGCTTCAGGTTGGTTCGGTTCGCCAAGCGCAGCCTCCTCACGTTTCTACCAGTCTCCGGGCTACGCGAGCTTGACGTTCTCGCCTCGGGGACCCTTCGCGCCGTGGCCGACGTCGAAGGTCACCGCCTGCCCCTCGCGGAGCTGGTCGAACGCGGTGCCCGTGCAGGCCGACTGGTGGAAGAAGTACTCGGTTCCGTCGCCTGCCGCGATAAATCCAAACCCTTTGTCACTGACGAGCCGTTTGATCGTGCCATTCATCGACATGTGCGTTCCTTGAGTGTGTGCGTTGATTCGCGACTACTACAGCTTGATCATACTTGCAAACCGGTCTGTCCGGTGTACTGAATAGGACAAGGCCCGTCTGCCGGGTTCCCATGCTTTTTCCGGCCTATTCGGGGCGATCGAGCAGGACGACGCTGAGCAGGGAGGTGTTGATCTTGAGGCCGCCGTTGTATTCGATGAAGCCGAGCTTCCTGAACTTGTTCATGAAGAAATTCACGCGCGAGCGCGTCGTGCCGATCATCTCCGCCAGCATCTCCTGGGAGAGCTTGGGCAGCACGCCCTGCGGCTTGTCCTCCTTCCCGTAGCGGGCAAGCAGCAGCAGCGTGCGCGCCAGACGCTTCTCGCTCGAGTTGAACAGCTGATCGACGAGATCTTCTTCGATGCGGATGTTGCGTTGGAGCATGTACTCGATGAACCGGTCCGAAAACCCCGGCGCGTCGTGCAGCAGCTGTATCATCTGCTTCGTCGGGACGACGAGCACGGAGGTCGCGGAGACGGCTGTGGCGGTGCCCATCCGGATCGGTTGACCAGCGAGCGCGCCCTCTCCGAGAAAATCTCCGGCCCCGAGCATGCCGACGATCGCCTCTTTCCCGGCGTGTGACAGCACGGAGAGCCTGACGGCACCCTTCTGGATGTACATCACGCTGTCCCCCGCGTCTCCCTGAGAGAAGATCACAGACAGAGGCCGGTACTCGGCAACCTTTTTGGTGATTCCAGCCGAATCAAGAAACGCCTGCGCATCGAATACAGATGCGACCGGCTTGGCGCGAGGCTTCTTGCGGGGGCGTGGCATGATACCTACTGCACCATGGTATCGCACTAGCCACTAAGGTGCGCGGTTCTACTTCGCGGGCTTGCGGCCCCGAATGATGCGCGGCAGCAGCATGCCGACCGCTGCAATCAGGAAGATATGCAAGCTCCCTCCCATCGTCAGCGAACTGACAGAGCCTAGCACCCAGAGAGCGAGGAAAATGAGCGCGACCGTCGGCATCCGCTCGCGACTATAGAAGCTCGGCCGTCGCCGCGATGTGCTGTTCGGCACAGCCTGCGCCGCCCCGAACGCGTAACCTCGGGGATGTGTTGTGGCTCGTGGGAATCATTGTCCTGGCCATCATTATTCTGTGGTGGTTGTCGCGGCGGCGGCGCGGAGATGATGACATGGGCTATGTCAGCGGACAGTGGCTTGCCGAGTACCGCCAGGATCGCGGCGGGTAGGTGCACTGTGCTGTCCGGCACAGCGTGACGCGCGACTTGTCGCGTATCCTGCGTGCATGGCACTGAACACTCGTTCGCTCGCTCTCACCTTCTGTATCGCCACACTTGGGGCGCAGGTGGTTGTCGCGCAGCAGGATGTGCGCTACCGCGAGTTCGTGATGGGCAGCAACCTCGCGTCGGTTGCGAAGCTGTCAGGCACGGCAGCCTCGGCCGCGAAGATCATCCATGCGCGTCCTAACGTGATGCAGCATCTCGAATGGCGCCCGCGGTATTCCACCGCCGGAGCCCCGCTCACCGATCCGGTGGACGTCATGGTCTTCAAGTTCTATGACGACCAACTGTTTACGATCGTCGCCGACTACGACCCCCGGCGCACCGAAGGCATGTCGCCCGCAGATATGATCGCGGCGATCTCCGAGACCTACGGACCGGTATCGCAAGTGCCGTCGCGGCCGCTCGGGACGCAGACGGTGCAGTACGGATTTCCGGACACAACTGCTCGCCGTCTGGGGCAACGCAGACTACTCCGTGACATTGCTCCGCGTCGCATACCCGCAGTCATTCAGGCTTGTGGTTGCGCTGACGCGGCTCGAAACCCTCGCCCGTGCGGCGAACACTGCGGCCGTACGTCTGGATTCCGACGAAGCGCCCAGCGGGAGGTCGCCCGGCAGAAGAAGGAAGCCGCCGACGCCGCTGCCGCGCAGGAGAAAGCGAAGACAGAAAACAAGGCGCAGTTCAGGCCGTAGCATTCAAGGTGGTAGGTGGTAGGTTGGCGGCCTACGGTGCGAGATTCCGGCCGCAGCCACTGTAGGACTTTCCGTCCAGCGTGACAGTGACTGAAAGCGTCATCGTGCTGCCTGAGTACTGACACGGACGCGGCTCCGCCTCGAGCGTGAGCGTGCGCGCCCCCGACGAGGTGGTCAATGCGAGGCGGGTGCCTTTGGCGTTGAGCGCAGCGGGAGGGAATCGCGTCACGACGCGGGCGGCGCCCTGTCCCGACGCGAACTCGACCGCTACGGCCGAGTCGACCTCGACCGACCATGCCGGATCGCCGGCGGCGCGGAAGTCAATGCCGCGCAGCTGCGCGTCCTGCCAGGGGACCTCCGCGGGCTCGATACGGCACCAGTGAACGGCGCCAGGTTCTTCGATGCGGACAAGATCTTCGAGACCGGAGAGCGTGACGGAGCCGTCGCTGTATCGCACCGGCGATGGCTGCGTTGTTTCGGCGAGCCTGGCTTTCCTGTTCGGCGTCGTCACTTCGACCTGCGAGGGAAGCACGCGTATTGTGACGAGCGCGAGGTTCTGGCAGTAGTACACCAGTAAATCGCCGTCCTTCGCGATCGACTGGCGGGCGCCGAGAGACGCCGCGGCCGCCAGCACCACGAACAGCACTGACACGGCCAGGATGTACCGCATCGAAGTCATTGCTCTGATCCTAGGGCTCACGCGTGATACCGACGGGGACCCAGCCGGCCGATTCACGCCGGAAATGGACGGTGACGGGACTCTTCCATGCGCTGAATTGTGGATGCACCGAGGCGATCTCGGCCTGGACGAATTGCGCCCCCGCGAGCACCTCAGGCGGAGCGAGAAGGCGCGTGCCGGTCGCGATGACCTCGGTGGCGCCGGCTGACGAGCCCGTTACATTGTCGAAACGTGACCATCGCACGTGATACTCCGCCGGCGGCGTCGCTACGCCCGCCGCGACCGCCGCGTTGGTGAAAGTGAGCGCGCCGTCCGGGCTTAGTGCGAAATCCACAAGGGGATTCAACCCGGTCAACCATGCTTTCAACACTTTATCGCGCCGCGCGATCAGCGTCGCCGTGATGTAGTCGGTCGCACGCGGGTCCGAGTATCGCGCCTTCTCAACAATCGCGCGGATGCTGGTGTCGCTGAATCCCGACACGATGCGCGCGGCCCAGAACGCATCGTCCGCGCGCATGTTGTCGAACGCGGTATTCGGATATTCCGGCAGCCAGGCCAATGGATCGAATGAGTGTCCCTCGAATCGTCCGACAGACGAGGGCGCGTCGGGATAGTCGATGTGCAGCCAATCGCGCGTGTAAAGGCCCAGCGTCGCGAGGGTCAGCCAGCCCGGTGCCCAGTCGAGGATGTACTCGTTGCCCGCGCGATGGCGCTGCGGGAAGACGGTTCCGCTCCCCATGATCGATCCGAAGTCGAACATGTAGTGCTTGACGTAACGGCGGCTGCCATCGGTCTGCAGCATGTCCAGGCTGTTCACCCCGCGCGAGTCGTCGTGGTTGAGCCAGGCGCCGAAGACGCGCGCCGCGCGCAGCTCGCGACGATCTTCGTGAGGCACGATGTCGTTTGGATCGTCGGGTCTCGTTCCGTAGTAGCGAAAGTTGCCGAGCGGAGCGCCATCGGCGAATTTACTGACGAGCACGCGGTATCGTCCGTTCGCCATACGCGCGCCGCGGCTCAGCACATCGTTGACGTCGCGTCGCGTGAGCGGGCGCCGCTCGCCAACCAGCGGATCGGTGATGCGGGCGGTGGGGGCAATCTCGATGGTCGCCGGATCGAGCTCGGCGATATAGACCTCGACCGTGTGATACCCGAACGCGTGGTAGAACGCTGTGCCGATAATCTCCGCGCCGGTCGCCATTTCCGGATTCGACGGGGGATCGAGCTCGATCTGATGAAGGCGCCCCGACGGGTCGGTCATTCTGAAACCGGGCTGGAGACCACTGGACTTCCCGCCGGAAACTTTCCACCCATTGAGCGAGACGGACTCGAATCGATCCGGGCCGCGGACGAGCTCGGCGATCGAGAGCGTTCGTTGCCCCATGCGATTGACGAACCAGCTCGAATCAGGCACTTCGCCGATGGTGTTGACATTCTGCGCGCGAACGTCGTGGCGGACTCCCAGGCTCGCGAACGTATTCGCCACGAAGTCGTACACATTTGAATCTTCAACCGGCCCGACCTTCGACGCGTCGAGCGACATGTCGTCGTCGATCGCGATCGGATCGTCAGGGTAAAAGGTCGGTGTCTGCGACGAGATCGGGACGATCGCCACCAGCAGGGCGAGTAGCCCCAGCGCTGCACGGCCTGCCTCGCCGAAGCGTGATTGAAGGGAGGAGCGCGAAGGCGGGAGGCGAGACATGATTCGTCTAAAAGACATCGCCAAACACTATGTAGAGATGCTTGCCGTCGCGGCTGCCGAAACCGGCGTCGATCCGGAGGACCGTTCCGTTGTCGGTGTTGAAGCGGAATCCGAAGCCGTAGTCGTGCTCGAGGTCTTGGAAGTTGAGGTCAGAGCGTTCCAGCGTCACCTTGCCTGCATCGTAAAACAGCGCTGCGTCGAACCCCGACCAGACTTCGAAGCGATACTCGGCCTGCGTGAGAATCGCGTGCGGTCCCCGAAACCGATAGTCCCGGAAGCCGCGCAGCGAATCGTGCCCGCCGAGCGAAGGCATCAGGTAGAACGGCACGCGCGCGCCAGGCGCAGGCTCTGATGTCGATGCGAACAGTCGAACGGCCAGCACGCGGCGTTCTGCGAGAACGCTGGCGAACTGACGCAGATCGATATCGACACGGTTGAACGTGAAGTTGTCCGTGGAATCGCCAAAGCGGCTCGCCTCGACGCGATACCAGCCGCCTTTTCGGGCGTTCCGGGGTTGCCGATAGTCGTACTCGAGATTCAAATAGGGCCGAAGGAAGTTGCGGGCGACCCCCAGTCCTGCCGCCGTCTCCTCGTCGAACAGCATTTCGATCGAGGGTACGTCCTTGTTTCTGCCCGGCGCCAGGTCGTGTCGAAAGTACTCGACGCCTCCACCAACCATCAGCTTTGGGGATGGCCTCACACGTGCCCGTCCTCCCGCCATGGTGTTCACGATCTTGAAGCTCGTGTGGTCGTCGCGGCTCGCGTCGGGTCCCACGCCAAAAAAATCCTCCTGCGGGAAATTCTGGTGCCGCGCGTATGTGCCGAACGTCAGCCAGTCTCCGGCGAGACTCGGCATGTCGAAGCTGCCCTGGACGGCCCAGTATTTCTTCAGCGATGCCCCCGCCCAGAGATTGAGCGCGCCTTCGCGGTCGATGAGGCGGCGATTGAGGTAGCCGGCACCGAATGCGAACCCGCTGCCTGTCGCGAGGCTGCCGAACTTCGGATAGAAGCCATCCTGTCCGAAATTCGTCAGCACGCGCGTCTCGACGGCGTTCAAGGCGCGCTCCAGACCGTTCGGCTCGTACGGCGCAATCGTGCGCTGCTTGTCTTCCCGTGCGCGCTTCAGTATTTCAGCGCGGGTCTCGAGTGGTGGAGAAGAGGCCTGGCCGAAGGCTTCGGGAGGCAAGAAGAGGGAGAAGGAGAGAATCGCGCAAACGAATTTCCACCGCGCCATGGGCCAAAGGCATTGTACCGGATCGCAGCCGCGGTCTTTGAGTTGTGTATCATCGATGCCGCATGCCAGCTGACCGTGCACCAGCGAATGCGGGCCCGGTCGCACGCGACAGAACCGCGGGGCAGCCGATGCCGCTTTCGGCCGCGCTGCTCGAGGAAGGGGCCCGGCGCCTCAGCGGCCTCGCCGCGGTTCTTGTTGTCACGACCGTAGTGTCGTTCGCGCTGCTACTGCTGCTGCAGCCGCAGGTCGCGCCCCTCCTCGACGATGCGATTACCCGCCTCGCTGTCCTGGCGGCGACGCTCATCGCAGGGGGCGTGGTCGCACTGAGGCGCTACAACGTGGTGGCGCCGCGTACGCTCCTCCAAATCGGCATGCTGCTGGAGATCGCCGTGGCGTTTGCGATGGCCATGGTGGAGACCTCACAGCCGTTCGACCCCTCAGTGCCGTTACTCGGGCTTTCGGCGGTCGGCGTGTGGGTCGTCATCGTCGGCGCGGTGATTCCAAGCGTCCCGAATGTGAGGCTCGGTCTTGCGCTCGCGGCCGCGACCGCCTGGCCCCTTGCATACGCGATCAACGCCACGCGCCTCGGATTCATCACCGAGTCGTGGCGGCAGACGGCAATGTGGCCGGCGCTAAACTATCTCCTGGCCATTGCTGCGTACATGATTGGGCGCTGGACGTACGGCACGGTGCGCGAGGCGCAGAGCGCGCAGGATTTGGGCAGCTATCGATTGATGTCGCCGATCGGCGAAGGCGGGATGGGGGAAGTCTGGCGTGCGAGCCACAAGCTGCTGGCGCGGCCGGCCGCCATCAAGCTTGTCAAGGCGAATGCCGGCAATCAGGATATCTTCGCCAAGCGGTTTCACCGCGAGGCCAACGCGATCGCGGCGCTGAAGTCCCCGCACACCGTATATCTCTATGATTTCGGTACGGCAGAAGACGGTCGCCTGTACTACGTGATGGAACTGCTCGACGGCATCAGTCTGCAGACGCTGATTACAACGTTCGGGCCGCAGCCGGCCTCGCGGGTCGTGGCAATTCTCAGGCAGATGTGTCGATCGCTGCAGGAAGCACACATGCACAACATCGTGCACCGCGATCTCAAGCCGTCGAACGTTATGATCTGCGAGGTGGCCGGGACCTGCGATTTCGTCAAAGTGCTCGACTTCGGACTCGCGAAGCCGTTCGGTACTGCTGACGCCGTGCACCTGACGGTCGAGGGCGCGACGCTGGGGACGCCCGAATACATGGCGCCCGAGGTGGCGCGCGCGAGCGAGACGATCGATGCACGCGCAGATCTGTACGCCCTTGGATGCGTCGCCTACGTCCTGCTGACCGGCGCGCTCGTGTTCGACGACCCCAATCCCGTGAGCGTCGCGCTCAAACACATGAAGACGCCGCCGGTTCCGCCGTCTCAGCGCACCGGTCGGTTCGTTCCCGCTGATCTCGAGCGCGTGATTCTTGCGTGCCTCGAGAAAGATCCGCGCGCCCGTCCTCGATCCGCGCGTGAGGTCGAGCGCATGCTCGCCGCCTGCAGCGTGCCGGCGTGGAGTGAAGAAGACGCCTGCGAGTGGTGGGAGCGACATCTGCCGCCGGCCTCTCCGCTCCGGGCGTCCTCGGAAGGGCCGGTGCATGCGAACCTCTGAGCCGCGCACGCTCGTCACGCACCCCGAGCTGAAATCACACCAGTCTCTCCCGACGTTCAAGACTCTCGGTGAGCCTCCGAAGACCTGGCTCGAGCGGCTCTTGTCTCTCTTCGCCGACGTGCGCGCCGGCGAAGGCGTCGGAGCGCTTCTGCTCGCACTGAACGTATTTCTGCTGCTCGCGAGCTACTCCGTCATGAGGCCGGCACGCGACGGGCTCATCCTGAGCGAGGGCGGCGCGGAAGCCGCGTCGTATTCTGCAGCGGCGCAGGCGATACTGCTCACGATTGTCGTGCCGCTATACGGGTGGCTCGGCACGCGTGTTCGACGCATCCGCCTGATCGCGATCGTGATGACGTTTTTTTCCGCCACGCTGGTCGGTTTCTATCTCGGCGGGCAGGCCGGGCTGCGTGAAGGGATCGCCTTTTATATCTGGATCGGCCTTGTCAACGTGTTCATCGTGTCGCAGTTCTGGGCCTTTGCGAACGATCTGTACACCGAAGGTCAGGGGCGCAGGCTGTTCCCCTTCATCGGCGTCGGCCAGTCCCTGGGCGCGTTGCTGGGCGCCGCGGCGGTCACGCCCCTCATTCGAGGGCTCGGCTACACACCGTACACGCTGATGCTTCTGGGTGCGTGCATCTTGATGCTGGCGCTCGTGACGACGCTCGTCGTAAACGCGCGCGAGACCGCTCGAGCCGAGCCGATTGCAGCGGCCGCGAATGTCGAGCCGCTGGGGCCCGAGGGAGGGTTCGAGCTCGTGTGGAAGGATCGGTATCTGTTCTGGATCGCGATCCTCATCGTCCTGCTCAACGTCGTGAACACCACCGGCAATTACATCCTGAACAAAGTTGTCGTCGAGGCGGCAACGGGACAATTCGGCACGGATCCGTCGGCGCTTTCGGAAAGGGCCCGATTCATGACGGCGTTTTTCGGCACGATGAGCGCCACCGTGAACCTCGTGTCGTTCATGCTGCAGCTCTTCGTCACGTCGCGCGTGATTCGCTTCATGGGCGTGCGGGGGGCGATGTTCATTCTGCCTGTGCTGGCGTTGATCAATTATTCGATCATCGCCGTTGCCCCGATCCTGGCCGTCATACGCGTCGGCAAGATCCTCGAGAACAGCACGGACTACTCCATTCAGAACACGCTGCGCCAGGCGCTGTTCCTGCCGACGTCGCGCGAGGCCAAGTACAAGGCGAAGGCGGCGATCGACACATTCTTCACGAGGGCAGGAGACGTGGTGTCCGCAGGGTTCGTCGCGCTCGGCCAGGCCACCGGTCTCGGCACCCCGGTGTTCGCCGGCCTCAACGTCGCCCTGACCGGCGTGTGGATGTGGGTTGCCGGGCAGATCGCGAAAGAGCACAAGAAGAAGACTGTGTAATGCCGTGATCAGGTCGCCACGATCAGAATCCGGGTCGGCGGTTGTCACCGCGATGATCTGCGCCGGTGTCGTCACCGCGCAATTCGTTGCCGGCAAGGCTGCACGCGACGCGCTGTTTCTCGCGCAGATCGACGTCACATCGCTGCCGGCGATGATCGTCGCGACGTCGATTTTTTCCATTTTTCTCGTTGCCGTGAATGCGAAAAGCGTGTCGCGGCTTTCGCCCGCGAGATTTGTGCCCTGGGCGTTCGCCGTGAGCGCGGTGCTTCTCCTGGCCGAATGGCTGCTCGTCTCCATGTCGCCGACGGTTGCAGCCGTGATCGTGTACCTGCACATTTCCGGACTCGGGCCGATTCTCGGTTCCGGATTCTGGCTGGTCGCATCGGAGCGTTTCGATCCGCGCACGGCGAAAAGAAAATTCGGACAGATCGCAGCGGGCGGAACCCTGGGCGGTCTGCTCGGCGGTCTGCTGGCCGAGCGAGTCGCGGTGATCGCTTGGCATCGGCGCCATGCTGCCGGTGCTCGCGATTCTCAATCTTGTCTGCGCGTGGCAGGTCAAGCGTCTGGTGCCGGGGTCGCCATCGCTGCTGCCTTCGAAAGAGTTCTCTGCCGAGCTGACACCCGAGCCCGCGTGGGCCGGCGTGCACGTCCTCGCCGAAACGCCGTATCTGCGGCATCTCGCGCTGCTGGTACTGCTTGGAACGACAAGCGCCGCATTGATCGACTACGTGTTCAAAGTACAGGCGGTCGCGACGCTCGGTAACCGGAGAGAGTCTTCTGAGGTTTTTCGGCGTGTACTACGCGGTCGTCAGCCTCGTCACGTTCGTCGTGCAAACCTCGATGAGCCGGGTCGTGCTCGAGAAGCTGGGGCTCGCGTTTACGGCGGCGACGCCGTCGATCGCGTTGCTTGATCGGCGGTATCGGAGCACTGGTCGCTCCGGGCTTCGAAGGCGCGCATTGTCGCCCGCGGCGCCGAATCGGTGTTCCGCGGCTCGTTGTTCCGCTCCGGCTACGAGGTGTTCTACACGCCGATTCCGGTTGCCGAGAAGCGTGCCGCGAAATCGATCATCGATGTCGGCTTCGATCGCATCGGCGACGCCGTCGGAGGCGGTGCGATCCGCCTCATCCTGCTGCTCGCGGCACCGCGTGCAGTACTTCGCGATTGTCGCCTTGACGCTGCTCTGCTCGGCGGCGACGGTGGTCGTCGCCAGCCGGTTGAGCCGCGGTTACATCCAGACCCTCGAACGAAACCTCCGCGACCGCGCGGTCGAGCTGGATCTCTCTGAAGTAGACGATCTGACAACGCGAACGACGATGCATGCAGACGCTGTTGCGCTCGACAGTCTGGCTCCGCACCATGGGAAGGTGGGCCGCGGCCGGTCGAGGCAAGGAAACCGACAGCGCAGAACGTGACCGGCGGTATCGATCCGGAGATTCAGGACATCATCTCGCTTCGATCGCGCAACCGCGACCGCACGCTCGCCGTGCTTCGGCGCGACGAAGGAGCTGACACCCGCGATGATTCCACACGTCATCCCGCTTGCTGGCGTGGGATCCGGTTGCCGACGACGCGATCCGCGCACTGACGATCGTCGCTCCCAGTCACGTGGGCGCCCTGGCCGATGCCCTTCTCGACCCCTACGAGGACTTTGCGGTCAGGCGGCGGATCCCCCGCGTGATGGCCGTCTGCCGCACGCAGCGTGCGGTGGACAGCCTGCTCCTGGGTCTGGCGGACACACGGTTCGAGGTCCGCTTCCAGTGCGGGCGCGCGCTTGCGGCGATCGTCGCGAAACAGCCGGCAGTGCACATCGACCCGGCCCGTATCTTCGACGTGGTGTTGAAGGAGGTCGCCGTCGGCCGCCCGGTATGGGAAAGCCGTCGTCTGCTCGATCGGCTCGATGACGACGAAGCGAACGCGTTTGTCGACGAATTCGTGCGGGAGCCGCGCCAACCAGAGCCTGGCGCACGTGTTTCACGACGCTGTCGCTGGTGCTGCCGGCCGAGCCGCTGCAGATCGCGCTGCGTGGACTGCACGCGGACGACCAGCACCTGCGCGGGACGGCGCTCGAATATCTCGAGAGCATTCTTCCGCCGATGATTCGGGATCCCCTCTGGCCGTTTCTCGAGGATCACCGTCCGGCGGGCAGGACCATCCGGCCCCGCGAGGACGTGCTGGCCGATTTGGTCCGTTCGAATCACTCCATTATGCTGAACCTCGAGGAGCTGAAGCGTCGGGCCGACGCTCGCAGCGCGACAGCAGCCAGGGAGAGAAAGACCATGCGTGAAGAAGGAGCCTCATCGCCCCGCGCGAACCGACGCCCTCGCCCGGGCGATCGCACGACGACAGGTCTCACGCGG
Organism: Vicinamibacterales bacterium; assembly: GCA_963732445.1. GTDB lineage: Bacteria > Acidobacteriota > Vicinamibacteria > Vicinamibacterales > JAMQPK01 > JAMQPK01. The sequence continues at coordinate 825,702 of CAVSZJ010000001.1, read as the reverse complement.
AACCCTGCCGAAGGATCTCGTCACCGACCAGCTCGAAGCGTCTTGCGCTGTTCAGCCTGATCGGCGTGGTGCTGTGGACGGTCGCTCTGCTGATCGATCAGCTCGTCATGCTGACCGTGCCGGCCGTCTTCGAGGTCGCAGGCGGGAAGCACCGCGTCCTCGAGGTGGTCGGCATCGTCGTCTCGGGCCTCGATGTTCGTGTACGTGCGCTACGCGCCGCACACGCCGGAGACCAAGACGGATGTCAGCCTCGTCTACATGCTCCTCACTGCGGCAGCGATCGCGGCGTTGAACACGTGGGTGGCGCCGCCGCCGCTGCAGGGGCACATCGTCGGCGTGTCGTGGATCGCGATTCTGCTGCTCGTTTATTCGATGGTGGCTGCCGTGAGCCCCGGCAAGATGCTGGCGGCGGCGCTCGTGGCGGCGTCGTTCGATCCGATCGGCGTCTGGCTCGCGCATCTGCGCGGCGTGCCCGTCGCCATCTGTCCTGGGGACGTTTCTGATTTTCTGGCCCAACTACGCGTGCGCCGGCGCTGTCCACGATACCGTCGCGTTTCCTGCGGCAGGTCGGTCAGAAAGCTGCGCAAGGCGCGTGAGCTCGGCAGCTACGAGCTCGTCAAGCTGCTCGGGCACGGCGGCATGGGCGAAGTGTGGGAGGCGAAGCATCGCCTGCTCGCGCGCAGGGCGGCCGTCAAGCTCGTGCGTCCCGAGATGCTCGGCGCCAGCAGCGAGGCCGAGGCCAAGGCTCGTCATCAAGCGATTCGAGCGCGAAGCGCAGGCCACAGCGGCCCTGAGCTCGCCGCACACCATTCAGGTGTTCGACTTCGGCAGCACCGACGATGGCATCGTTCTATTACGTCATGGAACTGCTCATGGGCCGCGACCTCGAATCGCTGGTGCGCGAATTCGGACCGGTTCCCGCGCCGAGGGCCGGCTATCTGCTGCGGCAGGTCTGCCACTCGCTGGCCGACGCGCACGCGCGCGGCCTGGTGCACCGCGACATCAAACCCGCCAACATCTACGTGTGCCGGATGGGTCTCGAATACGACTTCGTGAAGGTGCTCGACTTCGGTCTCGTGAAGGTGAACAGCCAGGCGATCCGGCGAGCGCATGCAGACGTTGATGACCGCCGATCAGAGGACGACGGGCACACCCGCCTACATGGCGCCGGAAATCATCCTGGGCGAAACGAACGTCGATCGGCGCGCCGATGTGTATGCGCTGGGGTGCGTCGCGTACTACCTGCTGACCGGCCAGCTCGTCTTCGAAGCCGATACGCCGATGAAGATGCTGCTCCAGCACGTGCAGGCAGAGCCGGTCCCGCCGTCGCAGCGAACCGAGCTGCCGATTCCTCCTGAGATCGACGAGCTGGTCCTCGCGTGCCTGCAGAAGGATCCGAATAAGCGGCCGCAGAACGCCGAGGTGCTGCTCAACATGGCGATGCGGCTGCAAGACCGGCGACTGCTGGAACTCGGATCTCGCGAAGGGATGGTGGGACAAGCACCTGCCGGAATTGACCGGCCCGCTGTCGCTTGGGGAGTACGGTGCGGAGGTGCAGGACCGGGCGGTCGTGCTGCAATAGCCCCTACGGAGTCCTGCGGTTTGTCGCGCGCGGGCATGGCACGTATTTACGTGCAGCACGTGCTACACTACCGAAATGCCCGACACCCAGAACCTGACGATTCGCCTCCCGATAGCCGTCCTCAGAAAGGCGCGCATCGTCGCGGCCAAGCGCGGCACCTCGATTAGCGCGCTGGTCTCTGAAAAAATCGAGGAAATTGCCGGGGACGAAGACGCGTACGAGGCCGCCAAACGGCGCGCCGTTCGACTGCTCGACCGCGGATTCCATCTTGGCGGCAAGCCGGCGTCGAGAGACGCCTTGCACGATCGATGAGCACTTTTGTCGACACGAATATCCTCGTGTACGCTCACGATGCCGATGCCGGCCGCAGGCACGATGTCGCCGCCACTCTTGTGCGGCAACTGTGGGAAGCCCGTGACGGCGTGTTGAGCACACAGGTGCTCCAGGAGTTTTACGTCACCGTCACACGCAAGATTCCCAAACCCATTTCTCGCAAAGACGCGCGCGATTTGGTTCACACCTATACTGCGTGGCGGGTTATCGGCGTCGAGCCGGCGGACGTGCTCGCCGCGTCTGACTACGAGCAGCGTTTTCGTTTTTCGTTCTGGGACGCGCTAATCCTCGTCGCCGCGCTCAAGGCCAATGCCGATCGGCTGATGAGCGAGGATCTGCAGGGGGGGCAGCGGATACAAGGACTTCAGATCACCAATCCATTCAAGGATTGAATGTAGATGGCATTAATCGAAGCCGGAAAGAAAGCGCCCGCGTTCACGTTGAACGATCAGGACGGTAAAACCCATCGGCTGTCTGACTATGCCGGGCGTCCTGTCATCTTGTATTTCTACCCGAAGGACGACACGCCCGGGTGCACAAAAGAGACGTGCGACTTTCGTGACAATCTGCCCAGGTTCGCGAAATCGAATGCCGCGGTCTTCGGCGTCAGCATTCTCGACGAGGCGAGCAAGGCGAAGTTCGCGAAGAAATACGACGTTACGTTTCCGCTGCTCGCCGATGCCGATCATGCGGTCGCGGAGAAGTACGGCGTCTGGCAGCAGAAGTCGCTGTACGGCCGCAAGTTCATGGGCAACGTGCGCACGACCTATCTCATCGATCGCGACGGCAAGGTGGTGCGGCGATGGGACAACGTGAAAGTTGACGGCCATGCGGAGGAAGTGCTGGGTGCGATAGGAGCAATGAGTGCGTAGGATGCGTAGGGTGCGTAGGGTGCCGTAGGTGGAAAAGCTCGAGCGCCTCGGCTGGAACGATTTCTTCCGCGAGCAGGTGGCGGGCGATTCGCCTGTGCCCGTGGTCGCGCGCATCATCGAGGAGCAACGCGGCGCGTATCGCGTTGCCGGTGACTTCGACGGATGGGCGGAGGTCAGCGGAAAGTTCCGGCACGACGCGCAGGCGACCGCCGATTTTCCCGCCGTCGGCGATTGGGTGTGCCTGACGGCGCACAGCGCGAAGGCGGAACGTGCGGTCATCACGCGCCGCCTCGAGCGCCTCAGCACGATCTCCCGCAAGGCGGCCGGCCGCGCCGTCGAAGAGCAGGTGGTGGCCGCCAACGTCGACACGATTTTCCTCGTCACCGCGTTCGCTGAAGATTTGAATCCGCGCCGCCTCGAACGGTATCTCACCGTCGTCCGCGACGCCGGCGCCGTTCCTGTCGTCATCCTCAACAAGACAGACATCAGTACGGATCCTGAAGCAGAGGCGGCGGAGATTCGGGCGCGCCTGCCGTTTGTCGATGTGCTGGCGATCAGCGCGAAGAGCGGGGAAGGTCTCGGTGCGTTGAACGCCTATCTATCGACCGCCCAGACCGTGGCGCTCATAGGCTCGTCCGGGGTTGGCAAATCCACACTGGTCAACCGGCTGCTGGGCCACGAGTTGCTGAAGACCGCCGAGATCAGCGAGGTGGACGGCAAGGGGCGTCACACCACCACGGCCCGCCATCTGGTGGAACTGCCCGGCGGAGCGTTGCTCATCGACACGCCCGGCATGCGCGAGTTGCAGCCGTGGGTGGATGAGGCGGCGGTGACCGAAACCTTCGAAGACATCGCCGAGCTCGCGGGCGGGTGCCGTTTTAGTGACTGCGCGCACCAGACCGAGCCGGGCTGCGCGGTGCTGGCCGCGGTGGAACGAGGGGAACTGGCCCTCGAGCGGCTCGAGCACTTCCGCCACCTCGGGCGTGAGGTCGCGTTCGAAGAGCGGAAGCGCGATAAATCCGCGGCGGCCGCCGAAAAGAAGCGCTGGAAGAAGATCCACCAGGCTGCCAAGGTGATGTACCGCGATCGCGATAAGGGTTAATCAGGCACCGTGTGGCGTCAGTGACCTCGAGTAATAAGTCGTAGAAGCAAGACCCACCGATCTGTCTCATCTGGCACTGCGGCCAAGACAGGCGTGAAGCGCTCGCGCCCAGCCGTGTAGGCAAGGGCATAGCCCCTGTAATTGTCGACGTAGGCGAGTAACCCGTCCGGGTGTTCCATAAGTGCCTGGCTTCGGAGCGCCTGAACCGTGCGAATCCGGTCCAACTCACCCGCTAGATATCGCAGCAGCACCGGCGTGGTCGTCGTCCCCAGCTTGTCCACGAGATCGCAGACCTCCACGTATCGCTCTGCCTCTTCGGCATCGATACCTATAAGAGGAAAGAGATCTTCGCGAAAGATTCGGACCCGCTCGTCTGCGGAAAACGCCATCGACGCGGCAGCGGACACGACGGCCTCGGCGCGGAACCCTTCCGGGCTGAACAGCAGAAGCGCGGTCGCTTCGGTGCGTCCGCGCTCGCGCACAAGATGCTGCTCACGGAGCGTGTTGTAGACGTGGTGTCCCGGGTAGCCTTCATGGCAGGCGAGGTTGAGGACGTCACTGGCAGACAGCGGAAGCGCGCGGTTGACCTGCATCACACTGTGATACCCGCCGCGATATACGCTGTAACCGCTCCACGGCTTATCGGCGACGTATTGGACGACGAGCGACTCCTCATCAGGCAGCGTGAGGTATCTCCGGGTCTGGTCGCGGCAGAGCGCAATCGATTTCGTGACCGCGTCATGAAGCCGGCCGCGAGGAACGGCAAAACGGCGCTGGTAATTCGTGAGGCGCCGTGGAAGCGGCTCGGTGCCAGGCAGCAACCTCGCCAGCTCCGCATGCATATCACCCTGATGCTGTGCTGCGACTGGTTGATCGACACCAGACAGCCGGAGCAGTTCGGTGTCAAGCGCGAGGCTCCGGCCCGCAAGCTGATCGACGCGTGATTCGATCGCGTCGAGTTGGGCCGCGAGGCTTTTCCCCCGCTCAACTTCACCGCTCGAGTGCGCCTGTCGAATGTGATCGGCAAGCGCACGGCTGCGCAGTGCGATGTCATCGAGTGCCGGTACAGTAGTGCCCGGCCGTCTGGCGAGCGTTTGAAAGTCAATCGACTCGGGGCTGTGCACCCCGAGCGCCGCCACGAGGTCGACGTACTCGATGGCGTGGCGATCGATGGAAGAGTCCCCAACGTCGACATACCGAGCCGACACGGCGACTGTGGCGAACGCGATCGCCAGCACCGCCAGCGCAAACAGCGCGCTGTTCAGCAGTGGTGCATTCTTACCTACCACCTACCACCTACCACCTAGCTACCACCTACTCGCTACCGGCTACCAGCTCTATAAAGGGCACGTCGATCCAGTACGGCTCGTCGCCAACGACGAACGCTACGCGCACCGTGGCGTCAGCGCGCTTCATGGATTTGGTTGTGACAACCCAGCTCTCGCCGGCCTCATCGACTTCGGCCTTCAACGCTTCTTCCGCCTCAGAACCCCCGGAAATAGTCAGCGACACATCCGATGCGGTCGCCGCGGGAAGCGCGGCGCGCGCGGCGTCGCTGAAATAGATGCGATGCGTGCCGCTGCGGCTCAGCACGACTTCGAAATGCAGGTCGCCTTTCATGTACACGATGCCGCCATGACGCGGCGTGTGATCGCCGTGCGCGGCGGTTGCGTGAGGGTCGCTGGAGTTGCCGCCAGCTGGCGCCAACTCGGCGGGCTGTGCTGCAGTTGCGCTCAGAGATGGCTCAGGGTTCGAGCACGCTGCCGACGCGGCGACTAAGACAGAGATAGAGAGAGCGCGGCGCATGCGGACGCTGGAGCAAGGTGCGCGCCAGCGATTTCTTTGCTTCTGCCGCTCAGATGCCGCAAATACGGCCTGCACGAACGAACAGCTTCGTCGCGCGGCGCAATTTTCGTGAACAAGACTGTTCCTTCACTATGCTGAAACAGCGCCCATTCGATCGAGCGCAGGGATGCGAACGCGCGCGCACCATCCGATGTGGACGTTCTTGTCGATGAGGCACTGGAACATCGCCGACATTGTTGATACTCCAAATGTCACCGCGCGCGACGCATGATCCAAAAATTCAAATACGCTGAGCGTTTTCATCGAAATGTTGTTTTACGATCGCGTGGCACGTCGGTTGCTCCCCGCAGGCCCCTAAGGCACCAAGAGCCTGAAGGAGGCCCCGCATGTTTCGCACTTCTCTCATCGCGCTTTCCATTCTTCTCTCGGCATCAGTGGCATTCGCGCAAACCACGAGCGCCACAACGGCAACCGTAACAGGAACCGTCACCGACGAGCAGGGCGCGGTACTGCCCGGTGTCTCAGTCACACTTTCCGGTCCGAGCATGATGGGCCTGCAGACGCAGACCAGCGACAGCGTCGGACTCTATCGATTCGTATCGATTCCCCCAGGTGAATACAAGCTCGTCTTCGAGCTGTCGGGCTTCGCCACGCTGACGCGCGAGGGCGTTCGCCTGACGGCAAATTTCACCGCAACGATCAACTCGCAGATGGGCATGGCGAGCCTGACGGAGAGCGTGCTCGTCTCCGGCGTCTCTCCCGTCGTCGATACGCAGTCAACCGCGATCAACACCACGTTCGACAAGGAGACGCTCGCCAATCTGCCGAGCGCGCGCGACTACTGGGCGATTCTCTCGGAAGCGCCTGGTGTGAAACTCGCGCGCATCGATGTGGGCGGCAGCGCATCGGGTACGCAGACGAACTACTTCGTCTATGGCACGACCGGCCAGAACCGGCCGATGGTCGAAGGGATCAACTCGACTGAAGGAACCGATTCGTTCGGCAACTACATCGACTACGGATCCTTTCAGGAAGTGTCGATCGGCAGCGGCGCGACGAGCGCGGAAAGTCCAGTGCCTGGCGTCTACACGGTGCTCGTCAGCAAGTCCGGTGGCAACCGGTACACCGGCTCGTTTTACGGCGATTACGAGTCGGCGAACTGGCAGTCGTACAACATCGACGCTGCGCAGATCGCGTCCGGGGTGGCGGGCGGCGGCGGGCTTGCGCCGGAGGACGTCAACCGGCTGAACAGCTATCGCGATATGAACGCCGACATCGGCGGCTACCTGAAGAAGGACACCATCTGGTGGTACACCTCCGTGCGGAGCCTGGACTCATCGATTCGCTACACCAACTTTCCGGTGAAGCCGCACGAGACGCATCTCGGCAACTTCACCAGCAAGGTGACCTATCAGCTTTCCGCCAACAACAAGCTGATCGGCTACTACCAGCCCAGCACGAAGGTGCAGAAGAACCGCCTCGACCGGCAGACGCTCGGCGGCACCGCCGCGATACATCTGACCGATGATGCGAGCTTCCGGCAGGACTACAGCCCGCTTCTGTGGAAGGGCGAATGGAACACGGTTGCCACGCGATCGACGCTGTTCGAGCTGCGCGGCGGCCAGTTCGGCTACCGGTGGCCCGACACGCCCAACGGCACCGCTGTCAGCTACGAAGATCTGAACACGAGCATCGTCTCCGGCACAGCGCGAGCGAGGCAGCTGGACCGACAACGCACGCAGGTGCTCGGCTCGATGAGCCATTTCAAGAATGGCTGGGCCGGCAATCACAACTTCAAAGTCGGCGGCGAGCTCTTCAGAGAAACGGCGACGCCGCAGAGGCTCCCGGGGTCGTATAACGACGTGCTGCACATCCTCCGCAGCGGTGCGGCGTCGGAAGTGATGCTCTTTGAAGCAGCGAAGTCGGAGAACGGTCTCTACACGCTCGGCTTATACGCGCAGGACACGTGGCGCCTTGGCAACCGCGTGACGTTGAACCTCGGCGTTCGCTACGATCACTATCGCAATTTCCTCCCTGAGCAGGAGCACGCCGCCGGCCAGTTCACATCGAGCGATCTCGTGTTCGAAGCCATCGACAACCTGAACACATGGAACCTTGTGGCCCCCCGCATCGGCATGAGCTTCGGGCTCACGTCGGACGGCAAAACCGTGTTGAAGGCGAACTACGGCCAGTACTGGTGGAATCCCGGCACCACGCTGAGCGAAGACGTCAATCCGAATCCTGAGTCGTGGAACCGCCGGTATGTCTGGAACGATCTCAACAGCGATCTCATCTACCAGCCCGGCGAGGAAGGCCGGCTGAACAGCTCAAGCGGCGGCATTGCCAGCGCGGCGCTGGCGCCCGACCTGAAAGACACTTACACACAGGAAGTCGCACTCTGGTTCGAGCGCGAGCTCATGTCCAACTTCGGAGTGCGCACCGGTGCGGTATGGCGCGGCGAACGCCAGCTCGCGATGCAGTTCAACGCGAACCGCCCGTTCTCGGCCTTCAACGTGCCGACGACAGTCCGGGATCCTGGCGCGGACGGCATCACCGGCAATGCGGATGACGGCGCAACGCTCCCGGCATTCAACCTCGATGCCGAATATCTGGCCCTGCCCGTTGTGAACACCCGTGCGAACGTTGCCGGCGGAGCGGACTACTACACATGGGAAGCGACAGCGACCAAGCGGATGAGCAATCGCTGGTCGGGGATGTTCTCCTACAGCCACACCTGGAGCGAGGCGCAGGAGAAGGATTACTTCGGACAGGTCTTCCGTCAGAACGACCTCCCGATTACCCCGAACGATCTCATCAACGTGGAACCGGACGGCCAGGTGAAATACACCGACTGGTCGCTGAAGCTGCACGGCACCTACGAGGGCCCGTGGGGCCTGAAGATCTCGCCGATGCTGCGGCATCAGGCCGGACAGAACTACGGCCGCACGTTCACCGCGGTACTCAACTACGGCACCATCCGCATACCAGCCGAGCCGATCGACACGCGGCGGCAGGACAACGTAAGCATCGTCGATTTCCGGGCGGAGAAAGTCTTCCGCGTGCAGGGCGGCCTCAGCTTCGCGCCGTTCTTCGACCTCTACAACGTGCTCAACGCGAACCCCGTGCAGAACCTGACGTGGGCTTCAGGAACCTCGTTCCTGCGTCCCACCAACATCGTCCCGCCGCGCGTGGCACGCATCGGCGCAAAGGTGAACTGGTAGATGTCACTCATCGCGATCTCAGGGCTCACGAAGACCTATCACATCGGTGATGTGCAAGTGCCGGCGCTGCGCGGTGTGGATTTGCGAATCGACAGCGGCGAGTTCGTTGCCATCATCGGGCCGTCGGGCTCGGGCAAGTCGACGCTCATGCACATCCTCGGTTGTCTCGATCGGCCGTCCAGCGGCACCTACGCGCTCGATGGACGCGATGTGTCGACGCTTTCGCGCGACGAGCTCGCGCGGGTGCGGAATGCAACCATCGGGTTCGTGTTCCAGAGCTTCAATCTGCTGCCGAGGACGTCGGCCGCTGAGAACGTCGAGCTGCCGACGCTCTACAGCCGCAATCGCATGACAGCGGCAGAGCGCCGCGCGAAGGCGATGACGGCGTTGGCGGCAGTCGGAATCCAGGACCGGGCGACACATCATCCAAACCAGCTGTCAGGAGGGCAGCAGCAACGAGTGGCGATTGCACGCGCGCTGATGACGGAGCCGCCGATTCTGCTGGCGGACGAACCGACGGGCAACCTCGACACTCGCACGAGTGTCGAGGTGCTCGAAATCTTTCAGCGCCTGCAGCAGGAGAGAGGAATCACCGTGATTCTGATCACGCACGACCCGCAGGTCGCGGAGCACGCGTCGCGCATCATCAGCGTCCGCGACGGCCGCATCGTGTCGGATCAGTCGAACCATAAGTGGCGGGCCGTCGGCTACCAGCAGCCGGACGAAGCGGCCATCGGCGCTTAGGGGATCTCATGCCCGTGACGATGAGCCTGGCCCTCGCCGTGAAATCACTGCGCCGGAATGGACTGCGATCGGTGCTTACGCTGATCGGCATCACCATCGGCGTGGCGGCCGTGCTGACGATGGCCGCGATCGGCAACGGGGCCCGCGCGTCGATCGAAGACCAGGTGGTCGCCGCCGGAATGAACATCATCACCGTCGTTGCCGGCAACTACAGGATGAAGGGAGAGGACGGCGGCGGCGGGGTTGCCGATCACCAGGCCTTCTTCGAAATTCCGAACGACGACATCGCGCTTGTCTCGCATCCCGAAGACGATCCAATGGAGAAGCACAACCACCCCACCTCGCGCGAACGCCTGGGAGATTCTGCGGCGGGCCTCGGCTCAGCGGCCACGCTTACGCGTGGGGATGCCCAGGCGATTCGCGATGAGGTCGATGGCATTCAATACGTCGCGTCGGGGGTTCACGAGTCTGCGCGGCTTGTATTCGGCGACACCCGGTGGTTTTCGCGCCTCCACGGCACCGAGCCGGATCTGCCGTTCATCAGGCGGAGCTGGGCGTGGCGGTACGGGCGTTTCTTCGACGAATCAGAGGCGGAGAACGGCGAGCAGGTCGTCGTGATCGGCAACGTCGTCTACGAAAAGCTCTTCAAGAACGGAATCGACCCGCGCGGTTCCGTCCTTCACATCTGGAACCAGCCGTTTCGCATCATCGGTGTCGTCACAGGTACGAGCTGGACCGCAGCGGGCGCAGTCGGCGATGACCAGTTCGACGCCGTCTACGTTCCGATTGCGACGGTTCATCGCCTCCTGAACCTCACAAAGCTGAACACAATCGTGCTCACGTCCAAATCGGCGGCCGAAACCACGCGTGTGTCGAGAGACGTCATCGCGTTGCTGCGCGAGCGGCATCGCATCGCGGACTCCGCGCCGGACGATTTCGTGGTGAAGACGCAGGCCTCTGTGGCGCTCGGCAAGGGATTGAACCAGGACGTGGCGAGAGCGATTGCGGGCAACGTCCCTGGCCTGGAAGAGGTGACGCTCGAGCAACTGTCGGTCACCCTTCAGCGGTCGAGCCGCACGATGACGGCGCTGCTCGCGAGCGTCGCCGGCGTCTCGCTGCTCGTCGGCGGCATCGGGATCATGAACATCATGCTGCTCTCCGTTACCGAGCGGACGCGCGAGATCGGCCTGCACATGGCGATGGGCGCCCGCGCCCGTGATGTCGAGCGCCAGTTCCTGGCAGAAGCCGTCGCGCTGAGCCTGGCCGGAGGATTGATCGGCATCATTCTCAGTCTCATCGCGGCCACTGGCGTGCGCCAGACGCTTCGCTGGTCCGCTGAGGTTACGCCCGGAGCAATTCTGCTGGCCGTCGGTGTGGCTGGCGTTGTGGGAGTGGCGTTTGGATTCTATCCCGCGCGGAAGGCCGCCCGGCTCGATCCGATCGACGCGCTCCGGTTCGAGTGACATGGCGCCATCAGTTGTCCTGCAGTTGGCGTTGAGAGCCCTCGGCCGCAACCGGCTTCGATCGGCGCTGACGCTGCTCGGAATCACGATCGGGGTCGCAGTCGTGATCGTCATGGTGGCCATCGGCACCGGCGCACGCCTCACGATCGAGCAGCACGTGAAGGCGGCCGGCGTAAACACGATTCAGATCACAGCGGGCAACTACTCGCGCGGCGATCAGGATCCGAGCTCGGACGAGGTGGCGGATCCGGGCGATTCGCGCGGCGAGTCAGGTGTCGGCAGCAATCCGGCCATGCGGGCGGCGAGCCAAGGCGCGGGCTGGGCAGGCATGGGCGTATCGCCGCGGCTGCCCGGCAAGGGCGCGGCAACGTCGCTGACAGTGGCGGATGTCGACGCGATTGCCACAGAGATCGACGGCATCCGCTATCGCGCCGCGGGCGTCAGCGAGACAGCGGTGATGTCGCGCGCCTCGATGCGGCTGTTCGGCCGGCTGCAGGGGACCGACGTCGAGTACGCGCCGATGCGCGCGCTCACCATGCGATCGGGCCGGTTCTTTACCGAGGCCGATGTAAGCGGACGGAAGCCAGTGATCGTGCTCTCCGCCGAAGCGGCGCACAAGCTGCTCGGTGCCGGTGTCGATGCCCTCGGCGAACAGATTCTGATTCGCGGCAAATCGTTCGAGCTCATCGGCGTCGCGACGCGCCCTCGTGGTTTTGGCGCGGCGAACGGTCTCGAAGAAGCCTACCTGCCCTATACAACGGTGCAGGATCTGCTGCGCACAAGACACCTGCAGAACGTTGCGGTCTCCGTCGAGTCGGCGGGCGAATCGACACGCATCGCTCGCGACATCACGGTGCTCCTGCGCATCCGGCACCAGCTCGGCGCGGGTGATCCCGACGACTTCACCGTCCGCTCGCAGGCGAAAGAAGCGGTCAGCGGCAAGGGAGTGAACCCGTTGTTCGCACGGGCCGTTGCCGGCAGCGTGGTGAATCTCGACGAAGTCACGATGGCGCAGATGGCGGTGTCGCTCGAGCGATCGAGCAGGACGATGACCGCGCTGCTCGCCAGCGTCGCTGCGGTGTCGTTGCTCGTAGGAGGGATCGGCATCATGAACATCATGCTGGTCTCGGTGACCGAGCGGACGAGGGAGATCGGGTTGCGCATGGCGCTCGGAGCGCGCGGCCGCGACGTGATGGCGCAGTTTCTCGCCGAAGCAACGGCGCTGAGCCTTGCAGGCGGCCTTGTCGGCGTTCTGCTTGGCATCGGCGCATCAGGGAGCGTCGGCCGGGCGTTGCGGTGGTCCACCGCTATCTCTCCACTCAGCATCGTGATCGCGGTTGGCGTCGCGGCGGCGCTCGGCGTGTTCTTCGGCTTCTACCCGGCGCGGCAGGCGTCGCGCCTGGACCCAATCGAAGCGCTGCGCTTCGAATGACCCAACGAGGAGCTCCATGATTGTGCTCGACAGTTTTCTGATTGCGCTCAAGGCGCTGCGCGTCAACAAGCTGCGTACCTGCCTGACGATGCTCGGCATGATCATCGGCGTTGCGGCGGTGATGACGATGGTGGCGCTCGGCAACGGCGCGCAGGCATCGGTCGAGGAAGAAATGAAATCGGCGGGGACGAACCTTGTCTATATCAGCGCCGGCAACTACACGCGCGGCGGCGACGAGGTGAAGCTGGCCGCGGGACTCGGAGCGGCTCGCACGCTCGTGGACGCCGACGGTCAAGATCTCGTCGCGAAGATAAAGGGCATCAAGCACTGGTCGGCCGGGGTCAACGACCGCGCGCCGATGATCGGCAGCGCGAGCTACTTCGGCAAGGTGGTCGGCACGTCGGCCGACTTCGCGCTCGTCTACTCCTGGACGCTGCGGCGCGGCGAGATGTTCACAACCGGTCACGTCGGCGACGCCGCGAAGGTCGCCGTCATCGGCACCGTCGCGGGCGAGCGTCTGTTCGGCGCGGGCGCCGACCCGGTCGGCCGCACGTTCACCATCCGTGGCGAATCGTTCACGGTGGTCGGCCAGACCGACAGCAAGATCGAGGACCAGGCGGAATCGGTGTTCGTGCCTTACACCACGCTGCAGGCGATGAAGAAGATCGCGCACCTCGATACGCTGACGCTGGCGGCCGAGCAGGCGGGTGAGACCTCACGCATCGCAACCCAGGCCGCGGCGATTCTTCGCGCAAGGCACGGCACCGGCGATCCCGACGACTTCACCATCAAGACAGAAGCCGCGCGCGCCCTGACGAAAGGGCTCTACACCTCGGCGGCGGTGTTCGTGCTTGCCAATCTTCCGGCGCTCGACGACATCACGCTCGAGGAAATGGCGGGCACGCTGCAGCAGACCAGCAGCACGCTGACGGCGCTGCTGGCGAGCATCGCGGCTATCTCTCTCATCGTCGGTGGCATCGGCATCATGAACATCATGCTGGTGTCGGTCACCGAGCGCACCCGCGAGATTGGCCTGCGCATGGCCATGGGCGCTCGCGGGCGCGATGTGCTGGTGCAGTTTCTCGTCGAGGCCATCACGCTGAGCATCATCGGCGGGCTTGCGGGCATCGCGCTCGGCTTCGTTGCCTCCGCCGTCACGACCCGCATGCTCGAATGGCGAACCGTGGTATCCGCGAGTGCCGTCGCGATGGCATTCGGCACAGCCCTCGCGATCGGCATTTTCTTCGGGTTCTATCCGGCGCGACGCGCATCACAACTCGATCCCATCGACGCGCTACGTTTCGAGTAGCAATTTCTGGACTGGAAAGGACAAGGAGAACAATATGCGACTGCTCTCAACGTTGATGTTTCTGGCCGTGGTCTGCACGAGTTGTTCTACCCCTGCACAACAGCCGGCCGAGCCGGCAGCCGCCACGGCCGCCATCCCGAAACCGCTCGGCGTGCGTCCCGCGGGCGATGAAGAGTTGAAGCCGGATCTGACGCTGGTGAAGTCCGAGGATCTCAAGAAGATTTACGCGTACATCGACGAGCACATCGACGAGCACGTGATGAACCTGCAGAAATGGATTCAACAGCCCAGCATCTCGAACTCCGGCGAAGGGATTCCCGAGTCGGCGGAAATGGTGAAGGGCTTCTGGGAGCAGCTTGGCTGTCAGGAATCGCGTGTGTACGACGTCGGCAAGACCGAATACGGATCGCAGGCCAACCCCGTCGTCTACGCGAAGTGCGACTTCGGCGCGCCGCGCACGCTCTTGATCTACTGGATGTACGACACGATGCCGGTCACGCAGCCGGACGTGTGGGTGGCGCCCCCGTTCGAGGGAAGGCTGGTGGAACAGGCGCCTTTCAAGAAGGTGATGATCGGCCGCGGCACCAACAACTCCAAGGGCGGCCAGATGGCGCAGTGGAACGCGCTGATGGCGATCAAGGAAGTCACCGGCAAGCTGCCGGTCAACCTGATCGTGGTCGCCGAGGGCGACGAAGAGCGCATGTCGATTGGCTTGCGCCAGTTCGTCCGGACGCATCCCGAGCTCTTCAAGGACGCCGAAGCGCTGTGGCGCGACGGGGGACAGAGCTACAACGGACGCAGCGGCATCTCATCGGGCAATTCCGAAGGCTGCGTGTACATCGAGCTGACGACGAGCGGTGTGAAATGGGGACGGGGTCCCACGGTGTCCGACATCCACGGCGGCAACAAGCGCAGCGTCGACAGCCCCGCGTGGCGCCATATGAAGATGCTCTCGTCGCTGATCTCAGAGGATGGCAACACCATCAAGGTCGACGGGTTCTACGAAGATGCGGTGCCGCCGACGAAAGAGCAGTGGGAGTCGTGGCGCGAACAGGCGAAAGAGGTCGACATGGAGGTCGCGGCGAAGAATCTTGGCGTCGCGCGGTTCATGGCCGACGATCCCGTGCAGATGATGCACGACCGCAACTGGATTTCGTTCAACCTCGACGGTATCTGGGGCGGCAACATGTATGCGGGCGGCGCCGGCGCCATTCTGCCGAACAAGATCACCTCGAAGCACAACATTCGATACGTGCCGAATATGGAGGGCCCGGACCTCATCGAGAAGATCAAGAAGCAGCTCGTCAAGAACGGCTATCCCGATGTCGACGTCAAGCTGATTGGCGATGTGCCATGGCGTGTCGCGAAGCTCAAGGGAGATCTGCCCGTCGCGCAGGCGCGCGCGCTCGATATCTTCCGCGTGCCGTACCGCAAACCGAAGGAGATGGATAAAGAGAAGATGACCGGCGGTTACTGGCCGGCGTACCTGTTCACCAGCGACGAGGTGAGCATCCCGATTTCGAGCGGCGGCGTCGGCTACGGCGGAAACTCGCACGCCGCGAACGAGTTCATCGTCATCGAAGGTGCAGGGCAGGTGTATGGATTTGCGGGGCAGGAGAAGGTGCTTGCGACCGACATCTTCAATTTCGCGGGGTTGAACTAAATGACTCATGCATCACGACTGTGGATCCTGGCCGTGCTTGTCGCGCTGACCGCAATGAGCGCCACGTCATCGACGCAATCCAAGCCGGCATCGGCGCCGGCGGCCGTGCCGCCGAAGCTCGACGCATATAAGAAAGATGCTGCCGCCTCGATCGACGGTATGTACGACTTCACGCAGCAGATGATCGATCAGGTATTCAGCTTCGGCGAGCTCGGGTTTCAGGAGTTCGAAACGCAGAAATACCTGACCGGTATTCTCGAGAAAGAAGGCTTCACAATCGAGAAGGGCATCGCCGGCATTCCGACTGCGTGGACGGCGCGTTACGGATCGGGCAAACCTGTCATTGCGCTCGGGTCAGACGTCGACTGCATTCCACAGGCCTCGCAAAAGCCCGGGGTCGCCTATCGCGCACCGATGATTGCGGGCGCCCCCGGTCACGGCGAAGGGCACAACTCGGGCGTGCCGCTGAACATCACGGCCGCGATCGCGGTGAAGCGCATCATGGAGCGCGAGAAACTGTCGGGAACGCTGGTTTTGTGGCCGGGTATTGCCGAGGAGCAGCTTGGAACGAAGGCGTATTACGTGCGCGAAGGCGTTTTCAAGGACGTGGACATCGTCCTCTACAACCACGTCGGCAGCAATCTGGGAACGGGCTGGGGTGAGAGCGGCGGAAATGGTCTCATCTCTGTCGAATACATGTTCGACGGCGAATCGGCGCACAGCGCCGGCGCCCCATGGCGTGGCAAGAGCGCCATGGATGCGGTCGAGCTGATGAACGTCGGCTGGAACTTCCGGCGCGAGCATCTGCGCATCCAGCAGCGCTCACACTACGTCGTGACCAACGGCGGCGATCAGCCCAACGTCGTGCCGAGCAACGCGTCGGTCTGGTACTACTTTCGCGAGACGTCCTACGAGGGCATCAAACGGATGTGGCAGATCGGCGACAGCATTTCGAACGGAGCCGCGTTGATGACCGACACGACCGTGAAATCGCGCGTGCTCGGATCGGCGTGGCCGTCACACATGAATCGCACGCTCGCCGAAACCATGCACCAGAACATCGCATCGGTGGGCCTGCCGAAGTGGACCGAGGCTGATGTGACGCTGGCGAAGGCCCTCCAGCGCGAACTGAAAGTGCCCGAAACGGGTCTTTCGACAGAAGTGCGCGAGTTGCGAGGCAGAGAGACGATGGACGATGACGAAAAAAGAGGAGGCGGGTCCGACGATATCGGCGACATCTCCTGGAACGTGCCGACCGTGTCTCTAAGCTTTCCCGCGAACATCCAGGCCGGACCCGGCCACAACTGGGCCAACGCAATCGCGATGGCGACGCCGATCGCCCACAAGGGCGTGATTGCGGGCGCGAAGGTCCAGGCCACGACGATCCTCGATATCCTGATGCGGCCGGAAATCACAACGCAGGCGTGGGACTACTTCAAGAACGTTCAGACGAAGGACCGGAAGTACACCCCGCTGATTCGCCCGGACGATAAGCCTGCGATCTGGTTGAACGAGGAAATCATGGCGAAGTATCGCCCCGAGATGCGCAAGTACTACTACGACTCCACGAAGTACAAGACGTATCTCGATCAGCTTGGAATCACATATCCAACGGTTCGCGAGCCTTCAACGCGCGGCGAGTAGCGCCTGAGCAAGCCCTTCGCGGCTCGCCTCTGACGCCGGATCGAGGGCAAGCGCGTCGGTAAAGAATTCCGCGGCGGCCGGGCCATTTCCGGCCGTCAGTTCGAGAAGCCCGGCATTTCGATACGTGGCGCTGTCCTCCGGATTCAACCCGAGGGCGGCCTGAAACGCGTCTCGGGCATCCTGCGTATGCCCGAGACGCGCGAGGACGGCGCCGCGCAGGTTGTGCGCATCCGCGTAGCCAGGATGCAGCTTCGTTGCCTGCTCGACGAGCGAAAGCGCCGAGTCCAGACGATCCGAGAAAAATTCAGAGGCTGCCGCGTAATATGGCGCGCTCGGCCGATTTGGAAACGATCGACGAAGCGCACCGGCGACAACCGCGAGCATGCGGACATCGCCACTATCCGCATAGAGCGCCGCCTGCTGTTCCAATCCGTCAGGTGCCGCAGGAGCCGCGCTCGTGGCCATCTCCGCCGCGTGCAGCGCTTCTGCAACGCGTCCGCCCGCAGCCAGCATCCGCGATATTGCAATCCACGCATTCGGGTTCTCGGCGTGCCTGGCGATCGCGCGGTTCAGCAGCGCCGTCGCTCCTGCTTCACGCTGAGTCGCCATCGCTACGTCCGCAAGCGAGCTTGAACCGATGTCGCTGGGATTTCCCTCGAGCGCCCGGGCGAAGTCGTCGTAGGCTGCCTCGTGCGCGCCTGCGGCCAGCAGCATCAGCCCACGGTGGCGCCACTGCGCCGGCGTGGCGGCCGCGACGACGGTTGTGATGAGCGCCGGCATCGGCTCGCGATCGCGAAGCGCCAGGAGCGCGGCCGTGTTTCCCTGACCGGCGTTGTCGAACAGCGCGACGGGGGCCGAGAACTCGAGGCGCATGCGATCGTCGGTTTGAAGGACGGCGCCGCGCGCGAACAACTGCATGTGCCGCGGGCCGCCTGCGAACGTCGACAGCAGTGCAAACGGATCGAGCGCAGAGACCTGCGCCAGATCTGCGGCGACCCCAGGCCGGCGCCAGCCGGCCTCGATATTCGGGAGCAACAAATCGCCTGGGCGGTCCGACCCGATCAGCAGAAGATCCCCATCCCCGATCAGCCACATCGTCCCCGCGGGAAACACAGACGCAAAAGTGGCAACGATGGATCGGAGGTCGTCGCCGCTCATGTTGTACGTGTGCGTCCATTGGCAGAAGATGCCGCCGCTATCGAGGCGATTTCGCGCAGCCTCGAAAAACTCGCGCGTGAACAGCGCGGCGACACCGGACATCCACGGATTCGACGGCTCTGAAACGATGACGTCGTACGACTGCCGCGACAGAATAAGGTGGGTGCGCCCGTCTCCGACGATGAGCCGCGTGCGCGGATCGGCAAGGGCGTTCTTGTTTACGGCCGCAAAGTACTGCGAGGCCTCGACGACCTGCGGGGACAATTCAATGACGTCGACGCGCTCGACGGGATGCACGAGCGCAGATGCGAGCGTCACGCCGCTGCCTAAGCCGATGATGCCGACGGTTCGAGGTTTCTCGTGCAGTAGCAGCGGAAGGTGCCCAAGCGATTTCTGCGTCAGCATGTCGTCCGATGTCGACGCGTCGATTTTTCCATCGATGGCGAGTGAAACGGCGCCGTTCAAGCGCTTTACCGACACCGTGCCGGTGGCGCCTTCGCGGTAGTACAGCAGCGTCCCGGCCCTGAGCGAGGAGACGTCCGTGCTGCGGTCCTGACGATTCTGGCGGGCGAGGTTGTAGGCGCCTCCGGCGAGCAACTCGTGATCCCATCGAGGAGTCACAATCATGATCGCCAGACCGGCGGCAGCAGCAGCCAGGAGTGCGACGCGATGGCCGCGTGATACCGTCGCTGCAAAAACGCAGACGAGACCACAGACGATCAGCGCGGCTGCGCCGATTCGCATGGTGTGCTCGAGGCCCACAAGAGGGATCGTGCAAAAACCTGCGGCCAGTGAGCCCAGGACCGAGGCCAGCGCGTTGACCCCGTATGCTGTTCCCACGCGACCCGCGTCGGTCGACGAGCGGCCGTCCACAAGACTGAGTGCCAAGGGGAAGGCGAGTCCCAGTACGGCTGCGCTCGGCATAATGACGACGGCAACGATGAGCGACTGCGACGCCAACGCGCGGGGGAATGAAGCTGCGGATGTCGCGAGCGCCTCGACGACGCGAATAGGGAGGGCGGTGCCCGCGTACGACGACGCCCACAGTGCGCTGATGCCGGCTGCGATCAGAATAGCGCTGAGAAGAACGACGGTGCGCTTCGCGCGTGCCGCGATCACCGTTCCGGCAACGGAACCGATGGCGAGCGCGATGATGAACGTGGACACGACCGCGCTGAAGGCATAAGTCGACGGGCCGATCGCCATGGCGAAGAGCCGCATCCATGTGACTTCGAAAAGGAACGTGGCGAATCCCGTGACCGCGAGGACGGCGATGCCGATTCTCCTGCGGGCGTCATGGTTCGCTTCACGTATCACGCCGCGGTTTGGCGTCTGCAGCCGCAGTTCTGCAGGCAGCGGCGCGCGGCGCGCAATGACGATCGCCAGAATCGCGCTGATGGCGGTGGCGGTCATGGCCATCAGCGTGGTCCGTGCGTGACCGAGACGCGGCAGCAGAACGAAGCCCGCGGCGAGCGCGCCGAGACCGGCGCCCATCGTGTTCGCGGCGTACAGCGCGCCGCCGCGAGGAAGCCAGCGAACGGCGGCTGGAAAGGTCGCTCCGAGGATAAAGGTCGGAATCAGCAGGAGGCCGAAGCACAGCCCCGCGCGGGCTGCACCGAATGACAGCCCGCCTGAACCATCACCGTAGAGCGCGCTCAAGAGAGGCGTCGAGGCTGCGAGCGCCGATGGAATCACTCCGGCCGAGACCAGCAGAATAATTTCGAGGAGGGCATAGGCGTAGAGGGCGCGCCGCTCGCTGAGTCGGTTGAAGATACGCCCGCCGACGAAGGCACCGCCGGCCAGGCCGCCCATGAACGCGGCGACGACCGTGCTCGCCGCAGCGGTCGAGTGGCCGAGATACAGACCGAACAGGCGAGCCCAGCTGACCTGATAGATGAGGCCGGCCGCGCCAGAGCAGGTATACGCCGCGAGAAAAATCGATTTGTAGTTCATGCAGCGCGCCGCGATGCTCGCTCGAGCAATCGCCGTACCGCGGCGTATCGCGCGGCGGCTCGACAGGTGAGCGATTACCACGTTGCGTAGGAACACTCTTGTGCCCATCGCCGCGAAGCCTCACAACTTTGTCGGCTCGTCGGCGGTCGTTTACACGGTGGATCCTGAGTGGAGGCCATTGAACGATGGTTGCGCGCCGCCTCCAGATGCGGCAGTTTCTGAAGAGATACAATTGTGTTCCTTATTCCCTGCCTCTCCTACTGGATCGTCGGATCCTGGAAAAGCGTCTGGCGCGGCGCAGCTCGGCGTATCTAGATGTTTTTGCTAATATAAACGCCGAAGCCGGCCCATCGTTGGCAGGTCGCGCCGCTTGGCGCTGATCTTGATATCACCAACTCTGGAAATCGTGTCCTTCAGCCAGCAAATTTGACGTACGGATAGCCGGCGGCTGCTAGAATGCACGGCCACCTGCGCGAAACGAAAAACGAAGAGCGAAAAAGGAATAGACCAACAGACCGGACCGGGGCGAGGCCCGCGACTAAGACAACAGGTTGCGAAGCGGCGCGGGGCACAGGGCCCCCGCAAGCGGAGCGACCGGAGCGGGGCGAGGGGCCCCCGCGACTAAGGAGGATAAATGGGCTCTGCGGTATTGGGTGAGGCGATCAGCGCGATTCGCGACTGGTCCGCGAACAGAGAGCAGGACATGAGCGCGTGGAGCGGAAAAGGCTCGTTCGGCAGCCTGGTGTTCGACGATGCCGAGCAGCAGAAGCGCCTGCCGAAGAACGTATACGAGGCGCTGCGCCGCACCATCAGCAAGGGCGAGACGCTCGATCCATCCATCGCCGACGCTGTCGCCGGCGCGCTCAAGGACTGGGCCAGCGAGAGCGGCGCCACCCACTACACGCACTGGTTTCAGCCGCTGACCGGGATCACCGCGGAAAAGCACGACTCGTTTCTGGCGCCCGTGACCGACGGCAGGGCTGTCTACGAATTTTCCGGCAAGGAGCTCGTCAAGGGGGAGCCGGATGCCTCGAGCTTTCCATCGGGTGGCATGCGCTCGACGTTCGAAGCCCGCGGTTACACGGCATGGGATCCGACCAGCCCGCCATGGCTGCTGAAGACCGGCGGGGCGACGACGCTCGTAATCCCGACGGCGTTCGTCAGCTGGACAGGCGAGGCGCTCGACAAGAAGACGCCGCTGCTGCGCTCGATGGAGGCGCTCTCGAAGCAGGCCGTGCGCGTGCTGAAGCTGTTCGGCTCGAAAGCCGACCGTGTGGTCGCCACATGCGGCCCCGAGCAGGAATACTTTCTGATCGATCTGAACTTTTATCTCTCGCGTCCCGACCTCATCAACGCCGGGCGCACGCTGTTCGGCGCGAAGCCGCCGAAGGGGCAGGAGCTCGAAGATCAGTACTTCGGCGCGATTGCCGATCGCGCAATGGCCTTCATGTCGGAAGTCGAAACCGAGCTCTATAAGGTCGGCGTACCGGTGAAGACCCGGCACAACGAAGTGGCGCCGAGTCAGTACGAGATCGCCCCGATCTTCGAGAACGCAAACCTCGCCACCGATCATCAGATGATGACGATGGAGACGATGCGGCGGATGGCGCCGAAGTTCGGCCTCGCGTGCCTGCTGCACGAGAAGCCGTTCGCAGGTGTGAATGGTTCGGGCAAGCACCTCAACTGGTCGATGAGCGACAGTGAAGGAAACAACCTGCTGACGCCGGGAAAGAATCCGCACGACAACGTGCAGTTCCTGGTGTTCTGCGTGGCGGTGCTTCGCGCGGTCAACAAGTGGCAGGGGCTCTTGCGTGCGAGCATCGCGAGCGCCGGAAACGACCACCGGCTGGGTGCGAACGAAGCGCCGCCGGCGATCATCTCGGTGTTCCTGGGCGAGATGCTCACGGACATCTTCGAGCAGATCGAAAAGGGAAGCGCGAAGACGACCAAGCACGGCGGAGAGCTCGACACGGGCGTCATGGTGCTGCCGAAGCTCCCGCGCGACGCGGGCGACCGCAACCGCACAAGCCCGTTCGCCTTCACGGGGAACAAGTTCGAGTTCCGCGCGGTGTCGTCGAACCAGAGCATCGCGTATCCCAACATCGCGTTGAACCTCGCCGTGACAGAGTCGCTCGACTACGTGGCGACCGAGTTGGAAAAGGCGACCAAGGGGGGCAAGTCGATCGAGAAAGCGGCGGCCGAGCTGTTGCCGAAGATCATCAAGGAGAACAAGGGGATCATCTTCAACGGCAACGGCTACTCGGCGGAATGGCAGAAGGAAGCCGCGAAGCGCGGGCTGCTGAACCTGAAGAATACGGTCGATGCGTTGCCGCAGTTGACGACGAAGGAAGTCGTGGGGATCTTCGAGAAGTACAAGGTGCTCAACGAGCGCGAGCTGCACGCGCGCTACGACATCATGGTGGAGACCTACAACAAGACCGTCAACGTCGAAGGACAGTTGATGGTGTTGATCGCCAATCGCTACATCCTGCCGGCGGCGCTGGATTATCAGAAGCAAGTGGCCGAGAGCGTTGCGGCCGTGAAGCAGGCGGGCGGCAAGTCGGTGGAAGGTAAGAAGCTGCTCGACAGAGTCATCAAGCTGACCGATCGCCTGAAGGTCAGTGCAGACAAGCTGGAAAAGGCGCTCGCCCACGAGGGAAGCGGATCGGCCGAGAAGCACGCCAAGCACTATCGCGACGGCGTCATTCCGGCTATGGATACTCTCCGCGAAGCCGCCGACGAACTCGAGTGCATCGTCCCGCACGGGCTGTGGCCGCTGGCGACCTACAGGGAGATGTTGTTCATCAAGTAAGTCGGTAGTCGTCAGTCGTCAGTCGTCAGTCGTCAGTCGTCAGTCGTCAGTCGTCAGTCGTCAGTCGGGAGTCGTCAGTCAGTCGGAAGTCGACTGAAGACTGACGACTGAGACTGCCGACCGACGACTATCGACTGCCGACTGTTTCAGGCTCCAAGTCCACCGTGTAGATCGTCTCCCCAGCAAGATTCCTCAAATCAACCGTCATCACCTTCGTTCGCGCGGCGATCCGCGTGAAGCCGAAAAACTGAAATCCGTCGCTGGGCGGCCGGTTGGGGGGATCGCCCGGCTTCGCGCTCGAGAATCTCACCTCGGGGCCGAACGTGCCGTCGAGATCGTTCGGGCCGAACGTGCCCGCGTGCAGCGGGCCCGCGACGAACTCCCAGAACGGGTCGAACTCCTTGAACCGCGCCCGCTGCGGATCGTAATGATGCGCCGCCGCGTAGTGGACATCGCCGGTCACCCAGATGACGTTGCGGATGCGCTCGTCGCGCATGTAGCGGAGCAGATCCGCGACCTCGAGCTCGCGGCCGAGCGGTCCGCCGGCGTCGCCGTTCGCAATCGCCTCGAACGTGGCCGCGCCGTCGCGGACAATCAGGCCGATTGGCAGATCGCTCGCGATCACTTTCCATGTCGCTGTGGACGACCGCAGCGCGCGCTTCAACCACGCCAGCTGCTCAGCGCCTGCATGGACCGTGTCGGCGCTCGCTGACGGCTGCCTGTTTGCCGTGTTCGGGCCGCGGTAGGTCCGAAGGTCGATGGCGAACACGTCGAGCAGGGGACCGTACGCACAGGATCGATAAATCGGCGGCACCGGAGACGCCGGGAGTCGAATAGGCGAGTGCTCGAGAAACGCGCGTCTTGCATTTGCAATCAGCACGCGCGCATTTTTTTCCGTGTAGCGCTCATCCGCATTGAGGCTCATGCCGGGGTGCCAGTTGTTCCTCACCTCGTGGTCGTCCCACAGCGTGAGCTGCGGAATCTCGGCGTTGAAGCGCCGCACGTGCTCGTCCAGCATGTTGTAGGTGTAGTTTCCACGGAACTCGTCGAGCGTCTCTGCGACCTTCGACTTGGCCGGCGTGACGACGTTTTTCCACATCGTGCCATCGGCGAGTCGAATTTCGTGCGGCACCGGCGAGTCCGCGTAAATCGTGTCGCCGGTATGAATAAAGAAGTCCGGCCGCGCGCGGCGCATCGTCTCGTACATGCGCAGGCCACCCCAGTCTGTATTGATGCCCCAGCCCTGGCCAACCGTGTCGGCCGACCACGCGAACGTAACGTCGCGTGCCTGCCTCGGGGCCGAGAGAAAGCTCCCTGTCGCCGGCGCGCTGAGATTGCGTGAGTCGGTGAGATCCTCGAATTGCACGCGATAGAAGATGCGCTGCCCTGGTGCGAGCCCCGTCAGATCGACGCGCGCAGTGTAGGCCGCCGCATCTGTCGTGTTCGGCCCCCGGACGCGCCGCGCGTTCTGAAACGACTCGGTGGTCGACCATTCGACCAGCATGCGGGCGGGACGGTCTGTGCGGCTCCAGATGATGGCGCGATCGCCGCTGACGTCTCCGCTGGACACACCATACGGGATACCAGGCCGCGCGGCGTCCTGGCCCGCCTGCGCGCTCCGCGCTTCCGCCTTCGCGCGCAGCGCTTCGGCGGACAGGTCGGCGCGGCAAGCGAGAACCCCCCCAGCTGCCGCTTTCAAGCTCGTCGACAGAAACGTACGGCGGCTGCTCATGGTGGGAACTTTAAGATATAGTCCCTGCCACTCCAAGCCGCGACGCGGCGGAGGCGATTGAACAAGGAGGGCCTGTGGACACCCATGTGAAGGTTCTCGGCTGGCTCTACATCATCTTCGGGATCCTCGGTACGCTCATCGGACTCGGCCTGATGACGCTGCTCGGCGTCATCGGCGTGGCGGGCGCGGCCTCCGACCCAGATGCCTGGATGGCGCTTCCCGTCCTCGGATTTACAGGCGCCGCGCTCGGTGTGTTCATGCTTCTGATCTCGCTGCCGGGCATCATCGCAGGCGCCGGCCTCTTGAAGTACCGGCCGTGGGCGCGCATTCTTACCATCGTTCTCTCAGCGTTGAATCTGATGAACTTTCCGTTCGGCACCATCATCGGCATCTACGGTCTCTGGGTGATGCTGTCGGACGAAGGCGCGCGCCTGTTCACCAACGCTTCGGCGCCGCCCGTGGTCTGAGATTTTCTGTCTCGACGCGGAGGTACAGAGCCGCGGAGGACGCGCGGAGAAATGCAGGCCAAGGAAGTCGACGGCTGACCGTGGCTTCGTGTTTGAGACTTCCCTCTGCGCCTCGGCGTCTGCGTCGAAGAATCATCAGGCCCGGCGGTACTTCTATACAATTTACCCGCACGGGAGGACAACGTGAGCGCACACCCATTCAGCCGCAGAGATGTCCTGCGCGGCGGGCGCGATCTCGCCACGCTGCTGAGCTTGTCGACGCTCGCGGGCGCTGAGTCTCCGCTCGTCGTCTCCGCCGAAGCGGGGCAGGACGCGACTCGCACCGCAGCTGACGTGTATCGAGCCGTCGGCGTCAGACCGCTCGTCAATGCGCGGGGCACCTTCACGATCATCGGCGGCTCGTTGATGCTGCCGGAAGTGCGGGCGGCGATGGATGCCGCCGCGCGCCAGTACGTGCACCTCGACGAGCTCGCCGAGTCAATCGGCGCGCGCCTCGCCGTGCTGACGGGCGCCGAGTGGGGTCTTGTGACATCAGGATGCTCAGCGGCATTGACGCATGCCACCGCGGCCTGTGTCGCTGGAGGCAATCCCGACCTGCACGTCCGCATACCTGACCTCGCGGGGTTCCCGAAAGACGAAGTGATCATCCCGAGGCATTCGCGCAACGTCTACGACGCGGCCGTCCGCCTTGTCGGGGCGCGCGTGATCGAAGTCAGCTCGCCGGCAGACGCTCGAAGCGGCGCTGGGGCCGCGCACCGCGATGATTTACATCCTCGCGGGCAACGGCGCCGATCAAAGCGCGCTCAACCTCAAGGCGATTGCGCAGATCGCGAACCCGAAGGCCGTGCCGATTCTCGTCGATGCAGCGGCCGAGATCCTCACGATTCCCAACGTGCATCTGCAGAACGGCGCCACGCTCGTGGGCTACAGCGGCGGTAAATGTCTGCGCGGTCCGCAGACCGCGGGACTGCTGCTGGGCCGCAAGGATCTCGTGCGCGCCGCGTGGGTGCACAGCGCGCCGCATCACGGGCCCGGGCGCGCGATGAAGGTTGGAAAGGAAGAAGCCATCGGTATGCTCACGGCGGTCGAGGCGTGGGTGAAGCGCGACCACGACGGGGAATGGAAGCAATGGATGGCATGGATCGATCACATCTCGCGCCGCCTGACGGCCATCCCGGGTGTGACGACGACCGTCACGCAGCCCAACGGTCTGTCGAACCGCACGCCGTCGCTGCGGGTCTGGTGGGAGCAGCAGCGCTTTGGATTCTCCGGTGAGACCGTCGCGCGCGCGTTGTTCGAGACCGAGCCGCGCGTGGCGCTCGTTGCCGGCAGGCGCGCCGGTCCGCCCGTGGAAACGGGCGTCGGCATTACGCCCTACATGATGTCCGCGGGTGACGAGGTGATTGTGGCGGATCGCCTGCACGCGCTCCTGTCGTCGCGAACGCTTCGCGATGCGGTCGTCGACACCGCCGCGCCCGTTGCGGACGTGAGCGGCCGCTGGGACGTGCGCATCGAATACGCCGCCGGGGCTGTCGACGCACGTCCTGCACCTCAGGCAGAAGGGCAAGCGATATCGACGGCACGCATCAGGGTGATTTCGTCTCGCGCGATCTGACCGGAACCATCAGCGGGAGCGACGTGCGAATCCGCAGCAACTACGGCGGAGGCGGAGATTCGCTGCCGTACACGTTCACCGGCAAGCTGACGGGCGCAGAGATGGCGGGCGAGCTGGACATGGGGGAATACCTGAGCGCCCGGTGGACGGCGAGGCGCCGGTAACGAAACGAAAAACGAAGAACGAAAAACGAATAGAGATCTCAGTGAAGAACATCGCACGTAGTGTCGCGCTGGTCGTGTCGATCTTCACTGCCCATGCGATCGCAGCGCCTAAGTACGACTTGCTGCTGCGCGGCGGTCATCTCGTCGATCCACGCAACGGCATCAGCGGCATCCGGGATGTGGCGATTGCGGGCGGGAAGATCGCCGCCGTGGCGACCACGATCGATCCGGCGGACGCCGCGAAGACGATTGACGCGCGCGATCTATTCATTACTCCGGGACTCGTCGACATTCACACGCATGTGTACGCCGGGACCGGAGAGAAGGGATCGTATGCAGGCGACAACAGCGTGTATCCCGATGTGGTGTCGCCGCGATCTGGCGTGACGACGGTCGTCGACGCCGGCGGATCCGGATGGCGGAACTTCGAGGACTTCAAGCAGCGCATCATCGATCGGTCCACCACGCGCGTTCTCGCCTTCCTGAACATCGTCGGCAACGGCATGCGTGGAGGGAAGTTCGAGCAGGATCTGCTGGACATGGCAGCGCAACCAACCGCCGACATGGCGCTCCAGTATCCCGGCGTCATCGTCGGCATCAAGACCGCGCACTATTCGGGCCCTGAGTGGGCGCCCGTTGAGCGCTCAGTGGAGGCAGGGACGCTGGCGGCGTTGCCGGTGATGGTGGACTTCGGATCGCGCAAGCCCGAGCGGCCGCTCTCGGAGCTCGTGACGACGAAGCTTCGATCGGGCGACATCTACACGCACATGTACTCGGGGCTGCGCGGTGAGCAGGACCAGTCGGGCTCGGTGAACCCGGCGCTATGGGCTGGCAGAAAACGAGGCGTGCTGTTCGATGTCGGCCACGGCGAGACGAGCTTCGCCTGGCGCATCGCCATTCCCGCCATCAAAGAGGGATTTCTTCCCGACGTCATTTCATCTGATATGCACGTCGCGAGCATGCGCGCCGGCATGAAGGATATGGCGAACGTGATGAGCAAGTTTCTGGCGCTCGGCCTGCCGATGGACGACGTGATCGCGCGGACGACATGGAACGCCGCGCGGGCCATCCGTCAAGAGACGCTTGGACACCTCACGGTCGGCGCGGATGCCGACGTCGCCGTGTGGCGCGTCGAGAAGGGCACATTCGGGTTCGTCGATGGACCCGGCACGCGCCACAATGGCTCGCAGCGCCTGGTTACCGAGCTGACGCTTCGTGCCGGCAAGGTTGTTTACGATTTGAATGGCTTGACGTAAAACCGCGTTCCAGTAACGAAAAGCGAAAAACGAAAAACGAATAAGAGGTACACACTATGAAATCGAATCGGCGCAAATTTCTGACGAAGTCCACCGTGGTGGCCGCAGCCGTCGCCTTGCCGGCTGTCGCGCAGGCGCAAACGATCGCCGGGGCAGCGCCCGTGAAGAAGGTGATCTGGCCGGACGGTAAGCCACCCGCGAAACCGCCGCTGTTCAGCGGCATCGTCACCTTCGGCAACATGGTCTTCATCGCCGGCATCGGCGCGCATTTCAAAGGGGACATCAAGGCACACACGACGCATGTGCTCGACGAGATCGAGAAGCGTCTGGTGTCGGTCGGCTCGTCGATGGGCAAAGTGCTGAAAGTCAACGTGTACCTCAATACGTTGAATGACTACGCAGGCATGAACGAGGCCTACCTGGGTCGCTTCGGCGCAGAACCGCCCGTGAGAACGACGATTGCCGCCGCCGGCGGCATTCCTGGAGATTCACTGGTCGAGATCGACTGCATCGCGTCGATCTGAAATTGCCTGTCTCAACGCAGGACGCTAGGACGCAGGGAAAAGAATCGATCTCCATTACCAAGGAGCTGAGGATTATTCATCCTTCAGCAGTAGTGCGGGACTGACGCGCGCAGCATTCATTCCCGGACGCCAGGACGCGGCGATCGTGGTGAACGTGATCACCCCGAACACCACGAGCCAGGTGCCTGGGTCCGTGATGGAGACGCCATACTGAAACGATGCAATTGCGCGTGCCAGCGACCACGCGGCAACGATACCGATCGCGACGCCCGTGAGGGCGACGACGAGGCCGTCTCGCATGACGAGGGCTTGAATCTGCCCCGGTGAGGCGCCGAGGGCGCTGCGAATCCCGAACTCTCGTTTTCGTCGGCCCACTACATACGTCAACACGCTGAACAGGCCCGCGGCGGCAGCCAGCACGGCAATGGCTGCGAACGCGAACCCCAGGGCCGCCACGGCCCGTGGCTGCGCGAGTTGCTCGAAATAGACGTCTTCGAGCGGAGTGGCATCGCTGATCACCAACTCAGGGTGCACAGCACCGATCCGTTGGCGGACCACCGCGACATCAGGACAGGCGTCGCGGCACCGGATATTCAGGGATCCGTACCCCTCTACGCCGGAGAACGCGGTGTAGAACTCCGGCTTGTCCTGCCGGGGCTCCAGCGACGGATGGTGAATCTCCCTGACCACGCCGATGACATTGAATTGTTCTTTTTCGAAGCTGAAGCTTCGGCCCACTGGATTGACATCGGGCCATAACGCCTGTGCCAAGCGTTCTCCCACGAGAACATCCTGCGCTGTATCTGAAGGCTGAAACGGCCGGCCCAGCAGTAACGGAATTCCGTACAGCGCGAAGAACTCCGGACCAGCCCTGTAAATCTCTACTTCCAAATGTACGGCCGGCGAACCTGGCACATCCGATTTCCAGTCACCAAGGGAGATGACGCCACCCCAAGGCGGCAGGCCGCCCGACCATGCGAATTGGTGAACCCCGGGAAGCTCGCGGATCTGGTCCTCGACGGACCGAACCACTAACGAAAGGGTTGCAGGATTGCGGAAGGCTGGACGATCCAGCCAGATCGTCGCCGTGATCACGCCCTTCGAATCAAGCCCGCGATCGGCTGCCGCAAGATTGATAAACGATCGGACAAGCAGCGTAGCGCCCACGAGCAGCGTGCAGGCGAGCGCGATCTCAGCGACGAGCAACCCGCGTGTGGCCGCCTGCACGCCTCGAGTTTCGGTGCCGCCGCGCTCGGACACGCGTAGTGACTGAAGCGGATCGGCGCGCGTCCCGAGCCAGGCCGGAAGCAGGCCGGTGGCGATTACAGCCACCAGGCCGGAACCCGACGCGATGACGAGCGAGCGCATATCGATATTGAGCGGGTTGAGCGTCCGCAGCAGCAGCGCCTCAGGTAGAAACGTCCGCGCCGCTGAGATCAAGGCCCACGCAACAGCGATACCTGCCACGACACCAAGCATGGCGATGACGCCGGTCTCGAGCAGCGCCTGTCGGATTACCCGTCCTCGCGAAGCGCCCAACGCCGAGCGCATGCTGAATTCGCGTCGGCGCTCTGTCAGCCTCGACAGCAGCAGACTACTGACGTTCGCGCAGAGCACGAGGAATACGAGCATCACCCCGCCGGCGAGTAGCGGGACAGCGCGCCGATAGTATGGATCCTGCAGCTCGGCGGTAACCGGGGAAACCATCGGGACCAGCTTGGCATTGCGCCGGTCAGCAGCGCGGGCGGTATCCCTCGCGAGTTGAATTGCGTCGGCGCGAGGCATGTTTGCGGCGAACCGGGCGTACACGATCGGGAATGCACTCGATTGAGTGATGGCATCCGAAGCAAAATCGACCGCCCTCCAGATCATCGTGTTCCACCTGGGAAAGCGGAACTCCGACGGCAGGATGCCGACTACGAGCAGCGCTTTGCCGTCAATCGTGACGCGCCCGCCAACCACGGCCGGATCGCTGTGGTACAGCGCTCGCCACAAATCTTCAGACAAGAGCACGCGGTCGTCGGTGCCCGGGCGCCCTTCTGAATCATCGAATAGGCGGCCGCGAATTGGCCGCACGCCACCGAGCATCCCAAAGAGGCCCGGCGTCACGCGGGCGATCCCACGAGCTACCACACTGCCATTCGCTTCGATGAGCGAAATGTCGGGCACCGCAGCTTCCGCGGCGGCAAATGCCGGGCTCTCGCGCCAAGCTCGCAGCACCGAAGGCGCGACGGTCAAACGTCCGCCTCTCGGGCCGCCCATTGAGACAAATGCGAGTTCGTCCGGCGCGCGAAACGGAACCGGCCTCAGGACGAGCGCGTCGATCAGCGTGAACATCGCCGTGGTGATGCCGATGCCCAGCGCAAGCGTGAGAACGGCAACCGTTGTGAACCCCAGCGAACGGCGGAGGCTTCGCGCGGCGAATCGCACGTCCTGCAGCCAACTCTCGAGAGACGAGAACAGCCAGGTGTCCCGCGTCTGTTCCCTCAGATGCGTTCGATTCCCGAATTGGCGCCGTGCGCTGAGCTCCGCTTCGCGAGGCGTCAGCCCCGCTCGCTGGTGTTCGGCTTCGCGCATCGAAATATGAAAAGCGATCTCCTCATCGAGGTCGCGCTCCAGTCGTCGACGCCACACCATCGCGCGCAGCCGCCGATAGAGTTCTCCCAGCCAGCGCATGAATCCTCCTGCTAAGCGCTCTGCATCACTCGATCGATAGCCATGGAGACCCGGCTCCACGAAGCCGCTTCGCGCTCGAGCTCGCGGCGCCCAAGAGCCGTCAGCGCGTAGTACTTGGCGCGGCGGTTGTTTTCGGAGACACCCCACTCGGACTTCAACAAGCCGCGTACTTCGAGCCTGTGCAACGCAGGGTAAAGCGCGCCTTCCTCCACTTTGAGAACGTCCCTCGATGAGACCTGGATTGCCTGAGCGACGGCGTAGCCGTGCATCGCCCCACGACTGGTGGTTTTCAGAATGAGCATGTCCAGTGTGCCGGGGATCAGCTCCGAGGAAACGTCACGATCAGCTTTACCCATAAACGTCTCAGGGGAGCATGCACCATCATTTCGTTGGCGTCAAGAACCATGGGCCGGTCTGTGTCTCCCCGCTGAAACGCTAGGACGCTGGGGCGAGAAAGAAATGCTTTTGCACATGCCAGCGACGACGCGGCAACGAAGCCGCTCGCGCCAACCGAGGGCGTCAGCGGCCGGGAGCGCCGGTGCTGCAAACAATCGAAGTCGGCGTGAGGGCGGTAGAGGACAAAACGCGAGAGCCGGCTACCTCCGCGAGCGCCAAGCCTGGCGCGAGCGCCATGGCAGCGAACAACAGATGCCGGCGACGCGTTTTGCCACGCCGAGCTTCTTTGTTTGCGGCGCCGGTGCTGCCGGCTGCTGACGCCTGCGGCAGGGCTGAAGCCCTGCGCTACCGCAGCGCCTCTTGTCTCACCGCGAAGACGCTGGGGCGCGGGGAAAAGAAAACGATGCAATGGTGCGTGCCAGCGACGATGCGGCGACGATGCCTTTCAGTCGCCGCGCACCGAGGGTCGTCAGCGGCCGGGAGCGCCGGTGCGGCAAACAATCGAAGTCGGCGTGAGGGCGTCAGGGGACAAAACGCGAGAGCCGGCCACCTCCGCGAGCGCCAAGCCTGGCGCGAGCGCCATGGCAGTGAACAACAGATGCCGGCGACGCGTTTTGCCACGCCGAGCTTCTTTGTTTGCGGCACCGGTGCTGCCGGCTGCTGACGCCGGAGGGCAGGACTGAAGTCCTGCGCTACCTCCGCAGATCTCAACTCTGCGCCTTTGCGGCCCTGCGGTGAGATATAGAAAAAGATGACCTGCGCCTTTGCGTCCTAGCGGTGAGACATGGGCCGGCATTTCGGGTTACATTTCAGGAATGAACCGCAATGTCCGCTTCGCCGCGGGGCTCGCGTTGCTCGTTTCTGCCTCGGGCATGTCGGGGGCGCGCGCGCAGGCCCCACAGAGTTCGCAAGGCTCGCCTGCCGTGACCTTTCAGGTCGAGGTCGACTACGTCGACGTCGATGTCGTCGTCACCGACCAGCAGGGCAACTTCGTTCGGGGATTGACGCGCGACGACTTCGAGGTCTTCGAGGACGGCAAGCCGGTCAAGATCGACACGTTCTCGACCGTCGAAATCCCCGTCGCAGCGCTACGACGCAGACGCGTTTCGGCGGCGAGGCGTTCGTCGAGGACGTTCGGTCCAACCGTTCGGTGCTCGGCGGCCGCTTCTACGTGATCGTGCTCGACGACATCGGCACCAGCCCGCTGCGATCGCAGTACGTCATCAGGGCCGCGCGCCAGTTCGTCGAGCAGCACTTCGCGGCCAACGACACGGCGGCCGTCGTCTATACGAGCGGCCGCCGCGATCGCGCGCAGGAATTCACGAGCGATCGCGCGCTGCTGCTCGCGTCCATCGACAAGTTCATGGGCACCAAGCTGCGCTCGTCGACGCTGGACAAGCTCGACGGCTACTACCAGGAGCTGGCGCTCGCCGAAGGGTCTGAGCGCGCAGACAGGCGAGCCGGTCGATCCGACGAGCGACGCGGTGCGCAACGTGAGCCCGTTCAGCCGCGGACGAGGGATACCCGAACCGGACCTACGACCTGAACGACATCGAGCGCGGCCAGCGCGCGCTCGGCGTGCTCGGACAGTTCAAGAACTACGCGGAGTTTCTCGGCGAACGTGCGCGGCCGCCGGAAGGCGATGGTGCTGTTCAGCGAAGGCATCGACTATCCCGTGCACGACATCTTCGCCGCGCATGACGCGACGAACGTGCTCGCGCGCCATGGAAGACGCCATCGCGGCGGCCGCCCGGGCGAACGTCAACATCTTCACTGTCGATCCGCGCGGTCTCGTGGGTCTGACGAGCGAATACATCGAGCTGAACCGGTCGAACGCCGAACTGTTCAACGTCGGCGCGCGCGATCCGCGCTTCGGCATGCAGCCGCAGACTGCGCTGCTGGCCGAGATGCGGCAGACGCAGGACAGCCTCCGCACGCTGGCCGAGCAGACCGGCGGGCTCGCGGCGATCGACACCAATTCGTTTGCCTCGTCGTTCGATCGCATCGTGCAGGCGAACTCGCCTCTATTACATGCTCGGCTACTACCCGCCGAATCATCCGCGCGATGGGCGGTTCCACAAGATCGAGGTGCGCGTCAAGCGCCCCGGTCTGCGCGTCCTCGGCGCGAAGGGGCTACGCGTCGCCGCGGGCGCGCACGTTGAGCAGACGCGAGACGCGAGCGCGTCGAGCGCGAGCGCGCTTGCGCGCACGAAGGGCGCCGACCAGACGTCGTCCGAGCTGCGCGCGATGCTCGAACAGTCCGATTCAGCAGAGCGGCGTTGAGCTCGACGTGCAGGCGCGCGCCGTTCAAGAGGCACGGCGCGCACCGCCTCGGTCGCGCTTGCGATCGAAATCGACGCGATCGCGCATGCAGTTCGCGCCGCAGAAAGACACGGCGTGTTCGCGAACACGGTCGAGCTGTCGCTCTTCGGCATCAACGCAGCAGGGAAAACCGCTGCAGGGGCTGCGCACGGCGCTCGATCTCACGCTGCGGCCCGAGACCTACGAGCGGGTCAAGACAGCACGGCCTTCGCGCGAACTCGCGCGTCGAGCTGCCGCCCGGACGCTATCAGGTGCGCGTCGGCGTTCGCGAAAGCGGCGCCGGCGAAATGGGCACGGTGTTCTACGATCTGGACGTGCCGGATTTCGGCCGCGAGCCGCTTGACGATGAGCGGGTTGCTGCTGACCGCCCCATCCGCGCAGCGCGTCATGCACGGTGCAGGCCGACGACCGGTCGCGCAAGCTGCTTCCGGGCCCGGCGACCAGCCGCCGCAGCTTTCACGACATCCGATGACGCTGGCGCTGTATGCCGAAATCTACGCCGACGCGCCGGCGAGATCGCCCCGCGGATCGACGTGACGACGCGGTTGATTGCCGAATCGGGCAGCGAAGTGTCCGTCGCGCGCGACGAGCTGAGCGGCGGCGCTGCCGCCGGCCGAGACAAATCGGCGACGTACACGCTGTCGAGGTCGATTCCGCTGAGAGACGTCGCGCCGGGCGCTATCTGCTGCGGGTCGAGGCCCAGCGGCGAGGCGACACCGACAGGGTCGCCGTGCGCGAGACGCCGATCACGGTGGTCGCGGACTAGGATTTCGGGATCGTAATCGGGGATCGCGGGCGTAGGCACGAGGCACCGTCGTAAGACATCCGGCGCTGATTTTCACAACGTTTCAGAACTATTCAGCCGGCCGCCAAAGATCTTTTTCTCAGCCAGATTCACACTTATACTGTTGACACATCTAGCGGACGTGACGGAAGGGCTTTGATGAATCTCACACGGTGGGTCCCGGCCGCGATGGCCGGAATTGTCATTTCAGCGACCGTTGTCAGCGGTCAGCGCGAGACAGCTGCGCCCGCGGCGGCGCCGGCGACTGCCGGCGTCGCATGCCGGACTGGTCGAAAAAAGCTGTGTCAGCTGCCACAACGACAAGACCAAGACGGGCGGATTATCCCTTCAGGGTCTGAGCCTTACGGACGTTCCGGCGCACGGCGAGGTCTGGGAAAAAGTGCTTCTGAAGGTGCGGTCGGGCGAAATGCCGCCGCCGACCGTGCGCACGCGTCCCGAGCCCGCGGCGGCGGCGGCCTTTGCCGACGTTTCTCGAGACGCACGCTCGACGCGGCCGCGGCCGCGAAGCCGAACCCCGGGCGCGCCCCTGTGCATCGGCTGAACCGCGCCGAATACAGCAACGCGATTCGCGACCTGCTGGCGGTCGACGTGAAGCCCGGCGCGTGGCTGCCGGTCGACGATTCCGGATACGGGTTCGACAACATTGCGGCCGTGCTGTCGACGTCGCCCGCGCTGCTCGAGCGCTACATGACGGCGGCGCGCAGAATCAGCCGGCTCGCGATCGGCGACGTCACGCTGAAGCCGGTCGAAGACATTTACGACGCCAAGCGCGACCCGCTGAAGGGCACGCGCAACGAGCGGATCAGCGACGATCTGCCGTTCGACTCGCGCGCCGGCATCTCGGTTCAGCACTACTTTCCGGTCGACGGCGAATACGTCTTCAAGATTCGCATTCCCGGTCTGCCGGTCGGAGAGAACGATCCGGAGATCGATCCGTACCAGGTGCGCATCCCGGTCAAGGCCGGACTCCACTGGGTCGGCGTGACATCGCCGCGCGAAAACCTGAAGGTCGAGAGCGAAGGGCCCGGGGGCCGCGGCGGCGGCGCGGGCGGCCGCGGAGGCGGTGTGCCGCAGGTGCCGTATCCCGTCGATCTCCGGTTGAACGGCGCGCGCGTCAAGCGATTCGACGTGCCGGGCGGAACGCCCGACGTCAGGCAGCTCGTCATCGGCGGACCGTACGGCGCGTCCGGCCGTGGCACGACCGCGAGCCGCTCGAAGATTTTCATCTGCGATCCGAAGACGCGCGAAAGAAGAACCGGCCTGCGCGCAGGACGATTCTGACCGCGCTGACGCGCCGCGCGTTCCGGCGCCCGGTGAAGGACGCCGACATTCAGCCGCTGCTCGCGTTCTACGAGAAGGGCGAGCGCCCGCCGAGCTCAGCGAAGGCGGGATTTCGACACGGGCATTCAGCGCGCCCTCGAGGCGCTGCTGGTCTCTCCCGATTTCCTGTTCCGCATCGAACAGGATCCGGCGAAGTACACGCGCCGGCAAGGCGTATCCCGTCAGCGATGTCGAGCTCGCCTCGCGTCTGTCGTTTTTCCTCTGGAGCAGCATTCCCGACGATCAGCTGCTCGACCTCGCCGAACGCGGCAGGCTGAGGAATGCCGACCGTGCTGCAGCAGCAAGTGCAGCGCATGCTCGCCGACCAGCGGTCCGACGCGCTCATCTCGAACTTCGCCGGGCAGTGGCTGCATCTGCGCAACGTCGAAACGGCCACGCCCGATCCGGTCATCTTTCCGTTCGACGAAGCGCTGCGCGCGGCGTTCATGAAGGAAACGGAGCTGTTCGTCGCGCAGCATCATTCGCGAAGATCGCAGCCTGCTCGATCTGCTGACGGCCGATCACACGTTCGTCAACGAGCGGCTCGCCGAGCACTACGGCATTCCGAAGGTCTACGGCTCGCAGTTCCGGCGCGTGACGCTGACCGATCCGAATCGGCGCGGCCTGCTCGGCAAGGGCAGCATCCTGACGGTGACGTCGTATCCCAATCGCACGTCGGTCGTGCTGCGCGGCAAGTGGATTCTCGAGAACCTGCTCGGAACGCCGCCGCCGCCGCCGCCGGCCGATGTGCCGGAGCTGGTGGCGAAGCGAAAGACGGCAAGGCGCTGTCGCTGCGCGCGCAGATGGAGCAGCACCGGTCGAACGCGGTCTGCGCGGCGTGCCACGCGCGCATGGATCCGATCGGGTTCGCGCTCGAGAATTACGACGGCGTCGGGAAGTGGCGCGATGAAGACGCCGGCGTCCGCATCGACGCGAGCGGCCGGCTGCCGGACGGCACCGAGTTCAGCGGGCCCGCCGGGCTGACGCAGGTGATGGTCACGAAATACCGCGAGGACTTCGTGCGGACGGTCACCGAGAAGCTGATGACCTATGCGCTCGGCCGCGGCGTCGAGTATTACGACAATCCAACCGTGCGCGCGATCGCACGGCAGGCGGCGCTCGATAACTATCGGATGTCGTCGCTGATTATTTCCATTGTGAAAAGCACACCGTTCCAGATGAGGAGGGCTTCGGAGTCATGATTATCACCAACAAAACCTTGCCCCGGCGGACGTTCCTGCGCGGCGTGGGCGCCACGATGGCTCTGCCCGTGCTCGATTCGATGTTCTCGCCGCTGACCGCCGTGGCGCAGACGATGAAGAAAGCCCCGGTCCGGCTCGGCTATGTGTATACGCCGAACGGCATCATCGGGTGCAACGACAAGAGCCCGAAGAAGTTCCTGTGGACGCCGACGACACGCCGGCGCCGAACTTCGCGTTCAGCCCGACGATGAAGTCGCTCGAGCCGTTCCGCGACAACGTCGTCGTGATGAGCGGCCTGGCGCAGGTCACGGGCCGCGCGCTCGGCGACGGTCCCGGCGACCACGCGCGCGCGACCGCGACGTGGCTCACCGGCGTGCATCCGTACAAGACCGGCGGCGCAGACTTCAAGCTCGGCATTTCGGCCGACCAGATCGCGGCGCAGGAATTCGGCAAGCACACGCAGCTCGCCTCGCTCGAGCTCGCGCTCGAACAGCCGCCGCTCGCCGGCAACTGCGACTCGGGCTACACGTGCGCGTACATGTCGATGTCGTGGCGGTCCGAGACCAGCCCGCTGCCGGGTGAAATCAACCCGCGCATGGTGTTCGAGCGTCTCTTCGGCGACGGCGAGAGCACGGAGCCGACGGCGCGCATGGCGCGGCTCGAGAGCCAGAAGAGCGTGCTCGACTACGTCACCGCCAGCCTGACGCGCCTGCAGGGCAGCCTGGGCGCCGGCGACAAGCGGAAGCTCGACGAATATCTCGCAGCGGTCCGCGACATCGAGCGGCGCATTCAGCGCGCCGAGGAACAGAACATCACGATGAAGCTGCCGCACATGGAGCGGCCGAGCGCGATTCCGGACGACTACGAGGAGTACTGCAAGCTGATGATGGACCTGCAGGTCATCGCCTGGCAGACCGACATGACGCGCGTCGCGTCGTTCACGATGGGCCGCGACGGCAGCAACCGCGCGTACCGCGAAATCGGCATCTCCGACGGCCATCACTCGATCTCGCATCACCAGCAGGATCCGGAGCGCGTCGAGAAGCTGATCAAGATCGACGAGCTGCACACGCAGATGTTCGCCTACCTGGTGCAGAAGCTGAAGGACACGCCGGACGGCGACGGATCGCTGCTCGATCACTCGCTCACCGTGTTCGGCAGCAGCTTGAGCGAGTCGAACATTCACACGCACGACGATCTGCCCATCCTGACGGCCGGCAATGCGAACGGCCAGGTGAAGGGCAACCGCCACCTCGTGTATCCGAAGGAAACGCCGCTGAACAACCTCTTCCTGAACATGTTCGACGTCGCCGGTGTGCCCAACGTGGAGGGTTTCGGAGACAGCACGGGACGGCTCAGCGGATCTGTAAGGGCGCGTGGGGTTGCGTAGGGATCGTGGGTCGCGTGGGGACAAACGTGAGAACGGACCGTGATCATCGGACTGGCGCTGATGCTCTCAGCGCCAGTCCTCGCTCAGAACAAAGATCTGCGCGTGCTCGACGCGGTCAAGCGGCGCGATCAGAAAGCCTTCGCGTCGCTGATACGCGCGAAGGCCGACCTCAATGCCACACAGCCCGACGGCGCCACCGCGCTTGCGTGGGCCGTCCACCTCGGACAGCGGTCGATGGCCGAAGCGCTGCTCGACGCGGGCGCCAAGGCCAACACCGTCGACGAGTACGGCGAGACGCCGCTCACGCTGGCCGCCGCGAACGGCGACGGCGTGCTCGTGCAGCGCCTGCTCAAGGCCGGCGCGAAGGCCACCTCGACCCGATGGAACGGCGAGACCGCGTTGATGATCGCGGCCGGCGCCGGAAGCGTCGACGCCGTGCGCCGCTGGTGCTGCATGGCGCCGACGTGAATGCGGCCGAACCGCGGCGCGGACAAACCGCGCTCATGTGGGCGGCCGCCGAAGGACACGCGGACGTCGTCGGCGCGCTCGCTCGAAATTGGCGCGAATCCCAAGGCGGTCTCGAAGACCGGCTTCACTCCGCTCGTGTTCGCGGTTACGAAGAACGATCTGCCTTCGATCAAGACAGTTGCTTGCCGCCGGCGCCGATCCCAATTACACGCTGCCGTCGGGCAACAAGCCGCTGCTCGTGGCGATGGCGTATCGGCACACAGACGCGGCGCTCGCGCTGCTCGAGAGCGGCGCGGACATGACCGCACGCGATCGCGCCGGCAACACGCCGCTCCACCTGGCCGCGCAGCAGGGCGATGTTGATGTTGTCAAAGCGCTGCTGGCGCGCGGCGTTGATCCCAACGTGACGAACGCCGCGATCGACGATGCCGGCGGGCGGCAGAGGCGGCGGTGGTGGTGGTTTCCGGGGTGGTGGCCGAGCGGCGAGCAGACGCCGCTGATGGTGGCCGCGCGCGGCAATCACGAAGAGACGATGCGCGCACTCGTCGCGGCAGGGGCCGATCCGGCGCTGCGCGCTCAGGATGGTACGGGCGTGCTGATGGCTGCCGCTGTCGGGGGCAAAGGCTCTCGACCGTGAAATACGCGTACGAGCTCGACTCCGATATAGATGTCGTGGCGGCCGGCAGCGGCAACACCCTCATGCACGCCGCGGTGGGTCTCGCCGGGCGCACGCAGCCTGAAGTCGTAGAGGTCATTCAGTTCCTCGCCGATCGCGGCGCGAAGCTCGACGAATTGAACGCCGCCGGGCGCACGCCGATTTCGCTTGCCGAACCGCTGCCCGTCGATCAGGCCATCGATCGATTGCTCAAGCTGCTGGCGGAGCGCGGTGAGAAACCCAAAATCGCCACGAAACGTTGACCTCGATATGACCCTTGTCCGCGGGACTCTTACCAGTTCGGTGTTCGTGTTGGCGTTGTTGGCAGTCGCGGCAGTGCGCTATGCGCCTGCGGCGCGTGGCGCAGCACGCGCTCCGTCGAACGACTTCCGCGTGCTCGACGCCGTGAAGCGCCGCGATGCGCGGGCGCTGACCGCGCTGATTCGCGCCAAGGCCGACGTCAACGCCGCGCAGCCCGATGGCGCCACCGCGCTCGCGTGGGCGGTGCATCTGGGCGAGCGATCGATGGCCGAGACGCTGCTCGGCGCCGGCGCGAAGGTGAATTCGTCGACGAGTATGGCGAAACGCCGCTGACGCTTGCGGCGGCGAACGGCGACAACGCGATCGTGCAGCGGTTGCTCAAGGCCGGCGCGAACGCGCGCGCGGCGCGGTGGAACGGCGAAACCGCGCTGATGATTGCCGCCGGCGCCGGAAACCTCGAGACGGTGCGGCAACTGGTCCTCCATGGCGCGGACGTGAACGTCGCCGAGCCGCGTCGAGGTCAGACCGCGCTCATGTGGGCGGCCGCCGAAGGGCACGCCGACGTCGTCGCTGCGCTGCTCGAGATTGGCGCCAACCCGAAAGCGGTGTCCAAGAGCGGCTTCAACGCGCTTGCGTTCGCGGTCGCGAAGAACGA
The DNA here is from genome assembly GCA_963732445.1 of Vicinamibacterales bacterium. Classification (GTDB taxonomy): domain Bacteria; phylum Acidobacteriota; class Vicinamibacteria; order Vicinamibacterales; family JAMQPK01; genus JAMQPK01. Next base: position 784,700 of record CAVSZJ010000001.1, on the reverse strand, counting down.
CGCCGCGTCCGTGCGCGCGCTGATTGCGGCAGGGCTCGATCCGAATTTCACGCTGCCGTCGGGCAACAAGCTGCTCATGATGGCGATGGCCTACGGCCACACCGAGGCCGCCAGCGCGCTGCTCGATGCCGGCGCCGACATTCGCGCGACCGATCGCGGCGGCAATACGCCGCTCCATGTCGCCGCGCAGGCCGGCAATCTCGTGCTGGTGAAGCAGCTTCTCGAAAAAGGCGCCGATCCGAACGTGCGCACCGCGCGCTCGACGACGCAGGTCGGCGGAGGTGGTGGCGGCGGCGGCCGCGCCGTGGCCGGCGGCTCGCTGACGCCGCTGATGATCGCGGCGCGCGCGAACCAGCTCGAGGTGATGAAGATGCTCGTGGCCGCCGGCGCCGATCCGAAGCTGCGCGCAGACAACGGCACGCACGCACGCTCATGTATGGCGCGTCGGCGAAGCTGGCGACGGTGAAGTACGCCTACGAGATCGATCCGAACGTCGATGTGGTCAATCAATCCGGCCAGACGCCGATTCACGCGTCGATCAGCGGCGGCGTGCAGCGGACGCAGGATGAGGTTGTCGAGGTCATTCAGTTCCTGGCCGACAAGGGCGCGAAGCTCGACGAGATCGACGCTGCCGGACGCACGGCGATGACCATCGCCGACGTTGGCCCGATCGACAAGGCGGTCGAGCTGCTGACGGCGCTGATTCTGAAGTCCGGCACGACGCCGAAGCAGCCGTCAAAGCGTTAGTCATCATGATTCAAAAATCGGCAGTCATTGTTCTTCCGGCCTTCGTCTTCGCTGCTGTGCTGACCGCAGGCCTTCTCGATCGCGCCGTTCGCGCGCAGGAGACCGGAAAGACCGTCGCCGACGGCGTGTATTCAGAAGCGCAGGCGACGCGCGGTGCCGCGTCGTACGACACGTCGTGCGCGGTTGCCATCGTCCGGACCTCGGCGGCGCCAATGGACCGGCGCTTCGCGGCGAGCGCTTCGCGCGAATTTTCGCCGGCAAGGATTTGAAGACGCTCTACACGAAAATCGCGACGACGATGCCGCGCGGCGCGGCGGCGAGCCTGGGCGATGCCGTGTACCTCGACATCGTCGCGCACGTACTCAGGGAGAACGGATTTCCTGCCGGCGATGGCGAGCTGACGGCCGAGGCGCTTTCCGGCCTCCAGGTGATTCCAGGCAGAGCGAAGCCGCCGCCGCCGGTCGGCGATTTCTCGTACGTCGAAGTGGTGGGATGTCTCACGCCGGGGCCGGAGAACACGTGGCTGCTCACGAATGCGAGCGAGCCGGTCAGCCTCGCGGCTGACGGACGCCAGACAAAGCGACCGGTCACCGATCGGCCGCTTGGCACGCAGGTATTCCGGCTGCTCGATGCGATGGCGTACAGTCCCGAATCGCACAAGGGCCACAAGATGTACGTGCAGAGGGTTGCTGATCAAACTGCCCGGGGAACAGCGGATGACGATCAGCGCGCTGGAGACGATCGCGCCGAGTTGCAGTCGATGCTGATGAAGTCACGTCGCGGCTACGCCGACTCTGTCTGCTCTCGTCGTTCGCGCTTCACGGCTCGTCGGCGGCGCGGCGCAATCGACGAGCTCGCACGGCGACGGTGTGGCAGGGGTGTACACCGAGGCGCAGGCGGTGCGCGGCCAGAGCGAATACGCGACGCATTGCGCCAACTGCCATCGCGACGATCTGAGCGGCTACAACGACATCCTCAAGGGGCGTCGATTCATGGAGAAGAACCGTGAGTCGAGCCTTCACCTCCTCTTCGACAAAACCAAAACCACCATGCCTCGCGGCGCGCCCGCGACGCTGAGCGACAAGGCCTACGTCGACATCGTCAGCTACCTGCTGAAGGTGAATGAATTCCCAGCGGGCGCCGCAGGAGCTTCGCGTTGAAGATCTGCCGAGGATTCAGCTCGATCGGCAAAGGACGGCCCCGAGCAAGTGCCGGACTTTTCGCTCGTGCGAGTCGTCGGATGTCTCGACGGCGAACCCATCGGACGGTGCGTGGATGCTGACGCACTCGACCGATCCTGTTCGCACCGGAAATCCGCAGCCGGCGGCGGGCGAGCGCGAGGTTGCCGAGGCATGGCCGCTCGGTCCCAGGACGTACCGCCTTCTCGTGTCTGCCGCCTACACGCCGGATCCGCTCAAGGGGCACAAGGTCGAGGTTCGAGGATTTCTCATCCGGCGGCCCGACCGAGACCCGCCTGAACATCACGTCGCTCGAGACGCTCGATCCTTCTTGCGGAGAGTGAAGTCGTCATGCTCGGCGCGTCTTCGATCGTCACGTCTTCGATCCGCCGTCTCGCGGTCCGTGATTGCCATTGCCGGTGGCGATTGCGCTGGCGGCCCCTGCGGCGGCCCAGCAGACGCGCCGCTTTCTGTACGTCGCGGTTCCCGGCGCCGGGAACGAGACCGAGTACCGCGGTGTCGGCATCCTCGTCTACGACATCGACAACGGGCACACGTTCGTCAAACGAATCCCGACGTGGCCGGTCGACTCCAGGGCAGCAGCCCGAGCACGTGCGCGGCATTGCGGCGAGCGCGAGCGCCCGGCGCCTGTTCGTCAGCACCGTCAAGCGTCTCGCCGCGTTCGACCTGGTGACCGAGAAAATCGTCTGGGAGAAGACCTACGACGGCACCTGCTGCGATCGCCTCGCGCTGTCTCCCGACGGCGCAACGATCTATGCGCCGGCGTTCGGCGCGCCGAAGTGGTACGTCATCGATGCCGCGAACGGCGCGCTCCTGGCGACGATCGACGTGATGGGATGGCCGCGGCAGGCGATCTTTTCGCCTGATGGGTCGCTCGTGTACCTGAGCGCGTGGGAGTCGCCGGTGCTGTCGGTCGTCGACGCCAAGGCCCGCAAGATCGTGAGAGAGGTCGGCCCCTTCACGATTTCGTGTGCCCGTTCACGATCAACGGCAGGGCATCGCAGGTGTTCGCCAACGTCGACGGCCTTGTCGGGTTCGAGGTCGGCGACCTGCAGACCGGGCTGATCCTCGATCGCGTTGTGGTCGAGGGCTACCAGATGGAGGTCGCGGAGAAGTTCGAGTGCCCGAGCCACGGCATCGGACTGACGACCGATGAGCGCGAGCTCTGGGTGGCCGATGGCGTCGACAACCGTCTTCATGTGTTCGATGCGACGACCTACCCGCCAGTGGCGTCCACGACGATCGAAGTTCGCGCGCAACCGCGCTGGATGACGTTCGGCATCGACGGGCGGTATGCCTATCCTTCGAGCGGAGATGTCATCGATCGGGAGTCGAAAAAAGTGGTGGCAACGCTGGAGGACGAACGGGGTTTGTTCGTCCATAGTGAACGAATGCTGGAGATCCAATTCGCCGGACGCGATCCAATGAAGGTTGGAGATCAACAGGGTGTGGGCGGAAAATCTTCAAAATCCGGGATGTAATCCCGCATTGTCGGAATTTTTCCGATGATTCAGGGGTGAAAACGATTGACTCCTTCATCGTCCCCTCATATTGTTCGGTCACCGAAACACTTAAGTTACGCGGGTCCTTTGAAACAGGTTCCCCGGGAGGTCTATATGAAATTGGCCAGAATGCCTCGCCTGGTGGCGATTGCGTTGTCAGTGCTGCTTGGTGCCAGTGGCTACGTGAATCGCGCAGACGAGCGGTGCGGTCGTTGGAACGATCGCCGACGCGCAGGGGGCGACGGTTCCCGGCGCGACGATCATCTTGATTAATGAAAGCCGCGGCACCACTCAGGACACGCAGTCCACGGGCACCGGCGATTTCACCTTCCCGAGCGTGCTGCCGGATACATACACGGTGAGGGTCACGCGTCGACGGGTTCAAGACGCTGGAACGCAAGGGCATTGCAGTGAGCCCCGGTGACCGCGTCGTCATCCCAACCTTGACTATCGAGTTGGGCGCACTCTCCGAAACTGTGACCGTGACCGGTGAGGCGCCGCTGATTCAGGCGCAGAGCGGCGAGCGCTCGTCCACGGTCACGACCGAGGCGGTGCAGAACCTTCCGATCGCGAACCGCAACTTCGGCGGCCTCGCGTCGCTCACGCCGGCGTCATCGGCACGACGCGCATCGGCTCGCCTGGCTCGACCACGAACTTTCAGATCGACGGCGTCTCCACGATCGACACGGGCGCCGGCGGCCAGGCGCTGCAGTTGAACGTCGAAGCGATCGCCGAGGTTCGCGTCATCGCGTCCGGCTACCAGGCCGAATATGGCCGCAACATCGGCCTGCAGATCACCGGCGTGACCAAGAGCGGCACGAACCAGTACCGCGGATCGATCTACGACATCCAGCGAAACTCCGACTGGAACTCGAACAGCTGGGTGAACGCCGCGCAACGGCGATCCGAAGGCCGTGTCGAAGCAGCAGGACTGGGGCTACAGCTCGGTGGCCCGATCGGGAAGCCTGGCGGCGACAACCGGTGGTTCTTCTTCTATGGCCACGAATATCGTCCGCGCACGAGCGGCGGCAACATCAATCGCTTCCGCGTGCCGACGCTGCTCGAGCGGCAGGGGGATTTCTCGCAGACGACCGACAACAACGGCGCGCGTTTCCGTTCAACAAGGATCCGCGATGCATCGACCGGGCTGCCCTGCATCGGCGACCGATACGCGACGCGTGCTTCCGCGACGGCGGTGTTCTCGGACGCATTCCGCAGAATCGGCTGTATCCGCTCGGGTTGAACGTGCTGAAGCAGTGGCCTGCGCCGAACGTGAACGGCCTCAACTACAACCTCGAGACCGTGGCGCCCGAAGACAAGCGGCTGACGCATCAGCCCACCGTGCGCGTCGACTGGCAGCAGTCATCGAGGCTGCGCTTGACGACGAAGTATGCGGGCCAGCGCGCGACCGTGAAGGTGACGCCAGGATCGATTCCGGGATTCAACGATGCGATCAACCAGTTCCCGTTCATCACGGTTGGCGTCAGGAACGGTGGACTACACGCTGACGCCGACGACAGTCATCGAGGGCACCTACGGCTTCTACCAGGCGGACGAGCAGGGCTCGATCATGATGAGCCCGCTCACCAATCGCGACAACATCGGCCTCGGCAATTTCCCGATGCTGTATCCCGATGCCGGCATCGTCGAGCCGGGCAGCTATCAGGAGAAAGTGCTGCAGGCGGCCAACGCGCCGTTCTACGTCAACGGCCGCGTCCACATGGCGCCGTCGTTTACCTGGGGCAGCCGGGTCTCGAGCACGACGGCCACGCCTAATCTCACACCGCCAAATCTCCTGTACAACACGGCGGCTTCCTCGACATGGTCCGCACCAACAACATCTCCGTCAGCATGACGCGGCTGATGGGGCGGCACACGGTGAAAGTCGGGTATCAGCTCGATAAAAGCTTGAAGAAGCAGGAGCAACTCGGCAACCCGAAGCTGTTCCAGGGGCAGCTGAACTTCGGGAACGACACGAACAACCCGATCGATTCCGGATTCGGCTTCGCGAACGCGGCGCTGGGCGTCTTCACGTCGTATGCGCAGATCAACAAGCTGTTCGAGGGGAACTTCATCTACAACAGTCACGAGTGGTACATCCAGGACAACTGGAAGGTGAACAACCGCCTGTCGCTCGACTACGGCCTGCGCATCACGAATCAGGGGCCGAACTACGACACGAAGCTGCAGGCGTCGAACTTCTTCGTCGACCAGTGGCAGGCGTCGGCGGCTCCGCTGCTGTATCGGCCCGGCTGCTCGGTGGCCACCAGACCGTGCCCGGCCGCGAATCGTGTTGCCGTGAATCCGGCGACCGGCGCGTCGCTCGGCGCCGAGCACGCAGGTCGGCATCGGCACGCTCGTGCCGGGCAGCGGCGATCCGTACAACGGCATCGTCGTCGGCGGGGAACGGCATCGCGAAGACGAACTACACGTGGCCGACGCTCGGCTTCGCACCGCGATTCGGTGCGGCGTACGACGTGTCGGGCACGCAGCGCATGGTCGTTCGCGGCGGATTCGGGCATGTTCTTCGATCGCTTGAACGGCAACACCGTGTACAACCAGGTGGGCAATCCGCCCGTCGGCATCTCGACCAACATCAGAAACGGCAACCTGCAGACGCTCGGACAGTCGGGGCTCGAACACGCAGACGCCGTCTTCGATGACGGTCTTCTACTACGACTCGAAGCTGCCCACGTCGCTGCAGTGGAACATCGGCACGCAGATGACGCTGCCGTGGTCGTCGTCGCTCGACGTGTCGTACGTCGGCAGCCACGCCTACAACATCCTCGGCGTCAAACCCCGACGTGAACTCGCCGGATCTCGGTGTGGCGTATCTGTCGCAGAATCAGGATCCGACGCTGGTCGAGCACGGTGCCGGGCGGCAGCTGCCGTGACGACCGATCTGCTGCGGCCGTACCGCGGCCTCGGCGCGATCAACACGACCTGGGGCAAGAACTGGAACGGGTACGACTCGATCCAGATGAGCTTGAACCGCAGATTCCGCGACGGCGTGCAGGCGACGTTGAACTACACGCGCAGCCTGCGCACGATCGGCAATACCGCGCGCAGTTGCGCCTGCAGCACAACCCTGACGGCTCGTTCCAGGTGCGCGACGATCAGGAAGTGCTCGACGAGCTGATGCGCAACACCGGCAATCGTCCGCACGTCATCCGCGCGAATTTCGTGTGGGAGCTTCCCGGCATCTGCGACCGATAGCAGCGCGTCGAAAGTCGTCGGCGCGATCATCAACGACTGGCAGCTCTCCGGCGTCTTTACCGGCACGTCCGGCTCGACGCTACGACTCGACGTTCTCGTACAACGCGAACGGCGGCAACGTGAACCTGACGGGCTCGCCGAGCTACGGGGCGCGCATCAGGGTGGTGGGCGATCCGGGCAGCGGCTGCTCGGACGATCAATACGCGCAGTTCAACACCGCGGCGTTTGCCGGGCCGACCTACAACAGCCTTGGCCTGGAGTCCGGCGCGAACCTGCTCGCCGGCTGCTTCGAGAAGTCGATGGACCTGTCGATTGCCCGCAACATCCGCCTCGGCGGCGGCAGGCAGATTCAGCTGCGCGTCGACATGTTCAACGCGTTCAACTGGGTGAGCATCACGGGCCGTCAGAACCAGCTCCAGCTGAACTCGCCGACGGATCTGACGATTCGCAACAATCAGTTCCTCGCCGATGGGTCGGTGAACCCGGCCCGGCTCAGGCCGCGCGATGCCGGATACGGTGCGGCCACCGGCGCGCGCGGATATGCGGACGGTGCAGTTGCAGCTGCGGTTCCAGTTCTAGCGACAGACGAACAGGAGAGTAGGAGGTCAGGAGAAAATTCTTTGATCAAAAGAAAAAGCTCCTAATCTCCTACTCTCCTGTGAAGTTCTGGCCTTTGTTCGGCCTCTGCCTCGCCGTCATCATCGCGCTGGCGGTCGAACCGTCCGCGCAGCGGGGCAGTCCGGCTGTTCCGCACGTCAGGACGGTGCACGTCACGCGCCGTCGATCGGAAAGAAGTGCCCGTCACCGATCTTGCCGCCACAGATTTCGTCCTGCGCGAAGGCGGCGACATCAGGGAGATCATCAAGGTCGAACCCGCCACCGCGCCGCTGCACATCGCGATCATCGTCGACGACAGCGGCACAGGAATCTTTCGCGTGCCCGTCGCGAACTTCGTCAATCAGCTGCTGGGCCGCGCGCAGTTCGCCATCAAACATGTCATCGGGCAGGCGGTCAGGCTCGTCGATTACACGGCAGACGTCGAGCGGCTGCGCGATGCGGTGCTGCAGGCTCGGTGTGCGGGCCGAGACGCCCGACGGCGGCCGCGTCGTCGAAGCGGTGTTCGATGTCGTCGAAAGAGCTGCGCGACTTCGATCGTCCTGTCATCGTCCTGCTCACCGACACGCACGCGTCGTACAGCAGCCTTCCCGCGCAGCACGTGATGGAAGAGCTGCAGCGCAGCGGCGCCATCCTGCAAGTCATCGCCGTTCACAGAGCCGCGCAGCTGAATCCGTCGAGCGTGCCGCATCGCGAAGGACAAGCCGGCGGATTTGCTCGAGCATCAACTCGATATCAATCGCGTGCTCGGAGACGGTCCGAAGCAGACCGGCGGCCGGCGTGTGGAGATCGGCGGACTCGGCGGAACGATTCCCGAGCTTCAGGCGGTCGCCGCGCAGCTGAAGCAACAGTACCTCATCACCTACCTCGTCCCGGCCGGCGAGAAGCTCAATCAGAAGCTGAGCGTGTCAACCAAGCGTCGCGGCGTCACGGTGCGCGCGCCGCAGCGCGCCTCGCGCGGAAATCCCTAGCTCGATGACGGATCTGAGCGCATCTAACGCGCTCGCCGGATTTTCTGCGTTGTCCTTCTTGCGTCGAGCGCTTCGGCTCAAACGCCGCCCGCGGCCGATACCGCCGCGTATCAGAACCGCTGCGCGAGCTGTCATGGCGCGGCGATGACCGGCGGAAGCGGGCCGGCCATCCTCACCTACATTCGATACCACACCGACGCCGAAGTGACGGCTGCCATTCGCGAGCGCCACGCAAACGTGCCTGCGATGTCCGTGCAGGAAGCGGAGCTGCGCCAGATCCTGGCCGCGCATGCGTGCGCTGGCGGGCACGAATCCGGCGATGGCGACCGGTGGTTTTACCGGACGCCGCGGCGGTCGGCGCTGGCGGTGCTGGCGCTGCGGGCGGACGTGGCGGCGGGGGTGCACGCGGCGGCCGCTGCGCCGGCGCCGCCCGGCGCGGGGAGCAGCGCCGCCGGCTGCGCCATCGCAGGGCATCGAAGGTCTGCAGCCGGCCACGATCACGATGGCCGACGGGCGCGCGCGAACAGGACTGCTGCTCGCGCAGTCGGAGCTCTCGGCCGTGCTGCTCGAGAACGGGCGCTTCACCCTGCTCTCGAAAGATGGCGATGCGTATCGCGAAAAAGCCATCACGCCGAAAGCGGACTGGACGCACTACGACGGCAGCCTCACCGGCAATCGCTACAGTCCGCTCGAGCTGATCAACCCCACGCAACGTGCAGCGGCTCGGCGCGGCATGGATGTTTCCGATTGCGAGCAATCCGCGCGCGCTTCAGTCGACGCCGGTCGTGCAGGACGGCATCATGTACGTCACCGGATGGAACGAGATGTACGCGCTCGACGCGACGACCGGGCGGCAGCTGTGGACGTACAGCGAAGCGCGGCACGAAGGCATCCTCAGCGAAGGCGGCATCGGCACCAATCGCGGCGTCACCATCAGCGGCGACAAGGCGTTCATGGTGACCGACCACGCGCATCTTCTGGCGTTCAATCGATTCACCGGACAGAAGCTGTGGGATGCGGAGATGGGCTCGCACGAAGAGTCGTACAGCTCGACCTCGCCGCCGCTTCCTGTCGGCGATCTGCTCGTCGTCGGCGTTGCCGGCGGTGAGGAAGGCGCGCGCGGATTCCTCGACGCCTATCGCGCGTCGACAGGCGAGCGCGTCTGGCGCTGGTACTCGATTCCGAAACGCGGCGAGAAAGGCTCGGAGACCTGGATCGGCCAGGCGCTCGAGCACGGATGCGGCGCGACGTGGATGCCCGGCTCGTACGATCCGCAGCTCGATCTGATCTACTGGGCCATCGGCAATCCGTGTCCGGACATCGCCGGTGAGGAACGCATCGGCGACAACCTCTACACCTCGAGCGTCGTCGCGCTCAGCGCGAAGACCGGCGAGATGAAGTGGTATTACCAGTTCACGCCGCACGACACGCACGACTGGGACGCCGTGCAGCCGATGCTGCTCGTCGACGAAGTGTGGCAGGGAAAGCCGCGCAAGCTGCTGATGCACGGCGATCGCAACGGCATGTTCTACGTGCTCGATCGCACGAACGGAGAAGTGCTTCGAACGGCGAACCTGTCGACGAAGGTGACCTGGCACAAAGGATTCACGCCCGACGGCAAGCCGATTGTCGATCCGGGCTCGATTGCGACGAAAGAGGGCATCGCCGCGTGTCCGGCGGGCGGCGGCGGCGCGAATTTCCAGGCGCAGTCGTACAACCCGATGACGAAGCTGTTCTACGCGCGCGTCAGCGACAGCTGCGGCATCTACACGTCGCACGACGATCCGCTCGGCGCCACCGGCAACCGATGGTTCGGCCGCGGCACGCCGTCCGAGAAAGCGCGCGAGCAGCTCGCTGAGCTGACGAAGGGCTACCAGACCGGCGTCTTCATTCGCGCGATCGATCCGTTCACCGGCAAAAAAGTGTGGGACCTTCCGGCGCCGGCGGGCCGCTCGGGCGTGCTCTCGACCGCGAGCGGTCTGATTTTCCTCGGCGGTGGCGGCGGCCTGCTCGTCGTCGACGCGAAAACAGGAAAGCCGCTCTGGAACGTCAACATCGCCCAGACGACGCAAGGGTCGCCGATGACCTACATGGTCGGCGGCAAGCAGTACATCGCGCTGCCGGGAACGAGCTCGATCACGGCCTACGTGCTGTACTGAATTTTCAGCGACGGTGGTAACAGTCCTCGACGCAGAGGCGCGAAGCCGCAGAGAAATACCTGAATCGACGTCGGTTGGCCGCTTTGCGGCCAACGCAGCGGGAAGAACGAACGCGAATACAAGACCGACGTGATCAGGTCGGTCTCTGTATTCGCGTCCGTTCTTCCCGCTGCCGCCGAAGGCGCGACGTCGATAGGCGCGCTATCGAAGCACAGCCGTCGTCTTCTCTGCGACTTTGCGCTCTGCGTCAGGCCAGCCGTAGTGGGAGCTTCACATGCGCGCCAGAATCCTGGGTGTCTCGCCGTAATCGCGTTGCCGGTTATCTCACTGGTGGCTCAGCAGCCGGCGCCGGCGGCGCCAGGTGGCGGGCCGGCCAGAGGCGGCCGGGGACAGGCGCCACCGCGCTACGAGATGACCCGCAGGATCGCCAGGCGCTGCAGGCGAAGCTCGACGAGCTCGATCCGCTCGTGCGCGCGCTGAAGGCGAAGCGCGGAGAAGACGACCTGATGGCCGACGTCGAGATTCACGCGAAGGCCGGGCATTGGCTTCTCGAGTTTCCGCAGGACGTCACGGTGCAGGACGACGTGACGTTTGCGCTCAAGATGCTCGATCGCGGCATCGAGCGGGCGAAGCAGCTGCAGAACGGGCAGTCGCCGTGGACGTCGCAGAAAGGCAAGGTCGCGCTCGGCTTCTATTCGCCGCTCGATGGATCGGTTCAGCCGCTGCTCCTCACCATTCCTGCGGGATACGACGGAAAGCCGACGCGCCTCGACATCGTGCTGCACGGCCGATCGCAGCGGCTGATCGAGAGCAATTGGATTTGTTACGACCCGTCGCCGGCCAACGCGCAGACGGGCGAGCGTCTCCTGACGCATGCCGGCGGGATCGTGCCTCCAGCCGACGCCCAATCCCTCGGCGACCGGCGTCTGGAACGCCGGGCAGTTTCAGCTCGAAGTGTTCGCGCGCGGCAACAACGCCAATCACTGGGCCGGCGAGGTCGACGTCTTCGAATCGACGGCCGCCGTGCAGCGCCGCTTCAAGATCGACGATTCGCGGCTCGTGCTGCGCGGATTTTCGCTCGGCGGAGCAGGCGCGTGGCATCTTGCGCTGCATCATCCGGATCGCTGGGTGGCGGCGGAAATCGGCGCCGGCACGTGGCCGCGACGCTACCTGATGATGAACGACTTTCCGGCGCATCAGCGGCCGACGCTGCGCATCTGGGAGAACATGACCGAGTGGGCGCTGAATGCGTTCAACATTCCGATCGCCGGACACGACGGCGACAGCGACACGCAGGTGGCGTCGATTCCGCGTCCGCCCGAAGGCGAGCCGACGCGCGGCCAGCTCGAGTCGTCGATCAGAATTCGGGAACAGCTCGCGAAAGAAGGCTATCCCTATGAAGGCGAGCCGACGAGCTACGTCGCGAAGGGCACGCCGAGCATCTTTCCTGATCTCCGAAAACACGGGCCACAGCACGAGCCCGAAAGTGCGCCAGCGGCTCGACGCGTTCCTGAAGGAGTGGACCGATCGCGGGCTGCAGTCGCCCGACCACGTCCGTTTTCTCACCTACACGACGCGCTACAACAAGAGCTTCTGGGTGACGATCGACGGCCTCGGACAACACTACGAACGCGCCGAGGTCGATGCGCGGCGTCTGTCGGGCGGAACGTCCTACCAGATCAAGACGACCAACGTGTCGCGGCTGGTGTTGCGCGAAACCGACAAGGCGACCGAGATTCAGATCGACGGCCAGACGCTGCGCGTGAAGCCGGGCCGCGAGCTGGCGTTCGAGAAGTCGGCCTCGGGCTGGCGAGTCGGCGTCGCCAGGCGAAGTGGGCCGGCCTGCACAAGACGCACGGCCTGCAGGGACCGATCGACGATGCGTTTCTCGATCCGTTCCTGCTCGTGCGTCCGACAGGCACGCCGTGGAATCAGGCCGCGCATCAGCATGCACTGAAGCGGCTCGAGCGCTTCGACCAGACCTACGCGCGCTTCTATCGCGCGCACCCGCGCGTGAAGAACGACACCGAGGTCACCGAAGCCGACTTTGCGAAATACAACGTCGTGCTGTTCGGCGATCCCGGGCAGCAATCGGTGGATCGGCCGGCTTGCGGGAAGACTGCCCGTGCAGTGGAGCCGCGACACGGTTACGGTCGGCGACAAGTCGTTCCCGGCCGCCAGCCACCTGCCGGTGCTCGTGTATCCGAATCCCATCGCGCCGTCGCGGTACGTCGTGCTGAACAGCGGGCTCACGATTGCCGAAAACTCGTACACGTCCGACTACAGCATGCCGACGCTCGGCGACATCGCCGTGCTGCAGGTGCAGCCGGAGTCGGACACGCTCCACGGTGCCGTTTGCGGGATTCTTCGACGAATCCTGGAGCCTGCGGTAGTCGACGCAGACGTAGAGATGCGACTTACGGAGAATGATCTTGAAAACGCGCCCTGCTCTCGTAATCGCCTGTTCGTTTCTGTGCGTCTCGGCGTCCGCCAGACGCGCCGTTCACGCCGCCGCCAATCGTCCATGGCGGGCAGGTCGTGCCGCTGTATCCGCCGGGATCGCCGTTTCTGAATGCGACGCAGAGTCGGCGAGCCCGAGCAGAACAACATGGCGAAAGGCGTGCCTGGACGGATCCAGAGCATCGTCAACATTCACAATCCGTCGATTGAATTTCATCCTGCCGATCCGGGCATCAACACCGGCGTGGCGATGATCGTGATCGCCGGCGGCGGGCACAACACGCTGAACGTCGGGACGGAAGGCGCCGACGTCGTCCACTATCTCTTCAACTACGGCGTCAACTCGATCATCCTGCGAAACCGGCTGCGGCGCGACGGCTACAACGCGCAGACCGACGCGGTGTACGACGCGCAGCAGGCGATCAGGCTCGTGCGGTCGCGTGCGGCCGAGTGGGGCATCGATCCGAAGAAGATTGGCGTCATCGGATTTTCCGCGGGCGCCGAGCTCGCCGCTCCGGCTGCGGTCTTTTTCGAGCAGTTCGAGAAAGCCAACAGCGGCGCCGGCGATCCGCTGGCCGGCGTGAGCGCGCGGCCGGACTTCGCCATCCTCATCTATCCAGGACCGACGCCGTTCGCGCGCGATGCGGCTACCGCCGTCCCGAAGAATGCGCCGCCGACGTTCATCGCCACCGCCGGATCGGGCGATGCGAGTCACGCGGTCTGGGCGATGGAATATTTCTCGGCGATGCTGAACGCGCGCATTCCGAACATCGAGATGCACGTCTACGGCAACGGCATCCACGCCAACGGCCTGAAGCATCGCGACGGCACGCCGTTCGGCACATGGCAGGATCGTTTCGTGGACTGGTTCCGCGATCTCGGTTTTCTCGCGAAGCCTGGCGTTGAAACGAAAGCCGCGAAAGGACTCAGCGGCCCACGTCGATCGCTCCAGCCGCCTCCAGCCCGCGGCGGCGGTCGAGGCGGTCGCAGACGTGCGGGCACACCGTCAGTGCCTATGCCGATTTACGAATACGAATGTCGCGACTGCAGCCACCGCTTCGAGGCGATTGTGCGGGTGAACGAGCCGGCGCCCGCGTGTCCTTCCTGCCAGTCCGCCAACCTCGAGCGCCTCATTTCGTTGTTTGCCGTCGATGCGCCCGGCACGCGCAGCAAGGCCCTCAGCGCGATCCAGAAAACGAACGCGAAGGTCACGAACGACAAGGCGTGGGCCGACTTCGAGTACGACAAGAAGCACCGGCATGAATAGGTGGTAGGTGTTGGTAGCAGTCGTCAGTCGGTAGTCGGTAGTCGGTAGTCGGCAGTCGCCAGTCTCAGTCATCAGTCTGATGACTGCCGACTGACGACTACCGACTATTGCTATTTCCCCCGGCACGCGCAGCAAGGCCCTCAGCGCGATCCAGAAAACGAACGCCAAGGTCTCGAACGACAAGGCGTGGGCCGACTTCGAGTACGACAAGAAGCACCGGAACGAATAGGTGGTAGGTGGTGGTAGCAGTCGGTCAGTTGGTAGTCGGCAGACGCCGAGTCGCGAGACATCAGTCTGATGACTGCCGACTGAGACTGTCGACTGCCGACCGACGACTACCGACTTTGACTACTTCATCGGCTTGGCAGGCTGCACGAGCGGACCGACTTCGACCTTACCCTGCGTATCGAGCAGATCGCCGAGCTCTGCTCTCACGCCTGCCGCGATGGCGGCCGTTTCGCTCGCGTTCTGGAAGCAGGTGAAGTCGGGACGATCGCGCCACGCGAACGGACCGCACAGCCGCTTGCCGGCGCCGATCGCCGCATCGTGCACGATGTTGATGAGGCGCTCGTAGTCGGGCGAGCCCTGCGCGAAGCCCGAGAAGTTGCCGAGGTCGCCGCTCGCCGCGAACAGCGCGTCGACGCCAGGAATCTTCGCGATCTCGTGCGCGTTCTTCACGCCTTCGATCGTCTCGATCATGAGGATGAGCACGATGTTGTCGTTGATGGTCGCGCGGTAGCCGCCCGGCACGCCGCCCCACATCGCCGCGTCGAAGCCCTGGCCGCCGCCCTGGCTGCGCTTGCCGAGGGGCGGGAAGTAGGTCCAGTCGCGCGCGGCGAGCGCTTCCTGCACGGTGTCGACCGTCGGCACGACGATGACGAGCGCGCCGGCGTCGGTGGCGCGCTGAATTTCGCGCTCGTCCGCGTACGCGATGCGCGCGCCGGGAACCGCCTTCGCGTGCGGGCACGTGCGCCACATGCGCGCGGCCTGGTTCCAGTCGCGATCGTTGTGCTGCATCTCGGTCCAGATGTAGTCGTAGCCGGCGTTGGCCATCGCGCAATAGGTGAGCGGATCCGTCGCGCTGAACACCGTGCCGCCGGTCACCTTGCCGCCCTGCTGCAGCTTCAGCTTCACCGGATTCCAGAGCTTCGCGCCCTGCTGGCGCGCGGAACTGCGGTCCGTATTTCCAGGTCGACGGATCGACGGCGCCGGTGTTGACGAGCCGGGAAGCGGCTTGTCTTTCGCGCCGCTGTCCTTGCCGGCCGGAGCGGCGAGCGGGAATTTCTGCTTACCCGCGTCCGGGTTGTTGGCGTACGGGTCGGCGCTGGCCGGCTTCTGGCCGGCGGCAGGCGCCTGCGCGTAGAACGTCACCATTCCGAGAGCTGCGCAAAGAGCCACAGCGAAGAGCATGCGTTTCACGTCGATCCTCCTTCATGCGGGCCCATGCGCGGCTGCCGCGCATGGGACCCGGTTTACGGCGCACTGACGCTGATCGGGGTTCCGTCCCGCAGCGTCGAGTGCCCTTGAGTAATGATCAATTCACCAGGTTTGAGCCCCGATAGTATCTCGATATTTTCGCCGTCCACAAGGCCGATTACGACCGGGCGGCGTTGAACGACGCTGCCCGCGGCGACGACCACGATGGGCTGAGCCGGATTGTCCCTGATCACCGCAATCGCCGGGACGAGGGGGACGTTCGATCGCTGTTCGGCGTCGATTTCGATGCCGACCTGCGTGCCCGGCCGCAGTTCGGTCGGTGTGTCGAAGGCGAGCGTCACGTCGACGGTCTTCGCGCCGCTTTCCGGAGCCGGGCGCGTCGCGACCCTCAGCAGATCCGGCTGTCGTCTGTCCTTCGGCAATCGCGCGGGCGGTCGCGCCGACGACAAATCGCGTCGTGTCGGCGACCGGCAGCGTCGCCATCACCTGCACCTGCTTCGGATCGATGAGCCGCAGAATGGGATCGCTCTCGTCGGCGCGCACGCTGTCGCCGGGATTGTGCAGCCGCTCGGTGACCGTGCCGTCGAACGGCGCGCGGATGGTCGTGTTTCCGCCCTGCGCCTGGACCACGCTGAGGGCCGCCTTCGCGACCGCGAGCTCTGCCTTCGGCCGCGGCGAGCTCGCGATCGGCATCGTCCAGCTCGGCTGCGCGAAGCGGCGCCCTTGTCGACGAGCATCCGGATGCGTCCCTGCGCGAGCTGGGCCTGCTTGCACGCGGAGATCCGCGGCCTTCACCGCCGCTTCGTTGACGGCCGTCTGCGCGCGGAGCGACGGAAACTCGAACCGCACGAGCATCTCGCCGCTCTTCACAGGGTCGCCGACGTTCTTGGTGATTTCCGCAATGCGCGCCGGTTGTGTGGCGACGACGGCGAATGCGGCGCCCGGCAGTGTCGCGACGACACCGGTCGCGCTGATCGATGCGCGGATGGTTCCGAGCCGGACCGGCTCGGCGATGACAGGAATCGCGGGCTCCGCCTCGGTTTCCTGGGACGCGGCGCGCGTGCAGGCGGAAGAGCGAGGACAGCGGCAAGCGAGAGGATCAGGGCTGCGTGCACCAGCCTCCGACTTTACCGGGCGACGCGGGCTTTTGGAAGTGGTAGCATTCGCGAAACATGGCATTTCGGGAAGTCGTCGGTCATCGCCGCCTGTTGAGCCTGCTTTCGCGGGCGATCGCGCGCCAGTCGCTGACGCCCAGCCTCATTCTTTCGGGGCCCGAAGGCGTCGGCAAACGGCTGACGGCGATATCGATTGCGCAGGAGCTGAACTGCCTGGATCGTCCATCGTCCATCGTCCATCGTCGATCGTCCATCGTCGAGCGTCGATCGTCGTCGATGGACGATGGACGATCGCCGATGGACGATGGCGCGTGTGGCGCGTGCGCCGTCTGCCGCCGCATCGCGCGCGGCGCGCATCCCGATGTCATGACGATCGAGCCGGGCGAGACCGGGTCGATCAAGATCGAGCAGGTGCGCGACGCGATCGAGCGTGCCGTCTATCGGCCGTTCGAAGGACGCCGGCGCGTCACGATTATCGAGCAGGCCGACGCGCTCGTGCCTCAAGCCCAGAACGCGCTGCTGAAGACGCTCGAAGAGCCGCTGCCGGCATCGGTGTTCGTGCTCGTCACGTCGCGGCCCGACACGCTGCTGCCGACGGTGCGATCGCGATGCGCGCACCTGCGATTCGGACGGTTGCAGGTGGCCGAGGTGGCGTCCGTGCTCGAGCGGAGTCACGGATACTCGCACGCCGACGCGCTGACGGCCGCCGCCGCGTCCGACGGCAGCGTGCGGCGCGCGCTCGATCTCGAAGCCGACGCGTTTGCCGACGCGCGCAGCGACGCAGAGAATCTGCTGCAGGTGGCCGGCCGCGATCCGCGCACGCGACTGGAGCAGGCAAAAGAATTGTTGAAAGGCGGCGGCACGCGCCGCGTCGGAGCGCGAGCATCTCGGCGCGCGGCTGACGGCGATGTCGGCGCTGGTTCGCGATGCCGGTCTGGTCGCCAGCGGCGCCGACGCGCGGCTGCTCGCGAATCTCGATCGGCGGCCAGTCGCTCGACTCGCTGGCGCGCACGCTGGGCGTCGATCGCATCGGGCGCATATTCGCCGCCGTCACGCGCGCCGAAGACGCCCTCGACCGCAACGTGAGTCCGAAGGTCGTCGCAGACTGGCTGGCGATAAATGTCCACTAAGCAGATCGGCGGTCAGATCGAGCTAGTGCAAGATCTCGGAGCGTGCAAGCGACGGCTGGCGCGTGGGGGTGGGGCCCCATGCGAACTAAATAATGTCCACTAACCCGCTTCGCTTCGTCTCGGTCAAGTTCTCGCCGATCGGGCGGCCGCAGACGTTCCTGTTGAACGATCTGCTGTTTGCCGATGCGCCGCCTGTGGCCGGCGACAAGGTCGTCGTGCAGTCGGAGGCGGGAACGCGCTGTCGGCTCGATCGTGGCCACGCCGTCGGTGGTGCTCGAACGTCGCGCAGCTCCCTGAACATTCTCCCAATCGCGTCGTCCGGAAGGCGACCGCTCGAAGACGTGACGGTGCGCCTCAAGCGGCAGCAGCGCGAGCAGGAAGCGCATCGCGTCGCGCTGCTCAAGATTCGCGAGCGCGGGCTCGAGATGAAGCTGACGCGCGTCGAGCAGCTGTTCGACGGGTCGCGGCTGATTTTTTATTTCACCGCCGAAGGGCGCGTCGATTTTCGCGAGCTGGTCCGCGAGCTCGCGTCCGAGTTTCACACGCGCATCGAGATGCGGCAGATCGGCGCGCGCGACGAAGCGAAGATGCTCGGCGGATACGGCTCCTGCGGCCGCCCGCTGTGCTGCACGACCTGGCTGAACGCGTTCGAGCCGGTGTCGATCAAGATGGCCAAGCAGCAGGATCTCAGCCTGAATCCCTCGCGGCTGTCCGGACTGTGCGGCCGCCTGAAGTGCTGCCTCCGGTACGAGCTGCCGAACGCCAAAGGCGTGAAGGGTGGCGGCTGCGGCGACGAAGGCGGCTGCGGCAATCCCGACCGGCTGCGGCACGGGCGGCGGCTGCGGATCGTGCGGCGATGGCGGCTGTGGCAGCTGCGGCGTCTAATCTCGAATCCGAATCCCGGATCCATGTCTCACCGCAACGACGCAGTCCGCAGGATCATGTCTCTACCCGAATCGGCATTACCGCCGGCGACCCAGCCGGCATCGGTCCCGAGATCGCGCGCAAGGCGATGGCCGATCCTCGCGTCCGTTCCGTGTGCGAGCCCCTCTATTACGGATCCCAGCAGCCGTTCGCCGCCGGGCGTGCTCTCCGCCGATGCCGGCCACGCGGCGTACGAAACGATCGTGCGCGCGGTGCGCGATGCGCAGGCCGGCGGCATTCGACGGGATCGCGACGGCGCCTATCAACAAGGAAGCGCTGGCGCTCGCGGGGCTGCCGTGGCGCGGGCATACCGAGATGCTGGCGTCGCTGACCAACGCGCCGCGAGTGGCGATGATGTTCTGGTCGGAGAAGCTGCGGGTCGTGCTGGCGACGATTCACATTCCGCTCGCGAGCGTGCCGGCGGCGCTGACGATCGAGTCGGTGAGCGGGATCATCGAGCTGACCAACCGCGAGCTGCCGCGGTTCGGCATCGCGCATCCTCGGCTCGCGCTCGCGGGGCTCAACCCGCATGCCGGCGAGCACGGCGTTCTCGGGCGTGAAGAGACCGATGTGCTCGAGCCCGCCGTCGCGCGCAGCGCGAAGGCGGGAGTCGACATCTCGGGGCCCTTTCCCGGCGATACGATCTTTCTGCGGGCCATGCGCGGCGAGTTCGACGCTCGTCATCGCGTGCTATCACGATCAGGGCTTGATACCCGATCAAGATGGCGGCGTTCGGGCAGGCGGTGAACGTGACGCTGGGGCTGCCGATCATCCGCACGTCCGTCGATCACGGCACGGCGTTCGACATCGCCGGCAAGGACATCGCCGATCCGGAAAGCATGGTGCAGGCCGTGCTGCTGGCGGCGAGGCTGGCGACAATGGCGCGCTCAGTGGCGCGGGCTTTAGTCGGCCTGAACAATGGCTGAAAAAACCGAGCGCGAAGCCGCGCAGAAGAACATCGCCGAGAACCGCAAGGCGTTCCACGACTACCATGTGCTCGAGACGTTCGAGGCCGGTGTCGCGCTGCTCGGCACCGAGGTGAAGTCGATTCGCGAGGGGCGCGTGAACCTGCGCGACAGCTACGCGCAGGTGAAGGACGGAGAAGTCTTCGTGCACAACGTGCACATCCAGCCGTACAGCCATCGCGGGTACGCCGATCACCCGCCGATGCGCGCGCGAAAGCTGCTGCTGCACAGCCACGAAATCCGCAAGCTGATCGGCAAGACCATCGAGCGCGGCATGACGCTCGTGCCGCTGCGCATGTATTTCAAGAACGGGCGCGTCAAAGTGGCGCTGGCGCTGGCCAAGGGCAAGCAGGCGCACGACAAGCGCGACGCGATCAAGAAGCGCGAGGTCGATCGCGAAACGCGCGCGGCCGTGAAGGAGCGCACGGCGGTGAAGGTGCTCGTCACCGGCGCGCGCGGTCAGCTGGCCGGCGCGATCATCGAGGCGTACAGCAGAGAGCGCAGAGGTGCTCGCGTACTCGCGCGAGGAGCTCGATATCGCCGACTTCGACGCCGTGATGTCGCGCGTGCAGCGCGGATCAGCCCTGACGTGATCATCAACTGCGCCGCGTACAACAACGTCGATCTCGCCGAGGACGAGCCGGCAGAAGGCGTTGACGGCCAACGCGTTCGCCGTTCGCGTTCTTGCGCGCGCGGCGCGAGGACATCGGCGCGACGCTCGTGCACTACAGCACCGACTTCGTGTTCGACGGCAAGACGGCCGCGCCCGTACGTCGAAGAGGATCTCCCGAATCCGCAAAGCGTCTACGCGCAGTCGAAGCTGCTGGGCGAGTGGTTTGCGCTGGAGGCGCCGCGCGCGTTCGTGCTGCGCGTCGAGAGCCTGTTTGGCGGCGCGAATGCGCGAAGAGCTCGATCGATCGCATTGCGCAGGCTATTGCCGAAGGGCGCGAGGCGAAGGTGTTTCGCGATCGCATCGTGTCGCCGAGTTACGTCGTGGATGTCGCCGCGGCGACCAGGGCGCTTGTGGAGCGCGGGCGAGCCGGTCTCTATCACTGCGTCGGGACGGGGCACGCCAGCTGGCACGAGGTCGGCACTGGAGATCGCGCGCGTGATGGGGAAGGAACGCGACGCGCGCCTGCAGCCGGTATCGGTCGCCGACGTCTCGCTGCGGGCACCGCGTCCGCAATTCGCCGCGCTCGCCAACGACAAGCTGAGTCGCGTCGTGCCCGTGCCGACGTGGCAGGATGCGCTGCGGAGGTATCTCGAGCGCGCCAGTAGCCGTCCAGCGCCGGTGGAACTCCCGAAGCGTCACCGGTTGCGCGCCGAGCTCTTTTACTGGCGAACTGCAGAAACTCCGTGAGCCGTTCGAGAAACGCATCCAGCTCGCCCTGAGTCTTGTTGTAAGGACTTCCTCCGACGATTGCTTCGCTCGAATGAAACATCACGTTCAAGACCGGCGCGCCGGCGTCCGCCATCCGGCGTGCCAGCCGCTTCATGTCGTCGAGCGACGAATACGACGGCCGCAGCCAGCACGTCTTGACGATGCGCGCGAGGCGGAGGAAGCGCTTCGTCTGGTACGGCGACGGCGCGCGGCCGTACGCGCGAACCATCCATTGCGGCAGCGATCGGTTGAGCGCGGCCGATATCGGCACTTCGAGCAGCGAGCTCGTGCCGGGCTGCACCGCTGAATCGTACGACAGGAAGTACGGCGTCAGTGGGGCGTCCACGAAGTCAGGACCGCCCCGATACGCGTCATACAGCAGCGGATGGACGCTCGTGTCGACGAGATATCCGGCCTTTTCGAGCACGGCTGTGTGCGACGCGTCGAATCCGTGCCGGCCGGATCGGTAGGAAACGGGCGTATATCCCGCGGTGTGTGCAATCGCGGCAGTCAGGCTCGCGAACTGCCGGTCGAATCGTGTCGAGCGGAAGATTGCAGCGCGTACGGCAGACCGCGCGCCTCGTCGCGGATCGCACGGTGGCGTTTCCCACACGTGATGATGCGCGCCGATTTCGCAGGCGCCGCTTTCCGCGAGCCGGCGAATCGTCTCGGCCGATCGCGGCTCGGTCGCCACCGGATACGTAATCAGGTAGGTCGGTCGAGCGCCGCATCTTCTGAAACAGCTCGTCGAGGCGGGGCAGCGCGTAGATGTTGGCGTAGGTCGGTTTCAGGCGCGACTCGGTCGACCACTGGTTGTCGCTTTCGGTGTCGATGCCGATGGTGAGATACAGCATCAGCGATCCTGATCGGAATCGCCGAACATCACATGCCACGCGTCCGTGCGCGCGTAGAAATCCGGACCGACCGGAACAGCATTCACCTTGGCGACGAGCTCGATCGTCGAGCGCACGGGGAAGTAGCCTTGCGCGCGCATGAGCATGGCGGAAGGCCTCGTTCATCACGAACGTGCGGATTTTATCCGAACCGCGCGCGCGCGCGCGTCGTGTTCGACGGCGCGAAGCAGCGCGATAAGCGCCTGTTCGATCGTCGGGATCGGCGAGGAGATCGACGAGCGCCGTCACACGTCCCGCGCGGCTTCATCGAGGTGTCGAAACACCGCATATCCGCCAATCGTCTTGCCGCGGTCCAGTGCGACGACGTCGTAGCGGATGTGGGGGAGAGCGAGGTATTTCCATTGAAGGTACGGCGCATCACGGCGCACGGCGAAGCGCGAACTTCGGTGCGACCCGCTCCCAGAAGTCGGTGAATCGCGCGTCGAACTCGCGAATCGGCTGCGCACGTCTGGATGAGCGGCTGCGGGACCGCAAGACAGCGACGAGCAGGTCGCGCCGCGAGCGACGACGACGGCATTGACGAACGAGGGCCAGCCCGCCCTGTGCGAATGCACGCGGTGAGATCGGCTTGACGAGACACGGCACCGGACCCACGTCAGGCCATTGCAGCTTGCGGAACAACTGGTGCGAGCCCGTGGACAACCCCATTCCGAGCGACGCGCCCGTATGTCGATCCCACGTGCGGAACAGGACTTCGCCGAGGCCCTTGCCGCTGCCGTTCGGGCGCGACCATCACGTCCATGCCCCACGATGCGTCGATTTCCTGGCCGTTGACCCGCAGTCGCACGGGCATCGTCGCGTACTGGCCGACGATTCGCCCTCGTCCCTCGCAATCCAGATCTGCGGCTCGCTGGCAGTTGGGGTTCTGGCGGTACTGCCAGTCCCATCGCGCGGCGCTTGCGTCGGCTCGCGCTGCGCCGAAGACGCGTCTGAAGAGCGCATCGACTTCGGCGCGATCCTCGGGCCGGTACTTGTCGACGATCACGGGGACATTCTAGAGTCGAATCGCTCCAGACGGGCCGTGATGCGTCGCAGCGTGTATTTGGCGTAAAATTCCACCCGCATGGCGAAGCGCGCGCTCATCACCGGCATCACCGGACAGGACGGCTCGTATCTCGCGGAGCTGCTGCTCGAGAAGGGCTACGAAGTGTTCGGCGTCGTCCGCCGGCTGAGCGCGCCGAACGGCTGGCGCATCGATCACCTGCGCGATCGCGTCACGCTGTGTCCCGGCGATCTGCTCGATCAGCTGTCGATCATCCGCCTGCTCGACAAGCACCAGCCCGACGAGTTCTACAACCTCGCCGCCATGTCGTTCGTGCCGGCGTCGTGGGACACGCCGCTGCTGACCGGCGAGTTCAACTCGCAGGGTGTCACGCGCGTGCTCGACGCCGTTCGCACCGTGAATCCGAAGATCAAGTTCTATCAGGCGTCGTCCAGCGAGATGTTCGGGAAGGTGCGCGAGATTCCGCAGACCGAGGACACGCCGTTCTATCCGCGCAGCCCGTACGGCGTGTCGAAGGTGTTCGGCCACTACATCACCGTGAACTATCGCGAGAGCTACGATCTGTTCGCGGTGTCCGGCATTCTCTTCAACCACGAGTCGCCGCGGCGCGGCCTCGAGTTCGTGACGCGCAAGGTCACCGACGGCGTCGCGCGCATCAAGCTCGGGCTGGCCGATTCGCTGGCGCTCGGCAACCTCGACGCCCAGCGCGACTGGGGCTTTGCCGGCGACTACGTGCGCGCGATGTGGCTGATGCTGCAGCAGCCGACGGCCGACGACTACGTGATCGCGACCGGCGTCAGCCACTCGGTGCGCGAGCTGGTGGAGATCGCGTTCAGCCGCGTCGGGCTCGACTGGCAGAAGTACGTCAAGACCGATCCGAAGTTCCTGCGGCCGGCAGAAGTCGATCACCTGATCGGCAACCCGGCGAAGGCGAAGCGCGTGCTCGGCTGGGAGCCGAAGGTCGACTTCAAGCAGCTGGTCGAGATGATGGTGGATGCGGATATGGAACGGCTTGGCACCAAAGGCCATGTCAGCGACGACCATCTAACCCCCGGCCATATCGGTGGAATTTGATACCGCAGCCGATGGTCGCCGCGCGACACGAATCGCCCGAGTCATTACCAGACTGAACATCGGCGGTCCTGCCATTCAGGCGATCACTCTCAGCCTGGAGCTCTCGACTCACGATTTCGACACGCTTCTGCTGCATGGTCGAATACCAGAAGGCGAGGGTGACATGGGCGACCTCCTCGAGGTTCGATCCGCAAGCGTCCAGCATGTGGCGACGCTTGTCAGGCCAGTGTCGCCGGGCGACGATATCCGCGCGTGCTGGACGTTGTTTCGCGCATTTCACCGGTGGAAGCCCGAAATCGTGCATACGCATACGGCAAAGGCCGGGGCTGTAGGAAGACTGGCTGCCATCGTATACAACCTGACAACTCGACATCGGAAAGCGCGGATCGTTCACACCTACCACGGCCACGTGTTCGAGGGCTATTTCGGAGGGTTGAGCACGACCGTATTCCTGGGGATCGAGCGATGGCTGGCTCGACGATCGGATGTTCTCATCGCCATCTCCGCCCAGACTCGCGAAGACCTTGTACGGACCTACGCCATCGGGACCGACGCGCAAATTATCGTGATCCCTCTCGGGTTCGACTTGAGGCGGTTTACCGCGATCACCGATGACGAGCGCAAGGCTGCCCGCAGGACGCTCGGCATACCTGACGGCGCCCGCGTCGTCACAACCGTAGGCAGACTGACGCAGATCAAAACGCAGTCTCACTTTCTGCGCGCGGCTCGACACTTACAAGGGCACGACCACTACATATTCCTGGTGGTAGGCGACGGAGAGCTGCGACAAGATCTTGAAAACGAGGCCAGGCAATTGGGGATCGAGCGATCGGTGCGTTTCCTCGGCTGGCGGCGCGATCTCGAAACAGTCTACGGTGCAAGCGACGTGTTCGTGCTGACGTCGAGAAATGAGGGAACGCCTGTTGCGCTCATTGAAGCGATGGCCGCTGGTGTGGCGTGCGTCAGTACGGATGTCGGCGGAGTTCGTGACGTCATCACGTCAGACACGGTGGGCATGGTAGTCCCGTTCGGAGACATAGATGCCCTGGCGAGGTCGATCGCGTCGCTGGCCGGAGATCCGGCGGCACGCACCCAGATGGGAACTCATGCCAGGCAGGAAGTTCGCCAGCGCTTCGACCAAGCGCGCCTGGTCGATGACATCGCGGCTTTGTACCGGCGAATAAACATCGCGTCGTGAACGGACCCGCGCTAGACGCCAACAGATACGTGACGGTTCTCGTATGCGATGACGCGTTCGAGAATCTCCTCCAGCTGCACGCGAGGTTCGTAGCCAACCAGCTGCTGAATTTTCCGTATGTCAGGGACGCGTCGCGGCATGTCCTCGAATCCGGCTTCATAGGCCTGGTCGTACAGAATCGTGACAATGGGAGATGAGCTTCCTGCCATCTCCTTGATCTTCTCGGCGAGGGCACGGATGGAAATTTCGACGCCATTCCCGATGTTGAAGACCTCGCCGACAGCCCGCGGCTCCTGCACCAGCGCGATCAATCCCCGCACCACATCTCCGACATACGTGAAGCTTCTCGACTGCGTGCCGTCACCGTAGACGGTTATCGGCTCGCCCGCGATCGCCTGACGGACAAAATTGGGAATCACCATCCCGTAACGTCCCGTCTGGCGCGGGCCGACGGTGTTGAAGAAGCGCACGACGATGACCGGCAGCTGCTTCTCCTTCCAGTATGCGAGCGCCAGGAACTCGTCGATTGCTTTGCTGCAGGCGTACGCCCATCGATGCTTCGATGTCGGTCCCATCACGAGGTCTGCATCTTCTCTGAACGGCAGATCGACGCTCTTGCCGTAGACCTCGGACGTCGACGCGATGACGACGATCTTTTTCTTCTTGCTGGCATGCTTCAGGACGACCTCGGTGCCGTGCACATTCGTCTCGATGGTGTGCACCGGCTGTTCGACGATCAGCCTCACACCGACAGCGGCGGCAAGGTGGAAGACAACGTCGCAGCCGTCGATGAGCTCCGCCAGCAGGGGCTCGTCGGTGACGCTGCCGATCGTGTACTGGAATCGCGGGGTGGATTTCAGGTGATTGAGGTTTTCGATCGCACCCGTCGAGAGGTTGTCGAGCGCGTGAACAGAATGGCCCTGTTGCAGCAACTCGTCCGCGAGATGCGAACCGATGAACCCCGCGCCGCCGGTAATGAACACACGCATACGCCGGCATTATAGCAACAGGGTCGATCCGTGTACACTCCGTTTCCATGCCGCGGCTCGCGTGGTTTAGTCCTCTCGCTCCCGTCAAATCCGGCATCTCGCAGTACAACCGCGAGCTGCTGCCGGCGCTTGACGGATGCCCACGAGATCGATCTCTTTGTCGACGGCAGGCCGGAACAGTTCGTTTCGCCGGATGCGCGCGTGCGTCTGTTCAACGCTCACGACTTCCTCTGGAAGAATCGCGGCGCGCCCTACGATCTCATCGTGTATCAGCTCGGCAACGCGCCCTGCCACGACTACATGTGGGCGTACCTCGTCGCGCTATCCGGGCCTCGTCGTCCTGCACGACGGCCAGCTGCATCACGCGCGCGGACGCATGCTGCTGCAGCAATGGCAGCCGCGAACAGGACGACTATCGGCGGGAGTTCTGGTTCAATCATCCCGATGCCAACCCGGATCTCGCCGAGCTCGGCGCGGTCGGTCTGCTGGGATCGCTGACCTACTTGTGGCCGATGCTGCGCATCGTCGTCGAGTCGAGCCGGCGCATCCTCGTGCACAACGACTGGCTCGCCGAACAGATCCGAGAGGCCCATCCTGAAGCAGCGGTCGATGTCGTGGACATGGGTGTCCCTGAGCCCGCGCCGCAGCCCGGCGCGCGCGCAGCAGGATTCGCTCGCGCCACGGAATCGCCGAAGATGCCGTCGTCTTCACGGCATTCGGCAAGGTCACGCCTGAGAAACGTGTCCGCGAGGCGATGCGTGCTCTGGCCTCGATCGCGACGGCCGTTCCGCACGCACACCTGCTGGTCGCCGGTGAGAACGGTCGACTACTACGACCTGCAAGCCGAAGCTGAGGCGCTCGGTTGCGCGAGGAGCGTCACGTTCGCCGGTTACGTGGCAGATGATGAGATCGACGAGTATCTCGCGGCGTCGGACGTCTGCCTGTGCATGCGATGGCCAACGTCGCGCGAGACGTCGGCGTCGTGGCTGCGATGTCTTGCTGCGGGAAAGCCGACGATTTCCACCGACCTCGTGCACACGGTCGACGTGCCGACGCTCGACCCTCGAAACTGGTCCGTGCTGTCCGCCGGTCCGCGATGCGCCCAAACCGGTCGGCGTCAGCATCGACATCCTCGACGAAGATCACTCGCTGAAACTGGCGATGCGGCGGCTGGCCACCGACCCGCAACTGCGCGGAATGCTGGGGCAGAACGCGCGCGCTTTGTGGAAGGCGCGATTCATGCTCGAACGGATGGCATCCGGCTATCGAGATGCTATCGGGCTCGCGGTGGCATCTCCGATGCCCGCCTCGTCCAGGCGCGCGCAACTGCCGCATCACCTTCTGGCCGATGGGACCGAGCACACGGAGCGCCTGCTGCGGAAGGCGGGCCTGCCTGCAGCGCCGAAGAGCTATCTGCGGAGTGGACAATTGGAGTGAGCGTCAGGGTCGCACTGGCCATCGTGCTTGCCGCGGGCGCAGCGCTTCGTTTCTGGAACATCGACGCGGGGTTGCCGTACCGAATCAGCGTGGACGAGCCCGTGATTGCCGAGCGCGCGATCGGCATGATGCGCAGCGGAAATTTCAATCCGCGGTTCTACGATTACCCCGGTCTGTACATCTACCTGCAGCTCCTCGTCGGGTGCATCCGGTACATCACGGGAGCGATGTCCGGGTTGTGGCAATCGCTGAGTGAGTTCTACCCGGAGCACCTCTTCCCGTGGACCCGCATGCTCAACGCGGCTATCGGCACTGCCACAATCGCACTGCTGTACTGCGCGGGTACGCGATGGGATCGCTGGGTAGCGCTGACCGCCGCGGCGATTCTCGCCGTTTTCCACAACCACGTCCGTGAGTCCCACTTCGCGCTGACAGATATTCCGCTGACGTTTCTCACGGTTCTGACATTCCTGCTGTCTCTTCGCGCGTACGAACGCGGCACACTGCCGGCGTTGCTCGCAGCGGGGGTGAGCGCCGGCCTGGCGACCGCCACAAAGTACAGCGGCGCGTATACGCTCGTGTTGCCGTTGCTGGCGGCATGCGTCGCGCAGACACCGATTCCCATGCGACTGGTGCACGTGGGAGCCGTCCTGGTCGCTTCTGGCGTCGCATTTCTCATCGCCGCGCCGTACACACTGCTGGACCTGCCGAGATTTTTGAACGCGTTTGGCGCGCTGGCCTCGTTCTATGCGCCGCGCCCGTTCAGCGACGGCGGAGCCGTCTATCTTGGTCACATGCGGATAGCGATTGGATGGGCCGGGCTCATCGTCCTTGGGGCGGGGATCGTGTGGGGCACCGTGCGCGCTCTGCGTGATCGCGACCTGCGCCGCTGGGCGCTCGTCGTCGTGTTTCCGATCATGTTCTTCTATGCTCTTGGCACCAAACAGCTGATCTACGCGCGCTATCTGCTGCCGGCAGTCCCTTTCTTCTGCCTTATCATGGCGTTTGCCATCGTCGATGCCACTCGATGGGTATGGCGGCAGAATCGACCCATGCGAGTACGCGCCGCCATCCTGGCTGTCTGTTTTCCCCTCGTGTTGTTTCCGGTCGTGCGCGCCGGTATCGAGTGGCCGGCTCTTTGGGGACGGAGGACCACGCAGGATGTCGCATACGAGAGAATCCGTGAGGTCATTCCGAAAGGGTCAGGAGTTGTGGTGGAGCGATCGGTGCTGAGGCTGCCGGACTCACTGTATCGGAAGACCAACGTGCATCAGGTGACGGTGCACACGCCAGAAGACTACCTGGCAAAGCGCACGACTTTTCTCGTGGCCACTTCCGAATCTTTCGGTCCAGTCCTCGAACATCCGTCAAAGCGCCTCGAGGAGTTCGAGGCCTATCAGCGCGTGTTTCAGCCAGGCCGATGCCTTCCCACCATTCAGCCGACGGCGAAGATCTGGGGTCCGCAGATAATCATCTGTCGACTGGATGGACCGATTCAGTGAAAGGGACGCTTCAACTACATGCACAACGACCAGGGTAGCGCCGAAGAGCTCGAGCGCCTGAAGCGCGAGCGGGACGAAGCCGATCGCCGCTATAACGACGCGCTGACCGGAGCTCGACGCTGCCATCCAGACAGCCGCGCGACCTGCCGCATCCGCCGCCGCCCTACGACGAGTTCCAGGTCACGCCGCTGAACGAGCGCTGGGAGCTGCTGTCCCTGAAGCCCGACGAGGGGGCAGGATGGCTCAGGCGGGTGCGCACGCATGCGTGGGCGATGGTGGCGCCGCTGTTCGAACGGCAGCAGGCCTTCAATTCAGCGCTCGTCGATCACATCAATCGAAACATCGCGATGCAGCGCGAGACGACGCGCGCGCTCGAAGCCACGCTGGCGGTGCTTGGCGACGATCAGCGGCGGTTTATCGAGTACCAGACACTGCTCATTCTCTACGCGCAGCAGATTACGCCGTACGTCGACACGAAGGACCGGCACGTCGCCGGCCTGATGCACGGGCTCGCAGCCGGGCTGAGCGGGCTGGGCGACGAAATTCAGAAGCGGTGGGAATCGATGGTCGCGCGCGAGCGGCGCTACGACGCGCAGGTGAACGACGTGCGGACGACCCTCAGCGTCATGCAGCGCGCCGTTCAGACGCTGAAGCGGGAATTGGAAGCCAGGTGCAGATGGGTCGCGAAGCGGGGGCTGTCGGTGCGATCGGTGAGCCGTCGGCCGCATCGGCAGAGCGTCGGCCATCGGTGCGCAGGGCTTAGCCCTGCCACCGATCGCAAAGCGTGAAGGGGGAACCCGCGAAGGCGGATGCGGTGTCGGCCATCCGCTTGATTCGTACAAGTACGTGGCTTCGAGGATCAGTTTCGCGGATCGCAGCACGACATTCGCGCGCGCGTAGAGGCCTACCTGCCGCTGTTCGAAGGGGCGAGCGACGTGCTCGACGTGGGGTGCGGCCGTGGAGAATTTCTCGACCTGCTCAGGGAGAAGGGAATTTCCGCGCGCGGCGTCGATCTGAACGACGAGATGGCGGCGGTGTGCCGCGAGCGCGGCCTCGATGCGACGGCGACCGATGCGCTGAGCTATCTGCTTGCGCAACCAGACGGGTCGCTCGGCGGTCTCTTTGCGGCGCAGGTCGTCGAGCACCTCGAGCCCGATTACCTGATGCGCGTTTCTCGAGGCGGCGTATCACAAGCTGCGGCCGGGATCGAAAATCGTTCTCGAAACCATCAATGCCGGCATGCTGGTACGCGTTCTTTTCGAGCTACATCCGCGACGTCACGCATGTCCGGCCGCTCCATCCGGACACGCTTCAGATATCTGCGTGAGCGCCAGCGGCTTTCAGAAGGTGGCGGTCCGATTCACCGCGCCGTTTCCGGAGGAGTACGAAGCTGCAGACGGTTCCCGGCCGCGTCCGATCGGCCGGACAGCGTCGAGGCCGTCTTCAATCGAGAATGTCGGCAAGCTGAACGATCTGCTCTTCACCTATCTCGACTACGCGGCCATCGGCGAGCGTCTCTGAGATGCGCGACATGTGGCGGTACATTCACGCCAGAACGGTCGTGCGGGTGGCCGCACGTCTGCGGGGACCGGCGCCCGATCGCACCGCCGACGTCCAGCGGTTTCTGCGCAGACGCATCGAGTCGCGCCCGGCGTTTTCAATCCTTCAGGTCGGCGCCTACGACGGTGTGTCGAACGACGCGGTTCACGACCTGCTCGGCGCGTACGAGCACGTTCGCGCCGTGCTTCTCGAGCCGCAGCCAGGACCGTTTTCGTCGCTGCAGAAGCGATGGGACGGATCGTCGCGCGTGGTGCCGATTCGCGCGGCGCTGTCCGAGACGACCGGCGAGCGGCCGCTCTACGTCATCGCCGACGCGTTCAAGCACCGGCATCCGTTTCCAGATCAGGTCTCGTCGTTCTACCGATCGCGCGTGGAGCTGGCCTGCAGCCGGTATGCGTGGCGGCCGTCGGCCGACTTCATCACGTCGGTGCCGGTTCCGACGATCGACTGGCGCACGCTCGTGCAGCGGTACGGCCGCTTCGATTTTGTCGCGATTGACGCCGAAGGCTACGACGCCGAGATCCTGAAGCAGATCGACATGAACGAGTCGCCCCCGGAATCATCCTCTACGAGCACGTCCTCCTGCCTCGCGCGTATTCAGCAAACGCTGCGAACAGCTCCTCACGATCGAACGGATACTCCGTCAGGCGGGTCAATCAGAACGACACGCTCGCGACGCTATCCGGCTTGCCCGCCTTCTGATTGTCTCTCCCAGATCACGTGCATCCGCGTCGGGTCTTCCGCGCCCAGCCGCATCGGCCTGCTGCGCATGATTTCGACGAACCCGCGTCGGTCATCAGCGCGTCGACCATCGTCGTAGTCGGCGCCGAATTTCGGCAGCTCGTCCAAATGCACTTCGATGCAGACCAGCCGCGCGTGGGCGAGGCATCGACGGGCGCCGGTGAGCACCTGATGCTCGGCGCCTTCCACGTCGATCTTGATCACGTCGGGCAGTGATGCTCCACCTTCGACGAAACTGTCGAGCGTCTCGACCTGACGCGGCTGCGCGATGGGCGGTGCTGCCCCTGGCGGAGGCTCGCGCCGCTGCCGGTGCCCCAGAAATCAGCCGTGCTCGACTCGCCCCCGATCGCGACAGGGGACGCCGAGACATTGCGTGCGCGATTGACCGCGATTGTCTCCTTCAGCACCTGGAACGTTCCTGGATTCGGCTCGAATGCGACGACTTCGCGCGCCTGCCGCGCCAGCAGCACGGCCCACACGCCGTGATACGCGCCGATGTCGAACACCACATCGTCTGCGCGCATCCTCGCGGCGAGCACGTCCATCACGTCGTCTTCGTTGAAGAATGGGGAGTAGGAGGGATCGAACAGCAGCGATCTCAGCTCGCCCATCGCCAACGGAATGCGGAGCGGCGCGCCTCGCACGGTCCGGGTCACCGCCGTGAATCCGACCGCGCGGAGCGCGCGCCGGGTTGCGTCGGCAAGAAGCTTACGAAACGCCATCGCGTCAGCCGATGTCATCGTCCCGGACGAGGAGATATTCCATGTTGGTGACGAGAATGTCGCGGACGAGCGGCATCTCCGGAATCGCTCGTGGCGATCGAGCGCGGGCAGATGGCGGGTCACCAGCCTGCTGATCGCGAGGTCTTCGCGTCTCGGCTTGAGCCCGGCTTCGCGAATATGGCCGCGAAGATTTCGAACGGTTGCGCGGTACAGGAGATCGTCGGGCTTGGTTTCGCCCCGCTCGGGCACCGTGACGAATGAGGAGGTCCGCGAATCGGCATCGAACCAGTGCGGCTTGTGCCTGCCCACCCAGCAGCGCCGCCGCGAACGCGGCTCTTCTCCCGACGATCAGATGCAGCGGCAGTGGAAACGGCAGCTTGTACTTCGGCAGATGCGAGCCCGATGACGAGAGATATGGCGCTGTGCTCAACAGCATCGACGCCGCCCGGCGCGAGCACACGTCTCGCTTCCTTCAAGTACGCGAGCGGATTCGCCACGTGCTCGATGACGGAATGCGACAGGACGAGATCGAACGCGCCGTCCCTGAACGGCAGCGCGGTGCCGTCGGCATAGGTGAACCTGACGTTCGTGACGCCCTTTTCGGCAGCGAGGCGCGTCCCGACGTCGCGAAAGCGATCGCCCGGCTCGATGCCGACGACCGATCGCGCTTCTTCCGCGAACGACACGCACATGCCGCCGCCGCCGCACCCGTCGTCCAGCACGCGATCGAACGTGGTGATCCCCGCCTTCTCGAGATAGGCGAGGACCTTCGCGCTGCGCCAGTATTCGAACACGGCGTAGTCGTATTCCGATCGGAACCGCACGGCCGCGTGCCGGCGTATCGCGGCGTCGTCTACGATCCGCATGCTCAGGGAATGCTCACGACAGGTTCGGGCGAACGGCGAACGTTCGAGAGAAGCTTTCGGATATCGGCGAGCTCCTGCGGACGAAGAAAGCGCAGCAGCAGCAGTCCGGCCGGAAACAGCAGCAGCAGCGCGATTCGCACGGCGACCGTGCGCCAGCTCGAGCCCGACACGATCGTCATCATCGCGATGTAGGTCGTCGCAGCCAACGGCCACGACTTTCGCGATGCGGCCGACCTCGTACGGAATTCGATACGCGCGCTGGGCGAGATAGATCATCAATGCCGTGGTCAGCACCTGGCTGATGAGCAGCGCGAATGGCGGCGCCGTACGCGCCGAACCGCGGAATCAACGCGAAATACGCCGCGATGCTGATGATCGCGCCGGCGGCAGTGACGGTCGGATAGACGCCCGTCTTTTTTGCGACGTTCAGTGATGTGCCGGGAAGGGCTTCTGACGGTCTGAATGCGCCAGCGCCAGCGCAAGGAGCGGAACCAGCGGGCCGACCTGGCGGTACTCCGCCGGCAGCATCAGATCCATCAGCGGCGGTGCAAGGCCGCTCAGCGCAACGAGCGAGGCCGCCAGCACGGCAAACGCGTAGGTTGCCATGCGCGCGAACAGGATGCCGGCGCATCGCGTCCGCTGCATCGAATCGTAGGCGAACGGCGTCCATGCGACGTCGAACGCCACTGGAAAGTACTTGATGAGCGCCGCGACCGATCCCGCGATCAGATACACGCCGACCTCGCGCAGCGGCATGTACAGACCGAGGATGAACCGGTCGCCCATGCCCATCACGTGCGTGAGCACGCCATTCGGCACGAAAGGGAAGCCGTATCCGAGGAGTTGTCGAAGATACGCCGGTGAGAATCGCCGACGCCGATCATCGAGCGCATCGTGCGATACAGCGCCGAGAAGCAGGACGATCGTCATGATCGACGTCGGCGAGGAGGATGCCGAAGATGCCGAATCCCAGCGCGACGACGAACAGCAGGCGGAGGACGATGGTGCCGAACGACAGACTGAAGTTGATCGTGGCAAACAGCCGCGCGCGCTCCTGAATCCGCAGCAGCGTGAACGGCAGAACGAGAAACGTCGACAGAAAGATGTTGACGATGAGCAGCCGATACGGCCAGATGAACTCGAGCGAGTCCGAACAGCGCGCGGTTGATCGGCATCCGGCAAGCATCAGCAGGATCGCCGTGACGGCGCCGTTGGCGAGCGTGAAGAATCCGGCGATCGTGCCGGCGAGCGTCTTGCGCTCTTCGGCGGGGTGCTCGTAATAGAACCGCAGAAAAGCCGCATCCATCCCCCAGCGGCTGATGATTTTCAGGACAGCTTCGAACACCAGCAGCAGCGCCAGCGCGCCATACTCGCGCGGTGAGAGGACGCGCGTGTAGATCGGGAGCAGGAGGAAACTGATCGCGAGCACCAGAACGTCAGCGGTCCCATAGGCGAAGAGCTGCCTGGAAATCCGCCTGACGTTGTTGAACATCTTTGATCGCGGGGCCCCTCCCCGCTCAGCGCCGCTCGCGTGCGGGGCCCCATCGCCCCGCGCCGCTCGCGGCTTTGAAATGTGATTATATAGTCGCAATCGATCGATGCGCGTCTGCATGGTCAGTCCACATCTGCCTCCGGAGCAAGCCGCAGTTGCTCTTCTTCCCGTCATGCTCGGCGACACGTTGTCATCGTCTGGTGTCGATGACGTCGTATGTGTCGCATCCTCCGCATGCGGGTGCCGCGGCGCACGGTCGTCGACGTCACATATGTCGCTCGGAGAGGACGCGGCCGCGTGAGTCGATCGAAGCTCGGCGCTGTCGTGGCCGGGGCTCGGATGATCCTGCGCGCGAAGACGCGCGATCGCCGCGAGCGATCTCGTTCATCTGCACAGCAACGGACTTCTCATCGAAGCAGGCGCGTGGCTCGCGAAGCGTCTTCGGCAAGCCCTACATCGTGACGTTGTACGGCACCGATGTGTCGGCGCACGACCGATCGCGCAATGCGCGGTATGGCCGAGTCGTGCGCGAGGCATCCGCGCGCGTCTTCTACAGCCGGGGGCTGCTGGACCACGCGTCGAGGCTCGGATCTGGCGCCCGATCCGTCCTCTGGTGATCTACGCGCCTGTCAGCTGAGATTTCCATGCGGTCGATGAGCAGACGCGCGCGCGGCGCTGCGACGCGAGCTCGGCGCCGGCAGCGGACCGGTCCTCCTGACCGTCAAGCACCTGCGCCCGGTGTGCGGTCACGACACGTTGCTGCGGGCGATGCCGGAGATTCTGCGGCGTCATCCGGATGCGATGCTGTGGCTCGCCGGCGACGGCGATCTGCGTTCGACGCTCGAGTCGACTGTGCCGCGATCTCGGCATCGCGTCTCACGTTCGTTTTCTCGGACGCGTCGGCAACGACACGCTCTGGAAGTACTACGCCGCTGCCGACCTGTTCGTGCTTCCGTCAGAAGTCGAGTCGTGGGGCACGGTGATGCTCGAGTCGATGGCGTGCGGAACGCGCGTCGTGACGACCGACACCGTTGGAGGACTCGAAGTGCGCGAGAACTTTCCAGACGAGGTCAGTCGTCGTTCCGCGAGCAGACTCCGCGCGGCTGGCGGAGGCAGTATCGCAGGCGCTCGTGGCGCCGCGGCGTGTGTCGCCGGCGACGCTCGCAGCGTGTGAAACGTGACTTCACCGTCGCGGCGTGTGCCGCGCAGTATCTCGCACGTGTATCAAGGAGCCCTGAGCTCGCACCGATGACAAGCCATTGGGTATTCGCGCATCTGCTCAGCCTCGCCCACGGATTAGCCGCCGCACTCATCTCGATCGCTGCCTTCTATGTCGTAGGCCTGCTTCTGCTCCCTCGGCGATGGCAGACCTCGATGCGCTGGCCCGACAGCATCGTGCTCGGTCTGACGTTCTACGTTCTTCTGTGCTGGGTCGCGACGAGCTCGCGCAACATCCCGGTCATCTACGTCATGCTGATGTTCGGCGCTGCTCTCTGGGGTCTGGTGGCGGTCAGGTTCCGGTGGCTGCAGGCCACACTCGGCGCCGCCACTGAAGAATCCCGATTGCACGAGCGTGGCTCGCCGGGTTCTGCATCCTCTATGTGTTTGCGTACCTGCTGGTCCGCCCTCCAGCGGGCGCCGCGCTCCTCACACTGCCGCCGGATGGCGCCGCTCGATCTCGTCACGTACGCGCGCTATGCGAAGCACTTGCTGGCGTTCGGCACGGCAAATGTCGATCTCGCGACGCTTCGGATATCTGCACAGCCCTGCCAGTGCGTATCTGCTCGCGTGGCATTCGCTGCTTTTTCTTGGCGATCCGCTGGACGCCGCCATGCCGCTGCTCTTCATGGTGGCGGCTCTGTTTGGAGCGATCGCCGTTGAGCTCGCGCGTTCGGTGTTCGGACTCTCCTGGCGTGCGGCCATGGCGATCGCGGCCATTGCCGTGTGCGCTCCGATGTTTCGGTGGACGCTCGCGACCTACTCGCTGGGTGAGCTGTTGTCGGCGACCGTCGTGCTGTACCTCGTCGGCGCTGTTCGGTAGAGCCGCTGCCACCCGCGTCGGTCGATGGTCCGCTGGTTCTCGGCATTTGCGGCGGGATGCGCGCTGTTGTTTTTCAGTGCGTGGTCCGCGGCCGGCTCGCCCGGGACGCATCGCGCGCGGCGTTGTCGAAGTGGTTCGCCACTTTTCGCCGCTGGCGCTGCTCGGCTTGCCGAGCGGAACACCGCTGGCGGCAAAGGCGCCCGATTTCCTCCCATCGGCCGCGCTCGTGGTTCTGCCGCTCGTGCCTTTGGTGTGGGCTGCGGCGGCGTGCGGCGCTTCGCCGATCCTCCGCGCTCGGCGCGGATCGGAATGTCCGCCGTCGATCGCCAGCTCGTCGAGCGCCTGCGTCGTCTATGTCGCTGCCGGTGTGATTATCGGGAACGTGGCGGTGCAGGCCGTCAGAGGTCCCACGCCAGTGCACTGGCCCGGCGCGTGGCGAGAGCTCGAGCCAGATCGGCCGAATGCCGTTCCGGGCGTTCACGCTGAAGGTGGCCGACCGAGCCGAACGGGCTCTCGACCGCGCTCGCGATGTATTACATGCCGGGCAGAAAAGCGCACGTCATCGGACGCGGCGTGCCGCTCGACGAGCTGCCTTTCGAGAACGTGTCGAGACAGCAACCGATGTTCATTCAGAACTTCGGATGCGAGGGCGTCGGCCACGGCGACACAGTGTCGGCGCCGGGCGTTGGCTGCCTGCTGATGGCGCCGCCGAGCATGACGCGTCGGGCACGCTCGTATCCCTTCAACCGGACATTTCTCTTCCTGGACTTCGATCGCATGAGCGCGCGCGATCCCGGCGGCCGATGGAATACGCAGCTCGACGCTCAACCTGCGGTTGACCGCCGATCCGCAACGGGCGCGTCTCGATCGCGACATGTACATCAACTTTCTCGTGAACCCGTTCCTCCCGCCGGGTGTGAAGCCGCAGCGACTGGTGCTGCGATGGGGAACGGAGCGCCGCGGGCGAGGTTGTCGTGAGTGAGCGGCAGTGGTTCAGCCTGCCCGTGGGAAGCAGCGACTGGAGCGGAAATCGTTTGTGGACGCTGCCGGTGACGATCGATTTCCCGGACGGCCGCACGATCCTCTTTCAGGAGGTCGCCCTGACAGAATCGCCTCGCGGGCAGGTGGCGGCAACGGTTCACGCGGACCTAAACGACGATGTCGGGGCGCAGCTCGCGAATCACCGTTGCGGCGCTCCGCTCCGGGAACAGCGTCACGTAATCGACGAATCGCAGCGCGGCAAGCATCTCGGCGCGCTGCGGACCGGTTGCGGGATCCCCGTTCACTCCGACGACCAGCAGCTCTCCCTGCGCGCGAGCCTGCTGCAGCGCGCGGAGATCGTCCACGTTCAGCGAATCGAACGATCCGCTGGTGAACACGACCGTCGAGCCATTCCCGCGCGCTTCCGCGATGCGCGCGGCCAGCGCCTTCGGCGTCAGCACTTTTGATCGCGCCTGCGACGCTTCGCCGCCGATCATTCGGGCAAGTGTGTCCGGCTCCGCCACGGCGGTGCCGACCATGCCCACCACGATCCCGGCGGCCGCATTCGCGATTCTCGCGGCTTCGGCCAGCGGCACTCCTGCCGCGACGGCCATCGTCAGCACGGCCGCGACCGTGTCGCCGGCGCCGGTGACGTCGAACACCTCATGGCGCTGGAGAGCGGGAATGTGCGTGCGCCGAATCGCGCGGCGATCGGCTTCGAACAGATCCATTCCGCTCGAGCCGCGCGTCACGAGGATCGCTTTGAAGCCGAGCGCTCGCATCAACGATTCCGCTCGTCGCTTGATGTCGGCGTCGCGCGTCGGATGCGCCGTGGCCGGGTGTCGCCTCGGCGAGCTCCTTCTCGTTTGGCGTCAGCAGGTCGGCGCCGCGGTACTTGCGAAAATTGCGGCTCTTCGGATCGACTGCGACGAACGTCTTTCCGCGGCGCTTCGACGATGGCGCGAAACACCTGCCTGGTGAGAACGCCTTTGTCGTAGTCCGAGCACACGATTCCGGCCGCGCCTTTTCTGGCCTTTTTCACGGCGGCGACCACGAGGCGCTCATCTCGCGCAGACAGGGGAGCGCGCGTCTCGCGATCGATGCGCAGCATGTGCTGGCCGCGAGCCATCACGCGCGTCTTCAACGTCGTCGGTCTGTCGCTCGATCGGATCACGCCCTTCGTGTCGATTCGCGCGCGCTTGAGCGTTCGCAGCAGCCAGCGTCCTGGCTCGTCATTTCCGATGACGCCGACGAGCCGCACACGGCATCCGAGCGCAGCGAGGTTGAGTGCGGCGTTCGCCGCTCCGCCAGGCCTGTCGGCTTCGCGCTCCCATCGAAGCACCTGCACCGGCGCTTCGGGAGAAATGCGCTCGACATCGCCCCACACGTAGTGGTCGCACATGATGTCGCCGACGACGAGGATTGGCGCTGAAGGAATCGGCAGCTTAGCCATTGGGCTTCGAGATTATCTCCCACTTGCCGACTTCGACCGATCGACCGGCCGGGGTCGACGATTGTCCAGCGTGTCCGGCCTGATCCGCAGATCGATCTGGTGGAAGCGGCGAGACGAATCGCCCGGCAGGTTGATTGGCGCTCTTCGCCAGTTCCGATCGCTCAGCGTGATGGTCGTCCGATGCGGAACCGTCGACGAACACATCGATTTCGACGGGCTCGTCATCGCTGGCGCCGCGAGCGCGGAGTGGAAATCTCAACGCGCGATGTCGCCGGCGGGCACGAAGAATCGCGCGCGCGACGTCATCAGTTGTTTCGCTGAGACTCCGTAACTGACACGTGCAAGGTCGAGTTCCGCCGATTTCGCGCCGACGCGGAACGGGATCGAGACCAGGAGCAGCGCGACGGCAAGACCGACGATGCCGACCGAGCAGGTTCGCTTTGGTGGAATCTGACGCGACGACGCCGCCACGACGCCAAGCGTGATCCAGAACGGATACGCAACCTCCGGGACCAGAAGAGGATGTCCGCCGAGCCACGTCAGGATGAACGCGGCGAGGCCGAGGAGGACGGGCACAACGACGATGTGAGCGACCGGTCGGCTGCTCCGCGGCGCCAGAGCGAGATCGACGAGC
Source organism: Vicinamibacterales bacterium (assembly GCA_963732445.1). GTDB lineage: Bacteria > Acidobacteriota > Vicinamibacteria > Vicinamibacterales > JAMQPK01 > JAMQPK01. The sequence goes on along the minus strand of CAVSZJ010000001.1, from coordinate 745,005 downwards.
ACGGCAAGAAACCCTGACAGCCCGACGAGTCCGAGCTCGCCGGCGATCTGGGCGAAGTTGTTGTGGGCATTCTCTCGTGCGTAATAGCTGAGCATCTCCGGCGCCGCAAACTGACGCGACCAGAAGAAGTACTGTCCAATTCCTACTCCAAACAAAGGCTCTGACGACAGCATGCGCGCACGTTGTTCCGAGAAAGAGCCAGCGAACCCTGACGGCCGATGCCGCGTCAGGTCCGAAATACGCCGGCCCGAGCACATTGCCACAAGGCAATAGCTATGGCGACCGATGCGGCCGCCGTGATCGCGATCGTCTTCGCCGCGCCAATGACGCGGCCAAGCATGGCCACTGCCGCCAGACATGCGAACGTCAGGAGGACTGCGGCAATCGCAGTGCGCGAGTGGGTCATCCACGTCGCTGCGCCCAGCACGAGCGACGTCGCAAGCCATGCCGCACGAGACGGGCCCTTTCGAAGAGCCATGCCGAGCGCGATGAACATGCCCATCGCGAAGAATGAACCAGCCGCATTGACATCTCCGACATGCACGGTCCACGCTGAGCGGCAGCGAATTCGAGCAGCTTCGCCCGCACCTGACCCGTTCGCAAGCAGTCTCGATGCTGCGTATCCGATGGTGAGCACGGCCGTTCCAACCGCGCCCGCCACGAATCATCATGACAACACGGACGCTGAGCTGCGACTGCTCGCGCGCGTATCGGGCGGTATAGAGCAGCAATGCGATGCCTTCGAGCAGTACGCATCGCACGGAACACCATCGTCGAATCCCTGGAACGTCGTGAGGTAATCGCGGCTCGCGTATGTGAAGACTTCCTGCGCGAACGACCATGGGAAGTCGCTCTGGATCTGCAGAAACCAGATCTGCTCGACGCCAACGATGCCGCGACGACGAATCCAAAAATCAGCGAGGCGATTTCGAGGCGATTCGACGGGAACGTGCGGAACTCGCGCAGCGTCCACCCTCGCACCAGCGTCCCGGCGAGAAACGCGAGCACGAGCGCTTCGGCGCCGCGCATCTGCGAGTCGAGCGTGCGGCTGCCGACCTGACCGAGGGGCGTCAGCGCCGCGAGCGCCAGCAGGCCGTAGTGCGGTCGGAAGTACGAGAGCAGCGCAGTGGCGAAAATGATCGCCTGCATCCACGGCGATACACGATTGCTCCAGAACGCCGACTGGATCAGCAGCAGAACGACGCCGGTGAAGAGCGCGAGAGACGCGCGGATGAGCAGGCGCGAGGCTGCCTGTAGCCTGTTGAGCATGTTATACTTTGCGCCTGCCGAGGTCTCACACATACTACTACCGCAAGACTGATTTTGAATGCCGGTCCCGACTGAATCGCTGAGCTCGGCGCGCTCCCTGCCATGGGTCGTGCTGACGCTGTTGTTCCTCGATTTCACTGCCGGCCGTCACGACTCGGCTCTACGCCTCTGACGAGATCGAGTACTTCGCATATCTGCGGTCGCTGTATTTCGATCGCGATCTCTCCTTCGACAATGAGTACCGGTACTTCTACGATCGCAACATCGCGCGCGCACACTTTTTCAAAGAGACATTTCTCGACTTCGCCACACCGACCGGGCTTCGCCGAAACTTCGCGCCGATCGGATCGGCGATTCTGTGGGCGCCGTTCTACGCAGTCGCAGATGCTGGGCGTCCGCATCGCGCGCGCATTCGGGTCGAGTGTCGCGGCCGACGGCTTCTCGCGTCCGTACATCTCCGCCGTCGCGTACGGTTCTGCCGTGTACGGTTTTCTCGCGCTCGTGTTGTCGGCAATTGCCGCACGGCGCATCGTAGGCGTGACCGCGGGGACGCTGGCTGCCGTATGGTTCGGCACGCCGCTCGTCTTCTACATGTATGTGGCGCCGGGCTTCTCGCACGCCAACTCCGCATTTGCCGTCGCCGCGTTCGTGGTGGCCTGGCTGCACGTGCGGCGCGACTGGAGCGCCGGCGGAGTGGCGATGCTTGGCGCACTCGCCGGCGCTGATGGGGATGGTGCGCGAGCAGGATTTGTTCATCGCTGTCGGCCCGGCGATCGACTACGTGGCGCGGATGGGCCGTGCGGTGCGAAGCGGGAGAGCGCTCGCCTGCCGAGATGCTGTGGAAGGCCGCGCTTGGTGTGGCTGCGGTCGGCGTCTGTTTTCTGCCGCAGGCGATCTCGTATCTCACGTTGTACGGCCAGCTCGGGCCGTCGCCGGTCGTTCAGCAGAAAATGATATGGACGGCGCCGAATGCCTGGCGCGTGCTCGTGTCGCCCGACAACGGGTGGTTGTTCTGGACGCCGCTCGCGCTGCCGGCGCTGGTTGGTCTGGCAGCACTGGCATGTGGATACGGGCGCCGCGACGGGGGCGCGACCGTGCCCGCGGCCGAGCGTCGCTGGATTGGAGGCATCTGCCTCGTCATGGTCGCGTCGCAGATTTACGTGTCCGGCAGCCTCAATACGTGGGCGGGTGCGGGTTCGTTCGGGCAACGCCGGCTCGTGGCGCTCACGATATTCCTGGTCATCGGCCTCGCCGCGCTGCTTGCAGATGATCCGCGCCGGCTGGCCTCGCTTTATCGTGAACACCATGATTGTTGTCTCGATATGGTGGAATCTCGGGCTCATCGCGCAATTTGCCACAGGGCTGATGGATCGCAACCGGATGGAGCCCGCGCGAAATGCGTACAACAACTTCGTGACCATTCCAGCTGGCAGTTCCCCACGCTTGCCTATCGCTACGTGTTCGATCGGCAGTCCTTCTACCAGTCCCGAACACCCACGCCGCATTGATCGCAGGCCGATGACTCAATAACGTGCGCTGCCCCGAATGAGAATTCTGTATTCGGCCATCGACCAGTCAGTGCCGGCTGCTCATGGCGGATCGGTGCACGTGACGGCGGTCGCCGAAGGGCTCGCAGCGCTGGGCCACGATGTTCACGTGCTCGTGTCGCCGGGCGATGGCGGCGAACTTCCGACCGGCAACGCGCAGTGGTTTGCGCTGCCGCCGCCGCTCGGCAACCGGCGATTTCGGTTGCTTCGCGCGCGGAGCGTCGCCGCGCTCGCGCGCCGGTTCGAGCCCGACGTCGTCATCGAGCGTTACTACAACTTCGGCGGAGAAGGGATTCTCGCCGCAAGAAAAGTCGGCGCGCTCGTCGTACTCGAAGTGAATGCGCCGGTCGTCGATCATCCCGGCTCGCTGAAGCGCATCGTCGACCGCGCGCTCATCGTCGAACCGATGCGCCGCTGGCGCGACTGGCAGTGCCGGCAGGCCGATGTCATCGTGACGCCGAGCGCCAGGATCATCCCGGCACGATGTCCCTTCGTCGAAGATCCTGCGCACCGAATGGGGAGCCGATACGGACGCTTCCATCCCGGCGCAGACCGGACGAGTGCCGTTCACGCGCGGCGACGGCGATGTCGTTGCGGTCTTTTCGGGTGCCTTTCGCGCGTGGCACGGCGCGATCCACCTGGTCGACGCGATTCGACGCCTTCGCGCGCGCGGCCGACACGACATCAAGGCGGTGTTCATCGGCGACGGTCCGGAGCTGTCCCGTGTGCGACACGCAGCCGCCGGTCTCGACGGCATTACACTCATTGGTGCCGTGCCGCACGAAGACGTTCCGGCGATCCTCGCATCCGCCGACATCGGCGTGGCGCCATTCGACGTCGCGGCCCATCCTTCGCTGGCGCACGAGTTTCACTGGTCGCCGCTGAAGATTTTCGAGTACATGGCGTCTGGGCTTCCGGTCGTGGCGCCGCGCATCGAGCGTCTGGCGGACATCGTGAGCGACGGGAAGGAAGGCCTGCTCTACGATGCGGCCGATCCTGATGCGCTGGCGGATGCGCTCGAGCGGCTTGGCGAGTCCGTCGGTGCGGCAGCCGTTGGGCGCGGCCGCCCGCGCGCGTGCCGTTGCGGATTTCAGCTGGGCGAGCCATTGCCGTCGGCTCGACAGCGGCGATACAGGATGGCCGTCGACGCCTCGCATGCGCATCCTGATTGCGACTGACGCGTTTCCGCCGATCTCCGGCGGAAGCGGTTGGAGCACGTATGAGCTCGCGCGGGGACTGCGCACGCGTGGGCACGATATCGTTATCGTGCGCACCTACTCGGAGCGCGATCCGCATCCCTGTCGATTACGACGGATTTGCCGTCATCCGGCTTTCCAGCGTTCGCGCCGCCCGTTCCATTCCTGCGCAACTACGTCCGCAACGAACGTTTGTACCGGCGGCTCAGCCGGCATCTCGTCGACGTGATCAGAAAGGAAAAAATCGATCTCATTCACGCGCAGCACGTGCTGACCGGTCCGCGTCGGTGATGGCCGCGCGACGCACAGGCATTCCGTCGGTGTGCACGGTGCGCGATTACTGGCCGGTGTGCTACTGGGGAGACGTGCTTGCCGATCCCGATGCGGGCGTCGTCTGTCCCGGGTGCTCCGCCTCGGCGATGACGCGATGCCTGCGGCCGCGCACCGGGCCGCGTGGCCCGCCGCGCTGCCCGTCGATTCCCTACATGCGCGCCAACCTGCGGCGCAAGCAAGCGCAGCCTCGCAGACGCCGACGTCGATCGTCGCAGTCAGCCGTCATGTCGCCGACGGCGTTGCGCGAGCGCGCTCCCGAGCTCGGGCGCACGCGAATCGAGACCATTCCGAACGGTGTCGACGTGCCGGGCGTGCGCGCTGACGCCGATGCGACGCCCGTCCGACTGCCCGAGCGATACGCCGTGTTCGTCGGAAAGCTGGCGAAGAACAAAGGTGTGCATGCACTCGTCGACGTGGCCGCAGCGCGCCCGTCTCGAGATGCCGCTCGTCGTCATCGGCGACGGCCCGGAGCGCGGAGCCGTCGAGCAAGCGGCCGCCGCGGCGCGCCGCGACGTCAGGATTCATGGGATGGCGCGACAGGACGCGAGGTGTTCCAGTGGCTGCGTCACGCGGAGCTGCTCGTATTTCCGTCGGTGTGGCCGGAGCCCTTGAGCCGTGTGTTGATCGAAGCGAGCGCGCTGTCGGTTCCGATCGCGGCGATGAACACCGGCGGCACCGCCGACATCATCGTCGATGAGGAAACAGGTCTGTTGTCGACCTCAGTCTCCGGCCTCGCAGAGGACGTCGCCCGGCTTGCGTCCGATGCCGCGCTGTCGCGCGCGGCTCGGCAGTGCAGCGGCGACGCGAGCGGCAGCGCAGTTCGACATCCCGGTCGTGATCGGCCGGATGGAAGCGCTCTACCAGGAGCTTCTTGCCGCGCCACGCCGGAAGCCACCATGCGATCGCGTGAAGGGCAGTCGCTGCGCGTCGCCGTTGTCGCGCGATCCGTCTATCCACTTCACCGCTTCGGCGGCCTCGAGCGTCACGTCTACGATCTCGTGCGATGTCTGCTGTCGCGCGACGTTCAGGTCACGTTGATCACGCCTCCAGCGTCCGCCGACAGACCGGCCGACGCTGGCGCGGATGCGGTGTTTCGTCATCCGAAGTTCACGATGAAGCCCGTGCCGTACGTGACGTTTCCATTCGCGAACAGGCGCGGGACGACGATTCTCGATCGCAGCACGCGCGTATCCGCTGTTCGGGCTGCGTGCCGGGCGGCTCGCGGCGCGTCTCGTGCAGGCCGGGGACATCGACATCGTTCATGGGCTCGGCGCCAGCGTGCTCGGCTACGCGATCGAAGACCTTGACGCGGACGTACGCGCGCCGCTCGTGTTCAATCCGCAAGGGCTCGAAGAATTCGGCGCAACCGATCCGTCCCGTGCTCCGCTGAAGCGCCTGGGGTACTGGCCGCTTGCGCGTGGCGGTTCGGCGCGCGGCGCGAGCGGCCGACCGCGTCATCGCCACCGATCGATCGCTCGTGGCGCCCGTCATCGTCGCACCTTGGCGTCAGCAAGGACGTCGTTCGCGTCATTCCCAACGCCATCGAACCGGCGGACTGCGATCGACCTGACGCGGCGTCGCGTGCGCAGGCGCTTGCGCGGCGAGCTCGGACTGCAGCCCGATGATGTGCTGCTGCTCAGCGTCGGCCGGCTGGAAGCGAACAAGGGGTTTCATGTGTTGATTCGCGCGCTGGCGGCGATGGCGCAGCAGAAGGGTCTGCCGGCGCGGTGGAAATGGGTGCTCGTCGGCGACGGCCCGAGGCGCGCGCAGTTGGAGCGCGAGATCGCATCGGCGGGCCTGACGCCACACGTTCACGCTTGACCGGGCGCGTTGACGCCGGCGATCTGCATGGTTGGTACGAAGCGGCGACGTTGTTCGTCCACCCGACGCTTTACGAAGGCAGCTCCATCGTCACGCTCGAGGCCATGGCGCATCGCCGAGCCGGTTGTCGCCAGCCGCGCAGGTGGATTGCCCGACAAGGTGATCCCCGGAGTGACCGGCTGGCTCGTGCCGCCCGGCAACGAAGAGGCGCTGGCTGCCGCGATCGGTAAAGCGCTTGCCGATACGGCGCGGCTCGATGCGATGGGCATCGCAGGCCGCGCGCTCGTCGACAAGGAGTTCTCGTGGCGCGCGGCGACCGATCGGCTGCTGAACGTGTACGCCGAACTCCTCGCGCCGCGTGATTCGTTGTAGGCTTCACTCGTGTTTCGAGCGCTGCGAGAATCTCTCTGGCCCCGCATCCCGACGCTGAAGATCCGCTCCGTCAATCGACTGACCCTCGATCGCGAGCTGCGCCGGCAGTTTCAGCGGCTGCGCCCCGGGGTCGTGCTCGACGTCGGAGCGAAGGCGGCGCCGTACGCCGCCTACGTTCGCGCCGAGCGGTACGTGCGGCTCGACATCGATCCCGCGAAGAAGCCCGATATCTGCTGCGACCTGCACGAGCTGGAGTGGCGCGGCGATCCGTTCGACACGGTGCTGGCGATAGAAGTGCTCGAGCATCTGTACGACCCGCAGCGCGCCATCGACCGCATCCACGACGTGCTGAAGCCTGGTGGCGTCTGCATTCTGTCGACGCGATTCATGTATCGCTACCATCCCGATCCGCAGGATCACTATCGCTTCACGTGGGATTCGTTGAAGCACCTCTTCAGAAATTTCCGCCACGTCGAAGTCATCCATCACGGCAACCGCCTGCAGGTGATCTGGGAGATCATCAACGCGGGCGGGCGAAGCCGCGTCGTGCTGAACCTGCTCAATCCGCTCATCGCATCGTTCAGCTCGAGCCGCACGAAGTTCCCGCTCGGGTTCGTCGTGTACGCACAAAAGTGAAAAGCGCCCGGCGCGAAGGCGGAGCCCGTCATGCGCTCGACGGCGAGCTGACGCCGGAGCTGCCGGATGCTCGCGTCCGCGACGCGATGGCAGCGTTTTACAAGAGCAGCGAAGGATACGCGCTGCCAGCAGGCGACGCACTCACCGGCGTATTTCAGCCGGCTGCTCGGCGTCATGGACTGCGGTTCTGACGCAGCCGGACCTTCGCGTCCTCGAGATTGGCGCTGGCTCCGCTGCGGCGATGCACACATTCCTCGCCAGGCACCCGCGCGCGCGCGCCGTGGCGATGGAGCTGTCGCCTGCATCCATCCGTGCCGCGACATACGCGCCGATCGCCGTCGCTGCGCGCGGTCGCCGGCAACGCCCTGCAGTTCCGTTTCGCGGATCGATCGTTCGACGCGGTCGTGGCGTTCGAAGTGATCGAGCACCTTCCCGACGTGGCTGTGGCGCTCGAGGAGATGCTTCGCGTCGTCCGGCGTCCCGGTCACATCATCATCGGCCTGCCGAATCACGCGTCGCTGTGGACGCCGCTCGAAGATTGCGTGCGCCGCCGGGATCGGCGGGCATTCGGCGTCGTACGCGGCCGTGGCGCGTGGCGATGGTGGAAGAGGAATGCCGTGCTTGCCTGGCGGAAGCGATTCTCGGACACCGCAGAGTTTCTGTATCGCGAGCCGATTCTGCACGCGTCGGCAGGTGGTGACGCCGACGCCGTCTACTACGCAGCCCCGATCGATCTGCTGCGATTTTTCCGACGTCGAGGCGCGAGGCTGGTCGCGAGCAGCGCGCGAGTTGCGACTCGGCATGGGCCGGCCGGTTCCTGCCAGTCGAGCTGCAAGGCTCGACCGTCATGGCCTGGACAGTCACTAGCGCGGTTGTCACTGCTCTGTAGTACGCAGTGTCCGGCTTCAGCCGGACTTGATCATCGAAGGTGCGGACGTCCGCACCGCTAACGCGCCGAAACGATCCGTCTGCCTGCCGGCCGGAACTGACGATGTACGAACACGTCCGGCTGGCCGACGGATCGTCTCGACGCATGGTGCGCGGACGTCTGCCTCGGTCGAGAACTGGGCCGAGGGGTTGCGACGGGTGGCGCCGATTTTTCTTTGTCCGCCCCGCAGGGCCGTCCCACGTACGCGTGCGTGTCGGCCCGAGGACGGACGAAGGAAAATCGGTGACAGGACCCGTCGCGCCTCGTGGCCCGGTAGGAGGCGGACACTACGTACATGTAAAAACCGCTCTAGCGCTTGATCATCAGCCGATCCAGTTTGAACACGAAATTGTCGCGGCCGCCGGCTGTCGAAGTGCAGCGTGATTTCGCTGACCGGCGGGCGCGACGGATCCTCTGGAATCGCAATCGTGATGTCGCGGTAGCCGTCCGCACCCGAAAGGTTGGACTGACCAGCTGGCCGGCCGTCGACATCGACGCGCATCGATCGCGGTCCGGTGTCTGCAGGCGATGATGCGCGCAGCACGAGCTCGACGGTCTTCGTCGGCAACGACGCGGAGATGATGGCGCGATTCGTCAGCGGCTGAACGAACGTCATCTCTTCGCCGGTCGCTCGCTCGCTCGCGGCGCTCGAGCGACCACCCGGGCCAAGATACAGATTGCCTGAGCGTGGACCGGCATCGACGTCCCGCCCCTCGAGACGGAAGTCGGGCGGCCATATCAACCGCTGCACGTTCCACGCACCTGCGTCGAGCACGCGTCCGTCGATCGTCAGCACGTCAACTCGATCGAGGTAGCCAGCTTCGGAAATCGGATGTGGGGGTTGTACATGCCGAACACCCGCGTGCGTGGCTGCTGCCGGATCGCGATGGAACATGTGCGTTCCCGGCGATGCCCCCGGCGAGCCCCAGAATATCGCAGAATCGTGGATGGCAGATCGACGTGCGACGTCGGCGCTGCTGACACCGTGATCGGACCGGCGCGTTTCGGCGGTTTGATCATCATCACCGCTTTGGCCGTTGAGGCAATCGCCGGCAACCGCACGGTTGAAGGGCCCGGGATGAGAGACAGGCTTGTCGCTGCGCCCCGCAAACCCGTCCGGCAGCAGATCGGTGCCGTGATCGGACGAGACGATGATGAGGCTGCTGTCGTAGATGCCGAGCGCGCGCGCGCGATCGAGCAGCGACGCGACGAGCTTCGACGGCGCACCGCGACTGTTCCGTGTAGCTCTGCCGTGACATGTCCGTGAGGCCGATGAACCGGCATTCGCGATCGACCACGATGGGACGATGCGGCACGCCGACGTGCAGCAGCTTGTAGACGGGGCGATCGCGCCCGACGGTCATCAAGCCGATGAACTGCTCGAGGAACGCCACTGAATTGCTGGCCTCGTGTCGACGTGACGTGCGCGGGCGATTCGGTTCGATCCATCCAGATCAGCCGGTAGAAGGTCGCCGGGCCGCTCGACGCTGAACACCTTTGCCCGCGTGCGGCACATGGCGGAAGCAGCGAGAGCTCGAGCAGCTGGCGCGCCGACACATCACGGTAGTCCTCGCGGCTGACATAGGGCTTGCGTATCCGGAAGCGTGCGCCCTTCCAGTTCGGCGTAGCCTCTGGTCCCATCCATTGCTCGAACGAATCGATGGGGACGATCGTGAGTGGCATCGACGTCGTATCCGGCGCGCGACGACCTTCTCGAATATCGAGGACTGCTTGAACGCCTCGCGCACGAACTCGGGCGCCGGCTTTTGATTCCGGTACTCCTGCCCCGCCAGCATGGCCGGCATGCTGAACGATGTCGTCGGAAACGAGCCGGCGTGATCGGCGAAGTACTGAAACCCGCTGAACTGGCGATCGAGCGCCGCGCGATCCTGCGTGGAGAGATGTCGTCGAACACATCCGACTGGAACTCGTCGAGCACGATGTGGATGACGTTCTGGGCCGCCGAGAACTGGTAGATAGCGGGCGGCGGCTCGATCCAGCGCGCGGCGCTGTGCGCCGGCGGATCCGGTGTCGGACAGGACAACGGCGGCTGCCTGAACGACCAGGAACACGAGCGACGCAAACGGCGCGATGCGGCTGACGGGCCGAAAGAAGATGAGCGCGAGAAGCAGCACGACCGCCCACGCCGACAATTCGTACGGCGCGCGCCATGCGTGCGCGCTCAGATCGAGATCCTGACCCGCGAGCACGCCGTAGTCGGCATTCCACAGATTGCCCTGGCCCCACAACAGCAGCCCGAGCGCGAACAGCATCGCCGCGTAGATGCGCGTCAGTCGCTCCGGACAGCACCGCGATGACGCATCCCGCGCCGAGCAGGATGATCCAGTTGACGGCGACCGTTCTCAGAAGCCGCGGCGCTGCCAGTTCTCTGAACGAGACGGCGAACTCGGCGGAGTTGTTCGACGAAGATGGTGTGCGGGCCCAGCAGAAGACGACGGCAGGCACCAGCAAGGCCGGAGCGGCGAACGAGCCAGAGTCGCGCGCCATATTCGCGCGCGCTCTGCGGCGCCGCCGTCGTGCGCCACGTGCTGAAATTCGTAGCCGTGGCGCTGCCGATCAGCAGAACGACGAAACCGATCCACACGTAAGGAGTGATCCGGCGCATCCAGCGCGCCGCGCTCAGCAGAAGGACGTGCCGCGAGTCGACCCGTTGTCCGAACAGCTCGGCCGGAGAGAATGGCGCCGGCTGCTGTCCCTCGAGCGCGCGCTGAATGTTCAACGCCATCCCGCCGCCGAACTGCTGATAGTCGACGGCGATCTCGTGCGCGCCCGCGTCGAGAGAGACCCGTCGGCCGATCGTCCGCATCCCTTCGGTGCAGGTTCCGCGTGAGCAGCACGCTCGCCATCGACGCGCAGCTCGACCTCGTCGTTGCCGCCGGCGAAGAACTCGATCGTCTGCGGCTCGGGCACGTAGAAAAATCCGCGCCAGCGTGCGCTGAAGTTCTGGCGGGGCAGGGCGGCGTGCTCGTCGAGAAATCCGAGATTGATCTCGAACGTGGTCGCTTCGATGGGCACACCGCCGAATCCCGACTTGCGTGAAAACGGAGCGCGTCAGGCCGGCTGGGGGCGAGAGTCGTTCCACAATCGGCGGAATGCGCAGACACGATCGCCGCGAACGCGGCGCACAGAGGTCGACGCACGAGCGAGCGGTCGCGCCTCATGGCGCGTCCAGCATTTCGTTCGCAGCGCGGAGCACGTCGGCCGTGGCGATGCCGGCGAGGCAGTCGGGCACGCGGCCGAGGCAGCGCGTCGGCGGCTGCCGCATCAGGTTGCACGGGCTGCAGTGGATATCGATGCGCACGATTCTCGAGCGCGGCGACAAGAGGGGCATATCGTGTCGGAAGCGACGGCCCGAAAATCGCGAGCACCGGCGTGCCGACCGCGGCGGCCAGATGCATCGGTCCGGTATCGCCGGTGATGAACAAGGACAGCGCTCGAGAACCGCCGCGAGGACAACGAGATCGACATCGGGCGGCAGCTCGGTGAGAGGCACATCCCGGCGGCCATGCTGCGCGCACGGCGTCGAGTACCGGCTTGTCGCCGGTCGAGCCGACGAGCACGACCGATGCGCCGCGCGTGCGCGCGATCTCGGCGCCGACCTCGGCAAAGCGAATGGGATCCCATTCCTTGATTCGACGGCCGGTCGCCGGCTGGATGCCGACGAGCGGTGCGCTCGCGTGAGGCTGTGCCGATGAGCTCGCGCTGCTCTCCGGCGCGCGTCGTCGGGAATGATCAGCGTGGCAGGGCTGAAGCCCTGCGCTACCGGTGGGTTGCCCCGCGCTACCGGTGGGTTGCCCCGCGCTACCGGTGGGTTGCCCTGCGCTACCGATGGGTTGCCCTGCGGTACCGATGCGGCTGTCGCGAATGCGCGCTCGACGAGCGCCTTCGCATTGTCGGCAATGTGCGCGCGCGGATCGGGAGAGATCGCGTCGGTCAGCGACGGCACCGCCGCCGCCCGACAGAAATCCAACGCGGCGCGGTGCGCCCGACAGTGCGAGCAGAAGATTGCTGCGGATGTCCGGCTCGAAATTGATCGCGAGATCGTAGCCGTTGCGGCGCCACGCCTTCGCGCGCGAGACCAGCGCGCCCCACGACAGACCCGACCCGTCGCGCGCAATCCACGGCACGTCGAGCGTCTCAATCGAGTTGACGCCAGGAATGAGTCCGGCGAGCGGACGATTCCAGCTCCCGACGACGAGATCGATCGCCGCCTCCGGCGCCATGGCTCTGACCATCGCAATCGCATCGAGCACCATGACCAGGTCGCCGACGCGCTCCAGTCGCAGCAGAAGAATGCGGCGCGGCCTCGCAGGGCTCGCCCGCGCGTGAGGCGCCGCGGCCAGCCGAGAGACGTCGCGATGCGCCGAGGCCGGCATCTGCCAGCCCGACGAGCCATCGCTCCTGCCGATAAGGAATCTGAAGGTGTCGAAACACTACCGAATCTCGGCTCGTGTCGATCATGACGCCGAGTGCTCGGGTGTCGGATCCGCCCAGAATCGCGCGCGGGATCCATGTGGAGCTGTGAATGCGAATCTGCACGCCATCCTGGCGCCGCGCCAGGCTCGATGCAGTCGCTGCGGGAATCGGAAAAACGTAGTCGCGAAATTCGTTCGTGAGCTCGACGCTGCTCGAGCTCTTCGCCCTCGAGGTAAACCGTCACTCGCGGCAGCGGCACTCCGCGCGGACGTCCGCCGCTCAACCTGAGCGTCACTTCACGGCTGTCCGGCACGCACGCTCATGAGCAGATACGACGTGTCCTGGGTCCATCGAAACGTCAGATTGCCGCCGCCAAGCCTTTCCTTGGGATAGAAATCCACGAGATGAAGATCGTCCGTGCCGCCGATGTCCAGCGATTGCGGTGGCGGAGTCATGCCCGTCTGCACGAGCCTGTAGATCGTGAAGTCGAACGGCTTCATGACCGCCTTCCGCGGGTACATCGTCGTAGGCGGTCTTTTCGTACTCCGGCACCTGAAATCGCTCCGTCGCAACAACGATGGAACCGACGCCAGGCGACAGCAGATCGGTGCCGCCGCCCGCGATGAAATACACGTTCTCGTAGCGTTCGTGCGCCCACGTGAGGAACTCGCGAACCGCACGCTTGTCGGGGCGCGAGTCGTACAGGACGAGCACGTTGCGCGCGTAGATATATGACAGGGGCAGCGCGAGCGCATGCAGATCCGACGCGGCGCGCGCCTCGACCAGCACGAGATCGTTGTCGCTGAACCTCGACGCGAGTCGCTCGAGCTGCGGGATCACGTCCGCGTACTCGACATGTTCTCGAATCGGCAGCGACGCGGACAGATAACGATAGCCAAGGAGCAAGGTGGCCGACCATGCCGATTGCGGTGAACACGGATCGTGACGGCCTCCACGAGGTAGGCGACGTTGCTTCATCCAGACCGGCGCGAAGATCGCGGCGGACGCGAAGAGGAGCGACCCGGGCAGAATCTCCGTCAGGAACCGGCGCGCGAGCCAGAAGTGCTCGGGCCAGATCCTCATCTTGTAAAAGAAGAACGCCGACAGCGCCGTGATCGTCAGAATCAGCGCGGGCGCGCGCCAGAACGATCGCCACACCACCAGACGCATATCCTGTCAGCGCGAGCCCGAACGCGATCGGCGTGAAATACAAGTTCGCGAAAATCCGCACGGCGTGCGCGTCGTGCGGAGCCAGCCGGCCGCCCGGCTCGCGAAAGAACAGCGCGTAGATGCCGCCTGCCGACACAATCGCGATCAAGCACACGCGGAAGCGACGTTCGAATCGCTGCAGACACTCGTGGCTTTCGACTCGCCCAGATCAACGCGCACGCCGGCGATACGCCCCGGCACGAGCGCCGCCAGGTGGATCGGCTGCGAGCGACTGCAGCGTATGAGACAGGCCGGCCGAAGTAGGGCCGCAGCTGTGTCATGTAGTACGCGCCCGCGGCGGCGACCCAGGCGGTCAGCGTCACCAGAAATCCGGCGCGCGCGCGATGGCCGCTTACGTGCGCGAGCAACGACGCAGCGACGGCAGCGCCGACGGCCAGCACGACGGGAAATCGAGTGAATAGCGCCAGACCCAGCAGCGACGCGGCGACGGGTCCGAAGAATGCGATCATCGTCCTCGTGTGCGTAGGCGTGCGCGAGCAGTGCGGCGAAGAGCAGCGCCTGCGTGACGATCTCGGAATTCGGGATAGCGCGCGTACCACGTCTGTATGACGTGCACGCACAGCAGGCCGGCCGCCGCAGCCGCCGGCAGCGGTCCGATGAGGCGCTTGCCGGCGAAATACACCGTCAGCACGCCCGAGAATCGCCCACCACGCGATCACTCGCGCGTGCCCGTGACGCCATCCAATCCGTACGCGATCGCGATCCAGATCGGATACCCCTGCGGAAACTGGCCGGTCACAGTACCCGCGTCCGGATCGCGCAGATGAAATCCCATGAAGCGGACGCTGTAGTAATCCGGATTCGAGTAGGACGGAAAGAAGAGATCGCGCATCGGGCGCCGGCACGGCCGCGGCGACGCGGTCGGTGGTGACGAGCGATTGCCGTCTGCGCGATCTGGATACCCTCGCTCACGTACAGCGCCGGGATCGCGTCCGCCCAGCACGTACTCGGCTGCCGGGGCGGCGAAGTACATCCAGGCGCCGGCTGCGATCGAGCGCGGCAGGGTAGACGGCAGTCCAGTTCGGCCGCGGCGCGTCTGGCCGAGGCGCAGATTGCCCGAGCGAGCCGAGCGCCAGAACCACCGCAAGCACGACGTTGCACCACACCAGCAGCGCGGAGCGAATACACGCTCATCGCCGCGAGCACAAACGCCACCGTCGTCGTGACGATGATGCTGATGATGACCGCCCAGAACAGGCGTTCGTCGGCAGGCAACGCGGCACGCTTCGGGCGATCGGCGACCGGCAGCCGGAAGATGATCGCCCCCGGCAGATAGCGCGATGGCGATCAGCGACGCGATCGTGTTCAGCATCGTTGGTAAACGGCCTCGAAATCCTCCGCCACTCGCGCCCAGCTGTGATGGCGGCACACGAGCTCGCGAGCCTGCCGGCCCATGAGCGTTGCCGCCGATCGGTCGCGCAGCAGTTCGTCGATCGCAGACGCCAGGGCACGGACATCGCGCTCGGCCACAAGCCGCGCGGTGACTCGATCGGTCGCGACCGCGCCGATGCCGCCCGCCGGTGTGGCGACGAGCGGCGCGCCGGATGCCATGATCTCCATCACCGTGTTGGGCAGGCCGTCGACGTTTCCGGCGTCGTCGTGCACCGATGGAGCGACAGCGACGTCGGCGGCGGCGAGCAGGGTCGGGACGACGTCGTGAGAGACGACACCGAGAAACTGCACCGTGTCGCCCACACCGGCTGCTCGCGCCCTGGCTCGAAGCGATGCTTCGAGATCGCCGTCGCCGGCGATAGCGACGCGCAATTGCGGGTGCTGCGCTTTCAGCATGGCCGCGGCGTCGATCAAATATTCGAATCCCTTTTTCTTGACGAGTCGGCCGACGGCAAAAATCAGCGGTACATTATCCGCGATGCCGAGCAGTTCACGGCCGCGTGCCCGCGCATCCGCATCGGCCGGAAACGCTCGCTGTCGACGCCGTAAGGAATCACATTCGATCGCGCCGCGTCGGCGCCGATTGCCGTCGCGCGCGAGCGAAGATCCTCGCTGCAGGCGGTGACCCAGCGCGCGCGGTTGAATGCGCTGCGCGCGGCGAGGCGCGCAAGCGGGTGCCGCTCGGCGACGAACACGTCGGACCCGTGAAGGCTGATGACCAGCGGAACGGATCCGGCCGCGGCCGCGCCGATGACGCCGCCGGGGATCACCCAGTGCGCATGCATGATGGTCGCGCGTTTCTTCTGCGCGACGCGCAGCGCCTTGAACCAGCCGGCAAGAACCGCCAGCGGAGCGACCGCCACGGCCGATGCGCGCAGCCGGACATCGGCGCGCATGCCTTCGGCGTAGCCGAACGTGTTCAGTGCCTCGACGGGCGCGTAATGGAAGAGATGGAAGTGGACGCCGCGATCGATCTTCGGCCGATTCCATTTCGGGTGCCACGGCGCGACCAGATGCACCTCGTGCCCGCGCGCGGCGATACCCTGCGCGATCGGTTCCATGAAGCTGCCGACCGAATCGCCCGCGAACCGCGGATACGACGAGGCGATCATGACGATGCGCTCGCTCATTGGGCCGCGATGCGCACGTACCACAATTTGAACGACGTTGTCCGAGCGCAGTTCCAGGCGCTGAACTGCCGGGAGCGAACGATACCGGCAGGGATCGTGACGTCGTACTGCCCGATGCGTTCAGGATTCCACCCCAGCACGAGCTCGTCGAGGTGGCGTCCCGTTCAGTGAGACCTGCACGATCTGTCGTGACGCCGCAGACGGATCGACGGGATCGACGCGCAGAGTCAGCGCGTACGATCGCGCTTCGGGCAGGAAGATTCTGAGCGTCGCGCCGGGTGGGTCGGCAAACCGCGTCGTGACATTGCCCTCGACGACGAGCGCCGACCAGCCGTCGACGAAGAACCATCGATCGCGAGGGCCCGGCCATGATGGTTGCCGGCACCTCCGTACGCTGAGCGCCTCTCTCACGACCGCGTAGGGCACGGCGATCGACCAGACGCCGGAGACGACCACGAGCGCGAGCACGATGGCCGACGGCGCGCAGGATCTGCCGGCGGTCACCTGCGCCCACGGGCTTGGCGTCGCGAGCGACGAGCGCAGCGCGCACGAATCTCACGACCTTGTCGACGACCCAGAAGGCCGCGATGAGGTAGAACGCATACGCGAAGAACGTGAGCCGCCATTCGGCGCCGCCGAGCACCGTCCACGTCATGCTGAACGGGACGAGCGATCCGAAGAACATGACGAGCAGGAGGCGGCCTTCCGGCGACCACAGCCAGCCGACGAGGCCGGCTATCGCGAGACACGCCAGTACCGTTCCGAGGCCCGGATACCATTCGTCGAGCCCCACCCATTTGTTGCTGAACGGATACACGAAGACGCCGCGCACGGCGTTGTCGGTGGCGGCGATCGGCCGCGATTCGAACTTGTCGAGCGAGTAGTCTGACGGCGCTGATCGGCGTCGACGTCGGCCGCGCCTTCGCGTTTCAGATAGAAATCGGTGTGGTTGTTGATGGCGTAGAACGGATCGCCCGTCGCGATGGCGCAGTTGATCAGAAACGGCGCGACGATGACCGCCATGATGCCCACCGCGAGCGCGAGCTCCCGCGAATGTCAGCGCCGCGCACGTATGTCCGTCGGTGCGCAGCCGCGTTGCTCAAGCAGCCAGATCACGGCCGGCGCGATGAGCGCGATCGTCGTGATTCGCGTCAGGCAGGCGCCTCCGCTGAGCGCGCCGGCGAGGACGGCGTTCGCGCGTGTGGGGTTTCGCGCGAATCGCGTCCATGCCCACGCACACGACACGGCGAAGAAGGCGAACAGCTCGTCGCGCCAGCCGCCGATCGCCCAATACACCGCGCTGTGATCGATGGCGAGCATCGCGGCGGCCGCCAGTCCGACCATCGGCGACGCCACCAGCGCTCCCAGCGCGTACGTCGCGACGAGCGTCAGCAGGCCGAACGTGATCGACGTGATGCTGACGCCGACATCCGCATCACCGGTGAGCATCAATCCGATCCGGGTCACGGCCGGGAACATCGGTTCGCGCACGTGCGCGGCGTAGAAGTTGCGCATCTCGCGCGCGAACTTCAGGTAGTTGATCGGATCGCCGCCGACATACGGCGTGTCGATCGCGGCGCCACGGCCAGTCGGGCGTGATCGTCGACGCTGCCGCCCTGACGGCAGGCTGCATCGCTGCAAGCCATCGCGGCTGCTCGTACGGTCCGTAGGATTTGAAAAGGGCGTCCAGGCGCAGCAGCGCGGCATAGAGCAGAATGCAGATGAGCAGCGTTGGGGCAATCAGCGTCCGCCACCGCGGTGAAGGCACGGGCATAGTTTATTGGAGAATGGGCGATATAGAATGCCCTCGCACTGATGGGTATTCGACGCGTCATCGTCTGCGAAGTCCAGGTTCCGTTCGTGCACGGTCGGCGCCGAGTATCACGTTCGCGCGCTTGCATCAGCAGCTGCGCGCGCACGGGTATCAGGCCGAGCTCGTCAGCATTCCGTTCAAGTGGTATCCGAAGCGGGAAATTCTCGCGCACGCGCCGGCGTGGCGCCTGATCGATCTGAGCGAGATCGAACGGCGAGCCGATCGATCTCGTGATCGGCACGAAGTTTCCGTCGTACTTCGTCCGCCATCCGAACAAGGTCGCGTGGCTCATTCATCAGTACCGCGCCGCGTACGAGCTGTGCGGAACCGAGTACAGCGATTTCTCGCACAGTCGACGAAGACGTCGGCCTGAGGCAGACGCTCATCGAGCTCGACACGAAAATGCTCGGCGAGTGCCGCCGCGTGTTTGCGAATGCACAGAACACCGCGAACCGGCTTGCCGAAGTACAACGGGCTGACGGCAGAAGCGCTGTATCAGCCGCCGCCGTTCGCCGATCGTCTCGAGCCCGGGCCCTACGGCGACTATGTGCTGTTCGTCGGGCGCCTCGAGTCGATCAAGCGCCCCGATCTGGCGGTGCGCGCCATGCAGCACGTCGATCGTCCGATACGTCTCATCGTGGTCGGCGAAGGCACTCAGCGCGCGCGCACCGAGGAGCTGGCGGCATCGCTCGGGCTGTCGCCGATCGCATCGACTTTGCCGGATCGGTCGGACGAGCAGGGGCTGATCGATCTGTACAAGGGCGCGCTCGCGGTGGTATTTACAGCCCGTTCGACGAGGACTACGGATACGTGACGCTGGAATCGTTCCTGGCGCACAAGCCGATCATTACGACGCACCGATGCCGGCGGTCCGCTCGAGTTCGTCGAGCACGAAACGAACGGTTTCGTCTGTCGAGCCGACTGCCGAGGCGCTGGCGTGCGGCCATCAATCGGCTTGCGGCCGACAAGGGCTCTGGCCGCGCGTCTCGGCGGCGCCGGATACGAACGCGCGCGGCGCGTCACGTGGGACGGCGTGATCGAGAAGCTGGTCGGAGAGTCCAGGAGTCCAGAGTCCGCGAGTGTCGAGTCTCGATGAAGAAGCTCATCATCCAGATTCCGTGCCTGAACGAGGCCGACACGCTGCCGTCGACGCTGCGCGATCTTCCGCGGGAGATCCCGGGCATCGACACGATCGAGGTGCTCGTCATCGACGACGGGTCGACGGACGGCACGGTCGAGGTGGCGCGAGCGGCCGGCGTGCGGCACATCATCTCGCTCCGCAACAGGCGCGGCCTTGCCACCGCCTTTACGACCGGCATCGATGCGGCACTGAAGCTCGGCGCCGACTTCATCGTCAATACCGACGGCGACAACCAGTACGCGGGCAGCGATATTCCGACGCTCGTGGCGCCGCTCGTCAGCGGCGAAGCCGACGTCGTCATCGGCGATCGCAACGTCGAGACGCTGAAGCATCTGTCGTGGACACGCAAGCGTCTGCAGCATCTCGGCAGCTGGGTCGTGCGGCAGGTGTCGAATACGCGCGTCCCGGACACGACGAGCGGCTTCCGCGCGTACACGCGCGAAGCCGCGCTGCGCATGAACATCGTCTCGGACTTCACGTACACGCTCGAATCGATCATCCAGGCCGGCAAGAAGCGGATGGCCATCGCGCACGTGCCCATTCGATCGAACCCGAAGACGCGGCCCTCGCGCCTGTTCGACAACGTGTGGGTGTACATCAAGCGGTCGGCCTCGACGATCGTTCGCATCTACACGATGTACGAGCCGTTCAAGGTGTTCACGACGATTGGGCTCGTGACATTCGGCGGCGGGACTGGCCATCTCGTTCAGGTTTCTGTATTTCTATCTCAACAACGACGGCTCCGGTCACGTGCAGTCGCTGCTGCTCGCGGCGGTGCTGATGATCGTGGGATTTCAGGTCCTGCTCATCGGTCTGGTCGCCGACGTCATTTCCGCCAACCGGAAGCTTCTGGAAGATCTGCTGTATCGCGTACGTTCGATGGAGCTGGAGAAGCTGAAAGCAGATCAGCTCTCAGCTGCATCAGCTCTCAGCTATCACGAGCTACCGGCGACCACCCACGCTACCATCTGCCTGAGCCACCATCTCGCCGATGGCGAGACACGACGTGAGGCCGGGCGACTCGATTCCCGCGACCTGAATGACGTGCGGATTCTGCGTGTCCCGCTCGATCAGAAAGTCTGCGAATTTTCGTCCGGACCGTGCAGTTTTGC
This sequence comes from Vicinamibacterales bacterium, assembly GCA_963732445.1. GTDB lineage: Bacteria > Acidobacteriota > Vicinamibacteria > Vicinamibacterales > JAMQPK01 > JAMQPK01. Next base: position 724,648 of record CAVSZJ010000001.1, on the reverse strand, counting down.
GCGAATGCCCGTCCCGCCGGGCTGCAGATCGGCGAGCGTGATGCCCGGCAGCAGCGCGCGCGTCGGCTCGAGAAACGCATCGAGCGGAAGACGCGCTCCTTCGTAGTCGTCCTTCGAATCCTGAAATTTCGCGGTCGGGCCGATCAGCACGCTGCCCCATGTCGTGCGGGTCAGATGCACACCGAGTCCCGAACCGTCGGCGTGCGGCAGCGGGTACACCAGGCCGTTCACCCAGCTGCGCTTCGACGGCGCCAGCTCGGCGTACTCGCCGCGGCACGGCTTGATGTGGAACTGCGTCCGCCCGAGCATCGCCGAGACGTCGTCTGCGTAGAGGCCCGCTGCATTGACGACGGTGCGCGCACGAAAGCGCTCGTGCGGCGTGACGAGCTCGACGCCGCCGTTCGATGCGGCGGCGTCGACGACAGCGGTGCCCGACGAGCATCGCCACATCGTTGTCGCGGCATAGCCGGCCGAGCGCGGTGATCAGCGCTTCGGCTTCGATGATGCCGGTATCGGGCGACCACACCGCCGCAACGGCGTGCACGTGAGGTTCTTTGCGCCGCACGAAGCCGGCGTCGACCATCTCGAGAGTCGCGCCATTCGATACACCCCGCGCGCGCAACGCTCTCCAGCTCGGCGATTTCGCGCTCGTGAGCCGCGACCAGCAATTTTCCACACCGTTGATGCGCGACGGAATGCCGCTCACAGAACTCGTACAGACGCTCGCGCCCGTCGACGCAGAGCCTGGCCTTGAGCGAACCGGGCGGATAATAGATGCCGGCATGAATCACGCCGCTGTTGTGCGTGCTCATGCCGCGCCCGGGCCGCGACTCGCGCTCGATGACGCACACACTGGCGCCCGATTCCGCGAGCTTCAGCGCGCAGGAGAGTCCGACGACCCCTCCGCCAATCACGGCGACGTCAATTTCATTCATGCGGGCCTATACGATAGTATTCAGTGTTTATGTCGCCGTCCTCGAGTCGCCTCAGGACGTCCCGAGCGATAGTCGAGGGGCGCAGAAAGTCCCGCTGCTCGACCTCAAAGCACAGTTCGCGCCGCTGCGCGGCGACGTGCTCGAGGCGATCGCGCGCGTCTGCGATGCGCAGCAGTTCATTCTGGGTTCCGAGGTCGAAGGCCTGGAGCGCGAGCTCGAAGCGTTTCTCGGAATTCCGCACGCCGTAGGCGTGTCGTCGGGCACCGACGCGCTTCTTGCGGCGTTGATGGCGCTCGGATATCGGCGCGGGCGACGAAGTCGTGACGACGCCGTTTTCGTTTTTCGCGACCGCCGGATCCATTGCCAGGCTGGGCGCGCGTCCGGTGTTCGTCGACATCGATCCGCGCGACGTTCAATATCGACGCCGGTGCGGTCGCGTCTGCGATGACGTCGAAGACCAAGGCGATCATGCCCGTCCACCTGTTCGGGCAGAGCGCCGACATGGCGCCGATTCTCGAGATCTGCCGAGCGCAGCGGGGTGCCGGTCGTCGAAGACGCCGCCCAGGCGATCGGCGCGTGCTATCGCGGCAGGCCCGTCGGCGGCATCGGCACGATCGGCTGCTTCTCGTTCTTTCCGACGAAGAATCTGGGCGCCTTCGGCGATGCCGGCCTCGTCACCACATCCGACGGCACGCTCGCGCGCAAGCTGCGCGCGATCCGGCAGCATGGCGGAGAGGTGAAATATCATCACGACGTGGTCGGCGGCGAATTTCCGGCTCGATGCGCTGCAGGCCGCCATTCTGCGCGTGAAGCTTCCGCATCTCGACGAGCTGGACCGCCGCGCGGCGGCGGAACGCCGAGCGGTACGAGGCGCTGTTCAAGAGGCAGGCCGATGTCGGAGGCACGGTGACGCTGCCGGCGCGATCGGCCGACAGCACGCACATCTACAATCAGTTCGTCATCCGTGTCCCCGAGCGCGACCGCCTTCGCGCGCACCTTCAGTCGAGCGGCATCGGCACCGAAGTGTATTACCCGGTCCCGCTTCATCTGCAGCCATGTTTTCGCGAGCTGGGATATCGAACGGGATCGTTGCCGGTGGCCGAGACCGCGGCAAACGAGGCGCTGGCGCTCCCGATTTATGGCGAGCTGACCGAAGCACAGCAGTCGTCGGTCGTCGAAGCGATCCGCAATTTTTTTCAGCAGAGAGCGTAACGAATGGATTTGTTGCAGCGAATCAAGAGCAGGAAAGCGCGTGTCGGCATCATCGGGCTCGGGTACGTCGGGCTGCCGCTCGCCGTCGAGTTTGCGAAGGCCGGCCTGCACGTCGTCGGCTACGACGTCGATCAGTCGAAGGTCGACAGCCTGAGCGCCGGGAAGAGCTACATCCCCGACGTTCCGTCAGAAGAGCTCGCGGCGGTCGTGAAGGCGGGCACGTTCCGCGCGACGACCGATCAGCGTGAGCTCGCCGACGTGGACGTGATCGACATCTGCGTGCCGACGCCGCTTCGGAAGACGCGCGACCCGGATCTCTCGTACGTCGTGAAGGCGATCGAGGCGACCGCGGCGTGCTGCGCAAGGGACAGCTCGTCATTCTCGAATCGACAACCTATCCGGGCACGACGGAAGAGGTCGCGCAGCCGGCGCTCGAGGCCGGCGGACTGAAGGTGGGGCGCGATTTCTACCTCGCGTTCTCACCCGAGCGCGTCGATCCGGGCAATCCAGACCTACCTGACGAAAAATATTCCGAAGGTCGTCGGCGGGATCGACCAGACGAGCACCGATCTGGCCGCGGCGCTGTACGAGCAGGTGGTCGACAAGGTGATCAAGGTCGGCAACACGCGCGTCGCGGAAATGGTGAAGCTGCTCGAGAACACCTTCCGCGCGGTCAATATCGGCCTGGTGAACGAAATCGCGCTGATGTGCCATCGCCTCGACATCGACGTGTGGGAGGTCATCGATGCCGCGGGCACGAAGCCGTTCGGCTTCATGCCGTTTTATCCCGGGCCCGGGTCTCGGCGGCCACTGCATTCCCATCGATCCGTTCTACCTGTCATGGAAGGCGCGTCAGAGCGGCTTCGAATGCCGCTTCATCGAGCTGGCCGGGCACGTGAACGGCGCGATGCCGGAGTTCGTGGTCGAGCGGGTGACCGATGCGCTCAACTCCGCGAAGAAGAGCATCAACGGATCGAAGATTCACCTGATCGGCGTCGCGTACAAGAAGGACGTGGGAGACGTGCGCGAGTCGCCGGCGCTCGACATCCTCGAGCTGCTGCATCGCAGGGGCGCGACGCTGAGCTACAGCGATCCGTTCGTTCCGTCGCTGAAAATCGACGGCCTGTCGTTGACAGCGATCGAGCCGGCGAAGGCCGACGCCGATTGCGCCGTCATCTGCACGAACCACTCGTCGTTCGACTACGACCCGATCGTGAAGCAGTTCCCGCTGATCGTGGATACGAGAAACGCGCTGCGAGGGCGGAAGGAGAAGGGGATCTTCCGATTGTAGCGGACAGATCAGGAGGCTTTTTTCCGGGTCCCGAGGGCGGCGGGGGCGTCCGTGTCTGCGAGGCGGAACACGTAAAGCCGATTGAAACCGAACATGAATCGGCTCACCGACGACAGCGTGAAGCCGCACGACGCGAACAACGCGACGACGTCGGCCGGTGTGATGCCGTAGACCTCGCCAGGTTTCATGCCCCGCTCGCGCTGGTCCGCATCCCACGGCGCTCGCAGCCAGTGCCAGATCTGCGACGTTCTGGGCGTAAGCATCGTGACAACGACGCGTCCGTCCGGACGCAGCACGCGCCTGCATTCCTGGAGCACCGCTTTCCTGTTCGGCATGTGATTCAGCGCGGCGATGATCGTAATCGTGTCGAACGACTGGGATTCCCACGTCAGAGCCGCTGAATCGTCGACGATGACATCGGCGCCGGGCCAGGGATGCACATCGACGCCAACGCCGTTGGCGTACAGGCGCACGAGAGCATTGCAGCCGCAGCCAAGGTCGAGCAGTCTGCCGCTGATGTGGGGCAGCACGGCCTTCATACGCTGATCAGCTAATGCCCTGCCAAGTGCATCGTGCATAACTGGAGATCTGAGTAAAAGGAGTTGCCGGGAAGAAACGCCGAGCAATATACCTGTACAGGCGCGTGGCAGGCAACGACCGATTTCGTCTGCACAGAATGACGCGAACATTCCGCGCCGCCGGCGTTCAGCGATGGTGCCAGCGAGCGGACTGCTCGCGCTGGCGTACATGCGCTTCGGCATCCGGCCGGCGCGGTACGCGAGGCGGCCGGCCTGCACGGCGAGCTTCATCGATGTCGCCATCGCGATCGGATCCTGCGCCTCGGCGATGGCGGTATTCATCAGCACACCGTCGACTCCGAGCTCCATCGCGATCGTCGCGTCTGACGCGGTGCCGACACCTGCGTCGAGGATGATCGGGACGCGCGAGAACTCCCGGATGATGCGGATGTTGTTCGCGTTCTGAATCGCCAAGGCCCGAGCCGATGGGCGCGCCGAGCGGCATCACCGCCGCAGCGCCGGCATCCTGAAGCTTTCTGCAGGCGATCGGATCGTCGGTCGTGTACGGGCAGGACGACGAACCCTTCCTTCACCAGAATTTTCGTCGCGACGAGCAGCTCCTCGTTGTCCGGAAACAGCGTGCGCTCGTCGCCGATCACTTCCAGCTTCACCCAGTTCGACAACCCGGCTTCGCGCCCGAGCCGCGCCGTTCGAACCGCATCATCCGCCGAATAGCAGCCGGCGGTGTTCGGCAGCAGCGCGATCTTCTTCGTGTCGATGTAGTCGAGGAGCGATTCCTTCGAGCGGTCGCTGATGTTCACGCGGCGGACGGCGACCGTCACCATGTCGGCGCCCGACGCCTCGTGGGCGCGCTGCATCACCTGGAACGACGAATACTTGCCGGTGCCGACGATCAGGCGCGACGCGAACGTCGCGGTCGGCAATCACCAACGGGTCGGAATTCAACGATCCTCCTCCAACAAAATTCACGATCTCGATCTGATCGCCGTCCTGAATCTGCGTGCTGTCGTAGTTGGCGCGCTTGACGACGGTCAGGTTGTGCTCGACGGCCACGCGGCGTGGGTCGATGTTCAACTGCGCGAGCAGGGCGGTCAGCGTTCAGCGGTCCGGCGACCTCGTGCGGGTCGCCGTTCAGGATGATCTGCATTCTAGCAATTATTGCGCGACCCGGCGGGCTTCTCCCGGAAGCGATTCGTGATCGGGTAGCGGCGATCGCGCCCGAAGCTGCGGCGGCTCACCTTCACGCCCGGAGGCGCCTGCCGGCGTTTGTATTCGGCGGTGTAGAGCATCTGCTGCACGCGCGTGACGATCTCGCGCGGCGCGACGGCAGCCGCGATCTCGTCGACCGACTTTTCCTCCTCGACCAGCCCCGTCAGAATCGCATCGAGCTGATCGTACGGCGGAAGCGAGTCCTGGTCGGTCTGGTTCGGCCGAAGCTCGGCGGTCGGAGGACGCGTGAGCGTGCGCTCGGGAATCACCTCGCCGAGCGGGCCCTTCGCGAGCGGCGGCCGGTTCGCGTTGCGCCAGCGCGACAGGCGATAGACCTCGGTCTTGTAAATGTCCTTGAGCACGGAAAACCCGCCGCACATGTCGCCGTACAGCGTGGCGTAGCCGACCGACATCTCCGACTTGTTGCCGGTCGTCAGCAGCATCGATCCGAACTTGTTGGACAGCGCCATCAGAAGAAGACCGCGAATCCGCGCCTGGAGATTTTCTTCGGCGACGTCCCGTGGCCGTCCTTCGAAAACGGGCGCCAGTGTGGCTTCGGCGCTCGTCATCACCTGCTCGATCGGCAGCGTCAGGAGTCGAATGCCGAGACGGTCGGCGACAAGCTGCGCCTCCTCCATGCTGACCTGGCCCGGTGAACGGAGACGGAAGCCGCACGCCCAGCACACGGTCGGGTCCGAGCGCATCGACGCCGACGGCGGCGCTCAGCGCCGAGTCGACGCCGCCGGAAAGACCGAGCACGATTCCGGGAAATCCGTTCTTGTCGACGTAGTCGCGCAAGCCGGTCATCAGCGCGCTGTAGGTCTCGGCGAGCTGCTCGCCCGGCGCCTCGACGCGGCCTGGCTCGCACGTCCACCCGTCATCGGTGCGCGTCCATCGCGTCAGCTCGATCGCTTCGTCCCAGCCCGCCAGCGAGCACGCAAGGTCGCCCGAGCGATTGAGGACGAACGATCGGCCGTCGAACACCAGCTCGTCCTGCCCGCCGATCTGGTTGACGTAAATCAGCGCGCGATTCGTCTCGCGCGTGCGCGCGCGTGCCAGCTCGATGCGCGTAGGAAATTTTCCGGTCTCGAACGGCGAGCCGTTCGGCACGATGAAGAACTCCGCGCCGGCGCGCGCCAGATGTGTCGTGACCGCCGGTGTCCAGATGTCTTCGCACACGGGCACGCCGATGCGGATGCCGCGAAAATTGACTGGCTCCGGCAGCGGCCCCGCGCGAGAACACGCGCTTCTCGTCGAAGACGCCGTAGTTCGGCAGATCGGATTTGAACCGCCGCGTCGTCGTGCCCTTGTCGATGACGATCGCGGCGTTGTAGACGCGGCCGTCTTCGCGCCACGGCGTCGTGGCGATGAGCGCCGGCGCGTTGTGGCTTTCGCGCACCAGGCAATCGATCGCCGCGTGGCACGCGTCGACGACGGACGGCCGCAGGACGAGATCTTCGGGCGGATATCCGATGAGCGCGAGCTCGGGCAGCACGACGAGATCGGCGCCGCCGGCCGCCGCTCGATCGCGCGCGCGCCGGATGCGCGCGAGGTTGCCGTCGATGTCGCCGACTGTGGGATTGAGCTGTGCGAGCGCGATGGTCAGCTGCACGGTGAACCTGGTCGGTGGTTCGGTCGGTCAGTGGTGGCGTTGCAGCCACTGAACCACCGAACCGCACCGACCAGTATCATAGAATCTCGTCATGCGGATCGGAGTTCCCACCGAACAGTTTCCAGGCGAGCACCGTGTCGCGCTCGTGCCGGCGTCGATCGCTCCGCTGAAAAAAGCGGGGTTCGACGTGACGATCGAGCGCGGCGCCGGCGAGCGTGCCGGATTTCCCGACAGCGCGTATCAGGACAAGGGCGCGCAGATTGCCGCGAGCCGCGGCGAGGTGTTTGCCGCAGACGTCGTGCTGCAGGTGCGCGCAGGTGAATTCGCGTCGATGCGGCAGGGGCAGGTCGTCATCGCCATGGCCGATCCGCTCGGCACGCCGGAGACGGTGCGCGAGATCGCATCGCGCGGCGTCACCGCGTTTGCGCTCGAGCTGATTCCGCGGATCACGCGCGCGCAGAGCATGGACGTGCTGTCGTCGATGGCGACCATCGCCGGATACAAGGCCGTCCTTCTGGCGGCCGGGACGCTGCCGCGCATGTTCCCGCTGCTGACGACTGCCGCCGGCACCGTCACTCCCGCGCACGTCTTCATCGTCGGTGTCGGTGTCGCGGGCCTGCAGGCGATTGCCACCGCCCGCAAACTGGGAGCGGTCGTCGAGGCGTACGACGTGCGCCCGGCAGTGAAGGAACAGGTGCAGAGCGTCGGCGCGAAATTCGTCGAGCTGCCGCTCGAGACGGGCCAGGCAGAGGACAAGGGCGGCTACGCCAAGGCGCAGGACGAAGCGTTCTACCAGCGGCAGCGCGAGATGATGGCGCGCGTCGTAGCCGCGAACGACGTCGTCATCACGACGGCCGTCGTTCCGGGCAAGAAAGCGCCCGTGCTCGTGACCGCCGACATGGTGCGCGGCATGGCGCCCGGATCAGTCGTCGTCGATCTCGCCGCAGAGCGCGGCGGCAACTGCGAGCTGACGCGCGCCGATCAGGTTGTCGTTGAACAGGGTGTGACGATTCTCGGGCCGACGAACCTGCCCTCGACCGTGCCGTATCACGCAAGCCAGATGTACGCGAAGAACGTGACGACATTTCTGCTGCATCTCGTGAAGGACGGCGCGGTGACGATCGATCCGAATGACGAGATTACGCGCGACACGCTGATCGCGCAGGGCGGGGAAGTCGTGAACGCGAGAGTGCGAGCAGGCACTGGGGCTGCCGGAGCAGTCGGTCGTCGGTAGTCGTCGGTCGGCAGTCTCAGTCGGCGATCACTAGTCTGTCGGCAGTCGTCTGATGACTGACGACTGGGACTGCCGACTGCCGACTGCCGACTGCCGACTGCCGACTGCCGACTGCCGACTATCGACTGCCGACTACCTCACTGCCCGGGCTTGGCTTCGCTCAGCGTGAGGATGAATGAGCCGACGCTCAGTTCCGATTGCAGCTTCACCGGCACGCGGCCGGGCGTATCGCTGATCCACAGTTGAATCGGCCGGCCGCTTGGCTGGCCCGCTTCGTCGTAGAGCGCCGTCCGCAGCCGGAACGCCTGAAAGGGTCCCGCCCCGGTTTTCAACGCCTCAGTGCCGACCACGGTCACCTGCGCGCGATAGCTGCGTCCGCCGGTGGTGACCGGAATCGTTTCCTTCGCGCCCACCTTCAGCGGCAGCGCGCGCATGACGTAGATGGCGGACAGCGCATCCTGCGTGAACGCCGGCACGGAGAATTCCCGCTTGCCGCTCTTGGCCGATACGTGCTCGAACGTGGCCTTGCGCGCGGCGTTGTTGAAGGTCGTCACCTTCATCTGATGCCGCTGTCCCTCTTCGCTGTAGACGCCGGCGCGCTGCGGCAGCAGCGTAATAGACGTCCATCAGCACGTCGGCCTTGTAATAGAGGGTGTACAAGCTTCGACATCAGCGGCGTGGGGCGCGCTTCGGCGACGACGTAGTACGCGACCGAATTGTAGGAGGGTCGCTTCGCCTGCACGTGCATCGTGACCGTGCCGGCCGTGACGATACGTGGAATAGGAGACGTCGTAGGTGAGCAGCTCACCGGGACGAAAGGGCACGCGCACTTCACCGCGGGGTTTTGCGGCTGCGGCAGGGCGGCTTTCGCGGGGTGGACTGTCCAAGGACGACCCGGCGCGCCAACGAGGCACGCAAGGACGAGCGCGACGCGGCACTCTCATCCGACGTTCCGGCTGTGTTTCGTCGAAGAGCCAAGTCCACCTGATTACGCTAGCACAGTCGACAGTCGGCAGTCGGCAGTCGGCAGTCTCAGTCGGCAGTCGACAGTCTGAGTAAGCGGGCCAACTCCTTGGGCTAGAGTACCTGATTTTCTGGAACGGAAAACCCGCAGCCATCATTCACACTGCGGCCGAATGCGGCTGCAACTGCGACTGCCGACTACCGACTGTAGACTACAGACTGTCGACTACCGACTGTCGACTACCGACTGTCGATTGCCATAACTCGCCGCGCCCAATCAGTCCCGCGCGCGGATTCAGGATGACCTTGACCGGGATGCGCGACATGAGCGCATCCATCGGCGATTTCTCCAGGAACGATTGCATGAAGACGGGCCAGCGCAGCGCGGGCAGGATACGCGGCGCGATGCCGCCGCCGAGATACACGCCGCCCGTTGAGAGCACGGTCAGCGCGAGGTTGCCGGCCGAGGCTCCGTACGCCGACACGAAACATTCCAACGTGCGCGATGCACAACGGACACCCGGTCTCGAGCGCCGATCGTGAAATCGCAGCCGGCAGCGTCGTCCCAGTGACGGCATGCAGGAGTGAGCGCCTCGCATTGATGCGGATGCAGAATCCTCTGAATGTTCGCGAGACCGGGCCCCGAGACGACGCGCTCGACGTCGACGCGTCCGTATTCCTCGATCAGTGCGCTGGCGAGCGTCTGTTCGTCGGCGTTACGAGGTGCGAAGTCGACGTGTCCGCCTTCAGACGCGCGCGGCATCAGCCGACCATTCACTCTCGGCAGCAAGCGCGATACCGAGGCCGGTGCCCGCCGCGATCAACGCGACGCTGCCCTCGGCGTCGGCATCGCCCTCGTGGAGAACCTCTATCTCGTCACGCGTGAGAACCGGCACCGACCACGCGAGCGCTTCGAGATCGTTCAGCACGTAGGCGCGCGGAACGGGCACCTCGCGTCGCAGCGTGTCGAGATCGACGACCCATGGCACGTTCGTCAACTGCGCGCGCGTACCGATGACAGGACCTGCGACGCCGAAGCTGGCGGCCTCGATGTCCGCCGGGGTCGTCGATGTCTCGCGAAGAAACTGCAGACACAGCGCACCGAGATCGGGGAAGTCGAGCGTGCGGTACGAGCGGATCTCAACGGCGATCGGGACGCGTGGCGGCCCGCGCAAAGAGACCGAGCAGGGTTTTCGTTCCGCCAACGTCGCCCGCGAGCAGCATCGCTGACGATTGTACGGCTGCGAGTGCTTGACTTCTACTCGCCCCTACTGCATCTTTCTCGCACGTTGACCGATCAGTCCTCAGAACTCCCGCTTGCCATCAGCTCGTCGTCTTCACCGGCAAACTTTCGTCGCTCGGCCGCAAAGAAGCGCAGGCGCTCGTGATTCGTCTCGGCGGTTCCACCGCCGACGAGGTGACGGCCAGAACGACGCTCGTCGTGGTCGGGTGCCGAAGCGGGCCCCAACGCGGAGAAGAGTCAGAAGCAGCGGAAAGCGGAAGATCTGGGCGTGCGCGTCGTCAGCGAGAACGATTTCTGCCGGATGGCGGGCATTCAGCCGCCTGAGGATCTCAAACAGCAGTACTACGGGCAGCGTGATCTGCTCAGTATGTATCCGGGACTTCGCGAAGACCATCTTCGCTACCTGCAGAAATGGGGACTGATTCGTCCGGTCATGCGTACACATACGGAAACGTACTATTCGTTTTCCGATTTACTACTGATTCGCCAGGTGAGCGCCGAGCTTCAGACCGCGCCGTTCCGCGCCATCCTCAGGTCGCTGCAGGCCGAGCGCAGCGGCCAGCTGACGTTCGACTTCCGCATCGACGCCGAACCGGCGCGCATCATCAAGTTGAAGCGGCCGAAGCCGAAAGGAGACCGGCAAGGAGCACGGGGAAAGACACCATCGTGCCTCTGGCGGCACCGCAGACGCTGGCGGAGGAATATTTCATCAAGGCGTCAGCGCTCGATGTGGACGAATCGCGCCACAACGCCGCGGCGACCTGGTATCGAAAGGCGCTCGAGATCGATCCGTATCTGGTGCCGGCGCTGATCAACCTGGCCAACATTCACTACGGCAAGGACGAGCTCGCCGAAGCGCAGGCGCTCTACGAGCGCGCGATCGGCCTCGATCCCGATTTCTTCGAGGCGCATTTCAACCTGGGGAACATCTACCACGATCTCGGGCGTTTCAAGGAGGCCGCGACCTGCTATCGCACGGCGCTTGGGCTCAACGGCCAATACGCCGATGCGCACTTCTATCTCGCGATCACCCTCGAGAAGACCGGGCACTCCATCGAAGCCAAACCGCACTGGCGTGCATATCAGCTGCTCTCGCCGAACGGCGAGTGGGTGGAGCTGGCGAGGGAGTTCTCGGAATAACGATCGTCCATCGTCCATCGTCCATCGTCCATCGTCCATCGTCCATCGTCCATCGTCGATCGTCCATCGTCCGGCTAAGCAGTCGCTAGCCTCGGTCCTTCCAGTCGGATTCCTGAAGGTAATTAATCCATCGCGTCAGCATTCTGCCGATGTGATCGTATGTCTCGGCGAGCGTGGAGTGCTCGGCCTCGGACAGGAATTGCTCGTTGAGGGCTTTGCCGAGGTGTCCTATCGTCTCCAACTGTGCAGTGAGATCATGTTGACGGGGGAACCGAACCTCGCGCGCGGCCGAGGTAAACCGCAAGATGACGATCGGTCAGCTGGCCATAACCCTCGCGATAAGCGGAGCCACGCGGCTGGATGATCGCGATAGCTGGTCTCTAAGATTCAAGTCCTTGCTGAACGCTGACCGCCTCAACAGCGCAGAAACTGCATCGCCCACGGCTCGAGCTTTGCCATAAACCCGAATCTCCGAGAGATTCTTGGCTCTCATGCGCGTACACAAGGCACACTGCATGCCGTCTACGACGATGGACGATGGACGATGGACGATGGACGATGGACGATGGACGATGGACGATGGACGATGGACGATGGACGATCAGTATCCGAAGTCGTCCACTGTCCGTTTCTTCGGCACGCGACGTACCTTGTAAAACTGACAGTCCGGGCACCAGGCCTCGGGATCGAAGCCGGTCGTCCCGGCCATCGGCTGCACATCGCGATGTGAGCAGAAGTCGCGCGGGTCAGCGTCTTCGGGGGCTTTACGCCACCGGCAGCTGTGATATCGCTGAACTGCTGCGGTCTGCGCGGGCGTCGCTTCGGGCGTCTCGACGGCGCCCGGTCTGGCGTGTGGTGAACTGGAATCGTCGAACATGTCCTGACCTAACGTGCGCGGAACGTGATGATGCCGCGGACTGGATCGTAAGGAGAAACCCCTACGGTCACGCGGTCGCCTGGAACAACTTTGATTCGAAAACGGCGCATACGGCCGCTCAGCTGGGCGAGCACTTCGTGCCCGGCGTCGCACTGGACGCGATAGAGACCTCCGCTATGCACTGCTACGACCGTTCCTTGCATGTCGATTAAATCGTCTTTGCTCAAACTGGCTAGAAATCCTTTCAGCAGATCCGCCTCTAGGCGGTCCTGAGCGATCATCCGGCGCGCGCTCGCAATGATTGTGCCACAAACCGCAGCTACTCGCTCAATTTTCGCACTGCTTCTTCGACTTCGGCCGTCAAGGAGACGAAATCCTCACCGGTGAGGTGCAGTGGCGCACCAAACGTGACGCGCACGCGGCCTGGAGTGGCCATCTTCCATGTGTGGTGGAGAACGCGATCGATGCCTTCCAGTCGAACGGGAATCACGGGAATCCTCAATCGCGAGGCCATCATCCCGACGCCGGGCCGGAAGGGCGCGATCTCGCCATGGTCGGTCCGCTTTCCTTCCGGGAAAATGAGCACTGAAAAGCCGCCGCTGATCAATTCTCCGATGTAGCGCAGCGTCTGGCGCGCGCCCGCTTCGCGCTGGGGCAGCGGGAACGTGTTGAAGAAGGCTGCCGAGAGGTAGTACTCCAGGCTGCGCGCGAGTTGCTTGCCGCGCGTGTGCCCTTCCGGGAAAAAAATGCGCTTTGAAAAATTCCTTCGCCATGGCGGTCGCCACGCGGCGGCGCCATCGCCCGGGCAGCGCCGCGAGAATGATCGGCACGTCCATATGGCTTTGGTGATTCGCCGCGAAGATGACCGGGCCATGCAGTCCTTCCAGGTGCTGCGATCCATTGACTGTGATCCACGCGAACACGCGCGTGAGTGGAAGCAGAAAACCCGGCTGAGCGATCGCGCGAAGCGCGCGGAACGGAAAGGCGCGGTTCCACGACGGGAATTCGACTGGCTCGGGCGGCGGTGCTGTCGCGGTCGGCGCGGCAGTCAGCCGCTCGAGATCCGCGATGGTCTTGACATTCGAGAACGCGGTCTCGTCAATGTTCGTGTTCAGCGCTTCTTCGAGAGCGACCATCATCTCGATGCGTTCGAGCGAGCTCAGCCCCATCTCCTCCAGTGTTGCGCCGGGCGCCAGGTGGCGGCCGTCCGCGAACCGCGCAATGACCGATTCGACGCTCGTTCCACGCGACGTGGAAACCACCGGCGCCGAGCCCGTCTGCAGCCAGGAGCGAATCTCGTGACGTCGTAACTTCTTCGTGCCTTCGGTACGCGGCAGCTCGGCGCCAGGCCAGACATGAGCCGCGCGAATGCGCTGGTGATCGCCGAGCCGGGCGTTCGCCGCCTTGACGACATCCAGCGGGTTCGTACCCGGCTCGACAATCAGCGCGACCTGGACGCGCTCGTCGCCGTCCTGCGTCATTCCGACAGCGGCAGAATCCCGGACACCCGCGACCGCATTGACAATGCGCTCGATGTCTTCGGGAAATACGTTGAGGCCTTCCGGCGTGACGATCATTTCTTTCTTGCGGCCCCGGATGAAGAGCCGGCCCGCCTCGTCGAGCTCGCCAATATCGCCGGTACGAAACCAGCCATCTTCGAACGCGCTCGTTGCGGGCGCGCCGTAGTACCCGGTCGTCACGTTCTCGCCGCGCACGAGAATTTCGCCATCGGGATCGATCTTGACATCGACCCCCGCGATCGGCTTTCCCACGGATCCCTTGCTCGTCGAGAACGGATGGTTCAACGTGACGATGGGGGCCGTCTCTGTGAGGCCGTAACCCTGCACGACGACGAATCCGAGCCGGCCCCAGAACGATTCGAGCGATGATTCGAGCGGGGCGGCGCCGACGACGAACGACCAGAATTTCAAACCGAACAGACGATGCACCGCGCGGTATCGCCACCAGCGCTTCGCGACCCCCTCTTTTTCTTCGGTCGGCTCGCGGACATCGGGATAGAGGCGCGCGACGTGGTCGGCGAGCACATCCAGAATTTTCGGTACCGACACGAGGACCGAAATGCGCCGGCGTTTGACCTGCCGCACGATTTCGTGCGGGTTGTGGCCGCGCATGAACACGACGGTCCCGTGCAGCATCGGCGGCACGAAGGCAGCCATCGATTGCCCGAACATATGGCTGAGCGGAAGGAGGTTGAGGAAGCGGATAGGGAAGAACGGGCGGCCGTACTTCTTGTACTTCCGCATTTCCTTTTCTACCGGGACGATATTGGCGAGCACGTTCCGGTGGGTGAGGACGACCCCTTTCGGCTCTGCGGTCGCGCCGGACGTGAAGATGATTTCTATCGTGTCGTCCCGCGTGACCGGGACGGGCGTGAATGCGGAAGCGTCGAGCGCGCGAAAATCGATGTCGGAAAGCCGCCACGTTTTCATGCTCTCTGCTCTCTGCTCTTTGCCCTGTCGGAGATCTTCAGCATCGTCACCAAGCAACAGAAGTTTCGCGCCGACGATGCGCGCGACACGCCCGAGGAATTCGTGCGACGCGCGGTAGTCGATCGGCACGGCGATCGATCCGTTCAGGAGACATCCCCACAGCGCGATGATCCATTCCGGCCGGTTCTCGCTCCAGAAGACAACTTTGTCGCCTTTACCGAGGCCCGCGCTTTGCAAGCGCGCGGCAAACCCGCGGGCGGCATTCGCAGTTTCGGCGTACGTAAAGAAACGCGCGCGGTATCCGTCGTCGTAAACGAGAAATGTGCCGCGTCCGGCAGAGACATCGTTGAAGAAATCGAGTAAGGTGTCCCGACGCATCGGCTGAATTATGATGTAGGAACCTTCATGAAGATCTTTCTCACAGGCGCGACAGGATACATCGGCTCTGCTGTGGTCGACGCCGCGCTGCGCGCGAATCATCAGGTCACCGCGCTCGTGCGTACGCCGCAGGCGGCAGACGTGCTTGCGTCGCGGGGTGTCACTCCTGTACTCGGCGATCTGCGGACCGTGAAGTCGTACCGCGCAGCCGCGGATGCACACGATGCGTATGTCCACACGGCCGCGGACTCGAGCCCCAGGCGCGAAGAAGTCGACCGCAAGGCCCTCGACACGCTTCTGGGCCTCGCGTCCGCCCGCGCGCAGTCGTCGCCGCCGGTGTCGTTCGTGTACACGTCGGGCATCTCGGTTCTGGGATCGAATGCGCAGCCGATGGATGAAACGGCTCAGCCCAATCCAGGTCAGCTGCTCGGCTGGCGACCCGCGCACGAGCAACTTGTGTTGCAGGCAGCGGGGCCGAATCTGCGGACGGCGGTCATTCGTCCCGGCGTCGTGTACGGCGGGAATCGCGGCATGGTGTCGGATCTATTGAAAAATGCGCTGAACGGCCTTATCCGCGTAATCGGCACTGGCGAGAACCACTGGCCCCTCGTGTACGACCGGGACCTGGCGGACCTGTATGTCCGCGCGGCTGCCATGCCGGAGGCGTCGGGCATCTATCACGCGAACGACGAAGGGGACGAAACCGTCAACGCGATTGTCGAGGGGATCGTGGGCCACCTCTCGATGCCCCCCGACGTGCGCCATGTCCCGCTCGAGGAAGCACGCAAGAAACTTGGCGCGTATGCCGATGCCCTCATGCTCGATCAGCGCGTTCGCGGTCCTCGCGCCCGCGCGCTCGGCTGGTCGCCCACACTGCATTCGGTGGGCACCAACGTTCCCAGGCTGCTGGAGGAATTCCGGCGCGCTCAAGAACGCGCCGCGTAACGTTCCATGTCTCACCGCCAAGACGCGGGGCCGCAGAGAAAATTTTCAAGACCCCTGCGTCTCAGCGCCCCTGCGGTGTGACCTAGAAAGGACTTGCGAAGCCAGTGCAATCCCTTCCTCCGTGGTCTTGATCATCCCGTCCAATTGCTTCTCGTAGATCTGTTTCAGTAGCGCGCCCATCTCCGGGCCGGGGGTCATGCCAAGCTCGAGCAGATGCCGTCCGAGCAGCATCGGCTTCGGCGGGCTCCTGTCGACCCCGAGGTCACGCGCGCGCTCGAGAAACCAGTCCATCGCGGAGCAATCGAAGGTCCCGGGCGCGCGACCCAGGCAATCCGACTTTGCGACGCGCGCGAGGAGCTCCAGGTTGGCTTTCTGCGACAACCGGCGGAACGCGCCGTCCGTCAGTTCTTCGCGCACCTTGAAAAGCATGCCGGGCTTCAAGTGGTGCGCCACGAGTCCCAGTATCTGGCCGCGCACGTCCTTGCCGTCGATCGAATGAATGTTGAGTCGATCGAGGAACGCGGCGGCGGGCGCGACCCCTTCTTCCTCGTGGTTGATCGAACGGATGCGTCCATCGAGAAACGCAGTTGTTGCCGGTTTTCCGAAATCGTGGGTCACGGCGCCGAGCATTACGATGAGACGATCCGCACGATCCAGATCGTCGATGCGCTGGCGCGCCTGATCAATCACCTGCAGCGTGTGCACCCAGACGTCGCCTTCCGGATGCCATTCCGGTTCCTGCTCGCATCCGACCAGTGCCTTCAGCTCTGGAAACAGCTGATCGATGACGCCCAGCTCGCGCGCGAGCGTGAAGCCGATCGACGGCCGCTGTGGGAGAAGCAGCAGCTTCTCGATCTCTCCCCAGACGCGCTCAGGCGGCAGATCGTCGAGGCGGATTGATCGGCACAGGGCTTTGGTGCCTTCGTCGAGCGTCATGTCGAGTCGCGCCGCGAACTGAACCGCGCGAAGCACGCGCAGGCTGTCGTCGCCGAAGGTGACGGGATCGACGGCCTTGAGCACTTTCTGCTCGAGATCGGCGCGCCCGTTGAACGGGTCGAAATAGTCCCCGGTCAGTGGGTCCCAGGAAATCGCGTTCACCGTAAAATCGCGGCGCCGCGCGGCGTCTTCAATCGTCATGGATGGGTCGCCTTCGACGATGAAGCCTTTGTGTCCCGGCGCGCTTTTCGATTCGCGCCGGGGAAGGCCGACATCGATGTCGGCGATCTTGTAGACCGGGAAACTCTTGCCGATGGGCTCGACTTGCCCGAATGGCTCGAGAATCGCCGGCAGGTCGTGGGCAGGAATGCCGAAGACCTCCATGTCCATGTCCCCGCTTGCCGTACCCAACAACTTGTCTCTGGTCCATCCGCCGACGACCAGTGCGCGGCCGCCGCGCTCGCGTACGGCTTGCGCAATATCGGCCGCCAGCAAGGCTCCCTGAGCCTTTTCGCGCATTTCGAGATGATAATGGCGAATCATGATCAATCGGACTTTCGCGGCAGCGATTGCGCTGATCGCCGCGGGCTTCGCGGCGCACGGTCAGGCGCAGCTGCCGGCCGAGCGGCATCTCGCGAATACCAGACAACTCACGTCTGGCGGCGAAAACGCCGAGGCGTATTTCTCGCCCGATGGACGACAGCTCATCTATCAGACGAATCCGGGCGCGCCTGGCACATGCGATCAGATTTTCACGATGAACGTCGACGGGTCGAACAGGAAGCAGTTGAGCAAGGGCGGGCGGACGACCTGCGGCTATTTTTTTCCAGACGGACAATCGATTGTCTACGCGTCGACGCATCTCGGATCCAGCGACTGCCCGCCGCGACCCAGCTACGCGCGCGGATACGTCTGGCCGGTCTACGACACGTACGACATCTTTCGAGCGGGGGCCGATGGCTCGAATCCCCGCCGGCTCACGAGTACATCCGGCTATGACGCCGAGGCGACTGTCGGCCCAGATGGCCGCATTGTCTTCACGAGCGTGCGGGACGGAGACATGGAGATTTATTCGATGGCGAGCGACGGCTCCGACGTGAGACGTCTGACGAATCGTCCGGGACCCGATGGCGGCCCATGGTTCTCGCCTGACGGAAAGCAGATCATCTTCCGGGGGCGGGCGATCGGCGATGCGAAGGAGTTTGCCGACTATCAGAGCCTGCTGAAGGAAGGATTGTGGCGCCCGACGACCCTCGAGATCTTCGTGATGAACCGCGATGGCAGCAACCTGCGTCAGGTGACGAAGCTCGGCGGCGCGAACTTCGCACCCGCATGGCACCCCGACGGCAAGCGGATTATCTTCGCGTCCAACATCAAGGATCCCAAGGGGCGCGACTTCGACATCTTCATGATCAATCTCGACGGCTCGGGTCTCGAGCAGATCACGTTCAACTCGACATTCGACGGGTTCCCGATGTTTTCCCCGGACGGCAGCAAGTTAGTGTTCGGCTCGAACCGGAACGCGAAGGGGGAAGGGGAGACGAATGTGTTCGTCGCGGATTGGATCGAATGAAATTCAACAGGAGAACAGGAGGTTAGGAGAATTTTTTTTCAAAAGAAATCTCCTACTCTCCTGACCTCTTGTAAAAAGACTACCGGACTCCGAGCAACTCAACCTCGAAGATCAGCTCTGCATTCGGAGGAATGACGCCGCCGGCCCCGCGCGAGCCGTATCCCAGCGCCGCCGGGATCGTCAGCTTCCGTTTGCCGCCGACTTTCATGCCGACGACACCTTCATCCCATCCTTTAATGACCTGGCCTGCTCCCAAGGTGAATTCGAACGGGTCGTGGCGGTCCTTCGACGAGTCGAATTTCTGGCCGTTCTTCAGCCAGCCGGTGTAATGCACCTTCGCTTTTTGGCCGCTTAGCGCCGTCGCGCCGGTGCCGGCTTCGATCTCTTCGTAGGTCAGCCCTGAAGCGGTGGTGATCTGCTCTGCCATCGGTTGCGTCTCCCAAAGAGTTAGTGTTATATTCGTCAGGTTGTATCGGAGTTAGGAAACCCTATCTAGCTTCGAACCGCACGGAAGAGGCGTCAACCGCCACTTTTCAGGCACGGCCCGCGGAAGGACCGCGGCGCAACGCGATTTCATCATTAGGGTATCTGCATCGGGCGCCAAGCGATAGCCTGCCACGCCGAAACCTTCGGCGAAGGCGGGTGCTTTTAGGCCCGACGCGCTTTTCCGGTCCGCCGTTGGCGCGACTGCTGGAGTGTTGTTCCTGTGCCGACTATCAGCCAGCTTGTCCGCAGCGGTCGGACGAAGATCGTCAGCAAGACGAAAAGCCCTGCGCTGCAGAACAGCCCGCAAAAGCGTGGCGTGTGCGTGCGCGTGTTCACCCAGACTCCGAAGAAGCCGAACTCAGCGCTGCGCAAGGTCGCGCGCGTGCGGCTGACCAACGGCATCGAGGTGACGACCTACATTCCGGGCGTGGGCCACAACCTGCAGGAGCACTCCCTTGTGCTGATCCGCGGCGGCCGAGTGAAAGACCTCCCCGGCGTGCGCTACCACGTTGTCCGCGGCACGCTCGACGCCGTCGGCGTCCAGGGACGCAAGCAGGGCCGCTCGAAATACGGCGCGAAGAGACCGAAGGCGTAACGAAGAACGCAAAACGAAAAACGAATACACCATGCCGAGACGACGAGTCATCGCAAAACGTGAACTGGCGGCCGATCCGATTTATCAAAGCCCGCTGGTGACCCGATTCATCAACACCGTCATGAGAGACGGCAAGCGAAACACGGCAGAGGGCATCCTCTACCACAGCTTCGACATCATCAAAGAGAAGACCGGCGACGACCCCGTCAAGGTGTTCAAGAAGGCGGTCGACAACGTCAAGCCGAGTCTCGAGGTGAAGTCGCGTCGCGTCGGCGGCTCCAACTATCAGGTGCCGGTCGAAGTGAACCCGAACCGCCGGTTGTCGCTGAGCATTCGCTGGCTGGTCGGTTTCGCGCGGGCGCGCGGAGACGGCAAGACGATGCAGGAAAAGCTCGCGAACGAGCTGATGGACGCGGCCAACCTTCGCGGCGGCGCCGTCAAGAAGCGGGAAGATACGCACCGGATGGCCGAAGCCAACAAAGCCTTCGCGCACTATCGCTGGTAAGTAAAACGTAGAAAGTAAAACGTAAAAAGTAAAACGCAATGCCACGGTCACATTCACTCGAAAAAACACGCAACATCGGCATCATGGCGCACATCGATGCCGGCAAGACGACGACGACGGAGCGGATCCTGTTCTACACCGGGATCACGTACAAGATCGGCGAAGTCCACGAAGGCACAGCCGTCATGGACTGGATGGAGCAGGAACAGGAACGCGGCATCACGATCACGTCCGCCGCGACCACCTGCTTCTGGCGCGATCACCGCATCAACATCATCGATACACCCGGCCACGTCGACTTCACGGCCGAAGTCGAGCGATCGCTGCGCGTTCTTGACGGTGCGGTGGCCGTGTTCGATTCGGTCGCCGGCGTCGAGCCGCAGTCCGAGACCGTCTGGCGACAGGCCGACAAGTACCGCGTGCCGCGCATCTGCTTCGTGAACAAGATGGACCGCATCGGTGCCGATTTCAAGCGCACTTTTGATCAGATCATCTCGAAGCTCGAAGCGAACCCCGTCGCGATTCAGATCCCGATCGGCTCCGAGGAGCACTTCGCGGGGGTCATCGACCTCGTCAAGATGAAGGCGATTACCTACAAGGACGAGACCATGGGCGCTGACTACATCGTCAGCGACATCCCGGCCGACCTGGTGGACGAGGCGAAGCACTACCGCGAGCAGCTGATCGAGAAGGTCAGCGAAGCCGACGACAAGATCCTCGAGAAATACCTCAAAGGAGAAGAGCCGACCGAAGAGGAAATCAAGGCGGCGATTCGGAAGCGCGTCAACAGCTCGGTCCGCGAAGAGGGTAAGGGCCAGGCCGCATTCGTGCCCGTCATCTGCGGCTCGGCGTTCAAGAACAAGGGCGTGCAGCCGCTGCTTGACGCCGTCGTCGACTTCCTGCCGTCGCCGCTCGACGTGCCGGGCATCATCGGCATCGACCCGGACAAGAAACCCGATCCCGACAATCCTGAAGCCGTGAAGATCGATCGTCCCGCGAAAGACAACGCGCCGTTTGCCGCGCTGGCGTTCAAGATCATGACCGATCCGTTCGTCGGCCAGCTCGCGTTCTTCCGCGTGTATTCCGGCGTGCTCACCTCGGGCTCGTCCGTCTTCAACTCGACCAAGCAGCGCACAGAGCGTATTGGCCGTCTGCTGAAGATGCACGCGAACAAGCGCGAGGAAATCAAGGAAGTCTACGCCGGTGATATCGCCGCGGCCGTCGGCCTGAAGAGCGTATCCACCGGCGACACGTTGTGCGACGAGAAGCAGCCGATCGTCCTCGAATCGATGGACTTCCCGAAGCCGGTCATCTCGCTCGCGATCGAGCCCAAGACGAAGTCCGACCAGGAAAAGCTCGGCGTCGGCCTTCAGAAGCTGATGGCGGAAGACCCGACCTTCAATGTGCAGACCGACCAGCAGACCGGACAGGTCATCATCGCCGGCATGGGCGAGCTGCACCTCGAGATCATCGTCGACCGCCTGAAGCGCGAGTTCAGCGTCGAGGCCACCGTCGGCAAGCCGCAGGTCGCCTACAAGGAAACGCTCACGCGCCCGTCGGACGGCGAGATGAAGTACTCGAAGCAGACGGGCGGCCGCGGCCAGTACGGCCACGTGAAGATCCATCTGTTCCCCGGCGAGCCGGGTTCGGGGTACATCTTCGAGAACGAGACGGAGGGCGGATCGATTCCGAAGGAATTCATCAAGCCGATCGACATGGGCATCAAGGAAGCGCTCACGCGCGGCGTGCTCGCCGGCTATCCGATCGACGACGTCCGCATCGAGCTGTACGACGGCTCGTACCACGATGTCGACTCGTCGGAAATGGCGTTCAAGATTGCCGGCTCCATGGCGTTCCAGGACGCGGCGAAGAAGGCCAAGCCGGTGCTGCTCGAGCCCGTCATGCGGGTCGAGGTCGTCGTCCCGAAAGAACACATGGGCGACGTCATGGGCAACCTCTCGAGCCGTCGCGGACAGATTCAGTCTCAGGAAGATCGCGGAGGCACGCAGATTATCCAGGCGCGCGTGCCGTTGTCCGAGATGTTCGGCTACGCGACCGACCTGCGGTCGCGCACGCAGGGACGCGCCACCTATTCGATGCACTTCGATCGGTACGAGCAGGCGCCGTCGAACGTGAGTGAAGAAGTCGTGGCGAAAGCACAGGGGAAATAGAGGCAAACATGGCTGACAAGATTCGCATCCGGCTCAAGGCGTACGACTCGCGCGTGCTGGACCAATCGACGACCGAGATCGTCGACACCGCCAAGCGCACGGGCGCGAGTCTCGCGGGTCCGATTCCGCTTCCCACGTCGATCAACAAGTGGACGGTGCTGCGTTCGCCGCACGTCGACAAGAAGTCGCGGGAGCAGTTCGAAATCCGAACGCACAAGCGCCTGATCGACATCTTCGAGCCGACGCCTCAAACCGTGGATGCGCTGATGAAGCTGGATCTGCCGGCCGGCGTCGACGTCGAGATCAAGGCGTTCGGGAAAGAGCATACGAAATAGTCGGTAGTCGTCAGTCGGTAGTCGTTAGTCTCAGTCGTCAGGCTGCAGACTATCGACTGAGACTGACGACCGACGACTAACGACTGAGGACTTATGGTCAACGCAATTATCGGCAGGAAAGTCGGCATGACGCAGCTGTTCGCAGAGGACGGTTCGGTCGTTCCGGCGACGGTGATCAAAGCGGGCCCGTGCGTCGTCGTCCAGCGCAAGACAGCGGCTACCGACGGCTACGAGTCCGTGCAGATTGGGCTGGTCGACGGAGCGCCCGCGAAACCGCGCAAGCCGCTCGCCGGACACTACAAGAAGGCCAATGTGCCGCCGACGCGCGTGCTCCGCGAAGTAAAGGTTGCGAAGGACGGCGACCCGAAAGTGGGCGATCAGATTCTGGTCACCATGTTCGAGAACGGCGAGCGCGTCGACGTGATCGGCACGAGCCGAGGCAAGGGGTTTCAGGGAGTGATCAAGCGGCACCACTTCGCCGGTGGCGCAGCCACGCACGGTTCGATGTTCCATCGCGCGCCTGGATCGATTGGCGCGTCGTCGTTTCCCTCCCGCGTCGTCAAGGGGATGCGCGCGGCCGGCCGGATGGGCGGTGACCGCATCACTGTCCGCAACTTGAAGGTCGCGAGAGTGGATCCGGAAAACAACCTGCTGATCGTGCGCGGCGCCATTCCTGGCGCGCCGACGGGGTATGTGGTGATTCGCAAGGCAATCACCGCGAAGCGGATCAAGGTGGCCCAGGCTGAGAAGCCCAAGGGGAAGAAATAGCTGGTAGGTGGTAGCTGGTAGCCGGTAGCGAAAACAGGCTACAGGTTACAGGCTACAGGCTACAGGCTACAGGCTACAGGCTACAGGCTACGAGCTGAGAGCATTTATGAAGGTAGACGTCGTCAACACGGACAACAAGAAAGTCGGATCGCTCGAGCTGAACGACGAGGTGTTCGGCGGCCGGGTGAACGACGCGCTCATCTGGGAGTCGGTCGTGCACACGAACGCGTCGGCGCGCCGTGGCACGCACAAGACCAAGAACCGCGCAAACGTCAGCGGAGGCGGCAAGAAGCCGTACAAGCAGAAGGGCACCGGTCGTCCGCAAGTGGGATCCAGCCGCACGCCTTTGTGGCGACACGGCGGCACGGTGTTCGGGCCTCAACCGCGCAGTTACGGCTTCCGCCTGCCCGGCAAGGTGAAGCGTGGCGCGATCGTCGCGGCGCTCGCAACCAGGATTCAGGACGGTTCGCTCGTTGTCGTCGACGCGCTCAGCGCATCGGAGACCAGGACGAAGGCCGCCATCGAGTTGTTGAAGCGCCTCGGCGCCGAAGGCAAGGCACTGCTCATCGACGTGCAGCCCGACGAGAAGCTTGGCATCGCTGTGCGGAACATTCCCGGCGTGCAGTTTCTCGCGAGCGCGCGCGTTGGCGCGCGCGACGTGATGAACGCGTCCAGAGTGATCGCGACAAAAGCCGCGGTCGAAAAACTCCAGAATCTCTGATAGCTGATAGCTGAGAGCTTTTTATGAAACTCACTGACGTCATCCGCCGGCCGCTCATCACCGAGAAGACCTCCATTCAGCGCGAGCGCGATGGACGGACGATCGTGTTCGAGGTAGCGACCCACGCGAACAAGACCGAAATCAAGCGGGCGGTCGAGACCCTGCTCGGCTCGAAGGTCGAGCACGTCCGCACCGCGATTTCGCACGGTAAGGTGAAACGTCAGGGGCGGTTCGCCGGACAGCGGTCGGACTGGAAGAAGGCGTACGTGAAACTGCGTCAGGGAGAGAAGCTCCCGGAGTTCTTTGAAGGAGCCTGATTCGTTGACCGTTCACCGTCTACCGTTCTCCGTGCGAACACGGCAAACGGTAAACCGTCAACGGTAAACGACAGAAAGAAACGAAGATGCCGATCAAAGCATATAGACCGACGTCACCGGGCCGGCGCTTTCAAACGGTCCAGACGTTCGACGACATCACGACCAACGAGCCGCACAAGCCGCTCGTCGAGAACCTGCACCGCTCGGGAGGCCGCAATAATCACGGCGAGCTCACGTCATGGTGGCGCGGCGGCGGCCACAAGCGGCTGTACCGGATCATCGACTTCAAGCGCGACAAGAAAGACATTCCGGGCAAAGTCTCGACAATCGAGTACGACCCGAACCGCTCGGCGCGCATCGCCCTCGTGACCTATGCGGACGGCGAGAAGCGGTACATCCTGCAGCCGCTCGGGCTCAAGGTCGGCGATGCCGTGATCGCGGGCGACAACGTCGATATTCTTCCGGGCAACGCGCTTCCGCTGAAGAACATCCCGCTGGGCACGATGCTGCACAACGTGGAGCTCAAACCCGGCAAGGGCGGGCAGATTGCGCGCAGCGCCGGATCGTCGGTGCAGCTGGTATCGAAAGAAGGCGACTACGCGTCGGTGAAGATGCCATCGGGCGAGATTCGCCACATCGCAATGGTCTGTTACGCGACCGTCGGCCAGGTCGGCAACATCGACCACGAGAACGTGTCGATCGGCAAGGCCGGCCGCAACCGCTGGCTCGGCTGGCGTCCGCACAATCGCGGGGTCGTCATGAACCCGGTGGACCATCCGCATGGCGGCGGGGAAGGCAAGACGTCGGGCGGGCGCCACCCGGTGTCGCCCTGGGGTCTGCCGACCAAGGGCTACAAGACGCGCAATCGCAAGTCGACAGACAAGTTCATCGTCCAGCGCCGACCGAAAGGCGCCAGGTAGGTACAGTCGACGGTCGACAGTCGACAGTCGCCAGTCCATAGTCGTCGTGAAGCTGCACTGAGCAGCTCGTTGTCGCAAGCAACGCCGAGCGGCCGGAGGCCGCGAGGCACAGGTCGCGGGGAGCTTGCCTCGCCGAAGCGCAACAGCGCGAAGGCGGGTGGGGCCCCGCGACGGGTAAAATTATGAGTAGATCTCTCAAGAAGGGCCCGTTCGTCGACACACCGCTGCTCGAAAAAATCGAGGCGATGAATCGCGACAACGAGAAGAAAGTCGTCAAGACCTGGTCGCGCCGCTCGACCGTCGTGCCCGAGATGGTCGGGCACACGCTCGCGGTGCACAACGGCAAGAAGTTCATCCCGGTGTACGTCACCGAAAACATGGTCGGGCAGAAGCTCGGCGAGTTCTCTCCGACGCGCACGTTCAAGGGACACACGACGAAGACGGAAAAGGCCGCGCAGGTGGCCGCGGCCGCGCCGGCTGCCGGCGGCGCGAAGGCGGGTGGCTAGTCATGGCGATTGAAGCGCACGCGACGGCTCGGTATGTGCGGACGTCGGCGCAAAAGGCCGGGCTCGTGATGGACCTCATCCGCGGTCGCGATGTGAATCGCGCGCTCGCGACGTTGCAGTTCACGCGCAAGGGCGTCGGTCACGACATCGCGAAGCTGCTCCGCTCGGCGATTGCCAACGCGCAGCAGAAGGAAGGGTTCGGTGGCGACGTGGATCGCCTGTTCGTGGCGGCGTGCTACGCGAATCAGGGACCGTCGATGAAGCGCATCCGCCCTGCACCGATGGGGCGCGCGTTCCGCGTCGTGAAGCGCACCGCGCACCTCACCGTGCGGGTAGCGGAGCGGCCGGTCGTGATTGCGGCTGTGGCCACGCAGGGTGCGCCGAAGCGCGGCGCCGCGAAGGCAGGCGCGACCGCGAAATCCACGGCACAGCCTGCGGCAAAGACGAAGGCGCCCGCACGGAAGACGGCGGCGCCTGCGAAGAAAAGCGCGACAACGAAAAAGAAGTAACGAAAAACGAAGAACGAAAAAAGCTGCACTAAGCAGAATAGCGCGGCACGTAAAGCCGAGCCACCGTAAGGCGGCGAAGGTACAGCAACGGTAGCGCAGGGCTTCAGCCCTGCCGGGAGTTACTAGTGGGTCAGAAAGTACATCCGTACGGATTCCGGCTCGGTTTCAACAAGACGTGGAAGTCGCGCTGGTTTGCCGACCGCGACTACGCGAAGCTGCTCCACGAGGATCTGGCGTTGCGCGCCGATCTCAAGAAGCGGTTCGCGCACGCCGGCGTTGCGAAGATCGAAACCGAGCGGGCCGCCAACAAGCTCAAGATCGACATCCACACCTCCCGCCCGGGCATCATCATCGGACGCAAGGGCACGGAAGTCGAGAAGCTGAAGGCGGAGATCCAGAAGAGGACCAATCGCGAGGTCTTCATCAATATCCAGGAGATCCAGAAGCCTGAACTGGACGCGCAGCTCATCGCCGAATCTGTCGCGCAGCAGCTCGAGAAGCGCGTGGCATTCCGGCGCGCGATGCGCAAGGCGGTCGAGTCGGCGCTGCGCTTCGGCGCGCGCGGCATCAAGGTGCGCGTCTCCGGCAGGCTGAACGGCGCGGAAATCGCCCGATCCGAGTGGTATCTGCACGGACAGCTCCCGCTGCAGACGCTGCGGGCGGACATCGACTACGGGTTCGCCGAGGCGAGCACGACCTACGGGCAGATTGGCGTCAAGACATGGCTCTACAAGGGTGAGCGGCTGACGCCGAAGAGCGCGCGCGAAGAGCAGGAGTTCCGGGATCGCCAGCCGCGCAGGCCGTCGGGACCGCGCGAGGCGAGGCAATAACCATGCTCATGCCGAAGAAGGTCAAGTACCGCAAGCAGCAGCGCGGCCGCATGCGCGGCAAGGCGTGGCGCGGCTCCGATGTGTCGTTCGGGGACTTCGGTCTCCGCGCGCTCGAGCCCTGCTGGCTCACGTCGCGGCAGATCGAGGCGGCCCGCGTCGCGATGACGCGGTTCATCAAGCGTGGGGGCAAGATCTGGGTGCGCGTGTTTCCGGACAAGCCGATTACCAAGAAGCCCCAGGAAACGCGCATGGGCAAAGGCAAGGGCGCACCCGACGAATGGGTGTGCGTCGTGCGGCCGGGGCGGATTCTGTTCGAGATGGAAGGCGTGACGCAGACTGAGGCGCGCGAAGCGCTGAGGCTCGCGGCATCGAAGCTGCCCATCCTCACGAAGTTCGCGACCCGGTTCGCCGAGGAGAAGGCGTCATGATGGACGTGGCAGACCTGCGCGAGCTGTCGGTGGACGATCTGGAAGCGCGCGCGAAAGAGATCGAGGATCAGCTGTTTCGCATGCGCATTCAGCAGTCGCTCGGCCAGCTCGATGCGCCGCTCAAGCTGCGCTTCACGCGCCGCGACCTCGCGCGCATCAAGACGGTGATTACGGAGAAGCAGAAGCGATAGCTGTGAGCTGTCAGCTCTCAGCCATCAGACGCTGTCCAGTGACGGGACGGAAAGCTGAGAGCCGATAGCTGATAGCTACCGCGAAGGGAACACATGGCTGAGAAGACTGAAAAAGAAGGGGTTGTCGTCAGCAACAAGATGCAGAAGACCTGCGTCGTTGCGGTCGAATGGCAGGTGCGGCACGGTCTGTACGGCAAGACCCAGCGCCGCACGTCGAAATTCGTGGCGCACGACGAGGACAACACCGCGAAGATCGGGGATCGTGTTGCGATCGTCGAGAGCCGGCCGCTGAGCAAGCGCAAGCGGTGGGTCGTCACCCGGGTCGTCAGACCTGCAGCGGTATAGGAGACAGCATGATCCAGATGCGATCGATCGTCGACGTCGCCGACAACTCCGGCGCGCGCAAGATCGCCGTCATCAATCCGGTGGGCGGCGCGACCGGCCGCTACGCCCGCCTCGGCGACATCGTCACCGCATCGGTGAAGGAGGCGATTCCCGACGGTACGGTGAAGAAGGGGCAGGTCGTCAAAGCCGTGATCGTGCGGACGGTGAAGGAGCAGCGCCGGAAGGACGGCAGCTATATCCGGTTCGATCGCAACGCGGCCGTGCTCATCAACGACCAGCGGGAGCCGATCGGGACGCGCGTGTTTGGTCCGGTGGCCCGCGAACTGCGCGAGCGCCGGTTCATGAAGATTATTTCGCTGGCACCTGAGGTGCTGTAAAGGCGTTAACAGTTCACCGTAAGCCGTTCACCGTAGAACGGTAGACGGCAAACGGCAAACGGTAAACGGTTTCTATGTCTCAATTACAAAGTCCGCTTCGGAAGAACGACAACGTCCTCGTCATCGCGGGCAAGGACCGCGGCAAGAAGGGGCGCGTGCTGAAAGTGGTGGCGGCGAAGAACCGGCTCGTCGTGGAAGGCGTGAACATGATCAAGCGCCACACCAAGCCGAATCCGCAGAGGAACGTCAAGGGCGGGATTGTCGAGCGGGAAGCATCGCTGCACGCGTCGAATGTCCAGCTGCTGTGCCCCGAGTGCGGCGCGCAGACGCGCATCGGCCACAAGATGCTGGGCGACGGCCGCAAAGTCCGGATCTGCCGCAAGTGCGAGGGAGTGGTGGACAAATGAACCGCCTGAGAGAGCGTTACGAGAACGAAGTGGTGCCGGCACTGAAGAAGGAATTCGGCTACACCAACGTCATGGCCGTTCCGAAGATTCAGAAGGTCGTTGTGAACATGGGTCTGGGCGAGGCGACGTCGAACGCCAAGATTATCGAAGTCGGCGCGGCCGAGCTGGCGAGCATCACCGGCCAGAAGCCGGTCGTGCGCCGCTCGAAAAAGTCGATTGCCGCCTTCAAGGTGCGCAAGGGGCAGCCCGTCGGTACGAGCGTGACCTTGCGCGGCGAGCGGATGTACGAGTTCCTCGATCGGCTGATGGCGATCGCGCTGCCGCGCGTCCGCGACTTCCGCGGCGTGTCGCCGAAGGGGTTCGACGGGCGCGGCAACTTCACGCTCGGACTCAAGGATCAGCTGCTCTTTCCGGAAATCGACTACATGAAGGTGGACAAGGCGCGCGGCATGAACGTATCGGTCGTCACAACCGCGCGGACGGATCATGAGGCGCGCAAGCTCCTTCAGTTGATCGGAATGCCGTTCAGGACACAGGAACAACGATAGCTATCAGCTGTCAGCTGTCAGCTCGCAGTAGCTGTCAGTTCTGAAAGCTGAAGGCTGAAAGCTGAGAGCTAAATATGGCCACAACAGCAAAGATTGCGAAAGAGCTCAAGACGCCGAAATACAAAGTTCGCCTGCGCAACCGCTGCCATCTGTGCGGCCGCCCTCGGGCGTACCTGCGCAAGTTCGCGCTGTGCCGCCTCTGCTTCCGTAAACTGGCGCTGCAGGGAGATATCGCGGGCGTCACCAAAAGCAGCTGGTAATGGAGCTATCAGCCGTCAGCTCTCAGCTATCAGGACTGGCTGACAGGCGCTGATAGCTGAAAGCTGAGAGCTAATAGCTAGTAGAGAGAACAGACAACATGACAGACCCGATTGCCGATATGCTCACGCGCCTTCGCAATGCCGTCATTGCGAAGCACGCCCGAGTCGATGTGCCCGCTTCGAAGCTGAAGGTCGAGATTGCACGAATTCTCGAAGACGAGGGATACATTCAGGGCTTCAAGATGGTCGAGGAGAAAACTCCCGAGGCGGCGAAGGCCGCCGCGCCGCGCCAGGTCATCCGTATTGTCCTGAAGTACGGGCCGAACGGCGAGAAGGTGCTCAGCGGCGTCGAGCGCATCAGCCGTCCCGGCCGGCGCGTGTACCTCCGGAGCACCGACGTGCCGCCCGTGCTGGGCGGCCTCGGCACGAGCATCCTGACCACCTCGCGCGGCGTCATGACGGGACGCGCCGCTATGCGCGCCGGCGTCGGCGGCGAGGTTCTGTGTAACGTGTGGTAGTAGCTGAGAGCTGAGAGCAAAAAGATGTCCCGTATTGGAAAAAAACCGATCGCGCTCCCGAAAGGGGTCACCGTCAAGGTGAACCCTGACGCGCTTGATATTCAGGGCCCGAAAGGCAAGCTGATGCAGCGGATTCCGCCCGGCATCGGCTTCGAGGTCATCGACGGCCAGTTGAAAGCCGCGCCGATGCGCGAGGATCCGGAGCTGGGCAAGTTTCACGGTCTCGCGCGCAGTCTCGCCGCAAACGGCGTCCTGGGCGTCACCGAAGGCTTCAAGCGCGAGCTCGATATCGTCGGCGTCGGCTACCGCGCAGAGCTCAGGGGCAAGCAGGTGGTGTTCGCGCTCGGGTACTCCCACTCGGTCGTGTTCGATGTCCCCACCGGCATCGACATCGCCATCGAGAAGCAGACCCACGTCACCGTGACCGGCGTCGATCGCCAGCTCGTGGGACAGGTCGCGGCCAACATCCGTCGCCTCCGCAAGCCCGATCCCTACAAGCAGAAGGGCGTGCGCTACACGGGTGAAGTGCTGAAGAAGAAGGCCGGCAAGACCGGAACGAAGTAGGGGTCGTGGGTCGTGTGCGGATCGTGGGGATCGTGGGGAAAGACGTTTTTGCTCCGAGCTACGAGCTACGAGCTACAGGCTGAAGAAACATTATGCGTATCAAGACTCGTGAAGATCGCCGCGTTCGAATCAAGCTGCGGCTGCGGAAGCGGATTGCGGGCAGCGAACAGCGCCCGCGCCTGACCGTCTATCGAAGCTCGTCGCACATCTACGTGCAGGTCATCGACGACATGACCGGCAGGACGGTGGCGTCGGCGGCAACCACGGAGTCCGCGCTGAAGTCGGGGCTGGACAAGAAGACGCGCGGCAGCAACAAGGCGGGCGCGGAGTTCATCGGCCAGACGATTGCGCAGCGGCTGAAGGACAAGGGCATCACCAAAGTGGTCTTCGACCGCAACGGCTACCTCTACCATGGCCGGATTCAGGCGGTCGCCGACGCGGCCCGCAAAGCTGGACTGGAGTTCTAGGACATATGCAGCGCATTCGCGAAAAAATCAATCCGTCGCAGCTCGACATCAAGGACACCGTGGTGTCGATCAACCGCGTCACGAAGGTCGTGAAGGGCGGCAAGAACCTCAGCTTCAGTGCGCTCGTAGTGGTCGGCGACGGCCACGGTGTGGTCGGCTTCGGCGTGGGCAAGGCGAAGGAAGTGCCCTCAGCTATCAAGAAGGGAATTGAAGCCGCCAAGAAGGGACTGATTCGTGTCCCGCTGGCCGGCACGACGATTCCGCACGCCATCGTGGGCAAGTTCGGATCCGGCAGCGTGCTGCTGAAGCCGGCTCCCGACGGCACCGGCATCATCGCGGGCGGCGCGGTGCGCGCGGTCGTCGAGGCCGCGGGTCTGCACAATGTGCTGACCAAATCGCTCGGCTCCGCCAATCCGCACAACGTCGTGCGCGCGACTTTCAACGGGCTCGGAAGCCTGAAGTCACCCGCCGCCGTCGCGCGGCTGCGCGGCAAGGATCTCGAAGAGATGTCGGCGACGAAATAGGTCGCGAGAAACACAGATATATGGCGAAAAAAGCAGCGAAGAAGCCGGCCGGCACCAAGCGCGTCAAGGTGACGCTCGTGAAGAGCACGATCGGATTCGACAAGAAGCAGGCGGCCGTGGTTTTGGGCATGGGCCTGCGCCGGATTAACCACACGGTCGAGCTCGCGGATACGCCGTCGATCCGCGGCATGATTCACAAAGTGCGGCATCTGGTGACCGTTGAGTGACGTGTCACCTGGCTTCACTGAGCAGGTAGGCTAAAAGAATATGGATCTCTCAAATCTCAAGCCGCCCAAGGGCGCCAGGCATTCGAAGAAGCGCGTCGGCCGCGGGCACGGCTCGGGCCAGGGCACGCAGGCAGGGCGCGGCCACAAAGGCGCGAAGTCGCGCTCGGGCTTCAAGCGCAAGGTCGGATTCGAAGGCGGCCAGATGCCGCTCAAGCGCCGCGTGCCGAAGCGCGGGTTCCACAACCCGTTCAGCATCGAGTACGCGGTCGTCAATCTCGACACGCTCGGCGAGCGCTTCGAGGCGGGGACGGTCGTCACGGTCGACTTGCTGCGCGAGCGGCGTCTCGTGCCGGCGTCGGCCAAGCTCGTCAAGGTGCTCGGCCGCGGCGAGATTTCGAAGGGTCTGACCGTGCGCGCGCACAAATTCTCCGAAGAGGCCGCGAAGAAGATCGCGGCCGCCGGCGGCGCGGCGGAGGCGATCGGGAAAGTGGAAAGTGCAAAGTAGAAAGTAGAAAGTAGAAAGTGGAAAGTAAAAAGTTAAAAGTTACAAATCGACATGGCTATCGATAGCGTCAAAAACCTGTTCGCCATCGCCGAGCTGCGCAAGCGCGTGCTCTTCACGCTGGGCATGCTCGTTGTGTATCGCATCGGGAGCCACATCACGATTCCCGGTGTGAACCTCGCCGCGCTGCAGCAACTGGCAGAGCAGGCGCGCGGCACGATGTTCGGCCTCTACGACATGTTCTCGGGACAGAACCTGTCGCAGATGACGATCTTCGCGCTGGGCATCATGCCGTATATCAGCGCGTCGATCATCCTGCAGCTGCTTACGGTGGTGTGGCCGTTCCTCGAGCGTATCTCGAAGGAAGGGGAGCTCGGCCGGCGCAAAATCACCCAATACACGCGCTACGGCACGATTGTGCTGGCCATCGTGCAATCGTTCGGCATTGCGATCTGGCTGGAGCGCTCGACGCAGATGGCCGGCGGCCTTCCGCTGGTTTACGAGTCCGGATGGGCGTTCCGCTTCATGACGGTGCTGACGCTCACCACGGGTACCACGCTCGTCATGTGGCTGGGTGAGCAGATTACCGAGCGCGGCATCGGCAACGGCATGTCGCTCATCATTTACGCAGGCATCGTCGTCGGGCTCCCGGCGGCGGTCATCACTACGTTTGATCAGCTGCGCACGGGCCAGATGGGGCTGATTCGCCTGACTCTGCTCATCGCGGTGATGGTGGGCGTCATCGCCGCCATCATCTTCGTCGAACGGGGCAGCCGGCGCATCACGGTTCAGTACGCCAAGCGCGTTGTCGGCCGGCGCATGTATGGCGGGGCGAGCACCCACATTCCGTTGAAAGTGAACACCGGCGGCGTCATACCGGTGATCTTCGCCTCGTCGATTCTGGCGTTCCCCGCGACGATTGCGCAGATGTTCGCGAGCGACCCGACGCACTGGATGACGCGCGTCACCGACCAGCTGACGATGGGCATGCCGCTGTACAACCTGCTCTACGTCAGCTTGATCATCTTCTTTGCGTATTTCTACACGGCGATTATCTTCAATCCCGATGACGTTGCGGAGAACATGCGGAAGTACGGTGGGTTCGTACCCGGGAATCCGGCCGGGCAAGCGCACCGCGGAGTACATCGACACGATTCTGACGCGCATTACGCTGGCGGGTGCCACGTATCTCGCGCTGATTGCGATTCTGCCCGACTTCCTGATTACCGGTTTCCGTGTGGCGCCGATTCCGTTCATCGGCGACGCGCTCGACGCCGCGCTGCCGCGGTTCATCACCGAAGGTATGGGCGTCACGTTTTACTTCGGCGGCACGACACTGCTGATCATCGTCGGTGTGGCGATGGATACGATTCAGCAGGTCGAGTCGCAGCTCATCATGCGGCACTACGACGGCTTCATGAAGAAGACGCGCATTCGGGGCCGGCGCGCGTAGATGGCTCTGAACGTCGTCATGCTGGGACCGCCTGCGTCCGGTAAAGGCACCCAGGCTGTCAGGCTGGCGCAGGCAAGGGGCATCCCCAAGATTTCAACCGGGGACATCCTGCGTGAGGCTGCGCAGAGCGGCACCGAACTGGGTCTTCGCGCCAGGGCGCTGATGGACCGCGGGGAGCTGCTCGGTGATGACGAAATGATCGGGATCGTCTCGGAGCGGCTGACGCGCGCAGACGCCAGGCAGGGTTACATTCTCGACGGCTTCCCGAGGACCGTGCGGCAGGCCGAGGCGCTCGATCGGATGCTGCAGAGCGACCCGCTGGTCGTGATCGATCTGGCGGTCCCAGATGCGGATCTGCTGAAGCGCATGGAGACACGTCGCGTCTGCGGCACCTGCGCCGGAATTGCCGAGCCGGGATCGGGCAGTACGACGTGCGATCGCTGCGGCGGCGAGCTGCGGACGCGAGCGGACGACAGCGACGAGCAGGTACGGCAGCATCGACTCGACGTGTACGCGCGCGAAAGCAAGCCGCTGCTCGATTACTACCGAGGCCGCTCCACGTTTTGCGCAATCAACGGAGCGCAGGCGCCCGACCAGGTTGCGAAGGAGCTGGCCACGAAGATCGATCAGATGGTGGCGGTCGTGCCGAGGAAGCGATCATGATCGTATTACGATCGTCGGCGGAGCTTCAGCGGCTGCGCGAGGTCAATCAGCTCGTGGCCCACGTGCTCGAACAGCTGCGCGCAGCGGTCGCGCCTGGCGTGACGACCGAAGACCTCGATGCGCGAGCAGAACGGGAGATTCGCGCGGGCGGGGCGGTGCCGGCGTTCAAAGGCTACCGAGGCTACCCGGCAACGATCTGCGCATCGGTGAACGAGCAGGTCGTGCACGGCATCCCATCTCCGAAGACGGTGCTGAGCGAGGGAGACATCATCTCCATCGACCTCGGCGCCAAGCTGGGCGGATTCTTCGGAGACTCTGCAGTGACGGTTGGGGTAGGGCGCATCGACCCGAAGGCAGCGGATTTGCTGCGCGTGACGGAAGAGTCGCTGTGGAAAGCGATTGACGCGGTTCGCCCGGGCGGGCGCATTTCGGATATCGGCCACGCCGTGCAGAGCCACGTGGAGCGCGCGGGGTTTTCAGTCGTGCGCGAGTTCGTGGGGCATGGCATCGGGTCGGAGCTGCATGAAGAACCGCAGATTCCGAACTATGGAGAGCCGGCCCGCGGCCCGCGGCTCGCAGAAGGCATGGTGCTGGCGATCGAGCCGATGGTGAACCTCGGCGGGGCCGGCGTGAAAGTATTGCGGGATGGATGGACGGCGATCACGTCGGACCGCAGTCTGTCGGCGCACTTCGAGCACACGGTGGCAGTTACGGCAGACGGCGCGGAAGTGCTTTCACTCCTGCAGCGTAAGCCAGCGAAGGAACGAGACAACAATGAAGGTACGAGCGTCAGTCAAGCGCATTTGCGATAAGTGCAAGATCGTCCGACGCCGCGGCGTGGTTCGCGTGATCTGTTCGAACCAGAAACATAAACAGAGGCAAGGGTAACGACATGGCGAGAATTGCTGGCGTCGATCTTCCGCGCACCAAGCGGGTTGAAATCGGCCTCACCTACATCTACGGCATCGGACGGAACCGCTCGAACAAGGTCCTCACGGAAGCGGGGGTCAGCGGCGACATCCGCGTCAAGGATCTGTCGGAGGATGACGTGCGCAAGATCAGCCGCGTGCTCGAAGAGCAGGGCGGCGTGGAAGGCGATCTCCGCAAGGAGATCTCGATGAACATCAAGCGGTTGATGGAAATCGGCAGCTACCGTGGCGGCCGTCATCGCCGCGCGCTTCCGGTTCGCGGCCAGCGCACGCGTACCAACGCGCGGACGCGCAAGGGGCCGCGCAAAGGCGCGGTCGCGAAGAAGAAAGTGGAATAGCTATCAGTTGTCAGCTATCAGCTCTCAGCTGTCAGAAGCTGAGAGCTACTGATGGCTGAGAGCTGACAGCTGAAAGCTAGGAGCGAAGAAAGCAATGGCAAAGACTGACGCAGAAGGCGCCGGAACACCGGAAAAGGGTGAAAAAGGCGCGAAGAAGCCGAGAAAGACGTTCAAGAAGCGCGGCGAAAAGCGGGTTGTGCACAGCGGCTACGCGCACATCCACGCGTCGTTCAACAACACGATGATCACGATCACCGACACCGAGGGAAACGTGATCGCGTGGTCGAGCGCGGGTGGCGTCGGCTTCAAGGGATCGCGCAAGGGAACGCCGTTCGCGGCAACCCAGGCGGCGATTGCGGCGGGCAACGTCGCCAAGACGGTTGGTCTGCGTTCGGTCGAAGTGCGCGTCACGGGACCCGGGTCGGGCCGCGAATCGGCGATCCGCGCGCTGCAGACGATTGGCATCGAGGTGAAGTCCATCCGCGACGTCACGCCGATTCCGCACAATGGTTGCCGTCCGCCGAAGAGGAGACGCGTGTAATGGCGAGATATGTAGGCCCGGTGTGCCGGCTCTGCCGGCGAGAGGGAATGAAGCTCTTCCTCAAAGGAGAGCGCTGCTATACCGAGAAGTGCGCCATCGAGAAGCGCAACTTCCCGCCTGGACAGCACGGCAAGACACGCAAGGCGAAGCTCGTGGGCTACGGCGTGCAGCTGCGCGAGAAGCAGAAGGTGAAGCGCATCTACGGCGTCCTGGAGGATCAGTTCCGCCGGTACTTCGAGTCGGCGGAGCGCCAGCGCGGCATCACGGGCGAGACCCTGTTGCAACTGCTCGAGCGGCGCCTCGACAACGTCATATACAGGCTCGGCCTCGCGACGTCGAGGCCGCAGGCGCGCCAGCTGGTGCGCCATGGCCATTTCCTCGTGAACGGCAGAAAGGTTGACGTGCCTTCCTACTCGATTCGCGTGGGTGAGGTCATTACCGTGCGGGAGACGAGCAAGGCGGCGCCGGCGATCCTGCATGCAATAGAAGAAGTGAAAGGCCGCGGCATTCCGGAGTGGCTGTCGTTCGACGCCAACGGCATGACGGGGAAGGTCGGCTCGCTGCCGACACGCGAGCAGATCAACCTGCCCGTGCAGGAACAGCTGATCGTCGAGTTGTACAGTAAGTAGCGCAGGGCTTTAGCCCTGCCATCGCCCAGTCGCCGGCCCGCAGCCTTACAGACCTGCGGTGGGAGGCCGGTGATCACACTTGCAGGTCTGGAGGCCGAAAGGCCCGTGGGAAGGATACGAAAAATGTTGTGGAAAGGTTTTCAGCGTCCAAAACGGCTCGAGTTCGAGCGTGAGACATTAACGGATCGGTTCGGCCGGTTCTACGCGCAGCCGTTCGAGCGCGGCTTCGGCACCACCATCGGCAACGCCCTTCGGCGCGTGCTGCTCTCGTCGGTCGAGGGCGCGGCGGTCACCGCCGTAAAAATTGACGGTGTGCTTCACGAGTTCTCACCGATCCCCGGCGTCGTCGAGGATGCCACGGACATCATCCTCAATATCAAGCAGGTGCCGCTCAAGATGCACACCGACGCCACCAAGACGCTGTACCTGCGCGTCGAGAAGGCGGGCGAGGTGAAGGCGCGCGACATCCAGACCGACGCCGACGTGGAGATCCTCGAGCCGGATGCGCGTATCGCGACGGTCTCGGAGGGCGGCAAGCTCAATATGGAGATGCGGGTGAAGCGCGGCCGCGGGTACATCTCGGCCGACAAGAACTTCGACGAGGATCTCGGCATCGGCTGGATCCCCATCGATTCCGTGCATTCGCCTGTCAAGAAAGTGAACTATCTCGTCGAGGCCGCGCGCCTCGGCCAGACGACGGACTACGACAAACTGACGGTCGACATCTGGACCAACGGATCGGTGACGCCGCGCGACGCGATCTCGCTTTCGGCCAAGCTCGTGCGCGACCACCTGAACATCTTCATCAACCTGGACGAGTCGGCCGACGAACAGACCGACGCCCACGTGGAGCAGCAGCAGACCGGCTCGCTGAACGAGAACCTCGACAAGAGCGTCGAGGAGCTCGAGCTGTCGGTGCGGTCGTACAACTGCCTGAAGAACGCGAACATCCGGACGATCCGCGAGCTCGTGCTGAAGACCGAAGGCGAGATGCTGAAGACGAAGAACTTCGGGCGCAAGTCGCTGAACGAGATCAAGGAGATCCTGCACAGCATGGGGCTCAGCCTCGGCATGCGGGTCGATCAGCCGACGGGGAGCCGGGAGTAACTGGAATCTAGAATCTAAGATCTGGAATCTAGAATCGTGCAGATTGTAGATTTCAGATTTTAGTTACAAGGATCAATTATGCGTCACAGGGTTGCACATAGAAAGTTAGGCCGGGTCACCGAGCATCGCGTCGCGATGCTGCGGAACCAGGCGACCGCGCTGATTCGCTACGAGCATATCGAGACCACAGTGCCCAAGGCGAAAGAGCTGCGTCCGTTCGTGGAGCGGCTCATTACGATCGCCAGGCGCGGTGTTGCGGCGGGCGACGGCAACGGCAGGCTTCTGCACGCGCGCCGCCTCGTCGGCCGTGAGCTCGTCGACGGCGAAGTCGTCATCAAGCTGTTCGACACGATTGCGCCGCGGTTTGCCGACCGTCCGGGCGGCTACACGCGTATCCTCCGGCTCGGCTTCCGCCGTGGCGACAGCGCCGAGATGGCACAGCTCGAGCTGCTTGGCAGCGAGTACGATCCCAAGGCTGAGACGTCGCAGACCAAGACTGCCGCAGCGAAGCCGAAAACCGGTGTCGGCGGGCGCCTTCGCGCCGCGGCCGACCGCCTGCGCGGCAAGACTTCAGAAGACGCGGATCCAGGCAACAAGAAAGCCGCGCGCACGGCCCAGACGAAGGGCCGCTCGGCAAAGCGAACGACGCCTCAGAAGGCCGGGTAGGGTTCCGGGTTCCCAGTTCCAGTTCCAGGTTCGGGCTGCGGCCGCGAACGTGGAACCGGAACCTTAGGAACAGGAACCCCGATTATTTGATCGCACTATAGTCGGTGGCGTTCATGAACACCGACTCGACCTGCAGGCCGACGTTCATATCCGTACGCACTTTCACCCATTCGGGATCGGACTGAAACGCTTTCCATGAGCTGTCGCGCGCTGCGCGGTCCTTGTACGCCACGAGATATAACAGCGTGTTTTCCATACCCGCATTCGTCGGTTGCCAGAATCCGATGATATCCATTCCGTGCTTCCGAAGAAGGCGATCGGTATGGTCGCGGAACCGCGCGTGAATAAGGTTGATATCGCCCGGACCCTCGGCGCGAACGGTATATGTGCGCAGCTCGAAGCATCGCGATCCGGCGGCGATGTTCTTGCCCGTGACAGCAGGGCCACAGGGTGCGGGCGGACCGGCCGGTCCTCGCCCTCGCTGCGGGGCTGCTGTTTGTGGCGCCGGTGCGGGCGCCGGGGGTGCCTGGGAATTGACCGTTGCACCCGCGGCGGCGGCGAACAGACCGGTCGCGAGAAGTGCGGAAAACACGCGAAAACGCTGGATCATCGGAAAGCCTCCTGGAGCCCCGGAGTCTAGCAGAATTCTTGACACCGCCAGGCGTGCGGGCGTATAAGCGCAAGTACCCGTAAATAAAGATGATGACGGTAACTGGCCTGACGGCGTCTCTCATGGTGACGGCGGCGCTGTCCGCTCAAAATCCGATCACCAATCGGATGCCCTCCACAACAATGCGAGGCACCATCGTCGAGGTCACCTGCTTCCGGCAGCACGGTGCGGCGACGGTCAGCGCCCCCGACCAGATTGCCTGCGCGAAAAAGCGGGTGGCCGAAGATGGCCGGCTCGGGATCCTCACCGAAGGCGACGGCCTCTTTCAGCTGACCGGCGCGCTTTCCGCCAGCAAATACGCCAGGCTTGCGCCGTTCATCGGCCAGCGCGTCGACGTGATCGGTGCTGAAGTCGTCATTTCGAACAACTACGATTACAAATCCTTTGAAGCCGAGAAGATCGCTAGAGTGAAGAGTGAAAAGTGAAAGTAGAAAGTAGAAAGTAGAAAGTGAAAAGTAGAAAGTGGAGGCTGGGATGCGAGCTTTGACTATTCTCGCGGCGGCGGCGCTGGTGATGACAGTGACGGTGGTACCGGAGGCGCAGGCCCCTACTACCGCTACGCCCACCGCCGTTACATTCACGAAGGATATCGCGCCAATTCTTCAGCGCTCCTGCGAGAGCTGCCATCGTCCCGAGTCCAACGCGCCGATGTCGCTGGTGACCTACGAGGACGCGCGCCCGTATGCACGATCGATCAAAGCCAAAACAGCCTCGCGTCTGATGCCGCCGTGGCACATCGAGCGGAACATCGGAATCCAGAAATTCAAGGACGACCCGTCGCTCAGCGAGCAGGAAATCGCGACGATTGCGGCATGGGTGGATCAAGGCGCGCAGAAAGGAGACCCGGCCCACATGCCGCCGCCGCGAAAATTTGACGACGCGGACGTATGGCATATCGGCAAGCCCGATCTCATTGTCGAGATCCCGCAGCCGCACGTCGTGCCGGCGAGCGGCCCCGACGTATGGATTGACTACATCACCGACAGCGGGCTGACTGAGGATCGCTACGTGCAGGCCGTCGAGACCAAGCCGGGGCCCGGCGCGCGCACCGTGATGCATCACCTGCTGACCTACCTCATCCAGGACGTCTCGGACAACGAGAAGCTGGTCGGGCAAGACGACGTCCGCCAGCAGCAGACCGAGACGTTTCTGAACGAGT
Organism: Vicinamibacterales bacterium; assembly: GCA_963732445.1. GTDB lineage: Bacteria > Acidobacteriota > Vicinamibacteria > Vicinamibacterales > JAMQPK01 > JAMQPK01. The sequence continues at coordinate 683,935 of CAVSZJ010000001.1, read as the reverse complement.
ACGCCGTCGGCAAGAACGGTGACATCCTTCCTGAAGGCACGGGCAAGCTGATGAAAGCCGGGTCGAAGGTGCGCTTCAATATTCACTATCACTCCAACGGCAGGGAGACGGTGGATCGCTCTCGCGTGGCCGTAAAGTTCTATCCGAAGGGCTACGTCCCGAAGTACCACCAGATTTCCATGCAGATCGCATCGGCCAACAGCCAGCTCGATATTCCAGCTGGAGTCGTCAGCCGCAACGAAGGCTACTACCGCTTCGACAAGCCCGTGCAGATCACGGCCATCCAGGCGCACATGCACAACATCGGCAAGCGGATGTGCCTCGAGGCGATTCTCCCGACCAACACGACGCTGCAACTCAACTGCATGGGATGGGACTTCAACTGGCACAAGGTCTACAACTACGCGGACGGCGCCAGTCCGCTGCTGCCGGCCGGTACCGTCCTGCACGGAACCTTGTGGCACGACAACACGAAGGCGAACAGGGCAAACCCTGATCCACGGAACTGGCGCGGGTACGGGCAGCGCACTGTCGACGAAATGGGTTTTGCGTGGGTCACGTGGTCGAATCTCGAAGAGGCCGACTACAAAGCCAAGGTCGCTGAGCGCACGAAGCTCCGCGATACGAATTAGGAGCGGAATGAGGCCAGCAGCGGCCACGCTCGTCTTTCTCCTCGGCGCCGGCGTCGCAGGCTACAGCCAGGAGGTCGCAATCAGCGAGCTGAAGTTCAGTTCGGGGCAAAGCGTCCAGCCGGCCTATGAAGGCTGGACGAAAAACCCCGACGGCTCGCGCAGCATGTGGTTCGGCTATATGAACCGCAACTGGGAAGAGACTCCTGACATTCCAGCCGGTACGAACAATGGATTCGGCGCCGGGAGTGAAGATCTCGGACAGCCGACGCACTTTCTGCCGCGCAGGCAGGCCTTCGCTTTCAAGGTCAATGTCCCGGCCGACTGGCCGGCTGACAGGGATCTCATCTGGACCGTGACCGCCAATGGCACGACGTTGAAGGCCTTCGGATCCTTATGGCCGGTGTGGGAAATCGACGAGTACACCATGTCGGCGAACAACGGAGGACGCACCGCGCGCACGTTCGGGGAGCCGGTCAATCATGCGCCGGCGATTGCCTCGCAATTGACGCCTCAGACGGTTGCTGTGGGGCAGCCTCTCACCCTCATCCTTCCGGTCAGAGATGACGGTCTCCCCACGCCGGAGATTCGGGCGCGTGGAACCGGTGGGCCGCGAGGACGAGGCACCCCGCCGAATGCAGCGGCCCCTGACCCCTTTGCCGAGGCCGCGCGCGGTCAGTTTCGCGTGAAGTGGGTGCAGTATCGCGGCGCCGGAAAGACCAGGATCACACCGGACGAATCAGCAGTGCTCGGGGCAGACGGCAGACCGACGCTGACCGAAGGGAAGTCGAGCACGAAGGTCACATTCGATCGCCCAGGCACCTACACACTTCGCGCCTACGCGATGGATGGCGACGCGTTCTTCAGCACCCAAGACGTCACCGTAACTGTCGCACCGTGACGCTGAACTAAGACAGTGCAAAGGGCAGAGAGCAAAGCGCAAGCTCTGCCCTCATCTCTCTGCTCTCTGCTCTCTGCTCTCTGCTCTTCCTTCTATTCCGCCTCCACCTCCGCACCGCGCTCTGCCTTGCTCGCCGCGATGATCTTGGCCTGCAGGGGCGACGGGACCTCGTCGTAGTGCGAGAACTCCATGTGATAGCTGCCGCGTGCACCGGTGGCTGATGTGAGGTGTTGCTCGTAAGTGAGCATCTCGGCCATCGGCACCTGTGCCTTGATGATTGTCGTCGCGCCTCGCGTGTCCATGCCGGCGATCCGGCCGCGGCGGCCGTTCAGATCGCCCATGAGGTCTCCGGCGAAGTCAGAGGGCGCGTATACCTCGACGTTCATGATCGGTTCAAGAATCGTTGGTCGCGCGCGCGTCATCGCATCCTTGAAGGCCAGCCGGCCCGCCATCTTGAACGAGAGCTCGTTCGAGTCCACATCGTGGTACGAGCCGTCGAACACCGTGACGCGGAAATCCACCATGGGGAAACCGGCGAGATAGCCGCGCACGCGGGTCTCCTGGATCCCCTTTTCCACGGCTGGAATGAACTGGCGCGGTATCGAGCCGCCGAAAATATCGTCGACGAACTCGAAGTCTGTGCCACGGGGCAGCGGTTCGACCTTGATCTTGCAGTCGCCGAACTGTCCGTGCCCGCCGGTCTGCTTCTTGTGCCTCCCGTGCGCCTCAGTCGATGACTTGATGGTCTCCCGGTACGGAATGCGCGGCGGCTTCAGGGTGACGTCGACGCCGAATCTGCGCTTCAGCTTCGCGACCGTGACTTCGATATGCAGCTGTCCCTGGCCCGAGAGCAGCAGCTCTTTCGTCTGCGGGTCGCGGCTGTAGCTGATCGATGGATCTTCCTCCTCCAGACGGTGCATCGACTGGTTGATCTTGTCTTCGTCACCGCGGCTCTTCGGCTCGATGGCGTAGGACAGCACCGGCTCCGGATACTTCTGTGCGGGGAAGACGGCGGGATCGGATTTGTCGCCGAAGGTGTCGTTGGTAAGGGTGTCCTTCAACTTCGGTACGGCCCCCAGGTCGCCGGCCCGCAGCTCAGAGACATTCGTCTGGGTTTTACCCTGGAGGAGGACGACGTGACCGAGCCGCTCGGACGCGTCGCGTGTCTTGTTATGCGCGGTGGAGTCCGCTTTCAGAACGCCCGACATGACGCGGAACATCGTGATGCGGCCCGCAAACGGATCCGCCATCGTCTTCCAGACGAATGCGGATACCGCGCCGTTGTCCGAGAACGGGCGCTCGATTTCATCACCTGTTTTCGGGTTGATCATTTTCAGCGTGCGGTCGGCCGGCGACGGTACGTATCCGACGATGGCATCGAGCAGCGGCTGGACGCCGATGTTGAGCGCCGCCGAAGCGCAGAACAGAGGAAATATCTTCCCGGAGGCTGTGGCGGCGCGAAGCCCGGACACGAGCTGCTCCTGCGTGAGCGTCCCGGCTTCGAAGAACTTCTCCATGAGGGACTCATCGGCTTCCGCGATCATCTCGATGAGCGATTCGCGGGCGGTCGCGGCCTCATCAGCCATCTCGGCGGGGATGTCGGACACGGAGAACTTGCCGCTGCCGTCCGGCAGAAATACGTACGCTTTCTGCGCGACAAGATCCACTACGCCGCGAAACGATCTCTCTTCGCCGATCGGCAACTGAATCGGCACGACGGTGCGGCTGAGTGTGGCGTGGATTGACTTCAGCGAGCGCTCGAGACTCGCGCGCTCGCGATCGAGGCGGTTGACGACGACCAGGCGCGGCAGTCCGGCTTCTTCGGCCGCGAGCCACGTTTTTTCCGTCTGCACCTGGACGCCGGAGACGGCATCGACGACCACAATCGCTGCGTCGGCGACACGAAGCGCTGCGCGCGCATCAGCGAGAAAGTTCGCGATGCCCGGCGTATCGATGAAGTTGATTTTGGTCTTGTTCCATTCGGCGTACGCGAGGCTGGCTGAGAGCGTGTGCTTGCGCGCAATTTCTTCGTCGTCGTAGTCGGTAATCGTGGTCCCGTCGTCGACTTTCCCGAACCTGTTGATGGCGCCGGCGTCGAACAGAGCGGCCGAGGTGAGCTGAGTCTTTCCGGAAGCGCTGTGGCCGACCAGCGCGACATTCCGGATGTTCGCCGCGTCATAGACCTTCATAGGCGGTAGCCCTCCGAAACCGGGATCCCCGGCGCGTTACCCGCCCCGGGTGCTAACCAGGATGAAGGGCCATCATACCCCCAACAAATCCGGTCGGGGGACATCCTTGTTCAGATTCTCCCGGCTGGACGTTGTTACCTGAAAGAGCCAGTTTCCTCGGGCACGTCTGGAGAATCACATGTTCCATACCGAATCCACGACAGCCGATCCGCTGCTAAGCGACGAGCCGACAATCGAGCTTGTGGCTCGGGCTCGCGGCGGGGACATGCCGGCCATGGAAGCCTTGCTGCAACGGTGCCTGCCGCCCCTCAAGCGCTGGGCGCATGGCCGGCTCCCTGCGGCGGCGCGCGGACGCCTTGATACAGGTGATCTCGTACAGGAGGCCGCGCTGCACGTGCTCGGCAACCTCGCGACATTCGAGCCGCGCCATGTCGGCGCGATGCAGGCCTACCTGCGGCAGTCCGTCGTCAACCGCATCTGCGACGAGGTTCGGAGAATATGCCGGCAACCAGCGCCGGTCGAGTTGCCCGACGACGTTCCGTGCGAGCGGACGTCGCCGGAAGAAGATGCGATTCGCGCTGAAGAGTACAACCACTATCGGGAAGCGGTCTCGCGCCTGGCGCCTAAAGATCGCTCGGTGATCGTCGCACGCATCGAAATGCAGTGGAGCCTCGCAGAGATCGCCCATCGATACGGGATGCCGACGGTTGATGCCGCCAGAATGGCAGTGAACCGGGCGGTCAAGCGTCTCTCGGCCGATTTTGCCGCGCGCAGAAACAATCCACAACATCCGGCCGTTACTCGAGTTCGTTCTGCCCTGTAGGAGCGTTAACTACAGCAGAGCGGACGGCATATGGCCAGACGCAGCAGGTAATTGAAGGAGGACAGAATGTTCCGAAGAATCGTCCACACGTTGTCCGGTGTCGTTCTTCTCGGCGTACTCGCGACGTCCGTGACAGGCGCGAGTTTCGATACCCGTCGCACCACGTATTTCACGTTCAGCGGCACCGTGCAAATGCCCGGAGTCTCGCTGCCGGCGGGCACCTACATCTTCGAAGTCGCGAATCCAGACGGTGGGTCAGACGTCGTCCGGGTGCTGAGCCGCGATCGCAAAACGGTGCATCTCATGAAGTTCACGCGTCCTATTTACCGCGAGGCCAAGGGCACGCTCAAGGCCACGGTCACCCTCGGTGAAACAGCTGCTGGAATCCCTCCGCCCGTGAAAGCGTGGTACCCGGTAAGCGAGACCCGCGGCCGCGAGTTCATGTATTAATCCCACACCTGCCCCCGCCGTGCTCGACGACGATACGTCCAGCACGGCGGGCACGCCTCTTTTTCCGTTTACCGTTCACCGTTCATCGTTTTCCGTTGTCGCTCACTCCTGATGGATGCGTTCAGGGACTTCAATAAGCCTGTAACGACAGCTTTTACATCGGAGATTTCTTGAGCGAGCATCTGGCTGTCTGCTTTCTTCAGCAGATTCAATTCGCCTGCGAGGATGATGAAGTACTCGAGCTCGCCAGCGGAGCCGAGAGCGATTCTAAGGGAATGTGCCAGCGACGGTTGTCCGAGATAGCAGCCCTCGGCGATGTTCGCCGGGATAGAGACCGCCGCACGCCGCATTTGAGAAGTAAGTCCGAATAGTTCAGCGCGTGGGAAGAGGGCAGTTTCTGCGTACGTATGGAGCGCTATGGCGTGAGCTTTTTGCCACGCCTCGAGCTTTCTATAGTCCTGCACGGTGGATTTCCCTTCGAAATAGCAGCCGTCGCCAAATCGCAGTGCAATCGGTCAGCCGCCTCTAGACCGCAAACGGCAAACGGCAAACGGCAAACGGCAAACCGTAAACCGTTTACTCGTATCTCAACGCTTCGATCGGATCGAGGCGGGCGGCGCGGACGGCGGGGTACATACCGAACACGATACCGACAGTAGCGGAGAAGCCGATTCCCAGCGCGAAAGACCAGATCGGGAGGGAGACGGGAAAGCCAGTGAGGAAGTGGACGGCCAGCCCAATCGCGCTGCCGAGGAGGATTCCGAGCAGGCCGCCAACAGACGTCAGGACGGCGGCTTCCGTGAGGAACTGAAACAGCACTTCACGCCGCCGCGCACCAAGCGCGCGGCGTACGCCGATTTCGCGCGTGCGCTCGGTGACCGAGATCGACATGATGGCCATCACGCCGATGCCACCGACCATCAGCGCGATCGATGAGATCACCACGAGCGCGAAGAAGGTGGCTTGACTGATCTGATCCCAGACCCGCATGAGCGCTTCCTGGGTGACGATGTCGAAGTCGTTCTCTTCGTCCAGCCTCAAGCCGTGGCGGCTTCGCATGATTCGCTCGATCTCGGCGATCGCCGTGTCCTGGCTGATGCCTTCGCGTGGGATCGCCGAGATCATCACCGCCGCGCCCATTCGGCCCCGGAACGACTGGGCGATGCGGACGCCATACACGCGCTGAAAAGTCGTATGCGGAACGACGACGAAGTCATCCTGGTTCAGGGAGAAGTTTCCCGGTGCCGGTCGCGCCGCAAACACGCCCACGATGAGGAACTGATCGGTGCCGACACGGACGGTCTTCCCGATGGGGTCGATACCCGATTGCTTGAACAGGAGTTGATACGCGCCGTTGCCGAGGACGGCGACGTTGTTGCGATGCTGGACTTCAATTCCGCTGAAGAACCGCCCGACGTCCATCGGGATGCGTGTTCCTTCGGCGTATCGCTCGCCTGCGCCGAAGACGATCATCGGGCGGGTCTTTTCGTCCCGGTACTGGATGCGGCGCATCACGTTCTGTCCGGGTCCCAGCCCGATCTGGAGGTCGACGAGCTCGAGCGTCGAGGCCTGCTCCTGCAGCGCGCGCGCATCGCCGCTCGTCAACGTGGGACGCTTGATCACGTCCGAAAACTCGCGCTGGCTCGCAAAACTCAGTACCCCGAATCGCTGCAGAAAGATGACTCTCGGGCCCATCGCGGTGGCGATGCTGTCCTGGAGTGACTGGTCGAAGCCTCGAATAAGTGCGGTCATCGCGACGATGGACGTGATGCCGATCACGACCCCGAGGACCGTCAGCCCCGAGCGCAGCTTGTTCGTGCGAACGGTATCGAAGGCCATCACGATGACCTCCTTGAGCAGTCCGTACCGGATCTGTGGCGTCTTCATTCCCTGCGCAACGCCTCAATCGGATCGAGACGCGCGGCCTGCATCGCGGGGTACAAGCCGAAGAACAGACCCACCAACGCGGTGATGGTGATACCGAGCACAACCGACCAGAGCTGAATCTCGGCAGGAACGGGCGTCAACCGGGAGATGCCAATCGCAATCAGCGCACCGAGCATCGTCCCGACGATGCCGCCGAATATAGACAGCACGACCGACTCGGTGAGAATCTGCGTCGTGATGTCAGACCGCCTCGCACCCAGCGCCTTGCGCAATCCAATCTCGCGTGTCCGCTCCGTGACGACCATGAGCATGATGTTCATGATGACGATGCCGCCCACGACGAGCGAGAGCGCGACAACGCCCACCAGCACGGCGAAGATGCCGCCGGTGGCTGTCTGATAGAGGCCGAGGACGGTGTCGGAATTAAAAACGGCGAAGTTGTCGTTCTGCGTCGGCTTCAGCCGCCGTGCAATCCGCAACGCAATCGTCGTGTCGTCGATGGCGGCCTTGATCTGGTCGAAGTTGCGAGGCTTGACCGACATCGACAACTGCCGGCGGGCACCGAACATCTGCTGAAACTGCCCGAGAGGCACGACGGCGAACTCGTCCATCGTCTGCCCGAGCGCCTGGCCCCGCCTTGCGCTCACGCCGACGACGCGGAAATGAAGACCCTGAATTTGAATGATCTTGTCGATCGGATCGATATCGGGCCCGAACAGCCGTTCTGCCAGTTGGGCGCCGATGACCACCGCCCTGCGCTCGACCGCGATCTCGGTCGAGCTGATGAGCCGCCCGCGCTCGGCGTCGTAGCTCGCAAAATTCACGTATTCGGGCGTCACACCCGTCACTTCTATTCCGTCGATGGACGCGTCTCGGTACGTCACGCGGGCCCGCCCCTGCGAGCTCAACATCACCGCCGATACGAGCGCGCTATACCGCTTCACCGCCTCGGCGTCCTGCCTGGTTATGCGGGGATTCGACTGGACGCGCAGCCATTCGTCATCGCTGCGCACGATTCCGAACTGCTGGACGATGAACGAGTCCGCTCCGGCTTCGTTGAGAATGGCCTGTTTGACGGACGCGTTGAGGCCCTGGATGAGGGACACGACCGCGATAATCGACATGACCGCGACGATGTTGCCGAGTACGGTCATGAGCGATCGCAACTTGGCCGCCCAGATGGCGCTGAGCGCGATACCTGCCGCGTCGAGATATTTATTCACGGTGTCTTCGGGAGCGGCTGAACCCGAACGGGATCGCCATCGTTCATCGTGCGTACGTTGTTGAATGGGCCTGTGATGACTTGATCGTCTGCTTTCAGGCCCGACAGTACTTCGAAGTACCGGTCGCCTGCGATGCCAATCTTGATGGGAAGGAATTCCGCGCGTCCGTCGCGGATCACGAAAACACCTTCAGTCTCCTTCCGCGTCTGCCCGGGCTCGAGCTCCGCAGGCGTAGCCGCAGGCTGCGCCGGACGGGGGTTCTCGGTCCGCGGCTTCTTGACGACGCCGCCCTTGGCGTCGTAGACGAGCTCTCGAACCGCGACGGCAGGAATCGGAACCGCGACGACATTCTTGCGCGTGGCGGTCGTGATATCTGCCGTTGCCGTGAACCCCGGCCGCACGTCCGGAACATCCTCGTCGAGCACGACGACCACTTTGAAGTTGGTGGCCTGCTGACTCGTGGCGGCTTGACCCGCGGCCTGAATCGGACTGTTGCCGATTTCCGTGACGTGCCCTTTGAACGTGCGTTCCGGTATCGCATCGATCGCGATCTTCGCGATCTGTCCGAGCTTGACGTTCGGGATATTCGTCTCGTCGACCTCGACCTCCGCCTGAATCACCGACATGTCCGCGACCGTCAACAGCACCGTCCCCGCATTGTTCATCGTGCCGACCACGGCAGTCTCGCCTTCCTGAATGTTCCTGCGCGTGACAATCCCGGCGATGGGCGACTCGATGCGCACCTTGCTGAGATCGAACTGCGCACTCGCGAGCTGCGCGCGGTCTTGCCCGAGCCTGACTTCCTGCGCGCGTACCTGTTTCTCGCGCTCGGAAAGCGTCGACTGCGCCAGCCGCAAATCGTTCTCAGTGCGCTCGAGCGCCTCGCGCGGCGTGAGCTGCTGCTTCCAGAGATCCTGCTGGCGCTTCAGGTTCTGTTGAGTGACGGCCAACTGCACGCGCGCGGTTTCGACCGCCTGACGCGCCTGCTCCAGCCCGGCTTGATTCGCCTGAAGGGCGGCCTGGCCGCTTTCCACCCGAGTCCGGAGCGATCGCGGATCGATCTGCATCAGGAACTGGCCCAGCGCGACGCGGTCGCCTTCATTGACGGCCAGGTCGACGACGCGTCCCGATGTGTCAGCGCTGATGTTGACGAAACGCTTCGGCTGGATTTTGCCCGATGCCGACGCGATCGCCTCGAGATCGCGCGCGCGGATGGTTTCAACCGCGACGGTCGGCGCTGTCGATTGGCGCGACCACCATGCGTACCCGCCGGCCGATGCGATGATGACGAGAGCCACCACGCCGATGACGATCTTCTTCTTTCGCGACAACTAAACGCCTCCTCGCAAAGCTTGCGTCAACGCGATCGCCGCCGCGCCGCCGGCGTACGCACAGAACAGCCATCGTGCAATGGGCAGCGTGCGCGTGTGAAACAGAATACCCAGTCCAAGCGCGACGAGCATCATCCACCACAGCACGAATATATCGATCGTGCCCAGGAGGCGCGCGGGGAAGGTCGATGCACCGAATGCCGGCATGACCATCCCGAGGCTCGTCGCGCCTCCGAGCGACTCTTGCGCGTAGTTCACGGGCGCCGCGACGATCGCCCGCACGGCGAGGATAGCCGATGCGTGCACGATGATCGTCAGCACCTGCGCGAACGCAACCTCACGGCGTCCGGCGCGGCGACCGAACCAATGCGCCACACGCGCCATGAGCAGCCAGAGTATCGGCCATCCGATGACAATGAACGCGGCGCTGGCCAGAGGTTGATACGGTACGGCGTCTCGCAGCCTTTCGTATGTGTCGTCCGTGACGGCCATCCCGAACGACTCGAGCTGCCGGACCTGCTGGTCCAGCGCGGCAAGCCGTCCGACACGTGTCATGAGGAAGCCGGCGCTGCACGCCGCCGAAATCATGACGACCAGTACCGCCATGTGGAGCGACCGGGGATTTCCGATGGCGCTCGACAGCGTCGTCCGGGGCGATCGAACCATCCCAATGAAGCGCTGCCATGCAACGGGAAACGATAAAGGCAACTTAACCTTCGCGATACAGGTTACAAGACGTGCGTGCGCGTTCTCCAGTTCCGTTGTGGGGAATAACGAAGTCTACCGGCTGTAGACTGCGCGGATGCGCATTTTCGCCGTCTTTACACTTCTTCTTGCACTCGCATTCCCGGTTTCAGCCTACGCCCAGAAATTCGGCGGCATCGGCACACGAGCCGAAGGCATGGGCGGCGCGTTCGTCGCGGTCGCAGACGACGCGAGCGCCATCTACTGGAATCCAGCCGGCATCGCCACAGGGGCGACATTTGATCTTCAAGTATCAGGAGGGCCTGATGAGAGCCTGTTCGTAGGCGCGGCCCTTCCAGTGCTGGGCGTGGCTTACTACCGAACGCGTGAGTTGACGGGTTTACCTACAGTTTCGGGCTCTCCAGACCGACAAACCGGGGGATCGGGAGAGGTGCAGCTTCGTACGCTCACGACGAACAATTTTGGTGCGACGGTCGTGCAAACCCTTGCACCGGGACTGGTTATTGGAACAACCGCGCGGGTGGTCAACGGGGGCATCGACAATCTCGAGACCAAGACCACCTTTGACTTCGATGCCGGGGTCATGGTGTCGGCGTGGGACGTGCGGTTCGGCCTCACGGCTCGAAACATCAGGGAGCCGGAATTTCAGGCCGAAGATGGGATGGTACGCCTCGAGCGGCAGTTCAGGGTGGGCGCGGCGCTCGCGCCCCGGTCGCTGCCGACTGGGATGCACGGGCCGTTTTCCATCGCGGTCGATGCGGACTTGGCAACGACGCCGGACGTCCGGGGCGACCGGCGAACGGCCGCCGCAGGCGGGGAGTATTGGCTGGCAAAAGGGCTGGTCGGCGTCCGCGGAGGCGTTCGGTGGAGCACGCTGGGGGACGCGCGAACGTCCCTCTCCGGGGGGATCACAGCGAGGCTGCCGCGCTCGATTTATGTCGAGGGGCAAGTGACTAAGGATCAAGAGTCGAACAAAAACGAGTGGATTTTTGGTGGGCGAGTAACATTTTAGGTCACCAACTGTCAAAAAGTGTCATAATCACAGATTCCACATGGCCGTTCGCATAGGCGAACTTCTTCTCAAAGAGAAGCGCATCACTCCGGAGCAGCTCCAGGAGGCCTTGAACTACCAAAAGGCCAATGGGGGGAAGCTCGGCTTCAACCTGGCCAAGCTTGGCTTCGTCAAGGACGAAGAGCTGACCGCCCTCCTCAGCAAACAGTACGGCGTCCCGTCCATCAACCTCGCGCAGTTCGAGATCGACCCGGCGGTCATCAAGCTGATTCCCGCTGAGACCGCGCAGAAATACCAAATCATTCCGTTGAGCCGTTCGGGCGCCACGCTCACGATCGCCATGACGGACCCGACCAACGTGTTCGCCATGGACGACATCAAGTTCATGACGGGCTACAACGTCGAGCCGGTCGTCGCCTCCGAGACCGCGGTCGGCGATGCCATCACGCGTTACTACTCGGTCGGGAAGCCGGCGCCGTCGATCAGCTCGGTCGTGAGCGGGGCAAGCGCGCTCGAGATGGCCGCCAAGTCGATGGAAGAGATGTCGGTGTCGGTCGGCGCCGACGACGTCGAACTGCTCCAGGACATGGAGGAGATCAGCGCCGAGTCCCTCGAGAAGCAGGGAGGCGAGGCGCCGGTCATCAAGCTCGTGAACGTCGTGCTGATGTCGGCGATCCAGAAGGGCGCAAGCGACATCCACATCGAGCCGTACGAAAAGGAGTTCCGCGTCCGCTACCGCGTGGACGGCATCCTCTACAACATCATGGCGCCGCCGATGAAGATGCGCGACGCGATCATCTCCCGCATCAAGATCATGGCGAAGCTCGACATCGCCGAGAAGCGCCTGCCGCAGGACGGGCGCATCAAAATCCGCTTCTCCGACAACGGCACGTCGAAAGACATCGACTTCCGCGTCTCGTGTCTGCCTACCCTGTTCGGCGAGAAGATCGTCATGCGTTTGCTCGACAAAGACAAGCTCATGCTCGACATGACCAAACTCGGGTTCGAGCAGGAATCGCTGACGAAGTTCGAAGCCGCCATTCAGAAGCCATGGGGCATGGTGCTCGTCACGGGCCCGACCGGCAGCGGCAAGACCAACACGTTGTACTCGTCGATGGCGAAGGTCAACACGCCCGAGACCAACATCATGACGGCGGAGGATCCCGTCGAGTTCAACCTGCCGGGCATCAACCAGGTGCAGGTGCGCGAGAACATCGGGTTGAACTTCGCGGCGGCGCTGCGTTCGTTTCTCCGGCAGGACCCCAACATCATTCTCGTCGGCGAAATCCGCGACTTCGAGACTGCGGAAATCGCCGTCAAAGCGGCGCTCACGGGACATCTCGTGTTGTCCACGCTGCACACCAACGACGCGCCGAGCACGATCAACCGATTGATGAACATGGGCATCGAGCCCTTTCTCGTCGCGAGCTCGGTGAACCTGATCTGCGCGCAGCGCCTTGTCCGCCGCGTGTGCGCCAACTGCAAGGCCGATCATCCGATGCCGGCGCAGGCGATGCTGCAGGCCGGATTCTCGGCCGAGGACGCGAAATCGGTCGTACCGCAAAAAGGCGCCGGCTGCGGGAAGTGCAACAACACCGGCTACAAAGGGCGCGTCGGCCTTTATGAGGTCATGGACATCACCGACGAGCTCCGTGAGCTCGTGCTGGTGGGCGCCTCGGGGCTCGAGCTGCGGCGCAAGGCGATCGAGGAAGGGATGCTCACGCTGCGCATGAGCGGGCTGCGTAAAGTCAAAGAAGGTCTGACGACGATAGAAGAGGTAGCCAGGGAAACGGTGAAATAAGCGAAACCTGACAGGGCGGAGGGAAGAGGAAGAGGGCACAAATTGCCATCTGCTCTCTGCCATCTGCTCTCTCTGTGAAGGGATGAGAATGCCGCCTACACTACCGGAACTGCTCAAGACGACCGTCGACGTGCAAGGGTCGGACTTGCATTTGTCCATCAACACCCCGCCGCAAGTGCGCGTGCACGGAAAGCTTCAGCGGCTGGACCTGCCGGATCTGACGCCGACCGAGACGAAGCAGCTCGCGTACAGCGTCATGACCGACGCGCAGAAGAAGCGTTTCGAGGAAACCCTGGAGCTCGATTTTTCGTTCGGCATCCGCGGCGTGGCGCGCTTCCGCTCGAACGTCTTCAACCAGCGCGGCGCCGTCGGCGCCGTCTACCGGTTGATCCCGGAGCAGATAAAAGGGTTCAAGGAGCTGGGACTGCCGTCGGTGCTGGCGACGTTGTCCGACAGGCCACGCGGGCTCGTGCTCGTGACGGGGCCGACGGGCAGCGGCAAGTCCACCACCCTGGCGGCGATGATCGACAAGATCAACGGCGAGCGGAACGAGCACATCCTCACGATCGAGGACCCGATCGAGTACATCCACCAGCACAAGGGGTGTCTGGTGAATCAACGCGAGGTGCACAGCGACACGAAAGGCTTCAGCGAAGCCCTGCGTGCGGCTCTCCGTGAAGACCCCGACGTCGTCCTCATCGGCGAGTTGCGCGACCTCGAGACGACGGAGGCGGCGCTCCGCATCGCGGAGACGGGGCACTTGACGTTCGGGACGCTGCACACGAACTCAGCGGCACAGACGATCAATCGAATCATCGATATGTTTCCCTCGCATCAGCAGTCGCAGATCCGCACGCAGCTGTCGCTCGTACTCGAAGGCATCGTCTGTCAGACCCTGCTGCCGAAGGCGGCCGGCGGCGGCCGGGTCGTGGCGCAGGAAATTCTCGTACCAACGCCTGCGATCCGGAACCTGATTCGCGAAGACAAAATCCATCAGATCTATTCGTCGATGCAGACCGGACAGGAAAAGCTCGGCACCCAGACGTTCAACCAGTCGCTCGCGACGCTCTACATGACCAAACAAATCACGATCGAAGCGGCGATGGGCGCGTCCTCTCTGAAGGACGAGCTCGATCAGATGATCTCGCGTGGCGCGGGCATCGTGCATGGCGCCGGCCTCGGACCGCGCCCGGGCATGCCGCAACGGCCGATGGTGGGTGGAGTCGTAAAAAGGTGATAGAGCAAAGAGCAAAGAGCGGAGAGTCAAAATGCTCTCTGCTCTCGGCCATCTGCTCTTAGTGCGAAGGAACAAAGTATGCCGACATTTGCCTATTCCGGCCGCACGCGCGGCGGAGAAAACGTGACGGGTGAGCGCGCCGCGGACAACGCGGATGCGGTGGTGGCCGCGCTTCGCCGGGAGCAGGTCCTCGTCACCCGCATCGCACCGACCAAGGAAAAAGCCGCGGAGGCTGCCCCGAAGAAAGGCAAACTCGGGAAGAAGGCCAACCCGAAGAATCTGGCAGTCTTCGTCCGGCAGTTCTCGGTCATGATCGACGCCGGTCTGCCGCTCGTCCAGTGCCTCGAGATTCTGGGCGCCCAGGAAGAGGACAAGCACTTCGGCGCGACGATTCTGGCCACGCGTTCGGACGTCGAGAACGGCGCCTCACTTGCCGACGCGATGGCGAAGCACCCGAAAGCATTCGATCCGCTGTTTACGAACATGATCGCGGCCGGTGAGGCGGGCGGTATTCTCGACACCATTCTGAAGCGGCTCGCGACCTACATCGAGAAATCCGTCAAATTGAAGGGCCAGGTGAAGTCGGCGATGGTCTATCCCGTCGCCGTCATCGTGATAGCGGTGGTCGTCGTCGGCGTGATTCTGTGGAAGGTCATTCCAACGTTCGCGGCCTTGTTCGCCGGTCTCGGTGCGCAGCTGCCGCTGCCGACGCGCATCGTCATCTTCCTCAGCGACTCCCTCGTCAGCTTCATGCCGTTCATCATCGTCGGCATCTGCGGGATCGGCTATGGCTTCAAAACCTACTACGCCACTGTGGCTGGCAAGTACAACATTGACCGTATCACGCTGAAGCTGCCGGTGCTGGGCCTGATGATGCGCAAAATCGCCGTCGCGCGGTTCTGCCGGACGCTGTCGACACTGCTCAGCTCCGGCGTTCCGATTCTCGATGGCCTCGAAATCACCGCGCGCACGGCAGGCAACGCGGTCGTCGAGGAAGCGATCATGAAGACGCGGTCGAGCATCGAGCGCGGCGAAACCATTGCGGCGCCGTTGAAGGAGACGGGTGTCTTCCCGCCGATGGTGACCCAGATGATCGCCGTCGGCGAGAAAACAGGCGCACTCGACACCATGCTCTCCAAAATCGCCGATTTCTACGAGGAGGAAGTGGACGTGGCCGTCGCGGGTCTGTTGACACTCCTCGAACCGGTCATGATTTTCTTCCTCGGCGGCATTGTCGGCGGCATCGTCATTGCGATGTATCTGCCGATCTTCGATTTGATCTCGCAGCTGGCGTAAGGAGCAGCGTGGCGGAGCGTGACCTTCGTCGCAAACTCTTCTGGCTGATCGCGATTCGCGTCGGCATCAGCTCGCTGCTGCTCGGTTCGGCGGTTGTCGCACAGCTCACCTCGCCAGGGACGCTCTCCGGCGAGCCCCTGTTCCTGCTCATCGGCGTCACCTACGCGCTCAATATTCTGTGGGCGCTCACGCTGAGGTGGGCCGAGCGGTACCGGTGGATCGTCGACATTCAGCTTGCCTGCGACGCGCTCATCGTCTCGGGCTTCATCGCGGTCACCGGCGGCATCACCAGCTATTTCGCTGCGCTCTACGTCCTGCCGATCGCGGCTGCGAGCAGCGTGCAGTTCCGTCGCGGCGGCATGATGATCGCCGCGCTCAGCGCGGTTCTCTACCTCGCGATCGTGATGACGCAGTACCTCGGACTTGCACCCCTCCTGGGTGTGCCGTTTCTCGACCACGACGGCGCCACGCTGCCGCCTCTTCGCATCGTGGCCTACACCGCCGGACTGAACGTCTTCCTGTTTTTTTCAATCGCGTTTCTCAGCGGATCGCTCGCCGATCGCCTCCAGCGTGCCGGCGCGCGCCTCGAGCGCGCGTCGAGCGAGATTGCGGATCTGCAGGCATTCAACCAGCACGTCATTGACAGCCTGGCGAGCGGTCTGGCCACGACCGATCGGCAGGGGCGCATTCTCACGTTCAATCGCGCGGCGGAGGCGATCACAGGCCACCGGTCCGTTTCGGTCGTGGGCCGGCGCCTCGAAGAAGTGCTGGAGTTGCCGCCCAATGTGGCAAATGAGCTGAGCCATCTCTCGGATCCGTCACGCGGCCGCCGGATTGAGACGTCGTATCGAACCGGGGACGGCCGGCAAATCGACCTCGGATTCACGGCGACTCCGCTGCGGACGCCGGGCGGCAATGCCGGACTCCTGTTCGCGTTCCAGGACGTCACGGACATCAAGAAGCTCGACCGGGATGCGCGGCTGCAACAGCGACTCGCGGCGGTCGGCGAGATGGCAGCGGGTATCGCCCATGAAATCCGCAACCCGCTGGCATCGATGTCTGGATCGATACAGATCCTGAGGCAGGAGCTCCCGCTTACAGAAGACCAGGCCCAGTTGATGGATATCGTGCTGCGAGAATCCGAACGGCTGAACGACACGATTCGATCCTTTCTGGCGTATGCGCGGCCTCAGCGGTTTTCGATCGCGCGCCTGGACGTGCGGCGCGTGTTGAACGACGCGGCGCTGCTGCTGCGGAACAGCTCGGAAGTACTCGACGATCACGTCATCGAGGTGAGCGTGCCGATCACCGAGGTCGCGTTCGAGGGCGACGAGAACCAGATCAAACAGATGGTCTGGAATCTGGCCACCAACGGCGTGCGGGCCATGCGCGGCGGCGGCCGGCTGACGCTCGGTGCGCATGTCGAGCCCAGCGCGGATGGATCGCGCGACTCCGTCGTGCTCGAGGTCTCGGATGAAGGCGTCGGGATTCCCGCCGAGGAGCTCGACGCAATCTTTCAACCGTTCCGGAGCTCGTTCTCCAACGGCACCGGTCTGGGCCTGGCCATCGTGCACCGGATCGTCAGCGACTACGGAGGCGAGATCCACGTGCGCTCGACTCCGGGTCGCGGTACGACCGTGAGTGTGAGGCTGCCGGTCAAAGCGGTCGCCGCCAGCGCATGAGCCACGAAACCGGAACCGTCGACGCCGAACCTGGAAGCCGGACCCCGGAATTGGGAACCAGGGCGAAGCTCCTTGTCGTCGACGACGAGCGGTCGATGCGCGAGCTCCTGTCGATCGTCCTGCGGCGCGAGGGCTACGACGTAACTCTGGCCGAGAACGGCCGCGCCGCCATTGACTACCTCGAAGCCCGGCGGTTCGATCTCCTGATCTCGGACATCAAAATGCCCGACATGACGGGGGTCGATGTGCTGCGGGCGGCGAAGCGGATCGACGCCGACATTCTCGGCATCATGATCACGGCCTTCGCCTCGGCGGATACCGCGATCGAGGCCATGCGGCTCGGCGCGCACGACTATCTCAGCAAGCCGTTCGACGTCGATGAGCTGAAGATGAAGGTGCGCAACGCCCTCGAGCAGCGGCAGCTTCGTCAGGAGAACGTGCTCCTGAAACGGGCCCTTGGCAGCACGCACGAGTTCGCCAACATCGTCGGTCGCAGCGACAAGATGCTCGCTGTGTTCAAGCTGATCGAACAGATCGCGCGCACCGAGAGCACGGTGCTCGTCACCGGCGAGTCGGGCACCGGCAAGGAATGGGTCGCTCGCGCCATCCACTTTTATTCCTTGCGGCGCGATCGGCCGTTCGTGGCGCTCAACTGCGGCGCTTTGCCCGAGACGCTCCTTGAATCAGAACTGTTCGGCCACTTGAAGGGCGCGTTTACCGGGGCGAGCGGGAACAAGAAGGGGCTGATTGAGGCGGCCGAGAAGGGGACGCTGTTCCTCGATGAGATCGGCGAGATGACGCCGATGATGCAGGTGAAGCTGCTGCGCGTGCTTCAGGAACGGAAGTTCCGGCGTCTGGGCGGCGTCGAGGAGCTCGACACGTCCATGCGCGTGATTGCGGCAACCAACCAGGACCTGACGAAGATGGTCGAAAGCGGCAAGTTCCGCGAGGACTTGTTCTACCGCATCAACGTCATCCCGATTCACCTGCCTCCGCTGCGCGATCGCGAGGAGGACATCCCGCTGCTCGCCGAGCACTTCCTCGTCAGGTATCGCGACCAGATGGGCAAGGACGTCCATGGCCTGTCGCAGGAGGCGATTGATCTGCTCGACGCGTACGAGTGGCCGGGCAACATCCGCGAGCTCGAGAACGTGATCGAGCGTGCCGTCGCGCTCGAAAAAAGCCAGACGATTCTGCCGGAGAGTCTTCCCGAGCACATTGCCAGGCGGGTGGCAAAGGGGCCGGCCGCGGCCGGACGCCTGCCCGAGTCGGGGTTCAACCTCGAGGAGCACGTCGAGGGCCTCGAAAAGGAATACATCACACAGGCGCTCGTCCGTGCCGACGGCGTGCAGGTGAAGGCGGCCGAGATGCTGGGCATGAGCTTCCGCTCGTTTCGGTACTACGTGAAAAAGTACAACCTGAAGTAGCGCTCACCACGGCTGCTCCCGCGATGGTGACGGACCGATAAGCTCAAGGATGCCGCCAATTCGTGGACGTGCCGCCGGAACGGCCGCCGCGATCGTGCTTGCGATACTGGCTGTCTACCTGTTGAGACTGAACGCAGTGGTCGGGTTGATGGTTGATGATGGCTGGTACGTCGTGCTCGCGAAGGCATTGGCCGACGGAGCAGGGTTCCGGTTGATCAGCTCGGCGTCAACGCCCATCCAGCCTCTCTACCCGCCGGGGTTTCCAGCGATACTCTCACTCGTCTTTCGACTTGATCCAGATTTTCCGCGCAACGTTGTGCTGCTGAAGAGCGTGTCCATTGCAGCGATGATGGGCGTTGGTCTGCTGGCTTACACCTATCTCCATCGCTGCCGGCGTTTCTCAAGGGAGCTCTCGGCGTGCGTCGCGATCGCCTCCACCATCACACCTGCATTCGTGTTTCTGGCAACGTCCACCGTGATGTCGGAATGTGTATTCGCGCTGTCGCTGCTTGCGGCTGTCATCGTGCTGCACAAGAGCGGAGACGCGTCGATTGAACGTTCCGGAAGAAATCTTGCGGTTCTCGCGGGTGTGCTCGCCGCAGGCTCGATGCTCATCCGATCTGCAGCTGTCGCGATCATCGTCGCGGGACTGATATGGCTCTTTAGGGAGCGGCAGTGGCGACGAGCCGCGTGGTTCGGGGGCGCCGTACTGCTGTGCGTTCTCCCGTGGCTGCTCTACGCGCGCGCGCACGCCCCGACTTCGGCTCAACGGACTGAACATGGCGGTGCGGTCGCCTACGAGTACGTCGATCAGCTTTCAATGCGTTGGGCGGGCGCCCCGCTGCTCGGCCGAATCAAAGCGAAAGAGCTGCCCGAACGGATACGAGTCAACTTCATCGACGTCTTCGGTCGGGGGATCGCCGGGATCATCGTGCCGACCATTTTTCGCGACGCGAGCGAGAGTGGTGAAGAAGTGCTCTCGCTGGTTCCCAAAACGGGTTTTGCGGTGCCGGGAATGGGTGCCCTCCGCGAGACGATGGCAGTGTCGGCGGTGTTGAGCACGATTGCACTCATCGGGTTTGTCTGGACGGTGCGCGAGCGCCTGACGGTTGCGGAAGTATTCATGCCGATCGCGCTTGGCATCATCATGCTCTGGCCTTTCTGGAGCTTCAGGTTTGTCGTCCCGCTGACGCCACTGCTGCTGATGTATTTCACGAGAGGTCTCCAGGTGCTGGCACCTCGTGCTGCCGGTATCGTTCTGATGTCTTTGATCGGGCTGCACCTTTACGATCACGCCGGTTATATCGTCCAAGCACGATCGGAGGGAAGCGTTGGATGGGTCGCGCAGTCGCGCGATGTCGATGAACTTCTCGACTGGATCGACCGCGGCGGCCTGAGCGATGACGGGCTGCTCGTCACGACGAATCCGGGCCTCGTCTATATGCGAACGGGGCGCAGGTCGCTTGCGTCAGATCATCCGCTGGTTGAATGGAACACGTGGAAACAGCGCGGCGTTCGATATGTCGCGGTGCTGTATCCGCTGGAACTGCCGAGCGGCGAGTACAAGGTTCTTTATCGATCGCCAGGACACCTCTGGGTCGTCGAGTTGTGAGGAACCGGCGGCAGAGAATATACGGTCTTGTTGCTGTAGTGGCGACACTTGGCATCTATGTCTCGCGCCTGAATGAGGCGGCGGGCCTGATGGTCGATGACGCGTACTACGTGATGCTGGCGAAGGTACTTTCAGACGGTGAAGGATACCGTCTCGTCAGCTCGGCCACGACGGCCATGGTTCCGCTCTACCCGCCGGGTTTTCCAGCCATCCTGTCCATCGTCTTTCGTCTTCTTCCAGAGTTTCCGCGAAACGTCTGGCTGCTCAAGAGCGTGTCCATCGCCGCGATGCTTGGCGTCGGACTGCTGACCTATGCGTACGTCAGACGCCGGCAGGTGCAGCAGGAGCTCGCCGTCTGTATCGCAATCGCTGTGACAATTACGCCCGCGTTCGTCTTCCTGGCTACCTCGACCGTGATGTCGGAATGTGTCTTCACGCTGTTTCAGCTGGCGACCGTTCTGCAGATTCATCAGAGCGTGGAAACCGGCGACCGGCAACGCGCCCGCATGTGGACGATTGGGGCGGGACTGACCGCCGGCGTGAACGTGCTCATTCGTTCGGCCGGCCTCGGCCTGGTCCTCGCCGCCGGACTGTGGTTGCTGAAGGAGCGGCTCTGGAAACGAGCGGCCCTGTTCGGCGCGGTCGCCGCGACGTGCCTCCTTCCCTGGATGCTTTACGCGCGCGCGCATGCGCCGACACCCGAAGAACGTGCGCTGCACGGAGGCTCGATCGTCTATTCGTACGGCGAGCAGATCTGGATGCGCTGGGCCGGCGATCCGGCATCAGGAACGGTGACGCTTCGCGATTTTCCCGCGCGAATTGGAGTGAACGTGGTCGACGTGTTCGCCCGTGGGATGGGAGGCTTGTTCGTTCCCGCTCTGTTTCGCGGCCCCGCCGAAAGCGGTGAGGAGATGGTGGCCCTGGGTGGCGTCGCCGGTCTGAGCCGGGGAAGTATGGGAGGGGCGGCCGCCACCATGGGGATATCGCTCATGCTGAGCGGACTCGTGCTGTTGGGGTTCGTGCGCACGGCGCGCACGCGTGTGACCGTCGCCGAGCTGCTCGTGCCGGCTTCTCTCGGCATCATCTTTATCTGGCCGTTCTGGACCTTTCGATTCGTGCTGCCGCTGGCGCCGTACCTGTTTTTTTATCTCGTCGCCGGGATTCGGACATTCGCTCCGCTGCGAGTCGCGCGCCTCGCTCTTCTTTGCGTGATCGGCCTGCACCTATCCGATCACGCGCGATATGTGCTGAACGCGCGCGACCCTGTGGATTCGAGTCAAGTGAGCTGGCTTGTCCAGGCGCGTGAAACCGATGCGGCTCTCGTCTGGATGACCCGCAATCTAGAGGCCGGGGCGATTGCCACCACGAATCCCGCGTTGGTATATCTCCGGACCGGGCATCGGACACTATCATTTGACAGGCCCCTGGAAGACTGGAGCGTATGGCGGGCCCGCGGCATCCGTTATGTGGCGTGTTTTCTGGCCGTGGAACTGCCGGCGGCTTCCCGTGGGGAATATAAGGTGCTGTACCGGTCGCCGACGGGCATGTGGGTCATCGAGATTTAGAACCCGCATGACAATTTCTGCTAGCACAAACTGACAAATATTGGCAAAAACAGCATCCTCTGCGATAGTGGCAACTAAGCAAGTGGAACATCGTGAACAACTTAAGAATTGCCAACCACTTGGTATAACGGTTGCTCCGATATGGGTCGAGAGGCACGGCGGCATGCTTGGCCGTCACACGCACGAATCGCGGCTGAGCGCCGTAATCAAGGAGAGAGACATGCGTAAAGGCAATGACAAGGGTTTCACGCTCATCGAGTTGCTCATCGTTGTGGCCATCATCGGCATCATCGCGGCGATCGCGGTGCCCGGGTTGCTCCGCGCCCGCATTGCGGGTAACGAAGCTTCCGCCATCGGCTCACTGCGGGCTATCGCGAGCGCGAACCTCAACTGGATGACCAACTGCGCCGGCGGCCGAGGATACGCCACAAGCCTGGCTGATCTTGGCCAGCCGCCCACATCAGGCGGTCAGCCGTTCATCAGCCCGGACTTGTCGGCGGCGGGCACCATCACGAAGAGCGGTTACTCCATCACCTACGGCGCAGTCGGCACGCAGCAGACGGCTGTGACGACATGCGTGACCGCGATCACGACGGCCGAGCAGGGCTATGACGCGCTTGCCGCGCCGACGTCACCGAACACCACGGGCGTGCGCTTCTTCGGCACGAACGAAAACAACGCGCTGTTCGAGGACGCGGACACGACCCCGGCGGCGGTTGTCTTCGCCGGATTCCCCGGCCGTGCGGCGACCAACGGCACAGCAATCAAGTAAGAATCCGCGAGCACGTCAAAGGACGCCTGCAGCACATGCAGGCGTCCTTTTTTTTCCCCTTAGACACCGGAACGCTCGCCCGCTTTTGACAATTTCCGGCAACTCAAAGTGACAAAGATTGGCAAACTCAGGCTTCTCTGGGGTAACGGACTCTCGCTAAAATCAAACAAGTACAACGTTATGAACAATTTACCAGCTGACGTCCACTTGGTATAGCGGTTGCTCTAATGTCGGGCGAGAGGCACGGCGGCACGCTTGGCCGTCAAACGGGCACGAATCACGGCTGAGCGCCGTAACCAAGGAGAGAGACATGCGTAAAGGCAATAACAAGGGTTTCACACTCATCGAGCTGCTCATCGTTGTGGCCATCATCGGCATCATCGCGGCCATCGCGGTGCCCGGATTGCTCCGCGCCCGCATTGCGGGTAACGAAGCGTCCGCCATCGGCTCGCTGCGCGCCATCGCGAGCGCGAACCTCAACTGGATGACCAACTGCGCGGGTGGTCGAGGATACGCGACGAGCCTGGCGAACCTGGGTCAGCCGCCTACGTCCGGCGGTCAGCCGTTCATCAGCCCGGACTTGTCGGCGGCGGGCACCATCACGAAGAGCGGTTACTCCATCACCTACGGCGCAGTCGGCACGCAGCAGACGGCTGTGACGACATGCGTGACCGCGATCACGACGGCCGAGCAGGGCTATGACGCGCTTGCCGCGCCAACGTCACCGAACACCACGGGCGTGCGCTTCTTCGGCACGAACGAAAACAACGCGCTGTTCGAGGACGCGGACACGACCCCGGCGGCGGTTGTCTTCGCCGGATTCCCCGGCCGTGCGGCGACCAACGGCACGGCAATCAAGTAAGCGCAAACGAGCACGTGAAAGGATGCCTGCTCGCGCAGGCATCCTTTTTTTGCGTCCTAATAGAGAGTTTTGGTTCAGATGGGTGGGAGCATGAAGGGCGGGAAAAGCGAAGGATTCACGCTGATCGAGTTGCTGATCGTGGTTGCCATCATCGGCATCATCGCGGCGATAGCCGTTCCTGGGCTGCTTCGCGCACGCATCGCCGGCAACGAGGCATCGGCCGTCGGCTCGCTTCGCTCCATCAACAGCGCGAGCCTCAACTGGATGACGAACTGTGCAGGTGGTCGCGGGTATGCGAGCTCGATGGCGGGGCTCGGAGTGCCTCCAACCGCCGGCGGTCAGCCGTTCATCAGTCCGGACCTTTCCGCCGCGGGCACCATTACAAAGAGCGGTTACACCATCACGTATGACGCTGTCGGTGTGCAGCAGACCGGCGTCGCGACGTGCTCGTCAGTCACGACGTCTTCGCAGGGATACGACACGCTGGCGGCGCCGTTAACGGCCAACGTCACGGGCGTCCGCACCTTCGGCACGAACGAAGGCGCGGCACTTTTCGAAGACCCCGACGGCTCGGCGCCGGTCGCGTTCGACCTGTTCCCCGGCCGCGCCCCTACGAACGGAACGCCTATTCAGTAACACCGGGGGGCCTTTTGCCGATAATACCCATGGCATGTTGGCGATCCGCACCGAGGGCCTCAGTAAGGATTTTTCGATCGGGTTCTGGAGACCCAGACCGTACAAAGCCCTCAACGGCCTGAATCTGGAAGTAGCCCAGGGAGAGACCTTCGGCTTTCTCGGTCCGAACGGCGCAGGCAAGACCACGACCCTCAAGCTGCTCATGCAGCTGATCTACCCCACATCCGGCCACGCCGAAATTCTTGAACGGCCCGTTGGCGACGTCGGCGTCCGTCGCCGCATCGGATATCTCCCCGAAAGCCCGTACTTCTACGATTACCTCACCGCCGAAGAGCTCCTCGATTACTTCGCCCGCCTCTTCGGCTACGACCGCGCGGAGCGGCGCAGGAGGGTGTCGGCACTCCTCGATCAGGTCGGCATCGCTGGCGAGCGGCGGATGCCGCTCCGCAAGTTCTCGAAGGGCATGATTCAGCGTGTAGGTATCGCCCAGGCTCTCATCAACGACCCGGAAGTCGTATTTCTCGACGAGCCGATGTCGGGCCTCGATCCGCTCGGACGGCGGGACGTCCGAAACCTCATTCTGTCTCTGCGCGATCGCGGGTGCACCGTGTTCTTCAGCTCACACGTCCTCTCAGACGCCGAGGCGCTCTGCAGTCGCGTGGCGGTGCTGGCGCGGGGCACGCTCGTGGCCAACGGGCGAATCTCGGATCTTCCCGCATTCGCCATCAGGGGCTGGGAGCTCATTGTCAGCGGTGTCGGCCCCGAGGCCCTCGAGCGCCATCGAGACCGCGTGCAGCGTGTGACGCTCATCGGCGACCAGCGATACTCGTTCGAGCTGCCGCTCGAGCCGGCGCCCGAGCTGTTACTCCGGGACCTCATCGGCGCTGGCGCGCAGCTGGTGTCGTTGAATCCACTGCGCGAAACGCTCGAAGATTTTTTCGTGAAGATGGTTGCCCGGGCGGGATCATGACCCCCGGCATTGTCTGCACGATCGCTGTCAGCGTCTTCAGAGAATCGGTGCGCGACAAGGTGCTCTACAACCTGGTGTTCTTTGCCGTGCTGCTGATTGCGGCGTCGTATCTCCTGAGCCAGTTGACCGCAGGGCAGGACATCAAGGTCATCAAGGATCTCGGTCTGGCGGCGATGTCCGTGTTCGGTCTGTTCATCGCGGTGTTCATCGGCATCGGACTTGTTTCGAAGGAGGTCGAAAAACGCAGTATTTATTCGCTGCTGGCCAAGCCGATTCGGCGGGAAGAGTTCGTCATCGGCAAGTACCTTGGGCTGGTGCTCACGTTGCTCGTGAACGTTGCTCTCATGGCCGTGGCGTACTACGGCGTGCTGGGGGCAGTCGCGTGGGTGGATGGCGCATGG
The DNA here is from genome assembly GCA_963732445.1 of Vicinamibacterales bacterium. Lineage (GTDB taxonomy): Bacteria > Acidobacteriota > Vicinamibacteria > Vicinamibacterales > JAMQPK01 > JAMQPK01. The sequence continues at coordinate 658,524 of CAVSZJ010000001.1, read as the reverse complement.
TTCCGCCCGCATTGGGAGGCCCCGGCCGTTGACCCGGCATTGCTCAAGGCTATCGCGATGATCTTTCTGCAGCTCGCCATGGTTGTCGCCATCGCGCTGTTCTTCTCGACCTTTTCGAGTCCCATGCTGGCGGCCGCTCTGACGTTCGGCCTCTACGTCGTCGGCCACTTCAATGCCGACCTGAAAAACTTTGAACAGGTGATCGATTCGAGGCCGATCGCGTACGTTGCGCGCGCGCTGTATTACCTGCTGCCGAACCTCGCGCCCCTCGATATCAAAAGCGATGTGGTGCACGCGGTCCACGTGCCCGCCATGTATCTATTGTTGAATGCCGCGTACGGCATCGTGTACGTGACGGCCCTCGTCTCAGCATCGGCGTTCATCTTTTCGCGGCGGGATTTCAAATGACGCGGCGTCAACAGACGGGAGCCTTCATCGTTGCGCTGTCTGCGATGCTTGCCCTGGCAGTCGGGCTGCAAATCGTCCGCGATAGGGCATATGCATACGCGCATGTCGACAAGCAGGTGCTGTACGTCAGCTCGAGCGAGGTCATGCGGCGCGCATCTCTGTCATATGCCACGCTTCTCGCCGACGTGTACTGGATCCGCGCGCTGCAACACTACGGCGGCGAACGCCAGAAGCCGCCGCAGGAACGTCGATACGATTTGCTCTATCCCCTGCTCGATCTGGCCACGACGCTCGATTCCCGCTTTACCATCGGCTATCGTTTTGGGGCCATTTTTCTCGCCGAGCCGCACCCGGGGGGGGCTGGCCGGCCCGACCAGGCGATCGCGCTTCTGGAGAAAGGGGTCGCGGCTCATCCGAACAAGTGGGACTACTACCACGACATCGGCTTCATCTATTACTGGAACCTCCACGACTATCACAGGGCCGCGGATTGGTTCAGCCGCGGCGGAAATCTGGCTGGTGCGCCGTTCTGGCTCAAGTCATACGCGGCAGTCATGCTGACGCGAGGCGGCAACCGACAAGCATCCCGGACCATGTGGTCGCAGATCGCCCAGAACCAGGACAGCCCATGGCTGCGTCAGACATCGCAGCTCCGCCTGGCGCAACTCGACGCGCTCGATCAGATAGATGCGATTCAACAGATCGTGGCCGAGTTCATGAAGCGCTCCGGGGAGACGCCGAAATCCTGGGCGCAGCTTCGCGCCGCTGGTCTCCTGGACGGCATCCCTGTCGATCCGGCGGGCACGCCGTACACACTCGACGCATCGACAGGGGCCATCGGCGTAAGATCCGATTCGCCTATCTGGCCGCTGCCCACCGAACCCGCTGCGGCGCCAGAGCTGCAGCGCGCCACGCCACCGGTGCCTAAATGACGCTGCTTCTCGGCACGTATGTCGCGATGATCGGAACTGCCGTCGGCAGTTTTCTCAACGTCTGCATCTATCGGTTGCCGCTCGGGCTGTCACCGGCGTGGCCGGCTTCTCACTGTCCGGCGTGTCGCGCTCCGGTGAAGCCGTACGACAACGTCCCGATTTTCAGCTACCTCTGGCTCCGGGGACGCTGCCGCAGCTGCAAAGCACCCATCTCGATCAAATACCCGATCGTCGAAATCATCACGGGGGCCATGTTCCTCGGTTCGTTCATGATGTTCGATTCGCCGGTGCTCATTCAGCGGCTCCTGTTCGCCTGCGCGATGGTTGTGCTCTTTGTCGTGGACCTCGAGCACCGCATTCTGCCCGACGTCATCACGCTGCCGGGCATTGTGGTCGGGTTCGCATTCAGCCTGTTCATGCCGCCCGGCTGGGTCGACTCACTGATCGGCATAGCGGTGGGCGGGGGATCGCTCTGGCTGCTGGGTGAGGTCTACTTTCGCATCCGTGGGGAAGAAGGCATGGGATTTGGCGACGTGAAGATGCTCGCGATGATCGGCGCATTTCTGGGGTGGAAGCTGATGCTGCTGACGCTCATCCTCTCCTCGTTCGTCGGTTCCATTGTCGGCGTCGCGATGATTGCGCTGCATCGCGGCGACATGAAATATGCGCTGCCTTTTGGCACCTTTCTCGCGATCGGTGCAATGGTCGCAAGCACGGTCGGCGAGCACATCGTCGCGTGGTACGCCTCGTTCTTCGTATGAATCCGTCAGCCGTTGCGGTCATCGTGCTGACGGCGATTGTGGCAGCGCTTGTCGCCGTCCTGGTGTTTGCGCTGCTGAGGTTTTCGGCGGCCGCCCGCGAGGCTCGGGACGGCCAGCGCGACCAGGGGACGGAGACCGCGTTCGTGACCACGGCGCTGCACGACGCGCTGACGAAGATGAAGGCGCAGGAGCGCGAGATGTCGGCGCGTGCCGAAGCCTCCGAGCGGCTGAGCGGCGAGATCGTCGACAGCCTGTCATCAGGTTTGCTGGTAGTCGCCGACGACGGCCGGCTTCGCATTCTGAATCCTGCAGGCCGCCGCATGCTTCACCGCGATGATGACGCGCTGGGGCGAAGCTATCGCGATGTTCTGCCGGAACCCCTGGCACAAGTCATCGCCGAGTGTCTCGAAGCGGGGACGCCGGCGTTCCGCCGGACGTTGCAGGTCGGATCTCCCGATCGCGCGCCGGCTTTCCTGGGTGTCAGCGTTTCTCCTCTCACCGGTCATCCGCAGGGGGCCATCTGCCTCTTCACCGATCTCACGCCGATCGTGGAGATGGAGGAACAGCTGCGGTTGAAAGAGAGCCTGGCGCAGGTGGGGGAGCTGACGGCCGGCATTGCTCACGAGTTCCGGAATGGTCTCGCCACGATTCACGGGTACGCGCGGCTGCTCGATCTGAATGCGCTACCAAAACCGTATCACCCCCATCTGCAGGGAATACGGCAGGAGACGGAAGCGCTCGGCCAGGTCGTCACGAATTTCCTCAACTTCGCCAAGCCGCAACAACTGGTTCTTTCGCCGATCGACGTTCGGGCTATCGCCGAGCGTGCCGCGGACGAAGTGCGAACCGAGGCGCGCGCGCATGGAGGCGGCGTGACGGTGACAGGAGACTTTGCGATCATCGAAGGAGATGATGTCCTCCTGCGTCAGGCATTCAATAATCTGTTGAGGAACGCGGTGGAAGCGTGTGTCGATGCGTCGCGGGCACCCGTCGTCACCATCGACGGCCGATTGGAGCCAGGTCACATGCGGGTCGTGATCGAGGACAACGGGCCGGGCGTCGCCGCACACGATCGCGAACGCATTTTCCGCCCTTTCGTCACGACGAAAGGTCGTGGAACCGGTCTGGGACTCGCGCTCGTACAGAAGATTATCGTGACCCACAACGGTCGAATCCAGGTGGCCGCCGCGACCGGCGGTGGTGCCAGCTTTCAGATTCTGCTGCCTGTCGCAGCCGCGTAGGCCTTCCAAACCGTCATTTTCAACAGAACAGTAACTTTGTGTGCCGATCTGATCCGTCGGCCTCGAAAAACAATCCTGTAATGCCGCCCGCAAGTCATTCCGTGCAAAACACATAGCAGGCATTTCGGAAACCCGCCCGATCGGCCCTGCCTTTGCGGTGGGGGAGGCCGTGGTTCAAGTAAACCGGCACGAACGTGGTTACTCGCTGATCGAAGTCCTTGTGGTCGTGGCGATCGTGTGCACGGTCATGACGCTTGGTGTCGGTGTGACGTTTGACACCGTCAGAGCGGCGAGAGCAGACAATGCGACCGGCGCGCTGATCAACGTGATCGAGGTCGCGCGAAACCAAGCGACATCTCAGCGGCGTGAATTTCAGATTGTCTTCACAGCGCCGAACAAAGTCGAAGTGTTCCGCGTGGAAGTACCGAGTCTCGCGACCACGCTCGTGCAGACCGCCTATCTCGAGTTGGGCCAGACCTACACGCGCTTCAGCGCGCTGCCGGACACACCGGACCTGTTCGGCCATGCCAACGCGATTGCCTTCGGCTCTACGCCGACGGTCCGGTTTACCAGCGACGGATCGCTTGTCGACTCGAGCGGCGACATATTGAACGGCACGGTGTTCGTGGCGATTGACGACAAGGTGGCCAGCGCGCGCGCCGTCACCATTTTTGGGGCAACTGGGTTGATTCGTTCCTGGAATTGGAACGGGACCGCGTGGGTGAACTGATGACTAAAACACAACGGCTACGGACGCGTGCGGCCTCTTCGGACGGCTTCTCGCTCATCGAGGTGATCATCTCGACAGCGATTCTGGCGACCGGTCTCCTGTCTCTCGCCGGCTACATGGCGTACGGGCTGGCATACGTGTCCGGTTCGTCCTCAGCGCTGCTCGCTCGTGAAAAGGCACGCGAAGCGGTTGAAAGCGTCCACACCGCGCGTGACACCGGGCGGCTGTCCTGGACGAAGATCCAGAACGAGTCGCAGACCGGCGGCGTGTTCAAGGACGGCTTCACCGATCTCAAGACGGCAGGCGTGGACGGTCTCGTCAACACCGCCGATGACGGCGCCATCGAAGAAGTGCGCACTCCGGGCCCCGATGGGCTCCTCGGCAACAGCGATGATCTCCGTCAACAGCTGACGAACTTCAAGCGGGAGATCGCCATCACCAGCTTGCTGCGCGACGGCACGAGCGTCATCAACCCGAACCTCCGTCAAATCACGGTCAACGTTAAATACAAAGTCAACGGGATTGAGCGCACGTACACGATCACCACGTACGTGTCCTCCTACTCATAATGAAAATTTTCAATCGACTCATTCGAGCGGCGAATCGCGAGGCCGGCTTCAGTTTGACTGAAATGCTGGTCTCGATGGGAATCATGACCGTCGTGATGGGCGCAACCGCCGCGGCTCTGACCCAGGCGTCGAAAATGCGCGAAGCCGCATCGATGATGACCGGCGTCAACAACTCGCTGCGGACCGGCATGGATTTGATGATCCGTGACATGTTGCAGATCGGCTCCGGCCTTCCGCCCGGTCACGTCATTCTGATCCCGTCCGGGACGGGCTCCGTGGTGCTGAATATTCCCGGGCCTCCCGGAACCTCGTTCACCACGCCCGTCGGCGATCTCGATTGGGGCGCCGTCATTCCGGGGGACGGCATCGGCCCGACGATCAACGGCACGGCGACGGACACGATCACCCTTCTGATGGCCGACAACAACTTCGTTGACATACCGCTCACGGCCATCACCAACACGACCATCGACGTTCGTGCAACGAACCCGAGTACCGGGCTGGCTATCAACATTCAGACCGGCGTCGACCGCCTCCAGAGGGGTCAATTGTTGATGCTCGAGAAAGGCTCGAACACGACCCTCGTGCAAATCACGGATATCGACCACCCCACTCGCCGCGTGACGTTTGCCAACGGCGACTCGCTGAAGCTCAATCAAACGGCTGCCGCGTCAGGCAACGTTGTAGCGCTTCGTGCGGCCGCCCCGCCCGACACGTTGACGAGCGGCTCGATCCCGACGACAGCGACCCGCGTGCGAATGATTACCTACTACCTCGATACGACGGTGACAGGACATCCACGGCTCGTGCGACGCATCAACAACGGGCACCACACGACGTTCAATAACGCCCTGGGCACCGCGGTCGCCATCGACATAGAGAATCTGCAGTTCACCTACGACCTGGTGGACGGCGTCAACAACCCGTCGAACGTGCAGTTCGTCGCCGCCGACTACACGACGACGGGGGCCTGCAGTCCCAGCGCGTGCTCGCAGCCTCAGATCAGAAAGATCAACATCGTGCTCATGGGGCGCTCGCCGAACCCGCTGCCGGGGCGAACCAGTGTGTTTCGAAACATGCTGACCTCGCAGGTCAGTCTGCGCGGCATGGCATTCGTGGACGAATACCTCGCGCCATAGTGCGCGAATTGGTTTAGAGGAGAAGGACAGATGAGAACGGCTTCACATCGCTCCGGCGAATCAGGCGTCGTCCTGCTGACGACCTTGCTGATTCTTATGATTGTCACCGCGCTGATGGCTGGATTCTTTGCCGCCGTCAACTCCGACGTGCGCGCGACCGCCATCGACCGCGATCAGACACAGGCGTACGCTGTGGCGCACGCCGGTCTGGAGAAGCTGACCTCATCCCTGGCGCAGTTGTTCGCAGCCGACTTCAGCCCGAACAAGAGCCAGATTCTCGCGCTCAATGCGTACCCCCCGGCGATGACGGGGTTCGAGTTCAAGGAGCCCGGCGGGACAGCCGGCTCGGGGTACAAGGTGGGCTTCAGCAAAGTCGATGCAGGCGGGAATCCCGTGCCCGAGGATGTCAACGGCAGCAACATCACGAGCGGACCGTATCAGGGCATGAAGGGGATCATCACCAAGTATCCCATCACGATTACGGCGCGCTCGACGACGGGGAATTCCGAAGTGCGCCTGCGGCGCGAGCTGCAGACCGTCGCGGTGCCTGTGTTTCAGTTCGGTGTCTTTTCCGAAACGGATCTGACGTTTTACGCAGGAGACAATTTCGACTTCGGCGGCCGCGTGCACACCAACGGCAATCTGTTCCTTTCGAACCTGTACGGGAAGACCCTGACGTTCACCGACCGCATTACGGCAGTGAGAGAAATTTTCCGGGCCCACTTCTCGAACGGCCTTTCTGTCGCGAGCAATTACTTTACCGGCAACGTGCTCGTCCCGACCGCGATCGGTTCTGCTGGGCGAAACCTGAAGTACACCGGTCCGAACGAAGCGAGCATTACCTCGGCCCCCGGTGTAACGCCGACGCTGAACACCGGCTGGACGGCGATGTCCACCGGCACTTACAAGAGCATCATCCGCAATGGTCTGACCGGCGCGAAGGTGCTGAACCTGCCGCTGGTGTCGCAGGGCGCCACCCCGATCGACATCATCCGGCGGCCGCCGCCAGGAGAGGACACGACGAACCTGCAGGTCCTCGAGCAGCGCATGTACAAGCAGGCGAGCATCCGCATCCTGCTGTCCGATCGCGCCGCCGACATCACGGCGCTGCCGGGCATCGACACGGGCACTGCCCCTGTTTCGCTCGACTGGTTGGCGGGAGCGCCCGCGGGCTATACCATCGATGCGGCGCACCCGCCGCTCGCGCGGGCCTTGGGACCGTTCGCAGTGGCCGCGACGTTCGCGTCCAGCAGCTCCACCAGTGGATCGAAACCGAGCATGACGATCAACCTGTCTGCGACACCAGGTATGCCGGCCGAGATGAAACTGCCGTTACTGACGATCAATGGCCATGCGAATATTCTTTGCCTGGGCAAGGATATCAATACGTTGATGACCTGCAGCGGCTTTCCCGCCTCGGTGACTCTTCCCAACAACTCACTCGTCGAAGCGAGCGTCCCGCACGGCACGGCTACGCGACTTGCATCCACACAAGTCGACGGAAGCCAGACCGTTAGTGCGGCAGGTACCATCAACACCCTCGAGGTGGACGACACCCGTGCCTTCACAAACCGGACCTTCTGGGCGAACAGCACGGATACGAACCCCACCCCGCCGAACAGTGTGCTCGTGACGTGCAACGGCTACGCCCCGTCGGCGACGCCAACGCAACTCACGGGTTGTGACTGGTCCGGTAACTCGGCGCCGGGCAACAACTACACAATTTCCACCAACTCTGTTGTCACGCAGGGGGCGGCGCAGATTGGCGGGTTCATCAAGATGGAAAAGCAGAGCTCCGCGGGAGTCTGGACGGACGTCACGATGGAGATTCTCAATCTCGGCATCGCCGGCAGGAATCTCGAAGGTGCCGACTGCGGAGATCCGACCCCGAACGCCGTGATTCGCCTGCAACGCTATCGCGACAATGGAGGCACTGGGAGCTGCGCAGACTACAGCGCCACCGACCCGTACGACTACTGGCCAAACCAGCTCTATGACACGCGCGAGGGCAACTACCGCGACGTGGCGACAACCGGTTCCGGCTCGGCCATGCGCGTCGGCGGTGTGATGGGCTACGTCGCGCTCGACGCGGAGAACCTTGCCAAATGGTTTGCCGGCACCATCGGCACGACCGGCAACCTCGCGTGGAACAACAACGGGTACATCCTGTACTTCTCGGACCGGCGCGGCGACCACAACGAAGACGCGACACCGACCGCGCACGTCGAAACCGGCGAGTACGGCTTCGAGGACTTCGTCAACCCGGGGAACGCGGATGGTGCGCCGGACGGCGTGCTGAACGGCGGCACCACGGGCGCTGAGAACGTCAACGAGCTGAGCCTTCCGGTCAACACCACTCGCGAGACGTACGGCGAAGATCCGGCAGATTGCGTTGGTTGCAACGTGTTCAACGCGGCGTGGCCCACGCTTTACAACGCGAGCGCGCGGCCCTGGCTGCTCTTCACGTCCACCAACAACGGCAATCCCGGCATCGCTCGCATCAACCGCCCGGTTCTGTTCCGGAGGGCGCTCAAGCTTGTCAAAGGCGGCATTGTGAGCGGGGTGAACCTACTCCCTGCCGCGGGGCTGACCGTGGCTGCAGAGAATCCGGTTTACGTGCAAGGCAACTACAACGCGACCGCGACCAATACCCTTGCCACGCCAGATGTGCCGGCCGCCATCATGGCCGACGCGGTGACGTTGCTCTCGAACAACTGGAATGACACGAATTCATTTCGGAACCCGAACCACGTGGATGTCTCCACCACACCTACTGGAATGGCCACACGCAATGCGGCGACAACTGGATATCGATTTGCGGTCGTCGCAGGCAAGGGTAAGTCTTTCGACTGGCCAAGCCCGGGATCGCCGCATTACTTGTTCGGCACCGACGGCGGCGTCGGAAACTTTCTTCGGCTGCTCGAGGATTGGCTCAGCAACGGTTACGCGATCAACTACCGCGGCTCGATGGTCAGTCTCTATCACAGCCGGCAGGCGGTGGGTACATTCAAGTACGGCCCGAATGTGTACGACTACGGCGACAGAAATTTCGCGTTCGACTCGGACTTCCTGCTGCCGTCGCAGCTGCCGCCCGGGACGCCGATGTTCCGCGACGTCAACACGCTGACGTTCAGGCAGATTCTGCGTCCGACCCAGTAGCGTTCAGCGCATTGCACTTTCTGCCCGCAGCGATGGCACTTTTGCCATCGCTGTGGGCATTCGTGCGTAAATGCCCTGCAAATTAACTACGTTCCGTGGAGCGCGCGTTGCACCACGCATGTGGCATGCAGCGCGGCTTTTCGCTCGTCGAAACGATCATCGCGACCAGCCTTCTTGCCGGTGCGCTTGCCACGCTGGCGCAATTCGTCGGCGCCGCGGTCCAAAGTGGCTCGGCAGCGAGGGCGCGCACGGCGACGACGCTGATGGCCGAGCAGAAGATGGAGCAGCTGCGGGCGCTGCCATGGGCGGCAGTCGCCGCCATGCCTGCCAGCGCCGTTGATTACCTGGATGCGTCGGGCCACGAGCGCTGTGCGCCCGCGACCACGCCGTGCAGCGTCGCGGTGTATGTCAGGCGGTGGTCGATGTCCCCGGCGCCTTTCTCCGGCGCGGTGATCATCATCGAGGTCGATGTCAGCTTGGTGGGGAGGGGTCATGGGAGCACCACACTCGTAACAGCGCGAGCACGGCTGTCGCCATGAGGGCAGGCTCCATGCGCGGATCGTCCCTCGTCGAGGTCGTTGTCTCGCTGGCGATTATGCTGGCGGTCGTAGGCAGCGTGCTGGCATTTGTCCGCTCCGGGCGCCTTGCGTTCGAAACGGATCTCGAGCGCGCAGACATGCAGCAGCGCATGCGGGTTTCGATGGACGCATTGTTCAGGGATCTGGTGATGGCGGGCGCCGGGCTGCAGATACCCGCGATCGCCCCGTTTCGCCGCGGCGACGTCAATCCCGATGTGCCAGGCGCTGCGTTCGTGAATCGCCTGTCGCTCAGGTACGTGCCGCCGGATGCGACGGCAGCCGAGGCCGTCACCATTACCTATGCGCTCCGCGCAGATGCCGCGGGAGCTATGCAATTGACGAGGTACGACGGCAGGACAACAGAGTTGCCCATCGTCGATCAGGTCGCCGATCTGGCCTTCGAATACTTCGATGCGTCAGGCCAGCAGATGGCGATCGGGGGATTCACCGATGGCCCGTGGGTGCCGGACGCCGTGGCGGTGGATCGATTCGACGCCGATCTCCAGGCGATACGCCGCGTGCGCGCGCGGGTTCGAGTGCGGCCGGCACGGATGTTCGCGGGTCGTCCGCTGACCGATTTCGACCTCGGGATCGACGTGACACCCAGAAACGTGAATCTCCAATGACCGTCGTCATTGCGCTGGTGTCGCTCGTTCTCCTGTCCGCGCTGGGCACGTCGCTCGCCGTAGTCATGAATACCGAACTGCGCGCGGCCGCCAACTATGCGACGAGCCGCGAGACGTTGTATGCCGCGGATGGTGCGGTGGAGATCGCAGCGCGAGAGCTATTGCCAATCGGCGACTGGACCGCGCTCTTGTCGAACGGCGCGCTCTCGAACTTCGTGGACGGCGCGCCCAGCGGGGTTCGGCGTCTGGGTGACGGCAGCACCATCGATCTTGGCAGCGCCACGAATCTCGCGAATGGAGAATCCCGGCCGTGGGGCGCGAACAATCCCTCATGGCGGTTGTTTGCGTTCGGATGGCTCGGCTCGCGCACGTACATCGTCGCCTGGGCCGGCGACGATCCGGCCGAGAACGATGGAGATCCGTTGATTGACGGTGGCGGACCCTCGAATCCTGGCGCTGGTATTCTCGCGATTCGCGCCGAGGCGTTCGGCGTCGGGGGCGCGCATACCGTGCTCGAAGCCACAGTTCGCCGGCAGGCAGACCTGAATGGCCCCATCATCAGGGTGCTGTCGTGGCAGCACCACAGGTAGTGAAGTCCGGCCGCGAAGCGGCCGATAAGAGAAGTGCATGCTCAAACGATTTCTCCTGACGACAGCCGGCCTGCTCGCGGTCGTGGCGCCTCTTGCCGCCCAGAATCTCGCTGACGTTGCGCGCGCCGAAGAGACGCGGCGCAAGGGGGTGATGGGCCAGGCCAAGGTGTATACCAATGAATCGTTGCGCGGCGCCGATGGCGGCGAGGCCCCGCCCGCACCGATGCCAGGCGCCACTCCGGCCCCCGGTCCCACGACAACGCCAGCCGCGCCGCGGGGAACCACCCCGGCGACGCCTGCGACCGATGCCACGAAAGACGAGAAATTCTGGCGCGATCGGCTCGCCGCGGCGCGTGATGCGATCAGGCGCAGCCAGGCGTTCGCCGACGCATTGCAGAGCCAGATCAACGCCCTCTACACGGAATTCGTGAACATCGGCGATCCCGTCCAACGCGCGGTCATCGAGCAGAAGCGGCTTGCCGCCATCGCCGAGCAGGATCGCCTCAGGGCCGACATCGTCAAGCAGGGCAAGGTGCTTTCCGACATCGAGGACGAGGCGCGGCGCGCGAATGTACCTGCGGGCTGGCTCCGCTGACACCCCCTCGCCGCGTGCCGCTCTCCATTCTGCTCGTCGAAGACAAAGACTCACTGCGCACCATGCTGAAGCTCGCGATCGAGGGCAACGGTCACCAGGTCGTCGAAGCGCGCGATCAGGGCGAGGCGATGCGCGCCATGCAGCAGGACCGGCCGGCCCTCGTGCTGACGGATCTGCGGCTGCCCGAAGGCGACGGCTTCGGCGTGCTGCGTGCCGCGAAGGAGCTGGATCCGGAGTTACCGGTCATCGTGATGACGGCATACGGCAGCATCCAGGACGCCGTGGCCGCGATGAAGGAAGGCGCGCTCGATTTTCTCGCCAAGCCCGTCGATCCCGATCACCTCATGCTGATGGTCGAACGCGCGCTGACACAGCGCCGTGTGATGACCGAATACATCCTGCTGAAAGACGAGCTGGCGGCGCGTCGCGGTGCGCCGCAAATCATCGGCGATGCGCCCTCCTTGAAGCAGTCGATTGTGTCGCTGCAGCGCGCGGCCGGGTCGGACGCGACGGTCCTGCTCGAAGGCGAAAGCGGCACCGGCAAGGAGCTGTTTGCACGCGCGCTCCACGCGCTGAGTCCCCGGTCTGACGGACCATTCGTCGCGATCAATTGCGCGGCGATCCCCGACAATCTGCTCGAGACGGAGTTGTTCGGGCACGAGAAAGGCGCGTTCACCGGCGCGGTCGCGCGGAAGCCCGGCAAGTTCGAGCTCGCGCATCACGGGACGTTGTTTCTCGACGAAATCGGCGACTTGCCGCTGGCCCTGCAGGCCAAGATTCTTCGCGCGCTCGAGGAACGCCGGTTCGAGCGCGTCGGCGGAACGCAATCGCTGCACGTCGATGTGCGCATCGTTGCGGCGACCAACAAACAGCTGCGCGCGGGCGTCGCGGCGAAACAATTCCGCGAAGATCTGTTCTTCCGCCTGTCGGTGTTTCCGATCACGATTCCGCCGCTGCGCGACAGGTCTGACGACATCCCCATCCTCGCGCGCCATTTCGCCGAACGGTTCTCGCGCGAGCTCAAGAAGAAGGCCGCGATCCTGGCGCCGTCAGCCATCGAGGAGCTGCAGAAGTATCACTGGCCCGGCAACGTGCGCGAGCTGCAGAACTGCATGGAGCGTGCGGTCATCCTGTCGGAGAGCGACACCATCCACGGGCGTCATCTGAACCTGTCGCTGCACGCGCCGATGCAGCCGGACGCCCCGAGCCCCTGGGCGGCCTTCGATCTGTCCGGCACGCTCGCGGACGTGTTGAAACGCGCGCAGACGGAAGTCGAGAAACGGAAAATCGAGCAGGCAATGAAAGAAGGGGGCGGCGACAAGGGCAGAGCTGCCGATCTGCTCGGGCTGCCTTTCAAGAGCCTGCTCGCGAAACTGAAGGAGCACGGCTACTAGCAGGGCTCCTGACAGGGCAGAGGGCAGAGGGCAGAGAGCAGAGAGCAGAGGGCAGAGAGCAGAGAGCAGAGGGCAGAGAGCAGAGGGCAGAATTTGCCCTCCGATTGCACCTTCTGCCCTGCCAGGGTTCTACTTCTTGAGGCCGATCTTCTTCAGCGCCTTCGCGAGCTCTTCGGCGGTCACATCGGCAGCCGTCATCCAGCTGCCAATGCCGGTGCACAGGACGTAGTGCAGCGTGCCATTCACGACCTTCTTGTCGTGGCGCATCGCTCCCAGAACTTCCTTCGTCGATAGATCACCCACCGGCGGCAGCGGTCCGAGCTTCATGATCGTCCGGCCGAGCGCGTGGCGATCGGCCTCGGGCATCACGCCTCGGGCGACGGCAATCTCAGCAGCGGTCAGCATGCCGTATGCGATCGCTTCGCCGTGGCGGAAGCGCTTGTATTTCGTCACCGCCTCGAGGGCATGCCCTGCGGTGTGGCCGAAATTCAGCATCCGCCTCGGGCCCGATTCACGCTCGTCGACCTCGACCACGGCGGCCTTGATGCGGCACGATTCGCCGATGATGGGCACGAGCGCGTCGGGCTGGCGCGCGAAGATGGCATCCAGCTCACGATCGATGCGGTCGAACAGATCACGGCTCGACGTCATGCCGTACTTGATGACTTCGTAGAGGCCGGAGCGGAACTCGCGACGGGGCAGCGTTGCGAGCACCGCCGGGTCGATCGCGACGAGCGAAGGCTGATGAAACGCGCCGATCAGGTTCTTGCCGAGAGGATGGTTGACGCCGACCTTGCCGCCAATCGCGCTGTCGACCTGCGCCAGCAACGTCGTCGGTACCTGAATGAGCCTGATGCCCCGCAGATATGTGGCGGCAACGAACCCGGCCATGTCGCCGATGACGCCGCCGCCGACGGCGATGATGCCCGCGCCGCGATCGGCTTCCAGCTTGATCAACGATTCGTAGGCGCGCTGCACGGTGGCGAGCTGTTTGTATTTTTCGCCGTCGGACAGCAGGATCGTCTCGGTCTTCGGGATCGCTCTGGCCATCGCCTTGCCGTGAAACTTCCACACGAGCGGGCTCGATACGAAAAACTGGCGCGACGCCGCATGACCGGATGACTCGATGAGTCGTCCGAGCTGAGCCGTCAATCCGTGTTCGATGTAAATGGGATAATTGTGGGACGTTGTCTTGACGTCAACGCGCAGCAATGTGTGAAGTAGTATAGCCTCGACCGAGCGGAGCGGCGCGGGGCGATGGGGCCCCGCAAGCGGAGCGAGGCCGCCGGGGGGCAGGGGCCCCCGGATCAAAGATGGATGTACGCGGCGACGTCATAATCGTCGGCAGCGGAATCGCAGGCCTTCGAGCCGCGGTCGAGTTGGCCCCAGCCGGCGACATTCTCGTCATCACGAAAGCCGATCCCAACGAGAGCAACACGGAATATGCGCAAGGCGGCATCGCCGCCGCGATCGGTGCAGACGACTCTCCCGAACTGCACGCGAACGACACGATGATCGCGGGCGACGGGCTGTGCGACGAGCGAGCCGTGCGTGTGCTCTGCGACGAAGGGCCCCGGTACGCACGCGAGCTGATGGAGTGGGGCGCGCGTTTCAATCGCGGCACCGACGGCAAGCCGGCGCTTGCATCCGAGGGCGCGCACAGCGTGCGCCGTGTTCTGTACGCGGCCGACGCCACCGGGCGCGAAATCGGGCGCGTGTTGTGGAACCGTATCTCTGCGGTTGCGCGCATTCGCGTGCTCACCAACACGCTGGCGGTCAGCGCCATTATCGACGGCGGCGAATGTCTTGGCGTGCGCTTCATCGACGCGCGCGGCGAGCCCGGGCGCGCGTACGGGCGAGCAACGCTGCTCGCGACGGGCGGGGCGGGTCAGGTGTTCGAACACACGACGAATCCCGATGTGGCGACGGGCGACGGCGTCGCGCTGGCGTACCGCGCCGGCGCCCGCATCGCCGACATGGAGTTCATTCAGTTCCACCCCACCGCGCTCGATGTCGAGGATGCGCCGAGATTCCTCCTCTCGGAGGCGCTCCGCGGCGAGGGCGCCCGTCTGGTGAACGCCCGCGGCGAGCCGTTCATGCTCCGCTATCATCCGGCCGCCGAGCTGGCACCGCGCGACATCGTCTCGCGCAGTCTCGCGCTCGAGTCGCAGCAGAGCGGCGGTCCGGTGTTCCTGAGCCTTCGCCATCTCGACGCCGATGAAGTGCACCGGCGATTTCCGATGATCGCCGCGACATGCCTGAAGGCAGGGTTCGATCTGGCGCGCGACCTCGTGCCGGTTGGTCCGGCAGCGCACTACGTGATGGGCGGCGTCGAAACCGATCTTGATGGCCGCACGTCGGTGCCGGGCCTCTTCGCCGCCGGCGAGGTCGCCTGCACGCGCGTGCACGGGGCCAATCGGCTCGCCAGCAACTCGCTGCTCGAAGGCCTGGTCTTTGGCGCGCGGGCAGGCCTCGCGATGATTGGCCCACCCCGAGACGCCGAGCTGCCTGTGCCCGTCTTTCGCCACAGCGCGGTTCCTGGACGCAACGCGCTCGACATGAACGAGCACGATATCCGCTCACTGATGTGGACAGCCGCCGGCCTGTTTCGCGAGCGCGTGAGCCTGGGAGATGCGTGCGGCCAGCTGCACCAGCAGCAGGCAGTGCTCGATGAGCGTCTTGCGGCCGGCGACAAGTTCGACCACGACGGCTGGCGGCGTGCGAGCCTTCTCACCGTGGCGGCGCTCATCGCAAAAGCCGCGCTGCGGCGCGAGGAAAGCCGCGGCGGTCATTTCCGCACGGACTTCCCGGCGCACGACGATCTAAAATGGAAGGTTCACGTGTCGGATATCTGCCGACCTTGAAGGTCCGCACTACGAATAATGAAACAGTCCAAGCTTCTCATTCCGACCTACCGCGAGGCGCCGCGCGACGCCGATGTCGTCAGCCAGCAGTTGATGATGCGCGGCGGCATGATTCAGAAAGTGGCGGCCGGCATTTACGACTACCTGCCGCTGGCACTCCGCAGCATCCGCAAATTTGAAAATATCGTGCGTGAAGAGCTGGCCCGCGACGGAGCGCAGGAACTGCTGATGCCCACGGTGCAGCCTGGCGAGCTCTGGCAGGAGAGCGGGCGCTGGCAGTTCTACGGCCGCGAGCTGCTGCGCTTGAAAGATCGTAAAGGCGCCGACTTCTGCCTCGGGCCGACCCATGAGGAAATCGTCACCGATATCGTCCGCAAGATCGTGAAGAGCTACAAGCAGCTTCCGATCAACCTGTTTCAAGTGCAGACGAAGTTTCGCGACGAGATCCGTCCCCGCTTCGGGCTGATGCGCGGCCGCGAGTTCATCATGAAGGACGGCTACTCCTTTCACGTCGACGATGCAGACGCGGATCGGGAGTATTGGCGGATGTTCGAGGCGTATAAGCGCATCTTCACGCGCCTCGGCGTCAAGTTCAGACCGGTCGAGGCCGACAGCGGGGCGATTGGCGGCAGTTTTACGCACGAGTTCCACGTGCTCGCCGGCAGCGGCGAAGACGCCATCCTCAGCTGCACGGCGTGCGAGTACACGTCGAACGCCGAAAAAACCGAGGCGCCGAGCCTGTCTTACGCATACCAGGCAGAGCCCGTGCTCGACCTGAAGCCGGCGCATTTTCACACGCCCGGCATCATCCAGATGGAGGAGCAGGCGAAGGCATTCAAGGACGGCACCCACGACGGCCTGCCGCTCGATCACGCGTCGAAGTTCTACCTCTATCGCGCGACGAAGGGGGACCAGACGTGGGACGCGGGGTTGGTACTGCGGAGCGATCACGAGCCCAACACCGTGAAGATGAAGAACCTGATCGGCGCAGATTCGCTCGATCTTGTGCCGCTGGAGGAAGCGGAGCGGCGCGCGGGCACCAAGTCCGGCTTCATCGGTCCGGTGGAATTCGACGTGCCCACCTACGCCGACAAGAGCCTCCAGGGCGCTCACAACCTCACATGCGGCGCAAACAAAGAGGGCTACCACCACTTCGGCTTCAAGCCCGATCGGGACCTGAAGTCATTCAAAGGGTTCCACGACCTGCGTCAGGCCAGGGAGGGCGACGCCTGCCCGCGCTGTGGGAAAGGCACGTTCGAGGCGTTTCGCGGGATAGAGGTGGGGCAGGTTTTCAAGCTCGGCACCAGGTACTCGGTGGCGATGAACTGCGTGTACCTCGATGAATCAGGTGCGGAGCGGCCGATGGTGATGGGGTGCTACGGCATCGGCATCACGCGGACGATCGCGGCGGTCATCGAACAGAACTACGACGCCGACGGCATCATCTGGCCATGGACGGTCGCCCCGTACCACGTGCATCTCGTCAGCCTCGATTCGACGAAGCCGGAGATCTCCGCCGTCGCCAATCAGATCGAGGCCGACCTCGAGGGCGCGGGCTTCGAGGTGCTGCACGACGATCGCGAAGGACTGAGCCCCGGCGTCAAGTTCAAGGATGCCGATCTGCTCGGGATGCCGTTACGGCTGACCGTCGGCGCGAAGGGCCTGAAAGATGGCGTGGTGGAGCTGAGGGACCGTCGCACAAAGGAAGTTTTAAAGATGAAGCCGGAGGATGTCGTCGCAGCGGTAGCGGCGGCTCGGAAGGCGTGACGTGTGATTAGGCCTCGATAACTCGCTTCTTTCCAAACAGCCATGCGATGGCAATGCTGACGATGTACAGAATCACCATCGGGCCGGCTACGATCATTTGACTGGCGACGTCTGAGCTCGGCGTGATGATTGCGGCAATCACCACGATAACCAGGATTGCGTACTTGAATTGACGGATCATCCAGCGCGCGGTGATCACGCCCATCCGCGCCATGAAGAACACCATCGCCGGCATCTGGAACACCGCCGCCATTCCCAGCAGCATTCGCATGTACATGCTGAAGGTGTCTTCGATTCTCGGCATGAACACCATCATGTCGTCCGAGAAGCTGGCGAAGAACTTCCACATGATCGGGAACGCCACGTAGTGAGAGAATGCGGCTCCGCCGATGAAACCGACGGAGCAGAGGACCACGAAGGGAATCGCGTACCGGCGCTCTTTCGCGTAGAGTGCGGGCGCGACGAACTGCCAGACCTGCCAGAACACCAGCGGGGTGGCAATGAACAGCCCGGCAATCAGCGCGATGCGGATGCGGAGCATGAACGCTTCCGTCGGATACGTGTAGATGAACGACGCGTCAGCCGGCAGCGTCGCCGAGAGCGGCCGCATTACGAAGTTGAGGATATCTTCGAGAAAGTACGCGGCGATCGCGACGCCGATGCTCAGCGACAGCAGCGCGCGGATGATGCGCTTTCGGAGCTCGTCGAGATGCTCCAGAAACGACATCTTTCCGCCTTCGGATTCGTCGTCAAACCAGCTGTCTGACGCGTCCCGGGCGGAAGAGTCCTTCGAGCCCTGCGGATCTTTGAAGGGAACTACCGGCATGCCGGTCGCCTACGCGCCGGCATCGACGCGGGGCGTCGTCTCGCCTTCGGGCGCCGCGGGGGCGGCCGGCGTGACCGCCGCTGAAGTGACCACGGGCGATGGCGGAACCTGAGCCGATTTCCGCGCCTCCTGGAGCTCTTCGGTACGAATTTCGTCCTCGAGCGTGTGCTTCAGCTCGTTCGAGGCTCGCTTGAACTCCGCGATGCTTTTACCCAGCGATTTGCCGAGTTCGGGTAGTTTTCGCGGTCCGAAGATGATCAACGCGATAACCGCAATGACCACCATCTCCGGCATGCCTATCGGGCCCATAAAGTGCCTTGCTCCTTAGGATTTCGAGTCTCAGATTATACCCTCTTTCGTAGTAACATTTTACGTGACCATGCGAACCTACCGTTCAGTTTCTGTCGCTGCTTTCGCCATCGCCCTGTCGGCGCTGGTGGGAGGCTTTTTCGGCGGGCGCGTCCTGGCGACCCAGGACGGCCTCCCCGAGCGCATCAACGTGTTCACCACGGCGCTCAAGCAGATTGAGCAGCGATACGTGGAGCCGGTGGAGTCAGATCGGGTCGTCTATAGCGCCATCAACGGCATGCTGCAGACGCTCGACCCCCACTCGAGCTTCATGGACCCGAAGGCCTACGCGCAACTGCGCGAACGCCAGGAAGGGCACTATTACGGCTTGGGCATCACCATCAACGTGCTCGACGGCGACATCACCGTCATGGCGCTGTTCGAGGGCTCACCTGCCTACAAGAAGGGGATTCGCCGCGGCGACGTCATCGCCCAGATCAACGGCGAAGACGCCAAAGGGTGGACGAGCGAGCAGGCGGTTCTGAAGCTCCGCGGGCCGCGCGGCACCCCCGTCCAGGTGTCGATTCGCCGCACGGGCTACGACAAGCTGATTGACGTCGAGGTCGTGCGCGACGAAATCAAGATTCCGAGCGTGCCGTCCGCGTTCATGATCAACTCGACGACCGGCTACATTCAGCTGCGCGATTTCTCCGAGACGACCGACCGCGAGCTCGGCGCGGCGCTGCGCGACCTGACCAAACAGGGCATGAAACAGGTCCTCCTCGACATCCGCGAGAATCCCGGCGGTCCACTCGACCAGGCCATCAAGGTGTCGAACCGGTTCCTCAAGAAAGGGGACCTGATTGTCTATACGCGCGGGCGCATCGCGAACTCCGATCAGGACTACCACGGTGTAGAGAACAGCGAATACACGAATCTGCCGGTCATCGCGCTCGCAAACCGGCGCAGCGCAAGCGCCTCGGAAATTGTGACGGGAGCCCTGCAGGATCACGATCGCGGGCTGGTCGTGGGTGAAACAACGTGGGGTAAGGCGCTCGTGCAGTCAATTTATCGCGTCAGCGAGGGGGCGGGGCTCGCATTGACGACGGCCCATTACTTCACGCCGGCGGGACGGCTGATTCAGCGGCCGTGGGACGAAAGCTTCGACGAGTATCTCTCTTACACGACCCGGGACCAGGAGGCCGTGGTGCAGCACACGCCTTCGCAGTTGAAG
The DNA here is from genome assembly GCA_963732445.1 of Vicinamibacterales bacterium. Taxonomy (GTDB): domain Bacteria; phylum Acidobacteriota; class Vicinamibacteria; order Vicinamibacterales; family JAMQPK01; genus JAMQPK01. Next base: position 638,823 of record CAVSZJ010000001.1, on the reverse strand, counting down.
TACACCAAGCGCCTCGGACGCAAGGTCTACAGTGGCGGCGGCATCGAGCCCGACTACCGCATGGCCGGGCCCATCGAAGGATTCAACCCGGGCAAATTTGCAAGGCGCCTGCATCCGGCGATGTTCGCGAACTACGCGCAGCGTTTCGATCGCGAGGGCGACACACGCTTCGGCAGCGCGACCGATCAGAAGGCGCGGCGCACGCTCGCGGGAGCTTTCACGGTCGATGATGCGATGCTGGCGGACTTCAAGGTGTTCGTGAAGTCGCAGTTGCGCGACGCCAGCCAGTTCGATGAGGCCGCGTACAACGCCGACATCGAGTTCATTCGCGCGATGCTTCGCTACGAGATCGACGTGGCGCTCTTCGACGTGGCCACGGCCCGGCGGCACCTCCTCGAGAAGGATCCGCAGGCGCAATACGCGCTGACGCTCTTTCCGGAGGCGGAGAAACTGCTGCGAGCAGTGCCGGTCAAGGCCACGCAAGTCGCGGGAAAGTAGTGTCCGGCTCTAGCCGGACCTTCGAACCGTAGGGTGCCGTTAGGGCGGCCTCCCTACCACTAGTAGGGTTCGAGTTTGTCCTTGCCCCAATATTTGGGGCTTGTTACACTGGCGACCGTTCCGGGTCCACGGGGCTCGCTTCCGGCTTTCGGAGGCGGTTGGGCCTGATTCGGTCTCGCTTGCACACCTCACGCGTAAAAATTCGCTCTGAGCGTCCCAGCCGCTCGTCGCCTCGGCCTCGCCGAAGGTGTCGCGCGGCTTTCTTATGTACCGTAACGAACAGCGAATAACGAAAAACGAAAAGCGAAATCAAACATGCGCCTCCAACAACTCGAGATTGCCGGATTCAAATCGTTTTCCGACCGGTCGCACCTGTCCTTCGATCGCGGCGTGACCGCCATTGTCGGTCCGAACGGGTGCGGCAAGAGCAACGTCGCCGATGCCATCACGTGGGTGCTGGGCGAACAGAGCGCCAAGAGCCTGCGCGGCGACCGCATGGAAGACGTGATTTTCAACGGGAGCGATGCGCGAAAGCCCACCGGCACTGCCGAAGTGCGGCTCCGGCTCAGTGATGTGCTGTCGACACAGCCGGGCAAGGCGCTGCTCATTGCGCCGCTCGAGCCGCTGGAGGACGACACCCCGTCGATCGCGCGAACAGTCGAAGTCACGCGGCGTCTCTACCGATCCGGTGAAAGCGAATACCTCATTGACGGGGAGGTGTGCCGGCTGCGCGACGTGCACGAGCTGCTGATGGACACGGGGCTCGGCGCCAAGGCGTACGCCATCATCGAGCAGGGAAAGATCGGGATGATTCTCAGCTCGCGGCCGGCGGACAGGCGTCAGCTCATCGAAGAAGCGGCGGGCATCACGAAGTACAAGGCGCGGCGGCGCGCGGCCGAGTTGAAGCTCGAGGCCGCGATCCAGAACCTGACCCGCCTCGAAGACATTGTTTTCGAGCTGGAAAAGCAGTTCGGCTCGCTGAAGCGCCAATCCGCGAAGGCCCGCCGCTACAAGCGGCTGCGCGACGAGCTCCGCCACTGGGAAAAGCTCTTGTTCGCCGGCCGCTATCAGGAGGCCGCGGAGAAGATCGAATCGTTGCGTGCTCGTCTCGCGGATGCGCACGAGCGTGAGGCTGCCGCGGCGGCAGCGGTATCCGGGGCCGAATCGGATTTCACGCGCATTCGCATCTCGCTCGTCGAGGCCGAAGCCGAGGCGACGGGCGCGCGCGAGTCGGTTCACGCCTGCGAGCTCGACATCACCCGGCGTCAGCAGCAGATTGAGTTCAATCGTGAGCAGCTGGCGTCGCTCGCGGCGCGGGCGGAAGAAGTCCGGGCCGAGCTCTCCGCGCTCGAAACGCGGCGCGAGCCGGGGCGGGTGCTGCTGGCAGATCGGCGGGAGGCCGCCGCGCAGGCCGAGCACGATCAACAGCACGCGGCCGTCGAGTTGGCGCGCATCGAGTCCGAATATGCGGGCGAGAGCCGGCGCATCGAGGGGCTCGAGTCCGACGTCGAGGCCGCGCGATCGGAAGTGTTCTCCGCGCTCAATGTCGCCACGACGCTGCGCCACGCGATTCAGCACGCTGAAGAGGCGACGCAGCGTGTGTCCGAGGAGCTCGCGAAGCTCGCGATGGAAGAGTCCGAAGTGCGGATGGAGCACGAGCGTCTCGAAGACGACCGGGCGGCAACCGCTGACGGACTGCGTCGCGCGAAAGACGCCGCCGAGGCGTCGCTGCACGCGAAGACCGCCCGTGAGACGGAACTGGCGACCGCCCGCATCGAGCTCGAATGGAAGTCGAACACCCTGCGAGCCCGGGAGCGCGAGCTCGCCGGCTTGACGGCGCGCCTTGCATCGCTGACGGATCTCGAGTCGGCACGCGCCGGCTATACCGAGGCGGCGCGCATGGTGCTGGCGCAGGCCAACGGGCACGTGGGCCAGCAAGGGTCGGTGGCCGATTACCTCGATGTCGAACCCAGGTACGAGCGCGCGGTTGAAGCGTGCCTCGGCGATTTGCTGCAGCACGTAGTCGTGCCCACGCACGGGCAGGCTGAGGCCGGACTCGATCTGATTCGGCACGCGAACGTCGGACGCTGCGGCTTCGTCGTCCTGGAAGGGGCGCCGCACGTATCGCGCGACGTACCGCAGGACGTAGCGCACGACATAGCGCACGAGGTAGCGCAGGACTTTAGTCCTGCCCCTGCCTCTGCCCCTGCCTCTCCCCCTATCCCCGGCCTCGTCGCCATTCGCGACGTCATGCAGATTACCGGCGCGCACGCGTCCGCGATTGGCGCGATCATCCCCGACGGCTTCATCGCGGACGACCTTGCGAGCGCGCTTCACGCATCGGGATCGAATCCCGCGTCCATCGCCACGCTGAACGGCGACGTCGTGCGGGGCCGCATGCTGGTGTCGGGCGGCAGCAAGGATGACGGGCTCGCCATCCTCGGCATCAAGCGGGAGATCAAGGAACTGCGCGATCGCGTCGCCGGCGAGGAGGCCGAGCGCGATCAATCGGTGTCTGACGTGGCCTCGATCGAGACGCGCATCTCCCACGTGTCGAACGCGGTGGCAGCCGTGAACGCCGACCTGCATCGCGAGGAGAAGGCGATACTCGGCCTCGAGATGCAGCTGCAGCGCTCGGCGGACGACCTTCAGAAGGTTCAGAAGAAATTCGAGCTGCTCGACATCGAGCGCCGCGGTGCGGACGAGCAGCGACGCGGCCTCGAGTTGCGGCAGCGCGAAGCGCGCGAATCGATTGCGCGGCTCGACCTCGAGCAGCGCGCTGCGGACGAGAACCTGTCGCACGCCCAGCATCGGCTTGGCGATGCGCGCGAGTCCCTGCAGGCCCTTGCTCGACGCGCGGCCGAAGCGAAGGTGTCGTACGCAACGCTCATGGAGCGCACGGGGGCGATCAATGCCGACGTCGCGCGCATCGATGAAGCAAACAGAGAGCTCGAGCTTCGCGTCGGTGCCTCGCAGGTGGCCGTCGCCGACATCGACCGAAAGTCGGAAAGCCTGAAACAGCTGATGGACGAGACCCTGGAGTTGCTCGATCGCGACGGAGAGCGGTTGGACTCACTGCGCGCCGGCGTGCGAACGGCGGAAGAGTCAGTCACCGAACTGCGCCAGCAGGCCGATCGTATCGACAGCGCGACGCGGCAGGCCCGCAAGGTGCTTGAAGCGATTCACGCCGAGGTGAGCGAGCTCGACGTGGACCGCGCAACCGAAGAGAGCCGCCTGGCCCATCTCGCGCAATCCTGCGTTGATTCACTCCAGCAGACGCTCGACGAAGTCCTCGCCGAGGTCGCGGCTCGCGGAAACGTTGATGGTGGCGACGGTGACGGTATTGTCCGCCTTCAGGCGGACCGTGACGGCGAGGAAGACTCGGACGAATCCGAAGAAGGCGCCGATGCGGCAGCCGAACCCGCCATCGCGGCGTCGGCGGCGCCCGAAGATCACATCACGCGTCTGCGGCAGAAAATCGACCGGCTCGGCCCGGTCAACATGATGGCCATCGATCAGTTCGACGAGCTCAACACGCGTCATCAGTTCCTGACGACGCAGAAGAGGGATTTGACGGATTCGATCACGGCGACGCAGGACACCATCAAGAAAATTGACGAGACGAGCAAGGTGCGGTTCCGCGAGGCGTTCGCGGCGATCAAAGCCAATTTCCAGGTGACGTTCAGCACGCTGTTCGGCGGCGGCCACGCCACCATCGCGCTGCTCGACGAGACCGACGTTCTTGAAAGCGGCATCGAAGTCATTGCATCGCCCCCAGGCAAGCGCCTGCAGAGTGTTCAGCTCTTGTCGGGTGGGGAAAAAGCGCTGGCGGCCATCGCGCTGATGTTCGCCATCTTCAAGTACAAGCCGAGCCCGTTCTGCGTATTGGACGAGATCGACGCGCCGCTCGATGACGCGAATATCGGGCGGTTCGTCGAGATGCTCCAGAGCATGCAGGAGCACACGCAGTTTATTATCATCACGCATAGCCGCAAAACCATGGAGATTGCCGACCGGCTGTACGGCGTGACCATGGAGGAGCCGGGCGTCTCCAAGCTGATCTCCATAGAACTGAACTGAGGAAACATTCGGGCTGCCAGGTTCGTCAGGTACCTCATGCACCCAGCCCTGAGCTCTAAGCCCTTAGCACTCCTGGCTGGCGCCAGTGTCGTGGCCAGCCTGGCCTGCGATGTCACCATCAGGGACGGCGACATCAAGGACGTGTCGGTTCGGGCCAAATCGACGCGGGAGTGGAAACGTCACTATGTGCTCGCCGAAGGCGGGCGTGTCGAGATCGTCAACAGCAACGGGCCCATTGAGGTCGCCGTGGGCTCTGTTGGCGCTGTCGACGTGACCGCGGTCATCGAGGCAACCGGACTGACGGAGGCTCTCGCAAAGGTGATCCTGGACCAGATAACCATTGAGGAAACCGTGAAGCCCGACCACGTTCGCGTTGCGACGGCGACGGATCGACGCAGCGGCCGGGGCGGTTTCGATGTGAGCTACAAGGTCACACTGCCGGCCGATGCGCGGCTGGAGATGACCGGCACCAACAGCAGGCTGAAGGCCGATGGATTGAGTGGGCACGTCAAAGCGATGGTCGTGAACGGAGGGATTGAGCTGACGGCGATGCGAGGCACGATCGACGCGGCGGGGGTCAATGCGTCGGTGACGGTCAAGATGGCCGAGATAAGCGGGCCGATGCGTCTGGAAAGTACGAACGGCCGGATTGGGCTCGAGATTCCGAAGAGCGCGAAGGCCACGCTGAACGCCCGCTCCGTGAACGGCGGAATCACCGTCACCGGACTGGCGGTCGAAGATGGAACGGGCCGGCGCATCCGCACGCTCGAATCGCAACTCAACGGGGGCGGACCCGAAGTCGACCTTCGCGTCACGAACGGCCGCATCACCATCACTGGAGTCGAAAGCCCGGGAGTCCAGAGTCCAGGAGTCCAAAGTCCAGAATCCAGAGAGTCGATGAGTCCGGGGAGTCTGTCGAGTCCACCAGCCCCGCCGAGTCCTCCAAGGCCGCCCAGTCCATAGTCGACAGTCTCGATGAACGAAGATAAGTCCACCCGCTATCACCGCCTCGGCCGCCGAGCCGGCATTCTTTCAACGCTCTGGACGGGTATCATTCTTGTCGCTCTTGTCTCGAGCGGCGCGTCACTCGTGCTTCGTGAATGGGCTGCGAGTATGGCTCCCGCGAATCCGGCTGTCGTCGTTGCTGTGTATGTCCTCGTCCTCGCGGTCTTCTTCGACGCGGCGGCTCTGCCGTTCAGTGTGTATCGCGGGTTTCTGCTGGAGCGGCGCTACGGACTCTCCACAGAGACGATGGCGCATTGGCTGAAGGATCATGCGAAAGCCGTCCTCATCGGCGTGGTCTTCGCCGAGCTCGGCGCTGCGTTCGTGTATTTCGCGCTGCGCCGCTGGCCCGCGGAGTGGTGGGCGATTGCGGGTGTCGGATATTCGGGCGCGGCGATCGCGCTCGTGAACCTTGCGCCCGTGATCCTGCTGCCGTTGTTCTTCACGTTCAAGCCGCTCGAAAAGGCGACGCTGCGGGATCGGCTGACGGCGCTCGCGTCGAAGGCGGGCACGCGCATCATGGGCGTCTACGAGTGGACCCTCAGCGACCGGACGAAGAAGGCGAACGCGGCGCTGACAGGCATGGGCAGCACGCGCCGCATTCTGCTGTCGGATACGCTGCTCGCAGAGTACTCAGACGATGAGATTGAAGTAATTCTCGCGCACGAGTTGGCTCATCACGTCCACAAGGACATCTGGACGTCGATCCTCTTCGACATAGGACTCACGTTCGTGGTGTTTTTCGCCGCGGATCTGGCGCTGGGGTGGGCGGCACCGTTGTTCGGCCTGCACGGCACCGCTGATCCGGCGGGCCTTCCCATTCTGCTTCTCACGGCCGGCGCGATAGGTGTCTGCGTGAAGCCGCTGCTGAACGCGGTATCCCGCTCGCACGAGCGGCGCGCCGATTCATACGCGCTGAAGCTGACGGAGAACCCCTCGGCATTCATCACCGCAATGAAGCGGCTCGGCCAGCAGAATCTGGCGGAAGACAGCCCATCCAGATTGGTCCAGGCGTTCTTCTACACCCACCCGCCCGATCAAGGAGCGGCTGCGAGCGGCGGAATCCTGGGTGCAATCAGGCGTGCGTCGCCTCCCGCCTATTGCCTATCGCCTGTTCTATCGCTTCCCGACCACCAGCTCCCCGACCATCTTCCTGCACCCGTCGTCGGTCGTCAGGTTGCAGTAGATCGGGAACCGGCCGGGCTGATCGGCGCGGAACTCGAAAACAATCGTCTTTCCGGGCTCGACGCGCTTCGCAATGCGGTATTTATCAACGGTGAAGCTGTGCGGAATGTCCCTGGTCGAGAACGTGACGCGCACCAGATCGTCCTGCCGAACCTCGAGGCGTGCGGGACTGAAGGCGTATTTGTGGGCGGACACCGTGAATGTGCGCTCGCCGCCTTCCTGCGCGCGCACCACCAGCAGTGTGAATGCCGCAGCCACGAGTACAAGCGCCGACCAGCGCCCGCCTGCGCGCAAAGCGCTACGGCGAGGTCTCGCCGTAGCTCCCGCGAAGGCGGACAGCGAAGACGTCATGATGTTTCTCCTTGCTGGGGGCTGGGGGACGGAATTGCAAGATTGGAGGATTGGAGATCGCGCGACGGATGACCGTCACGTCAGATTTCCAATCCCCTGACCTGTGTACACAGTTTACTCCGCTTTTGCGGGAGGGGGCGCCGCCTGCGGGTGCGCCGGCTGCTGCGCCTTCGTCCTGCAGCAGCGCCTTGCGGCTCAGGCGAATCTTGCCGGTGGGGTCGATGTTGATGACCTTCACCAGCACCTGTTCGCCTTCCTTCAGTTCGTCGCGCACGTCCTTTACGCGATGGTTCGCGATCTCGGAGACGTGCAGCAGGCCGTCTGTGCCGGGCATGATCTCGACGAACGCGCCGAAATCGGTGATGCGCTGCACTTTGCCCATGTAGGTCTTGTTCAGCTCGGCCGTCGCCGTCAGTTCCTGGATGATGCCGATGGCCTTCTGCGCCGCCGCCTCGTCAGCCGACGCGACGTTCACGCTGCCGTCATCTTCGACGTCGATCTTGACGCCGGTGCGCTCGATGATGCTGCGAATCATCTTGCCGCCTGGCCCGATGACGTCGCGGATCTTGTCGACGGGAATCTTGATCGTGATGATGCGCGGTGCGTAGGTCGAGATGTTGCCGCGTGGAGCGGTGAGCGTCTTCTGCATTTCCCCGAGTATGTGCATGCGGCCGCGGTTCGCCTGATCGAGCGCCTCGCGCATGATCTTCGCGGTGATCCCCGCCACCTTGATGTCCATCTGCAGTGCGGTGATCCCCTTGGCCGTGCCGGTCACCTTGAAGTCCATGTCGCCGTAGTGATCTTCGGCGCCGGCGATGTCCGACAGGACCGCGTACTTGCCCGTCTTCTCGTCCATGATGAGACCCATCGCGACGCCGGCGACCGGCGCGCGCAATGGCACGCCCGCATCCCACATCGACAGCGTGCCGCCGCAGACCGTCGCCATCGACGACGAGCCGTTCGATTCGAGGATGTCCGACACGACGCGAATCGTGTAGGGGAATGCATCCTCGGGCGGAAGCACCGGCTGCAGCGCACGATCGGCGAGTGCGCCGTGTCCGACTTCGCGGCGTCCCGGGCCGCGGAGGAACTGCACTTCACCCACCGAGAACGGCGGGAAGTTGTAGTGCAGCATGAACCGGCGATACGTCTCTCCCTCGACCGTCTCGATCTTCTGCTGATCGTCCGAGGTGCCGAGCGTCACCGTCACGAGCGCCTGCGTTTCGCCGCGCGTGAACACCGCCGATCCGTGAACCCGGGGCAGCACGCCGACTTCCGACCAGATCGGCCGGATCTGGTCGAACTTGCGGCCGTCGAGACGCACCCCCTTCTGCAGCACTTCGTCGCGCAGCACCTTTTCCTTGAGTTCCTTGAAGATGGACTTCGCCTCCACCTTGCGCTGCACTTCGCCCTCAGGCAGCGAGCCCGACCAGTTCGCTCGAGCACCTGATCGACGGAGCCGTAATTCGCCAGCTTGTCGCGCATCCGCATCGCATCGGCGAGCGGAATCATCACCTTCTCTTCCACCTCGCGGTAGAAGGCCGGGTCGTATTCCTTCTTCGTGACGGATCCGTTTCGGCTTGCCGGCTTCCTTCGCGAGCGCGTCGATCTCGTCGACGATGCGCTTGATCGCGGCGTGGCCGGCCTCGAGGCCCTGCACGACCTCCTCTTCGGTCACTTCCTTGGCGCCGGCTTCGACCATCACGATCGCGTCGTTGCTGCCCGCCATGACGAGGTCGAGCGAGCTCTTCTTGCGCTGCTCGTAGGTCGGATTGATCACGTACTGCCCGTCGATGATGCCGACGCGCACGCCGGCGATGGTCTTCTGCAGCGGGACGCTCGACAGCGCGAGCGCCGCCGATGCACCGCTGAATGCGAGCACATCCGGGTCGTAATTCGCGTCGGCAGACAGCACGAGCGCGATGATCTGCGACTCGTTGCGCCAGCCCGCCGGGAACAGCGGTCGAATCGGCCGATCGATCACGCGGCTCGTGAGCACTTCCTTTTCGGACGGCTTGCCTTCACGCTTGAAGAACCCGCCGGGAATGCGGCCCGATGCGTAGGTGTATTCCTTGTAATCGACCGTCAGGGGAAGAAAGTCGATGCCTTCGCGCGGATTCGGCGAGGCGCACGCCGTGACGAGGACCACCGAGTCGCCCATGCGGACGACGACCGATCCATCTGCCTGTTTTGCGTATTTGCCTGTCTCGAACGAAAGGGGAGTGCCATTGATTTCAACTTCGCGTCTGTACATGTGTGCCTCAGAACTCATTGCGGGTGGGCGATAGGTGACTGGGCGATCGGACCTCGCGATTGCGTCGCTCGATCAGCAATCACACCAATCTCCCGATTTATTTGCGTATGCCCAGGCGGCGGATCAGATCCGCATACCGCTCGGAATCCTTGCCCTTCAGATAGTCCAGCAGGCGGCGGCGCTGCCCGACCAGCTTGAGCAGACCGCGGCGCGAATGATGATCCTTCGCGTGGGTCTTGAAGTGCTCGGTGAGATATCCGATGCGTTCGCTGAGAATGGCGACCTGAACTTCAGGGGAGCCGGTGTCGGAATCGTGCGTACGGTACGAGGTGATGAGCTCGGTCTTCCGGTCTTTGTTGAGTGCCACGAATGCCTACCTCCGCGTGCGGTCCAGCAGAGCGTCTGACATAGTGTCCGGCTTCAGCCGGACCGACGCGCCCCAGTCCGCCGCAATGTGTGAATCCCAAACGAGCAATTTTATTCCAGTACGACACCAGGATGCAAAAGCCCCGCGGCCCCGCCTGCCCGTGGTTCGGCGATGGCGATCAGGTGCCCGTCCGGGTGGAGCAAACGCACGCGGCCGGCTGCTGGAAGGGCCGAGGCGGCCGTCACGTGTGAAGGAGTCGATGAACCCGCCGCGCGCGGCCAACGAGGCGCCTTCAGGCGTGAGCGTGATGGCCGGCAGCGATGGCAGCAGCGCCGCAAGCGGGATGACCCGCGCCGCCGCCTCGCCAGGCCGCCGGTCCACGACATCCAGCCCGACGGCATCAGCCAACGTGAAATCGCCGCTGCGGGTGCGGACGAGTCCGGCCAGATGGGCACCTGTACCGAGGCGCTCGCCGATGGCGTCTGCCAGGGCGCGGACGTAATACCCGGCTGAGCACACGAGACGCAGGCGCAGGGTCGTGCCGCGCCAGTCGACCACCTCGAGCGCGACAGCCGTCACCTGCACGGGCTGCAGATGCACAGGCGCGTTCCTGCGCGCGAGATCGTATGCGCGATCACCGTCGATTTTCTTGGCCGAGAAGACGGGAGGCTGCTGCAGGTACGTCCCGCGGAACTCCGCAACCGCTTCCTCGATCATCGCAGCCGTCAGGTCGGACGCTGTGCGCGGACGTTCGCGCGCGACAATTTCGCCGCCGCGGTCGAGCGTCGTCGTCGTGACGCCCAGCTCGATGTGCGCTTCGTACTCTTTCTCCGCGGAAGACAGAAACTGCGCAAGACGCGTGGCCTTGCCAATCACCAAAGGCAGCACTCCAGACGCGAGCGGGTCGAGCGTGCCGGTATGGCCGACCTTGATCGTCGATCGTCGATCGTCGATCGTCCATCGTCGATCGATTCCAGACGATGGACGATGGACGATGGACGATGGACGATGGACGATAGACGATCGCAGCGCCCGGCGCATCACGGCCACGACATCGTGCGAGGTCGGCCCGGCCGGCTTGTCGACGACAATGACGCCGTCCGCAAAAAGAGGGTCAGACATTATGCGCTGCGGTCCCGCCTTCGCTTCGCTTCGGCGAGGCTCGCCGAAGCCCAGCATCTGCGATGCCGCTGGGCGGAGGCGGCGCCGCTCCGGATCTTGAAGTCATCGCCTGGCTGCTTGGTCGGCCTCCAGAGCCTGCGTCAGCTCGGTGACCAATCTCGCGCGCACTTCGGGATAGGGACCGTTCAGTGTGCATCCTGCCGCGTTCTTGTGGCCGCCGCCCCCGAAGGCGGTCGCGACGCGATTCACGTCGATGCTCCCTTTCGATCGGAGGCTGACGCGGAAGCTGTGGGGCGCGATCTCCTTGAAGAAGGCAACCGCCTGGATGTCCTTCACATTCAACGGAATATTGATCAGGCCGTCCGAGTCTTCGTGCGTGGCGCCGGTCTCCTCCAGCAGTTTCAGCGTCAGCGCGGCCAGTGCCGCGCGACCGTCCGACTCGAATTCCAGATTGTGCAGGACAGCCCCCATCAGCCGCAGCCGGCCCATCGAGCTGCTGTCGAACACCGCTCGCGCGATGGCTTCGGGATCTGCTCCCGCTACGGTGCAGCGCCGGCAAATCTCGAACGTGCGCGCGGTGATATGGGAAAAATGGAACCCGCCCGTGTCGGTGAGGATGGCGACGTAGATGTGCGTGGCTATCTCGGGCGTCAGCGTTACGCCAAGCGCATCGATGACATCGAACACCATCTCGCTGCAAGCGGCCGCCCCGGGTCGAACCAGTTGATCGCGCCGTAGCCTTTGTTCCCGGGATGGTGATCGATATTGATGACGAAATACTTCTCGAACCCCTCGACGCCGGTGCGCGAGAGGTCGCCGCACTCCATGACGATCGCCGCATCGAACTGCCCCTGCACGGTGGTCGACACGCGAATGTCGCACACACCGGGGAAGACGTCGAACTGCGGCGGTGCGGGATCGGCGCCGACCATGAGTGCGTCCTTGCCGAGCTGGCGCAACGCAAGGGCCATGGCCACCTGGGAACCTATGGCGTCACCGTCGGGCCGGGCGTGGGAGGTGATGACGAAGCGCTGCCGCTCCAGAATGGCCGCACAGATGGCGGCGATTGATTCAGTGGTCATCAGTATCGGGGATGTCGGGTGCGGCGGGCGCATCGGCGATCTCCCGCAAGAGCTGCTCGACGCGATCCTGGTGTCCGATGCTTTCGTCGAACTCGAACAGCACTTCCGGCGTCCGGCGCAGGCGAAGGCGCTGGCCGATCTGCCGCCGCATGAAGCCGGCCGCGCGTTCGAGCGCGCGCGCCGTGTTCTTGCGCGCAGCGGCGTCGCCAAGGCTCGTGTAGTACACGCGCGCGTGCTGAAGATCGGGACTCACCTGCACTCGGGTGATGGTGACGAACCCGACGCCGGGATCGTGCAGCTCGCGCGCGATCATCGTGCTGACTTCGGCGCGGATCTGGTCTGCGACGCGTTCGGATCGGGAGCCTTGGCCCATAAAGCTTTCAGCTGTCAGTTCTCAGCTATCAGAAGGCTTCAGCTGACAGCTACTGAAAGCTGACAGCTGACAGCTGAGAGCTGATAGCTGTCACGCCGAGACAGCCACCCGCTCGATCGTGAACACCTCGATGAGGTCCCCGACCCTGACGTCGTTGTATTTGTCGAACGCGATACCGCACTCGAACCCCGTCTTGACCTCGCTCACGTCGTCCTTGAAGCGGCGAAGCGATCCGATTTTGCCCTCGTGCATCATGGCGCCGTCGCGCATGAGCCGCGCCTTGGTGTCGCCCGAGCGCGTGATGCGTCCCTCGAGGACGTAGCAGCCGGCGATTGTCCCGGCCTTCGGCACCTTGAAAATATTGCGCACCTCGGCCGCGCCGAGCCGCACTTCCTTGAGCGTGGGCTCGAGCAGCCCGGTCATCGCCTTCTTCATCTCGTCAGTGACGTTGTAGATGACCGTGTGATGACGGACGTCGACCTCTTCGCGTTCGGCGAGCGCCTCGGCGTTGCGGTCAGGCCGCACGTTGAACCCGATCACGATCGCGTTGGACGCCGATGCCAGCAGCACATCCGACTCGTTGATGGCGCCGACTCCGGAGTGGATGATCTTGATGCGCACGCGCTCGTCGCTCAATTTCGCCAGCGTATCCGCCAGCACTTCCGCCGAGCCCTGCACGTCGGACTTGATGACGATCGGCAGGTCCTTCATGGTGCCTTCGGCGATCTGCTGCTGCAGCGACTCGAGCGTCAGACGGCTGCCTTTCGCGCCAAGTGCCTTTTCCTTCGCCATTCCTTGACGATAGGTTGCGATCTGCCGCGCCTTGGCGGCATCGGTCATGGCCTGGAATGCATCCCCGGGTTGCGGAAGGCCGGTCAGGCCGAGCACTTCGACAGGCGTTGATGGAGGCGCCAGCTTGATGGGCTTGCCGCGGTCGTCAATCAGCGCGCGCACGCGGCCCACGATCGGACCCGCGATAAATGTGTCGCCGACGCGCAGTGTGCCGTCCTGCACGAGGATGGTTGCCACAGGGCCGCGGCCTCGATCGAGCTTCGATTCGAGCACGGTGCCCGAGGCGTTCCGCTTCGGGTTGGCCTTGTACTCGCCGATGTCGCTGACGAGCAGCACCATCTCGAGCAGCGTGTCGAGCCCGGTCTTCTTCTTTGCGGACACCGGGACCATGACGGTCTGGCCGCCCCAGTCTTCCGGAACGAGGTTCAAATCAGCGAGTTCGCGCTTCACGCGCTCGGGGTCGGTGCCTGCCTTGTCGATCTTGTTGATCGCCACGATGATGGGCACGTTCGCCGCCTTCGCGTGATCGATCGCCTCGCGCGTCTGGGGCATGACGCCGTCATCGGCGGCCACGACAAGGACCACGACGTCGGTGACCTTGGCACCCCGTGCGCGCATCAACGTGAACGCTTCATGGCCCGGCGTGTCGAGGAACACGATGTTGCGTCCGCCCTGAGTCGTGACGTGATACGCGCCGATGTGCTGCGTAATGCCGCCCGCTTCGCGCTCGGCCACGCGCGTCGTGCGGATCGCGTCGAGCAGGGTTGTCTTGCCGTGGTCGACGTGCCCCATCACGGTGACGACCGGGGCGCGTGTGACGGTGTCTTCAGGCTTTACGTCCTCGGCTTCCACTTCGAGCATGTCCTGCTCGAACGTGCGAAGCTGCAGCTCCGCGCCGAACTCCCGCGCGATCATCGACGCCGTGTCCGTATCGACCGTGCTGTTGATCGTCATCATCAACCGCTTGTCGAGCAGTTTCTTGAGCACGTCCTTCACGCGCTGTTCGAGCTTGTCGGACAGATCTTTCACCGTCATGCCCTCGACGAACGTGATGGTTCGCGTCACGGGCGGCGGCGGCACTTGCGCCTGCTGCTGCGGCCGCTGCTCACGCCGGTCGCCGTCGGGACGCCGTCCTGGCGAGGGGCGCATCGGCGGAGGCGTAAACCGTGGGGCGCCCGGGCGCTGCTGGCCGACGCCGCCTGAAGGCCGCATGCCCTGTGGCTGCGGGGGACGCACTGGTGCCGTCGGCAGCGGGCGCGGTCCGCCGGGCGGGGGCATGTTCGGCCGCATCGGCGGATATGACGGACGCTGCGGAGCCGGCCTCGTCGAGATGCCGCCCGGTCCGCCTCCCGGCCCACCCGGCCGGGCAAGATTTCCCGTTGCCGGAGGCAGCGGAGTGGACTGCCGGGCAGGTGCAATCTTGTCCGACGGCCGGAGGCGCGAGGCCGCAGGACGAGTCGGCATCGCCGGCACCGCCGAGGTGCCCGGCGCATTCGGCTCTTCGATCCTCAATCTGATGCTCGGCGGCACCATGCGGCCCGGCGCGGACCGTGGTGGCGAAGCAGGGGCGGCCGGGGAAAATCGGACCGCGGCCGGCTGAACCGGCTGAGCCGCGACCGGTGACTCGATGACAGGCGGCGGCGCTACCGGCGGCTCATCCGCCACAATCTCAGGCTCGGGCACTTCGGCGACGTGCGCAGGTACTTCCTCAGGTTCCTCGACCTGCCCCAACGGCGCGTCATCCTGAACCGGCTCGTCGAGAGCCGTCGACGCAGCTGGTGCAGCGGGTTTGGAGGTTTTCACGAGCCGCGGCGGCGCGAGCGTCGGCGCGGCGGGCTTCGCCGGCTCCTGCTTCTTAGCGGCGACGGCCGGCTTCTTGGCGCCGGGTTTCGAGACGGGCCCCTCGGCGAACATGTCGCCGCCGGGGAGTGTGACGTTGCGCTCGCGCGCGAGGCGCTCGACGAACTGCCGCGCGACGACCTCTTCGATCGTGCTCGACGCGCTCTTCAGCTCGATGCCGTGCGCGCGCTTGAGCAGTGCCAGCACTTCCTGGCTGCTCGTGTTGAGGAGCTCCGCGACCCGGTAAATACGAACGGTTGCCAAATATGTCGCTCCTAAAGTTTCTCGTCTTCGCTTGCGGGCGCTGCCGGGCTCTCGCCGCGCACCGCGGCCAGAATCCGCTCCGCAGTCTTGGAGCCGATGCCCTGCACTTCCGATAACGCATCAACGGTCGCCAGCGCAATCCTCTCCGCGCTATCGAACCCTGCGGAGATCAATTTCTTCATGGTCTTGTCGCCGACGCCGGCAATCGTGAACGACGGTGCCGCTTCGTCGTCGCCATCGACCGCAGTCTCCGCCGTCGATTGATCGGCGGCCTCTTCCCCGGCCGGGTCGGCATCGGGCATCACGCCCTCGAACTGCGCCTCGATCTCGCGCCGCTTTTCTTCTTCGCTCTTGATATCGATGCGCCAGCCGGTCAGCTTTGCCGCCAGCCTGACGTTCTGCCCCTTCTTGCCGATGGCGAGCGACAGCTGCTTGTCTTCGACCACGACCTCGACGACCCGCTCCTTGTCGTCAACGACAGACACACGCTGCACCTTCGCCGGGCTCAATGCGTTTGTCACGAGCGAGATCGGATCGTCCGACCACTCGACGATGTCAATCTTCTCGCCGCGGAGCTCGCGGATGATCGCCTGCACCCGGGTGCCCTTCATGCCGACGCACGCGCCGACGGGATCGACATCGCGCTCGCGCGAGAACACCGCCACTTTCGCGCGGTCGCCGGCCTCGCGCACGGCTCCGCGAATCTGCACCGTGCCGTCATAAATCTCGGGCACTTCCTGCTCGAAGAGCTTGACGAGCAGCGCCGGGTCGGTGCGCGAGAGGATGATCTGCGGCCCCTTGGTGCTGCGGTTCACCCCTTTGATGACGGCGCGCAGCCGCTCGCCCGGGGCGTAGCTTTCGGCGCGGGACTGTTCCTTGCGCGGCAGGCTGGCCTCGATGCGGCCGAGCTCGACGACCATGTCGCCGTTCTCGAAGCGCTTCACGGTGGCATTTACCACCTCGCCGATCCGCTGGCTGTATTCGCCGAAGATGTTCTCGCGCTCCGCCTCGCGCACCTTCTGGAAGATCACCTGCTTGGCGGTCTGTGCCGCGATGCGGCCGAGTACTTCCGTGGGCTTCGGAAATTCAATTTCCATGTCCACTTCGGCTTCCTCGCCGTAGAGCTGCTGCGCCTCTTCGAGTGAAATTTCCGTGGCCGGATTCTGCACGTCGACGACGATTTGCTTGACCGCGAAGAGATCGACCTGGCCGGTGTCCTGATTGAAGCGCGTCTTCAGATTCTCGTTGGTCTTGTAATACTTCCGCGAGGCCGTGAGGACCGCGTCCTCGATGGCGCCAATGACGACATCGGCTTCGATGCCCTTCTCCTTGGCGAGTGCCTCGATTGTCTGCATGAGCGGGTTGGACATTTGTTTGCTTTTCAGCCCTGAGCCCTAAGCCCTGAGCCCTCCTAAAACTCCACTTCCAGGCGAGCCCGCGTGACGAGCGACAGTGGTATCCGCTGGCGCTTGCCTGGTCTCGTTTCTATGACAATCGAGCCGTCTTCCCACCCCGCGAGCCGACCCTCGAAATGCGTCTGGCGATCGACGGGCTGGGCCACGACGAGTTTCGCGAGCCGTCCCGCGAACCGCCGGTAATCGGCTGCCGTTCGCAGCGGCCGATCGAGCCCAGGCGACGAAACCTCGAGGGTATAGCTGTGATCGATCGTGTCTTCGACGTCCAGAACTGCGCTCATGTCGCGGCTGATATGCTCGAGATCCTGGATGGTCGGCGAGGCATCCGCGCGGCTGCGTCTCTCGGCTTCGTCGGGCCAGGGCGCGTCCGCGTCGAACGGCACGTCGACAAAGACTCTCAACATCCAGCCGACCGGCTCGCGCCGGAACTGAATATCGAAAATCTCCAGATTGTAGGAGCGGGCCACCCGCTCGGCGACGGCGCGAATTTTCTCAATGAGCTGCGTAAAACCACCCCCAAAAACAAAAAGTGGGCACCGGCCCACTTCTGGTCTTGCAGGCTCTTACGAACCTAAAAGTTTATCACAAGGGGCGCACCACCAAATCGTAGTCGCGGGACCCCACAATTTCCACCTGCAACAGCGCGCCGGGCCGCAGCGTCTCCGGAACAGCATCCGTAAAATACACTACCGGGTCGATTTCGGGCGCTTGGCCGGCCAGGCGCCCTCGCCACACGAGGTCGTGTTCGGCAGACGGTCCGTCGACCATGACCTGCACCTGGGCGCCGACGCGGCGCTTCTGCGCGCGGGCGACAATGCGCTTCTGCTCGGCCATCAGCGCGTTGCGGCGCTTCTGTTTCATGGAAGCCGGCACATCGTCGATGAGATCGTGCGCCGCAGTACCTTCCTCGTGCGAATAGGTGAAGACGCCGACGTGGTCGAAGGCGACCGCCCGGACAAACGCACGGAGCTCCTCGAACTCCGCCTCGGTTTCGCCGGGAAAACCCACAATGAACGTCGTCCTCAGTGAGACGCCGGGCACCCGGTCGCGGATGCGCGTCAGCAGCCTGTGGTAGTGCTTTCCCGTGCCCGGCCGCTTCATGCGGCGCAGGACATCATCCGCCGCGTGCTGCAGCGGGAGATCGATGTATTTGACGACTTTGTCGCACTCGGCCATCGCATCGAGAATGTCGTCGGTGATCGTCGTGGGATAGAGATAGAGCAGACGAACCCAGTCGATCCCCTCGACCGTGTTCAG
The DNA here is from genome assembly GCA_963732445.1 of Vicinamibacterales bacterium. Classification (GTDB taxonomy): domain Bacteria; phylum Acidobacteriota; class Vicinamibacteria; order Vicinamibacterales; family JAMQPK01; genus JAMQPK01. Next base: position 620,942 of record CAVSZJ010000001.1, on the reverse strand, counting down.
CTCGCGCAGGAGGGTGGGAAGCGCAGCACCTTCACCGAGATCGCGTCCATAGAACGTCGTGTCCTGCGAAATCAGAATCAGTTCGCGGACGCCGCGGGCGGCGAGCGATCGCGCTTCACGCACGATGGCCTCGACGGGGCGGCTGCGGTAGTGGCCTCGCAGCGTCGGAATGATGCAGAACGAGCACTTGTAGTCGCAGCCTTCGGCGACCTTGATGTAGGCGAAGTGCCTCGGCGTCGCGAAGACGCGCGGCTCCGCGTCGTACAAATAGGTCGGGAGACCCCGGCTCTGGGCTTCGGGCTTTAGGCTTTCGGCCTGAACGAGCCTCAACGGTATCTTCCTGATTTTGCTCGCCCCTTCGATGGCGCCGACGATGTCCGGCACGTCGCCGGTTCCGAGCACCGCATCGATCTCGGGTATCTGCTTTTTGAGCTCGTCGCGGTACCGCTCACCGAGGCAGCCCGTGACGACGAGCCGCTTGCAGTTGCCGTGTTTCTTGAACTCGGCGAGCTCGAGGATGGTGTTCACCGATTCTTCCTTCGCGGAATCGATGAACGCGCAGGTATTGATGACGATGACGTCCGCGTCGCCAGGGTTCGGCGTCAGCGTGTGGCCCCCTTCCTGTGAGAGGCCCATCATGACTTCGGCATCAACGAGGTTCTTCGGGCACCCAAGCGAAACGAAACCGATCTTCATGCTAGGGCGTCACCCTGTACATCATTCGCGGAAAAGGCGTCGCCTCGCGAACATGCTCGAGGCCGCAGATCCATCCGACGACCCGCTCGATGCCCATCCCGAACCCGCCGTGGGGAACTGACCCGAAACGGCGCAAATCGAGGTACCACTCGAACGCCTCCTGCGGCAGCTTGTGGTCCTTGATACGCTGCAGCAGAACGTCGTAGTTTGCGAGGCGCTGGCTGCCTCCGATGATCTCGCCGATGCCTTCGGGCGCCAGCAGGTCGACGCACAGCGCAAGCTCCGGTCGCTGCGGATCCGATTCCATGTAGAACGGCTTCACGCTCGCCGGATAGCGATGAATGGCGACCGGCCGGTCAAAATGCTGCGACAGAATCGTCTCGTCGGTGCCGCCGAGGTCGCCGCCCCATTCGAACGGTTGTCCCTTGTCGTGCAGAATCGTCACGGCTTCGTCGTACGAAATGCGCGGGAAAGGCGCCTTCACCTGCTCGAGCTTCGCCGTGTCGCGCTCGAGTACCTGCAGCTCGCGCCGCCTTCTCTCGAGCACGCGTGACACGACTGCGACGACAAGTCCCTCCGCCAGATCGATGACATCGTCGAGCGTCGCGTAAGCCATCTCGGGCTCGACCATCCAGAACTCGGTGAGGTGGCGGCGCGTCTTGGATTTTTCCGCCCGGAACACCGGACCGAAGTTGTAGACGCGGCCGAGGGCCATCGCGTTTGCCTCGGCGTACAACTGTCCACTCTGAGTCAGGAAGACTTTCTGATCTTCGAAATAATCGACCGGGAAGAGCGTCGTCGTGCCTTCGCAGGCGGCCGGGGTGAAAATCGGCGTGTCCGCCAGGATGAACCCCTGATCGTTGAAGAAGTCGCGCACCGCGCTGACGACCTCGTGGCGCACGCGAAGAATCGCCGCCTGCTTCTCGGAGCGGATCCACAAGTGACGCCGATCGAGCAGGTAATCAACACCGTGCTCTTTCGGTGTAATCGGGTAGTCGGTCGAGCCACCGACGATCTCGAAGTCCGAGACGTCGAGCTCGTAGCCGCCTGGTGCGCGGCTGTCAGCGCGCACCGTGCCATGCACGATGACGGCTGTTTCCTGAGAGAGATGGTCGGCTTGCTTGAACTTCTCGTCACCGACCGCGGCTTTCGAGACGATCGCCTGGATGAATCCCGTACCGTCGCGCACCGACAGGAAATGGATCTTCCCGCTCGAGCGGCGGTTGTGGAGCCAGCCGCGAATCGTGACAGGCTTCCCTTCGCTTGTTGCGATGTGATCTATATAGGCGATCATGAAAAACGCTATCAGCTATCAGCTAGCAGTTGTCAGCTAGCAGTTGTCACTCGGGTCCTGAAAGCTGGAGGCTGTTAGCTGAGAGCTGTCAGCCATCAAGTCCTCGAGCCTGCGGCGCGCCGCGACCGCGCGCTCCAGTACGGCTCGGGGCCTCTCGGCGGCCCTCACCTCGTACATCAACACTCCATCGTAGCCGATCTTCTCGAAGGCCATGATGGCGGACGCCCAATTGATACTGCCCTGAAAGGGTACGAGGTGGTCATCGCTCTGCCGGCGGTTGTCGTGTATGTGTGTTGTGACGAGGTATTCAGACGCGGTCTCGATGGCGTCAGTGGTATCGCCAAGCATGTGTGCGTGGCCGACATCCATGCAGATGCCCATGTCGGCTCCGTCGAAACTGCGCTCGAGCATTTCTACCAGAGCGGGCGCCGTCGAGAGGCCGTTGCCCATCACCTCGAGCGCCACCTTCACGCCTACGGCTTCGGCCATCCCCTGGATGTCCTCGATACTGCGGAGCGCCGCGTCGAAATTGTTGTCGTCAGGGGAGGGAAGCTGGGCGTCGGGCACGCCGACGTGCACGACGAAGAACTTGAACGGAACGACCTTGGCCAGATTCAGCGCGGCTTCCATCTCGAACCGCGTCGCCTGTCGTGCATCCTTCTGACGAATGGCTGTCGAAAAATTGCGCTGGGTACGGCCGTTCGCGAACACATCCGTAATGGGCGCGTGAACGGAATGCAGCTCGATCATGGCCTCAGCGAGCCACTCCTTCAGCGCGCGAATGGCGGCCTGGTCGTGATAGTCGAAGTGGCTGCGGGTCGCGAATACTTCCACGGCTTCAAATCCATTCGCCGCAATCTCGAGCAGATGCGCTTTGCCGAGGGGCTCCTCGTGATAGAGATGGGTCGAGACGCCAAACCGTTTCATGGTGAATTACTAGCTAATCAGTTCCCGCAATCGTCCGAAACGGGGATAACGTTCCAGGTTCATGCGAATGTAGTTCAGCGTTCGAGGGATGTACTGGATGTACACCGGGTTGTTCCGCGCAGTCGTCTGGTGGCCGAATGTCCCGAGCGCTTTCAGGTTGCGTTGAACCGACATGAGGTCGAACCTGCGCCGGTATTCGGCGAACGCGTCCGGCGTGGCCTGTGAGCTCCCCCCAAGACTCAAATACGAGCGGATCAGCTCGTCGACCCGGGCTTCACTGTGGTCGACGTACGAATCGCGCAGCAGCGAGGCGAGGTCGTAAGTGTCCGGCCCCATGCGCGCGTCCTGAAAATCGATGATGTACAACCGTCGATCGTGGACCATCAAATTTCGGCTGTGATAGTCGCGATGGCAGAGCACGCGCGGCTCTCCCGCGAGCTCGTCGGCAATCTTCAGCAGTTCCTCGTCGAGCGCGGCGCGGACGGCGGCACTGAGCGAGGCGCCGCGATAGGCCTCGAGAAAATACTTCACAAAGAAATTCAGCTCCCACATCAGCTTGTCGCGATCGAACGCGATGCCAAAAGAGATGTAGTCGGATGACTCCAGGTCCGCGCCTTTCCGCTGCATGCGGAACACGAACTCGACCGCCTGCCGGTACAGCGCCTCGTGTTCTGCGGGCTGGGTCATGCCGAGGTGCGCCTGCAGTGTGACGTCGCCCAGGTCCTCGAGGATGAGGATGCCGAGATCGTCGGCGTGGCCCGCGATCACGGGCACGGGCAGCGGGATGTTGGTGAACAGCCGGCTCACGTTCACAAACGGCAGCTGATCGAAGTTGAAAGGTGCGTCGGAGACCGCCAGCACGACCGACGGATTGTCGGGTCTCAAAATGCGGAAGTACTGGCGCGTCGAGGCGTCACCCGTAAGCGGCACGACGCGCACGTGCGGCCCCGCCAACCTCGCACGGTGCAGGCATTCGTCGATTTTCGCACGAGTGTCCTGAAGCGCCGGCGATCGTCGTTCCATACTCATATATCTGCAACCATGAGCGCTCCGTCTCTCTGAATGATGGCGCAATTGCGGAAGCTGGCTCCAGCGGGAATTGTGACACCATCGGCAATGATGCATCGATCGAGCATCGCGCCGGCGCCCACACGGACATCGTCCCAGATGACGCTGTCGGTCACCAACGCAGATGGTTCCACCACAGACCCCCGGCCAATCTGGAGCATATCGCCCTGCGTCCTGCCGATCGATCGGCACGCGTCGAGATAATCAGCTGGTGTGCCGACGTCCCAGAAGTCGGCCTCGCACAGAAACGCACGCACATGGCCAAGATCGTCTTTGACGAGCTCCTTGTAAAGGGCGCCGATGCTCTCCGCCGGCTCGTTCAGGGGAAGTCGCGCGAAGGCCGCTGGCTGAGCCAGTTGAACGCCGACGACGTGATAGGAGCGCACATGCGACCCTCGAGGCACGACGCTGTGAAATCGGCCGGATGAATCGACGATCAGTCCGCCGTAACGATCGGGGCGGTCGTTGGGAATCACCGCGATCGTGACGAGCGCGCCGGACTGGCGATGGTTGTCCGCGAGCGCGTCGAGATCCACGTTGGTGAGCGTGTCGCCGTTGATGATGAAGAACGGTCCGTCCGGCAGCAGCCCAAGCGCCTTGCGCGGCCCTCCAGCTGACCCAAGCACCGGCGATTCGAAGGAATACCGCACGCGCACGCCGAGGTCGCCCCCGTCCCCCACCTGCACCGTAACAGTCTCGGGCAGATAGTGAAGGTTCAGCACGAAATCGCGGATGCCCCAGCCGGCGCCGTACCGAAGCAGGCGGCGTATGAGCGGCTCGCCCGCGACAGGGACGGCAGGTTTAGCGCGGACATACGAGAGTGGCCGGAGTCGCGTGCCGAGACCGGCAGTGAGGACGAGAGCGGCGTGAGGCAGTTACGATTCCTCGAAGAGCATGTCCGTCAGCGGCAGGCCGTGCTGCTCGCAGTGCTTCACGAAAAGGCCGCGGTACGAGTCGGTGACGTAGTCGGCCGGGTTTCGCGCCAGCGCGGCCGCCGTGGCGTGGATGCCCTGCTCACTGCCTTCCACTTCGACGAACGTGCCGACCGGCGTCTCGTCGATGGCGATCGTGACGTCTTCGTGGGCGAACTCTTCGCGATACTTTTCGTAGCGGAACCACACGCGGTACCCGAGCTCTTCAAGCACGTGGAGCAGCAGAAGGCCATCGCCAACGACGGTTTCAAGCTCCTCTCGTACTTTCATCGGCGAGCTCTGCACGGGGCCCTTGAAGGTCAGCAGGGTCTTGCCGCACTCGAGTCGCACGCGCAGGACGCAACGGCGGCGCCGAAGTGAATCGTCCGGCGTGTCGAGCAGGTAATCCTCCTGCAGCCGCCGCCCGCGCAACGCCGTGGCACCGGTGGCCATGATGGCCTGTCGCGCCTCTTCGGCGTCGCGAAAACCGAGTTTGATTTCCCGCTCAAGTATCGCGGCCATAGCGGGCCATTCTATACCCCTATCGGCCGCCGGGGTCCACGCCAAAACAGGCGTCGCGTGAAGATATACATGGTGAAACATTCAAGGGCGAACGGCGGAAAACCGAAGTACCCGAGCACCGGCATCTCGAAAATCTTGATGTCGCCGAAGATGGGAACCGTGTAAATCCACTTGGCCCGTGCCCAGAAGTTCCAGAACTCCCACAGCCCGCCGCAGATGAAGCCCGCGATGAGCAGGTTGATGACGCGCTCGTACGTGCCGCTGCGTATGTCGCGGAGGAGGGAATGGTCGTGGGCTCGCGCGTTGATCGGATCGAGCAGCAGAATGAATCCGATGAAGACCGGCGCCGCGAGGTAGGGGGACGGCCACACGATCGGCAGCACCAGCAGCGCCGCGCCGATGGCGACGAGCACGCGGTCGACGTTCGAGAGCCGGCGGTCGCTGTACCCAATCGGCGCCGACCCCACCACAAGGCGTCCGACGGCTTTCGGGCCACTGAGCGGTGTTCGCCGCAGCGGGTTGCGGACAAGACTGACAAGTTCGGCAGTTTGAAAAATTCCCGGCGAGACGGTCGCAAATGCCCAGGCGAATCCAAAGTACCGAATGAACAGATTCTCGGGAAGGTTGATGTAGTACCAATTCCTGATGAGCAGGTTGTAGCCTTCGAATACGACCCACAGCGGGATCGAGACGACGGCGAGAAACGCGAATTCGCGGCGATGGTCGATGAGCCACGACGAGCCTCGCAGCTTGTAGACGATCCCGTCCACCAGGAGGATATAGCCGGTCCACGCAAACGGCGTGTGCCACGTCCAGAACGGTTCGACGTGCGCGAGCATGGCCGCTTCCGACAGCAGCAGGAGGGCAGCACCGGCGATCGCGTGCCTAGGTAAGCCGAACACGATATGAGCATCCTTGTAGTTGCGGCGTGCCGACGCCCTTGCCGAAGATCAAAACCTTGTGGGTGCTCCCCAATCCTCCAGGCAGCAGCAGCGTTTTCAACGCAAGCCGCTGGTGAAGCGACAGCCCCCCGAGCGCGGTGATCCCGAGGCCGAGCATGAAGTAGGTCTGGTCGAGTCGTGCGAGCACGTCGAGCCCTGATTGTTCCGCTATACGGGTGACGGCTGAGAGATCGACATGCGCTGTCATGTCGGTGTCACCGGGTTCCTGGAGGACATCGGCGAACTGAGAGTGCTGCCTGTACGACGTCAGGGTCCCCGCTGCGTGCGACGCGCCGTATAGCTCGCGCTCGTCATGACCGTAGTCGATAAGGACCATGAAGCCGCGGCGCAGCGACGCGGCCGCATTCTTCGTCCATTCTTCCGCGCGCAGGTTCACTTCGGCGCGCCAGCCACTGTGCATCTCGGCACCCGCGCGCGCCAGATATTCGGCGAGGCGCGGCGTCGACAGCTCCTCGAATCGCTCGACGAAGCGCGGGGCATCACCCGCGCCGGTCGACCTGTGGACGTCGACGAACACTTCCCGAAGCCCCGACTCGGTCATCACAACCACATGCGTCGGAAGCGCATCGAGCAGCTCGTTCGCGAAGATGACCCCGTGGATCTCGTCCGGGAGCACCGAGCTGCTGTGCACGAGCAGGGGCGCGTGCGGGCCGAGCGTCTCGACCTGCGCCCCGCGTGCCGTCGGAGAGGCTTCGACGAGCGAAAGACGAATCGCGGAGTAAAACTCGGGATCCGTTTGCTGGGCGGCGTCGAGCATGTCACGTGCGAGACGCCCATTGCCCGCGCCCGCCTCGACCAAATCGAAGGCGTTCGGCTCTGGACTCCCGGCTCTGGAGGAGATGAGATGAAACATCTCCGCGAACTGCTTCGCCAGCAGCGCACCGAAGATCGGGCCGACGTCCACGCTGGTAAAAAAATCGCCCGCGCGTCCGGTTTTCTGGGACGCGCGGGCGTAATAGCCGAGCTCCGGATGGTAGAGCGAGATGTCCATGAACTCCGCGAAGCTGATCGGGCCGCTCGCCCGGATGCGATCGGCTATCAGCTTGCGGAGCACCTTACCCTTTGCGCACGGTGACGAACTGCTCCTGCCCGCGGCGCATGATCAACATGCCGACAGCGCGCCCTGACGGGACCGCACGAAGCACGGTGCTCGCCTCGTTCATATTGGCGACCGGTTTGCGGTTCACTTGCAAAATGACGTCTCCCGGCTGGAGCACGCGCGCCGCAGGGCTGTCGGGATCGACCTCGGTGATGAGCGCACCGCGGGTGCCCGCCGGCAGTTCGAACTGCCGGGCCATCTCAGGCGTGATGTTGTTCAACGTAATACCGAATCCGGCACCCGTGTCACCACCGGGCTGGGTTGCATCCGCCTGCCTGTTCGCCTCGGTGTCGAGATCGAGCTCTTCGACACGGACGTTGAGCGTCCGTTCTTTGCCCTCGCGGATCACCTTCATTGGGACGGTCGTTCCGGGGGCAGTGCCGGCCACCAGCAGCGGCAGATCGTCGCTGCGCATGATCGGCTTCCCGTTGAACTCGATGATGACGTCGCCTGCCTCGACGCCCGCCGTGGCCGCCGGCCCCGGTGGGACCTGAGCCACGATGGCGCCGCGCCGATCCTTCAGGCTGAGCGCATCAACCTCGTCCGGCGACACAGCCCGCACCGACACGCCGATTTTGCCGCGCGTGATTTTGCCCGCCCGGAGTCCGGGCAGGACGTCGCGCACGGTGTTGATCGGCACCGCGAAGCCGATGCCGATGTTGCCGGCGCCGCCGCCCATCATGCCGCCGTTGCTGTAGATCGCGGTATTCACGCCGATGACCTCGCCACGGACGTTGAGAAGGGGTCCACCCGAGTTGCCCGGGTTGATCGCGGCGTCGGTCTGGATCAGTGGTTGACGACGGCCCGGAGTGAAATCGAATGCGTTCCGTCCCGTCGCACTGACCACTCCGACGCTGACGGTGTGGGCCAGACCAAACGGGTTTCCAATGGCCATGACCCAGTCGCCGGGCTCCATCTGGCTTGAATCGCCAAATTTCGCTGCGATGAGTTCGCGATTCGGCTTCTCAACCAGCTGCAGGAGCGCGCTGTCGGTCAGCGGATCGCGCCCCACCACCTTCGCTTCGTAATATTCTTCTTCTTCATCGAAGAACTGCACTTCGATCTTTGACGCGCCCTCGACCACATGATTGTTGGTCAGGATGAAGCCGTCCTTGGTGATGATGAATCCGGAGCCGGCGGCTTGAGTCAGCCGATCCCGCGGCTGCTGCCGGCGCGGCGCCTGCGGCGTCTGCCCCTGCCCGCGCGGCGCCTGCTGTCCCTGTCCGGGCGCGCCGAAGAAGCGCTCGAGCAGATCATCGCCGCCGAAAAACTCGCTCAGGTCCTGCGTCCGCTGCCTCGATTCGGTGCGGATGCTGACGACCATCGGCGACTGCGACTTGGCGATGTTCCGGAAGGTGGTGGCGTCCACCGGACCACTCAATGGAGCGCTGTTGGTCGCCGGAATCGCGATGGTCTGCGCCGACGATGACGGGGCCATGTCGAGCCGCGACGCGATGACCATGCCCACCACGAGTGAGGCCATGGCGACGAGGACGACGTAGAAGATCGTCGTTTTGCGTGAAGTTGAAACAAACCAAGACATACAAGCCTCCAAGATGGTCCGGCTGAAGCCGGACACTACCTACCGGACATTACCTATTTATGTCAGCTGCGCAATCTCCGACTGCGCCGGGCCCGTCACGAGCGCCTCGCGCTCGCCGTAATACATATTGATTTCCGTACGAACGCCGAAAGACGCGAAATACAGACCCGGTTCGATCGTAAACCCGGTACCGGGGATGAGCCGCCGATCGTCGTGGCTTTCGTAATCGTCCATGTGCACGCCGTTACCGTGCACGTCGCGCCCGAGATTATGGCCTGTACGATGCAGAATTCGTTCCCCGAACCCTGCGCGCTCGAGCACGTCCCGCGCCGCGCGATCAACCTGCCATCCCCGCAAGTCGCGCCGGTTGCGGGCCGATTCCTCTACCAGCGCTGCGGCCGCGTCCCGAGCCTGGCAGATGGTCTCGAACGCGGAGGTCATCTCTCTCGGCACGTGTCGGCCGGTGAACCCCACCCACGTGATGTCCGCAAACACCGCGTGCGGGTCGTCCTTCTTCTTCGCCCAGAGATCCAACAGCACCAGTTCTTCTGCGCGAATCGGCCGCGTGCGTCGCGCGGTCGGCAGGTAGTGCGGATCCCCCGCGTTCTCCTGCGCTGCGACAACAGGGCTCGAATCGCTGACGAGACCTTCAGCTTCGAACCACGCAGCCATCTGCTGCTGGATTGCGAATTCTGTCATCGCCTCATCGTCTCGCACGCGCTTCGCAATCAGTTCGAACGCGCGATCTTTGATGCCGTAGAGCGCCTGCGATGCCTCACGATGCGTAGCGAGCGCATGTGCATCCCACACCGCCTCGAACTGCTGCACCAGGTCGCCAGACGATTCCACCTCGATACCCCGGCCGCGCACGAGCTCTAACGTTCCTCCGTCGATCCGTGAGATGTAAGGGATCGCACAGTTGCGCGAATATTCCATCGCCACGCGCTTGATGCCGCTCAAGAGCGTCGTCAATCCCGCGTCGAGCTCGTGACGTCCCGCATAGACGGCTTTCTCGCCTGGAAGCGCGTCGAGCGTCCTCCGCTCGATCGCATGAACCAGGCCCCTGGGTTCGCCGGTCGCGGGCACCAGATAGAACCATCGGCGGGTTGTCATCTTCGCCCCGCTCGCGGTTCCAAGCAGCTGCGCAGCAATGGGATTCGAGCCGTGAAAGTCATAAAGCAGCCAGCCATCGAGCCCTTCGGCTTTGAGCGATTGCTGGACCGCGGTAACGTCAAACGGCATCAAAAATCAGTATATCCGGTCCCACTGACTTGGACGCCAGGTCCCCTGGAATGGTTTGTTTATAATGAGGACACATAAGGGAGAACCGATGTCACGCTACGCCGCCGTCGGTGTCATGCTCGCCACTGCGCTCACTGCGGCGCAGGCCCCTTCTACGCCGGAAGTGACCTTCAAGGTCGAAGTGAACTACGTCGAGGAAGACGTACGCGTGGTCGACAGCGACGGCCAGTTCGTTCGTGGATTGACGCAGCAGGATTTCCAGGTGCTCGAGGACGGCAAGCCGCAGAAAGTGCAGACGTTCGGCATGGTCGACATCCCGAACACGCGACCGCGCAGGCCGCTGTACTTCGCGCCGGACGCGCTCCCGATTGAGCCCGACGTCGCAGTCAACAAGCAGGTCCTGGACGGCCGGCTCTACCTGATCGTGCTCGATGATTATCATGTGGCGCCGCTGCGCACGCAGAATGTGCGCAACCTCGCGCGCCGCTTCGTGATCGAGAAGCTGGGCCCCGATGATCAAGCTGCGGTGGTCGTGACGAGCGGCCTGACGCGCGCCTCACAGGACTTCACGCAGAACCGGCGATTGCTGCTCGAAGCGATCGACAACTTCGTCGGCCAAAAGCTGCCATCGTCTGCTGTCGAGCGGAACGAGAAGATGTCTCGCCAGATGGACGCGAGCGGACGGCCGATCGACGACGCCGGCGATGTCATCACCATCGACCCGTCCAACCGGTTCGTGGCAGACGACATGGCGACCGAGCGCATGTTCCAGACGCGCCAGGCGCTGAACTCGCTGCGGAGCCTCGCGGAGTGGATGTCGGCGATTCAGGGACGACGCAAATCGCTCATCTACGTCAGCGAAGGGGTCGACTACAACCTGTTCGATATTTTTACGGGCAGCGATCCTTCAAACTTCAATTTTGAAAATTTCAATATGGTCCAGACCGAGACCTGGGACACGGTCTCCGCCGCGTCGCGCAGCAACGTGCAGATCTATCCTGTCGATCCGCGGGGCTTGACGACCATGGGACAGGAAGACATCGAGATTGGCGGGCTCGCCGCAGGCGTGTACGGCCTGGGGCCAAAGCAGCTCGGCCAGGAACTGATGACCTCGCAGCAGAACCTGCGGCTGCTCGCGGAGGAAACCGGAGGTGTGGCATTCGTCGGGCGGAACGACTTCGACGAAGCCTTCGATCGCATCGTCCAGGAGAACAGCTCCTATTACGTGCTGGGTTACTACTCGACCAATGACAAACGCGACGGCAAGCTGCGCAGCATTTCCGTCCGTGTCGCGGGGTACCCCGACGCACAGGTGACCTATCGCAAGCGCTATGCGGCTCCGCGCGGCCGCGCCCCCAGGAACACGGCGGCCGGGAAGCCGCTCGATCCGTCGAGGACCCTGACGGCCGAGCTCGTGAGCACCATGGCGTCACCCCTGCCGAAGGTTGGCATTCAGCTTCGCGTCACCGCGATCGCGAAGAAGGGGGTCGGCAAGAACAGCGATGTCGAAGTGCTCATCGAGACCCTTGGGAGAGACCTGACGTTCACTGAAAAGAACGGCACGTTCATCAATCGTTTATCGCTGTCGGTTGGTGTATTCAACAAGCAGGGGAAGTCCGTATTTGCCGAGAGGCCTGACGTCGACTTGAACCTGCGACCCGAATCGCACACGCGCGTGATGGAGCACGGTGTGCGTCTGCTGCGGCATCTGTCGCTGCCGCCCGGGCGCTACCAGGTGCGCGTGGCTGCGCAGGACAGCGGCAAGGTGCGGCAGGGAAGCGCGCATTTCGATCTCGACGTGCCAGAGTTCACGAAGAATCCGATCGCGCTGAGCGGTATTGCGCTCGCTGCGACCGCAGACCGTTCGCTGTACTCGCCGCCGAAGCCGGGGTTCGATCCGTTCAATGGCCTGCTGCCCGGTGCGCCGTCGACTCTTCGCGAGTTTCCCGTTGGCAGCGAGATTGCCGCCGCGGTCGAGGTGTACGACAACAAACCCGCGCCGGCGCATGGCATCGACGTCACGGCTCGCGTCAGGGCTGATGACGGCCGCGTCGTGTTCAACAGGCACGAAGAGCGGTCGAGCGATGAACTGCACGGCACGCCCGGCGGATTCGGTTACACGTTCCGTATCCCGCTGCAGGGATGGACACCCGGTCTGTACGTTCTCGAAGTCGAGGCGAAAATCCGACTCAACGACGCGGCGCCGGTAGCGCGCGTCATTCAATTCGAGGTGAAGTAGATGAGATGGTTGGTCCGCTGCGCAACATATGTTGCGCCCTCAGTCCTGGCGATCAGTATCCTGGGGGCCCAGACACCGCAGGCGTCGCTGACAAGCATTGCGAAGGGCAGCATGAGCGGGCAGCAGACCGCAAAGCAGGTCACGGTCCGCACGGATGCCGAATGGAAGGCGCTATGGAAAGATCACGAGCCGACCGCGAAGATGCCCAGCGTGGACTTTGCGAAAAACATGGTCGTAGGAATTTTTCTGGGAAGCAAACCGAGCGACGGCCACGACGTGGAGATCGTCGGCGTGCGCACGCAGGACGCGGAACTCATTGTCGAGTACGTTCAGAAGCAGCCCGCCCGCGGCACGATGGCCGCCCAGATACTGACCGAGCCGTACCACCTGGTGGTTGTGCCGAAGCACGCGGGCCCGGTCAGATTCATGCACGTACCCGAGACCCGAAAGCCGTAAGAGCCCAGAGCGAAGAGCAGAGAGGCATTGCTCTTTGCTCTCCGCCCTTTGCTCTACGAGTATCAGGTCAGTCCGTCGCGCCCGCCTTGATCTGCTTCTGCTTCACGGGCTTGACGGTCCCGTTGTTCTGCTCGAACTTGTATTGCGGCGTGGTCATGCCAACGACTTTCGGCGACTTCAGCGTAATGGTGGCGACTTCGAGCGGCTGCAGCGGCGCACGCAGCCGCTGACGGTCACCCGTTCCCTGCAGAGGGTTGCCCGCCTTGTCGTACCAGAATTCGCTGATCTGCAACCCGACGATGGCATTGGTGGCCGAGAGGTTCTTGACCTCGAAGATGGTCACAATCGTGTTGCCGTCGAGTTTCGCGGATTGAATGAAACCAAGCTCCGCGGTGCCTCGAAGGGGCGGCGCCGATTTTTTCAGGACCGGCGCAGGGGGGGCCTGGCCTCTCAGAGACGTCGACGCAGGGGCCAGTAGGGCGGCCGCGACCGCGAGGGCAAGTGCATATTGCACGCGCATCTTTCAACTCCTTGGAAGACGTGTGGGGCTGAACCGCATTATAGATATTTACATCTCCCCATTCCAGTCCTCAGGCTCGGGGTTGATCGATCGGATGATTTCGAGGTGCCATTTGCCGCCCCCCCAGGGCTCGATGACCTCCGTGGCCACGACATCCACAAGAATTTCCGCAAATGTCCGTCCCTCAGGGTCTCCGTCGAGATGGTAGGCCGGCTCGTCCCAGCCGAAGTTGGGATAGAGCACGATTGTCAGGAACAGGTCGTACCCGTCGTCCACGACGATGAGCTGGCCGCAGGGGCGCTTGGTGGTCGAATGGTAAATCAGGTACTTTTCGGCGCTATGCGCACGGATGTAGCGCTTCAGCGCGAATTCCCGCGCGACGATCTCCTCGATCGCGATTTTCTTGTCCCAGCAGTCGCGGCAGTAGCGCTCGTCGCCGCGCGGCTCCGAAACTTCTTTGGCGCCGCACAGCGCGCAACGAGTCTTAGCTGTGGACTTGCGGGGCACCTGAATCCTTTGCTTGCTTCGCAGCGGGCACGTACATCTTCTCGACGTACTGCTTCACCATGCGAGCTGCGCAAAAGTGCGGCGTCACTGTGCGGATGCATTCCCTCACGAGCCGTAGCCACGCGTGGGGAACGCCGTGGTGGTCGCGCTGGTAATAGGTCGGCACGACCTGTTCTTCGAGCAGGCGATACAGCGCGTCAGCGTCCGCGGCATCCTGCCCCTCGGGGTCGTCGATGCCCTTGCCGCCGTCGATCACCCAGCCGTTCGACCCGTTGTACCCCTCAGCCCACCATCCGTCGCCAATGCTCAGGTGCGGCACGCCGTTGACGCCGGCCTTCATGCCGCTCGTGCCGCTGGCCTCGAGCGGCTTGCGGGGCGTGTTGAGCCAGACGTCGCAGCCCTGCGAGAGGAAATGCGCGACGTGCAAATCATAGTCGTCGACGAACGCGATCCGTCCGCCGTAGATCGGATCGATCGCGTGGCGGTAGATCTGCTGCAGATGATGCTTGCCCGCGTCATCGGCGGGGTGCGCCTTCCCGGCGAAGACGATCTGCACATGGCGGCGGGGCGACGAGAGCAGCCGGATCAGCCTTTCAGGATTTCTGAAAATCAGCTCCGGCCGCTTGTACGCGGTAAATCGCCGCGCGAATCCGATCGTCAGCGCTCCCGGATCGAGCAGCGGCCCCGATGCGACAACAGCCGCGGCGCTGACGTTCTCCTGCGCCCATCGATCGCGTGCGCGCTGCCGGATGAATGTGAAGAGGAACCGCTTGAGTGACGTGCGGGCATTCCAGAGCGCTTGGTCAGGGATCTCGAGCACCCGGTTCCAGAATTCCGCATCGTCCTGGCGATCGCGCCAGTCGGCGCCGACGTACTGTTCGAAGAGCTGCACGATCTCCAGCGCCAACCACGTCGGGGCGTGAACGCCGTTGGTGATGTGGGTGAGAGTGTGCTGCCCGTTCTTCTCGCGCTCCTTCAACAGCGGCTCCCACATCTGCCGCGTGACCTCACCATGCAGCCGGCTGACGCCGTTGGCGAAATCGGACGTGCGCAGCGCGAGCGCCGTCATGTTGAACTGGCCGTGATACTCGCCGAGCGACAGGAAGCGAGGGCGATGATCGGTGAGCGGGCCCCACGCGCCCTGAAGATGATGCTCGAGCCGATCGAACGGGAATGCGTCGTGACCGGCGGCGACGGGCGTATGCGTCGTGAAAATCGTGGTCGCCCTCACTGCCGCCAGCGCTTCGTCGAAGCTCATGCCCTTTCCGATGTGCTCGTGGATGCGCTGCAGGACGACGAACCCGGCGTGCCCCTCGTTCAGGTGCCACACGGCCGGCGTGATGCCGAGAGCACGGAGTGCGCGAACGCCGCCTATGCCGAGAATAATTTCCTGCTGCAGACGGGTCTCGCGATCGCCGCCGTACAGTCGGGCGGACAGATCGCGATCCTGCGGCGCGTTTTCCTCGAGGCCGGTATCGAGCAGATACAGCGTGACCCGGCCGACGCGGACTTTCCATACGTTGGTCAGCACCGCGCGATCGCCCAGCGGGACCGCGACGATGCAGGGCGCTCCGTCCGGCTTCAATGCCTGCTCGATGGCCACGTCAGGCCAGCTGAGCTGCTCGTACACCTCGAGCTGCCATCCCTCAGGCGATACGGTTTGATGAAAATATCCCTGCGGGTACATGAAGCCGACGCCGACCAGCGGCACACCGAGGTCGCTCGACTCCTTGCAGTGGTCGCCGGCGAGCACGCCCAGACCACCCGCATAAATCGGCAGCGACTGATGAATCGCGAACTCGGCTGAGAAGTACGCGATCGTCGCGCCCTGCAGGTCGGGAAACCGGCGCGACATCCAGGTGTTCCTCGCGGCATATGCGGCGTCGAGACCTTCGACGGCGTGATCGTAGGTCTCGAGGAACGCCCCGTCTTGCGACATGTGCTCGAGGCGCTCGCGCGACACGAGCCACAACATCTTCACGGGATTGTGCGCGGTCGTGCGCCACAACTGATAGTCGAGCTCGCGGAATACTTTTCGAGCGCTGTACTGCCAGCTCCACCACAGGTTCGCCGCCATCTCCTCGAGACGGCCGATTCGTTCAGGTATGGGCGGCAGATGTTCGTACCTGGTCATCGAACCTCGGATCGTAGTCGGGCTCGTTCGCTCGCGTCAATGAAGCTGCGGCGATACTTTCTGAGCGCTGGCGTGCGTACGGCAATCACCGCCGCGGCGATCAGGCACCCGATGCCTCCGGTGACAACCGATCCGCGCGGACCGATCCATTGCGCGACGACTCCGGCTTCGAACTCGCCGAGCTGGGGGCCGCCCTGGAAGAACACCATGTTGATGCCGGTCATTCGACCGCGCAGATGATCCGGAGTGCCGAGCTGGCGGATCACATTGCGAAGGACCATGCTGACGGTATCCGCGGCGCCGGTGACCGCGAGGCAAAGGAATGCCAGGAGGAACGACCGTGACAATCCAAACACAACGGTCGCGGCGCCGTAGGCGACGACTGCCCAGAGCAGCACCACGCCTCGGCGTTCGATTCGTTCGATCGACCGTACCATGACGACGCTCATCAGCACCGCCCCCGCGGACGGTGCCGCGTAAAGCCAACCGTACCCCCGCGCGCCGACGCCCAGAATGTCCTGGGCAAAAATCGGCAGCAGCGCCGTGGCCGACGAGAAGAACGTCGCAAAAAAATCCAGCAGCATTGTCGAGCGGATAATCGGAGACGAAAACACGAAACCGAACCCCTCGCGCACCGCGCGCACGCTGATATCGCCCGTGTCCTGGACGCCTCTCCCGGGGACGTCGCGCATCATCAGGACCGCCGCAATCACGCAGAGGAAGGTCAGGGCGTTGACCGCATACACCCATTCCACTCCAGTCGTGGCGATGACGATGCCCCCGACGGTGGGTCCGACCACCGATGCAACCTGCACCATGATCGCGTTCAGGCTGATGGCATTGGGCAGGTGATCACGGGGCACGAGCGTGGGCGTCAGCGACTGCCGCGCCGGGGCGTCGAACGCGGCGAACGACGCTCCGATGGCGGCGAGGGCGTACAGCGGCCAGGGATGGCTGAGCCCGCGGAAGGTGAGCACGGCGAGTGCGAGCGCCGTGAGGGCCATGCCGGTCTGCGTGATGAGCATGAGGCGACGGCGATCCGATGCGTCGGCAAGCGTGCCGCCGGCAATAGAGAAAAAAACGATCGGCATCAGCCGGACGAGCCCGACCATGCCAAGGGCGATCGGGCGCTTGTCCGGGGGCACGAGCAGCGAGACGTGCCACAGCAGCGCGGCCGTCTGCATGTTCGAGCCGGAGAACGAGATGAGCAGCCCCGTCCAGAGCAGGCGGAAGTTCCGGTGCTGAAGCGCGACGAACGGCGACTGAGGTAACATTTGCGCCCTATGCAGTTCGATTTTGTCGACGGTCTGTTCGTGCTGATGCTGGCGACGTTCATCGGCCTCGACGTCATCCGCCGCGTCTCACGACTGCTCCACACACCGTTGATGTCGCTGACCAATGCCATCTCGGCCATCGCCGTCGTCGGCGCCATCCTGCTCGCCGGCGAGCAGGAATCCGGATTGAGCACGGTGCTTGGCGCGATCGCCGTGTTCGCCTCGACCACGAACATCGTCAGCGGATTTCTGATTACCGATCGTATGCTGAAGATGTTCAAGAAGCGCGAGCCCCTTCGACAGGCTCCCGGCGGTCCGCGGTGATGGATCAGCTTACTCAGCTGGTCTATCTCGTCGCGACTGCGTTGTTCATCTTCTCACTCAAGTGGATGAGCGATCCGTCCACAGCGCGCCGGGGTGTTTTCGCCGGCGTCGGCGGCATGGCGCTCGCCATCGTCGGCACGCTGCTTCACCCGCTCATCATCGGATACAGCTGGATCGTGATTCCACTGGTGCTCGGCGCGCTCGCCGGCGTGCCGCTGTCGTGGGTGCCGCTGACGGCCGTGCCGCAGCGGACGGCGCTGTCACATGCGTTCGGTGGTCTCGCGGCCGGTCTCGTGGGCACTGCGAAATATTTCCTCTGGGCCGAACACGATCAGCTCACCACCTTTCGGATGGGTGCAATTGCCGTCGAGGTCATCCTGGGCTATCTCACGTGCACGGGCAGCCTTGTCGCCGCGGGCAAGCTGCAGGAAGTGATTCCGACGCGGCCGATCGTGTATCGCGGGCAGAACGTGATTAATTTCACGCTGCTCGCCGCGGCGGTCGTCATCGCGGTCATGTTGATGATCGATCCGAGCCGGACCTATCTGTTTCCGGGTCTCATCGTGCTCGCGCTCGCATTCGGCGTGCTGCTTGTGCTGCCGATTGGCGGTGCGGACATGCCCACCGTCATCTCGTTGCTGAACTCGTACGCCGGCCTCGCCGCCGTGGCGATGGGCTTCGTCATGGAGAACAAGCTGCTGATCACCGCCGGCGCGCTCGACGGCGCGTCGGGTTTGATTCTATCGATTGTGATGTGCAAGGCCATGAACCGTTCGTTCACGAACGTCCTGTTCGGCGCCTTCGGGCAGGTGTCGACGGTCGCCGGCCAGGTCGAGCAGCGCACGGCGAAGAGCGCGACGGCAGAGGACGCGGCGCAGCTGCTCGAAAATGCCTCTACCGTCGTGATTATTCCGGGCTATGGGATGGCAGTGTCGCAGGCGCAGCATCGCGTGCACGATTTGTACGAACAGCTCGCGAAGCGAGGCGTCGACGTGAAGTTCGCTATTCACCCTGTCGCGGGACGCATGCCCGGACACATGAACGTCCTGCTCGCCGAAGCCGAAATTCCCTACGATCGGCTCGTCGAGATGGACGACATCAACCCGGAGATGCCGCGCACCGATGTGGCCCTTGTCATTGGCGCCAACGACGTTGTGAACCCTGCCGCGCGTCTCGACAAGAACAGTCCGATCTTCGGCATGCCCATCATCGACGCCGACAAGGCGAAGGTGGTGCTCGCCATCAAGCGATCAATGAATCCCGGCTTCGCTGGCATCGAGAACGAGCTCTACTTCGCCGACAACACGTTGATGCTCTTTGGCGATGCCAAAGGCGTCATCGGGGAAGTGGTGAAGAACCTGAGCGGGCAGGGAAGCGGCCACTGACCAAATTGTGATCTTCAACGCGGAGACGCAGCGCTGTGCGTCGATTCTGCTCCCGAAGGGCGCATCGCGCCGTGGCCGCTACGCGCCGCGGAATCGACGCGCTGCCCGCAAAGCCTACTTACGCAGCCCGCAGAGAAGAATGTTGCTTCCCGCCGACAATTTTCTCTGCGCCTCAGCGTCTTCGCGGTGAGACAGCAAATTCTTCGGCAGCGGCTCGGCTGCGTAGAGCCGGCGGGTGTTCCCCACGGTTGAAATGATTGCGGTCGCGATCAGTCCTACCGCTCCAACGATCCCCCCCACATCGAACAACCGCATCTCGGTGCCGGCGATGGTCACGATCGGCTTCACAAAGAGGACGAGCGCGCCGATGGCCAGCAGAATCCGCAACTCGGTCGGCCCCCAGCCCCAGAAGGACATCTGGAATCGGCCGACGCAGTACGTGGCCAGATAGATCTCGATCGACAGCAGGTAGTAGGCGACGAGGAAGGCCGACGCGACCAGGGGAGACATGTGACCGGAGGCCGCGAGCCCGCCGAGCACGAACAACGCGCCGAACGTGTCGAGGATGTGATCGACATAGAACCCGTAGCGCGGACGCTGATGGCCGCGCACGCGCGCGAGCGTACCGTCGAGGCTGTCACCGAACCAGTTGAGCGCCAGAAAGACCACGACGGCCCACAGCGCCGACGGTGCAGCAGCCGAGATCGCAAAGCAGATCCCGACCAGGCACATCGACACGAATCCGAGAGCCGTGAGGTGATCGGAGTTGATGCGGACCGGCAGCCGATGCGCCAGCCATAACAGCACGCGGCGCTCGACGGCGGTCAGTACTCCGGTTGAATTGCGTTGAGCATCGACAAACCCGTTGGACATTCGTCCTCCCTTGGCTGAATATGCGAGAAAGGGAGGGGGACCGGCTCATCCGCCTTCGCGGCCAAGCCGCTTCGGCGAGACAGGTCCTGCTGTCCGGTATCTGGCCATGTTGTCTCGGTACGCGTCGAATGAGGGCTACAACCGCCCGCTGATAGCCAGCAGAATCAGAACGCTCAGGGTCACCGCAACCAGTCCCGTTGGGTAATATCCCCAGGTTCTGCTGTATGGCCACAGAGGCATGGTGCCGAGGACCGACACGATCAGCAGAAAGAAGAGAAACGAGATCACATGGCCCCGCTCCTATTCGAAGCAAGGAACAGGCCGAAAACTTGCAAACGACCCCGCCTTAATAATGGAGGAAATGGAATGGCTGACGAACAGAAAACCGATGGTCAGGTGACTCGCGAACAATTAATCGAGCTGCTCAACGAGGACCTTGCCCGGGAGTATCAGGCGATCATCGCCTATGTCGTCTACTCGCAGATGCTCAAGGGCGCCCAGTACATGGCGATTGCCAAGGAGCTCGAAAAGCACGCCAGCGAAGAGCTCGCGCACGCGCTCATCGTCTCCAAGCTCATCGACTACCTCGGCGGCGAGCCGACGGTGAACGCCAAACCGGTCAAGACGTCCGAGAAGGCCGAAGACATGCTGCGCTTCGACCTCGACAACGAAAACGAGACGGTGCGGAATTATCGCGAACGCGTGAAACAGTGCGAGCTGCTGGGTGAGTTCGCGATGGCCGAGCACCTGCGCGATATCCTCAAGCAGGAGCAGGAGCACCAGATCGATCTTGCGACCGCGCTCGGCGAAGACGTGCCCGATGTATCCAAGATGAAAGCGGACAGAGCCAAGGGCCCGGGACGACCATCAAACGTTCACTGAAAACGTCTGTCGCGCGTTTCGGGTCCAAGCCAGATCATCAGCGCGACGGCCCCGCCCGATGCCGCGATCGCCGTGGTCATCGCCGACGCGAGCGTCCATCCGGTATCCACCAGATGGCCGATTCCATACGATGTGAACGATCCAGCCAACGCGCCGGCGTGATAGCAGAATCCCGCGCCGGCGCCGCGCACCTCGCTCGGGAAGCGTTCGGTGAGGTACGACGGGAAGGCGCCCCACATGCCGTGCGCGCCAAATCCGACGAGCACCGCGCCGACGAGCATCACCCACGTGTCGGTGCTCATCAAATACAAAGGCGAGACTGCGACGCCGACCGCGGCTGCCAACGTCACCGCGCCGCGCCGTCCAAGCCTGCCTTGTGACAGGCCACCCCAGAATGCCGAGCCGACAATGCCTCCAACATTGAGCGCGAGGACGTAGGGCAGAGTGTTCAACCCATGAAGCTGCAGAAATCTCGCATACCAATAGGTGACCGAGTAGTACGACACCATGAAGCAGGCGGCCAGCAGCGAGCAGTGAATGGTGGTGGCGATTAAATCGGGACCGAAGATGCGCGTGAACGAGGCAGAAGCGTTGCGCGTGGCGGCGCCGCCCCCGGAAGCCTGGGTTGCGAGCCACACTGGGCTTTCGGTCACCTTCGCGCGTATCCACAGCACGATCAGCGCCGGCACGGCGCCAATCCAGAACATCGCGCGCCAGGCCTCGGTCATTTCGCCTTGAAGCACCGGATAGAGCGTTTGAAACACGACCGCCGACAATACGTATCCCCACGCCCACGCGCCTTGGAGGATACCGGCGGCCGCGCCTCTGAAGCGATCGGGCAGGTGTTCGAGCGCCAGCGGCATTCCCGCCGCCCATTCGCCTCCCATCCCGATGCCGAACAGCGCACGGCACGCGAAGAGCATCGCGTACGACGTGGAGAATCCGCTGAGCACCGTGAACAGCGAAAACCATATGATGGAGAGCACGAGGGGCAGTTTGCGGCCCCATCGATCCGCGGCGGAGCCAGCAACCGCGCCGCCGACCAGGCGGAACATCAGAGTGACCGTCCCGAGTGCGCCCGCGAGCGCATTGTCGACGGTGAAACTGCGCTGAATATCGGCGAGCACAAATGTCAGTATCGTGAAGTCGAAGCCGTCGAGCATCCAGCCGAAAAATGCCGCCGCGAAGGCGCGTTTCTGGGCCGGAGCGAGGGACCGGTACTCCCGGATGAATTGAATCACTGTCTGCTAGTAATACACCATCTGAGGAGATCCTTAAGCAATTGAAACATCAAGAGTGGCCAGGCTCTTGCTACCGAGGTTGCCACTGCATGGATACACACTTTCGCTCGCGCGAACTCTTCACCTGGGCATCGTTGATGATTATCGCCGTGTCCATCGTGCCGTTGCGCGCCCAAGTGCCACCACCGGCCGCACTCCCCGGAAGTCCCGTCATTCAGCAGCAACCGGCGACGTCGCAGGTGCCGCCGCTGGTCGATGACGAGCACAGACAATCCCTGGGATCCTGGGAAATTGATCTACACGCCTTCGTCGCGCTTCCACTGGCCACTGTCCTTGGTGCCGCGCTGGCGCTGCGTCCTCGCAGGCGGGGCACCCCAAAACGCTCGCTTCCGGTCGTGCAGACACAGATTATCCTCGCGATTATCGGCGCGCTCGTCATGATCGTCGTCGGCACCAGCCTCGCGCGCGCGTTCGGAGTCGTCGGGGCAGCGGGGCTTGTGCGGTACCGCGCCAAGGTCGAAGACCCCAAAGATGCGGGCGTGATGCTGACGACGCTTGCCGTCGGGTTGGGTTCGGGCATCGGCGTGTACGGTCTGGCGGTATTCGCGACCCTGTTTCTCATAGGTGTACTGTGGACCATCGAGTCGTTCGAGCCCAGCGCGCGAAAGCAGTTCATCCTCGAGATCAAGGCGAAGGAAGTGGCCAAGCTGCAGGCGAGGATCGAGGCACTGCTCCGCCGGCGGCGGGTGAAGTACGAACTTCGCGAAACGACTCCCGAGGAATTGTCGTATTTCGTCGAGCTGCCGATGGATGTGAAGACCGACGGTCTCTCGGCGGAAATCGTGGCGATCGACCCCGACCCCGGCACGGCAGTCGAGTGGAAGACCGAAAAAAAGAAGGCGGCCTAGGAGCGCATGGAGCTCATCATTCAACCCAAGGACGGCCTGACGCCTTTGATTTCGGCGATCAAGAAAGCCACCAAGCAAATTGAAATCACAATCTTCCGGTTCGACCTGAGGGAGCTGCAGCGCGCGCTCGAAACCGCTGTCACCCGCGGGGTCAGGGTGCACGCCCTCATCGCGCACACGTCGGGTGGAGGAGCGAAGCGCCTGCGCAAGCTCGAACTGGACCTGCTTCAGGCGGGCGTCACGGTCTCGCGCACCGACGACGATCTGCTTCGCTATCACAACAAGATGGCGCTCATCGATCGCGACACGCTGTACGCGCTCGGGTTCAATTTCATGCGGCTCGACATCGAGAAGAGCCGCAGCATGGGCGTCGCGACGAAGAACAAGTCGATCGTCGCCGAGGCTATCAAGTTGTTCGAAGCCGACTCGACGCGCCAGCCCTATACGGCCGGCCACGATCGCCTTCTGGTCAGCCCCGAAAACGCGCGCACCGGTTTATCGCAGTTCATCAAATCTGCCAAGAAACAGCTGCTGATCTATGAGATGAAAATCAGCGACCGCCAAATGATCAAGCTGCTGCAGGAGCGCGTGAAGGCGGGTGTGGACGTGCGGATTATCGGCAGGGTCAGCAAGAGGGCTGAAGGACTGACCGTCGAGAAGATGCCCGGGATGCGGTTGCACCTGCGCGGCATGCTTCGGGACGGGCAGGAGCTGTTCCTCGGGAGCATGAGCTTGCGCGCACTCGAACTCGATAAGCGCCGCGAAGTCGGGGTCATCGTGAAGGAACGCGCGGCGGCGAATCAGTTCCGGCAGATCTTCGAAGAGGACTGGTCCAAGACCGAAACCGCGAAGAAGAAAATCGAGAAGGACAAGAAGGACGAAAAGCGCGAGGCGACAGCCGCCGCCTCGTGATCGACCGAATTGTGTCGGACCTAGAAGGCGCCGAAGCTCCAGTAGAAGTACGCGCCTTCACCCCCTCCGAATCCGACGTCCATACGCCCCAGGGTTTTTCCCTCGCGGACGGCGCTGACGCTGAATCCGGTGTTGACCCGAAGGTCATTGAACAACTCCGACGGCCGCGGAGCCACCTGACCTGAGTCGACGAACACGGTGGTGTGGACGAACTTGTGAACGGGGATGCGATATTCGGCCTGCATCAACACGAGGTTGCGATCGCGGAAGCGGAAATTCTTGAACCCTCGAAGCGTGGCCCGTGTTTCATCCCCGCCGAGCATGTCCGGCCTGAAGGATTTAAGCCCGCCAGTTCCACCGAGGGTATACAACATGTAGAAAGGCACGTCTGCGGAGGCGTTGGTCGCGGCGAGAAATCCGTGGAGCGTCAGGCGTTGAGCGGGCCTGAAACCGGGGATCCGCTGCTGCACCTCGGTTTCCCAGCGATGAAGATGGTGACGGCCTGTGTCGTAATCCCGCATGGACTCGAACGCCAACTGATACGCACCGCGATATCGAGTGGCGTCGGACAGAGAATTTGGGACACTCGGTCCGGGATGGATGAGCTCCACAACCCCGCGATACCTCCCGAATGCGGGTTCTGCCAGAAAGCCGGGCCCGGATTCGCCGGGGAACACTTCTTCGATCTGACGGATCCTGGAGCTGTTGCTCGGACCGACGCCGGGCAGGTAGGCCGAGATGCTCGCGCCAAACCGGACCATGGGCACGAGCTGGAACCAACCACGGGTGCCAAATGTAGACTCACGCAGGCGGAAGGCAGCCCGGCTGTCGAGAGTCGTATCCGGACCGATGCCGTAATAGTCGAGCCGGCCCATGTGCCGTACCGCGCCGAACGCCGCAACTTGTACGCGCTTCGAAAGGGTGCGCCGGCCGACTTCGCCTTCAAGCAGCCAGAAGCGCCGGAAGGTCATCATCACCCTAGCGTCCTGGTACCAACCCGTCTCCGCGGGTGAGTTGTATCCGACACCGGCTCCGACACCGCCGTTGGTCGCCACGCCGCCAATGATGGGGTGAAGCGGCTTGGAGAAGGAATCGACTATCGCCTTCGCCCATGATGGAACGGGAAGGTTTCCAAGGTCTGGCTCTGTCTGTGCGGCCGCAGACAGCGGAATTGTGAGTGCGAGAAAGAGCAGGACAGACGTTTTCATCGCGCTGGGTGATGCATGGATGTGCCCTGGAAACCCGGTTGCCGATGCTAGCACGATAACGCGGTGCGCCTTGGTACGAGGCTTGCCTCTAGGTTGATGCCAATTGGGCCCAATAAAAGGAGCACGACGTGAAACACGACAAAAGCGATGAGAAGGAACAGCCTGGCGACGTTCTTGGCGTCAGCAATCCAGCCGGACCGAAGCTGCCACATCCGCCGTCCGATGGCAGCACTCCGCGCGGAATCGATGTCCGCAGCGAACGGAAGCGCCACTGGGGGAACGAGGATATCCCGCAGAGCGACGGCGCGTCTGGTATCGATATGGGAGGCGGTGGCGAAGGAACCGGCGTGGTGGCCGAGCATCCGCGACCCAAGGCCGAGGACAAGGTTTAGGCGGCTTCGCCCAGCAACGCGAGGAACTCCTCGCGTTCGAGAACGCCCTGCGTGAGTAGAGCTGCCGCCATGCCGTCGAGGACTGTGCGGCGGCGGCTCAGCGTCTCGACTGCGCTATCAAATGCGCGCGTAAGCAGTACCTGCACCTCTGCTTCGATTCTTCCGGTGGCGTCTTCGCTCCACTCGCCCGTGGCGGTGTCGCTTGCACGGCGCCCTCGTCCATCCGTTTGATATGTCACCGGGCCCATGCCGGTGGACATGCCAAACTCGCAGATCATCCGTCGCGCAAGCGCGGTTGCGCGCTCCAGATCGTTCGCGGCGCCTGTCGAAAACTTTCCGAAGGCCAGCTGTTCGGCGGCGCGTCCGCCCAGCAGCACGGCGAGTCGATCCATCAGCTCGTCTTCCTGAAGAAGATTTCGATCTTCCGGCGTCTGTTGCATGTAGCCGAGCGCGGCAAGGCCGCGCGGCACGATCGAGACCTTGTGCACAGGCTCTGCGCTGGCCGCGAGCTCGGCAACGATCGCGTGGCCGGCCTCGTGGAACGCGACGATGCGTCGCTCCTTTGTGTTGGTGAGACGATTTTTCCGCTCGAGACCAACCACAACACGGTCGATGGCCGCGTGCAGTTCCGGCATACCGACTTCGGTTTTCTCGCCGCGCGCGGCCAGCAACGCCGCTTCGTTGAGCACGTTCTCGAGATCGGCGCCGACCATCCCTGGCGTTCGGCGCGCGACGTATTGGAGGTCGACGTTTCCCGCGAGCTTCACTTTGCGCGCGTGCACTTGAAGGATCGCGTGGCGCCCCATGCCGTCAGGCCGGTCGACGAGCACCTGCCGATCGAAACGGCCTGGGCGCAGCAGCGCGCTGTCCAGAATCTCGGGCCTGTTGGTGGCGCCGATGACGATGATTCCGTCACGCGAGTCGAACCCATCCATTTCGACCAGCAACTGATTCAGCGTCTGCTCGCGCTCGTCGGTTCCGCCGCCGCCGTGGCCGCCGGAGCGGCTCTTGCCGATGGCGTCGAGCTCGTCGATGAAGATAATCGCAGGGGCCTTCGCTTTGGCCTGCTCGAACAGCTTCCGCACGCGTGACGCGCCAACACCGACGAAGACTTCGATGAACTCCGAGCCGCTTGCGGAGAAGAACGGCACACCCGCTTCGCCGGCCACCGCGCGGGCAAGGAGTGTCTTGCCGGTGCCTGGAGGCCCGACAAGCAGTGCTCCCTTTGGCACGCGCGCCCCGAGTATCGAGAACTTCGACGGGCTGCGCAGGAACTTGACGATCTCCTCGAGCTCTTCTTTCGCTTCATCTACGCCAGCGACCGAATCGAAGTTGGTTTCTGGACGCCCCTTCTTGTCGCGTGCGCGACGCGCGCCGCGGGTCAGCGCGGTCATCGACTTCACGGGATTCATGCGCTTGTACGACATGCCGAGGATGATGACGAAGGTCAGCCCCGCGAGAATGCCGAGAATCAGCGCAACGTGCGACTCGTCCGACTTGATGCCTTGATAGGTAATATTCCTGGACTCGAGCAGTGGTACGATCGCATCGTTTGGGACAGGCGTGGACAGCCACATCGCGGGGGCGCCGGCTTTCCGCGCGCTCTCGGTGGGCAGCGCCCGCACTTCTGTCTCCGACATGCGAACCTCGCGCACATCCCCTTTTGTGATGTGCTGCTTCAGGGTGCTGTAGGGGATTTCTACTGAGTCCGTGGTGCCGCACGATGTGGCTCCAAGCGTCAGCGCGAGGAGGAACGGAGCGGCAGCGGAGCGAGTCCAGGGCATGAAGTGTCGTGTCCTCAGGCGGGAAAGCGAACCCTGCGAATAGTTTAGCAAGGAGCGCGCCCGGTCCTATCCAAAAGCTAATGAACGGTGTTCAGGGCCTCACCATAACGGCGTGAGCTCCGCTGACTCCGTCAGGCCGACGCAGTCGCTCGAGTCCCTTCAAACTGCGGGCCCAACATGATTCATTATCGGCTCGAGAAGCTGCGGCCTTCGCGTCCCGAGTCCTCATTTGTCAGGTAGCGGACAACTTTTCTGCCCCGCTGGCGCTACG
The DNA here is from genome assembly GCA_963732445.1 of Vicinamibacterales bacterium. GTDB lineage: Bacteria > Acidobacteriota > Vicinamibacteria > Vicinamibacterales > JAMQPK01 > JAMQPK01. The sequence continues at coordinate 593,368 of CAVSZJ010000001.1, read as the reverse complement.
GTAAATCGTCATGTCATCAACATGCCCAAATCTAAACCATTTGCTGACGTCTCTGCCGCTGGTCGATTACGCTCGCATCTCCAACCACATGCGCAGCGTTCCATTCAAGAAAGGCCAGGTCCTCCAAAAGCGGGGAGAGCTCCTGCGCGATATTTATTTTCCGAGCCGTAGTCTCTGCGCGCTTGTCATGACGATGGCTGATGGAGCGACGGCGGAGATTGCGGTGGTGGGTGCAGAGGGGCTCATCGGTGTGGAGGCCGTGCTGGGCCTGTCGCGTGGCATGGCGGACGCCATCGTTCAAGTAACGGGAGACGGCGTGTGCCAGGCGATGAGCATTGAAGCGTTCCGTCGTGAGTGTGATCGGCAAGAACCGTTTCATTCGAGCGTCATGAAATACGCGCAAGCGTTTGTTGGATTCATCGGGCAATCCGTAGCCTGCAATGGCCTTCACTCTGCGGATGCGCGATGCTGCCGCTGGCTGCTTCAAGCACAGGATCGCCTGGTCAATGACGAATTCTCTGTGACGCATGAGCTGCTGGCCGCCAGGTTGGCCCTGCGGCGTCCGACCGTCACGTTGGTCATAGCGGATCTTGTGCAGATGGGGATCATTTCGACCTCTCGCGGCAGTATCCGAATTACGGATCGCGCGGCATTGGAGGCCAGAGCGTGCGAATGCTACAGCGCTGTGAAACGTGACTTCGATCGCCTTCTCGCGGTCCCTCCTGCGACGACGTTGCGTGCGACTGACGCTTCGGGCGAACGTTCGTCAGCCCTTGCGCTGTAGGCAGGTGAACAACTGATGGCCGAGGATGATTCCCCCCGTATAAAGCGTCTCGTACAACGCGCCAAAGAGCTGGATGACCTGATCGCAAAGACTGCCAGGATGCAGAAGCGCATCGTCGAGGAGATTAAGCGCATCGGCCTTCGGGACAAGCCCATAGTGGGCCAATTCTCCTTCGCTTCCGGCCATCGCGGACACAGCACCGCCAGAGCCTACTAGCCCTTTTGGCCCACCCGGCTAGTGCTGTGCTAGCCCTTTTTCGGAGAGTTGGGCAAGTTACAAGTAGGCCAACCGGCCGAGTAGGGTGGGCCAACCGCCTTTCGCTCATGATCATGAAGCCCCATGAAGACCCCCTGCCCGTCATGTGCCGCCAGCTCCGTCTGGATCAGTGTCGCCAAGGTCACACGAGAGCGGGGAACGTTGGTCATGGAGTGGCATTGCAGGCTGTGCGCGCATAAGTGGAGCGATGATTCGCCTCGGATGAAACCAGCCCGCGCTCCGATCCGCCCGCGGCACGCCAATCGAAGGCGTAAAGCGTCCGTGTAGCGATCATCCGCGCTTCACGACGGCGCTTGGACATTTGGGAATGTAAGAAGAAAAAAAAGGGGCAGAGCCCGCCATTCACCGAAATCTCACACAATGCTCAACGAACGCTGAATACTCGGACGGCTCGAATCGAAGACACTCCTCTCCACAAGGATGAAGTGATGAAGAACTTGCTGAGAAACATAGGCGGTGCGGTCAAGATGGGTCTGTTCTGGGCGGCGGTATGGGCGCCAATTGCTGTTGTGATTGGAGCCTACATTGTCGATCCAGATAATTCTATGGATGAAATGTGGGTGGTGGTCGGGGCTTACCCGGCCTTCCTTTGCGGTGTGATCTTTTTCACGCTGCTGAAAAGTGCCGAGAGCCGCAAGTTGGATGAGTTGTCGCTTTCCCGAGTCGCCGTTTGGGGAGCGGTGAGTGGCCTGCTGGTGGGCGCGGTTCCGTTTGTTGTGGGGACGCCGACGACCGAAACGGTGGGTGTCGTAATAATAGGTTCCGTGACTTTCCTGAGTTCAGTCTCAGCCGTCGGATCGGCGCTGCTAGTTGGTAGAGGAACCGCTCGGAGGCAGCAGAGGTTGTGAGAGGCCGTAGGAATGGATCGTAGCCAGCCACCATACCTGTCCGAGAGGCAAACAAACGAATCTATTCGCAGGGCACGAGGCCCGGTTTTCCTGACAATGCGCAACCGGCCACACTCGTTGAGCCTCGCACCTCAGCGACGTTTCCGCCCTCATCCTCAAACCTAGCGGTGAACGTCACTTCTGACACCTCTGACCCCGTAACCGCATACGGCATGCAATAACCCAAGGTCGCTTCGAAATCCCGTGTGTCCCCCGCCGCAATAGTTTCCCCGCGCACGGTATCGTCTTGGCCACAATCGCGACCGCGTTCCGCATTCAATGCATCGACATGAATGGACTTCAATGTAGCGCTGCTCTTGCCGCTGGTTTCTCGCAATCGCAGAACTGTCGGCCCATACTGGAAGCGACTGAAGGAGTCTGGCCTGAACAAATGCACTTTGAATTCAGACACTTGTAGCGCGAACCTTACGGGACCCGAAACAATCGGCGGATCAGGCACAACCGGAATAGTACTGGACTCGCGAACTAGGTTCGGAACCAGGTTCGGCCCAATGGGGCTGCGGGGGACCGCATCATCAGAACATCCCACAAGGCCGAACGTCGCCGTAAGAGCAAGTGAGAGACCAACAAAGCGCATGCCGACTCCTTCTGCTGCGAAGTCCATCAAACTGATTACGAAGGTGGCAGGCAGCAGAGCACTGTTGTGATTCGCCCGTCCCAACAGAGGCAAAAGCGTTCTGTAGCGACTCACGAACGCGGGGTGCTCGTGATGCAGTGGCGCTGCACGTTGTGTGCGCATGAATGGATGGTTGGAGCGCCGCGCACAAAACCACCCCGCGCTTCGATACGTCCACGTCGTGCACCGGTAGGTAACCTCACCGCTCCCTTGTTCGCAAGGAAGGTCTGGGCCTCAAGAATGGCTTTCTTGGTCTCAGCCTCATCCATTCGCGTATTGGCAGTCTCGTGGCGAGCTGCTTGACGAAGATCGCATCCTTGTCCGACATCGGCCCTTTGAGCAGTCCGAGATTCGGCAGTGCCAGCGCCGCAACAGGTAGGCCAAATGTCCACGACCGCACCATTACGGTGCAATCGTGTGATTTGTTTGTAAAATTGGTGCGGAAGAGAGGACTCGAACCTCCAAGGGATTGCTCCCACTAGCTCCTGAGGCTAGCGCGTCTGCCAGTTCCGCCACTTCCGCATTGAAGATTTCGGATATTGCCAAGTTGACAACAGTTGACAACACCCGGAGGGCTGCTGGACACTCGCCAGTATATGACAACTGCACGCCCAACGGACGCATCGACAGCCCCGAAGTCACCCGCGAAACGGAATCAAACGACGGAGCTTTTTGGTGTCCGCGTTTCAATAGCCTTTCCCATCGAAATACTCTTGATAGTCCAACTTTCCAACCTTCTCATGTCCGGACTTGTCATCCTTACAACGACAGTCCGTCATTCCGTCCCTCTCTGCTGAAATCCACAAGCATCGCAGACCCACGCCTCGTAATCCGGAAGTGGGGCGGGATGCATCGCACCGGGAGCAGAGGAAAATGCGTCAGGTGGACGCATGCGCTTGCGCTCCATCGTTCCATCGCAACCAGCAAGAATGCAGAGTTTCTTGTCACCGAGTTTGGGCATACTCCATCCTACAATGGCGTTCTCACCCCTTCCGTATCCATCCTTCGCGCTTCAGTCGTTCCTCAAGCTCCAACCATCGCAGCGCAAGGGCGTTCGCGTCCCCGGCGTGCTCAAGCCGCTTCTGTCCATCGGAAGCAGTCACCTCCATGTCGAAACCCGCCGCGTGCACGCTTGGGCGAATCTCGCATCGAAGCTCGTCCCCGTCGCGCTCGAAAAATGACAGCATCCAACCAGCTTATCGGCTTCGGAGGGTGTGAACTTTTGGGACACAAGGCTGGCAATCTGGTTGCTTGGATATCCCTCTGTGGGCAGAAAGGGGAATTTCTGCTTGCATCAATACACACTGCGCTGAACGGTGTATCGGAACTTATCACCCGCAAAAAATAGTGATTTCGAGATTGTTGCTAGCCGATATTTTATGTTAGAACGTGCTCACACAAATCGTCTGCTCCCCAAGCGCGACCTGTGTAACGGATTTGGTCAATTGATGCGCGTGAAGCTCGTGAGGAAGTTTGCGAACGTCCTCAACGGTGTGGACCTCTCGAAAATCAGCGTTGGTGATGTGCTGGACCTGATGCCCTATCAGGCGCGGATGCTCATTCTTGAAGGATGGGCTGAGGCGGCGCCGCCCACGCCCGGCAGAGTCCTCGACATTCAGTCCAAGAAGAGCGCCGCCGAATAGCTAGCGCCGGGGTGGAGTCTTGCGCCGCTCAGGATTTGCGTGTCCCGCAACGTCACCGTTCTTTCGCATCTCGTGCTGTGCGAAACCCTCGACAACCAGATACCCTGCAAGGGTCGCCGGCATGTCGTAAACACATCCGACCTTGTAGCAGTTCAGCGAGACGCCGTGGAGGTCTCCGGTGGGTTGCTTGACGATGCGCACCTTCACATGCTGATTTCTTGCAATTCAGTCGCCGACACGTTCGCAACGAGAAATCTACTCAGACACGCCGACTCAGCATGTCCTTCAGCGTTCGCTTTCTCACTTGCTCGTTCGGACTCTTCGCGCCGCCATCAAGGCGCGGGTCGATTCCCGGTGTGCCCGGATTCATTGATGTGAACCCTAGCTGTTGACAACGGAGTTGACAACACGCGCCTAACTAATTCGTCACACCTGCAAAGTATTGGGTAAAAGTGACTTGCTCGGAGGCGAAAACGAGTCGGGGTAGTCTCCCAAGCTCCTGAGGCTAGCGCGTCTGCCAATTCCGCCACTTCCGCATTGACGATCGTGCCGGGTAGGACGGGTATTATAACTCGCTATAATCGATCGATGCACCTCAGTGTCGCCCGCCTGTGCCTCGATTGCCAGGAGATACACGATAAAGACCGGTGCCCCCTCTGCACGTCGGACGCATTTGGGTTCATCACGCGTTGGGTAAAGCCCGATGCGACGCCGGGCCACACGCCGCGCCAGAGCCCACCGCCCATCACGTCCTCGAAAGTCGACAGCTATCGTCAGATCGTCGGCGCGATGCCGCGCCGATCGCGAACCCAGTCGTGGATGCGCAAGGGCGGCCTTGTGATGGCAGCGGGATATCTGGCGCGTCTGGGCTGGCAGATCGCCGCGCAGCACAGGGGGAATTCCCGGGGCCAATCGCCTCCGAATGACGGTTGACACCTGTCGGGACGGTCCGGCTGAAGCCGGACACTACCTGCGCCCTACGATCCCCACGCCCCCCACGATCCCCACGCCGCTTGCGATCCCCACGCCGCCCACGATCCCCACGATCCCCATCGTGTAATCTGGTGGTTACTGAAGGAGCACTCCATGGCCAAGCGCCGTCTGTTGAAGTTTTTCCTGAGCCTCGTCGTCCTGTTCGTCCTCGTCGGCGTGCTGGCCATCGTCGGCGCGTGGATGGTCGTGTCGAGAGGCCCGTCCGTGCCCAATCACTCGACGCTGATCCTGCGCATCGGCGGCGAGCTGGTCGAGACGACCCCCAACGATGTGCTGGGTCAGTTGACGGGCGGCGCCCGTGCGCAGACCGTTCGCGGCTACGTCGAGGCACTGCGGCGCGCCAAAGAAGATCCGCGTATCGACTCGGTGCTCATCATCCCGACCCCGTTCGAGTCTCCCTATTGGGGCAAAGTTCAGGAAATCCGCGACGCGGTGCTCGACTTCCGCAAGTCCGGAAAGCGCATCTCGGCGTATCTCGAATACGCAGGCGAGCGCGAGTACTACCTGGCGACGGCGGCCGAGAAAATTTATCTCGTGCCGACGAGCAGCCTCGACGTGACGGGCATTGCGACCTACGAAGTGTTTCTCAAGGGCACGCTCGACAAGATCGGCGCCCAGGCCGACTTCGAGAAAATCGGCGACTACAAGACAGCACCGAATCAGCTGACGCAGACCACGTTCACGCCTCCTCATCGCGAGATGACCGAGTCGCTGACGCGCGACATGTATGAGCAGCTCGTCCGCGGCATTGCCGAGAGCCGGAAGAAAAAAGTCGAGGATGTACGCGCGCTGATCGATGAGGGTCCGTTCCTCGCCCGGGAGGCGCATCGGGCGGGCCTGATTGACGTGCTCGCGTACGAAGATCAGCTGGACGATCACGGGGCGATCAGCAAGAGCGGAACCGTGGAAGGGGAGTCGTACGGCCGCACGCGCCGTCAGGCGCAGCCGCGGGGCGCTCCGCGGGTCGCCGTCGTGTATGTGAGCGGCATCATCAACTCCGGCGACAGCGGATTCGATCCGCTCAATGGCGACGTCACAGGATCCGTGGGCCTCGTCAAAGCCATCCGCTCGGCCCGCGCCGACGACAACGTGCGTGCGATTGTGGTGCGCATCGACAGCCCGGGGGGATCGAGCATCGCGTCCGACGTGATTTGGCGCGAGCTGACAGTGACCATCAACGAGAAGCCATCGCGGCCGCTGGTCGCGTCGATGTCCGATCTCGCGGCGTCGGGCGGCTACTACGTCGCCATGGCGGCTCCGCACATCGTCGCCCAGCCTGCCACGCTGACGGGATCGATCGGGATTTATGGCGGAAAGTTCGTCACCGGTGGAACGTTCGAGAAGCTGGGTGCAAATATCGAGTCGGTGATCATCGGACGCAATGCGGGACTGGAATCACCGGAGCGCCCGTTCACCGACAGCGAGCGCCAGAAACTGCGCGTTCAGATACACGATTTCTATGACGGCTTCGTGCAGAAAGTCGCGGCGTCACGGAAGATACCGGTCGAGCGTGTGCAGCAACTCGCTCAGGGACGCGTCTGGACCGGCGCGCAGGCCCGCGAGAACGGACTGGTCGATGCGCTGGGGGGGCTCGATCGCGCCATTGCGATCGCGAAAGACCGCGCAGGCATCTCGCCAGACACCGCGGTCGAAATCGTGACCTACCCGGCGCGTAAAACGCTTGCCGAACTGTTGATGGAGCAGCTGAGCGGGACCAGCAACGACCGTCAGCTTGGAGCTGCGTTGTCGATGGTATCGGGTCTACGTACGGCCGAGCGTCGTGCGCTTGGCATCCTCACCGCACCTGCGAGGCTGTTCAACCCCGGCGAACCGCTGGCGTTGATGCCGATGAGTTTTCTCGATTTCTGACGCGGAGTCTGCAGTCTACGCTGTTCGAAACCAGGCAGTTGCCTGTGGGATCGCCAGGCCGGTGTCGGTCATCTGCCAGTCCGCCACGCTATGCGTCACTATCGACTCGCTCCGACAGGGTTTGATATCGAGTGGCACTTCATCGGGAGCCACATTGCCGTTGCTGTTCAGCAGTGACAGCAGCTGCGCGGCCGCCCTCAACAGCCGGCGGTCACGAGCGCTGAGCGGTTGTCCGCAGGTGAAATCGAGGCCGAAGAAGCGCGCGCCCCTCAAGGGATCCGGGAGAGATGGCGCGCTGGCAGCCGCGACCGTGACAGAGGGAATCAACTGTGCCAGTCGGAGACGGATTTCAATTGCGATGCGGTCGGTGCTCTCGCCTCGCCGTGCGGCATCCATAATCCACATCAGCAGGTTATCGAATCCAACCACACGGGACGTCGTCGTGCGATGCCGTAGAAACGCCTCGAGCGTCGCAATGAGTCGGCCCACGGTGCTTTGGGCCGCGATATCGTCAAGCAACGGCTTCCAGTCGAGCTCCTGGTCGAACGAACCAGCCGCCTGATAGCGCACTCCGCCTCCCAGCGACGTGACATAACATCGCAGCAAGCGAAAAGGCACCAGCACGCGGTCGGATGCTGCGCGAAGTTCGAGAGTGACTCGCGAGTGAGGCCGGACCTGAAACGGCAGGTCGATCAGCGCCCCTCCAACGGAAAGATCGACCAGTGAGATCTCTGGACGATTCGCGATGCGAACGGACGCAGGCGTGCGCAACGCTTGTGTCTTGAGACGTGGATGGAGTCTCCGATTTTGATCGCTCACTGGCGTGACGTGTCCGTGAATGAGAGGTCGCGCTTCTCTGGGACTGCCACGGAAGTCGTAGAGCAAGAAGGACGCCCACAGGGCTGAAGATGCGTAAGTGTTGAGTCGTAAGCTACTTAAAGGAAAACAGGCCCGCTGGAATGTGACTAAAGGGTCGCCTCATGTTCCACAATGGCCTACCCAAATTCCCATTATGGAACTCACTGGACGTTGCCTAGCCGATAGCGCGCTTGAGCGCCTCGGGATCGACATCAATCTTCATCTTCGTGCGCGCTTTTTCCATGTACGTCTGATAGAAGCGCGAACGCCGCTCTCCAAGCATCTCCATGCGGAACTTGTCTTTCGCCATCGCGAAGTCCGCCGCGCCGACCTCCTGGCGAGACGCCACCTTCACGATCGCTGCGCCCTGCGGCGTAGGAATCGCAGCGCTGACGGTGCCAACCGGCGAAGAAAACGCCACGGCTTCGATTTCCGGGCTGCGGCCGATGTTAGGGATCACCCCGTCGCGGGCGATCGGGTTGGTCGTGACCGCTTCGAGGCCTGCCGCTTTCGCCGCGGCCTGAAAATTCGCGGCGCCCTTCAACTGGCCTGCCAGCGCGTCGGCGCGCTGCTTCGCCAGTGTCACCGAGCGATCCTGAATGACGTCGTCACGAACCCGGCTGCGCACTTCGTCGAGCTTCGGCAGGTAGGAATCCTGTTTCCCTGACACGTAAAAAATGACGCGTCCCGTCGGCCCGGCGACCGGCTCGCTGACCGTGTTTTCGGCGAGGTCGAACGCGGACATGGACACAGGTGATTGCGGACCCAGTCCTTCGATCATGCCGCCGCGCGGGAAAAAGCCCGATTCTTCCACCGCAAGGCCGCGCGATGCGGCGGCCTTGTCGAGGGCGGCCGGCGTTTTGGCTTCGGCAGCCATCGCATCAGCGTGCTGCGTGGCCTGCGCTTCGGCCTGCTCGCGCAGCAGCGCGCCCTCGATTTCCTTGTACACCGCGGGATCGCTCACGGGCCGGACGATCGCAGGCTTGCGATCCGTCAGCTTGATGATGTGATAGCCAAACTCGGTTTTGACGAGATCGCTCACTTCACCAGGGGCGAGCGCGAAGGCGGCGGTGTCGAACGCCGCTACCATCCGGCCGCGTCCGAAATAATCGAGGTCACCGCCCTCGGCGGCGCTCACTTCATCCTGCGAATGTTTCCTGGCCAGCGCGGCGAAATCGCCGCCAGACTTCACTTCCTTCAGCAGCTGCTCGCCCTGCGTCCGGACCGCGGCGTCGTCTTTGCCTTCGATCGACAGCAGAATGTGGCTGGCGCGAATCTGCTCGGGGGTCGTGTACTTTCCAAGCTGCTCGTTGTAGCTCCGCTCCACGTCTTCCTTCGACACCTTGATGTTTGCCGCGAGATCGGACGCATTGATCCGCACGTATTTGATCCTGCGGCGATCCGGCATGCGGTACCGTTCCTGGTTTTTGTCGTAGTGCCCGGAGATCTCGGCGTCGGACGGGTTCACCTCCGTCTTGAAGTTGTCCGCGAGCACAGCCACCACGTCGAGCGTGACTTTCTCATTGCGGCGCTTGTACTCGCGCTCCAGATCCGCATCCGACACGGTCATCCATTCGGTGAGCCCGGCGCGGAACTTGTCGAGCATCAGGCTCTCGCGGACGGACTGCTCGAAATCGGCAGGTCTCATCGGCGGGGTCTGCTGATTCAGCAGCGCGCGATACCGCTGTTCCCCGATGAACTGCCCGTTCTCCTGAAGTCCCGGGATCGCGATAATCTGCGCGCGAACCTCGGCGTCGCTCACCGTGATGCCCGCGCGTTCCGCTTCGGACAACTCAGCTTTCTCCTGAATCATCTGCTGGAGCACCTGCTGGGGCACTTGCATCTGCTGGAGGATGTCGTCGGTGAGATTCCCGCCGTACGACGATCGGTACGCCTGTACCTGTGCCATGTAGCGTCGCCGGAAGTCCGATACCGAAACTGACCGGGAATCGATCGTGGCCAGCCGGTCGCCGCCTGGAACCATTGACTGGTCGGGGCCGAGAAATTCCGGGATGTAGAAGACGACAAAGGTGAGGACGACCAGCGCCAGGCTCCACTTGAGCCATCCCTTATGGCGCCGCATCCGATCAAGCATGGTCATTACAGGTCAAACCCCTCAGAAAAATCGGTGTGTGGCCGATAAAAGAGTCAGTTGAAGCTGATTATCGTAGCATCGACTTCACTATGACGGGCAGATGGGACTTTTGGCCGGGAACGCCGTGGTAGTATTTAGTGTGTACAGAAGGACTTAGCGGGAGTTTGCCGTTCTCACGAAAATGCCGGGAGCACCGCGCACCAATCCAGCCGCCCCCCGCGGCGCTCAGGCAGATCTGGCCGCACGTCTTCGCCATGCTGCGACTGGCCTGCTCGACCGGCTCAACAGCCGAGACACGCTCATTGAGCTGATCCGCTCGGTCAATGCCCCTGTGGATCCGCGCAAAGTGGCCGAGGCCCTGCTCGTGCAGGTGCACGCGTGGTTCCCGGCGCCGTGTCTGGCGGTGGCGGTGCAGGACGGGTCGCAGCGAGCCTCTCTCATTGCCGTGAGGGGGTCGTGCGAGACGGTCGCCGAAGGGCTCGAACGCGTCGCACGGTGGATTACCGAGCACAATGAAGAGTTCATGAGCGCGAGCCTCTCGACTGACGAACGGCTCTCTGGTGCCCCGGCTGCCAGCGTCGCCGGATTTCCGCTCCGCTGCCGTGGCCGGACGATCGGGGCTCTCATCGTGCTCGACCCGACGCCGTCGACGGCAACGCCGAAACTGCCGATGGAGGTGATGTCGGCGCTGCGTACGGTGCTCGAAGGACCTGCGCTCGCGCTCGACACGACGCTGCATTTGCGGCGCACCGAGGCGCTCTCGGTCACCGACGATCTGACGAGCCTCTACAACGCGCGCTACCTGAATCAGGTGCTGCGGCGCGAATCAAAGCGCGCATCACGCAGTGGCCGCCCGCTGTCGCTCTTGTTCCTGGATCTCGACGGATTCAAGTCGGTGAACGATCGACACGGACATTTGTGCGGAAGCCGGGCGCTGGTCGAAGCCGCAGGCGTGATTCGCGGCTGCGCCCGCGAGACCGACGTGGCGGCGCGCTACGGCGGAGACGAGTTCGCCCTGGTGTTGCCCGATACGGGCAGCGACGGTGCGGTGGCGGTGGCCGAGCGTATGCGCGAGCGCATCGCGGCGCATTCGTTTCTCGAGATGACTGACGGGCTCGATATTCGTTTGACCACGTCGGTGGGCGTCGCCACGCTTCCAGATGTCGCGGCGTCGGTCGACGAATTGGTCAAGGCGGCCGATTTGGCCATGTACCGCGTCAAAGAGCGCGGTAAGAACGGCGTCTTTCTCGCGGTCGATCCGGTAAAGATCTAAAGATCTATAGATCGAGAGATCTATAGATCTACTAAGGAGCCTATGAGTCTTCGTTCGGTTTTCTCTCTCTTCTCGAGCGATCTCGCGATCGATCTCGGCACGGCCAACACATGCGTGTACGCGCGCGGGAAAGGCATCGTGGTCAACGAGCCGTCGATTGTGGCCATCAACAAGTTGAACGGACGCGTCGAGGCGGTGGGGCGTGACGCCAAGGAAATGCTCGGCCGGACGCCGGGCAATATCGTGGCGATCAAGCCGATGAAGGACGGCGTCATTGCCGACTTCGAAGTCACCGAGAAGATGCTCACCTACTTCATCAAGAAGGCGCACAACCGGAACGTCTGGGTCCGGCCGCGCATTGTCATCGGGGTGCCCTCGGAGATTACGCAGGTCGAGAAGCGCGCCGTCAAGGACAGCGCGTATCGCGCGAAGGCGAGTGAAGTGCATCTGGTCGAAGAGGCGATGGCGGCGGCCATCGGCGCCGGTATGCCTATCACCGAGCCCTCGGGCAACATGATCGTCGATATTGGCGGCGGCACGACCGACATCGCGGTCATCTCACTCGCCGGCATCGTCTACAGCAAGGCGGTGCGGGTGGCGGGCAACGAAATGGATGAGGCGATCATCCAGTACATCCGCAAGACGTACAACCTGTTGATTGGTGAGCGCACAGCGGAGCAGATCAAGATTGAGATCGGATCCGCATATCCGCTCGAAGAGCGCATGACGATGGAGATCAAGGGACGTCATCTGATCGAGGGGGTCCCCAAGACCATCACGATTACCGACGAGGAAATCCGCGAGTCGTTGACCGAGACGGTCAACGTCATCGTCGATGCCGTCCGCGTCGCGCTCGAGCGCACACCGCCTGAGCTGTCGGCCGATATCGTCGACCGCGGCATCGTGCTGACCGGTGGCGGATCGATGCTGAAGAATCTCGACAAGCGTCTGCGAGAAGAGACCGGACTGCCGCTCGCGATGGCGGAAGATCCGCTGTCGTCGGTCGTCCTCGGCGCCGGCAAGATGCTCTCGGACTTCAATTTGTTGCGGAAGATTTCGATCGACTAGGACCACTTGCAGGGTATGCCCGTCACCGATTTCCGACAGCGCACGGCAGTGCTCTTCATCGCCGTGGTGCTGGGGCACATCATCCTCATCTCCGCGCAGGTGAACTCGCGCGGCGGCGTGCCGCTGCTCGAAGTCGCGACATTCGGCGCGTTCGCCGAAGTGCAGCGCGGCGCCGCCGGGCTCACCGGCAGCATTCGCGATGCGTGGAGCGGCTACGGGAACCTCCGTGGCGTGCGCGCCGAGAACGACGAGCTGAAGCGTCAGCTCGGCGCGCTCCAGGTGCAGTTCCAGCAGGAGCGCGCTCGCGCCGAGCGTGCGCGCCAGCTCGAGCGGCTCCTCGGATTCCAGCAGGATCTGCAGGTCGGCACCATTCCCGCCAGTGTCATCGGCGCGAGCGCGAGCCTCGAATTCCGGGGTGTCACGATCGACAGGGGCTTGAACACCGGTGTAACCGCGAATATGGCCGTGATCGCCCCGACCGGCCTCGTGGGACGCATCGTCACGCCGACCGCTCACGCGTCGAAGGTGCAGCTGCTCATCGATCGCAACGCCGCGGCCGGCGCGCTCGTGGAAAGTTCACGCGCCCAGGGCATCGTGATCGGTTCAGGCGTGGACATGCTGCGGATGGACTTCGTGGCCGCGACCGCCGAGGTCAAAGTCGGCGACACCATCGTGACATCGGGTGTGGATGGCATCTACCCCAAGGGGTTCGTCATCGGAAAAGTCGAGCAGGTCGACGCCGGCAACGGCATCCACAAGGCGATTCGAGTCCGACCCTCGGTTGAGTTCAACAAGCTCGAGGACGTCCTTGTCGTGAAAGCGCCGACCACGGCGGTTGCGAAAGGGGAGGACCGGCCGTGAGGGCAGCCGGCATCGCCCTCGTGATCATCATTGCGCTGGCGCTGCAGACCTCGCTGGCCCGATTTCTCACACCGGGCGGCGGGCTGGTCGACCTCGTGTTCGTGGCGGTCGTGTACATTGCGCTCAGCAGCGGCCCGACAGCGGGGATGATTGCCGGCGCGGTCGCCGGATTGTCCCAGGACACGCTCGCGGCGTCAGGAACGCTGAGCGTCATGATCGGCGCGGGCACCGTGAGCACGCAAAGCATCATCGGCATCGGCAGCCTGGCGAAGACGGTCGTGGGGTTCTTCGCAGGGGTCGTGGGCAGCCAGTTCATCGTGGCCAGGTGGCTGCCACGGGCGCTGGTGTTCTTCACAGCAACCGTCACCCATGCGATCATATTCGTCGGGCTGTATCGCGTCATCGATCGGGGATACACACAGGCCACCGCCGGCGCGATTCTCAGCCAGGCCGGTGCGAACGCACTCGTCGGTGTGCTGGTCTGCCAGATAGCAGATTTCCTCCCGAGCTTCGTCGATCGGCGAAGGTCGATGGGCGGGGGGATGCGGATTCACAGAAGGCTCGACTAATGGCGGAATTCACCTCACCAATCGAAGATCGAGGCAGCCTCACGATTCGTCTGGTCGTGCTCCAGGTGGGGTGTGCCGTGGTGTTCACGATCCTCGCGTTCAGCTTCTGGTACTTCCAGGTCGTGCAGTACCAGAAGTTCAGGGAACTCGCGGAGAACAATCATCAACGCACGATCGCGCTGCGCGCGCCGCGCGGGGTGATGCTCGACAGGAACGGCGCGGTGTTGGTCGAGAACCGCAGCTCCTTCACCATCTCCATCGTCCGCGAGCACACGACCGACCTCGACCGCACGATGCGATCGTTGTCGGAGGTCGCCGGACTCGATCCGAAATTCGTGCAGGACATCATGAACCGGCATCGTCGCGAACCGACGTATCGGCCCGTCGTGATCGTCGAAGACGCGTCGCTGGCCCAGGTGGCTGCCGTGCTTGCGCGGCGATCCGAGCTGCCCGACGTGCAGGTGGACGAGGTGCCGGCGCGGCAATATCCCGCCGAGTCGTTTGCGGCCCATTTGTTCGGCTACGTCGGCGAGGCCACCGAAGGACAGGTCGAGACCGATGGACTTCACAGCGGCGCCATCGTGGGGCAGGCCGGCGTCGAAAAGGTCTACAACAAGCTGCTAATGGGTGAAGACGGCGCGAAGATCGTCCGCGTCAACAGCCTGGGGCGCGAAATCAATACGGTGGGGGAGATTCCAGCCATTCAGGGGCGCCGCATCCAGTTGACGATCGACGTCGATTTGCAGCGCGCCGCTGAAGAAGGATTCACGGCGGGCGGCTTCAATGGTGCTGCGGTCGTGATGGATCCAAACACCGGCGAAGTGCTCGCGTTCACGAGCCGCCCCGGGTACAACCCGAATGATTTTGCCGCCGGCATCGACAACGCCACATGGGCCGGTCTCATCACGAACCCGTTGAAGCCCCTGCAGAATCGCGCCACGCAGGGACTGTACTCGCCAGGCTCGACCTTCAAGATTGTCGTGGCGGTCGCGGCGCTCGAAGAGGGGGTCATCAGGTCCGATTTCAGAGTGTCCTGCGGCGGCAGCGCCGTGTTCTACGGCCGGCCGTTCCAGTGCTGGAAGAAGGGCGGCCATGGCAGCGTCGACCTGCGGCACGCGATGGAGCAGTCGTGCAACGTGTACTACTACACGATTGGAAATATGGTCGGCGTCGACAGAATTCACAAGTGGGCCACGCTGCTTGGACTCGGCGAAAAAACGGGTATCGACCTTCCGAACGAGATTGAAGGGCTCGTGCCGTCGACCGAATGGAAGCGCAGGCGCTATAACGAGAAGTGGTACGCGGGCGAAACCATTTCCGTGTCCATCGGACAAGGTCAGGTATCGCTGACGCCCGTGTCGCAGGCGGTCATGATGTCGACGGTGGCGAACGGCGGCACGCGCTTCGTTCCTCATCTGCTGAAGGCGATCGATGAAGGCAACGGGTGGAAGCCCGTGCAGCCTCCGGCGCCCAAGTCCCGCGTGCAGCTGAAACCAGAAACGATCGCCGCGCTGCACGACGGTCTCCACCTCGTCGTCAACGGCGCCGGCACCGGCGGGCGCGCGCGGATCGTTGGCAGAGACGTGTCGGGCAAGACCGGTACAGCTCAGGTGATTTCGCTGCAGGGCGGAAAGAAGGCGGCAGGACGCACCGAGCGGGACCTGCGCGACCACGGCTGGTTCGTCTTCTTCGCGCCGCGCGACAAACCGGAAATCGCGGGAGTCATTTTCGGCGAGCACAACGAGCACGGCGCAACATCGGCGCCCGTCGCGAAATACATCATGGAGACCTACTTCAACAAGAAGGAAGGTAAGCCGCTGCCGAAGCTCGGGACGCCCGCACCTGCGCCGGCGCCGGAGCCCGACGAACCTCCGGCCCCGCAGCCGGCGATCGCCATTGCCGACTCGATGCGAAGTCCGCGCGTAGGCGGGAACTGATGTTCGAACGACGTTTGTATCTGCACCTCGACTGGCTGCTCTTCGGAGCCATCGCGTGTCTGTCGATGATTGGCGTCGCGATGATTTTCAGCACGACCGGCACGTGGCGGCTCCCGACGACGCAGATATACGCGATCGTCCTGGGGTCGGTGGCGTTCGTCCTCTGCCTGACGATCGACTACCGCGCGCTGACAGACAAATCACACTTCATCTACCTGAGTCTCCTTGCGCTGCTCCTCTATGTGCTGTTCTTCGGCACATCCGCCGGCGGCGCCCGCCGCTGGATTTCGCTCGGAGCGTTCAATCTTCAGCCCTCTGAATTCGCCAAGGTCGGCGTGGCCCTCGTGCTCGCGAAGTTTTTTGGCGAGAACCGGCGCGGCGCCCCGACGACGGGCGACCTGCTCATCGCGGGGCTTCTCGCGGGAGTTCCGTTGATCCTCATCGCGCGCGAGCCCGATCTCGGAACCGCCGTCACCCTTCTTCCGATCTTTCTCGGTATCGCGTACGTCGCCGGCATGTCCCTCCGCATCATCGGCGCCCTTGCGCTCGTCGCCATCATCACAGTGCCAATCGCCTGGAATTTCGCTCTCAAGCCGTACCAGAAGAGCCGCGTCGAAACGTTCTTTGATCCGTCGCAGGATCCGAGGGGCGCCGGTTATCAGCAGATCCAGGCGCAGATCACCGTCGGATCGGGCGGCTTGACCGGCAAAGGATACAGAAAGGGCACGCAGGGGCAGCTCAGGTTCCTGCCGGTCGCCCACAACGATTTCATCTTTTCCGCGCTTGCTGAAGAACAGGGTTTCGTCGGCGTGCTCTTTGTGCTGAGTCTCTATCTCATCGTGATCTGGCGCGCGATCGAGGCGGCGCGACTGGCCAAAGATCGGCTGGGCGTGTATCTCGTGATGGGGTTGATGTCCAGCTTCACGTTTCAGGTGATTTACAACATCACGATGTCGGCCGGCCTGGCGCCGGTCAAGGGTTTGACGCTGCCGCTGTTGAGTTACGGCGGGTCGTCGATGATCGCCACGCTGGCGAGCTTCGGCCTGGTCCTCAACGTGCGGATGCGCCGGTTTACTAACTAGCTATCAGCTCTCAGCTCTCAGTTGTCAGTCTGAAAGCTGACAGCTGAAAGCTGACAGCTACACGGATCGGTTTTATGAGCAACGCATTGCGAAAATTACTGCATCTCCTTCGCGCGCTCTGCTCGTCTGTCTCCGCCGGTCCGGAATGGAGCTTCGCGAATGCAGAAGGAAATGATCATCTCGGCCGGCGGGCACGAGACGATGGTCGCGATTCTCGAGGAAGATCTCGTGACCGAGATTTTTGTCGAGCGCGAGCGGCATCGGGGCGTCGTCGGCAACATCTACAAAGGCCGGGTATCCAAAGTCCTTCCCGGCATGCAATGCGCGTTCATTGATATCGGGTTGGAGCGCGACGGGTTCCTGTACGTCTCGGACGTCGTCAACACGATCGAAGAGTTCGATCGTCTCGATTCCGAAGACGAGGTGGAGGGGGACCGCGGCAAAGGGCGAGACCACGGGCCTCAGCCCAAAATCGAGGAACTCCTCAAGGAAGGCCAGGAGATCGTCGTCCAGGTCGCCAAAGAGCCCCTGGGCACCAAGGGCGCGCGCCTGACATCGCACGCGACGCTGGCGGGCCGCTTCCTCGTCTTCATGCCCACGGTGGATCACGTCGGCGTCTCACGCAAAATCGAATCGCGCGACGAGCGCAACCGGCTGCGCGGCATCGTCAGGAAGTTCCGCGAGGAGCATGGCTTCGGCGGCGGCGTCATCATCCGCACCGCGGCCGGCGGGCGTCCCGAATCCGACATCCTGAGCGATCTGGACTACTTCAACGGCATCTGGAAGGAAACGCGCCACAAGTTCGAGTCGTCGCGCGCTCCCGCCGTGATCTATCGCGAGCAGAGTCTCGTCTCCAAGCTGCTGCGCGACCTGCTGACGGAGGAGTTCTTGGCGATCCGGATTGACAACCCGCATGAACACCGCCACGTGATGGATCTCATCGCGCGCATCATGCCGAACCTGGCCTCGCGCGTGAAGCTGTACACGAAGGACTATCCCATCTTCGAGGAGTACGGCGTTCAGGACGAGATCGACAAGGCGCTCAAGAGCAAAGTCTGGCTGAAGTCCGGCGGATCGATCGTGATCAACCAGACCGAGGCGCTGGTGGCCATCGACGTCAACACGGGACGCTACGTCGGCAAACGCACAGGCCGGCTCGAGGACACGATCGTCAAGACAAACCTCGAGGCGGTGAAGGAGATCGTGCGGCAGATCCGCCTGCGCGACCTGGGCGGCATCATCGTGCTCGATTTCATCGACATGGAAGAGCGGAAGAACCGGCAGAAGGTGTTCCAGGCCGTGGAGCTGGAAGTCAAAAAGGATCGCTCGCCGTCCAAGATGCTGCAGGTCTCGGATTTCGGGCTCGTGATCCTGACGCGCAAGCGCGTGAAACAGAGCCTCGAGCGCGTGCTGACCGAGCCGTGCCCCTACTGCACCGGCACGGGCACGATCAAGTCGAGCTCGACGATCTGCTACGAGATTCTGTCCGAGGTGAAGAAAATCGGTGCTGACCTCGACGGCGGCGGGGTGATGCTGCGGGTGAACCCCGAAATCGCTCGCGCGCTGAAGGAAGAGGAGCGGGCGGTCATGGCCGACCTGAAGCAGGCGCTCGGCAAGGATGTCATCATCCGCCCGGATACCCACCTGCACCACGAGCAGTTCGATTTGATGTCGCTGATCGACAGATACAGTCAGGCGAACTGACGACGCAGTCCAGCCCTGGAGCGCGCTGATGAGCGATCGCCGGATAGATTCGACGCTCGCGCTCGCCGTTGCGGCCGTTGGATTCCTCGCGACCTGGCAGGCGGGGCGCATCGGGTTCTACGCTCTCGATCAGTCGATCGTGTTCGACGGCGCCTGGCGCGTGCTCAGTGGACAGATCCCCTGGCGCGACTTCGTTCTGCCGGCAGGTCTCACGCCTGTCCTCATGCAGGCCGCGGTCTTTGCGGTGTTCGGAGTCAGTTGGAGCTCGTACGTGCTCCACGCGGCGTTCGTCAATGCCGCTGCGTCGGCCATCGTCTATGTTTTCCTGCGGCGATGCTCGCTGGGCAGGATCATGAGCGCAGGATGTGCGATCGTCACCGCCGCTACGCTGTACCCGCCAAACGGTACCCCCTACCTTGAAACCCACGCCCTGTTTTTTTCCATTGCGGCTCTCTGCCTGGCGAAGGACGCTGCAAGCGCGCCGCTGTCATGGGTGCGATGGATTGCGATCGCGGGCTGCGCGGTGTTCGCGGCGCTGTCGAAGCAGATTCCGACGGGGTTCATCGTTCCTGTTCTCGCCGTCCTCATAGGCGCAAATCAGGATGGCGTCAGCCGGAGAATGAACGTGCGCTGCGCGGCTGCCGCATGCGGAACGGTCGTGGCCATCGGCGCCGTGATGTTCGCGGCCGCTGGCGTGAGTTTCGGCCTCTTTTGGACCCACTATCTGCGCCTGCCTCTCGCGATCGGAGCCAACCGCCACGTCGCTCTGGGCCGTCGCCTGGAGGTCGCAGCAGAGTCTGCTGCGACAGCGCTGCCGCTCACGAACCGGCTCTTTGCCGCAATGGTGATCGTATTTGTAACCGTCGTAGTGGGCGGTCTGCTGCGCGCGCGCAAGACCGCACGAGTTCCGCCGATGCCAGCGGGCGGGGCGCTCGTGATCATCGCGCTGTGGCTGATGATGTCGACCTGGCTGTTCGTCGTGCTGACCAATAACGAACCTCAGCAGGCGTTCGGTCTCATCGGCCTCGCGGCGGGTCTTGCGATGGCGGGAGTCTGTTTATCCGGGAAGGCGGTTGGGTCAGACGTGCTGTCCCCGTTTTCACCGTGGCGCGCAGGCCCACGCGTACGGGCCGTGGTCGTCGTTGTCGGCGCCGCCGGACTCCTTGCGGATGCGGTCCATTTTCATCGCGTAGTCAACCTTCCTCGCACAGCTCACGAGATGCACGTTGACCTGGCTGGATGGGGTACGTGGTCAGCCGACGCGCGCATGTCTCGTACGATGAAAGAGGTCGGCTTCAGCCTCTGGACGGCCCAGTCACAGTACACGTCGGCCGCGACGTCCCTGCCGCTGCTCATCGAGCATCTGCGCGACCACGCCGGGAATTTCCTCATGATGGGCGATGAGACGGTCATCTACGGCCTTACGGGAAGGCCGTCGCCGACACCCTTTCTCTGGTTTCATCCTGGTCTTGTCTGGGAGGATACGCCTTTGTCGCATGCACGAATAAACGCGTCGCTCGAGGAGGGCATCAGGCGGTACGACGTGAGGACGATAGTGGTGCCGGCAAATTTCGGCGTCTGGCCGTGGAGGACCTGGACATTCGATGCCATTGCCTCGCGCATGTCGCCGCTCTCGGCCTGCCCGAGTGTGGGAGATTATCTCCTCTGTCCGCTCGGGCCGCCGTAGTCCTCGCGCTCAAGGAGCGCTAGCTTCCGTCTCCACGCGCTTGCGAAGGCGTTCTCGCGCACCATCGACGTATCTGCGGCACGCCGATGGGTCGATCATCGCCCCGGCGCCACCGCCGGCTGCACGCCGCTCCATTCGCTGCCACAAGTCTGACGCTTCGGGATGTGGCGTCAGTAGAATTCCGCACGCGACGTTCTCGAGCCAGTTGAAGCTCCGTTGGAAATCTGCGACAGCATGCGCGCCACGTCCAACTGGTGCCACCAGGTGTATGCCCTGGCGTTTCGTGCGCGGTCATGGCGATTGGGCCGACCCGCACCGTCTCGCCGTCGCGGACGGTTGTGACATTCTGGACGGGCGCGATCGGCGGCGCGACGCCAAACTGCGGATCGCTGCGCGGCGCGACGCCTGACGTGAGCACCGACGCGCTCCACGGCGTTGCCGCTACCGTTGCCCCTGATAGGCGCTGAATTTCGGCGATGGCACCGCGACCGCGGACGTCGCAGCGACGTGTAACCTCTGAATCACACCGAGATTATAGGTGTGAAGCAATTTTCCAATCGACACTCACCAATCTTCCAACAATCTCCCAATCCATCCATCTACCGATCTACCAATGGTGACGCACCATCATCTCCGCGTCACCGTGACGTTGCCGTTGAATGTCTGCATGCGCAGCCTCGAGCTGCCGTCGGCGTAGGTGCCGCGTACCAAGCGGGGGCCGCGACCATCGTCGCGAATCGGTCCCTCGCTCTTGACCGGAAAATCGATGCGGATACGGCCGCTGAACGTCTGCGCCTCGAGCTCGAATCCCGGCTGCTCCGGCAGCGACAGGTTGATGTTGCCGGAGTGCGATTCGAGCTCGTAGTTCCCACCCTTCACAAGGCTCGTCTCCAGATCGAGATCACCGTCGAGCGTCCTGATATGCGCGCGGTCGCCGGACCACCCGGTGATGCGCACGTCGCCGTTCACCGTATTGATGTCGAGTGCGCGCGTGCTGAGCGTCTGCACGAGCAGGTCGCCGTTGACTGTTGAGAGTGACAACTGTGCGTCGGCCCCTCCATTGGCGATCGTGATGCCGCCCGACACGGTCTTCACGGCTGCGAGTCGCGACGTGCCCTCGAGCGAGAGGTTGCCGTTCACCCCCTGAACGCGAACCTCACCCTTGACGTTCGTGACCCTGATGTCCCCTGAAATCGTGCGGAGATCCACCGTTGCATCGGGCGGAACCTTCACGTTGAACTCGACGTCGAGTGCTCGAGCGTCGCGGCGTTCGCCGTGCTCGACGCGCAGCTCGACACGGTTACCGGTCGCGTAGGTTTCGATGAGCGCACCCGCCAGGCGCTCCTTTGCCTGCTCCGCATTGGGCGCCCATGCGTGCTTCAGGGCCTCGACTTCGATCCGGTCGCCGGCGGCGGCGGAGACCTGAATGTTCCCGGCGATATTCGAGAGCATCAGCGCCGACCCTTTGCCGACCGGAAACGCGCGCGAGAATGGCTCTGTCGATTCAACCCAGCCTTCGGGAACACGCCGGCGATCCCGCTCGCGCGGTTTCTGGCGGGGGTCGCGCGGCGGCACCGGCGGCACCGGCGGCACTGGAAACTGCAGCGTCAACAAGCGGTCGCCCTTCATCGCCTCAAGCATGTGCATCTGCAGATCCTTACGCTCAAACGCGCGCTCCATTCGCTGCATCTGCTGCTCTATCTGCTTCTTATTTATCTCGACCGCTGTCTCAATCTGCAGGTGGACATCGGGTGCAACGGGCGCAACGGGTGCAACGGGTGCGTCGGGGGGCGCCTGTGCGGAGGCGGGAGATGTCAGCGCGATTGTGGACAGCACGACCAAAGCGAGGGTCTTCGTCATATCTCGGATTCCTCTCAGGACCTGTCGTTCATGAGCGATACGGTTTCCTGCAGCACGGCCACCTTCATGCGGAGCGCTTCGAGCAGGCTCGTTTGAGCGACGAATGACTCGGGATCCGATTTCAACGCGGCGCGGCTGTCGTTGATGGCCCGGTCGATCGACTGCAGGCTCTGTGCAATTTCGGCCGCCACCGACGGATCGAGCGTCGTGTCTCTTTGAACGGTCAGCTGCTCGAGTGCCGTGATGGCCTTGGCATAGTGCTGTTCGGCGAGCTGCAGCTCCGATGCAGCGTTCCGTGCGAGGTCCGACGATGGTCTGTCGGCGGTGTCGAGCGACTGGCGTCCCATGCCGAGCCACGCGGCGGCACCCAGCATCATCACGAGGGCCGCTGCCGTTGCGAGCCGCGGGACGTTCCGCCACGCTGTCGCGGGCTGCACGCTTGCGGCAATTGCGCTCCATAAGGCAGGCGACGGTATGCGCCGGTCGAGCGTAGCGGCGGCTGCGCGAATCTCTCTCAGATCGCCCAGCATCTCGCGACACGCCTCGCATCCGCGGCAGTGCGCATCCAGCTGCGCCTCGCGCTCGACGTCGAGCGTGCCTTCCACTGCGTCGCCGAGCCATTCACTGCACTGTTCACACGTCATAAGGCTGCCGTCAGAAGGGCCCGCAACTTCAGGCGGGCTTTGTGAACCTGCGATTTCGACGTGCCCTCGCTGATGCCGAGGATCGTCGCAATCTCATGGTGCTGAAATCCCTCGACATCGTGCAGGACGAACGCCGCGCGCGCCCCTTCGGGAAGCCGCTCGATTGCCCGCTCGAGATCGATCCGTTTGACGCCGCCGTCGGGAATCCGCCGTGGCCCCGGCATCGCCTCTTCGTTCAATGGCGTCGTCGCGCCGCTCGTGCGCGTCTGGCGGCTCTTCAGGTGATCGAGACACCGGTTCATTGCCAGCCGATAGAGCCAGGTTCCCACGGTGGAGTCGCCGCGAAATTCGGGGAGCTTGCGATAGGCCAGCAGAAAGATTTCCTGCAACAGATCCTCCGCGTCGGCCCGGGTGCCGCACATCCGCCACGCGAGATTGAACAACCGCGTCGAATGTTGCCGATAGAGCTCCTCGAAAGCTGGCACGTCAGCTTTGGACACTCGGCAAGATTAGACGACTCGGCCCTGAAGAGGGTTGCCCTTGGGGCCTCGCAGAATTGGAAGATTGGTCGATTGTTAGATTGTGGGATTGTTGTCAGATTGAAGAGTTTGGCGGATTGGAGGATTGAGTGGCTCGGCGGGACGCTTACGCTGACCGCGAGCCGTTCGAAGAGAGGCAGTGAAGATGGACGCTACTTCGTGGGCCTCCTGCTCGAGGGGCGCGATGGCCGCTGCCGACTGGAGGCCGGTACGCCGCAAGATGCGGAGCCACAGTTCGCTTTCGTCGGCCTCTTCAGCCACAATCGCGAGCTTCGAAACAAAAATCGGCCGCGTATACCCGCGGCACGCGGCCCGGTAATTTGCGGCCACTGACGTACTTGCGTCGATGAGTTGCTGCGCAATCCGACGTCCAGCGATCGTGTTAGGCAGGGTCTCGCAAAATTTCACGACCGCGACGGCGAAATTTTCGGTTCTGGTTTTCAGCCGTTCAGATGCTTCTGACATGCGGTACTCGAGAGCACCTCACATGCCGAAGGAACTTCGTCATTCTTCCAATAAAAACCTTAGTCTGCCAATCGTCATTCTAAAATCTGCCAACAATCTCTCAATCTTCTATCTCCCAATCTTCAATGCAGGACTGTTCCAGCGCCTTTCTGCGAAGTCTCTAACACGCACTCCGGATACGAGGACCCCTTCATCGAGCAGCAGCGCGCGCTTGGCAAAGATGTCGCGTCCGTAGCCGCCTAGCTTGCCGCCTGCGGCGATGACGCGATGGCAGGGGACCGACGAGTCACTGGTGGACCGCATGATGTTGCCCACGGCGCGATGAGCCCGCGGACGGCCGGCGGCGGCCGCTACGTCGCCATACGTGGCGACCCGTCCGTGTGGAATGCGCCGCACGACCGAGCGGACACGCGCGGCGAAATCAGTCTTGGCCATGGCGTTCGCGCCTATTTGCCCTTGGGTGGCGGCGGCTTTTGCGGCGGCGGTTGTTTCTGTGGCGGGGGCAGCTTTTGCGGCGGTAACGGCTTTCGAGCGGATCCGGGTGAACCGAAGAGTACGCGCAGGCCGCCGCCGGCGTGCAATCCGCCCACCGTTACTTCAACCAGTTCAGCGCCTGTGGGCGTGAATGCTTTCGTGCCGTGCGCGTACCGCAGAAGCAGCCCGAGGCCGACGTGTTTGCTGAATCGCCACGTCATGTCGACGCCGGCGTTGTAGCCGAGCACGTTTTCGCGCAGCGCTTCGGTTCGCGCGCCGGGAAACGCCAGCTCATCGAAGGGGAACACTTCATTTTCGAGCGTCAGCGTCAGGCCGTCCACGACGACCTGATCGGTGACGAAAATCGAGGGACCTGCGAACAGCGTGAAGTCCAGCCCTCGATTTGTCCCGGTGCGGCGCGGCTGCGCCGCGGCCGAAAGATTCCAGCCGAACATGATGTGCTGTCCGATTTCCCGCCGGGTCGTATCGACGATGTCGCCCGTGGTTGTGCGCGGTCTGTTGAACTGCAGCGGATGCGGCACGCGGGCCGTCACTGTGCCGTTTCCCGTGTGTTCGAAGAGCGACACCGCTGCTCCTGCGTGCAGTCCCTTCCATAACCGCACGGCGAGCCCGAAGTCATAGATCACCGCCTTCGGTATGGTGCGCTCGAACGTGAACGATCCCTGCTCGAAATACCGATCGAAGGTCTGCTCCTGGGTAATGGTGGTCGTCGAGGTTTGCTGTCCGGCGTTGATGGAAATGCGGATGCGCTCTTGAGCCGCTGCGGGAATGGCCGTCATCACCAGTGACAGCGCGAGCATGGAGATGCGACGCATCAATTCACCCCTACGGCGGTCCAGGCGAGCTCGACTTGTGCGCGCTCGTTGCTGCCGACGCCGTAGAGGTCCGACGCCGCCTGCAGAGAGGCGCGGCGCGCGTCAGAGAATCGGGAGTTCGGTGCCATCAGCTCGGTGAATGCGCGGTAGAAAATACGCTCCATCCGCTCGATGCTCCCGAGTCCGATGCCAGGCACCGTGATACCGGATACGCGATTCCGGCCGCCGGCAACAGCCAGATAGAACGCGTGCGTGGCGATCGTCACGTTGAAGTGCACGCCCCCGTCGTCTGTATTCGTCCCGATGAACCGGCGAAGCGTGTAGTGGTCGGGATGCCCTTTGGCGGAGGGGTTGCTCAACGATCGGAGGTAGCCAGGCGATGCGACGTAGACATCCTCGGCGATCAACCAGTCGGCCTGGTCCCTCCCGGAGCCGGCCGGATAGTAATAGAACTCCATTGCCGCGGCCATGATGTCGGAGAACGCCTCGTTCAATGCGCCGGACTCGTCCTGATAGATCAGCTCCGAGGTGAAATCGGTGACGCCGTGGGTCCATTCGTGCGCGACGACGTCGAAGCCGCCGGCGAGAAACGTGAAGAGCCGGTTGTCGCCATCGCCGAAGAGCAGCACGCCATCGCAACAGTAAAACGCGTTGTTGATGAACGTGCCGACGACGTCAGGCGGCTGCTGGCTTGCTTCCGAACGCGCGAGCGGATGCACGATGCTGTCCACCTCGACGTTGCGATCGTCCATGCCGTGCCGGGCGAACCGCTTGAAGTAGTAGTCGTACGCCATTCCCTGAAATACGTGGGCGTCGACCGTCGGACCGTCAGTCCATACGTTGTCGCTGTCGGTCGCGACATCGGAGTTGAAGAGAGCGAGCGTCGCCAGAAACGCGGTGAGCCGTGCGATAGTTCCCGGGAAGGCGAGCGTGAACGCCTCGGCAGGCCGCAGCTTATCGACGGCCTGAAACGTCGAGGCCGTCTGATTGGTGCTCATCTTCCGGAGCGTGCCGATGATGCCGCTGCCCTGTCCGATGGCGGCCTGCGTCTGGATGCCGTTGATCGACCGGACGACTTCCCCTGAGCCGGCGTCGACGTACACGTCGCGGATCGCCCAGGCGCTGAGAACCGTCATGCGATACACAAGACGGTACCCGCTCTCGACGGGGAGGATCCCGAGCGTCGTGTCGCCGTGGATGGTCGCGCCGGGGCCAATAGATGCGGCGGCAATCTCATTCGCTCGCCCGGCAGCAAGAGACGGGTTGACGTCGATCTCGAGACCCTCGTACAGGCGGCCCGTCACGCTGACGAAGGAACGGCCGTCCATCTGGCGCACGACCTGGCCGCCGAACACCGGCAATCCTTCATGAAACTGGCCGAGGCGCTCGAACACTCGTCCACCGATCATCGCGTCGTCGTGCAGGCTCGAGATATTCAGCTGCCCACGGGTCAGCATGTCGTCGACACGATTGAGCGTAGTGGGCAGCGCGTCGCCCGATTCCGCGAGCGCAATCGATCGATCGTTCTCGACGGGCGCCTGGCCCGCCAACTGCGAACTACCCGCAAACAGCACGCAGGCGATGGCCGCGCACGAAACAATCTTGTCAAAGCCCGACATGGATACTCCTTGAGCTGTGGCCGGCAGCGATGAGGACGCTTCAGAATATCAGCAATCAGATGAACGACAGAGGATCGATGCCGTAATCGGCGGGATTCAGCGGAGCAACGACGAACGACGCGCGGTCGTTTCGCGCGTTCTGCTCGGTCTCCCAGAGGTTGAGATCGCGCGGAAGCTCGAACCGGCCGCCGTCTGCCGCGAAGAGCACGCGCACCTTCGGCCGGTACGGATCGGGCGCGTGCGTCTGAAGAACAATCGCCACTTCACCGGTGTTCAGTTTCACGAGGTTGCCGACCGGATAAATGCCGAGCAGCTGCACGAACCGGCGAAGCAGATGCTGATCGAACTGCGTGCCGTCGTTGCGCTGCAGCACCGCGAGAATGCGCTCCGACGGAAACGCCTGCTGGTACTTGCGCTGCGAGCGCATCGCGTCGTACACGTCCGCGATGCCGCACAGCATCGTCGCGAGATTCAGGTTCGGGCGTGTGACGCCGTCAGGGTAGCCGCTGCCGTCGAGGCGCAGGTGATGTTCGAACGCGACGATCGGCGCGAGAGACGGAATATCCGGCGTGCCGCGAAGAATTTCTGCGCCATCGAGGACGTGGCGCTTCATGATGACGAATTCTTCGTCGGTCAGCTTGTCCGCTTTGTTCAGAATCTCAGCCGGCGTCCTCACCTTGCCGATGTCATGCATCAAGGCGGCGAGGCCGAACTCGCGCAGCAGCGGGCCATCGATGCCCAGCCCGCGCGCCTGGCCCATCGTGAGAATGGACACGTTCACCATATGGGTAAAGGTGTAGTTGTCGTACTCCTTCAACGCCGTCAGTGCCAGCAGCGCAGATCGGTTCTGCACCACGGCCTGCGCGAGACCGTCGATCATCGATTGCGCCGCGGCCGGGTCGGGGCTCGAATCGGCGCGCGCGCTTTCCCACAACATGCTGGCGACCGACACCGCCTCCGAGTACGTGCGCCGGATGGTGGACGCGTCGGTCTTCTCTTCGGGCACCTGCTCGTCAATCGTCACGCGCCCGACGCGGATGTTCGCAGACTCGAGCTGCGGGGCAGCGTCTTTCAGAGCGCTTCCGCTGAGCGTCTTCTCGAGGTGCGCGAACGTACCCGCGAACGATCGAAGCTCCTCGAGCGTCACCGGGCGCTCGATGGTAATGCGCTCGATGCCCATCGCTGCGAACCGGCGAATCAACTCTCCCATCGACGCGCCGGCCTTGGTCATCGGTACATCGCCGACAATCAATTCTCCGTCGAGCATCCCAATGACGACCGATGCCTCGTGCTGGTGAAGGGCGCGCAGCGCCTCGACGAACCCTTCGAGGTTTCGCGCAACGATCGGATGAGCAGGAGAATACAGTTGGATTCCGCGCAGCGATGCGCCAAAGCGGCGTATCAGTTCATCCGAGAGTTGTGCACGCGCGGTGGCGCTGCTCATGCTTGCACCGCCCGTATGGCCGCTCGCACACCTCTGGGCCCCGATTCCGCACCGTTCTGAAGCACGCGCTGTGCGTCGGGCGTGCCGATCTGGCGCAAGGCGGCGGCCACGGTACGGCGCAACTCTGCCGTGCGGAATGGAGCCCACCACTCGCCGGCGTACAGCGCATCCTTCAGCAGCTCGACGGTGTGCTCGGCCTTCAGGGCTCCAAGCGATTCGACGGCCTGCAGGTACACCGTGCGGAGCGGGCCGGTGCGATCGAGTTTTCGGACGATGTACTCGAAGAGAGGGATCGCGCGTTCGCTTCTCATGGCGACCAGCGCAGTGGTCAACACCTCACGCGTCTGGGTCGACCCGGTGGCCAGCGCGCGCTGAAGCTCGACGTACGCCTCCTCGGATCCGATCGAGAGGATGGCTCGCACCGCTTCGCGCTGCACGTGCGGCTCTGTATCGTCGAGCAGGGTGGTCAGGTCAGGCAGCGCTTCGGAGCCGCCAAATTCCCGAAGCAGATAGATCGCCGTGCGCCGGACGGCCGGATTGGCCGACCCGCGCAGCTGCTCGACGGCGTTTTTTCCGGCTGCGCCGAAGCCGAGAAGAATCTGCGTCAATCGCTGTCGCGCGACAGCGCGTTTTTCAATCGCGAGCGCCTCGGCCAGCACTCTGACGATGGACGGCCCCACCAGAGAGCAGAGCTCCTTCAGTTGTTCGACCGCCGATTCCTCGACCGTGCGAAGATGCGTGATCACGTGCGTCATCATGACGCCGTCGGCGAGTCGCGCTACCGCAGCGGCAGCCGCGGGCTTACGGTCGCCGTTGCCGCCCGCTTCGGTCGTCAGGATCCCGGTCAGTCGCAGGGCGCCCTCGAAGTCGCCGACAAGCAGGAGATCCTCGATATGGCTGACGACTGGCAGGGTCACGGACTGCCATTTCTCCGGGTCCGCCTCAATCGTAAGCAGGTCGACCAGCAGCTGCTGATCGAGCGCACGTATCGCAGCGGCTCCGACCGAGGTCACCCATGTTCCGATGCGCTCAGGCGGATCGTCCGACACACGCTCGACCTCGAACGCCTGCGTGCGCGCGCCGGACAACTCGCGCGCGTACGTTTCGGACACGAACTGTTCATCGCTGTAGGACGTCAGCATGTCGGCCGCGTTCTTCCACATCTCGTGGAAGCCCTCGCTCTGACCAAGCGGCGACTCGGCAACCTGCGCGTGCGCAATCTCGAGCAGGCCAGGACGCCGGTCGTTGTCGGGCACCAGGGCCTGGAAGGCCTGAGCCAGGCGCGTCGTCGCCCCGCCCTGCGCGATGACGCCATTGGCGACGAAGCCGCCCAGCGTCGTGTCCGTCATGCGGCTCGCCACCTGCAGAACCAGATCCGCCGCCTTGTCGGCGCGCCCTTCCTCGGTTGACAGCAGCTCGAGCAGCATCTCCGGCGAGATCGCCCCGAATCCCTGCGCGACGCTCTTCAACAGCGGCTCGATCCTGGTGGGTTCCGTGCGCGACACGAGATCGATCACGCCGCGCAGCATGCGAAGCAGCGCGGACGCCTTCGAGTTCATGTTCGTCTCGACGTTCTGCTCGAGCGCCAGCACGAACTCGCTGAAGCGCTCCGGATCGCCGCACATCTCCATCAGCCCGCGCAGCGCCTCTTCGTCGAGCGGCGAATCGAGATTCAGGCAGGCCCGAATGATGTCGTTCCACTGCGAGTCCAGGCCGCTGGCGCGCTCGCGGAGGATGTCGGCGTAGTCGATTTCCTGCAGCTCGAGATGGCGCTGGCCGGTCGCGTTCCACAGCCGTCCAATGCCGCCGGCCTCGCGCACCTCGTCGAATGATTTCGCAAGGATGTGCAGAAAGGGCAGCCATCCATCCGGATCAGGACTGGAATGGAGCGTGAGGAGTCCGATCATGTGGTCGTGCAGCAGCGCCGCCGTTTCGCGAACGGCCTGATCCGGCTTCGGCGATGCGGCGCCATCCATCAGCAGGTTATCGGGGATCACCCCGAGTGTGACCGATCCGTGTGACGTGATGCTGGACGCTGCGTCGACGAGCCTGGCGAGGGACAGCCTGATGGCCGGATGCGACGACGGATACAGCGACACGGCGCGGGCCGCGGCCTTGCAGGCGCGTGCGAAATCGGTCAGCTTCGCGGTGCTGTCCTGATTGAGCAGCGGAAGTTCTTTTTCCTGGGACGACACGATTCTTCGATATTATCGGCCAGACACGGTCCACGGATGCGCGCTGTCGACATCATTCAAAAGAAGCGGGACGGCGGCGTGCTGAACCCCGATGAAATCCACTTTTTCGTGGCCGGGGTTACCGATTTTTCACTTCCTGACTATCAGGCCGCCGCGCTGCTGATGGCCATCCTCCTGCGGGGTATGACACCCGAGGAGACCTCGCTGCTGACGGATGCCATGGTCGATTCGGGCGCCCGGGTCGATCTCTCGGATATTCCGGGCATCAAGGTCGATAAGCACAGCACCGGCGGCGTCGGCGACAAGACATCAATCGTGATCGCGCCGCTCGTGGCTGCCTGTGGGGGGGTTGTGCCGATGATGTCCGGCCGCGGCCTCGGGCACACCGGCGGCACGCTCGACAAGCTCGAGTCGATTCCGGGATTCCGGACAAACCTGTCGATTGCAGAGATGCGCGCCTCGCTCGCGGCGATTGGCTGCGCGTTGATGGGCCAAACCGGCCAGATTGCGCCGGCCGACAAAAAGCTCTATGCGCTGCGCGACGTCACGGGCACTATCGAAAGCGTGCCGCTGATCTCGGCGTCGATCATGAGCAAGAAAATCGCCGAAGGCATCGGCGCGCTCGTGCTCGACGTCAAGTGCGGCAAGGGGGCGTTCATGAAAACGCCGGCCGAGGCGCGCGCCCTCGCCGAGTCGCTGGTCGCGATTGGTGCGTCCGCGGGTGTTCAGACGCAGGCCGTCATCACGGCGATGAACTGGCCGATCGGATTTGCCGTCGGCAACGCGAACGAGGTCGTCGAGTGCTTCGAGCTCTTGAAAGGCAACGGCCGCCCGGACCTCATGGAGAACGTGCTGGAGCTGAGCGAGCGCATGCTCGTGGCTGGCGGCGTCGCGGCCGACCGGTCCGACGCGGCAGCGATGTGCCGCCGCGCGCTCGCTTCGGGTCAGGCGCTGGAACGGCTGAAGGCCATCATCGAGCGGCAGGGAGGAGACCCGCGCGTCATCGACGATTACGGACGCATGCCGCGTGCGCCCGAGGAGCACGTCATCACGGCAGGCATCGACGGTTTCGTGACGCATTTGGATGCTGGCCTGGTGGGCCGGGCAGTGGTGGCGCTCGGCGGCGGACGTGACAAAGTAGATGACGAGATCGATTCCGGCGTCGGTATCATCATCGCAGCGACCGTGGGCGACGCCGTGCGTGCGGACGATCCCGTGCTGCGCGTGCATTACAGGTCTGGAAAGAGGCTGGAGGATGCCCTGCCGCTCTTGATGGAAGCCATGCGCATCGCCGAGTCGCCCGCGGCCCCGGTGCCGCTCATCATCGACGAGGTGCTATAGATGCCCTTCTCATCAGAGCAGAGGGCTGAGAGCAGAGAGCAATGGTGGCATACCCCTCTCGCGCTGTCATTGGTGGCGGTTCTCTCCGCCTGCAGTCCGCAGACGTACGCCGTCAGCGATCCTGCGACAACCGAGGCGGGCATCGTGTTCGACATCGGAGGCAAGGACGATCGTTCCTTCAATGCCGCCGCGTGGAACGGCATGAAATGCGCCGAGACCGGCAAGCTGCCTGATGGAACGGACTGCGACAAGCCAGGCTTGGGAACGATCGTGCGCGATGTCGAGCCTGGCACTCCGGTCAACATCGAGCCGGCCATCCGCGCATTCGCCGAACGCAAGTACGACCTGATCATCGGGATCGGATTCGCGCAAGCGCCGATTCTCGACGCGGTCGCCAGGGACTACCAGGACATTCAGTTCGCGATCGTGGACGGCGTCAGCGAGATGCCGAACGTTGCGTCGCTTGTGTTCAAGGAGCACGAAGGCTCGTACCTTGTCGGCATCCTCGCGGCGATGACCACGAAGTCCGGGACGCTTGGATTTCTGGGCGGCATGGACATCGGCCTGATTCACCGGTTCGGCAAGGGCTTCGAGCAGGGCGCGCGATCGGTGAATCCGAACATCCGCGTGCTCGAGAACTATGTCGGCGTAACCGATGCCGCCTGGAATAACCCGGGCCGCGGCAAGGAGCTGGCGCTCGCGCAGATCGCGAAGGGCGCAGACGTCATCTTCACGGCCGCCGGCAACTCGGGCCTGGGTGCTTTCGACGCCGTCGAAGAAAAGGGCAGAGACGCGAGCGGCCGCGCCACCCACTTCGTCATCGGCGTCGACGCCAATCAGAACATGTTGAAGCCGGGCTTCGTGCTCACCAGCATGATCAAGCGCGTCGACAATGCCGTGTACCAGATCGTGAAGGACGTGACCGACAAGCGCTTCAAGCCGGGGCTCCACGTCTTCGGCCTCGAGAGCGACGGCGTCGGCTACGTCGTCGACGAGCACAACCGGGAGCTGCTGCCGCCGGACGCCATCGCCGCCGCGGAAGAGGCGAAGCGCAAGATCATCGCGGGCGACATCACGGTGGTCGATGCGATGTTCCAGTGATGCTTCAGCTCAGGGACATCACCAAGCGCTTCGGCGGCGTTCTCGCCAACGACCACATCAACATCACGGTCGAGCCCGGCACCATTCACGCCATTGTCGGTGAAAACGGGGCCGGAAAGTCGACGGCCATGCGCGTGGCCTACGGCTTCTACACGGCGGACAGCGGCGAGATTGTGGTCAACGGCGAGCCGCGCCGCATTCAACGGCCGTTCGACGCCATCGCGCTCGGCATCGGCATGGTGCATCAGCACTTCATGCTCGTCGACACCATGACCGTTGCCGAGAACATCGTGCTCGGCGCCGAGTCCGGCACCACGTTCGCGCTCGACATCAACGAAGCCGCCGCGCGCATTCGCGCGCTGTCCGAAAAGTTCAGGCTCTCTGTCGATCCGAACGCACTCATCGAAACCCTGTCGGTCGGGCAACAGCAGCGGGTCGAGCTGCTGAAGGCGCTCTATCGGGATGCGCAGCTGCTGATTCTGGACGAGCCGACTGCAGTCCTGACGCCGCAGGACGTCGAGGAGTTTTTCGCCATCCTGCGAGGGATGCGCGAGCAGGGCAAGACCATCATCATCATCACGCACAAACTCGGTGAGGTGCTGGCGATTTCCGACGCCGTGACCGTGATGCGGGACGGGAAGGTCGTCGGCCGCGTAAGGACGAAGGACACGACCGCGGCGGAGCTGGCGCGGCTCATGGTGGGGCGGGAGGTGCTGCTCCGCGTCGAAAAGCCAACTGCCGCGCCGGGCGAGGTGACGCTGAGCGTGCGCAACCTCTCGATCGCCCCAGGCAGAGTGAAGGACGTCACGTTCGACGTGCGGGCCGGCGAGATTGTCGGCATCGCGGGGGTCGAGGGCAACGGCCAGCGCGAGTTGATCGAAGCGATCGCGGGGTTGATCGATCCGTCGCTCGTCTCCGGCGAGATGACGCTCGGAGGGACCTCGCTCATCGGAACCGGCGCGCGTGCGCGCCGCGAACGAGGCATCGCCCACATCCCCGAAGACCGGCATCGGCGAGGGCTGCTGCTCGACTTCGCCCTCGACGAGAACGCCATCCTCGGTGTGCACTATCGGCCCCCGGTCACCTCGGGCGTGATGGTGGATGACCGCGAAGTGCGGCGGCGGACCGCAGACATCATCACGCGTTTCGACGTGCGCCCGCCGAATCCAGCGCTGCCGGCCCGCGCGTTGTCGGGAGGCAATCAGCAGAAGCTGATCATCGGCCGCGAATTCGCGCTCGAGCCCAGGCTGCTGCTCGTCGCGCAGCCGACGCGCGGCGTCGACATCGGCGCCATCGAGTTCATCCATCGCAAGCTGGTGGAGATGCGGGACGCCGGTTGCGCGGTCCTGCTCGTGTCGGCCGAGCTGGAAGAAGTGATGTCGCTGTCGGATCGCCTCCTGGTGATCCACGGCGGCCGAATCGCCGGCGAAGTCGATCCGGCGATTGCGACCCCCGCCGACGTCGGCATCCTGATGACAGGTGCCGGGGCCCCCAACGCGGCAGCCGCGTCGGGGTGGCGTGGATGAAGGCGCTGCTGTTTCCGTTCATCGCCGTCATCGCTGCGTTCCTCGTGGGCGGTGTGTTCGTGCTTGCGATCGGCGACAACCCGGTCGAGACCTACCGGCTGCTCATCGGCAGCGCGTTATGGTGGCCCGACGGCATCGGCTACACGCTGTTTCTCGCGACGCCGCTCATTTTCACCGGCCTTGCCGTCTCGGTGGCGTTCCGCGCCGGCCTGCTGAACATCGGCGCCGAAGGGCAGCTCTATGTCGCCGCGTTCGCCACGGCGTGGGTCGGCATCGTGCTCGGATCGCTGCCGGCCGCGGTGCTGGTGCCGCTCTGCTTTGCGGCCGCGATAATCACCGGCGCGGCATGGGGAGCCATCCCAGGTCTGCTGAAGGCCCGTTTCGGCTCGCACGAGGTCATCAACACGATCATGATGAATTTCATCGCGGTCGCGCTGGTGAGCTACTTCACCCAGTATCACTATCGGACGCCTGGCGATCCAATCATGCAGACCGCCGAGATTTCCGCGAACGCCTTTCTTCCGAGGCTTGGGCAGATCATTCCCGGGCTGCCGGCACGCATTCCGCTGAATGTGTCGTTTCTGTTTGCCCTGGCCGCGAGCGCGCTCGTCTACGTGTTTCTGTGGCGAACGAAGTGGGGCTACGAACTGCGCGCTACCGGCAGCAACCCGTTGGCGGCGGAGTACGGCGGCATCTCCGTCCGCCGCCAGATTGTCCTGGCGATGACTATTTCGGGCGGTCTCGCCGGCATGGTCGGCATCAACGAAGTGCTCGGGTATCGCCATCGCTACTACGATGGGTTCTCCGATAGCTACGGGTTCACCGGCATTGCAGTGGCCCTGCTCGGCCGCAACCATCCTGCCGGGGTCATCGTCGCCGCGCTCCTGTTCGCGGTGCTGTCGCGAGGCGGTGTTCCGGTCGACGCGTTCACCCGGCACGTCACCAAGGACATCGTCCAGATTCTGCAGGCGACGATCATTTTGTTCGTGGCGGCCGAAGCCTTCTTCCGTGAACCGATCCGCCTTCGCCGGTGGCTGCGGCGGGACAAGACCGATGGCTGACCTCTTCACGATCGCGCTGATCTTCTCGACGGTCCGTCTGGCGACGCCGCTCATCCTTGCGGCGCTGGGAGGCCTGTTCTCCGAGCGATCGGGTGTGATCAACATCGCGCTGGAGGGGATGATGCTGGCGGGCGCGTTCACGGCCGCGGCGATCACCTACGCGAGCGGCAACCCGTGGATGGGGCTCGTGGCCGCCATTGGCGCCGGCGTGCTGATTGCGCTGATTCACGCCGTCGCCTGCATTCGGTATCGAGCGGATCAGGTGGTCGTCGGGACAGCGATCAACATCCTGATGATCGGGCTCCCCGGATTCCTGAGCGGCGCATTTTTTCTGTCGTCGGGATCGACCCCTCAGCTTCCCATCGAGCAGCTCGTGCCGCGCACGCCGGTCCTGATGGCATTCGCGTTCGTGCCGCTCACCTGGTACGTGCTGTATCGCACTCCATTTGGCCTGCGCCTCCGCGCCGTGGGCGAGAATCCCGAAGCTGCGGATGCGGCCGGCTTGAACGTGGCGAAGATCAGATACACCGGCGTTCTGCTGTCGGGCGCGCTTGCGGCGCTCGGGGGCGCGTATCTCTCAATCGGCCAGTCTTCGCTGTTTACGCGCAACATGACCTCGGGACGAGGATTCATCGCCCTGGCCGCGCTCATCTTCGGCAAGTGGCGCCCGGTGCAGACGTTCGTCGCCTGTCTCTTCTTCGGTTTCACCGAAGCCGTTACCATCCAGATGCAGGGCGTTGTTAAACTCCCGTCGGGAGAAGACATCCCCGTGCAGTTCATTCAGATGGTGCCCTACCTGCTGACGATCATCGTGCTGGCCGGCTTCATCGGCCAATCGCGTCCGCCGCGGGCGCTTGGCCGGCCCTACGAGAAAGAACGATGAGCCCGTCATCCTTTTACGAGCAGGTGTATGCCGCCGCCGAGCGCATTCGGTCGATGTCGAAGACGCTGCCGTCGACGGCGGTCGTGCTGGGATCGGGACTGGGTGGGTTTGCCTCGAGCCTCGACCGCGCCACGTCGATACCGTACGGCGACATCCCGAACTGGCCGGCGTCGAACGTCGTCGGACACGAAGGGCGGCTTGTCCTCGGCGACGCCAATGGGCGGCCGATTGCCGCGTTGTCGGGGCGTGCGCACTTGTACGAGGGATACGATCTCCAAACCGTCACATTCGGCATACGCGTCCTCGGCCTGCTCGGCATCAAGACACTGATCCTGACAAACGCGGCAGGGGGGATCAATGCGGGATTCACGCCTGGCGATTTGATGGTGATCGATGATCATATCAACCTGCTGGGGGGCAGTCCGTTGACGGGTCCGAATGACGAGCGATTTGGCGTTCGGTTTCCAGACCTGACGAATGTATATTCACCGCGTCTGCGGCGTCTTGCGGACGAGGCGGCGGCGGCTCAGGCACTCACCCTGCGCCATGGGGTGTACGCGGCCTGGCACGGGCCGTCGTACGAAACGCCGGCCGAAGTGCGGTATCTCCGCGCAATCGGCGCTGATGCCGTTGGCATGTCGACGGTGCCGGAGGCAATCGTGGCCCGACACATGCAAATCGAAGTACTCGGCATTTCGTGCATCACGAATTTCGCAGCCGGCGTGCTGCCGCAGCCGCTGAACCACGGCGAAGTGCTCGAGACGGCGAAACGGGTTCGGGAGACGTTCATTGCATTGTTGAAAAGCGTCATCGCAGGAATCTGAGGGTTCAGTGACTGATCAATCTGTCGTGTCCGTCGTCGCGCTGGAAGTCACCGACGGCAGGGAGCGGGAGTTTCTTGCGCTCACCGGGCGGTTGCAGGCGGTGGTGAAAAACAAAGGCTACGGCACGAACCAGCTCCTTCAGGACGGCTCGCATCCTCGACGTTATTACGACGTGCGCATCTGGCGCAACGCCGACGCAGCCGCAAGGGCCGAAGGGGATCCCGACATCAACGGCCTCCGGCGCGATCTCGCGAAACACCTGCACTCGACGCCGCTTGTCGACGTTGCCTGGGCGGTGGAGGTCGGCCTCACCACGGCAGGACCGTGGCAGGAGCGGCGCAAGCTGCCCGATCGACGGAGCAACGGGAGCGGGCAGAGGTTGACGTTCAACGGACCGGAGAAGCGCCTGGGCGATCGCCGCACGGGACCCCGAGGCGTGGTCGAACCCGGCCGCATCACGTTCGACACGATCCGAGGCGGGGCCTTCGATGGATTCCACAAGGACATGCAGACGAACATCGTGGATGCCGCGAGAGTGGCGCGCGAGCAGGCGATCGCCGCGTTCTCCGAGTTCAAGGTTGGCGCTGCGCTCGAGACCACCGACGGCCGCATCATCACCGGCTGCAACATCGAGAATTCCACGTACGGGCTCACCATGTGCGCCGAGCGCGTCGCGATCTTCAAGGCCGTCTCCGAAGGACATCGATCGTTCACGCGCATCGCCGTGGTCGCCGATACGTCGCAGCCGACGTCTCCCTGCGGCGCGTGCCGTCAGATGTTGTGGGAGTTCGCGGGCGACATCGACGTCATTCTTGCGGACCTCACGGCCGTCAAGACCACCCACCGGTTGAAGGACCTGCTGCCGCACCCCTTCGATGCGCGGTTTATCGAGTAGAAGAACATTCACAGGAGATCAAGAGATCAGGAGGACTCTCTTCTAGAGAAATACTCTCCTGATCCTCTGAACTGCTGTAGCAAACAATGCACATCCAAGGCTTCTCATGAACTTCAACTCGATCCTGCTCAAGTCCGGCCTCAAGCGCGTGGATCATCCGGATCTGTACGAAAAAAATCTCCTGAACTCGTAATCTCCTGTTCAAATCAGCGTCAGTAGTTTCAAGTATGATCTTTTCACATGCTTCCGACGATTGAGTGGGACGCCGCCGGCATCGTGATGATCGATCAGCGCAAGCTGCCGGGCGTTGAGATTTACGTGACATGCAAGAGCGCGAAGGAGGTCGCCAAGGCGATCAAGAGCATGGTGATTCGCGGAGCGCCGGCGATTGGCGTGGCGGCGGGGATGGGACTGGCGCTGGGTGTACGGCAGAGCACCGCGACCGGGACAACGAAGCTGGCGGGCGAGTTCTACAAGCTGTGCGAAATGATGGCCGATACGCGCCCCACGGCGGTGAACCTCTTCTGGGCGATCGATCGGATGAAGCGCGTGTTCGCCGAAGCCGCGGCGTCGGGCCAATCCGTCGATCAGATCAAGGACAGGCTCGCCACCGAAGCGCGTATGATTCACGACGAAGACCTCGCAAGCTGCCGCGCGATGGGGGCATTCGGCGCGAGCGTGGTGCCTGAAGGGGCGCGCGTGCTGACGCATTGCAACGCCGGAGCATTGGCGACCGCCGGGTATGGCACGGCGCTGGGCGTGATACGCGGCGCTGTCGAGCAGGGAAAGAAAGTCGCGGTCATCGCCGATGAAACGCGGCCCTTCCTCCAGGGCGCGAGGCTGACGGCGTGGGAGTTGATGCGAGACGGCATCGACACCACCGTCATCACCGATAACATGTCCGGTGCGCTGATGCGCGGCGGCCAGATCGATCTGGTCGTGGTCGGGGCCGACCGTATTGCCGCCAACGGCGACGTGGCGAACAAGATCGGCACCTACACCGTTGCCGTGCTTGCGAAGGAGCACGGGATACCGTTCTACGTCGCCGCGCCCATGTCCACGATCGATCTCGCAACCCCCGACGGCAACGGCATTCCCATCGAAGAGCGGAACGCGAAGGAAGTGACGCACATGGGACCGACGCGCGTGACGCCCGCCGACGCCAAGGTGCGCAATCCGGCCTTCGATGTCACGCCGCACAAATACGTGACGGGCATCATCACCGAGCGCGGCATTGCCCGCGCTCCGTATTCTGAATCCCTGCCGACGCTCGTCAACGCGACGGGCGTCTGATGTAGCGGCCTTGTGAGCCA
This sequence comes from Vicinamibacterales bacterium, assembly GCA_963732445.1. Taxonomy (GTDB): domain Bacteria; phylum Acidobacteriota; class Vicinamibacteria; order Vicinamibacterales; family JAMQPK01; genus JAMQPK01. The sequence goes on along the minus strand of CAVSZJ010000001.1, from coordinate 554,125 downwards.
TGCTGTGCTGATGCTGGGTATCGAGACCTCCTGCGATGAAACCTCCGCGGCTGTTGTCTCGGACAGCAGCGGCGCGTGGACAATCGGATCGAATATCGTCGCCTCGCAGGTGGCCATCCATCGCGAGTGGGGTGGTGTTGTGCCCGAGCTCGCGTCGCGACAGCACATCCGCGATATCTGCGGAGTGGTGCGGGCGGCGCTCGATACGGCCAGGACGGACCTCGCCAGTCTCGATGCGATCGCCGTCACACAGGGCCCGGGCCTGGTGGGCTCGCTGCTCGTCGGCGTGTCCTTCGCGAAGTCCCTGGCGCTCTCGCTGAATCGCCCGCTCGTGCCGGTGCACCACCTTGCGGGGCACATCGAGTCGCTGTTCCTTCAGCACGGCGAGCTCCCACTGCCGCTCGTCGCGCTTGTGGTGTCAGGCGGTCACACCAGCCTGTATCTCGTAAGGGAGCCCGGGGAGTACGCGCGAATCGGGCGGACACGCGATGACGCCGCCGGCGAGGCATACGACAAGGTCGCGAGACTGCTCGGTCTTGGATACCCAGGAGGACCCATTGTCGATGCGCGCGCCCGCGAAGGCCGCGACGATGCGATTGCGCTGCCGTACACGCGGATGACGCATGCGGATCGCAATGCGCCCACCGTCAAAGGCGATTTGGATTTCAGCTTCAGCGGTTTGAAGACGGCGGTGTTGCGCCACGTGCGGCAGCGCACGGGCACCGGGGCGAAGCTGAACGACGCCGACATCAACGACATCTGCGCAAGCTTTCAGCGCGTCGTGGTCAACGCGCTGCTCGATCGCGTCTTCGAAGCCGCCGATCGTCATAGTGCACGGAGCGTCGGCATCGCAGGCGGTGTGTCCGCCAACGCGCGCCTGCGGCGGGATTTCGCCGAGCGCGCTGCGCGGTTGGGGTTTCCGGCGTACGTGCCGGCGCTGTCGCTTTCGACCGACAACGCTGCGATGATCGCCGCCGCCGGCCTCAGGAACTTCCGCGCCGGCAAGAGAGCCGGGATGGACCTGAACGCGGATCCGTCGCTGGACCTCTAACGGCTCTGGGCTCTTGGCTCTAGGCCAGGCCAAAAGCCTACAGCCCACAGCCCAATGCCTACTCTCCTATCACTTTCACCAACACCCTCTTCGCGCGGCTCCCATCAAATTCACCGTAGAAGATCTGCTCCCACGGCCCGAAGTCGAGTTTGCCCTTCGTGATCGCCACAACCACCTCGCGGCCCATGATCTGCCGCTTCAGGTGCGCGTCCGCGTTGTCTTCGCCGGTGCGGTTGTGGTGATAGTGATTGGGGTCGGGATTGAACGGCGCCAGCTCCTCGAGCCACTTGCCGAAGTCGTGGTGCAGCCCGCGCTCGTTGTCGTTGATGAACACCGACGCCGTGATGTGCATCGTGTTCACCAGCACGAGCCCCTCCTGAACGCCGCTGGCGCGCACGGCTTCATCCACCTCCGGGGTAATGTTGCGAAACGCCATTTTTGAGGGGATGTTCAGCGTCAGATACTTCGTATGTGCTTTCATGGTGCAGCTATCGTACAAAGGGCCGCGAGCGGCGCCGAGCGGGGCGAAGGGGCCCCCGCGATTAAATGATCGACAGTTTTGAAATCGTCCGTCGATGGTTCCACGCATTCAACGCCGGCGACGCCGACGGTCTTGCCGCCCTGTACCATGCCGATGCGACGAATGATTCCGGCAGCGTCGTCGCGCAGGGGCGCGAAGCGGTGTGCCGGGAGATCGGTGAGGTGCTCGCACGCTCGGCGCAGCGCCATGTCCGGATGATCGCGCGCGTCGAGACCGGAGCGATGCATGCAGAATGGCGCGGACGCGAGAAAAACCCGGAGAACGGCGACATCGTGACGAGCGCCGGCTACGACGAGTTCTGGATCGAGAACGGGCTCATCCGGCGCCAGCGCGGCGTGCTGCATCCGTTGAGCTTCCAGACCGAGGAAGACGTCGTGCCCGTCAACGCGACACGTCCGTCCCGGCAGTATCCGGGCCAGCCCATCGTCGGAGTGGGCGCGGTCATCATGCAGGATGGGAAAATCGTGCTCGTCAAACGGCGCTTCGAGCCGCTGGCGGGGCAATGGAGCCTGCCGGGCGGGCGCCTCGAGCTCGGGGAGACACTCGAGGCAGGGCTTGCCAGGGAAATGCTGGAAGAAACCGGCCTGGAGGTCGAGGTGGGCCCCGTCGTCGACGTGTTCGATCGCATCCTGCTCGATCCCGAACGCAAGGTACGCTATCACTACGTGCTCATCGACTATCTGTGCCGCCCGGTCGGCGGCGCACTGGCTCACGGGTCCGATGTCGCGGCGGCCGAGCTCGTCGACCCCGGCGATCTCGTCAGGTACCGCCTGACTCCGAAAGCGACGTCGGTCATCGAAAAGGCTGTTGTCGTCGCAAGGACGCATCAATGGGAAAAGAGCGAGCGCTGATCACAGGCGGGTCTGTCGGCATCGGCGCGGCGCTTGCCGATGTCTTCGCCGCGCACGGCCACGATCTCATTCTGGTGTCGCGCAATCGCGAGAAGCTCGAAGCGCGCGGCCGCGCCATTCACGCGCAGTCCGGAGTGGATGTCGTCTGTTTTCCTGAGGATCTCGCGGATCCCCAGGGCGCGCGCCGGCTGCACGAGGCGGTCACGGCGCGAGGCCTCGACGTGCATCATCTCGTCAACAACGCCGGTGTCGGACTGTACGGGAAGTTCGCCACGACCGACCTCGATGCCGAGCTGAGGATGATTCAGCTCAACGTGACGTCGGTTGTCGATTTGACGAAGCGCTTCCTCCCCTCGATGATCACGCGCCGCAGCGGACGCATCCTGAACGTGGCGTCCATGGCGGCGTTCCTGCCCGGGCCGTGGATGTCGGTGTACTACGCGACCAAGGCCTTTCTCCTTTCCTTTTCGGAGGCGATCAACTACGAACTGAAGCCGAACGGCATCACGGTGACGACGTTGTGTCCGGGACCGACAGAATCGGAATTCAAGGTGCGCGCCGGATCCGAGCGATCGCGCTTGTTCGAGACGTTCGTCATGGATGCTCCGCGCGTGGCGCGCGTCGGTTACGACGGCATGATGCAGGGCAAAGCCATCGCCATACCAGGGTGGCGAAACAAGGTGATCCCGGTTGCGACGCGATTGATGCCGCGCCCCCTGATTACGACCTTTTCGCACAAGGCCGCGAGGCCGACGGGGGCTGACAGCTGACAGCTGAGAGCATCATGTTCCAACTCACCCGTGACAACGCATGGAACGTGCTGACCGAGCACACCAAGGGCGAGAGCCTGCGGAAGCATGCGCTCGCGGTAGAGGCGGCGGTCCGCGGATACGCGCGCACCTTCGGAGAAGATGAGGAAGTCTGGGGCGTGGTGGCGCTGCTTCACGATTTCGACTACGAGCAGTATCCCGAGCTGACGGATCATCCGTTTCGCGGCGCTGAGATTCTTCGAGAGCGCGGATGTCCGGAGTTCGTCGTTCGCGCGATCCTCTCGCACGGTGAGCACACGAACACTCCTCGCGAATCATTGCTCGAGCACACGCTCTTCGCGTGCGACGAGATGGCCGGCTTCGTCACCGCCGCTGCACTCGTCCGTCCGTCGAAGAGTGTCCAGGACCTCGAACCCTCGTCCGTCATGAAACGGATGAAGGACAAGGCCTTCGCCAAAGGCGTCAACCGCGACGACCTTCGCAAGGGCGCCGAAGAGCTGGGTCTGCCGCTCGAGCAGCACATTGCGAACGTGATCGGATTCATGCGTGAGCGGCGTGATGTGCTGGGGCTGTGAGGCAGGGCTGAAGCCCTGCGCTACCGTTATGCCACCGCCATGCTCTCTGCCCTCTGCCCTCTGCCCTGTCAGGGAACGTGTGTTTAACCCTGTTCGTATAGTCCGTTAATGTCCATCGCCGTGCTCGAGCGTGTCGGCGTGCGCTACGGCAGTCAATGGGCGCTGTCCGACGTGTCTGCATCATTTCCCGAAGGGGCTGTGGGCCTGCTCGGCCCGAATGGCGCAGGCAAGAGCACGATGCTGAAGGCGCTGCTGGGGCTGATCACGCCAGACAGCGGCCGGATCACCGTGCTCGATCTGGACGTGGCTGTCGACCCGCTCGGTATACGCGCGCGGGTTGGATACATGCCCGAGAACGATGCCCAGATTCCGGGCATGTCGGCCGTCGCGTTCGTCGCCTATTGCGGCGAGTTGTCCGGCCTGGCGGCGGCAGACGCCATGCAGCGCGCCCACGAAGTTCTCTACTACGTGGGACTCGGAGAAGCGCGCTACCGTAACGTCGAGACGTATTCCACCGGCATGAAGCAGCGCATCAAGCTTGCGCAGGCGCTGGTACACGACCCGGATCTGCTGCTGCTCGATGAGCCGACCAACGGCATGGACCCGAAGGGGCGCGACGAGATGCTCGCGCTCGTGCGTGACATTGCGCACAACAAGAAGATCAGCCTCATCCTGTCGTCGCATGTCATGCCCGATGTCGAATCGGTGTGCGACGCCGTCATTGTCATGAAACGCGGGCAGGTGGTGATGCAGGGCCCAATCGCATCACTCAAGAAACCCGCCGGTCACATCTTCGAAGTGCGCGTGAAGGGCAATCGCGAAGCGTTCGTCGAGCGGCTGCGCTCGCAGGCGTACGAATGCCGGGAAACGGACGCGGACGTGTTCCGCGTCCTCATGCCGCCAGGCGCCGCGCCCGACCAGCTCTTCGCATCGGCGGTGGCAGTCGGCGCGCAGGTGCGTCATCTGAAGCCGAGTGTGCCGACGCTCGAGGACGTGTTCGCCGAAGCGGTAGGAGAGCAATAAGGTGCCGATCCACCGGGAGCGATATCGGCGTCGCGAGGGGGGCATCGACCTTCGCGGAGGGGCGTGGGCGGTGATTGCAGCCAACGGCCTGCGCGCCCTCGTGCGGAAGCGCGCGTTCATGTTCCTGATGATCCTGGCGTGGATTCCCGTTGTGGTACGCGCCGTGCAAATCTGGGCCGCCGCAAATGTGCCCGGCATGTCGCAGATCGGGATGCTGGCGGTCACGCCGCAGATGTTCCGCGACTTCCTCAACCAGCAGGAGCCGCTCGTCTTCTTCCTCACCGTCTATGTGGGCTCGGGCCTCATTGCCGACGACATACGCGCGAACGCGCTGCAGCTCTACTTGTCGCGGCCCATCACACGCACGCAATATATTGCGGGCAAGGCTGCGATTCTGATGGCCGCGCTCGCAGCGGTCACCTTCGTGCCGGCGATGCTGCTGTTCCTGCTGGTCCCGGCCTTCGCGGGCCGCATGACGTTCCTCCGCGACAACCTGTTGCTGATTCCGTCGATCTCGGTTTACTCGGTTGTGCAGATTACGCCTGTCGGCGTTTCTCATCCTCGCGCTGTCGTCGCTGAGCAAAAGCCGCTGGTTTGTCGCCATCCTGTACGCGGGGCTGGCGTTTTTCACGCACGCGGTGTTCGGCGTGCTTGGGGCGGCAGTCGAGGGCTCCGCGTTTTCGTGGGTATCGATCTTCGCGAACGTTCGTCAGGTCGGAGACGTGCTCTTCCGCGTGCCGCCGCGTCACGACACGCATCCGCTGATCTCTGCGGCCGTCATCGCGCTGATTGTCTCGCGTCGGCATTCGTGCTGCGTCGCCGCATTCGCGCGATAGAGGTGGTGACGTGATTACTGACGCAGACAGGGCAGAGGGAAGAGAGCAGAGGGCAGACGGACCGGACGTCGTGCGCGCCGAGAACCTGTCGAAGTGGTACGGGCAGGTGATCGGGCTCAACGACATCACCATTACCATCGGCCGCGGCGTCACCGGTCTGCTCGGGCCGAATGGTGCAGGCAAGTCGACGCTGCTCAAGCTCATCACCGGGCAGCTGAAGCCGAGCAAGGGAACCGTGAGGATTCTCGGAGAGCCCGTCTGGGGCAACCCTGGAATTTTTCGCCGCATGGGCGTGTGTCCTGAGCAGGATGCGTTCTACGACCGCATGACCGGGCACGAATGGGTGACGGCGCTGCTGCGCCTGCACGGCCTGGGCGATCGCGAGGCGGCGGACGCCGCGATGGCGGCCCTCGAGCAGGTCGACCTGCAGGACGCCGCCAACAAGCGCATCGGCGCCTACAGCAAAGGGATGCGCCAGCGCATCAAGCTGGCGCAGGCGCTTGCGCACGAGCCCGAGCTGCTCGTCCTCGACGAGCCGTTGTCCGGGATGGACCCGCTGGCGCGCCGCAAGACGATTCGACTCCTTCGCAGCTGGGCTGCCAACGGGCCGCAACGTCATCGTCTCGAGCCACGTGCTCCACGAGGTCGAGGCGCTGACGTCCGACATCCTGCTGATGCACCACGGGCGCGTGCTCGCCGAGGGCAACGTGCATCAGATTCGCGATCTCATCGACGAGCATCCCGCACACCGTCTGCCTGCGATCGAAGCGGCCGCGCGCGCTGGCGACGACGCTCGTCGCGAATGAGGATGTGTTGAGCGTGCGGTTCGACGAGGACGCCGTCTTCGTGCAGACCGCGAAGCCCGACGCGTTCTACGCGCGCATCACGGAGATGGCGGCCAACGACGGTAGCGGCGACATCTACGAGATCACGTCGCCCGACGACAACCTGCAGGCCGTCTTCGACTATCTGGTGAAGTCATGAGCGTTCTGGAATGCGGTCGCTGCGCGTGTTCGACATGTCGCTCGGACAGATGCTGTGGTCGCGACGCACGGTCTTCATGGCGCTGGCGACCGGCGCGCCCGTCGTCATCGCGGTGCTGCTGCGGGTGATCCACGAAATGGGGCTGTCGTCTTTCAGGATCAACGGCGTGCCTGTGCCGGGCCCCGTCATCTTCGGCGGCATGATCTGGCTGCTGTACCTCCGATTCGTCGTACCCGGTGCTCGGCGCCTTCTACGGAACGTCGCTGATGTCGGACGAAGTGGAGGATCGCACGATCACCTATCTGTTCACGCGCCCGGTACCGAGAGGTGCGGTCATCATCGGCAAGTACCTCGCCTATCTCGCCTGCACCGCCATGGTGGTCCTGCCGTCGGTGACGGCTGTCTATCTGCTCATTACGCCTGTGTCGGGTGGCAGTATCGGCGGAACATTCCCGCAATTGCTGACCGACCTCGGCCTGCTGGCGCTGGGTCTCGCCGTGTACGGAGCGGTGTTCGCGCTGATCGGCGCGCTCGTCCCGCGTCCGCTCGTTGCCGGTCTGCTGCTGATCTTCGGGTGGGAGCAGGTCGCGCTCGTCGTGCCCGGTTACCTGCGGCGCTTCACCGTCGCGCACTATCTGCAGGCGCTCGTGCCGCACGCGATGCCGCAGGACGACACGGTGTGCGGCGATTCAGTCGCTGTTTGCCGACCCGCCGACGGCCACCTCGAGCCTCATGTCTCTGGCGGCCATCATCGTCGTCGCCCTGTGGCTGGCAGCCCGGACGGTCGAGCGACGAGAGTATGTTCTGGATCAGTAGGGATGCCGGGTCTGACGGAACTGCGTACCGCCGTTCGTCCAAGTTAACAGCCCCATGACCAGGAAAACCCGCTACTTCGTGCTGCGCGCCGTCGCTGTGCTGCTCGTCGGTCTCGGGGGCGGGCTCATTGCCTACCTCGCCTATAACCGCGCTTGGGGGCATCGAGGCAGGATTGCCGCCTGAAATGCGATACGTGCCGGCCGACGTGGCTGTCGTTGCGTTTGCCGATGTTCGCGCGGTCATGAACTCGGATCTGCGTCGTGCGCTCATGCCGAGCATCGATCCCGAGTCGCGCAAGGGACGGCAGATGATGAACGATTTTGCCGGCGTCGATGTCGAAAAGCAGGTCAATCGCATCGTCGCATACGTCGAGCCGTATACCGTTCCAGATCCTCAGGCGCAGGCGAAGCCGGAAATGCCGAGAGCAGTGGTGCTGGTGCATGGCACGTTCGAGCCGGCCCGCATCGAAGCGTTCATTCGCGAGCACGCCGGCACGATGGACGAATACAAGGGACGGAAGATCTTCGTGCGCAGCGAGGGTGATCACGAGATGGCCGTTGGCCTCGTGGGATCGGATTTGATTGCGATGGGACAGGCCGACCTCGTCCGCCGCGTCATCGACATGTCGCAGGATCGATCCGGCACTCCGAAAACCATCACGGCGAATCCCGAGATGATGAATCTCATTCGCGACAACGCCGGCAGCACGGCCTGGGTCGTCGGGCAGTTCGACGAAATCAGCCGCCGCATGCGGCTTCCCGGCGGGGTCGCCGACAGGTGCCGCCCATCCGGCTCGTGTCGGTGAAGGCCAACATCAATGGAGGCGTCAAAGCCGCGATTCGCGCAGAGGCCGGCGACAAGGCCGCGGCCGATCAGCTGCGCGACGTCGTGCGCGGCTTCCTCTCCCTGGCGCAGGCTGCAGGCGGGCGGGAAGCAGGATCTCGAGAACATGCTGAAGTCCATCGAGCTGTCGGGCAGCGACACGACCGTTCGGTTGTCGTTCGCGGTCTCGCCCGGAACGCTTGCGTGTCATCGTCCCTCCGTCAACGGCCGGGGCGGTCGCGGCCGTGAGCCGCGGATCTGATCCGCCAGAGCGTGTCGAAACCTGGAGTCCGCGAAGTCGATTCTAGATAGTCGCGACAGTTCCCCCGAATGTCAGAACAAGTGTTCTTCTACGGCACGCTGCGTACCGGTTTCAACCGCACCACACGCGCGGGAGTGGATGGCTTCCTGAAATTTGCCGGCCGCGGCTGGATCAACGGAAAACTGTTCGACCTGGGAATTTATCCGGCCGCCGTGCCTGCGAGCGACGCACGGGTCTGGGGGGAAGTCTTCGAAATCACGGATCCGCCGGCGGTGCTTGCCGCACTCGATCGCATCGAGGGGCATCGCCCGGCCGAACCGGAGCGCAGCCTCTACAATCGCGTCCGCGTGTCCGCGACTCTGGATGACGGCCGCACGGAGGATGTGTGGGTGTATTTCTACAACGCGCCGCTCGGTCGAGCGCCGCGGATTACGTCTGGCGACTACATCGAACATTTGAAGGCGCGCTAGCTCTCTGCTCTGCTCTCTGCTCTCTGCTCTCTCCTGTCACACCAGCCGTCGTCCTGCCTTGATCGCTTCGATAAACTCCACAATCACGCCACGGATGCGGTCCGAGGGCTCGATGAACTCGACGCCCGACTTGTAGTGGACGATTTCCTGCTCGACGTCGCTGATGCGGCAGTGGGCCACGCGGCCCTTCAGCACCACAGATCTGCTCGCCGAGTGTCAGCCTGATGTCGTGCAGCGAGTTGATGTGAAGCGGAAACGATGTCTCGACGAGACAGCCGCCGCGGCTGATTTCCTTGATCGAGAGCGGCTGGAACACCATGACCTCGCCATGGAGCTCTCCAAGAATTTCGACACGCTCGCGATCGCGTTTTTCGTCAGGGGTCTCGGTCACTGACGGGGGCGTAAGTGTACGGACGGTAATACGCGAAATAGAGAAGGGCGGGAGCTATATGCTCCTCGCCCTTGCCTGCGCCTGGATGGCTCGGTCAGTTCAACTGCATGGCCGCCGGCTGCTGAGAAGACGTCGTCTCGCGGTTCGAGCTGACTGTTCCTGCGTCGCGTCGTCGTCCTGCGACACCGTGCAGGTGACCACGGGAATGTCCTTCGTGTCTTCATCGAGCTTCAACATCGACAACACCTGGAATCCGTCGAGGTCGTCGATGTCGAGGCACACGATAATCAGGTGCGGTGTCAAGCGTTTGATATGGCTGTACGCATGTTCGGTCGACTCGACGAACACGACGTCGTATTGTCCGGCGTCGAGCACAGTCTCCAGTAATCCGTTCAACTGAGACTGCTTGCTGACCACGACGACCTGCTGTGAGGTAGATCTCACTGTCATCGGCGTCTGAACGTTTGGGTAGTGGTCATCATGGTCTCGCCTCCGTCTCCTGCACCCTACTAATACAAGAAGCAGGCCAACTGAGGCGAGCCGTAAGAGGGCCATAAAACGAGCTCATTTTTCGTGGATTTGCGCGCGATTGTCGCGTAGTTGCCACAAAAAGGGGTCGTACAAGAAAAGGGGGAGCACGGTGCTCCCCCACAACGAACTACGAACTTCGAACTACGAACTACGAACCCGCATTAGAACAGGAACTTCACCGCGAACTGTCCCTGCAGGCCCGGAGCCCACAGGTCGTCGGCGACCGTAGCGCGGATCGAACGCGTTGGCCCCGCCGAGCTGCGACGCGCGAATCAGCGCGTCGTAGTCGTAGCCTTTCGTAATGTCACTCTCCGACAAGTCCATTGCAGCCGCCGGAAGCGTCGAGCCGCCGCCAGGAGCCCCTTTGTTCCGAAATTGAAGATGTGCGTCGCCGTCTTCTGGTTGAACAGATTGAGGAAGTTCACCTCGAGCCGGAGCCGGCGCGCACCGGCCATCGCGGAACTCGTGCGACACGAGCAGGTCGGTTCGCGTGAGCATCGGCGTGCGGCCCAGGTCGCCGCGGCCGTTCACCATCGGCGCGTAGAACGTATTCACTTCGTTGACCACCGTCGTCGACCGGCGTGCCGCTGCCGCCGTAGAAGAACCCGCCAATCGTCGTGCCGAACGGCATGCACGTACGAGCCATACAGCTTCACGACGTGCGGACGATCGGTGGCGAGGCGGCCCTGCGGATCGAGATTGCCGCTTGGAGTCCCACAGGATGATGTCGGTGTCCCAGCCGATGTGCGCGTTGCTGCCGGGACGCGCGATGCTGCCGGCCGACTGCTGTGCCGTCGCTGGAACTGACGCCGGTCGTCGGCGTCGAGATCTCATCCGAGTTCGCCAGACCGGAGTAGTTGCCGTACAGCCGGCTCAACGTGTAGCTCGCGCCGGCGAACCAGTTGTTCGCGAACCGCCGGTTCAACGTGAGCTCGAGCGCGTCGTACTGCCGCTTCGGCTTCGGCATCGGGAACGTCGCCGTACGGTCGGAGAACGACGGCGGATACGTCGTTGCCCGGCCTTCGCCGGGATTGCCGATCGAGTAGACGGTGTCGCCGTCGACGAGCGCGCCGAAGTCTTCGATCGTGCGGCCGAGGTTGTTGTGAACGTAGTGGACGCCGACGACCGTTCTCGGCCCCGTCTGGAACTCGACGCTGCGCATTGAAGCTGTCCTGGAACATCGGCTTGACGTCCGGGTCGATGTCCTCGATGTGCGAGAGCGCGCAGGTCGCGGAAGCCGGTTGGGCTGCCCCACAGGTCCCGGCCGGGCATGTTGTTCAGGTTCAGGCTGGCGAGATCGAGCGTGTCGAGCGAGCGGTAGTAGATCTTCCACCGATCGCCCCAGCGCTGCCGTCGACGTCGCCGATGAACGAGCCGCGTGAGAGCTCGTACTTCGTCCAGTCGAAGTAGCGGCCCCAGCTGCCGGCGACCTTCACTGCGGCCGTCGCCGCGCACGTCGTAGGCGACCGCCAGACGCGGCGCGAGCTTGTCGGCGAAGCCGAACTCGTACGCGTACTTCTGGACCGTCGGGCTGAAGGTCGGCACCCGCTCCTTCTCGGTTCTGAGACCCAGATTGACCGTCAGCCGCTCGGTCACGTTCCAGGAGTCCTGAACGTACAGCGACAGGATGTCGCCGCTGACGTTGCCGAACGTGCCGATGTCGTCTACGCGGTAGTACCCGTACGTGCCGCGTGCCCTGACGAAGTGCCGTTGAAGTTCGTGAGCGACTGTGTTCCAGTAGATGTAGACGTACCCGCCGGGATACGCGGTGTCCACGTCGTTGCTCGTGCGCTGGTAGCCGAGGCCCGCCTTCAATGCGTGCGATCGCCGGCACCGGTGAACGTGTGCATGTAATCGGCGTTGACGAAGTTCCGCTTCGTCGTGTCCTGGTCGGGATCTGGACGCGCGGGGTGTTGAAGAACAGATGCGGCCCCTGCAGGTGCGGCCGGCACGCCGGTAAGCCGACGGATGACCTCTGGTAGGTATAGCTGGTCGTCTGCGGAACCCCGGTGTCCTTGTAGTTGTCGTAGAACATGCCGCCGCGGACCGATCAGCAGTGCCGTTGCGGCCCAGCGTGATGTCGACGAAGCCGCTCGTGTTGGTCTGATCGATGTTGAAGCCGCGCTCGAGATTGACGACGTTGGCCGCCTTGCGTACGAGACGACGACGTTCGGAATCGTCCCGCCGTATGCGATCGGCGTGCCCGTCGAGCGCACCGGCGTCGCCAGAATGCTTCCGCCGAGCCTGCACGCGGCCGTTCCGCCGTACGTGATCTTGCCGAACGCCTGCGTCAGCGTCTGCTTCTGCTTGATCTCGCCGGGATCGGTGCCGCTCGAGAACAGGTAGTCGTTCGTGCGGCGGACGAATCGCGGTGAATACGACCCGAAGAAGAACAGTCTGTCGCGGATGATCGGGCCGCCGATCGACCCGCCGAGTTCGTTGCGGATGGTTGTCGGCTGCTTGTCGTCCTGCACGTTCCTGACGGTCGTGTCATCGACCGGATCGAGAGTTGAGGCGCTGCACCGGTCCCGCGCTCAGCGCGCTGCCCGAGAAGTAGTAATGCAGCTCTCCCGTGAAGAGGTTGCCGCCCGATTTCGTCACCGCGCTGATGACGCCGCCGAGCGCGCCGCCGTATTCGGCGTTGATGCCGGTCGTCTTCACCTGGACTTCCTGCAGGTACTCGAAGACCGTGTCCTGGCGCGAGCTGCCATAGAGCACGCTGTTCGTGACGACGCCGTCGACGGTGTACGAGTTTTCGGCGCCGCTCGCGCCATGCACCTGGATGCCGCCTTCGACCTCGCCCTGGTTCACGCCGGGCGCCGTCAGCGCGACCCCCTGAAAGCTGCTCGCTTTCGGCATGCGATCGAGTTCTTCGGCCGTCACGTTGTGCGAGACGCGTTGCGGTGCGCATGTCGATGAGCGGGAGCGTTCTCGGCGGTCACCTGCACCGCTTCGCTGACATTGCCGACCTTCATACGCGGCGTTCATCGTGAACGTGCGGCCCAGCAGCACGTCAACCTCGGGCATTTCCTGCCGGGCGAAGCCGGCCAAGCTCGAACCGGACGCGTGTACCGTGCCAGGCTCCAGCTCGAGCACGATACCGGCCCGGACGCCGTCCGTCACGACCGGCGTAGACGCGGTTCGGATTGTCTATTGGTAAATGTCACCGTGACGCCAGGAAGCACGCCTCCGCTGGCATCCGTGACCTCGCCTTCAATGGCGCCCGTGCGCTCCTGAGCGCTGCGCCGTGTAGCGCGGGTCCGAGCAGCATGCCGAGCGACAACAAGAAGCACAGCAGCAATGAGGCTGCGCGCCCTCGTTCGCGTCGTCTCGTATTCATAACCTCTCCTTGAAAAATGGCCTTGGCCGTCACTATTAACGTCCAGGCGTACGTCCTTACTAGAAAGATGCCAAGGTTCCCAAACTTCGAATATAGCAAATTGCTAGCAATTTCAATGGCACATTCGGATCAAATTGCATGTAGATCCAATTTTTCAGACAGGCTAAATCCAAAATATATGAACGTGCGACGATTTGTCCTAGATGCCAATCGCCTGCAAATCGATGAACCTGAAGGGTCTCGCGTGCTATCGCGTAAGTCCGAAAAAACCGATAAAACGAGGCATGCGATGAACTCCTGCCGACAGTGTTTCTGCTCGCTCTGGCCGTCCTGCTGAGCGGCCCTCGGCGGCTCTGGACAGGCCACGACAGGCAGCATTGCGGGTCGCGTGCTGTCGATCGACGGTCTGCCTCTTCCGGGAGTGACGGTATCCGTGACGTCGCCAATGCTTCAGGGCGCGCGCACCGCCGTCACCTCGGAGTCGGGTGACTACCTGATTCCGCTCCTGCCGCCGGGGACCTACACCGTCGTCGTTCGAGCTCGATGGCTTTCAGAGCGTCAAGCGGACGCAACAGGTCGGCGGGGGCCTACAACGCGACGGTCGACGTCACGATGTCGCCGGCGGGTTGACGCGAAGGTCTGACGGTCGTCGGCCGACGCGCAGCCGTTCGTCGAGACGGCGCAGGTCGCGACGAATTTCAAGCAGGAGTCTGATGTCGCGCTGCCGTCCAATCGCACCATCGACGCGGTGCTGCTGATGGCGCCGGCGGTTCATGCGACCGGACCGCGAGGCGCGTTCACGATCAACGGCGGCGCAGTCCGTACGAGAACGTCTACACGCTCGAACGGCGCGATCATCAACGAAAACCTGCGAGGCGCGCCGATGAATCCGCTCTACATCGAAGACGCCCTGCAGGAAGTCACGGTCGCGACGGCCGGCGTGTCGGCTGAATACGGCCGGTTCTCCGGCGGCATCGCGAACGCGATCACGAAATCGGGCGGCAACACCTTCAGCGGATCGTTTCGTACGTCGTTTGCGAACGACAACTGGCGCGCCTATTCACGCCGTTCGAATCGACGCAGCTCATCGGCAATCCATCGCTGAAGCTCAAGGCCGACAAGATCGTGCCGACCTACGAGGCGACGTTCGGCGGCCCGTCGCGAAGGAACGTCTGTGGTTCTTTTCGGCCGTCGCGCCATCAGCAGCAGGAATCGACGAGAACGACGGTGTCCACCGAACATTCCGTACATACGGACCAACGACGAAAAGCGGTACGAAGGCAAGCTGACCTACACGCCTCGGCCGGTCATTCGGTACGCGGCTCGTTTCTCTACATGGACCAGGTGCTCGACGAACAATACTGGCTCGAGTGTCATGGACCTCGAGAGCCTGACCGACCAGGGGCAGCCGCAGAATCTGTACTCACTTCACTACGCCGGCGTCGCTACGGCCGGACTTTTTCGTCGAGGCGCAGTATTCGGCCCGCCATCTGACGTTCACCGACGTCGGCGCCGACACGAAGGATCTGATTGGCGGGACGATGATCCTCGATGTCTCGAAGAACGCCAGGTTCTGGAGTCCGACGTTCTGCTCTGGTTCGACGTGCGACGGCGACGAGCAGCGCAACAACAGCAACTTCATCGTCAAGGCGATCGTCGTTCGTCCCGACGCAGTCGCTACGGCACGCACCACGTCGTGTTTGGCTACGACTACTTCAACGACAACATCTGGGCAAACACGCACCCGACCGGCAGCGACTATCGTATTCGCGCCACGAACTCCATTTACAGTGGCGGGGTGCTCTATCCGCAGTTCATTCCGGGGACCGCGGCGACCTCAACCATCATCGAATGCACGCCTATCCACCGAGCTCAGCGAAGGTTCGAACCTGCGGACGCATTCGGCTGTTCGTCAACGACACGTGGCGCCTCGGACAACCACCTGACCTTCGGCTCTGGGCCTGCGGTTCGACCGGAATCAGGCGACCGACGGAGGTGGAAAGAACGTCGGCGACGATATGAACTTCAGCCCGCGGCTTTCGGCCGTGTGGGATCCCGCGGCCGACGGACGATGGTCGGTGTCGGGCAGCGTGGCGCGCTACGTGATGGCGCTGACGAGCAATCTTGCGGCGTCAACGACCGCCGCAGGAAACGCCGCAAACTACCGCTGGTTCTACCAGGGCCCGGCCATCAATGCGAGCACGACGGGGCCGCTCGTCGATACCGCCACCGCGCTGCAGCAGGTATTCGACTGGTTCAACGCGAATGGCGGCACCGACCGTCGCCCGTATCTCTCGGCGAACGTGCCGGGCGTCAACATGACGATGCCGGAGCCGCTTGAAGTCGCCGTACTCGATTGAATATGCGGGAGGCGTCAGCCGCACGCTCGGCGGCCGCGCCTCGCTGCGCGTCGACGGCGTGTTTCGGGACTACAAGAATCTCTACAGCCAACGGACCGATCTCAGCACCGGTAAAGTGACCGACGCCGTTCGGCAATGTCTTCGATCGCACCGTCGTCGAGAACACGAATGACATGAGGCGGCGTTACGCCGGCCTCATCACGCAGGTGAGTTATCACGGGCACCACGCGTCGCGCTCGGGGGCAACTACACGCTGTCGCGCGCCGTACGGCAACGTCGAAGCCGAAACGGTCAACGGCGGTCCGAGCGGCGCGTCGCTCAACAACTATCCGGAATACCGCCGGGCGGAGTGGAACTATCCGCGACGGAGATCTCTCGATCGATCAGCGTCATCGCGCGCGCGGCTGGGCGACCTACATCGGTGCCGATGGCCGCGTCAGCCGGGTCGCTTGCGATCGGCATCGTGCAGCAGATTGGCTCGGGCGTGCCGTACGGTGCCGTGACGCCGATCAACCTGACGGGCTCCATGGCCAACCCGGGATACGCCCTGCCGCCGGCGCAGATCGAGTATTTCTTCACCGCACGCGATGCGTTCCGCACCGAGGCGACGTACCGCACCGACGTGTCGGTGAACTATTCGTATCGTCTTCGTGGCGCTTCGCGAGCTGTTCTTCCACGGCGAAGTGCTGAACGTGTTCAATCAGTTCCAGCTGTGCGGCTGCGGCGACACCGTCTTCAACAACGGCGGCGCTGACCAACATGACCACGATTGGGCAGTCCGTGCGTCTTGCGGGCGCCGTTCAACCCCTACACGACTCAGCCGGTCGAGGGACGTCAACTGGGATCACCCACGCGAATTTCGGGCACGCCGCTCAACACGTTCGCGTATACGACCCCGCGCCTGTTCCGCTTTTCGGTCGGAGTCCGTTTCTAGCGTAAAATTCCGGGTAATGCAGCCGCTCATCCGGCAGCTCCTTGCCGAGCTCGGAGAAGATCCGGGCCGCGAAGGGCTCCTGAATACCCCGAAGCGCGTCGAAAAAGCCCTCAAGTTCCTCACGAGCGGCTACAACATGGACGTCGACGAAGTCCTCAACGACGCGCTGTTCACCGTCGACTACAGCGAGATGGTGATCGTCAAGGACATCGACTTCTACAGCCTGTGCGAGCATCACCTGCTGCCGTTCTTCGGCAAGTGCCACGTCGCCTACATCCCCCGCACGAAGGTGATCGGCCTCAGCAAGATTCCGAGGCTCGTCGACATCTTCAGCCGCCGGCTCCAGATTCAGGAGCGGCTGACGAGCCAGATCGCCGACACGATTCGCGAAAAGATCAACCCGCTCGGCGTCGCCGTCGTCATGGAGGCGACGCACCTGTGCATGTCGATGCGCGGCGTCGAAAAGCAGAACTCGTTCTGCGTCACGAGCTCGATGCTCGGCGCGTTCCGCGACAACGCGCGGACGCGCATGGAGTTTCTCGAGCTCATCAAGCTGCGCACGGCGCTCCGCGCGTCGGCAGAGCCGATGGCGGCGTGTGTCGATGATTAGCATCGTCCATGCGTCCATGCGTCCATGGTCGATCGTCCATCGTCGATCGTCCGGCGTTCGTGGGTGATGGTTGCCCTCGCGCTGATGCTCGCGAGCCCGATCGACGCGCAGACGAAGCGACCGGCGCCGACGCGCAAGCCGGTGCCCGCGGCCCGGAAACTCACCGTCGCTCCCGCGGAAATGACGTGCCCGTCGCCGCTCGGTACGGGCGTCAAGACCAAACGCGAGTACTGCGACGTGCTGACCGGACGCGATCCCAAGGAAGGCATCATCATCAAGCTGCCGCCCCACCGCGGAGCCGGTGACGCTGCGATTCAATCTCCACAACCGCCACACCTACTCGGAAGAAGAGGTGAGGATGAAGCGCGGATTCGCGTCCTACATCGCCGGCATCGGCGTGCTGACGCTCGACAACACGCTGCTGACGCGCGCGGCAGTGGCCACCGAGTTCCGCAGGGTCGAAGACCTGATCGAACGTATCACCGGCGGGGCAGGCCCCGGCGGTGTCAAAGCCGTCGCGCCTGTTGGCTCCGAGGCGATCTCACTTGTCAGCTCGCGGCCGATCTCAATGAGGTCACGATCCTCGGCGAGAAGCTGACGGTCGTTCGCGCCGACGGACAGCCCGCCAACTACGCGGCGCCCGGGCCGCCCGATCGCCATCATCAGCGACGTGACCGTGGAATACACACCGGCGCCAGCACGGCGCTAATGAATTGGTGGACTGGAAGATCGGTAGATTGTAGAAATGTTGCCGGATTGAGAGATTGCAGATTGAAGATTAACGCTGCGACGTGTGCGGGTCTTGACGAATCGTCCTTCGTCACTCTGACAACACTCTGACAATCCGCCAACCTTCCAATCTTCCAATGCAGACGTCTTCGTCAGATCTAATCACCATTATTGTGCCGGTCTACAACGAAGCCCGCACGGTCAGGCAGGTTATCGATCGCCTGCTCGAGATCCCGCTGCCTGTCGCGCGCGAAATCATCGTCGTCAACGACGGCTCAACCGACGGCACGAGGGAAGTGCTCGACGCCATCGCGCCTGTCGACGGTGTGCTGTCGATCGTCCACGCGGCAGCGAATGGCGGAAAGGGGAGCGCGCTCCGCATCGGGCTCGTGCATGCGCGTGGCACGATCGTGGCGATTCAGGACGCCGACCTCGAGCTCGACCCGGTGCAGCTCGGCGGCCTCGTGCAGCCGATCCTCGCACGGAGAAGCCGACGTGGTGTACGGCTCGCGCTTTCTGGCGGGCCGGCCACCGGGACCGTGGATCTCGGTCGCGGCGAATCGCGGGCTGACGTGGCTGACCAATCGTGCTTATTCGGCGGCAGTCTGACCGACATGGAGACCTGCTACAAGATCATGACGGCTCCGGTCGCTCGTGGTCTCGAGCTCGAATCGAACCGCTTCGATATCGAGCCTGAGATCACGGCGAAGCTGCTGCGGCAGCGGCGCCGCATCGTGGAGCGGCCGGTGACGTTCGATCCAAGGAACCGCGCGAGCGGCAAGAAGATCGGCTGGCGCGACGGGGTTCACGCGATCGCCGTGCTCGTCAAGCTTCGGATTCAGATGAAAATCCGCTTGTGCTCGCGATCGCCCTGTCGTCGCGGCGGCCGCCGTCGCGGCCGTCGGCTTCGCGCGCGGCACGTATGCCGCCGGTGGATCGGATTCGTCGTGCTACGCGCTGATGGCCGATGCATTCGCGCGCGGCACGCTGCAGCCGACAAGCGATCTCGTTGCACAAGTGCCCTGGCCCGAAGCAGGAAAGACATTCACACCGGGTGGGTTCGTGACCTCGGAAACGAATCCCTCGGCGTCGGCGCCGGTATGCGCGCCAGGGTTCTCGGTGCTCCTTGCACCGTTGATTGCCGTCGGCGGCCTCGACGCGATTTTTCTTCTGACGCCGATTCGCCGGCGCGCTGCTGGTGTGGCTGACGTTCGTCGCCGGCCGCACGATCGCGAATCCGGCTGCCGGCGCGATGGCGGCCGTGCTCATTGCTTCGAGTCCGGCGACGCTCTATCAGGTTGTCCAGCCGATGAACGATGTGACGACCGCCGCGTTGTGGATGGCGACGTTCGTGGCGCTGCTTCACCGGCGGTGGGCGCTCGCCGGCGTCTGTTGCGGGCTCGCGCTGCTCGTTCGTCCGAACTTGCTTCCGCTCGCGCTCGTGGCCGCGCTCGCAATCGCGATCGGGGATTGGGATCAGGGATCAGGAATGTCGCGCGGTTTGCGGTCGCGGCGGCTCCGTTCGCGTTGCTCGTGTCTGTGGCTGAACGACGGAGCTTTACGGCAGTCCCTATCGAACCGGTTACGGGCAGCTCGGACAGCTCTTTGGTGTGTCGGTGATCCCGCTCAACGCGTCGCGCTATCTCGGGTGGCTCGTCGAAACGCACACGGCGTTTCCTCTGCTCGCCTTTGCTGCGCCGTTTGTCGTCGCGCGCGAGAAGCGTGCCGATGTCGCGCTCGCGATCGGTCTGATCCTCGCGACCTGCTTCATCTATTTCGTCTACACGCCCTTTGACGATTGGTCGTACCTGCGGTTTCTTCTGCCGGCGATCGCGCTGATGCTCGTGCTGGCGAGCGCCGTGACCGTGCATGCAGTCACCGGGGTCAGCCGTAGCCTTGGCGAAGGCGGTAGCCGGACCGTTGATCGCCGTGATCGCCGTGATCACTGTCGGCCTCGCCATCTTCTGCGTGCGCGACGGCTGACGAGCGGCTCGCGTTCGATCTGAAGTTTCTCGAGCAGCGGTATCGAAGCGCAGGCATCGTCGTCCGCGATCGTCTGCCGGAGAATGCGGTTGTGTTGTCGGTCTGGGACAGCGGGGCCGTGCGCTTTCATGGGCGCAAAGAAGCGCTGACGTGGGCGGGGCTCGATCCTGCGTGGCTCGACCGCAGCCTGGCGTGGCTCGACGCGCACGGCCACACGCCATACATCCTCGTGGAGTCGTGGGAAGAGCCGCGCGTTCCGCAGCCGCTTCGGGAATCACAGCGACATCGGCAAGCTCGACTGGCCGCCGAAGTACGAGATCGATCGCGTTGTGCGCATCTTCGATCCGAAGGATCGGAGCGAAGTACGATCGCGGCGAGAACGTGACGACGGAATATCTATGGCCGATGCGCGATTGACGCACGCCCGCTGCGGCGCACAGGCCGTCGCGCAGTCGCTCTTTCCGCCGACGACGCTCGCCGACGCCATCGACCGCCTCGGGTTCGTGCAGGCCGATCCCATCCGCTCGCCGGCGCGCGCACAGGATCTCATCCTCAGACATCGCGTTCATGGATATCGGGCCGGCGATCTCGAGCGGCAGTATGCGTCGCTCGAGGTCGAGGAAGACTACCTGTATGCGTACGGATTTCTGTCGAAGCCGGTGTGGCAGCTGCTGCATCCGCGAAAGACGCCGCCGCTCGCGCGCGCTCGAGAAGAAGGTGCTCGAGACCGTCGATCACGCTCGGCGAGGCGCACCCGCGAGCTCTCGAAGCGCACCTCGGCAAGCGTCGCGTCGTCAACGCCTGGGGCGGATATTCGAAGGCGACGACGCACGCGCTGGAGTGGCTGCATTGGCGAGGCGTGCTGCGCATCGCGCGCCGCGAGAACGGCATCAGGGTGTACCGTCCTGCGGTGTCGCGCTGCCGCAGTGCCGCCGCCCTCGGATCGCCTGCGCGCGCTCATCATGGTGTACGCGCGTATCTTCGCGCCATCGCCCGAGAAATCCCTGCAGTCGGTCATTGCGCGCCATCGCGAGCTCGGCAACACGCGTCAGATGCTCGACCGAGATGATCCGCAGCGGCGAGCTTCGGAAAGACATCGTCGACGGCGTCAGCTATGTGTCGCCTGCCGCCGACAGCGACGAGCGACGAAGTGCCGCGATCAGGTGCGATTCCTTGCGCCGTTCGACCCGGTCGTGTGGGACCGCGCGCGGTTCGAGCACCTCTGGGGATGGTCGTACCGGTTCGAGGCGTACACCCCGGTGAAGAAGCGCGTGCGCGGGTACTACGCGATGCCGATGCTGTGGGGCGAGCGGTGCATCGGATGGGCCAATGCAGGCTTGCCCAGCCGTCGCCGCGAAGCGGATGCGGGCTTGCCGCGCCGTAGCCGCGAAGCGGCGAGAGGCGCGGCCTGCTGGATGTGAAGCTCGGGTTTGTGGACAAGCGGCCGCGCGGTCCGGCGTTCCGGCGCGAGCTCGACGCGGAGATTGCCAGGCTCGCGGCGTTTCCTGGAAAGCCCGCGCTGGTGCTGAGATTCCAACGAACCTATACTGGCTGCTCTGTTACCAGCTGGTAGCCGGTAGCCGTACGAAAGGAGTCAGCGATGTCAGATCGACCTTCGAGAATCCTGCTGGCGGTGCTGCCTGCTGTCGGGTACGATCGGCGTCTCGACCCAGCAGCGCAGCTGCCCCGGCAGCGGACGCAACCTCACGGGCTGTGGCGGCCGCCGAAGCGTTTCTCGCCACGCTCGATCCGAGCCAGCGCAGCAAAGCCAACATCGACCTGAACGAAAAGACCCGCACGGTATGGTCGAACCTGCCTGTCGGCACGCACGATGCAGGTCGGCGCCACCGAGCGGAACGGCCTCAAGCTCGGCGATATGACGCCGGCGCAGGAAAAGGCCGCGCTTGCGCTGGTCGCGACCACCCTGAGCCGCGAGGGGTTCCAGAAGGCGATGGAAGTCGTCGACGCCGATCAGGTGTTGGAGACGCGAAGCGCCCCGACTCGCAAGCCGGGCGCGCCAATCCGCTTCGGGCGCGCGTTCTACTACGTGAGCATCCTCGGCAAGCCGTCCACGACCGATACGTGGATGCTGCAGTTCGGCGGACATCACCTCGGCATCAACGTGACGTTTGCCGGGCGCGAGAACGTGCTCACGCCGACGCACACGGGCGCGCAGCCGGCGAGCTACACGCTGGACGGCCGGACGATTCGTCCGCTGGGCGACGAGAACGACAAGGCCTTCGCGCTCATCAACGCGCTCAATGCCGAACAACAGAAACAGGCCATTCTCGGTTTTGAAGTGCGCAACCTCGTGCTCGGTCCCGGCGCCGACGGCAAGATGATCGCGCCCGAAGGTGTGCGCGCGTCGACGTTCACGCCCGCTCAGCGCGCCATGCTCGTCGAGCTCGCGCGCGAGTGGGTCGGCATTCTTGGCGACGAGGCGGCAGCGGCAAAGATGAAGGAGATTCAATCGGGCATCGGCGACACGTACTTTGCGTGGGCGGGCCCGACGACCAACGGCAAGGGCGCGTATTTCCGGATCCAGGGCCCTGCTGTGTTCATCGAGTACGCGCCGCAGGGCGCGGGTGACAACAACATCGACCACATCCACACGATCTATCGCGATCCCACGAACGATTACGCGGCCAGGATGACGCGGCGGTGAGAGCCGCCGTCATCGCGACGGCAGGCATCCTCCTCACGATGTCTGCGTCGCCGTCCGCGCATCGTCTCGACGAATATCTTCAGGCCGCGCGCGTGTCGCTGGAGCGCACGCGCGTGGCGCTGGAAGTCGATTTGACGCCGGGTGCGAGCGTTGCCGACGGCATCATCGCGCTGATCGATCGCGATGGCGACAACAGGATCTCGCCGCTCGAGGCGGAATCGTACGGGCGGGACGTGCTGACGGACATCGTGCTCGAGCTCGACGGCCAGCCGGTCGCCTTGACGCTGTCGCATGTCGAAGTGCCGTCAATGGACGAAATGCGTCACGGGATGGGCGCGATTCAGGTGCGCGCCGGTGGCGACGTCGCGCCGCGCATGAGCCTTCGACGAGAGCTGCATTTTCAGAACAATCACCATGCAGGTTCCAGCGTGTACCTCGTCAACGCGCTCGTTCCGAGCGACCGAGGCATCAGCGTCGTCGGTCAGACGCGCGATGCGAAACAGCGGGACGTTCGCATCGAGTACAGCGTAAGCCCGCAATGGCCCAAGTATCTGTACTGGCCGGTGCTGGGCGTCGCGGCGCTGTTCTTTGTGCTTCGACGCTCCTCAAGATCAGTAGATCAGTAGATCACTAGATCAAGTACGATGGATACCATCCGCTGGGGCATGATCGGCTGCGGAGACGTCGCCGAAGTCAAAAGCGGACCGGCACTGCAGAAGGCCGAGGGCTCGGCGCTGGTCGCCGTGATGCGTCGAGAGCGCGGAAAGGCGGAGGACTACGCGCGGCGCCACGACGTGCCGCGCGTGCACGGCGACGCCGACGCTCTCATTCACGATGCCGGTGTGGACGCCGTTTACATCGCAACCCCGCCATCGAGTCATTGCGATCTCGCCCTGAAGGTCGCGGCCGCCGGCAAGCCGTGCCTGGTCGAGAAGCCGATGGCGATGAATCACGCGGAGTGTCTTCAGATGGTCGAGGCATTCCGCTGCGCCCAGCGCCCTCTCTGGGTTGCGTATTACCGGCGCGCGCTGCCGCGCTTTCTGAAAGTGCGCGAGCTGCTTCGCGCGCGCGCCATCGGACAGCTGACGTCGATTCACGTCAAAGTAACCGACCCGCTTGGCGACCGGCGAATGCAGCAAAGGCATGGCGCTTCAACCCGGAGATTGCAGGCGCGGGACTGTTTCTCGATCTCGCTTCGCACTATTTCGACATCATCGATTTCCTGGCGGGCCCGATCACCGGCGGCCGCCGGATTCGCGCTGAACACCGGCGGTACGTATGCGGCCGAGGACGTCACCGCCGCGGCGTTTCAGATCGGCGACAAGGTGGCGGGCACCGGCATCTGGAACTTCAACGCTCCTGTGTCTGCCGACTCGATTGTGTTCACCGGCTCCGAGGGAGAAATCGCAACAGCCGTGCGCGCCGACGCGGATGTGGTGGTCACGCGAGGCGGCCAACCCAACCTGTATCGCTTCCGCAATCCTCCGCACGTGCACCAGCCGCTGATTCAGACGATCGTCGACGAGCTTCGCGGACAAGGGACCTGTGAGTCGACCGGTGAAACGGGTGCACGATCGTCGTGGGTGATGGAGAGGTGTTTGCAGAGCTACTACCAGAGGAGATGAGGAATGAAGAAATTCTTGATGGTCGTTGTCCTGGCCGGCTTTGTCGGAACGTCTGCGGCGCAAGCGGGACAGCAGAACATGCCCGCGACCAAAGGCCAAAAGCCGCCGACCGCTCAAAGACAGCATGAAGCCGTCGACGATTACCGGGTGCGTGGCTCAATCTGGCGCCGTGTACCGACTCGACCACGCCATGATCGGCACGGATCCAGACGTCGACACACAGAACAGGCCCTCCACCGAGGCGAGCCCAACTCCGAAGATGTTGTCCTACACTCTCATCGGAGCTGACGTGAAGGCGCATCTCGGTCACAAAGTGGAGGTCACCGGCACGATATCGAGCGATAAGACGCCGAAAGATACCGCGGCAAGTCACAGGGGTCCCGGGAATGAAACTCGTTGGGACTCTGAACGTGAACGTCCGTAAAGATGGTCTCAGCGACCTGCCCGTAGTAGAAAGGAAAAACGAGGAACGAATAGAGCGACGGGTAAAAGTAGGGCGGGCCCGATTTCGGACCCGCCTCGCTTCACTATTCGGTTTTCGTTCTTCGATTTTCGTTACCGACTACAGGTCCGCGAGGCGCGTATTCGCAGTCGCCGAAGCTATCCACCTTGATGCCCATCCGGTCCATGATGCCGAGATACAGACTGCACATCTTGCGATTCTCGTCGCCGGCCGTGAGGTAGTCGAGCGAACGGCCGGTTTCGAGCGTGCCGCCGAGACCGCCGGCGAGCACGACCGGCAGCTGGGTGCTGACGTGCTTGCTGCCGTTCCACAGGTTCGACAGGAACATCAGGCACGAGTTGTCGAGCACCGTTCCGTCACCTTCGGGCATCGAGTCGAGCTTCGTGGCGAGATAGGCCAGCTGGCTCAAGTGGAACCGCGAGATGCGCTCGTAGCCGTCCGACAGGTTGTCGTGCGATGCGGCGTGATGCCCGTTCCGCACGTCGAGGAACGGGTAGTAGAGCGCCGAGAGATCGCGCGCGAGCAGCAGCGACGCCACGCGCGTCTTGTCGGTCTGAAACGCGAGCGCGATGACGTCGCACATCAGCCGCGTGTGCTCGCGAAGGTCTTCGGGCAGGCCGTTCGCCGGCCGATCCATCGAGAACACCGGCCTGTTCTTCAGCTTCGCGAGGTCCGCCGCTTTTTCCTGATTCTTCCGCATGCCGTCGACGCGCTTTTCCACTTCGCGCACGCTCGTCATGAACTCGTCGAGCTTGTACTGGTCGGTCGAGCTCACCTGGCGGCTCAGCTGCGCGGCGCTGTCCCTGACGCGATCGAGGATGCTGAGATTGCGGACGCTGCCGCGATTCTCGAACAGCGTGTCGAACGCGAGCGCGGGGTACACCTCGTTCGGGCACCGGCGAGTCGGCGTTCTGCCACGAGATGTGCGAGCTGTAGGCCATCGAGAAGTTCGTCTCGTGGTAGCCCGTCATCGGCTGCTCGCACGCGAGCACGATGCTGGGCTGCAGCGTGTCCTGTCCCACGTGGTTGGCGATCATCTGGTCGACCGTGATGCCCGCGTGGATGACCGGACCTCGTGTGATGGGCGCTCCGGAGAGCAGGCTTCCCGTTTGCGCCGGGTGGATGCCCTGGCCCGTCGAGTGCTTGTTGAAGAGCCCGTTGATGACGTTGATCTTTTTCTTCAACGGCTCGAGCGGCGACAGGCTCAGGCTCAGCTTCATGTCGTCGCCCGATCCGGTGGCGCCCCAGTGGTTCTCGTTGACGCCGTTGCCCATGAAGAGCACGGCGAAGCGCTTCGGGAAAGGCGAGCTCGATGGTGTTGCTGCGAACGCGGACATGGACTCGAGCCACGGCAACGCCATGGTGACTCCAGCTCCGCGAAGGACGGTACGACGGGACAGCTTCATCTCGCTAGCCTTTCTGCACAGGACGTTCGTTTCTTCAAGAACTGCGGGCTCGTCACGATCGTCTCGACCAGCGTGCTGAATCGATAGCCGTTCGCCGCGAGCTTCGCGTTCATCCGCTGGATGAGCGGCTCATCCGACAGCAGCAGCGATCGGCCCAGCGCGTACACCAGCATTTTACGACTAAGGTTGTCCAAAAAGTCTTTTTCCCGATTTGCGCGGATGTAGCTCTGCAAACCCGCGAGGCCGGTCCCCTGGCTTCCTCCGGGAAACACCGCCTGCGTGTCGACGGCGCGTCCGGCCAGGTCTTTCGTCCGCGTTTCGCCGACCGGCCCGTAGCCTTCGAACGTCAACCCGAACGAATCGAACCGCGCATGACACGACGAGCACGCCGCATTGTCGCGATGCTTCGCCAGCATCTCGCGCAGCGGCAGATCCAGCTTCGCCTCGTCCTTCGGCAGCTCGGGCACCGTCGGCGGCGGCGGAGGAATCACCTCGCCGAGCACGCGCCGCGCGACCCAGTAGCCGCGCTTGACCGGGCTCGTCCGCAGGCCCGGCGAGTTGTGCGTCAGGAACGCCGCCATCGGAAGCAGACCGCCGCGCTGATACGTCGCGCGCGTTGTCGATGCGCACCCATCGGTCGGCCGAGCCGTGCACCTCCGGCATCCCGTAGTGTTTGGCCAGTACGGGATTCGCGAACGTGTGGTTGCCGTACAGCATGTCGAGCACCGAGCGATCGTTGCGGACGACGTCGGTGATGAACCGGATCGGCTCCTCGAACATCGCGTCGCGCAGCTCGTTGCTGAACTCGGGGAAGCGCTCGCGATCGACCGCGTTGTGCTCGTCGAAGCGCCGGAAGTCGAGCCAGTTGCCGCCGAACTCGGTTGCGAGACGGCGCGCGCGCTCGTCCTTCAGCATCCGGCGCACCTGGGCCAGCAGCACCGATTCGTTGCGCAGCTCGCCGGCCGCCGCTCGCGCCGACAGCTCGGCGTCGGGCATGCTCGACCAGAGGAAGTAGCTCAGCCTGCTGGCGAGCGCATGATCCGACAGCGGCTGAGTGCGATCGTCGCCAAGGTCGCGCAGCGGCGCGGGGCGCTGGGGCCCCGCAAGCGAAGCGACCGGAGCGGGGCGGGGGGCCCCCGCGACTAAATAATTGAAGTGCGGCGACATCAGCACGTTGACGATGAGATCGCGCATCGCCTCTTCGTGCGTCAAGCCGCTCTTCTCGCGCAGCGAACGATAGAAGCCCGCGCAGATCGTCGCGCTCGGCCGGCGTCAGCGGTCGGCGATACGCGCGCGCGGCAAACGCGAGCAGCGCGTCGAGCTGGCGCGGCTCGGCCTCGAGCCGCTTGCGCTCGACGGTGCGGATCGCCGCATTCACGCGGTCGAAGTGCTCGCTGATGGCCTCGAACGCGATCGGACTGTTCGTCGGATCGGCCGACGGCCTTCGCAATGTAGGCCTTCTTGAAATCGAGGATGACCGACTCCTCGGTGATGTCCTTGTCGGCCGGACGATGGCTCCCGGACTCGCGGCCGTTGCCGAGAACCTCGCCGCTCTGGTTGAAGAAGAACTCGATGTAGGTGCGCGCGGTGTAGTCCGGCGACGAACTCGAACTCGTCCCACAGCGCCTCCAGCTCTTTCTGCCCCTTCTCGTCCAGCAGCAGCTCGCTGAGCGGCGCGTCGTCGCGGGTGTAGCCCATCACGTTGTGGAAGCCCGCGCTCAGCAGGCGTCCCTTGTCTTCCGTGTCGTCCGGATAGAAGCGGCCGCGCTCGCGCACGTAGAACGTGTCGGGGAAGATCGAGCTGAACTTCGCGAACGCCGCCTCGTAGCGCGCGCGCTGGCCGGCGGGCACCTCGAGGTCGGGATTCTGCATGCGCGACTCGTACTGCTCGGCGAGCGCCCGAAGCGCATTCAGATCTTCGCCGTTCAAGCCGCCGCCGACGAGCCCGCGCTTCGCGTCGGGCATCTTCACTTCGACCGGCGGCGGTTCATCGGCGACGCGCAGCGCCGCGCGCTCGAAATCGCGGCGGTGCGTGGCGTACTGCCGGTTCTTCCAGTTCATGAGCGGCTGCGACGCGACGCTCAGGCCCTGCACGACGGGGCTCGCGAACTTCAGCGACGTGTCCTTGCGCATGCGCACGACGAAGTCGCGCATCTGGATGAACTCGTCCAGGAACGGGTCAGAACCCTTCTGCGGCACCGGCAGCGCGCGCCACATCGTCTGCAGCTTTGCGAGCGGCCCGACCTCTTCCTTCGGTCCCTCGAGCGCCTGCCAGATGGTCGTCAGGTATCGCGCGCTCACTCTGTTCTGCGCGGCGATGTCGGCGAGCGTGGCTTTCGGTTTGCCGAGCACCGCCCGGTGTTTGTAGAGCCATGCCGAGCGGAAGTAGTCCGAGTAGTCGGTCGCCTGCCGGTCGTAGAAATCGACGATCTGCTGGATACAGAACTTCTCGCGATCGGTTTCGACCAGCATCGGATGCGGCGCGAACTCGAACCCGTCGGGATTGAGGAACATGTGATCCGCGACCAGACGCGCGGCCTGCAGATATTTCGTCAGCAGCGCGGGCGACATCGTCAACGATTCGCCGGAGTTGTCGAACCCCGCGAGATTGGCCGGATCGACAGGGAATTCGCGCGCGGGGCGGATGTCGACGCCCGTCAGGTCGTGGATGGTGTAGTTGTATTCGGAATTGCTGAGTCGCCGCGCGAGCACCGGGCCAGGGTCACCATCATTTCGGCGCGCCTCGGTCTTCCAGGTGGCGGCGATCCAGTTGATGATCTGCTGACGTTCAGCGTCGGACGGCTGCTTGGCCTGCTGCGGCGGCATCTGTCGCGCCGACAGCTTCTCGCGCACGCGATCCCATTTCGCAAAATCCTGCACGACCGACGCCGCCGAGGAGTACTGACGCAGGTCCAGCTGCGCCGCCGCCTTCTCACCGGTGTGACAGCTCACGCAGTACGAGTTGAGAAATGGCTGGATGGTTGCGCCGTATTCCCGCTCCACGTCGGCGTTCGGCGCCTGCGCGGCGTTCATTGCCGGTGCGACCACCGAACCCAGGACGAGCAGCGCGACAAGAAGGAAATGACGTAGAGTCGGCATGGGAACGAGCTATTTTACCGGCTTTGCCCTCTCGATTTCCACCGCATAGACGTGCCGCGGCCAGTCGCCGAATTGCCCCGTGAAAACAACCCACTTCTTGTCCGGCGTGATGTGCACGTTCGGCTCGACACCGCCGCGGCCGGTCACGTAATTGTGCTTCGACATGTCCGCCAGTTGTTCGCGAGTGATGCGGTCGCCCGACTGCACGCGGAACAGGTTGATCCACATGCCGTCGGTCGAATACGCGACCTGCGACGGGTCGCCGCCGTCGCTGGCAAAGAGCGTGTCATCCCGCGAGCTGTTGAAATGCACCCCCCACCAGTCGCGCTCGACGTGGTAGCGAATCTTTCGCCCGGTGGCCATCTCGACACCGGCAATCCAGAACACCTGGCTGCGCGGGGTTTGCAGATCGAACCACACCGTCTTGCCGTCCCAGCTCCACCATTCGTGGCCGTTGATCTCCATGTCGATCGTGCGTTTGTGCATCAACTGCTTCTGGCTGCCGTCGGTGCGTATCGTCCAGGTGCGGTCGAGCTCGTGCCACGTTCCCTCATGGCAATACAACAGCAGGTTGGGGTCCGTCGGATTGAACTGCAGGTGATTCAGGTCGCCGTACTGGAAGCCGGTTTCCAGCGCTCCTCCGTTCTTGAGATTGGTGAAGATGAATGACTGCAGCGACGGATTGAGCGCGCGCGGCGCCAGCCCATCTTCCTTTTTGACGGAGTACTGCTGGTCGGGCGTGAGGTCGTCCATTCGCTTGCCCGGAAACATCCGCTGCAGCTGCGGAACGATCGGGCGTGCCGGCGGGCGCGGGTACTTGCCGTCGGCATCGACGGCTTTGCCGTTCTTGACGACCGACAGCGTTTCGTCGGCGTTGATCAATCCGCGCGCGTGTGTCACTGCACGCGTCTGCTTCGTATCGACATTGAGCGCCGTGACCGCGCCGCCACCGGGGCTTCCGTAATAAATTTCCCGCGAGCGCCGCGCGAAATAGCCGCCGCGCACGGCCGGCCCGACGATCTGCGGAGCGGCCCCGGCGCTGCCAATCGCCGCAACGTCCATAATGGCAATACCCGCGGGCGTATTGAACATCATGGTCTTCCCGTCGGGCGAAAACGCGTTGTCGTGAAAGTACAGCGTCGAGCCGCCCACGTCGCTCGTGAGGCGGACGACTCGATGTCCGGTTTTCGCGTCGGTCCACTCCCTGGGCACGGGCGCCTGCGAGAGGAGCACGGTGCCGGCAGACAGCATGACCACGACCAGCGACTTTTTCATAGCTTTCCGGCTCCGCTTCTACAACCTACCACCTACCACCTACCACCTACCACCTAGCTAGAACTCCAGGCGTATTTTGATTTGCCCGACGCGCGGTGTGTTCGTCTGCGTGCTCACCCGCCCGAAATTGGCGTTGGTGATGTTCGTCTGGATGCCGCCGAATACGACGTTGTTGAATACGTTGAACACGTCGAAGCCCAGGCCGAGCCTCGTCGGCCCCATGGGGAAATCGCGCCGCAGGCTGAAGTCCTGGTTGAAATAGTGAGGGTTCCGCAGGTCGTGCGCCAGCGTCCTCGGCGTGTCGCCATACGTGAATGACGCGGGAGATTGAAACGCCGCGCGATCGATGTAGGTCGGCGGGTTCGTCGGGCTCAGCACATCGCCGTCACCGTAGTCACCGTTGATACGGACTGGCCCGCTGAAGTTCGGGTTGAAATCCGCATAACACGTGCCTGCATTCGGAAGATTGCACGTCGCACCGATTGAGCCGAGCGGCCGCCCCGACCGGAATTGCGTGATACCCGACATCTGCCAGTCCTTGACGATGGCGCGCACCACGGGATTGCCGCTGCCGGCCCTACCCTCTGCGCCAAACGGCATGTGGTAAACGACAATGGCGTTCCAGACGTGCGGCTGGTCGTTCACGCCGACAGCCCACTCCTGCTCGAAGTTATATCCGGTGCGCGCAGCCAGATCGTCTTTCGTTCTGCTGAACGTGTAGTTGAACGACACCGACAACCCATCGTCGGCGCGGCGCTTCTCGGCCGTCACTTGCAGTGAATGATAGTTCGACCGCGCGACGTTGCCGTAGACGTCGGTGACCGCCGAGTACTGCGGAAATGGACGCAGCATCTGCGAGATGCTGCCCGAGAAATTCGGGTAGGGAAGGGTGATGCCCGGCACGAGCGCCTGGGCGGCCGCGATGTTTGCGGGAGTGGCCTGGGCGGTCAGCAGGTTACCCAGCACCAAATACTTCGGCTCCAGCTGATTCGAATAGAAACCGCGTCCGCTGCCGCCGAGAAAATCTCCACGGCTGCCGGCATACGACGCACCGACGGTCACACTTCTGAGAAGCGCGTACTGGAAGCCGGCGTTCCAGTTTTGATAACGAGGCATGCGCCCGCCGATCTCCGGATCGCCATACGTCACGCCGCCGCCGCTTGGGCGGCCGGTCACGAAGCCGGCGTTGAGCGACGGATCGAAAAACGGCGGAGGCAGATAGCCCGGCACACCGTCGTTCCAGTTATATGCGGGTGTGAAGCTGGCGTTCGGGCTTGGAAAGCTCGCGTTCGCCGAGAAGCCGAGTGTGCCGGTGCCGTTGCGCGCTCCCGCACGGCCACCAACGGCGCCACGGCGCGAGTAGTTGACGCCATAGGCCGTCCGCAAGACGGTTCGATCGTTCAGCGTGTAGGCCAGACCGAGTCGCGGTCCGATCGCGCCGTAGTAGGTTTTTATCGGCGTGCGGCAGTGGCAGCTGTTCGCGCCGTCTCCAGCGAACACGACCGCACCGGCACGTCCGCCGACGGCCGGGTTCGGCATCGTCGCGTCCAGGAACGACCACCGATCGTAGAGCTCGGTGTACGGCTTCATGATGTCGTAGCGCAGACCGAGATTGAGCGATAGATCCGGCCGCAGCTTGAAATCATCCTGCGCCCAAAATCCGTAGGTGTAGAAGCGGCCGCTGGTCGCCACCTCGGCGTCCTGTATGACGTTGGTCGCATTCAATTCACCCAGCAGATAGCTCGCATAGGCATTGCCGCTCGCGGTATCGAGCGCGCCTGCGGCATTGAAACCCGCCGTTTGCAGATTGCTGAAGCCGAATGTCGCCAGGCTGCCATAGGTCCGTTCGCGCTCGTCTGCGTCCATACGCTGTGCCTGCAGCCCGAACGTCGTCGTGTGCCGTCCGTGGGTCCAGCTCAGGTTGTTCTGCAGTGTGTAGTTGTTCAGGTATTCCGTAAACGCGCGCGCGTCGGTGCCGCGCCACCCAGCGGGGGCATTCGGTCCGCCGAACGACACCTCCGGGAACGACGAATCAGCTTCGCCGGGCGGCAACCCGCGCAGACCGGCCTTGATTGGATACTGGCCGTCGATTGTGGCGTTTTCGATGGGCACCGCAAGGCGCGAGAACCCGATACCCCATTGGTTTACCCATTGTGAGCCGAGGACGTAGGTGTGTTTGACCTGAGCGCTCGTGGGGATCTCGTCAACCCAGCGTGTCACAGCGTACGGCAGCGGCAGCGTGCTGCCGCGATAGGCCGTGGCCTGACTCCTGTGGCCGTGCGAGAACAGCACGGACCCCTGCTGACGCTCGTTCAGTTTGAGATCGACTTTTGACGTGATGCTGACGTTATCGAAACCAATCGGCAGCGATCCGCCGAGATAGTTGTTCTGCAACGCGGAATTGGTCGGTTCCGGAAGCTCCGACTGGAAGCTTTTCGAAATCGCCGAGAGGCGATCCGCGGGAATTCTGTTGCCTGGAAATGGATCGCGGATGAATCCGGTGCCGCTCGCATTGGGCCGCGTCGTACGCGGATCGTAAATGGTCACCGGCAGCGCGCTGAAATCGCCGTTGCGCTGGGCGAGCGTCGGAATCGACGACAGCGTCGAGGCCGATTGCCGGCGGTCGCGGTAGCCGTCATACGCCAGAAAGAAGAACATCCTGTTCCTGGCAATCGGACCGCCGAGCGTGGCGCCGTATTCGTGCTGGTTGTCGTCGGGCTTTGGCGACACGAATTCGCCCTGGGCATTGAGCGCTTTGTTGAAGAACGGCCTGGCATCAAGGGATTTATTGCGGAGGTACTCAAACCCTGCACCGTGGAAGGCGTTGGTCCCCGATTTGACGACGTAATTTGACGCGCCCTGGCCGTTGAACGTCACAGCCGTGCCGCTTGTTTCCACTTGAAACTGATCGATCGCCTCGACCGAGATGCCGAACGAGAGGTTCCGCCCTTCGCCCTGCACCACGGCGTTCGTGATCGGAATCCCTTCCACGTACATATCAGTCGTGAAGTCCTGACCACCCATCACGTTGCCCCAGCGGCCGATTCCCTGCACGCCGGGCATGAGGAACATGAACGCGGTGGGATCGCGCGGTCCGCCCGTGTTCATCACGAGCGGCAGCGCGGTATACACCTCGTTCCGGATCGTCTGGCCGAGTCGTGCGTCAGCCGTCGCCAGCGGCGGCGCCTCGGCCGTGACCAGAATCTCCTGCGTGATACTGCCGA
The DNA here is from genome assembly GCA_963732445.1 of Vicinamibacterales bacterium. Taxonomy (GTDB): domain Bacteria; phylum Acidobacteriota; class Vicinamibacteria; order Vicinamibacterales; family JAMQPK01; genus JAMQPK01. The sequence goes on along the minus strand of CAVSZJ010000001.1, from coordinate 520,489 downwards.
CTTGCAGCGTGGCATTCAGGCCCACCACGGTCAGCGCGTCGATGAAGATGCCGTTGCGCGCGAATGTCTGGAAGCCATCCAGCGACACCGTGACACGGGTACTCGCCCGGCTGCAGCGGCGTGAGCGCGTATACGCCGGCTTCGGTGGTCTGCCTGACGGTCTGGATGCCGGTCGCCACGTTCGTGGCGGTGACCGTCGCGCCAGGCACGGGGGCTCCGGAGGTGTCGAGCACGGTCCCTTGAATCGAGCCGCCACCGCCGATTTGTGCGCTGGACAACGAGGGGGTGACGAGGACGAGCGCGGTCAGCACGAGCACTCCGGCAACTCTGGGCATAACGCCTCCTTGCGTAGTGACTGGTGGAATGCACGCTACGCCTGGCGTCGATCGCTGTCAAAGCCTTATGAGGTCGAAACGCCGGATTCTGGGATGAGGAACGAATTCAGCAGGAAAGTCCGACGAGAACGAGCGTGTTTTCGCGGAATTCCGGAAAATCTACGGGATTATGAATTACCGCGCGCGCGCGTCCCTGTTTCGCTTCGCGAAACGTTCAGGGAATCATTCGGATAGAAGTGATCGACGTTCTCCGCGGTGATGATCTGGTGCCGGGTGAAAACGGCCGGCGGCACCGCCTTGCGCGACAGGATGTCAAGCGCGAGCCGAACGAGCCCCGCGCCGTAGCGCTCGGGAAAATACGCGACCGACGCAACGAGGGGCGTCCGCGCGGCCCGCAGCTCCTGCCTGGCGTCGGGTTCGGCGTTCTGGCCGACGATGCCGCAGGTGGACTCGCGTCCGGTCTCCTGAAACGCCCGCGCCGCGCCCAGCGCGCTGGGATCGTTGGCGGCGCCCACGAGCACATGGCGCGCTTTCGACATACGCAGGTAACGTCGCACTTTTTCGAGCGAGGCTTTGAACTGCCCATCGCCGTCGAGTGAGATCACGCGCACCGAGTCGCTGAGATGCAGCGTCTCCTTGAGGCCCGCGACGATGCCTTTTCCGCGGGCGCCGACGAGAGCGCCGGCGCGCGCAAGCTCGAGGATGAGCACCTCGTCGACCTGCCCGTTCCAGCAGGTCTGCGCGTATTTGCCCAGATAGCGGCCGCCCAGCAACCCCGCCTGGTAGTTGTTGGCGCCGAAATACGTGGCACCGGGATGCGGAATGTCGATCGCGATCAACGGGATACCCGCTTCGAGGTACTTCGACGCAATCGCCGGCGCGATCGCCTCGTCGGTTTGAAATTCGATGACGAGGTCGACCCCTTCCTTGATCAGGTGCTGCGCGTTGCGCAGCGCCACCTTCGGCTGATAGCGGTTGTCGACGACGATCAGCTCGAGCCGCTCGCGTTCGGCTGCGCGAAGCAGGCCGGTATGTACCTCCCGCGGAAATGAGCTGTCCTGCCCCTGCGACGCGTAGCCGATGCGAAACCGCTTTCGCGGTCGAATGACCGCCATGAGCCGATAGTGACGCTCGTCGATCTTCTCGACGAACCCGCAATGATGCAGCGTATGCAGCAGCCTGAAGCACATCCCTTTACCGAACCCCGTCCGCTCGATGACGTCGCGCAGACGGAGGTCTTCTCCCGACTGAAACGCCTGCAGAATCGTGGCGGCGTGTACGAGGGACTTCACGAGGTATCGATCGTGCGATCGGTCGGGCATTGGAAGTCAGCAGGATACTAAGGAAAACCGAAAAAGGAATAACGAATAAAAAACGGGCGGGCCCGAGTATCGGGCCCGCCCGTTGTGTTGCTCTATTCGTTTTTCGGTCTACGTTTTTCGTTACGCTACGGGCTGCGACTTCTTGAGCCCCTGGATTTGAATCATCGGCGGCTTCGGCGCCTCTTTCAGCACGTGCTGGCGGTAGAGGTCGGCCATCTGCTTGTGCTTGGCGTCTTCCTTGAGCTTCTCCTCGAGCGACTTCTCATTCGCGGCGGCGCGCGCGGCGATTTTTTCTTCGCGCGCGTTGCGGGCGACACCGGCAAGCACGAGGTCCTGCTGTTCGCCGGCCGCCACGGCTTCGGCATTCAGCTTCAGCGCGTGATTGGTCGTCGGCAGCGGAACCGCCTTATTGCCCGCGAAGATCTCATGACGCCCGTGCTCTTCGTACCACTTCGTGAGCGTGGCCGTCATGTGCATCTTCTCGATGATGTTGCGCCAGCCGATGCCCGTGTTGTAGGCGCAGAAGGAGATTTCTCCCTGTTGCGTGGCATACGGAATGATGCACATCTCGGTGCGGCGGAAGTCGTAGTTGAACAGGTCCTGGAACCACATGCCCGCGATGAACAGGAAATTCCAGCGGTCCTGGCGGCGGACGTCGATGTCCTGCGCCGTCCGGTCCTTGGTGACCTTGCCGTAGTTCTTGCCGGTCGCACCGAACGTCTTGTCGAACTTCTTCATCAGGTCGATCAGCTTGAAGTGCGTCGGCGCGGTGAACGGGTTGTAGTTCCGCATCAGCGCGATGGCCATGCCCACGACCGACAGGAACTTGCCGCGTCCCGCGTCGTTGACCTGAGCGAGATCCTTCGCAAGCTGCTCGGCGTTCAAAAACGCCGTCACGGGCACCGCTTCCTTCGTGACCTTGTCGATCATGACGGCCATGCCGACGCCGCAGTTCGGGTGGCACCCGCACGTGAGGTTGCCCCACTGCGCGTCCGGTCCGTGAACCGTGTCCGCCCAGTCGGTGAAGGTGCCCATGAACGAAATCGGGAACCAGTCGCGAACCGGTTCGCCGAGGCCCGTCTGGTTCTTCACGTCGTGGGCCAGGTGCGACAGCGTATAGCGCTGCGCCGCGCGCCGCTCCGGCGTCACTTCCTCGTCGCGGCCCGTGAACGACACCGGCTGAAACGACAGGAAGTTGATCTTGCGCGGGTTGTCGAGCGCGAACTCGATGATGCGCCCGACCTGTTCGTTGTTGACGCCGTTGACGATCGTGACGACCGGGACGATGTCGACGCCGTTGTTCCAGAGGTTTTCGATCGCCTGAAGCTTGACGTCGAACAGGTTGCCGACGCGGCGATGCGAGTTCGCGGCATTGCCGATGCCGTCGAACTGCAGATACGCGTACCGGAGGCCCGCCTCGGCCGCGGCTTTTGCGAACTCGGGGCTCTTGGCGAACTCGATGCCGTTGGTGGCCGCCTGTACCGAGTTGTAGCCCACCTCGCGCGCGTAGCGCACCGCGTCGAGGAAGTACGGCGACATCGTCGGCTCGCCACCCGAGAACTGCACCGACATCTGCCGGCGCGGCTTGATCGTGATGGCGTTGTCGAGGACTTGTTTTATGTCTTCCCAGCTCAGCTCGTGGACGAACCCGACCTGGTTCGCGTCCATGAAGCAGGGGTCGCACATCATGTTGCAGCGGTTGGTCAGGTCGACGGTGAGCACCGATCCGCGGCCGTGCTTGATCGTGCTGCTGCCGTGGTTGTGCAGCTTCTCGTCGTTGTGCGCGGCGATATCGCGGCCGGGGAACACCTGCTCGAGATGCTTGAAGAAGTCGGTGTCCATGGCCATGACGTCTTCGAAGTGCCCGTGGGTCGGGCAATCCTTGACCATGAGAATCTTGCCGTCGCGCTCGAGAATGGTCGCGGGAATCTCGCCCACTTTCTCGGTGAGCAACATCGACACATCCTCTTTGCCGTCGAGGATAGCCTGGCGCGCCTCACGGACGCAGGTCGGGCACAGCGAATCAGTCTTGCGCGGCCAGCCGAGCGGCGGCTTGGTCTTCTGCCACGACTTCAGCAGCGGCTTGTCCGACCATTTCGGGATAAAAGACGGTCCGGGGTTGATGCGGTTGACGGTGTTGAAGACCGCCCATGCGCCGTTGGCGGCGACTGCCAGCCCCTTCTCTACGTACTTGATAGGTGAATGCATGGACGGTATCTTACCGGGGAATCAGCCACTTACGGGCGCTTTTGGGCTGTTTGGGCGCTGGGCGACCTGAGAGGGCATACCGCGCACCGGGCTGGCAATCCATTTCCGTAGCGCAGGACTCCAGTCCTGCCCAGACGCCGACAGCCAGAGCCAAAAAGGTGAGCGTCAGTCCGTGGCAAACTAGGCGGAAATGCAGATTCGGGACGTCACCATCGTTGGAGCAGGGCCTGCGGGGCTCGCTGCTGCGATCGCCGCCAAGCAGAGCGGACTCGATTATTCGATCATCGAAAAGGGCGTGCTCGTCAATTCAATCTACAAGTTCCCGGTGAACATGGTGTTCTTCACCACACCGGAGCTGCTCGAGATTGGCGGCCTGCCGCTGGTGTCCCCGTTCGAAAAACCGACGCGCATCGAAGCGCTGCGCTACTACCGGCGCGTCGTCGATACCTACGGACTGGCGATTGACTTCGGCGAGCAGGTGACGACGGTCAAGCGTGAATCCGCATCCGCGACCGAGCGGGACGCCGTCTTCGCGGTCGAGACGCGCTCCGACAACGGTGTGCGGAGAATCAGGCACAGCCGCCATCTCATTTTCGCCATCGGCTATTTCGATCATCCGAATGTCATCGGCGTGCCCGGAGAAACGCTCCCGCACGTGTCGCACTACTACAACGAGTCGCACGGCTTTTATCGAAAGCACGTGGTGATTGTCGGCGGCGGAAACTCCGCCGCCGAAACGGCTCTCGAGCTGTATCGATCGGGCGCGACCGTGACGCTGGTGCATCGCCATCCGCAGCTCAAGCCGAGCATCAAATACTGGGTCAGGCCCGACATCGAGAATCGCATCAAGGAAGGATCGGTGCGAGGGCTGTTCAACACGAGCGTCGTGGAGATACAGCCCACGCATGTGATCGTGGAGCGCGGCGGCGTGAAGGAAGACATTCCGGCCGACGCGGTGTTCCTGCTGACGGGGTATCACCCCGACTGCGATCTCTATCGCCGAGCGGGCATACGACTCCACCGCGAGACGCTGGTCCCGGAGTTCAATTCCGAGACATTCGAGACGAACGTGCGCGGCATCTTTCTCGCGGGCGGCGCCATCTGCGGCAGGGATACGTCGAACATCTTCATTGAAAACGGCCGTTTCCACGGCGAGACGATCATCAAGAACATCGCACAGCGCCGCGATGCACGCGGCGCCGTCACTCGCTGACAGAGCAGATGGCAGAGAGCAGAGGGCATAGGGTGGAACTTCGGCCGCCATCCGTGCGTGCCGAAACGATCAATGTCATTAAAGCCGCGGCCGCGATCGTCGTCATCGTCTCCGCGTATATTTTCCGGCCCGCATTTGGTGCGCCGGAGATCGCCGCACCTGCAGCGGGGCTTTTGCCGTACCAGAAATTGATTCGTGACGCGTCACAGAACGAGCAGCGCGTGTTCCGCGAGTTGCGGGAAGGACTGCTCGAGGCCGAGCGCATGCGCGCCGGGTCCGGAAAGTGGCCCGACGTGGTGGCGCTCGGAGCTGAGGGGATTCCGCCGTTTGCCGTCGATCCCACGCAGGCGGTCAATTACACATGGACGTCCGTCCGGCAGGATTGGGCGACCAACTACCTGGGCGTTCCGTCAGACACCTCGCAGCCCGCGTGGGTGCTCGTCATTCTCGAGCCAGAGCCCGGTGCGCCCGCAGATCCCGCGCCGAACGATGAGACGCATCATCGGCTGCCCGACGGGACCACATTGCACGTGTCGATCTGGAATATCCCGGAAGGGAAGCGCCGCAGCGGCTTCGCCGCGCTGCGCCTTCCGCAGAATGAAGGCTGGACGAACTGGCTGGTGGGACCTGATGCGCAATAAAGATTGTTGTCTCACCGCGGAGACACAGAGACGCAGAGGTACAAAGACAATGCATTTCTCTGCGGGGCGCGTAAGCGGGCTCGGCGGCGACGCGTCGAGTTTGCCGGCCGAGAAGCGGCCGGCCTGGCAAGAAAAGACAGACGCAACCACAAGACCCTCCCCAGCTCGATCGGTCTTGTGGTTTGCGTCTGTCTTTTCTTGCCAGACGCCTTTGGGGCCAATTCGACGCGTCGCCCGCGTCTCTGCGTTGAGACTGATGTTTTTGGGTTTCTCGTTGCTGCTCGGTGCTGCTGTTGTCGATGCACAAACTGCAAAACCAGTTGCGCCACTGAAGATCGGCGTCACTCTTCATCCGTACTACTCATGGACCGCCAACGTCGTCGGCAACCTTCCCGGTTACGAGGTGCGCGCGCTGCTGCCGGGCGATATCGATGCGGGCGACTACCAGCCGCGGCCGCAGGACATCAAGCGGCTGGCCGACCTCGACGTCCTCATCGTGAACGGCATCGGGCACGACGACTTCATCGTGCCGATGCTGAAGGCGTCGGGCAACACGCGCGCGACGGTCGTGCGCGTGAACGCCGAAACACCCGTGATCCGCTCCGGACGCGGCAGCGGCGTGAACTCGCACACGTTCATCTCGTTTTCGAACGCGATTCAGCAGACCTATGCGATTCAGCGCGCGCTCGCGCAACTGCGCCCGCGGGACGCATCCGCGCTGCAGCAGAACGCCGCCGAATATGCGCGCCGGCTGCGCACCATCAAGGCGAAGGCGGCGGCGCGTCTTGCGGATGCCACGATCACACGCGTCGTGACCGTGCACGACGGCTACGGCTACCTCCTGCAGGAATTCGGTCTCGAGGTTGGCGGGGTCGTGCAGCCGTCGCACGGGTTGACGCCGTCGGCGGGCGAGCTGCGTGACATGGTCGCGCTGCTCAAGCGTGAGCGTATCAATGTGGTCTTCAGCGAGGCGTCGTTTCCCGACCCGCTGCTCCGGGTGCTGCGCGACGAAGCCGGCGTCACGGTCTTCATCATCAGCCATATCGCATCAGGAGCATTCACTGCCGACAAGTTCGAGCGCGAGATGCAGGAGAACGCCGACACGATGATCCGCGCGCTGGTACGGTGAACGGTGACCAACAAAACCAACTCCTATTCTCATGATCTCCTGTTCGAGGATCCGTTGCTCGAGGTGTCGGGCCTCACGCTGCGGCCGGCCCGCGAGGCCGTGTTGTCGAACGTGTCGTTCGCTGTCGAGCGCGGCACCGTCCACGCCCTGGTCGGGCCGAATGGCGCGGGCAAGACGACGCTGCTGTCGGCCATCCTCGGTCTCGTTTCGTTCGAAGGGCGCATCAGCGCTCACTGGGAGGGGAGCGGGCGCATGGCGTACGTGCCCCAGCAATTCCAGGTCGATCGCACGCTGCCTGTGACCGTCGCCGACTTTCTGGCACTGACGAGGCAACGCCGTCCGGTGTGCTTCGGGGTGACTGGCGAGGCACGCAAGCGGATCGCGCGGCTGCTCGATCGCGTCGGGTTGAGCGGATTCGATGACCGTCAGTTGTCGGTCCTATCCGGCGGCGAGTTGCGTCGAGTCCTTCTGGCCAATGCGCTCGATCCGCTTCCCGAGCTGCTGATTCTCGATGAGCCCGCCAGCGGCCTCGACGAAAACGGCGCACGCTGGCTCGATGACACGCTGACCTCGCTCAAGAGCGAGATGACCGTCTTGATGGTGTCCCACGACTCCGACCAGGTGCGGCGCATCGCCGACAGCGTCACCCACCTTCGCGCAACTGACCCCCATCGCGTCGGCGGGCAGGCGAGCCTCACGAACCCGTGATGGACTTCTTCGAATATCCGTTCCTCGTCCGGGGCTTCATCTGCGTGATTCTGCTGGCTCCGCTGCTGGGCGGGATCAGCCATCTCGTTGTCGCCAGGCGGATGGCATTTTTCAGCGCGGCGCTCGGGCAGGCGGCCATCACGGGTGTCTGCGTGGGGCTGCTCATCGGTGAGCCGCTGAACGCGCCGTACGGCGGACTGTTCGGCTTCTCTCTGCTGTCCGCTCTCGCGATGGTGTACGCGAAGCGCCGGTCGAAGCTTCCAAACGACACCCTCATCGGCGTGTTTCTCGCGCTCACGCTCGGGCTGGGCTTATGCCTGCTCGTCGCGGTGACCCGCCAGTTCAACGTGCATCAGGTCGAGTCGATCCTTTTCGGCAGCCTGCTGACGGTGACTGACATCGATCTCGTGCTGCTCGGGAGTGCGGCGCTCGGCCTGACGTTCCTGGTCTTCCGGCACTACAACGATCTGCTGCTCGACAGCCTGAGCCCCCAGCTCGCCGCTGCGCGCGGAATCAATTCGGCCCTCCTGGAGTATGGGTTTGCGATCGTGCTGACGATCGCCATTCTGGTGAGCCTGAAGATGATCGGCGCGCTGCTGGTCGAGGCGCTCGTCATCGTCCCTGCTGCGGCGGCGCGTAATATCGCGATCGGGACGCGATCGTATCTGGCGTGGAGCGTGATTGTGGCCTTCGTGGCGGGTGTGGGCGGTCTGTTCATTTCAACGCGCCTGCTCGTGCCGACAGGCGGTGCGGTCGTGCTGGCGACCAGCCTGATCTTCTTCGTGACGCTCGCACTTGGCGCTCTGCGCCGCTCTGACTGACGCCTACTGCCTACTGCCTGTCGCCTAGTGCATCCTCGCCTTCCCCTGCGGCATCATGCGCATTTCCAGCAGCTCGGCCAGGGCCTGGCACCGTTCGACGAGACCGTTGCATTCGAGCAGCGCCTGCTTCTCGAGCGGGTCGAGATATTGCGCAATGGCGTGCACGAGGTCGGCATCGGGGACATCCTTCGGGATGAAGTCGTGGTCGTTCTTCTGGAGCTGCCGCGCGAGCAGCTTCTCTAGGCGGTGCCGTGCGGCACGACTGGCCGCCGTCGCGGCCGATGTCGTTTCTTTGATCGAGTCGACCCGCGCCATACGATAGCGCTCCGCGCCGCCGCGCGCCGCTCGCTCGCCGAGGATGCGGAATTTTTCCAGCCCGCGCAGCATGATATTGAACCGGCCGTCCGGCATCCGATCCGCGTGTGTGATGAAGCCGGCGCATCCAATCGTGTAGACGCCGGGGGCTTCGTCGTAGTGGGGCTCCCAACCTGGCCGCAGCATCACCATGCCAATCAGCCGCTCGTTCTCGAGGGCGTCCGTCACCATGGCGCGGTATCGCGGCTCGTAGATATGGAGGGGCAGCAGCGCGCTGGGGAACAGCACGACGTTCGGTAGCGGGAAGATGGGGATCTCGGACGGCAGCATGTCGGTCGTCAGTCGTCAGTCGTCAGTCGGCGGTCTCAGTCAAACAGTCGGCAGTCAAGTGTCGTCAGTCCAGCAGTCTCAGTCGCCAGTCTGTGGACTACCGACTGAGACTGGCGACTACCGACTACCGACTGCCGACTACCGACTAATGGATCGTGCGCGTCTTCTTGTCCATATAGTCCATCAACACGTACTGGCCCAGCGTATACGGTGTCGTGAAGTAGGCCTTGCCGCGGCACATCTCCGCGACCCTGCGCACGAATGCGACCAGCTCGTAGTCGCGCGCGAGCATGAAGGTATTAATCATGATGCCGCTCTTGCGGCACGCAGCGACCTCGGCGATCGTCTCGGAAACGATGAACGGATCGAGACCGAAGGCGTTCTTGTAGATCCGTCCGTCCGGCTGAGTCAGCGCCGACGGCTTGCCGTCGGTAATCATCACAATCTGTCGCATGTCCTTGCGCTGGCGGTCCAGGATGCGGCGGGCAAGCCGGAGCCCCTCGCGCGTGTTCGTGTAGTACGGGCCCACGCGCACGCGTCCCAGCTCGCGCAGCGGAATCTCCTCGGCCGAATCGTGAAACAGGACGACGTTGAGTGCATCACCGGGGTACTGGAGGCGGATGAGATTCGCCAATGCCAGCGCCACGCGTTTGGCAGGGGTGAAGCGATCTTCGCCGTACAGGATCATGCTATGGCTGCAATCGAGCATCAGCACCGTGGCGCACGAACTGTGGTACTCCCCCTGCGACACCATCAAATCCTCGTAGGTGATGTCGATGGAATCGAGCACCCCGGTTGCCGGACCGGGTTCACCGCGCTCCCGCCGTTCTCGATTGATGCGCTGCACCGCGTTCATCACGGTGCTGCTGGGATCGAGATTGAGCGAGTCGCCGAACTCGTACTGTTTCGGCGCCGCAATGGTTTCGATGCCGGTCGAGTTGTCGCGCGTGTCGTGGCGGCCGATGCTGCTCTTGCCCAGTGAACCCAGCAAATCGCGCAGCGCGCGATAACCGAGAAAATCGAGGCTCTTGTCGGTGACTTCAAACCGCGTCGGGGGCGAATCGGGGCCGAAGCCGCCGCCCGCTCCCTGCGATTGACGGTCGGCGCGATCCGAGTCCAGATCGGGCGCCGGTGTGATGAACCCGTCCTGCATCATCCGCTCGATGATGTCCTGGATCAACTGCTCGAGCTTCGATCGCGCGTCGGCCTGGTCGGCATCCGCCGGATCGCCGAGCAGGCGCTCGAGCGCCTCCTCGGGCAGCACGCCGCCGTTGAACAGCGCATCCATGATGGCGTCGTGCAGCGCCTGCAGCGTCCGATCGTCATCGGACTCGCCGTAAGCTCCGCCGTAGGGAGACTGAAATCCGCTCGAGAGCAGGAGATCCGACAGCTTTTCAATCAAGTCGTCGAGGTCCAGATCGTCCAGCGGATTACCGGTGTATTTGGAGTACTTGTAACGCATGAACGTTTGCCGTTTACCGTCTGCCGTTTACCGTGTTCACGGTAAACCGTGAACGGTGAACTGTAAACTAGTTGTAGTATTTCTTCTTTCCGCCCGGCAGCGGGAGTCCCTCGTCCATGTCGCGCTCTGCCGGCCGGGACGCCGGTCGGCGCTGCTGCTGTTCGGCAGCGTGATAGCCGCGGTCGTCGCTGCGGCTGATCTTCTTCTGCGCGTACAGCCCCTCGAGCGCGAAGTCGACGGCCGACGCAATCGCCGGCTCTGATGCCTTCGATTCGATCGAGAGATGGCCGGCGAGTTCGACGAGCCCCTGCACACCCCGCGCCTGGGCGAGCAGATCTCTGGCCGATGCCGTGTCGGCCGTCTGGAACGACCCGCCCAGTTCGAACCATTCGATGACCCGCCGCATGTCGACGCCGTCGAATCGCTCCGTGAACACCGTGGCCACCGACGCGCGAATCAGCTCGCGGGCGACATTGTCCGCTCCCTTCAGTTCGCCTTCGTATTCCATCTCGAACTTGCCGGTAATCGACGGAAGCGCCGCGTAGACATCGGTCACTCGAGCGACGACCTCCGCTTCGCCGTTGGCGAGAGCACGCCGTTCGGCGTTCGACAACACGTTCTCCAGGCAGGTAATCGCAAGCCGCTGGCTGACACCCGAGCGGCGATCGATTTTGCGATCGGCGCGCGCCTGAAACGCGATGTCTTCGACCACCTCGCGAACGTACACCGGCACGTCGATGTTCTTCCCACCGTCTCCGCGCGCGAGCCACGCCTCCTGCGACGTGATGTCCATCGCGTGCTGCCGTGTCGCCGGATAATGCGTGCGAATTTCCGAGCCGATGCGATCTTTCAGCGGCGTGATGATCTTGCCGCGGGCCGTGTAGTCCTCGGGATTGGCCGTAAACACCATCAGCAGATCGAGCGGCAGCCTGACGGGATATCCCTTTATCTGGATGTCCCCTTCCTGCAGGATGTTGAACAGTCCGACCTGAATTTTGCCGGCGAGATCGGGCAGCTCGTTGATGCCGAAAATGCCGCGGTTGGCGCGGGGCAGCAGACCGTAATGAATCGTGAGCTCATCGGAGAGCTGCAGACCGCTGCGCGCGGCCTTGATGGGATCGATATCGCCCAGCATGTCCGCAATCGTCACGTCGGGCGTCGCGAGCTTTTCGACGTAACGCGCGTCGCGCGGCAGCCACGCGATGTGTGTCGCGTCACCTTCCGCCGCGATGCGCATACGGCAGGCCGAGCAAATCGGCTGGAAGGGATCATCGTGTATCTCACAGCCTGCGACGATGGGCAGATGCTCGTCGAGCAGCGACACGAGCGCGCGCAGGATGCGGCTCTTTGCCTGGCCCCGAAGTCCGAGGAGGATGAAATTGTGACGCGACAGCACCGCGTTGACGAGCTGCGGAATGACCGTATCGTCGTAGCCGATGATGCCCGGAAACAGCGCGTCTCCGCGGCGGAGCTTGGCCATGAGGTTATCGCGCACTTCGTGCTTCACCGAACGGCGGGGAAACGCCTCCGGCGATGCTGCGCGCGCGCGGCGGAGGTCGCCGAGCGTGTTGATGGTCGAGATTGATGGCATGCCCGATTCTATCCCAGCTAGAATCGCGCGGTGAATGCGGCAATTCGCGCGTCGAGGCCCCTTGTGTTCGCGCACCGGGGCGGCAGCAAGATTGGTCCTGAAAACACGATTGCCGCGTTCGATCGCGGGCTGGCGGCCGGAGCGGATGGTCTCGAGCTCGACGTCCACCTCTCCCGCGACGGCGTTGTCGTCGTCCATCATGACGCGACGCTCGATCGCACCACGAACGCAACCGGAAAGGTCACGGATCGGACGGCCCGCGAGCTCGCGGAATTCGACGTGCCGCCGCTCCGCGCCGTGCTCGCGCGCTACCCGAAGATCGGCGTCATCATCGAGCTGAAGGCGCGAGGGCCCGCGCTCGCCGAGGCGGTCGTCGACGAAGTGCGGCGCGCCGGGGCGAGCGACCGTGTGTGCCTGGGGTCGTTCAGCGTCAGCGCGTTGCGCACGGCGCGCGCCGAGGCTCCCGCGATCGCCACAAGCGGCGCTCGATTCGAGGTGCGAATGGCGCTGTATCGATCGTGGTGCGGTCTGACACCGGGACGCGTGCCGTATCAGGTGTTTCAAGTTCCAGAAACGAGCGGCTCCACACGCGTGGTCTCACCGCGGTTCGTGGAGCTCGCACATAAAGCCGGACTCGCCGTGCAGGTCTGGACAGTCGACGAGCCGGACGACATACGAAGGCTCCTCGATTGGGGAGTGGACGGAATTATTTCTGACCGGCCGGATGTGGCGGCAAAGGTGGTGGGGGAGTGGGTGGCTCGACAGTCGACAGTCGACAGTCGGTAGTCGTCAGTCTCAGTCGGCAATCGACAGTCTCAGCCGAAAGTCGAATGCAACCTCCTCACCGCAACGGCCGCGGACGCCAAACAAGCGTCCTCGCGATCCGCAACGTGACGGTCGTTCCGGCGACGGGCGGTCCCTCGATGCCCGCAACTACCGTCCTGATTCGCGGCGATCGAATCACGGTGATCGGGCCTGCGAACTCGGTGACCATTCCCGCAGAGGCCCGCGTAGTCGATGGCACGCACAAGTCCTGAGCGCGTCTGGAAAAGATCCGCGCGCAGGTGCTTGCGGCGCCCGACATCATGGTTGATGATTGGGGACGAAAATAAGAGTCGACAGGCGTCTGAGCCGTGCCTACAGCGCTTTGCGGATTACCGACTATTTGCTTCCACAGTCACACGGCGGACATCCTTTATCGAACACGATCTTCCACGACCCGTCAGTCTGGCGCTGCCAGACGGAATTGAATGTACCGATGCGGGTGCCTTTCGGGTCGAAGACCGGGCCGTTCGAGTAGCCGAGGTTGCCTGACGGCAGCACTTCCACTTCCACGGGCGCCCACGAGAATGGCGCCGCGGCGCCATCGAAGAATCGCTTCCAGCCCGCCGCCACGGCAGCTTTGCCTCGAAGTACCTCCTTTTCCGCCCCAGAACACCGTCTCCTCAGCCAGCAGCGCCGAGAAGGCTGCGATATCGCGGTCCGCCATCGATTTCGCGAACGCGACTTCCGCCGCGCGCACTTCGGCTGCGGATTCGGCCGCACCTCGTTGAGCGTGCACGGGCGCAGACGAGAAGATTGAAATGATGACCGCCGCTCGTAATACCAATGTGTTCAGCATGGGCGTGTATTCATAACTGACGACTGAAGACTGAGACTGCCGACTACCGACTGTTGACTACCGACTGTTGACTACCGACTGTTGACGATCGACTTCTCGTGCACCTCCGACTGGGCGATCGTGGGCTTCTTGCGCAGCAGTCCCGACAGAAACCAGACCATTCCCCCAACCACGGTCATGGCCAGAAGCCAGCGGACGACTGTGAGAAGCAGGTTCAAATCCATCAGCGGCCAGCTCGACAGGCGCGCAATCGCCAGTCGCTCGGTCATCCAGTGCCAGCCGGTGTGCCCGATGATCACCGACGCCACAATCAGTCCTGCGCGCTCCGCGGCTGCCTGCGAGATCAGCAGGTTGGCGGCGGGCAGGACGATGGCCAGGATGATGAGCGTGCCGAGCTCGAGGCCGATGTTGTAGGCCGCGAGCGCGACGATCGGATGCGATCCGGCGAACTGCAGCGAGTCCTGCAGCGCGATAGCGAAACCAAGGCCGTGAAAAAGCCCGAAGACGAGCGCAACGACCCATCGGTGTCCCTGGATGGCTGCCCTGAACGCGGTCGACGGCCCCGCAAAGGCGTTTTCGATCGACACATACACCAGCGACAGCGCGATGAGCGCACCCACGGTTGGCGCGAACCACGTATCGACACCTCCCATGGCGAACGCGGCGATGACGAGCGCGATCGAATGGGCGATTGCGAACGCCGCGAACGGCTTCAGAAGATCCTGCGCGCGGCGGAATGGCAGCGCCAGGATGACGACGAAGAGGAGATGGTCGAAACCGTCGAGGAATCGATAGAAGCCGGCCTTCAGAAAGACGAACCCTGCCTGATGGGTTTTCGGATCGAGGTGGACCAGCGGTGTGTCGTCGTGGATCCTGAACGCCCGGACGGCCCCATCGGGGCGGACAAAATTGATGTACGTCGCCGTCCGGTTGGCGAGCCCCCGGCCGAACAGCACGCGCATCGAGAACGGCGACGCCTCGGACCGTATCGGAAAATGCAGCTCGAGATCGAGGAACCCCTGGTTGTAGTAGACCTGCGTCGTATCGGGCAGCTTCGCGCCGCGCACCCGGGCGAGAGCGCCATCGAAGGTGTCGAACGAACGATCGGATGGCAGCGAAATGCGCGCGTTCGCCATCTCGTACCGGGTCAGCCGCTCGTCGCCTTCGAGAAACACCACCCCGTTCGAAATCTGATTCGCGGCTTCGACAAGCGCCGCATCGATGTACGGCATCGCCAGATAGCCCGTACCGTCCTTCGGCAGATTCGCATCGGCGACTGCGAGCAGGGGAATGCGCAGCAGCACCTGCAGCTGGTTCTGCTGCGGTCTGACGTAGCTTTGAACGACGATCTCATCGGGGATGTCATGCGCAGCGAGCGCCGCTTGCAGCGTCAGCGCGAGCAGCAGGGCCAGGACGCAACGCGTCGGCATTTTCATGAGGTAACAACGAAAATTGTATAATGACCGTCTCTGTAGATACCAGCGAGGCCACATGAGAGATGCAAGCGGAAGATGGACGCAGTTGGTGGGGGCGGCGGCAGTTGTTCTGGCAACAGGCGTGGGTGCAGTCATGTCGGGCCCGCGGCTGTCGGCCGATGCGGCGCAAATCGCGGCGCCCGGCGCGCCCGCAGCGACTGGGGCCGGTTCGAGTGTGTGGAGCGGGGTCTATACCGACGACCAGGCCAAGCGCGGCGAAGCGGTGTCGAATAAGCTCTGCACGAGTTGTCACGGGCCTGAACTGTCGGGCGGCGAAGCGGGACCCACGCTCGTCGGACTCGAGTTCGTCGGCAACTGGAACAATCTGACCGTCGCAGATTTTTTCGATCGTGTTCATGCCACAATGCCCGCCGACGCACCGGGTACGATGACGCCTCAGCAAACCAGCGACGTCTCGGCCTATGTGTTCAAACTCAACAAATATCCGGCAGGAAAGACCGAGCTGCCGACTGATCTTGCCTCGTTGAAGGGCATCAAGATTGAGGGCGCGCAGCCCGGAAAATGAAGTTCGGCTGAAGCCCGACACGACTATGAGAAATATCGCTGCCGACAATATCGCGGACCTCGAGTCCATTGAAACCGGCGAGTGGCTGGATTCGCTCGACTATGTCCTGCAATCCAACGGTCCCGCGCACGCGGGCAGGCTGCTGCTGCAGCTGAGCGATCATGCGCGCCGCCGCGGCATCAGGCTGCCGTTCAGCGCGAACACGCCTTACGTCAACACGCTGACGACCGATCAGGAAGTATCAATTCCCGGCAGCCAGGAGATCGAGCGCCGCATCAAGAGCCTCGTACGATGGAATGCGATTGCCATGGTGCTGCGGGCGAACAAGAACGAGCCCGGCATCGGCGGTCACATCTCGACCTTCGCGTCGGCGGCGACGCTCTACGAAGTCGGCTTCAACCACTTCTTCAGATCCGGCAGTGCGGGCGATCGCGACGTCGTGTATTACCAGGGGCACGCGGCTCCCGGCATTTACTCGCGCGCCTTTCTCGAGGGTCGCCTGACTGAAAAGCAACTCGACAATTTCCGCCGCGAGCTCGCGCCCGGCGGCGGGTTGTCGTCGTACCCCCATCCGTGGCTGATGCCCGACTTCTGGGAATATCCCACGGTATCGATGGGGCTCGGCCCGATCATGGCGATCTATCAGGCGCGGTTCATCCGCTACCTCGAAGATCGCGGGTTGAAGAAGCCCTCGGACTCGAAGGTGTGGGCGTTTTTGGGCGACGGCGAGACCGACGAGCCCGAGTCGCTCGGCGCCATCACATTGCCCGCCCGGGAAAAGATCGACAACCTTATCTTCGTCGTCAACTGCAATCTGCAGCGTCTCGACGGTCCCGTTCGCGGCAACGGCCAGA
This sequence comes from Vicinamibacterales bacterium, assembly GCA_963732445.1. GTDB lineage: Bacteria > Acidobacteriota > Vicinamibacteria > Vicinamibacterales > JAMQPK01 > JAMQPK01. The sequence goes on along the minus strand of CAVSZJ010000001.1, from coordinate 503,938 downwards.
TCATCCAGGAGCTCGAGGCCGTCTTCCGCGGTGCGGGCTGGAACGTCATCAAGGTGATCTGGGGCAAGGATTGGGATCCGCTGCTTGCGAAGGACAAGGACGGCCTGCTCGTCAAACGAATGGGCGAGGTGGTCGACGGCGAGTACCAGAAGTACACCGTCGAGTCCGGCGAGTATCTGCGAACGCATTTCTGGGGCAAGTACCCGCAGCTGCTCGAGATGGTCAAGCACCTCTCAGACGACGATCTCAAGAAGCTGACGCTGGGCGGGCACGATCCGGTGAAGGTCTACAACGCCTATAAGGCTGCGGTCGAGCACAAGGGGCAGCCGACGGTCCTCCTGATTCGCACTATTAAAGGATACGGACTCGGCGACGCGGGGGAGGGGAAGAACATCACCCACCAGCAAAAGAAGCTGACCGAAGACGATCTGCGCGCGGTTCGAGAGCGCTTCAGCATTCCGGTTCCCGACGAGAAGATCAGCGAGGCGCCGTACTATCGGCCTGACGACAAGAGCCCCGAAGTCTCGTACCTGAAAGAGCGCCGAAAGGCACTCGGCGGCTCTCTCCCGATCCGCAACAGCAAGACGACCCCGCTTCCTGCGCCGCCGAATCCCGAGCTCTTTGAAGAATTCAACAAGGGCACTGACCGCGCGGCCTCGACGACGATGGTGTTCGTGCGGCTGCTGTCGAAGCTGCTGCGCGACCCGGACATCGGCGAGCTGGTGGTGCCCATCGTCCCCGACGAAGCGCGCACCTTCGGCATGGAATCGCTGTTCCGCCAGGTCGGCATTTACTCGCACGTGGGCCAGCTGTACGAGCCGGTCGACATCGACACGCTCCTCTATTACAAAGAGTCGACCGACGGCCAGATTCTCGAGGAAGGGATCAACGAGGCGGGATCGCTCGCGTCGTTCATCGCCGCCGGCACCGCCTATTCGACGCACGGCGTCAACACGATCCCGTTCTTCATTTACTACTCGATGTTCGGCTTCCAGCGCGTCGGCGACCTCATCTGGGCCGCCGCCGACTCCCGTGCCCGCGGCTTCCTGCTTGGTGGAACAGCCGGGCGCACCTCACTGGCGGGCGAAGGGCTGCAGCATCAGGACGGCAACAGCCATGTCATTTCCTACACGGTGCCGAACTGCCTGTCCTACGATCCCGCATTCGCGTACGAGCTGGCGGTGATCGTCGAAGACGGGATCAAGCGGATGTACGTCGATCAGGAAAGCGTCTTCTACTACCTCACGTTGATGAACGACAACTACGCGATGCCGCCCATGCCGGAGGGTGCCGATGTACGGTCCGGTATCCTGAAGGGGATGTATCGCTTCAGCAAGGCGAAGAACACGGCGTCGAAGCTGAAGGCGCAGTTGCTCGGCAGCGGTGCGATTCTCCCCGAGGTCATCAAGGCGGCGACGCTGCTCGAGCAATTCGGTGTCGCGGCCGACGTGTGGAGCGTGACGAGCTTCGGCGAGCTGTATCGCGACGGCAACGCGTGCGATCGCTGGAACATGCTGCACCCTGCCCAGAAGGCGCGCGTGCCCTATATCGCGGAATGCCTGAACAAAACCGAAGGGGTCATCGTCGCGGCGTCGGATTACCTGAAGGCGCTGCCGAATTCGGTCGACCGGTGGCTGCCGAGGCCGATTGTGTCGCTCGGCACGGACGGCTTCGGCCGCAGCGAAGGACGCAAAGCGCTGCGTGACTTCTTCGAGGTCGACGCGCGCTTCATCGCCGTCGGCGCGCTCTCCGCGCTCGCGCGCGACAAGCAAATCGACGCCAGGCTGGTGGAGAAGGCGATAAAAGATCTTGGGATAGACCCGGAGAAGAAAAACCCTGCGGTCTCTTAACGTCGCGTAGGCAACGTGGGCGGCGTAGGGACCGTGGGGAATGCCCCACCCACGCGCCCCACGAACCCCACGCGCCCCACGCTTCCTACGGAAAACAAATGCCCACAGATATGAAGCTGCCCGAGCTGGGCGAGAACATCGAGGGTGGAGATGTTCTGCGCGTGATGGTGAAGCCGGGCGATGCGATCAAAAAAGATCAACCCGTTCTCGAACTCGAAACCGACAAAGCCACGATCGAAGTCCCGTCATCCTTGGACGGGGTCGTCAAGGAAGTCAAACTCAAGCCAGGCGAGAAAGTAAAAGTCGGCCAGACGATCTTCGTGATCGAGGAAGGGACCGACGGAGGGCAGAAGGCAGAGAGCGGAGGGCAGAAAGCCGAAGTAAAACCTGAAGCGAAACCTGCAGAACACAGTCAGGCGCCGGCAACCGATGAGGAGCCAGCGGCAGCGGCGCCTGTTTCGCCGAAGCCAGCGGCGCCTGTTGCGCCGAAGCCGACTGCAACCGAGCCGGCGAAGGCGGAAAAAAGAAAAGCCGACGTCGTCGAGATGAAGCCCTCCAAACCGGCGGCGGCTCCGACTGCGCCCGCTGCGCCGAAGCCTGCGGAGCAGGGCGACGGCGCATCGATACCCGCGGCGCCGTCGGCGCGCAGGCTCGCGCGCGAGCTGGGCGTGAACATCCAGGACATCCAGGGCTCAGGCCCCGGCGGTCGTATCTCGATGGACGACGTGACCGCGCACGCGCGGCGGCTGTTGTCGGGTGCCGGCGCGGGCGCGGCGCGTGCTTCTGCCGGAGGCGCCGACGCGCTGCCCGACTTCAGCAAGTGGGGTGCGATCGAACGCAAACCGATGAGCGGTGTACGCCGCACGACCGCACACCGGCTGACGCAGGCCTGGAGCACCGTGCCGCATGTCTTCCAGCACGACCGCGCCGACATTACCGGCGTCGAAGTGCTTCGCAAGCGCCTCTCCAGGAAATCCGAGGCCGAAGGACGGGCGCCGATCACCATCACCGCCTTCCTGATGAAGACGATGGCGGCGGCGCTGAAAAAATTCCCCCAGATGAACTCGTCTGTCGATCTCGGAAGCGAGGAGATCATCTACAAGCAATACGTGCACATCGGAGTGGCGGTCGATACCGATCGCGGCCTGCTTGTTCCTGTCATCCGAGACGTCGATCAGAAGGACATCTTCCAGATTGCCGACGAACTGGCGCAGGCTGCGGAGAAGGCGAGAAACCGGAAGCTCGCGCTCGACGATATGCAGGGCGGATCGGTGACAATCTCGAATCTCGGTAGTCTGGGCGCCGGCGCGTTCACGCCGATCGTCAACTGGCCCGAGGTTGCGATTCTCGGCGTGGCCCGCGCGCGCATGGAGCCCGTCCACAGCGACGGCGAATTCGTGGCACGGTTCCTGATGCCTCTGACGCTTTCCTACGATCATCGCGTCATCGACGGCGCCGACGGCGCGCGCATTTTGCGCTGGATCGTCGAAGCCATCGAACAGCCGGCGTTGATGTGGCTAGATTTTTAGCGCATAAGAGCAGAAAGCAGAGAGCACCGGAAGTGCTGCTCTCTGCTCTTCGCTCTCAGCTCTGACAAAACATCATGAGTACACGTTTAGCAGTCATTGGCGCAGGGCCGGGAGGCTATGTCGCCGCATTCCATGCCGCGGATCTCGGGATGCAGGTCACACTCATCGATGCCGATCCGAATCCGGGCGGCGTCTGCACGTTCCGCGGGTGCATCCCCTCGAAGGCGCTGCTGCATGCGGCCAGGGTGCTCGATGAAGCGAAGCACGCGAGCGCGTACGGCGTGTCGTTCGGCGCCCCGTCGATTGACATCGACAAGCTGCGCGCGTGGAAGGATCAGGTCGTCAAGAAGCAGACCGGCGGTCTGGGATTGCTCGCGAAGTCGCGGAAGGTGACCTACATCCAGGGGCGCGCCTCGTTCGTGAGCGCGAAGGCGCTCAGCGTCGAAACCGCCAAGGGCGAGCAGAAGGTCGAGGCTGACTACGTCATCATCGCGACCGGATCGCGCCCGACGACTGTGCCGAACGTGTCGATTGAGAGCCCGAAGGTGCTCGACTCGACATCCGCGCTGGAGCTGCCGGACGTACCGAATCGTTTGCTGGTCGTGGGGGGCGGTTACATCGGCCTGGAACTCGGAACGGTGTATGCCGCGCTGGGATCGAAGGTGACCGTTGTCGAAATGACCGACGGACTGCTGCCTGGCGCCGATCGCGATCTTGCGGCGGTCGTTGCGAAGCGGATGGCAACCTGCGCCGAGGCCATTCTGCTCGAGACGAAGGTGACCAGCGTCAAGGATGACAAGAATGGGCTGGCGGTTACGCTCGAAGGGAAAAGCGCGCCGGGGGAACCCCAGATGTTCGATCGCGTGCTGGTGGCTGTCGGACGGCGTCCCAACTCTGCGATCGGAGGGCTCGACAAGACGAAGGCCAGGGTGAATCAGCGCGGGTTCATCGAGGTCGACGCGCAGCGCCGCACCGCCGAGCCGTCTATCTTCGCGATTGGCGATGTCGCCGGCGACCCGATGCTCGCGCACAAAGCGTCGCACGAGGCGCGCGTTGCGGTGGAAGCTATTCACGGCAAGCCGTCGGCGTTCGAGCCGCGCGCGATTCCAGCCGTGGTCTTCACGGATCCCGAGCTTGCCTGGACCGGCCTGACGGAAACGGACGCGAAGAAGCAGAACATCCCCATCGAGGTCGCCAAGTATCCGTGGGCCGCATCCGGGCGCGCGACAACCCTGGATCGCCCTGACGGACTGACGAAGCTCATCATCGATCCCGAAACGGAACGCATTCTCGGCGTCGGCATCGTTGGCGTCGGCGCCGGCGAGCTGATCTCAGAGGGCACGCTCGCCATCGAGATGGGCGCGCTCGCATCGGATTTGAAGTTGACCATTCATCCGCATCCCACATTGTCGGAGACGGTAATGGAAGCCGCTGATGTGTTTTTCGGAGAGAGCGCACACGTCTATAAGCCCAAGAAATAGGTGGTAGGTGGGTGGGTGGTAGGAGAGCGGTAGCGCAGGGCGGCTGGTAGCGCAGGGCTTCAGCCCTGCCTACCAACTGCGCGGCTTTCCGGAATACCGACGACATCATCGGCGGCGTCAGCCTGCCGGTGTTCGTGTTCTGCCGGCTCGGGTGATACGACGCAATCACCATCGGGCCGCCTGCGGGTGCATACGTCGCGCCGTGCGCAAACGGCGGACGCGGCTTCACAGGCCACCCGCGCCCCGCCATCACTCTCCACCACACATCGAACGCGATGTTGCCGAGCGTGACCACCACGCGCACGTTCTTCAAGTGGGCGAGCTCCGCTTCGAGGTGAGACTGGCACGTCCGGATCTCTTCCGGCGTGGGCGTGTTGTCAGGCGGGGCGCAGCGGACCGCCGCTGCGATGAACGCATCGGTCAGCCGCAGTCCATCATCGATGGATTGCGATGTAGGCATGCTCGCGAACCCGTTGCGATGCATGGCGGCCATGAGAAAATCGCCGGACCCGCCTCCGCCATCGCCGGTGAAGACGCGCCCCGTGCGATTCGCGCCATGGGCCGCTGGCGCGAGGCCAAGCACCAACACTTGCGCGTGCGGATCACCGAAACCCGGAACCGGTTTGCCCCAGTAGGTGTCGTTGCGGAACGCCGCCCGTTTCACACGTGCGATGTCGGCGCAGTAGCTGCGCAGCCTGTCGCACTTCGAGCACGTAACGATTTCGTGATGAACTTTACTGAGGGACACTGCCTACCGCGCCTACCGCCTACCGCCTCTCGCCTGTCGCCTGCCTGAACCCGTCCGCCTGTTCGTGCGCGTGGTACGAGCTGCGCACCAGCGGGCCCGACTCGACATGGATGAAGCCCATTTCCAGCGCTATCGTCTTCAGCTCGCGAAATTCGTCCGGGTGGTAGTAACGGGTCATCGGCAGATGCGCGGCAGATGGCCGCAGGTACTGGCCGAGCGTCAGGATCGCGCAGCCGGCCGTTCGCAGATCGCGCAGCGTCGCGACCACTTCGTCCCATTCTTCGCCGAGGCCAAGCATGATGCCCGATTTCGTCGCGATCGCGGGCGCGTATGTGCGGGAGCGATCGAGCAGCTCCAGCGTGCGATCGTAGCGGCCGCCAGAGCGTGCCATGCGATACAGACGCGGCACCGTCTCGGTATTGTGGTTCAGGATATCGGGTCGTGCGTCGAGCACCGTGTATAGAGGTTCCGCCTTCCCCTGAAAATCCGGGATCAGCACTTCGATGCTCGCCGACGGCGTGCGCGCGCGGATGTTGCGAATGGTCTCCGCGAAAATCGACGCGCCCCCATCGCTTACGTCGTCTCGATCGACCGACGTGACGACGACGTGTGCCAGGTCGAGCGTGGCGACGGCATCAGCGACGCGAGCCGGCTCGGCGGTGTCGATTGCATGTGGACGCCCGTGGCCGACGGCGCAGTAACCGCACGCGCGGGTGCAGATATCGCCGAGGATCATGAAGGTCGCGGTGCCATGCGTCCAGCACTCCCCGATGTTGGGACACCGCGCCTCCTCGCAGACCGTATGAAGGTTCAGATCGCGCATCAGGCCTTTCAGCCTGAGGTAGGACGGAGAACCGGGCGCTTTCACCTTGAGCCACTCGGGTTTGCCGGGCTTGAGCGAGGTCGAAGGAGGCGGTGCTGGCGCTGCTGGAGTGAGCGGGATGACCCTGGACACGTTCCACCGATCTTAATGGATGTTCGCCCCTTCATACAGGCTCGCGTGGTGAGTGTGCTCCTCGGCCCTTAGCCGTCAACGCGCAGGCCGGACCCGTCTGCCGCCAGCCGGAACTGACGGTGCACGAACACGGCTGGCTTGCCGACGGATCCGCCCCACGCATGACAAGGCTGGTGCCTCTGAGCGCGAATCGTTTTAACGGAGCGAGTTGTCGTAACAGCTAGACTCAGTACTTGGTTTGCAGTGGATACCGCCAGCGATCTTGACGCGTTCTCACGTCGCGTTGCAGAGCGTCTGTTTGATGAGCATCCGGAGTGGATACGGTTGGCTCGCATCGAGACCGACGACAACCAGAGCGGATATCTGGTCTTGGAGATAGCGGCGCCAAGTAATGCCGACATCGATCATCCATTGCTGATAACTACAAACGACGAAGAGGTGACGATCGCGATTGACTACTACCATTCTCATTTCAACCAGCACACGGGGGACGGCCATCCTGCGGTCGACTCTCTTGCCTTCTTGAAGGCACTATTTACAGACGACATTGCAATAGCTTCCTGGTGGAGCGGCGATACATGGGTTGGTTCATCGCTTGTGAAGCGCGACGAAGAAACTCCCGAGATGCCACATCAGCTGTCTTTTGATCGGGTTCGCGTACGTTCATGGCAAGGAACACGCAATCGCGACCGCAGAGAGACAGGCTCGCGTCATTAGACGACTGTAAGACAACAGGAAAAAAAGGCCCATATTTGCTGAAAGTTCTTAGGCTTTTCGCCACTGAAGTCTTAATGGATAATTCGATGCGATGCGATTGCCCGCGGCCGATTCCAATCCCGTCTCCTCACGGGCCGCGCTGCGCGGTCTCGAAGTCACGTGGCTGGGGCATTCGACATTCCTGATGACATCGCCGAAAGGCGTGCGGCTCCTGTTCGATCCGTTCCTCACGAACAACCCCTCGTGTCCCGCTGCTGCAAACCGCGTCAGCGCCGTCGATCTGATGTTGATCACGCACGGACACTCCGATCACTGCGAAGATGCGGTCGCGGTTGCGCGGGACACAGGCGCAACCGTCGTCGCATCGCCCGAGCTGGCTGGATGGCTGGAGCGCCAGGGCGTGAGGCATCTGCGGCCCATGAACATCGGCGGCCGCCAGCGGTTGTCAGGGCTCGAGATCGCGATGGTGCCCGCGCTGCACAGCAGCAGTGCCGCAGACGGCACCTATCTCGGGCCCGCCACAGGATTCATCGTGCATTTCGAAGATGGGTTGACGATCTATTTCGCGGGCGACACCGGCCTCTTCGGCGATATGCGAGTCATCCGCGAGCGCCACGCTCCCGACGTCGCATTCCTGCCGATCGGCGATCGCTTCACGATGGGACCGGAAGATGCCGCCATCGCCGCCGAGTGGCTCGGGGTGAGGACGATCGTGCCAATGCACTACGGGACCTTCCCGGAATTGACCGGGACACCGGAGGATCTGCGCGCGCATGCCGCCCCGCGCGGAATCGACGTTCTCGAGATGCGGCCCGGAGCAGCGCGTGTTTAGGTCCGCCGGCTTCAGGCTGTGGGCTGTGGGCTTGGTGGTGCTGCTGGCGTTCAGCGTCAGACCTGCCTTCGCGCAGACGCTCGAACCGATCCGGTACACCGTCAGTTTTCCCGCTCCGCACACGCATTACCTCGAAGTCGAAGCGTCGTATCCGACAGAAGGACGCCCATTCATCGACCTGATGATGGCGGTGTGGACGCCCGGGTCGTATTTGATCCGGGAGTACGAGCGCCACGTCGAAGCGCTGACCGCGGCGGACCCGGGCCACGCGCCGCTCACGGTGGAGAAAACGCGCAAGAACCGCTGGCGCGTCGCGACGAACGGCGCGGCAACGGTATGGGTGCGCTACCGCGTGTACGCGCACGAGATGACCGTTCGAACCAATTGGGTCGACGACGAGTTCGCGATGATTAATGGCGCGCCAACCTTCATTACGCTGCTCGAGTCGCCGTCGCGGCGGGTACACGACGTAAGGCTGATTCTTCCGCGCACGTGGGCTAGAAGTCTTTCAGCGATGACACCCGGGTTGGGGGAGAACACGTACATCGCCGCTGACTACGACACGCTGGTCGATTCTCCCATCGTTGCCGGGTCGCCTTCCGTGTACGAGTTCAGCGTGCGGGGCAAGCCGCACTATCTCGTGAATTTTCGTGAGCGCGGTATCTGGAACGGGCCGGAGGCCGCCCGGGATCTCGCGAAAGCGGCGGAGTCAATCGCCGAATTCTGGGGCGATGCGCCATTCGATCGTTTCTACTTTTTCAATGTCATCGGCTCTGCCGTGAACGGTCTCGAGCATCGGAGCTCGACGCTCATGAACGTTCCGCTCGACGCGCCCCGGTCGCGCGCGGGATACACGGAGTGGCTGAGCCTTGCGAGCCACGAGTATTTCCACGCATGGAACGTCAAGCGGCTTCGGCCGGCGGAGCTGGGGCCTTTCGACTACGAGAACGAGGCCTACACGCGGGCGCTCTGGTTCGTCGAAGGGCTCACCGAATACTACGCCGATCTGTTGCTGGTGCGCGCGGGTGTCATCACGCGCGAAGAGTACCTCGCGGCGCTGTCGGTGCAGATCCGCTCACTGCTGACGACCCCCGGCCGCCTGGAACAGTCGGTCGAAGCGGCGTCCTACGATGCGTGGATCAAGTACTACCGCACGGACGAGAACACGCCGAACACGGCGATCAGCTACTACGTGAAAGGCGCGGTCATCGGATTTCTCCTCGACGCGCAGATTAGGCAGCTGACCGGCGGTGCGAAAACGCTGGATGACGTCATGCGGCTGATGCGATCGCGGTTTTCGGGCGAGAGAGGATTCTCGCGCGAGGACGTCCGCTCGGTTGTGGCAGAAGTGGTCGGCTCTGCGCACCAGCGCGGTATTCGCGCGTGGATGGCGCAAGCGCTGGAAACCACGGCGGAGCTCGACAATGCCGACGCGCTGGCGTGGTTCGGGCTTCGCATGACGCCCCCGCCGGCCGTTGCGCGTGCCTATCTTGGCGTAGTCACGAGGACCGAGGACCGGAAGACGATCATCACGGGCATCCGCCGCGGATCGCCGGCGGCGGCCGCAGGTATGTCTCTGCTGGATGAGATCGTCGAGATAAACGGCGAGCCGCTGGCCGCAGGAGAGTTGGCGCAACGGCTCGAACGGTTGTCACCCGGCTCCAAGGTCCCGTTTGCGATCGGGCGCCGCGGCGAGTCCCGGTCCGTTGAGGTCGTGCTCGGAACAGATCCGGGACACTGTTGTCATGTGAGCGCGTTGCCCGGTCCCACCCGCGCGCAGTCGGCGCATCTCGACGCATGGCTGAGGCCGTAGGGAACTGCTATCTTTTGCGAATGAGGTTCTAATGACTGCAAACACATTACTGCTGATAACGGCAGGTCTTGCGAGTGCACTCGCGCTGTCGTGCGCCCAGCCGCCACAATCATCGAACACAGCTGCCGGAGAGGCTAGTCCTGCGCGATCCACCCCTCGTGTGCTCGACCCGGTCACGCTCGCGGTGCCGGGGACGGTCAATCGGATGCCGTCGCTCGCGGTGGCGGGAGACCGGGTTGTTGCGGTGTGGACGTCGACCGCGAACGATGTGATGAACGTGTACACCGCCATCAGCGATGACGCCGGCGCGACATTTTCGGAGGCGCGCCGCGTCAACGATCGGCCCGGTGATGTCTCAGCGAACGCGGAGCAGGCGCCTCGTGTTGCGCTCTCCGGGTCTACGATCAGCGTCATCTGGCCTTCGCAACGGGCTGGCGCGTCGGCGATTCGCCTGTCGCACTCGACCGATGGAGGTCGAACATTCAGTGCGGCGCGCACGCTCCATCGTCCAAGGATCACCGGCGCCCGCGGATGGCAGGCGCTCGCTCCCGGCCGGGATGGCGCCATGCACGCCGTGTGGCTGGATGGCAGAGATGCGGCTCCCTCAGCGGGGCCCCATCGGCACCATGGTGCGGCGAAGGACGCCGGCGAGACCGTTGCGCATGCAGACGCACCGCGTCAGGATGTGTATCAGGCGACGATCGCGCCGGACGGCGCGATAGTGGAGACGCATGTCGCGCGGGATGTCTGTTTCTGCTGTAAGACCGCGGTTGGAGTGGGACCGAGCGGGCGAGTGCATGTTGCATGGCGCCACATCTTTCCCGAGAGCATGCGCGACATCGCGATGGCGACATCCACTGACGGAGGGCGCACGTTCAGCCAACCTGTACGGGTCAACGAGGACAAATGGCAGTTGTCCGGCTGTCCCGATGATGGCCCGGGGATGGCGATCGACCGCGACGACGTGGCGCATCTCGCGTGGCCGACGCTCGTCGGTCTCGACGCTCCGCAGAAAGCCGTGGTGTACACGTCCACGAAGAACGGCCGCGACTTCGAGCCGCGTGTGCGCTTGTCGAGCGATAAACAGGAAGATGCGGCCCATCCGCAGATTGCCACGGACGGGGCCGGCAACGTGGGCGTTGTATGGGATGAGCAGGATGCCGACAACCGCCGCATCGTGCTCCGGATTTCGCCGGCCGGCTCGGCACCGTTCGGCGCCCCTCACGTGCTGACCACCAGTGGTTCTGCTTTCAACCCGTTCATTGCAGGTCTCGGCGAAGGGTTTGTGATGGCGTGGCCCGGAGGGACCGCGGCGCAGTCGGCCATCGTCGTGCGGCGGGTGCTTTACGAACCGCTTCGTTGATCTAAGCAGCTGCAGATCATGACCGACAAAGGTCTGGTCCAGTTTGCGTGGACGTCCGCAGCGGCAGGCGTGATCTCGCTCGTCGCTGGCATCCTCTGGTTGGGGAGCAGCATTGTCCTCGCGCAAGGCAACGCAGCACGAGTGTCCGGAAACGTCACCGACGTCACAGGCGGCCGTCTGCCTGGTGTGACAGTGGCGTTGAACCGCTATGGCGCCCCCCGCCAGACCGCCGCGACCGACGGAAACGGTCGATATGCATTCGACGCGGTCATACCCGGCGACTACGACGTGACGTTTACGCTCATCAATTTCGCGCAGCAGACAAAGCGAGGCGTTCGTGTGCCGGCGGGCCAATCCGTCTCGCTCGACACGGTTCTGCGGCTGACGTTGACGGCCGACGTGACCGTAACCGGACGGCAGACATTCTCCAACCTTGCCGATGTCACCGATCCGGTCGGCAATCTCGTCGGCATCGCCGGCGCGGCAAGTGAAGGAGCGATTACGGCGCAGCAGATTTCTGATCGGCCGATCATGCGGGCGGGTGAGGTGCTCGAGGCCGTCCCGGGGCTGATCATCAGCCAGCACAGCGGAGAGGGCAAAGCCAATCAGTACTACCTGCGCGGATTCAACCTTGACCACGGCACGGACTTCAGCACCACGATTGCCGGTATTCCGGTGAACATGCCGACGCACGGTCACGGCCATGGCTATACCGACGCGAACTTTCTCATCCCCGAGCTCGTCAGCGGTGTGCAGTTCAAGAAGGGGCCGTACTACGCCGAGGAGGGGGATTTCTCTGCGGCGGGGGCGGTAAACGTGAACTACGTGAACTTTCTGGACAGGCCGATCGTCGAGTTCAGCGGCGGCGGCCATGGCTGGGCGCGCGCGCTTGCCGCGGCATCACCGAGAGTTGGGAGAGGACGCGTGCTCGCTGCCCTCGAGCTGAACCGGAACGACGGGCCGTGGACGCTGGACGATAACTATCGAAAAGTGAACGGCATCGTGCGATACAGCGAAGGCGGGGCGGCCTCCGGGTTCTCGGTGACGGGAATGTTCTACGGCGGCGAATGGAACGCGACCGACCAGGTGCCGGAGCGCGCTATCGCGGACGACGTGATTTCGCGATTCGGCCACATCGATCCGACCAACGGAGGCAAGACGCATCGCTACAGCCTCTCGACCGATGCGCAATGGGCTGGCGGGAACACGTCGACACGAGCCAATGCGTACTTCGTCAACTACGCTTTGAATCTCTTCTCGAATTTCACGTACTTTCTCGACGATCCAGACAACGGTGACCAGTTCGAGCAGGAGGATCGCCGCAACGTCTTCGGCGGCCGGGTGACGCACACGCGGCTGGACACCTGGGGAAACCGGCCGGCCGAAAACATGTTCGGCGCGCAGGTGCGGTTCGATCGGATCAGATCGGTGGGGCTATATCACACGATGGCGCGCCAGCGGCTGTCGACGACGCGCACCGACAGGGTGGGTCAAAGCTCCGTCGGCCTGTTCGCGCAGAACGAATTTCAATGGAGCCCGGTCGTGCGGACAGCCGTGGGGCTGCGCGGCGATATCTTCAACTTCGACGTCAAAGGCGATGATCCCCTCAACTCCGGAACGAAGGCGAGCGGCCTGATCAGCCCCAAAGCGTCGGTCGTGCTCGGCCCGTGGAGTGGAACCGAGCTCTACGTCAACACCGGCGTCGGGTTTCACAGCAACGACGCGCGAGGCTCAACGACGACGCGCGACCCCGGCACCGGAGAGACGGTCGATCCAACTACCCCGCTTGTGCGTGCGAATGGTGCGGAGTTCGGCGTGCGCACGGTTCGAATTCCGAAGGTGCAGACGACCGTTGCCGTATGGGCTCTCGGCATCGACTCGGAGTTGCTTTTCATCGGAGATGCCGGTACGACGGAAGCCACGCGGCCGAGCCGCCGCGTCGGCGTCGAGTGGGCCACCTATGCCCGGCCGCGTCCGTGGCTCGCGCTGGACGCCGACGTGGCGATCTCGCGCGGACGATTCACTGACCAGGATCCCGCCGGCGACCGGATTCCGGGATCGGTCGAGTCGGTCATCGCGGTCGGCGCCTCGCTGGACAGCGCCCGGCGGCTCTTTGGCAGCGTGCGGCTCCGTCATTTCGGGGCGCGCTCGCTCGTCGAAGACGACAGCATTCGCTCGGCGGCGACAACCCTGGTGAACGCACAGGCCGGTCTGCGTCTCGGTGGCCGCGCGAGCATCTTGCTTGACGTTTTCAATCTGTTCGACGCCGAGGCGAGCGACATCGACTATTTCTACACGTCGCGGCTGCGAGGCGAGCCGGCAGACGGCGTGGACGATATCCACACGCATCCAGCGCTGCCTCGTTCTGCCCGCGTCTCATTACGATTCGGGTTGTAGATCGATCAGCGGCCCGGCAGAACCTGGATGGATCCGTTGAGGAAATCGAGGAACGACGCTCGACGTAAGCACTTACGTAAACGGTAAAGTCAAGCCTGGAATAGTCAATGAATTCAGAGGCAAGTTACTGGTCCAGCCATTGCACTAAACTTGGTCCTTACCTTGGAGGAGATCATATGAAACGTGTTGCCTTGCTCGGTTTGGTGCTTGCGTTCGGAATTTCGTGCGACGATTCGCCCACGAGCCCCTCGGATGCCAACGTCGGGCGGTTCACGGCGATCTTGCTGCCGTCGAACGAAGTACCGCTCCCCGTCACCAACGCTGATGCCACCGCCAGCGGGACGATGCAGTTGACGATGACTGTGACGCGCGACGCGGCCAATGTGATCACGGGCGCGACGTACGACTTTCAAATCAACATGACGGGCTTTCCCGCCAACACGACGCTGACCGGGGCGCACATCCATAATGCACCCGCCGGTGTCAATTCTGGCATTGTCGTCGGTCTTCCGTTGACGGCGACTGACACCGCGGTTCCCACCGGACAGGCGGCAATCGTCAAGGATGATGTGGTTGCGCAGGTCGCGGCCAATGCCGCAACCGTCGCCCAGAACATCTTCAACAACCCGGCGGGCAACTACTTCAACATACACACCACGCTGAATACACCTGGCGCTATTCGCGGACAGCTCGTTCGGACGAACTAGGTCCGACGCACGCCCCACCCAGGGATAGTAACGTGAGGGCGGATCCTGTTCTGGGGACCCGCCGCTACTGCAACTTGTATTTGGCGAGATAGTAGCTGAGCGCGCGCTGGCTGATGCCCATCAGGTCGGCGGCCTCTTTCTTGACTCCGCCGGCGCTCTCGAGCGCGCGGCGCATCGTCTCCTGTTCGATCCAATCGATGTTGGTGCGCAGCTTCAGCGAGGGGAGGGCGCTCGACTGACCCGATGCTACCCCGAGTACCGAGATCGAGGCGACCGTTATGACGCCGCTGGTAGACAGCACGACCGCCCGCTCGATTGTGTTCTCGAGCTCGCGCACGTTGCCAGGCCATTCATAGCCCGCGAGCTTTTCGTACACGCCGTCTTCGACCCGCTCGATGCGCTTGCCCGTACGCTGCTGGTGCTTGCGCACGAAATGCTCGGCGAGAACGCGAATGTCTTCCCGCCGGTTTCTCAGCGGCGGCATCTCAATCGGAATGACGTTGAGCCGGTAGAACAGATCCTCTTGAAACGTCCCGTCGAGGACCATTTGTCGCAAGTCCCGATTCGTGGCGGCGATAACGCGGAGGTCGACCTGCTGGCTGCGCTCCGACCCCAGCGGCTCGAATTCGCGCTCCTGCAGCACCCGCAGCAGCTTTGATTGCAGCACCGGGCTCATGGTGCCGATCTCGTCGAGCAGAATCGTCCCGCCATCCGCGAGCGCGAATTTGCCTTTCTTGCTTGTCGCTGCGCCGGTAAAGGCGCCCCGCACGTGTCCGAAGAGCTCCGACTCGAGAAGGGTTTCCGGGATGGCGGCGCAGTTCACTTTGATGAGCGGCATGTCGCGCTGCGTGCTTCGGGCATGAATCGCGCGCGCGACGAGCTCTTTGCCCGTCCCGGTTTCGCCGGTAATCAGCACGGTGCTTTTCGTTTCGGCCACCAGTTCGGCCTTGCGGATCACCTCTTCCATCGCGCGGCTGCGCCCGACGATGCCGTAGTGGTTGAACTCTTCGTCGCGCTCGCTCAGGAGATATCGCTGGTGTGAGCTGAGACGCTGATGCTCGAGCGCGCGCCGGACGACGACCAGCAGCTCGTCCACCTCGAACGGTTTCTGCAGGTAGTCGAGCGCGCCCAGCTTCATCGCTTCGATGGCGCTCTCGACGGTTGCGTGCGCGGTCATCATCAGAATCTGCGGGCGCTCGGTCTCGGGGGTGGCGGCGACGAGCTCTCGGATCAGATCGAGGCCTGTCGCATCCGGCATCAGGTTGTCGACGATCAGCACGTCGACGCTTCGCTCGGCCAGCGTGCGCTGCGCTTCTCGAACGCTGCCGGCCTCGAGCACATCGTGACCCTCGCCGCGCAGCGCCTGCCCCAGCGTTCGCCGGATTTTCTGCTCATCGTCCACCAGCAGGAGCGTGCCGCCGCGCGGGTTCACGAGTGCGCACCCTGTTGAATCGGCAAATCGATGCGGATGTCGGCGCCTCCGCCGGGACGGCTCTCGAGTGCGATCGAGCCGCCCATGCCCTCGATGATGTTCTTTGCGATCGCGAGGCCCAGCCCCGAGCCGGTGCGCTTGGTCGTGAAGTACGGATCGAACACCCGCGGCATGTCCTCGAGCTTGACGCCGATGCCCCGATCGCGAATCAGAATGCGGAAGGAACCATGGGTGCGCCGAGTCTCGATCTCGATGTCCGGCTCTGGGACAGGTGCAGAGGCAGGGGCAGGGCTAAAGCCCTGCGCTACCAGAGAGGCCGCTACCAGAGAGGCCGCTCGGGCATCGACGGCGTGGCGCGCATTGGTCAGGATGTTCACGAGCGCGGTGCGCAGGCGCTCCGCGTCCGTCACCACCGTCTCGAGGGTGGGATCCGGCGTGATCGTCACGTGCATCTCCTGGTGGCCCGCGCGGGTTGCCTCTTCCGCATCGGCGCACACAGCAGTGAGGTCGGCCGGCGCGTATTCGAACCGGATCGGCCGCGCGAAGTCGAGCACGTCGTTCACCACCCTGTTCAGTCGCGCGACTTCCTCGTCCACGTCAGTCAGCGCCTGCCGGGTCTCCTCGCGGCTCACGCCCTCGCTGCCGAGGGTGCGCAGCGAGCCCTTGATGATCATCAGCGGATTGCGAATCTCGTGCGCGATGACGGTCGACAGTCGTCCCAGCGCGGACAGCCGTTCACGCTGGGCGGCTTCGCGCTGAAAGCGGGCGATCGAGTCGGTCAGCGTGTTGAACGTCGCCGCGAGCAGCTTGGCGTCTTCGTCTTCCCAGGTCCCCGCGCGGCTCACGGCGATCTTCCGCGTCAGGTCCCCGGTCGCCGACATCTCGCGCATCACATCTGTAATCGTGGCAAGCGGCCTCGTAATCGTTCGCGCAACAGCGTAGCTGAGAATCGTCGCCGCCAGCACGGCAATCACTGCGACGACCCCGAGCCCGGTGTGGATAGCGTCGAGGAATCGCAGCCGCTCGGTGCGCGATCGCAGCAGCAGGACGCTCGACGCAGGCCTGACGCTGCCGGAGGCTCCGGCCACCGTCAGCGGCCTCTTCAGCGCGACGTACTCGCCGCTCTCCAGCGCGACCGTTTGCACGCCGTCTGTGCTCAGCAGAGCCATCAACTGCGCGCGATCGCCCAAGGCCAGCGTCGATGCCCGAATGTTCCCTTCGACGGCGAAGGCGATGTCGCTCTCGGTCGCGCGCTTGAACTGCGACGCGAGGGTGTTGTCGAGACGAAAGCCGACGATGAGCGTGCCCATGATTTCCGGCCGGTCGCGGTAAATGGTGATCGGCACCGCCATCACCTGCAATACACCGTCTGCGTGCGGCCAGAATCCGCCGGCCTCGCGACCGGAAAGCGCATGCTGCACCTCCGGCAGCGTCGCAATCAAGCCTTCGGCAATATCGAGATCGCCGGCCTCGGCAAGGATGCGCCCGTTCTTGTCGGTCAGCACCATCAGCGCCGCGTTGAGCTGCTCCTGATATCCGCGCGCCAGCGGCTGAACCGTCGGCGGGTCGCCGGTGTCGACGGCGGCCTTCAACCGGGGAGCGTCCGCAACGAGACGCGCCATGACGGTCAGCGTCCGCACCAGCGTCGCGCATTGCTCGTCGACGAGCGTGCCGGCTTCGATGAGGCCGCGCTGCAGCTCAGCTTCGGCCTCGCGCGTCGTCGTGAGGCTGACGAAGTAGACCGCGGCGCCGATCGACACGACCGCGAGGGCGGCGCTTGCCAGGAAAATCCGGTTGGTGAGCGAGCCGAGGATGATCACGCCGTTATCGCACCGCGAAATCCGCTTCGACGGCGCCGCCATCCTCCGGAATGACCACCGCCCGGGATTCGCGAATCGCCCCCTCGTTCCAGGCGACCAGCGTATAGCGGCCGGCAGGAACGCGGGGAATCTGATACCGGCCGTCAGCCGACGTGACCGCGAAGTAGCGATGATTGAAGACCAGGATGAACGCGCTCATGTGCGAGTGGATTTCACAGAACACGCGGACGATGCCGGGACGATCGAAGCGGATGGATTTCGAGCGCCCTGCTGCGTAGCGGCCCAGATCGAACGGGCGCGGGCCGCGCAGGGAGAACACGTTGTGGTACGTGTTGTCGCTGTTGGGGAAGTCGACGGTGGTGCCGACCGTAATCGCAAGCACATGCGGAACGAAGGTCTCGTTGCGCTGATCCATGGTGGCGCGCTGCGGCTCGGGATCGGGGAAGGCGAGTGCCGGCGCCGACTCGAGATAGACGACCGACCGCCGCAGGTCGGGGGCGTCGTGGCTCGCGTGCATCCCCAGGTCGTTGACGTTGGGCCGGCGCTCCAACTGCGGGGGAGCGCGTTTTACATCGACGCGCCCGCGGATGATGCCGGCAGGGGACTGCGCAGGCACGGACGCGGTCGCTGACAGAGCAAAGAGCACAGAGCAGAGGGCAGAACGTGTCACGGGTGTCACGCTACATCCAGAAATGCAGTTGCGCCGCAAAGAGCCCGAGGCTGGTGACCCCTCCGCCGTCGCGCCAGTTGTGCTGATAGGTACCCTTTGCGAGCAGGTTGCGCCGAATGTAGTAACCGAAGCCCGTCTCGAGGCGTGTGATCGGCGCGTCCCACGTGTTGGTTCCCAGCGCAGACGCGAGCTCGCTGAATCCGAGGCGATCGATCCGGCTCGCCACGAATACACCAGGAGAAATCTTGTAGCGACCTTCGACGAATGCGCTCCTCGCGTCGAGCGCTGGCGCGAGGGTCGGCACCTGCCACCGGTTCCAGATGAGCTCGCCGCGCACCAGCCAGTGATCGCGCGCGTACTCAGCGTCCAGACCGAGGGCGTGCTGCCGCGAGCGCGAGGAGCCGCTGACCATCGTCGCGCTCGCCAGCGCGGCATCGGCCACATAGGCGCCGCTGGCCGCAGAGCCGCCGATTGCGAGAGCCGCGTTGGGCCGCCATTGAAGGCGTCCCGCGATCTGCTTGCCGCCGTTGGTCTCGCGCGTCCGTGGATCGGAGGCGGTGCCGTTGGTCAGCGCCGCGCTGACACTGATCGACTCGGGCCCGAGGCGAACCTGAATGCCCGTATCCCAGCGGAAGGAGGTGATGAGCGGCAGACCGGTCGCGACGTCGAGCGAGCCGATCGGGTAGCTTGGCCGCCACCCGCGCGCGCGCATGCGCAACACATCGTCCGTGGAGGCGGGCAGCGCGTCGGGACGGACCGCGGTCAGGTATTGATACGCCAGCGGGTAGCCAATCAGCGGATTGCCGGTGCCGTAGTCGCGGCGGGCGAACGCGCCGAACGTTGGCGGAATGCGTCCGGCCTGAATGTCGAACGGTCGATCGCGCCAGGGACGGACGCGCACGTACAGGGCGTAGGGCGTGATTCCGTCGCCATTCTCACTGCGAATTTCGGTGAGCACCGACACGCGTTCCGTCAGCCGGAAATCCGCGCCGACGGCAACCCGGAACAGGCGCAGCGCGTTGTGTTCGTAGTCGGTGTAGTTGAACCACGCGCCGTCCGTATCGTCCTGCGGCGTCAGCGAGATCGACACGTCGGTGCCGATGACGACGCGGCCATTGGCAAGCGACACGGGCCCGGACGGCAGCTCCTGCGCGCGCACCGCGGTGGCCGCGCAAAGGACGAGGAGCGCCGCCTTCGCGCTACGCGCTACGGCGAGCCAGGCACGTTTCATGGGTATCCCCAGAGTATAATCGTGAGGGTCCATTGACTTACATCATCACGGAACCGTGTATTGGCACGAAAGACAGCGCGTGCGTGGATGTATGCCCCGTGGACTGTATCCATCCGCGCAAGGACGAGCCGGCGTTTGACACCGCGGAGATGCTCTACATCCATCCGGACGAGTGCATCGACTGCGGGGCGTGCGTCCCCGCGTGCCCGGTCGAGGCCATCTACTCGCTCGATGAAACCCCCCATAAATGGGCGAATTTCATTCATTTGAACGCAACTTACTATCAACGATAGAATACAGACACCGATGGGTCTCATCGATCACAAGTTCGAAGACAACTTCATCACCACCAACGTCGATCGCATCCTCACGTGGGCGCGCGAGAACTCGCTCTGGCCGATGGGTTTCGGCCTGGCGTGCTGCGCGATCGAAATGATGGCGGCGTCGGCCTCGCGCTTCGACATTTCGCGGTTCGGTGCGGAAGTCTTCCGCGCCTCGCCGCGGCAGTCCGATCTGCTGATCGTCGCGGGCACCGTGACGAAGAAGATGGCGCCCGTGCTTCGGCGCCTGTACGACCAGATGCCCGAGCCCAAATGGGTGATATCCATGGGCAGTTGCTCGAACGCGGGCGGGCCGTTCCCTACCTACAGCGTGCTGCAGGGTGTCGACAAGATCGTGCCGGTCGATGTGTACGTGTCCGGGTGCCCTCCCCGCCCCGAAGCGCTGCTCTACGGGTTGATGCGGCTGCAGGACAAGATTCGCAAAGAGAATACGGTGCTCCGGAAGGAGCGCGTCATCATGTCCGGAGAATCTGAACCCACGCTGGTGGGCTGAACCATGGGAAAACTTCTTCGAACGATCTTTCTCGTCGATCTGCTCAAAGGGCTCTGGCTGACGCTCAAGTACACGCCGCAGCCTGCCTTTACGTTTCAGTATCCGGCTGAGCGCCGGCCCGTCGCACCCCGGTTCCGTGGCGTGCTGCGGCTCCAGGTCGAGCCGGAATCGGGCGCCCAGACGTGCATCGTCTGCGATCAGTGCGCCAAGGCGTGCCCGGATGATCTCATCGCCCTCGGCGGCCACCGCGAGCCTGGCCTGAAAATCAAGGTTCTGGACTATTTCGATTTCAACCTCTCGCGGTGCAGTTTCTGCGGCCTGTGCTCAGAAGTCTGCCCGACCAAACCGATCAAGGCGCTCATTATGAGCGAGGATTACGAATTGGGTACCTACAGCCGTGAGACGCAGATCCTGCGGATTGACGAGATGTATGACGGGGTACCCATAGAGCAATACACGCGCTAACGCGCGTAGTTCCAAGTTCCGGTTCCAAGTTCCTCGTTCGATCCGGAACCGGAAGTGGAACCGGAACCCCGAATGTGGTTGCGTAGCCACCCCACCCCTCCTAC
The DNA here is from genome assembly GCA_963732445.1 of Vicinamibacterales bacterium. Classification (GTDB taxonomy): domain Bacteria; phylum Acidobacteriota; class Vicinamibacteria; order Vicinamibacterales; family JAMQPK01; genus JAMQPK01. The sequence goes on along the minus strand of CAVSZJ010000001.1, from coordinate 482,990 downwards.
AATCCAAAGGAATCAATTAGTTACCAAAGAGGGGCTATGTATTCAGTCCTCAGGCTGGTTCCTTTCGCCGCAGCGGTCGCAGGGGTCATCGCTCTCTCGCCCACAGCGGCAGCGATTTCTCCGGATGCCGCGCAGGTTCAGCTTCAACTGGCCAAGCTGCTGTTCTCGGATGGGCGCTACCTCGAGTCGTTTGGCGCGTTCGAGGAGGTGAAGGGGCAGGACGACCCGCGGATTAGACGCGAGGCGCTGACGGGCAGTGTCAAGACCGCATTGCGCCTGGGGGATTTCTCTCACGCGCACGCCGATGGACAACTTCTGGCGCGGCACGCTCCGAAGAACGCAGAATCGCTCGCGAATTACGCGGACGCACTGTGGGCCGTTGGACTGTTCGAAGACGCCGAGCAGAAATTCCAGGACGCGCTGGCGATTCAACGCGACAACGCGCGGGCGCTGCATGGTCTGGCGCGGAGCCTGGCGGCGCGAAACAAATTGAACGAGGCGTTGACGACGGCGCAGGCGGCCCTGAACCGGGATCCTCGAGACGCGGAGTTCCACCATACCGTCGGTTCGATCTACGAGCAGATGAAGCGCTACGAGGAAGCGTCGAACTCGTACTCGAGCTACATCAACCTGTTGCCCAACAAGGACCGCAGCGCGAAGGCGGCGTGGGCGCGCGCGGAAGTGCGCTTTCTGCGCGCATTCGGCACGCGGCCGCCGCTGAACATCGACGCCGGGTCAGTCGGCAAGCTGCACACCATCCCCTTCCGCGTGCTCAACGAGAAAATCATCGTCAAGGCGCGGGTCAACAAGGGCCCGCAGATGGACTTCGTGCTCGATACCGGATCCGAGCAGACGGTCATCTCCCGCGAAACCGCCGCTCGCATGGGCATTCGTCCGATCGTCAACATCCTGAGCGCCGGCGTCGGCGACCTGGGCGTTCGGGAGCTCGAGCTGACGCGACTCGACGAACTGGAAATCGGCGGCTCGCTCAAGGTCTACAACGTACCCTCGATTATCAAAAACCCTCCACTGCAAGGGCTTCCGACGCGCGAGATGGAAAGCTTTTCGCCGCTCGCGCTGGGGATGTCGGTCATCATCGACTACGACCGCGAGCAGCTGATCATGGGCACCGAGCTCCCGAACGAAACGGCCGACGTCGAGCTGCCCTTGCGCATGCACCGGCTGGCAATGGTGCCAGGTCACGTGCAGGGGGGCGCGGCAAGCTTCATTCTCGACACGGGCGGCCAGGTGATCTCCATCAGCACCGACACGGCAAACGGTCTCGAGCGCGGCGAGATGCGGAATATTCCGCTGAAGGTGTACGGGGCGTCAGGATGGGATCGCGATGCGTTCCTCATGCCCGGAGTCAACCTGAATTTCACGGACAAGATCGCGTACAAGAACCTGTCGGTTGTCGTGTTGAATCTGCGCGCGCCGAGCGTGCTGCTCGGATTCAGGCTGGGCGGGATCGTCGGCTATAAGTTTCTGAGCCGCTATCGCGTGGCAATCAATCTCGACAAGAGCATCGTGCAGCTGCAGGAGCGGCCGCAGCCGAAGCGCACGAACTAGTGGACGGGCCACTGGCGGGCCACCAGGTCCCGACGCGTTACGGATCGTAGGATCGCGCCCGGCGTGCAAGACGCTCGGCGCGCCGGACTTCACCCTCGGTCTGCTGGCGCTTTTCTTCGAACGATTCCAGCACAAGAGGCGAAATCTCGACGCGCACGCCATCGCGGGCAAGCGTCGCGAACGTCAGATGCGCGCGGCTCGTCATCTGTCGGCGCCCGGTGAGCGCCTCTTCCGAGTAAACCGTCACCTCGACTTCCAGCGACGTTCTGAACACCGCCGACACGTGCGCTTTGAGCACGATGAAGTCGCCGACTCTGATGGGATTGAGAAACTCGAGTCCGTCGACGGCGGCGGTCACCATCAGTTCATGCGCGTGGCGAAATGCCGCGATAGCGCCCGCGATGTCGATGAGATGCATCACCGCGCCGCCGAGCATGAACCCCATGGGATTCGCGTCGTTCGGCAACACGACCTGCACCATCTCGGTGGCTGATGCTGACGGGGGCTTTGGCGCGAGCGGCATTCGCTGGCAGCGGCTCAGCTGGTGCAGCGGTCGTCGAGAAAGGCTTTCAACCGCAGCCGCAGCTCTTGAGGCAGGTCGTCTTCATTCAGCGACTGCAGCATTGCCACCGTCGATCGGAAGCTGCCGACGAAGCTTGTGCACTCGGAGCATCCGCTGAGATGCTGTTCCAACTCAATGCGTACATCGGACGGCAGCCGGCCGTCGAGGTAGTCGGACAAGAGAGAAACGATGCGCGGGCAATCGGGCATGCCCGCACCTCTAAAAGTCGTACCCCATCCACACGCTGAACTGCCCCTTGCGCCACAGCTCGCTGCTGCCGAACAGGTGATTTTCCCAACCCTTGTTGAACAGCGTGCGATAGGACCAGTCGAAGTGCAACGGAAAGCCGAGCGCGAAGGTCTCCAGGCCGATGCCGTAGGACGCTCTGGAATCGTGGAGCCGGAACCCGTCGATGCGCTGCGGGGGTCGAACAATGGCGCCATTCTGATCGCGAAGAGGATCGGTTATGAAGGTGTTGTTGTCCCACACCTTGAAGGTAAGCCCCTCGATGCCCGTTCCCCCGAGGTTCGCGAAGAAGACACCCCGGATGCCGCCGAGAATCCCGATGGGCGTGGCCATCGCGTCGATGAGTGGAAATCTGAGCTCGGCGTTGGTGTAGAAGCCCTTGTGCCCCAGGAACTCGCGGTACTCGTATCCGCGCATTTCGCCGTTGCCTCCGAAGTACGTGTAATTCGGCGCCGATCCCCAGCTCTTGAAGCCGTAAGCGCGCACGGCAAATACGCCGTTCGTGCCAATCCGCATGTAGTAGCGCGCGTCGCCGTCCAGGGTGTTGCGAGACAGCGAATTTCCGATTTTCGGGGCAGTTTCGAACGAGAGCCGAATCGTGTTCCCCGACAACGGCCCGTATTCGCGAAACACCGTCGTCTCCTGGATGAAGGAGACGCTGAGCGGCAAGAGCATGCCGCTGTTGAAGTACTGTGTGCCGTACGCCTCCAGCTGATAATCTTCGGACGCCGCCTGCAGGTTCGGATCAGCGAACTCCTCTTGGTAGTGCACCAGGCCACCCGAGAGCTCGACGCGCCGGTAGGTGCTCAACGGATAGATGCCGAAGATGGACCCGCCGCGAGCCGTCTGCGTCGCGAGCGCATCGTCGCGGCTGATGTACGGCGCGAACGCCGGATCGTACAAATATTGTTGCGCGAGCTGCCCGTAGAAGAACTGCGTTTGGGAGTAGCCCTGCACCGCCCACTGGAGCCGCCGCGACAGGTTGAGGTACGAGAACGACAGCGTCTTGTACTGCTGCACGGACGATGCAAACATGCTGAACTGCTGATCGCCGAGCACGTCGGTGAACGACACCATCGTTCCGCCGAACACGTCGCCGCTGCTCGTCACGCCGATATTCACCGGCGGCCGGCCGTCGAGGAACATCTTGTCGAATCGGCCTTTCTTCGACTTGTTCTCGGCGACGAGTGTGTGCTGCAGCGGCGCCTGGAAATCGGTGATGGGCCCGGGCGAGCCGAAGTCGGCCGATGCGGCCGTGTGCAGCGGTTCCTTGAGGTCGAATGTGTGCAGCGTATAGCGGCCCTTGTAGTAGTCGACGAATGCGAGACGCGGCGCCGCGCCTTCTTTCGCGAGGACGACGGGCGAGAGCACGCCGCCGAGCGCATCGGTGTACTGCTTCAGCTCTCCGTTCTTCAGGCTGAGCGACCACAGGTTGAAGATGTTGCCGTTGCGCGCGACGTCGGGCGTCAGCGGCGTCGCGGGATCCGTGGCGGTCGAGGAAAAGACGATCGTGTCGGCGTTGAGGAATTTGGCTGAGGCCTCGTCCTGCGTGCCGAAGGTGAGCTGCGTTTTCCGCCCGGCGGGCAGATCGAGGCGGAACAGCTTCTGCGATCCGCTGATACGCGCCATATAGACGACGAAGCTGCCATCGGGTGAATAGACGGGCGCGTAGTCTGCGAACTCGTCGTTGGTGAGGTTTGTGATGGCGCCGCTGTCGATGTCGAGCCGGAAGATGTCCCCAATCGCGCTTCGGAGGCCGCTGAACAGCACCGTGCGGCCGTCGGGCGAGATGTTCGGCGATTCCGGGTTATCGACGCTCTCCAGCGAGAACCGGTGCTCGATCTTGTTGGTGAGCACGTTCTGGATGATCAGCGTCTTGTGTTTTTCATTGCGCACGAAGTAGGCGAGGCGATCCCCGACGGGCGACCACGACATCCACGGCACCATGTTGCTGAGGCTTGGCTGTGCGATGTATTCGAACCCGCGATCCATGTCGAAGCCGGGGGTCAGGTTCTTCATCACCGCGCCGTCTTTCGTCGAGAGAAGGATGATGTCGAGCTCCTGGTCGCGGCGGTTGCCTGTCATGACGGCGATGAGGTCGCCCGACGGCGAGGGCTCGATCGAGATCGAGCTGGTGTACTGGCTCCGGTCGGGATCGGGCGACAGATCCTGGCCGTAATCTGCCGGCCGTTCCTTGTCGCGGAATGCCTTGAAGCGGTCTTTCAGATATTTCTCGAATTGCTGGTCGAACTCGCGTGCGGGCATCTGGAACGCTTCTTCGTACGGGCTCGACCCGCCACCGATCGCGCTCTTGCGCAGCGAGAAGAGGAACTGCCGGACGCCGTCCTTGCCCCAGCGTGCTTCAATGAATTCATAGAGCGCATGGCCCAGGTTGTAGACCAGGCGCGCGCTGCCAAAATTTCCGTAACCTTCCATCTCGCTCATCCGCGGGATGATGTCGGCGACTGCGGCGTCGCGCACCGTCATCAGGTCGAGCGGATCCCAGATGCCGCGCTCGTATTCCGCACCCCCTTCGTGCACCCACAGCGGAACGTTGCGGCGGAGCAGCGACACGGGAATGAAATCGTACTGGAACACGTGCGTCAGCTCGTGGACGATCAGCCCGTAGAGCAAATCTGACGGCAGATCGATGGGCAGCACCATGCGGTTGCGCTCGCCTTCGGCGAATGCAAGGACGCCTTCCTGCGCGGCGCCCGGCGCGATGTTCTGCTGTTCGAACTCGCTGTGCGTCTTGAAGATGATGAGCGGCACGCGCTGATTGAGATCGTGGCGCAGATCCGAGCTGACCTGCTGATAGGCGCTCTCCGCATAGCTGGCGACGCGCGCCAGGTGCTGTTCGTTCTCGGGGTAGTAATAGATCTCGAAGTGATCGGTCTTGTAGATGTGCCACTCGAACTGGTCGTAGTGAATCCGGTTTTTGCCGTAGTACGGGGCCATCTGCGACTGCGCGTTGACCTGGGCCTTGACGGACGCTTGCGCGTGGAGATGTGACCACGAGCAGAGCATGCCGGGAGTCAGCCTTTGCGCGTTCGATTCACCGGCGATTCCCAAGGCAAACGCCGCGGCGAACAAGCTGATGGAAGCTCCGCGCTGAACGCGCATGCGCATACGATTACCTCGTGAAGGATATTGGGGTGGCCACAAACAACTTTTGCGATCTTACTGTGATTGTACAGCTATCGCAACGACGGCTGAAGAGCAAGAGGCATACCACGGAGACCCTTCGGAATCACCGGGCAATATGGAAATTCGGCACGGGTGACTTACGTGTTTCGGCCTGATTTGGGCACATAAAGTTGACCTGTTCTGAGGTCTATACTCAGATGTCCGCCCTAAAGGCGGACACGACCCAGGGATTCATACTACCCAGGCATTCATGCCCTCCGCCTTTGAAACCGACACGCTGAGCCATCTCGACAGCTTGTACGGCACCGCGCTGCGTCTCACGCGCAACGAAGCCGACGCGCACGACCTCGTTCAGGACACTTACGTGAAGGCGTTCCGGGCGCGACGGCAATTCACGGCCGGCACCAATCTCAAGGCGTGGCTGTTTACGATCCTTCACAACACGTTTCGCAATCGCCGGCGCGATAGCGGCCGCGATCCGGTCGATGTCGACAGCGACCGCGTCGATGTGGCGGCGCCTGTGGACCCGGGTGCGTCGCCGGAGGAGCACCTGTTGCGGGAGGCGATGGGACCCGATCTCCAGGCCGCCCTGGATGCGCTGCCAGAGGCGTTCCGCGACGTCGTCTGGCTGCGGGACGTGGAGGAGTTTCCTTACGCGGAAATTGCAGAAATGCTCGGGATTCCGGTCGGCACGGTCATGTCTCGCATCTCGCGAGGCCGGCGCTTGCTCTATGACAAAATGGTGGGGAGAAATGTTGAACCGGCCCAGCGCAAACTGTCGTCGTAAAGGCTGCACCAATGCCTAGTTGCCGGGAAATCGATCCGCTCTTCGCCCCGTACGTCGACGGCGAGGCAACCGCCGACGAGCGCGATCTCGTCGATGCGCACCTCCGCGCCTGCCCGAAGTGTCGTCACCAGACCGCGCTGCAGTCGGCCGTGCGCGAAACCGTCAAAACGAAACTGTGTCGACCGTGTGCGCCCGAAGCCCTTCGAACGCGCTGTCGCGCGGCTGCGCGCGCCGGCATGGGGCCGTTCGGCATCGCCCGGTCCACAATCACATCGCTCTCTCTCGCCGCCGCCTTCGTGTTTGTCGTAGGCGGCGTTTTGCTGTACGTCCTCACCGGCCTCTCGCCGACCGTCCTTGCCGCGCAACTCACGCTCGATCATGTAAAGTGCTTTGCCGTTCACGACGCGGATGCACCCGTTGACACGCGCGCGGGCGAGGAACAATATCGGCGTGACTACGGCGCCGAGATTCATCTGCCGCGCCCGGACGCCGCCGGACTGCAGCTCATGGGTATGCGCCGCTGTTTCTGTGGCGAGGGGATTGCTGCCCATGCGATGTATCGCCTCCACGGCAGTCCCGTATCGCTGTATGTCATTCCAGATGCGAGCCGCGCCCGCGCGTCGACCGACGTGTTCGGGCACGATGCCGTGATCTGGTCGAACGCGAATACCACCTACGTGCTTCTCGGCAGGCAGCCGCGGGAAACACTTGAAGCGCTCGCGAAGGCGATGGAAGCGGCGTTGTAACGAAAAACGAAAAACGAATAGAGCCACGGATGAAAAACCGAGTGTTACGAATCACCGGCGTCCTCGCGGCCCTCGCGCTGCTCTCCCTGGCTGTACCGTTGCCGCACGTTGACGAGGTGAGAAATGCGGAGGCGGCCCAGTCACCGGCGTGCGACGCGAATCCGAAGACGGCGAACCTGAACTTCGTGCTGAAGGACTCGGCGGGCAAGGACTTCAATCTGGCGTCGCAGAAAGGGAAAGTCATTCTCCTCGATTTCTGGGCGACGTGGTGCCCGCCCTGCAAGGTCGAGATTCCCTGGTTCGTAGAGTTTCAGGAGAAGTACGGTCCGAAGGGGCTCATCGTCATCGGCGTGTCGGTCGACGACCCTGCGTCAGCGCTCAGGCCGTTCGGCGAGAAATTCAAAGTGAACTATCCGCTGCTCGTCGGCGACGGGCGCAACGACATCAAGGGGCCGCGCGGGTATAACGCGGCGTGGGGGCTGCCGAAAACGTTCGTGATCGGACGAACCGGGCACATCTGCAAAACGCACATCGGCCTCTCCGTCAAGGAACATTTCGAGCAGCAGATCAAATCGCTGTTGTAGTAAGCTCGGAGTCGAGCCGCGAGCGGCGCGGGGCGATGGGGCCCCGCAAGTGAGCGGCGGTGAGCGGGGCGGAGGGGCCCCCGCGATTAAATATGAAGGGATTCACTCACGCGCGCCTCGCCTGCGGATGCCGCGTGGCGTTTCGTGAAGGCCTCGACGGCAGTCCTTACACGGTGTTCGTCGCCGACAAGGCCCCGGTGTGCCAAATCAACCTGCACGTTCGTGATCTGCCGATCTACGATTACCGCGAAGCGCTCCGCCCCTCGACGCGCATCAGCCCCGCCGAGCACGAAGACTTTGAGGAAGAAAACTGAAAGTAGATTGGTGTAACTAGAGATCTAGAGATCTAGAGATCTAGGGATCTAGGGATCTGGAATCAGGGATCTACTGATCTAGACATCGGCAGTTTTCGCAATGAGAGTGGGCGAATACTGCAACGTGAACCCCCGCCTGCTTCGAATTCCTGGAAATTCTCTCTCGCGCTATGGGCATCGTCAGTGCAGTCTGCTGCAGTATGGCTGAGGCCCCTGATTTAGTGGGACGAGCACAGCGATATGCGGCGGAGGCGTTTGCCTTCTTCGAGCGCTTTTCGCCCTCTTCAGCAGGCTGGCTCGCCGCCAAGCAGTTTTACCGGGCGTCATCTTCTGCCGCTGCAAATTACTATGCGGCGAAGAGAGGCCGCTCAACGGCGGAGTTCATCTCCAAGTTGGGAACCGTCGTCGAGGAAATAGACGAAGCTGTTCGCTGGCTCGAGCACATGCGCGACGTCAAAATCGCAATCGATCCCGAGTTGCTTTCCGAAGCCGAGCAGTTGCGCAGAATCTGGGGCGCGTCGCTCGGCACGGCACGGCGCAATGAAAGGGCCCGGCAGCGGCGGCTGAAGGACGAGCAATCGAAGCGGCGCCGCCCGAACGAGCAACCCGCCGATCATTAGATGTTTAGATCCCTAGATCCCTAGATCCCTAGATCCCTAGATCCCTAGATCCCTAGATCCTTAGATCCCTAGATCTCTAGATTTCATTCAAATCCTACCTTCAGCTCTGCCAGAAACGGCAGATGATCCGACGCCATCATCGATTTCCGCGTGCGTGGAATCTCGATGCCGGCGATCTCGACCTGCCCCTCGTAATAAATGTGATCGAGGTGGAGGAACGGCAGGATGCCCGGGTACGTGCGCTTGCGCCGGAGATGGATGCTCAGATCGATCGCCTCGAGCTTTGAGGTCAGCGCCGCCGTGGCGAGGCCGCCGCTCCATTCGTTGAAATCACCGAGCAGAATCTTCGGGGGCGCGATGCGCCCGTCGTGGACGATCGCCGCCAGGCGCTCGGCCTGGTCTTTGCGCTCGCGATACGCGGTACCGAGGTGCACATTGAAGAGGTGCAGCGTTCGATCGTCGACGAGGATGTCGGCGCGCTGGCAGCAGCGGGGTTCGCACGTGCGCCACGACAGGTCGTACTGCACGTGCTGTCGAATCGGGTAATGCGACAGGACGACGTTGCCGAACTGATGCCCCCGCAGGTGCCGCACGGACGCCATGACCCACCCCATCCCCAATGCCGCGCCGATTTCTTCAGCGTGGCCGGAATCGTTGGGTCCGGCGCCGATCACTTCCTGCAGCGCGATGACGTCGGCCTTGAGGCCTGCGAGCACGTCGACGGCGCGCTGAGGCAGGGTGCGTCCATCCATGCCGCGGCAGCGATGAATGTTGTAGGTGACGATGCGTAACGTCTTGCGTTGCACGGTCAGTCGAGATCGAAGTCGCGCGTCGGCTTCGAGATGGGTTCTTCTTTGGCCTGTTTCAGCGCTTCTTCGAATCGTTTTGACAGAGCATCGCCTTTCGTACGCTCGGTGTTGAAGGATTGTTCGAACGCAGCGTCCCGCCGGGCTTTGGCGTCGGCGAGGATACTCTGCGCGTCCGACAGTTCGATGTTGAGGCCCGAGGATGGTTCGCTGTGTGAAATGACGCGTCCCAGATTCAAGTCGATCACCAGCACCGCATTGCAGCAGGGGCAGGATACTTCGCGCTCGGACTGCAGTCGTGCCGAATCCTTCTTAGCCATCCCGGTCATCATACCGCCTTCGCCTGCCCAGAAACTGTTCCGGAATCGGCGTCCAATTCTCGCGTCCGTCATAGAAGAGCGGCTTGTGGTCGGGATGCTGCTGTTTGAACGCCCGATAGCGCGTGCGGAAGTCGCGGAAGCGGGTCTCGGACATCCGCAGCGGCTGATGCTTGGTGTCGAGCAGCATGCGCTCGACTTTCCATACGTTCCTATCCGACAGCCGCCAATCGTAGGTCCCCATGACACGCAGATCCACGAGCGCAAATGCCTCGATCCGTCCCGTGAGGTCGACATACGTGTCGAGATAACTCGCTGCGATCGCGCGCGGGGTTGTGAACACCGGCTTCCGGCCATGCAGCCCCGGGTCGCGCGACCGCGCGACAGAGCCCCACCGACCAACGACTGCCGACTGCCGACTGCCGACTGCCGACTGCCGACCGCCGACTGACGACTTTGGTCTCTGATAAACGAAGATGACGTGATCGAGCTCGTCGATCGATTCGAAGCTGATGACGAGCGGAGGGTACCCATGCTGCTCGAGCACGGTGGCCGCGAAGAGCGCCGCCTCGAGACAATGTGCGGTGTGGTGCCGCACGACCCCGCGAAAACTTCGCAGCGTGGCGCGGGCCGGCGGCGGTTCGGTATTGTACGGAAGCGCGTTCAAATACCGCTGGACGGCGAGCGGCGTATGCAGGCGCGCGATGAGGCGCCGCTCGGCCGGAGTGAACGTCTGCCCTGCCCGGCGGCCCAGCGTCAGAGCAGCCGCTCCAGCTCGGCAACAAGTTCTGCCGGTGTCCAGTCCGCCCCGGAATAGCTTTTTGCGATGTTTCCGTGTCTGTCGACCACCGTCGTGCGAAGTGTGTGGCCGATCTCGTCCGGGTTGGGGGCCTGGCCGCGCACCAGCGTCAACAGCATGCTCGACGCGAAGCGATCGATCGCATCGCGATCGCCCGTGACGAACGTCCACACCTTCGGATCGGCGCCGAGCTTTCGCGCGTGCGCCGCCAGAACGGGCGGCGTGTCGTTCTTCGGATCGAAACTCACCGAGAGCAATCCCGCTTTTCCCTCGAGATGCCTGGCTTTGATGAGCGCCTGCGTTTCGGCGAACTGTCGGTCCATCGCCGGGCAGAACGTGGGGATCGGACATTTCGTGTAGATGAACGTAACCGCCATCGCGCGGTCGCCTCGAATAGTGTTGAAATCGCGGTCGCCGCCTTCGTGGTCGATGAACGCCTGGTTCGGCACCGCGTCCCCCGGAGCCAGGTACTGCACGCCCGGCTGTGACGGCCCGGCCGGCGCAGGCACGTCGGGCTTGGCGGTGCCGAGCTTCGTGATTTTGATGACGACCCCTTGATTGTCCTCGACGACGATCTGGCTCGTGATCAGGTCGCCCGGCCCGAGGTTGTCGAGCATATTGCCGCTCTGCACTTTCCACGGCATGGTCATCGCGGACATCAGGCCAGGAATCTCCTCGTGCTTGACGAGAATTTCCATCTTGTCGCGGTTTACCGCGAGGATTTGACCGCGCATTTCGTACTGCTTGGCGCTGCCGCATGATGCAGCAGCGAGGAGCAGCGTGGCCACGAACACCGAACGCAGGTGACTCATCGCGTTTGACTGTAGATCGAGACCCGCTGCGCGTAAAGGCCCGTGGTTCAGGGACCGTGGCAGAATGTGGCCATGCCGAGCCGCCTGACATCGCTCATGGAAGAGTACCGGCGACATGGATTGGGGCAGCTGATTCTTCGATCGCACGTCGTGCGGCGCCGGGTTGCGCGAGCGTCCGAAATTATTTTCTGGCACAGCTATGCATGGGCCGGGACCACGTGGATGGGCGTCCCGGCGATGAAGTATCCGGCCGACGCATGGACCTATCAGGAAATCATCTTCCAGACCAGACCCGATCTCATCATCGAAACCGGTACTAACAGAGGCGGCAGCGCCCTTTTTCTCGCGCACATGTGTGAGATCGTCGGGCGCGGACACGTGGTGACAGTGGATATCGAAGACAAGCCCGGGCGTCCTGCCCACGCACGAATCACCTACATGACCGGGTCCAGCACGGCGCCCGAGATCGCTCGGCGGATCGGCGAGATGGCCGCTCGCGCGACCGCCGTGATGGTGATCCTCGATTCGGATCATTCAGAACGTCATGTCCTGGAGGAGCTTGGCATCTACGCGCCGCTGGTGTCGCCGGGGTGCTTTCTGGTGTGCGAAGACACGAACGTGAATGGGCATCCTGTCTTCAAGAAGCACGGCCCCGGACCCATGGAGGCGCTTCGGCGTTTCCTGCCGCAGCATCCCGAGTTCGAGGTGGATCGCTCCCGGGAGGCCTACGGCATCACCTGTCACCCGGGTGGTTTTCTGAGGCGGCGTTCGAGCGCCTAAGGGCGGAATGTTATGCTTTCCATGAATACATGAGCAGAAAGACGCCTCGTCGTATCGAGATCATGGATACGACGCTTCGCGATGGAGAGCAGGCCGAGGGCATTTCGATGATGCCCGAGGAAAAGCGCACCATCGCACAGCGACTCCTCGAAACCGTCAAGGTCGATCGCATCGAAGTCGCGTCGGCGCGCGTCAGCGAAGGGGAGCGTCGCGCGGTCAAGACGATTGTCGATTACGCCGACTCGAAGGGCTGGACCGATCGCATCGAGATTCTCGGGTTCGTCGACGGCAATCGATCCGTCGACTGGGCGACATCCGTCGGCGCGCGTGTCATCAACCTTCTCACGAAGGGCTCGCTGCACCACTGCCGCGAGCAGCTCAAGAAGACGCACGCGCAGCACATCGACGACATCCGCCGCACCATCGAGTACGGCGCGAAGAACGGCATCACGTTCAACGTGTATCTCGAGGACTGGTCAGGCGGAATGATTGGCGGGGCCGAGTACGTCGACGAGCACATCGAGGCGCTCAGCGGAATGCCCGTCAAGCGCATCATGCTGCCCGATACGCTCGGGCTGCTGTCGCCGCTGCAGGTCCGCGAGTTCATGAACCGCATCATCGGCAAGTTTCCGAAGCCGCATTTCGATTTTCACGGACACAACGACTACGGATTGGGCACGGCCAACACGCTCGAGGCTGCGATGGCGGGAGCGCACGGCGTGCACGTGACCGTGAACGGCATGGGCGAGCGCGCGGGCAACGTGACGCTCGACGAGGTCGTCGTGGCGCTGCGCGATCACGCCGGCATCAGGACGTCTGTCGACGAGCGAGCGCTCTCGGACGTGAGCAAGCTGGTCGAGGTGTTCTCAGGCCGCCGCGTGCCGGCGAACAAGCCGATCGTCGGCGAAAACGTGTTTACGCAGACGGCCGGCATTCATGCCGACGGCGACATGAAGGGCAATCTGTACGAGAGCCGGCTGACGCCGGCGCGATTCGGCCAGCATCGCACGTACGCGATGGGCAAGCTGATGGGGAAGGCGAGCCTCGACTTCAACCTCGCGCGTCTCAACATCACTCTCTCGCCCGAGCAGAAACAACAGCTCGTCGCGCGCATCGTCGAGCTCGGCGATCAGAAGAAGAGCGTGACGCAGTCCGACCTGCCATTCCTGATTTCAGAAGTGCTGCAGACGCGAGATCTGCGTGTGTTCGAAGTGAAGGACTATTCCCTCCTCAGCAACCGCGGCCTCCGGCCGACGGCGACGCTGCTGGTTCGGTTTCGCGACAAGGAAATTCACGCGACCGGCTCGGGCGACGGAGGTTACGACGCGTTCATGCAGGCGTTGAAGAGCATTGAAAAGCAGCTCGGCTTCGAGCTGCCGAAGCTGCTGGATTACGAAGTCAGAATTCCGCCAGGCGGCAAGACCGATGCCCTGGTGGAAACCACTATCAAGTGGGAAGGGGGCATGAAGACCCGCGGCGTGCATAGCGATCAGCTCGCGGCGGCCATTCAGGCCACGGAACATGCGCTGAACATGATCGCGCTGAGGCAAGGCGCAGCCACCCCTCGCCCATCACCCCTTACTCCGTTCAAAAAGAGGACTCATGGCACAACTCGGCACAAAAAAATCGCTGACGCTCGCCGCGGCTAAGGAAATTGGAAATGCCGCGGAAGCGAAGGCGCGTGAGCTGAACTTCACCAACTCGATCGCGGTCGTCGACGACGGCGGCAATGTGATCTATCAGGTGACGATGGACGGAACGCAGGTCGGCAGCATCAACGTCGCCGTGCAGAAAGCGCTCGCCGCGCTGCGATTCAAGCGCTCGACGAAGCTGTTCCAGGACATGGTCACGGGCGACAAGCCCCACATGGCGTTCCTGCCGGGAGCAGTGCCGGTTGAAGGCGGGCTGCCGTTGTTCGTCGACGGACAGATCTATGCCGCCATCGGCGTCAGCGGAATGCCGTCAGACAAGGACGGCATCGTCGCCCAGGCGGGAGCGGATCTTGCGGCGACGCTGCGGTAATAGCAGGACTAAAGTCCTGCGCTACCGGAGACGTAGCGAACGGCGGTAGCCCAGGACTTCAGTCCTGCCTGCTTTGTACGATTTCGGTAGCGCAGGACTTCAGTCCTGCCTCCCTGACTTTATAGAGTTGACAGCCCCTCGGAACCGGTCTATTTTTCCGCCTTCCCGATAGATGCAGTTCCAACAGATGTCTCATTCCGAGGAGCGAACCAATTATGGGTCGTAGGCTGTACGTCGGCAATCTTCCCTACAAGGCGACCGATGAAGAACTGACCACGCTGTTCAGCACCGTGGGGGATGTGGCGAGCGCTCGCGTGATGCGAGACATGGCGACTGGACGCGCCCGCGGGTTCGGATTCGTGGAGATGACCACTGACGAAGCGGCGGCACAAGCCATCGAGAGGCTGCACCAGCATCAGATGGACGGCCGCGCCATCGTCGTCAACGAGGCTCAGCCCAAGCCTGCGGGCGGCGGCCGCAACTTCGGTGGCGGTGGCGGCAGCTTCAATCGCAGCGGTGGCGGCGGGGGCCGCGGCGGCGATGATTACGGCGGTGGTGGCGGCGGCGGACGCCGCGAACCGCGCTGGTAAGATAGTGACGAGTTACTCGTCACGATGATCTACGTCGGCACGTCCGGCTATAACTATCCTGAGTGGAAGGGGAGCTTCTATCCGGCCGAGCTGTCAGCCGCGAAGATGCTTCCTTACTATGGCGCGCGGTTTCCCACCGTCGAGATCAATTACACGTTCTACCGGATGCCGTCGGAGAAATTGCTTGCCGGATGGACGAAGCAGGTTCCACCATCCTTCAAGTTCACGTTGAAATCGCCACGCCGTATCACGCACGACGCGAAGCTCGTGAACTGCCAGGAGCTTACTGCCGAGTTCTGCCGGGTCGCGGGCACGCTCGGCGCCCAACTCGGCGCGCTGTTGTTTCAGCTGCCGCCCTCTTTGAAAAAAGATCTGGCGCGACTCGACGCCTTTCTCGACACGCTCCCGCCGAAAGCGCCGGCCGCGTTCGAGTTTCGCCACCCGTCATGGTTCGACGCCGAGGTCTTTGCACGGCTGAAAGAGCGGGGCAGGGCACTCTGCGTCGCGGATAGCGAGAAGCTGGAAACGCCGCTCGAGGTCACAGCGGACTTCGGCTACTTCCGCCTGCGCGACGAAGGGTATCAGGCGAACGACATCGAGGAGTGGGCGCGCAGGATCGCCCCGTTGCGGGACCGCTGCAAGGATATCTACGTGTATTTTAAGCACGAAGAGAAGGGCATCGGTCCGGAGTTCGCGAGACAGTTGATGACACACCTGGGGTTGCCCACCCCCAGCACGTAGCGTCGAAGGATCCAGCGCGCGACGGCGGCTAGCCGGACCGTGAACCTTGTCCCTATGAGCCGGGCGCCGTCGACGTTCTGCTTGCGGGCCGCGTGTCTTCGAGTATCCACGGCCCGCTTCATAGAAGAACATCGCCGTCACCCGCCTGCAGACAGTGCGCAATGTCAGACTTTAGCCGCTACGGCGCCTAAGAAGCCGGACACTACCGTGACTGAGACTGGCGACCGTCGACTGCGACTGCGACTGCGACTACCGACTGCCGACTGCCGACTGCCGACTGCCGACTACCGACTATCGACCGAAGCGCGACAGTGCGAAGCCAGAAAGCGCACGATCTCCCGCTCCGCCCAGTAGCCGTCGTATCCCGCGCGTGGTGCCTCGATAAAACCGCAATGGCCGCCGTGCGAAGTCAGCTTCAACGTGATGTTGCGGTTTCGCGCGACGGACGGATCTGTGAACGGGCCGGGCGGCACGAACGGGTCGTCGGCAGCGGTGATGATGAGGGTCGGGATGCTGATCTTGTCGATGACCCGCATCGCGCTCGCGCGATGGTAGTAATCGGCCGCGTCTGCGAATCCGTGGAACGGGGCGGTATAGGCATCATCGAACTCGCGTATCGATCGAATGCGCGCGAGGGCATCGAGCGTCCACTTGCCGGGCCATGCCGCCGCCTTGCGCCGCATACGGCGCTTCAGGTTCCGGACGAAGTGCCACTGATAGATCGCGTTCTGCTTCTCATCCAGCGCATCCACGCACACCGCCAGGTCCATCGTCGGTGAGACGGCGCAGACGGCACAAAGCCCCTTCGGTGGAGTGGATCCGAAATCCCCGGCAAGCTTGAGTGTGAGATTTCCGCCCAGGGAATACCCGGCGATCGCAAACGCCGTAAGGCCGTCCACGTCCGTCAGCTCACGCATCACGGCAATCGGATCGCCGGTCAGCCCCGAGTGATAGAGGCTGTCCGATAAATGCTCGGTTGCGCCGCAGTTGCGCTGGTTGAGCCGGACTGCGTTGAAGCCGGCGGCAAAGGCCTTGTCGGCGAGGCCGCGCACATAGTGCGCGTCACTGGAGCTTTCGAGCCCGTGAAGCGCGATGAGCGTCGGGTGTTCTGACGGCCGCGTCTGCCAGTGGCAGTGCGCGAGCACCTGCGTGCCGGGAGCGACGTCGAACAGGCGAGCCTGCGCAGGCGGCAACGCAGGGAACCGGCGCGGTTTTCCCCACGCGTACAGTGTCATCCAGTGGCCCCCTTTCCACCGGGGGAGGGGAGTGAATGGACGATCGGCGATCGGCGATCGTCCATCGTCGATCCGCGATGGCCGCTTCGTAGTCATCTGAGGGTTGGACCCGGCTGCAGCGCGTAGACGCGAAATTGCGGGTTGCGATACGCGACAGGTAATTCGATGTCGCGCTCGGCAACAAGGTAGTCCAGATCGTAGCGTGCCGCGAGCGCGCGCAGCTGCTCCGGCGTGAATGCATCGAAATCACGCGCATCGGCAATGCGCCGCAACGCCTCGAGCGCGACATCGCGCGAGTAGAGCGCCAGCGCGAGATCCTTCACTTCCTCGAGATAGACATCGCGCTCGGCTGTGACCCTCACGCTGCTTCCATATTTCCAGGCGTGGCCGGGATGGGCCAGCACGTGCGTGTCGGGTGGTGTCCGAGCCATCCACTGCATCACGTCGGTCCAATTGTCCTGCGGGAACCCGAGTCGCGCGATTGGGCTGCCGGCGTGCTCCGTGCCCCACACGAATACGCCCCGACCAACGGCGGCAATGAGCACGATTGCCAGGGCTGCACGACGCACGGCGACCGAACGCGGCGCTTCGGCAAACAGCCACGCGAGATACAACGCCGCGAGAAAGTCGAGCATCCAGAACACACGCGAGGTCTGCAACTGCAACGCAAGCGCAACCCCCGCGAGCATGAACGGCCAGGAAATCAGAAATGTGGCCACCAGCGCGGCGGCTCCTACCAGCAGCCCACGTTCACGAGGCGCCGCGACTCCACGCCGGCGGCGGAGTGTATACACCGCGAACGCGACGGCGAGATAACCCAGATTCACGAGCCAGAACGACGCGTTCCAGTTGGAGGGAAAAATGTAATCCTTGCCCGCTAACGCCGAGGCCCACAAGGGATCCATGCGGTGCAGATGGCCGCGCAGCGGGCCCAGCGTCACCGCCCATCCCGCGAGAGCCACACCAATAGCACCGAGCCCTGCCAGCGGCACTCGCCATGCGCGCTCCGACACGAACAACGCCACACCCAGCCAGATCCCGAACCACATCGCGGTGGTTGGATGAATCGCGAATGCGAGCAACAGGAGTGAGAGGGCGGCCGCGGCACGGCCGCGCAGGAATGCGGCGATGGCCCAGGCCCCGAGCGCGAATGCCAGCATGCGCGGCTGGAAATACGACTCGAGTGAATTCGCGCCTGTCTGGGTGATGCGATGGCGAAGCGTCAAAAGCGCAGCCAGCATCGCGACGGCGAGCCACGTTCTGTACATCGCGCTGCCGATGGCTACGGTCGCGCCGAACAGCAACCCGAGGCCGGCAAGGTAGCCCGCGAAGAAGACGGCTTGAACCGACACACCACTTGCCCGTACGAACGCCGCGATGGCGTCGTCGTACAGCATGAATCGATCTTGCGCGTGCAGGATCGTTCGATCGCGTGGAAACAGTTCCGGATTGAAATGCTGCGTGACAGCCGGAATATAGAACGCCTGGTCGCCCACGCCGTAGCGATAACCGCCGCAGTTGAGGATGGCGACGAGGCAGAATGCAGACGCGCCAACGACGAGCGCAGCACTTCTATTGATGCCCAACGAGCGACGATCTTACTCGACCAGATGGCAGTGGTAACACCCGACCGCGGCGCGCGAGCGATTGTACCCGTAGGACTTTGCAAAGTCGTACGCCGGCCGGTGCATGAGACGCGCTATGCCCGGCATCACGACTTGCCGCATGTAGGCGGCAATCGACTGGTTGCCGTCTTCGGCGATGTAGCCGTAGACCGCATTCCGCATCTGTGGATCGAGCCACAATCGGGCGCGCTCGAGACCGGCGAGCCGCAGCTCGGGTTCGGGCAGCGCGCGCACACCGGGCATACGCCATTGACGCTGCGCTGCGTCATTGCCGTGGCATGTCTCGCAGCTTACATTCGCCGCGCCTCCCACGAGCGGACCGAGCGCCTCTCGCGCAAACGGCATCACGTCGCGTTCCATGAAGGCGGCAATCTGTTCCGGCGAGCGGCGATCGCCGTGGGGCGCGACAGGATCGTCGTCGGCGTATGTCACCGGCGGCAGCTCCGACTGGCGTGTGAGGGCGACGAAGCCGAAGATGAGCGCCAGCACCAGAGCGCCGGCGAACGCCAGGCCGTGGTGCGGCCGCAGGATGGGCGGCGCGGCGGACCCGAGCGCGCTCTGGAAGAAATCTGCATCGAGCCCCATCGTGTCGTCGCCAAACAACTCGGTCGCTCGCAGCTGAAGGATGAGCGCCAGTTGAGGGCCGTGACGAATGTTCGAAAGATCGATCGCTGAACCACGCTGCGAAGCCACCCTGACTGTGCTCGTGCCGGCCGTACGCTGCCACCACTTCTGGGACAGGCTGACGGATTCGATGTCATCAAGGAGCAGTTCCTGGACAGTTCGGTTCCCACGTTTCACGACCAACCGGAAGTTCGTGAATGTGTAGGAAGTCCGACCACGCCAGCACGACGCAGGGAATGCGGGGGATGCCGACCACAACACCTGTTCCCAAGGCAGGGGACATGTTGCGTCCTTGTTCATCATGGCGTGTCCAGCCTACGCGAGGAGCAAGAACCGTGACAAGGCGCGAAAGGATGTGCAGACGCTCTGGAGTTCTGTCGAATTGCTCCCGATACAGTTCTCGACATGTTGTGGGTCTTCGAAAGAAAAGGTGAGCAAATGCGGTGCGAGATTCGCCGGGAAGGAGCAGGCGCCGGTTTTGAGATGATTCTGACGACGCCGGACGGCTCGCAGCGCATGGAGCGGTTCGATGAAACCAACGACCTCATCAAGCGGACGCTCGACCTTCAACTGGAGCTGCTCGAAACCGGGTGGCGACAACCGAAACCGTAGAACCTAGAACCCCACCTTCGGCACCTGCTGCGCTGCCGGCGGCGCCTCGAACAGCGGGTAATCCTTGAAACTGAAGATCTTCGCGGTGACGACCCCGGGAAACTGGCGCCGGCTCGTGTTGTACTCCTGCACGCGCTCGTTATAGCGCATCCGTTCGACGGCAATCCGATTTTCAGTGCCCGCCAGCTCGTCCGACAGCCGGTTGAACTGCTCGTTCGCTTTCAGATTCGGATAGGCCTCGACGATCACGAGCAATCGTGCCAGCGCGGCGCTCTGCTCGTTGGCGGCGGCGATCGTGTCGGCGGGCGTCTGCGCGCCGGACAGCTTCGCGCGCGAGTCTGCAATCTGCTGAAACACTTCCTTCTCGTGTGACGCGTAACCCTTCACCGTCTCCACGAGGTTGGGGATCAGGTCGTTCCGGCGCTGCAGCTGGTTCTGCACTTGCGCAAATTGTGTCTTGACGGCCTCTTCCTGCGAGACGAAACGGTTGTACGAGCAGCCCGAGAGCAGAGTGGCGGCGGCAACCGCGATGGCGAGGACGGCAATGGACCGAGTAATTTTTGTCATACTGACGCTATTGTAGTTTGGAAGTGTTCGAGCATTCGAGTGCGAAGGCCAGCGCGCGGCAGACGTCCAGCATTCGACGTTCACTGAGCTGGGCCACGCGGCGCCCGACGTCGTTCTTGGCGACGGTCACGACGTTGTGAAGGTTGACGGCGCACGGCTGCTTCATGCCGTCCTCCGGACCGATCACAACCTCGGAAGGCACGTTGCGAATTGAAGAAGTGATGGGCGCTACGGTAATCCGCGAGAGATAGCCGATGGCCGACCGACGGGTGAGCACCAACACGGGCCTGGCCTTGTCCGGCGCCGGGAAAGCAAACAGGCGAATGTCGCCGCGGTCTATTCGTCCGGCCACGATGCGGCTTTGTCCCACAGGTCGAATTCGCCAGACTCTATCGGAAGACTCTCGTAACCCGCACGATCCTGCTGTTCGCGCTCGCGCACGGCCAGCCTTTTCAGGTGCTCGCGAAGCGCCTCCCGGACAAGCGCGGAGCGATTGACCCGGCGGCGCCGGGCGAGGCGGTCGGTCGCCTTCAGCAACTCTTTGCCAAGGACAATCTGCACGGTCCCCATACTGTTGATACTACTCAACAGTGGACTCAACAGTCAAAACTTCCAAGAGTAGGAGTCGGAAGAGTCGGGGAGTCGGAAGAGTCGGCGAGTCGTTCGGTCTGATGCCCCTTTGGGCCCGGGCTTGTGTCGCTCCGGTGGTGACCCCACGCAGATAGTCAATATGTTCGTCGGAGTCGGGGGGTTTGACAGAACCGACAGCAGAGCAAGCGCGCGTGTAAGTTGCCATGGAAGATTCTACCTCTACCAACCGGCGCCGCCGCCGCCACCACCGCTTCGTCCGCCGCCGAATCCGCCAAAGCCGCCGCCGAATCCGCCGCCGCCGATGCGTCCTCCGCCACCGAAGGGGCCGACGCCGCTGTTCCAGCCGCTCCACCCGCCGCCGCCCCAGTGACTGCCGCCGCGACGCATGCGCGATCGGCGGCCGCCGCCGCTGTTCATCAGCATGATGATGATGATGATCGCGATGATGACCCATGGGCTCATCGGAATCCCCGTGCTGCGCTGCGGCTCCGGCATCGGCACGCTGCTCAGCGTGACGCCGCGTCCCTGCGCGATCCGCCCGATGATCGGGTGACGCCGGCCTGCAGCCCCGGGCCGTACTCGCCGCGCGCGAAATACGGCGTCATGTCGTTGCGGCTCACCTCGCCGGCAAAGCCGTCGGTGATGAACTGTTCGAGGTCGTAGCCCACCTCGACCTACACTCGCCGATCCTTCACCGCCAGCAGCACGAGCAACCCGTTGTCTTTGCCCTTGTCGCCGATACCGCGGCCGCGGTTCTCGAACATCTTCACCGCGTACTCGCGGATGTCGGCATATGGCGCGAACGTCTCGATCGTCGCGACGACGACGACATCGCCCGTCGCCTTTTTCAGCTCGAGGATGCGCCGCTCAATTTCGGTCTCGCTGGCCGCATCGATGACGTTCGCGAAATCGTTGACCGGTCTGTGAGCTCGGGCGGGAGCGGCTGGGCGAAAACCGGTGCAATAGGTGCGATGAGTGCGACAGGCAGCCCCACGCATCCCACGATCCCGCACGCGTCCCACGATCCCTACGCGCCCCACGATCCCCATCAATGGCTCCACCTGTCGACATAGTCGACGATCCGCTCGGCCGCGCGGAGCGCGTCAGGGAACCCCTTTTCGAAGTTGTCGAGATCCAGCTGCGTCACCAGCGCTTTCGGCGAGATGCCGTCCAGCCGCGCGACGTTCTTCACGAGCGCGCGAAACGGCGGAATCGCGGCCGACACGCAGCGCTGCGACCTTCCTGCGTGTCGCCGGCCGCCTCGATGTAGCCCTCGCGGAGATGCAGCACATGACCGCGCGCCTGCACCTCGCACGCGCGCCGCAGGTCCTGCTTCGGCACCATGATGTCGGCGAACAGGTCGGCGCCCGCCAGACGCGGCGGGTGGCGATGATTTCGCTGAGCTCGAGCGGAAACGCATCGAGCGCGCGCCGCAGACTCTCCCTCGACGATCAGCAGCGGCGCATCGAGGCCGGCCTTGTTCCACGTGTCCGCATGCGCGGCGCAGCGATCGAGATCTTCGATCGTCAGCGTCTGGACGACGGCGCAGGTGTTCGGCACTGTCGCCAAATGCGGCCACCATCCTGAGGCGGTCGTTGAAGATGTCCTTCAGCTGCGCGGTCAGCGCGTCGATCGTCGTACGTAGTGTTCACCGTTCACCGTTCACCGTTCACCGTTACCGTTCACCGCGGACGGTAAACGGCCAACGGTTGCGAACGATTCGCGCCAATGAAAATGCGGCAGCTCAACGTCGGGTGCTTCGGCGGAGGCACCGGCCTGCCCGAGCCTGCTCGGCGGATTGAAGAACAACCCGTGGCTGCGCCTCAACGCGGTCGTCACCATGTTCGACAGCGGCGGCAGCTCGGGCCAGCTTCGCGACGAGTTGGGGGTCCTGCCGCCGGGCGACGTGCTGAAGTGCGCGCTTGGCGCTGGCGCGCAACGAGGCCGAAGCGCGTCGCGTGCTGCTGTCGCGCGTACCGTCGATCGATCCCGCAAGCCCCGGCGCACGGCGTCGCGATGCGGGCGGCGCCGTTCGGACCTCCACGTCTTGCCGGCCACACAGGCGGCAATCTGCTGCTGTCGATGATGGAGCAGTACAGCGGCGACTTTCTGTCGGCGGTCGACGGCCTGCGCTCGCTGCTCGGTTGCACCGGCCACGTCTGGCCGGTCAGCGTCGGTCGCGCCAGCGTGTGCGCGGAATACAGCAACGGCGTCCAGACGCGCGGAGAAGTGGAAGTCGATCGCGGGCAGAGCAGCGGGCAGTTCGTCAAGCGCATCTGGCTCGAGCCGGCGGCCGAGATTCATCCGGCCGTCGATGCGGCCATCCGCACGTTCGACGCCGTGCTCATCGGACCGGGGAGCTTCTACACCAGCCTGATGCCGATTTTTCTCGTGAACGGCGTGCGCGAAGCGCTGCAGGAAGTGCGCGGTCCCGTCATTCTGATTTCGAATCTCCTGACCGAAGGCAGCGGCATGAACGGATTTACCGCCGGTGACGGCGTGCGCCAGATCAGCGACGCTATCGGCCGCCCCGTTGACGTCGTCATACACAACGCGACGGGACCGTCCGACGACGTGCTCGCGCGCTATGCGGCCGAAGAAAAGCGTCCGCTCGAACTGGGCGACCTTCCCGCCGGCACCGAGCTCATCGAAGGAGATTTCTGGCAGGATGAAATTGCGCGGCACGGACGGAGACGGCTCGCTGCGGCGGTCTGGCTCGCTCTGGGAAAAAGACTTCTGTAGCGAAAAACGAAGAACGAAAAGCGAATAGAGATCTGGTTAGCGGCGCTTGGCGCGAGCTGCGCGGCGTTTGGCTTCTTTTCGTTTTTCGTTTTTCGTTTTTCCTTAGTACTGCTCTTCGCGCGGTCCCCGCCGCTTTCTTTGCGGCGGCTTTCTGAATGATCTCCTCCAGCATCTTGCCGGTCGCCCCGCCCTTCGCCGGGCGGTTCGATTTCCAGATTGCCGGCGTGTCCGATGCGAGGATGTCTTCGAAGTTCGCCGCCGCTCTTCACGCTGAGCGGCGCGAACTCGGCGATGTCGATCGGCGCCCGCCCAGTCGTCGCGATGCTTGATCAGCAGCCAGCTGCGGCCCTCGCCATACGACGGGCCCTTCGTTCGCACGAGCACCCACGAGCCCTTCAGCTTGAAGCCGTCGAGCGTGAACTTGAGGTCGCCCTTCTTCAGCGCCGCGTCGATGTCGTCCACCTCCGGCGTCCACGTGCCGCGGTCCCACAACATGACGATGCCGGCGCCGTAGCCTTCCGGAATCACGCCTTCGAACTCGCCGTACTCGATCGGATGATCCTCGACATGCATCGCGAGCCGCTTCGTCGCCGGATCGAGCGACGGCCCTTTCGGCACCGCCCACGACAGCAGCACGCCGTTGTGCTCGAGACGGAAGTCGTAATGAAGGTGACTGGCGAGATGCTTCTGAACGCAGAAGAAGCGATCAGTTTTCTTTGCGGCGGATTTTCGGATCGCCGCAGGACGAGCCGGCCGGCTCGGGGGTCTTCTGAAAGTTGCGCTTTTGTTTGTATTTGTCGAGCGGCATGACGCTGGGTGCGATGGGTGCCCGGGTGCGATGAGTGCAAGGGCAGGTGCACGGGTGGGTGCAACGGGTGCGCACCCATGGCACCTGTTGCACCCACCAGACCTATGGCACCGAAGTTACCAGCGTGGCTCTCGTCGTCCGCCGCCGCCACCGCCGCCGCCGCGGTTGCCGCGCTCAAAGCCGCCGCCACCGCCGCCACCACCGCCCATGGGCTTGGGCCGCGCCTCGTTGACCACCAGCGGCCGTCCTTCCATCTTGAATTCGTTCAGCTCGGTGATGGCCTTCTGGGCTTCCTCATCACTGGCCATCTCCACGAATCCGAATCCCCGCGCTCGGCCGGTGGCCATGTCGCGCATGATGCGTGCGCTTTCCACGGTCCCCGCCCGGCTGAAGAGCTCGGTGAGCTCGGTTTCGCCGGTCTGATAGGGAAGGTTTCCCACGTACAGCTTGCGACCCATAACGCTGACTCCTCGGTCCCCTGCGGAACCCATAAAAAATCCCGGAGCGGACCGGACGGCCCACACCGATCGTTCACCTCGAAGCGTTGTGTGCGGAGTGTGGAGAAGAGGCTGGGGAATCAGCTCGTTCGGCACTGCACAGAAACCGTCGATGGGCGCCCGACGATTTCAGTATACGCCTGTCGGTCTGGTTGGTGCACCAACCACCAGCCACCACCTACTTCGGTTTATATTCCGGCGGCAGCACGTCGCCGCCCCCGAAGAAGAAGTCCTCCATCTGCTTCGCTATCAACTGCTGGGCTTCTTTCTGCCAGGGCATCAGGCGATACTCGTTGAGAATCATCTTCATGCGCTCCTCCCACATCTTCCACGCCTGCGCAGAGACGTTGTCGTAGATGCGTTTGCCGAGCTCGCCGGGCCACGGCGCTTCATCGAGCGCGGGCAGTTCGTTCTGAAGTTTCGCGCAAAATACGGTTCGTGGCATGCCGCCATCCTATCAGAGAGCTCTCTCAGCCCTCAGCCCTCCGACCTCAGCCCTCCGCCGGGCAAGCCCTGTCATAATCAGGTCATGGCCGTTTCTCCGACTGCCGATCGCAAACGCCCCGCCAATTTCGAGGACAACGTCAACGCGTACTTCGATCATGCGGCGACGTTCTGCAAGCACGCATCCGGGTTGCTCGAGCAGATCAAGACGTGCAACTCGGTGTATGCCTTTGCGTTTCCTGTGCGTCACGCCGATGGATCGATTGAAGTCGTCCATGCGTGGCGCGCGGAGCACAGCCATCACAAGCTGCCGACCAAAGGTGGCATCCGCTACAGTCCGCATGTCGATGAGTCCGAAGTCAAAGCGCTGGCGGCGCTGATGACCTATAAATGCGCGCTCGTCGACGTGCCGTTCGGCGGCGCGAAGGGCGCGGTCCAGATCGATCCGTCGCGTTACTCGGTGGAGCAGCTCGAGCGCATCACGCGCCGGTATACGCACGAGCTCGATCGCAAGCAGTTCATCGGTCCGGGCATCGACGTGCCAGCACCTGACTACGGCACCGGCGAGCGTGAGATGTCGTGGATCGCCGACACGTACGGGCAGCTGCACACCGGCGAGCTCGAGGCGCTCGCCTGCGTCACGGGCAAACCGGTGACGGAGGGGGGGATTCACGGACGCCGCGAAGCTACGGGCCGTGGGCTGATGTATGCGTTGAGCGAGGCCTGCCGCGGCGCCGACGACATGCGCGCGCTCGGTTTGCCGGTCGGCCTCGATGGCAAACGCCTCGTCGTGCAGGGGCTCGGCAACGTCGGGTACCACGCCGCCAGGTTCTGCCGCGAGCAGGGCGGCGATCATCGTCGCGCTCGCCGAGCGCGAGGGCGCCATTCACAACGCAAAGGGGCTGAACGAAGACGAAGTGTTCAACTACCGGAAGCGCACCGGCTCGCTGCTCGGCTTTCCGGGCGCCACGGATATCCTCCGCAGCGCGGATGCACTGGAGCTCGACTGCGACGTGCTCGTCCCGGCCGCGCTCGAGAACGTGCTGACGGTTGAGAATGCGG
This sequence comes from Vicinamibacterales bacterium, assembly GCA_963732445.1. Lineage (GTDB taxonomy): Bacteria > Acidobacteriota > Vicinamibacteria > Vicinamibacterales > JAMQPK01 > JAMQPK01. Next base: position 456,741 of record CAVSZJ010000001.1, on the reverse strand, counting down.
CACGCATCAAGGCGAAGATCATCCTTGAAGGCGCGAACGGCCCGACGACTCCGGAGGCCGATGACGTCTTCAGACAGAAGGGCATCCTGGTGATTCCCGATGTCTTCGCGAACGCGGGCGGCGTAACCGTGTCGTACTTCGAGTGGCTGAAGAATCTGTCGCACGTGCGGCTGGGTCGCATGGATCGCCGCCGGCAGGCCGCGACCGAGATGCGGATGCTGCAGGCGATCGAAGTGGCGACAGGCAAGAAGTTCAGCGAGGCCGAGAGGCAGTCGTTCGTCAAAGTCACCGACGAGCTGGCCATCGTCAACTCGGGCCTCGAAGACACGATGATCGTGGCGTATCAGGACATCCGCGAAGCGCTCCGCGCCGCGCCGAAAATGGGGGACCTTCGTACGGCGGCCTTCAAGCGCGCGATCGACAAAGTCGCGATTGTGTACGAAGAGCTGGGAATCTTTCCATGATTCACCGCAGAGACGCAGTGGCGCTGGGTTTTCTTTAGACAGAATTTCTTTGCGTCCCAGCGTCTTTGCGGTGAGACATAGAAGACTCAAGGCGCGCCACTTCGACCCGGGCGTCGTTGAAGCAGGCGCCCGCGCCGAGATCCGTCAGCGAGTCGGGCACCAGCGCGTTGCTCGTCATCTGGTTCCACGTGCTCCTGCGCCACAATCCCTTCGGCAGCGACACCGTGCCTTCCCGAATCGTCGCCTCGATCTTCACCGCGCACTGCACCTCGCCCAGTTCGTTGAACACCCTGACCCGGTCGTCGTCTTTCAGCCCGCGAGGCGCCGCATCGGCCGGGTTCATGAGCAGTGCGACCGCCGGTCGCGGCAGCTCGCCCAGCGTGGAGCTGATCGTCTTGTCGCTCGACGGCGAAATCAGCGCCAGCGGAAAGCGCTCGGTCGCCGGGATCGGGCTGGTAGGTGTACAGGCCCAGCGGCGCCTCCGCGTCGAGTGCCGCCGGGAACAGATCGACTTTCTGATCGAACGTCTTTGGCATCACGTCCACGAACTGAATGGGCCGCATGCCGAACGGCGGGGTCGCGCGGCCCGTTTCTTCGATCTGCGTGCCCACCGTGCCCGGCAGCGTCTTGAAGATCTGCAAGCAGCATCTCGAGCTCGTTGTCGGGCTCGGCCGCGTCGAGCAGCTCGAGGCGGCGCGCCAGCTCGCCGAATACCTCCGGATTCGATCGCGATTCGCCGACGGCATCGATCACCGGCCGCACGAGCTGCAGGCTGAGCGGCCCGTAGCCGCGCGCAAAGTCGTAGGCCTCGAGGAACGTCGTCGCCGGCAGAATGACGTCGGCAAAAGCAGCGGTGTCGGTCATGACCTGATCGAAGACCACGGTGAAGAGATCCTCCCGGGCCATTCCTTCGAGCACGCGCTGCTGATCGGGCATCGTCGCGACCGGATTGCAGTTGTAGACGAAGAGCGCCTTGATCGGCGGATCGTTGTACTCCAGCAGCGCGCGGCCGAGCTTGTTCATGTTGACGATACGCGTGGCCGGTTCGGGGCCGAGCCATGGACGCGTGATGTTCCACGCCGCGGAGTTGCTCATCGCAGTAGCCGCCGCCTCGAACCCCGAATTTCCCGCCGACTGCCGGCAGCGCGAGAATCGACATCGCCGCGTTGCCGCCATTGCGATTCCGCTCGAGACCCCAGCCGCAGCGGATGAGTGCCGGCGACGTGCGCGCGTAGTCTTCGGCCAACGTGCCGCAGCGCCGCTTCAGGCACGCCGGAGATGTCTGCCGCGCGCTCGAACGTCCACGACGCCGCTCGCGCGCGCAGCTGTTCGGCGCCCTTCGTGTGCTCGGCGAGAAAGCGCGTATCGGCGAACCCTTCCTCGAAGAGGTGGCGATGAATCGCGAGCGCGATGGCGACATCGGTGCCGGGCCTCGGCGCGAGATGGAGATCGGCCTGCCTCGCGAGCGGAGTCGAGCGGGGATCGATGACGACCAGCCGCGCGCCCGATTTCTGTGCCTCGCGCACGTAGGGCACGAGATGGATGCCGGATGTCGAGGGGTTCACGCCCCAGAGAATAATCAGCCTGGCGTCCGGGATAATCCTCGTAGGTGACCGACGGCATCTTGCCGTAGAGCGCCTGCGCGGCCACGCCGGTCGGCGCCGCGCACACCGTGCGCGCGAGCCGCGAGGTGCCGAACCGGCGGAAGAGCACGGCGTCGAGCGTGTCCTGCGTCAGCAGGCCATTCGATCCGCCGTACGAAAAAGGCAGGATGGCTTCGCCGCCCCAGTGTTCGCGCACCTCGAGCATGCGTGTGGCGATGAGCTCGATCGCTTCGTCCCAATCGATGCGCCGGAAGCGGCCTTGTCCTTTCGGCCCGATTCGCACGGCAGGGTGTTGCAGCCGCGCCTCGCCGTACACGCGATCGCCGAACTTTCTGACCTTTGCGCAGATGTAACCGGCGGTCGGCGTGTTCAGCGTCGAGCCGTCGATCTCGACGACCCGGCCTTTGCTGACGGTGACCGCCAGACTGCACGAGTCGGGGCAGTCGAGCGGGCATGCGGTGTCGACAACGGTGTTCTCCATTCCGTGTCAGCATACTAGCTCGGAGGTGGTTGTTGGTAGGTGGTGGGTGGTAGGAAAAACTTGCTCAAGATCGCGTTGATTCTCGTGGCGGCGCTCCTCGCCATTGCGCCGTTGCCGCGCGGCGTGGTCGAGCGCATGTATGCGCGGGGTGTCTATCCGATCGTTCAACCGAGGCTCACCGCGCTGAGCAACAGCACACCGTTCGCGTGGTTCGATGCGATCGTGCTGCTGACGATCGGCGCAATCTTGACGCTGTGGACCGTACGGCTCCGGCAGCGAAAAGGGGGAGTCGGGCGCACGTCGGCGTCCTTACCATCGACACCGCGGCGATCGCCGCGGTTCTGTATTTATGGTTTCTGGGCGCGTGGGGACTGAACTATCAGCGGCAGCCGCTTCGCGAGCAGCTCGATTTTCGCGAAGAACGCATCACGCGCGACGCGCTGCGCACGCTGGCGGAGCGCACGGTCGATTCGTTGAATGCGCTGCATTCGCGACGCGCACGCGGCCGGATGGCCGGAGCTCGCGGACACGCCGACAGTCGCTCGGTCCTGCATTTCGTGCGAGCCCAGCGCGACCTTGCGCTGTCATGGACTGCGCACGCCGGGCCGTCCGAAGCGAACGCTCTTCGATTTCTACTTCACGCGCGTGTCGATTGACGGCATGACGGGTCCGTTTTTTCTCGAGACGCTTGCGAACGGAACGCTGCTGCCGTTCGAGCGCGCCGCGACGGTCGCGCACGAGTGGAGTCACCTCGCCGGCTACGCAGACGAATCGGAAGCGAATTTCGTCGGATGGCTGGTCTGCATGCGCGGCCCGGCGGCGCGCAGTACAGCGGCTGGCTCTCGTTATATGGAACGGTCGTCGGGGCGCTGCCGCGATCCGATCGCGACGACGTCGCGCAGCGGCTCGACGAGGGCCCGCGCGCAGACCTCCGTGCGATTTCCGATCGCATTCGCCGGCACGCAGTTCCTGCCGCCAGCCGCGCGGGCTACGCGCTCTACGATCGATTTCTGAAGGCGAACAGAGTGGAGGCGGGAGTACGGAGTTACGGCGAAGTGCTGCGCCTGTCTGCTCGGCACCAGGTTCAATGAGGATGGCGTCGCCCGTGCTGCGACGGCAGGGCTGAAGCCCTGCGCTACCGCAATGGCAGGGCTGAAGCCCTGCGCTACCGCAATGGCAGGGCTGAAGCCCTGCGCTACCGCAATGGCAGGACTGAAGTCCTGCGCTACCGCAATGGCAGGACTGAAGTCCTGGGCTACCGCAATGGCAGGACTAAGGCCCTGCGCTACCGCAATGGCAGGACTAAAGCCCTGCGCTACCGCAAGGGCAGGTACCACAACGGTAGCGCAGGACTTCAGTCCTGCCTCTAGAGCTACGAAGGGAGTTGCACGTCGTCGAGCGGGAGCGTCTGCTCCATGTTGTTGTCGAGCGATGCGGGCTCGGCTCGCGCGGCCGGTGCGCGTCGCGGCGCACTCGAGCGAGACGCAATCCGGCGCCGGACCGCGCGTCGCACGACCGCGCGGCGCGGTGCCGCTCGACGCATGGACGCTGCGCTTTGCTTGCCGTCCGCTTCGCGCTGCGTTTGGCCGATCGCTTTGACGGTCTTCTTCTTCGACGCTTTTCTGCTCGACGGCTTGCGTGACTTCGCGGCGGTCTTTGCCGTCTTCCGGCGTTTCTTGGCCATGCGCGCTCCTCCAGTTGAATGGGCGCGTATTCTATCTGATAAGCTCATCGCGCGCGTGCTGATCCTGCGGTGTTCCTGTCTCATGTCTTGCTCGTTGCTCTTGCCCACCCGGTGTTCGCGGATCAGGCTGACGTCGCGCACGTCCGGCTGGCGAGCCCCGGATGCCGTTCGAGAAGGGCACCATCGAAATCAGCGTCATTGGCGGCGTCTCGCTCCCGGTCTCGCTCTTCCGGGCCAAGAGCGATCATCAGCTGGCGATGGCGTCGCTGGCGATCGGCCGCGTGATGGCCGGAGGACCGGGGAAGGGCAGCCTGGAGCTGCTCGTCGATGTAACGCCGTTCTTTCAGGTGCGCCAACCGGATCTGGTGCGGGGCTGGTCTGTGGCGCCGCTGTTCGTGCGCTGGAATTTTCCTGCGATCGGCGACGGTGGCGCCCGCGTATTTCGGCGAAGTGAGCGGTAGCCTGCTCTTCACGACCGCGCCGGTGCCGGTCCGCACGACGACCTTTAACTTCATGGATCAGGCGGGGTTCGGCGTTCGCGTTCGAGGAAAGCCGCGGCCGCGCGTGGCTGGTCGGGTATCGCTTTCAACACATCTCGAACGCGGGACGGGTGAAACCGAATCCGGGCGCGAATTTCAACCTTGTCTATCTGGGCCTCAGTTTTCTCCGCTAGACCCGATATCCCGCGATTCTGTACGTTCCAGCCCGAAGGTCCGACATTCGTGTCGATGCGGGCATCGTCCTGTCTGGCGCTGCGAGCTGCGCATCGAGGCCGGCGAGCGTGTCGCCACAATCGCAACAGCGTTGTCGCCTTCACACAGTCGAGCGCACATGAATGTAGGAATGGCCTCAGGGTCTTGCTGACGCTTCCACATCCAATCGTCGAATTTCCCAGCAAATCGTTGCGTTTGCTGACGACCGTTGCGGCTGCCGCAATGGTACGCCGCTTGCTCTTACGTCGGTCGTGAGTACAAGGCATCCCGATCTTTCCCGTGCGGTTGCGCCGGCGCGCGCATTTTCCTCGCAAGTCCTGCTACGTATGCACTCCTGCAGGCACTCATACCTTCCGTCATAACGCTTCTCTCGGTTCCACGCCGCCGCTTCCGTCACGGGAAAGATCGGGCTCAGGCCCGATCTTTCTGCAGTCCATCCCACGCGTCCAACCCGGAGCCATTCGCCAGCACGATTGCCGAGGTGCTAGGATGAGCGCCTCATTTTTCAAGGAGCACAAGCGTGTCCAGCAAAATTGGGTTCGTTGGTCTGGGAATCATGGGCAAGCCCATGGTGAAGAATCTGCTGAAGGCCGGTCACACGGTGACCGTGTACGACATCATGCCCGCCGGCATGGACGAGGTCGCGGCCGCCGGCGCGGAGAAGGGCGCGATCGCCGAAGGACGTCGCCGGCAAGACCGACATCATCATCACGATGGTGCCCGACGGACCCGAGGTGGAGCAGGCGGTGCTCGGCCCGAACGGCGTGCTCGAAGGCGCGCGAAAAGGGCTCGACCGTCATCGACATGAGCTCGATCAGCCCGATGGTGTCGCAGAAAGTCGGCGCGGCGCTCGAGGCGAAGGGCATCGACTTTCTCGACGCGCCGGTCAGCGGCGGCGAGCCGAAGGCGATCGACGGCACGCTCGCGATCATGGTCGGCGGCAAGAAAGACGTGTTCGACAAGATGGAGCCGATCCTCAAGACGATGGGATCGACGGTGACGCTGACGGGCAAGATCGGCGCGGGCAACGTGACGAAGCTCGCCAATCAGATCATGGTGGCCGTCAACATCGCCGCGATGGGCGAGGCGCTGGCGCTGGCGACCAAGGCCGGGCTCGATCCGGAAGTGGTGTTCAACGCGGTGAAGGCCGGGCTGGCGGGCAGCACGGTGCTGAATGTGAAGGCGCCGATGGTGTACTCGCGCAACTTCAAGCCGGGCTTCCGCATCCGTCTGCACCAGAAGGATCTTCGGAACGCGCTGCTCGCCGCCGAGTCGTTGAAGGTGTCGCTGCCGCTCACCAGCGCCGTGCAGAACATGCTGATCGATCTGATGAACAACGGCGAAGGAGACCTCGATCACTCCGCGATCGTTCACGTCATCGAAAAGGCGTCGGCGGTGGAAGTGAAGAAGCATACGTAACGAAAATCGAAAAACGAAAAAGGAATAGACCATCGCGCGCATGGCTGCTCTATTCGGTTTTCGTCTTCGTTTTCGCTATGAACGCTTTTCACACCTACCTCATGTCGGCGATGAAACAGCCCACCGCCTGCGTCTCGGCGGGGTTGACGGGCCTGCCGGCGAGCAAGGCCGTCAGCGCATTTCGGAGATCGCGCTGTGTGGCGGCGGGACGCTCGCGGCCGAGCTCGACGAAGCGGTCGTCGATGCGGCCGCGATAGACGAGGCGCTGACGCGCATCGAAGACGACGGCTTCGGGCGTGATGGTGGCGCCCGCCATCTTCACCAGCGTGTGATCGCGATCGCGCTCGGCGATTGGCGGATAGCCGTAGTCCTCGAGGTGCTTGCTGATGGCAGCCTCGCCATCGAGCGGGTTCGGATAGACCAGCCGGAAGCGAACGCCGCGCGGGGCGAACTCGTCGTGCAGCCGCTTGATCTCAGGGGCATACCGGTTCGAAATGGGGCAGTCGGTGCTGACGAAGATCAGCACGGTCATCGCCAGCGCACCTATCATGGCGTCCTCAATCTCAGACAAATTGTCTCGCAAGGGCGACGCCGCGGCAACGTGTACCCGTCGATTTGCTCCAGAATTCCGCCGTAGTTCGCATGGTACGGCCGTTGCTGTGGCGGCGTGCAGCAGCGTCTGCATCGGAGGCTCCCATCCGTGCGTCATAAATACTCTCGTCATTCTCGGCTGCGCGACGTTCGTGCTCGCGCTTTCGACCATTCCCGCAGAGGCGCAGCGGCGTCATCGCGGCGGCGGCGGCGGCGTCACGGTCATTCGACACTCACCGCTGTTGTGGGGTGGCGGGTTCCACGGCGGCTTCTACCGTCCCGTACTACTTCGGCTTCGGCCAGTGGTACCCGTATCCATATCCGGTGTTCGGATATCCGCCGGGCATCTATCACGGCGATGGCGCCGTCGCGCTGCGGCTGCAGGTGACGCCGCGAGACGCGTCGGTCTTCGTCGACGGCTACGCGGCGGGAGTCGTCGACGACTACGACGGCGTGTTCCAGCGGCTGCGGCTCGTGCCCGGTCCTCACGAAATCGTCATCTATCATCCGAGCCATCGCACGCTGCGACAGAACATCTACTACAACCCGGGATCGACGCACACGATCCGTCACACGCTCGAACCGTTGCTGCCGGGCGACATCGCCGAGCCGCAGCCGGTGCCGCGCGCGATGCCTGCGTATCCGGGAATGCCCGGACAGCCGGCGTCCGCTGACGGAGACCCGGCGCATTCCCGATGCGACGTCGCGCGTCGGGCACGCTCGCGCTGCGCGTGCAGCCTGGCGATGCGACCGTGCTCGTCGACGGAGAACCGTGGCGAGGACCGCAGACGCAGGATCGGCTCGTCATTCAGCTCGCCGAAGGATCGCACCGCGTGCGCATCGAGAAACCTGGATTTCAGACGTTCGCCGTCGACGTCGACGTGCGCGCCGGCGAAACGACCAGCTTCAACGTCAGTCTGCTGTCGCAGTAACCGTTCACCGTTTACCGTTAACGGTTAACCGTAGACGGCAAACGGTCGACCGTAAACGGATATAATCGCGCCGTAGTGAGCACTTCGCATCAACACTCAACACGGGCGCGATCTCCTCGACGACTGCGTCCACTGCGGCTTCTGTCTGCCGACGTGTCCGACCTATCTGTTGTGGGGACAGGAGGCCGACTCGCCGCGCGGCCGCATTCATCTGATGAAGCTGCGGCGCGACGGCCGCGAAACCGCGAGCGCGAGCTTCGTTCAGCACATCGACACCTGCCTCGGGTGCATGGCGTGCGTCACCGCGTGTCCGTCGGGCGTGCAGTACGACTCGCTGCTCGAAGCGGCGCGGCCGCAGGTCGAGCGCGAGGCCAAGCGCAGCGTTCGGCGATCGCGCGTTCCGCCGGATGATCTTCGCGATGTTTCCGCATCCCGGACGGCTGCGCGCCTTGTCGTGGCCGCTCGGTCTCTATCAGAAGCTCGGCATCCAGCGCCTCGCTCACTCGTCCGGGCTTCTCGCGATGCTGCCGAAGCGCCTGCAGGCGATGGAGCGCCTGCTGCCGGCGATCACATTCGGCAGCGCCAACCTTCCCGCGCGCATTCCAGCGCAGGGACAGCAGCGGAAACGGGTCGCGCTGCTGCTCGGATGCGTCCAGCGTGTGTTCTTCGGCAACGTCAACGAAGCGACCGCGCGCGTGCTTGCCGCCGAAGGCTGCGAGGTGATCGTTCCGCAGACGCAAGGGTGCTGCGGCGCGCTCGCCGAACACGCCGGCGAAGAAGAAGATGCCATGGCCGCGGCGAGGAAGCTGATCGACGCGTTCGACGCGACCAACGCCGACACCATCGTCATCAACGCGGCCGGGTGCGGATCCGCGATGAAGCGGTACGGTCACCTGCTGCGCAACGACGCGGCGTACGCCGCGAAGGCGCAGGCGTTTGCCGCGAAGTGCAAGGACATTTCCGAAGTGCTCGCAGAGCTCGAGCCGCGCGCGCCGCGAGGTCCCGTGCAGCTCAAAGCGGCGTATCACGACGCCTGCCACCTGCAGCACGCGCAGGGCGTGCGCGCGCAGCCGCGCCGCCTCCTGCAGGCGATTCCCGGCGTCAGCGTGCGCGAGATCGCCGAATCGGAAATCTGCTGCGGATCCGCCGGCATCTACAACCTGCTCGAGCCGAAGCCGCCACGCAGCTGCGCGATCGCAAAGTGCAGAACATCCTCAAGACGGATGCAGAAGTCATCGTGTCCGGCAACCCGGGGTGCCTGCTTCAGATCGCCACCGGCCTCGAGGCCGCGGGCCGGCCGATGCGCATCATGCACCTCGTCGAAGTCCTCGATCAGTCCATCCGTGAGGCTCAGCGATCGAACTAGGCCTCGATCGCAACGGCGGCGATTGCGCACGTGCAGCGGCCTGGGCGTACACCATCTCGAGCGCCGACGCGATGTCGTCGGCCATGCCGATGCCGGGCGGATGGTCGATGTCGATGGCGTGGATGAGCATGGGCCATCAATCGCCGCTGGCACACGCGACGATGTTTCTCGCCATGTGGACGGCGATGATGATCGCGATGATGCTGCCGTCGGTGATGCCTGCCGTTCTGCTGCATCGGCGCCTCATCGAGACGCGACTCAGCCGCGGCGATCGCGCTGCCGGTTCGCACGTCCTTCTCCTCGCCGGCTATTTCTCCATCTGGGTCGCGTTCGGGGCTGTGGCATATGCCGTCGGCATGACGCTGTCAGCTGCGGCCATGCGCTCGGTTCGCGTGAGCGTGATGATTCCGGCGGCAACAGGTGTGGCCCTCGCGGCCGCCGGCGCGTATCAGCTGACGCAATGGAAGCAGATCTGCCTGCGGCACTGTCGCTCGCCGCTCGAGTTCTTCGCGCGACACGACATCAGGCGCGCAGCCGACTCGTGGCGGTTCGGCGTTCATCACGGCGCGTACTGTGCCGGGTGCTGCTGGGGGTTGATGGTCATCCAGCTTGCGCTCGGTGTCATGAGCGTTCCGCTGATGGCGCTCGTCGCGCTCGTCATTCTGCTCGAGAAACACTGGCGGCACGGCGAGATGCTGGCGCGCGTGGTCGGCGCCGCATCGCTCGCGGGAGGCATTTTTCTGGCCCTTCGCGCTACAATTCGCGGTTGAGAGCGCGAGCGGCGCGGGGCGTGGGGCCCCCGCAAGCGAAGCGGCGAGGAGCGGGGCGAGCGGCCCCGCGACAAAACATGACACAGTGGCGCATCATCGCCGACGAAACTGCAACGTGCAACTGCGCATGGGGATGCCCGTGCCAGTTCAACGCGCTGCCCACCCACGGGCGCTGCGAGGCGCTCGTAGCCATTCGCATCCGCGAAGGGCACTATGGCGCCACCACGCTCGACGGCATCACATTCGTCGCGGCGTACTGGTGGCCGGGCGCCGTGCACGAAGGCAACGGCATCGTGCAGCTGGCGATTGACGAGCGTGCGACGTCCGAGCAGCGCACCGCGCTGCTCAACATCACGAGCGGGAAGGAAGGATGCACCTTCTTCGAGATTTTTTCTGCCGTGGTGTCAAAGGCGCTCGATCCAATCTACGTCCCCATCGAGCTGTCGAGCGATCGTGACAAACGCGTCGCGCAACTGACGGTACCCGGGCTGGGGGCATTCCGCATCGAGCCCATCAAGAATCCTGTGACGGGCGAAGAACATCGTGCGTTGATCAAGCTGCCGAACGGATTCGAATACAAAGAGGCCGAAATGGGGAACTGCATCGAGAATTACGCGACGGTCGGCGACAAGGTGATTTCCAACACGAACAGCTACGCGCAGTTCGCGGCGGTCGACTGGTCCAATGCCTAGCGCGGTGCTCGTCGAAACCGCTGCCTCGCTGCTTGGGATCGACGCGGTGCGCCCCGGGGCGCCGGCCGATGCCGTCGAAGGCGTGGTCCCTCGAGTCGTCGTCGAGCCCGCGTCTCGCGGAGGCCGTGGCGGGGTGCTGCAGTGGGCGTCGCGCGAACAGCCTCGGCGTGCTCGTGCGCGGTTCCGGCACGAAGCTTGGCTGGGGAGGCGCGCCGCGGCAGATCGACATCCTGATTTCGACGGTCCGGCTCAACGCGATTGTCGCCCATCGGCATGGGGATTTGACGGCTACGATTCAGGCAGGCGCGACGCTCGGTGATGTCAATCGAGCGCTTGCGCAGCATCGCCAGTGGATTCCTCTCGATCCACCCTCTGCGGATCGCGCGACCATTGGCGGCATCGTCGCCACGAATGACAGCGGCCCGCGGAGGCATCGTTACGGGGCTCCGCGCGATTTGATCATCGGCGTCGAGCTTGCGCGAGCGGACGGACGCCTTGCCAAAGGGGGCGGCATCGTCGTCAAAAACGTGGCCGGGTACGACCTGCCGCGCCTGATGACCGGATCGTTCGGCAGCCTTGGCGTCATCGTGACGGCGACCTTCAAGCTATATCCGCTCACAGCAGCTTCGACGAACGCTTGTCGTCGAGCCATCGAACCCGAAAGACCTCGGGGCACTTGCGGGAAAACTTTCGGCGAGCCACCTGACGCCGACCGCTCTGGAATTCGCGACCCACCCGCTGCGCCTCATCATCAGGTTCGAATCGATCGAGGCGTCGGTCGCTCAACAGTCCGAGACCGCAGCGAGTCTGATTGCCGAGAGCGGATACGAAGCGAAGACCCTCTCCGCCTCCGAAGAAACGCAGTTGTGGGACGAGCACGTTCGCCTGGCAGACGACGACCGCGGCGCCCTGCTGAAGGTGAGCGTGCTGCCGACCGAACTTGCCGACACGCTGGGCGTCATCGAGCGGCTGGCGGGAAAACGGGGCTACATCGCGGCGGGGCGCGCGGGAGCAGGGGTGTTCCTGCTACGCATTGCCGACGAGGTGCAGCTGCAGAAGCGGGTGATCGATGGCCTTCGCGATGCTCTGCAGATTGGCCGAGGCAGCGCCGTGATCGTGAAGAGCCCACCCGATCTGCGGATGCACGTTGACCTGTGGGGACCTATCGGCGATGGGCTTGCCGTGATGAAAGCTGTCAAGCAGCAGTTCGATCCGGCGGGAATTCTGGCTCCGGGAAGGGGACCGGGGGGGATCTAAAGGCAAAAGGCAAAAGCAAAAGGCAAAAAGCAAAAGCAAAAGGCAAAAAGCAAAGAACCCACCTCGTCGCGCACCGAATCTCTACCACCTTCCCACCGACTTTGATAAAGAAACCACTTGTCGAGGGACGGACATGTCCTTAACATATGTGGCTATGACATCTATAGACATGCGCATGCTCGACCGCGAGCTGAAGAAGGGGTCGGCGGAGCTGATCATTCTTTCGATCATTGAATCGCGCGCGCGTCATGGATACGAGATCAGCAAGCTGATCGAGACGCGCTCGGAGGGACAACTCAAGTTCCATGTCGCCTCTCTCTATCCGCTGCTGTATCGACTTGAGGAGCGCGGGTGGCTGCAGGGGAGATGGTTGGAAAAACCTGGCGAGCGACGGCGCCGCTTCTACAGTTTGACCGCTGAGGGCCGCCGCGTCCTCACCCGCCAACGCGAGACATGGAAAGCGTTCGTCCACTCGATGGGCCTCATCACGGGAGTCGACCATGCCTGACCCTTCGACGAACTCAGGGTCACCCCGACCGGAGTCGAGGGGCGAATGGATCGAGCGCCTGCGCCCTCGGCTCGCCACGCTGTCACTGAGCCCTGCGCGTGAGGCAGAAATCATCGAAGAGTTGTCTCAACACCTCGATGAGCGCTACGACGAGCTGCGGACCGGTGGTGCCACCGACTCTGAAGCGCGGCGTGTGGCAATCGAGGAATTGCTCGATGGAGACGCGCTGACCAACGAAATGCGATCGCTTCGCCAGGCGCACACGGCGGAACCCATCACACCTGGAGCGCCTGGCCGGTTTCTGTTGCCCGATCTCTGGCAGGACGTTCGCGGCGCGGCGCGCGTGTTGCGGACTCAGCCCGGCTTCGCCGCTGCGGCGGTGGTGACGCTCGCGCTCGGCATCGGCGCAACCACGGCCATTTTCAGTGTCGTCAACAGCGTGATCATTCATCCATTGCCATATCCTGATTCCGACGCGCTGGTTAGTATCGTTCACACGGTCAACGGCGAAGACGAGGCCTACTTCGGCGACGCGATCTACACGACCTACACAGAACAGAACCGCACTTTTGATTCATTCGGCGTGTGGAGTCCCTATGCGGGAACAGCGACCGTTACCGGCAAGGGCAATCCCGAGGAGGTGCAAGTGCTGGCTCTGAGCCACGGACTCCTGACGACGCTCGGCGTGCGGGCCGAAATCGGGCGTGGGTTTTCGGCCGCCGACGATACGCCAGGGATGCCGGACATGGTGATGCTCAGCAGTGGCTACTGGCGTCGGGCGTTCGGCGGAGATCCTGACGTCGTGAACCGTGCGCTGACCATCAACTCGCGTCCCCATCAGATCATCGGCGTGATGCCAGCGGACTTCCGGTTTGGCGGCACCGTGATCAACACCACGATGAGGGCGTCATCGCCCGACATCATGTTGCCGCTGCGAATCAATCGCGCCAGGCCGGTGCCCGTATGGCGGCTCTTGGGCGTGGCGAGGCTGAAGCCCGGCGTCACGGTAGCGCAGGCCAACGCCGATGTCGGTCGCATGGTTGCGATCTGGTCGGCGCCTTCCGAGCGGGTGAATTGGCCTCCAGCATTCCGCAACACGCGGTACGGAGCCTCGCTGCGGCCCCTCAAGCAGGACGTCGTCGGGAACGTGGGCAGGACGCTCTGGGTCGTGATGGGGACGATTGGCATCGTCCTGCTGATGGCATGCGCCAACGTTGCGAACCTGCTGATGGTTAGGGCGGACGCACGCCGGCAGGAGTTCGCAATTCGCGCGGCTCTGGGCGCGCGCTGGACTCGACTAGCGCGCGCTCTCTTCGTCGAGAGCCTGCTGCTCGGGTTGTTGGGCGGTGCACTCGGAGTGGCGCTCGCCTTTGGCGCCTTGCGCGTGCTTGTGGCGATCGGGCCCTCGGACCTGCCGCGGCTTTCTGAGAGCTCGATCGACCCCGTATCCCTCGCCTTCGCGCTGACGGTGTCCCTGGCGTCAGGACTGCTGTTCGGGCTCAGTGCCATGCTCAGATACGCCGGACCGCGGCTCGCGACCGCCATTGGTGCCGGTGCGCGCGGCGCAACCCTCACCCGCGAACGCCAGCGGTCACAGCAGACGTTGGTGACGCTCCAACTGGCGCTGGCGCTGGTGTTGCTGGTGAGCTGCGGGCTGATGATCCGCAGTTTCCAGGCTCTCCGCAGCGTCAATCCCGGGTTCACGCAGCCGCACCGCGTACATACGTTCACCCTCTCGATCCCGCCGGCCGAGGCCGGCGATGCCGAGCGAGTGACGCGCATGCAGCATGAAATGCTCGACAAGGTCTCGGCCATTCCCGGCGTCTTGTCGTCGGCGTTCACGACGCGGCTGCCGATGGACACCAGTCCCCGAGCCAGCTTCCCTGTGACCGTCGAGGGGCAGATCGAGGATGGCCGGAAGCCGATCAGCCGGCAGACCAGGTTCGTCTCGCCAGGCATGTTTCAGACGCTCGGAACTCCACTGGTTGTAGGAGGCGATTTCACCTGGATCGATATTTCTGATAACCGCGAGGTCGCGATCCTCTCCGAGAATCTGGCACGGGAGATATTTGGATCTTCAGAAGCTGCGGTGGGCAAGCGAATTCGCCACGGCAGCGCCGGAGCCTGGCGGGAAGTCATCGGCGTCGCTGGCGATATCTACGACGAGGGCGTCCATCAACCCCCGACGCCTACAGTTTTCCTGCCCGCGCGATTGCAGGCGCAAGTGTTGGGGCTTCCGATGTTCTTGCCGCGGCGGGTCACCTTCGCCATCCGCAGCGATCGCGCCGACACCGAGAGTGTGCTCAATCAGGTACGGGAAGCGGTCTGGTCAGTCAACTCCAGTCTGCCTTTGGCGCAGGTGCGGACGCTCGGCGATCTGTACGACCAATCCATGGCTCGGACGTCCTTCACACTGGTGATGCTGGTGATCGCAGGAGCGATGGCGTTGTTGCTGGGAGTCTCCGGCCTTTACGGCGTGATCTCGTACTCTGTGTCGCAGAGGCAGCGCGAAATCGGGATTCGGATGGCGCTCGGTGCGCGGGCGCCCGACATCCGGGGGCTGTTCGTGCGGCGAGGCCTGGTGCTGGCCGGTATCGGTATGGCGCTCGGGCTCGTGGTCGCCGCGGGCTTCACACGGTTGATGCGAATCGCTGCTGTTCGGCATCAGCCCGCTCGATCCGATCACGTTCGTCGTAGTGCCGATCGTGCTTGTGACGGTTGCTGTGCTTGCCAGCTATCTGCCGGCGCGCCGGGCAGCGACGCTCGATCCGGTCGAGACGCTGCGAGCGGAGTAAGCGTTTTTCCTTTTCGTTTTTCGTTTTTCGTTCTACATCCTGTCCGCCAGTCCGGCTTTTTCAGATGGATGCTGGCGATACGGGCCAGGCACTTCGCCACAGAGCCGCGGAGTGGGGAAGACCTTCCCTGGATTGCAGATGTTGTCGGGATCGAATGCGCGGCGGACCATCTGCATCGTCTCGAGGTCGGCTTCTGAAAACATCTTCGCCATCGACGCCGACTTGTCGGCGCCGACGCCGTGCTCGCCGGTAATCGAACCGCCGGCTTCGATGCAGTACATCAGAATTTCCGACGCGACCTTCTCTGCGAGCTCTCCCTGACCGGGAACCTGCTCGTCGTAGCAGATGAGCGGATGTAGATTCCCGTCGCCCGCATGGAACACGTTGCCGATGCGCAGGCCCGATCGTTCTTCGAGCGCACGGATCCGTCCGAGTACCTCTCCCAGCTTCGTGCGCGGAATGACGCCGTCCTGCACGTAGTAGTTCGGCGACACGCGCCCCATCGCGGCGAATGCCGCCTTGCGCCCTTTCCAGATGCGCGCGCGTTCGTCGCTGTTGCGGGCAACCAGAGTTTCGGTACCGCCGGTCCGATGGCAGATGGCTTCAACCATCTGAAAGAGGCCTTCGACCTCCGACTGCGCGCCGTCGAGCTCCACGATTAACACGGCCTCGGCTTTCGGAAAATTCGGATGGACCGCCGCCTCGGCGGCTTCAACCGTCAGCCTGTCCATCATCTCGACGGCGGCAGGGATGATGCCGGCAGCAATAATTTCCGACACGGCAGTACCGGCGGCCTCGGTGGACGCAAAGGCCGCGAGGATCGTCTTGACCGTCTCTGGCACGCGGAGAATCTTCAGCGTCACTTTCGTGACGACCGCGAGCGTGCCCTCCGAGCCAACCATCGCTCCGAGCACGTCGATGCCCGGCGCGTCGAGCGCGGCACCGCCAAGATGCACCATCTCACCGTTGGGGAGTACCGCCTCGACGCCCAGCACGTGATGGACGGTGAACCCGTACTTCAAGCAGTGCGCGCCGCCTGAATTCTCGGCGACATTGCCGCCGATCGAGCAGATCAGCTGGCTCGACGGATCAGGGGCGTAGTAAAAGCCGTGCGGCGCCACGCGCCTGGTCACGTCGAGATTGATCACGCCGGGCTCGACAGTCACGCGCTGATTGGGAATGTCGACCTCGATGATTCGGTTCAGCCGCGAAAGTCCAATCAGCACGCCGTCGGGGCGCGGGAGCGCGCCGCCGGACAATCCTGTTCCGTGGCCACGCGCGATGAACGGGATCTTCTGCCCATGGCACAGCCGGACGATTTGCTGTACTTCTTCAGCCGTGTCGGGCAGGACGACACAACCAGGCTTCGCTTTCAGGCGGGCAAGCCCGTCCGATTCGTATGTAAGCAGCTCGTTCGGATCGCGCAGGATGCCCGTTTTCCCGACGATGCGCTCGAGCCCGTGGATGAAGTCGATATTCAGCATCTGTTAAGAACGTTGATGTGTATCGTAGCAGTGTTTAGTCGTCAGTCGTCAGTCGTCAGTCGGTAGTCGTCAGTCGGTAGTCGGTAGTCGGTAGTCGGTAGTCGGTAGTCAGTAGTCTCAGTCGGAAGTCGTCAGCCTCAGTCGGAAGTCAGAAGGCAGGCCGCTGACCGAAGACAGAGACCGCTTGACTGAAGACAGCGACCGCTTGACTGAAGACAGCGACCGCTTGACTGAAGACTGAGACTGCCGACTACCGACTACCGACTACCGATTGATTAGCCCTTCAGCTCTGCGAGCCGGCGCTCGGCGTTCTTAAGCGCCTGCTCCGCCTTCTTGATGGCTCGCTCTCGCTTTTCTTGTTCTTTAAGCGCTTTCATCGCGTCCTGTCGCGCCTTCGCGTCAGCCGCCTTGCGACGCTTCTCCTCGAATTTCTGTCGCTGCAGTTCTTGTGGGCTCGGCCCCATCGGGGCAGCGCGAGGCGTTTCTTGTTCCGATCGTTTTGGCGGGTGTGTTGCGATCGCGCGTGGCTTGATACCCGTCAAAAGACTGAAGCCGACGGGAGGGGGTTCGCGCGTAAGACGACCAGGCGCTTCGTCGGTGGGCAACGCCGCGAGCGTGCGGCGCACGGCGTCGCGCACAGTGTCGGTGAGCGACACGCCCCGTTTTTGCGCAATCGCACTGGCTTTGACAAACGCCTTCTCGAGCGTCGTCCGATGCAGCTCGTCCGGCCTGACCGTATCAATCTTGCGGCCGTTCAGCGCCGCGCGATGCGCGGCCCGTAGTTTTTCAGATGCGTCGGTCAGCGCTTTGTAGGTGGGCGCGTCCTGCCAATAGAGTTGATTGACCACCCACATCGCCAGCGATGGCTTGACGAGCGACGCGACATTCGTCTTGTCGTTGCCCGACAGCGTCTTGGCAAGCGCGTTGCGTGCCTGTGTGAACTCATCCAACGGCAGCGTGTACAGATCGGCGGCTTTCATGCGTCAGACCGTGGCTGCTACGCGTCCGGAATCGCACTACGCCAAACGGCAGCCTTGCGTGCCTCCTCGCGAATGATCCGTTTGTACCACCACGACGTGAGCAGCGGTGTCAGGATCGCGGTGACGATGACCGACGCGGCGACCTGCACTGTCGCCGCTTCCGCGACCGGGGCGTAGGTCGTGTCGGCCATCGCGACAGCCTGCGGCACGGCCGCCGAGTTTCCTGCCGTGCTCGAGGCGGCGGCTCCGGCGATACCGCTGCCGCCGAGCAGCCTGTCCGCGAGGATGCAGACAAAACCGGTGACGACGACGACGGTGATGCCGAGGATGACGCCGGGCGCGCCCGCGGTCACGACCGAGTTCAGGTTGATGGTCTGGCCGAGCGTGAACGCCATGAACGGCACGATGATGGGCTCGTGCGAGCCGAAGAACTCCTTGATGTCGTCGTCGAGGTTGCCGAGCACCGCGCCGGCGAGAATCGGCGCAATCACCGACAGCATCGTCAGCCACGGGATGACGGCCAGGCCGGCGCCCACGAAAATCAGCATCGTCAGGAACGGGCCGGTCTCGATGCTCTGGACGACGTAGGTGCCCGAGTCGTCCTTATTGCCCATCACGCTGGTCAGCGCGAGAAACATCCCGCCGTTGGTATCGCTCATCGCCACCATGACGGCCAACGTGCTGAGACCGAGCACGCTGCCGCCGAAGTAGTTCGCAACCGCGAGCGCGAAGAGCGTCGCCGTGCCGACCTTGGCGACCAGGATGCCGCCGCCACGCAGCAGCATGCGGGGCGCGGCGCGAAACGTCATCTTCGTACCCGACGGTGAAGAGATACATCCCCAGGACCGTCGGGTAGCCAACTCCGGTCAATGCCTGAGTGAACCCGCCGATTCTCAACAAGTCCGGGAAAAACGTGTTGAGGACCATGCCGAGGAACAGCGGCACGACCATCAGGCCGCCGGGCACGCGATTGACCGTCTTCAGGATTTTCATGGGGGCCTATTCTACTTGCGTCAAATGTCGAGAGGAACGATATAACTTGGACTTCCTTGGAAAATCGTTTCGTCAATCCCCACGAGTGGCTCCGTGCCGCGAAATGGGCGGCCGTCTGCTGGATCGTCGTGTTCTGGAAGCTCGGCGCGCCGGCGCTGATGGATCCGGACGAGGCGCACTACGCACAGCTGACGCGCGAGATGCTGCGCGCGGGCAACTGGATGATTCCGCTGCTCGACGGCCTTCCGTACATCGACAAGCCCGTCCTGTTTCACTGGCTGCAGGGACTCGCGATTGCGGTGCTGGGCGAGACGGAAGCCGCGATGCGGCTGCCGAGCGCGATCGCGGCGGTCGCGCTTTGTTCTGGCTGACGCGCTGGACCGGCGAGCAGCTGTTCGACGAGCGCATCGGCGTGCGCGGGTGGCTGATGCTGGCGACGCTGCCGCTGACGTTCATGCTCGGCAGCATCGGCGTGTTCGACATGGTGTTCACCGCGTTTCTGTTTGGCGCCATCGCGTTCGCGCTCGTCGCCGCGCTGCGGAATCGTCCGCGACTTCAATACGTCTCGTACGTGCTGTTGAGCCTCGCGGTGATGACGAAGGGGCCGGTCGCGCTCGTGCTCGCGGGCGTGTTCTTTCTCGCCGGTCTCGCGTGCGGCAGAGAAATCCGTACCGCGCTGCTGTCGTTGCGGTGGATGACCGGCGCCGTGCTCTGCGTAGTCCTGTCGCTGCCCTGGTTCGTGTGGATGTATTACGCGCTCGGGCTGGCACTTCGTGCATCAGTACGTCGCTTGCCGGCAACCTGTACTACATCACGCAGCCACAGTCGTTTTCGAATCGCGCGTTCAATCACACGCTGTATGTCTCGACCTTCTTCGCCGGATTTTTTCCCTGGAGCATCGTCGCGCTCGGCGGCGCGATCGACACGATTCGGCCGATGGCGCGCGCGCATCAAGATTCCGCCGGAGGAAATTCTTCTGTGGGTCGTGGGTCGGCGTGGTGTTCGTCTTTTTCAGCATCGCCCGGTTCAAAGTCGATCGCTATGTCTATCCCGCCGCGCCGGCGTGCTGCCTGCTCGCGGCGCGCGCGTGGATGAGCGTCAGCGTCTTCCGGCCCGATCTCGCTGCCGCGCGCGACAACGTCTTCGCGCGCTGGTCGGTCGTCGCGCTCGGAGTCATTCTCGTCATGGCCGCGGGGCCGTGATCGCATTCTCGCTGTTCGACCTCGGGCTCGACCTTCCGCGCGCTGCGCTGCTGATTCCCATCAGCCTCGCCGCTGGGCGGCGTGGTGCTGGAGGCGACCATCCTTCGGCGCAAAGCCGTGTCGCCGGATGCGTGTTCGGCGCTGTGCTCGTGATGCTGCTCGTCATCTACGGCTCCGTGGTGGCGATTGGGCTGCCGGTACTGGAGCGCGCACGCCCGACCGAAGCGGTGGCCGACAGTCTGCGGCCGAACCTCTCGGCGCGACGATCAGGTGGCGCTGTACCGGCTCGAAAAATGGCGTTTCAGCCTTCGGTACTACCTCGAGCGGCCGCTGGGCCGGCTGCAGAACCCGTCGGACGTCAGAGAAATTTCATCACGGGCAAGGGCGACTACATTCTGATGCTCGACGAGGATTTCGCGCGGCTGCGCAAGGACGGCATCAACCTGCGGGCCGTCAGCGAGCGGCCCGCCGTGACCGGCACGACAGGGAAAGGACTGCGCCGCCAGAAGTGGGGCGCCCTGGTCGTGGCCACCTCGGACGACACGCCGCGCATGACAGAAACACCCGCCGACGGTAGCGCAATATGCCGACGCAGCGTGCGTGATCGACGAGACGAAGGGCTGCAGGGTAGATCGACAAGACGAATATCGCTGCGCGCGATCATCTGCGCGGCGGTGGGCGTGACGGCGATCGCCGCAGAGCGTGAGTGGCAGAAGCGGCACCTGGCGCGACATCAAGATCGAGCGGCCGAAAGTGCTCTTCAGCGTGCAGTCGCGCGATCCGAACAGCAACCTGCCGCGAACGGCAACCGCCCGCGAGATTCGGACGTTCGTCATCGACACCAATACGCACCGCCTCGAGCTGCGCCAGGACGCCACCGTCGACACGCCGCAGCATCGACGTGCTGATCGGCGAGCCGGTTGTGTTATCGCGATCGAAAAGAAGACGGTGTACGTGAAGGACGGCGTAGGGCAAGGAACACAAGCTGAGCCTGCGGAAACAGACCCCGCTCGAACGATAACCGCCGGATGCCGCTCAGCCGCGCCGCTGAAAGAGCGCGAGTCGGACTAGGAACAGCAAGGCGAAGATCGCCACGATGGCGAGGACCGCGCGTCCCATCGCTTACGCCTTCCCGCTTTTCTTCAACTCGTCGCTGATGTGCGCGAGAATCTGGCGTTCCTCCTCCGACACGGTCCGGAATCCGACGATGCCGCCGGACGCGGAGGCGATGGCCGTGGCCAGCGACAGCAGATCCTTCTCGCTGGCGTCGCGTGCCTCGGGCGGCTGCGCCTGCAGAATCGTGCGGATCGCGCGAAGCGATTTCTCGAACATCTCGCTCGGAGGGCCGCGTCGTCAGCCACATGTTCAACTGCTGATCGCACGGCGTGCCCTCGGTGATGCCGCGCGACCGCGCAGCCTTCACGATGAGGGCGCGCTCCTTTTCTGAGACGCCACCCTCTGCCCATGCCGTCTGGATGACCGGGACCAGATAGAGCATCATGACCGTTTCGGGCGTGTATCCAAGGTCCTGCAGATCGCGCAGTACCTCCTCGTCGGCGACCCCGGCTTTCTCCGCAAGCCGCCGCCGCTGCTCGTCGGCCGCCGCGCGCACGCGCATCTTGTCGATGACTTCCCGTTCCTTCCGGTGGAAGTACTCTTCTTCCAGCGACCGGCCCCGTTCCGCGAATGCGTCTCTGTCAGTCACGCTGTCCTCCCTCCGACATGATGCACAGATGGATCATATCGGAAAGTCGAGGGGACATGCCGCCTCTTCAGCGCGACCGAAACGCCTCGCCGCTCAGGTGCGCTGCAGTGGTCGCCGGGCTGTCAAGGCCGGGAGTGCAGCTGATGTCGGCGGGCCGCGCCAGATCGCGTCGGTATTGCCAGCACCGATGTGTCCGGCGTGATGATGATGATGTGCACCTGCGGTTGATTTGGTTGGGCGTTATACCTCAGCTCTGGCGCCGGGGGCCGCGGGTCGACTGACGTATATCGGTGAAGCACCATCACGCCCAGCGCGACGGTCGCAATGGCGCCAACGATCTGCGCCACGATTCGGCCCGCGAACGAGATCCACGCTGACCGGACCTTGTCCTTCTTCGTCTTCTTCTTGTCGACCGTCTCTTCTGCGGCTTCTGCGTTGTCCATGCATGAGTTAACGCGAAACCGCCGATTCTGAACATCTGTTCACTCGTCGCGTCTGGCTGCGTTAACCATTACGTGACTGTCATTCTTGCCATGCTCATCGTCCTCGCAGCCGTCCCGGCCACCGCGCAGCAGCCGTCGATCACCGTCGGCGACTGGCTGCGGGTCGACTTCAAGGCCCGGTTCCAGGCGGACATCCGCACGATCGGAGGCGTCGATCAGGGGCGACGAGGACGGGGGGATCGACATCGCCCGCCGCGCGTCGGCGTAGAGGGGCGAGTGGCCCACGTCGACTATCAGGTCGAGTACGAGATCGGTGCACGCGAATGGCGCGACGTCTATCTCGACTACCGCCAGTTCAAGCCGGTGCAGGTGCGCGCCGGCGCCTTCAAGCTGCCGTTCGGCCTCGACGAAAACACGAGCCCGACGAAGCTCGACTTCATCTATCGAGTCGCAGATCAGCTCGCGGCTCGCGCCCGGCCGCGACCGAGGCGTCTCCGTGCACGGCCGTGTGCTGAAGATATGGTTGTCGTACGAAGCGGGCGTGTTCCGGAACGACGGCGACAACGCGCGCCCGTCGAACAGCGTGCGCGTGTTCGGCAGACGCACGTTCGCGCGCTCGTGTCGTGACGCAGCCATTTCGCGGCTCGAAGTCGCCGCTCGCGACCTTGCAGGTCGGTGGCGGCTATGAGCGGCACAGACGTGCCGCTCGGGTTCCCGGCGGTTCGCGCGCGCACGGTGTTCGGCGCCTCTTTCTACGACTCCGACGTGTGGGTGCAGGGACGCCGGCAGCGCACGGGCCTGGAAGCGCGGTGGCAGCCGGGCCGCGCGTCGATTCAATCCGAATACATCAGGCTGACCGACGAGCGCCGCGGGCAAAGCGTCGAGGATGGCGATCTGTCGCCGCTCGTTGCGCACGGGTGGTACGTCAGCGGGACGTATGGATTCACTCGCAAGCGGCAACCGCTCGGGCGCATCGAGGCGGCTGCGCGCTACGAGACGCTGAGCTTCGGCAGCAGGAGCGGTGTGGGTGAGCCTTCGACGAGCGCGCGCGCCGACGCCGTGCTCGGCAACATCGATCGGGTCACGACGCTCGGGGTCAACTGGCACGTGAACCGTTGGGTGAAGGTGCAGGCGAACCTCATCCGCGAGGAGATCGGGCGTCCCGTCGATGGGTCCGCTGCCCGACCGCTCCGGCTTCTGGAGCAGGGTATTCCGTTTACAACTCACGCTTTGAGGTGAACGCATGATTCGCATGCTGCTGCTCTGTGTTGCTGTTCTGTCCGGCCGCCGCAGGCGCGCAGACGTCCGACGAACTTCTTCGACAGCCGGACGCTGCACGACGTTCGTCTGTACATTCACTCGGGCGATCTTCGCGAGCTTCGCGAGCGGTACCTCGAAGACATCTACGTGCCGGCAGATTTCGAGTGGCGCGGCATTCGTGTGCGCAACGTCGGCGTGCGCGTGCGCGGGCTGGCAACCCGCAGCGCCATCAAGCTGGGGCTGCGTGATCGACTTCAATCGGTACGTGGCCGGACAGGCATTTCTCGGGATGGCGGCGCTGGTGCTCGACAACGCGCTGAAAGATCCGTCGTTCGCTGCGCGAGCGCACGAGCATGGCGTTCATCAAGCGGATGGGGCAGCCGGCGCCGCGCGAGTCGTTCGGGCGCGTCTATATCAACGGTGCGTACGAGGGGCTCTATACGCTCGTCGAGGCCGTAGACAGCGTCTTCCTCGCGCGCGAGCTCGGAGACGGGCTCGGCTACCTGTTCGAGCACAAGTTCGTGGACGGGTTTCTATGCAGAGTTTCTCGGCGACGACTACGCGCCGTACAAGATGCGGTTCGAGGCGCAGACGCATCGGATGGAAAGCGACTACACGCTGTACGCGCCGATTCGAGAGCTGTTCCGCGAGGTGAATCAGGATGTCGACATGGTCTGGCGGGAGCGCGTCGAGCTGGCTCGTCGATCTGAATCAGGTCATCACGCACGTGGCCATCGAAACGTTTCTTGCCGAGTTCGATGGATTCCTGGGAGGATCGGGGATGGCGAATTTCTATCTGTATCGGCCGGTCGCGACGAACGTGCACCGGCTGATTGCGTGGGACCGGGACACGACGTTCCAGGACATCGACTCGCCAATCTTCGCGCGCGCCGAAGAGAACGCGCTCTATCAGCCGGGCGCTGCGGTTCGCCGATCTACGCACGCTGTATCCTCGACGTGCTCGAGCAATGTGCGCGCGCGGCAGCCCAGGATCGATGGCTCGAAGCCGAGATCGTCGCGGCGCATCAGCTGATTCGCGATGCCGCACACGAAGACGGGGCGAAGCGATCGACCAACGAGGAGTACGAGCTTGCGATCGCGCACCTGATGTCGTTCGCCCAGCAGCGTCCGGCGTTCGTGCTGGACGAAGTCGGCAAGGCTCGATGAGGGCGTCGGCCATCTTCGTCGCCATCGTCGCCATCGTCGCTGCAGGAGCGGCCTGCGCATCCGATCTCAAACTGCCGTCGGCGCCCGGATCGAACGATGTCGCCGTGCTCGTCGGCGCCGGCGACATTGCCGTGTGCGGCACCGGCGGGTCGATGGCGACCGGCAGGCTGCTCGACGGTCAACCCGGAACGATATTCGTTCCCGGCGATATTGCGTATCCAGACGGGACGGCCGAGCAATTCTCAGCAGTGCTACGAGCCTGCGTGGGGCCGCCACAAAGATCGCACGCGGCCCGCACCGGGCAACCATGAATACGGCTCGCCGGGCGCAGCGCCGTACTTCGCCTACTTCGGCGCGAATGCCGGTCCCGCCGGCCTGGGGTACTACACGTACCGCAAAGGCACGTGGCAGGTGTTCTCGCTGAACAGCAACACGGAGTCCGCGGACCGCCGGCTGCAGGTCGACTGGCTCGAAAGAGAGCTCCAGGCGCCGCGGCGCCTCGGCGTGCACCGTCGTGTACTTTCATCATCCGCTCTTCAGCTCGGGACCCGCACGGCGTCGTTCCGCCGATGCCAGTGGTTGTCGACCTGTGGAGAGCGCTTTACGTCGCGGGCGCGGACGTCATCATCTCGGCGCACGAACACTTCTACGAGCGTTTCGCGCCGCAGACGCCCGACGGCATGCCGAATCCGCAGTTCGGTATCCGTCAGTTCATCGTCGGCACCGGTGGCGCGCCGCTGACGCAGCCGGTGCGACGCGTCGCGAACAGCGAAATGGCAGCTGTCGACGTTCGGCGTGCTGCGATTGACGCTCGATGCGCAGTCGTATCGGTGGGAGTTTCTGTCGTCGGAGGGCGGCGCGATTCTCGATGCCGGCACCGGGCTCTGCCACGGAAAACCCTAGACTGGAGTTTCGGTAGCTGAAGCGTCTGGCAGGGCTAAAGCCCTGCGCTACCGAAATTTTGGCACTACCGAAATTGTGCCACCGCGATGCGGCGGTAGCGCCGGCGGAGCCAGGGCTTTAGCCCTGCCATACCCCGTCATGCCGCTCGACACGGCCCGGCCGTTCGCTTCATGCGACCCACGCTCGGATCGTCTCTGCGAGCTCGGGCGTGGCGGCGACGATCGTGACCTGATTGGGCGAGAGCGGTGCGTACGGTTCGCCGCTGAGATGTAGCGCCGCACCGCCCGCCTCTGTGACTGCCAGCGCGCCGGGTGCGTGATCCCACGGCAGCAGCCTGTAATAGATGACGAAGTCCTTCTCACCGCGAATGATGGCGGAGTACTCCGTCGCAGCGGAGCCGGTCGACTGGCGCGACTCGTACCTGCCGCGCAGTTTCCCGAGCACCTCGCGTGCGCAGTCCGGCGGGCATCATTCGCGTGTGGATGGTGCCGCGCGGGATTCGCGTCGGAGATCGCGCGACGATTCGACGCGCCCGCCATCGATGCGTGTGCCGCCGCCGCGCTCGGCGACGACGGTGTAGCCCGACGGTTGGCCGGCAGGCACGGCCATCCACGAGGCGCGCGTGCGCCCGCCCTCGACCAGCGCGAGCATCACGCCGAAGTCGGCATTGCCGTGCGCGAAATTCTTCGTGCCGTCGATCGGATCGATCAGCCACGCCGGCGCTCGGCGCCGACAACGCGCCGAGGAGCGACGGGTCGTCGCTGACCGCCTCTTCGCCGATGAACGCTGCGCCCGGAACGACCTCGCTGAGCGCGTCGATGAGATAGCGCTCGGCAGCCTTGTCGACGATCGTCACGAGATCGTCGGGATCGCCTGGCGTGTCTTTGAATTGGATATCCTCAGGACGGAGCGAGCGGAACGACGGCATGACGACCGGATGACAACGTCCTGGATGATTGTATTCACGCGCTCGATGAGGTCCACCTCGATAGTGTATTCCGCGGGTCCGGAGTGGGAAGTTGTGTGAAATCGCGGGCAATCGCCTGTAACCCACGCTACCGCACCGGTTTGTACGAGCCGAGAAGCTGTTTATGCAACGACGACTTGCCGCTCACGGACGTGCTCGACAAGCATCGTGTGTCGTGTCCTCGCTGCCGGTGTCCTGAGGCGGTCGTGCTGATCGACGAGCAGTTCGAGGTCACCTGGCAGTGTGTGGATTGCGAAAGCCGATGGCCGGCGAGCGACGAAGAATCGGAGATGCTGCTCGGACCGTCGCTGAAGACCATCCACTAGTGACGGTACATGGCAGGGCTAAAGCCCTGCGCTACCAGCCACACGCCGGCCTGCGCTACCGGCCACAGCCAAGCCCTGCGTTACCGGCCG
Organism: Vicinamibacterales bacterium; assembly: GCA_963732445.1. GTDB lineage: Bacteria > Acidobacteriota > Vicinamibacteria > Vicinamibacterales > JAMQPK01 > JAMQPK01. The sequence goes on along the minus strand of CAVSZJ010000001.1, from coordinate 429,945 downwards.
CGAGCCGGCCGTGCGTTACGAGAGCCACAAGCCGGCCCTGCGCTACCAGCCACAAGCCAAGCCCTGCGCTGCCAGCGACAAGCCGGCTGCGCTACCGGTCACAGCCAAGCCCTGCGTTACCGGCCGCGAGCCGTCCGTACGCTGCCAGCCACTCCGACCGTTCCTCCACCGCGGGTTAGAAGTTCGTCAGCTCGGCCGAGACAACGCAGAGACAGCCGGGGCAGACGAGGACGCGGCCGCGCCGAGGCAGCGTCGATGTGAAATTGACCTGGGTGCGTAACAGCCGCACGGCTTTCAACGTCGTGATGGTTTCACCGCACTGGGCACATCTCACGGGCGATTCCAGCCGGTACACGGCATCGGCATTGGCTGCAGGCGATCGATCCGGGAGGGGCCCGGTGATCGGAAGCACCTCTTGAACGCGCTGCAAAAGTCGTTGGCTGTGAGCACCCGGCTCGATCCGTAGGGCCGAAAACGCTGTCTTACGTAGGTGAAACGACTACAACACGCGACGAATCGCGGTGCGTGACTGCCCGCCGAGCTGCCGATATAGATAGCTGATGGCTGTGACGACGGCAAACCGCAAGGGGCTTCGAGTTCTCCTGGTCGAAGACTCCTCACTGGATGCCGACCTTCTCGTGGCGGCTCTCGAAGCGGCCGGCTATGACGCGATTACGGAGCGCGTCCAGACGTCCGACGAAATGCGGGAGGCGTTGAAGCGGGGCAGATGGCAGGTCATTCTCTCCGACTACAGCCTACCGGCGTTCAGCGCTCCCGAAGCCCTGGCGATTGCGCAGGAGCTGCATCCGGAGCTCCCGTTCATCATCGTCTCGGGCACGGTTGGCGAAGAGACGGCCGTCGCCGCGCTCAAGGCCGGCGCATCCGACTTCCTCGTAAAGGGACGCTTGACGCAGCTGGTCCCGGCGATCGAACGGGAATTGCGCGAAGCCACACTTCGTCACGAGCGCGAGCTCGACCGCGACGCCCTTGAAGATCGATTGCGCCAATCCCAGAAACTCGAGGGCATCGGCCGCCTCGCCGGAGGCATCGCTCACGACTTCAACAATCTGCTTACCGTCATCATCGGATACACCGAGATGGTGCTCGACCAAATCGGTCCCGACAAACCGATCAGCAAAGACCTGGAAGAAATCCGTCGAGCGTCCGATCGCGCGGTGGCGCTCACGCGCCAGCTCCTCGCGTTCAGCCGAAAGCAAACACTGACTGTCGCGGCGATGGATCTGAACGGCATCATCGTGAGCATCCGCAATATGCTCGAGCGCCTGATCAGCGAGGACATCGTGATCCAATCGCGGTTGTCCGTCTCCCTTCCGACGATCCTCGGCGATCGCGTGCAGATGGAGCAGGTCGTGATGAACCTGGTTATGAATGCCAGAGACGCGATGCCGCGCGGCGGCGTCATCACGATAGACACGAAGCCGGTCGATGCCAGTGAGGTTCAGTCCGCAACCCATGAGCGCGTGGCCCCGGGCCGTTACGTCGCGCTGGTCATCAGCGATACCGGGCAGGGCATGGATGTCCCGACGCAGGCTCGAATCTTCGAACCGTTCTTCACGACGAAGGGAGCCGGCGAGGGTACGGGGCTCGGCCTTGCTACTGTGTACGGCGTCGTTCAACAGCTCGGCGGCCATATTGCCGTGTCCAGCGCCATCGCGCAGGGAACGACATTCAGCCTGTACCTTCCTTGAATCCAAACAAGCGGTCGAGGCTGCGGGCGATCAACCACGTCGCCGAAGCTCTGCGCCGCTAGCCGCGGGGCGCGAAGTTGTTCTCGTTGTGGAAGATCAACGGGGTGTGCGTCAGCTCGCGTCGCGCATCCTCGTCCGTCACGGCTACATTGTGCTGGAAGCCGCTGATGCGACCGAAGCCATCCGGATTGCCGAAGATCGATCGCAAGTCCTGGACCTCGTGATCAGCGACGTCGTCATGCCCATCATGGGAGGTCCAGAGATGGTCGAGCACCTCCGGATGCTGCGGCCGGCCGCCAAGGTGCTCTACATGTCTGGCTACACTGGAGACGAACTGTCCCGGCGCATGGGCGACGATTCGAGCGTTGTCGTGCTGGAGAAACCTTTCAGCGCGTCCGCGCTCCTGCGTGCCGTGCGCGATGTGCTGGACGAATCACCGGTGCAGCAGGTGCTCCCCGATGCCCGCACGTAGGAGAAGCTGAATGGCATTGATTCTGATTGTTGACGATGAGCCCAGTGTCCGTCGGCTGCTGGCGCGGTGGATCAGCAGCGCCGGACACCAGGTCCTGGAAGCCGAATCGGCCGATGCCGCGCTCGCGGTGATGGAGAAGCAGCCCGCGGCTGTCGTGTTCAGCGATATCCAGATGCCCGGACGCGATGGCCTCTGGCTGACATCCGAAGTACGGACGCGCTATCCGATGACTGCCGTCGTGCTGGCGACATCAGTGAGCTCGGTCGCTCCGCAGGTCAGCATGCAGGTTGGAGTGCTTGGCTATCTGGTGAAGCCCTTCAGTCAGAAGTCCGTCAATCGCGCCCTCGAGGCCGCACTGGCGTGGCACATGACGACGGCAGCCGGTGGAGTGCGTCGAAGTTAGTCATTCGACGACGTCGCTCTGTTTGCCCGTCTTTAATTCTTTGAGCAGAAAGGTGGCGGATAACACGAGCTGTTCGAGCGGGTAATTCTTGCAGCGAATGTCCAGCCATGCCTGAATAGCGGGGCCATCCGGGACCGAGAAACTGGGTTTCCCGCCCGCCTTTTCAAAGACCCATATGCCACTGACGAATCCCTGAACCCACGCCGCCATCATCCCGTGCCCGACGATGTCGGCGTCGTCCGAGGATGCCCGGGCTGTCAGCCATTTGCCGCAGCGTTGAGTCCCGGCACCGATGGACGCAGTCTGCGCACTACTCAATGGAACGCCTGGAAGGAACGTCAGGACTATAAGAATGCCGACGATCTGCTTCATCTGCCTTGGTATCGGCAGGACGCGGCTAGTTGGTTAAGTGCCCAAGGCAGCGACGTCAGTCGGCTGGACGGGCTGCGGGTATTCTCGTCGAGCTTCACGCAGTTACGTCCAGCCTCTTTGGCGCGGTACAACGCCGCGTCCGCGGCGTCCAGGACCAACTCGGGCGTGGAATGTCGCTTCGATCGCTCCGCGATGCCGATGCTGATGCTGATGTTGACCCTCGGGGCACTCGTCTGCTTCGTCTCCCTCGCTGGTCGCGGCTTGCTTGCCGGCCGATCGGGACTGCGCAGAACAAACCCCGCGTCGGCGATGGAACGGCGCAGCGACTCCACGAACGGCTCCGCCTCCCTCGCTGAGCGGCCTCGAAACACGACGAGGAATTCCTCGCCGCCGTAGCGGAACGCGCGCCCGCCGCCGCCGACGTGCGACAACTTCGCCGCCACCATCCTGAGCACCTGGTCGCCGACGTCGTGGCCGTAGGTGTCATTGAACCTCTTGAAATGGTCCACGTCGCACATCGCGATCGCGTAGGTGCCTCCCAGCTGCTCCATCACATTGTTGAACGCCCTCCGGCCGGGAAGCCCGGTGAGCTCGTCACGGTAGGCGATGTCATACCCGTGTTCCAGGACGGCGAAGACCAGGACGAGACCTGCTGTGCCTGAGTAGAAGAAGAGCGCGTCCGAGGCCGGGCCTGAAGGCCCGGCCTCGAGCTGGTTCACGCCCAGAAACATCGCCACGAGCGCCCACAGCAGTCCTTGCTCGACTTTGGTGCGCCGGCGGAAGACCAGCGTCAGGAGCGTGAGCGCTCCGATCGCAAACGAGAGCTGCGCGATCCACGGCAGCCCCGCTCCGACGCCAAACCCTCCGCTCCAGCCGAGAGGCGCTCCCCGTTGGGACCATTCCCCTGCGCGATCCAGAACACGCCGACCGCCTGGGCAGCGACGATCCCGACCTTGAGAAGGCCATCGAACGTCATCACCCCGCGCTCTTTCAAGACGGCAAGGAGGCTGAAGTTCAGGGGAAGCAGGATCACGGCGGCGAGCTTCACCACGTTGGAATCGGTGGCCAGCGGCCCAAGCGCCAGAACGGTCAGGACGACGGCCGACGGCGCTGCAGAGCAATCGGGATTGGTCGGAATACCAGCTCAGAAGCACAGCGGCCACGAGCGCGCCAAAGCAGAAATACGCAGCGTACGGCGCCGCGGCGCTTTGCACCACTTCTTCCCGCTGAACGGCCCAGGTCGCGAGCACCAGCACGCCGCCTGGCGCCAGCAAGCCGGCGAGAAACCGAAGTGTCGTGAGCGGGCGTCCCATGTCATCGTTCCGCCGCGTCTGCGCCCGGCGGCTAGATCGACCGCCGGCGAAAGAGCAGCACCACGGCGACCGCCCATCCGGCGACGGCAAACCACAGCGCCGGCTGTTTGACTAAAGGAGGCGGCGCCTGCCGGACGTCGTGGAGCCGGCACGGCGCTCGGAGAGACTCGACCGCCGTGGCAGGCGTCGGACGGCGTTGCCGGCGGCTGACGTCCGCGATCCTGAGCTTGGCCAGCTCGTCGCGAACCTCTGCCAGTTCGCTCTCCAATTGACGCACCAAGCAGGTCGCCGACCGCACCCATCGCGAGGGCACGGGCATTCTCAGCGCTCTGCGCCGACGTGCGGGCGAACTGGACGACCGCCTGATCCTTCGGGTCTTTCTTGTAGGCGGCTTCGGACCGAGCCAGGAAGGTCTTGGCCTGCGTGAGCGCTTCGTGGGTGTACGCCTCTTCTTTCAGGCCGGCGTTTCTCTTGCCGTCGGCCGCCAGCACGCCCGACTTGGACGCCAGCTCCACTGCCTTGCGGGCCTGAAGAAGCTGGTTGGGAATGCCGTCGACCGCGCCGCCAGGGGCCGTCTCGTACGCCGCGTAGTGAGTGAAGAAGAACAGATCGCCCTTGATCGGGAGCGCGTCGTTCTCGCTCGTCGAGACTTGCTTCACGCTGTAGAGGACCACCTGCGCGCTCGGATCGACCACGGCGTAATTCGGCTCGGCGGTGACCATGAGCCAGAAGGTCTGGTACGGAGTGGTCAGGTTGACGGGAACGGGTCGTTCGCCTTCGAAGGTGATCTCCCCGAGGTTGGACGCCTTGCCATCGACCGAAACGGCCCAGAGCACATACGTCAGGAAGTCCTTCCCGAACCGATGCGCCGGCTCCAGGCCTGTGATACCCCCGCGGTTGATGTCCAGCTCGACGAAGCCCGGACGGCTGCCGATCTTGAGTTTGATCTCGGCTTTTGGAGCCAGCCGCGTGCCCCGCATGCGGACTTCCGTCGAGCCGGCGAGGTGCCGGTAACTGAGGATCTGACCATCGGGCTCGTTGACTTCGATCACCCTCAGCTGGACCGTCTGCGGCGCGAGTCGTCTGCGCGTCCGCATGCGGACACGGTGGCGAGACGCCAGGACCAGCAGCATGAGCGACCGAGTACGATACCCCGATAAGGCCAACGCGGGAGCTCCTTCCTTCTCGACCATTTATCGGCAAATGCGGGCCCTGGCGACGGAGCGAGGGTCTGGAGGTGAAAATATGGGTAAGTGCTATATAGTCCTCGCCATTACTGGAGGTAGTCATGACGAGAAAATTGCTCATCGTCGCGGGAGTCCTTGCGTTCTGCGGCGTTGTTCCGGTCCTGGGTCAGACCACACATCAATCGGCGGGCACCTGGGAGCTCAATGTCAGCAAGTCACAGATGATGCCGGGGCCGCTGCCCAGGAGTCAGACTCGGACCTATCAAGTGACCGGGCAGCAGGAGAAGTCAGTTCAGAAAGGCATTGATGCCGACGGGAAGCCGACGCTCGTCGAGTTCACCGCCACCTACGATGGCAAGGAACACCCATATACGGGGTCGCCACTGTGGGATACGCTCGCGCTGACGCGCGTGGACGACTACACCACATCGTTCGTTCAGAAGAAGAACGGCAAGGTCGCGCTGACCGGAACGAGGGTGGTTTCGAAGGACGGAAAGACAATGACGATCTCGGGCAAGGGGACCGACGTCAAAGGCCAACCCACCAGCTTGTTGTTGGTATTGGAGAAGCGGTAACGGCCATTCCCAGACCAGGCACAGCCGCGTAGTCTCATGCCACAGGCAGGGCGCTCCGATATTTCTTACGGAGGACCTGCTGTATGAATAGCCCCCTTCGTGGAACTGCTGCTTTAATGGCGTTCGGATGCGGGCTTATTTTCACAGCCCTGTCTGTGGGTGCTCAGACGCCTGCGCACGACAACGCCAGGAGACTCTTTGACCAGTATGTGTCGCTTGCAAAGGCGTTCGACGTGCGCGCTGCGGATCTGTATTCGGATGCGGCGATGATCACGAATAAACGCACGTATCCAACAGGTCAAGTGCGTCACATCACCATACCGGCGCCAGAATACAAGAACCTGATCCGCAAGGCGATGCCGCTCGCGAAGTCGCAGAACGACGTCAACCGCTACTCGGAGTGCGGGTACACGCCACACACGGATCGAGTTGAAATCATCTGTCAGCGATACTCGGAGCGGAAGAAATACACCAGCCCGATTCGTCTGGTCGTCGGACCTGGCATGAGCGGGACCTGGGTTATTCACGAGGAGCATTCGGAGTCTATTCCGTAAGGGACGGCAGAGAAGCTGGTTTGCTCTGGCGCATTCAGCGAAGCGATCCGGTTGGTCTCGAGGTGGCGCCGGCATCAACGCTGCGGAAGATACCTCCGGCTGATCCATGAGTTGCCAGCTTGCGCCCTCGTCCAATGTTCGCCAATGCCGTTCAGCCCGAGATGTTTTCCCAGGACGACAACTACGAAACCTGCTGGCGCGACCAACCGCCTTTTCGAAAGCTGGTACGATTCGAACCATTGCCATCCTGTAGGTGGCGAGGCAGTTGCGTTGTTTCCGACCTGAGAGGAGGCGCTCATGTGCCGTCTGATACTCGTGGGAGTGTGTTTGTTGTCGGTCGCACGCTCGGCGTCTGGAGCTCCCATCCAAATTACGAGCGGGTCGATGAGTCTCACGAGCGGGTATTTTTCGGCCGGTTTCTCGGACGGTCTCCACTTCACGGGCGGCATCGGCGGCGGCGCCAGTGCAGGCTTCATCGGACCCTATGAGGCCTGTCTCGGCGGGTGTGTTCTCCCCGTCGTTTTCAATTCTGGTAATTTCATCGCTGGAGTTGGTACCAGAGCTATCGTCACGTGGGATGGCGTCACCTACGGCCCCTTCGGGTCAGTCGATTCACCGCACATCTTCAGCATCCAGTTCTCCGGCCCTGGCTTTCCCGTCCCCGGTAGCGCCCCATTCGATGAGTTCGTCATCCTCGAGCGGCCGTTTGCGTTGACCGGATTCTTCACGTTAATCCTGTCGAACAATCCGTTTGAAAGCCTTTCGCATTCGTTTGTCGGCGAAGGGACTGGCATGGTCACGCTGCGGCGTGGGTCAGGCGAGTTGCGGCCGGGTGTGCCAGCCTATAGCCTCCAGTCCGCCGTATACACGTTCCACGATCCCGTCGTCATGCCAGAACCCGCGACGCTTGTCCTGATCGGAGGACCAGTGGCGCTGGGCCTGTGGCGGCGCCGACGGCGTTTGAAAAGCCGAAGGTGCTAAATCCCTGACGTGGATCTGGTCCGTTCGTTGCACCGAGTGATCCCGAATGCGACACGCGATCCAGGTCGTCCTCCTGGCCGTTCTGGCCGCCGACTGCGGATCGTCGCCGGTTACGCCTGATTCCATCGAAACGTGCACGGGATTCGTAGAATGGCAGGCGTCACCCTACGTCCTCCCGTACGCCGTCGGCGTGTCCTACTTCGTAGACCAGGGGAATTGTTCACCGCCGGGCAATGGCCATCGCGGAGTGACGAAGTTCGGGTATGACTTCCTGATGCCGATCGGCACACCCATCCACGCCGCGAGAGGGGGCAGCGTCACCCAGGTCGTAGAATCCCACTTCGACGGACAGGTCGCGGCGACCGGCTTCGACAACCTGATCGTCATTCAGCACGACGACGGCACGACGTTGCTGTACGGCCACCTGACCCACGACGGCGCCGCCGTCAGCACGGGCGATCGGGTCCTGCAAGGCGCGCTTGTCGGCTACAGCGGCAATACCGGCAACACGAACAACAAGCCTCACCTCCATCTCTCGGCCGCTTCATGCGACCCAAGGGCGCTCGGCACTGCGAACTGTCCGACGCTGCCGATCAACTTCCGGAACACGGAGACGAATCCGCAAGGACTGCAACAGGGACGCTCGTATACGGCGCTCGGCTACTAGTTCTCCCGGGTAACCCCCAATCGACGATGAAGCCTTCGGTTCCCTCGACGTCCTTTGCGAAGTTATTGTCAATAAGCGGAGAAGAATGCAACTCCAGGAAAGGTTGCCCTCCGAAAGGGAAAGGCACAATTGACCTGGTGATGCACTCCAGGACGTGCGGATTTCAGGAGGCTGTCAACGTCCTATCCGGCCTCCAAATATCCGCACCGCCCACCAAACCAGTATCAGAAACATCACCAGAAGAACCACTTGCGTCAGCGTCATCGGAAAATCCTCCGTTCAACGGCACGGGCGGAGGTTCTTTCAAGCCTCACCACCCCTGGCTCACAGCTCGCGGCCTGAAGCTTGAGACGCTAGCCGCCCTCACTTGGGATCACCCAGGTCTTGACCGAAGATTAAGCCAAAACCGGTTCGGGTCGTGGACGACATTCAGCCGCTCAAAAAGGGTATCAACATCACTCGTGCGCACAGACAAATCCACATCGCGGCGATCGTCGAAGGTGGACCTACCGCCAGCGTTCAGCATGATCTGGCTATCCCCGCAGGACAGCAGCGCAAAGGTCATCGCCTCCTCATCCTCGAATGTATTGAGAACAGCGAATCCAATTGACTCCTACCAAGCGACCGTGGCGCGCACATCGGGCACATGAATCATGGGAACGACTTGTTGGTCTGACATACAGCATCCTTTGCGGCTGCGTAGGAGTAGTTCCGGTGGGTCCCCGGTAACATAGGCGCGGCGCCGCGCACGTGTCAACTGGCTAAGCACTGCGATGAACGCCGACACAAAACTCTTCATCGACCCCTTTTGGTGTTCCAGGAGCAGGCTGCACCAAGGACGAACATCCACGACCAAATTATCAAGCACTCCGAGCGGGCTTTTCTCCTGATTTCACGTAAGGCTATTGGTGACCGGGTCGCGACGGTGAACCGTTAGTGAAAGGATGCCTCTGTGAAACAAGTTGTGCTGTTTCTGATCCTTGTTTTTGGCATCACGTGGAGTGTGGGAATCTGGGTGGCAGCCCAACCTGCGCCGACAAGCTTCAGCGGTTTTTTGGCCGCGTTCCTGCCGCAAGTGTGGGCGCCAACTTTTATCGCTTTAACGCTCGTCGCCGTGTCACACGGTGCACGCGGGGTTCGAACCGAAATCGCCGAGCGCCTGAAGTATCGGCGCGGGACGACACCGTGGCTGGCTCTTGCAGCAACCACTCCAGTTGTCGCGACCGCGTTCGCCGTGGCCGCTGCGCGATTCGCGGGAGATGGTGCGCCGTTCATCCCATCGGACGCAGTTCCTCTAGCAATCGGATTGCAAATCATCACCGGTGCGGTTGGCGAGGAGTTAGGCTGGCGAGGCTTTCTCTTGCCACGTCTGCGTGAGCACTATGGGCCGGTGATGGCTGCGTGGGTGATGGGTTCGTTATGGAGTGTGTGGCATGTGCCCGCGTGGTTCGTTCCGTGGCTGCCTCACCGAACGTTCCCCCTTGCATCAACACTCATATTTACCGCGTGCTTCGGTGTGTTTATGGCGTTCGTGTTTTATCGAGCAGGTGAATCGGTGCTTGCGACGATCCTGGCGCACCTATCGCTGAATATCATGACCGCAATGGGTGGCGTTCGCCTGTCGTCGTTCGTGTTCTGGACCACACTTGCCACTTTTTTTCTGGTGGTTGCCATTTGCGTATCGATCGCAATGAGCCGTTCAGGTCTCGGGAGGGTCGCTGTCGATCGTGGCCAAACGACGCCCAGCCGCCCGTTGGGATGAGGCCGCGCAGAAAGCCGTGGACAAATTTCGTATTGGGTCGCGACCAGCGGCCGCTAACCGTCACCCGCCGAAATCCTGCGTCCAGTAGTGCTGATAAGCCGACAAGGGGTTGAAGGCGTACCCGACGCCAATCACGCGGAAAGCGGGATGCATGATGTTCTCGCAGTGGCCGGTGCTCTGCATCCAGCGGTTGACGACGGTCTGCGCGGATGCCTGACCTGCCGCGATGTTCTCGCCGAGCGTATAGCTCCCAGAATATCCGGACTGGGCAATGCGCTGCGCGAACGTCCGGCCGTCCAGGCTCGTGTGGGAGAAATAGTTATTGGCGGCCATGTCCTGGCTGTGCCCGCGCGCGGCTTGACGCAGATTCACATTGAGCGCGAGCGGTGCGACCGGTGGACGGGAAACGCCGCCACAGGTTGCCCCCGAGGTTCGGAACTGGTTAACGAGCGCGATCACTTGATCCTCGAGTGATGGTGAACCCGAGGGCGGCGGCGGCGCCACGGTCACCGTCGCGGCGGCCGAGTCGACGTGGCCGGCGCTGTTCGAAACCCGAACCCAGTAGCTGGTGGTCGACGTGAGTGACGGGGTCCGGAAGGACGAGGAGGTCGCTCCCCCGACCGGCGACTGGGTATCGCCGCGGGCGCCCGAGTACCACTGAAACATCAGCGGTGCTGTGCCGCTGGCGCGCACCACGAGCGTGGCGCTCTGTCCCGATGTCACCGACTGCGGTGCGGGCTGCGAAGTGATCGACGGAGGCACAACTGGCGGCGGCGGTGATGTTGAGGGCGTCGTGCTCGAAATCCTGACGATCGCCGTTGACGAATTCACGGAGCCTGCGGCGTTCCACACGCGAACCCAGAATGACGACGTCACCGTCAGGACCGGCGTTCGGAAGTCGCTTCCAGTCGCGCCCGACACTGGCACCGACGTATCACCGCTCGCGCCCGATACCACTGATACGCCATCGAGTCGGCTCCGGTGACGCTCACGGTCAGTGCGACGCTCTGGCCGCTGGCGATCGACTGGTCCTCGGGCTGCCTCGTGATCGCTGGTGGCGATGCGGCCGACTCGCTCGGCGTCGCTGTCACCGTCACGGTGGCGGTCGTGGAGTCGGCGCTCGCCCGATCGTTCGAGACCCGGACCCAGTAGCTGCGCGTCGTGTTCAACGCCGGCGTCGTGAAGCTGCCGGCGGTCGCCCCGGCAACGGGCGAGGAAGTCTCGCCCGACGATCCTTGGTACCACTGATGCGTCAGCGTGCCGGCGCCCGCGGCCGACACTGTCAGCGTCGCGGTGCCGCCGGCCGTGATCGCCTGACTCTGCGGTTGAGCAGAGATGTCCAAAACTGAAGCGCCGGGTGTTTCGCTCGGTGACACGGGGGACGAACCCGCGCAGCCGACCAGCGAAATCCCACTGGCGAGCAGCCACGCTGCGACGCACAGACCACGCGTGAATTCCCTGCGCCTTCTTGCGTCCATTGGGCGATTTCGTACCACGGCCGCAGGACCGTCGATCCAACACGCATACCAGGCATGTGCGGGGTTATTTGCGCGAGATTCAGGTCGTCGCGATGTCTTCCCTGCGTCAGGGATTACAGATCTGTCCGCAGAATCTCGTCTTCGGAGTCACGGTGAAGACTCGGACCCAGCTTAGGCGCGATCGCGCGGTCGACGAAAATCCGGTAGGCGGTTGGAAGGAAAGCGGTGAGCCAAACCTTCACGAGTTGGAACCTGATCCGGAGCTTTCTTCAGAGAATCGAGACGCTCCGACATGCTGCCTGAGCGTGGCTTCGATGACACTTGCTCCCGATCCGCGCATGCTCGGGCACGGTGAATTAGCGACGGCGGATCATCCACCAGGCGGCCTGGACGGCCACCCCCACTACCAGAAGAACAAGGATGAAGACGGCGTTAGGGGTTGCGGCCGGCAAGCCCGCGAAACTGAGGATGCCCGCTTTCACCTCCGGAAAGAACCGCCGCATCACAAAGAGTACGGCGGTTGCGCCGAGAAACGACGTCATGACCCACACGCTCAAGCGCTGTGCAAACGTAAGCGACGGTGGGTCCGTTCTGAGCGCAGCCACGGGATTCTCCTTGAGTCCATCGATCATCTCCTGAAGCGTCTTGGCGCTGCGTTTGTTCATCCAGGCAATCTGGAATGCCATCAGAACGGCAAGAACGGCTGTTCCAAGGGCGTTGGGCCAACGGTCTGGGCGTTCGATCGTCGCCCCGATCAGGCTGAGGCTCATGCCAGGCCAGAACGGCAGCAAGTACCAAGTCCAGATGTTCTGGAGCAGGTCACGTTGACGTTCAATCTCTGCTCGATGGAATTCGACGCAGGAACGAACGGCCAGGTCCGATGGCATCGTCCGTGCCGAGCCAAAGGCGTGCATTCGGTACATCACATACGCAATCCCGGCTAGCAGCACGGCGCCGCCGGCGGCAAGCACGCCATTAGGCGCCGTCCATATACGGGGTAGCACAAACACAACAACGACGAGCGCTGCTGCGTACTCGCCTAGGGTACGTGAGCCGTCAGCTCGGGCATAAGGATTCAGCGATTACGCTGAAGGTCTACGCACGCTGGCTGCAGGACGATTCACGCCGGCGAGGCGTGGATCTGCTCGATGAGACGCAACTATCCGCAACCCCCGCGCAACCTGACCAGAAAATTGCGATTGGTGAAATGGCTGTAAGTCGTTGGCAGGAAAGTGGTGAGCCGCCTCGGAATCGAACCGAGAACCCGCAGATTAAGAGTCTGCTGCTCTGCCAATTGAGCTAGCGGCCCACTTGAGAGAAGTCTAAAGTAAAAAGTGGAAAGTAGAAAGTGAGGAGCCTTTCCCTTTTTACTTTTCACTTCCTACTTTTTTACTTTCTACGATCAGTTTGGTGCGCCCGACAGGATTCGAACCTGTGGCCTACAGCTCCGGAGGCTGTCGCTCTATCCAGCTGAGCTACGGGCGCGACTGACGACTGACGACTGTGACGGCTGACTGACGACTCTCGACTGCCGACTCCGCAGGTTGGTGCGCCCGGCAGGACTCGAACCTGCGGCCTACTGGTTCGAAGCCAGTCGCTCTATCCAACTGAGCTACGGGCGCGCACTCGGACCAAAAATCATAGCACGCGCCGAGGGAGCTTCGGGAACTTGATATCCTTAACCATCACATGGCGACGATTCTTCAGCACGTGCCCGCCGGCGAGAAAGTCGGCATCGCTTTTTCCGGCGGCCTCGATACCAGCGCGGCCCTGCATTGGATGCGCGGCAAGGGCGCGATTCCCTACGCCTACACCGCCAACCTCGGGCAGCCCGACGAGAAAGATTACGACGACATCCCGCGCCGCGCGCTGCAGTACGGCGCCGAAAAGGCGCGGCTCATCGATTGCCGCCGGCAGCTGGTGAACGAAGGAATCGCTGCGCTGCAGGCCGGGGCGTTCCACATCACAACCGCCGGCGTTCCGTACTTCAACACCACGCCAATCGGCCGAGCCGTCACCGGCACGATGCTCGTCGTCGCGATGAAGGAAGACGACGTGCATATCTGGGGCGATGGCAGCACGTTCAAGGGAAACGACATCGAGCGGTTCTATCGCTACGGTCTGCTGGCGAATCCGAGCCTGCGCATTTACAAGCCGTGGCTCGATCAGCACTTCATCGACGAGCTCGGCGGCCGGAAGGAAATGTCCGAGTACATGCAGCGCGCCGGCCTTGCGTACCACATGAGCGTGGAGAAGGCGTACTCGACGGACTCGAACATCCTCGGCGCGACGCACGAAGCGAAAGATCTGGAGCAGCTGTCGAGCGGCATGAAGATCGTCGAGCCGCTCATGGGCGTGGCGTTCTGGCGCGACGGCAGCAACGTCAAGCCGGAGACCGTCACCGTCCGCTTCGACGAAGGGCGTCCGGTGGCGCTCAACGGAAAGGTGTTCGAGCACGGCGTCGACTTGATGCTCGAAGCGAATCGCATCGGCGGACGCCACGGCCTGGGCATGAGCGATCAAATCGAGAACCGCATCATCGAGGCGAAAAGCCGGGGCATCTACGAGGCGCCGGGCATGGCGCTGCTGTTCATCGCGTACGAGCGGCTGGTGACGGGCATTCACAACGAAGACACGATCGAGCAGTATCGCGATAACGGCCGGCGCCTCGGCCGGCTGCTCTATCAAGGGCGCTGGTTCGATCCGCAGGCGATGATGCTGCGCGAAACCGCCCAGCGCTGGGTCGCGCGCGCGGTCACAGGCGAAGTGACACTCGAGCTGCGGTGCGGCAATGACTATTCGATGCTCGATACGACGAGCCCAAACCTCACATACAAGCCAGAACGCCTGACGATGGAAAAAGGGGAATCAACTTTTTCACCCCAGGATCGCATCGGGCAGCTGACGATGCGCAACCTCGACATTACGGACACGCGCGACAAGCTGTTGACCTACGTGAAGACGGGCCTCCTTGCACCCTCACTCGGCGCAGAGCTTCCCAAACTATCAGACGGGTCGGAAGACTGATCGTCCATCGTCCATCGTCCATGGTCGATCGTCGATCATCGACGATGGCCGCTCGACGATGGCCGATCGACGATGGCCGATCGACGATCCTGGTCTCCGCCTTGCATCCTCCCGCTCGGGAGGTGTTGTGCGCGAACGGCGTTCTGGAACGGGTCACCTTCGATCGGGACGGCGCGATCTGGGCCCCGCACACTACGAGATTCATGTCGGGTTAGCGAACAAGCCGGAGACAGTTGTCGAACTGGAGTCACCACCAGAGGCGCAGGACGGGGAAATTCTCGACTTGCTTCTGGAGGACGGGCAGGTGCTGCAGCTTCACGTGTGCGGCGTGTCCCCGTATTGCCGGGTCATCAGCGGGCGCCCCGTGCGCGAGCAGCGCGCGGAGAAGGACCAAACAGTGCAGTCCGGGATGGACTATTTACGCCGGCGGTCGGACACTCGCAACGCTCTCGCGATTCAACACCCGTGTCCGCGCTGCATGGCGAGCGAAGTGGTCGTCACACACCGCGGCGTCATGATGACGACGCTTTTCTGCACAGCGTGCCGGCACGGTTGGGGCGAGCCACCGGCCGTTGTTGCAGCCGCGACGCGGATGGATCGCCGCATGCTGGTGCGATCCGAGTCGGCCGAACGCCGCCGCCCCGATCGTTTGCAACCACCCACCTGCACATATTGCTCAACCGACGCGTACGTGCGAGGCGTTCGCCGCACGTCCGACGAGGTGTATTTCGCGTGCGACGGATGCGAAGCGATGTGGGCCCTTCCGCGACCTCGACCGACCGGCCATCACGCCTCGCTCGAGTCGCGGTAATATCCGGATCGTGCCCGACAATCCCTTGATCGCTCCATGGGCCGGTCCGTACGGCGGCGTGCCGCCATGGGATCGCATGGCCCCCGAGCACTTTCCCGGTGCGTTCGACACCGCGCTCGCCGAACAACGCAGCGAGATCGCCGCGATCGTTGTCAATCGCGCCGAGCCAACATTCGACAACACGATTGCTTCCTTGGAGCGCTCGGGACGGATGCTCGATCGCGTCGAGCGCCTCTTCGGTGTCGCGCGGCAAAGCGTCACCACTCCTGCGTATCAGGCGCTCGAACGCGAGTGGCAGCCCAAACTGGCGGCGGCTGCCGACGACGTTCTCTTCAACCAGGGACTCTTTCAGCGGATCAAAGTCGTGTACGACGCGCTGCGGGCATCAGGGCTCGAGCCCGAGCAGAGACGTCTGGTGACCCGCACTTACGAGCACTTCATGCGGCACGGGGCACAGCTGACGGGAGCGGGCAAGCAGCGGCTGTCCGAGATCAATCAGGAGCTCGCGGCGCGATTCGCCGACTTCCGCGCGAAAGTCCTCGCAGACGAGAACGCATCGACCGTCGTCGAAAACGGCGAGGTGATCGTCAACACGCGCTCGAGCGTCGACCCGTATTTGCGAGCCTCGCCGCGCCGCGACTTCAGAGAAATCGTGTGGAGGAAATTCAAGAGCCGCGGCGACAACGGTGATGCGAATGACACCAAAGCGACGATCGCCGCGATGGTCAATCTCCGAGCCGAGCGCGCACGACTGCTGGGGTTTTCCAGCCACGCTCATTGGCGCATGGCCGATACGATGGCGGCCGATCCCCAGGCGGCAAAAACATTTCTCCTGCGCGTCTGGCCGGCCGTCGTCGCGCGCGTCAAGGCCGAGGTTGTTGAAATGCAGGAGTTGGCGAATCGGGACACTATCGAGCCGTGGGACTTCCTGTTCTACGCCGAGAAGGTGCGCAAGGCCAAATACGATCTCGACGAATCTGAGATCCAACCGTATTTCGAGCTCGACAACATGGTCGCCGCGGCATTGTGGTCGGCCGAGCGGCGTTTCGACATCACATTCAAGGAAGTCACCGGAACCGTGCCTGTCTTCCATCCCGACGTGCGGGTCTGGGAAGTCGTCGACACGAGCACGGCAGCGCATCGAGCAGTTCTGTATCTGGATAATTTCGCGCGCGCGGGAAAACGGTCCGGTGCCTGGGAAACGAGCTACCGATCGCAGCACTCGATGGACGAACCAGCTACGGCGATCGCGTCCATTACCAATAATTTCGTGAAAGGGGAGCCCGGCGCGCCGGCGCTCCTGTCGTTCGCCGACGCGAAGACGCTTTTTCACGAGTTCGGCCACGCGCTGCACACCATGTTGCAGCACATCAGGTATCCGGGCCTGGAGATGACACCCATGGATTACGTGGAGCTGCCGTCACAGCTCAACGAACGATGGCTGCTCGATCGCGAGCTGCTCAATCGGTTCGCGCGTCACTACCAGACCGGCGAGCCGATCCCGCGGGCGCTCATCGACAAGATTGAGCGATCGAGCAAGTTCAGCCAGGGGTACGCCACGCTCGAGTACCTGTCAGCCGCCATCGTCGACATGGACCTGCACACCCGCCCGGACGGAGTTGGGGACATCGCGACGTTCGAGCAGGAGGCGCTCGCGCGCGTCGGCGGCATGCCGCGCGAAGTGGTGCTGCGCCACCGCCTTACGCACTTCGATCATCTGTTCGGGAATGACATCTACTCCGCCGGCTATTACAGCTACCTGTGGTCGGATGTGATGGCGGCCGATGCCTGGCAGGCGTTCGTCGAGGCGGGCGGCCCGTGGGATGCCGGCGCGAACGCGCGTTTTCGCACCCACATTCTGTCGGACGGCAACTCGATCGATCGCGCGGAAGCCTACCGGCGATTCCGTGGGCGCGATCCAGACATCCAGGCGCTGCTCGAGGCACGTGGCTTGACGAACGCTCACGCCGTTGAAACCGCCCATCCCGCTGATCATTGACGCGCACGTCGCAACCGTTCGCGCCGCGCTGACGCAGAGAAGGGCAGTCGTGCTGTCCGCGTCGCCCGGCGCGGGCAAGACAACCCGCATTCCGCCTGCACTGATCGATGCTGGACCGGTGCTGCTGCTTCAACCGCGCCGCGTCGCTGCGCGCGCTGTGGCGCGGCACATCGCCGACGAACGCGGCTGGACGCTTGGCAGGGAAGTCGGATGGCAAATTCGATTCGAAAAGCGCTGCACCAGCGAGACGCGCCTGCTCGTCGTGACCGAGGGCATTCTGACCGCGCGCCTTCAACAGGACCCGCTCCTTTCCGGTTTCGCGACGATCATCCTCGACGAGTTCCACGAACGAAGCATTCACGCCGACCTCGGCCTTGCGTTGTCGCGCCAGGCGTGGCTCGCGCGCAGCGATCTGCGAATCGTCGTGATGTCGGCCACGCTCGACGTCCAATCGGTCTCACGTTTTCTCGCCGACGCGCCGATCGTGAGCGTGCCGGGCGCCCTCCATCCGCTCACGATCGAATACGGCGACGGAGACTCGATCGTCGATGCGGCAGTTAGCGTGCTGCCGAGGACGGCGGGACAGGTCTTGTGTTTTCTCCCTGGCAAGCGCGAGATCGAGCGAGCGGCGGCCGACCTGATCGCCGTGAAGCGCAGCTCCGCCAAGCTGCCTCAGGATATCGAGATCATCCAGCTCCACGGCTCGCTCGACGGTGACGCGCAGGACGCCGCAATCCGCGCGGTAGATCGCCGCCGCATCATCCTCGCTACCAACATCGCCGAGACGTCGCTGACCGTGCCCGGCGTGTCCGCCGTGATTGACAGCGGCCATGCGAAGGTGGCGCGGTATGACGCCGATCGCGGTGTCGACAGTCTGACGCTCGAACGCATCACGATGGATTCGGCGGATCAGCGGGCCGGCCGTGCGGCGCGATTGGGTCCCGGACTCGTCCGCCGGTTGTGGGACGCGCGAGATCGGCTTCGTCCGCATCGTGAGCCGGAGATCGCGAGAATCGACCTAGCGGCGCCCGTGCTCGATTTGCTGGCGTGGGGCGCCGATCCCCTGTCCTTCGACTGGTTTGAAACGCCGTCTTCCGATCGGATGCACGCAGCGCTTCGCCTTTTGCATCGGCTCGGGGCGGTCGACGGGGATGGGACAGGCGCGCGCATCACGCCGCTTGGCCGGCAGATGCAGCGGGTGCCGCTTCATCCACGACTTGCGCGCATCCTGATCGACGCTCGCGGGGCGCCCGAGGCCGCCGCCGCGTGCGCGATGCTGTCAGCCGGTGGGATGGCAATGGGTGCGATGGATGCGGCCATTCGCCAGATCGCGCAGGAGCTGCAGCGTATCGCGAGCAGCGCGCTTGGCGGCGCCGCTGCGCCGCACATCACCGAGGAACGGCTGCGTCATGCGCTGTTCACCGGCTACGCGGATCGGCTGGCGAAGCGACGGGCTGGGTTCCACGATCGGTTTCTCCTGGCGAGCGGTCACGGTGCCACCCTCGCTCGTGAAGCCACCGGCATCGACGGCGAGTACGCCGTCGCGCTGGACGTCGTGGCCGCAGAGCGCGAGGGGATTAGCGAGTCGAGAATTCGCGCCGCGAGTCGTGTGGAGCGCGATTGGATTCAGCCGACGACGGTCTCAATCGAGCATCGCTTCGACGCGGCAAGCGGACGCGTGCGTGCGGCGCGCATTGACCGCTACGATGCGATCGTCTTGAGCGAAACGCCCATGCCGGTCGACGCCGTGGCCGCCGCCGCGCTCCTCGCGGACGCGTGGCTTGCGCGCGAGCACGACGCCGCAACGACGCAGCTGCTTCGACGATGTCGTTTTGCCGGTGTCGAGGTCAACCTGCCAGCGCTCGTGAATCAGGCCGCGGCATCCGCGCGAACGGTCACCGAGATCGATCTCGCGGCGCATCTCTCATTTGATCTGAAGCAAGTACTCGCCAGCGGCGCGCCCGCATCCATCGTCGTGCCCAGCGGTCGCAGCATGGCGCTCGACTACGCCGACGATGGATCGGTCTCGGCGTCAGTGAAGCTGCAGGAATTGTTCGGCCTGGCCGAATCGCCGACGATTGGCAGCGCGCGTACACCCGTCACGTTTCACCTGCTCGCCCCCAGCGGACGGCCCGTGCAGACGACGAGAGACCTGCGGAGTTTCTGGGAACGCACATACCCCGAGGTGCGCCGGGAATTGCGGGGCCGTTATCCGAAGCATCCCTGGCCCGACGATCCATGGACGGCGCAGCCGACGCACAGAACAACCCGTCGGCGCTGAAGGTTGGCGAACGGTGAAACTGTTTGGCTGCCTGGTGGCTCTTGCGGTAATGTCTGCTCTCGCATCCAGCAAAATTCCATCTCTTCAAGGAGTGGGCTCATGAGACGGTTGCACCTACCACTGGCGGTTGTCGTGGCCTTCATTGTCGGCGGCGGAGCCAGCGTGATTACGCAGGGAGGCGCGGCCGTGCAGCAGCCTGCCACGGGCCGCGGACAGACGCCCCCGCGGCAATGGTGGGTCAACAAAGACAAACCCGGCCAGTTCGGCAAGAACAAGGTGCACATCAAGCTGACCGATCTGAAAGCGCGCCACAAGGGCCAGGCGAACTGGACCGAAGTGGTCGTTGAGGACGAGAACTACCATGCCACGTACAACCAGGGGGCGCCCGGCACCAGGATTACGTCCCGCATGCGTCCGGACACGCGCGAGTTCTTCGTCGTCGTCGAAGGGGAGATGCGCTTCACGCTCGAAGGACAGCCAGAGCCGATCCTCACCAAGCGCGGATCGGTGGTGAACATTCCCAAAAAGACCATGTACTCAGCCGAAGTGATCGGCGCTGTGCCGGCGCTGTGGGTGGACGCCAATCAGGCGAACTTCAAGACCCTGGTGCCGGTCAGCGATGTTCGACCCCCGCAGGCGCCCGGTCACACGATGACGAAGATTGGCACCACGTTCGGCGCTGGGGTGTACACGGGCAACAACAAACCGCACTTCAACCTGTGGGATGCCGAAAAGGATCCCAAGTTTTCGGGGCAGAACGTCGTCCAGGACGACAACATGTGGGCGCAGGCCATCTGGGGCTACGAAAAGAATCTGCCCGCGTACGATCCAAAGGACAAGGGGCACTTCCACGTCGGCACCGCCGAGTGGTGGGTCATCATGAAGGGGCAGATTCGACACAACATCGAGACGGTGGGGGACTTCACGTCGAATGAAGGGGACGTCGTGTATGCACCGGCGTCGACGTGGCACGCGACGCGATTTGCGGGCCCTGGCCCGTCGTGCCGGCTCGCCATCAGCGGCTATCAGTTCACCTCGCTGTTAGAACAGCCGCAAGAATGAAATTCCTAACAGGAGGCCAAGAAGATCAGGAGAATGCTTTTTCAAGGCAGGACTAAAGTCCTGCGCTACCGGAATGCGCTACCGGAATGCGCTACAAGAAGCACACCTCCTGATTTTTTGGTCTCCTGTAAAAGATCATCCCTCGACCTGCGTCGCTGACAAACAGTATCCGTCTCCATGCACCGTCCGGATGAATTCCGGATGGTGCGGATCGGGCTCGATTTTCTTCCGCAGGCGCACGATCGCGTGATCCACCGAACGGGTTGTCACGTTCGTATCGATGTATCCCCAGACCTCCCGCAAGAGCTCTTCGCGGTGGACGACTTTCTCGCGCCGCTCGGCAAGATAGCGCAGCAGCTCGAACTCCCGGTGCGTCAGGTGGACCGGCGCCGCGTCACAGCTCGCGCGCTGCGAGCGAAAGTCGATGACGAGCTTGCCGATGAGCACACGCTCGAGAGCCGGGTGCGCCCTCCGCAGCACCGCGCTGACGCGCGCCAGCAGCTCCTGCAGGTCGAACGGCTTCGTGATGTAATCGTCGGCGCCGAGCTTCAAGCCCTTCACCTTGTCTACCTTCTGGCCGCGCGCCGACAGGATGATGATGGGGACCTTGCCCGATTGCCGCAGCACCGGGCACAAATCGAGGCCGTCGTAATCGGGCAGCATCAAGTCGAGCACGACCAGGTCTGGTGCTGACGCGCGCACGTAGTCGATGGCCGATTTTCCGTCTCCCACGGCATCGACGCGATAGCCTTCGAAGACGAGGTTGTCGCGCAGCACGCGCCTGAGGGTCGGGTCGTCTTCGACGATGAGGATCCGTTCTGCCAATGACGTCACTCTCCCGAGATGGGTAAATATACCTTTGCCTTCGTCCCCGCTCCCGGTTCGCTGTCGAGAACGAACGCGCCTTTGTGATCGGCGACGATTCTACTGACGATGGCCAGTCCGAGCCCACTGCCGTCGGCGCCCGCCAGCCTGCCGCGCGCGAACTTGCGGCGCACGATCGACAGCTCCTGCGGTGGGATGCCCACGCCGCGATCCTGCACTTCGATCACGACACGCGGTCCTTCGCGCTGCGCCGAAATGCGGAGGAAATGATCTGCCGGTGAGTAGCGGATGGCGTTGTCGACCAGGTTGTCGAGCGTCAGCATCATCGCGGTGCGATCGGCCCTGACGAGCGGCAGCTCGATCGGGATGTCGATCTCGACGGTGAACTCGCGGTCGGAGATCGGGTGCCGGAAATTCTGCAGCACGTCGTCTACGAGCTCCGAAGGCGCTATGGGCTCGAAGGAGTACAACTCGGTGACGTCCGTGACACGCGAGTAAGCGAGCAGGTTGTCGACGAGCCGCGTCAGCCGCTTGGCTTCCTGCATGAGCAGCTCGGCATAGTCGCGCACCGTTTCGCCGCCGATCGGCCGGCGCGCGAGGGTGTCGGCCATCGCGCGGATGTTGGCGAGCGGCGTCTTGAGCTCGTGGGTGACCGACGAAACGAAGTCCGAGCGCATCGCGGTCAAGGCGACGCCGGCTCGAACCGCCCGGATGGCGAGAATCAACCCAAGCGCCAGCGTGAGCGCCGCCGCGGCCGCCGCAAGCAATGCTTCGTCGGCGCCTTGTGCGCCACCCACGAGCGCAGAACCGCTCGACTGGCTCGTGCGAATAGTCCAGGTTCTGACTGCCGGGTTCGACCCGAGCGCGACCATGCTGGCCGATGGGTCGAGAAACAGCAGTGGAAACTCGCGGACGAACGGCGTGCCGCTGGACTCGCGCCCCCACACCGGGTGCCCATTGTCGTCGACCACGGCAATATCGAGATTGTTGCCGTGCGTTGCGAGCGGCGCCACTTGGGAAAGAAGGTCCGAAAAATACGATTGCCGTACCCATGTGAGATTGACCGTAAACCCGATGACCGACTGCAGGGTTTCCTGCAGCGGATCGGCGTACACAAGTCTTGCAACGATCTGATACGGCTGTCCGCCCAGCGTCATATCAAAGGTCGCATACCGCACTCGCGCTGCGCTGAACGCTTCTACTTTGTGCCTCAGCGCCTCGCCTTCGGGCGGGGCCGTGACGAGCGCCACGGGGTAGCGGTGCGGCTCGGACGGCTGGGGCATCCAGGCTGGAAAGCGATTGGCCCGATTGAAAAAAACCATCGCGTGCGGGCGGTCGTGCTGCCAGCTGAAGAACGATTCGGGATACGGGTAGCGGGCAAACGCCGTCGCCACCTGATCGCTCGTATCGGTGAGCGACTCGAGCGACAGCTCGCCCCAGTCGCGATTGGCCAGCACGCGCGAGTGCGCGCCGCGCATATCACGCGTAACCGCCGTGACGAGCAGGTTGGCGCTCGCTTCGGCGTCGCGCTCAATCAGCAACTCGGAGCTGCGCTGCCACTCGCGTGTGGCGCGGTACCCGAACCCAAGCAGCGTGGCGATGCCGAGGCACACGGCAACCGCGAGTAATGCGGTGAGCCAGCCGCCCCACGCGATGACAGATTCGACCTTCATCCGTTCACCGTTTGCCGTTCATCGTGACAGTTCGCGCTGACGGTAGTAGCGTGCTGCGCCCGGGTGGAGAGGGATCGGCGTCGCTGGCGCTCGTTCGAGGTTGGGCGGGGTCATCGCGGGACGAGTCGCAAAATACGCGTCCAGCAGGCGGTATACGACATCCTCAGCGAGATCGGCGCGGCACGCGAGTACGACATCGACCCCGATCGTGTGCACAGCCGTCGTCTGATTCGGATAGGTGCCCTGCACGATCAGCGTGCGCTTCAAGTACGGATACTGGGTCCGCAGATCTTCGACAACGGCCCCCTCGATGTCGATCAGGCGGGCCCCCGCTTTCATCGAAGCAGCGACCGCATCGCTCGGAGCGGTATACGTGGCAAATGCGGCATCGATGCTCCCCTGTGCCAGGCGGCTCAGCATCTCGGCATTCGGAATGCGCTCGGTGTGCGCGTCGTTGGGCGAGATGCCGTGCACCTGGAGCAGCCGCGGAGTAATCAACGCGGTCGAGCTGCCGGGTGCGCCGAGTGACACGCGCAGGCCTCTCAGTTCACTCACGCTGCGGGCGCGTATTCCGCGAGCGGTGAGTAGGTGAACAGTGTTCAGGTCCGTTACGGCCATGCCGCGCAGCTGGTCGAACGGTGTGGGAATTTCCTCGAGCCTTCCTCCGTATGCCAGATACGCGACATCGGCGAGTGGAATGCTGATATCCACCTTTCGCAGCTGCAGATCGATAAGGCTTGTAATCGACGACCCGCCCTCGGTCGTGATTTCGGCACTGACATCGGGCAGGCGAGCCAGCGCGATTTGCAACTGGTCGGACGTCGTGCGCGCGAGCCGCAAGGACGTTCGCGGCGGCGGGATGGTCTCACCGGCGGTCGAGCACGATGATGCAGCGACACACATCACGAGTGCCGCCGCTGTGAACGCAGGCGATGGGCTGTGACCCGCCATGGCTATTTCAGGATTTTTCGCAAATCGACACCGTCGCTTTGCATCAGTGGCTCCCACAAATCGCCCACCGTCGCGAGCCGGTCGGGCAACGTGCGAAGCGTGAAGTCTCGTGGATCGACGCCCTCGTCGATCTCATCCCATGTGAGCGGCGTGGATGCTCCGGCGAATTCGCTCGCGCGTGCGCTATAGGCACACGCGAGCGACTTTCCTTCGATGTTTTGCAGATAATCCACATACACTTTCTGGCCGCGCGCGCGTACAGATCGCGTCACCGTGGCCACTTTGGGATGCTTCTCGGCGACGACCGTTCCCACGATCTGACAGAAGATCTGTCCGGCGTCGTACGGCGTCCCGGGCCGAAGCGGAATGAAGATGTGAAGGCCGCTCGCGCCGGACGTCTTTGGGTACCCTGTCACTTTCAACGTCTCGAGCTCGTCGCGCACCCATCGCGCCACATCGAGCACCGCTGCGAACTTCACCCCCGGCATGGGATCCAGATCGATGGCGCACTGGTCGGCATGGTGCGGCGTCTCGACGCGCGAGAACCACGGGTCCTGCGAGATCGCGGCGAGCTGCGTCATGTACAGCAGCGTCATAAGGTTGCCGCCAATCGGACGGCTCGCGACGCTGTCCCCCGGGACTTTTGCGGTACGGACACCTGGCGGAACTTTCTCGGGCGCCTTGTGCTGGTAGAACGGCTCGGCATCGATGCCGTTCGGAAAGCGTTTCATGATGAGCGGGCGGCCGTCGACGACGGGCAGGATGCAGGGCGCCACGCGCACGTAGTAGCGCATCAGATCGCCCTTGGTGATTTTCAGCGTGGGCCAGAACACCTTGCGCAGGTTGCTGACCTCGAGCGTCTGTCCATCGGGCAACCGCAACGTCCCCGCATTCGACCCGCGTTCAATCTCATCCAGCTGCTCGACGACGGACTGCAGACTCTCCCGACTCTTTGGACTCTTCGGACTCTTCCGACTCGCCCGACTCTCCCGACTCTTCGGACTCTCCCGCTTCACCGTTTCCGCTTTCACATCATCCCTCATGCCGAGATAAATCGGGTGGCGGAGCAGGCCGTCGTCGGTCCACTCCGTGAATTTGAGCTGCGCGACCAGCGACGGCCTGGTCCAGTGCGGGCGCTCGTTGGTCCGCGGCCGCGTGGTGAATGGAGAGGATGCAATTTCAAGCGGCTCGAGGAGGCGGATGACCCGCTCGAGCTCGCGCTGATTGAAGCCGCTACCGGTGTGGCCCGCGTACTTCAGGCCGCCTTCTTCGTAATAGCCCAGCAGGAGCGCGCCGAACGGCCGTCCGGGTGTGCGTGAGTCGGTCCAGCCTCCGACCGCGAACTCCTGCTCCTGTACGATCTTGAGCTTTCGCCAATCGCGGGTGCGCTTGCCGGTGTGATAGAGCGAGCGCGCCTCCTTGGCGATGAGGCCTTCCCACCCGTGCTCCAGCGCGTGTTGAAAGAGCGCGCGCGCGTCGCCAGCGACCACTTCGCTCACTCGCAGAATCGGAGAGCGCGGATTGCGAAACATGCGGTCGAGGCGGGCACGCCGTTCAGTGAGCGGCAGCGGGCGAAGGTCTTCGTCGCGATCGCGCAGGATGTCGAACGCGATGAAGGCTACGCGTCCGGCGGCGGAGCGGCTCTTGGATTCGGTGAGGTGGATGCGATTCTGCAGCCGCTGAAAACCTGCAGGCTCGCCTTTCTCGTCGAGCGCCACGATCTCGCCGTCGAGCACGATCGGGCCCTCGAGCGTTTTCGCATACCGTGTGAGCGCCGCGACGAGATCGGGGAACTGCGCGGTCTTTTCGTTGCCGAGCCGCGACCACATGCGCACTGGCGCGCGGCGGCCAGGATCGATCTCGACGAGCGCGCGGATGCCGTCGTACTTCGGCTCGTACACAAGCCCGTCGGATTGGAGCGGCGCCTCTTCGAGCGTCGCCAGCATGGGACGCACTGACCGGATGTCGCCGCGCCACAATGTCGGCATGCGCTAGTAGCTGTAGCGGTCGTTGAACCAGGGCTCGGCGGTGTTCGAATAGCCGCGCTCTTCCCAGAATCCCTTCCTGTCGTCGGCAAGGAACTCGATTTTTCTAATCCATTTCGCGCCCTTCCACGCGTACAGCTTGGGCGTAATCATCCGCACGGGCCCGCCGTGCTCGCGGGGCAGAGGTTTGCCTTCCCACGTGTGGACGAGCAGCACATCATCTTCGATGGCTCGTGCCAGCGGAACATTGACGGTATACGGGATGAAGCTGCCGGGCAGAAAATCATAGCCGGCGCAGAGGATATGTCTGGCGTTGTCCCTGGGCACGACCAGTTCGGCTATCGTTCGGAAGCGGACGCCCTTCCAGCGATTGTCGAGACGGCTCCAGGTCGTGACGCAATGAAAGTCGCTGACGTCTTCGACTTGAGGCAGTCCCATGAACTGAGGCCAGTCGAGCGTGACCGGGTTGTCGACGAGGCCGCCGACTTCGAGCTTCCACTGCTCGAGAGAAATCTCCGGCTGTTCGCCGAGGTCGAGCACGGGCCAGTTCTTGACGAGGTGCTGACCAACGGGAACGGCCGGCATCCCGTGCCGGTTTTCGGGGCCCGAGCCCTCGGGTCTGGCTCCTTGAAAATGGACATTGACCGTATCGGGGCGCAACTCGCGCTGGCGCTCAATATAGCGCTGCCGCCGCTCAACGATCTCGCTGTTTCTGGAATCCGTCACGTGTGCTGGCCTCGAAGTTCAAGACTATCCCAAAAACAGCCGATACAACGTCAGGTATGACCTTCACGCCATGGCAACGCGCCAGCATCCTGGCCGCGTTGAACTACCTCAAGGAGATCGGCCGCATCGGACAGAATCCTCAGGCGCTCGCCCTGGCCCAGGGATTGACGGAGGTCATCGAGCCAAGCCGCCGCACTGTCCGGCTCCAACGTGAAGCGGCAATGGCGGCAACGGCAGGCGCGCAGAGTGGACGCGAGCGGCGCACGCGCGAGCGTCGGCAGAGTCCCGACCGTCGAAAGCAGCAGCTCCCCTACGACGGCCCCGAACGACGGACCGGCCGCGAGCGGAGATCGGGAGCGCGTCGGAGTTGACGATGGGGCAGGGCTGAAGCCCTGCGCTACCAATATGGCAGGGCTAAAGCCCTGCGCTACCAAATATGGCAGGGCTAAAGCCCTGCGCTACCGATATGTTTGACATTCGAGAGCTGCTCCAACGCGAGCAGCAGTGAGTGATATCCCAACCGGCCGTGGCCTTGAGACTTCAGTGCCACGTAAAACTGGCGGACGAGCGCCAGGCCCGGCATGGCGATGCCCATCCGTCGGCATTCATCGAGGGCGATACCCAGATCTTTCTCGAAGTGCTCCACGAAAAAGCCCGGATCGAAATTGCGGTTCACCATCTTCGGTGCAAGGTTGTCGAGGATCCAGCATTGCGCGGCGCCCTTGCTCACCGAGCTGAGCATGGTCTCGAGATCGAGCCCCGCCTTGTACCCATACAGCAGGCTTTCGCAGACGCCGATGATCGTGCCAGCCAGCACGATTTGATTGCACATCTTGGTGTGCTGCCCGTTGCCGGGGCCACCTTGATGCACGATGTTCTTGCCCATCGCCTGGAAGAGCGGCATGACGCGATCCACAGCGTCCGTGTCTCCGCCGACCATGATCGACAGCGTCGCGTTTCTGGCACCGACGTCTCCACCTGAGACGGGTGCGTCGATCGCAGCGGCCCCCTTCGCCTTCGCCGCTTCGTAAATCTCGCGTGCGAGGCTGGGCTCGGTTGTCGTCATGTCGACAACAATGCTGCCTTTTTTGACGGAGTCGAGAATTCCGCCCTTGTTCTGATAGACCTCGCGCACGTCGCTGGGGAGTCCGACGATTGTGAAGATGATGTCAGAACGTTCTGCCACGGCTCCCGGTGTGTCGGCCCACGTGGCTCCCTTGTCGATCAGGCTTTGCGCCCGCGACTTCGTGCGGCTGTAAATCGTGGTGGGGTAACCCTTGGCCATAAGGTGGCCGCACATCGAGATGCCCATGACACCGGTCCCAACCCAACCGATACGCGTTTCGCTCATATGTTCCTTTGCTAGAGATCCATCGACCAGGGCCACACCTCTCCGCAGGCGCGGCAGTGGCACCACCGGACGACGCGGCTCGTCGGGAGGCCCTGGACCTCCTGAGTTTTACCGCAGCTCGGACAGGTCAGCGGGTGAGGCAAATCGCTCAGTCGCCGGCCCCCGCGAGGCATGACCCGCCGCTCGTGCTGATTCGGGTTGCGGCGATCTTTGATGTCGTCCATGCTTCGCTGACATAGTATTCCGCCCGCCTGCGGAAGAGAAGCGGCGAGCCCAACATGGAACCATTCGAACGTGAAGTCGTCTCCGATCTCGACGAGCGTACCGACGATCGCGCCGAGACACGTCGCAGGATGCCGCTGCACATCCGCATACTCCTCGGGCTCGTCGCCGGCGCAACGCTCGGCGGCGCGGCGCGCGCGGTGTTGGGTCCGGACGCGCCGCCGGTCACCTGGGTTGTCAGGCACATAGCCGAGCCAGTCGGCCAGCTCTTTCTCCGCTCGCTCCTGATGACCGTCGTTCCGCTTGTCGTCTCGTCGCTCATCGTCGGTGTGGCGGGCATCGGCGACGTGCGGCGCCTGGGGCGAGTGGGCGTGCGCACCGTCGGGTTCTGCCTTGTCATTTCCATCGTGTCGGTGGGGCTCGGTATCCTGCTCGCAAACACCGTGCGTCCTGGCACGCGGCTCGATCCCGGGACGCGCGACTTGCTGATGACACAGTACGCCGGCGTGCCGCAGCAGGCGTCCGCTCCGGCAGCCACGAACGAATCGCCGCTCATGTCATTCGCGCGCACGCTCGTGCCCGCAAACCCGCTCGAGTCCATGGCGCGGTCGACGCCCGACATGATCGGCATCATGTTCTTCTCGATTGTCTTCGGTGCGGCGCTCACCCTCGTGTCGCGGGAGAGCGCGGCGCCCGTGATTGCCCTGCTCGACGGGGTGTTCAAGGTCATCGCAAAGGTCATCGACATCGTCATGAAGGTGGCGCCGATAGGCGTCGCCTGCCTGTTGTTCACGATGACGGCACGCTTCGGGTTTGGATTTCTGATCAGCCTGGGGTGGTACGTCGTAACCGTGCTGGCGGGGCTCGCGATTCACACGTTCGTCGTGTATCCCATCGCGCTCGCGCTCGCAGCGCGTGTCTCGCCGGTGGAGTTCTTCAAACGTGTGCGCACGGTGATGCTGACCGCATTTTCAACGAGCTCGTCGAACGCCACCCTTCCGACGGCGTTGCGTGTGTCCGAAATGAATCTTGGCGTGCCCCGCGAAATCGGCGCCTTCGTGTTGACCGTCGGCGCAACAGCCAACCAGAACGGCACCGCCCTCTATGAGGGTGTGACGGTGTTGTTTCTCGCGCAGCTCGCGGGTGTGGACCTGACGCTTGCGCAGCAATTGATGATTGTGTATCTCGCGGTGCTCGGCAGCGTCGGCACGGCCGGCGTGCCTTCAGGATCGACCCCATTCGTGGTCGCCGTGCTCGTGACTATCGGCATCAACCCGGCGCTCATCGCGATCATTCTCGGCGTCGATCGTCTGCTCGACATGTGCCGGACAGTCGTGAACGTCGTAGGCGACCTGGCCGCTGCGGTGTACGTCGCGAAGAAGGAAGGGGCCAC
The DNA here is from genome assembly GCA_963732445.1 of Vicinamibacterales bacterium. GTDB lineage: Bacteria > Acidobacteriota > Vicinamibacteria > Vicinamibacterales > JAMQPK01 > JAMQPK01. The sequence continues at coordinate 400,166 of CAVSZJ010000001.1, read as the reverse complement.
GCTGAATATCTAGTCCGCCTTCGCGCTTCGCGCTACGGCGAGACCAGCCTTCGCTTAAGGCTCGCCTGACTAGCCGAAGCTCGAGAGAGAGTTCAGCGAGAGCGAAGGCTGGGGTGAGTGACGGGGATCGAACCCGCGACTACCGGCGCCACAGGCCGGTGCTCTACCACTGAGCTACACTCACCATAACGTCAGCAATCCCCGATTGTACAACACCGCACTGAGGGCCGAGGGGTGGGTGTGCGCGGAAGCTAAATCTAGAAAACTAAAAACTGGAATCTAAAATCCTGAATCCAAGCAGATTCCAGATTCCAGATTCCAGATCTTAGGAATCTATGAGTGCGCGGCTGCGCGCTCTTTCCCGGGGATCGCCATCAGTTCGGGATGCGCGGCGACGTGTGCCGCCACTATCGCCTCGGCTTGAGCCATCGTATCGGGGTCGCCATTGCGATAGATGGTGTTCGCTTCGATCAGATCCTTCTGGCTCGAGGGCGTCGAATCATGGCTGTCATAAATCGCAGCGACGGGACAGGCCGGCACGCATGCGCCGCAGTCAATGCACTCCTCAGGATGAATGTAGAGCATGTTCATCGCTGCGAATTCCGGCTCGTCCTTGCGGGGATGAATGCAGTCGACCGGGCACACATCCACGCACGCCGTGTCTTTTGTTTCAATACAAGGATCCGTAATCACGAAAGGCATCGTCGTTCCTCCAAAGTGTCCGCCAAGCGATGAAGAGCGTTGCGACGGCCACGATTCTACTTGCGAAATTCGCACGCAGCAATCCCACCGCGCATTTCCAGCGCTGACCGAATCTGTATTTCCGTGTGCTGGAATCGCTCAGGTTCCGTGTTCAACTGCGCCGTAGCGGAACACAGCACCTGTAACCCACTGCCTATATGGCTGTTATATACAAATATTCACACGTTTGCGGCGGGCGAACGTGCAGAAACTGCACACTTCAAGACAACCACGCTTTTCGTCAGATGCCACTAAGTATCTAACCATCAGCAACTTAGTCATTGTCATTTCTTCTGGTCGGCAACTTGCTCTCCTCCCGGCCGACATGACTCTCCTACGTTTGGCTTTCACAGCCGCGCTCGTCGCCAGTTTCGGAGTGTCTACCGCTGCGGGGCAGGGGAACTCGAAGCTCGACGACTCACTGCGTGAATCGATCGCGCGTGGCTGCAGCGGTATCAAGTCCATCATTATTCGCACCACTCCCGGGGCGCGCGAGGCGCTGCGCAAATCACTGGTTGCTCAAGGCCGCCGGGTCAAGGGTGAGTTCCCCGGGCTCGATGCGCTTACCGCGGACGTTTCCTGCGCCGATGTGCATGCGCTCGCCGGCTTCCGCGAGACCGCGTCCGTTTCGGACAACGCGAACATTCACGGACATCAGCGCGAAGAGCCCGTCGGCAACGCGCTGTCGGCATCCTCGACAGGCGCTCCGACGACCACAACGGCTGCGTCGGCGCTGGTATCGCGCCTGAAGGAAGCGCTGGCGGCTCAGTCCCTTCAGTCCAATCTCTTTTCGACGCTCGGCGTGCGGACCTCGCTGTCGAGCACATTGTCGGGCTATTCGCAGCCCACGGTTGGCGTGGCCGTGATCGATTCCGGCATCGCACCTGGCTTCGATTTCGGCACGCGCATCACGGCATTTTACGATTTCACTCACGGGGATATTCGCCTGACGGCGCCCTCTGATGCCTACGGTCACGGCACGCATGTCGCCGGGCTTGCCGCGGGCACCTACGTGGGGATTGCGCCTGCAGCGCGTTTGATCGGCTTGAAGGTCCTGAACGCGGAAGGGCAGGGAACCACCGACAACGTCATTCGCGCGATTGAATTCGCCATCGTCAACAAAAACGCGCTCAAGATCGACGTCATCAATCTTTCGCTCGGCCATCCGATTTTTGAGGCGGCCGCAACGGATCCGCTCGTGCAGGCCGTCGAGCACGCGTCGCGCGCGGGCATCAAAGTCGTCGTTTCGGCCGGCAACTTCGGCAGAAATCGAACGACCGGCGCGATTGGCTACGCAGGCATGGCATCGCCAGGGAATGCTCCTTCGGCCATTTCCGTTGGCTCGGTGCGCACGTTCGATACCGTAAGCCGCGCCGACGATCGCATCGCGGGTTACAGCTCGCGCGGCCCGTCGTGGTACGACGGGTTCGCGAAACCCGACATCTGCGCTCCTGGCGACAATCTTCTCTCGGTGGCGTCGGCCGGAAGCGCGCTGCGACTTCTTCAGGAAAGGCGCGGAAACATCGGCAACTACATGCGGTTGTCAGGCACGAGCATGGCAGCCGGCGTGGTCAGCGGCGTGGTCGCCGCCATTCTTCAGAACAACCAGAACCTGACGCCGAATGCACTGAAGATGGTGCTCCAGTATTCATCTATCCCCGTCAAGAACGACGACGGCACATACAGCGATGTGCTGACGCAGGGCGCCGGCGCTCTGAATCCGAGCGGTGCGCTCATGCTGGCAAGCGCAATCAATCCTGCGCGCGCGGTGGGGGCGAAATGGCTGACGGCTCACGTCACACCCACAACGACGATCGGCGGCCAGCAGTACGCATGGGCGCAGCGGATGGTGTGGGGCAACCACATCGCGCGCGGCACCGGCATCATCGACGAACAACGGCCGTCGTGGGCGCTCAAGACTGTGTGGGGCGAGGGCCTGGAAGACGACGACAACATCGTCTGGGGCAACAACGACGACGACAACATCGTCTGGGGCAACCTGCTCGATGAAGACGACAACATCGTGTGGGGCAACAACGTGGTGTGGGGTAATAGCCAGGACGACGACAACGTCGTCTGGGGGAATTACGACGACGACAACGTTGTCTGGGGCAACAACATTGTCTGGGGCAACACGCTGCTGGGCCTGCTGAACGACGATAACGTCGTCTGGGGAAATCTCGACGACGACAACGTCGTCTGGGGGAATCTCGACGACGACAACGTGGTGTGGGGCAACAGTGACGACGATAACGTCGTCTGGGGCAACAGTGTCCTGCTGGGATCGATCGTGGCGCCGGCGAAAGGGCTGAAGTAATGGCGACGGCCGTCCTTCACCCAACGCCATGCACTGCGCCGTCTATCACGCGCTCGGCAACGGCAGTCTCTAGGGACTGGAAGCGCGGTCTGCCGCCGATTCACTGCGACGGGTTCACGCTTCGAGAGCTGCGGTTGACGGACGCGCATTCGCTCCTCGCGCTACTGACAACTGAAGAAGTTACCAGGTTCATCTCCCCGCCGCCAACGACGATTGAAGGCTTCGAGCGCTTCATTCAGTGGACCGTCCGCGAGCGTGAGGCCGGACGTTATCTGTGTTTCGCGGTTGTGCCGGACGGCTATGACACCGCTGTCGGACTTTTTCAGGTGCGGCAGCTCGATTCGGCGTTCGACACGGCGGAGTGGGGCTTTGCGCTTGGATCGGAATTCTGGGGCTCGGGGCTGTTCAGCAAAGGCGCCAAGGTCGTTGTGGCATTCGCGTTCGACGTCGTCGGCGTGCGCAGGTTGGAGGCGAGAGCTGCGGTTGAGAACGGCCGCGGCAATGGCGCATTGCGCAAGATAGGCGCGGTGCAGGAGGGTGTCTTGAGAAAGTCATTTCTTCGTGGCGGCAGACTGCTGGACCAGGCTTTGTGGTCGATCATCGACGAAGACTGGTATCGATCGAAGGCCGTTTGGGGCGTCAAGGCCAGCTGAATCAATTTTATGGGTGACCCAAGACTCGTCATCGTGAGGCGTGGCCAGTTCGCCACCTTCGAGCTGCTGACCCGCGCTTTTTCTGACGATCCCACAGTGCAAATCGTATGGGATCGACGGAGGGAGGAACGTCGACAGTCCCCCGACGGTCAGAGCGATACTGAGCGCCGTGTACCCAACGAACGCCGCCGTAAACCTCCCATGCAGTGGGGGCAGCTGAACTACATGGTTGCCTCCGAGGGGTCGCTGCAGCACTCGTAGCTGCTGCCCGGCATTCCACTCACTCAACTCATGCATCCTGCCCGGCGGTAAAATTGATGCCGGGAGGGATACGGTTGCGAATGACACGACTGCTCTTGGCTGCGGCAGCCCTGATCGCAGTAGTTGAAGCCCCGGCATCCGCGCAGGCCATGTTCACCGGATCGATCGGCAACGTGTTCGGCGGAGACGCGGCATCGACGAAGCGGGCGTGGGCGATTGCTATCGGGGGAGGCGGCGCACACGGCATCGGATCGGAGCTCGAGTTCTCGGAGACCCGAAATTTCTTCGAGACCTCCGATGGCGTGGCGCACGGCAGGATCATCACGCTGATGCCGAGTATTTTCGTAGCGGTCCCTATCAGTGCGCTGCGGCCGTATGGCATCTTGGGATTCGGCTTCATCCGGCAGCGCACCGAGACGTCCGAAGGGGGGATATTTTCCAATCTGTCGGCAGACGACATCGGATACAGCGTCGGAGGCGGTGTCACGTATCAATTCGCGCGGCGCGCCGGCGTGCGGGGCGACCTGCGCCACTTCAAGGTGCGCAAGGCCGATGGCCTCAGTTTTCAGCGGTTGATGGTGGGACTCGTATTGGGAGGGTGACTCGCGACGATCATTTCACCATGTAGCCGCTGCGCGTGCGAACGAACAGCCCCGGCTTGCGGGCTTTCAGAAGCAGCGCATGCCACCCAGGCGTCTGACCCGGCTCGAACGCGACGATGTACTGGTGATGCAGCTCCCCAGTACCCGGGTCGTGGCTGACAGGATACTCGGCGTGTCATAAACCGTCAGTGAGTCGCCGCCGGTCCATGTAGCGAGATCAGCCATTGGCTTGCGGGTTGGGACATGAGCCTCGGCGTCGTCGGGAGCAAACTTCACCACCAGGATGTACACAGGGACATCGAGAGAGCTCGCGATGGCGGACACGTCCGATGGTTTCATGCTGCTGGCCGAATCGACACCGTCGGTGATCACAACGAGCGCGCGCCGCCGCTGACGATCCGAAATTGTCTGGGCCGTTTCAGCGACCGCGTCCCAGAGGGATGTCGCCCCGTACGCTTTCGTTGCATTCCACGCTTCGGCGGTCGCCGAGAAATTCTTGGAAAACGGACGTACCTCTTTCAACGATGTATCGAACGAGTAGAAGGCCACCTCGTCGGTCCCGCTCTGCAATCCAGCCACTAAAGCGCTAGCCGCTTCGCGCGCGCGGGAGAGCTTTGCAGCCATACTGCCGCTCGTGTCCATGAGGATGGCTACGCTCGCGGGGCTGGGTTCTGACCACACGTTGGTCAGGCGTCTCCGGTGCCCGTCATCAAATAACTCGAAGTCGGCCGCTTTGAGGTCAGTTACCAGCCGTCCCCGCGAGTCGCGAACCAACGCCGCGACCGCGACCTGCTCAATCGCGCTCTTGAACAGAGGAACAGCTGGTTCCTGTGCGATTGGCACCGCCGTACCCGCTATCGCCAGGAGCGTGAGGCAAACAAGTTTACGCATATGCACACTGTCACTTACCTGACAGTCCATTGTCCCACGCCTAGCGCCGGGCCAGCAAAGCCGGGCCAGCAAACTAGTCGAGGTGGACTTTATCGAGCGGGGCTGCCGGAGGATTTTCCCCGGATCCCACGGGTAGTCCCGCACGTTTCTTCTCGGCCTTGTAATCAAAAAAGAACAGAGGGACCCAGAGCGCGACCATCAGGCCGACCGCGAGAAGGAAGCCAAGCATGAATTCGAAGGTGATGTGTTCCATGGCTCGAGAGATTGCATAAATTGGACCTGATACCATTCGGTCCGGAAAGCACCGTCGACTTCAACTGGAGCGTTCTGGTTTTGGTCACAACTGGTGAGCCGCGTCGGGTGCTATGCGGGAGAAGGCGTTCCTATGACCGGGCGGACGAGCCCTGTGTATCCAGCGTGACAGTGTTACGGCCCGACTCCCGGGCCTGTGCCAGGGCGCGTTCGGCGGAGGCAATGAGCGCGATGTCCTGCCACGCGCCTTCCCGATCGGGAGTGGCCGTGGCAACGCCCAGACTTGCGGTCAGAAACGGCATCGTAGGAGACGCGGGATTTGGCTGTTTCAAATTCTCGACGGCGGTCCGCAACCGCTCGGCCAGCAGCATGGCCCCTTTGATGTCGCAGCCGCCCAGGACGACCCCGAATTTGCCGGCGCCGCCATACCGTGCGATCACGTCGCCTGGGCGGTGGAGAACAGGTTGCAGAACCTCGGCCACACGCTGCAGGCAGGCATCGCCTTGCGGCTTCCCCAGACGGTCGTTGAAGGCGCGGAAATGATCGACCTCGATCATGATGACGGCGACGCTCTGGCGCTCGCGCGAGGCACGGCGCCACTCGCGCTCGAGAAACTCCTGAAAATACTGCTGGGTGTGGAGGCCTGTGACGGGATCGATCGCGGAACGATGCAGCAGCTCGTGCTCGGCGGGCGTCAGCTTATGCGTTTGGTCGTCGAGTGTCGTCTCGAGCCCACCCTGCCGGAGTCGCGCGCGCCGCGAACCAAGGATGAAGCCTACACCGACGAGTAGGGCTCCAAGGAGGGCGAGCGCATAGACCAAGGTAGGTCGCTATTGTAGACTGATTGGCGGAATTTCGCCGTTTATGGCACAATCTCCCCTTCAATAGCGTTTCCTCAAACAGCCAGCCCATCTTGCATTTCTCAGACCCCTCGAAAGCTGTTCAGAATCGGTCAACCCGCGGCCGGAGACCCCGACGGAATGGACGCGGCGCGCCCGGCGGCGGACGAGCCAGGAATGCCGTGGTGCCGTCTCGGCCGCCTCTTCAGTTCGAGCCGGCGCCGTACGACGCGACGCCCGTCCCGTTCACGTCCCTCGGTCTCGATTCCGGCCTCGAGCGCGCGATTCTCGATCGCGGGTTCGAGACGACGACGCCGATCCAGGGCGCTGTGTACCCCGCGGTTCTGGACGGCATCGATCTCGTCGCGTGCGCGCAGACCGGAACGGGCAAGACGCTCGCGTTCTTGCTGCCGCTGATGCAGCGGCTGGTGAAGGGCGGCGCCACCGGCTCGACGCGCGTGCTGATTCTTGCGCCGACGCGCGAGCTCGCGGTGCAAATCGAAGACGAATTCCAAGGGCTCGCCTATCACACAAACCTGTCGAGCGTTGCCGTCTATGGCGGCGTCGAAGCCGGGCCCCAGGAACGCGGCCTGCGCGGTTCGGCCGACATCGTCGTGGCAACGCCGGGGCGGCTGCTCGATCACATGGGGTCGAGTGCCGCCAAGTTCGAGAACGTGGAAGTGCTCGTTCTGGACGAGGCCGATCGGATGCTCGACATGGGATTCTGGCCGAGCGTCCGCCGCATCGTCGCGTCACTGCCACCGGGCCGGCAGACCCTTCTGTTCTCGGCGACGATGTCCGACGAAGTGGCCCAGTCGGCAGGCCAAATCATGCGTTCGCCGAAGATGATCCGCGTCGGACGGGATGAAGGACTCGCAAGCACCATCGAGCACATCGGCCACCTGGTCCCCGCGGCCGAGAAGGCCGAGTGGCTGACAGGGTTTCTCAGACGGACGCAGGGCACGAGTCTTGTCTTCGTCCGCACCAAGCGGGGCGCCGACAAGCTGGCGCGCCGGCTGGCCGCCGGCGGCATCAAGTGCGCGGCGATGCACGCCGATCGCACGCAGAGCGAACGTTCCGCCGCCGTCGAAGGCTTCAAGTCGGGACGCTTCAGGGCGTTGATCGCCACCGACATCGCCGCGCGCGGCATCGACATCGAAGGCATCGGTCACGTGGTGAATTACGACGTTCCGCCGACTGTCGACGCCTATGTTCATCGGGTGGGACGCACCGGGCGCGCCGAGGCGGTCGGGACGGCGGTGACGCTGGTTGCACCGGAAGAACTACCGGCGCTGCGCGCCATCGAAAAGACACTCGACGTCAAATTCGCCGTGACTTAGGAGGCTGTGAAATGCGTAGATATGCGGCAGGGGATCGCGTCGTTCAGGCACAGTACGGCGCGGGCACAATCGTCGATGTGAACGAGCATCACACGGTCATCGAGTTCGATGAGCACGGGACGCGCCGTTTTTCGACGCGCATCGTTGTCCTCGAGACGAGCAACACACCGGCGCCGGCGCGCAAGGCAAAAACGCGCGCGAAGAAGAAAGCTGCGGCACCTCAGTCGTAAGGAGGCGATCAGGAGCGTATGTCAGTCCGGTTATTCGTCGGCAATCTCCCGTATAGCGCGACCGAAGCGGATATCAGGCAGCACTTCGGCACGGTTGGCGATCCCATGCAGGTCGTCGTTCCGACAGATCGCGACACGGGCCGCCCTCGCGGATTCGCATTCGTTGACTACGATGACCGCGGCGTCGCCGAGCGGGCGATTCAGCAGCTGCACGGCCAGCCGTTCAAGGGGAGGCCGCTGTCAGTCAGCGAAGCGCGCCCGCGCGAGGCCCGACCGCCGATGGGCGCAGGAGGATTCTCGGGACCACGGCCACCTGTCGGCTCCGGCCCGAGACCCCCAATGGGTGGAGGCCCTCCCGCTGCGGACGGCGGTCCTTACCGGCAGCCGCGCGGTGCCGGAGGCGACAACAGGAATTTCGGCCCGAACAAGCCGCCGAAAGGGCGCGGCGGGTCGAACTTCGCAAAGAACCGCAATCAGGAAGGCAAGGCCCGCGGGCCGCTCAAGGAGCGGCTGAGCGGCCGCATGTTCAGCGTCGAAGAGGACGCGCGCTTCCGCGACGATGAGGACACGGGTGCCGAGGAAGGCGAGTTGTCGGTGAAGGAAGACGAAGTGGTCAAGGAAGAAGAAATCAAAGAAGACGATGAGTGAAAAAGATTACCAACGGGCCCGCCCTGGACGCGTGTCCACATGCACAAAAGGCCCGTGCCCTGCCGTGGATCCATAGATGCCGATGCCGCCGATAAACGCACCGAGCTCTGGGGTCTTCGCGAGCCCTTCGAGGACATCCGCGAGCGCAACCGCGTCGTCTCTCGAGATGACCTTGTCCTTGTTGAAGTCGTCCATCCTTCCGTCCTTGTCCTTGTCCAGAAAGATGTCCGCTGCGCGTCCCCACTGATGCAGGCTGTATCTCGTGTCGTCGAGCTGCTTGTTGTAGTAGGGCGTCCGGTAGCCGCTCATGATGAAAATGTCGCCGGCGCCCCATCCGCGCGGCTCGAGATGCGCCCCAATCGCTTCGAGTAAGAACACCAGCCGCTCGTCGAGCGCGAGGTATTTCGGAAAACCGCTCTTCTGCTTGGTCAGAAATGCCTTGATGCGGAAGTTCGGAGAGACCTTCGTGTCTTCGTTGTCGTCGGTCACCTCGATGAATCCCTTTGGCGGAATGTACATCGGATTTCCCTTGAGAGGCGTCTCGGGGTACAAGCCGATTTGATACGCATTCAGCACCCCGTTGCGGACGGCGCTGCTCGGCACCATCACGAATGCAGTCACGTCCGCGATCGTGTTGCCCGAGGGAGTTTTCACTTTCAGTGGATACACGCCGGGTCTGAGGGGCGCCTCCCATGTCCATGTATTCGGCCCCGTGGCAACGAGCCCCCCTTGAGGAGCGTCGATGCTGTGCAGCCGCCGTGCCGGCGCGCTCACCGACAGAGGAACTTTCTCACCCGGCATCGCGAAAATCGCGCTTTCGTCATACGGATAGGTCAGCGTGCGCGCGCGAAAACGCTCGCCCGGCACCTCATCGTCGCCGTGCAGTGCGTTGGGCCAGGCGGCGACGCAGCAGAGCAGGGCGACCTCAGCGACGCGTTTGCATCTGCGCAGGCCAGAGCTTGGCAATCTGATCGGCATCATGTCCGTACAAGTCCTTCAAAAACCGAACGCCTCCATCGTGCACCCATGCCGTCTTATAGACGATATACACCGGAATGTGCATTTTCAGCTTCACGTGTTTCTCCGTGCCCGATTTCATCGCGGCATCGATCGCTTCAGCCGTCCATTCGGCCTGGTCGCGGAGGACGTATTGCGCAAGCTTGTGCGGCTCTTCGACCCGGACGCAGCCGTGGCTGAGTCCTCGCTCGATTCGATCGAACAACGTGGTCGCATTCGTGTCGTGAAGGTAGACGTCGAAGTTGTTCGGGAACATGAACTTCACGCCCCCGAGCGCGTTGCTGCTGCCTGGGCGCTGCCGTATGCGCACGCCGCGTGCGTTCGACCAGTCCACTGAACGCGGATCCACGACCTCTCCCGACGCGCCCACGACCTCCATGTTGTTGCGCGAGAGGAATCCGGGGTCGTTGACGGCCCGCGGAATCGTTTCCTCCTGGGCAATGCCTGACGGCACGTTCCAGTACGGACTGAACACGACGTGCGTCATTTCGTCAGCGAAAATCGGCGTCTTGTTGTCGGGCGCTCCGACAACGACCCGCATGTCCATCACGGCCTTGCCGTGCTCGATGGCCTCGAGCCGGAAGTCGGGCACGTTCACGATGAAATATCGCTCGGGCATCCGGTCGGGCAGCCAGCGCCAGCGCTCGAGGTTGAGCTCGATCACACGGATACGCTGCTCTACAGGCACGTTCAGCGCGCTCACCGTATCGGCGTCGACGGTCCCGTCTGGTGTGATGCGATGCCTCTCTTCGAAGCGCTTCACGGCGGCGACGACCGTGTCGTCGTAGACAGGACTCGGATCCTTTTCATGCTCGGCCGCAAGATCTCCCTCAATGGCCAGGCGTTGCCGCAACACCGGCACCACGTCAGACTGCTGATGTGGTTTCAATCGCGTCTTGGCGGGAACAGACGACCAGCCGCCCTTCGCCGCGATAGCGCGATAACGCACAAGCGCCTTCTCGAGCTCGCGATACTCAGGGTGCTGAGGCTGAAGGCGATCCATCGCGGCAACGAGATCGTTGTTCTTCACCGCAGTCGTGAGCGCAGCGACGAGATCGGGCTTCTCAGGTTTCAACGTCCACAGCGCCTGCAGCGCCCGGGGATCGAGCCGTCCGCCGGTTAAATGCACGAAGTAACGAATGAACGCCGCAGTCGCTTTTACATCGATCTCCGGCGCGTGTTCCGCTGAAATCTTCGCACCGCGATTTGATGGATCGCCAATCGGTGTCGTGTAGAGATCGGAGAGCAACCCGCGATCGTCAGCCGTGGACACAACTTTCACAAGCTGGGCGTAGCGGCTCGACGGCCGGTCACCTTCGATCCAGACGAGCTGGTAATTCAAATCCTTGTACACACGGCGCACCTGATCGACCAGCCGCGCACGTTCAGGATCGGACATTTGAGGCAACGACACGGCGGCGTTTAGCGATTGACCCTCAACCAGCGACTGCAGCGCCGCGTTCGGCTGCGGCTGGGAGGAGCCCCACATGCCCCCACCGGCGGCGCTTCGTTCCTGACACGCCGAGGTGAGGGAGACGAGACAGATGAGTGCGACTGTATGAATTTCTGTACACGAATGCTTCATAGGGAGGATCTGTGCAAGAAACGTACGCACTTTGCACCGCTCACTTTGCACCGCTGAGGTCGAGATGCTACATTAGAGGTCTCGGTGCCACCACTCGAACTCAGTCTCGACATCACGCCGCGAGGCCGGCTCGACGTTATCGACGTTCGGGCGCAGGCCGCGGCCACTTACGGTGATGTGTTCGAGCAGTACAACCGCTGCCTGTACTGCTCGCTTCACACGACGGCTGGATATCTTCCTCAAAGCTTCGCTGCTCGACTCGGCGCCAGCCCTCAGGGTGTGCGTCCGTATATCGATTTGTTCACCACCGTTTTTCCCGAGGGTGCCGGCTATCACCACGACGATCTCGACCGCCGGACCGAACTGACGGCCGAGCAACGTCCGACGGAGCCAACGAACGCCGATTCGCATCTCGCATTCATCGGCAGCGGTCTGCGCGCGTGCGTGTCCTATGTGACGAGCCGGCCGGGACCCGTGTCATTCATCGATCTTGACGGTGTCAATGCGGGCAAGCCACGACGCCGGATGACGACCCTGGTCGGGTACGACGGCGAGATCGAAGTCGCCAGGGCGACGCTGTCCGTACCCGTGTCCTCGACGCATCCTATGGACGCGGTGAATCTGAAGGACTCGCGGCTTGGACTGTACGATCAAATCGGCGCGCTCATCAGCAAGCACGGCGTCGAGAAAGGACGCGTGCGGCTGAGTCTCGGCTCCGGGGAGCAGTTCGCGAGCCTCACGGTCAACGAATACGAGACGCTGTTGATGCGGTACGACCTCGCGGAGGTGCTCAAGAACCCGCTGCGTTTCGCCGCGCAGAAGGCGAAGCACGCGTGGGACGATCCGCGCGCAGTCCCGTCAAAGGCCATCGACTACGCGAAGTACGATCTCGTCCGTGCGGTGAACCGGCTGGTCGATGCGCTCGGCCTCGCGGAGTCGGCGTTCGAGCGCGTGTTCTCCCAGGCACTCGCCGTGCCGGCCTCACGGTTTCTTCGCATGAAACGCTCGGTCGATCTGCTCGTATCCGATACGACGTCCCCCGGCCGGGGCACCGTCATCGAGGGCACCTATCAGGCGCCCATCATGGTGCAGTGGCGCAAGGCCGTCCGTGGCGAACGCCAGGTTGCTGTCACACTGACCCGCTTCGTCTAATCATTCCTGTTCGTTGGACGCGATCTGGTTTGGAGGAATTTGCCATGATGAAGCTCGTACTTCTGATGTGTGTGATCTCCTCGGCGGCCCTCTCTGCGCAGCAGCCGCGCAGTGGTGGCGGCGCCGCGCCTGGCGGCGGCGAACCCCATCCGTCGGGAACGCCCTCGAAGGCGCCGGATCAGGGGTGGGTGGGTGACGCGTGGCATCCGCACGAGGGAGGCCTGCTGCGCGTGAAGGTGCACCTGCGATTCGGCATGGAGGCGCCCGTCAACCTGCGTAGTGGCGGCGCAAAAGGATGGAAGCCGATGCCGGCAGGCTGGTACTTCGGCCGCGTGTCGATGGTGGCCAACGATCGCGACAGCAACGTGTACGTCCTCCACCGCAACGGCGACATCGATCCGCTCGTGGCGTTCGATGCCGAAGGGAATTTCCTGCGGTCGTGGGGCAAGGGTGTCATCGACGATCCGCACGGCGTTCGCGTGGATCGCGAGAACAATGTCTGGGTCGTCGATCGAGCCGGCGCGATTCTGAAATTCACCACCGCCGGGCAGCTGCTGCTGACGATCGGGACCAAGGGCGTGCGCGGCAACGACGACAAATCGTTCGGCAGCCCGACCGACATTGCGTGGGATTCGCAAGGGAACACCTATATCGCCGACGGGTATGGCAACAGCCGCGTCGCGAAGTTCGATCGCAGCGGCAAATTCATCATGGCGTGGGGCACGCCCGGCTCCGGTCCCAGCCAGTTCCGCACGGTGCACTCCATTCAGTTCGATTCGAAGGATCGCGCGTACGTGAGCGACCGCGAGAACAATCGCATTCAGATCTTCGACACCAGCGGCAAGCTGTTGAACACCTGGAATCATCTCGGCTCGACCCAGGGCATCTGGATCTCACCCCGGGACGAGATGTACATCCTGACGCATCGCAACAACGTCGAGAACATCACGGCCGACACCCTTGCCGGCCGGCTGATGAAGATCGATCTGCACAGCGGGAAGGTGCTCGGCTCGATGGAATCGCCGGGCCACTCAGTGAACGGCTCACCGAATGGCGATATCTTCGTCGCCAGCCTGACGGGAAATGTATTGAGGTGGATGCCGCACCCGGAGTTCACGCGCTCTCACTAGCTGGTAGCTTGTAGCTTGTAGCTGGTAGCTTGTAGCCGATAGCCGGCAGGACCGGTCGCCAATAGCTGGAGCATCTGCTACCAGCTACTGGCTACCACCTACCACCTAGCTAGAATCCAGGCGTCAGAGAGAAGCCCCAGATCCATCCGCGGCCGGGGCGGTCGAATGGTCTCGCAAAATCGACCTGCGCCGTTGCAAAGCCGAAGAGGCTTGTGCGCAGCGACACGCCGCCGCTGCTCACGGGCTCGCGCGTGCCGCTGTTGAAGAGTGACGGCCTCTGGCCTTTATTCCACGTCACGCCGCTGTCGAGAAAGAACGCGACCTCGACGGGCAGCGGCCCGTACATCCGATCGCTGACCCCGAACGGGCGCAACAGGGGAAACCGCAGCTCGATATTACCGACCAGCATCCGGCTGCCGGAGAGCCGGTCGAGGGTCGGGCACGAGGCGCTCGTCGCGCACTCGCCAGAGGCGAACGAATCGACGCCGTACCCGCGCACGAATTCGGGGTAGCCGATGAACAGCGGAATCAGCCGCGGATCGTCACTACCATCGCCATAACGGCCGTAGTGCAGCCCCCGCACGGCAATGGTGTAGAACCGCGCCGGCATGAAGTACCGGCGGTAGTCAGCCATCCCAGTGGTCATGTGCAGATCACCAAACGTGGGAGCCACTTCGAACCGCGATCGCTGTCCGCCGACAGGACTCGTCGGACCGAACAACGCACTGTCGGTGACCAGCGCCGTGCTGAACGACGACAGATTCATCGTCGCGGCGAGCGGCGACGTGCTGATCTGTTCGTCGATCACCCGGCCGGTTCGCTGCGAGTAGGCTGTCGTCTGAATCTGCTCTTCGAACGACGTGCGGGTGAAGCCGGTGCCAAACTCGACACGGGCCGTCTGGCTGAAGGGATAGGCGACCATCCCGCTGATGCCGCGGTTAATCTGCCGCTGGATGGTCGTCTGATCGATAACAACAGGCTCACCGTTGATGTTGCCCTGGCGGGCGTTGTACCCGCCTGCAATATAGGGCGACTGCTCGACAGCAAATCCCCAGTTCCACCGCTTCGACAGGTTTGTGTACGCCACGACCGCACCGGTGTTCTTGATGATGTCTTCGGCGCCGCCGAAGCTGTCGGTGCTGACCTGTGTGAAGAGGTTGTGATTGCCGAGCATGTCGCTGAAGTTGAACGCAATGCCCCCACCAACCATGCCGCCGAAACGGTTGATGCCCGCCGAGATATACGGCTGGCTCACGCTGTCGAGCGACAGACCGCCCTTGTAAGGCTCTACTTCGCCTGCGGCAGCCGGAAGTCCGGTAGACGGATCGCTGAGCATGCGTGCGACGCTCGATTCACGCTGAAGCGGAGGCAGCGCCGCTGCCTGGGGTCGCAGCACCGTCGCGGCAATGGGCGTCCCCGCAAGCTGCGGCGCGGAGTCGATGATGTAGATGTGATGGCTGCCGTTCTCGTAGGCGCTGAGCGCGACCGTCCTGGAGTCGATCGCCGAGGAAATCGCCGGGCTCAGCCCTGTGATGCCGCTGATACCGCTGTCGATATTCGTGACCTGCGCCAACGTACCCGTTTGCAACTCGACACGATAGATATTGCTGATGCCGTTACGGTCGGATACGAAGTAGAGGTTGCGGCTGTCCGGAGCCCATTGCGGGTTGATGTTCTTGCCCTGATCGAAGGTCGAGACCGGCGAGATGCGACCGGACGCGACATCCAGGAGCGCCAGACGATAGTCGCCGGCGTCCAGGAGGGCTTCGTTCGTGGTGAAGCGATCCGTCACAAACGCGATGGTGTCTCCATCGGGGGACCAGGCGGGTTGCAGGTCCGCGTACAGGTCGCTCGTAATCCGCTTCATCGATGACGCTGCGAGATCGTAGATGAACAGATCGGAATCACCGCCGACCGTCGCCGAGAAGGCAATGAATTTGCCGTCGGGCGACCATGTCGGATTGAGCACCTCGCCGACCTCGGGTAATTCGATTTCACGCGCGACGTCGCCGTTGGATACATTCAGGATCGCGAGCACAGCCTTGCCGGCGTGCACGCCGCCGACGACGAACTGGCGGCTGTTCGGGCTCCACGATCCGGCCGAGCCGATGAATTGCAAACTCGTGAAATGTGTGCTCTGCGAGGTATCGACGAGCTTGCGGACGATGCGTCCGGTCCCCGTCTCCGCCAGGTACAAATCGATCGAGAACAAATCGCGCGCTGAAAAAAAGACGATGCTGCGGCCGTCGGGGCTGATCGATGGCGACACGTTGGTCCCCCTCTCCACCTTGTCGGTGGCGGTGAGGGCTCGGCCGAACGTATGCGCGCGGGCAGTGGCGCTCATGACGGGCGCATATTGCGCGCGTATCTCGGCGTGCCAGTTGGTCGACAACTCTTTGTCGTCGATGAGCGCGGCCTGTTCGAATGCGGTGATCGCATCCCCCGAGCGCACGGCGGTCCGGTAGATGCGGCCGATCTGGTCATCGCCGTACTTACCCCCGACGTAGGCCCACACGGCCTGCCCCCATCGATATGGAAAGAACTGACCGTTGTCGAGGTCTTCGATCGCCGGCAGTTCTTCTTCCCGTGTGGCGTCGCGGAGCCACATGGCCGTATGAGGATCGACGGCCCCAATAGAGAGGTATTCAGCGAGTCCCTCAACGAACCACAGCGGAAGCGATTCGATGCCGCCACCGGCCCCGCCCGCGCCGCCGCCCGGTGCGCGCTGCGCGGAGATGTCGTACTGGAATGCATGCACGAGCTCGTGACCAAGTACGTGGTCAGTCTCACCGAGTGTGCCGGCAAGCGGCATCACCACCCGCCGCTTCAAGCCTTCAGTGACGCCGCCCGTACCTTCGCCAATCGTGCCGCCGACCACGTTGGTCTGCTCGAAGTCCGGGTGCGAGGCATACAGGACGAGGGGTTGGCGCGTCCGCATCTCATGCTCGAACAGTCTCGACAGGCGCGTATACCACCGTTCTGCCATGCGCCCGACTCGCGCGGCGTTTTCGCGCTCCTCTGCGTAGAAATAGACATCGAAGTGCTCCGTCTTGAGCACCTCGAACGTGAAATCCTTGTAATGGACCTTGTTGCGTCCGAAATGTTGCGCATCGGCCGGCGCGACGGACAGGAGGACGAGAACAATCGCTAGACAGGCGAAGGGACTTCGGCGAAGCATCTGCCGCATGGTGGGCTCCTGAAAAGAGGGCATATGAACACCATCTGTTCTGCCAAAACCGGGCCAACCTCGAACCATGCAGTTTTGCGAGCAATCGGTACGAATCGTGGCGAAATTGTGGCGGGCGGTGTCCCCCGAAGAGGGCTCTCCTAGAGGATCTTCATACCGAGCGCGGACAGCGCCAGCTCGATGCCGAGCTCGGCGGTGGTGTTGCGGATATCGAGCGTGGGGTTGACCTCGACGAGATCCAGCGCCATCAGCAGTCCCGATTCGGCGATCATTTCCATGAGTAGGTGGGCCTCGCGATAGTTGAGCCCGCCTTTCACTGGCGTGCCGACGCCCGGTGCGATCGCGGGATCGCACACGTCGAGATCGAACGACACATGCACGCCGGCGGTCCCGTCTGTGACCACCTGCAGTGCCTTGGACGCAACCGCGGCCACGCCAAGGCGATCGATATCTTTCATCGTGTACACGTGCACGCCGGAGTTTCGGACGAGATCTTTTTCGCGTTCGTCGAGATTGCGCACGCCGACCAGCGCAGTGTGTTCGGCCAGCACCGTCGGGGAAAACCCGCCGATCGACGAGAGCTCGAGGGGTTCGGGGCCGAGCAGGGCGGCGAGAGGCATCCCATGAACGTTGCCGCTCGGGCTGCTCGACGGCGTGTTCATGTCACCATGCGCGTCGATCCACAGAAGGCCGATCGGTTTGCCGGCGGCCCGTGCGTACGCCGCCGACGCAGCCACCGATCCGGCACCCAGGCTGTGATCGCCTCCGAGCACCATCGGAAGCGCGCCCTCTTCGAGCGAGGCGCGCGCAGACTGGTAGAGACGATCGCAGACTCTGGCGATCTCCTTGATGAACTTCTTCGTCGGATCGCCGTGCTTCCTCGTCTCGGGAATCGGCGAGGGCAAGTCGCCGCGATCGACCACGATGCGTCCGAGCGCCGCAATCTGCTCCCTGAGGCCCGCGATGCGGAAGGCCGACGGCCCCATATCGACACCACGGCGGCTGCCGCCCATGTCGAGCGGTACGCCGATCAAGTGAACCGGTGCGGACACAGGGCTACAATATCAAAGAGCAGCGAGCTGAGGGCAGAGAGCAGAAAGGCTTTCAGCTCTTCGCTCTCGGCTCTGTGCTCTGACATGCGCGTTCCACACATCAAAATTCCACCGCCGGGGCCCCGCGCGCGCGCGATCGTCGAGCGCGATGCCGCGGTCGTGTCGCCGTCGTACCCGCGCTCCGCGCCGTTTGTGATGGCGCGGGGCCAGGGCGCGGTCGTGGAAGATGTCGACGGAAACGTGTATCTGGATTTCTGCGCAGGCATCGCCGTCGCGGCGACCGGCCATTCCCATCCCGTCGTCGTCCGCGCGCTCACCGATCAAGCATCGAAGTTTCTCCATATCTCGACCGACTACTACCACGAGCCGCAGGTCGCCCTGGGGGAGGCGCTCGCGCAAATTGCGCCGATCGGCCGCGGCGCGCGAACGTTCTTCTCGAATTCAGGCACCGAGGCGGTCGAGGCGGCGATCAAACTCGCGCGGTATCACACCAAACGCTTCAACATCATCGCGTTCGTGGGATCCTTTCACGGGCGCACGCTTGGATCGCTCGCGCTGACCGCGAGCAAAACCGTTCAGCGCAGCGGTTTTGGACCAATGGCTCCTGGTGTCTTCCACGCCCCTTACGCGAATCCGTACCGATGTCCCGTCGGCGCTGCCGGCAGCGCGGACTGCGCTCGCGAATGCCTTGCGTATATCGAAAATCAGATCCTCAACCACCTCGTGTCTCCCGAGGAGGTCGCGGCTATTGTCGTTGAGCCCATACAAGGCGAAGGCGGATATGTCGTGCCGCCGCCGGCGTTTCTTCAGGGGCTTGCCGCGATCGCAGCGCAGCACGGCATGTTGTACATCGTCGACGAGGTGCAGTCGGGAATCGGCCGCACCGGCAAGATGTTCGCGATCGAACATGCAGGGGTGCAGCCTGACATCATCGTTGCCGCAAAAGGCATCGCCTCGGGATTGCCGATGGGCGTGACGATTGCGCGCGAGGACCTCATGGATTGGCCGGCGGGTACGCACTCCAATACATTTGGCGGCAATCCGCTCGCGTGCGCCGCGGCGCTGGCGACGATACACCTGGTGCGGGACGGTCTGATGCAGAACGCCGCAGACACGGGTCAATTTCTGCGAGGCGCGCTCGAAGCGCTGGGTCATCGTCATCGCCTTATCGGGGAGGTACGCGGCTGCGGCCTCATGATCGGGATCGAGCTGGTGCGCAACCGCCAGACGAAGGAGCGGGCGACATCAGAGCGGGATGCGCTTGTGATGGCGGCGTTCCGGCGCGGTCTCCTCGTACTGGCGGCCGGCGCGAACACGATTCGTCTCTCGCCGCCCCTCGTGATCACCAAAGATCAGGCGGAGACGGCCGTGAGCATTCTCGACGCCGCATTCGACGAGATCTCCAACTCTTAATGTTTTAGTTGACAGCAGCGGGCCTGGGGTCGTACGCTGTTGAAGTCTTAATGAATTAAGTGAATGCGAACAGCAGGCTGATGCCGCGCCCCAAATCACTCACCATGACCGATGGCGAGCTGCGGCTCATGCGCGTGCTCTGGGACGCCGATGAGGCCACGGTCGGCGCGGTTGTCGATGCGCTGAAAACGCGGCCGAAGCCGGCGTACAACACCGTGCTGACGCTGCTGCGCATTATGGAGAAGAAAGGCTACGTCACGCATCGCAAAGACGGGCGCGCGTTCATTTTTCGCCCCACGGTTGACCGTGCCGATGCGAGCCGGAGCGCGCTGCACACCCTCGTCAACCGCTTCTTTGACGGCTCACCGCGCCTGCTGATGTTGAATCTGCTCGAGGATGCACAGCTCTCTCCGGAAGCGTTGAAACAGCTGAAGGAGCGCATCGAGGAGGCCTGATGACGGCATGGCTGCTGACTTGGCTGTGGCAGGGGAGTGCTCTTGCCGCCGGTGTCGCGATTACGCTGCGATTGGCGCCCCAACGGAACGCCGCGACCCGGCACTTCACTTCATGCGCTGCACTCGCGGCCGTGGCGTGGCTGGGTTGGGCCTCATCACCGTACCGGCGTGTGCCAGGAGCAGCGGCCTCTGCCTCGGATCCTATTTACATTCCCCCGGCCCCGGATTTTCTTCTCATGGTCTTCATAGGGATATGGGCGGCAATCGCGCTCGTCATGCTCCTGCGGGCGGTGCGGGGCCTGAAGGCCGTTGGTGCGGCACGCGACCGCTGCCGTCCGTTTCCGCCGGCGATCGAGGCAACGCTTCCGCTCTGGCTCGAGGCGAACGGACGCGGGCGCCGCACGGAGCTGATGCTGTGCGACGCGGTACCTGGCGCGACGGTGTTGGGCTTCAACAATCCCTGCATCGCGATTCCGTCCTCGCTCGTGGGTGCGCTGAGATGCGACGAACTGGATCAGGTGATTCTTCACGAGCATGCCCATGTGCAGCGCCGCGATGACTGGTCGCAGCTCGCGCTGACGCTGATGCAGGCGGTGCTGTGGGTGCACCCGGCTGTCCTGTTCCTGTCACGCGCGCTGAGCCGCGAGCGCGAGATGGCGTGCGATGAATGGGTCGTCGCGCGCACCGGTTCGCCGAAGGCGTACGCGAGGTGCCTTGCGCGCGCTGCGGACGTGCGTGCTCTGACAAAGGGCGGGTCGACAGTGGAACCCGCGCTCATCAGCAGCCGCCACGAGCTCGTACGCCGGGTCGATCGCATATTGGCGCTCAACGCTCGGGGCCGGCGACGTGTGTCATTACTCGGCGCGACCGCCGCGGCGAGTGCGTTGGCGGCGATGTCGGCACAGCTGCAGAGCGTTCCCGGGTTTGCAGAACTGGCAGATATTGTGTTGCCGCCGATTTCCGGGCCCGTCGCTTCTCTGTATCCTGCCACGATGACCCGGCCGGACATGGCAGGCACGGGACACGCCCGAGTCCGGCTTAAGCCGGACACTCCGATCGACAGTACGCGCGACACCACGCTCGACGCACCTATCGCATCGAACCCGCCCGCGGCTCCCGCACTCGTTGCGCCACCTGAAGTCATCGCACCCGTCGCAGCCATTGCACCTGTTGTCACTGGTTTGACGGCTCGTGTGTACGCAGGGGTCTACTCCTCTTCAACCCCGCAGGATGCGTCCGCCGCCGATTCACCCAACAGGTGGAACGCGCTTGCGACACCCGGTGTTGAGATTGCGGCGACCGCAAAGAAGACGGGCCTCCGCGTCGCCAACGGCTTCAGCCGCGCAGGGGTATCGTTGGCGCGAAGGTTTTGATGCGCCTGGGATTCCTGTTCGCCGTGTCGCTTCTTCTCGCGCCAGCGGCGATCGGCGCACGCTTCACGACCCCGGCGCCAGGAGTACCGACCGAGATACCGGGGCGCGCGCTACCCGTCGTCCGGGAGCACACCTACAGAATGGCAGGGAAAGTCCGCCTGGTGATGGTATGGGTGGGGCGTGACGATGTGGGGTCGGGCATCATCAAGTGGCGCACTGGTGGCGACCACAAGGCGATTGAGCTGTTGATCGGATCAGATCCGACGCGCGCGCCTGGACAGCTGAACAAGTGGGGTTATCTCGTCGAAGCGACGCGTGGCGGCGAGTCGTCGGTCGTTGGTCTCATCTCGCAGGAAAACGACGACCGGCTGAGTGACGTGAAGGCCGGATTGAAGACGCGCACGGAGCAGCGCGCATTCGACACGATCCGCGGGTCCGCGGCGTCGGGCGAAGGTACGGCGCGTGTGGGCACGCTGTACGCATCAAGCCAGCTGACTTATCACGAAGCCGACACGGTACTGAGAGCCGTGATCGCCGACCGTTCGCTGGCCGTCAAGCGCATCGCGGGAAACAGCGACGTGCGGCCTGGCTTTCTCACGTCGCTGACGGAACTGATCGCTGCGAGCATCGGCAGGAAAAATCACAGCCAGCGGATTCGATACATCCATGGCGATCGTCTCTTTGACCTGCGTCTCATCGATTCGACGCCTCTGGCCCGATTCGAGCGCGACGGGCGGGCGTGGGAGAGCGTCATACGGGGCCGGTTCGAGACCGGCGAAGCGGGAAACCGGTCGCCAACGCGCTTCGAGCTCGTATACGGAGCGTCGGGCGCATTGACAGGCATTCCGATCGTGATTTCCTATCAGCCGAAATGGTGGCTTCAGGTAGACTTGGTCCTCAATTCATGAGAGTCCACCTCGTCAATCCCAGCGATATTTCCTTTGGCACGGCCGTTATCACGCCCCGTTGGCTCTACGTACTGGCCGCGGCGACGCCGCGCGAATATGGCGACCCCCGGGTCATCGACGAAACACTGGATCCCATCGATTTCGACAGTATCGCCAGCGGTGATGTCGTAGGCATCGGCATCCACACGTTCAACGCACTGCGCGGCTACGAGATCGGCCGCGAGGCGCGTAAACGCGGTGCGACCGTGATCTTCGGGGGAATTCACCCGACGTTGTATCCAGAGGAGTCGCACGAGCTCGGCGGCGCGCACGCGGTCGTGAAGGGCGATGGCGATGTCATATGGGCGACGGTGCTCGCCGATTGCGCGACGGGCAACCTGCAGCCGTCCTACGACGGCGGGCGCGTCAGCGGCACGACCTTTCAACCGGCGCGATGGGATCTGCTGCCTGCCGACAAGTACATGTGGGGATCGGTGCAGACGCTGCGCGGATGCCCGAAGCACTGCTCGTTCTGCTCCGTGTGGAAGACCGATGGCCAACAGCCGAGGCAGCGCGCAGCGGAAGCGGTGGTCCGCGAGATCGTCGAGCTTCGGCGCATGGGCTTCCGCTTCATCCTGCTCTCGGACGACAACTTCTATCCCGTCACCGTCGAAGATCTCCGCCTGGCGAAGCGGCAGGGCAATACCGCGCGCCTGGAGTCGCTCAACGAGATCCGGCGCGAGCGCTTCGAGCTGATGGAGCTCCTGGCGAAGCTCCCCGACGATCTCGTGTTCTACACGCAGATAACCATGGAGGCCGCTGAAGACCCCGAGTTCCTCGACGCGATGAACAAGGCGAAGATCCGCGGCGCGCTCGTCGGCGTGGAATCGGTGACGCCCGAAGGGTTGAAGGCGATCTTCAAGGATTTCAACTACGCCGGCGACCAACTGGTGACGCGGCTGAAGGAGTTCCGCAAGCACGGCGTGCACATCCTCGGCTCGTTCATCTTCGGACTGCCCACGGACAAGGAAGACACATTCGCCGCGACGGCCGAGCTTGCGCAGCGGTCCGATATCGCATTTGCGCAGTTCATCATGCTGACGCCGTTTCCCGGCACAGTCGACTTCGCGAAGTGGGAAGCGAACATGGCGTCCGATCCGACGCGTATTGCCGGCTACCCTCTGACACGTTTCTGGCTCATTCCCCGTGATCAGCGGCCAAAGGTCTACACGCCGCATCCGAGGCTCTCGCCCGAACAGATTCGCCACGGCACGCAGTCGGTGTGGGATCGCTTCTACAGCATTCCGGCGATTTGGGAGCGCGCGAGCATCATCAAGTCGGTCCGCGGACGCGTCGCGTTCCTGGTGATGTCGAAGTTGTATCGTCAGATGTATGCCAACACCGGCATCGCGACCGACAGCGCGCGTGTCAGCCGATCGACACAATGGGCGCGGTTGATCGCGAAGCCGGCGCGGCGCCTGTTCGTCGGCTCGCCGATGCCGGATCTGCAAGTACCCAACTGACGCACCTGGCTTTAGGCTCTGGGCTCTGGGCTTAGCCAAAGCCCAAAGCCCAAAGCCCAGAGTCCAACGTCTTGACACACCTTCCGTAAATCGTAAGAGTACCGGTCTGTACACCGCACACGCGGAGGAACCATGAGACGCATCGCGCTAATCCTGTGCACGGCAGTCGTTTTGGTCCCGGTCGCGGCGCCGAGCGCGCAGCGTGGAACGGCACAGCCGGTCACGGCGATCGTTGGCGCGCGCCTGGTGGATGGCACGGGCGCGACGCCCGTCAACGACTCCGTGATTCTCATCAGCGGCGACCGCATCACGGCGGCAGACGCCCGCGCTCGCGTACGCGTGCCCACGGGCGCGACCGTGGTGAACGCGTCAGGCAAGACCGTCATCCCCGGCCTCATCGACGTGCACTGCCATCTGAATCAGCCGCAGGACGTGATGCGGCAGTTGCTGCCCGTCGCGCTCAACTGGGGCGTGACGACGCTCCGCATGACGGGCAACGACAAGCCCGAAATCATGCACGTCTATGAAGAGGCGAAGGCGGGCGCAAGGCTATCGCCCCGCGTGTACACAGCGGGGCAGGGGTTCAACCTTACCGGCCCGTACCCTGGCGCGCCCACCCTGAAACCGACGACGCCCGATGAGGCACGCCAGGGGGTGCAGGGGCACAAGGCGTTGAAGGTCGACTTCATCAAGCTCTGGATGGGCGACAAGGGATTCACGCCCGATGTTGTCGAGGCGATCGTCGACGAGGCGAAAAAGCAGAACATTCCGGTGGTGGCGCACATTGGGAACGTCGCCCAGGTAAAGCAGCTGGCTGACATGGGCGTCACCGACTTCATGCACGAGGCTCGCGACGGCATGAATCCTGAGTTCATCGCCTACGCGAAATCGAAGGGGTTGTCGTTCGCCCCGACGCTCGGTCAAGGCCAGTCGCGCTGGTATTACTACGAGCATCCGGAAATCCTGACGCTGAATCCGAAGTTCGACGGGTTTTACGCGCGAGGACGCGCGATGCTGAACGATCCGGCGAGGCGGCAGCAGATCATGGGCGCTCCGGACTTCGCGGAGCAGAAAATACGGTTCAAGGAAAACAACTATCCGTTCATAAAAATGATGTCGGATGCAGGCATTCGCATTGTCACCGGCACGGATTGCGGCGCCGAGGCGTCCCAGACGACGCCGATCGGGCACACGACGCACCAGGAAGTGCACATGTTCGTCGAGGCGGGGATGACGCCCGCCAACGCATTGCGTGCAGCGACGCTCGACGCGGCGCGCGTGCTCGAGCGGACGGAAAATCCAAGCTACGGCTCGATCCAGGCGGGCAAGATCGCCGATCTCGTCGTCCTGAACGCCGATCCGATAGCTGACATCACCAACACCATCAAGATCGATCGAGTCATGAGGGCGGGACGATGGGTTCAATAACAGTCAGACCGGATATCTACGAGAAGCATCGCTCGTTGTTCGGCAACAAGACCGTCAACGACCGACAGGTCAACGTCGACGAACTGATTGCGCAGCTGACGCGCGACACCAGGAGCGAGTTTCAGTCACTCCTGAGCGCGCGGCATGCGCTTCAGGATCAGGTTGGCCGCCGCGAGCGCAGCTATACGTTTCTGCAGCCCGAGACGAAGGTGACCGATGCCGATGGGAATGC
This sequence comes from Vicinamibacterales bacterium, assembly GCA_963732445.1. Classification (GTDB taxonomy): domain Bacteria; phylum Acidobacteriota; class Vicinamibacteria; order Vicinamibacterales; family JAMQPK01; genus JAMQPK01. The sequence goes on along the minus strand of CAVSZJ010000001.1, from coordinate 374,958 downwards.
GACCACCGTGCGCGACATCCGCCAGGGGATGCTGGATGGCTTCTTCGGCCGGGCGACACCACACACATGGCGATTGAACCCGAGCGTGCCTATTCCGAAGGACACGATGCGGCCCGGTCTCGAAGGCACAGGGCCCGCGATCGATCTCGGGATGGCAATGGGCGCGCTCAACACCGGCGCGGCCTCGTGGATGTGGGACTGGGAGGACGCCGGGGGTGATTTCAAGGACCAGCTCTACCAAGCCTGGGAAAACCTGCGTGACCTGCTCGCGCACCAATGGGTCGGCAAACCGTTCCTGCACCCCTCGAAGAAGCAGGGTGGGAAGCCGCGCGCGTACACGATCGATCTTCCGCCGGAGAAATGGCCCACAATTTTCCATCGCGTGCCCGGCCTGCATTTGCAGAACCGGCAGATCTCGCTCGACGGAGAGCAGGTGCCGGCGATCATCCCTGCGCTGCTCATGCACGCGGTGAACAACTACGACACGCAGAAGAGGAACGGGTCGGGCGTGGACTACTACGTGCCGAAGATAGAGACGTGGCAGGAGGCGCGGCTCGTGTCGAGCCTGTTGAAGAAAACCGAAGAGGCGCTCGGGGTGCCGCGCGGCACGCTGAAGATCAAGATGCTCAACGAGCGCGCCGAGTACGCCCTGCAGCAGGAAGCCATCATGTGGGTGCTGCGCGAGAACCTGATCGGACCCAACGTCGGGCGGTGGGACTACCTGAACAGCCGGGAAGAGATGTTCCGGCACGATCCGGCGATGGTGATTCCTGACCCGAATACCGTGGCGATGACCGAGCCGTCGCTGTCGTACTACACGATGAGGAACGCCTTGCTCGCGCTGCTGGCGGGCGGGATGCCGATCGGTGGGATGGCGGCTCAGATGCAGAATCCCCAGGCCCCCGAGAACGATCCGAAGGCGCTGCGCGACATCTGGTTCGATAAGCTCCGCGAGCGGCTCACCGGCCTGTTCAAGATCGGCGGGACTATTCACGACACGTACCGGCAGAGCTGGGTCGCGACCATCACGCCGTCATACGTCGAAGCGGGCCGGGAAGCACTCGTGACGGACGTCAACGACCTGCAGCGTGTCGTCGACAAACTGAAACCGGAAGAAAAAAAGCGGCTCGAAGATCTCGGGCTGTTGAAGGACGGACAGATCGCCCCGCTCGCGCTCTCGGAAGCCGACCTGACGCCGGACAAACTCTTCTCGGAGGACGCGAGGCGGCGGCTGTTGTCGCGGCCGCAGGGCCCGACGACCGAAGACGGATTGCGCTATGCGATGTACATGTCGACGGAGTTCATGTACCAGCAGCTTCTCGGAAACAATGCCGCGGCGATTTTCGATCCGCGCACGGGCCTGCGGTTCATGAATGACCTGGCCACGTACGAGATCTTCTGGCATTTCCTGTACCTTACTGTGCTTCATGGCGTCGAACTGACCGCCGATGGCAAGTACTCGAAGGCGGGAGAGCGCGTCACGCCTGAGCTGTTCGTGACGCTGCTCGACGAGCGCCGTGAGACGGTCAAGGAGCTGTTCAAGAAGCTCGGCACGGTGTACGAGAAGACGAACGCGGAGCTCGTGCTGTCTGTCCTGAAGCGGCAGGTCGTCGACGAGCGGCCGGACGGCCGGCTCGTACCCCAGCCGAGGTGGATCAAGTACGGGTCGCGGGTGCTGCTGTCGATTATCGAGGAATCCGACGCCGATCGGCAGGCGATTCTGGACGGCATCTTCACCGGCGATCGCGAGGATCTCGCCGAGCAGGCGAAAACAGCCGGGGATGCCGCCGCGCGCGCGCGCGCCGCGAAGGTCCTGCGCGCCTTCGACTTCGTGTACGACGCACGGGAGGAATTGACCGGAGACGCGGCATAGGAGGGATCGTGAGGATCGTAGGTCGCGTGGGTAGCGTGGGCAGAACCACGACTTGACGACCTGCCTAACGCATGTCCAACGAACCACCGAAAGCAAAAGACGTCGCGCCTGTCGTCTACGACGAGCTTCGCCGCGTCGCGGCGGCCTACATGCGCCGCGAACGTCCGGGCCAGACGCTGCAGGCGACCGCGCTTGTTCACGAAGCCTACCTGCGGCTCGCGCAGGCCGGCACCCCCTGGCACGATCAGCGCCATTTCGTCGGAATCGCCGCGCGATCGATGCGGCAGATTCTTGTCGAGCGCGCTCGCGCCCGCGGCGCGCAGAAGCGGTGGGGAGGCATGAACCGGGTATCGATCACCGATTCGCTGCCGCTCGCCGCCGATCCCGAGACGATGCTGCCGGCGCTGGACGAAGCCATCAACAAACTTGAACAGATCGATGCCGAGCAGGCGAAGATTGTCGAGCTGCGGTACTTCGCCGGCATGAGCGTGGAAGAAGCCGCCGACGTGATGAGCATGTCGCCTGCGACGCTCAAGCGGCGGTGGGCTCTCGCGCGCGCCTGGCTGTTCCGCGAGTTGAGCCAGTGAATGCCAGCCAGCGCCGCCGGGCGCGCGATCTCTTCGAGCATGCGCTGGAGCACGAGCCGGCGGACCTGCCGCGCTGGCTCGAAGAGGCGGCGCCGGATGATTCCATGGTGCGCGCCGAAGTGCGCTCGCTCCTCGATCACCATTCGCGGGCGGGCTCGTTTCTGACCCAGCCCGTCGCCGAAGCCGCGCCGCACTTGCTGGAGGAGGAACACACCCTCGAGGCCGGAACCGCCCTGGGTTCCTACACGGTCGTCCGCGAGATCGGGCGTGGCGGGATGGGGCGGGTCTACCTGGCCTCGGATGAACGGCTGGGCCGCACTGTCGCCCTCAAAGCGCTCCCGCCTCAGCTGACGCGCGAACCTCTCCATCGCGATCGTTTGCGCCGCGAAGCGCGCGCGGCTGCCGTGCTGACGCATCCCGGCATCTGCACCGTGTACGCGCTGGAGGAGTTCGATGGAGAGCTCTACATCGCGACGGAGTACGTCGAAGGCCATACGCTGCGTGACGAGATTACCCTGGGGACACGGCCATCGCTCGAGACGATAGTGTCGACCGCGCGCGAGCTGTCGTCTGCGGTCGCGAGCGCGCACGCCAAGGGCATCACGCATCGCGACCTCAAGCCCGAAAACATCATGCGCACGCGCGATGGACGCGTCAAAGTGCTCGATTTCGGGCTCGCACGGGTTGAAGCAGGCCCGGGCGGCATTGCGGCGACCCTCACGGCGCCGCTGCCCGGAGGCATTGTCGGTACTCCGGCATATATGTCGCCCGAACAGATCGAGGGGCAGCCGGCCGGGCCCGGCGCGGATGTCTTTGCGCTTGGTGTGCTCATGTACGAATGGATCTCCGGCCGGCACCCATTCCAGGCAGGGACGGCACTGGCCACGCTCGCGCGCGTGCTCGACAGCACGCCTGACCCGCTCGCGACCCACGCCCAGGTGCCCGCCTGGCTGTCCGAGGTCATCCATCGCTGCATGCGCAAGCCGGTGCACGAGCGATTCGGATCGGCGTCAGAGCTGCTGCAGGCGCTCGACCATCATCCGAGAGATATCGAGAGGCGGCCGGGGCGCCGCAGCACGTGGTGGCGAACGCATCAAGTCGTCGCCATTACGCTCTACATGATCGCCTCGGCACACGCGTGGCAGATCAAGGAGTGGTTTCGCGAGCCGCGCTCGCTGTGGGTATTCGTGGCGATGGGAATCGCCGCGTCGGTCGGTGGCATTATCCGCGGCCATCTGATTTTCACAGACGTGATGAACCGGCCGCATCTCATGAGCGAGCTCGCCCGGACGAAGATGGTCAGGTTGTTCAGTGATGTTCTGATCGCGATGCTCCTGCTGGTCGACGCGCTGCTCCTCATCGACTCCAAGCCGCTGACGGCGGTGCTCACGATCCTGCTCGCCTCGGGCATCACACTCGCCTCGGTGCTGATGGAACCCGCCACCACGGCGGCGTTGTTGGAAGAGTGACTATCTCCTATCTCGTTGTCTTCATCGCAGCGTTTGTCGCCGGCGCCATCAACTCTGTTGCCGGTGGGGGAACGCTGCTGACGTTTCCTTCACTTGTCTGGGTCGGTTTGCCGTCGACGATGGCGAATGCGACGAGCACAGTAGCCATCTGGCCCGGCTCGCTCGGCGGGGTGTGGGGCTACCGTCACGATTTGCCGGGCTTGCCGCGGTCGACGTACGCGCTCGTGGTGCCAAGCCTGATCGGCGGGATTCTCGGTGCGATCCTGCTCGTCATGACGCCCACTGCGGTCTTCGATCGGCTGATTCCTCTGTTGATTCTCTTCGCCACGGTGCTGTTCATGCTGCAAGACCCCGTGCAGCGCATGATCAAGACCACGGGCAAAGCGCATGCGGGCTCGAAGGGATGGCTGATTGGCGCCATGCTCTTTCAGTTTCTCGTCTCGGTGTACGGCGGCTATTTCGGAGCCGGCATCGGCATCCTGATGCTGGCGGCGTTCGGCATCATGGGGTTCACCGATATTCACCAGATGAACGGGCTCAAGAATTTCCTCGCGCTGTGCATCAATGGCGTTGCCGCGGTGTATTTCATCTGGAACGGCATGGTGTCGTGGCCGCACACGATCGTCATGGCGGTTGGCGCCATGGTCGGCGCCGTCTGGGGCGCAGGTGTTGCACGACGCCTCGGCCCGAAAGCCGTCCGCCGCATCGTCATCGCTGTCGGCTTCACCATGGCGATCTCGCTGCTGTTCCGGCTATAGGTCCGGCTGAAGCCGGACACTACCGGACCGAGTGAGTATTTACGCCGTCGTCACGTACGCGGTACGCGCATGTGACCCGTACCTCCATATTGATGCTCGATGGATGTGCCGCCGCTGTGACGTTCAGCGTCATTGTTTGTGCCTTCAACGAACAAGAACTGCTTCCCGCGTGCCTTCATTCGTTATTCCAGCAATCGTTCCCGCCAGACGAGATCATCGTCATCAACAATGCCAGTACTGATCGCACAGCGGCGGTTGCGTCCATCCCCGGTATACGGGTGGTGGACGAACCGCGGAAGGGGCTGGTGGTCGCGCGGGAAACGGGACGCCGCGTCTCCACCGGCGACGTGCTGGTCTATGTTGACGCCGATTGCCGCGCGCCGCGTGAATGGCTCCGGCTCATTGCACAGGAATTCGCCGGCCCGTATCCGCCTGTCGCCGTCACCGGTCCGTATCGCTTCTACGACTGGGACATCATCGGGCGAGTGCTCATCCGCATGTACGACTACAGTCTTGCGCCGGCGACGCACGTGCTCGCGCAGTACGTCTTCGGCCTCGGAGCCGTGCTCTACGGCGGAAACTTCGCCGTGAGGCGCGATGCCCTGAAGCGATCGGCGGCTTCGACACGTCGATTGAATTCCACGGCGAAGACACCAACCTCGGCCGCCGCATCTCGAAGGCGGGCCGTGTGCGGCTGCGGCCACCGTGCTGGGTGTTCACCTCAGCGCGGCGTTACAAAACCATGGGACGCGGAAAAGTGTTTGGCCTGTACCTCCGGAACTTCTGCGCCGAAATCTTCTTTCATCGCCCGTCCGATACCACCCACGAAGACGTTCGCGCCTGACGTCGCATGCCTGGATACGAGCCCTTTTTGCTGTGCGATTTCCATGTACACACGACGTGGAGCGATGGCCGCCTGTCGCTGCGTGAAGTCGTCGATCTCTATGGTCAGACCGAAAAGTTCGACGTGCTCGCGATTACGGATCACATTCTTGCGAAGAAAGATCTCCTCGGGCGGATCGGCCGCATGGCGACACTCGGCCGCCGGAGGTTCTCGGTCACCGCCGGCACCTTCGACGACTACATCGCCGACATCGAAGAGGAAAGCGCGCGCGCAAGACGGCAGTACGGCATGCTCGTCATTCCCGGCGCGGAAGTCACACAAAACCATATCCGCGCCAGGTACAATTCGCATATCGTCGCGCTGGGTGTGAAAGAATTCATCAGCGCCGACTTGAAGGCCAGGGACATTCTCGAGGAGATCCGGCGGCAGGATGGGCTGAGCATTGCGTGTCACCCCCACCATCGCACGACCAGACGGATGGAAATTTCGACGTGTTACCTCTGGGATCACCGTAAGGAACTGGCTGAACTGGTCGACGTCTGGGAGGCCGCCAACCGTGACGATTTGTTTTCGGTGACCAGCCTGAAGCATTATCCCTACGTGGCCAACAGCGATTTCCACAAGGCGAAGCACCTCTATTCGTGGAAAACGCTGGTGCGCGCCGCCAAGACGTGGCCGGCCGTCAGGGCCGCGCTCAAGTCGAACGTTGATATCGCCATTACCCTGTTCCGAAAGGATTCCTGCACGTAGTGTCCGGCTTCAGCCGGACCACGACGGTCAACCGGACCGCGACGGTCAGGCGGACCTTCCCATGACCCGCGTTCACATCATCATCAATCCGATCTCTGGACCCAAGCGCAGGGGAACCGGCGGCGAGCGCGTCGAAGTTGCGACCCGCACGCTGGAGCGCCTGGGCATCACGCCGGCGATTGGAGTGACGGAACGTGGCGGTCATGCGCACGAGCTTGCGCTCGACGCTGCCGCCTCGGGCGCAGAGCTCGTTATCGCGTGGGGTGGAGACGGCACGATCAACGAGGTGGGACGTGCGCTCGTGCAGCGCGGCGAGGCCGGCGCGCCGGCGCCGGCGCTCGGGATCATTCCCGGCGGCTCGGGTAATGGCCTCGCACGGCAGTTGGGGATTCCCTTCGATCCCGCACAAGCGATACAGCACGCGCTCGGCGCCGCGTCGCGACGTGTGGATGCGGGAGAGCTTGGCGACCACCTGTTCTTCAACATCGCGGGCATTGGGCTCGACGCGCACGTGGCTGCGCTCGTCTCAACGCGCGTGCATCATCGCGGGCTGGTGCCGTATCTGACAGCGAGCGCCGGCGATCTTCTTCGGTACCGGTCGACCGAGTACACAGTCGAGATGGGCGGCCAGGCGGTCCAGACATCGGCGATCGTCCTCGCGTTCGCCAACTCGAAGCAGTGGGGATTTGGGGCGCAGATTGCGCCGGGCGCTGATCTCGCGGATGGTCTCCTCGACTTCGTGATCGTCAGGGATCGCGGGTTCGTCGGAAACATGGTGCGGGTTCCGGCGCTCTTCCTGGGTCGCATTGAGCGGCAGCACGGGATCGACACTCATCGTGTTCGCGAGGTGACGATCCGTTCGCTCGAAGCGATGCTTTTTCATGTGGATGGCGAAGCGGTGCAGGGATCGAACACGCTCATCGCGCGCGCGCATCCCGGCGCACTCCTGCTGCGCGCGTAGCGATCACGGTCCGGCTGAAGCCGCACACTACCGGGGACGTTCTGCCAGATGCGCCGGCGGCAGGGCTAAAGCCCTGCGCTACCGATGGTCAATTCCAATGGAAGGAAAAGGCCGACGCGGAAGCGCCGTCACGCGAAGCAGATGTCGGCGCTGTCCGGGCCAAAGATCGGCCCTCCAATTCTTGACGCCCTGCACGCCCGCCGGTAAGCTGATTGGAATGTTCCGCGGTCCGTCATGGATCCCGCGTGCCGGCGTCGCGCTTCTGCTGCTCGTCAGTCTGAGTGCCGGGTCCGTCGCCCTGCCACATGCCGACGACTCAAACGATGCGGCTTGCGGTCCGGCAGCGTTTGCCCATGACGAGAGCGCACACTACATCGGCCCCGACTCGACGAAGGAATCGGCCGACGACGATCACTGCTTCCTCTGCCATTCTCTTCGTTCGTTCCATCCCGCTTTTGACAGGTTCGAGCATTACTCCATTGAACCGCGAGCTGAACGGCTGCATACCAGGCCGATCGACCGCGCGCGCGTCGCGGCGTGGACACTCGTCCCCGGCCGTGCGCCTCCCGTCTAGTCACCTTCCATAACCTGCGTCACGTTGGGCCGATTCGCCTGAGCCACGGCTTCGGCGCACGTACAGCTCTTGAAGGTGATCACGATGAAAGTTCTCATTCCGATGATATTGGTGCTTGCATCTGCCGGGCCCGCGCTGGGGCAGCAGACCGTCGTACTTGAAGGACGGCTCGTGAATTCTCTCAACGGCGATGCGATACCGGCTGCGGCGGTTGTCATCGACGAGCTCAAGCGCGAGGCGGTGTCGGGCCCGGACGGTACCTTCCGCTTCGATACTCTCGCTCCAGGTACGTACCACGTGTGGGTTCGGGCGCAGGGGTATTCCTCACGACGCACCGAGGTGGTCGTGCCTCCGACCGGCGGCACGCGAATGGAGCTCCGTATCGATTTCGATCTGCATTTTCAGGAAGTGGCGTCTGTCAGCGCTGAAGCCCGCAGTCAGTTCGATGCCTATCAGCCGACGTCGGTGCTCGCCGGGCAGGAGCTCGACAAGCAGCTGGAGATGTCTCTCGGCGCCGTGCTCGAAAGCCAGCCCGGCATCGCAAGCCGCTCGTTCGGGCCGGCCACGGCGCGGCCCGTGATACGAGGCTTGGATGGCGACCGCGTTCTGATCATGCAGGACGGACAGCGTCTTGGAGACTTGTCCAGTCAGTCTGCCGACCACGCGGTCACGATCAACCCGGCATCGGCACAACGCATCGAGGTCGTGCGAGGGCCGGCAACTTTACTTTACGGTTCCAACGCGATCGGTGGTCTCGTCAACGTTCTTACCGGATCAGATCGCGACGACACCACTCCAGGGCTCCAGCGGCAATGCGGTCTTGGACGCGGCGTCCGGGGCGGCTGAAGCGGGGGTGGCCGCTGACGTGCGCGTGGGCAATGGCACGTTCGCGCTGGTGGCAGGCGGAGGCGGCCGGCGCTCCGGCGATGTCCACACACCCGAAGGAGAGATCGTCAACTCGCAATCACGTAGCGCCTTTGGCAGCCTCGGCCTCTCGTGGACCCGGGCGAACGGTTACTTCGGGGGAAGCTACGGTTACGACGACACCAGACTCGGCATTCCCGTTGTCGAAGAGGGGATTCTGCAGTCGACACCGCGCAAGCACAGTTTCGCCCTCCGTGGAGGGGCGCAGAATCTCAACGGTGCGTTCGATGCGTTTCGTGCGACTGCGACGATCCGCCGTTACAAACACGAAGAACTGGAGGGAGAAGAAGTCGGAACCGCCTTCAAGAACGACACGACCGAGCTCGAGCTGATCGGCAACCACAAGGCCCTGGGGAGGTTGAAGGGTAGTGTGGGCGGTGGGTCCTCAACCGTGCGTTCGACGCCGTCGGCGAAGAAGCGCTGTCGCCCGCGGTCGATCAGAAGGGGTTCGCGGCATTCGTGTACGAAGAAGTCACCTGGCCGCACGTGACGCTGCAGTTCGGCGGCCGAACCGATCATGCGCGCTACGAGCCCGCCGCCGAAGGGGAACGGACATTCACAACCGGATCGGGCTCTGCAGGAATCCTGCTGCGTCCGGCAGCAGCCAACGACGCGGTGACCGTTGCCGTGAGCCTCGCCCGTTCGGCGCGATACCCGGCCATCGAAGAGCTCTTTTACTTTGGTCCTCACCCGGGCAACTTCGCGTTCGAAATCGGGAATCCTGACATCGGCCCCGAGCACGCCCTTGGCCTCGATGTGTCGCTGCGGTGGAGATCGGCTCGCGCCTCGGGCGAAGTCACGTATTTCCGCAACGACATCAGCAACTATCTCTTCCGCAGTCCGCTGACGGAGGAGGAGTTCGAGGAGCGAACAGCGGAATTCGCTGAACGCTTCCCCGGTCGAGGCATCGTCGAAGAGGACCACGAGTTTCCGTATATCGAGTACGTCGCTGCCGATAGCCTCCTCCAAGGCATCGAGGCGCATGGGGACTTTCGTCTGACCTCGGATCTATCGGCCGAGCTCGGCTTTGACCTGGTGCGAGGGTCGCTGAAGACAACTGGCGAGGACCTGCCTCGAATGCCGCCATTGCGGTTTCGCGGTGGACTCCGCTATCAGCGCAATGCGTTTCAGGGAGGGGGCGAAGCCGTCGTGACGGCGAAGCAGGATCGGGTGTACGACACCGAGGAACCGACGGACGGCTATCAGCTGTTGCGGCTGTTCGCGTCGTATTCCTTCTCGACAGGAGCGGCGACGAGCACGATTACGGGGCGGATCGATAACGCCACGAACGAGCTGTATCGCAACCACCTGTCCTTCATCAAGCAACTCGCGCCGGAGATGGGCAGGAGTGTCAGAGTGGTCTACAGCGTACGGTTCTGACGCACCATTGTAAGACTGGCAGATTGTTAGATTGTTGGAATGTTGTTCGAAGGGCGATTGTCGATTGGCAGAGTGGTTAGGGTTTATTCCGCCCATCGTCAATCGTCAATCTGACAACATTCTTCAATCCACAATCTGGCAATCGTCAATTGAGTTTCACTAAGGCTCCGCGCGCCTTGGCGAGCGTAAACGTCAGCGATTCTTTGGGCATCTGCGTGACGATGGGACGGATGATCCAGGCGAGTGCGAAGGGGACGTCGCGGGTGAGCGTGATCGACTCGCACTGGATGTAGGTGCCGCCGTCGCGCTCGAGAAAGCGCCAGTACGTGTTCAGGTTCCACATGAAGCCGTTCTCCTGACCGGCCGGCTTGGGTTTCTCCTGCGGCGTTCCCGCATCGGCGATTTCCGAAACGCGTGTGCTCCGGATGCGGCTATGCGCGCGGTCGGAAGCGCGGACGAAAAACTCCGCGTCGTTCTCGGTGTCCATCGTCACAGAGATGATTTTCTTGACGTGAAACCGGAGCGCGACACGAAATTGATTGCCGTCGCGCTCGAGCAGCTTCGAGCCGGCAACAGCGGGCGCGAAGTACTTTGCGTGGCGATCGTAGTCCTGCATCATCGTCACCGCCTCCTTCACGCCGACACCAGGCACGAAGACCGTTCCGACCCAGTGATGGATCAGGCCGTCGGGCACTTCGATGTCCTTCGCCCCGTCGCGAGTCTGCAGCCGCTCGATGATCACGCCCCCTTGCTGCAGGCCGCGCAGCACTTCCGCGTGCCGGTTCCTGGGCAGCGTGTCGATCCAGAGAAAGTCGGACGCCTTCGCCACTTCGGCGTCGATGCGCTGTTCGGTCAGCCGGGCGTACCGGTCGAAGGCCGCGGAAGTTGCCGGTGTCAGCTCTGCGGCGGCGGTAGCGACCGCTGTACCGGCTAACAGACAAAGAAGAAGCAACGGTTTTCGAGTCATCGATAGGGAATGCGCAAGAGCAGGATAACCCGGCTCAGTTCGTAACCCGGAAGGGGACCATTTCCTTGGCTTCGTCCCTGGGGCCGGTCGGGTTGGCGGCTGCCAGCTCCACGCGGTATTCGTCTGGGGCGAGCGATGCGAGCGGGAGATCGAACTGGACGGTTCCGGCCGGCAAGGGCCCATCGACGGCCTGCAGATCGCGCATCGGTATACCGCGCCGGTTCAGCAGCCGGGCCGTCACGACGGGAGCACGGTTTCCGGGCCCATAGGCAGGTACTCGGATGAGCAGCCGTTCTGTGCGGCTGAATGTGCGTGACGCGACCGGAACCGCATCGATGTCCTGGCTCATTTCGGCGAACGAGCGCGCCGTGCGCGTGCGCAGCACCTGAGGGGTGGCGAACGTGGGCCTGGCCACCCACAGGTTCGGTACAGAAATACCACGATAGTCGGTGTCGAGCACCGAGCCGTTGGTGCTGTGTAACTCCATCTCGAGCGCCACATAACCGGGCGGCGCATTGAACGTGGCGCGGTCAACGTCGCCCGAGCCGACGCGGCTTTCCATCAGGCTCGTTCCGTCGTTCGCGGTGGCCTTCACGACTATCGACGAGACCCGCTGATTCCGTGGAGGTGTGGCACCTGATTCCCACGTCACCGTCACGCTCGTCATTCCTTCGGGACCGCGAGACATGCCTATCCAGGGGCGAATGTACGGGCTTGCGCGGGACGCCCGAAATGGGACCGCGGGTCGCGGCGCCGCCGCCTTTGCGGCAGCCGCGGCAAGGGCGGCGTCAGGTGCCCAATAGCCCGAGCGCGCCCGCGCCAGCGCCCCGGGCCGCTTGATACGCACCTGCACCGGATGAAACCTGCCATCGGAGGGGCCGGACGGCGTGAAGCTGAGCACGAAGTGATGATCCAGGTCGGCGATCGCCTGCGCGACCGCGGGTGTGAGGTCGGCGTCGTTGATACTGGCCGCGCCTCCGGTCTGTTCGGCGATCGAACGCAGCATCGAATCGTAATCTGCGGCCTCCGGATTCGGGTCGAGCGCGTAGAGCGCGACCCCGTTGCGATTGGCCGCGTAGACGATGGCGCGCGGTTGGGCGGGCCTGAATCCTTCGCTGACGAAAATGAGCGTCTTGCGCCCGCGCTGCTGCTGACCCATCCGTCGCGCGAGCGACTGCAGAGCAGCCGACACGACCTGCGCGCGCGTCGCCTCAGCCGTGACCGGGTTTCGGCTCATGAAGTTGCGCTCGAATTCCGTGCGCGGCGTGTAGTCGCCGGCATGTCCATCGAATCCGGCGATGACCTTGCGGATGAGCGCGCGATCCTGAGTGAAGGTGATGGCATGCAGGGGATCGAGCGGCTTGACCAGGGCGACCGTGTCGTCATCGCGCAGAAGCGTGTCGACGAGATGATTCAGCGCCGCCCGCGCGCGCAACGTCGCATCACCTGCCCGCACGTGAAACTCGTCGAGCAGGATTCCGATGATGCGTCCGCCTCCCGCTTGGGGGCGGACGGCATCGACAGCCCGTGCCTCGCCGGCATCGATCAGCTCGAGGTCTCCAGGCGATAGATCTTTGATGGGGCGCGACTTCGCGTCCGTTACGACGACATCCAGCGTGATCGGTTCGTCGGCGTCCGCGGCCGCCCGCTGGATGGCGCCGAGCGTCAGCACCATGAGTGCGGCGACCGCAACGCCGGTCGCTCTCATCTCGAAAAGAGCGTGATGTTTCCGGCGGTCCCCGTCTGCTGCACGCGCTCGAAGTCGACGACCGCCTTTCGATAGGCGAGCACCGACTGCAGTTCGTTATTCGACGCCGTTGCCAAATCGCGCTGCGCCAGCACCACTTGATAGTTTGTCGACATGCCGACGCCGAACTTGCTGTTTTCGGCATCGAGCTGCTGCTGCGCCAGATCGCGAGATGCTTGTGCGGCCTGCACGCGCTCGGCTGCGTTCTGCACCTGGATCGCGAAGTTGCTGACGTCGCTCGTCACCTGCAGATCGAGCTGGCGCAACTGCACTTCGATCTGATTCTGCTGAATACGCGCGCGCGCGATTGACGCATCGGCGGTGCTCGTGCCCAGGTTGTAACTGATGTTCAACGCCATGCTCCAGGTCGGAAGCCTGTTTCGAAACAGCGTGTTCAGCGCGTCCAGGTAGCCACCGGGGTCGACACCGACGATGGTGCCGCGGTCCACGCCGTCGCCTTGCGTGATGAGGCGGGTGCCGCCGACGCCGCTGGTGGCATATCGCGTCTGCAGGTCCACCTGGGGCAGTTTCTGGTTGTCGAGCAGCCGCAGCGTGACGTCATTGGCCTGGAGGTTCTTTCGCGCCTGGAGCACGTCGGTTCTGGTGGCCAGTGCGCGCTGCGTCGCCGCCTCGACATCGATCGGCTCGGGCCGGAAGTCCGGGCGATCGACGGGCTCAATCGTGCTCGTCCACAGGGGATCGGACGTGCCGCTCACGATGAGCCGCTTCAGCGCGATTTCTGCCGTGCGGCGCGAGCCCTCCGCGGTGACGAGTACCTGCCTGGCCCCGGCGGACTGCGACTGGGCCTGGACGACGTCGATGGGCGCCATCGTGCCGATTTCGACCTTGGTCTGATTATTCCGCAGCAGTTCGTCGGCGAGCTCCAGCGATTGCCGTGCGACGTCGACAGACTGCACCGCAAACACGTAATCCCAGTACGCGTTGCGCACGCTGGCGATCGTGTTCATCGTGGTCTGCTGCAGTTGGATGTCCGAGATGTCCTGGTTGATGCGCGTCACGAGCAGCTGCTGGCGCGTTGCGTCGATGCGGAAGTCGCGCAGCAGTGGCTGGATGTATTGCGCCGACCAACTCGGGTTGTACGACGGATTGATCGTGGCGGTGAGATTCGAGGTCTCAGTGCGTCGATTGTCGAGCGCCGCCGAGAAGCTACCACCGCCCCATGGCACGTCCTGGATCACACCGCCGTTGAACACGAACGTGGAATTGGTGATCGTCGCACCCGTCTGCCCGCCGGAGATGGTGCTCGTGGACGCGTTCTTGGCGCTTTGATTGCTGATGAGCGACGACACCGTGGGACTGTAAACCGATCTGATGCTCGCCATGTTGACGTCGAACACCTGCTGTCCGATGCGCTGCACGGCGATGTCGAGGTTGTTCTCGAGAGCCCGTTTGACCGCATCCTCGAGGGTCAGCGACACGCGCGGTCCGCGTGCATCGGACGTTTGAACCGGCAATGGAACGCCGGGCGCCTGTCCGGCTGCGGCCTGCCGCACTGCAAAGAGATTCGACGGCAGCGTCAATCGGCTCTGGGCCGAGGCTGGAACCGCCGCAACAATCGTCATAACCACCAGCGAAAGAATGTGTTTCATATACGTAAAGATTACGACAAAACCCGCCTGAAGGTTTCCCCATCCCACCTCCGGGACGCAATTTCCCACGGCTGGACGGTGAAAAAATGGTGACAGCGGGGCTATTGAACGTCATTGCGCGGCCCTGCCCACTTTCAACGCTCGCGCGGCGATCAACGCGATGAAAAACGCGACGAAGCTGAGCAGCGCGCCAAGCTTTGTTTCATCGAGCAGGCGCCCGTACGGGAACGCGGCGGTCGCGAAGAAGAGGGCAACCGTGAATCCGATGCCGGCGATGATCCCGATGACGGTCACATCGCGCCAGGTGACGGCTTTCGGCAGGCGCAGGCCCGCCACTGTTGATATCGCGGTGGCGGCGATGATACCGACAGGCTTGCCGATCAGGATGGACAGCAGTACAAACCACGTGCCGGCGCCGAAGTTGCCGATCACGACGCCGGCGTTCGCCAGGCCGAAGAAGAACAGCATCACGTCAACCGGCCGCTTGAACCGATGTTCGAACTCGTCGAGCGTGTCATGCGCGTCCGGCGCCTCGACGAATAGTCCCAAGTCGCGCTCGGCGTGCGGAAGGAACGGGATGATGGGTACCAGCGCCAGCGCTGGATGCAGGCCTCCTCGATAGAACGCTATCCACGACAGGACGCCGCTGCCGAGAATATAGGGCCAGAAGCTCATGACCCGCCGCTGCTGCAGCCACCAGGCGAGCAGCATGCCGGCACTGAGAAGCACCGCGAAATCGATCAGGCGCAACGGTCCGGTGGGGTAGAAGGCAGCGATGATCAACAGACCGATCGCGTCGTCGGCAATGGCCAGCAGCAGCAGAAACGGAATGGCCGGATGTTTGGCGCCAAAGACGATGCGCGCCGCGAGGTAGCTGAACGCGATGTCGGTGGCGGTCGGGATTGCCCAGCCGCGCTCGAGATTCGGCCGGTCGAGCACAATGGTGAGCGTCAGGAAAATCAGCGCCGGTCCGAGCATGCCACCCACTGCAGCGGCGAGCGGCATCGCGGCGCGTCGGGGTGAATGGAGTGCGCCGCCGGGCGCCGTCGCTTCGGTGACTTCCTTCGCCGCGAGCGCAAAGAAAAACGCCATGCCGACATCGTTCACGCTGAACTCGATGGCGTGCGCGAAGGCGACGTAGCTGTCGCGCGCGACGTTGGCCCAGATGAGCGCGATCAGGGTGCCCGCCATGAGCAGCCCCGAATTATCCAGAAACGTTCTAATCGCTGGGCGCAATGGGTGGGGTTAGAGCTTCGCCATCACCGACACGTGCACGCCGGGGATGACGTTGGTCGTCGCCATGTATTTGCCGGAGACCTGCGATCCGTCGCGGCGGCGAATACTGATTTCTCCGCCCTGACGGCCCGTCCGGAGAAACGCGCGCCAGAGCAGCGTGACATCTTTCTCGTCCACGGGCGGCGTGATATCAAATACCGACGCCGCGAGCAGCTCGCGGCGGGAGAATCCGGTAAGTTCGACCGCCGCGGCGTTTGCGCCGATGTAGCGCCCCGTATTGTCGGCAAACAGCACCGCGTACGGATGCACGCGCACAACCTCTTCGAGCCGCCTCACCCCCTCCTCTTGCGGTGTCGCACTCGACAGACTCGCCCGAGCCTCCTGGGTGAGCGTGTCCATGATCTGATCGAGCGCAGAGACATGAAACATTCCTGCGGATTATCGAGCATCGGCGAACGTGTCGCAAGCTCGCGGATCGCCGGTTTCCATGCCGCGTTTAAACCATGACACTCGTTGGGCGGAGCTGCCGTGCGTAAACGATTCGGGGGCCACACGCCCCTGCGATTGCTTCTGCAGGCGGTCGTCTCCGATTGCCGCGGCTGCGTTCAAGCCTTCCTCGACGTCGCCGGGATCCAGCTCGACACGGCCCGCGGCAAACCGTCCCGGTTTGGCCGCGTCGTGCCCCCACACGCCTGCGTAGCAGTCGGCCTGCAGTTCCACTCGCACCGAGCGTTCGTTGGCGTTGCCGCGAAAGGGCGTGCTCTCGAGCGTGCCCGTGAGATTCTGCACGTGATGCCCGACCTCGTGGGCCAGCACATACGCTTGCGCGAAATCGCCGGGCGCACCCAGCTTTCTGTGGAGATCGTCGAAGAAGCTCAGGTCCAGATACACTTTGCGATCGCCTGGACAGTAAAAAGGCCCGGTCGCCGAGCTCGACAGCCCACACGCTGATTGAATCGCATCGCGGAACAGCACCGCGCGCGTCGGCTGATAGCTGCCTGCCTTTTGCGACCAGGTGTGCTGGATGTCTCCCATCACTGCATCGACGAAGTCGACGAGCCGCTCTTCCTCTGGTGTAGAGGAAGCGGGACGCTCCGCCACAACGTCGGTCGCGCCGCCACCGGTGCCCACAACGTCGAACAGGTTGACGCCTGTCAGCCACGAGCCAACGAGAAGAATCACGACGCCACCAATGCCGAGTGGCATGCCGAGTCCGCCGCCCCCGCCCCCACCGCGGGCGTCCTGAACGTTTCCTCTGTTGCCTGATGTCCAGCGCATCTCTGCCTCCTGAATACAAAAACTAAAATCACCAATCTAGAATCTGGACAGATCCTGGATTCTAGATTTCAGTTTCTAGCTTGCAGCAACTGTCATGCCGTCCATCCCTGGGGTGTATGCCTGAATGTTCCGGCGAACGAGGGGTCGAACGTCTGACCGCCGGCTTTCCAGCTGTATCGCTCAATGGTCAATTCCGGCCGGCCAATGCGCAGCACATTGAACGTATTCAGCTCTCCGCGCCCACGCGTGGACAGCGTACCCGCCTGCACGACAAGGGCAGAATGCCCGGCGATGTTGTAGCGATCGGCTGTGTGGCCGACGTGGCTGACATGCAGGTGCCCGGCCAGAAAGAGATCGGCGCCTGCCCGCGCAAAACGCTGCATGGCGATCGACGATCGCCCGACCAGATGTTCCACCGGGTACCCGTGCGGGAGATCGAACGGATGATGCGTGACGATGACTTTGATCGACGCCGCCGGCAGGAGCTGCAGCCGCGCAGCCGCGGTCTCAATCTGCTCTACGTTCAACCGCCCCCGGCCGCCGGTAATCAACCCGCGTGCGCTGTTCAATCCAACGACTGCGATTTCGTCGTCGGCGTAAGTGGGCTCGATCTCTGGACTGATCCATCGGCGGAATCCACCGAAGGGATCGACGAACCGCGCGGCGACGTTGAACAGGGGCACATCATGATTACCCGGCACGACGATCTTTTGAAACGGAAGGCGGTCAAGGAATGCTGACGCCTGCTGGAACTGCCGCCGTCGCGCGCGTTGGGTCAAGTCACCGGATACGGCAATCAGGTCGGGCTTGATCGAGGTGATGCGGTCCACGAGCGGCGCGATGATGCGCTCGTCGAGACGTCCGAAATGCAAATCGGAAAGGTGAACGATCGTACGCATGCGTCAGTGTAAGATTTCCTGTGTTTCCCCCGGGACCGCGTGGACGGCTGTTGTTTGGCAGTCTTCCCGACATCCGCCGCGATCCGCTGGCGTTTCTGCTGCGGACGAGCGCAGAGCATGGCGACATCTCGCACCTCAGGCTCGGTCCGTTTCACGTCTTTCTCCTGAACCATCCAGACGACATCGAACAGGTGCTGGTCACCCAGCAGCAGCGGTTCACCAAGGGCCGGTCGCTGAGCGGCGCGCGGCGGTTGTTCGGCAACGGGTTGCTGACGAGCGATGGTGCCCTGCACGCACGTCAGAGGCGCTTTGTTCAACCGGCCTTTCACCGCGCGCGTCTCGACGAATATGCCGGCGTCATGACGACGCTTGGCGCCGAGCGTCGCGACAGATGGCGCGAGGGAGACCACATAGATATTGCCGGGGAGATGAGCCGCCTCACGCTCACGATTACGGCGCGCATCCTGTTCGGCTCCGACGGTGACGCCGTGGCTGCGCAGATCGGCGAAGCGCTCGAGGCCGCGACGGGCTCGCTGGAGGTGGCGGTGCTGCCTTTCGCGGCGCTCACCGACTGGCTTCCGCTCCCGCAGGTGCGACGATTCCGGGCGGCACGCGCGACGCTGCATCGCGCGTTGACCGAACTCATCCAACAACGCCGCCGGACCGGGACCGATGCGGGTGACGTCGTGTCCCTGCTGCTGGCGGCTCGAGATGAGGCGGTTGGCGACGGCATGTCGGACAGCCAGCTTCGCGACGAGATCATCACGCTACTCCTGGCGAGCCACGAAACGACAGCCAACGCGCTCGCGTGGACGTGGTATCTGCTGGCGCGTCACCCGGACGCCGAAGCTCGGCTGCATGCGGAGATTGACGCCGTGCTCGGGGGAGGCCGTCCGCCGGACGCCGCGGATGCCGGCAACCTCCCGTATACGCGGATGGTGCTCGCCGAATCGATGCGGCTGTATCCTCCAGCATGGTTG
This sequence comes from Vicinamibacterales bacterium, assembly GCA_963732445.1. Lineage (GTDB taxonomy): Bacteria > Acidobacteriota > Vicinamibacteria > Vicinamibacterales > JAMQPK01 > JAMQPK01. The sequence goes on along the minus strand of CAVSZJ010000001.1, from coordinate 356,121 downwards.
CTCGCGCGCGTTGCGATAGAGAATCACGAAGCTCGCGGCTACGTGATCCCTGCGGGATCGTTTGTCGTGATGAGCCCGTGGGTCGTGCACAGGAACGCGGCGTATTTTCCCGATCCGGAGCGGTTCGAACCGGAACGATGGCGCGCCGATGGCCGCAACGGCCGTCCCCGATTTTCGTATTTTCCCTTCGGAGGCGGTTCGCGAGGATGCATGGGCGAGGCATTCGCGTGGATGGAAGGTGTCCTTTTGCTGGCCGTCATCGCGCAGCAGTGGTCCTTTCGACTGCTCGATGAGTCATCTCGTCCGCCGATACACCCTGGGTTGACGTTGACGCCGAAGTCCGGTATCAGCGTGAAGATGCAGCGACGAATGCGTGCGTGAACAGGCCGCGTTGCCTTTCGGTCACTGTCCATTCCGGATGAGCGGGCCACAGCGCACCCAGCTCGCGATCACGAAACCCCGCCCGCACGCTGAGGTCGGCATCATGCAGCGTCACGTCATTGCATCCGATGAGCGCCAGCAGCGGCACCCCTGCCAGACCCATGCGCGACCGCCGAGGCTCGCACGCGATGAACCGTGTCGTCTGCTGGGCGGCGAGATTCAGCATATGGGCCAGCTCCCCCTCACGGAAGTGGTGCAGAAAGAGATTCGCGATGGTCGCGTCGGCGGTCTCCGGGCGCGCTCGGCACAACCACTCGAACACGTCGGTCTCGCATACGTCGATCGCCCATCCTGCCGCCTCGAAACCCTTCCGCGTGTCTGCGCTCACAGCGGGACGGCGATCGACGAGCGTCGCGCGCACGCCCGCCTGCAGGCGGAGCCGCCGTGCCAGCCTCAGCAGGAAGGTGCCGTCGCCCGCTCCGAGCTCGACGATGAGACGCGGGGGCGCGGGCGCGGCGCGCAGGGCGCGCGTGACAACACCCCCATGCCCCATGAACACGTTGATTTTTTGGAGATCGCGGCGCGATTGAATGGCGCGGGGATCGGCGGTGGATAAACCGTCGAGAATCTCCGGTTGGATGTGTCGTCCCTGCGCTCTTTCGCGCGCGGCGCTGCCGCTATTCCACCTCAAGCAACGCCCCGTGACAGCTGAAGCCGGCGCCGAACGACGACATCCACCAATATCCACCAGGCGCCTGCTCGTTGAGAGCGGCCTGCAGCACGAAGTACACGCACGGGCTGCTGACGTTGCCGTAGTCTCGCAGAATTGCGGCGCTCCATCGCGTGTCGTCCTCCGTCAGGCCGACACGCTGACCGATTGCGGCCAGAATCTCCCGGCCGCCGGCGTGAAGGATCCATCCTGTGATGTCGCTCCGCGAGATCCCCTCGCGGTCGAGTCCTTCGGTGAGGATGTGATCGACGTGCTTCGCGGCCAGCGCCGGCACCGCGGGCGTCAGGATGTTTCGCAGCATGCCGCCCCTCCGCTCGAAGCGCAGCTCGTCGCGATCGCCCGCGGTCATGCTGGTGCCCGCCGATCGCCATTCGATGCGGCGGCGTCCCGGTATTGGATCAGCGGTGAGAACGGCAGCCCCCGCGCCGTCCCCGAAGAGGCACGCGCTGATGAGCACACCCGGGTCGTCGTCCAGGTACATCGCGGCGCTGCAAATCTCGACGCAAATCGACAGCACGCAGCGGGCGCGCCCACTCGCGAGGAGCGCCTCGCTGGTCCGCATGTTCGGCAGAGCGGCGCCGCAACCTTGACCGACGAGATCCAGCGCCAGAATATTCGTCGCGAGACCCAGCCGCTCCGTGACGTAGCTGGTGAGGCCTGGGCAGAGATATCCGGTACACGTGCTGACAATCACCGCGTCGACATCGCCGGACGCGAGCCCGGCATCGGCCAGTGCGCGCGCCGCGGCCTCTGACGCGACGGCCGGCGCGTGCTTCGCGAATCGCGCATCGAGTACGTCGGGATCGAATGCGAACGCCTCGCCGAGCTGGTCGAGTGCGAGATGCCGGCTGCAGATACCATTGTTCCCACGCAGCACCTTCCGGAGAATCGCTTGCGATCGCGGGCTGAGTGCAGGGAGATGATCGGATGCGACCAGCGCGTCCCAGCACTGCAGCTGCGTCCAGCGCGTCGATGGCGCCGCGGTGCCAAGCCCGCTGAAGAACATTCCTTAAATCTAGCCGAGAAAATACGTTTCAGGTTAAGGTCAAATAAATGGCCACGCGATCGAAATGGCGGGATCTGGCAACCGAAGCGGTGAATCCGGACAGCCGAGACATCGACACGCTCTCGCCGGACGAGATCGTGGAGGTGATGATTCTCGATAACAGACACGTGCTTGCTGCAGTGCAGCGGGAAAAGACCCGCATCGCGCGCGCGACAACGCTCATGGCCGATGCGGTGCTGAAGGGCGGGCGGCTGATTTTCGCTGGCGCCGGCACGAGCGGCCGCCTCGGGGTGCTCGAGGCCGCAGAGTTGCCTCCGACATTCGGCATCGACCCTCGGACGGCTCGGGCGCTCATGGCGGGAGGCGCGGCCGCGGTTCATCGAGCTCGAGAAGGGGTCGAAGACGATTACGAGGAGGGCGAGCGGGCGATGCGCCGGCTCCGGCCGACACGCAAAGACATCGTCGTCGGAATTTCCGCGAGCGGTATCACGCCATTCGTTCGCGGTGCGGTCACGAGAGCACGCGCGGCCAAGGCTCCCGTGATCGGTGTCACGTGCGACCCGCAATCGGCCCTGAAGGACCTCGCCGACGTGCTCATTGTTCTGGCCGTAGGGCCCGAAGTCATCGCCGGATCGACGAGGTTGAAGGCCGGTACGGCTACCAAGATTGTTCTCAACATGTTGACGACCGCAGCGATGGTGCGCGCGGGGAAGACGTACGGCAATCTGATGGTGGACGTGAAGTCGAACTCGGACAAACTGCGCGATCGCGCCCGCCGGATCGTCGGAAGCATCACGGGTCTCGACGATGACGCGGCGGACGTATGGCTCCAGCGGGCGCGGTGGAACGTCAAAGCCGCCATTGTCATGCAGCAGACCGGCGCAACGCGGGCAAAGGCGCTGTCACGCCTCCGCGTCGAACCCCGACTGCGGAAGCTTCTCGGCGGCAGGTAAATCCAGAATCACTTCAACGTTGCCGTGAAGCTGCAGAATCGACGCTGGTGCTTCGGTCGACACGCGGCCTCCGAACATCGACCCGATCGCGCGCGCCTTTTCGCGCCCCGTGGCAATCAGCACGATCGCACGCGCTTCGAGCATCGTCCCCACCCCCATCGTCAACGCTTCGCGTGGGACCCGATCGAGCCGCCCACCGAAAAGCGAGGCATTGGCGCGGCGGGTCCCAATCGTGAGGCGCGTGGTGTGGCTCCGCGCGCGCAGGGCGCGCGCAGGCTCGTTGAATCCAATGTGCGCATTCGCGCCGATGCCAAGCAGCAGCAGGTCCATTCCGCCGAGATCCCTGATCTCATTCTCGAACCTGGCGCACTCGCGCTCGTGGTCGCCGGTGCTGCCGTTGAGGAAATGCACGTGGCTGGCCGGAAGGTTGATGCGCGCGAAGAGGTGTTTCTGCATGAACGCGCAGTAGCTGCGTTTATCGCTCGAGGGTAACCCGACGAACTCGTCGAGGTTGAACGTGTGTGCGTTCGAAAAATCTGCGGAACCCGATTCGTGCAGCCGCACCAGCTCGTCGTACACCTCGAGCGATGTTCGACCAGTCGGCAGCCCCAGGACGGAGGTCGGCTTGCGCGACAGCTGTGCGGCAATGGCGGCGGCCGCAGCGTGAGCCGCTTCGTCGGCGGACCGGAATACGCGGAGGTTCATGTGACGTTGGGCCGGTACACCGGCAATCGGGCGCCCCCGTTGAGCTCGGCCAACGCGAGCCTGACGGCCCCGAGCGCGGGCTCCTGATCGAGCCGCATCACGGTGCTTCGATGGGCGAGCGACGGCAGAAGGAGCTGCATCTGGTCGCATAGCCAGGGGAGTGCCTGAAACATCCCCCCCGCCAGCACGAACGTAAAGTCACGCTCACCCAGTTCGAGGCGTGTCATGACCGCCGTTGCGGCCGTCATCAGCTCGTCCGCGGCGCGATTGAGAATGCCTGTCGCGACCATGTCCCCCTCGTCGCGCGCAAGCTGCACGTACTTCGCGACGGCCGCAATCGACCGGGGGCTCAGCCCCTCGTGATAGATCGTGTGAATCAGCTCGGTCGGGCGCGCGACGCCGAAATGCGCCAGGAGCCGCGGCGTCAGACTCGTCACGCGGCCCCGGCCGTCTGCATGACGGACGACCGCGCGCAGCGCGAGGCGGCCGATCCAGTAACCGCTGCCTTCATCGCCCAGCACGTACCCCCAACCGCCGGCCCGGGAGGCTTCCCCGCGGTCGTTACGCCCGTAGGCGATCGATCCAGTGCCCGAGACAATGACGATGCCGACTGCGTTTCCGACGCCGGCCTGGAGGGCGATGAGCGCGTCGTTGACGATCAGAATGCGCGCCTTGTAGCCGATGCGGCTCATGATGCCGCGCACGACCGCTTCATCGGAGGCGCGATCGACACCGGCGATGCCCAGGCAGATGGCGGAGGGGATGACGCCCGTACCTTCAATCGTCTTTTCCATGACGGAATGAAGGACCTTTTCGAGCGCGAGCTCTCCCGCGCCTTGCAGGTTTGCGCCGTCTTCCCGCCCTTCAGCGATGACGCGCTCATCGTTGTCTGCGAGCAGGCAGACGGTCTTGGTGCCGCCGACGTCGATGCCGAGGACAGGCATTACCGATATATTACCGTTCATGATCGTCCTGTCTGGCGCAGACCTCGTATTGCCTGGAGGTGTCCACTCGGCCGGCACCCTCGTCATCGATGGCGACCGAATCGTGGACATCCTCTCGACAGACTTGTCTCGCCCAGGCGGCGGAGCCGCGGCGGACCTGTCGCGCCGAAGCGGCGGAGCCGCGAAGGCGGAGACGATTGATTTGCGCGGGCATCTCGTGCTTCCCGGCTTCATCGACGTCCACGTGCATGGGCTCGAGGGGTTCGACACACTCGATGGCGGGGATGTCATCGCCGCGATTGCCGAGCGTCTTCCGAAATTCGGCGTGACGGCATTCTGTCCAACGACAGTGGCATGCGCGCCCCGTGCGCTGCGCGAGGTGCTGCAACGCGTCGCGGCGCTTCGGAGCGGTTACGCGGCCGGCGCGCGCGTGCTGCCTGCCCATATCGAGAGCAACTTCATCAGTCCCGAATACCGGGGCGCTCAGCCTCTCGGATGCCTGCGAAGCCCCACGGGTGCGGTGGGCTTGTCTCGCCGAAGCGGCGAAGGCGCGAAGGCGGATGCGGAGGAGACGGGCGACTTCGGTGGCGGCGATATCCTTGCGGAAATCGAGGCCGCCGGCGACAGCGTCGGCATCGTCACGCTTGCGCCTGAGCTCGACGGCGCGCTCGATCTGATTCGTCAGCTTGTCTCGGGCGGACGACGTGTGTCTTTGGGCCATTCGGGCGCAACGTTGGCGCAATCGCGAGCGGCGATCGACGCAGGGGCGCGGCACGCCACGCACTTGTTCAATCGAATGCCGCCGCTGAACCATCGCGAGCCGGGCCTCGCGGGCGCTGTCCTGACGAGCGCCGAGGTCGCCGCAGAGATCATCTGCGACGGCGTGCACGTGCATCGCGACATGGTGCGCATGGCGATTGCCGCCAAAGGTGCGGGACGCATGATGGCGATTACCGACGGCGTCGCTGCCGCAGGATTACCGGAGGGCTCGACGGCATCGCTCGGCGGACGCACGATTCGCGTCCAGAACGGGGCTGCGTATCTCGCAGACGGCACGCTTGCAGGCAGTGTCGCGACGATGGACCGTGTGTTTCGATTTCTGGTCAACGACGTCGGTCTTTCCCTGAGCGACGCCGCGCAGCTGTGCGCGTCGACGCCGGCCTCGGAGCTTGGCCTCATGCCAACCGGCTCGATCGTCAAAGGCGCGATCGCGGATCTCGTCGTGATGGATCGCGCGCTCAACGTCAGGCAGACACACGTGGGCGGACGATTGGTGTATTCAGGACTGTAATTCCGAATGCACGTACAATATTGCGTGCAAGGATGCCGCTCTTACACCGGTTTGTGCTAGCCGAATTAAAATTACCTTATGGATCTAGATCGCACTTTACAAAGGTATGCAGAGCTCGCCGTGCGGGTTGCGTTGAACCTGCAGCCGGGTCAGCGCCTGCTGATCATCGGGCCGCTGGCCAATGGCGGCGCGTCGCTCGAATCGGCGCCGCTCGCGCGCGAGATCGCGGCCGCCGCGTATCGCGCCGGCTCGCCGCTCGTCGAAACGCTCTACGGCGACGAAGGCGCAGCAATCGATCCGCTTCAAGCACGCGCCGCGCGACTCGTTCGGTAATTTTTCATCATGGCTGCCGACGGCGCTGTCCGAGCACGTTGCCGCGGGGCACGCCGTTCTGTCGATCAGCGCGAACGATCCCGATCTTCTTCAAGGGGAGCCGCCCGAACTGGTCAGCGCGGTGCTTCAGGCGACGGCGCGTGACATGCGGCCGTTCCGCGAGCAGGTATCGCGCAACGCCACCAATTGGGCGATTGTCGCGGCGCCGAGCGCCGCCTGGGCCGAGAAGATCTTTCCGGGCGTGCCGACGAGCGAGGCCGTCTCGCGACTGTGGGAGGCCATCGCGCGCATGTGCCGCCTCGATACGCCCGATCCGCTCGCGGCGTGGGAAACGCACCTCGGAAATCTCGCGGCGCGGAGCGAGTACTTGAACAGCAAGACGGTACGCGGCGTTGAAGTACACCGGGCCCGGCACCGATCTCACGCTCGGCCTTCCCGACGGCCACATCTGGGTGAGCGGCCGCAGTGCGAGCCGCAACGGCATTCCGTTCACGGCCAATCTGCCGACCGAAGAAGTGTTCACCATCGCGCACAAGGATCGCGTTGACGGTACCGTTCGGGCGTCGAAGCCGCTCAGCTACGGCAGCACGCTGATTGACGGGTTCAGCGTCACCTTCGAGCGCGGCCGCATCGTGAAGATGTCGGCCGACAAGAACTCCGGACACACTCCAGCGCCTGCTCGACACAGACGAAGGCGCCCGGCGACTCGGAGAAGTCGCGCTCGTCCCGCACAGCTCGCCGATTTCGCAGTCAGGGTTGCTCTACTACAACACGCTGTTCGACGAAAACGCGGCCAGCCACGTCGCGCTCGGCAACGCGTACAAGTTCACGCTGAAGGGCGGCAACGAGATGAGCGATGCCGAGTTCGAGCGGGCCGGCGGCAATCGCAGCGGCGTGCACGTCGACTTCATGATTGGCTCGGGCGACCTCGACGTCGACGGCGTGCTGCCGAACGGCACGGACGGAGCCGCTGATGCGAAAAGGAGAGTGGGCGAGGTAGCTGGCGCGCGCTTGGGCTAAGATTCGGTCATACAAATGCGATTTCGGTTGGCATTCGTGGCGGCCGCTGGGTCTGCGGCCGTCGTTGCGTTGTCCGCGCAGGCGCCGGTGCCGTTGCCCGCACCGAGTGCGCCGGGTGCCGGCATTCTGGTGCCACTGCCCATGCCGGAGATCCTGAAGCAGTACCAGCCGATCTCGGCCGAGCGTCTGAAGAACCCGCCGGACGGCGACTGGCCGATGATTCGCCGCACGTATGACGGCTGGGGATACAGCCCGCTCACCGAGATCGATTCAGGCAACGTCAAGCGCCTGCGGCCCGCGTGGATTTTCTCGACGGGCATGGCGAACGGTCACGAAGCGCCGCCGATCGTCGTCAACGGCGTCATGTTCGTGTCGACGCCGGGCAATCAGGTGCTCGCGATCGATGCGAAGACGGGTGCATTGCTGTGGCGGTACCGCCGGCCGCTCCCAACGCCTGTCGTGCTTCTGCATCCGACAAGCCGCGGCGTCGCCGTCTACAACGACAAGGTGTACTTCGCCGCAGGCGAAGCCGTGCTCGTCGCGCTGGATGCGAAAACGGGAACAGAAGTCTGGACGACCACCGTCGCCGACAACGAGAGCGGCTATTACATGTCGCTCGCGCCGCTCGTCGCCGACGGCAAAGTGCTGATCGGCACCTCTGGCGGCGAGTTCGGCGTCCGCGGCCACGTCTCGGCGTTCGACGCGGACAACCGGCAAGGAGCTCTGGAAAACCCACATGGTTCCAGCGCCCGGCGAGCCGGGAAGCGAAACATGGCCGAAAGGGCGACGAATGGAAAACCGGCGGCGGTTCGGTGTGGGTGACCGCCAACTACGATCCGGCGACGAACCTGTCGTTCTGGGGCACCGGCAACGGCGGCCCGTGGATGGGCGACCGGCGGCCCGGCGACAACTTGTACATCGCGTCGACGGTTGCCATCGACGTGGCGACCGGTCAGATCAAGGGCCACATGCAGTACAACCCGAACGAATCGTGGGACTGGGACGAAGTGTCGCCGCCGATTCTGATCGACTACCAGCGCGGCGGCCGCACGATCAAAGGGCTCGTCAACGTCGGGCGCAACGGCATCCTGTATTTCCTCGAGCGCTCCGGCAGGCCCGATCAACTTCGTCGAAGCGATGCCGTTCGTGCGGCACAACGTCTTTCGCGGCTTCGATCCGAAGACCGGGCGCCCCGATGTCGACCCGGAGAGGAAGCCGGGCACCGACAAGATGGCGGACTTCTGCCCGTCGTGGTGGGGCGGAAAGAACTGGCCGCCCGCGGCGTTCAACCCGAAGACGCGCATGCTCTACATTCCCGCCAACGAGAATCTGTGCTCGACGATGATCGGCCGCGAAGTGGAGTACGTGAAAGGGCGCAGTCTACACCGGCGCGACGACCACGTTGTATGTGTATCCGGGCGCGAAACACATCGGCGAAGTGCAGGCGTGGAACGTCGACACGGGCAAACGCGTATGGACGCACACGTTCGCGAAGTCCGCGAACTGGGGGCCGATCCTCACGACCGGCGGCGGGCTCGTGTTCTCCGGCGGCACGAACGATCGGATGTTCCGCGCGTTCGACGCGAAGAACGGGAAAGTGCTCTGGGAAACGCCGACGAACTCGGGCATTATCGGCGTGCCGATGTCGTTTTCGATCGACGGCCGGCAGTACGTCGCGGTGCAGTCGGGCTTCGGCATCGACTCGCGCGCGATGCAGGCGCGCCTCAATCGGCTGTTTCCCGGCGAATATCCCGAAGTGCCCGAGGGCGGAGCGGTGTGGGTGTTTGCGCTGGCGTGGTAACGTAAAAAGTAAAAAGTAGAAAAGTAAAAAGTGAAACGAACGCAAGCCGGAAGTGACAGTCGCAGCGATCCGACAATCGCGGCAATACTCGACCGGTCTATCGATCGCCCAGTTGCCAGTCGCCCAATCGTCACCGTGCCAGGCGGATTGGCTGACCGACGGCGGCGATCCGCAGCGGACGGCGTGGCAGAAGAACGAGCGCATCCTCAACGTGTCGAACGTGAAGGGGATGAAGCTGCTGTGGAAATACAAGACCGACAACGAGGCGCGCGAGATGCACGCGCTCTTCCCGCCGCTCATCGTCGGGCGCGTGCTGACCGCGGCCGGACCCCAGACAGGTCGCGATCGTCGCGGGCATCTCCGACAACATCTACGCGATCGACGTCGCGACCGGCGGGTTGCTGTGGAAGCACCACTTCGACACGACGTTCTCTCCGCCTCCCGGCGTCAGCTTCGGCACGTTGTGTCCGGGCGGCCAGCTGGCGACGCCGGTGATCGGTCCCGGTAAGACGCCGGGCAGCTACATCATTTATGCGGCGGCATGGGATGGGCGCCTGCATCAGCTCGATGTCGCGACCGGGAAGGCGGTCGCGCCGTCGGAGCTGTTCATGCCGCCCAACGGCAAGCCGTACGGATTGAATCTCTGGAACAACGTCGTCTACACGACGAGCGCGCAGGGATGCGGCGGCAATCCGAACTACGTGTACGCGTTCGACCTCGCCACGCGCCGCACCGCGACGTTCGATCCGGGCAGCGGCGGCATGTGGGGACGCAGCGGTCCGTCGATCGGCAAAGACGGGACGATGTACACCGGCACCGGCGACGGCTCGTACAACCCCGAGCTTCGGTCGTACGGCACGGCGGTCATCGGCGTGAAGCTCGATCCGAAAACGGGCGCGCTGAAGCTGAAGGACTACTTCGGTCCCCCGAACGCCGAGTACCTCTTGAAGCGCGACATGGATCTGCAGGTCACCGGACCGGTCTTCGAACATGCCGGCCGTGAGTGGCTCGTGCAGGCCAGCAAGGAATGCCGCACGTGGCTGCTCGACACGAGCGCGCTCGGCGGCGAGGACCATTCGACGGCCGAGCATCGGTCGCCGCTCATCTGCAATGAAGATCAGGATTACCAGGCCGCCGGCGTCTATGGCGCGATGGCGACCTACGAAGACGCCAAGGGCACGCGCTGGGTGCTCGTGCCGTTCTGGGGGCCGAAACATCCGAAGTTCAAGGCGCCGATCGAGCACGGTGAAGTGTTCAACGGCGCGGTCGCGGCGTTCAGGATGGAGAAGAACCCGGCCACCGGACAGCTTCTTCCTGAATCCGGCGTGGATCTCGCGCGACATGAAGCATGCCGACCCGTCCGCTCGTCGCGAACGGCATCGTGTTCGGCTTCGCCAGCGGCGAAGACGTCGTGCTGCGATCGCCGCCGATGCCGTTTGGCGGTGCGCCGGAAAACGGCGGCACGCCGCGGCCGCATCGCGCGCTCCACGCACTCGGTGCTGTACGCGCTGGACGGGCAGACAGGCCAGGAGCTGTGGTCGAGCGGCGACACGATTACGTCGTGGAATCACTACAGCGGCATTTCCGTCGCGAACGGCCGCGTCTACATCGGCACGCTACGACGGCACCGTCTACTGTTTCGGGCTGCCGCAATGAAGAAGACCGTGTGTCTTGATCGCGATCGCCTGCGCGTCGGCGATGAGCGGTCTCCTCTACGCGCAGGCGCGCAGCGCACCCGACTGGACGACGCAGGGGTTCGATGCGCAGCGCACGTCGTGGATGCGCGTCGATCCGTACATCTCGATCGGACACCTGTCGAAGTTTCAGTTTCTCTGGAAGCTGAAGGTCGACAACGAGTCGCGGCACGGCAACGCGCTGACCGCGCCGGTGGCGCTCGGCAACCTGATGACGTTTCGAGGATTCAAGTCGCTGATCTTCGTCGGCGGCAGCTCGAACAACGTGTACGGCATCGACTACGACTTCGGCACGATGTTCTGGCGAACGCATCACAACTACGCGGCCGGCGCGCGCGAATACGCAGGATCGCCGACGTGTCCGGGAGGCATGACGCTGCCGCTGACGCGCGCGACACCTCTGACGCCGCCGACGCAGCTCGCGTTCTTCGGGTTCGCGCGGCCGCCGCGTCCGGCGAAGGGGGACGTCGGCGAACCTGGGAAAGGCGCACCGCAGCTCGCGGAAATCGCGGCGCGTATCGCATCGCGCGGCAATCGTGGCGGGGGTGACACACCCGCGTCCGCGGCCGGCGCCGCTACGGCGGGCAGGCCCGGTGGTCCCGCTCCGCGCGCGACGCCACGCACGCGGCGCCCGCACGCGGCCGCGGCCCAACTTCGTCTTCAGCGTTGCGGCCGACGGTCTGCTGCGCGGCCTGATTCCCGACACTGGTGATCTCGCGCTCGCGCCGGCCAGGTTCCTTCCGCGCGAACGCGACGGCCACCGGCCTGATCTGGGCCGATGGTTTCGTCTACGCCGCAACGTCGAACACGTGCGGCGGCGCGCCGACGGCGGTCTACGCGATGGATTTCATGGCCGAAACCAAGCCCGTGACGACGTGGCAGTCCAACGGTGCCGCGATTGTCGGACTGGCACTGGGCGACGGACGGCACGGTGTACGTCTCGACCGGCGGCGGCAGCTCGCGAATACGCCAACTCGATCGTTGCGCTCGACGCCAGAACGTTGAAGCTGAGGGACTGGATCAGGCAGGAGTCGGCGTTCAATTCCACGCCGGTGGTGTTCACCGAAGGCAGATAAGACCTACGTCGCGGCGACGTCAGCCAGCCGGCTGTATCGTGCTGGATGCGGCGTCGCTCGGCGGCGCCGATCATCGGACTCCGTATGTTTGCGACGCAGAATGCCGCCGAGCGTGCGCTTCAGCAGCGATGGCATCGCGACCTGGCGCGATGCGGCAGGCACGCGCTGGATTCTGGCGGAAGTCGAGCAGCGCGATCGCCGCGTTCAAGGTGGCTCGACAAGGGCGGCGCGCCTTACGGTCGAGCGTGCGTGGACATCGCGTAAGATGGCGTCGCCGCGCACGCCGATCATCGTCAACGGCGTGGTCTTCGCCCTCGCGGGCGGCAATTTCGGCGCGAACGCGGTGCTCTACGCGCTCGATCCGGCTACCGGGCAAGGAACTGTGGAACAGCGGCAGCTACGATCACGTCAGCGGCGAGCGCCGGCTTGTCCGTCGGCACAGGCCAGGTCCATGTCGTGACGACGGACAACACGGTGTATGCGTTCGGCATTCCGTTGGCGATCAATTAAGGGATCGTGGGGATCGTAGGTCGGGTGGGTATCGTGGGGTGCGTGGGGATTGCAGGTCGCGTGGGGACGAACATGAAGATAGCCGTGTTGCGCTTTCATTGTGGTTGTGCAGTTGGATTCGCCGAGTCGTGATCCGCGCAGGACACGTTGCCGGACGGTCCGGGCAAGGAACAGACGCTTCGTCTGTGCAGCACGTGTCACGAGGCCGCGAAGGCCACGTCGGTGAAGCTCACGCGCGACGGATGGATCGAAACGATCGATCGCATGAAGGCGTTCGGCGCCGCCGGTGCGGACGACGACTTTGCGGCCGTCCTCGAATATCTCGCGGCGCACTTCAAGGGGGACACGGTGCGCCCTCTCGACATGAACACCGCCGAGGCGATCGATCTCGAAAGCGTGCTGCAGCTGCTTGCGCCGCGAGAGCAGGGCCGTGCTCGAGTACCGCAGCACAGCGCGGACAGTTCTCGTCGCTCGACGACCTGAAAGGTCTCGACCCTGCCATCTTCAAGAAAATCGAAGCGAAAAAGGATCGCATCGTCTTCCAGACGAAACCTGACCATGGTGAGACACGTCATCATTCGCGCCCTTCAACTGCTCTTCCTCCTCGTGGTCGTCCTGGCTTCGGCCGTCGCCATTTACGTCTGGCGGACCTGGGATCGCGTGTACGACGAATACCCTGTGATCGACGTGCGCGCCAGCAGCGACCCTGCAGTCATCGCGCGCGGCGAATATCTCGTGTACGGGCCTTCGCATTGCGTCGAGTGCCACGCGAGCTCGTTCGAGGAGTTCCAGAAGGTTGCCTCAGGAGAGAAGATACCCCTTCGCGGTGGCACCAAATTCGAGGCCCCGCCGCTCGGAGCGATCTACTCGAAGAACCTGACGCCCGATCCCGAGACCGGTATCGGCCGGTACAGCGACGGTCAGATCGCACGGATGATGCGCTATAACGTGCGGCCGAACGGCCGCGCGTCTGTGGCCCCGATGATGCCGTTCTTCAACATGAGCGACGAAGACATGATCGCGATCATCTCGTTCCTCAGGTCGCAGGCGCCTGTGCGCAATCCGGTGCCGGCCAACGAATGGACCGTCGCGGGCAAAGTCATTCGGAGCATCTCGTCCGCGTTCAAGCCTCGAGACATGGCGGTGGTGCGTCCGCCAAAGGTCGCTCCGGAGGAGAAGCCGACGAAGGAGCGGGGTGAATACCTCGCGCGCTATGTCGCGAACTGCGTCGGGTGCCACACGCCGCTGCATGACACCACGATCGAGCCCACAGGGCCCGAGTTCTCCGGCGGCGAAGAGTTCGAACCGATGCCGCTGCCCGGAGTCGACATGCAGACGTGGTTTCGCACGCCGAACATCACGCCCCGCAAGGGTGGCGCATTGATGAAGTTTCCGGATCGCGCCACGTTCATCGCGCGCTTCAAAGTCGGCGGGCGCCAGCACGCGGGGACGCCGATGCCGTGGGAATCGTACGCGCGGATGAGTCCTGACGACGTCGGGGCGCTCTACGAATTTCTGCGGAGTCTTCCGCCGGCGGAAGGTGCGACGGGCGAAGTCACCTTTAAAAAATCTGACTAGAGCAGAGAGCAGAGGGCGTTAGGTCCGCGTCTTGCTGCGGGGCGCCCGATCGTGCGCGACGATGTTGAACACCAGCCACGCGGCAAGGCTGCCGGCGACCAGCATCAGGACAGTGGGGAAGCCGGGGTAGCCAAGCAGTGTGAACCGGCTTTCGATCTGCATCATCATGGCGGCGCTCGAGATGAGCGCGGCGACAACGAGACCCATCGTGATGCGGTTGGCCACTTTCTGCAGGCCGTCGATCACCGCTCCTTCGTCGATGACCTCGACCTTCAACTTCAGCTGGCTGCTCGCCAGTGATTCGAGCACGCGGTTGATGCGGCGCGGCAGCTGTTCGGCGAACTCCTTCGCCTCGAGCACGGTCGTGAACACCGTGCCGGGCGACAGGCTCTTCAGCAGCCTGCGCTGCATCAGGCTCGATCGCGTTCTTCCTGATCGACGCATTGACGTCGAGCGCCGGCGCCAGCGTCCTCGCGATGTTGTCGAGGGTCAGGAGCGTCTTCCCCAGCATCGTGAGCTCGACGGGCGACTTGATGCCGTGCGCGCCCGCGATGACTGGTTCACTTCGAGCACAATCCTGCCGACCTGAAACTCCTGGAGCGACGCCCCGAAGTAGTGGCCGACGATGCCCACCACGTCGCGGTTGAATGCACTCTTCGTCGAACCCCTCACGCTTCTCTCCCAGCGCGATCGCGGCGTCGGCGGCCTCTTCCCCACGTCCCTCGCTGATCGCGAGGATGAGCTTCAGCAATTTATCCTGCAGGGTCGGCGACAGGTGGCCGACCATGCCGAGGTCGAGCAGCGCGAGACGCCCGTCTTCGGTGATGAACACGTTGCCCGGATGCGGATCCGCGTGGAAGAAGCCGTCGATGAGAATCTGATGCAGGTACGCCTGAATCAACTCATCGGCCAGAGCCTCCGGCATCGACGTCGATCAGCGCCACCGGGTTCAGCGTCGTCACTTTCGTCCCGCGGACGTACTCCATCGTCAGGACGCGCTTGGCTGACGTAGCTGTCGACCGGCGCGGGCACGAACGATGCGCTCGAACTCCGCGAGGTTCCGCTTGAGCGTGCGCAGATGATTGGCCTCGACCTCGTAGTCGAGCTCGTCCATCAGCGCCTTGCGGAATTCGCGAATCATCGGCGCGAATTCGTAGCGCCGCCCGACCTTCGTGTGATGGTCGATGAATGCGGCAATCTCGTCGAGCACGGTCAGATCGGCCAGCGCTTGCTCCATGATTCCGGGCCGCTGCACTTTGACGGCGACCGCGCGCCCGTCGCGCAGCGTCGCGCGATGCACCTGTCCCAGCGATGCCGATGCGAGCGGCTCGTGATCGAACGTCGAGAAACGCCTTCGAGAGCGCGCACGTTCAGGTCGTCTTCGATCGTCTTCTGCACATCGGCAGAGCGGCACGGGCTCGACATCGTCCTGCAGGCGGCTCAGGGCCTCGAGATAGGCCGGCGGCAGCAGGTCCGCGCGCGTCGACAGCACCTGACCGAGCTTGACGAACGTCGGACCGAGTTTTTCGAGGTCTTTCGCGAGGCGTTCCGCTTCTGCGGAGTCCTGACCGGAGGGCGGGACGCCGCCATCTGCATCCGTGGTGGTGATGAGATCGGGCCGGTGCTTCAGAAGGAGCGTTGCGACCGCAGGCGTATCGACCGAGTTTGGCGGGCAGCACGCCCCGGCCCGGTGCAAACGGGATGCCCGGTAATCCTGCGCCGTTAGCTTGCACAACCGGGCAGCGGAGACAGGATGCGTACAGTTTTTGTTCACGACGCCTGCGCTGACGCCGAGCGCGAATTCAAGTTGCCTACTGTTTCGTAATTTCCGTCAGCAGCGGAAGGTGATCCGAGGCTTCTTTCAGCCATCGGATGATCTCTCACGACCTCGCAGCGCTGCAGGTTGCCCTTGAACGCCTCCGGCACGAATGCGTAGTCGAGCCGCACGTGCGGATCCCACGTCGTGAACGTGTGCCCTTCGTCGCCGTGGAATTTGCGGTAGCCGTCGACGTAGCCCGCCTCGAGCATCATGCGGATCGTGATCCAGCGAATCGACTTGCCCGTGACCCACGCGAGCGCGCGCAGGCGCGGCGGCAGCTTGTTCATGTCGAGCCGCTCGCCCGGCGCCAGCGTATTGAAGTCGCCGGTGACGATGTGCAGGCCGTGCTGGTGGCGCTCGACGCTGCGCAACAGCGCGCGCAGCTTCGTACGCCGCGCCGCTGCTCGGTGAGGTTGCTGTGCACGGCGCTCAGGTGCACGCCATAGATGCGAAAGTCGGTCGACGTCACGATCTCGAGATAGGCGCGCTTGGCCCAGCGGACGCGCCGCCACACGTGCCCCGCGATCGAAAGCCGGCTCATGAACGCGACCGAGTGACCCTGCGACGACGCCCAGTGCTCGTAGCCGCACGTTGCCGCGAGCTGCTTGAATCACTGACGGGCGATACGCCTCCTGCAGGATGACGACATCCGCCTCGCACGAGGAGATGACCGCCGCCAGCGCGCGCCTCGCGCCCCACGCCCCCTTTGAGAATGTTGTAGCTGAGAATCCGCAGCGTCTTCACGGTTCCTGGATGGTGCCGAATAGCGTGAGGTAGGGCTGATTCATGATGTCGCCGCGAAAGTGCTGCAGCCAGTCGCGCGTGCCCTGGATGTTCACCGGCCGCTGCACCATGTCCATCAGCTGCCGTCTCAACGGCAGTGAGCTCGGGCGCGATGTCGGGGTCTTCGTCGCTGAGCGGTTTCGAGTGGATGCCGGGAATCCAGAACGCGCTGTAGTAGCGAAGCACCTCGGCGCCGACGAGCGTCAAATCGAGGTCGCTCGTGCCTGGGCCATCGGCGTCGAACGGCGCCCCGTCGGCGTAGCGCGTGCCGGTGATGGCGCTGCCGCGCAGAACGGCCGCATGCGCCTCGGGCACGGTCGTCGCGAACGATCTCGCAGAACCGATCGTAGCGCGAACGATCGTTATCGAACGCGAGCTTCAACAGGCAGGAGAGTTTTTCGGCGTCCGTCGGATTCGAGGTCATGGCCGCAACTTACGCATAATCCGATCCTCAATCCAGTGCGGGTCCCACCACTCGGTCGCGTTCACGAACTGCCCGTTCACCATCATGCTGAAATGCAGGTGATCGCCGCCCGCCAGGCCGGTCTGGCCGCTCGCGCCCAGCGTCTGCCCCTTCTTCACGTCGTCGCCTTCCTTGACCGCGAACGACGACAGGTGCGCGTACAGCGATTGCACGCCCATGCCGTGATCGACGATCACCGTGTTGCCGTAGATGCCGAGCTCGCCGGCGAACAGCACCTTGCCGTGGTTGGCTGCCGTCACCGGCGCATTGGCCGTCTTCGCGAGGTCGAAGCCGAGATGCACCTGGCGGTCGACGTCCTTGCCGTCGTACAGGTACGTGCGGAAGTCGGCAAAGGACGATTCGACCTGCGATCCGCCGAGCGGCTGGAACGCGCCTTCCCAGAGCATTGTCGGCGACGTTTTCTTCGCGAGCGCCGCAATCGTGTCGTTGTTCATGCGGCGGAGATCGTTGTTGATCTTGAGGAATGCCGGCAGCAGATCGGTCTCCGATGCCTTGCAGCTGCGGAGACGACTGAAGGATGGCCGGTACGACGCGCGAGAGAAACTTGTCGTCGAGCGGAATCCTGCTGTTTCGGAATTTCTTCGGAAACACGCGATGCTCGAACTGCGCGCGCGCCTCGTTGCCGGCGATATCGCGCGCGAACACCTCCATCGGCGTGTCCGGCTGCCTGGTTGTAGAGCAGCGCGAAGAACGCCACCTTGAGCTCCGGATCGCTCAGCCGCGCGCCGGACGCGGGAAGCCGGGATAGGTGACATCGCCGACCCGCACGCCCGACTCGGCGTCGGGCGGCGTGACGCGGTACACGATCATTTCCGCGCCACCTTGATTCACGTAGTGATGCGTCGAGACGACGGCCACGCGCGGCGGCGTCAGCCGCACCTGAATGTCTCGCGACGCCTCGGACGAAACCTGGCGCAGCCCTCGCAGGACCGGCCGCGACGCGCTGACCCTCAGCGTCGCGGGTCCGCTCTCCAGCTCGGGCAGCGTCTTCTTGCCGATCGGCCGCGTGATGCGGACGCGATCGCCGTCCGTGACGAGCGCATCGGCTGGGCCGAGGCCATGTCGAGCACCGGAAAGGTTCGCCCTTTCTGCTCGAGCTGAATATTGAGCGCGGTGAGCTCGGCGCCCGGTGCGTCGACGGTGACGTCGAGCGTGCCTCCCTGTCCGATGACCGACGGCTGGTTGATGGTGATGGCCGGGCCGTCGAGCGTGCCGGCGTAGTAATACGCCGCGCCGAGCGACGAGACCAGCCAGAACGAGGAGACCGAAGAACCACCGCAGGATATCGCATGAGTGCGATCTTACAGCGTGCCGTCTCTGCGGTCGGATCAGCGGACAGGGGTGCGAAGATTTCCAAATCGACAGCTGACCCCATCGCCTGATATCCCGCGCGATTCGGATGGAGGCGATCGCCGGCGCCGCCGATCGTGCTGTTCGGCACGAACTCCTCGCGGAGCGCGCCCGTTGCCGGATCGACGGTCGCCGCATCGAAATCGGCCACGGCGTCGAAGATCCCACCTGTGCGGATGAACGTGTTGACGGCCTGCCGGCGCACGTTCGCGTCAGGTGTGCCTGAGTTGCCGTTCGCCGTGAGCGACGGAGTGATGGTCGCGCCGACAATCTTGATCCCTTTCGCTTTCACGCGCGACACGAGCTCCTTCATGCCGGCGATGATGGCGTCGGCTGATGCGCCCGAGCTGATGTCGTTGATCCCTTCCAGCAGCACGACCGCCGACAGTCCGGACAGCCCGAAGAGATCGCGGTCGAGCCGCTGCAGCGCCGACGGCCCACCGGCGAACGGCTGAGGCGGCGGATAGCTTTCGGGCGTCAGAATCCGATTGCCGCCAATCCCCGCGTTCACCACCGACACGCGGTTGCCGTACGCCGCGTGAAGCCGCCGCGACAACACGTCGGGCCACCGGTCGTCGCCGTTCAGCGTCGACAGCGTGCCGTCGGTGATCGAATCGCCGAACGCGCACACGACGACCGTGTTCGACGGCGCCATCACGTCCACGGCATCGAGGAAGTACCACGACGTCGTCGTGAACGGGAATGCGGCGTCATCTTCGTCGCCCGTGTGCGCACCCGATCGCGGACGGCTGAGATACGACGTCTGCAGCGCCTTCGCATGCCATGTCATCGGGCCGGTCGGGCCGGCCACGTGGAACGAGACCGCCAGCTTGCGGCCTTCGGTGAGCGCGCCGGCCGGCAGCTTCAAGTCCACGGCGTCGCTGTAGCTCGACGCGCCAGGCGCGATCGTGACGCTGCGCTGCCCGCCGAACGACACCGGTCGGTTCGTGCCCTTCACGATATTGCCGGCAGACGACGACACGCCGACGTAGATCGCGTCGAAGGTAATCGGTTGCGTGCCGAACGTGTTGGCGAGACGAATGCGGACGCGATCGCCCCACAGATCGGGCTTCACGATCAAGCGGAACGACTGATCGACGGCGCCCTGCGCCGGGTCGGGAAACGCGAACTTCAAGTCGGGCTGCGCCGAGGGATTTCCGGACGGGTACGGTCCGTGCACCGACGCCGCCCAGGTGGCTACCCACTTCTGGCCGGCGGGCAGTCGGGCGCTTTGCGCCCACAGCGGGAGACGCGATCGCGACAATCAGCGACAGGGCCGTCAGGGCGCGTTTTTGAAACACAGTTCCTCCATATGAGCCGTATAATAGAAGGCGCATTAAGGAGCTTCATGAAGCGTGTGTTCCTGTCAGCGCTCTTCGTCGCGGGTCTTGCGGTTGCCGCAACCTGGCCCTCGTCCGTGTCGGTTGAGGCCGCGCCTCCGGCGACGCCGACGTTCAACAAAGACGTGCTGCCCGTGCTGCAGAAGCAGTGTCAGGAATGCCACCGGCCGAACTCGATCGCGCCGATGTCGTTCATGACCTACAAGGATACGCGTCCCTACGCGCGCGCCATCGAAAAAGCCGTCGTCGGCCGGACGATGCCGCCGTGGTTTGCCGACCCGACGGTCGGGCATTTCAAGAACACCAAGCTGCTGACCGATGCCGAGATCGAGCTGATCAGCGCATGGGCGAAGAACGGCGCGCCCGAAGGCGATGCGAAGGACAAGCCCGCGCCTGTGCAGTTCGCCGAAGGGTGGACGATCGGGAAGCCCGACATCATCGTCCAGTTCCCGAAAGAGATTCAGCTGCCTGCGACCGGCGTCATCGACCAGTCCAACCTCGTCGTGACGGCGCACTTCGAGCGGGACATGTGGGTGAAGGCTGCGGAAGTCAGGCCGGGCAACGCCAAGGTCGTGCACCACATGAAGGCCATCATCCGTCCGCCGAACTCCACGTGGCTCGCGAACGTGCCGGAAGGCGAGTTGTACGTGCCGCAGCGCGGCGAGGGGGCCGACAGGTCAGTGCCTCAGCCGTCGGCGAGCGGCCCGCTGCCGGTGCAGGACATTCTGGCGAAGTACAACCCCGGCGTCGCCGGACAGAACTTCACGGTCGGCAATGCGGCGAAATTCATCGCGGCCGGTTCGGATATCGTGTTCGAAATTCACTACACGACGACCGGCAAGCCAGAAACCGATCGCTCGATGGTCGGCATCGTGCTGGCGGACGGCCCGCCGCCGGTTCGGCATCTCACGGTCACCGGCACGAACAACGGAAACATCGACATCCCGCCCGGCGATGCCGAACTACGAAATCCAGGGCGAAGCCACGCTGGCATCCGACGCGAAGCTCGTGTGGGTGCAGCCGCATCAGCACTATCGCGGCCGCTATTTCGAGATGCACGTCGTGTATCCGAACGGCGAACGCAAGATGGTCTTGCGAGTGCCGAACTACCGGTTCGACTGGCAGGTGGGATACGAGCTCGCCGAGCCGCTCGATCTGCCGAAGGGCACGCGACTCGAGACGATCGGACGCTACGACAACTCAGCCGCGAACAAGTTCAATCCCGATCCGACGGCGCGCGTGCGGTTCGGGCTGCAGAGCAACGACGAGATGCACGTCGCGTTCATGGGCGTGCTCGTCGATGCGAAAGCGGATCCGACGAAGATCTTCGTGCGCCGCGGCCGCGGCCGGCGCCGCCGGCGCAGTAAAAGACCTTCCGTGTCTCACCGCAAAGACGCTGAGACGCAGAGATTCTTTGAAAGAATTCTCTGCGTCCTTGCGTCTCTGCGGTGAAGACAGAAAGACTCAGAGCGTCGCGGCGAAGAACGCCAGGCACGCCCATCCGATGAGGAGTCCCACTCCGCCGATGGGCGTGATCGCGCCGAACATGCCAGTGCCCGTCAGCGCCAGCGCGTAGAGGCTTCCCGAAAAAATCGATCACGCCGGCAAGGAACGACCAGCCGGCGATGACCAGCAGACGCGCGCGGCCGAAGTGCCCAATCGCCGCGGCGACCGATCAGCAGCGCGAACACGTGGTACATCTGATACCGCACGCCAATCTCGAACACCGCCATCATCTCGGGCGACAACCGGCCGCGCAGCCCATGCGCGCCGAACGCGCCGAACGCGACGCCGAGGAAGCCGAGAATCGCCGCCACCAGGAGGAAGTTCTTCTGCATGCGTCAATCATACGTGTGCTGCGCTGTCCTCGATCCTGCCGTCCGTCCTCGATCGCAGACCGTGCGCGGGTCCTGTCACCGATTTTCCTTTGTCCGTCCTCGGGCCGAAAGACGCGTGTACGTGGGACGGCCCTGCGGGGCGGACAAAGAAAAATCGGCGCCACCCGCTCACGGCTGGCTCGCTGTCAACACACATGCATGGCGTAATCACTTCGGTTGACGCAGCGCGGCGGATCCTGTCCCCGATCCTTCCCGTCCGTCCTCGGCGCCAACATCACGTGTACGTGAGAGGCGCCTGCGCCGGGCCCCCCAACGCGGCAGCCGCGTTGGGGTGGCCGTGGCGGACGGAAAACGATCGGGGCCACCCGCTCGCGGCTGGCTGGCGCCGTCACCACAAGTGTTGCCGCATCCCCGCACAGTTCTCGCAGCGGCGCCCCGGCAATCCGGCTTGCCATTGATGTCCTACCATGGTATTACCATAGTATGAAAGTTGCCCTGTCTATCCCAGACGATTTGTTCGAATCGGCCGAAACCCTCAGTAAGCGGTTGGGCCTGTCGCGCAGCCGTCTGTACGCCACGGCTCTTGCCGATTTCCTGGCCAAGCACCGAGGTCGCAAAGTGACCGAGCGGTTGGACGCCATCTATGGTGCTGAGGAAAGCCGCCTGGAGCCAGCCGTCCGACGCCTGCAGCGGCGATCTCTCGAGCGAGACCGTTGGTAGTCGAGCGTGGCCAGATTTGGTGGGCAGATCTGGGTGAGCCGACCGGTTCGGAGCCCGGATTCCGACGACCCGTGCTCGTCGTCCAGAACGATGCTTTCAATCGCAGCCGACTGCGGACTGTCCTGGCCGTGGTTCTGACGTCGAACCTTCGACTCGTCCAAGCGCCTGGTAATGTGCTCATACCTGCGAAGTCCGCCGATCTTCCCAAAGACTCTGTTGCCAACGTATCTCAAGTCATCACTGTCGATCGGGATCACCTAACCGAGCCTGCTGGCCGGATCCGGGGGCAGCTGCTCAAAGATGTGGAGAACGGTCTTCGCCTCGTCCTTGCCTTGTAGTTCCAACCACGCTTGTGAGATCTCACGGCCTTCACGATAATGCCGCATGACAACACCCCGCGCTCTCGCGGCCGCATCGCTGTTCGCTTTCAATTCATGCGTCGTGCTGGCGGGGCAGGAGGTGCCATGGACCACTCCGACTGCCGCGCAAATCGATGCCATTTATCCCGCCATCGAAGCTCTCTACATCGACCTGCACAAGAATCCTGAGCTCGCGTTTCAGGAAACGCAGACCGCAGCGAAGCTCGCCGCGCACGTCAAGGCGCTGGGCTTCGATGTGACAACCGGCGTTGGTGGCACGGGCGTCGTCGCGGTCATGAAGAACGGCTCAGGACCAACGGTGATGCTCCGCACCGAACTGGACGCTCTGCCGGTCGAGGAGAAAACCGGCCTGCCTTACGCGAGCACGGTCAAGGTGGAGAACGCGAGCGGACAGCTGGTGCCCGTGATGCATGCGTGCGGTCACGACCTTCATATGGCCGCATGGGCCGGCGCAGCGCGATTGATGGCCGAACATCGGAATCGCTGGCAGGGGACCCTCGTCATGGTGGGTCAGCCAGCGGAGGAGGGCGGGGCGGGCGCCGCCGCCATGCTGAAGGACGGTCTCTTCACCCGTTTCCCGCGTCCCGACTTCGCGCTCTCGCTTCACGATGACGATACGATGCCGGCCGGAACCATCGGATACCGTCCTGGTCCCTTCCGCGCGATGTCCGACAACGTGACGATCACGATGTTTGGCCGTGGGGGACACGCCGCGATGCCACATAACACGATCGACCCGATTGTCCTCAGTGCGAGGGTGATCCTCTCGCTCCAAACTGTTGTGTCTCGCGAGACCAATCCCGTGCAGCCTGTCGTCATTACCGTCGGTTCGATTCATGGAGGTTCACGACCCAACATCATCCCCGATGAGGTCACGCTTCAGCTGTCTGTGCGGACCTTCACACCCGAAGTGCGCGCACGTACGCTCTCGGCCATCCGCCGCATCGTGATCAACGAAGCGGAAGCCGCCGGCGCACTTCGCGAGCCGCGGATTGATATGCAGCCTTCAGCGCGTCACCCCGTCAACAACGATCCGAAACTGACGCTGCGGCTTGCCGACGTTTTGAAGAAGCACATGGGCGAGCAGAATGTCATCGAGATGCCGGCGAAGATGACATCTGAAGATTTTGCCGAGTACGGCGTCGCAGGCGTGCCATCGGCACTGCTTCACATTGGGGCCGTCAGCCCTGCGAAGCTGGCCGCTGCACGTGAAAGTGGTATCCCAGTGCCCGCACCGCACTCGCCCGAGTGGGCACCGGATCTGGAGGTGACGCTGAAGGCCGCCATTCGCGCTGAAGTGACCGAGGCAACGGAACTATTTCGTACCCTTCGATGATGGCAGGATCTGGCGTCACTGACACTTAGCGGCCACCGCATCGTGGCCACCTGACGCCCGACGCACAAGGGACGCGACGGCCATCGCGCAATCACTTGTGTCGACGCAGCGCGGCGGGTCCTGTCCCCGATCCTTTCCCGTCCGTCCTCGGCGCCAACACCACGCGTCCGGGAGAGGCGCCTGCGGGGCGGACGGAAAACGATCGGGGCCACCCGCTCGCGGCTGGCTGGCGCCGTCAACACAAGTGGCTACCGCGACCGGGAACTAGGATCGCTAACCACTGCGGCGTTACACAGGACCGATCTGGCCGGGGGATTTTCTCTACCCTGATCTGCGTCAGCGTGTCGTTGGCGTGAGGCGCTTCAACTCCACGTCCCAGTGCTGGACGATGACGAAGCCTTCCTCTGCCCGTCGTGTTGGTTGCGCGGGCACAGTGGCCTGAAGGTTCGGATCTGAAGGCCCCGGCTTGATCATGAGGAACCGCTGGCCGTCCGGCGACACATCATAGGTGCGGCCAAGGTTGGGAATCCCGCCGACGGATGCCGCGCCGGAGAAGTATTGCCCGTTGAACACCATCGTGGGCGCGCTGATCTTCCAGGTGGCGCCTGGTTGCACACGCACGCTCATCAAAGCGCCGGTGGGCGCGAGATAAAACAGTTCCTCTCCGCTGCGTGCCCAGAGCGGCCCGGCGCCTCCCCCTGGCGAGACCGGAAAGCGCCCGCTGTTCACATCGGGGAATGGCCTGACATAGATTTGGGATTGTCCTGAATCGAGGGCTTCGTACGCCAGCCAGCGGCCGTCAGGCGAGATCTCCGCGTTCCGCTCCGCAAACGGGGTTTGCACGAGCGGCTGTGCTTTACCGTCCTTGTCGAGGGTGAGCATCATGATGTCGTCCGCCCCGCCGGCACTCGCAGCGGTAAACACCACGCGCGTGCCATCCTGAGAGACGGCCGAAGGAAACTGGCGGAAGTTGCCACTCTGGCTAAGGCGTTCAGGCGTCCCCGTGCCATCCGCTGCTTGGCGAAAGAGGCTAAGACTCGCATTGGCGCCCAAGAGCTGTGAACTGAACACCAACCGGCGTCCATCCGGCATCCACACGGGGTATGTGTCGAGTCCCGGATCGACTGTGAGGCGCGTCAGCGTCCCGCCGGAGACGCTCCAAATCCAGATATCGTCCCCTTGATCGCGAGTGGAAAGCGCCACCTGCATTCCGTCTGCAGAAAGACGAGGGTGCACGTAAGCGCGCGCCGGGGACGGCAATGGCTCTTCGCGGCCCCGGCGATCGACCCACACCAACGTCCGCGCGGCCGCGAGCCCTCGCGCAGCGCCCCCCCCTGAACCAGGTACGTACACGAGGGTCCCATTACGCGCGACATCGAAATCAGCCGCACCAAGGTCTTTCGTCACCACTTGCGGCAGCACTGGGACCGGAGTGCCGGTCACTTCGAGGCGATTGAGGTCAAACGCGACTGCGCGCAAGGTGCCTGTCACGCCGTACACCAGGTGTCCGCTGGCAACGTAGTGCGCATGGCTGCCGCCTGACACCAGGATCTTCTGCGTGCCGGTCTTCAGGTCGAGGACCGCCACCTTGGCAGTCTCGATCCCACCCGTCGTCGGTGTGAGCGTGAACAGCACCGCCCGACCGCCCGGCAGGAACTCCGGCCAGAGATGGTCGCCTTCTCCCCGATCCTGATTCGGCTTGGTCAGCAGAGTCGCCTCCCCGCCGGCTTCCGACACACGCCAGAGGCCGGACGCTGCATCGGTGGTCGCGAAGATGATTGTGCCGTCATCGCCCCACGTGGCGCCCGCCCGTTGGCCGCCAGTGAAGCTCCAAAGGGGCAGGGCCGGTCCGCCCGCGATCGATACTTTTTTCAAAATTACCGCGGCTCCTCCAAGACCGCCTCCGGACAGCGGAGCCCCAGCATTGTCGAAGAATCCGATCCACTGCCCATCGGGCGAGAGGAACGGGCCTCGCGGCAGGTCCAGACCCGCGAGCGGTGTCGGCTCGAGTTGGTCCAGCGCGCGTACGAAGAGCTGCGTCCCGTTGTTCCCGACATAGACGACGTGGGTGCCGTCTGGCGTGATCGCCAGCTCGCGATCGAGGTTGATCGCCGTCATTGCCGCCGTGCCTGTTGGGGTGACGGTGAACCGCGCGACGCGTGCGGTGTTCGGTCGTGTCGCGAACCAAGTGCCGGCGCCGGCGGCTGCGGCGCCGATCGCAAGGGACGGCACACCCACAAACGCGAGCTGTCGCCACCACGACTGCCTTGGCGTGCGCTGTAACTGCTGGATGGCGCCCGGCTCGGCACCAAATCCCTTTGCCAGGGCGAGGCGTACATCACCGATGTCGCGAAGGCGCTGCTTCGGATCTTTCTCCAAACAGCGGCGCAGCAGCTGTTGAAGACCTGCCGGTGTCGCAGATGGTAAGGCCGCCCAATCGGGTTCCTTCGTCATCACGAACGCCAGGGTGATGGAGATGTCATCGCCGTCGAACGCTCGCCGGCCGGTCAGCATCTCAAAGAGCACCACGGCAAACGCCCAGATGTCGGCGCGCTTGTCGACTGTCCTGCCGCGCGCCTGCTCCGGCGCCATGTAGGCTGCCGTGCCCAGAATGACGCCCGCCAGCGTCGCGGCCGGGCTCGTGATGGTCGGCGACTGCGAGAGGCTCGCCGCGACAGTTCCGCCGCTCGCGTCGGGCGCGGCGAGCTTGGCGAGTCCGAAATCGAGGACCTTCACGGTGCCGTCCTCGCAGACCTTGATGTTGGCTGGCTTCAGATCGCGATGGATGATGCCTTGCTCGTGCGCGGCCTCGAGGGCCTCCGCGATCTGGCGCGCGATGGGCAGCGCCTCGTCTATGGCGATCGGCCCACGCGCGATGCGCTGCGAGAGGTCCTCGCCCGGCACCAGTTCCATCACCAGGGCGTGGACGCCGTCCGCCTGCTCGAGCCCGTGGACGATCGCGATGTTCGGATGGTTCAGCGACGCTAGGACCTGCGCTTCCCGCTGGAAGCGCGCCAGTCGTTCGGGATCGCTGGCGAACCGATCGGGCAGGACCTTGATGGCAACGGCGCGGCCGAGCTTCGTATCGCGCGCGCGATAGACCTCCCCCATCCCGCCGGCGCCGATGGCAGCGAGGATTTCGTACGTGCCGAGGCGGGCGCCGGCCTGTAGGGACAACGGTTGGGTCGCTGGGATTATACCCGTCAGGTTTCAAACACTTTCGGGAATTGGCGAGCGAAGGATTCGGGATTACTCTCCACAAGTCGCCAAGGGTTTACCCATCGCGTTTAATTCCGCAAGGCACGTGTGTAGACGGCGCAGCCTGCCGCGAGCGGGTGGCCCCGATCGTTTTCCGTCCGCCGCGTCCCTCGACTCTGCTCGAGACGCCCTGAGCGACGTCGGAGGGCGCAGGCGCCTCTCACGTACACGTGGTGTTGGCGCCGAGGACGGACGGGAAAGGATCGGGGACAGGACCCGCAGCGCTGCGTCAACACACGTGCCTTGCGACTGGGCGTCAGTGCACTTCAGCGGGTCACCGCAACACCTGACTCTGCTGAGCCTGTCCGATCATGGCCGCTGCATCCTCCGCGAGCAGATACCCATCGCGCACGAGCGTGTCTGCGGCGGACTTTCACCGCGCGCACGTAGCCGGCGTGATCGATGTATCGCTCTTCGAGCGACAGCCGCGGATCGCCGCTCGCCGTGCGCTCGGCTTTCGTCTTCGCGAACGGAATGAACCCGCCGATCGGCGATGCGCCGAAGCTCGAGCCGCACAGCTGGCCCTGCGTAGAGACCGGACGTCGTGACGTTCCATCCGGTGTAGGTGCCGAGCGGCGCCGACAACAGCGGCGATTTGATGCCGGCCACTTCGTTGCCGTCGGCATCGACGCGGACGACGAGCTGAGGCAGCGTGCCTTTCGCGACAGGAAGCTTCGTCACGACGCCTGACTGATCGGCGTAGCGGAACTGCGGACCGAGATCGTAGTCGACGAGCGGATACTGAATGCCTTCGGGCATCGGCTTGCCCGGGAATCGCAGGGAAATCCCATCGCCGCGTTCGTGTTCCGCACGAGCGTTCCGTCGGCGAGCGTCGGATACTTGCTCTCCGGCATCGGCGTGTTCTTCGTCACCCACGCGACGAGCCGCGAGATCAGCGCCGCGCGCATCGGGCCGACCGGCGCGGGGTTGGTCGGCAGCGCGCACGTCGCGCGGCCGCCTTCACGGGATTCGTCGAGACGTCGCGAATCCGCCGGGTCCGCCGCCGTGCGACACGCCCGGGAAGTAGTAGCGCCGCACATTCTCCGGCAGCGGAATGTCCTTCTTCGCCGTCGTCCCGACGAGCGTGAACGACTGCCGCAATCCCCACACTTCAGCCGATCCGAATGTCTCCGCGATTTTCGGGCACGTGTTCGTGGCGCGGCAGCGATCGAGCAGGCTCGCGGCCGGACGCTTGCGACGCGGTGTCTTCCCATGTCGTCCACCACGCCGGCCCTTCATGACCGAGCTCGTACGGCGACACGAGGCCGCCGGGAAACGCGAAACGGCGATTGAGATCGGTGAATCGCGCGGCGATGTGCGGGTTCATCCCGTCCCACACGATGCGTCCGCGCTCGTCCTGGTTGAAGCCGAGCAGCAGCGACAATCGCAGGAACGTCCCCGACTGCGAGCTGCCTTCGGAGATCGCGTGCGTGATGGTGCCCGCGACCGGATTCGGCGTGCCCGCCGCGTCGGCTTTCTCGTATCTGAAGAACGCATCCGAGATCTCTCGTCGCCGCCAGCCCGATGCCGAGCACGAGCGGATCCTTCACGGTGTACTCGCAGCTCGTACAGAAGAGCGGGATCGAATCCGTTCTTCACGCAGATCGTGTCGGGATCGGGCGTGCCCGGAAACGGCGTCGTCGAGCAGTCCGCAAACGCCCACTCGGTGCTGGGAATCGTCACCGCGCCCTTCTTTGCGCCGGTCGCGATCTCGCCCGTCGCGGAGATGAGCGTCGCCTTCGTCGTGTCGAGCGACACCGGCGGATACGGCGAGGGCTGGCCGCGCGGAATCACCAGCTGCGTGGTGTGTCCCGGTCAGATTCATGAATCGCAGCACCAGCGGACCGGTAATGCTCGACCCGTCGCGATTCTTCGCGACAGGCACCTGAATCGTGTGATTCGTCGATGGTCGGAACGACGTCGCCCTGCCAGCCGCTGACGAACGTGACGTGGCCGTCCGGATGCGGCGCGGCATTGCCGCCGCCGCGATTCACCACGGTGTACACCAGCACGCCGCTCGCCTTCATCATGTCCGTCGGCCTCACGAGCGTGAACGTGGTGACGTATTCGACCTTGCCGCGCGCGTTTCGCGGCGCCAGCTCGATGTCGGTGATGACCGCGTTCTTCGGATCCGCCGGGTCGAGCTCGCCGTAGGCTTTGCCCGTGATTCGTTCGTGCGTCGGGCCTGCCGGCTCGACCCTGGTGATCTCCAGCTTGACGATGTTGGCGTGCGCGGCGGCGGTGCCGAGCAGGAGACAAAGCGCGAGCGCCGCGGCGAATCTGTTGACGGGCATGGAAGGCGTCCTCCGCGGTGGATTATCGCGTAAGATGTCGCCACACATCCTCAAAAAAGAGAGGGAGCTGGTCATGTTGCGAGCCTCGGTCGCGCTGGCTGTTCTGGTCTTCGGTATCTCGTACGATCTGTGAGCTGGGCGCAGGCGCCCGCCACTCCAAACGTGGGCCCTCCCGGGCCGCCGCCCAACGGCGAGCAGCTCTACATGGAAAACTGCGTCGAGTGCCACGGTCCCGAAGGGGACGTCGTGCCCGACGTCGATCTCGGGCACGGCCGTTTCCGCCGCGCGACGACCGATCCCGAGCTCGTCGGGCATCGTCCTGCGCGGCATTCCCAACACCGCGATGCCGCCCAGCAACTTCTCCGAAGCGCAGGCGTCGGCGATCGTCCAGTTTCTGCGCGCGAAGGCCCGCCGCGCGGCGGCGACGCGCGGGCAACGCCGCCAACGGCCAGGCGATCTTCACCGGCAAAGGCAACTGCGCGAGCTGCCACCGCGTCAACGGCACCGGCTCGCGCCTTGGACCCGATCTCAGCGAGATCGGCCGGCTGCGGCACTCGACCGACATCGAGCGCGCGATCGTCGATCCCGACTTCCTCATCGTGCCGAGCAATCGCTTCGTGCGGCTCGTCACGCGCGACGGCGCGACGATCACCGGGCGCATGCTGAATCAGGACGCCTTCACCGTGCAGCTCCTCGACTCGAAAGAGCAGCTGCGATCGCTGATGCGCGCCGACCTCAAGGAATTCACGTTCATCGACAAATCGCCGATGCCGTCGTACCGCGGAAAGCTGAGTCCGCAGGAGATGACGGATCTCGTCAGCTATCTCGTCTCGCTGCAGGGAGGTGGGCAATGAGAGTTCCAGGTTCCGGTTCGGTTCGTGTCGTTTGTGGTTGCGTTGTTCGCGTCGTTCGTCGTCGCTTCACTGAATGCGCAGGTGACGTTCGATCGTCTCGTGCGCGCGTCGCAGGAGCCGCACAACTGGCTGTCGTACTCGGGCGGCTACTTCAGCCAGCGCTACACCGAGCTCGCGCAGATTACGCCCGACAACGTGAAGAACCTGGAGTCTGCGTGGATCTACCAGCTGACGTCGCGCGAGCCGACCAGCACGCGCTTCGAAGTGACGCCGGTCGTCGTCGACGGCATCATGTACATCGTCCAGCCGCCGAACGACATCATCGCGCTCGACGCGGTCACCGGGCCGTCCGTTCTGGACGTACTCGTACAACCCGTCGCCGCAGTCGCGCCCGTGCTGCGGCCGGCGTGAATCGCGGCGTCGCGATTCACGGAGACCGGCTGTTCATGGGCACGATCGACGGCCACATGGTCGCCGTCGATGCGAAAACCGGAAAGCTGCTCTGGGACAAGACGGTCGTCAGCCCCGAGGCGGGTTATGCGTTCGCGTCGGCGCCGCTCGTCATCAAAGACAAAGTGATCATGGGACCGGCCGGCGGCGAGTACGGCATTCGCGGTTTTCTCGCCGCGTTCGACGTGGCGACCGGCAACGAAGCGTGGCGATTCAATCTCGTGCCCGGTCCCGGCGAGCCCGGCTTCGAGACGTGGCAGGGAGATTCGTGGAAGACCGGCGGCGCGTCGATCTGGCTGACCGGTTCCTACGATCCCGAGTTGAACCTCACGTACTGGGGCGTCGGAAATCCGGGTCCCGACTGGAACGGCGACAACCGCGAGGGTGACAACCTCTACAGCAACAGCGTCGTCGCGCTCGACGCCGACACGGGAAAGCTGAAATGGCATTTTCAGTTCTCGCCGCACGACGAGTTCGACTACGACGCCGTGCAGATTCCCGTGCTCGCCGATGCGCAATGGCAGGGGCAGCCGCGCAAGCTGATGTACTTCGCCAATCGCAACGGGTACTTCTACGTGCTCGATCGCGCGACGGGACAGTTCCTGTCGGGCAAGCCGTTCGTCGAAGTGAACTGGGCATCGGGCCTCGATCCGAAAAGCGGCCGCCCGATTCGCATCGCCGGCAAAGCGCCGAGCGCGCCGCCAGGAACGCTGATCTTTCCGGGCAATCAGGGCGGCACCAACTGGTACTCGCCGTCGTACAGCCCGCGCACCGGCTTGTTCTACATTCCGACGTGGGCGAACTACAGCAGCCTCTACGTCAGAGACAAAGTCGAGTACGTCGAAGGGCGCCGCTTCGCCGGCGGCGGCGCGCGAGCGCCGGTGCCGGGCATCCGAACCGGGCAGGGCGGCTACAGCTGGGCGAAGCCCGAAGAAGGCTACGGCGCCGTGCGCGCGATCGATCCGAACACCGGCGCGCTGCGCTGGGAATTCAAGATGAGCGATCTCACGTGGGCCGGCATCATGACGACGGCGTCGAACGTGCTGTTCAGCGGAAGCGGCGAAGGGTACTTCTACGCGCTCGACGCGCGAACGGGCACCCTGCTGTGGAAGACGCAGCTCGGCTCGGTCGTCCGCTCGGGCCCGATGAGCTACGCCGTGAACGGCAAGCAGCACGTCGCGATCGCCGCGGGCAGTGCGCTGTTCGTGTACAAGCTGCGAGAGTGATGGCTGATCTGGCTGAGCTTCGGCCGAGCTCACTTAGCCGGTCAGTTCCGCGTCTGAGATTTTTCGACGTCGCAGCCCTTGGGCAGCGTGCCTGACGGGCGGCTTGTCGCCGGCGTAGCAGTTGGGAATCACGTAGAAGCTTCTGCGCGACCGCGGTGCGACGGCCGCGGCGGCGCGACGACGGCACGCCGGCTTCGTCGCGATCGCGCTGCATGTCGCCGCGATAGCGCACGATGTCGTTCGGCTCGATCATCACGCTGAACGTGAGCGTTTCGTAGCCCGGCGCGCGCAGCTCGACGTGGTGCGCGCCGGCGTCCAGATGTCGATCGCTCGTCCACGCAGTCCGAATTCCTCGGCGAGCCCGACGTAATATCCATCGACGAAGACCTGCGCCATGTCGGGCACGGTCTGCAGCACGAGACGCCCCGCGCGACGGCTTCGCGCTGGCGTCGCAGATAGGTTTCCGCCATCGACATGCCGGTACGTCTCCGCCATCGACGTCTCGTAGTCCGGTAGTACGCGAGTAGCCCGGATAGTAGTACGGGCCCGGAAAATAGGCGCCCGGCGGAACAATGACGGCGGCGGCGCAGGATACTGGCTGAGATGCTGAAATCGATCCGATCCGTCGGGTGATTGATACAGATCGCGCGGACCGGGGCGAAGCCCCGCGAACGGATTCGGCACGCTGAGCGCCGCCGGCGCGGGCGGCGGCGGAGCCGTGTGGCGGCGTGGCGGCGGCGTGTGGCGGCGGCTGGCGGCGCGCGGGCCGGGCGGCAGCACTCGCCAGCAGCAGCGCAGGCGCGAACACGGCGAAGGAACCAGCTTTCATGTGAGCGCTGGTTCTATGGTAACCCGCCTTCGCGCCGGTAGCCAGGACTGCTTCGCATGGTACCAGCGTCAGACCCTGCGGCGGACCTTGCTCATCAGGAAAATCACCAGCGCGACGACCGCGATGACGATGAACACGCCGACGGCCATGCCTGCCTTGAAGATACCCTCGGCCAGCTCGCACCCGGACAGGGCAATCCCCGCCAGAAGGACGAAAAACAGGCGCGAAAACGCGGTAAAGAGCATCTGAACCTCCGCCTCGGTTCAATGCAACCGGATTGCCAACAGTGTTCACGTTCGCCGTTTACCGTTTGCCGTCGACTGGGCGAGGGTTTCGAGCGTCTGCCGCAGCTTGCCGGCGGTGGGCGAGAGCGACCGGCCGGCGCGCATGATGATGCTGATGCGGCGCGTCAGCGCCTCTCCGCGGATTCGCAGCTGATGCAGGCGGCTCGTGACCGACCATCGACTCCGGCAGGATGCCGACGCCGAGACCGGCCTGCGCGAGTCCGGCGACCGTGGTGCCGTACGTCGTTTCGTACGCGACGTTGCTGACGAGCCCCTCGCGGTTGAACGCGAGATCGACAATCTGCCGGCTGCTGCTGTCCTTCACCATCAGAATCAGCGGGTGCCTGGCGAGCTCGTGCAGCGTCATGCTGCGCTTCTTCGCGAGCGCGTGATCGGTGGCGACGACGGCGCACAGGCGGTCCATGATGAGCACGTGGCTCGTCAGCTCGCGATCGCCGTAGGTCTGGCTGCTGATGCCGAAATCCACCTGTCCCGCCTTGACCATCGCGGCGACCGTCGACGCCACGCCGTCGAACACGCGGACGGTGATGCCGGGGTACGACTCGGACAGCTTGCGGATCGCGCGCGGCAGCAGGCCGGCCGCCACCGACGGCAGCGCGGCGACCGTGACGAGGCCGCGCCGGTGCGCGAGCAGCTCGTCGGTGCTCGCGGCGATCGCTTCGACGTCGATGCAGGATGCGCTCGAGCGGCACGAGCAGATCGCGGCCCGCCTGCGTGAGCGCGACGTGCCGCTTGTTGCGGTCGAACAGCTTCACGCCGACGGCGGTCTCGAGCTGCTGAATCTGCACGGTGAGCGTCGGCTGCGACACGTGCAGCTCGGCCGCGGCGCGCGTGAAGCTGCCGGCGCGGGCGAGCGCGAGAAAGGCGCGGATGTGGCGCAGGTCGTGGATCATGCAGCGGCCGGATTTGTTATCATTTTCACTAATTACTGAAATAAGAACAATTCAATTGTCTAATTCAGCCGGCGGGTTTACTTTCAGAGGCGTGCCGATGGACCCGCTTTCGTGTCGCCCACCGGCTGTCCCGCAACCTCGGGTCGCGCGCCGGACGCGCCATAGCGCCTGTGCCGCTCAACCTCGTCTTCTTCGGGCCCCCGGGAGCGGGCAAGGGCACGCAGGCCGACCGCTTTGCGGCGCGGCACCGCATCCCGAAAATCTCCACCGGCGACATGCTGCGCAAAGCGATCCAGGACGGCACGCGCGTCGGCGCGCTCGTCCGCGACACGCTGCAGCGCGGCGCGCTCGTCGGCGACGATCTCATGATCTCGATCGTGGCCGAGCGGCTCGAGCAGCCGGACACGGCGAACGGCTTCGTGCTCGACGGTTTCCCGCGCACGATTCCGCAGGCCGCCGCGCTCGACGCGCTGCTCGCCGATCGCGGCGGCGTCAGCGTCGATCGCGCTCGTCGTCCACGCCGACGAAGTCATCCGCCGCCTCGCCGGCCGCGGGCGCGAAGACGACGAGGCGTTCGTCATCAAGGAGCGCCTCGCGGTCTACTGCGCGCGAGACCGAGCCCGTGCTCGAGTACTACCGGCGCCGCAGCGTCGTCACGATTCTCGACGGCAACCGGCCGCTGGATGAGGTGACCGAAGACATCGATCGAGCAGGCTAGGCTCAGGACTGAGGCTAGTTGAGGAGCTAGGCGGTCGCGGTCAGAGCCTTCGAAGCGAATCCGAATGACTCAACGCAGAGCTCAGGATCCTATCGTGATTCTCCTCACACCAGCGAGCTTCGCTGATGCAATGCAGTCCCGAATTCTGCAGTCTTCGCCGAGCGGTAGCCGTTGCTGTGTCTAGCCTAAGCGCCCTAAACCCTAAGCCTACTAAGCCCTAGCGCCTCAGCCCTACTCAGGAGGTTCCATGGCTGCCATTTCGCGCCGCGAGTTTCTCGGCTACACCGCCGCGCTTCCGTTTCTGCTTCAGTTTCACGAGCTCGCCGCCGCGCAGCGCAAGCGCGTGAAGATTCGCGACGTGCAGGTGATGATGCTCGAGGGGGGCCGCACCTACACGCTCGTGAAAATCACGGCCGATGACGGGCTGTTCGGCATTGCCGAGGCGTACGGAAGCCCCGGCGTCGGCGTGAAGGAGCAGGTGCTGTCGCTGAAGCCGTGGCTCGTGGGAAAAGATCCGCTCGAGATCGACGCGCTCTACACGTGACATGGGCGCGCGGCTCGCGCAATCTGAGCGGCACGCGCACCGACGGGTCGGCGCACAACCTGATTCGCGCGGTCAGCGGCATCGAGATGGCGCTGTGGGATCTCGCCGGCAAGATCCTCGACGTGCCGACCTCGACGCTGCTCGGCGGCAAGTTCCGCGATCGCGTGCGCGTCTACGATCACGCGGCGCCGAAGAACATGCTCGACAAGGGCGTCGTGCAAGGAATGGGCGGCGCGCGTCAAGGCGCATCCGAGCGGCTTCACCTGCCACAAGTTCGGGTTCCCGCACACCGACATGAAGACCGATCTCGCGCGCGATCCGTCGAATCGCATGCTCACGACGAGAGAGCTGATCAACATCCAGCAGGGATTCGAGAACTGCCGCGAGGCGATCGGCTGGGATCACGACATCATGGTGCACTGCCACTGGGAGTACGACCTGCGCACGTCGATTCAGATCGCCGACGCGGTCGAATCGATCAAGCCGGTGTGGCTCGAAGATCCGCTGCCGGTCGACTACTCCGACTCGTGGAAGCGGCTGTGCGAGAGCACGAAAGTGCCGATCTGCATGGGCGAGAACCTCGCGCGCCGCGAAGGGTTCAAGGACTTCATCCTCAACCAGGGCGCCGACATCCTGCATCCCGACCTGCGCAACTCGGGCGGCTTCCTCGAGACCAAGCGCATCGCCGACCTCGCGCACATCTTCGGACTGCCGATGGCGTGCCACAACACCGGCAGCCAGGTGAACACGTACGCGACGTGCCAGTGGGCCGCGTCGATCCGCGATTACATGTCGTGCGAGACGGTGACCGGTGAGGGCGGCTGGATGGATCAGGTGCTGGTGCTCGACGGCCCGTACATCAAGGACGGCTTCATCCAGGTGAGCGACAAGCCTGGATTGGGCATCACGCTGAATCCCGATGTCGTGAAAGCGCACCTGGCGGCAGGGGAGACGTACTGGGGGTAGAACAGCGGATCGTGGTGGATCTGGCGATCGTAGGGTGCGTAGGGTGCGATGGGTCGATCGGATGCGATCGGATTGCGAAGCGCCAATCGCACCCGCATCGCAGCACTCGCGAACCCACGCGCGCCTAGATCGTTCGTGCGTCGGCCGACCGCCAGCCGATAGACAAGCAGCACGACGATCGCGCCGAAGATCGACATGAAGATGCCGGCGCTGTCGGTCGGGCCCGTACAGCCCGAGCGCGCGACCGGCATAGCCGCCCAGGACGGCGCCGACGATGCCGAGCAGCATCGTCACGATGATGCCGCCGGGATCTTTTCCGGGCATCAAGAGCTTGGCGATCACGCCGACGATAAGTCCAAAAACAATCCACCCGAGAATGCCGAACATGCGAACACCTCCGCCGCGTCCGATGCACAAGCGCGTTCCATCGGGCTGTGGTCGATGGTCCGTGGTCCTGGGTCGATGGCGCACGGTCGGTCGTGGCCGAGGTCGATGGATCTGGACGCATGGACGATGCTATCGACGATCGACCATCGGACGTGCCTTACTGTCCGAACCGCGGATTCACGATCGTGTTGAAGATCGACCCGAACGTATAGGTGAGGCCGATCTGCAGGTTGTACTCGTAGCCGCTGCGCAAGCCGGCGCAGGCGCAGCAGCACTTCCTCCGGCGTCACGCCGCGGCGGGGAATCGAAAGCTGATCGCGGATGCGGCTCGTCGTGCCTTCGATCGACAGCGAAAGACCGCGCGCCAGCCGCACGTTGACGTCGCCCTCGAGCTGAATGCGGTAGAGCGACGGCTCCGGAAGAAACGTCGAGTACTCGAGCTCGGCCTGCAGCGATCCCCATGGCTCGCGCTGATCGAGCGTGACCGACGCCTGCTGCTGCGCCATGCGTGTCGGACATCTTGAAGAACAGCGTCTCCTCGCGTACCGCGCGTGATACGGGCCGACGGCGTAGCCGATGCGCAGCTGCCGGCGCGTGTACTGCGAGTACGGAAAGAGGTTGTATTCGATCGGCGGGACCGGCGAACGACCGGATGCGCGATGTTGTCGAACGTCGACGAATCGATGCTCGCGCGGCCGCCGACCGACCAGTGGTCGTTCAGGCTGCGCGCGACGAGCGCGTCGAAGTCGCGCTCGTTGCGAATCGCGCGCAGCGGCTCGTCCTCGTCGAGATCGAAGTCCTCGCGCTGTATTCGATCTCGAAGCCCATCGTGATCTTCCAGTCGTCGGTAATCCGATCGGCGCCGAGCTCGCCGCTCAGGTCGAGCTCGCGGCTGCTTTCTTCGCCGGTCATCGCGACCGAGCCCTGCAGGCTCATCACCCAGAAATTCCACCGGTCGGTCGCGGGGCCGGCCTGGCCCGGCTGCGCCGTCTGCTCGACTTCGACGGTCAGCCCGCCGCTGATCGCCGTCGCTCGAGAGATAGTTCAGCAGGCCGATCGTGATCGCCGTCGCGAGCCGCTGCCGCTGCGTGTCTTCGGTGTCGCCGCTCTGCGAGAGCGCGCGCGACTTGAAGTCGATCCCTTTGAAGCGGCCGACGCCGATCAGCGCGACCGCGCGCTCGGTGCCGCCGCTGCCGGTATCCGAGCTCGACACGATGATGTGCACGTCGGCCTCGGCCGGATCGCGGACGTACTCCACCATGTCGACTTCTTCGCGGATGTAGTCGCC
Organism: Vicinamibacterales bacterium; assembly: GCA_963732445.1. Taxonomy (GTDB): domain Bacteria; phylum Acidobacteriota; class Vicinamibacteria; order Vicinamibacterales; family JAMQPK01; genus JAMQPK01. The sequence goes on along the minus strand of CAVSZJ010000001.1, from coordinate 318,037 downwards.
GAAGCAGTTGTTGCAGTCGAGATACACCTTCAGCCTGGCCGTTGCGCGTCCTGCGCGAACGACGCTGCGACGGCAGCACGCACGCAGCCAGCAGCACGATGACGAGCCGACACGCCAGCACGAACTCGAGACGCCATCGATCGAACGCCCTCCTTCGGAGCGATGCTGTTTATAGCGGTGGATCGGATGAAGGTGCTGTGAAGTGGCGCGCGCGAAATCCTTCATCGGCAGCTTCACGTCGCTGGGGCTACAATTCTGCTGTCACGCCATGTTGCTGCTGGTGCTGTCGATGTTTCGTCCAGGCTGCCGTGGCGGCGCAGAACGTGCGTCCTGCGCACGTTCGAGGACGACAAGATCGGTGCGCCGCCTGCGGGATTTGCGACTGGCGGCCGGGCGCGACGCCGCATCGCGACGGGTGGACCGTGCAAGCGCGAGGGCGCCGGCGCGCGTCCTCGTGCACGAGGGCAAGCCATCGCCGCCGACGGTTTCGCGGTCGCGATTTTCTCCGGCGTCCAGTATCAGGATGTTCAGGTGTCGGTGCGCTTCAAGGCGACCGGCGGCGGCCGCACGGCGGGCCTGGTGTGGAAATATCAGGACCCGATGAACCACTACTCGGCGCAGCTCGATCTCGCGAAGCAGGAGCTCGCGATGTACCGCGTCGTCAACGGCAATCGCATCCGGCTCGAGCGCGAGGACGACCTCGAGCTCGATCCCGACGCGTGGCACTCGCTGAAGATTTTCCAGGAGCACGGGGAGATCCGCGTGTACCTCGGCGGCATTCGCGTGTTCAGCGAGCGCGACCGCCTGCCGCGCGCCCGCGCCAGCGTCGGGCTCTGGACCGGCGGCGACTCGACGGTGATGTTCGACGACTTCCGCATCGAAGACGAAACCGAGGACACGCCGACAAGCCCCCGCGACCACGAAACCATGAGAGTGCTCGTCGTCGAGGATGAGGCCGATCTGGCGAGCACGCTGAACCGCGCGCTCGACGAGGCGCACTTTGCCGTCGACGTCGCCGCCGATGGCGACGAAGCGCAGTTCATGCTCAGCGAAGTCGTCCTACGATGCGGTCGTGCTCGACCTGATGGTGCCGAAGCGCAGCGGCTGGACGCTGCTGCAGGATCTGCGGCAGATCGGGCGCGCGCACGCCGGTGCTCATCCTGACGGCGCTCGACGCGGTCGACGATCGCGTCAAGGCGCTCGACCTCGGCGCCGACGACTACCTGCCGAAGCCGTTCGCCATTTCCGAGCTCGTCGCGCGCCTTCGCGCGCTCGTGCGCCGAGCCGGCGGCAATCCCGCGCCGGTGCTCGTCGTCGGCGACATCACCATCGACCGGGCGGCGCGGCTGGTGTATCGCGAGAACGTGCCGGTCGAGCTGACCGCGCGCGAGTACTCGATTCTCGAGCTGATGGTGCGGCATCGCGGCACGCTCGTCACGCGGTCGGCGATCTGCGAGCACATCTACAGCGAAGCGAGCGACGTGTTCTCGAACGTCATCGACGTGCACATCGCCGCGCTCCGCCGCAAGCTCGGGCCCACCGTCATCCAGACGCGCCGCGGGCAGGGCTACATCGTCAATGCGTGATTCGCTGCGCGTCCGGCTCGTGCTGTGGTACGCGCTGGTGCTCACGCTCGTCGTCGTGCTCGTACGGCGGCGCCGTCGTCTATCAATCGTGGCGATCGATGATGGCCGGCGTCGATGCCGAGCTCGACGGCTACGCGCGCGAAGTGAGCAACGCGCTGAGGCCGGTCGAAGGCGGCCGCTTCGATCTCGAGCTGCCGTCCGACGCGGCGGCGTACTTCTTCCAGCGAGAGGGAGGCCGGCCGTATTACGTCATCTGGGGGCCGGGTGGCGAGCTCGTCGATCAATCCGATCCGGATCTGCACGTCGGGCGCCCGGGCAACACTGCGGACGGGCGCCGTGAAAAGGTCGCTTCAGGCCGCCGGCGGCGCGACCGTGCTCGTCGGCCGCGACATCGCCGACCTGCGGCGCGCGGAGTGGGCGCTTGTTCCTGAACGTGGTCCTCGCCGGCATCGCGACGCTCGTCGTCGCGATCTTCGGCGGATGGTTCGTGGCGGGACGGGCGCTGGCGCCGATCAAGCGAATCAGCCAGACGGCGCGCGCGATGTCGGAGGGCGATCTGAACGCGCGCATTGCGGTCGAGCACACCGAAAGCGAGCTCGAGCAGGTGGCGTCGACGCTGAACGATGCGTTCGATCGGCTGCGCCTCGCGGTCGAGCAGGAGCGCCGGTTCACCGCCGATGCGTCGCACGAGCTTCGCACGCCGATCTCGGTGCTGCGCGCCGAAACCGAGTGGGCGCTCGATCGCGAGCGCACGCCTCAACAATACAAGGACGCGCTGACGGTCGGCCGGCGCGCCGCGCTTCGCATGCAGGACATCGTCGAGCGGCTGCTCGCGCTGGTGCGCGCCGAGGTTGCGCCAGATGTGCAGGAGCCGGCGCCGGTCGCCATGCGAACGCTCATCGACGACGTGGTGGCGTGGCTGGCGCCGATGGCGCAGGAGCGCGGCGTTCGCCTGAGCGTCAGCGGCGATCCGCTCACCGTGAACGGCGATGCCGAGCAGCTGCGCGAAGCGCTGAACAACGTCGTCGCGAACGCGATTCTCTACAACAAGCCCGGCGGCAGCGTGACGATCTCGACGCGCGAATCCGGCGCGATCGCGCGCATCGAGGTCGTCGACACCGGCATCGGCATCCCGGCCGAGGCGGTGCCGCATGTGTTCGATCGCTTCTTCCGCGTCGACAAGGCGCGGTCGCGCGGAGATGGGCGGATCGGGACTTGGGTCTCTCGATTGCGCGCACCATCTTCGTCGCGCACGGCGGCGACATCACATGCACGAGCGAGCCCGGCGTCGGCTCGATGTTCGTCATATCGCTCCCCGCATTGGCGCCAGACCCTTCTCTGTTTACCGTTGACCGCTGACCGTTGATCGTAAACGGCAAACGTCAGTTCGATTCCACAGGCGGCTGATACTCCGGCACGTGGTTGACGATCGGCTTGATCGTCCGCAGATACGCGTAGACCGCTTTCAGATCGTCGTCGGTTGCGTTCCGATAGGCCGGCCACGGCATCGGCGGGTTGATCGGCCGTGACACGCCCATGTGCCTGCCGGTGCGAATCGTCTGCACGAACATCTCCTCGGTCCAGATGCCGAGGCCCGTGTTCTGCTCGGGCGTCAGGTTGAACGCGTAGCTCACACCCCACGGGCCGCTGAACGCGGTGTTGGTCGCGAAGCCCGACCAGAGGAACGGCTCGGCGGCTTTGACCGTTCGGCAGCGGCCCGATCTGCTCGGGATGGCCCGACAGAAAACGATCCATGTCGGGCTCGGGACCCTGCGGTCCCATCTTCCACGGCGTGTGGCAGTCGTTGCAGCCCATGATCTTCACGAGGTACTCGCCGCGCTGGACCTTGGCGGCTGACGCCGACGACGGCCGCCCTGCTGGGCTCGTCCGGTTGTGTCTGACTGGTCGACAGCGTGACGAACCCGGCGGCGGCGACGAAGAGAACGGCGGTGGTGGCGATAAGTGTGTTTTTCATAGCAGAAATTTACAGAGTCGCGCGAGCGCCGCGTTGCTAAGACTTCCCTAGGCACATCTGAAAACTTTCCTAAGCAGCCGTGCGATCCTAAAAACTTCCTAAATAGTTCATAATCACCGGCGTTTCGATGGACGAGCGGCTGCGCAAAATGCGTGGAACCGGCGTCTCGGTCATCGTCGGATCGGTGGACGCGGACGGGGAATCCGTCCTGCTGCCGGGCCGTCGGCCTGAGGTCGGACGACGACCTCGCGACCGTGACGGTGTTCGTGCCGGTGGCGACGAGCACGGGACACGATGGCGAATATCGCCGCCACCGAGCGGCTGGCCGATCGTCACGACGCATCCCATCTCGCATTGCGCGACGCAGCTGAAAGGTGTCGTCGAGCGCACCCGTCCGGCACGCGACGAAGAGGAACCGTTCATCGTCGACGCACTTCGGCGGGCTTCGGCGGCGTGCTCAACACCATCGGGTATCCGCTGCGCGTCACGCGGTCGGTTACGCACTGGCCCGCGTTCGCGCTCGAGATGCGCGTCGAAGAAATCTACGAACAATCACCCGGACCGAAGGCCGGCACCCGTCTGCGATGACCGCACCTGTGAAGTTGTCGGACCTCTCGAGCTGCTTTCAGGGAGTCACGCCCAGCCTCATCGCGACGGTCGATGGCCGCGGCGTGCCGAACATCACGTACGTCAGCCAGGTCTATTACCTCGACGAGCGACACGTCGCGCTGTCGTGCCAGTTCTTCAACAAGACGCGCCGCAATCTCGACGAGAACCCGCGCGCGTGCGTCGAGATGCTCGACCCGCTGACGCTGCAGGCGTACCGGATCCGGTTGACATTCCTGCGTTCGGAGAAGCAGGGGCCGCTGTTCGACACGATGTCGGCGCGCATCGAGGCGATCGCGTCGGCGACGGGCATGAAAGGCATCTTCCGGCTGATTGCGGCGGACGTGTTCGAGGTGCAGTCGCTGGAAAGAGTGGAAGGGTTTCTCGTGGCCGGTCGGCCCGAGATCGAGTCGGAGGCAGCCGTCGCTTGCGGGGCACCGCTCCGAGGTGCGCGGGCTGCAATGGGTGTCGGAGCGCATCAACCGCGCGCGCGATCTCGAGACGCTGCTGCATGCGGCGCTCGAAGCGCTCGAGGAATATTTTACGTTCAGGCACACGAGCGTGCTGCTGTACGACGAGCCTTGCGGGAAGCTCGTCACGCTCGCGAGCCGCGGCTACGGCGAGAGCGGCATCGGCGCGGAGGTGCGGCTCGGCGAGGGAGTCATCGGCACCGCCGCGCGAGATCGGCAGGTGCTGCGCTTCAGCAGCCTCGATGCCGACCTCGCCTATGGGCGCGCGATTCGCCGCGAGGCGGCCAGCGAGCACGACGTGCGCAGACATCCCGCTGCCGGGACTGGCCGACGCGAAAAGCGTGCTGGCGATTCCGCTGACGGTCGGCGATCGCCTGGTCGGCGTGCTGTCGGCCGAAGATCGCGATCCGATGCGCTTCGGCGAATGGCACGAGGCGTATCTGCAGATTGTCGGCAACCAGATCGCGCTCGGCATCGATCGCATGGCGGCGACGGACAGCGACGCCGAGCCTGCGCGCCGGCCCGAGGGGCCAGGGGTGAGGGGCGAGGTGTAAGACCGGCGGCTGCGAGCGAAAAGACGCGGACGCTGACCTATTACAGGAAGGACGAAGCGATCTTCGTCGACGGCGAATATCTCATCCGCAACATCCCGGCGCGCATTCTCTGGAAGCTGCTCGACGAATCGCAGCGCACGGGCCGCACGGAATTCACGAACCGCGAAGTGCGCCTCGACGAATCGCTCGGTCTGCCGCCGGTGAAGGACAACTTCGAGAGCCGCCTCATCCTGCTGCGCCATCGCCTCCAGGAGAAATGCCCCGACGTGCAGATTGTGTCGACCGGCCGCGGCCGCTTCGCGCTGCAGACCGACGCGGCGATCGAAATGATCGAGCGGTAGGAAGGGATCGTCCCCCACGATCCCGTAAATCGGTGCTGTCCTTGCGCGCGGACAGCGGCGCCAAGCTTTCGCGAAATTGCTCGAATTTCACCGAAATTTTGACGGCATGACGGTTGCACCGCGGCGACATGGAGGTGCGTATGATTCTTCGATTTGCACTTGCCCTCGCCCTGGCGGTATCGGCGTTCTCGCTCGATGCGTCCGCGCAGCGGGGGCGGCGGCATCTCGCGGATATGGCGGTATCACGGTGTACGAGCATCCCGACTTTCGCGGCGACAGCGTGACGTTCCGCAACGAGGTGCCCGACCTGCGCGAGCACGGATTGAACGATCGGATCAGCAGCCTCGAGGTCGACGGCAATCAGGCGTGGGAAGTGTGCCGCGACGTCAACTTCGGCGGCGGCTGCCGCGTGTTTCAGGGGTCGATCGACGATCTGCGGTCCGAGGGCTGGAACGATCGCATTTCGTCGATGCGCGCCGTCGGGTTCGCGCGCGGCAACAACACCCGCGGCGGGGTGTGGGGCAATACCGCGCGGCAACATCGACAATCGCGCAGTCGCGGCTGGTGCTGTTCGATCGCACCGAATTTCCGCGGCGACGCGCGCAATGTGCATGAACAGCGCGACCAACCTGGGATCGGTCGGCGATCGAGCGTTCGCAGCGTCCAGGTGTATGGCGGCACGTGGGAGCTGTGTGAAGGCGCGTCCCGCAACGCGCGCTGCGTCACGGTCAGCGACGACGTTTCCGATCTGCGCAGCCTGGGGTTCCGAAATGGCGTGATCGTCGGCCAGGGAAGTCAGACGAAGTTGGTAGCATTGGAGGATTGGTAGATTGGAGGATTGTCAGATACGGTATGGAAGTCCAACAATCTACCAATCTTCCAATCTACCAATCTCCCGATCTTCCAATAGTCGTAACAGGTAAGCCTACGGCTTTCATCAGGGCGAGCGCGTTGCTATGGGTGACCGGCCCTGGCTTCATCCTGTAATCAAAAATCAGCTCGCCATCCTTCAGCTCATCTTCGAAGTGCACATTCACCGCGCGGCCGCCTGACTGGTCCGCGATCGCCGTCAGCGCCAGATCGTGGGTCGTCGTCAGGCCGATGGCGCCGCGATCGATCAGGTTGAGGAGCAGCGCCTCGGCGCCAATCTTTCGATCGTGCGAATTGGTTCCCTGGAAGAGCTCGTCGAGCAGAAACAGCAGCCCGCTCGAGTCCGGCGACGGGTGCGGTCCCGCGAGATCGGCGACGCTGCGGATGCGGGAAATCTCCGCGAAGAATCGCGAGCGACCCGCCTGCAGCGAGTCGTGCACGTGCAGCGTGGCGCCGACGGCGAGCGGTGTCAGCGTGAGCGTGGCCGCACGCACGGGCGCGCCGGCCATCGCGAGCACCACGTTCACCCCGACCGTACGCAGCAGCGTGCTCTTGCCCGACATGTTCGAGCCGCTCACGATCAGCAGCCGCGTCTGTGGCGTCAGGAAACGTCGTTGCGCACCATACGCGCCGCCGGCACGAGCGGATGTCCGAGGCTCGCGCCTTCGAACCGCGCTGGTCCACCGTCCTCGACGAAGACAGGAAACGGGTCGTCGCCGTGTTCGTATGCGTAGGCCGCCAGCGAGCTCAGCGCTTCGTATTCCGCGACTGCGGCGAGCCATGCGAGGACCTTGGCCCCAAATTCGCGGCGCCAGTTCTCGATCGCCGATGCCAGGTGAAGCGGCCAGGAAACGGCGACAGCAACAGGCGCGAAGAACGCATTACGCCGCCAGTCGAGCATGTCGGCGAGCCGCTCGAGGCGGCGGATCGCGACGGACGGCACGACACCGTGGCTCATGATGCCGCCGCGAATCTCCATGAGCCGCGGGCTTTGTAGCGTGGAGCGCTCGATGCAGTGTGAGCGTGTCCGCGAGGATGTCGAGCTGCCCGAGCGGTCGTTCGACGCCGCGGACGATGCGCGCGACCCGTTTGCGCGACGGCCGCGTCAGGATCATCTTGAGAATGATTACGACCAGCAGCGGAGTCAACGGGCCACCCCGCGCCCACCAGACGACCCCACCGATGATGCCCGGCCGCGAGCACAACGGCGGCTGAGCGAAGCCAGATGCTCTCAGGCGCAGCGGGCGCCGACGCCCACGCGCTGAGGGCGACGGTGTCGATGTCGCGCGACGCTCCGCCGGCCGTGGCGAGCGCTTCGCGAAAATCCAGTGCGCCACGAAGTTCATCAACCGATTGCTGCCGCTGACGTACGGTGGTGACGTCGGCGGGGGCGCTCAGCCATCGCGCGAGCAGTTCTTCGCCGAGGTGCGTGCGGGCACGCGAGAGCAGTTGGAAGAGCGATGCCGGGCCGAAGATATCGAGATCGCGCGCGTACAGATGATCCTCGGTGAGAAACCGAGATCGCCGGTCTCTCCAATGCCATCCCACGTGTCCTCGAGGCGCGCGATGCCATGTTCGTAGAACGTCACGGCGCGCGCGGCACGGTCGAGCGCGCGAAGAACGCGTTCGTGCCAGACGGCGAACGCCCCGAAAGCGCCACCGGAACGGCGAACACCCAGGGTGTGACGCCAGGGCCCAGCACGAGCCAGATACTGAGTGCGAAGGCGGCAACGGCAGACAGGCGCGCGTAACTGATCCGCTCGTCGAGACGAGCGAGGCGCGCATGTTCCGCCGCGCGCGCCGCCTCGCCGTTCGCGATATTCAATTGGCGCTGAGTGGGTCAATCGCAGACGCTCGGCCTGCGATCCTACCTGAAGGTGTACCCAACGCCGAATTTCAGGTCGGGGCTATCCATCACGCCGATCTTCATTTCGAAAAATAATCCGTTGCGAGCTTTCGCGCCGACCAGAAAGTTGAACCCGGCTTCCGTCTCCGAGCCGCTGTCATAATCGTACCAATTGACTGATGGTCCGGCGCCAGCGTAGATATTCCACGGACGGGCTGTCGTGAAGGTGTACGTGAAGTCGAGGTTGAAGGCGACCAGTGGTGGCGTCGCCGATGCCGATGTCGACGTTCGGCCGAAAGCGCAAGCGGTCGATCAACGGCGAGGTTTCGATATGGCCGCCAAAATAAAACTGATCGGGGTCGACCGATACTCCCGCCTGCACCCCGGGTGCTATTTGTTGGGCCTCCGCCGGGCCCGCGGCGATCGCTCCGGCAAGACCCAGACATGCCACAGATACCCACAATGACACACGAATACGACGCATTAGTGTCCTCCTGACCCTCCCGATACAAAATACGATCCAGCACTGGCCGCAGCCCAATATGCACTCAGACAATACGACTTTGATCCACGCGCGTGGATTAACTAAACGCTTTGGGACGTTCACGGCGGTCGATGGGATCAGCTTCGATGTGCATGCCGGGGAGGCGTTCGGCTTCCTCGGTCCCAACGGTGCGGGGAAGACGTCGACCATGCGGATGATCGCGTGCGCGTCGCCGACGACCGGCGGGGAGTTGCGCGTGCTCGAAATGCACCCGCACCTGGACGCGAGCCGCATCAAGGCGCGTCTTGGAGTTGTGCCTCAACAGGACAATCTCGATATGGAAATTACAGTTCGCGAGAACCTGCTGATGTACGCGCGCTACTTCGACATTCCACGGCAGACCGCCGCGAAGCGCGCCGACGAGCTGCTCGAATTCGTCGAACTGTCCGATCGCGCGGCCGCACAGGTCGAGTCGCTCTCGGGCGGTATGAAGCGCCGCCTCACGATCGCCCGCGCGTTAGTGAACGAGCCCGACCTGATCCTGCTAGACGAACCGACGACGGGTCTCGACCCGCAGGCGCGCCACGTGGTGTGGGATCGGTTGTATCAGTTGAAACGCCGGGGCGCGACTTTGCTGCTGACCACGCACTACATGGATGAGGCGGAGCGCCTTTGCGATCGGCTTGTGGTGATGGACAAGGCGACGATCGTCGCAGAGGGATCGCCGCGCGAACTGATTGCCAAGTACTCCACACGAGAGGTACTGGAACTCCGGTTCCCGGATGATGTGCGGGCCACGCTCGACGGACGGTTGAGCGGCATCGGCGAACGTGTCGAAGTGCTGCCCGATCGCGTCCAGGTCTACACGGCCGATGGCGAGCACGCGCTCCAGCAGGTGCATGCGCTCGGCATACCGCTCGAGGGTGCCGTTGTACGGCGGTCGACGCTCGAGGACGTATTCCTGCGTATTACGGGAAGGGCGCTGATCGAATGATTGGGGCCGTCCGTATCGTGCAGCGCAACGCGCTGGTATACCGGCGCGTATGGCGCGAATCGGTGTTCTTGAGTTTTCTGCAGCCGACCCTGTTCCTGCTCGCGATGGGGCTGGGACTGGGGGGACTGGTGGATGCGGGCGCCGCTGTGCTGCCGGCGGATGCGACCTACGCGCAGTTTCTCGCGCCCGGACTGCTGGCGGCCGCGGCGATGCAGACGGCAGGATTCGAATCGACGTATCCGGTCCTCGGCAGAGATGAAATGGTTCCGCAACTACGAGGCGATCTCCGCGACCCCGATGCGCGTCTTCGATGTTGTGCTCGGGGAGCTCGCCTGGATGGCGCTGCGCCTGACGACGATCGCCACGTCATTCGTCCTCGTGATGACGGGGTTCGGCATTCCGCGTTCGCCGCTCATCGTGGTGGCGATCCCGGCCGCCGTGCTCACCGGCCTGGCATTCGCGGCGCCCATCATGGCGTACGCAGCGACGTTGAAGAGCTCGAATACGTTCAACGTGCTGTTTCGCTTCGTTATCACGCCGTTGTTTCTGTTCTCAGGGGTCTTCTTTCCGGTAAACCGTCTGCCGGAGCCGCTCGCTCGAGCGGCGTGGCTGACACCGCTGTTTCACGGCGTCGAACTTGTGCGTGGGCTTGCGCTCGGCGCCGTGCCGGTGGCCTGGCCCATTCATGTCGCATTCCTAATCGCCTTCGTCGTTGCGGGCGTATTGGTGGCGCAACAAACGTTTCGCCGGAGTCTATACGCATGAGGGGACTGGCGATGCCCTCGCCGCGCCGTTCGCTGCGCATAGTGCAGCGCAACTTTGTGGTCTACAAGCACACCTGGATGGTGATCGTCTCGGGGTTTTTCGAGCCTCTCTTCTACCTGCTCGGTGTCGGCTTTGGTCTGGGATCAATGGTTCCCGCGATCGAGGGCCTTCCCTACAGCGCATTCGTGGCTCCGGGCCTGCTGGCGTCGAGCTGTCTCAACGGTGCCCTCTCGGACGGTTTCTTCAATATTCATTTCAAGCTCTACTTTCAGAAAACCTACGACGGGATCCTTGCCACGCCGATGCGTGTCCCCGATGTCGTATTCGGCGAGATGCTGTGGGCGCTGGGCCGCGGGTCGCTCTATGCAGCGGTGTTCCTCGCCGTGCTACTGGTGCTCGGCGAAGCGACGGCCCGTCCGATGCTGCTCTCGCCGTGGGCAGTGCTCGCATGGCCAGCCGCCGTACTCGCGGCCGCAGCGTTCTCGGCAATGGCGATATGCCTAACCACTTTTGCCCGCAAAATTGCAGGACTTCGACACCGTGATGGGACTGCTCGTGATGCCAATGTTCCTCTTCAGCGGCATCTTCGTTCCGATCACCAGATTTCCCGAGCCGGCACAGTGGGTCGTTCAGGCGACTCCGCTCTATCACGCGGTGGAGCTCCTGCGACAGCTCACGACAGGGAGCGTCACGATCGCCGGCGCCGGGCACATGGTGTATCTCGTCGGCGCAGGAGCCGTGGCGTTCTTCGTGGCAATGCACAGGCTCGAGCGGACCTTGATCAAGTGATGTTGCTGTTCTTCGCGATTGGTGCGGCCGTGACAGCGCTTGCGCACATGTGGCCGGCGCCGTTCGTGCTCGAGTGGATGGCGGGAGATCGGGCGGTCTGGGCGATGCCCCGCACTGATGTTCCGACCGTGTATCTGACGTTCGACGACGGGCCGAACCCATCGACGACGCCGGACTTGCTCGACGTGCTGGCCCAGAAGGGGCGCTCGCGACATTCTTCATCATCGACGAGCATCTGACCGCACAGACGGCGACGATCGTGACGCGCGCGTTCGAAGAGGGACATGCCATCGCGCTTCATTCGGCGACGCGGCGGCTGATGCTGATGACGCCCGACGAGCTTGCCCGCACGCTGAATGCGGCGGCTTCACGCATCGAGACCCTTGCGGGTGGTACGCCGTGTCGCGCGTTCAGGCCGCACGCCGGCTGGCGCAGCGGTCAGATGTACGACGGCCTGCGAGAGCTGGACTACCGGCTGATCGGGTTCGGCTGGATGCTGTGGGACTTCAACTGGTTCCGCGCGCGCACGCCGACAGCTCGTTTCGCCGCATGGTCTCGCGCGTTTCCGACGGCGACATCGTCGTGATGCACGACGGCGACGAATCGGCGCCAACCCGCGATCAGCGCCACACCGTCGACGCGACACGGCGCCTGATTCCAGCGCTCCGCTCGCGGGGATTTGCCTTCGGGAAGGTCTGTTGAACACGCTTCGGTATCCTGACGCAGAGGCACAGGGACGCAGAGGAAATGCATTTCTCTGCGGGCTGCGTAAGAAGCCTGGGTTGCCGGGCATCGACTTCGTTGGCCGCATATGCGGCCAACGCCGCAAGAGGACATAGCGCGAACACAAGACGCACCGGCTCACCCACGTCTTGTATTCGCGTTATGTCCTCTCGCGGCACGCCTCTGGCGCGAAGTCGATGCGCTGCTCAGCGGCTCTGCGTCGAAGTAGCAACCCGCCTTATGCAGTTGCGGGCCTACGGGATCGCATCGACAGCCATCGCAGCGAGAGGCCGACGAGCACCCCAGCGCTACGAGCGTCGGAGCGACGAGCCACGGGCGCGACGTGCCATAGATGAGCGGAAAATGATTGCTGACCATGAACAGCAGCACGGCAGGCGCGATGACGGCGTTGTGAGCGATGCGCAGCGGCCGCTGATTCGTGTTGTTCAACAGAATGGTGCCGAGCGTCGCGCCAACGTGGATGAAGACCGCGCGACCGGTCATGAACTCGGCCAGACCCTGCGCGATGCCGCCGACGAGCAGCAGCGAGACGACGGTGGCGGCGGCCGGCCGCTGCGCGAGGAGCGTCCACACGGCGTCGTACAGCAGCCAGGTCAGAAGCAGCACCGCGACGCCGACGCCCAACGCCATCCACAACGACTGCGAAGGTGTCGTCAGCGCTCCGCCCGCGTAATACACGAAAATGAGAAGTGCGACTCCGGTGAGCCACGTGGCGACCGGCCCATCCGCGCATCCACGCATCGGATTTCTGTGGGTGCACGTGCTGTGCGAACACGAGAGACCAGGTGTGTCCGATCCACAGCACGGCGGCCATGACATGGAGCCAGCGGAACAGCAGATGGTGGAGCTCGCCGATGTCCATCGCAGCGTTAGACGTATACTGACGAACTGGGTTCCATGACAACGCGCGCCATTGACCCCACCTTTCTCGCGCTGCCGCTCGATCGCCTCGCCGACGTGGCCTTGGAGATCGCAAAGACAGCGCGGCGCCACCTACGCCGACTTCCGGGTCGAGCGCCTCCGCAGCCACATCATCGTCGCCCGCGATCGCGAGCTGCAGACGTCGGTCGAGAGCGAGACCGTCGGCTTCAGCGTGCGCGTCGTGTCCAAAGGGGCGTGGGGATTCGCCGCCGGCATCGACCTGACGACCGAGGCGGTCTCCGCGGTCACGCGGCGCGCCGTCGAAGTCGCGGAATCGCTCGCGCCGCTCAACACCGAGCCCGTCACGCTCGCCGACGAGCCCGTGTATCGCGACACCTACGTCTCGAGCTACGAGATCGATCCGTTCGCCGTTGCCGAAGATCAGAAGATCGATTTCCTGCTCTCGCTCAACGATCGCGCGCTCGCGTCGAAGCTGATCGATCGCGTCACGTCGCACGTGATGCTCGTCCGCGAGCAGAAATACTTCGCCTCGCTCGCCGGATCGCGCATCACGCAGCAGCGCGTGCGGGTGAAAGGCGATCTCACCGCCGTCCGCATCGACAAATCCACCGGCGCGTTCGAGACGATGGGAAATGCGGCGCCGCCGGCCGGCAAGGGATGGGAGTACTTCACCACCGGCTACGACTGGGGGAAGGACGCGGACGAGATTCCGGCGCTGCTCGAGCAGAAGATGTCGTCACCGTCGATCGCGCCCGGCCGCTACGACATCGTCGTCGATCCCACCAATCTGTGGCTGACGATTCACGAGTCGATCGGCCACTCGACCGAGCTCGATCGCGTGCTCGGATACGAGGCGAACTACGCGGGCACGTCGTTCGCGACGCTCGACAAGCTCAACACGCTGCAGTTCGGCGCGCCGATGATGCACGTGACGGGCGATCGCCAGGTCGAGCACGGCCTGTCGACCATCGGCTACGACGACGAGGGGGTGGCGGCGCAGACGTGGGACATCGTGCGCGACGGCGTGCTCGTCGGGTATCAGCTCGATCGCCAGATGGCGCACAAGCAGGGATTCGGACGATCGAACGGCTGCGCATTCGCCGATCAGGCCGGCCGCGTGCCGCTGCAGCGGATGCCGAACGTGTCGCTCAGCGCGAGCCCGAAACCGATCACGCTGAACGATCTGCTGTCGGGCATGGACGAAGGGCTCTACATCGTCGGCGACAAGAGCTGGTCGATCGACATGCAGCGCTACAACTTTCAGTTCACCGGACAGAAATTCTTCCAGGTGCGCGGCGGCAAGATCGTCGGGCAGGTGAAGGACGTCGCGTATCAGTCGCGCACGACCGACTTCTGGAACTCGATGGAGGCCGTTGGCGGGCCGTCGACATATGTGCTTGGCGGCGCGTTCAATTGCGGCAAGGGGCAGCCTGGACAGATTGCGCCCGTCTCGCACGGATGCCCCGCGGCGCTCTTCAGGCAGGTCAACATCCTCAACACCGCGCAGGAGGGGCACTGATCACCCTCCAGGACACCATCGATCGCGTGCTGCGCCTGTCGACGTCGGATGCGTGCATCGTGATTGCGCGGCGAGTCGCGAGCGTCAACATCCGGTGGGCGCACAACACGGTGACGACCAACGGCGATGCCGACGAAGTGCAGCTGACGGTGATTTCGATTGCCGGCCGCCGCGTCGGCGTCGGTGACGCGCACGTACTTTCCGCCCGAGCGGCTCGAAGAGATCGTCCGCGAGTCGGAGGCCGCGTGCGAGCGCCGTCCCGAGGCGCCTGATTACATGCCGCTGCTCGAAGGATCGGGCGAGCCGGCGGACTGGCATGCGCCTCCTGCCGACTCGGACATTCACGTGTTCGATCCGTTCGTGCCGCAACTGCGCCAGTTGTACGAAGATGCGCGGCTGCGCGCAGATCGCGACGTTCGGGTATTCGGAGTTCCAGACGGCGACGACGTTCGTGGCGACATCGACCGGCGTGCGGCAGCGGCATACCGAGCGCATCGGCAAAGTCGAGATCACCGGCAAGACGCCCGACTTCGCGCGGTCGTCGTGGGTTGGCCAGGTGACGCACGATTTTCTGGACATCGATCTGCGCGAGATGTTCGAGACGCTGCGGCAGCGCCTGGGCTGGGCCGCGCAGCGCATCGAGATGCCCGCGGGCTCGTACGAGGTGCTGCTCGAGCCGTCGCCTGCGGCCGATCTCGCGATTAGCGCGTACTGGTTCATGACGCGGCGCGATGCCGACGAAGGGCGCAGCCCGTACTCGAAGCCGGGAGGCGGCACGCGCATCGGCGAGCGGCTCTTCGGCGACGTGACGATCTATTCGGATCCCGGCGAGCCGGGCATCGAGACGACGCCGTTTCACTACGGCGTCGATTCCGGAGGCGCGTCGTCGGTGTTCGACAACGGTCTGGAGCTGGCGCGATCCGAGTGGGTGCGCGACGGTGTCCTGCAGAATCTGATCACGCCGCGCTACTGGGCGGCGAAGAGCCGACAGCCCGCGTCATGCCGTACGTGAACAACCTCGTCGTCGAGGGCAGCGGGCCGTCGACGAGCGAGATGATCGCGCAGACGGATCGCGCGCTGCTCGTCACCTGTTTCTGGTACATCCGCACTGTCGATCCGCAGTCGGCGCTGCTGACCGGGCTGACGCGCGACGGCGTGTTCCTGATCGAAGGCGGCCAGGTGAAAGGCGCCGTCAACAATTTCCGCTGGAACATGAGCCCGATTGCGGCGCTGGCGCAGGTGACGCAGACCGGACGCTGCGGCCTGGCGCTGCCGCGCGAGCACGACGAGTTCCTCCGGTCGAAGGCGCCCGCGCTTCGCATCGAGCGCTTCAACATGAGCTCGGTGAGCGAGGCGAGTTAATCGTCGCTTCATTGGCAGATTGGTAGATTGGTAGATTGAACAGATTGTTGTCAGATTGAGGATTGGTCGATTGCAGATTACGACGGATATACGCGTGGTGACGGGCGAGGGTTCGATCGATCGGCTCGGCGCGCTGGCGAAGGAGCTGGGGTTTTCGCGCACGTTGCTCGTGGCCGATGCCGGGCTCGTGAAGGCCGGGCATCTCGAGCACGCGCATGCGTCGCTCGAGGCCGCGGGTGTGGATGCGATCGAGTTCAGCGAGTTCGGACCGAATCCCGATGCCGACATGCTCGAGGCCGGGCGGCGTTATGCGGCAGGGAAGGGCATCGATTCGATCATCGGCCTCGGCGGCGGCAGCTCGCTCGACTGCGCGAAGGGGATCAACTTTCTGCTGACGCAGGGCGGAGCCATTCACGATTTTCAGGGCTACGGCAAAGCGATGAAGCCGATGCTGCCGATGATTGGCGTGCCGACGACGGCGGGGACGGGCAGCGAGGCGCAGTCGTACGCCATCATTTCCGATCCGCGGACGCACAAGAAAATGGCGTGCGGCGATCCGAAGGCCGCGTTTCGCGCCGTCATTCTCGATCCGCGCCTCACGCTGACGCAGCCTGCGTCGGTGACCGCGGCCGCCGGGTACGACGCCATCGCGCACGCCGTCGAAAGCTTCGTGTGCACGAAGCGCAACGCGCGATCGCAGGAGCGGTCGCTCGAGGCGTGGCGGCTGCTCGAGGCGAATTACGAGCGCGTGCTCGCGGCGCCCGACGATCTCGACGCGCGCGCCGCGATGCAGCTGGGCGCGTTTCACGCCGGGCACGGCGATCGAGCTCTCGATGCTCGGTGCCACACACGCGTGCGCGAACCCGGTGACCGCGCGCTACGGCACCACGCACGGCAACGCCATCGCGATTCTGCTGCCGCACGTCGTCCGATGGAACGCCGAGCGCGGCGGAACCGTTGTACGCCGAACTGCTGCGTATCTCCGCGCCACGACCCACGCACCCTACGCACCCACGCACCCACGACGCCCCACGCGACTGGCTCCGAGGCTCTCGCCGAGCGGCTTTCTGTCCTGGCCGCTGCCGGCGATCTGCCGAGGACGCTCCGCGACGCGGCGCTTCGAAGGCGATCTGCGCATCGCTTGCCAGCGAGGCGGCGGAGCAGTGGACGGGTCAAGTTCAATCCGCGCCCCTTCGACGCCGATGGGGCGCTGGAGATTTACCAATGCGCGTTCTAATCGGATGTTGCTGTCGTCCTGTCACTCTGTAGGGCGCAACTTAGTTGCGCACTACCGGTGGACCGTGCTTGCGCAACAGAGACGTCGTGGCCGCAATTTCGCGCGAATCCCGCAGCTCACCGGCGTTGCGTCATCGCCGCTCGCACCCGCGCTGAAGGTGATGTGGACCTTCGACGCCGGCGAGGCCATCGAGTCGTCTGCGGCGATTGCCGACGGCGCGGTGTACGTGGGATCGGCCGCGGGAGAATTGATCGCGCTCGATTTTCAGACCGGCGCGGTGCGCTGGCGATATCGCACCGGCGAGATCGGCGAATCGTCTCCGGCCGTGGCGAACGGCGTCGTCTATGTCGGCGATCTCACCGGCACCTTTCACGCCGTCGACGCGAAAACGGGCAAGGCGCTATGGACGTATCAAGACCATGGGCGAGATTCGATCGTCGCCGGTCGTGGTGGGCGACAGGGTGCTGATCGGATCCTACGATCGGTTTCTCTACGCGCTGTCGGCGGCGCAAGGGCACCGTCGCCTGGAAGGTCGAGTTTCAGGGCTACGTGCACGCGACTCCTGCGGTGCGTCGACGGCGTCGCGTACATCTCGGGATGCGACGAAACGTTCCGCGGCATTCGCGTGGCCGATGGCCGAGAAGTGCTGAACGTGCCGATCGGCGCCTACATGGGCGCGTCGGCCGCGCTCGCGGGCGGCGCGGCGTATGTCGGCACCTTCGAGAACGAAGTGATCGGCATCGACATGAAGTCGCGCAAGGTGATGTGGACCTATCGTCATCCCGAGCGCCTGTTTCCGTATTACTCGTCGGCGGCGTTCAGCCAGGGGCGCGTGGTGCTCGGCGGGCGCGACAAGATGATTCACGCGCTCGACGCGAAAACCGGCAAGGCGCACTGGACGTTCATGACCAACGCGCGCGTGGAATCGTCGCCGGCCATCGTCGGCAATCGCGTGTTCGTCGGCTCGACCGACGGCCGCCTCTATGAACTGGATCTCATGAAGGGCGCGAAAATGTCTGGGAGTTCGACGCAGGCGCTGCGATTACCGCGTCTCCCGCCGTCGCGAACGGCCGCGTCGTCTTCGGCACCCACGACGGCCGTCTGTACTGCCTCGGATAGGCCACTAAGCCTGCGAGCCGGAACGGTGGTTGCAGTATCAGACCACTGGAGGCTTTCATGACTACATATCGAACTCGCGCCGGGGCGCTCATTGCGCTCGCGCTGATATGGCGTTTTTGGCTGGAATTCCGCCGGCATCGCACAGACGCGCGGCGAACCCGAACATTTCCGCGCGTCTTTCGTTGACCTCAATACAGGACGCAGCGGGTCCTGTTCAGATGTCAGTGACGCGCTGGTCGACCGCGGCTGAGCGCACGACGTTGCACGCAGACGCTTTTCAAGAAAGGGCAGGACGAGCTGCTCGATGCGCTTCGCGATATGCGTTCGGTCGGCCGGATCTACACGCCCGGGCAACATCGGCTACGACCTGCGCTACGCCGAAGCAGCGGGCGCTGCCCGATGGCGGCCGCGAGATTATTCTCGCCACCGATCGCCCGATGAGCTTCTGGGAAATCACCAACCGCCCGATCTCGTCCGAGTATCCGTTCACGTGGGTGCAGTTCCGGATCCGTCCGGACGGCACCGGCGAGGGAAGGTTGCCGTGGCGGCGCGCATCATCGGCGAAGAAGCGGACGACCTGATCGAAGTCGCAGGACTTCGCGATTCACGCCGGTCCGCCTGCAGAACATCACGTCCCGGAAAGGGCGTAGCTGAGAGCGAGAAAGCCGGGGCAGGTAGGCGATCGTCAATCCGGCAAATTTTCCTTCGGCGGTTCTGGCAACCAGAAGCTCGCGATGAATCCGACGAGGTAGACCGAGAATCCGACTGCGGCCGCGACGTACGCGACCTTGATCGGCGCGTACGCGCGATCCGGCGTGACGACAAGCGTCGCGGTCAGCCACGCGAACGACGTGCCGATCAGGCGTCCGCCGATGTTCGCCGCGAAGCTCTCACCCGTGCCTCGCAAGTACAGCGGATACACCCGCGGCAGATAGTTGCCCCAGAAACTGAACTGGCCGACGGTAAAGAACGCTGCGAAGAACATTCCGGCGTACAGCCAATTCAGGCTCGTCGTCGCGGCGATTGCGAAGGTGAACGGCATCACGAGCAGGCCGGGCAGCTGAAACAGTCGAATCAGCTTTCGGCGGCTGATGATGACGACGGCGAGATAGGCGAGCGCGACGCGCCCGGCGAGGCCGCCGATTTCCTGCACCTTCGTGACGTTGGCCGCAACTTCCTGCGTGACCAGCGCCGCGCGCGGCGGCGGCAGCCCCTGCGTCATCTGGCGCACTTCGGGCACGCCGGGCACGATCTGCTGCACCTGCTGAATCGCGCCGAACGCCGCGCCATACGCGCACGCGAACATGATCGTCGTCACGATGGTGGTGCGGCGCAGATCCGGCGCGAACAACGCGGCGATGCTCGGCCGGCGCAGCGTGCCGGCGGCTTTCTTCGCCTGCCACGCCGGCGACTCGGGCAGGAACGGGCGAATCAGAATCAAGCGGGATGGCAGGCAGCACGCCCGACATCAGCGTGTAGCGCCACGGCGCATGCGCGTCGCTCAGCGCGAGGCCGAACATGCTCAGCGCGGGCAGACTCGCGGCGTACGCCACGCACAGTCCGTTGACGGTCGCGACCATGATGCCGCCGAGCGACGAAAACGCCTGCGTGTAGCCGAGCACTTTCTCGCGCCGCTTCGGCTCGGGGAAGAGCTCGGCGAGCCACGCGACCGCCGCGACGAACTCCACGCACACGCCGATGAACACGAAGCAGCGCAACACGAGCAGCATCTCGATCGACGTCGAGAAGCCCGACAGGAACGCTGCGACGGCGTAGATGAGGATGCTGTAGGTCAGCACGCGCCGGCGGCCGAGCCGGTCGGTGAGATAGCCGCCGATGAGTCCGAAGATGCCTCCCGCGAAAGCGGGAATGTAGAATAGCCGGCCGACCCACATCTGAAACTCCGGCGATCCCGGTGCGGCGCCCGTCAACTCGAGCAGCGCCGGCCGGACGATGAGCGGCAGCATCAGGATTTCGTAGATGTCGAACGCGAAGCCGATGGCGGCGATGGCGCAGATGAGCCACTGCACCGGCGTCAGCCGCGTGCCCGGGTCGATTGGGTGCGGTCATGGGTGGCTGATTCTAACAACAACTCAAATTTAAAGATGAACAGGAGATGAGGAGATCAGGAGGATGCGTGGGTTTTCAAAAAACCCAACGATGGACGCCGGCTTTGTAGAGCGTCCACTTCGTGCCGTGCGTCCGGGCCAGCCAGGGTTCTTCGTAAAGCACCACACGTAGATGGAAGGCGAACATCAGGGCCACAGCATAGAGTGCCAGCGGCCGCGACCGAAACCCCAAAGCCCAACCGCCAAGCAGCAGAAGCACCGCGATATACATCGGATTGCGCGAAATGCGATACGGACCGGTCTGCACGAGCTGCTGCGGGGGCGCCCATGGCGCAAGGGTCCCACGGCCCGCCACGTAGAACTCCAGCACGCACCAGATCAGCAGCGTCATGCCGGCCACGAGCGGGATAAGCGCCCACACATTCACGAACGCGTCTGGGCCTCCTGGTGCCAGAAGAAAGAGCGGCACAAAGAACGCGAATGTGCCTGGACAAATCAGGAAGGCGATCATCGCCCGCGCCAGCAGCGGCGGCGGCTTCCCCTTCATCCGATGACGGCGAGATCAAAAAGAAGAGAGTATTTCGACGTACTTCCTCCTATCAGCCCGTGGCGCAAGTCTCGTGAACAGTGAATTGATTACAGCGACCGATAACGCTCCAGGATTGCGTCAAGGCGCTGGTGCCCTGTGGGATATTCTGTATCGTCCAAACGGGCACCAGCATTGAGCAGCTCTTCGATGATTTGAAGATGATCGTCTCGCGGTTCATTGATAGCCGACCAGATTGCCGTGCCGACTGCCGTGCCGCCATACATGCTTCGCGTTTCGAGCGGAGCCTTTGCGCGGATGAGTAGCCGAACCCCTTCCAGCTGTCCACGATTCGATGCCCAGTGAAGGGCGTCCAAACCGGTGCCCGCGCCTCCCGAGGGATCGACGCCTTGCTTCAAGAGGTATTCCGCGACGCTCGTGCAGCCGAGAAAGCTCGCGCACGTCAGCGCTTCCGCCAGCGCCTTCGGTTGATCGCGAAGGCGTCCTTGTTCGTGCCATACGACTATTTGCGGCTTGCCTGAGCGGCCGGATCGGTCGTCAAAGAGCGGCTCGAGCCGTGAGAAGTCCCCTCGATGGAGTCCCTCGAGCGCGTCGCTGAACGTGGCGTCGTCATTGCCAGCCATCATCGTTACACCAACGATCATCCGTATTACACTCGGCGCATGCAGGACCTCGTGGTGCCAGAAGGAAGAGCGGCACGAAGAACGTGAATGAGCCGGGACAGATCAGGAACGCGAGCATCGCCCGCGCCAGTAGCGGCGGCTGCTTCCCCTTCATTCGACGTACTACCTCCTAGGCGCCTATTCTCCTGTAAGAGACTATCCAGCGAAGTAGCGCAGCAGTGTGGTCTGTCCGGGTTTAGCAAAGCTCTTTGTTGCAAGCGACACGACAATCATCAGCATTGCCGAGATCAGCGTCATCGGCACGACGGGCAGCATCCCCAGCACGAACGTCCCGGCCGCGCCGCGAGTCACGATCGCCCAATCTCCCATCGCCCACACGACGATTGACGAACCAGGCGGAGGCGCGGCAATCGTGTTCTGAATCACCGCGACACGTCATCACCGCGGCGGCGGTCCACAGCGTCGTCGCCAGCGCACCCCAGCGCGTGCTGTTCTTCCAGAAGAGCGCGGCGACCAGGAGGGGCACGAGGGCCGCGTACCCGGCGAACGCATACTGTGTCGCCACGTCGAAGATCGACTGCGGGATACGCAGCGCAATCAGATACGCCACGGCCGTCACCAGCACGACGAAGATCCGCCCGGTCATCACCTGCATGCCGTGGCCGAATCGCTGTGTCCCCTGATAGAACGCGAAGATGTCTTCCGTGAACATCGTCGACAAGCGCGAGAATCTGCGAGTCGCTCGCCATGACTGCGGCCATCACCGCCGCGCCCAGCAGCGCGGCGAGCCATATCGGCGCGTATCCATCGACCAGCCTCAAGATCACGTCGTCGCCGGACGCCTGGGCGCGCAGCCGTGCGCGATCGTCGGGCGTCAGCGTGGCGTTCTGCGCCGCAAGCTGCGCGCGCGCTTCGAGTTTTGCTGGATGGCCGGCACGGCGGTCGCCTGATTCGCGACGACCCCGAGAAACACCGACGGCAGCCAGATGAACAGCATGCAGATCGGATAGAGCACGATCGTCTTGCGGAAGTACCGCACGTCGCTGAGCCGTCAAACAGAAGATGCAGATGTGCGGAAAGGCAATCGACGAGAGCGGGATGAACGTGTAGCTGAAGAAATACAGCGGCGAAATCCGCTCGCGCGTCAGCAGCGGCGATGTCGCCGGCGATGCGAGCAGCGCTTCCATCGCTTCGCGGAATCCGCCCATGCCGCCGCCGATGACGAACACGGCGATCGTCCCGAACAGCAGGAAGAGCGTCGTCTGCAGCGCGTTCACCCAGGCCGTTCCGCGCATGCCGCCGAGGAACACGTACGCCATCACGACCGACGAGACGATGGCGCCGCCGAGCTCGTACGGAATGAAGCCGTTCGTAATCGCGCGCAGCACGGTGCCGCCGCCCATCACCGCGATGATGATGTAGGGCACGAGCAGCGCCGCCTGCACGAGGAAGATGACGGTGCCGATGTGCCGGCACTCCCAGCGATCGCGGAACATCTGCACCGGCGTCATGAAGTGGTTGCGCTTGCCGAGCGCCCACAGGCGCGTGCCGATGGCGAAGAGGCAGACGGGAATCACGAGCGCGGACGAAGACGCCATCAGCCCGAACGTGACGATGCCGTTGGCGAAGGCGTGACCCGATGCGCCGAGAATGGAGAACGCCGTCATGTTCGTGCCGAACAGCGACAGCAGAAACACGGTCGGCCCGAGCGAGCGGCCGGCGAGAAAATAATCTTCCGCGCTGTTCCTGCGCGACGTGCGGAACGCAAAAATGCCGATGTAGAGGACGACGGCGAGATACGCGAAGACGACGAGGGCGGGAATCATTCTTCCAGATGCGACGGCCAGGCGAATTTCACGAGCAGCCAGAGCACGGCGGATGATGCCACCGTGAATGCCGCGTGATAGAAGAGGCCGATCGGAAGAAATCCGAAGACGAGCGGACGCGCCTCGCGCCAGAACCAGAAGTCCTGGTGCAGCACGTAGAGCAGCACCACCGCAGCGACCGCGACCGATCTCATGTGTCGAGTGGTTGAGAATATACTACGCAGCGTATGAGTTTACAGACGGAGAAGGCGCAAGCTGCGCTCGACGCGCACGTGCGCGAGATCGTCAACTGGCATTTCGACCCGGCGACGGGATCCCCGTTCTGGCTCGAGTACGCGGAGCAGCTCGGTTGGGATCCGCGGAAGGAGATCGGCGGGTTCGGCGATCTGTCGCGCTTTCCGTCGTTCGAGGACGAGTGGCTGCGCGGCGGGCCCGTGCAGCGCTGGATTCCCAAGGGCTTCGCCGGCAAGCCGGTCTACGTGTTCGAGACCGGCGGCACGACCGGCATTCCGAAGACGCGCGTCGCGTTCGACGATTTCCGCACCGACTACGAGCTGTTCAGCGCGACGCTGCCGGACGAGTATTTTCCCGAAGGGCGCGAACTGGCTGATGCTCGGGCCATCGGGTCCGCGCCGGCTGCGACTGGCGGTCGAGCATCTCGCGCAGTTTCGCGGCGGCATCTCGTTCTGCGTCGATCTCGATCCGCGATGGGTCATCAAGCTGATCAAGAAAGGCTGGATGGATCATCTCGAGGCCTACAAGGGGCACGTCATCGATCAGGCCGTGTCGATTCTGCAGGCCGGGCACGACATCCGCTGCATGTTCACGACGCCGAAGCTGCTCGAGTCGCTGGCGCTGCGGCTCGAGTCGATGGGCTCGTCGATTCGCCAGGCCGGCATCACCGGCATTTTCTCCGGCGGCACCGAGTTCACGCCGCAGTGGAACCGGTTCGCGCACGAAGAGCTGCTCGACGGCGCCTACATGACGCCGACCTACGGCAACACGCTGATGGGGCTGGCGGCGAGCGCGCCAACCGGTCCCGAGAACAACTATAAAATTACCTATCACGCGCCGCAGCCGCGCGCGGTCATCGAAGTCGTCGACTTCGACGACCCGTCGAAGCTGGTCGAGTACGGCCAGACGGGCCGCGTGAAGTTGACGACGCTGACGAAAGAGTTTTTCGTGCCCGGATTTCTCGAGCGCGACGAAGGCGAGCGCGAGCCGCCGCACGAGAAGTATCCGTGGGACGGCGTCAGCGGAGTCCGACCGTACAGGGGCTTCGCAGCGACGACGACGGTGGGCGTGTACTGAGCAGGTTCCTGGTTCCCAGTTCCTCGTTCCGAGGAGCTGGAACCGGAACCGGAACCCGGAACCACATGGTCACTATTCCGATTCTCCGCTGGGGCCAGCCGTATTCGAGCATGGACGTCGATGAGGTGAAGCATTTCCTCACCGGCGAGCCGATTGCGAAAGTCGGGCGGGCGAATGCCGGCATGATTCAGCGCGACATGCGCAAGGCCTCGGCCGCGCGCGACGCGCTGCGCAAGATTCCGGTCGCCGAGCTCATCGCGCGCATGAAAGTGGCGGGCGATCTCTACATGAACGCCGAGCTGCCGCTCGGCGACGGCTCGCAGACGCCCGAAGATTTCGCGAAGCAGCAGTCGGCGAGCACCGGCCTGCCCGTCGCGCTGTGCCGCGCGAACATGAAGAAGAACCAGTTCGTGCTCAGCGAGATGGGCAACATCCTCAAGTCGCTGACGCGCGGCCTCGACCTGAACGTGCTGACGACCGGGCTACGGCGAAGAGCACGGCGTGCCGATCAGCTATCAGGCGCAGAGCCCCGTGCTCGGGCTGGTGCTGCCGTCGAATTCGCCCGGCGTGCACACGCTGTGGCTGCCGATCATCCCGATGCAGATTGGTCTCGTGCTGAAGCCGGGACCGCAGGAGCCGTGGACGCCGTATCGCGTCGCCGAGGCGTTCTTTCAGGCGGGCATTCCGCGTGAGGCGATCTCGATCTATCCCGGCGAAGCCGAGGTCGGCGCCGCGGTTGTCGCCGCGTGCGGCCGCAGCCTGATTTTTGGCGGAACGCCGACGGTCGAGCGCTACAAGGGCAACCCGCACGTGCAGGTGCACGGGCCCGGGTTCTCGAAGATCGTCTTCGGCGACGACTGCGTCGACGATTGGGAGCGCTACGTCGACATGATGGCCGACAGCGTGTTTCTGAACAGCGGCCGCGGCTGCATCAACTGCTCGGGCATCTGGGTCAGCCGCAACAGCCGCGAGATCGCGGACGCACTGGCGAAGCGGCTCGCCGCGATTCAGGCGCTGCCGCCCGACGATCCGAACGCCAGCCTTGCGGCGTTTACCGTGCCGGGCATGGCCGAGGCGATCTCGCAGTCGATCGACGTCGATCTGAAAGCGCCGGGCGTCACCGACTACACCGCGAAGTACCGCGACACGCCGCGCGTCGTCAAGAACGGCCGCGCCGAATATCTGCTGCCGACGGTCGTCCACTGCGAATCGCCCGAGGCGGCCATCGCGTCGAAAGAGTACATGTTTCCGTTCGTCACGGTCGTCGAGTGTCCCGGAGGCGAAGCTGCTCGAGGCGATGGGGCCGACGCTCGTGTGCACGGCGATTACCGAGAAGCCCGAGCTGCGCCGCGCGTTCCTCGATGCGACGCACATCGATCGGCTGAATCTCGGACCGGTCCCCACCATCCGGCTCAACTGGCTCCAGCCGCACGAAGGCAACATCGTCGATTTCCTGTACCGGCCGCGCGCGTTGCAGAGCGCCAGCATGTGAAGATCCTGTTCATAACCGCGGGCGCGGCGGGGATGTATTGCGGCAGCTGTCTGCGGGACAACGCGCTCGCCGCCGAGCTGAAATCGCGCGGGCACGACGTGCTGCTCGTTCCCCTCTACACGCCGACGCTGACCGACGAGCCGAACGTCAGCGAAGAGCGCGTCTTCTTCGGCGGCGTCAGCGTCTACCTTCAGCAGAAGGCGCGGTTCTTCCGATGGGCGCCGCGCATCGTCGACAAGCTGCTCGACGCGCCCTGGCTCATCAAGGCCGCTTCGTCCGGATCGATTTCCACCGATCCGCGATCGCTCGGCGAGCTGACGATCTCGATGCTGAAGGGCGAAGACGGATTTCAGCGAAAGGAATTCGAGAAGATGCTCGAGTGGCTCGGCGACCGAGCCGCGCGCCCGACGTGGTGCAGCTGCCGAACGCGCTGCTCGCGAGCCTGGCGCCTCCCATTCGCCGCGCGCTGAAGGCGCCCGTGCACTGCACGCTGCAGGGTGAAGATCTGTTTCTCGACGGCCTCACGAAGCCGCATCGCGCCGAGGCGCTCGATTTGATTCGAAAGAACGCCGAATCTGTCGATCGGTTCACGGCCGTCAGCGAATACTACGCCGACTTCATGGCCGGATATCTGTCGATTCCGCGTGAGAAGATCGACGTCGTGCCGCTCGGAATCAATCTCGACGGATTCGATCGGCGCCGCGATCGCCGCCTGACCGGCCATTCACCGTCGGATACCTTGCCAGAATCGCGCCCGAGAAAGGGTTGCTCGCCCTCTGCGAGGCGTACGTGCGATTCAGGCAGATGCCGGGCGTCGCGAGCGCGCGGCTCGAAGTGGCGGGCTATCTCGCGCCCGATCAGCAGAACTATCTTGAAGGATGCGGAGCGCCGGCTGACGAACGCCGGCCTCGGCGGAGAATTTGCGTATCGCGGTGCGCTCGATCGCGAGCAGAAGATCGATTTTCTGCGGGGTCTCGACGTGTTCTCCGTTCCGACGGTGTACGTCGAGCCGAAGGGGCTGTTTCTGCTCGAGGCGATGGCGTGCGGCGTGCCGGTCGTGCAGCCGCGGCACGGCGCGTTTCCCGAGATGCTGGCGAAGACGTCGCGGCGGCATCCTCGTCGAGCCGGACGACGCGCAGAGTCTTGCCGAAGGGCTCTACAGACTGTGGAAGGATCCCGCGCTGCGCGTCGAGCTCGGACAGAAGGCGTTTCGACGGCGTGCGCGAGCACTACAGCGTCAGCCGATCTGCCGATCGCATGCTCGAGGTGTACGCGAGAGGTCGGGACGGCGCGACTGATGTTGGACGTAAACGAGCGTCGGCAAATCGTATCCGTCGCCGCAGGGCGAGGTCGTCGGTGCTGTCGGATGTGTCGCTGACGTTTGCACCCGGCGATGCCGCGGCCATCATGGGGCCGTCGGGAAGCGGCAAGAGCACGCTTCTCTATATCCTCGGCGCGCTCGAGCCGCCGACGACCGGGACTGTGACGCTCGGCGGAGTGAATCCATTCGGCTTGTCGCCGAAAGACCTCGCGGCATTCCGCAACAAGGAAATCGGTTTCGTGTTTCAGGACCACTGCCTGCTGCCGCAGTGCAGCGTGCTCGAGAACGTGCTCGTGCCGACGCTCGTAGGACCAGCCGATGCCGGCAGCGACGCGCACGCACGTCGTCTGGTCGATCAGGTCGGGCTGTCGCATCGCATGACGCATCTTCCGGGTCAGCTCTCGGGCGGCGAGAAACAGCGTGTCGCGCTGGCGCGCGCGCTCGTTCGCCGTCCGCGACTGCTGCTGTGCGATGAGCCGACCGGCAATCTCGATCGCGCATCTGCCGACTCGGTCGCGTCGCTGCTGTTCGAGCTGCAGCAGCAGCAGAAGGCGATGCTGCATCGTCGTCACGCACAGCGCCGATCTCGCCGCGCGATTCCCGATCCGTTTCGATCTCGTCGATCGGAAACTGCAGCGCGTGGCGTAGTCTGCGATGAAGGCCAGCACCCTCCGGCGCCGAAGCCTTCGCCATTACTGGCGCACGAATCTCGCCGTCATCGGCGGCGTCGCCATCGCGGTGGCCGTGCTGGCCGGGGCGCTGATGGTCGGCGTCTCGGTTCGCGCCAGCCTGCGCGATCTCGTGCTTCAGCGGCTCGGCAGGGCCGATCGCGTTGTCGTGTCGCAGGGATTCTTTCGCGAGCAGCTGGCGAGCGCATTCGAGCCGGCGGTGCCGCTGATTGTCGCCGAAGGGTTTCGTCGCTGCGCAGGAAAGCGGACGCCGCGCGTCGCGCGTGCAGGTGTACGCCGTCGACGATCGATTCTGGCGCTTCCATGGTCTCGATCGGGTGAAGGCGCCCGGAGCGAACGAGGCGCTGTTGAGCGAAGGGCTCGCCGCGAGCTCGACGCAAACGCCGGCCAGTCGGTGATCCTTCGCGTGGAGAACTCGTCGGCGATTCCGACCGAGTCGCTGCACGGCAGGAAAGAGGACGTCGGCCGCAGCGTGCGGCTCACCGTGCGTCAGGTGCTCGCGCGCGAGGACCTCGGTGAGTTTTCGCTGAGTCCTCGCCAGGGATCGGTTCGCGCCATCTTTGTGCCGCTCGGCACGAATGCAGACGCTGCTCGAGCAGCGCGATCGCGCGAACGCGATTCTGATCGCGCGGCTCGACACAGCTGAGGTGGAGCGCAGACTCCGCGAAGTCTGCTCTGCGTCGACGATTTCGGCCTGCGCGTGCGCGCGACTGGACGCGCTTGGCGTCGATCGCGGTCGAAAGCCGCAGCACGATGCTGAGCGACAGCGTCCGCCAGCGCAGCGATACGGGTCGCGGAGCGCTCCGGCCTGAACGTGATTCCCACGCTGACGTATCTCGCGAATTCGATTCGCGTCGGCGATCGCGACATTCCGTACTCGACGATCACCGCCATCGATCTTGCGTGCGCTCGGGTGGGTGGGCGCGCAGAAGCAGGTCCGGCTTCAGCCGGACCGTGGCGAGCCCGGAGCCATCGTCCTGAATGACTGGGCCGCGAGGGATCTTCAGGCCGCCGTCGGCGATCGCGTCACCGTCGACTACTACGTGTGGGAAACCGAGGGACGGTTGCGCACGCAGTCGGCGGAGTTCCGCGTCGCGCGCATCGTGCCGATCATCGGACCTGCGGCCGATCGCGATCTGGTGCCCGAATATCCGGGCATCACCGACTCGGATCGCGTGGCCGACTGGGATCCGCCGTTTCCGATCGACCTGAAGCGCGTGCGGCCCATCGACGAGGAGTACTGGAACCGCTATCGCGCGACGCCGAAGGCGTTCATTCCGATCGAGCGCGGGCAACAGCTGTGGAGCTCGCGCCATGGCGGGCTGACCGCGCTGCGGCTCGTTCCGCCGGCGGGGACGCCGCTCGCGAGGCCGCTCGCGCGCAATACGAGACGGCGCTGCGCGGCGAGCTCGATCCGCTGGCGATGGGATTTTCCGTCTACGACGTGCGCGCGCAGGGGCTCGCGGCGTCGAGCGGCGCGACCGATTTCGGCGAGTACTTCACCTATTTCAGTACTTTCCTCGTCGTCTCGGCGCTGCTGCTGGCGGGGCTGTTCTTCAAGCTCGGCGTCGAGCAGCGGCTGCAGGAAGTCGGACTGCTGCAGGCGCTCGGGCTGGATCCGGCGGCGATTCGGCGGCTGTTTGTCGGCGAGGCGCTTGTCCTTGCCGGCATCGGCGGCGTTGTCGGCATCGCCGGCGCGGTTGCGTACAGCGCGCTCATCATGCTCGGCCTGCGCACGTGGTGGGTCGATGCCGTCGGGACGACGGCGCTGACGCTGCATGTCGATCCGATTTCGCTCGTCGCCGGCGCGCTCGCGGTTGTGGCGATTGCGGTCGCCTCGATCTGGTGGTCGCTGCGCGCGCTCGCGACCGCCTCCACCCGCTCGCTGCTGAAGGGGTCAGACCCCGGTTTTTACGGAGAAGCGTCGAAAAGCCACGCGGCCGACCGCTGGTCGGCGCATCGCTGCCGGCGCGCTCGTCGTCGCGCTGCTCGTCGGCACGGCATTCGGTGTCGTGCCGCGCGTCGCCGGATTCTTTGGCGCCGGCGCGCTGTCGCTCGTCGCGATGCTGTGCCTCGCGTCGGTGCTGGCTGCGCCGCGGACGCTGGGGCGCGCTTCACGGCCACGGCGTGTGGGCGGTGTGGCGGCTGGGATGGCGCAACACGGCGTACCGGCCGGCGCGCAGCGTCCTGTGCATCGCCCTCATCGCCTTCGCGACGTTCGTCATCGTCGCGGTCGAAGCGTTCAAGCGCGACGAATCGGCGACGCTGCTCGATCGTCATTCGGGCGGTGGAGGATATCCGCTGCTGGTCGAGACGCTGCTGCCGATCGTTCACGATCTCAACGACGCGGCGGGGCGCGATGCGATGAATCTGCCGGCCGCGGGCGCGCTGC
This sequence comes from Vicinamibacterales bacterium, assembly GCA_963732445.1. Lineage (GTDB taxonomy): Bacteria > Acidobacteriota > Vicinamibacteria > Vicinamibacterales > JAMQPK01 > JAMQPK01. The sequence goes on along the minus strand of CAVSZJ010000001.1, from coordinate 287,624 downwards.
AGGGCGTCCGCTTCGATCGTTTTCGTGTGCGGCCTGGCGACGACACGAGCTGCCTGAATCTGTATCAGCCGAAGAACCCGCGCATCGTCGCGGCGACGCAGGACTTCATCAGCAGCGGGCGATTCGCGTTCCACAGCTCGCTGGCCGAGTCGCCCGAAGAGCGCGCGAACCCGTGGCTGCTGCTCAATCGCGATTTCGGCGACGGTGTCGTTCCCGTCATCACCGACGCCAACTCGATGACCTACGTGCTGCACATGAAGCTCGGCGACGACTTCGTGCTGCCGGGGTCGTCAGAGCGCCCGATCAGGCTGCGGCTCGTCGCGGCGTTGTCCGACAGCATTTTCCAGGGGGAGCTGCTGATGGCCGAGCGGCCGTTCGTGCGGCTGTTTCCCGAGTGGGAGGGCTATCGCTTCTTCCTCGTCGACGCGCCCCTCGGGCAAACACGGGAGCTGACGGAACTGCTGGAATCACGATTGTCGGATTTCGGCGTCGACGTGGCCTCGACAGCCGAACGGCTCGCGGGCTTTCACCGCGTTGAATATACTTACCTCTCGACCTTTCAAATGCTTGGCGGGTTGGGGCTGGTGCTGGGAACGCTCGGGCTCGGCGCGATCCTTCTGCGGAATGTGCTCGAACGGCGTCGAGAGCTCGCGCTGCTGCGCGCGCTGGGCTACACGCAGTCGGATTTCTTGACGATGGTCGTGGCCGAGAACGTGCTGCTGCTGGTCGGCGGATTGATCATCGGCACGTTCTGCGCGCTCGTCGCGATTGCGCCGATGTTTCTCGATCGCGGCGGCCGGTTGCCGATATGCACGGTGGCGCTGCTGCTGCTCGGCGTGCTTGGGACCGGGCTGCTGGCGTCGCTCGGCGCAACAGTCGCCGCCCTTCGATCGCCGTTGTTGTCGGCATTACGTGCGAGTAGATCGGTAGGTAGTGTCCGCCTTCAGGCGGACCGTTGTGAGGACAACCATGAACACATCACATCGTCTGATTCGTCGGAACCATCCTGCTCGCCGGATTCACTGCTGCTGTCGCGGCGCAGGCGCCTTCGACAAGCTCAGGCAGGCGGACCGGACTGGCCGCAATGGCGCGGTCCGCGCCGCGACGGCACGCTGACGGCCTTCACCGAGCCGAAAGTGTGGCCGGACACGCTGACGCAGCGGTGGAAAATCACCGTCGGCGAGGGTTACGCGACGCCGATTCTCGTCGGCAATCGCATCTACCAGTTCTCGCGGCAGGGCGAGAACGAAGTCATGCGCGCGATCGATGCGGCGACCGGAAAAGTGATCTGGGAAAAGAGCTACGCGGCGCCGTTCGAGATGACATCAGGCACGAAGCGCCATGGGCCGGGCCCGAAATCGACGCCGACCTACGCCGACGGCCGGATCTTCACGCTCGGCATGAGCAGCATCGTGACGGCGTGGGATGCGGCGACCGGCAAAGAGCTGTGGCGGATGCCGGCGGGGCCGCTGCAGCCGCAGTTCCACACGGCGATGTCGCCGCTCGTCGATCGCAATCAGATGATTCTGCACGTCGGCGGCGACAAGCAGGGCGCGCTCACCTCGTTCGATCCCGCGACGGGAGAGGTCCGATGGAGCTGGACCGGCGACGGTCCTGCGTACGGATCGCCGATCATCGCCGACATCGGCGGCACGCGGCAGCTGATGCTGTTCTCGCAGCAGAACTTCGTCGGCGTGAACCCGGAGACCGGCGCGCTGCTGTGGAGCGTGCCGTTCGAAGCGCGATCGACGACGAATTCCATCACGCCGCTCGTGTACGGCGGCAACACGGTCATCGTGTCCGGCCAGGGCAAGCCGCTGACGGCGTACATCGTCGCGAACAAGGGCGGCAAGTGGGTGGCCGATCTCGCGTGGGAAAACCCGCAGATTCAGATGTCGTTCAGCAACGCCGTGCTCGTCGGCGACGCCATCTTTTCGATGTCGCCGCTCAACAGCGGCCAGTTCTTCTGGGCCGACGCGAAGACCGGCAAGACGCTGTGGCTGTCGGAGCCGCGCCAGGGCGGCAACGCCGCGATTACGCGCTCGGGCGATCTGTTGTTCGTGCTGAAGGACACCGGCGAGCTGATGGTGGGCAAAGGCGACGCCGGGCGCCGCCTTCACGCCGACGAAGACCTACACCGTGGCGACGAGCGCGACGTGGGCGCCGCCGGTCATCTCGGGCAATCGCATTTTCGTGAAAGACGTCGAGACGCTCGCGCTGTGGACGTTGAACTAGGCCAGCCGCGGTCGGTATACTGGACCATGGGTGATACAGGCCGGACGGCGGCAGACGAGACGGAGGTCGGCAGCTACTATGTGGTCGACTACGCGCCGTGCGATCGGACTGCCGTTGACCGTGAGACGGAGGTCGGCAGCTATCTTCGTTGCCAACTATCCGCCGTTTTCCGTGTGGACGGCCGATGCCGTCGAGCGCGACGCGCTGCCGGCGCTGAGCTCGCCGCGCGATGCGCCCGTTCCGCTCGGCCTGTATCTGCACGTGCCGTTCTGCCGGAAGCGCTGCCACTTCTGCTACTTCCGCGTCTACACCGACAAGAACGCGCAGGAGGTCGAAGAGTACCTCGACGTGATGGCGCGCGAGTGGGAGCTGTACCACACCTATCCGGCCATCAACGGCCGCCCGATCAACTTCGTGTACTTCGGCGGCGGCACGCCGTCGTTCCTGTCGGTGCGGCAGCTGAGCGGCCTCGTGCGGCGGCTGACGGCGGTCACGCCGTGGACGTCGGCCGAAGAAATCACGTTCGAGTGCGAGCCCGGCACGCTCACCGAACCCAAGCTCGCGGCCATTCGCGAGATGGGGGTGACGCGTCTCAGCCTCGGCATCGAGAACTTCGACGATCACATTCTCGAGGTGAACGGCCGCGCGCACCGGTCGCCGGAAATTCTTCGCGCGTATCAGTTCGCGCAGTCGCTCGGCTTTCCGCAGATCAACATCGATCTCATCGCCGGCATGCTCGGCGAGACCGAAGAGAACTGGCAGCGCTGCATCGAGAAGACGATCGAGCTCGCGCCCGACAGCGTCACCGTCTATCAGATGGAGCTGCCGTTCAACACGACGATCAGCAGCGACGTGCTGAAGGGCACCGGCCGCTTTCAGGAGCACGTCGCGAGCTGGTCGACCAAGCGCCGCTGGGTCGACGAGGCGTTCGAGGCGCTGCAGAAGGCGGGCTACACGATCGGCAGCGCGTACACCGCGGTCAGGAATCCCGAGCGCACGAAGTTCATCTATCGCGATCGCCTGTGGCAGGGCGCCGATCTCGCCGGTCTCGGCGTGGCGTCGTTCGGCCACATCAACGGCGTGCACATGCAGAACCTCGACAAGTGGGAAACCTACAGCGAGAAGATTCGCGACGGGCGCGCTTCCGCTGAGCCGCGCGTACCGGCCCGACCAGGAAGAGCGGCTCATTCGCGAGCTCGTCCTGCAGCTGAAGCTCGGCCGCGTGCGCCCGTCGTACTTCGCCGAGAAGTACGGCGTCGATATTCTGCAGCGGTTCGAAGAGCCGCTGCGCTCGCTCGACGAGGACGGGTTTCTCGCCGAGGCGACGAGCGACAGCGTCGCGCTCACCCGCGCGGGTCTGCTGCGCGTCGACTCGCTCCTTCCACGGTTCTTTCAGCCGAAACATGCGGGCATCCGGTACACGTAAGCGCGCCGTGCGCATCACGTCGAACGGGATGCTGTTTCCGCTCGACTTCGTCTACGCGCGGTCGGGTGTCGAGCTGCCGCAGGTGAAGGCGATCGATCCGGACGACATTCCGCTGCCGTACCGATCGCTGCTCGTGCACCGCACCGACATGACGCTGACGCTCGAGCGCCACTTCGGCGGCCGCGTCGCGCTGCGGCCGCTCGCGACGTTTCTGCACGGCCCGTGGTATTTCCGGCGCGTGCTGCTGGCGCAGGAATACACCGGGCGGCCTGTCGAGATGGGCGCCATTCGCATCAGAGTTCCGGCGTTTCCCGCGCGCATTCAGAAGCAGATCCTGAAGAACGACGTGCCGCTCGGACGGCTGCTTCGCGACGGCGGCGTCGACTACGAGAGCCGGCCGACGGTGTTTCTGTCGGTGACCCCGAATCCGGAAATGATGGGCGTGTTCTGGATGCGCGAGCCGAAGACGCTGTACGGCCGCCGCACCGAGATGATCCACAAGGGCGCGAAAATCGGCGACATCGTCGAAGTGCTGCCGCTCGTATGAGACGCCAGATGCCATCTGAATACCGCCTGAAGCGCCGCGTGCAGTTCTACGAGACCGACATGGCGGGCATCGTGCACTTCAGCTGGTTCTTCCGCTATCTCGAAGAAGCCGAGCACGCGATGTGGCGCGAGGCCGGGCTCAGCATCGCCGATGGATCGCGGCATCGGATGGCCGCGCGTCGAAGCGTCGTTCGAGTTTCACCGGCCGTTGAGGTTCGAAGACGAGTTCGAAGTGCACCTGCGCATCGTCGGCAAGGACGCGCGCACGATCCGGTATGAAGGCGTCGTCTCGAAGGGGGACGCGAGAATCGCGACGGGGAAGATTGCCATCAAGTGCGTCAGCAACGAAGCCGGGCGAGCCGATGAAGTCGATCGACATTCCGCCGGAGATCGACGCGCTGTTCCAGGTGGCGCCGGGCGCCTGACATGTCGAACCCGCAGCTCGCACTTCAGTTCGTCCTTCAGCTCGCCGTCATTCTGATCGCCTGCAGGGCCGTCGGCAGCCTGATGCCGCGCATCGGCCAGCCGAAGGTCATCGGCGAGATGATCGCCGGCATTCTGCTCGGGCCGTCGCTGCTCGGCCTGTTCGCGCCGTCTGCTGCAGGCGACGCTGTTTCCCGCCGGAGTCGCTCGGCGTGCTGTCGGTCGTGAGCCAGATCGGCCTCGTGCTCTACATGTTCGTCGTCGGCATGCACCTGCACACGAGCTTCATCAGGCAGGCGTTCCGCGGCGCGATGCTGATCTCGCTGGCCGGGGTCGTCGCTGCCCTTTCTGCTCGGCGCCGCGCTTGGCGTCGTTTCTCTACGCCGATGGCCGTTTCTTCACGGCCAACGTGTCGAGCTGGCAGAGCATGATGTATCTCGGCGCCGCGATGTCGGTGACGGCGTTTCCGGTGCTGGCGCGCATCATCCAGGAGCGCGGCATCGGCGGCACGGCGCTCGGCACGCTGGCGCTCGCCGCGGGCGCTGTCGACGACATCATCGCGTGGTCGCTGCTCGGCGTCGTGCTGGTCAGCCTCGATCGCTGATTTCGGCCTCGTCCGATTTCGTCGCCTCCCACGCGGTGTTCGTCGCGTTCGTCGTTGGCGCGCTTGATGCCGCGCGGGCGGCTGACGAAGGACGCTCAGCCGTCGCATCGAGCCGGTCGCGTCGCTGGTGCTGGTGCCGCTGTTCTTCGCGTATTCGGGTTTGTCGACGCATCTCACCTGCTGTGGTCCGCCGAGCTGATGTGGCTGTCGATCGTCGTGATTGTGGTCGCATCGGTCGGCAAAGGCTGTCGGCTGCTGGGGCGCTGCGCGCCTGGCCGGCCGCCCGAACCGCGAGGCGATGGCGATTGGCGCGCTGATGAACGCCCGCGGACTGATGGAGCTGATCATTCTCAACATCGGGCTTCAGCGCGGCCTCATCACGCCGACGCTCTTCACCGTGATGGTGATGATGACGCTCGTGACGACGATGGCGGCGGGTCCGCTGTTCGAATGGGCGTGGCGAGGATCGGCGGAGGTGCCGGATGGCGCTGGCGTCCCGGTCCGCTGAGCGGCTCTCCGCGCTCCTCCAGACATCTACGGTCGAAATCCGTTTTACACGCGCAAGCTCGACGCCGCCGGCATCGATCCGGCGTCGCTGAGATTTCCCGCGCGATCTGTCAAAGCTGCCGCTCACGACCAAGCGCGAGCTGATTGCCGATCAGCAGGCATCGCCGCCGTGGGGCACGAATCTCAGCGAGCCGCTCGACAGATACACGCGCTACAACCAGACGTCGTCGACGACCGGAAGCCCGCTGCGCTGGCTCGACACGAACGAGAGCTGGCAGTGGATGCTCGAGTGCTGGAAGGCCGTCTACGCGGGCGCGAACGTCGACGCGCGCGATCGCATTTTCTTTCCGTTTTCGTTCGGGCCGTTTCTCGGATTCTGGACCGCCTTCGAGGCCGGCTGCCAGATGGGCGCGCACTGCATTCCGGCGGGCGGCATGTCGAGCCAGGCGCGGTTGTCGATGATCGAGACGCTGCAGCCGACCGTCATCTGCTGCACGCCGACATACGCGCTTCGACTGCTCGAGGTCGCCGGCGAGATGCGCGGCGGAGCGGCCGATCTCGTCCGCGAGCTCGGTGCGCGTGCTCATCGTGGCCGGAGAGGCGGGTGGAAGCATCCCGTCGACGCGGCAGCGGATCGAGAAGGGTTGGGGAGCGCGCGTCATCGACCATCACGGCCTCACCGAAGTCGGGCCGATCAGCTTCGAATGCTGGGAGGCGCCCGGCGCGCTGCATCTGAACGAAGCCGAATACATCTGCGAGATCCTCGAGCCCGACTCGGAGCGCGCCGGTCGCCGACGGCGAGCGCGGCGAGCTCGTCGTCACGAACCTCGGACGCGACGGCCAGCCCGCTGATTCGCTATCGCACCGGTGATGTCGTCGTGCGCCGGTCGGGGACGTGCGCGTGCGGGCGCAGTTTCGCGCGCCTCGAGGGCGGCATTCTCGCGCGCGTCGACGACATGGTGAACGTGCGCGGCGTCAACGTGTATCCGTCCGCCGTCGAAGTCGGTCGTGCGGCGTTTCGGCGAAGTGGCGGAGTACCGCGCCACGGTCGCAACGAACGGGTCGCTGCGTGAGTTGTCGGTCGAGATCGAGCTGATGGGCGGCGTCGATGGCGCATCGCACGTCGCTGCGCATCGTCGCGTCGGCGCTTCGCGAATCGCTCGGCCTGACGGTGCCGCTGCGTGTCGTCGACGCGAATACACTGCCTCGCTTCGAAATGAAAGCGCGGCGGTTCGTCATTCGCTAGGGACTGAGGTCAGAGATCGGCTTCAATCACGCCTGACACGCTGATGGAGCAAATCGACGGCGGCGACGCGCCAGTCATCCTCGACGTACGTTCGAAGAAGGAGTTCGACGAGGGACACGTTCCCGGCGCGATTCATCTGCCGTTCTGGCAGGTCGGGCGCGAGTGGCAGTCGGTCGCCCCGGCGCGCGAGTTGCCCCTGATCGTGGTACTGCGGACACGGGCCGCGCGCGTACATTGCGGGCGCGGCGTTGAAGCGGCGCGGATTCACCAACATCGCTCTACCTCGCGGGTCATATGAAAAAATGGAAACAGATGAAGCTGCCACTCGACGATCTTGCGTGCCTGCTGCGTTGCTGTTGCCGCGGTCTTCGCGCAGCAGCCGGACGTGCGAATGGTCGCCGTCGAGGGTGAAGGTGCGAAGTACTGGCCGGTGTGGCGCGGACCGTCCGGGCAGGGACTGGTGACCGGCACCTATCCCGACACGTGGTCGGCGACCGAGAACGTCGTCTGGAAGAAGCCGGTGCCCGGGCGCGGCAACTCGTCGCCCATCGTATGGGGCGACAGAATTTTTCTGACGACAGCCCACGACGGTGGACGTCGCGTGTCGCTCATCGCATTCCGCCGATCCGACGGCACTGCAGATGTGGGAGGCGTTCGCACCGGACGGCAGGGCTGGACGCGCGCACTACAAGAACGGGCATGCATCGGCGACTCCGTCGACCGATGGCACGCTCGTCTACGCGTCGTTCGGCAGCCGCGGGCTGGCCGCGTTCGATTTCAACGGCAAGCTCGTGTGGCACAAGGACCTTGGAGACGTCGACAACTACCACGGTGCAGCAGGCTCGCCGCTGCTCTATAAGGATCGCGTCATCCTCTATCAGGACTTCGACGGCGGATCGTTCGTCGCCGCGTTCGACGCGCGAACCGGCAAAGAGTTGTGGCGCACTCCGCGCCGCGCGTCGGTCGGATGGGGCACCCCCGTCGCGGTGCGTGCCGGCGCGCGCGATGAGATCATCGTCAGCAGCCAGGCCGTCGGTGACGGCATACGATCCCGCGACACGGCGCGGAGCTGTGGGTGTGCGACGGCAACTCATTCGAGGTGATTCCGACGCCGGTCGTCGGCCATGGCCTCGTGTTCGCGTCCTCGGGCCGCGTGGGTCCGACGCTCGCGATTCGCCCTGGGGGCCGCGGGAACGTCACGCGAACGCACCTGGTGTGGACAAGCCCGAAAGGGTCGCCGTTCGTGCCGTCGCCGATTGCTCTACGGCGATCAGCTGTATATGGTGAACGACATGGCGAGCATCGTGACCTCATTCGAGGCGGCGACGGGAAAAGTGCTGTGGCAGGGAAGGCTCGGCGTCGCGCAGCGCGAAGGATTCTCCGCTTCGCCGGTCGCCGTCGACGGGAAGATCTTCTTCACGAACGATCAGGGGGAGACGTTCGTGCTGCGGGCCGGCCCTGCGTTCGAGCTGCTGCGGACGAACAGAATCGGCGAAACGACGCTCGCATCGCCTGCACTTGTCGACGGCCGCTGGTACATCAGGACGGATCGCAGCCTGTTCGCCATCGGCCGATAGGAGAGGTATGTTCAAAAGCCTGCGCGTGCCGGAGGGGCTCTTCCGCCTGCTCATGTGGGTGGTGTCCTTCGTGTTTGCCGGATTTCTGATCGGTCTTGGCGGCCGGGTCATTGCCGACCTGCCGAAGCTCGAGTCGACGCTCACCCTCGAGCAGTTTGCCGAACAGCAAACGCTGTCATCCGCTCAGGGGGAAATCCTCACTCTTCAAGCACAGGAAAGGGACCTGAGCTCGCGGCGCGACCTGGCAGGGCTCGAGCACACGGCCGTTGCCAACGCCTATCAGTCTTCGCGCGCGAGTTACACCAACTGGATTCAGACGCGCACCGCGACGACCGACCCGGGCCAGGATCCGGAAGTGCTGGCGCGCACCCGTGCGCTCGACAAATTGAATGCCACGGTGCGGGATGCCCAGACCGTCGTCGAGCGCCTCGATAGAGAATTACTCGACACACGACAGGCGATTGCTGCGCGCGAGGCAACGGTCTCGGCGCTACTGGAAGGCGCCGAGCGTGCCTATGAGTCTGCGGTGTTTCGCCAGGAACTCCGCGTGTTTGGCGCGCGGCTCGCGCTCACGCTTCCGTTGCTCCTTCTGGCCGGCTGGATGGTCGCGAAGAAGCGGAAGAGCGACTACTGGCTCCTGATGCGGGGGTTCGTGCTGTTCGCGGTCTTCACGTTCTTTGTCGAGCTCGTGCCGTACCTGCCGAGCTATGGCGGTTACGTGCGGCACGCCGTGGGCATCGTGCTCACCGCGATTGCGGCCCACTACATCATGAAAGCCATGCGCCGGTACATGGCCAAGCGCAAGGAAGTTGAACGTCAGACCGAGACCGAGCGCCGCCACTCCATCGCACCCGATCACGCGTTGAAGAAGCTGGCCGTGAATGTCTGTCCAGCATGCGAGCGCGCGGTGATGACGACCGGCGATGTGAAGCCGGACTTCTGCGTTCACTGCGGGTTGAAATTGTTCGATCTGTGCGGCACGTGCCAGACGCGCCGCAACGTGTTTTTTCACTACTGCCCGAAGTGCGGGGCGCCTGCCTCCGTGGCTAGCTGACAGCTGACAGCTACTTCCCGATCGCGATCACCGCATCATCCGTTCGGATGAAGATCCGTCCGCCCGAGATGGCGGGTGATGCGAGCTGCCTCGCGTTCAGGCGGTTGCGCGCGAGGACACGCGGCTTCGCGCCGGCTGCCAGCACGATCGTCTGCCCGTCCTCGCTCAGTAGATAGATCTTGCCGTCGGCCGCGACAGGCGACGCCGTAAAGACGCCGCCCGTTCGCTCTTGCCAGACACGCTGTCCGGTGCGCGCGTCGATCGCGCTCAACACGCCGACGTCGCCTGCCATGTAGAGAAGCCCGTTGTAGTGCACGAGCGACGAGACATATGGCGCGCCGGTGTCGGTGCGCCACACGACGTGGCTCTTGCTGACATCCCCTTTGCCTCCCGGTCGAATCGCCATGTACGGACCACTGCGATATCCGCGGCTGGTATAAATCGTGCCTTCGTGGAAGACCGGCATTGGAATGGGAAAGCGGTTTTGCTCCTGGATATGCCACAGCAACTCACCCGTCGCCGCGTTGTGGCCGCTCACGCCCTCACTCGAGTTGACGATCACTTCGTGCGCACCGCCGGTTTCGACGACCAGCGGCGTGCTGTATGAGTTGAAGCTGCCGCCACGATCGACCCGCCATTTGGTCTTGCCCGACGCTGCATCGAGATTCAACAGGTACGAATCGGTGTCGTGATAGCAGATGAGAAGCAGCGAGTCGTTGAAGATCGCGGGCGAGCTGCTGTGGCCCCAGTTGATGTCGAACGGTGTGTACTCGCGGCCCAGATGCCGCGACCATACGAGCTTGCCCGTCATGTCGAGCGACACGATCTGGCCGGTCCCGAACCACGCATAGACGCGGCGTCCGTCGGTGACAGGGCTGGACGATGCGAGGTTGTGCTTGTCGTGGACGTCGTTGAGCCGCCCTTCGGCGGGCAGCTCGTATTCCCACAACTTGCGGCCATCGGCGCGATTCAACGCCGTGACGAGAAACACGACTTGATCTGCCGCAGACGCGGTGTTTCCACCGAGCGCGCGTTCTCCCGCTTCAGCGGGGTTTCCGCCTTGCACGAGCGTTGGATGATTGCCCGCGCGCCGCGCACCGCGGCCGATTTGCGATGTGACGAACACCTGATCGCCCCAAACGATCGGCGACGAAATTCCGAGTCCGCGCACCGGCGCTTTCCACGCGATGTTCTCGGTGTCGCTCCATCGCTCGGGCAGCGCCGTCTCCGCGGAGACACCGCTTGCCGCCGCTCCTCGCCAGTGGGGCCAGTTCTCCGCGCGCACGTGCGCGACTCCGATCAAGAAGATCAAAGCGACGATGTTGGCTTTCATCATCATGGTGTCTCCGCAGTTTTCATTTCGCGACAGAGGTTTCAAATCGAATTTTGTGTGACGAAACGGCACAACGACATTCTCGACCAATTCTGTGCAGAAATGATAACGGCTCTGGAGGGTACCTTCGGAATCTTTAGAAAAACCACGCAGAAATGGGCGGTACATGCATTGCCCCTTTCCCCTGTGCGGACCTCGATGGTCCCCCTCCAGGAGGTTGGCATGATTGCGCTTTTCCGAATATTCATCGGCGCCGTGTTGGCGGTGTTGCTCTCGGGGCTGTTCTCAGTCTCAGTATTCGCCCAGTCAGCGGCGCCCAAAGTGGCGTTGCTTTATGCCGATGAGGCGCTTGGTGCAGCAGAAGACGTACGCGCGCACCTCGTCGCTGCGGGCTACGACGTGACAATTATCGACGCCGCGGCCGGCACGCCGACACTTGGCGAGCTCTCTGAGTATCAGGTTGTTTTCACGTGGTCGGCCATCATGTATCCGTATGCCGACGGTGCGGAGCTCGGAAACGTTCTTGCCGATTTCGTCGACTCGGGACGTGGCGTCGTGCAGGCGAGCTTCTCGCTGGAGTCGGGGACGACCAACGCGCTCGGGGGCCGGTGGGTCGCTGACCGCTACGGCGCGCTGTCTCAAGGCCGGTTCGACATCCGCTTCCAAATGTTTCTGCAGCCCGCGCTGATGAACCATCCAATCCTTTCAGGAGTTGGCGCATTTCACGGCGGAGCCAGTGCGCACATGAGAGGGATAACACAGCAGGGTTGCGCGGAAATTGTCGCGCGCTGGAGTAACAACTTGCCGCTGATTGCGGCGGGTGCCGGTCCACGAGCCGGCCGCGTTGTCGCCTTGAACTTCCATCCGGTGTCCGGCGCTTTCAATCCTCAATATTGGCGAACAGATACGGACGGCGCCAGGCTGCTCACCAACGCAGTCGGTTACGCATCAGCATCGCAGCCCCACTCGGGCGCGCCGTCGGTAGCGCTCGTCGCTGCAGACGAAGCTCCTCGAGTGGCGGACGTGCAATGCAAACTCCACAACCTCGAGATGTTTTCGAGGGTCGACGTGTTCGATGTGCAGTCGTCGACGCCCGACGCGGCGGCGCTGAGCGGCTACGACGCTCTTCTGACATGGACGGGGTCGTCGTACAACGATCCGGCCGGTCTCGGCGACGCGCTCGCATCCTACGTCGACAGCAATCGCGGTGTCGTGCACTCGCCCGTCAGCTTCGCGCCAGGGTCGCGGCTCGAGGGCCGATGGGTGTCGCAGGAGTATCGGCCGCTCATCGAATTCGATCCGAGCACTCCAGAATCGCTGACGCTGACGCCCGTCGACGCGGGCCACCCGGTGCTATCTGGCGTGACAGCCGTCAGCGGGGGTGAGAGCGGTCATCACACGATCTCTGTACTCAATTCGGTTCCTGGCGATCCGGCGCCTGCTGTTGTCGCCACATGGAGCAACGGGCAGCCGCTCGTCGTGATCAAGAGCAAGCCGGCTGGCGGCCGGGTGGTGTCGCTCAACATGTTCCCGCCGTCGAGCGATGCGCTTTCAGACTCGTGGGATCGCCATACCGATGGCGCCCGCTTGATCGCCAACACGTTGCTGTTCGCAGCCAATCATGCGCCGGTGGCCGATGCGGGTGCCGATCACTCGGTCGAAGCGAACGTCGCAGGTGTGCCTGTTACGCTGACGGCCGCCGCTTCGGACGCAGATGGCGACCATCTGACGTTTACCTGGTCCGGCGCCGTCGCGTCGACAACGGGCCAGGCGATTACCTTCATGGTCCCGCCTCCGCCTGTTTCGCAGTTGTCGCAGACGCACGCTGTGATGCTGACAGTCACTGACGGCAAAGGCGGCGAAACGACCGATATCGTGAACGTTGTGGTTCAGGACACGCTTGGACCGGCGCTGCTGGGCGTGCCGTCCGACGTGACCCTTTCAGCGACGGGCGCTGAAGGTGCCGCATTCACATTCGGCCCGGTAACGGGCGCAGACGGTGTCGATGGCGTGAGGCCCGCATCGTGCTCGCGCGCGTCCGGGATGTTTCCGATCGGCGGCACGGTTGTCACCTGCACGTCGAGCGACTCGCGCGGCAACACGACGAGCTCGAGCTTCAGCGTGACGGTTACGGCGGCGCAGACGACGACGTCGGGCAAGGTGTTCGGCGTCGGCTCAATACGCGAGGACGATATGAACTACGAGTTCGCATTTGCCGCGTCCGAGAAGACCGGCATCGACCGCGGCGGTTTGTTCCTCTCGGTAAGGTCAGGGTACATGCAGCCGGCATCGCCATACCCGACGGCACAGCGATTCTTTCGTGTCGATGGGCGCGGATTCCGTGACCTTCGATACGGGCAGGTCCGTGCTCATGACCGGCGCTGGTCGTTGGAACGGCCGCACTGGATATCGCTACGAGATCTCGGCATCGGATTCGGTCGCCGGGCGCGGCCACTCCGACGCGGTGCGCATCACGATCAAGTCGTCGACAGGCGCCATCGTCGCGCAGGTGGACGGCACACTCAGCGGCGGTAACATCCAGTTCGTCCGTACACACTGAGCCTTCGATTTACACGCCTCTTTAGCACACCTCCACGCAAGGGCGGGTCCTGTTTTGGACCCGCCCTTTCAGGTAAACTCGCAGACGATTCCTTCGGTATTTACATAGCATGCGAATCGTTTACGGCCTCTCAGCCGCTCTCGTCGCCGTTCCGCTGGCGCTTGCGCCCTTTGCCCAGGCGCCCGCGGCCGACCGCTTCTGGCCGCAGTGGCGAGGCCCCCTTGCCAATGGCGTGTCCAGAACCGCCAATCCGCCGATCGAGTGGGGTGAAGCGAAGAACGTCAGGTGGAAGGTCGAGATCCCGGGGCGCGGCTCAGCGTCTCCGGTCATTTGGGGAGATCGGGTGTTCGTGCTGACGGCAATCCCGGCCGGCGCCAGCGTGCCCGAGTCGCACTCGCCGCGCGGGGGCGTCAATCCCCGGGCGCCGCATCGCTACGTCGTGATGGCCCTCGACCGGCGCGATGGACGCGTCGTCTGGCAGCACACGGCGCGGGAAGAAGCGCCCCACGAGGCATCGCACCAGGACAACGGGACATGGGCATCAGCGTCGGCGCTGACCGACGGCCAGCACGTGATTGCGTCGTTCGAGTCTCGCGGCATTTACGCGTACGACATGAACGGCAAGCTCGTGTGGCAGAAGGATCTCGGCGACAAGTCGATGCGCAACGAGTTTGGCGAGGGCAGCACGCCGGTGCTCTATCGCAACCGCCTGGTCGTGGTGTGGGATCACACGAAGGGTTCGTACATCACCGCGCTCGACAAGACCACCGGCAACGAGCTGTGGCGTGTCAGCCGGGACGAGATCGATACATGGGCGACCCCTTACGTGGTGGAGCACGACGGCCGCGCGCAGGTGATCGTGCCCGGCATGAACAAGCTGCACAGCTACGATCTCGAGACCGGCGCGGTCGTGTGGCACAGCCAGGGTCTGACGATGAATCCAATTCCTTCGCCGGTGGGCGAGGACGGCATCGTCATCGCGACCAGCGGATTTCGGGGCAACAATCTGAAGGCGATCCGCATCGCGGACGCAAAAGGGGACCTCACCGGATCCAAGGCGATTGTCTGGTCGCTCGATCGCGATACCCCGTACGTGCCGTCGCCAGTGCTCTACGACGGGTTCCTCTACCTGCTGAAAAGCAACTCGCCGATTCTGTCCGTGTTCGACGTAAAGACCGGCAAGCCGCATTATCAGCTTCAACGACTCGACGGATTGTCGGAAGTTTTTTCGTCGCCGGTCGGAGCCGCGGGACGCGTCTATATCACCGGCCGCGATGGCAACACCCTGGTTCTCCGTAACGGCGGCACTTTCGAAGTGCTCGCAAAGAATGTGCTGGACGACGGGTTCGACGCGTCGCCGGCCATGGTCGACAGCGAGATGTACATGCGCGGCTATCGCTATCTCTACAGCCTCGGAGCGAAGTGAATCCAGACGTCATCGTCATCGGCGGGGGTCCCGCCGGGTCAACTACATCAACGCTCATCGCCCAGCAGGGGCATCGTGTCCAGCTTTTCGAGCGCGATCGTTTTCCGCGTTTTCACATCGGTGAATCGCTGATTCCCGAGACGTACTGGGTGCTGAAGCGGCTCAACATGCTGCCGAAGATGCAGGCCAGCCCGTTCGTAAAGAAATACAGCGTGCAGTTCGTCAACTCCCGTGGCCGGGAGTCGGCGCCGTTCTACTTCTGGGATAACAAGCCGCACGAGTGCTCGCAGACATGGCAGGTGATACGCAGCGAATTCGACAAGATGATGCTCGACAACGCGCGCGAGCACGGCGTCGATGCGCAGGAGGGGGTCCGCGTTCTCGAGGTGCTGTTCGACGGCGACCGCGCAGTGGGCGTGAAGATTCGCGACCAGCAGAACAACGACCGCGAGGTCTTCGCGAAAGTCGTCGTCGACGCCAGCGGGCAGACGGCGATGCTGCAAAACCGATTCAAGCTGAGGATATGGGACCCGACGCTGAACAAGGGTGCAATCTGGACGTACTGGGAGAACGCGTACCGCGACAGCGGCAGGGATGAGGGCGCCACGCTGGTGATTCAGACCGGTGACAAGCAGGGTTGGTTCTGGTACATCCCGCAGCACGACAACACGTCAGCGTCGGTGTCGTCGCGCCATTCGAGCATCTGTTCAACAAGAATCGCGAGAGCCACGAGAAGACCTACGAGGACGAAGTCGAGAATGCGCCCGGTGTGAAGCAGCGGCTGGCGAACGCGACGCGCTCGACCGGCTACTTCGTCACCAGGGACTATTCGTACCGCGCGAAGGAAGTGGCCGGCGACGGCTGGGTGCTGGTCGGCGACGCGTTCGGATTCCTCGATCCGCTCTACTCATCCGGCGTGCTGCTGGCGCTCAAATCCGGAGCAGCTGGCCGCCGACGCGATTGTCGACGGGCTCGCCAAGGGGGATACGTCGGCGTCTCAGCTCGGCGCGTGGGGCGACAATTTCAACCGCGGCGTCGATCGCATGCGCCGCCTGGTGTGCGAGTACTACGCCGGATTCAGCTTCGGCGAGTTCGTCAAGAATTACCCTGAGCTGCGCGGCACCGTCACGGATCTGCTGATCGGCGATCTCTTCGACGATCGCGTCGACAAGGTGTGGGAGCCGATGGAATCGCTGTACAGGCCGGGGAAGTCGCGGATTCAGGAATGGACCGAGGGAAGCATCGTCGGATGAGGCCGCGGACAAGGCGAACGAGCTGATACTGCCGGAAGGACGCCGGCGGTAGTCGATGAAAACGAATAACGAATAACGAAAAACGAATAGCGAATGAAAAAGGAATAGAGATCATGCGCGCTCTCGCCGTTGCGATTTGCGTTCTGCTCAGCAGCCTCGACGTATTCGCGCGAGAACTGGCCGCAGTGGCGCGGACCGTCCGCGCAACGGAATCAGTCCCGAGACGAACCTGCCGGTTCAGCTGGACGACGACGGAGAACATCGCGTGGAAGCTGCCGATGCCGGCGTGGTCGGGCTCGACGCCCATCGTCTGGGGCGATCGCATCTTCCTGAACGTGGCCGAGAACGGCAGCCTGTTTCTGTGGGCCGTCGATCGCGCGAAAGGCGAGCCGGTGTGGAAGCGCCATCTCAGCGATGGCGACAACAGGCAGCGCAAGCAGAACATGTCGACGCCGTCGCCCGTCACCGACGGCACGACCGTCTGGGTGCATGACGGGCACCGGCATCCTGAAGGCGTTCGACTTCGGCGGCAAAGAGCTGTGGATGCGCGACATCCAGAAGGAATACGGGCGGTTCGGGCTTCAGTGGGGCTATGGCTCGTCGCCCATGCTGCTTCGGGGATTCGCTGTTCGTGCAGGTGCTGCACGGCATGAGGACCGACGATCCGTCCGTACATCCTGCGCATCAGCAAGGCGAACGGGCGCACGATCTGGCGCCAGGAGCGGCCGACCATCGCGCAGCGCGAGTCGCCGGACTCGTACACCACGCCGGCGATCGTGCGGCACGGCAACAACCTCGAGCTCGTCATCACCGGCGGCGATGCCGTGACCGGACATGACGTCAACACGGGCAAAGAGTTGTGGCGCGCCGATGTGCTGAACCCGACGAACGATCTGGCATTACCGCATCGTCGCCTCACCGGTCGTGCACGGCGAGATCATCATCGTGCCATCACGCGAGCGGCCGATGCTCGTGATGCGGCCGGGCGGGCGCGGCGACGTCGCCAAGTCGCACATCATGTGGGAGTTTCAGAACGGCCCCGATGTGCCGACGCCGGTCACCGACGGGACGTACGTCTACGTCGTCAACGATCGCGGCATCATGTGGTGCCTCGACGCGAAGACCGGCAAGGAAATCTACGGCAAGCAGCGTCTCGCGCCCGAGCACCTACAGCGGCTCGTTCACGATGGCCGACGGGAAGCTCTACATCACGAACGAGGACGGGCTGACCACGGTGCTGCGCACGGGGCCGAAGTTCGAGATTCTCGCCGAGAACGACTTCGACGATTACTCGCTCAGCTCGCCCGCAGTTTCAGAAGGGCAGATTTTCATTCGCACGACTGGTGCGCTGTGGGCGATTGGAAAGCGCGCCACGAAGCAGTAACCACAGTGGGCCGAGTCGGATGAAGGACGAATGGATCAACAACCGAATCCCGAAAAAATCCTGCAGACAGGGCTGGCATTCTGGGCCTCGAAGACACTCTTGAGCGCGGTCGAAATGGGGCTTTTCACCGAGCTGTCGCAGGGCCCGGAATCCTTCGAGTCCCTCAGCGGTCGCCTGGGCTTGCATCCACGCTCGGCGCGGGATTTCCTCGATGCGCTCGTGGCGCTCGGATTCCTGCAGCGGACTGGCGATCGCTACGCCAACACGCCCGAGACAGACCTATTCCTCGACCGGAAGAAGCCGTCGTACGTGGGCGGTATCCTCGAGATGGCGAACCGCCGCCTGTACGGGTTCTGGGGCCACCTCACCGAGGCGCTGCGAACCGGAGAGCCTCAGAACGAGGCGAAGGACGGTGGCCCTGGCCTCTTCGACACGCTCTACGCCGATCCAGCGCGCTTGCAGGGCTTCCTCGCCGCCATGACCGGCATCAGCCATGGCGCTAACATGACCATCGCGCGGGCGTTCCCGTGGGCGAACTACCGCACGTATGTCGACGTAGGCACCGCTCAAGGCGATCTCGCTGCGCAAATCGCGCTGGCCAATCCACACCTCCGGGGCATCGGATTCGATCTCCCGAAAGTTGCTCCGATCTTCGACGAGTACGTGGCGGCTCTGGGTGTCAGCGACCGGCTCACGTTCCAGCCCGGCGACTTCTTTCAAGCAGGAATTCCCGAACGCCGACGTGGTGCTGATGGGACACATCCTGCACGACTGGGATCTGGCCACGAAGAAAATGCTGCTCAGAAAGGCGTTCGACGCAGTGCCTGCCGGCGGCGCGGTCGTCGTCTACGAAGGGATCATCGACGACGATCGATCGAAGAACGCGTTTGGATTGTTGATGAGCCTGAATATGCTCATCGAAACCCCGGCGGGCTTCGACTACACCGGCGCCGACTGCTCGGGGTGGATGAAGGAAGCAGGATTCTCCGCGACGCGTGTCGAACCGCTTGTCGGGCCGGACTCGATGGTGATCGGAATCAAGTAGGAATGGCGCGGCCGAGAGCACGCGTCCGCCAAAGCCTGAACGGCGACCATACGCGATGAAGCGACCGTGGGGGCATGCCGTCGCCGCGATGGTCATCATCGCTGCGACCGCGATCGTTGAATCCATCAATGGCCGGCTCGTGCTATGCCGGTGCGGCTATCTCAAGCTCTGGCACGGCGTCGTCTTCAGCTCGGAAAATTCCCAACACCTGACGGACTGGTACACGCCCTCGCACGTGTTGCATGGGGTGGGATTCTATTTCCTGTTGTGGCTGGCGGCGAAGCGGGTCGATGTGGGCGTGCGGTTTGTGCTCGCGGTCGCACTCGAAGCGGCGTGGGAAATCGCAGAAAACATGCCGTTCATCATCGAGCGATACCGCGCCGCCACCATTTCGCTCGACTACTACGGCGACAGCATCGTGAATTCGGTGGCCGATATCGTCGCCATGATGGCGGGCTTCTGGCTGGCGCGCCGGGCGCCGGTGTGGGTGAGCGTCGTGCTGTTCGCGGCCGTTGAGGTTGGCCTCGCGTGGATGATTCGCGATAACCTGACGCTGAACATCCTCATGCTGATTCATCCGCTCGAGGCCGTCAAGAGATGGCAACTGGGCGGGTAGGGAATTGGCAGATGGGAAGATTGGTAGATTGTCGATTGGAAATGCACGACATCCGGATGCACGAGAGCCGGCTGGTCGCGTTTTACCGAGGTGTCGGGGGCGATCATCGCGGTCGCTTGCTCAGCGATATCCACGGGTTCGATTTCCACGAGCTCGAATTCAATCACGATTACATACAGTGGCTGTTCCCACTCCCTGAGCCGAGCGGCGCCAATGCATCAGCTCCGTTGCTGTCGACGGACGACGTGGCGGCGTTCCAATCCGACGATTCGCTTCGAAGGGGGCTGCAGCAATCGTTCGAGCTGATGTTGCAGTTCTACGGTCTCGAGCTGGTGGACCGCGGTGCGAACGTCGAGCTCACGCGCAGCGAACACTTCAGCGAGAGGAGCGGTCTGTGGCTGACGAGCGGGAATCACAATTTCCTTCGAATCAGCAGGATGCTTCGCTCGATGACGCTCCTTGGGCAGCGCAAGCACGCGTCCGCATTCCTGTCATGCCTCGAAGGCATCTACGCGGACGAGCCGCGGATCATCGGAGACACCACCATGGGTTACTGGCGCCGCGCGGTCGCTGGCCATTAAGATTCCACGACGATCTGAACGCGAAGGCTCGAAGAGCGAAGACGTGTGTTTGATTTTTTACGTGGAGGTGCTATGGATGGCGTAGGTGTCCCCGAGCTCACCGTAGTGCTTGCGATCGTTGTGTCGTCCCTGGCCATCGTGTGGCCCGCAGGGAGGATTTGCCGCAGGCTGGGCTTTTCCCGGTGGCTGGGCGTGGTGGCGGTGGTGCCGCTGGCGAATCTGCTGCTGCTTTGGTACGTGGCGATGGCCGAGTGGCCTGGCGTCAGGCCGCAGGCCGGAAGTACAGCACCATGCCCGCACCGACGGACGCCAGCACGAAGCCCACGATACAGCATCGGATTCGGCGCGACCTTTGGCGGATGGATCACCATCGAGAGCAGCACGTTGACGATGGGGGCGCCGCCGAAGACGAGCGGCATGACGTAGACGGGCAGACCGCCGCTGCGAAACGCCCAGATGATGCAGCCGGCGCCGATGGCGCCGAGCGCGCCGGCGATCGTGGCCACCATCAAACCCGGTCTGATGGAAGCCCGAGAGATTGCCCTGCGAGGCGAGCGTCGCGACGGGAATCAGCACGCCGATCAGAAAATACGCCACCCCGACGCACAGCAGCGCCTTGAGCGGATTGCCGAGCATCACCTGGCCGCGATGCAGCAGCACGCCGTACGCGCCCCACGACAGCACGGCACCGAGCACGAAGACCAGCCATCGCATACGGAGACCCCGTTCTTAGTTTGTCGTGGGGCCCCACCCCCACGACCTGTACCTCGCGGCCTTTGGCCGCTCGGCAATGTTCGCGGCAATTATCTGCTGTTCGTCACTTGCTCGCGATCGCGAACAGCTGATTGCGGTTGTTGAGGAAGATCGTTCCGCGGGCCGGCGTCACCGTCGCGTACACGGAGCTGCCCATGTTCATTTCGGCCAGCACCTTCTTCTCCCGGCCGTGCGCCAGCACCGTGACGTCGCCGTCTTCGTCGCCGATGTACACCTTGCCGTCGGCGACGAACGGCGATCCCCACACCGCCGCGAACAGATCGTGCATCCAGATTTCCTTGCCGGTGTCGGCGTCGAGGCAGTACAGGAATCCGCTGAAATCCGAGATGTAGACGAGCCCGTCGACGACGGCGGCCGTGGAGATCGAGCGCCGGATCTTCGTGAAGTGCCACATCGCGGCCGCTCTGCGTGATGTCGCCGCGCTTGGTCGCGTCGATGGCGTAGAAGTTGCCGACCCCTTCGCCGTGCTCGGGGTCCTGGCCGTTCGCGAGATAGACGCGATCGCCGACGATGACCGGCGTCGCGATCAATTCGTTGCGCGTCTTCGGCCACACCGCCTCTTTGGGATTCGTGTCGAACTCCCACAGCTTCTTGCCGGTCTGCGCCTCGTATCCGCGCGCCCATCCGTCGCCCTGCGCCGACACGACCTGCACGACGCCGCCAATCGTGCCGACCGACGGCGGCGACCATTGGCCGTGCAGAATGCGATCCTCGACCGAGTTGTCTTCCCACGCCAGCTTGCCGCTGGTCTTGTTGACCGCGATCAGCGACGGCGCGCGCGGCGACGGCACGTTGACGTGGCTTTCGTCCTGGCCGTTCGACGTGCTGACGAAGATCAGATCGCCCCACATCACGGGCGACGAGTTGGCCAGGTTGTGCGGATACGTGCCGACCTCTTCCATCATGTCGAACGACCAGATGACGTCGGCGTCGGTCATGCCCGTGAGCTTCTCGTCGGTGACCGGACCGTCGTTCTCCTTGTCGCGGAACCCTTCGATGTCGACGGCAAACAGCACGGCGCGATTGCTCACGTAGTACAGCGTCTTGCCGTCGACGAGCGGCGAGGAGGCGACACCCTGATACGGCCAGTCGTTGGCGCGTCCGGCCTCGAGCTTCGCGTGCGTGTGCTGCCACATGAACTCGCCGTCGGTCTCGCGAAAGGCCATCAGCACGCCGCGATCGCCGGGCTGCTTCGGATCGCGCAGCTGTTCGTTGTTCGTGCCGACGAACACCATGCCGCCGGCGACCACCGCGTTGCCGTAGCTCTGCGATCCGAGATCGGCGACCCACTTGATGTTCTTCTTCGTCTTCACGTCCCAGTCGGTCGGCAGCCCTTTCGCATTCGACACCATGTTGCGATCGGCCGGTGCCGCCCCACATCGGCCAGTCGCCGGTGCCAGGATCGGAAGCGATGATGGCGCCGGCGCGAGCAAGCCGCCATCGTGACGCAGCCGCGCAGAAGACACCAGCACGCGCTTGTCATGCGGTCACTAATCGCTTGTCATGTTATTCATTCTGCGTCAGTTTCAAGTTGTCGATGTACGCCCCGAACTCGGCGTCGATGAAGAATCCGGGCGCTCCCTGGCGATTGCCGATCGGATCGGTCTTGTCGATCTGCCACGCCGCGGGTTCGGGCTCGCCCGCGGGCCACGCCTTGCCGCGCGCGCGCACCTGGCCGTTCGGCAGATTCTCGACGCGCAGCTTGATCGTGTACCACGCGTCCGGCTTCCACTCGAACGGCACCACGACCGAGCGCTGCGTTTCCGGCTCCCACGGCTCGAGCTTCAGCTTCTGCGTCGTCCCGTAAAGCACGAGGCTGTAGCGCTGCACCGTGACGCCGACGTCCGCCATCATGCGGCGCCGTGTCGGCGCGCGCACGTCGGCCTGCATCGTGTAGTTCGACCACTCGACCGGACCGATGAAGAAGCGGCCGCGCTTGAACAGCGTGTTCGTCGGCGTCTTCTGCAGCACCTTCTGGCCGTCGAGCGTGACGACCGACAGACGGCCCGAGCGGACCACCCGCATTCACCCAGCCTGCCGGGATCGCTTTTCTCCGGCATCGATTCGAACGTCTCGGTCCAGGGCAGCGGGCGCACGACGCGCGCGCGTGCCTCGCCGGTGAGCGTGCCGACCGTGGCCTTGATGAGGCCGGCCTGCTCGATGCGATCGGGCCCGACCGTGAACGCTCCGTCGGCGACGGTGCCCTTGAGGCCGTCGAGCGACCACGTGGCTTTCTCTTCGCGCAGGAATCGCCCGCGGCTGTCGAACGATCGCGCGGTCAGCTTCACGGTGCGGCCCGGCTCGAGCACGAGCTCCGTCGGCGACACCTGCACGTACGCGGCGGCGCCTTCGCCGGTCACCGCGGCTCGTTCGCCGCCCATCCGGTCGGCTTCGTCTGCTGCTTCGAGCCGATCGCGTAAATCGCATCGCTCGACACGAAGAACACGCGGCCGCGCGAGATGGCCGCGCCGGCGAACACCTGCTCCGCCGTGCCTTCCGAGCCGCCGATGCTGTTCGTGCTGAGGGGCAGCTCGACCTCGCTCAGAATCTCGGCGCCGATCGGCGTGCGGCCGGACGATGAAGAACTTGCCGTTCTCGGAGCCGACATAAATCTTGCCGTCGGCCATCACCGGCGGCGCTTTCTGCGACGTGCCGAGCGGCTGCGTCCAGAGCTCTTTGCCCGTCTCGATGTCGTACGCCTTCAGCCGCGATCCGTTTTCAATCTGATAGATGCGCGGGCCGTCGACGAGCGGCGACGAGAAGCCGAACTGCTCGCCGTAGTGCGCCCACTTCGTCGTTTTGATGTCGCCGGTCTGCGATCCGTCGATCGCCGCGAGCATGCCCATCTCGTTGCCGGTCAGGTTCTCGTCGCCGTGCGAGATGATGACCGTGCTGCCGCTCACCACGACGCCCGTGTTGATGGCGCGCTTGGCGGCGACGAAGCTCCACACCTTCTCTCCGGTCTGCGGCTTGATCGCGTGGATGCCGCCGTCGCCGAGGCCGACGATGAGCAGTCGCGTTCCGTTGATCGGTCGCGATGTACGGCGCGGCGTAGGCCGTGTCGTACGGACGGCCGCCCGGATTCGACACGTACACGATGTCGCCGGTGCGCTTGTTGAGCGCGATGATGCGATGCGAGCGCGCCGCCTGCGTTCCCCAGTTCGACACGGCCGCGCTGACGATGACGAGATCCCCGTCGATAATCGGCGACATCGTCCGGCCGCCGTGTGTCGTGAACGCGGCGAACTCTTCGCCGATCGATCGCTGCCAGAGCGGCTTGCCGTCGCCTGTCAGCGCGACGAGCGTGGCGCCGACGCCCAGCGCGTACACGTTGCCGGTTTCCGGATCGGCGGCGGGGGAGGCCCATCCGACGCGATGCGGCGGCACGTCGCTCTGAAAGATGTTGAACTTGTATTCCCAGATGACCTTGCCGGTGTCGGCATCGAGCGCCATCACGCGCTCCTGCAGCGCCGGCCCGCGGCCCGACGGGTTCTGCACGTACACGCGATTGCCCATCACGATCGGCGCCGAGCGGCCGCCGAACGGCACGCGCCACAGCAGATTCGTTCCCTTGAGATCCCATGAAGACGGGAGACCGGTTTCCGTCGAGATGCCGTCGCGATTCGCGCCTCGCGCCTCGGGCCAGTCGCCCAGCGCGACGCGGCGGCCTGTCCCGAGCGAAGTCGAGGGAGCACTTTGCGCCCACGCCGGGGCCGCGAGGCTCGAGCACACGGCGATGACCGGGAGAAGCCGTTTCAGCATAGGATTCAGGATGTTACTTGAATACGTCGCAGCCGAAAAGCGCGCTTACGGAGAGGTCCGTCGTCATGATTTTCAATGCCATGCGGGTGGGTGTGTGGATGCTGCTGCTGACCGTTGCGCTGCATGCGCAAAGCCATCGCGGTGCGATCCGAGGGCGCGTGCAGGACGCGTCAGGTGCAGTCGTCGCCGGCGCGGCCATCACCGCGGTGAACGAGGCGACGAACGAAACGCGCACGACAACGAGCGGCGAGTCCGGCGCATTCGCCCTGGCCGAGCTGGCGCCGGGTGCGTGGCGTCTCGAAATCGGCGCGCCAGGTCACAAGACGCACGTCCAGCGCGTCGTGCTGGCCGTCAATCAGGAGCTCCGTGCCGACGCGCAGCTGCAGGTCGGCGCCCTGACAGACCGCGTCGAGGTGACGGCAGCGGCAACGGATGTGCGCCGCGACTCTCCCGCGCTCGGCACGGTCGTCGAGCAACCGTCAGATCCTCGACATGCCGCTCGACGGCCGTAATTTCCTCGAGCTCGCGCTGCTGGCGCCCGGGCGCTGTCCCGGCAGCCCAGGGATCGGCGGGCTCGGTGCGCGGCGATTTTGCGTTCAGCGTCAATGGGGGACGAGAAGACTTCAACAGCTTCCTGCTCGACGGCGCAGACAACGTCGATCCGAAGCTGAACACGACGGGAGTTCGGCCGCCCGTCGACGCGATTCAGGAATTCGAAGTGCTCACGAGCACGCCCGAAGCTGCCCATGGCCGCCAGGGCGCCTCGCAAATCAGCGTCGTGACGAAGTCGGGCACGAACCAGCTTCAGGGCACTGCGTATACGTTCATCCGAAACGGTGCGCTGGACGCCACGAACTACTTCGCGCCCAAGGGAGAGCCCGATCCGGAATATCAGCGGGCGCAGACGGGATTTTCGATTGGCGGCCCCATACGCCGTGACCGGACGTTCTTCTTTGCCGACTACGAAGGCACGCGCGCCGACGAAGGGCTCACGCGCATCAGCACGGTGCCCACCGATGCAGCGCGCAATTCGATTCCGGCGTCGCTGACGCACCCGGTCGGGCGCGCGATTGCCGCGCTGTATCCCAGCCCGAACCGTTCCACTCAAGTGGGCAATTACGTCTCGTCTCCGACGCAGCGCGATCGCACCGATCACTTCGACGTGCGGACCGACACGGCGTTCGGCACCGCGCTCGACGTGATGGCGCGCTACAGCTTCGCCGACCGGCGCCTGTTCGAACCCTTCAGCGGTCCCGGGTTCTCGTCTGCTGCCCGGGTATGGCAACGACGTCGCGCGCCGCGGCCAGAACGTTGTCGCCAGCGCGACGCATATCCTCTCGCCGAATCTCCTGAACGAAACACGGGTTGGCTTCAATCGCATTTCCGCGAGCGTGTTTCCAGAGGCAGGGAGCGCCGTCAACAGCAGCGTGGGGTTGCCCGAGCCATGGACCAACGCGCGAGACGCGGGACTCAGCCTCATCACCGTCTCCGGGTACTCGCCGATCGGCCATGAGTACAACAACCCGCAGAGCGGGACGACCAACACGATTCATCTTGCCGACACCATCACCTGGACTCGAGGCAATCACCTCGTCAAGGCGGGATTCGACAGCCGCCTGATCCGGCAGGACGCCTTCCGCGACGTGCAGGCGCGTGGGGCGCTGACGTTTGCCGGCGCGTTTACCGGAAATCCACTCGTGGATCTGCTGTCGGGACTGCCGACCTTCACGACGCTGGCGAAAGTCGACAACCCGCAGCGGCTTCGAACGGAGTCGTACGCGTGGTTCGTGCAGGACAGCTACCGCGTCCGTCCCGATGTGACGCTGTCGGCAGGGTTGCGGTACGACCTGACGTCGCCGCCGGTCGACGCCGACGATCGCGCGACCCTGTACAACCCGCAAACGGGCGCGCTTCAGCCTGTAGGCACCGCTGGTCTGCCGCGCGCGGGCTATGCCACCGACCGCAACAACTGGGCGCCGCGTGTGGGGGCCGCCTGGACGATCGACGATGCGGCGACGACGGTGCTGCGAGGCGCCTACGGTCTGCACTACAACCATTCGGCGCTCGCACCGAGTGAAGGGTTGTACTTCAGCGCGCCGTATTTCACGTTCTCGGCGTTCTTCACGTCGCCGCTCGGCCTCGTCACGCTGAGCGATCCGTTCCCCGCGAATTTCCCGATTCCGACGCCAAACCCTGCGTTCGGTTTTCAACCTGATTTGCGGACGCCGTTTCTCCACGAATTCAACATCACGCTCCAGCGTCAGCTTGGGTCAACCCGCGTCGCCGAGGTGGCGTACGTCGGATCGCGCGGACGCAGTCTGATTGCGGCAAGGGATATCAACCAGCCAGGCGCCAGCGCGGCGCAGCTGAACCTGAGGCCCGATCCGCGATTTGCCGACATCACGTTCATGGAGTCGCGCGCGGAATCGGAATTCGACAGCCTGCAGGCGCGCTTCCAGCAGCGATATGCATTCGGCTGCACCATGCTGGTGGCCTACACGCTTGGGCAATCGATGGACGACGCGTCCGGGTTTTTCACGAGCGCCGGCGATCCGAATTTTCCGCAGGACAGCGCGAACACCGGCGCCGAGTGGGGACGCTCGAACTTCGATGTGCGCCATCGGCTGTCGGTGAGCTTTTCATACGACCTGCCGCTCGATTTCACCATCAGCGGCATCGTCCAGATGCAGACCGGCCGCCCGTTCACCGTTGCGCTGCTGCCGGAAGTCGACAACAGCAACACCGGACGATCATCGCTCGGGTTCGGCGCCAACGATCGGCCGAATGTCAACGGGAGCGCCGAGGCCGCCAATCCGCAGCCCGATCAATGGTTCAACACCGCGGCGTTCTCGATGCCCGCGTATGGGACGTTTGGAAGCGCCGGAAGGAATATTCTCGATGGTCCCGGCTATCAGAACGTGAATCTTGCGCTGCTCAAGCGCGTGCGTCTGGGAGGGCGCACGAGCCTGCAGCTGCGCGCGGAGGCGTTCAACCTGCTGAATCGGACGAACTTCGATCTGCCGGACAACTTCTATGGATCGCCGACCTTCGGGCAGGTGCTCTCGGCTGGAGCGCCGCGCCACATCCAATTTGGCGCGAGGTTGATGTTCTAAGAGGCAGCCCTGAAGGGCTGCGCTACCGCTATCAGGCAGCCCTAAAGGGCTGCGCTACCGGGACGGATGCGATTCGGTATCGGTAGCGCAGGACTTCAGTCCTGCCCCTGCGCGGACACAATCTTCGCTCTGGCCACAACGGCCGGATCCTTGGTGCCGACGGCCAGCAGGCGGCCGATCTGATCGCGGGCCTCACGATGTTCGCTGTTTGCGTAGAGCGCCCACGCATAGGCATCCAGCGTGTAAATGTCCTGGCGTCGCGCAAACTCCATTCGCGCGATCCGAAGGGCCTCTTCCGGTTTGCCGGCGTGCTTCGCGTAGTAGAAGATCAGCTCCCGATTGGCGTTGTCCCAGTTGCCGGACTCCTTCGTCGCCAGTTTCTCGAATTCCGCATACGCCGTTCTTGCGTCGGCCTGCCGGCCCGCTTTCTCCAGCGCTTCAGCCAAATCATAGAGGTTCTCTGGATGCGGGGCGTTTTCATGCCGTCGCTTCAGCAGACCAGCCGCCTCCTCGTGCCTGTTCTGGCTGGAGCGCAGTTTGCCGAGATTGGCCAGCGCGTAGTGATAATCGGGAATGACCTTCAGGGCATCAAGCAACATGCGCTCGGCATTCTCAACACGCCCGGCCGTCAATTCGAGATGACCGAGCTGCGTGAGCAGCCAGACGCGATCCTCTGTCTCGTTGGGCGGTGTTCGCTGATACGCGGACGACATCAGCTCGATCGATCCTTCGATGTCGCCGAATAGCTCCCTGAGGTACGCCGCGCGGGTGAACGCTGGAACATTCCCTGGGCGAAGATCGAGCATCCACTGGCAGGCTTCTTCGGCCTCTTTGTAGTTCCCCAGTTCGACGTGGGCGTCGGTGAGAAACCCGTACACCTGCACGTCATCGGGCGCCTGCTTGTTGAGGGCACGCGCGAGATCCAGCGCTGCGGCGAATTGGTGCCTGCCCAATAACACCCAGACGCGCATTTTCTGTCCGTCAAAATTGCCTGGGCTCAGTTCCAGCGATTTACGCACGGCCTCTTCGGCCCGCTCGTAAAAACTCGCGTCTGCCGTGTCCCGAGCGCGCTGCGTCAGACCAAGCGCCAGATCGTTGTAGCCATCCGGGCTTTGAGGCATCGCCGCAATCCGCCGCTCCGCAGCTGCGATGCGTTGTTCTGCGGCAGAGTGGATTTGCCCCAGGACCACGGAGGGCGCCAGAACGAGAAGCGCAATTGCCGAACACCAGCTTCGCATAGTGAAGTTCCTTATCATCGGACTTATGGCAAGCACGGAGCGCCCGCGCCCTGGGTACAGCCCGGTTCACCTGGGTCGATGTGTCTGCGAGTTCGCCCACTTGGCGCGTCGGCGAGATAGGGGAATGTCGTCCGATACGGTACGTCGTTGACGTTGACGCCATCCCCGAGTCTGCTATTGAGCGGCGAGGTAGAGAATGGCGGACCCGCGAGGACTCCACCTACGACCAATCGGAGCGCGATATCGGTCACGTCGTCCAGAACCCGCCGGCCGTTTGGGAAACCAGCCGGGTCTCCGCCGAGCAACCCCAATCGACTTGCGCTCGCCGGCGGAGTCGCCGCGACCCCTGTATTCAACCTCAACAGATCGGCGATAGGGCCAGCCGGTGTCCCTGGCGCGGCGATCGGCGGAGCGTAGGTGACGACGGGAAGCAAATCTGTTCGCGGCGGAGCGGGGATGGCGACGGCCCCACCCGTCAGCGCGTTCACGACTCTGGCCAGGGTCGGATCAAGGAAGAAGGGGTTCGCAAACTGTGAGTCGTTCTTCGGCTGATCCATGCTGAATCGGTCTTTGAAGCCTGTTCCGATGAGCAGCTCGTTGATCAAAGGATTGCCCATCCTTTGAATCTGGCTGAAGCCGCCGCTGCTGGCGGCTGGCAGGGGCGCCCGCCGGACGGTGGTGCGCGGACGCGATGTCGACCCCCAGATCCCGATCGTCGCGGCGGGAGAGCTGGCAGGCTCGATGTTGCCTGTCCTCGTGAGCATCGAAATAGGCACCTCGATGGCGATCGAATTCACGGCATAACCGGAAACGGTGTCCGCCGCGAGGTTGACCAAAGCTGCATCCTGGGAGGCTGAAAGCACCGGAGGCGCTACCGAAGTGTTGAGCGTGTCGAACGCGCCACCCAGATCAATCCAGAACGCGTCGTCAGTCGTGCCGGCGAACACTTTCATCGAATCCGGCAGATCGTACGTGCCGGCGTTGAACAGGGCGTTGTAGTCCATCGTTCGGGGACCCACATTGGCGGGCACGACGTACAGCGGATCGCCTGTGGCGTTGCCGAGCGGCGTTGCCACACCGCTTTTGATCATCGTCACGACGTAGTTCTGGCGCTGACCAAGACCCGGGGAGGCGAACGACGTGATGCGGGGAGGCACGATTAACGTGCCTGGGGGTACCGGCGGTGGAGAATTGGCTGGTGCGACTGCGCCTCCGTTGACGCCTGCGTACACCGTAAATAGATTGGGAAGCCGCTGCTCGGTCCTGAACCGGAACTGGAACACGATGTCTTCAACGGCATCATTGTTATTGTCGACCTTGAGCTCGTAGAGGATGTCGGGGTCGAACGGGAACCAGTTCGGGCCATTTCCGGGCTCCAGCAACGGATCCACCCCGAGGATGAGCGTCACATGAGTGCCGGCGTTCGCGCCGCCATAGCTCTTGAACGCAAAGAGATCTGTGATGTCCGCTTTATGGTCCAGAGCCGTAATTGGGGCCTCCCGGTGGTTGGAAGCGATACCTGTCTGAGATACCGCAAGGCAGGCAGCCACTGTCACAAAGATCAGGACTGTGAGTTTTCGCACTGTTTCCCCCTATTTCCGAGAAATTGAGACCAGCTGTGCTGGCCGGGATGTCAAACTCAGCGCCGCCGGCATCGTCGGAGCACGGCGACCAGTCCGCTGCCCAGGAGCAGGACCGATGTCGGTTCTGGAATCGCCTGCGCCTGAGTGAATTCGAATTCGTTCCTCACCGTCCCGAGCGAGGCGCTCCCGTCGAACCCGCCGTCCAATGCGACCAACGTAAACACGTCAAAGAACATCGCCCCGAACACGGGTGTGCTGTCCATGAGGGCGGGGAACATGCCGTCGTTGATGACAAGCAGGGGACCGATAAAAGTGCCAGAGCACGCCGTTGACGGGTCACTACCTGCGAACGACCCGTCGGCGCACTTCTCTTCGGTTGCGAAGGCGACCCCGTCGGGCGTAACTGACGATCCGCTCATTGAGAGCGTGTTATTGACAAACGACAACCCCCCTATCAATCCGCTCAACGCGTATCGAATCAAGACGTCCTCGAGCTCAACCGCTCCTACGGTCGTATCGAACAAGAAGTTCAATCCCACAGACGTGGCGCCTATGACTGGAGACACACCAATGCTGCTTGTGGGGATCAGGGTGGAGTCCGTAAGGATGCTCGAGGCGGAGAAATCGCTGAACACGGCGTCTCCGACCATGCACCCGCCTGGACCTAAGGCGATGTAGCTCGCCAACGACGCCGACGGGCAAATGGGAGCCGCTTGGATCAGAGTGGGGACCGCGAGAGCTATCAGAGTTCCGAGCATCAGACGTCGCATAATTTGTCCTTTCATGGCCGTCGTCCGTACATATACGCGCGAACCCCTCAATCAGATTGCGCGCCTTTCTATCTCGGCAGGGTAACGACGACGTAAACAGACTTGTCGTGGTCTCTTTACGCTGAACGGTGAACCGTGAACGGTGAGCCTCGAAGGGACATGGCGGTAATCGCGCAAATTCCCACGGTTCCCGAAAGAATATAGATCATTGCGGCATAGCTGCCCGTCATTTCGACGCATGCTGCGAGCAGCAATGGCCCGACTGCTGAGGCGACTACGGTCATAGCCTGCGCGGCTCCCTGGATGCGGCCGAGGTGGCGGCGCCCGTATACGCGAGGCCAGATGCTGAAGAACAGCACCATCACCAGGCCGCCGCCGAGCCCCATCATCGTGGCCCATGCCATGACCATCGGCAAGGAACCTACGTAGGGAAGGACGACGAGGCCGGCCGCCAACACTCCCAACGAGATCGCCATCAATCGATTCAGCGGAACGAAACGCGCGAACCAGCCCCCGATGAAGTTTCCGGCGAGCCCTGTCATGGCGGTCACGATGAGCGTCTGGTAGTACACGCGCGGGCCGAAACCTCGCTCCGCGAGGATCGATTCGTTGAACAGGCCGATGCCCGACGCGACCAGCCCGTAGAGTGCCGCGCCGACGGCAAAGACCCAGAACGTGGCCGTGCGTAACGCCTCGCTGAGGGTGTGGCCGGAGGGTGTCGGGGTTTCGGTTCCGGTTCCGGTTCCGGTTCCGGTTCCGAGTTCTGCGTTCGAACCGGAATGCGGAACCCGGAACGCGGAACCCGCAGCGGTACCGTCGTCGCCATCGGCCGCGACGCCGATCGATTCGGGATTGCGCCGCACGAATAACACCGCGAGCGGCACCAGCCCGGCGAGAATCGCCGCGCCCACGCCGAACCATGCGATGCGCCACCCGCGCGACTGGACGATCGAGCCGACGACGGGGAATGCGATCATGAACCCGACACTCAACGCCACGCTGTAGACGGCCATCGCCATGTCGATGCGCCGCACGAACCAATGTCCGACCATGGCGATGCTCACGACGGAGAGCGCGCTCTGTCCGAGGGCGCGCGTCAGCGTGACCGCGACGGCGAGCTGCTCGAATGTGGTGACGCGGCTCATCAGCACGACCGTGATGCCGAGTCCCGCTGCGATGACGGTGAGCACCATCCGGCTGCCAAATCGATCGAGGAACCGTCCTGTCCCGAGTGCTCCCGTGGCGCCGATGAGCGTCGCCCACAAATTGAGTTGTGCGTAGTCGATGCGAGTGATGTTGAGATCGGCGAGGAGAGGCTCGGTGATGAGCCCGAGGCCCTGGGTGCGTCCCGGCAGCGTCCCGATCATCGCCGCCGCTGCGACCAACAGCACGACCCAGCCGTAATACGGCGTTCGTGTCTGCGGCGTCATGATGCGCAGGGAATCACGGCAGCGGTGGCGGAGCGTCGTGCCGCTGTGCGAGTGACTTGATGGGGATGGTGATGCCTTCGCTGACGAATCGTTTGTGCAGCCGCTTGACGAATTCGTGTTTGACCAGGTACTGATCCACGAATTCCCGTGCGCGGAGAATCACGGAAAAGCCGATGCCCGGGTCGCCGAAAGTATGAAACCGAACGAAAGGTTCGAAGCCGGCCACGCCGCCTTCGACGGTTCGCATCACATCGCGCGCCACCTCGGTGACGATGCGCTCTACCCGATCGAGATCGCTCGCGTAGTCGACGCTGGCTTCGATTGGGATGACGAGCTCGTGCTCGGGCGAATCGAAGTTGGTGACGATCGACTGCGACAGCTTGGCATTTGGCACGAGCACCGAATTATTCGACAGCTGCCGAAGCCGGCTTGCGCGCCAATCGATGTCGACCAGATATCCTTCTTCGCCGGATGACAGCCTGATGTAGTTACCTATGCGGATATGTTTTGCAACCGTCAGGTAGAAACCGGCAAACAGGTTCGCCAGCGTGTCCTGCAACGCCAGCGCGACGGCGAGGCCGCCAACGCCGAGGGCCGTCAGTATCGGCGTAATCTCGAGATCGAGCCCCGCCAGGATGACGAGCAATCCCAGGATGACGACGACAATTCGGACAAGGTTCGCGGTAAGCGTCGTCGTCGGCAGCGAGGGATCGACCAGCGGACCGTGAACGCGCACGAACCCGACGAGTACTTCCGAGGCGAGAAATGTAAGAGACGCGGCGGCGACGACGAAGAGCCCCTTGTCGAGCGCGATCGCGACCTTCGCGGGGAGAATCCAGAACCCGGCGGCGATGTAAATGCCGACGAGCACGCTCCAGAACGGCACGCGTCGCGCGAAAGCTTCAACAGCCGGATCGATCCACCGGCTGCCTGTTCGCCGCGCCAGAGCGACGAACTGCGTCGCGACGATGTACTTCGCGACCCGCCCAATCAGGTACGCAACCGCGATCACGACGAGAGAGAGCAGGGCGTTTCGTGCCGCCGCCGGCCAGTCTTGCAAATCCCAGATCATCGCGGCCAGATCATATGTCTTTGGGTGCCCATCGGCGATATCGGAGGAGGACGAGCGTGTAGATGACGATGTTCACGAGGATCGCCAGCCCTCCAAGCACGAGCTGATCGCGCCGCGTCAGTCCATCGGGATAAAGGGCAGGCAGAATGTAACGCGCGATGAAGTCACCTTCGTAGCTGGCGCCGCCGCCGGCCTGTCGAAGGCGATTTTCGAGAGGTGTGAGCGGACAGATCCAGCCCGTGAATTCCACGAGCGCCCCCCAGATGACCGCCGGCACATGCAGCCAGATGATGCGCGGCCAGCGCAGCGCGAGCAGTCCGCCGAGCACGACGAAGACGACGAATGTGAAGTGGAGCAGTACGATGACGTCGGCCACGCCGATTCGCTACTTGTCGAGCTGGATCGATGCGATGAGCTGTTCGAAGTTCTTCTGCTGCGCCGCGATCGTCTTCGCGGGGCCTGTGAGCTTGAAGAACACGCTGCCTCCCGGACCCTCGACAATCGCACCGATCAGGCGGTACCCGGCGACTGGCTTGCCGCCCCCGGTCATCGGGCCGCCCATGCCCGTGTATGTTCCAGCGGTGTCGATCACCGTAATGGGCACGCCGCGTCCCGTGCGTTTGTCGATCTTGGCAACAGCCGGTTTGCTGTCGGCGCCCAGCATCTGGCCTCGCCAGCGCTCGATGTTGGCATCGACGCCGCCGCCCTGCCCGGCGCCGAAAAAATTCACGACGCATTCGGCGGTGCCTTGATCGCCGGCAGCCAGCGGGATCGAATACGTCGCCGCGCGCATCGGGCGTGCGGCCTCGGCCTTCCATGTCGGGGGTGGCGTCCAGCGCACGCCCGCGGCCGATTCAGCCAATACGCCCGCCGCAGACACTGCCAGTAGCGCGGCACAGAAAAAATTTCGCATACGCATGAGTATATCTGACAGCGGACAGCTGAGAGCTAGCCCGGAACCCCGTCGAAGAAATCGACGACGCCCGTCTCGAGCGAATACTCCGCGCCCACGACGACGAGGCCGTCGTGGGCGATGAGGGATTCGAGAATGGCCGAGCCATGCCGCAGATGACCCGCCGAGACGCATACGTTCGCGCGGACGGCGTCGCGCACGAGCGCCTCCGGATCGCGCTGCAGTTCGGTGCGCAGCAGCGGCTCCACCGACGGGCGCACGCGGTCGACGATCGAATGCAGATTGCGTGACTGATTGATCGTCGGCCGCTTCAACTCGTCGATGGTTGCGAGAATCGCCCCGCACTGCGAGTGACCCAGCACGACGACGAGCCGCGTGCCGTAACGCTCGGCCGCAAACTCGACGCTGCCGATCTGCGACGGCGCAACGATGTTGCCGGCGACGCGGATGACGAACAGATCGCCGAGTCCCTGGTCGAAGACGATTTCAGCCGGCACGCGCGAATCGGAGCACCCGAGGATGATGGCGAACGGCTCCTGGCCGGCCGCCACCTCGACGCGTCTCGCTTCGCCTGCCAGCGATTCGTGGCTTCTGACATTCGACACGAACCGCGCGTTGCCGTCTCTCAGATGTTGCAGTGCGTCAGAGGCTGCAATCACTTTTCACTTTCCACTTTCCACTTTTCACTTTCCACTTTCCACTTTCCACTTTCGTAATACCTCTTATACATTCCGCGCCGGAACAGCCATCCGCCCAGCGGTCCGAGCCAGTTCAGCACGTGATACATGTAGCCGAGGTCCATCAGCTCGATCAGGTTGCCGTCGAAGTCTTTCACGAAGAAGAACGAGTGGCCGCGCGGCGATCGCTCGGGCTTGCTGACGATCTCGACGCCCTTGGACTGCAGATGGTCGTGCCACTTCTGCAGATTCTTCACGTTGAACGAAATGTGCGTCAGTCCGACGCCGTTCCACGGCACCGGCCCGGGCGGCCGCTGCGGCTGGAACTCGAAGATCTCGAGCACGCCGCCGCCCGGCACGCGAATCCATCCGATCTTGCACGTCGGCGCATCGTCCGCGACGCCGAAGAACGTGCGCACGCGATCGGGCGGCGTATCGGCGACGCCGACGAGCGGACAGCCGAAGACCTCCCAGTAGAACGTCACGGCCTTGTTGAAGTCCGACACGGTGATGCCGGCATGGCTGAACGATCGAGCTTTCATAAATCCGGTCTCGCGGATGTGATCGGCGACGCGCAGCGCCTGTGCCGCGATCGTCAGCGCCGGATTGACGGCGGCAGACGAGGGGAAGAACGACGCATCGACCACGAACAGATTCTCGACGTCGTGCGCGCGGCAATACGGATCCAGCACCGACTCGCGCGGATTGTCGCCGAACACGAGCGTGCCGCACTGGTGCGTCGTGTTCTTCGCGCCGTGCGAATGCGTCATCACGATCCAGAACCCGAGCCTGTAGCAGGATGCGCCGCGTTTCCGCCACGAGCATCCGGTGCGCCTTCAGATTGTTCGGACGGTAGAGCAGCTGAATCCGTCCCTTCGAGTCGAGCGTGACGCGATTGTCCGCATCGGGCAGATCCTCGGACATCGCCAGCCAGTCGACGCCGCGCGCGACCCACCATTCGTACCACGACAGCGGCACCTGCGGCACCACGGTCTGCGCCATCACGCCGTGCGTGCGCCCCTGCGACTGAATCTGGCCGAGCGGATATGTCGTGTTCGGCCCGCGGAAGTAGAAGTCGTTGATCGCGACGGTCTTCTGAAACACCGTCGCGTTCTTCCGGAACGGATGAAATCCCTGCATCATCGTCGCGAGGTGCGCCATGTAGCGGCGCCCGACGAGCCCCGACGAATTCGCGAGCCCGTTCGGATGCTTGTCGTTCGCCGATCGCAGCAGCAGCGCCGCGGAATTGACCGCGCCGCACGACACGACGACCAGTGACGCTTCGACGCGAACCGTCTCGCCGTTCATCTCCGACTTCCACCGCCTCGACCCTGTTGCCGGCCGGGTTCGTGAGCAGCCGCCGCGCGTACGCGTTGGTCCACAGGTCGACGTTCGGCCGCTCGAGCGCCGGGCGCACGCAGCAGACGTCGGCCTCGCTCTTTGCGTGCACCTTGCACGCGAACGAGTTGCACGTATTGCAGAGCACGCAGCCGTCGCGAATCCCGAGCGGCAGCGGCGACGGGTGCAGCCCCTGCGCGCGCAGCTGCTCGACGATCGTCGCCATGCGCCTCGGAGTGGGGAATCGGCGCGTGTGGAAACGTGCCGCGCTCGGGCTCCGTCGGGTCGGTGCCGAGCTCGCCGTGCACGTGATACAGACGCTCGGCGCGCTCGTAGTACGGCGCGAGCGTGTCGTAGTCGATCGGCCAGCCGGGCGACACGCCCTCCATGTGCTCGAGCGGCTGAAAATCCTCGCGGCGCAGGCGGTACAGCACGCTGCCCCAGAACTTCGTGTTGCCGCCGACGTTGTAATGCGTGTACGGGCGGAACTCGTTGCCGCGCTCGTCGATCCAGCGCTCCTTCGTCTGATAGCGCAGGTGCTTCCAGACCGCTTCGGGACTCCAGTTTTCGGCTTCCTGCGGGACGAAATCGCCGCGCTCGAGGATGAGGATGCGCGCCGGGCTGTCGGCGAGCGCGTAGGCCATCGTGCCGCCGCCTGCGCCGCTGCCGATGATGATGATGTCGTAGCGTTCGGTCCGCATCACGCCGTCGGGTCGATGGCTCGAGTACACGTCGTCCATCAGCCGCTGATCGTCGATCGCGCGCTCGAGGCTCATCTCCGGCGCGCGTCCCTCCGTGATGGCGGCGTGGAAATCGCGATACATCGCCTGGTACCCGCGGATGTCGCGGAAGCCCGGGAACAGGAGTCGCGGAACGCCGTTGCCCCGCGCGAGCACGAACAGGCCGTTCGACTCGAACGTGATGATGCCTTTGCGGCCGTACAGCTTCGACAATCGCAGGCCTCTGAAG
Source organism: Vicinamibacterales bacterium (assembly GCA_963732445.1). Classification (GTDB taxonomy): domain Bacteria; phylum Acidobacteriota; class Vicinamibacteria; order Vicinamibacterales; family JAMQPK01; genus JAMQPK01. The sequence goes on along the minus strand of CAVSZJ010000001.1, from coordinate 250,169 downwards.
AGCGAGGGTATTTCGCGCGAGTAGTAGAGCGTGCCGACGGCATCGTTGTCGTACCGGAACGCGACCATCATGCTCTTCGCGCGCGTGTCCGGGCCCTCGCGCGAGACCGATGGCCGGTAGCCGTCGATCGACACGATCCGCGGACCGAGGCTGCCCGCCATGTGCAGCCAGTGAATGCCTTCCTCGAAGAACGCGTCGCCGCCGGCCATGCGCTCGTCGTTGCGCCAGTCGTCGGCCGTTTTCAACCGCTTCGCGATCGTCGTGAAGTGCGCGAAGACCATCTCGCCAATCGCGCCGTCGGCGATGAGTGTTCGCAGCACGACCGCGAGCGGCTTGTAGTGATCGTTCTCGCCGACGAGCACCACGCGCTGCGCCTGGTTCGCGCGCGTCGATCGCCGCGCGGTAGTCCTCGAGGCGCGGAAACGCCGGCTTCTCGACCAGCACGTGCTTGCCCGCGCGGAGCGCGCGCAGCGTCAGGTCGAGATGAAAGCTCGGCGGCACGGCCACGACGACCGCGTCGATGCGCGGATCGTCGATCGCCGCGGCGTAATCCGCGTAACTCCCCGCGCCCTGGTACCGCCGGCAGTAGTCCTCGGCCTTGGCGCGATCGCGGCTCGCGTAGCTGCAGACGATGTCGCGTCTGAAGCCCTTCAGGTGGCGGCTGTGGACCTGGTGATGAACCCGCAGCCGAGAAAGGCCAGGTGGAGCGGCGATCCATCACAGGATGTCGAACTTCCTGATTCTCGCCCACTTGTAGACTCTGAAGTCACCATCGAAGGTCAGAATTCTTGGCTCGCGATGGATTTCAGCGCACCGGATGAGGCAGGCGTCGGCGAATGAGATTGGACGGTCGGAGTACTTTTTCAGGGTTCCCTCGAGACTGGGCCACTGTTCGGCGGCCGACATCGCGATGCTGTACACGCCGCGGCGGCCGAGCGCTATGACCTCCGCAGGACCCGATGGATGCGCCTTCCTCATGAGGAAGCAGGCCTCGGCGATGACCGCTTCGCAGCAGCGAAAGGGCGGAACGCACTCGGCAAAGAGCGCGCAGGCGCGATCGTGGTTCGCGTCATCCTTGGACAGCAAGGCCACAATCGGGCCCGTATCGAGCAAAATGCCCGGAGGGTTCACTCGCCGAAACCTTCGAAGTGCTTCTTGTTGGCCGACAGATCGCGCGGGGCCTTCTTGAAACGGCCGACGCTCCGGCCCGCGAGCTCGAGCGCGTTGGGCTGCCGGCCTGTTTCCTGGGCGACGAGCCGCAGCCCGCGTCGGACGATCTCGGACTCGCTGCGGCCGGTCGCCTGCTTCAGTTCTTCGAGCATAGCCCGATCCCGTTCACCCAGCCGCGCGTGGATATACGCTTTCATCAGGGCTTGATTGTAGCACATAGCATATGTGTGTGCTACACAGCCGGAACCCGCGGCGCAGGTGCGGGGTAGTCCGGCGCGGCCTTCCATTTGACGTTCAAATGAGACTGTGCTATTCCATTGGCGTGTCTAATAGAGACCAGTCCAAAGCCGGCGTGCTGCAGGGGACACTCGATCTCATGGTGCTTCAGACGCTGGACTCGCTCGGGTCGCTGCACGGCTACGCCATTGCCGCGCGGCTCGAGCAGGTGTCGGGCGGCGCGCTCCAGCTCAACATGGGCACGCTCTATCCGGCCCTCATGCGCCTGGAGCAGCGCGGATTGCTGCGCGGTACGTGGGGAACCACAGACAGCAACCGCAAGGCGCGCTTCTACGCGCTCACGCCGGCCGGCCGGCGCCAGCTCGCAAAGGAAAGGCAGGCATGGGACCGGATGGCGGACATCATCCACACACTGCTGCGCGCGAGACGTAAGACGTCAGGAGCAACGACATGCGTGTTCTTCGCGAATGGCTGCAACGTATTGCGGGTACGCTCAACCGACGCCGAGCGCGACGAAGAGTTGCAGCAGGAGCTCCGGCTCCATCTGCAGCTCGCCGCCGAGGACGCACAGCGTCAGGGCGAGACGCCGGGTGAGGCCGCACGCGCCGCCGGCATCCGGGCCGGCAGCGTGTCGCAGTCCATGGACGAGCTGCGCGATCAGCGCGGCCTGCCATGGCTCGACGACGTGACGCGGGACGTGCGCCATGGGCTGCGCATGCTGCGGCGCATCGCCCGGCTTCACGGCCGTGGCGGTTCTGACGCTCGCGCTCGGCATCGGCGCCAACACCGCGATCTTCTCGATCGTGAACGGGGTGATCCTTCGGCCGTTCGGATACCCCGAGCCCGATCGGTTGATGTATCTGACGACGCAGTTCCCCGCGTTCGGGTTCGAAGAATTCTGGGTATCGCCGCCTGAGTATCTGGAGTACCGCGAGCTCAATAGATCGTTTTCATCGGTTGGTGCGTTCACGACCGGCGAGCAGAACCTCCTCGCCGGCGATCGACCGATGAGAGTGCGCACCGCAAACGTCGACGAGCATCTGCTCAATGCGCTCGGCGTACAGCCGGCCTACGGGCGCCTGTTCGCGAAAGGGGAGACCGACGTGACGGGCCCTCCACCTGCACCGGGGCAGCCTGCACCACTTCCGCCGCGCATCGCGATCCTGTCGCACGAGTTGTGGCAGAACGCATTTGGCGGGCGTCCGATGGTGGGGCAGACGGTGCTGATCAACAACGTGCCCCGCGAAGTCATCGGCGTGATGCCGCCGGGCGCGGACGTGATGGACAACCGCACCGAAGTCTGGATGCCGCTCGGGATTGAATCCGGCGAATCGGCAGAACCGCGGCAGCCACTTCCTGTATCTCATCGGCCGGCTGCGCGACGGCGTCACGCCGCAGGCCGCGAGCACCGAGCTCGACGCGCTGATCCGCAACTGGGGCGAGCGGACCGGCGCCAAGAACCACGTCTTTGTACCGCTCGGGAAGGGCACCGGACACATCCTGCAGATGAAGCCGATGCGCGAGGAGATTCTCGGAGAAGCGGGTCAGGCGATTTGGGTTCTCCAGGTCGCCGTCGGGTTCGTGCTGCTCATCGCGTGTGCCAATCTCGCGAACCTGCTGCTCGCGCGCGCGGAGGCGCGCCACCGGGAATTCGCCGTGCGCACGGCGCTCGGGGCCGGTCGCGCCCGGCTGCTTCGCCAGTTCATGACCGAAGGGGTGATCCTGTCGGTCGCGGGAGGCGCGCTTGGTCTGCTGCTCGCGCATCGTCGGCGTGCGCGCGCTGTTACGGGCCTATCCGGAGAGTCTGCCGCGGACGGGCGAGGTCGCGGTGGACGTGCGCGTGCTGGCGTTCACCCTGGCCGTGTCGATTGCGACCGGGTTGATTTTCGGGCTCGCGCCCGTCCTGCACATCCGCATGAAAGGGCTGATCGGCGCGCTCAAGGAAGGAGGCGCGCGTGGTGCGACGCGCTCGGCGCGCCATCACATTCGCCGCGGTCTCGTGATGGCCGAGGTCGCGCTGGCCGTGATGCTCGTCATCGGTGCCGGCCTGCTGCTGCGCACGGTCTACAACCTCACCACCGTTGACGCCGGCTTCGATCGATCGCGACTCGTCACGTTTTCGATGACGCTGGCGATTCGCGACTACCCGCAGCCGTCCGCCCGCGCACAGGCGTACCAGCGCCTGCTCGAGAATTTGCGCGCCGTTCCTGGCGTTCAGGCGGCGACCGCGATGTCCGGTCTGCCGCCAAACCGGCCGGTCAATGCGAACGACACCGACATCGACAATTACACGGCACCGCCCGAAGGGCCGTTCGAGAACGTCGACTACTACCAATATGTGATGTCCGACTACTTCGAGACGATGGGCATTCCGATCGTGCAGGGACGCAGCTTTCAGCGGGCTGACGCGGCCTCGACCGGCATGGTGGCGATTGTCAACGAAACGCTCGTCAACACGTTCTGGAAAGGGCGCAACCCGATTGGATTGCGGTTGCGTCCCTGCTGCGGCGAGCAAGTGCCATGGTTCACCGTCGTCGGCGTCGCCAAAGGACGTGAAACAGGGAGGCGTCGATCAGAAGACGGGAACGGAGTTCTATTTCTTCGTCGATCAGACATCCCAGGTCCCGTCGCCGGTGGCAATCTCGCCCGCGACGTGCAACGTCGTGCTGCAAACGACGCTGCCGTCGGATGCGCTGGCGCAGACAATCGAGCGCGTCGTTCGCGAAACGGATCGCACGGTCCCGATCGTGCGGCTTCGCGACATGGACACCGTGTTCGCCGAATCGATACGCCGCCCAAGGCTGCTCGCGCATCTCCTCGGCGGATTTGCCGGGCTTGGCGCTGCTTGCTTGCTGCAATCGGCACCTACGGCGTTCTGACCTACATGGTCGCGGAGCGGCGGCGTGAGATCGGCATCCGCATGTCACTCGGCGCCGATCGCTCGAACGTGCTCGCGCAGATCATGAAGCAGGGGCTGCTGTTGACAGGCATCGGCGTCGCCGCGGGCCTGGCGGGCGCGCTCGGCCTCAACCGGCTGCTCGCGGCGCTGCTTTTCGGCGTGCGGCCGACGGACGCGACGACGCTGGTCCTCGGTGACGGCCACGATTCTGCTTGTGGCCGCTATGGCGTGCGGACTGCCCGCGTGGCGAGCGTCGCGGCTCGACCCGAACGTGGTGCTGCGAGACGATTAGTGACAGCCCGCAAGCTCGACTTTGTCACATTCCGTCAATGCCGCGCGCAACCGGCTCGCTGTGCGATCCCGTAGACACGTGAATTCCAGTGAAAATAGAAAAATCGCGGCAAGGCCTGACTGTGCGTGGGGATGGGGGTCCCCGCGCTCATCGAATGCACGGCCGCGCCGCGTTTTTGCAGACTGACTCCCGGGATCGCACGCGAGTTGGTTGCGGGCGGCAGTTCTCCGATGTGACAAAGTCCGCACTCGACCGAGTTTGGCCCTACAAGCATTAGAATCCCCTCCATGGCGCGCAGCGTCGCTCCTCCTCACGTCCTGAACATCGGCGATCTCCGGCGGCTGGCGAAGCGGCGTCTTCCGCGCGTCGTCTTCGATTACATCGACGGCGGCGCCGACGCCGAGGTCACGCTCCGCGACAACGTCAAGGCCTACGAAGAGCTGACGTTCCGTCCGCGCGGCGCGGTGGCGATTCCCGCGTGCGATTTGAAGACCACGATCCTCGGCGCGCAGCTCGAGCTGCCGTTCATCCTCGCGCCCATCGGCAGCAGCCGCATGTTCTATCCGAACGGCGAAGTGCTCGCCGCGCGCGCGGCGGGGAAGGCGGGAACCGGATACATCCTGTCGACGCTGTCCGGCACGCCGATGGAGCAGGTGCGCGCCGCGACGAGCGGGCCCGCGTGGTATCAGGTGTATCTCTGCGGCGGGCGCGAGGCGTCGATCAACATGCTGAAGCGCGCCAAAGCGGCGGGCTTTACGGCGCTCGTCGTGACGATCGACACCGGCGTGCCGGGGTTGCGCGAGCGCGATTTGCGCAACGGCATCAAAGAGCTGCTCGGGCGCGGCGTGGCGGGCATTCCGTATCTCGGTCAGATGATTGCGCGCCCCGGATGGATCGCCGGCATGCTCTCGGACGGCGGGCTGATGTCGTTTCCGAACGTGCTGCTGCCGACCGGACCGATGCCGTATGCGGACGTCGGGAAGACGCTCGAGGAATCGGTCGTCTGCTGGGACGATCTCAAATGGATTCGCGATCTCTGGGACGGAAAGATCGTCGTCAAGGGCGTGCACACCGGAGAGGACGCGCAGCGCGTGGTCGCCGAAGGCGCCGACGCGCTCGTCGTGTCGAATCATGGCGGACGCCAGCTCGACGGCGTGCCGGGCAGCATCCGATCGCTGCCGGAAGTCGTGGCGGCCGCCGGCGACAAGATTGAAGTGCTCGTGGACGGCGGCATTCGCAACGGCGGCGACGTCGTCAAGGCGCTGTCGCTCGGCGCGAAAGGGGTGCTCATCGGCCGCGCGTACGCCTACGGCCTCGCGGCGGCGGGTGAGCCCGGCGTGACGCGCGCGATCGAAATCCTTCGCACCGGCATCGTGCGGACGATGAAGCTGCTGGGCGTGGCGTCGGTGCGCGACCTGAATCGCTCGTACATCGACGTCCCGGTCGGGCTGGTTACCGCGAGATTGAGATAACTAAAGATCTGATAGATCTAAAGATCTATAGATCTGATAGATCAGAGAGGGCTCCATGGCTGCGATGCATGAGATTGATTACAAGATTTACGGCGACGACATGCAGTTTGTCGAAGTCGAGCTCGACCCGAACGAAGCCACCGTCGCCGAAGCCGGCGGCATGATGTACATGGACGACGGCATCGAGATGGAGACGGTGTTCGGCGACGGATCGCAGCAGCAGAGCGGCATCATGGGCGCGCTGATGGGCGCGGGCAAGCGGCTGCTGACCGGCGAGTCGCTGTTCATGACGGTGTTTTACAACCGCAGCAGCCAGAAGAAGAAGGTCGCGTTCGGCGCGCCGTATCCCGGAAAGATCATCGCCATTCACCTGTCGGAAATCGGCGGCGAGCTGGTCGCGCAGAAAGACTCGTTTCTGGCCGCCGCGAAGGGCGTGAGCATCGGCATCGCGTTTCAGCGCAAGCTCGGCGTCGGGCTGTTCGGCGGCGAAGGGTTCATCATGCAGCGGCTGCAGGGCAACGGCTGGGCGTTCGTGCACGCCGGCGGCACGCTGCACGAGCGCACGCTCGCGCCAGGCGAGCTGATCCGCGTCGACACCGGTTGCATCGTCGCGCTGCAGCCGTCGGTGAACTACGAGATCGAGTACGTCGGCAAGATCAAATCGGCGCTGTTCGGCGGCGAAGGATTGTTCTTCGCGACGCTGCGCGGGCCCGGGACGCATCTGGCTGCAGTCGCTGCCGCTCAGCCGGCTCGCGAACCGCATTGTCGCCGCGGTGCCGGGCCTCGGCCGTGGCGGTCGCGAAGAAGGGTCGATTCTCGGCCGCATCGGCGGCCTGATCGATGGCGACAACAGTTAATGGTGCGAGATGCGATGGGTTCGATCGGGTGCGGCGGTGCTGTGTGCCGCGCTTCGTGCTTCTGTGGCCGATGACCTCGTTCGCGCGCAGAGCGATCTCGAGCGGGCGCGCGCGCTGTACAACGCGGGGCAGTTCGACGAATCGATTGCCGCCGCGGCGGTCGCGAAGAGCAAGCCGGCGGCGGCGCCGTCGGCGACGCTCATCGCCGCGCGCGCGCGCCTCGAGCGGTTCCGGCAGAAGAACGATCCCGAAGACCTGGCCGCGGCGCGCGCGGATCTTGTGTCGCTGAACCCGCGCATCCTCGCGCCGCAGGAAATCATCGAGTGGCAGATTGGGCTCGGCACCGCGCTGTTTCTCGAGAATCAGCCCGGCCCGGCCGCGGAGATGTTCACGACCGTGCTGCCGACCGCGCGCGAGCGGCTGCCGGCTGCCGAGTTCGACAAGCTGCTCGAATGGTGGGCGAGCACGCTGTCACGCGTCGCGGAATCGCAGTCGGGCGCCGCGCGCAAGGACGCGTACGCCGCGATGCTGTCGGCGGTGCGCGACGAGCTCGAGCGCGATCCGCTGTCCCGGCCGACGGCCTACTGGGTGGTCGTTGCGGCGCGCGGCGCCGGCGATTTCGACGGTGCGTGGAACGCGGCCTTCACCGGCTGGATTCGCGCCGGCGCGCAGCCCGACAGGCAGCAGCTTCGCGACGACCTCGACCGTTTCGTCACGCAGACGCTCATCCCCGAGCGCGCGCAGGCCCGCACCGGCCAGCGCCTCGATGCGCAAGGCCACCCAGACAGAGATTGCCGCCCTGACCGAGCAGTGGCGCGCGCTCGCGCGAACAGTGGCGTCGCGCCCGAGCTGACACCCGGCCGCAGGTTCCCCGCAGGTTGATCGTCTTGAGCAACAACTTGAGACAACTCCCGCCCTCCCTCGGGTTATAATTTTCCTTCCTGCGAACACGCTTATCTTTGAAAGGATTAGTGTCCATGCGTCATTCGTGGCTCCGCGTCGGCGCGCCCTCTTCTGGCCGCCTTGCTCATAACCGTTTGGGTCGGTGCCGGCCTCGTGTCGGCGCAAGGCGCGCCGGTGCGCATCAACGGCGCCATCGACAAGCTCGCGCGCGGCAAGTCGCTCGCGGGCGCGATCATGTACGACTTCTCGCTGTACGCCGCGGCGCAGTTCGCCTCGTCCGATCTCGATTTCATCATCATCGACATGGAGCACCGGGGGCTCGACTTCGAGCGCCTCGAAACGTTCCTGCTCGGCACGACCAACAAGGCCGAAATCGCGAAGCAGGGCAACCTGCAGGTGCGCGTGCCGCCCATCGTCCGCATTCCGACGTACGGCCGCGCGCCGAACGAGGCGATCGTCAAGCAGGTGCTCGACATGGGCGCGTTCGGCATCATGTTTCCGGCGATCGAAAACAAGGCGCAGGCGCTCGAAGCGGTCTCCGCGTCGCGCTATCCGCAGATGAAGGGTTCGAAATATCCGAACCCGGTCGGCCGTCGCGGCAACGGCAACATGCCGGCGGCGTGGTTCTGGGGATTGAGCAGGCCCGAGTACGGAATGCGCGCCGACGTCTGGCCGGCGAACCCGCACGGAGAGCTGCTGCTGTTCCTGCAGATTGAGACGGTCGAAGGCGTGAAGAACGTCGAAGAGATTCTGTCGGTGCCCGGCATCGGCGTGGTGTTCGTCGGACCGAACGATCTGTCGTGGTCGCTCGGCGTGCCGCAGGGCATCGCCCGAACACAACGAGGCGGTGCAGACGGTGCTGAGCGCGGCGATGAAGAGAAATATTCCGGCCGCGATTACCGTGACCGAGGCCGACGTCGTCAGCAGGCTGAAGCAGGGATTCCGCATCGCGTCGCTGCCGAGCGGCGGTCTCGAAGCAGCCGATGGACGCGACGCTGAAGCTCGCGCGGACGGTGATTCAGCGATGATGCTGCAGCCAGGCCCGCCTTCGCCGCTGGAGCGGCTTCGGCGGGCAAGCGCTCGCCCTCGCATTGCTGATGGCTGCGGTTGTCGCAGCCGCCGATGGCGATCTGCGGCTCGTCGACGCGGCGCGCAACAAAGATCGACAGACGGTTCGCGCGCTGCTGAAGCAGCGCGCCGACGTCAACGTGCGGGCGCACGACGGCTCGACCGCGCTGCTCTGGGCCGCGCACTGGAACGATCTCGAGACCGCGGATCTGCTCATCCGCGCCGGCGCGGACGTCAACGCGGCGAACGATCTTCGGACGACCCCGCTGTCGCTGGCGTGCACCAACGCGAATGCCGCGCTCGTCGAGCGGCTGCTCGGCGCCGGCGCGAATCCGAACACGCCGATCGCGACCGGCGAAACGCCGCTCATGACGTGCGCGGGCACCGGCAGCGCCGACGCGGTCCGGATGCTGATTGCCCGCGGCGCCGACGTCAATGCGAAGGAGACCGTCGCAGAACCAGACGGCGCTGATGTGGGCCGCCGCCGAACGCCATGCCGACGTGGTGAAGACGCTCATCGAGCACGGGGCCGACCTTCAGGCGCGCACGAAGCGAGGCTTCAGCGCGCTGCATTTCGCCGCGCGCGACGGCGATCTCGAATCCGCGCAGCTCCTGCTGGCCGCGGGCATCGACATCAACATCCGGTCGCAGCCCGTCGTCAAGCGGCAGAAGCCGGCGCCGAGCGGAGGCCGCAGGTACACCGGCGGCGGTGGGCCGGTCGGCGGTCCGAGCTACGAGGCGACCGTCTCTGCCGGCAGCACGCCGTTGCTCGTCGCGACGGTGAGAGCGCAGGTGCCGTTCGCGCTGTTCCTGCTCGAGCGGGGCGCCGATCCGAACGCGAGCGATGCGGGCATGACGCCGCTCCACTGGGCGGTGGGCACCTGGGAGAGCGGGGAAGCGAACCCGGTGTTCGGTTTCACCGACGCGATGAGCGGCATTCCGGAGCGGCAGGCGAAGCTGCAGCTCGTGAAGGCGCTGCTGGCGCGTGGCGCGAATCCGAATGTGCCGATGACGCAGCGCCCACCCGGATTCGCGGGCGGGCACACCGACGTGATCGGCGCGACGCCGTTTCTGCTCGCCAGCGCCGCCGCCGACATCGAGATGATGCGGCTGCTGCTGGCCGCCGGAGCCGATCCGAAGGTGCGCGACGAAGAGCAACATGACGGCGATCGCCGCGGCGACGGGCGTCAATCGCGTGCAGGGTGAAAGCAACGTGACCGAAGCGCAGGCGCTCGAGGTCGTCAAGTTTCTGATCGAGCTGGGCGTCGATCCCGAAGGCGGCGGTCTCGACGGGTGAAAACGCGATCTTCGGCGCCGCGTATCGCGGATGGAACTCGGTCGTTCAGCTGCTCGCCGACCATGGCACCGACGTCAACGCGATCAGCAAATCGGGCACGACGCCGTGGCGCGCGGCATCGGGGCAGGGCGATCGGCTGGGCGGCGTGCTCTTCAACACAGAGACGGCGGCGCTGCTCGTCAAGCTCGGCGCCGATCCGACGCTCGGCAAACCGTGTATGGCGCAGACGAGATGTCGATGAGCAACCGATGATGCAGAGTCTGCTTGAGCATGCGTTCTCGGTGCTGCGGTTCTTGGTGCTGAGCGCCGCGTTCTGCGTTCATGCGTCGCGGCGTCTGACCTCGTTCAGCGTCGTCGCGAGCCCCGAACGCAGCACCGGAACCGCAGCACCCAGAACGCCAGCACCGAGAACCGCGCGCAGTTCGCCCGCGCGCGAGCTCGTGACGACCTACTGCGTCTCCTGTCACAACCCGAAACTGAAGACCGGCAACTTCGTGCTCGATCCGGCCGAGGCCGAGCGCGTCTCCAACTCGCCGGAGACGTGGGAGAAGGTCGTCCTGAAGCTGCGGTCGCGCGCGATGCCGCCGCCGCGCAGCCGCCGGCCCGACAACCACGACCTACGATGCCGTGTCGCGCGTGGCTCGAGACAGAGCTCGATCGCGCGGCCGCAGCGAACCCGAATCCCGGGCCGTCCCGCGGATCTGCATCGCCTCAATCGCGCCGAGTATGCCAATGCCGTGCGCGATCTGCTCGGTGTGCAGGTCGACGGCACGCTCATTCTTCCGCCGGACGAGCAGGCGCACGGCTTCGACACGAACGCCGATGCGCTGTCGGTGGTGCCGGCGCTGCTCGATCGCTATCTGACGGCGGCGGCGAAGATCTCGCGCCTCGCCGTCGGCGATCCCGACGCTTCGGCCGGCGTTCGAGCGCTACACGGCCGTCAGGAACAACTCGAACGAGCGGACGTGGCTGTGGCAGACCGAGCGGCTGGGCGAAGAGTTTCCGCTGGGATCGCGCGGCGGCATCGCGGCGCGTCACTACTTTCCCGGTCGACGGCGAGTACGTGCTGAAGGTCCGGCTCGACAAGACCTATACGGGCATGGTCCGCGGCCTGAACGTGCCGAACGAGATCGAGTTCCGCGTCGATGGCAAGCGCGTCGGACAGTTCACGCTCGGCGGCCCCGAGTTCAGCGCGCGCCGCGCGCGCAAGCATCGTCGCCCGACTACGCGGACGCGGGAAATCCGCTGTTCACGGCGGACGACGGACTGGAAGTGCGCGTTCCGCTGAAAGCGGGCCTTCACGAGGTGACGGTCACCGCGGTGAAAGCCGACGCGGCGAAGCCCGAAGGGCTCGGGCCCGATCGCATCCCGATCTGGGGGCACGACTACGACGGCGACATCCGCGCGCCGCTCGTCTTCTCGGTGCTGCTGATTGGCGGACCGTACAACGGCCAGATGCCGCAGGAGTCGCTCAGCCGCCGGCGCATCTTCGTCTGCTCGCCCACGACAGCGCGCGCGAAGAAACGCCGTGCGCGACGAAGATTCTCTCGACATCTGGCGCAGCGCGCGTACCGCCGGCCGGCGACGAAGGAAGACGTGCAGACGCTGCTCGAGTTCTACAAGGCCGGGCGCGCCGAAGGCGACTTCGAAACCGGCATTCGGTCGGCGCTCGAGCGGCTGCTCGTCAGCCCCGATTTTCTGTTCCGCATCGAAGCCGATCCCGCCGGCGTGAAGCCGGGCGCGGCGTATCGCATCTCCGGACGTCGAGCTGGCGTCGCGCCTGTCGTTCTTCCTGTGGAGCAGCATCCCCGACGATGAGCTGCTCGACCTGGCGATTCGCGGGAAGCTGCGCGATGCGAAGGTGTTCGATGCAGCAGGTGCGGCGCATGCTCGCCGATCCGCGCGCGCGCACGGCGCTGGTGCAGAACTTCTTCAGCCAGTGGCTGCAGGTTCGCAACGTCTGGCTGCTGACGCCGGACGCCAGCCGCAAGTATCCGTGGTTCGACGACAACCTGCGCACCGCGTTCGTCACGGAAACCGAGCTGTTCCTCGAGAGCCAGCTGCGGGAGGACCGCAGCATGGTCGAGCTGCTGACCGCGAACTACACGTACCTCAACGAACAGCTCGCGCGGCACTACGGCATTCGCGATGTCTACGGCAGCCACTTCCGCCGCGTGCACGCTGGCCGATCAGAATCGCTGGGGGCTGCTCGGCAAGGCGAGCGTGCTGTCGGTGACGTCCTATCCGCACCGCACCTCGCCGACGATTCGCGGCAAGTGGCTGCTCGAAAATATTCTCGCGGCGCCGGTGCCGCCTCCGCCTCCCGACGTGAACACCGACGCTCGACGAGGGGAAGACGGTGAAGACCACGTCGGTGCGCGAGATGCTCGAGCAGCACCGCGCGAATCCCGCGTGCGCGAGCTGCCACGCCAACATGGATCCGCTCGGCTTCAGCCTCGAGAATTTCGATGCGATCGGCCAGTGGCGCACGAAGGACGGCGAGTCGCCGATCGACGCCTCGGGCGTGCTGCTGGACGGCACGAAGGTCGACGGCCCCGCGGCGCTTCGCGGCGCGCTGCTGCAGCAGAAGGATCAGTTCGTGAAGGCCGTCACCGGCAAGCTGCTGATGTACGCGCTCGGCCGCGAGCTCGATTATCACGACGCGCCGGCGATTCGCGCGATCGTGCGCGCCGCGGCGGCCGACGACTACCGCTGGTCGTCGACGATTCTGGCGATTGTGAAGAGCACGCCATTTCAGATGCGCCGCACCAAGCAGATCGATGATCCAACCAAAGCCGAGCCGCGCAGAGCGGCGAAGGCACAGGCGGCGGGGGTGGGGCCCCGCCGCAACTAAATAATGAGGACTCACTCATGATCGTCACCAAAAAAGCGATTTCCCGGCGCACCGTGCTTCGCGGCATCGGCGCCGCCGTTTCGCTTGCCGCTGCTCGACGCGATGATTCCGGCGCTGACCGCCTCGCAGAACACGCCGGCCAAAGCCGTCCGCCGTCTGGCGCGTCGTCTATCACCCGAACGGCGTCGTGTACGAGAACTGGCTGCCGACGGGCGTCGGCACCGATTTCGAGTTCTCGCGCGTGCTCGCGCCGCTCGAGCCGTTCCGCGATCGCGTCGATCGTCATCACCGGGCTCGCCGATCGTCAGGCGGAAGCGCTCGGCGACGGCGGCGGCGATCACTCGCGCGCCTCCGGCTCGTACCTGACGGGCGTGCACGTGAAGAAGTCGGACACCATCGTCGCAGAACTCGGTGTCGATGGACCAGATCGCGGCGAGCGCCTTCGAGCGCGAGACGCAGCTGTCGTCGCTGCAGCTCACCGTCGACAACAACAACCTGGTCGGGTCGTGCGACGTCGGGCTACAGCTGCGCGTACAGCAACACGCTGTCGTGGCTGACGCCGACGCTGCCGCTGATGTCGGAAAACGATCCGCGCGTCGTCTTCGAGCGCCTGTTCGGATCGAGCGACAGCACCGATCCGCGCGTGCGCGCGCTGCGGCTCCGCCAGGACCGGAGCATTCTCGATTCGGTGACCGCGCGCGTGCGGCAGCTTCAGCGCCAGCTCGGCGCGGCCGACAACACCAAGGTGAGCGACTACCTCGAGTCGCTGCGCGACGTCGAGCGGCGCATCCTGAAGGCCGAAGAGCAGAGCGCGCGCGAGCTGCCCGAAGTCGATCGGCCGGTCGGCATTCCCGATGCGTTCGACGAGCACGTGCGGCTGCTCTACGACCTGCAGGTGCTCGCGTTCCAGTGCGATCTGACGCGCGTCATCACGTTCATGTACGGCCGCGAGCAGAGCGCGCGCACGTATCCGCAGCTCGGCATCTCGGATCCGCATCATCAGCTGACGCACCATCAGAACGATCCCGAGAAGCTCGAGAAGTGCACCAAGATTCAGACCCATCACACGGCGCTCTTCACCGCGTTTCTCGAGAAGCTGCGGGCGACGCCGGACGGCGAGGGGTCGCTGCTCGACAACTCGGTCATCCTCTACGGCGCGGGACTCAGCAACAGCGATCGCCACACGCACAGCCCGCTGCCGACGGTGGTCGTCGGCGGCGGCGCAGGCAGCATCAAGGGCGGGCGTCACCTCGTGTATCCCGAGGGCACGCCGCTGACCAATCTGCACGTCACGCTGCTCGACAAGGTGGGAGTGCCGGTCGACAAGCTCGGCGACAGCACGGGCAAATTCAGCGAACTGCTCGGCTAAATATTTCGTTGGAGGAAATGTGATTAAGCGAACAGCGATTCTTCTGGTTCTCTGTTCTCGTCGGCGCTCGGCATTCCCATCGACATCGAAGCCCAGGTCGCCGGAACCATCAGCGGTTACGTCCGTGACGAAAGCGGCGCCGTCATTCCGGGCGCCGACGTCAAGGCCACGATGATCGGCCAGCAGCTGACCCGTTCGGCCGTCACCGACGAAACGGGCTTCTTCAATCTTCTCGCGATGCCGCAGAGGCAACTACGAGATCACCGCGCAGCTCACCGGGTTTGCGACGCAGCAGACAAAGGCAGAGCTGACGTCGGGCGAGAACCTGCGCGTCGACTTCAAGATGAACCTGGGGCAGATCTCGGAAACCGTCGTCGTCTCCGGCACCGCGGCGCTGGTCGAAACCCGGAGCGCGACGATGTCGGGTCTGGTCGACGATCGCCGGGTGCAGGAGCTGCCGCTCAACGGCCGCAACGTCGTCGAGCTGGCGAGCACGCTGCCAGGCATCACCGACGTGTCGGCGTCGCAGGAGATGGCCAGCACGCGCGGCGGCCCGACGATGATCGTGCACGGCGCCTCGCGCGGTCAGAACAACTTCACGCTGAACGGCGCCAACTTCACCAACTACTCGCAGACCTCCGGCTTCAACCCGCCGCCGCCGGACGCGGTGCAGGAAATCCGCGTGCAGACGTCGACGTTCTCGGCCGAGTTCGGCAACAACGCCGGCGCGCAGGTGACGATGGTGACCAAGGCCGGCAGCAATCAGTTCCACGGGTCGGCGTGGGAATTTCACCGCAACGACGCGCTGAACGCCCGAAACTACTTCGCGCCGCGGAAGCCGGATCAGGAGCAGAACCAGTGGGGAGCCGCCGGCGGCGGCCGCATCGTGCCGAACAAGCTGTTCTTCTTCGGCGCTTACCAGAAGCTGACCAACCGGGCCGAGGCGGTCGGCCAGCAGGCGACCGTGCCGACCGACGCGCAGCGCGCGGGAGACTTCAGAAGCCTGACCACACCGTTGAGAAACCCCGTCAATCCGTTGAACAACCAGCCCTTCACGAATGCGGCCGGAGCGCCGTGCGTGTCCGGTAACGTCATCGATCCAGGCTGCATCAGCCCCGTCGCCAAGAACTATCTCGATCAGTACATCCCGCGTTCGGCGACCGGCACCGTCGTGAAACTCATCCCGTCGCCGCTCGACGCCTATAACTTCATCACCCGGGTCGACTACACCGTTTCGTCCAAGAACACGCTGTTCGGACACTACTTCAAGGACAACTACGAGCGCATCAGCTCGCCCGGGAACATCGACTACGTCGATGAGAGCAATGTCGCGGACATCAAGAACTACGGCCTGACCAACACCCACACCTTCAGCTCGACGTTCCTGAACGAGCTGACCGTGTCCTACATGGACTCGTCGTCGTTCCGGACGGCGACCGAGAGAGTCCCTCCGCGCGACATGGGCATCAACATCGACGAGGGGTATCTCGGCGTCGGCATGAGCCTGAACGTCACCGGCGGCCCCAACCTGAGCTTTACCGGGCCCGAGCAGCAGGTCTACAGGAACTGGCACTGGAAGGACGTGATGACGCTCGTCCGGAGCGCCCACACCTTCAAGTGGGGCTACGAGGGGCAATACGTCAACTTCGACCTGATTCGCGGCAACGGCGCGCGCAGCGCGACCTTCACCGGCACGCGCTCCGGCAATTCGATGGCCGACTTCATGCTCGGCGCCTTCGACAACGTCAGCCATGGGTTCGGCGCCGCCGACAGCTTCCCGCTCCTCTGGAAGCACCAGTTCTTCATCCAGGACGAGTGGAAGCTCACGCCGCGGATCACGATGAACGTCGGTCTGCGCTACGAGCCGTTGTTCCCGTGGGAGCAGGAATACGGCCGCTACACCTCCTGGGAGTACCGGCACGCAGTCGACCGTCAAGCCCGATGCGCCGCGCGGCATCCTGTTCCCGGGCGATCCGAACGTGCCGTTCAAGACGGTCGAAAACGACTGGAACAACTTGGCGCCGCGAATCGGCGTGGCGTGGGATGTGAACGGCAACGGCAGAACCGTGATCCGCGGCGGTTACGGGATCTATTACAACCACATCGCCGGAACCTCGGTCCACGCCGCCGAGGCGCCGTGGACCGGCACGGTGCAGCTCTTCACACGGACGCATCGAAGATCCGTTCGGATCGCTCAACCGCACGCCTGCCGCCCTCGGGCGTGCCGATCTCCGGTGACTTCGGCTGCGTGCCGATCAGCGCGTATCCAGGGCTGAATTGCCCGCTGTATCCGCTGCCGCTCAACTTCGTCTACAACGATCTCGAGATGGCCACACCCTACGTGCACCACGCCAACGTGTCGTTCCAGCGTCAGCTGACCAACGACTATCGTCGTCGACGTCGCCTATGTCGGCACGGTTCGGGAAGAAGCTGGAGGGCCATCGTCACTTCAACCCGGCGCAGTTCATCAACTCGCCGCTCACCGGCGCGGCTCCGTCGACCCAGAACATCAACGACCGCGTCATCTACGAGCCCGGCATCATCGGTCCGACCTCGCGCGTGCTCGAGACGATCTACGAGAGCTGGTACCACGGCCTCGAGCTGAAGGCGACCAAGCGGATGAGCCGCGGGTTCATGTTCTCGGGCTTCTACACGCTGTCGAAGGCGAAGGACACGCTGCTCGATTTGGGTGCCGGGCTGACGGCGGGGGTCGCGAACCCGTTCGACCTGACAGCGATGAAGGGACGTTCGCAGTTCGATCGCCGGCACGTGGTCGGGCTGTCGTGGATGTGGGAGCCGAACGCGGAGTTCGGCAACCGCGTCGTCAATGCGCTGCTGGGCGGTTGGACGCGTCAGCGGTGTGCACAACTGGTCGAGCGGCAGTCCGCTGACCTTTACGATGGGCACCGACGTCGCGCTCGACGGGACCGGCGGCGCGGGCCGGCAGCTGGCGCAGCTGGCGCCGGGCAAGACGGTTGACGACATCAAGCGCGACCACTCGAGCCGCGAAGACATGGTCAACGCGTTCTTCGACACCAGCCGCGTTCGCGCCGGTGGCGTCGCTGCCGCGCGGCATCTACGGCAACGTGCCGAAGGGTGCGATCAGCGGGCCGGCGCGGCGAAGACCGACATCGCGGTGGCGAGCAGTTTCCGCATACCCGGGACGCGAGGGGATGCGGCTCCAGTTCCGCGGCGAGCTGTTCAACGCGTTCAACCAGGTGAACTTCAGCGTGCCGCTCAGCGCGACGGTGAACACCACCGCGGTGAGCACCAGCGCCAGCGCTGCGAACTTCGGCCGTATCACGACCGCTGCCGACCCGCGAATCGGGCAGGTCGCGCTGAAACTGCTCTGGTAACGTCTGAGAGCTAGGACTAGGGATTGGGTGATTAGGCTGATGGTGAGGAGACTTATGAGACGAGTGCTGACGGTGATGATGGTGATGGTCGCGACGACGATGGCTCGTCGCGGCGGGGCCCGAGGATGGCGTGCAAGGAAGCCGGCGCGGGCTGGAGACAGGGCGCCATCAAGCAGGACAAGGCGCTGCTCGAGAAGTATCTCGCCGACGACCTCGTCTACACCCACGGCGGCGGACAAACCGAGACGAAGGCGCAGTACATCGCCAACGTCACGAAGGGGCCGTCACACTACAAGGCGATGGAGCCGAGCGAGACCAGAGTGCGCATCTACGGCAAGACGGCGGTGCTGTGGGGCCTCGTGGACGTGACGCCTGCGAAAGGCGAGACCTATCGCACGCGGACGCTCGAGGTCTACACGCAGAACGCCGAGCGGTCGTGTGGCAGATGTCGCAAAAAGAATCGGTGCGGGTGCCGGTGAAATAAGACGCGACGCAGAGCCGCAGAGCCGCAGAGTTTTCTTTCGAAAAGAATGCTCTGCGTCTTTGCGTCTCTGCGTCGCGACTACTTAAGCCCATCCGCCAGCGTTTCCGCTTTTTCCACGGACGATTCCGCCAGCAGCAGATTGTTCTCCTTCACCGCTGCTTCGGCCTGCGAGAGGAAGCGGCGCGCCGAATCGTAGTCGGTGCGCTTGCCGGCGTTGAGGCGCGCGCGATCGATGGTGTCGAGCTTCTGCCTGGTGCGCACGAGGCGGTCGCGCACTTGCGCGGCGGTCGGCGTGCGGCCGGCCGGTGCCGGCGGCGCGAAGCTCTGGCGGTGGAGTCGTGCGCGTGGGGCTCTGGCGGCGCGACGGCCGGTGCGCGGTTGCGGCGGGGCGGCGGCGGCAGCGGCGGCCGGCGGTGGCGGTGGCGGTGTCGGCGGCTGTGATGCCGGCGGTCGCGGCACGGGCCGCTCGGGCGACGGGCGGCGGCGTCCCGGCGATGACCGCCGGGACCGGATCCATCGCCACGCGCGGCGGCGGCTCGGGGATCTCGAGCGGTACGGTCACCGACGAGCGCGCAGGATTCGACGCGCACGCGCGGCGAGCAGCGCCGTGCGATGATGGTCACGCGCGTCGCTGTGCTCAATCCTCAGCTCCCAATCCCTAAGCCCATGTCATCTCCTAGCTTAAACCCAAAGGCAGCAGCAGGCGGAATGTCGTCCCGCGCCCCTCTGTCGACTGCACTTCGATCTCGCCGCCGTGCAGCTGCACGATTCTGTAGACGATCGACAGCCCGATGCCGCTGCCTTCGGGTTTGGTCGTGTAATACAGGTCGAAAATCCGATCGAGCGTGTCCGCGGAAATGCCGGCGCCGGTGTCTTCGACCGTCAGCGCCAGCCGCCGATCCTTCTCCACGCGCGCGCCCATCGTCAGTTTGCCGCCATCGGTCATCGCCTGGCAGCCGTTGAGCGCCAGGTTGAGCAGCGCCTGCCGCAGCAGGGCCGGGATCGGCGCGCAGCTCGGGCAGCCCGTCGGGCGCCTCGGCCCGGCAGGTGATGCCGTTGCGCCGCGCGTCGGGCTCGACGAGCGCGATGACTTCGGCGATGAGCAGCGTGCACGTTCACCGGGTGAAGCTGCAGCTCCTCGGGCCGGATGAAGCGCACGAACCCGGTAATGACTTCGTCGAGCCGCTTGATCTCGGATGCGATGACGTCGAGATGCTCGCGCGCGCCGTTCACCTCGGGCGTCGATTCGTCGCGGCCCTTCGAGGCCGAGCACGGCGCCGACCGGCGCGCGCGTGCTGCGCTGCAGCCGCAGCAGGTGCTCGCGCACGAGCTCGAGATGAATGGTCATCGCGTTCAGCGGGTTTCTGACTTCGTGCGTCACGCCGGCCATGAGACGGCCGAGCGAGCGGGCCGCCAGCTTCTCGCTGATGGCCCGGAACGATTCCCCGACTCCCTCGAGCTCTTCGTCGGGCGGCAGGTCGATGCTGCCGACCTTTTCGCCGCGCCCCAGCTTCATGAGGCCGCTGTTGATGACGTGAATGGGACGAAGGATGCGGGTGGCCAGCACCAGGCCGACGAGAATTGCCGCCGCCGACAGCAGCACCGTCGTCAGCAGCATCGGCCGCAGTGCCTTCGTGAGATCGTCGCGAATCAGCACGGGCGAGAGTCCGACGCGAATCGCGCCGAACGGCGCGTCGCCGAGCTCGAGCGGCAGCGCCACCTCGAGCGCGCGATCGGCGTAGATGGTGCGAATCTGCGCGAGCGTGCCGCCTTCGAGCACGGCGGCGAGGTTTTCTCCGGGCTCGATCTTCTGGCCTTCGGCGGCAGGGAAGCTGTGCGCGATGGCGCGGCTTTCGTTGTCGACGACGGCGGCGTAGGTGACGTTGCGGCCGTAGACCGCGGTCGATTCCAGGATCGATCGGATGCCCTGATCGGTGCGCAGCGCGGCCTCGGGATCGCCGCCGGCGGCAATCGCCTCGCGCGCGCGCTGGTAGATCATGCGGCCGATCAGATCGCCGATGCCGCGGCTGTCTTCGAGGCCGACGCGCGCGAGGTTCGCCAGGTGCTGCACGCTCAACGCGGTCATCGCGAGCGCAATCAGCAGCGTCACCGCGGCGGTTTGCCTGGCTCGTAAGCTGACGCGCATATCGGTCAGGGTTTTTCGGCTTCTTGCCGGAACCGTTTCAGCTTGTTGTGCAGTGTCTTGACGGTGACGCCCAGAATCTCCGCGGCGCGCGTCTTGTTGTCGCGCGTGTGCACGAGCGTCAGCTCGATGAGGCGGCGCTCGGCTTCGTCGACCGTCATGCCGGGCGTCAGCCCGACCGACTGAATCGACGGCGGCGGCGGCCCTGACAGATCGCCCGGAAGATGATCGGCTTCGACGAATTCTCCCGGGCTCAGGATGACCGCGCGCTCGATGACGTTGCGAAGCTCGCGGATGTTGCCGGGCCACGAGTATCGCTGAAGCACGCGCATCGCGTCCGGCGCGAGCGCTCGGACGGACTTGTCGTTGCGCGCGTTGAACTCCGAGATGAACGTCTCGACGAGCAGCGGGATGTCTTCGGTCCTGTCGCGCAGCGGCGGCACGCAGATCCCGATGACGTTGATGCGATAGTAGAGATCTTCGCGCAGCTTGCCCTGCTGCACCGCCTTCGCGGGATCGACGTTGGTCGCGGCAATCAGCCGCACGTCGACCGCCTGTTCCTTCTGGCCGCCGAGCCGCCTGATCGTCCGCTCCTGGAGCACGCGCAGCAGCTTGGCCTGGATTCCCGGCGATACCTCGGCGATTTCGTCGAGGAAGAGCGTACCGGTATGCGCCAGCTCGAAGCAGCCGGGACGCCGATCGACCGCGCCCGTAAACGCGCCGCGCTCGTGTCCGAAGATCTCGTTTTCGAGGAGCGACTCGGGAATCGCGGCGCAGTTGATCGCGATGAACGGATGCTTGCTGCGCCCGCTCAGCTGATGGATGGTCTTGGCGACGAGCTCCTTGCCGGTTCCGGACTCGCCGTAGACGAGCACCGACGCCGCGGTCGGCGCGGCCTGCTCGATGACGCGGTAGACCGATCGCAGGGCCGGCGCGTTGCCGACCATCTCGCCGAAGCGGCCGTGGTCCTGGAGCTGGCGGCGCAGGCTTGCCACGTCGCGCAGCGCGTTCTCGCGCTCGGCGACGTGAGTCAGCAGCGTGCGCAGACGCTGCGGATCGACCGGCTTCGTCAGGTAGTCGTACGCGCCTTCCTTCATCGCCGAGACCGCCGTGTCGACGCTGCCCTGTGCGGTAATCAGGACGAACGTGAGGTCGGCGAGCTGTTCCTTGACGCGTCTGAAGCAGCTCGAGACCGTCCATGCGCGGCATCACCATGTCGGCGAGCACGGCCGACGGTCGATAGGTGGTGATTTTCTCGAGCCCTTCCTGGCCGTCCGCGGCGCCCTCGGCTTCGTAGCCCCAGGCGCGCACCAGCTCTGTCAGCCCGCGGCGGGCCGAGGCGTCGTCTTCGACAATAAGGACACGCATTGGCTGTCAGGATACAACGGGAATGGGGATCGTAGGGATGAGGGCGTGAGGGCTGAGGGCAGAGGGGCAGAGGGTAGAGGGCAGAAGGCAGAGGGCAGGAGCGAAGGGCGTTATGCCCTCTGCCCTCTGCCCTCTGCCCTATCGATAACGGGTCATTACGCCAGGACTCGAATGACCACTCGACGATTCTGCGCGCGGCCGTCGCGCGTGTTGTTCGGGCTGACGGGCTTCTCTTCGCCCCAGCTGATGACGTTCATCTTGTGCAGGGGCACCTGATGCGCCTCGTAGAGATAGCGCTTCACCGCTTCGGCGCGCGCTTCGCCGATGCGCTGATTCACCATCTTGTCGCCGCTCGAATCGGTGTGACCTTCGATCTCGACGAAGTTGCCGCGCGGGTTGGCCTTGAGATCGGCGATCATCTGGTCGATGCGCTGCTGGACCGGCTCGGGCAGCGCCGCCGATCCGAACTTGAACTGACCCTGATCTTCGCTGATGACCACTTCGTAGACGAGCCGCTTGGTCGAGGCCTCGACGGCGTCGATCTTCGATGCGAGCTTCGTGTCAGCCGCGGCGACAGCGCTATTGGCGGTGCTGGCTGCGGTCTGGGCTTCCTTCGCCCAGATGCCGACCTGGTCGGCCTTCGCATCGACCTGCCGTGATGCGCGTCGCCATTCTCCCGGGTCGCTTCCTGGGTGGCCTCGAGCGACTGGGAAAGCGTCTCGACCCGCGTGCCGACCGAGTCGACCTCGGTTCGGACGAACTTCTTGGTGGCACACGCGGTCGTGGTGCCGACGACGATCGTGCCGACTGCGAGCATGTTGACGATTCGACGGACCTGCATAACGTCGATCTCCCTTCGTAATGTGAGGCGGCGCCTCCACCTCCTGTCTCAATCTGTCTAACGCTGGCAGTATAACAGCAGGATCCGTGCCCGCTTTCTTTCGCAGCTGTGTTCCGCGCGATCGCGGCCCTGTCGGGCGCCGACGATTGACCCGGAAAAAAGTTCAGAGATCAGAGAAAAAATTACATGGCGCAGCGATCCAAAAACCCGCATTTTCAGGGGCTATTTGCAGGCACGCGGTTTGCCATAGCACGCGGCGCGTCGTCGGCTTAATCAAAAACACGGCAGGTCCGTGAGCTGGGGGAGCTGGGCCGGCAACGCAGGCAGGGGCATCACTATTCCGTGGTGATGCCCCTGCTATTATTTTGGCCGATCGGCACATATCCCGGAGAGTCCCATGGACAGCTTTGGCAGCCGGCTGCGCTACGAGCGCGAGCGCCGGCAGATCGCACTGAAATCGATCGCCGAAAGCACCAAGATCGGCATTCACGCTTCTCGAGGGGCTGGAGCGCGACGACGTGTCGCGCTGGCCGTCAGGCATCTTCAGAAAATCCTTCGTCCGGTCGTACGCCGAGGCCATCGGGCTCGACGCCGAGACCATTGTCCGCGAGTTCGTCGAACGGTACCCCGATCCGCTCGAGGTTGATATCGCCGCACCATCCGCCAGCGCTCGCCCGTTGCAGGCGAGCCACGGCACGACACCGCACGTCACCCGTCGTCATCATCGTCAAGTCCTCTTGCCATCAAGCTCACCATCACCTGGAGCGGATCGGTACATCACACCATTGGAAGATTGGCGGATTGGAAGATTGTCAGAATGTTGTTGGAAGGCAGAGGTCCGATTCGTGGATTCCTCAGAAAGAATCTGCCATCGCAATCTGCATCTCACAACAATCTGCGAATCTTCCAATCTGCCAATCTTCCAATGCTGAATTCACCTAGCCCACATGTATCCGGGGACGAAGCTCCGGATCAGGCTCCGCCTGCCTGAGCACCTCGCGCGTCACCGGCGCCGTGTCCCCTTCGCCGAACGCCAGAAACTTCAACAGATACGCGATCGGATTTCCTTCCGTCCACCCGAAGTACGCGTGCGGGATGTTGCGCGTCTGATCGCGGATGAAGAGCAGCAGCGCGGCGATGGCGTTCGGAATCGCCGGGCTCGCGCACCGCAGCATGCGATAGTCCGCCGACGCTCGCGCCCTTCGACGACGAGCACCTCGCTGAACAGCGACGCATCCGACGGCTGCACCTCGACGAACAGCACGTGCGCGTCCGGCGGCAGGTGATGAGATTCCTGTGCGTCGCGCAGCTTGCGCGCGTACTCATCGGGCAATCCCGTGTCCGGCCGGTTCGCGATGATGCGGATCGGCACGTTCGCGGCCTCGCGGAGAAACGCTTCGGCCATCGGATCGGCCGTGACGCCCTGCACGCGCAGCTCGGTCGATCGCAGCACGCGCGAGATGAGCGAGGTGACGATGATCGTGACGATGAACCATGTCGCGATCTGCACGCCGTCGGGCCGCTCGATGACGTTGGTAATCGTCGTGTAGACGAAAATCAGCGTGATGACCGCGAACGCCATCCAGCTGCGCTGATGGTCTGTGCTTGAGCCCGAGCGTCACCGCGAACGCGGCCGACGTCATCAGCACGAGCACGCCGGTCGCGTACGCGCCTCCCTGCGCCTCGACGTCGGCGTTGAAGATGATCGTGATGAGGAACGTGATGCCGGTGAACAGCGTGACGAGCGGCCGTGTCGCGCGCGTCCATTCGGGCGCCATGCCGTACCGCGGCAGGTAGCGCGGCACGAGATTCAGAAGGCCCGCCATCGCCGACGCGCCCGCGAACCAGAGAATCGCGATCGTGCTGACGTCGTAGATGGTCCCGAACACGATCGCCGAGATAGTGATGCGCGAGATACGCGAGCGCGCGCCCCGAGGCCTCGCCCCCTTCGCTGAAACGCTTCCGGTGGAATCAGCAGCGTCGTCACGAGGGAGCTGCCGATGAGCAGCACGCTCATGATGAGCGCGGCCGTGCGCAGCAGCTTTCTGGTGTTCCGAATGCGTCCGGCCGGCATCTCCGGCGAATCGCCGGGGTCGCCTTGGACCAGCGGCATCACCGCGACGCCGGTCTCGAACCCCGACAGGCCGAGCGCGAGCTTCGGAAAGAGCAGAAACGCGACGAGCAGCATCGCCATCGGATTGCCGTGCTGCGTAAGAAGCGCGTTCGTCCAGCGAGGCAGATACTCGGGATGGCGCGAGCAGCTCGCGCATGCCCACGGCGAGCACGACGACATTCAGCGCGAGATAGATGGCCACGATCCCCACGGCGAGGCCGATGGCTTCCTTGAAGCCCTTCAGGAAGACCGCGCCGAGCGCGGTGAGCAGCACGATCGTGACGGCAACCGGGTGATCGAACGCGGCGGGCACGAACGGGTTGTGAATGACGTGCTCGGTCGCGTCGGCCGCCGACAGCGTGATCGTGATGACGAAGTCGGTCGCCGCGAAGCCGAGCAGCACGAGGACGAACGCCTTGCCGCGCCAGCGCGGCAGCAGGTCTTCGAGCATCGAGATGCTGCCCTGGCCGTTCGGGCTGGCCGCGGCGACCCTGCTGTACACCGGCAGCGCGCCGACCAGCGTGAGGATGACGAGGATCAACGTCGCGATCGGGGCGAGCGCGCCGGCGGCGAGAAATGCGATGCCCGGCTGATATCCGAGCGTCGAGAAGTAATCGACGCCGGTGAGGCACATCACTTTCCACCACGGCGCCGTGTGGATGGGTGTGCGCATGCGGTCCCTCGACGGGCTGTCGTATACCCTGAAAGAACCAGTCGCGAAGCGCGCACGGCTCGCCTGGGCGACGCCGTATTGCCTCACTCCGATTCCTCGCGCTCGAACTTGTAGGCGAAGGCGAAGGCCGCTGCTGTCGCCAGCACGCAGTCAACCTGCCAGGGCAGCCACAGCATGAAATTCCAGAGTGCGGCGACGCTCGCAACGACGACGACGAGCGCCGCGAGCCTGATGGTGACGATTGACGCGCGTGTGCGTGTGTCCATCGCGATTACCGCTCCAGATGAAAAGGCACGCTGGTGACGACGGTGTTCGGCTTGAAGAGCAGCGCCCCTTTGATGAGCAGGGCGCGCTGGTTGTGAAAAAGATGGTGCCACCACTGGGCTGGAACGAATTCGGGCAGCACCACCGTGACGTAGTCGTCCAGGTCTTTGACGTTCAATCTGCTCGATGTACTCGAGCAGCGGCTCCATCAACGATCGAAAGGGCGATGCCAGCACCACAAGTGGTACGCCGCGCCCCCATCTTTCCCAATCTTTTCGAATCTGTTCGGTCGCGGCCGGCTCGACATCGATGTACAGGGCCCTGACGTCGGTCGATAGGGTGCGCGCGTAATCGAGCGCTTGCACCACCGCTCGCTGCACGCCGCTGATCGGCACCAGAACGGTGTTGTGGTGACGGACTTCAGGCACGTAATCGGTCAGCGTCAATTGAGATGCGACGGCGCTGTAGTGCGACTTGTTGACTCGGAAGAAGACGACCAGGATGGGGATCAACAGCATGATGATCCACGCGCCCTCGTCGACCTTGGTGACTGCAACCACCACGAGCACGATGCCCGTCACCAGCGCGCCGGCGCCGCTGATCGCTGCGCTGGTTTTCCAGCCGGGTCCGCGGAGCCTCCGCCAATGAACGACCATGCCCGCCTGCGAGAGCGTGAACGACAGGAACACGCCGATCATGTATAGCGGGAATCAGCGCATGGGTATCGCCGCCGAACACGACGAGCAACAACGCTGCGAGCGCACTCAATCCGAGAATACCGTTCGAAAACGCGAGCCGGTCCCCCTGGTTCATAAATTGCCTGGGCAGATACCGATCGCGGGCCAGGATTGACGCAAGCCGCGGAAAGTCCGCATAGGCGGTGTTGGCCGCCAGGACGAGGATCAGCATCGTCGCCGCCTGCACCAGATAATAGGGAATCCCGCGCCCTTCGAAGACGCCGCGAGCAAGTTGGGAGACCACCGTCTCGTGTTCGTTCGGGATGATGCGGTACGTCTGTGCCAACAGTGTGATGCCGACGAACATCGTGATCGAAAGGACGGCCATGATCACCATGGTCGCCGCCGCGTTCCGAGCTTCCGGAGGCCTGAAGGCCGGCACGCCGTTGGACACTGCTTCGACTCCGGTCATCGCCGTGCATCCATTGGAGAATGCGCGAAGGAGTAGAAAGAGCGTCAGAGGCTGTCTCATCGACGCCATAGGTTCGATGGCGTCAACCGGCTGAACGGTTCCTGTAGCCGCACGCCACGATCCAACGGCGATCAGGACGAGCAGGCTCACGATGAAAAAATACGTTGGAGCGGCAAAGATATTCCCGGACTCGCGAATCCCGCGCAGGTTGCCCAGAGTCAGGATCACGACGAATGCCAGCGTCGTGGCGACGCGGTAATCGATCCAGTTGGGAAATGCTGACGTCAACGCCGCCACTCCTGCCGCGATGCTGACCGCCACCGTGAGGATGTAATCAATAAGGAGCGCAGCTGCGGCGATGAGGCTTGGCATCTCGCCGAGGTTTTCGCGCGCGACGATGTACGCCCCGCCTCCGCTGGGATACGCGTATATCGTCTGACGGTAAGAGAAGACGACGATGGCGAGGATAGAGGCGATGATGAACGCAATAGGGCTCGCAAATGTGAGGGCGCTGATGTTGACGAGGATGAGGACCCGCAGAATCTCTTCTGTCGCGTAGGCGACCGAGGAGAGCGGATCTGAGGAGAGGACCGCGAGTCCGGTCACACGTGAGAGACGTTCGTGATGCGCGAGATGCGAGGGGATTGGCTCGCCGACGATGAGCCGTTTGATCTGACCGACTAACCCTTCTTCAGACACGAGCGGGCCTCTGAGAAGGCGCCTTCTGGTCACCCGAAAAACAAAAGCCGCAGAGCGCTGCGGCTTTGAACCAGTAAGAGCGCTTCCGTTAAACGCCGACGGGGTTAGCTGCCGGGCTCGGACTCGGAAGTGTCCTATGGCGCGTGGCCAATTCGCCCCTGAGGCACGTTGCTGTGCCTCTTTTTGGGTCCCCCGCGTTCCGCGTGTCGCGCGGAACTTAGGCAGTGATATGAAGCTACGCCTGTTAGCCTCCTATGTCAATCCTTGGCATTTTCTTTGCTCAGCTTCGCCTGCGAGGAGGCGTGATGAACAAAGAAAAAGGAGCGATTGGCTACATCCTGATGTGGCTCATGGGCGTGCCCGCGACAGTGCTGTTCCTGATTTTTCTCCTGCGCGGGTGTACCTAAACTATTTGTGCCTGAATTCGATGATGGATCCGGGGTTGGCGAACGTGCGCACGTTCGCCCCGGACAAATCTACCGTGCGTCCCAGGCCGTCGTTGTCCGTGACGAGATAAAACGATTGCTGGTCGCGGCCGATCGCGATGTCGCGATAGCGGTTCGCGGTCCTGAATAGCTCTTCGCTCGATCCTTCGACGGAGCGCCCGTCTTCGCCAAGCTTCACACGATACACACGGCCCATCGTCATGCCGGTCTGCAAGACGGAGTTTGCCCAGCCGGCAATGCCGTTGGCTCGAGCCGAATAGATCTCCAATCCACCGGCGGCGATCGTCGCGCCTCCTGACTTCTGAAAGTCATGGTTTTCGGCCACCGTGAAGAACGTGCGGAGCGGTGGCGTGAAGGCGCCGGTCCACTCGCTCTCACGCTGACGAGGCACCGACGCCGGGACTTCGCCGACGTCGTCGAACTTGAGTGACGCGCACGGAACGCCCTTCGACTGCGACCAATTCGAGAAGACGTAGCCGCGGTTGTCACGGTAGCCCGCCACGTAAGGCCATCCATAGTTGTTGCCGGCATCGAGCAGATTGAGCTCGTCGTCTGTGCCGGGACCATGCTCGGACGAATACAGAAGCCCGTTCGGGCCAAATCCAAGACCCTGAGGATTGCGGTGGCCGTAGGTATAGATATGGCTGCGGACGCCATCGAGCGTTGGGTTGTCGGCCGGCACGGAACCGTCGAGGTTCATTCGAAGGACCTTGCCTTCGTACGTCGACCAATCGCGCGCGGCGATGTGCGCCGCCGTCGGCAGAGCCTGCGCCTTGATCGGCGTGCAGTAATTCGCAAGCCAGTTGCCGCCATTGTCCCCGCGGGTGAGGTAAAGCTTCTGGTCGGGTCCAAAGGCCAGGCGGCCTCCACCGTGATCGTCGTGAGCGGGCAGGTTCGTGATGACGTCAACCGGGTCCGTCAGCGTGGATGTAGCGGAAGCGTAGGTGTACCGCCGGACCTTCAACCGGCGCACGAGCGCGGGCCCCGCATCTGCATCGTAGGTATATGCCAGATACACGAAGTCGCGCCCGACCCCCGTCAAAAGGTCTGGATGAAGCGCCAGACCAAGCACCCCTTCGTGCCAGCTCGCGCCGGGATCGTAGCTCTCCGATATAGTGATGGCGGGAATCACGGCGCCGGTCGCGGGATGTACTCGAATCACCCGTCTGCCGGTGCGCTCCGTGACCCACAGATGATCATCAGGTCCCCATACGATTTCCCACGGCGCGCTCAACCCGCTGGCGACCACGCGGACCGAGAACGAGGGTTGCGCGAAGATCGTGTGGGCAAACATCTGGGCCAGGGCAGCGACGACGGCCAAGCCACGCAGATCCATCAGCCATTCTTATACACGATTGTCGTCATTTCCGACATTGGTGGTGTTTTACCTCCTCAGTCGACGCGGGGATGGACGGGGTGGAATCGTATGCCCGGTGAAAAATTCAAACGCTGCGGCGGCCACCTGCGCCACCGATCGTTCCATCGCCGCGATGCTCGAACCATCGGCGACATACACCGCGAGCGCAATATGCCCGGGGATTTTGCTGTCGGCCGGCAGCGTGATGATTCCCGCATCGTTGACGATGACGGCTGTGGTGCCCGTCTTGTGCGCGACGGGCGTCTCCGGTGGGAGGCGCCCCCTCATGCGTCGCGTGCCGGTCGTCGTGTGCAGCATAGTGCTCAGCAATAGATGCGTTTCCGTCGAAGGCAAGAGGTCTCCGAGCTGCAGGCGGCCGAGCAGCTGCGCCGTTTCATTTGGCGTCGAGGTATCGCGTCGGTCGGTGAGATAGCGCGCTCGACCGATTCTCAGTGACTCGCGATCGACATCGGCCACGAGCTTTCTCTGGAGCTCGACCGTCCATTGTTCGGTCGGAGGCGCGTTCATCACGCCCGCCATGTCCAGCAGCAGCTGGCCCTCTGTTCGATCGACGCTGGTCTTTTCAAAGCGCAGAGCACGGAGGCGCCGCTGGACGACGTTGACACCCCCGACCAGATCGAGCAGCGCGTCCGCGGCCGTGTTGTCGCTTTCGATAATGGCCAGCTCGAGCAGCTCACTCACCGTAAGTGAAGCGCCGCCATTCGGATGCCGTCGCTCGAGCGTGCAGCACGGCCGGATGTCGTTCGCGTCGAGCCACACCGCGCGATCGAGCGTCAACGTGCGCGCTGCAGCCTGCGAGAGCACTTCGATGGCGATCGGCAGCTTGACGATGCTGGCCATGGGGAACCGTTCGTCGCCTCGCACGTCGAGTGTGGCGCCGGACTCGAGATGAATGAGCGCGACGCCCATGCGACCGCGCGCGGCACCGGCGATTCGCGCGACCGTTGCCTCGAGTTTTGTGAGGTCAGGTTTCTGAGCGGCGGCCGGCGCGCTCACCAGCAGAACAGTCGTCAGCAGCAGACACAAACGCAATGCCTGGCGCCTGGTGCAATCGATGTGCCGTGGCGGTGATACCATCGGCACCACCGGAGGGTTCATGCGAAAACGCCGCGCGTTGTCAATTCTCGTCCTTCTCTCGGTCGCCATGCCTGCTGCCCAGGAGCAGGGTCAAGGTGGACAGACGGCAGCCCCGAAGACGGTATTCGAGCGCAACACGCAACCGATCGCCATCTTCAAGTCCGGGCTCGGCACATTCTCGCGGCCGATCTCGTCGTCGAACGCCGAAGCGCAGGCGTTTTCGGATCAGGGCTTCCAGATGATGTACGCCTTCGCGAAGCCGGAGGCGATACGGTCGTTCCGTGAGGCGTGGAAGCGCGATCCGAATTGCGCGATCTGCTATTGGGGAGAGGCATGGGCGTGGGGGTCGTATCTCAATGGGCCCATGAGCGCCGACGAAGCTCCCCACGCGTACGCGGCGATTCAGAAGGCGCTCACGCTGAAGGACAAGGCGCCGGTCAAGGAGCGCGCGCTCATCGACGCGATGGCGGAGCGGTATGTGGAGAAGTTCGACGCGGAGAAGCGGAGCGAGCAGGACAAGAAGTACGCCGAGGCCATGGGGCGCGTCGCCGCCGCATACCCGGACGATCTGGATATCGCGACGTTGCACGCTGACGCATTGTTCCTGCTCGAGCCGCGCAGGGGGACGCGCGACATCAAGAGCGAGAGCGTGCAGCGGCTTCATCGTGTGCTCGAGCGCATTCTTGCGAAGGACGTGCACCATCCCGGCGCCTGTCATCTCTACGTGCACGCCACGGAGTCAACCGTGGTTCCCGAGCGCGCGTCGGCGTGCGCCGAATTTCTCGGCAAGTCGATTCCGGGCGCCAGCCATATCAACCACATGCCGTCGCACACCTGGAACGAGGTGGGACGGTGGGGCGATTCGGTACGGGCCAACCTCGAAGCGTGGCATTCCGATCTGAAGGCCGCGATCGGTGAAGGGTTCGCGATTTATCCTGCGCATAACCTGCACATGCTGCTCTATGCCGCTTCGATGGACGGCCAGGGCGCGATCGCCATGCAGGCTGGGAAGGACTACGGGAAGCTGACCGGAGACCCGTTCTATCAGGTGTTGACGATGATCCGGTTCGGACGGTTTGACGAAGTGCTCGAGGTGAAGAAGCGGCCGGATGACGACATTACGGGCGGGCTCTGGGATTTTTCGCAGGGCTACGCGCAGTTGAAGACGGGGAACGCGGATTTCGCGCGCGTGTATCTCGAGCGGGTGAAGAAGACCGCGGATACCTCGAAGGCCACGTTCCGTTTTCATTCCGCGAAGCAGTTGCTCGGCACCGTCGCAGGCATTCTCGAAGGAGAAATCCTGTGGAGCGCCGGAGATCTCCCCGGCGCGATCGGTGTCTTCGAACGAGCGGCCGCCATCGAGGATGAGCTTGCGTACGACGAGCCGGAGGCGCTGCCGTTTGCCGCGCGCCATTGGCTGGGCGCGGCGCTGCTCGAGGCGAAGCGCTACACGGACGCCGAGCGCGTGTATCGCGAGGAGCTCGCCGACCACCCGCATAACGGGTGGTCGTTGCTTGGTCTCCAGAAGGCGCTCTCGGGACGCAACACGACGTCGAAAGAGGTTGACGACGACATGGCGAAGAGCTGGTCGCGCGCGGATACGTGGATCCGCGCGTCGCGGTTCTAATCGCGCTTCGGTGGGATCGTTGAATGACGCGTCGGGCCGACGTTGTTCGACGCTCTTCGATCGCGAGCGGGACGCAAGTACGGCTCATCCCACGTGTGTCGGCACTCGAGGCAGCGGAAGCAGCGAGGCGGCGTGTTCACGAGGACGCTGATTGTAGCGGCCCTGCACTGCGGGCAGGTCGTGCCATCATCGGCGCGCATGGGAACATGATTGCTCACTTGTACACTCCGCTCGTGAGTAGAGCAACCGCGGTACCGGATTTCGGACTCACATTTTCCGCCTAAATTGTGGGATTCAGCGGCGATGATGACAGGAGTGTCACTTGCGATCGTCATCAATACACGCCGTACAGTTCACGAACGGCGCGCTCGCGGTTGAGTTGTTACACTAGCGGCTCCACACGTAAGCGCCCGTAGCTCAGTGGATAGAGCACCGGCCTTCTAAGCCGGGGGTCGCAGGTTCGAGACCTGCCGGGCGCGCCACTCGCTTCGCGAGTGGCTGCGTCCGCCAACGGACGCAGAACATCAAAGCGAGCTTTGCTCTAACGTGCAGGATACCACGCTGTCAGATGGAGACCTGTCAGCGACCTCTAACGCTTGAGGGCGCTCAACTTCTGTCTCGCCTCTTTCACCGCGACTCGGTCACCGCCACGTTCCGAGAAATCAAGAGCCACTTCGAATTCCTGGCGTGCCTGCGTGAGCTGACCTGCGGTGAGTGCCAGGTCGCCGAGCTGGCGGTGAATGCGTCCCCGGACCCAATCTCGCGGATCGGACAACAGGCCGCGCTGCAGATCAGCCACGGCATCCGAGTCCCGGCGCAGACGAGCCCGTGCTGTGCCCCTCTGAGCGAACCAGAGCGCGATTTCCCCGAGCACGGCGGGCCCTGCATCCCAATCGTGCGCAGCGATCCCCGGAGAAAGGACCTGCTCCGCTTGGTGAGGCTGACCCGCCGCCAATGCGGTTGCGCCATGATTCAGCCACAGCAACCGATTACGCGGGTGCAACCCTTGCAGGTAGGCTAGGCGCCGCAGCGCGTCGGTGGGCCGACCTTCACGATTGTCCACAATCATCAGGAGCAACAGCGCGTCTGTTTCGGTCTCCGTCCCCTGAGTGGCGGCCTCCCTGAGCAGGGCCAAGCCCGTCTCGCGATTGCCAGACAACCCGCTCAGTCTGGCCAGAGTCCGTACGGGCCACGACAGCGTTGAGATCGTGTACTGAGACATCCCCAGGATGAGCGCCGTCTCTCGCTTCCCGCGGTCGCGTTCACGGGCACGTTCCATCGCGCTGACAGCAAGCCGTCCCTGATTCAAGGCCCCAAGGGTGCGACCCTCTACCGTGGCCCCGTACAACGCCGACAGAGCCGCAGTCGCGCCGACCTGGTACTGAGCGTCCGCGTCATCGGCATCGGCCAGCTGTTGCTCGGCCAGATCGCGGGCCTCCCCAATCGTGCGGTGGAAACGCTCCACCAGAAGCGGGGGTGTTGTTGGACGTGTCACGTCCCCTTTTGAAATCTCACCAGTGAAGGCTTCAAACGTGGCCACGCCCTGCGTGAACAGGATCTCTATCCAGGTGACGGCGGCGATTGCCCGTCGGGGTGCCGGGTCGCGCGGGTCTGCCCTGATAGCTTGCGCCAGTGCGTCGTAGCAGTCGGCAAATTGCAACTCGTAAGCGAGCGCGTACCCGGCCCGCGTGCGCGCGCGTGAGAGGGGTGAGCCGTCTGCACGTGCCGCGGAAACCGCGATGAGTGTGCAGGTGAGTACCACCCACCGAGCCCATGTGGTGATGCTTTGCCTCATTGCGCTCATCGAGACACCACGCCAATGTCTTACTAACATGTTCAGAACCGCAGGGACACAACTGCGCCCTTCCGGCCGCCCAACAGAATCGGCGATAGTGCCAGCTTTGTCGGGGACGTTGTCCTGCCCGCGTAGACAACATGCGATCCACGAATCAACCCACTGACACCGACTCCGACACCAGCACCCAATGCCCCGTAGAGCCCAGCGCCCAGGAGTGCCCAGCCCGCACTCTCTCCGGCCGAATGACCCTCCGCGGCCGCTCCGACACCGGCGAGCGCGCCCAGACCTGCGCCGATCAAGAACCCCCACTTGGCTCCAGTTCCAAAAGAAGCGTGACGCCGTTGTCTGACCGCCTGCACCTCGGAGTCGGCGAAGGCGCGCGTAGTCTGACCAACGCTCAGCTCGAGGGACGACCCTGAAAGAGCGAGAAGCTTCCCGGTTGTTTCCTTGCCGGCTGCATCGGTTACAGTCAAAGTGCTCCCCGGCTCCACGAGCACGCGCAACTGGTCGAACGACGTGGCGATGTCCTGAGCACGAACGGGAGTTGCCAGCGCCAGGAAGATCAAGACATACAAAGTGGAGCTCAACCGGTTCAGCTGACAAGTCATAGCCACCTCTTCACCTGACGATGCGCGAACTGTCTCCAGAAGGGCTCACGCTTTGGCGCGGGAGTTCTGTGAGGATCGTTTACACCAGGGAGATGCCTTGGATTGAAACGAACGTGCTGGACGAGCGCCTCAGGTTCATCGGAGACTTCGAAAGCGAGCAGTGGTCGATGACGGAACTGTTGATCGCGCGTGAGCTTGAACGCGCCAGCAAGGTAGCGGTTGACGATCTCGATCTTGCAGATCCCAGCGAAGGTCCGCGATGTCGCGAAGATATCGAACTTTTCCTTTCGCCAACGCGGCTGCTCAGGGTAGCTGGCGCGCCCATTGCACGCCTCTCTCCGCAGGAGGACTTCATGTCCAGACTTGTATCACTTGCCGCGGGCCTGTTACTGGCATTGGCCACACCCACGAACGCGCAATCCACGCTTCCGAAAGACCTCCCTGTGAATTCTGCGGTTACGATTCACGGCTGCGTGGCGCAAATTCAGCGAGATGGGACCCTCTCGCCGAAAACCGGCGCCACAGCGACCCCGACTACCGTATCCGAGGAATCGAACAACCCGAACCCCACCGGCGTCTATCAATTGCTCGACGCGCGGACGACCGATGCGAGGGACACCAAGCCCACCTCCTACGCGCTCACCGGCCACGAAGCTGAGTTAGGAAAACTCGAAGGGCAGCGCGTCGAGGTGGCTGGTGCGGTCGCGCCGCCGCTTGGAGACGTCCGTTCAGGAAAAATGGCCGGCGCCGCGGACGGCGCGCAGCGGATTCGCGTGTCGTCGGTGAAGAAGATCGAAGGCAGCTGCTCGGCCGCTAAGAAGTAGGAGTCGCTGCCTACCTTACGGCCGGCACGGCACCGCGGCCAGGTCGCCTGACAGGACCATACCGTCGGATTTTTCGCCGGGACCGCCGCGTGAAACGACAACCACGCAGCTGTTGCCAACCCTGACTTCCTCGACGACCACACCTGAGGCAAGTTTGAGGGTGGTCACGCCTTTGCTGCCTTGCGCCGAGATTGATCGCGTTGTCAGTTTCGGACCAAGAATCAGAACGATCACCGCTAGAAGCAGCCCGAATGCAATACGTCGGATCATGTTGTCTCCCTTGTCAAAGCCAGTATAGTCATGCAACCCTGCACAGCCCGTTGTGACTAAAGGAGTCTGCAAATGACGATGGAAAACTACCGGTGGCAGCGGGTGCATCTCGCGACGCCCCCACTCACCGTCTCAATAATGCGCAACCTGCCCGAAGGGGATTGGATGATCAGGGCAGAGGATTGGACGCTGCCTCCACCGTTGCCAACGAAATACAATACGTTGGAGCTTGCGATGCAGGCTGCAGACGAAGCGGCTCGTGCCGAGCGAAGTCACGACTGTCGTGCGGCAGGATGCGGCAAGTGGGTGCCCGTTCCACCGACGAGTTAGTCACCACTGACTGTTGCAGAAGCCCCACAACACGAACCTGCACATCCGAATGCTGCCATTCGTCCCGTCGCGCAGTGCCGTGATTGAACGATGACGCAACGCCGGCTGTTCGCCCGGGTCGCGCTCGGGACGGCCCTCACCGCTGCCGTCTGGACGGTCGTGCTGCTCACCTACGGAGGATTCGACACATCGATATTTGGGGTTCGTGTCCGAACGAACGATGCCTTCCGGCCGTTCCTTCTTGCGTGGGCCGCCATTCTCGTGTTCGTTGCATCGGTCGGTGGCGACCGGACGGACGCCCCAATGTCCTCTGTGCTCGACTTCGCGGGACGGACGCTGTCTCGCATCGATCTGCGTCTAGCCGCCATCATTGTGGCGGCGGCCACCGTGATTGTCGGGCTGACGTGGTCATCGAAGGCCGCCGGTGGATCAGACTCGTACGGCTACATCAGTCAGGCCGAGCTCTGGCTGAATGGACGTTTGGAGATCGCGCAGCCATGGGTTGAGCAAGTACCGTGGCCGAACGCGGAGCACACATTCTCGCCGCTCGGCTATCGTCCAGGTAGAGCCCGTACCACTCTCACGCCGACCTATTCCGCAGGGTTGCCGATCATGATGGCGCTGGCGAAGTTCGTGGCTGGACACTGCGCGATCTTCTGGGTGGTTCCGCTGAGCGGCGGCGTGCTCGTCCTCGCAACATTCGGCGTCGGCCGTAAAGTGGGAGGGAGCCTGGCTGGTCTCGTCGCTGCGTGGCTGCTCGCCACAAGTCCTTCGTTCCTGTTCATGTTGATGCAGCCTATGTCCGACATCCCGGCGGCAGCGGCCTGGATGGTTGCGTTCTGGTGTATTACCTCAGGAACGATCGGCTCTGCGGTTGCCGGCGGCTTGGCGGCGGCGCTGGCGGTGCTCATTCGTCCCAATCTGGCACCACTGGCGTGTATTGCCGTCCTGTGGTTCATTTTCGAATGGCGTTCGAGTGTTCCGGATCGGCAGCGCTATCTGAGGCAAGGCGCGGCGTTTCTCGTGGCGCTGCTGCCAGGCATCGCCGTCACAGCCGCGCTGAATGCGTTCTGGAATGGATCGCCGCTCACCTCCGGGTATGGAAATTTCGCAGATATCTTCTCTTTCAGCAATATTCTGCCGAACCTCCGGAACTATGCGGTCTGGGTGTCTGAAACGCAGACTCCGCTGGCATTCGTCGGGATCGCAGCCTTGCTCGTACCAGCCCGGTGGCTGTGGCCGCCGGGCGTGCGACGTTCCACTGTGCTCATGTTTGGGTTGTTCGTCGCCGGCGTCTGGTTGGAATACTGTGCGTACCTCACGTTTGGCGCCTGGCAGGACTTGAGGTTTCTGCTGCCTGCCACCGGATTCATGATGGTGGGCCTTGCGGTGGCGCTGCTACGGGTCACGGGACGACACACGACGACTGAGCCGATTCGGGGCCGGAGGCTGGTGATAGCGCTCGCTGTTGCGTTCGTCGTGATCATGCTCGGCCGGCACGGTGTGCAGTTCGCCATGCGCGAGGCCGTCTTCGACCAGCAGCGATGGGAGATGAAGTACCCGATCGCCGGGGCGATAGTCGCCGAACGAACTGAACCCAATGCCGTGATTTTCAGCAGTCAGCACAGTGGCTCTCTGCGGTACTACGCAGGGCGCATGACACTTGCGTATCTCAGCCTTGATCCTGCCTGGCTCGACCGCTCGATTGCCTGGCTAGGCACGCAGGGGGCTCATCCCTACGCCCTGCTTGAAGAATTCGAAATCAAGGAATTCAAGGACCGATTTTCGGCCGTCAACGGCGCCGGCCGCCTCGAGATGACACCATCGGTCTTTTACAACGGCTTATCGAAGATTTATCTTTTCGATCTCCTTCGCCCGACCGGATCGGCGACACCTATCGAAACGATCGCGGATCCCTGGCCCATGGTCCACTGCCTCCCTCCGGCGCCGCCGCCGTCGCCAGTGTTCAAGTAGACCCGCCCTTCACATTGGACGGGTTCGTTCTAAGAGACAATGATCAGATGAAGCGCTCTGGCGTTGCCGATCTCCCGCTGCACGGCGGCCGGGTACCACCGTGGCTGGCGACGCGCATGACGATGCTCGGTACCGCAATCGTTGAGAGCGTCATCCATCATTACGGGCGCGCGGCGTTTCTGTCTCGTCTCAGCGATCCGTTTTGGTTTCAGGCATTCGGCACGGTAATGGGAATGGACTGGCATTCCTCAGGCATCACGACGTCGGTGATGGGTGCGCTCAAGCGCGGCCTCAGTCCGCGCGCAGACGAGCTCGGTCTCTACATCTGTGGCGGCCGCGGCGAGCACTCACGCCGGACACCCGACGAACTCCGCCGCATCGCCGATCGCACGGGTGTAAACGGCGAGGCCCTCGTGCGCACCAGCCGGCTGACGGCGCGCATCGACAACAACGCGATCGCCGACGGCTTCCAGCTCTACCTGCATTCATTCGTCGTGACGCGCGATGGCGACTGGGCAATCGTGCAGCAGGGGATGAACGCAGGGATGCGCCTGGCACGCCGCTATCATTGGCACTCCGCTGCCGTGCGCGATTTCACCCTCAACCCCCACACCGCCATCGTCGGTCAATCACGTGGTGAGATTCGCAACCTGGTCGATGGCCGCGCCAGGCCGGCGCAGAATGCCCTGCTCGCCATCGCCAGAGAGAGTCCGGCAAAAACCCTCGCTGCGGTGCGCCGCCTCGAGATGCCGACGCATCATGATGTCCGCCGGGCGGACGTGAACCAGCGGCGGCTAGGCGCCGTGCTCGCGCTCGCCCACGAGCGCGATGTCCGCGACTTTGCGTCCTTTCTGCTTCTGGAACAGCTCGGGCCGCGCACGCTGCAGTCGCTCGCGCTGGTGGCGGAGGTAGTCCACGGTGCGCCGGCGCGGTTCCAGGATCCCGCGCGCTTCGCGTTTGCGCATGGCGGAAAGGACGGCCATCCTTTTCCGGTGCCGCTGCACGTGTACGACGAATCAATCACGTTTCTCAGGCGAGCGCTCGACGCAGCAAAGCTCGGCCGCACCGAGAAGCTCTTTGGGTTGGCGCGGCTTGATACGTTCGCAAGGCTGATCGAAGAACGGCTGTCGCCGGACGCCCATGTGGACGTCGCGATCGCCCACGAGAGGGCCTTGTCGCGCACGCTCGGCGGACGAACCGTGTCTGACGATATCAAGCCGCGGTACGGAACCGGTCGTTCACAACTTGAGCTGTTCCCTCCTCACTGATATCACGGTTCCGTTCTCGAATGCGACACAACCGTCTCCGACCTGGCTTGCATTTATAGATTTCACACTTCGCTATGCTCCGCGAGCAGGCGCTCGAGCTCCAGCCTCACCGCCCGCACCACTTCGACACTCTGCGAGATCTGCCGCACCGGATGGGTGAGCTTCAGACGCGACCGCCACATGCCTTCGATCCTGTGAATCCGATCCACCATCTTCCGCCCACGCGCGGTCAGCGCGATCAGCGGTGACTGTCTGTGCGCGGGATTAGCCAACGCCTCGAGCAGCCCGTCAGCCACTAGCGCGTCAACCAACGGCTGAAATCGCTGGCGCGACTGGGACCGCCGCCTGGCCATCTGCGCGACCGTCTGCGGACCCGAGCTCGCCAGGCTCACGAGCACGGTCCGGCGCGGTCCGGACAGCTGCCCCTTCCCGTAAAACCTGGCGGCCCACGCGTTGAGGCGAAGGTAGAGCAGCACGCTTTCTTCGAACAGGCGGGCGACCTCGTCTGGTTTGCTCCGCGCCGCTGGCTTTGCGTGTCACCGCGATCTCCTAACTGACAATGTCTTGTCAGTATGACAAAATCCTGTCCTTATGACAGGACAGCCGTTCACGTGCGCAAAATGGCCGGTGCTTCCCTGACGAAGTGACTGGCATAAGTTCTGCTGGCATCCGGCGCCAAAGACACTCCGAGGAGGTGCGATCGGTGAGCCTGGACACATACCATCCTTTTCGTTGGCAGCGTCTATCACTCTGACCGCAGGCGCCGCGGCGGCGCAGCCCAGGCCGGGGTCGTCGTCGGCCGCGTCGTCGACGCTCGCACCGATCAGCCGCTTGCGCGGCGTGCTCGTGCACGTCGAAAACCATCCCACCTTCGTCGAAACCGACGAGAGCGGCGCGTTTACCGTCACGCTGCCTCCCGGCACGTTCACGATTGCCGCCTCGCTGATCGGCTACGCCGTCGTCCGGCAGGCCGTTGACATCGAGCCCGGCGGATCCATGAACCTGATTATCGAGCTTTCCGAGGGCGCCGGCACGTACGAGGAGCATGTCACCGTTGCGGGCGCGATGCGTCCGGAGGTGGACAGGGCGCCGGCCGGCTCCGTGCTGCACGGCCGCGACCTGCAGGCGCTGCGGGGCGTGATGCTGGACGATCCGCTGCGCGCCGTGCAGGCGCTGCCGGCGGCCACATCCACCGACGATTTCTACAGCGAGTTCGCGGTGCGCGGCAGCGGTTTTCGTCATCTGAACCTGGCGATTGACGGCATCCCTGCGCCGTACCTGATCCACACGATCCACGGCGTCACCGATGGCGGCTCGATTGCCATGGTCAACAGCGAAGCGCTGGGGGCCGTGTCGCTGCTGCCGGGCGGTTATCCCCAGCGCCTCGGGCGGCGGCTCGGCGGGCAGATCGATCTGACGACGCGTGACGGCAACCGGGAGCGGTTTCATGGCCGTGTTGGTCTCAGCGGGACCAGCGCGACGTTCATCGGCGAGGGGCCGCTCATGGGCAAGCGTGGCTCGTATGTGGTGTCCGCGCGGCGCAGCTATCTGGACTTCCTCGCTGAGGCGCATCGATCCGGACGGCAGCTTCGGATTCGGGTTCAGCGACGCGCTGGCGAAGGTGACGTTCGACCTCGAACCCGCGCAACCAGATTCAGGTGCTGACCGTGCTCGGGCGTTCGGCGTTCGACGAAGGCGTCGAGGACATTGGGCGGAACGACGAAGCGCTCGCCACGAGCCGCGCGTGGCTCTCGGGCAGTGACGTGGCGGCTGACGCCTTCGCGGGATTTCTCGATATCTCAGCGCGTATACATCACGGGCGAGAACTATCGGAACACAAGCAAGGAAGACATTGTGCTCGACGCAGGCGGCGCGAATGACGTCGCATGGCGCGCCGATGCCGCGTATGCGCCGCGCGACGGATGGGTGGCGGAATTCGGCGGCGACCTGCAGCGCCTGAGCGCGCGGAATGCGAGAAGGCGCACCCTCGACGGCGCCGATGAACCGATCGTCCTCGAGGACTATCGCGTCACGAGCCGCGCCGCTTCGGCGTACGCGCAAGTCTCCGCGCGCTTTGGTCGTCTGAGCATCAACCCCGGCGCGCCGCCTCGACTACTGGGGCCCGACCGACGTGACGACCTCCTCTCCGTGGATCACCGGCGAGTTGTTGATTGCGGCCCGGACGCGCCTCCGCATCGGGTCGGGCATCTACCGGCAGTTTCCGGCGCTCGATCGGCTCAACGGTCTGCGCGGTGAGGCCGGATTGAAACCGGAGCGGGCGACGCACGTCGACATGGGGTTGTCGCGGATGTTCGCGCGTGGGATCAATGTTCAGGTGACCGGATACACGCGCGAGGAGCGAGACATCCTGCGGGCCCCTGGGCGCCGAGCCGCACAGGATCTCCGACGTATCGATCGCGCTCGGCCGCGGCGACGCCCGCTGGTCGAATCGGCTGGACGGCCGCGCCCGCGGCGTCGAAGCGCTGATTCGGCGTGATTCCGCGACGGGGCTCTCGGGGTGGATTGCGTACGCGTACGCGCGCCATCGTTACGAAGACGCGGAGGCGGGCGAGACATTCTGGAGCGACTTCGATCAGCGGCACACGTTCTCCGCGTACGGCCTGTACCGCGTTTCCAACCGCACCAGCGTCGGCGCGAAGTTCCGCTACGGCAGCAACTATCCGATCACCGGCTACGTGGGCGAGCAGCCGATGTCGCCCAATGCGCCGCCGCTCTTCGGCGGAAATCGGCCTCTCTTCTACGGGTTGACCGACGTGCGCAACACGCTGCGCCTTCCCGTCTACGCGAGGCTCGACGTCCGTGCCGACCGGGTCGTCACCTGGTTCAACCGGCGTGTGACGGTGTTCGTGGAAGTTGCCAACGCGCTGAATCGAGAGAACCAGCGGAACGTGCCGTACTCGGTCGACCGCAACGGCCGCATCGGCAGCCCGACCGACTCGCTGCTGCCGATCGTGCCGTCAGCCGGATTCGTCGTGGAATTCTGATGGTGCGGGTGTGCCGTCAATCTCCCAAAAGCACTGATCGTCCTGCATCAGCTGCTCCTCAGAACAGCGGCTTTTGTGCGACGAGCGGATTGACGACGGCCGGGCCCTGCCAGCCTGTAACCTGTCACTTTGCGCAGTAGCCCCGCCGTCTCACTTGCAGTAGATTCCGACTTGGCGCTCGCCGTGGTTCATGAGCGCAAGAAAGGGGAGTCGTGCAAAACACATTCAGTCGACGAGCATTCCTCGCAGGCTTGGGGATGCTGAGCGTTCCGCTGATCGCCCTTGCGCAGGAAAGTCGCGAGGAGAAAAAAGAGGCGGCGAAGGAAAAAACGGAAGAGAAAAAGGAGCAGAACGAGGAGAAGAACGAGAAAAAAGAGGACGCGAAGGAGCAGGCGAAGGACAAGGTTGAGGACAGAGACAATGTGGTCGATGCCCCTGGGACCGATCGCAGCCAGGACCGGCGGCAAGATCGACGGCGCGATGCAGTCAAGTAACGAATTGTTCCGGAGGCTCGGACTCCTTTCCTGCTCGCGGCGAAGTTCTGGTTTTGAGAGCGCTGACTCAACGCAGTAACCAATTCGGCCGGCT
This sequence comes from Vicinamibacterales bacterium, assembly GCA_963732445.1. GTDB lineage: Bacteria > Acidobacteriota > Vicinamibacteria > Vicinamibacterales > JAMQPK01 > JAMQPK01. Next base: position 207,468 of record CAVSZJ010000001.1, on the reverse strand, counting down.
GGCGGCCAGAGCATAGACGATGGGCAGATACGCGAAGACGATGTTGATCGCGTGATAGCCGCGCGGCGATAGCGGCTCGTCAAGTACGGCCGCATATCGAAAATAAATGTTCCGGCGATCAAGCGCAGGTCCAGAACAGCGCGAAGAAGGCATGAGCAAGCCCGCACACATCCAGCCCAGGTGAACCCGCGCATTGCATCTGACCGAGCGAGGGCCTTGAAGGTGTGAGGCGCTCGGTATGCTACGCCGCCGCGTATTTCCGCCGATGCAACGCCTTGGCGATGTCTTGCGGCTTGGCTCCGAGTGCAAACAACGCCCGCAGTAATAAATCTACTGACACGGACGCATCACCGGCCTCCATCTTGGCAATCCGCGACTGACTTGAATGCAGACGCTTCGCCAATAAATGCTGCGTCAGGTGCTGAGATGTGCGGCGTTCGCGAAGTGTTTCGGTGAGTGCGAGCTTTGTCTCGACAAACGCAGCTTCTTCTGGCGTGAGTTTCAAGAAGTCAACCGCCGAACCGACTCGCCAGCCTCTTGCTTCCAGTCGTGCCCGCTTCGTCTTATTCATGATCTTGTCCCCCAGCAGCCTCGTCGTAGTCTCGAATTCGCTTCTGACAACGGTCGACGATCGCCTTCGGCGTGGTGCGCGCTTTCTTGGCGAACACTTCCACAATGATCACTGCGTCGGCATCCAATCTGTAGAGGATCCGCCATGTCGCATCAGCGTCCGGTATTCTCAACTCATGGCACCGCCGGCCAATAACCGGCATCGGTCGCGACGCAGGCAGGCCGAGTGCTTCGCCACGTTGCAAACGTCGAAGCAAGACGCCGGCTTCCACACGTGCTTTTTTCGAGAATGGCGGCGTCTTTACCTCGCCGTGAAGCCAAACGAGCGGTTTGTCGGCTCCCCGCACGGATTCCAGTGTATGTCATTAATGACATATCGACAACCTTGGAGTTTTGACGGGCCCCGGCAGTGTGCCAATGGGTCCGCGCTGGACCCGAACGGACGCCGCGATCTCATGACTCAATCATTTGTAAATTACACCACGCGCCATGGCTGTTGACATTCGTCGACGGCATACCTACACTCCTATCGCCACACGATAGGAAAGAAAGGCTCGCGTATGGGCAAGACCGACTATCTTCAAGGTGCTCTCAGCCTGCTGATCCTGAAGACGCTCGCCCTGGCGCCAAACCACGGCTGGGGAATCCAGCAGCGCATCCGCCAGGTGTCTCGCGACACTCTCAGCGTCAGCCAGGGCTCGCTCTATCCCGCATTGCATCGGCTCGAGGCCGCAGGCTTGATTGCGTCCGAAATGACGACGTCGGAAAACAACCGCAAGGCGCGCGTGTATCGGCTGACAGCCCCCGGCCGCAAACGGCTGCAGGCCGAAGCCGAAGATTGGCGCGAGTTCTCGCTGGCGATCCGCCGGCTCGTGGAAGGCAGCTGACCGGCAGGGAGGAGGCCCAGATGTTGACGTCGTGGCTGACGGCGATTGCGACGCGAATGCGCAGCTTAATGCAGCGCCGCCGCGTTCACCGGGAGATGGAGGCCGAGCTCCGCTTCCACGTGGAAATGGAGACGGCGGCCAATGTCGAGCGCGGCCTCCCGCCCGATGAAGCGCGACGCGTAGCGCTCCGCGATCTTGGGGGCATCGCGCAGACCAAGGAAGAGATTCGCGACGTGCGGCGGCTGACGATCGAGTGGGTGTGCCACGACGCGCGCCTGGCTCTGCGCGGCATCCGCCGGAATCCTGCCTTCAGCGCCTTTGCCATCGCGACGCTCGCGCTCGGCATTGGCGTAAATATCGCCGCGACGGCCGTGGTGTATGGCGTGCTCGTCCGGCCTCTGCCATACCCGGACGCATCAAGGCTCGTCGTCATCAACCTGCTCTTCACCGATGGAGGAGACCTGGGATTTTCGCCGACAGATCTTCAGGCGTGGCTGCCACGGCTGCAGGCCGTCGAGGTAGCGGCCGGATACTACAGCCGGGACATCACGGTTCGCGCCCGTGGAGTCACCGCCGTCGTGCCGGCCGCCTTTGTGACCGACCGCTTCTTCGACGTCTTGGGCGTTAAGGCCGAGTCGGGACGCCCGCGCGCCGGAATCGCAGAGCGGGAGATCGTGGTCGGCCAGCATGCGCTCGCCCGGCATTTGAGGATGAACCGCGCCGCCGCGGTCGGTGCTGCCGTTTCGATCGGCGACAGCGCTTACACGATCGCCGGCACGATGCCTGCCGATTTTGCGTTTCCCAACGACGAAATCGGAGTGTGGGTACCGTCGAGAACGCTGATCCCCGGAACCAAATCCGAATCCACCGGTTACTCGAGGATCGTTGCGAGGCTGAAACCCGGCGTCACCCTCGAGGATGCGAGGCGCGATGCGAATCGGGTGCGCCTCGAGCTGAAGCCGAAAAGCCAGGAGGGCGTGTCCACTACCGTGCTCGGCGAGACCGCCGTCGGACGAGCACGCGGTGCGCTGCTGGCCTCGCTCGCCGGCGCCTTCCTCGTGCTGCTGGTGGCCTGCGCAAACGTTGCCACGCTGTTCATCGGCCGCGACATCGCTCGCGAGCGCGAGCTCGCGGCCCGTGTGGCGCTAGGCGCCCCGCGCTCGCGGCTGGTGTCCAGCGTGCTCATCGAGGCACTGCTGATCGCGTCGCTCGCTTCGGTGGCCGGTCTCGCGCTTGGCGCAGTCACGCTGAAGCTCTTCCTCGACGCCGCACAGCAGGGGCTCCCTGGCCTCGATCGCGTCTCGATCGACCGCCCCGTCCTCATCGCGATTGCCGTTTTGACGATGATCGTGACGCTGGCATGCGGTTCGCTGCCGGCTTGGCGCGTGTCTCGGATGGGCGTCGGAGCATTTCTGCGATCGCGCTCCGCTGTTGCCCCGCGGGCCTGGCGCGTTCGGAAGGCCCTCGTCGTTGCGCAGATCGCCCTCTCGTGCGTGCTGCTGATTAGCGCCGGATTGCTTGCTCGAACGGTGGTCGCTGTCATGTACGAGGATCATGGTTTCGATGGGAAGGGCGCCGTCGAGGCAAGAATGCTGCTGTCGAACAACGTTCTCTCGAACGAGCACCGGAGCCAGACGTTCATTCGCGAACTGCTCGAGCGCATGCGCGCGCTTCCCAGCGTGCAGCACGCGGGTTTCGGCACGAGTCTCCCGCCGCGCGCGGCGATCGCCACGATGGCCGTCAGCACCGTTACGGATGACGTGAGCAAATCGATGTTCCTGAACATCGCCTCGGGGACGTCCGGATATCTTCGCGCCATGGGCGCGCGGTTCATCGCCGGCGGCGATTTCGCCGATCGTGCCGATCCGGCCGGGCTGCCGTCTGTCGTTCTCAGCGAGTCGGCCGCGCGGTTCTTTTTTCAGGATGGAGACGCGATAGGGAAAACCATTCCCAAGCTCCCCTCGGTATTCGGCGTCGCTGCCGCGCCGAACGTGGTCGGTGTCGTCCGCGACATCAAGTACGACGGCCTCGACTCTCCGCCGGGTCCGACGATTTACCTGAACTGGGAGCAGCGGCCGTTCGGACGGGGATACCTGATCGTTCGGAGCAGCAGCGATCAACGGCAGCTTGGCGCCGAGATCCGTCGGGCCGTCGACGCCCTCGACCTATCCATGCCGATTGCCGAGCTGCAGTCGCTCGACGCCGCGGTCGCTACGTCCATCGCGAATCGCCGCGTCCGAGCCGTGCCGGCCGTGGCCTTCGGACTGCTTGCCGTTGCCGTGGCGCTCGCGGGACTGCTCGCGACACTCCTGACGCTCGTGACCGAGCGGCGGCGCGATCTCGCCGTCCGGTCGGCGATCGGCGCAACGCCCGCACAGCTCATGTGGACGGTGGCGAACGTTGGACTTCCGCTCGCGGGCGCCGGGCTGATCGTCGGCCTCGGCCTCGGAGGCGTGGCGGCGCGAACCCTATCCTCGCTTCTCTATAGAGTCAGCCCGTACGATCCGGCGACGTTTGCAGGAACAGCAGCGCTGATTGGCGGCGGCGCGCTCATCACGACGTTCTTCGCCGCGCTCCGCGCGCGGAGAACCGATCAGCTCGCTGTCTTGAGATATGACTAGTTACAACTGCCCGGAGGGGTTTTTGACGGGCCCCTCAGTTCCAGTGGGTCCTGCGCTGGATCCAAGACGACATCAACGTAGCCCGCGAATGCGGCCGGCTGGCGGCCAGAGCATAGACGACGGGCGAATACATGGCCGTACATCGACGTCCTCCGCAGCCCTCATTGCGGGTGGCGCCGATTTTTCTTTGTCCGCCGCGCAGGGCCGTCCCACGTACACGCGACGTTCGGCCCGAGGACGGACGAAGGAAAATCGGTGACAGGACCCGCGCACGGGCGGCGAGAAACTGAGCTCGCGATGTTTGTAACCAGGCCGGCAGTCTGTTGAGGAAACGCCTACTCAACGCAGCAGCCAATGCGGCCGGCTGGCCGCCAGCGCATAGACGATGGGCAGATACGCGAAGACGATGTTGATCGCGTGATAGCCGAGGCGGCGATAGCGGCTCGTCAAGTACGGCCGCATGTCGAAAACAAATGTCCCGGCGATCAACCGCAGGGTCCAGAACAGCGCGAAGAACGCACACAACGCGCGCGCGAGATTGCCCCCCGCCGCAAGCGTGTCGGCAAACGCGATGGTGATGATGCTGAAGCTGACGAGGCACAGGGCGATGAAGGAGTAATAGACCCAGAACAGCTGACGGATGAACGGCGGCAACGCGGCGAGATGCCCCCGCATCCCGACCACTCGCGGCATGAGCAGGCCCGCACACATCAAGCCCAGGTGCAGAACGCCGGCGATTTGCAGCAGGAGAGTCAGGTTGATGTTCATACGTGCCCTTCAGATTGCGCCGATGAACGCGAGCATCGGCAGGATGACGTTTCGAACGAACGGCGGAGGAAACAGCCAGAACGCCGGGGCGGCGGCGACGACGAGCGTGAACAGCCAGCCGCGCCAGCCACGTCCGAGTCCGAGCCGCCGCCCCAGTCGCGTGCGCTCGCCCGCGACTCCCAGTCCCTGCAGCACGAAATATCCTGTGGGCAGCCCGTAACCACCGTGCGCGGGTATTGAGATCACCAGCTCGTGAATCAGGCCCGATACCAGAAACACAAGCAGCGTGGCACTCGCCCGGCCGACCATTGGTCGCAACGGCCGGAACGTGAATCGGGTCGCGAGCTCGTGAAACGCCGTGTTCCATCGTCGTCCCCAGAATTCCGCCAGCGAGCTCGAGCGCAGCGGATTCTGCATGACGGGCATGGCATTCACGCCGATGCTCCGCCAGCCGAGCGACAGCAGATGAAACGTGCCGAAGTGCAACACGAAAATCAGGCCGACCATGCCGAGCCAGCCGGCCAGAAGCGGGTTGACCGGCAGCGGCGGTGCGGGCGACGACCCAGATCAGCGTCGCGCCGAGTAACGTCTTGAGCGCGGCAGCTATCCACTCGGATGGGTGTGGCCGGGCAGGGCGATCGGTCCCACCCAGAAACGCTGTCGCATCCATCCCCGGCCAGGCGAGCAGATAGCCGAGCGCGCGCAGGCGATCCGAGGCCACACCGCGAGCTCGCGCCTCGTGATACGTCAGCCATTTGCAGCCGGCGTAGAGCGCAAACGCCATCGCCCACATGAAACCCCAACGCGGCATCCACGGCGCAACGAGCAGCGCAACCATCGGCAAAATCAAGAGCGGCAGAAAACCGAGTGGCCAGAGGCCTCGTGCGCGCGTCGAATGTCGCACGCGCCGTTCGCGCAGCTCCGATCGACGGGCGATCCACGCGGTACGTCGCGCTGCATCGGTGGCATCGCGCCGGGCAGCCGGCTCAACGCCCACAGCGGCCACGCCCACCAGATGCGCCGGGCGATCTCCACAACGGCCGCCGCGCCGCCGAACACCCTGCCGTCGTGCAACCGCAGCCGCATCTCGGCGAGCAGCTGATCGTCGGGGACGCCGAACGCCGCAGACGCGCCCGGCGCCTGGAGCGGCACCAGCTCGAAACGACGCCGCGCGAGGACCCGCTCGAAACGGCGTGCAGCGTTGACGCAGAACCGGCAGTCGGCGTCGTAGAACACGCTGGCGAAGGATCGATGCTCGTCATTCCAGGTGCACGGCACACTCCAGCAGCCTCAGCGCCGAGCCCCAGGACTTTCAAGACTTTGTCGCCGGTCTTCATGAACTTGAACATCGCGGCGGTCGGCCAGCGGCGGACCTGCACGTACAGCGCACGTCGTGGTCTCGAAGAACTTGTACAGCTCACGCAGGCGTTCCTCGGTGTATTCGTCGGTCGCTTTGTCCTTCTCGGCTTCGAGCGATGCACTCGTGCAGCATCCGCATGGTCGGATCGAACTCGCGCTTCTTGCGCTCGTCCATCACGACGCGGAACATTTCCCAGACGTCCTTCATGCTCTCGAAGTGATCGCGCTTGTCGCCCAGGACGTGGACGAGCTTGACGATGCCCCAGCCTTGCAGTTCCTTGAGGCTGGTGCTGACGTTGGAGCGAGCCACGTCGAGCGTCTCGACGATGTCGTCGGCGTTGAGCGGCTTGGGTGAGATGTAGAGCAGCGCATGCACCTGGGCCACGGTGCGGTTGACGCCCCAGCGCGTGCCCATCTCTCCCCAGTGGAGGATGAACTTCTGCTGGACGGACGAGAGCGGATGACCGAGGAGGCCTTATCTGTTGTTTCTGTCATTTCTGTTATTACAGAATATACTGGACAACAAGGACGAAGTCAAGTGGTCGTGGGGTTGCCGCGCTATGACCGATCCGTCCATACTTATCGCTGAATCCGGCCCTCAAACGTCGGCACGCGGAGGGCCGGGCACTGCTGGAGGTCTCATGTTTCCGCGCATGTTCTTTGTCGTCGCGCTCGCCTTGTTCATCGGTTCGGACGCCTCGGCTCAGCAAGGGCGGGGGCAGGGGCCTCCGCCTGGACCGCTTCCCGCGGGGCAGACGAACGAGCCGTTTCCGCAGCCGATCGCCCGCACCGAGGGGGTCATCACGGTCACGCTTCGCGAGTTCGCATCGCTGCCGGACATCGACGGCGTCGCCGCGCGGCATGATGACCCTCGTCGAAGAGCCGGCCACGAAGCGCCTGTTCGTCAGTGATATGCGCGGCCCGTTGTACGCCGTGAGCGCGGATGGCAAGACGGTGACGCCGTACCTCAATACCAACGATCCGAAGTGGGGCGTCCCCGTGCAGTCGCAGGGACGCGAGCGCGGCGTGCAGAGCATCGTGCTTCACCCGCAGTTCGCCCAGGCCGGCACGCGGGGATTCGGCAAGCTCTATACCTTCACGGACACCTCGAACCAGACTCCGCGCGCCGGACTTCACGACGCCAAGCGAGAAGACCACGCACGATACCGTGCTGCTCGAATGGACGGCGAAGACGCCGGGCGCGGCGACCTACGACGGCGAGGCGCCGCGAGAGCTCTTCCGGCTGCGTCAGCCGTTCGCCAATCACAACGGCGGCATGATCGGGTTCAATCCGACGGTGCGTCCGGGCGCCGCCGACTTCGGGCTCATGTACATCGGCATCGGCGACGGCGGCAGCGGAGGCGACCCGCTGAACCTCGCGCAGAATCTCGGCTCAGCGTTCGGCAAAGTCTTCCGCATCGACCCGCTGGGCAACAACAGTCGCAGCGGCAAATACGGCATCCCTGCCGCGAATCCGTTTGTGAAGACGACTGAGGCCCTGCCGGAAATCTTCGCGTACGGAATCCGCAATACGCAGCGCTTCGGCTGGGATCCCAAAAACGGCGCGATGTACATGTCCGACATCGGCCAGAACATCGTCGAGGAAGTGAGCCCGATGAGCGCCGGCGCGAACCTGGGTTGGAACATCTGGGAAGGCAGCTACCGGTTCATCAGCCGGCAGGCCGTGAGCACGGAATCGCCGCGCAGCGATCCGAAGATGGTCTATCCGATCGTCGAATGGGACCAGCTCGATCCGATCATGCTGCCCAACGACTCGTCCTCCTCCGTTGGCGTGATTGTCTATCGCAGCAACACGGTCCCGCAGCTCACGAACCGGCTGCTGTTCGGCGACATGCCGGCGGGCGAGCTATTCCACGTGAGTGCGGACGATCTGCCGAAAGGCGGGCAGGATGCGATCCGCCGCGTGCTCTTCGTGACGACGCCGGGTGCGGCGCCGCGCACGTTCCTCGAGATCATCCAGGAGAAGAACCGCGCGCAAGGCAAGACGCCCGCGACGCGCGCGGACCTGCGATTCGACGCGAACGCGGCAGGTCAGATCTTCCTGCTGAACAAAGCTGATGGGACGCTTCGAGTGATCGAGAAGTAAGGTTGGGGCGCTATGACTTATTTGGTGTTGGCGGCCTGTGGCTTCGATAAGAGCACCGGCTGGACATGCGTGGTCTTGTTCGCTTGAACGAGAATTCCAGCCGTCCATCGTTCGTACCCTTCGCGTTCGACCCATATAGCGTGCGACCCGGCTGGAAAATCTGTGACGCGCAGTGGGGTTATCCCCGCCGGTCGCTGGTTAATCAACACCGTTGCGCCTGGCGGCACGGAATTCACGACTAACAGGCCCTTGAAGCGATTTGTTCGGCTCGTCGCGTTGGTTGACGCGGCCTGAGCCTTCGGGACGCCGGCTTCCGGTGGAGAGACGCGTTGAGCGGCGAGAGGGGCGACGGCAGGCTCCGCGATCTTCAGCGCTGGTGCGGTCGGCGCTGGTGCGGTCGGCACTGGTGCAGTCGGCACTGGTGCAGTCGGCACTGGTGGCAGTTCTGCCTGCTCGAGCGGAGCGTGACTGGCAGCTGGGAGAAATCTTGCGCCGGCGAAAGCCAGCAACATGGCAGCCACGATAATCGCCGCCACGGGGAGGGTCGTCGCCTCATCGGCACTCACGACACGTGTGTTCCTGTCACCTTCCGAGGATGCGTGACCAACATGGCTCCGCGCTTTCAGGAACTGCACGTTGTGCTCCAACGCTTGAACCGTGTCTATCGTGGCGCTCAACGGTGCCTTCGTACGGTTGCGGGGGAGTTCCATCTCGGATGGAAAAAGCGAGAGTTCGTGATCCATAGCGTGCCTTGGATCAGCCTACATCTGGAACGCTTGTGATCCGAATGTTTTTTAGGTCCACGACCGGATTAGCTTGTCCGTTCAACGGCAGATAAAAGTCTCTGGGTGCTCCATATGCTCGAAGGTGGGTTCTGGCGGGCGTCGGCCATCGGCACTGCGGTACTCCTTCTGACGCTGGCGACGGCAGCAGCCAGCCGCGCAGACGAATACCGGAGAAATCTCCGGCGTGGTGCGCGACTCTCAGGGCGGCGTGCTGCCCGGAACGACGCGTCGTCGCCGAGCACGTCGAAAGCCGCACGAGAGTCGAGCGTCTGACCGACGAGCAGGGTCGATACTTCCTTCCGTCATTGCGCGTCGGAACGTACCTCGTGACCGTCGAGCTCACCGGCTTCCGGCGCGTGCTGCGATCGGGCGTGATCGTGCAGCTTGGCCAAACGGTGGCTCTTGATTTCACGCTCGAGGTGGGAGGCCTGACCGAGGAGATCCGGGTCACCGGCGACATCCCGCTGCTGCAATCCACCAACGCGGAGATCAGCGACGTGATCGAGAACCGTCAGGTGGTGCAGATCCCGCTGAATGGCCGCAACTTTCTCGCGCTCGCTCAGCTCAGTGACGCGGTGGTCATTCCGCCCGGTGGCACGCGCGGAGACGCGCTGCAGCAGGCCGGGCCACTGCCGAACGTGGGCGGGCAGCGGTCCGGTCACAACATCTACCTGCTCGACGGTGTCAAGGTGACCGACGAGTTGTTCAACAATCTCGTCATCAATCCGTCAGTCGAGTCGATTCAGGAATTCAAGATCCAGAAGTCCCAGTATCCGGCCGAGTTTGGCGGCAAGGCGTCGGCGCTTGATCAACGTCGCCACGCGAGCGGGTGCGAACGCGTTCCACGGCAGCCTGTTCGAGTTCCTCCGCCACGACATGTTCGACGCACGCAACTACTTCGATCCGCGAGACCAGCCGAGTCCCGCCTCTCCGGCAGAATCAATTCGGCGGCGCACTCGGTGGTCCCATCGTGCGCGACCGAAGCTTTTTCTTTTTCAGCTATGAGGGGCAGCGCGTCCGCCGCTCGTTGACGAGAACCTTCTCGGTCCCGACCCAGGCCGTCCGGAGCGGTGACTTCTCCGGCGTCGCTCAGATCTGTGATCCGGTAACCATTAACCCGACCACAGGAGCGTGCACGCCGTTCGCGGGCAATCGCATCCCCGCAGACCGCATCGACCCGCTGGCCGCGGCGTTCCTGCAGCACGTGCCGCAGCCGACCTCCGACGCCACGCTTCAGAATCTGACGGCGGTCGGCAAGCAGGTGAAGGACGTCGATCAGATCAGTCTGCGCGTCGATCATCGGTTCACGTCAGGTGACCAGCTGTTCGCGCGTTTCAGCACGTTTGATGCGAGTGAGATTCAGCCGTTCGGGACAAGCAGCCTGCAGGAAACACTCGTACCGGGCTTCGGTCGCGACGTGGGCACGAAGGCCCGAAACCTCGGCATCAGCCACACGCACCTGTTCGGGCGCTCGGCCGTCAACGAACTCCGCTTCGGGTGGATGCGCGTCACAGGTGGGCAGGTGAGCGAGAACCGCGGTGTCGACTTTGCGCGCCAGGTCGGCCTCCAGGGCGTCACGACCGATCCCCGAGATGTCGGGTTTCCGCAGATCTCCACGCGCGGGCTGTACAGCACGTTCGGCGATCCGACGTCATTCGTCTACCGGGACAACCAGCATTTCGAGCTGTACGACAACGTCATCTTCGACCGAGGCGCGCATCGGCTCAAAGTGGGCGCCTACTACTTTCATCTGCAGTTCAGACCCGAGCAACCGGACAACGCGCGAGGTGCGTTCACCTACACCGGGCAGTTCAGCGGAAACGCGTTTGCCGACTTCCTGCTCGGCTACCCGACGTCGGCCGTCGCCGGCATCGGACGTGGCGACCAGGACGGCCGCACGAACTGGTTGCATCTGTTCGCGCAGGACGACTGGCGGATTCGGCGCAACCTCACCATCAACGTCGGCCTGCGGTACGAATACAACCAACACATGCGTGACGAGAACAACCGCCTCTCGTCAGTTGACTACGTCACGCCAGGCGGCCGCTTCGTGATCGCGAGCGACGAGAACGGGAATATCAACCCGGAGGCGGCGAGCTTGCTGCCGCTCATTCCGATTCCGTACGTCACGTCGCAGGAGGCAGGGTGGGAACGGGGCCTGTTGAGTCCAAGCAAAGTGCGCCTGGCCCCCCGAACGGGATTCGCATTGTCGCTCAACGACGATCGCGCGGTCGTCCGCGGCGGCTACGGCATCTTTCTGAATCAGTGGGCCTACAGCGTGCAGACGGCCTTCTCACGCAATCTGCCGTTCTTCTTCACGAGACAGGTGGATGTGCCTTCAGACCGGCGCGTGCCCGTCTTTCAGACGCGAAATATCCTCACCAGCGATCCCACGGGCGTCGTCGCGCCGAGCATCATGGACCACGCATACGCCGTCGAGTACACGCAGACGTGGAGTGGCGGTCTGCAGTACCAGCTGCTGCCGGCGACCATGGTGGAAGCGTCGTACATGGGATCGTGGACGCTCGGCGCCGACAACGCGACGGTGCACAATGTCCCGGAGCCGGGACCGGGATCGATTCAGGCCCGTCGTCCGATTCCGCAGCTGGGCGCAATCCGGTCGATTCGGTTTGACGGCAAGTCCATCTACCACGGCGTGACGTTCAAGGCGGAGCAGCGCCTGCGCAGTAGCTACTCGTACTCCGTCAGCTACACGCTCTCGACGTCGAAGGATGATGCGTCGAGTCCGGGACCGACCGAAGCCGAGACGAACTTCCCGCAGAACGTCCGTAACATCTTCGACGAGACCGGCGAGTGGGCTTCTTCGAGCTTCGACCACCGGCATCTTGTTCGTGGCCAGTGGCACGTACCAATTGCCGTTCTTCGCCGGGGCCGGAGGCGTGCGGGAGGCACTGCTCGGCGGCTGGCGTGTCAACGCGGTCTTTTTTGCGCAGTCGGGTGCGCCGTTCACCGTCAACCTCGGCGTCGACCAGGCGAATATCGGCGCGGGTCCATCGCAACGGCCGGATCAGCTGCGGGATCCCAACCTGCCGGCGAGCGAGCGCACGACCAGAGCGGTGGTTCGACACGTCCGCGTTTGCGCTGCAGGCGCCGTTCTCGTTTGGGAATGCGCCTCGGAACAGTGTCATCGGCCCTGGATTCGCGAACATGGATCTTGCGGTGGCGAAGACGTGGACCGTGGCGGGGCGTCGGCAGTTGGAGCTCCGATGGGAAGTGTTCAACGTCCTCAATACGGCAAACTTCGATCTGCCGAACCGGATCTTCGGGACGCCCAACTTCGGTCGCATCTTCAGCGCGAAGAATCCGCGTGAGATGCAATTCGGGGCGAAGGTCAGTTTCTAGAAGCGGTTTCAAAACCTTCGCGCGGGTCCTGTCACCGATTTTCCTTTGTCCGTCCTCGGGCCGACAAGCACGTGTACGTGAGACGGCCCTGCGCGGCGGACAAAGAAAAATCGGCGCCACCCGCGCAGTGAGTGTTTTGAAACCGCTTTTAGTGGCCAGCACTTCATGCCGGACACTATTTGCATCCGGGATGGCTGTGACGTCGAGCTCAGTAGATGAATTCGCGGCCGATCGTCTCACCATCGGGAAACCATCTGCGTCTGCATATTTCGCGATCGTGGGCGCTCAATCCGGCGCGTCAACTGCATGAAATACACCGTCGAACGACCCCGGTTCGTCACGAGAACGACGTTCGCATCCGTCCAGGGGTTGACAATCTCGAAGACGTAGCTGCCGGCCGCGAGTGCGACGCCGGAGCTTCGGACCGCACCGGGGTTGGCTTGCGTCAGCGATCAATAAGCAAATGGATGGCGATGAGCGCGACGCCTGAAATATAGACGACGCATAACGCACCGACGAGCATGCGCTCGACTGCGAGGTACGTCGTGTTGGTGCGTTGCACCGCCGCATCGAGGCGTTTGCGGCGGCGCGCCAGCCGGTCATGACAGCGCGCGGCCGTTCGCTCGCCGCGCCGTGGGTCTGGTGTGAGAACAGGAAGGGCTTCAATCATGATGTCACCTCTTTGAGCGTGATGAGCACGCGTTCCTCATCCTCCTCGAGCCGCCTTGCAATTGCCGCGCGAGCACGGCTGAGCCGCTGGCGCATCGCTTCGGGCGTGATGCCGCACACCATCGCAGCCTCGGCCGGCCGCATGCCTTCGACGGAAGTCAGGAGCAGTGCTTCGCGATACGCAACAGGAAGGTCCGCCAGGGCGGCTTCGATGCGCCGCCCGGTTTCACTGGCAACGGTGGACTCGAACGGTGATGGGCGCGGCGTTCCAAGAGGCCAGAGCCCGATCATGTCCGCGGTCTGTGAATCCTCGATCAGCCGCGAGCGGCAATGGCTGATATACAGATTGCGCGCGACGGTGAAGAGGAACGGCCCGAGCCTCGTGTCGCTCCTCAGCTTCGGCGCAGCATCGACGAAGCGCAGCCAGGTTTCCTCGAGCAGATCTTCAGCCAGATCGCGATTGCGCGAGAGGCGGGCCAGGAAACTGAAGAGGCGCTGGTTGAATTCGCCGTAGATACGGTCGAACGCCGCAGCATGTCCTGCCCGCATTTCCGCGACGAGGGTCAGTTCGGACTCCCGATCCATGTCAGTCATAACGCGCGAAGCGCTAAATCGTGACGCGTCACGCGGCGCCTGGCTGTGCGTTGTACACAATCGGAGGTTGACGCACACATGGACATGTTCGGCATGCTCGCTCAGACAAGCGTGGTTGGAAAACTCAGTCTTTTGGTGACGGTATTTCCGCTGGTCGCCGGTGTCGGATACGTGCTTCGTCCGAGCGAACAGCGGCTGGCGCTGATGCGCCCCATTTCGCTCGCGGGCATTTTCAGCGGCCTGTGCGGAGCCGTCCTTGGGCTCATGAACGGGCTGCGGTGGTATGCCGTCAATGAACCGCCGCCTCCGCCGCGCCTTCTCGCACTCGGCCTCGCGGAGTCGCTCGTGAGCCTGTTCGTGGCATTCGGATGCCTGACGGTGGCATGGCTCTGCATTGCGCTCGGGATGCGCCGGAATCCCTAGCGCGTCCCGTGCGCATCGAACCAGGCAAATGCGCCTCCGGCGTGCATTTCGTGACCGCCCTCATACACCGTCACGCGGGACGGTCCCGCGGTTCTGCGCAGGAAAACATCACGATTGATGGCGGGGTCGCGCGTCTCGTCGCCGGGACGTGGCTCTGCCAGCCGGCCATCCACGCGGCTGAGTTGCTGCATCTCCGCTGTTGACACAGCGGTCGCGCCGAGCGCCCGGGCGATGACGTTGAAGGCGACGAGCGCGTGGCTGACCGCAACATCGTGGGCCGGCGGTGCATGTCCGTCGCGCCGGCCGGCCCAGAGATCGATCGGCACCCCGGTCGCGCGGTGCAGTGTGGTAACCGGAGATCGCGCGCGATACTGCGCATCGACACTGGCGCTCTGGCCCGGCGCACCGCCGACGCACGCGCGAATCTGTCCGGCGATCGTCGGTGATGGATCGTTCGCCCGCTCGGTGTGCCAGGCGGCGAGGTCGCTGATGGGCGCCCAGGCACTCACGGCGGTCCATAACTCGGGCGCGCGCCCGGCCATGGCGAGCGCCATATGACCGCCTCCCGACCAGCCGAACAAATAAATTTGCCGTGCGTCGATCGAGAGATGCGCGCGCACCCACTCGACGGCATCAAGTACGTCCTGCTGAGCCAGCTCTGACGCACACGCCTCCGGATGATCGTCGACGCCGCGGAAATTCGGAAAGAGATAAATCCAGTTGCGTCGCGAGGCCTCGGCCTCCACGCTCGGTAACCGCTGCTCGAGAGTGAAGCTCCACGTGTGCAACGAGACCACGATCGGTAGTGGCTTGCCGGTCGCCTGATATGTCTCTGGGACGATCAGATAGGAGGGCTGCAGCGACGCGTCGCGCGTGCTGCGAACAAGGATTCGCTGTCTGCCCGCTGTGACGGTCGTAGTCTCTAGGGGTGTCTGGGCCGGGAGCGATCCGGCCAGAAAAACGACGCCTGCTGCCGCCAGGATTCTAAGGCATGAGGTGGGCGACACGACATTTTCTCCAGCGGCGCACTCCGGCGCCGGCCAGACCCGTTGTCAGAAGCAACAGCGACGCCGGCTCCGGGACTGCTGATGGAACCGCTGTCACATTGATGTTGTCGATGGCCAGGTATTGGTCGACAAGGTTGCCCTGCGCATCGACGGGCAGGAAAATCGCTTTGAAAATATTCGCCCAGGCCGGATCGGTGAGTACCGATTGTCGCGAAGTCCGACGTCAGGGGAGATGTCTGGGTGGCAAGCAAGGCATTCCCGCTGGTCACGCCAACCACCTTCATGAAGAGAGCGGGAAGAATGATTTGCTGATCGTCGCAACCGAGTTGAAGTGGCTCCTCAACAAACAGGGGGCACCCATCCGGAGGGAAAAAGCCGGTGGCGTCGAAGCTTGCCAGTGAGAAATTCATCCCACCGCCGATGAACATGGAGAAGGGTTCGCCGGCAAGGAGGAACTGCGCATCACCCTCGGCGCACGTGGTCCCGATGTTGGCCATGCACAGTGAGGCGTCGACCACGATAATGAGCTCAGGATCCGTCCGGCCTGCTGTCACTGGCGGTGTATATCCCCCAAACGTGAAATCCTGCGTCCGAAACGCGTCGGGGTTGGGGCCAGGCTGAGATGGTGGCCGGTATTGATCGATGAAGGGAGTCGTTTCAACGGACGCGTCCGCACCAGGCGTAATCAGCTGATCGAAGGTAATGATGGCCGCTTGTGCGGGTTGGCTCAATCCGAAGATTGCGAGGATCCACACGCTTGTGAGGTACAGCAATCTCTTGGTCAATTGGAAGGTCTCCGAATGACGGCCGTTGATAAAACTGGAACTGAACGGCGTTCTGTATGCAAACGCCGATCCGGCGCAGCCTTTTGAGACATTTCGGAGAATCGGGCGCAAATAATAGAACGGCCCAGTCGAGGTGGTTGAGATTATCGCCGCACGTCACACCTTCTGTCGGGGCCGGCCGCCGCTTAGCGATAAGTAAACGAGGCGGCGAATGACCAAAGCCAGTCACTCGCCGCCTCTTTCGCTGGCCGACCGATCTCGTTAGAGAGGCCCCTTGTGCCAGGGCCCCGTGATAGCGAATGTCACGCCTGGCGTCTGAATGTTCACGAACAGCCATCGTCCGTCCGGACTGTAGCAGGCGCCAGCCCATTCCGCCGGCCGATAGTCCATCGGGGCAATTGAACTGTTTGGTGGTGCTCCAAATCCTGGTTCCAGAAAGTTGATGTTGTTGATGGCAAAGGTAAACGCCTTGCCCCTGGGTGTGAGGCCGATCAAGCGCTCGCTGCGCACCCCATTAATCCCGGCATTGTCCTCGCACAGGAGCAGTCCGCCGCGTGGTGTGACAGTCATGTTGTCGGGGTTCTCGAGCGCCTCGGCGCTTTTCGACTCGTAAATGAGCGTCAGGCGTTCGCGCCGAGGGTCGTACTCGAACACCTGCCCCTCGCCTTCATTCGGCCCTGCGAGCGGGATGACGGGAGCACCGCCGTTGGTCGAAAGAAAATAACCCGTGCGGTCTCCCCACCACGCTCCCTCGAGCCTGCGGAAGGTCGCTCCACCTTTCGCCGCACCTTGCTCAAAGCACGATAGGCTCAGCGCGAGCGGATCGTCGACTCGCACCCAGTCCACTTTCCACGACGTGCCGACGGGGTGTGTCACGCCGAGATCGGCGTTCCACTCGTTCCTCACTCGAAGCATATAGAGCCGCCCGCCCGAATGGAGACGTCCGCGCCGATGCGGTACGAATTTGAAGAACCCGCAGCGATCGGCATCCTCGGTCTCGTACACATAGCCCGTCGCAGGATCGACCATGTCCGCTTCGTGTGAAAAGCGACCCATGCTGACAATCGGCTTGGGATTACCCTTCAGCGGCCCTACCTCGAAACTCCATCCGTGCCCGTTGGCTGTCGTCTCTTCGCAGGTGATCCAGGTTCCCCATGGAGTAACGCCACCCGCGCAGTTGCGGATCGTTCCGGCAAGCGTCGACCAAGCACGTCGCCACTTGCCTTGTCGCGCGTCGAATATCAGATTGGTCGTGCCGCCGGCGCCGTCCGCGGCGTAGGTGATGTCAGGCCGATCTGGGACGTACGGCACGCCACCAGCCGGTTCGTGGTTGCGGACAAGAATCAGCTTGCCTGAGCTTCGGCGGCGATGCTCGTCCTCGTCATCATCATCATCGCGGCCACGGCCGCGATAGTCGGGCTCGTCCTCGTCCTTATCGTCGTCATCATGCCACTCGTCTATGACCGCCATTCCGTCGTGCAGCGAGGGACACTTCACGCCGTCAGACATGACGTCGCCGGTCCAGCTGTACGACCAGTATCGGAATCCATCGGGCAGCTGAATTAATTTCAGACCGGTGGTCCCGTCGACCTTGGGGCTCGGCAACCCGTAAGGGCTGACCCCCGAAGTCTCTCCGAATGCCTGTCCTATCGAAAACTCCTGCAGCGAGCTCACCCAGACTGCGCCAGCGCCGGTTGCAGTCCTGCGCAAGAACGTTCGACGGCTGGTTCCTGTCAGATCGGCCATGCTTCACTCCTTGTCGTGCAGGGCGTCGCTCAACCCCTCTCGAGCGCGCCGAACACCGATGGATGGAAGCCTATGGGTCTCGCTTGACGATGCGGTGAATCGAATGAAACGTCACGATGAAGTTTTGGGGCGAGGCGTATAATGCCCGCCCTGAACATTACTTCGCTGCAGTCGCACATCCTTCAAGAGGAGGCGCGTTATCCCGGCGCGACCGGCGATCTCAGCTGGATCCTCTCGGCGATCTCGCTCGCCGGAAAAGTAATTGCGGCCAAGGTGCGCCGGGCCCGCATCGAAGATGTGCTTGGAGACGACGGCGCGGCCAACACCCACGGCGAAGCCCAGCAGAAGCTGGATGTGATTGCGAACAATATTCTGACGAGGTGCCTCGGCAGCCGGCCAAGCCTGGCGGCCGTCGCCTCCGAAGAGGACGAAGAGCCGACGATTCTCAAGCGCGGCGTCGACGGCGGCAAGTACCTGCGTCATCTTCGATCCTCTCGACGGCTCCTCGAATCTGGACGTATGCGTCAGCGTCGGGACGATCTTTTCCATCCTGAAGAACGACCCCACGATTCCGGGCGCGGTCGAGACGTTCTGCCAGCGGGGCTCGTCCCAGGTTGCCGCAGGCTACATCCTGTATGGCTCGTCCACCGTGTTCGTGCTGACGACCGGCCGCGGCGTGGACATGTTCGTGCTGGACCCGTCAATTGGATCGTTCGTGCTCGTTGCCGGCGGCGTGCGGATTCCCGCTGCCGGGAAGACGTACTCGGTGAACGAGGCGTATCGGGCGACTTTCCCGCCGGGCATACAACGCTATCTGGATTGGGCGCACGGCGAGGGGTACTCCAGCCGCTACATCGGGTCGATGGTCGCCGACGTGCACCGCACCCTGGTAAAGGGAGGCGTCTTCATATATCCGGCGACTCGCGAAAATCCGAACGGCAAATTGCGGCTCATGTACGAGGGCAACCCCATGGCGATGATCATGGAGCAGGCCGGCGGCGTAGCGGTCGCGCCTTCCGCGGTCGAGAGGGAAGCGCCCTCGCGCATCCTCGACATCCAGCCAGAGGGCATTCATCAGCGGACGGGCATCCTGCTCGGATCCCCTCGCGAAGTCGAACTCGTCCTTCGACATTTGTAAGCACATCGATCGTCGAGCACGATGCTACGATGGAACAATGACGGCCCGCCCCCGGGGACCTCTCACTGCGGCTGTAACAGCCGCGATCATCGTGCTCATCGCCGCCGCCGCTGTTGCGCAACAGATCTGGTCTGGCGGCTATGGCTATACGCCTCCGCGCTTTCCCACGAGACACAGCTTCCAGGGCAGCTTCAACTTCTGCCGTGCGATGTTTCAAAGCGACCGCCGGGAGAAGCGAGGCTGGAGCACCGATTATCCCGGGGCCGATCTCAATTTCAGCACACGGCTTGCGGAGCTCACCAGAGCCCCGGTGACCCTGCGCCAGGATGCGGATGAAGGTGAAGCGCCCGATGCGGTCGTCGTCCGGCTCACCGATGACGCGCTCTTCAAGTGCCCGTACGTCCTCATGGTAGACGCGGGTACCGCTGACTTCAGCGCCGAGGAAGCCGGGCGCCTGCGCGAGTACCTGTTGAAGGGCGGGTTCGTGTTTGTGTCCGACTACTGGGGCGAGTATGGGCGGGAGCAGTTCGATGAGCAAATCAGTCTGGCGCTGCCACGAGCCGACTATCCAATCGTGGAATTGCCGCTCAATCACTCGATGTGGCACACGCTGTTCGATGTGAAAAGCGTCCCGCAGATGCCGTCGATTCAATCCTGGCGCCGCACGGGCGGCAATACTGACAGGGGCGTCGCCGCGCCACCATCAGCGCGCGGCATTGCCGACGAGCGCGGCCGGCTCATGGTGGTGATGCTGCACAACACCGATATTCCCGACGGTTGGGAACGGGAAGGCGAAGATCCAGATTACTTCTATCGCTTTTCCCCAGACGCGTACGCGGTCGGCATCAATATCGTGCTGTACGCGATGATGCACTGAGGAGCCGGCCCTCTAGCGGTTCCACCCTGCAATCAGTTGCTGAAACTCGGGTTCGCCGTGCAGGATCGTGAGATCCGTATCGCGCGCGATGGTATCGATGTGCCAATATCCGCTCTGCACAGCGCGGTGCAAAGTTGATAGCGCTTCCGTCTTTCTGCCGAGGAGCGCAAAGGCGCACGCGGCGTTGTAGAGCGTACTGGCGTCGTCGGCATCGTCTGCCAGAGCGTTCTCCAGTTCCACCATTGCATTGGCGGAGTCGCCAATAGCCGCGTATTTGCAGGCGAGCAGGACCCGGGCGCGCACGTTGTCTGGGGCCCACTCGACCTGCCACTGCAGCGCGCGAATCTGTTTGTGTCGCAGGCGAGCCTCTTCCTCGTGTCGCCCGAGTTTGCGCAAAGAGTTCACGTACGGAATGAAGACGTTGTAATCATCGCCACTCACATCGACCGCGCGTTCCGCCAATTTCACGGCCTCTTCAAGCTGGTCGGTCACGAACAGCGCCAACCCAAGCGTAAAATACGCACCTTCGCAATCTGCTTTACGGTCGAGCGCCATGCGCGCGTAACGAATCGCGTCCTCATATTCTTCGTGCGCATAGCAGAGAAAGGCACGGGCGGACAACGCTTCAGCCAGCTGCGGCTCCAGCTTCATCGCGTGTTCACAGGCTTCGATGCCCTTCTTCATCCATCGCGGGCTCTGATCATAGTGACGATGCAGGCGTCCGCACACATGGCCGAGCTCGGCGTACGCCTGGGCGAATGTGGGGTCCGCCGCGATCGCTTGTTCGAACATCTCCGCTGCGGCGTGCAAATCCTTCCTGGTTCCGCGCCGGAAAAGCCGCCGACCACGCAGGTACAAGTCGTACGCGGCCGGATTCGTTGCCGGCTTCCGGGCTATCGCGTCCTCCTCTTGCGGCGACAGCTTGATGCTCAGCGCCCGAGCGATTGATCTGGCGATTTCATCTTGAAGCGCGAAGACATCGTGGATTTCGCGATCGTACCGTTCGGCCCACACGGTGTGACCGCTGGTGCTTTCGATGAGTTGCGCACTGATACGAACCCGGGCGCCAGCCTGGCGCAGACTTCCGGTGAGGATGTAGGACGCCCGTAGCTGGCGTCCGATCTCCGGCGCCGTTACATACTTATCTCTGTACGCCATGACCGCAGAACGTGGAAAGACGCGCAATCTCTCGATCTGGCTCAACTCGGTAATGACATCTTCCGTGACACCATCTCGCAGATATTCCTGGTCGCTCGCGCCGCTCAAGTTCTCAAAATACAGGACCGCAATCGACTCTTGTCGATGTCCAGGGTTACGCCTTTCCGTTCCACCTTGCAGCCTGCGTGTCGCTGCGGCGACATCGGCTTTGATATCAGTCGCGGTCTGATAGCGCTGTCGCGGATCTTTCTGCAGACAGCGCCGGACGACTTCGGTGACAATCTCCGGGATGTCGGGTGATAGCGCTGCCGGAGGTTCGTGCAGAATCGCCGATGTCAGCTCGAAACCCGTGCGCCCCGCGAAGGGTGCGCGTCCGCTCAAGAGTTCGTGAAAGATGACACCAAGCGCCCAGATGTCGCTGCGCGCATCCGATCCGTCGCCGCGCAGTACCTCCGGCGCCATGTAGGCGAGCGTGCCCACAATCGCGTTCTCGACGCTGTCGTGCGATTGGGTTGCCCGCTCAACGTCGAGCGTAGTCAGCCGGCGCGCCACGCCAAAGTCCAGAATCTTCGGGCGTTGGTCCCGCCCTATCGCAATGTTCGCGCTCTTCAAATCGCGATGCACAATGCCACGGTCGTGTGCGTGCGCCAGCGCGTCGGCGAGTTGGCGGACGTAGTCGAGCGCCTCATCGATGGGCCGAGGACCATGTGCCACGATGGCATCGAGGGGTTGGCCGTCGACGTACTCCATCGCGATGAACGGCATGTCATCGACATCGCCGATCTCGTAGATCGTGCAGATATTCGGGTGGTTGAGGGCTGACGCGTGGCGCGCTTCACGGATGACGCGCAGCCGCGCCGTTTGATCGAGCGAAGAATCGGTCATCAACTTGACCGCCACAGGGCGCTCCAGGCGCGTATCGTATGCGCGATAAACGACGCCCATGCCGCCGGCGCCCAGAAGGTCCTCGATTCGGAAATGACCGAGCGATTGACCGACCAGGCGCCTGGCCTCGGACAATCGGACCCCTGCTTGAACCGTACCGTGCGGCGCCGCGAGCAGTGTCGGCGTGAAATCGGCCGCTGCCGCATCCGCGGCCAGTAGTCGCCGGACTTCGTCCTGAACTTCGCGGTCGTCGGCCGCGCACGCAAGAAATGCTTCGCGCTCGGCGGGCGGCAGCGCACGCGCGGCGTGAAACAGATCCTTCAGACGAATCCATTGAACGCGATTCATCAGGACGCTCCGCTTCTTAAGCAAGCTCTGGCTGGCAAGGATAGCCGACGGGTCGTCTGTCGGTCCAACCCGGACGATGGGAAGGCTTAGCTTAGCTAGTCTGCGGCTTCGTCGATCTTCAGCCGCCGGAGGAATTCGCCGGCCTCGACGTAATGGGTGTTTTGCCGCATGACGTTGCCGCAGATGGTGAGTGGATGCGTTTCAAATGCTCCGTGGACCATCACGCGGCCGGGCAGCGAGCGGACGTCGTACATGCACACCACGACGCAGGGGAAGTGCTTCGCCGCTCCTGTGACCTTGGCTTCGAACGCCAGAATGTCGTTTTCTTCGGGCCAGCCGGTCCGTCCCCATCCGATGTTGCCAAGCAGCCGCAAGATCTTCGCGCCGCCTGCGACCGCTGCGCTGAACACGTCCCCGATGCGTGCCAGCATCGCGTCGCCGCTGGGGCCGCCCGGAACGATCGCCATCCGACCCGACGCCTCGAGCCGCGCGCAGTCGTACCCTCTCCGGGTCAATACATCCCGGACGCGCGCGTTGGCCTCGTCGTGACCGAAGAGGACGCAGAAGTCCCCTTCGTCGAGACCGACTTCGAGGAAGCGAACCCCCTCGACGAACTCTTTCTCCGACTCCCAGAAGTACGCGATGTGGTCGCCGAGGTCAGCTTGTTCGCTACGGAGACCGAGTGAGATTTTCTGAGAAGTTGGCATTGTCCTGCCGCGCATTGTACTACTCGCGTTGCCGGCAGCGTCGTCAACGGGCGTGTTAAACTGCATGGGTGCCGCGGGGCTCGGATGCAACGTCGAACGATCACGATTCGTCTTCCAGAAAATCGAAAGCGCCGACCATTCTCGTCGTCGATGACGACGAGACGAATCTAACCCTCGCGCGCGCGCTGCTCGAAGCCGACGGGTTTGCGGTCGTCACGGCCGTCGATGCGATGTCCACATTTGACGTGCTGAAGGACGTCGATCCGGCGCTCATCCTGATGGATATTCAGCTGCCGGGGATGGACGGCTGGGAGCTGACGAGGCGCCTGAAGAAAAATATCGCGACCAAGCACATCCCCATCATTGCCGTCACGGCCTACGGTCAGCATGGCGACGTCGAGCGCGCACGCGAAGCGGGCTTCGTGGAATTCGTGGCCAAGCCTGTCAGCACGCGCGAGCTGCCCTCGATTATCCGCAAGCACGTCGGCCGCTAGACGCTCCGGCGCCGCGCTCTTCGCTCGAGACCACGCGAGATCCGCAATGCGTGCCGTCACATCCCTTGGCAGCTTCGCGTAGAACGTGCTGCCCACCCCAAACTCGCTGTCGACGCCAACCGCGCCGCCCTGCGCCTCCACGATGCGCTTGGTCAGCGACAGACCCAGTCCGGTTCCCCCGTAACGTTTCGCGGTGCTCGCATCGAGCTGCTGGAACTCGATGAACAGGCGATTCACATCTTCTGCCTTGATGCCGATGCCCCAATCCTCCACCTCGACGCGAGAAATGATCCGCGCCGTCAGGCCGCACGCGCACATCGACGCGCGCCGTGCTCGTGGTGAGAACTTGATCGCGTTCGACAGGTAGTTGTAGAGCACCTGCTTGAAGCGGTTCGGATCGAGATGCACCTCGCCGATGTCAGGATCGACGCTCGTTTCGATGCGGATGTCCCGCTGCCGCGCGAGGCCGGCGACGATCGACGTCACGTCCTCGACAACGCCTGCGAGTTGAACGCGCTCGGGCTTCAGGTCGATCTTTCCCGACTCCACCTTCGCCAGGTCGAGGATGTCGTTGATCAGCTGCAGCAGGTGTTCGCGAGCTCTTCAGGATGAGCGACGTGAACTCGGCATACTTCGGCGGCATCGGGCCGAGCCGCTCGTCGACCATCAGCTCGGCGAAGCCGATGATCGAGTTGAGCGGCGTCCGCAGCTCGTGCGACATGTTGGCGACGAACTCGCTCTTCAGCCGGCTGCCTTCCTGAAAGCGGCGGTTTTCGATTTCGAGCACCTGCCGGCGCGCCGCCTCCTCGCGCGCCTGCGCCTCGCGCTGCGATGCCAGCAGGCGCTTGTGCCTGCGTGATGTCGCGCGCAATCTTCGACGCGCCGATGACGCGGCCGTACGGCGTCGAGAATGGGCGAGACCGTCAGCGAAATATCGATGGGACGTCCCCATTTGTCCTGCCGGACCGTCTCGAAGTGATCGACGCGCCGGCCCGCGCGCACCTCGCCGAGCACGAAGGTTTCCTCGTCGAGCCGCTCCGTGCGGAATGACGCGCGTGATCGACTGGCCGATCATCTCGTCGGCCGTGTAGCCGAACATCCGCTCCGCGGCCGCGTTCCACGACGTGACGATGCCGTTCAGATCCTTGCTGACGATCGCATCGTCGGACGACTCGACGATGGCGCCGAGCCTGAGTGCGGCGATTCCCGCCCGCTTCTGCTCGCTGATGTCCCGCGCGATCTTCGACGCGCCAATGACCGCGCCCGGAGGCGTCGCGGATCGGGCGACACCGTGAGCGAGATGTCGACGAGCCGTCCGTCCTTGCCTGGCCGGACGGTCTCGAAGTGCTCGACCGACAGACCGGCGCGAATCCGCCCGAGCACGTAGTCCTCCTCGGCGAGCCGCGACGGCGGAATGATCCGCGTGATGGACGTGCCGATCATCTCCTCGGCGGAGTAGCCGAACATTCGCTCCGCCGCAGGATTCCACGACGTCACGATGCCGTTGAGATCCTTGCTGATGATCGCGTCGTCGGAGGACTGCACGATGGCCGCGAGCCGCAGCTGCGCCATCTCGGCTGTCCGCCGCTCGCGAATGTCGCGAGCGATCTTCGACGCGCCGATGACGCAACCCGACCCGTCGAGCACAGGAGAGATCGTCAACGACACGTCGACGCGCGTGGCCGTCCTTCGCCAGGCAGGACCGTTTCGAAATGGGAGATCGGTTCGCCGGCCCACACGCTTTTCAGCGTGGCGATCTCCTCGTCGCGCCTGTCGGGCGGAAACAGCATGATCGTAGGCTGCCCGACCGCCTCGGCCGCGGTATAGCCGAGCAGCCGCTCGGCGGCGGCATTCCACAGGGTGATGGTGCCGTCGAGATCGTGGGCGATCATGGCGTCGTCGGAGGACGACACGATGGCGGCGAGGTACGCGTCTGCGGGAAGGGGATCCTTTTTCGCCATCTCCTGCCATTATCCGATCATTGACGTTGCTGCCCAGCGCACAATCTGCTACAAACCGCAGACGCATTCAAGCGATCAGCTTGCGGTCCGCGTGCAGACGTAGAGATTCGGGATCGCCATGCAGGAGGCGCCATGAACGGCTTGTCATGCCGGTTGTACTCCACGTTCTTCATAGCAATTGTCGCGGCGCTGACGGCGAATCCGCTCGCCGCCCAGACAACCGGCTCGGTTGTCGGAAGCGTCAGAGATTCGCAAGGCGCGGTCATTCCAGGCGCAACCGTGTCGCTCGTCAGCGAAACGCGTGGGACGACGATCGCCGCACAGTCGACTGATGTAGGCGCCTTCGAGTTCACGAGCGTCATCGCCGACCGCTACACGCTGCGCATCACGCTGCAGGGATTCAAGACCACAGAGCGCAAGAACCTGGACGTCAGCCCGGGCGATCGCGTGGTCGTCGGCAGCATCGGCCTCGCAGTCGGCGATCTCGAGGAGACGGTGATCGTATCCGGCGAGGCGCCCATGATTCAGGCCCAGACGGGGGAACGCTCGTTCACCGTCGCTCGAGAGCAGGTGGAGAACCTGCCGAATTCCGGCCGGAACTTCGCGTCGTTTGCCGCACTGACCCCCGGCGTCGTCAGCACCGGGGCCGCTGCCGGCACGAACGCCACCGTCGCGCGGCTGGGCGGTCCATCCCCTGCGGGCGGCAACAACGCGAGCAACTTTCTGCTGGACGGCGTTGCGACGATCGATACCGGCGGCAACGGGCAGGCGCTTCAGCTCAATACCGACGCGATCGCCGAGGTGAGGGTGCTGACATCGGCGTATCAGGCCGAGTTCGGCCGCATGTCCGGGCTGCAAATCACGGGCGTCACCAAGAGCGGCAGCAATCAATTCCACGGATCCGTCTACGACCTCGAGCGGAACTCGGCGTGGAACGCCAACAGCTGGGTGAACGTGCAGCAATGGCGACCCGAAGACCGTGTTGCGCCAACGCGATTGGGGCTACACGATCGGCGGTCCGATCGGCAAGGAGGGTGGAAACAACCGCCTGTTCTTCTTTTACGCGCACCAATACTCACCGCGAACGACCGGCGGAGCCGTCAATCGGTTCCGGGTTCCGACCCTGCTCGAGCGGCAGGGGGACTTCTCGCAGACGCGCGATCAGAACGGGGTCCTGTTCAATCTGATCCGCGACGCCTCCACCGGGCAGCCGTGCACGGCGGCCGACACGCGCGGTTGCTTTCAGGCCGGAGGGGTGGTCGGCCGCATTCCGCAGAACCGCGTTTACCAGCTCGGGTTGAACATCCTGAAGACCTATCCCGAGCCGAACGTGGACGGCCTGACGTACAACCTCGAGACTGTTGCGCCTACCGACACACGTGTGGTTCAGCAGCCGCTCGTGCGCATTGACTGGCAGGCGTCGAGCAAATTGCGGCTTGTTCGGCAAGTACACAGGACAGCTCGCGACGGCCAAACCGACGCCCGGGTCCATCCCCGGCTTCAACGACACCTTCCTGAAGTGGCCGGCCGTCATCGTTCCTTCCGCCAACGTCGCGTACACCGTGAACTCGACGACGGTTCTCGAGGGCAGCTGGGGCATTTCGCAGTTCAACCAGCAGGGAGCGATACCGAACAGCCCGGTGACCAATCGCTGCAGCGTCGGGTTGTGCGACTTTCCGCTTCTCTATCCCGATGCCGGTATCGTGTCTCCCGATACGTATCAGGAGAAGGCGCTCTCGGCTACCGCAACGCCCTTCTACGAGAACGGGCGGGTGATGATGGCGCCGACCTACGCGTGGGGGAATCGCGTCGGCAATCCGCCGCCGAACAATACGTATCCGGTCTTCCTTGACATGGTGCGCACCAACGTCGTCGCGGTCAGCGTGACGAAACTGGCGGGACGTCACACGATTAAAGGCGGGTACCAACTGGACCACAGCCTCAAGATCCAGAATCTGGGGACGGCCGGGGCGCTGCCATTCCAGGGGACGATCGGCTTCGGCAACGACAGCAACAACCCGCTCGATTCGGGGTACGGCTACGCGAATGCCGCTGTCGGGATCTTTTCGTCGTACGCGCAGCAAAACACGCTGCTCGAGGGTAACTACGTGTACGACAGCCACGAGTTCTTCCTGCAGGACAACTGGAAGATCAACGACAGGCTGACGCTCGATTACGGCATGCGGTTTACGAATCAAGGGCCGCAGTACGACACGAAGCTGCAGTCGTCGAACTTCTTCCCCGACAAGTGGTCGCGCGCCAGCGCGCCGGAGTTGTACATGCCGGGCTGCTCGGTTTCGACCAGACCCTGTCCGATCGCGAATCGCGTGGCAGTCAATCCGAACAACGGCGTGTCACTGGGTGCAGGGTCGTCAGGCCTTGTCAATACATTGGTGCCGAACTCAGGCGTTCTCACAAATGGGATCATCAAGGCCGGTGAGGGCATTGCGAAGACGGCGCACATCTGGCCGAAGCTGGCGCTCGCGCCGCGCGTTGGGGCGGCGTACGATGTGAACGGTAATCAGCAGGTGGTCATCCGGGGCAGTGTCGGCGTGTTCTTCGATCGGCCGCAGGGGCAGACGGTGTTCTCGTTCATCGGCAACCCACCAACGGGGCAGGGATCTACGGTTCGCTACGGGACGCTGCAGTCGCTGCCCAGCGGCGAATCCGTTTTGACGCCGCCGAATCTGGCGATCTTCATATACGACGCGGAGATTCCTTCGTCGCTGCAGTGGAACGCCGGCGTCCAGATGGCTCTGCCGTGGTCGTCGTCGCTCGACGTGTCGTATGTGGGCAATCACGGCTACAACGTGATGGCACAGGCCGTGGTCGGGACCACGCTCGCTGCCAACACACTCGACCTGAACGCGCCGGACCTTGGAGCGGCCTATTTGTCGCACAACCAGGATCCCACCCAGGCGGGCAGCGCGATTCCGGGTGCGGCTTCGTTGTCGACGGATTTCTTGCGCCCCTACCCCGGGCTGGGCGCTATCTTCACGTCATGGCCGCGAGCCTGGACGCAGTTCGATTCGATTCAGACGTCCTTCAACCGGCGATTCCGCTCCGGCTGGCAGGCGGGGATCAACTGGACCTGGAGCTTGCGCACGGAGGGGAACACCAGCTCACCGTTGCACCTGCAGCACGGGGCAGACGGCACGTTCACCGAATGGGTTGGCCAGAAGGACGCCGACGAGCTGCTCAAGAACATCGGGAATCGGCCGCACATCATCAAGGGAAACTTCCTGTGGCAGTTGCCAGGTCTCGAGCCCGCGAGCGGGATGAGCCGTGTACTGGCGGCTGTTGTGAATGACTGGCAGCTTTCCGGCGTGTTGACCGCCGGCTCCGGCGTGCCGTATGACGCGGGTTTCTCGTATACCACCGGTGGAGCCAGCGTGAACCTCACCGGCTCGCCCAATTATCCGGCGCGCATTCGCGTTGTCGGTGATATTGACGGCGGCTGCTCGAGCGATCCTTACAAGCAGTTCAATACCGCGGCATTTGCCGGACCCACCTACGGCAGTACCGGCACCGAGTCGGGGGCGAGCCTGTTGTCCGGGTGCACCGATAGCACACTCGACCTGTCGATTTCCCGGAGCATCCGCGCGGGGGGCAGCCGTGTGCTGCAGCTTCGCGCCGACGTCTTCAATGTGTTCAACGCCTCGATCATCAACGCGCGGCAGACCACCTTGCAGATGAACAACCCGATCGACCAGGTGATTCAGAACAGCCAGTTCAACGCCGACGGCACCGTGAACCAGGCCCGTCTGGCGCCGAGGAACGCCGGGTTCGGTGCAGCCACCGGCGCGCAGGCTAACCGCAGCATGCAGGTACAGATTCGTTTCCAGTTCTGAAGCTGTGACAGCTGATAGCTGAGAGCTGACAGCTGAGAGCTGTTAGAGCGGCTGGCGCAGCCAACGTTCGAGCTGCGATCGATACGCCCGGCTCAACGTGAGCTCACGCCCATCGTGCAGGACGATCGTGAAGTCGCCGTGCCCGCGCGGCCGCAGCTCTCGAATCCGGTCGGTATTCACCACCGTCGAGCGATGGACGCGAACGAACCGATGCGGATCGAGCCGCTGCAGAAACGCGGAGATGCTCGATCGGTACAGGTGTGTCTTTCCGCCGATGTGCAGGTGGAGATACACACCGGCGGCGCTGATCCAGTCCAGGTCCTTCAGCTCCACAAATGTCACACGCCCGGCGGCTCTGAGCACGATTCGCTCGAGTGGCCCGGCGCCCTGGCCGACGTGCGCTTCGTCCCCGAGCAGGCTGCTGATCCTGGATATCCAATCCGTTTTCGCCACGTGCAGCAAGGACTCACGCGCATGTTCCAACGCCGTCTCGAAACGCTCGTCGCTGAACGGTTTCAACAGGTAGTCCACGGCGTGCGCCTCGAACGCGCGAACGGCGTAGCGATCGTGAGCGGTCACGAAGATCGTCAGAGGGACCCGCGCTGGTGAGATCTCGCGCAGCACACCAAAGCCGTCGAGCTCCGGCATGTGGATATCGAGAAACAACAGCTCGGGTTTCCGCGCACGTACCAACTCCACGGCTTCGCGGCCATCGCGTGCGACACCCACGACGTCGATGTCGCTGCGACGCTCGAGCAGCGCCAGCAATCGCGTGCGTGCCGGCTTTTCGTCGTCAGCGATGATGGTGCGAATGCGATCCACTGCAGTGAGACGGCTTACGCCGAACGGAAGGGCAAGCTGAGATCGACGCGCACGCCGCCGCCGGGTTCTTGCGAAATCTTCAGACTCTGATTCTGCTCGCCATACAGATGTCGAAGCCGCTCCCGTGTGTTCGAAATACCTATGCCCTGGTGGTCGTCCAGCGACCATCCTGCCGGCAAGCCAGGGCCGTTGTCACGAACGGCCAGGCGGACCTGGCCGTTGTCGCGCCACGCTTCGACCGCAATCGTTCCATCTGCCGAGCGCGCAGCCGCGCCGTGCTGCACTGCGTTTTCGACGAGTGGTTGCAGAATGAACGGCGGCACTAATGCACCGTGCACGTCGGGAGCAAGGCTCATCGAGACATGGAGGCGGTCCTCGAACCTCATCGCTTGCAGCTGCAGATACCGTTCGACGAACGCCAGTTCCTGATCGAGGCCGATCTCCTGGTGATCGATGTGATCGAGCGACAGCCTGAGCAAATCTCCGAGCCGCTCGAGCATCAGGCGAGCGGCACGCGGGTCGCTCTCGATGTGCGCGGAAATGGCGTTCAGTGCATTGAACAGGAAATGCGGCTGCAGTTGCGTGCGGAGTACGTTCAAACGCGCGTCGGACAGGAGCCGTTCGAGCTCGGCCGTTTTGACGAGGCGGTTCTTCAAGTGATTCTGATAGTCGACGGCGATGTAGGTGCCGACGATCACCCAGTAGAAGAATGTGCCGTTGCGATGGATCAATCTCCACGAGGTCGTGAGGACGCCGCCTGCCAGCAGCGATGCGTCGCGCGGCGCATCGAGGATGCTGAGGTTTGCATAATTCAAATATGAGTACGCGACAGTGAACACGAGACTCAGCGGCACATGAAAGAGAAACCGCCGGAAGAGCGCGTCTCTCTCGATAGGCAGCCGGCGATCGATCCAGATGATGAGCACCGCAAGCCCACCCCAGGCCGACCATTGCGCCAGCGAAATCTTCAGGGCCTGGCCCCACGTGATCGGAATCCACACGAACGGTTCACCGCGTACTTCAGTACGTGTGGAAAAGAAGAGGACGAGCAGACCCCAAAGGCCGAGGGGCAGGATTAGTTGCCTCCACTCGAAGCGTTTCACCACGCCGCCAGTGTAGCCGCGGCGACGTAGCCTGTCAGCCGGGATCTTCTCCCGAGCGGCATTTCACAGCCCTCAGGCACGTCCGGAATACCGGCTCACAACACGTACGTCCAACTCACAACAACGAGACTTGACGGGGTCAAGGTTGCTGCTCTAATTGCGGTATCGAATATTTGAAACGGGCCGCCGAGTACTCTTGGTGTACGCGGCCGCTACGCTGGATACAAAGGAGCCGCAGATGAAGGCGTATCAATTTCTGTCGCGATTCTTGGGCGCAGCACTGCTCGTAGCCGTCACAGCCGTGCCGGCGTTCGCGCAAATCACTACCGGCACCGTCACTGGAACGGTGAAGGATGAACAAGGACTCCCGGTGCCGGGCGCCACAGTCGTGCTGGTCAGCGAGAGCCGCAACACGCGATCGGCTCCCGCCATCACAGGGACAAGCGGCGACTTCGTGTTCCCCAACGTCACCGCTGATACGTACACCGTCGAAGTCACGATGGACGGCTTCCGCACCACGCGTCGCGGCGGCGTGGCTGTCAGCGGCGGCGACCGTGTCGGCGATCGGCGACCTCGCGATTTCAGTCGGCGGGGCCAGCGAGACCATCACCGTCACCGGCGACGCGCCGCTCATTCAGTCGCAGAGCGGCGAGCGGTCGTTCCGCATCACCACGACGGAAGTCGACAACCTGCCGATCGGCGCGGGCCGCAACTTCGCCACGCTCACGGCGCTGACGCCCGGTGTCACCGGCACGACGACGCGCCTCGGCGGCGGCGGACAGAACAACATCATGATGGACGGCGTGTCCACGATGGACACGGGCAACAACGGTCAGTTGCTGCAGATGAACCCGGAGGCGATCGCCGAGGTCAAGGTGCTCACGGCCGGCTACCAGGCCGAATACGGCCGTTCGAGCGGATTGCAGATCACCGCCGTCACCAAGGGCGGATCCAATCAATTTCACGGATCGCTCTACGGCATCATGCGCAACTCCGACTGGAACTCGAACAGCTGGGTGAACCAGATCAACGGCACGCCGAAGCAGGTCGACCAAGGACTCGGACTACGGCTACTCGTTCGGCGGCCCGGTCGGGCGGCCCGGCGGCGACAACAAGCTCTTCTTCTTCTATTCGCAGGAATACCGCCCGCGCACGTCCGCCAACATCCTGCGGCAGTTCCGCGTGCCGACGCTCGCTCGAGCGGCAGGGAGATTTCTCGCAGACGCGCGACAACAACGGCAACGTGTTCAATCTGATCAAGGACCCGCGATCGACGTCGCCATGCGTGGCCGCGAACACGAGCGGGTGCTTCCAGGACGGCGGAGTGCTGGGCAGAATTCCGCAGGATCGGCTCTATCAGACAGGCCTCAACATTCTGAAGCTCTGGCCCGAGCCGAACATCACGCAGGCGCCTGGGACGACGTACAACCTCGAGTTCCTGTCGCCGCACGTTCAAGACGCTCAGCTATCAGCCGGCTGTTCGAGTCGACTATCAGTTCTCCTCGAAGCTGCGGGTGACGGGGAAATACACCGGTCAGAAGGGATTCCGCGGCACCACGCCGGGAACGATTCCCGGATTCAACGACACCTACAACGCGTATCCGTGGGTGCACGCGATCGCGACGACGGTCGATTACGCGCTGAACCCGACGACGTTCGTCGAGGTGACCTACGGCTTCTCGAATCGCCGGCTCGGCCAGATTGTCGTCGGCGCCCGGCTCGAACCGGTTCGACACCGGATTAGGTGCGCTTCCGCAGCTGTATCCGAACGCGAACATCGTTCCGGAAGGCTCGTACAACCAGTCGGTGATGGAAGACGTCGCGCCGCCGTTCTTACGTCAACGGCCGCGCAGAGCTCGCGCCGACCTATACGTGGGGCAATCGCATCGGCACGCCAGCCGCCGAACCTCGCGTATCCGGCGTTCCTGAACACGAACCCGACGCAGGACGTCTCGATCAGCGTGACCAAGCTGCTCGGGCGCCACACGATGAAGACCGGTTTCTACAGCAACCACAGCCGCAAGCAGCAGAATCTGAACCAGCGCAACGCGCTGCCGTTCCAGGGGATACTCGCGCTTCGACAACGACACGAACAACCCGCTCGACACCGGATTCGGCTTCGCGAATGCGGCCGTCGGCGTCTATCACGGCCTACACGCAGCAGTCGTCGTTCGTCGAAGGCAAGTTCGTCTACAACCAGATCGAAGGCTACATTCAGGACAACTGGCGCGTGAACAACAAGCTGACGCTCGACTACGGCGTGCGCCTCACGCATCAGCAGCCGCAGTACGACGCCAACGGGCAGGCCTCGAATTTCTTCCTCGACCAGTACTCGCGAGCTGCCGCGCCGGTGCAGTACGTGCCGGGCTGCCCGGGCAACGTGTTCCCGTGCGAGGCGACGCGCCAGGCGATGAATCCGCAGACGGGGCAGTTGATGGGAGCGGGCACCGCCGCGCTGATTGGGCAGATCGTGCCGAACACCGGCAACCTGACCAACGGCATCGTCCGCGCCGGCGACGGCATCTCGAAGTACAACTACGAATGGCCGACGCTGACGGCCGCGCCGCGCTTCGGCGCCGCCTACTCGGTCAAGGACGATCAGAGCCTGGTCGTCCGCGGCGGCATCGGGTTGTTCTACGATCGGCCGGACGGCGACTCGATCTACTACCAGTCGCAGAATCCGCCGACGTCGACGAACCAGACCGTACGCAACGGCCAGCTGCAGACGCTGGGCACGGGCACCGCGGTGGCGAGCCTCGGGCGTGCCGACGCTCATCAACTACCGGTACGACAATCCGCACCTTCCGCATCGCTGCAGTGGAACGTCGGCACGCAGATGGTGATGCCGTTTGCGACGGCGCTCGACGTGTCCTACGTCGGTCAGCACGCCTCGCACGTGCACCGCGTTCCAGTCGCTGTCCGCCATCAACATCAACGCCGTCGACTTCGGCGCGGCGTTCCTGCCGATCAACCAGGATCCGACGCGGGCGCCGTCGGCCGTCGCCAGGCGCGAACGCGTACGTCCAGGAGCTGCTGCATCCGATCCGCGGCTACGAGAACATCGACCAGCAATGGCAGGATTTCGACCGCACCTTCCACTCGATGCAGTTCTCGATGACGCGGCGATTCCGCAACGGCTTCTCGTTCGGCGCGCAACTACACCCTGACGCTGAGCGACAACGGGACAACGGGCGTGCCCGTGCGGCTGCAGCACGCCGCGGACGGTTCGTACTCCGTGCGCGCCGATCAGGAAGAGTTCAACGAACTGATGTCGAACCCGGGATTGCAGCGCCACATCGTGAAGGCGAACTTCGTATGGGATCTTCCGAACATGGACTCCGCGTCGGGACTGGGACGCAAGATTACGGCGGCGCTCGCCAACGACTGGCAGATCTCCGGCATCTTCACCGCCGGGTCTGCGTTGCCCTACGACGTGACGGTTCAGTACCAGAACAACGGCGCCAACGTGAACCTGACCGGTTCGCCTGACTACGCGCCGCGCGTCGTCATCAACGGCGATATGGGCAGCGGCTGCTCGGGCGATCGGTTCACGCCAGTTCAACACTGCGGCGTTCTCGGGTCCGCTGCCGGGCAGCCTGGGTATGGAATCGGGACGCAACTACCTCGTCGGTTGCGCAGATCACAGGCTCGATCTGGCGATCGCGCGCAGCTTCAACGCCGGGAGCGGCCGGCTCGGTGCAGCTTCGGCTGGAGATGTACAACGCGTTCAACTCGGTCATCTACAACTCGCGCGTGACGCAGCTGCAGCTCGTCAGCCCGCAGAATCAGACAATTCGCAACTCGCAGTTCCTGGCGAACGGCGACGTCGATCCCGCGCGCCTCCGCACGACGGCCGCGGGCTTCGGCGCCGTCAACGGGGCGCTGCGACATGAGATCGATCCAGGCGCAGGTTCGCTTCCAGTTTTAGATCGCTTGCGTACACAATAAGCAATGCGATCAATCAGCCGCTCGTGTGTTCTGTTGCTGCTCGGCTGCGCTGTTCTGCCGTTCGCGACGAAGAACTCTCTCATGCGCGCGCAGGCCCCGCCGCCGACGGTGGCTCCGGCTGGTGGCCGGGGCGGCGGTCCGGGCGCTGTGGCCGCGGCCCTCTATACAGAAAAATGCGCCGGCTGCCACGGCACTCGACGCGTCGGGTGGACGCGCTGCCAGCCTGTTCGATCAGAAAGTGCTCGCGCGTCTGGACGACGATCGTCTCGTCGCGCATCATCAGAGCCGGAATGCCCGCGACCGGGATGCCGGCATTCGATGACCTGACCGAAGAACAGGTCGGCCAGTTGATTCACCACATCCGCGCGGAGACCGGCAACCTCGCGCCGAAGCCGGAGTTCATCGCGAATCCCGCGGGACACATTCTGAAGAC
The DNA here is from genome assembly GCA_963732445.1 of Vicinamibacterales bacterium. Lineage (GTDB taxonomy): Bacteria > Acidobacteriota > Vicinamibacteria > Vicinamibacterales > JAMQPK01 > JAMQPK01. The sequence continues at coordinate 172,059 of CAVSZJ010000001.1, read as the reverse complement.
CGAGAAACAGACCGTGAAAGCAGAGCTCGTTGCCGACGGTCTCGAGACACCGTGGGGTCTGGCGTTTCTGCCCGACGGACGACTGCTGGTCACCGAACGTTCGGGAAACCTCCGGATTATCGACAAGGGCACGCTGTCCGAACCTGTGAAGGGCACGCCCGAAAGCGCACGTGCAGCAGGATGGCGGCATGCTCGACGTCGAAGTGCATCCGAACTACGCGAGGAACGGCTGGATTTATCTCGCCTATTCGGAAGTGCGCCCGGGCTTTGTGCCGCCACCGCCTTCCGCGGCGCCGCCGACGCCGGCAGTGCAACCAGGCCGCGGACGCGGTCCGCAGATTCCGTCGATGACCGTCATCATCCGCGGCAAGCTCAACAAGAACAACGAGTGGACCGACGAGCAGGTCATCTTCCGCGGACCACCGGAGCTGTATACGACCTCAGGATCGCACTTCGGCCTGCGGTTTCTGTTCGATCGTGACGGGCACCTCTTCTATTCCATCGGCGAGCGCGGTGTCATGCAGAACTCTCAGGACCTGTCGAACCCGCTCGGCAAGATCCATCGCGTGAACGACGATGGCTCGGTGCCGAAAGACAATCCGTTTGTGTCGACGCCGGGCGCACGTGCCGACGATCTGGAGCTACGGCCATCGCAATCCGCAGGGTATGGCGTGGGATCCTGTCACCGGCGCGATGTGGGAATCCGAGCATGGTCCGAGCGGCGGCGACGAGATCAACATCGTCGAACGCGGGACGCAACTACGGGTGGGGCGTAGTGTCGAAGGGGCTGCAGAACGGCATCACGAAGCGGTCGCAACCTGGCATGGAAGAGCCGCTGACCTACTACACGCCGGCGCTGGGGCCGTCCGCGGTCGCGTTCTATACCGGCAACCGTTTCCCGGCGTGGAAGAACACCAGCCTGTTTGTCGCCGGCATGGCGGGACACAAGCTGCTGCGGCTTCAAGTCGTCAACAACACGATCGCCGCCGAAGAAGTGATCTTCGGGCAGTTCGGCCGCGTGCGAGACATCGTTCAGGGCCCCGACGGGTATCTCTATGTTGCGCTGCAGAATCCGACGGGTGCGGGCACCGGCCTCAGTCTTTCGGCGTCGACACCCGGCCGCGTGATTCGACTGGTGCCGGCCGCGCAATAAAATTTTCTGAGGAGCAACATGATGCATCGTCGTTGCGCGCTGCTCATGCTGGTTCTCACGTTCGCGCTTTCGACCGCAGCGTTGAAGGCGCAGGTCCAGCCGCGTGCGGCGAAAACCCTCGATATCTATTACATCGACGTCGAAGGCGGACAGGCGACATTGTTCGTCTCGCCGTCAGGTGAATCGCTTCTGGTCGATACCGGCTTTCCCGGCGAACGCGACACGGGACGCATCATGGAGGCCGTCAAGGCGGCCGGCTTGACGCCAGATCGACCATCTGCTTTCGACGCACTACCACGTCGATCACATCGGCAATGTGGTGACATCTGGCGTCGATGATTCCAATTAAGAGCTTCTACGACCACGGTCCGACGGCTGAACCCGATCGCGAGCAGGTGCCGGGGTTTCAAAAGGCGTATGCCGACATTCATGCGAAGGCGAAGCACACCGTGCTCAAGGCGGGCGACAAAATTCCATTCGCCGGCGTCGACTGGCTGGTCGTCATCTCAGCCATGCAACCGATTAAGGCGCCGATCAAGGGTGCGCCGGGCGCAGGAACCCCGAACCCCGCGTGCGCGACATTTCAGCCGAAAAATACGACCGGCGATCCAGAAAACGGCTACTCGGTCGGCAGCGTGATCACATTCGGACGCTTCCGGACGATCGATCTCGGCGACCTGCTGTGGGACCGCGAGTTCGATCTGATGTGCCCGACCAATCGCCTCGGGCACGATCGATCTATACCTCACCACGCACCACGGCTCCAATCTCTCGGGGTCGGAAGTGCAGGTGCACCCGCTGCGCAGCCGGGTGGCGGTTGTGAACAACGGCATTCGCAAAGGCGGCTCCGCTGAGGCATTCCGAGTCCTGGAGACCGCACCGGGTCTCGAAGATATCTGGCAACTGCACTGGTCGGCTCCGGCGGGCATCGAGCACAACGCGCCCGGCGCGTTCATCGCGAACATCGAAGACAATGCGGCGCTCGCGACTATTCTCACCGCACCGCCACCGCAACCAGGTGCAGGGGCGGGACGCGGAGCGGGCGGCGGCCGCGGCGGCGGAGTGCCTCCGCATACGCCTGCGTTCTGGGTCAAGGTATCGGCGAATCAGGACGGCTCGTTCACCGTCACCAACGCGCGGAACGGCTTCAGCAAAACTTATCCCGCGAGGAATTGAGCATCGCGGACTGCGGAAACAGACGAAGGAGAGAGAGCTTATGAAAAGACATCTTGGACTGTCGTTGTGGCTGGCGGTGGCGTCGTTCGTCGCTGTCTCAGCTCAAGCTCCACAGACGCCGGCTCCGGCTTCGGGCGGGCAAGGCCCGGCTGCCGAAGCACCCGCGCGTGGGGGCAGGGGCGGCGGCGGAAATCCGCAAGGCGGCGCAGGTCCGATTAGAGTGATGTTCGTCACCAAAGGGCACTCGTACGATCGCGAAGGACTCGCGGTCATGCTGGACAAGCTTGGCAAAGAGATCAGCTGGTCGCATGTCGAACATCCCGCCGCGACGGCATTTTTCGATCCGGCGCTCGCCGAGCGATTCGATGTCTTCGTGTTCTTTGATGCGCCCGGGCGATCGAGAATCACGAAGCCCGACGGATCGATCGCCTTCGAGGATCCGGGCCCGGCGGCGAAGAAGCATCTCCAGGCATTGATGCAGGCGGGCACCAAGGGGATGGTCTTCCTCCATCATGCGATCGCCTCTTGGAATCACACGTGGCCGGAATACTCGGAGATGGTCGGCGGTGCGTGCGACTGGGGCAATCCTGTCACCTTCCGCGGCAAGGAGTTCCCGAACTCGGGCGCCCAGGGCGGGGTGACGCAGCGCATCAGCGTCGTCGACAAAGCCCATCCGATTACGCAGGGCGTTGCCGACGGCTTCGAAATTGTCGACGAAACCTATCTGTGCCCATACGCACCAGAGACCGTGGTTCCCCTTCTCCGCTCCGACTTCAAGGCGATTGACGTCAACTTCCCCGGTCGGTACAAAGGCGGGTGGCGGCATCCCGAAGTCGCCGGCAGCGATCTCGCCGGCTGGGTGAAGGTTGCGGGACGTACACCGATTGCGTACCTCCAGAACGGCCACGGCGCGACGGCCTGGGAAAATCCGGCGTACCAGACATTGGTGCTGAACGCCATTCGCTGGACGGCGTCGAAGGAAGGCAAGGCATGGGCTGTCGCGAATGCAAAGACAGGCACACCGGCCGCGTGGCGTCCAGGCGCCACGAACTAGGGAGTTCCTCGTTGCACCCGTCATTCCGATGATCCCCGGCCTCTCGCGAGCGGGAGCGCGGGGATCATCTCCTATACTACGGGCCGCGTGAGACGGAACCCCGCCAGCAGAAGAATCGCGTATGTCGGTGTGGCGATGCTGCTGGCTGCAGTCGCCTCGTGGGTGTATCACTCATTTGGTACTTTTCAGTTCGTACCCATCCGCATAAGCGTTCTCAGCGCGGAACTCTCTGCGTCGCGCCGCGTCGCCACGATCCTCCTCCCGGATTTATCGAATCTTCGTGGTCACCCGGCCGTGCTTGGCATCCAGCTTCGGAATGCCGGCGGCGAGCCGAAGAGAATTGGGCTCTTACGCGACGGCTTGCAGAGACATCGCGTGGTGGTGCCGCCCGATCGCAGAATCCGCTGGGACATTGTTCTGTCGCCCGAAGAGGTTCAGGCGCTCAACGCGGGGGTCGGTGATACCGGGCGGTCGCTCGAGCTCACGGGCGATGCGGACGGCTGGGGCGTGACTGCGTTCGAGATCCGGAATTATCACCTGCGCTGGGGCGAACGCGTGAGCGTGGCTGTGCTCCCCACGAGTGCAGGCGGATACAGTGTGCAGCTATCAACATTGGCGTTTTTTCTGATCGTCGCGCCACTGCTGGTACCTGTTGTTTCTTTCGCGTCCCGTGCGGCGCCACCGATTCTCAGGCGAATGCGATCGATCAGCGCGAGTGCTGCGCATCTCTGGACGCGCCACGAGATGACGCTCGAACGGGGCGCGGCGCTCGTCGGCCTCGTCGCGATCGCCATCGCGCAACCGGTCTTCGAAGTGGTCGCAAACAGTCCCGAGTTCTTTCCCGCCAGAAGTACGCCTCCGGCGACCGTCGTCGCGACCGTGCTCGCGATTTGTTTCGGGATTCCCCTCGGGCTGCTCGGCTTCGAGCGTGCGATTCGGGCCGTCCACTCCCGCGCAGCCGGAATATTCCACGGCGCGGTGCTGGCGCTTCTATCGGCGGCGCTCGTGATGCCGTTGTTCCGAAGAGGCGAGCTCTTGATGCTGCCCTGGGACGCCGTGGCCGGTGCGTCCCTCGGGTGCGCGGTCGCACTCGCCTACAGTCGACTCCGAGGGGTTCGGCAGTTCCTCACAGCGCTCGCCCCCGCTGCGCTCGTGGTCCCGACACTCTTTCTCCTCGATCCAGGAGTGACGCAGAGTTTTCTTGCGTCGGAATCGGCTGCGGCGGTCGAGGCGATCGAACGGACGCCGCCTATCGTCCTGGTGGTATTTGACGAGTTGCCGTTGAACAGTCTCCTCAATGGTGAGGGCAGCATCGATGCCGAGCGTTATCCGCATTTCGGCGCGCTCGCCCAGGAGGCGTATTGGTTTCGCAATGCCAGTACCGTGGCCTACAACACCTCGCAGGCAGTTCCGGCGCTTCTGTCGGGACGATACGTGAGGGAGGACAAGGCCGTACCGACGCTGCGGTTTTACCCGGTCAATCTTTTTACCGTTCTGGCACGGCACTACGACATTTTTGCCTCGATGAGGTTCCAGCAACTCTGTCCGCCGCGCGCGTGCGAACAGAACTCCGCTATGCCTGCCGACTCGGTCCGATCGCTCCTGTCCGATCTCGGCCTCGTGTGGCTGCATATCGTTCTGCCGCAGAAGCTCACAGAGGAGCTCCCGCCTGTGGTCGGAGAATGGGCCGACTTCGGTCGGGACGCCTGAGACGCCGGCAACAAGAGTCCAAACCGGTCGTGGGGGCGTATTCGCCCAATTCGTGTCGTCGATTGAAGATCGGGCTGCGCGGCTCTATTTCATCCACCTGGTGCTGCCGCATATGCCGCTCGAATATGTCCCGTCTGGACGGCGGTACCGCGGTCCCGACTACCAGACGACGATGTACCGCGGGAGAGGATTGTTCGAGGGAGTGAGCGCGGCCTACGCCGATACGCTCCACCAGCGACATCTGGCGCAGGTTGGATTCGCTGACCGCCTCGTTGGAGATCTGATCGCGCGGCTGCGCGAGGTAGGGGCGTACGACAAGGCGCTCGTCATCATCACCGCCGATCATGGTGCGAGTTACCGCGAAGGGCGCTCCAGGCGCCAGCCGCGACCGTCGCAGCACAATCTGTCTGACATCCTTCAGGTCCCGCTGGTGATGAAATTGCCCGGCCAGCGGCGCGGCGAGGTGGTGGACCGGTTTGTCGAAACGGTCGACATCCTCCCCACGATTTTGGATGTTGTGGGTGCGAGGGCGACGCTCCGTCTGGACGGGCGCTCTCTGGTTGACAGCCGCATACCGGAGCGCTCGCCGCGCACCTTCTTCCTGCGCAATCGTTTCAATACGGCGCCGCGCATTCTCGGGGATTTGTCGGCCGATCGGGCCGCAAGCCTCGAACGGAAAGAGCATCGCTTTGGCAGGGGAGAACTTATCGGGTTGTACGCGCCCGACGGTGCCCGCCACTTGCTCGGCATGACGGTGGGCCGGTCGGGGATGCACCCAGCGCCTGATGTGCGAATCGCGATCAACAACCCCGGGCAGTTCGACGCGGTGAAGCTCGATCGCGATCCGCTACCAATCTACGTGCGTGGCGATCTCACCACATCGCGATCGGACCCCCTCAGCGTGGCAGTGGTCGTGAACGGGATCGTGACGGCCATTGCCCATTCCTATCAGGAGCGCGACGGTCACAAGTTCGGCACGCTGATTCCGGAGACGGCCCTGCGGGACGGGAAAAACACCGTGGCCGCGTTCGTTGTCGATCGGTTGCCGCCGCCGTAGAGAGGCCATTTCCTCACCCGCGGCGTCTAATCCCGAATCTTGGTCTCACTGCCGTTGGCGGTGTAGGATCTTAACCCTCAGCGTCAATCAAACGTCCGGGCACAAACGTCATGAAAAAGCCGTACTTGGTGATTGCTCTGGCCCTGGTGGCCCTGATCGGAGCGTTCGCCATCGAGCGGAGCGTTCGTGCAGGTGGCTCTTACGACGGTGAGGATGAGCCAAGTCAGGCCACAACCGGTTCGCTGAAGGTCGCGCGCGGTGCGTTCGTCAAAACCCTGCGGACCACCGGTCTCGTCGAATCCATCAACTTTCACAACGTCGCGGCGCCCCGGCTGGTCGGTGCGACGGCCCCGGGCAGCAACACGCTCATCATCACCAGGCTCGTGCCCAGCGGCACGCAGGTCGTTGCCGGGCAGCTCCTCGTGGAATTCGACCGGCAGAATCAGCTGAAAGCTGCCATCGACAGGAGGTCCGAGCACCGCGATCTGGAGGAGCAGATTCGGAAGAAGCGCGCGGAGCAGGAACAGGCGCGCGCGAAAGACGATACGGAGCGGGCCGTCGCGGCGAGTGCCGTCGAGAACGCCCGCCTCGAGATGACGAAGAACGTCTATCTGGGCCGCATCGATCAGGAAAAGAACGAGCAGCGGCTGGAGGAGGCGCTGGCGAAGCAGAAGCAGTTCGACGACGACGTTCGATCTGAAGCGCCGCGCCGAGCAGGCCGACCTGCGCATTCTCGAGATCCAGCGCGATCGCGCGTACAAGGCGATGAAATCGGCCGAGGACAACGCCACGCGGATGGTCGTCACGTCACCAATCTCCGGCATGGTGGTGCTGCGGATGGTGTGGCGGCCGGGGCAGCAGGTCGAGATCCAGGAGGGCGAGGAAGCGCGCCCGGGCATGCCGATCATGCAGGTCGTCGATCCTGCGCAGATGCTCGTGCGTGTGAAGGTCAACCAGGCCGACGTGCACCTCCTGCAGGCCGGCCAGCCTGCGCAGATCTCGCTCGATGCGTACCCCGACCTTCGATTCCAGGGGCGCGTGGAGCATGTCGCACCGGTCGGCACGACCAGCATGCTGACGAACCGCGTGCGCAACTTCGTCGCGACCGTGAGCATCCAGGGGAGCCATCCCAAGCTGCTTCCCGACCTGTCGGCGGCTGTCGACATCGAGCTCGAGCGAAGGACAACGTCATCGTCGTGCCTCGCGACGCCGTCGTGCGCGAGAACGATACGTTCGCGGTACGAGTGCTCGATGGCGGCAGTGCCCGGTCTCGCACGGTGACGCTGGGCGCGACGAACGACCACGAAGTGATTGTCGCGTCCGGCCTCGAGCCCGGAGTGACGGTGCAGCGGCATGTGGCGCAGTAACAAACGCACGATCGTCGCCTCGGCTGCCGGGCTCGCCATCGTCGTCGCGATTGCCGGCGTGAGCGGCGCGTTCGGAGCGCGGCGCGGCGATCGATGTGCCCACGACCGCCGTCATCAAAGGCGAGTTCATCGACTACCTGCAGGTGCGCGGCGAGGTGAAAGCCGTGCGTTCGGTTGCGCTGACGGTGCCCACCACGGGTGGCGGAGACCTCCAGATTCTCGAGCTTGCCAAGAACGGCATGGCCATCAAGAAGGGCGACGTCGTCGTCCGGTTCGATCCCATGACGGTCCAACGGACGCTGAACGACAGGCGCTCTGAGTTCAAACAGGCCGACGAGGAAATCAGCAAGACGCAGGCGCAGTTCCGCATTCAGGAACAGCAGGCGCAGACAGACCTGTCGAAGGCACGCTACGACGTTCGGCGGGCCGAGCTCGACACCGTGCCAAGCGAGTTTCTCCCGCGAATGGAGCGCGAGCAGAAGGAGCTCGCGCTGAACGACGCGAAGGCCAGGTTCGCCGAGGCCGAGCGGAAGCTGAAATCGCTCGGTGACATCGAGAAGGCCGAGTTGGGCAGCAAGATCCAGAAGCGGGACAAGGCGCGCTTTGACATGGAGCACGCCGAACGTCAGCTTGGCGGGCTCGAGATTCTGGCGCCCGTAGATGGCGTGGTCGCCATCATGCCGAACTGGCGCTCATGCTGTCCGCCGCCCGACTTCAAACCGGGCGACCGCGCGTGGCCCGGTCAAATCATCGCCGAGGTGCCCGATCTGTCGACGCTGCGGGTGACGGCCAAGCTCGAAGAAGCAGAACGCGGCCGCATGCAGTCCGGCCAGCAGCGTCGTCGTTCGCGCCGATGCAGTGCCCGACAGGAAATGGTCGGGAAGATCGGCGACATCAGCGCGCTCGCGCGCGTCGATTTTTCCAACTGGCCGCCACAGCGCAACTTCGAGATGATCGTCCAGATCGATCAGATCGATGCGCGGCTGCGGCCCGGGCATGAATACGACGGTTCGCGTGGCCGTCGATCGAGTGGCGGATGCCGTGTTGATTCCCGCGCGCGCGGTCTTCGAAAAAGAGGGGCGCTCGGTGGCCTACGTTCAACGGTCGCGCGGCGGCTGGGATGAGCGGCTGGTGCAGATCGCGCGGCGCGGTCAGGAGCAGCTCGTCGTGCGCGAAGGCGTGCAGCCCGGCGAGCGCGTCGCGCTGAAGGATCCTATTCCGGCCGTGAAGTGAACCTGTCATGACAAAAGCCAATCGTAAGCGTCTCAGTTGGTCGCTCGCAGGCGCATTGGGCATCGCGCTCGTGATGGCCGCAATCGCCACGGTTCCGATGCAGGGCGTGCAGACCGACGGCAGCGTCATTCCGACAGCCCGCGTCGCCCAAGGCGACGTGCCGGTCGTGGTGCATGCGACCGGTGACCTCAGGCCCCTGAGGGCGCAGGCGCTCGTGGCGCCGGCGGTCGGCGGTCCGATGCAGATTCTTACCATCGCGGCCACCGGAACGGCCGTGAAGGCAGGCGAGGTCATTGTCGAGTTCGACAAGAGCGAGCAGGAAGACAGGCTCGAAGCGGCGAGGTCGGAGCTCGCGCAGGCAGAGCAGGAGATCGCGAAGATGCGCGCCGACGCCATCGTGCAGGGCGCGCAGGACGAGGTCACGCTGCTCACGGCGCGGTTCGACGTCCGCCGCGGAGAGCTCGACGTGCAGGGCTCCGGCCTCAGCAGCGCCATCGACAAGCAGAAGTTCGTGCTGACGCTCGAAGAAGCCAAGGGCCGGCTCGCGCAGCTTCAGAACGATCTGAAGTCGCGCACCGCCAGCGACCGCGCGTCCCTGGCAGTGCTCGAGGAAAAGCGCAACAAAGCCAGGCTTCAGATGGACAACGCGCAGCGCAACATCGACAACATGACGCTGCGAGCGCCGTTCGACGGTCTCGTCGCTGTGAAGCCGAACGACATGAACAATGCGGCCTGGGCCGGCGTGGTCGTGCCGGAATTCCGCGCAGGCGACACGGTGTTCTCCGGGACGGCCGGTTGCCGAAGTGCTGCACCAGTCGGGCATCGAGCTCGTCGCGAAGGTGAGCGAGTACGATCGCGCGCACCTGAACGCAGGCCAGAAGGCCGAGGTCACGATCCATGCGGTGCAGGGCAAGACCCTTCCGGCCACCATCAAGGCGGTGGCGGGCGCCAGCCGGCGCGAAGTGTGGGCGTGGAACGATCCGACGCGGACCTTCGACGTCAGCTTTGACGTGACGGGCAGCAATCCCGCCAGCCTGCGCCCGGGCCTGACGACGCAGGTGCGCGTCACAGGCGCGCCGATTAAAGACGCGCTGTATCTCCCGCGTCAGGCGCTCTTCGAGCACGACGGCAAGCCGGTCGTGTTCGTTCGTCAGGGCCGCTCGTTCGAGCCGCGCGAGGTCAAGGTGTCGCATCGCACCGAAACGCACATCGTCGTGACCAATCTGCCGGTCGGCACGGAAGTGGCGCTGCGGAATCCGCTCGCGGACGCAAACAGCGGCGGTGGAAGCGCCGGACCGGTGCAGCCGCGAGCGGGCTCGTGATCAAGACGTTCCTTCGCGATCCGAAGTCGCAGCTCGGCAGCGGGCTTCAGGATCTGCAGCTCGGGCTCGACAACCTCCGCGTCCACAAGCTGCGCTCGCTGCTGACGATGCTCGGCATGATCTTCGGCGTCGCGGCCGTCGTCGCGATGCTGTCGATCGGCGCCGGCGCGCAGCAGCAGGTGATGGCGTTCATCGAGCAGCTCGGCGTGCGCAACGTCATCGTCGAGGCGCGCGAGACGACCGATCCGCAGGCGTTCGGCAAGGTGCGGAGCTCGTCGCCGGGGCTGACATTCCAGGACTACCGCGTCATTCGCGCGACGATGGAAGGGGTGAGCGCCGGCCACGCCGCGCAAGCGATTCCTGCCGTCGAAGATGCTGCCGAAGCCGCAGCGCGATATGCCGACGGTGTACGGAGTCACGCCGTCCTACATTCCGATCGGCAACCTGCGGCTCGCGGCCGGGCGCTTCTTCGATGAGGGGGAGACCGAGCGCGCGACGCCGGTCGCCGTGCTGGGCGAAGGCGCGAAGGCGGCGCTGTTCGGCCCCGAGGAAGCGGTCGGCCGGTACATCAAGGTGAACGATCAGTGGCTGCGGGTCATCGGCGTGGCGGGGCCGCAGCTCAGCGCGCAGACCGACACAGCCGGCGTCCCCGAAGAGGACCGGAACAATCTGATCTACGTTCCGCTCTGGACGGCGATGCTCCGCCTCGAAGACAACTACAGCCAGTTCCGCGACGAGATCGACGGCATCTACCTGCAGCTCGAGCCGGGAATGGACAGCGTGGCCGGCGCCGAAGTGATCCGCGGAGTGCTGAACGCGTCGCACCGGAACACGCCGGACTTCAGCGTCATCGTGCCGGCCGCGCTGCTCGCGGAGCAGCGCCGGACGCAGCGCATGTTCGAGGTCGTCATGGTGGCGCTCGCGTCCATTTCACTGCTGGTCGGCGGCATCGGGATCATGAACATCATGCTCGCGAGCATTCTCGAGCGGACGCGCGAGATCGGCGTCCGGCGCGCGCTCGGCGCGCGCCGGACCGACATCGTGCGGCAGTTCCTGATCGAGACGGTTCTGATCTCGTTCGTCGGCGGCACGATCGGTGTGATTGCCGGCGTCGGGATCTCACGCCTGATTGGCTACTTCGCCGGCTGGTCCACGATTGTGACGGCGAGCTCGATTCTGCTCGCGTTCCTCGTGTCGGTGTCTGTCGGCCTCGTATTCGGCCTTTACCCCGCGCGCCGCGCCGCGCGCCTGGATCCCATCGAAGCGCTCAGATACGAATAGGCCAGCGCCCGGCGCCTACGGCTGATTCGGCAGATCTGTGATCCACTTGGGAACCACGGGACGAGCGGCGACGATCTCGTCGCTCGGCTTTTTTCCCATCACCGTAGCAGTGCGGCTCAGCCAAGATCCGCCTGGGCCCGCAAATGTGTCAGGACGTTGATAGGCTTCATCCCGCATGGCTTCTTCGAGACTGATGAACGTGTAGCCGCGTTGGCGCATGCGGGCGATGCTGTCACGCAGCGACACGGAATTCAGCTCATTGCAATGGATGAGCAGGATTTGCGCAATTTCGCGGCCGTAGAGCTCCATCGAAAATCGTTCGGCGTGGTTGAATCCCACGTCGACCTGGTCGAGGTAGGCGTGCTTGATTCGCTCGGCGACCTCGATGTTCCCGCGTCGCAGCTCGCGCGTGTACGCGCCCGCGAAGGTGTAGTCGGCGTAGTCGACGGTCACCGGCGCATGGCGATATTGACGCTTCTCCAGGAAGTCGACGATGGCCTGGTGAGTCTCGGCGGTCGCACCGGAGTGGAGATAGGGATAACGCAGCCACACCAGTTGCTGCCCGCGCCGCTCGAGGAGCGCGCGAGTAATCACCTCGCCCTTCACGACGTCATCAGTGAATTCGTCGACCGGAACGTTGCTGGCGCTCTTGTGGGAATACGCGTGGTTTCCCACGTCGAAGCCGGCATTCAGCCACTGCTCGACGACTGCCGCACGCGCATCGCGCTGGCCCGGCACATTCAACTGTCGCTCGTTGATGAAGATAGTGACGGGAACCTTCTCGACCTGGAAGGATCCCACCAGCCCATTGGTTATCCGCTGGAAATTGCCAAGGTCCGTCATCTCGTTCACAACCGGACCGTCATCGATCGTGATGGAGACGCGCCGGGCGGCGGCGGTCGGGGCCTGCGCGTCGAGCGCTGCCAGGGCAAGAGTCAGTGCGGCGACGCTCGGTAGAATGCCCCTCAACACTCTAGAACCCGGGAATCATGACGTGCGCCGTCGAGGTGCCGGCGTTCATGATCCACGCGCCACCCTGCTTGTTGTTGTCGGGCAGTCCCATTGATTGCGCGGTGGCGCCGGGCACGGCGATGGTCGTGTGCGATCGGGCGCGCTCCCGGTCGGGGCCCCCCAGATTGTAGAACACCGACCCGAATTCGGGCTTCACGCGAGTGCCGTCTTTTTCCGCCGCATCGAGCATCGCTTGTTTTTGTTCGCCCATCGCTTCGAACTTCATGTTCTGCGCGACCCGCTCGAGGTTGGTGATGCTGGTGCACTCGAGAGAAAAGGGCTGCTGCCCAGGCTGTCCTGATCGGTCATAGCAGACCAGGCGGTTCGTCCCTTGCTTCAGCGTGTCGTACGTGAAGTCGGGCTTCCATTTGATGACGGTGGCTGCGGCGCGCTGATTGGCCGGCGCGGCGAGCAGCGCCGCGTCGGTATCGGGTGATTGGGCGAGCAGACTGCTGGAAACAGCCAAAACAGCGATGCACATGACGGCATGATGTGTCATTCAGACCTCCAACGAACCAGCATATTACGTCTTTCGCGTCCACCCGTCGCGCTTCAATCGTTCCTCGAGCTCCAGCCATCGCAGCGCCAGCACGTTGGCGTCGTCGGCATGTTCGAGCTGCCTCCGGCCATCGGGATTGACAATTTCCAGGTCAAAACCCGCGGCGTGCTCGCTCGGGCGGATCTCGCACTGAAGGCGTTCGCCGTCACGTTCGAAAAACGACAACATTAATCCCTTTATCGGGAGATCTGCGCCTGAGCGATGGGGGACGAGCTGCTGTATACTCCGGGGTATCTGCTTTCCTGAGCACGGCAGTCGCGTCGCCCCATGTCGCGGGCCGCACGTCCCCGCCCTCACCAAAGCCTGGAGCACAACCATGTTGATTCTGATTGGCGTTGCATTGGCCGTTGCCGCATTTGTCATCACCGTGATTGCGTCGGCCGGGCGCCGCTCTGGACTCGTGGAACTCGGCGCGGTGAGCACACAATGGCTCGCCGAGCATCGGGAGTATCAGGAGGGTGGCCGATCGCGATGAGCGAGCCCGTCGCCACTCCCATCACCCCGGTCGCGTGCCCGGACTGCCAGACGGATCAGATCAAGGGACCCGATCAGCCCGGCGCCGGGCTGTCCTACTGGCGCTGCCTGAAATGCGGCGTGGTGTGGAATCCCGAGCGGCCCCCCGACCGAAGCCGGCAGCGTCGTCCGGAGAGAACGATGCAACGCAATAACGCCAGCGACTACTGGCAGAACAAGTAGTTCCCGCGGCCCTTTCTGGCATGGGCGCACCTGGACACATGATTCCGACTGAACCGATCGGGAGCATCCCGAGGCCGACGGCCCTCATCGACGCGGTTGAGCAGTACGGCGCCCAGAATCCCAAGCTCGATCTGCTCTACGCAGACGCTATCAAGGACACCATCGCGCGTTTCGAGGAGACCGGCTCGCCGGTCATCACCGACGGAGAACAGCGCAAGTATCACAATTTCTGGACCTACTCGGTGCAAGGCCTGGCGAACACCGCACCCGACGGTTTCAAAATTCCGTTCGCCGCCGGCCACGTACGCCGCATGCCGCGGCTCGTGTCGGGGCCGTTCCGGTATCAGCGCTACGCCGATACGTATCTCGACGCGGCGATGCCGCTGGCGCTGCGACCCGTCAAGCAAGCCGTGATCTCGCCCTCGGCGCTCAGCCTGATGTATCCGGCCGAAGCCATTCCGGGGTATTCGCGTGAGCAGTTCATCACCGATCTCCTGGCCGAGCACGAAAAAGAGATCCGCCGCTGTTTTGCGAAGGGCGCGTACAAAGTGCAGATCGACTTCACGGAAGCGCGCTTCGCCATGAAGATCGATCCCACGGGCGAGCTGCTGCACCGCTTCATCGACCTGAACAATCTGGCGCTGTCAAGATTTTCTCCGGAAGAACGCGCGCGTATCGGCGTTCACACCTGTCCCGGCGGCGATCGCGATTCGACCCACAGCGCGGACGTCGACTACGCCGAATTGCTGCCCAGCCTGTTCGAGCTGAAAGTCGGCAGCTTCTACGTCGCCATGGCGGGAGAGCGCGATCGCCCCCACGCCCTGCGCATCATCCGCAAGTACATGAAGCCGGAGCATACGATATTCGTCGGCGTCGTCTCGCCCATCAATCCGCGCGTCGATACCGCCGAGGAGGTTCGCGATCGCGTGCTCGAAGCGGCGGCACATATTCCGGTTGAGCAGCTGGGAACCACCGACGACTGCGGGTTCTCGCCGTTTTCCGATGACACGTCAACCACGCGCGATACCGCGTTCGCAAAGATCCGCGCGCGGGTTGCGGGCACGGCGCTCGCATCCGAGGTGCTCGGAGTTGGCGAATGACGTTGCCCGATCGCGAGGACTCACTCCTGCGATCGGTCGCGCTTCAAAATGCTCACGAGATTCTTGTCGCGCGGCAGCGCGCCGAAGACGAGCTGATCGGCACCAAAGAGGCGCTCCGCGAAAGTCAGCAGCGGCTGACCGCCGCCCTCACCGCCGCCGGTACCGGCACATTCAGGTGGAATTTTCAGGACCGCACGGTTGAGTGGGATGGCAATCTCAATTGCTTGTTCGGCCTGACGTCGACGCAGCCCATCCAGTCGGCCGATGCGTTTGTGAATGCCATCCACGCCGATGATCGGTCCACGGTCGAGGCGGCGATCGCGCAATGTGCGAGCGGCGGTGCGGATTTCGACATGCAGTTCCGCGCCATCTGGCCCGATGGGAGCGTGCACTGGATCACCCAGAAGGCGAAGACCGTGCTCGATGACGCTGGGCGGCCGTGGTACATGACGGGCGCATGCGCGGATATCACTGAACAGAAAGTCGCTGAGGAGGCAGTCCGCAGCAGCGCCGAGCGGCTTCGGGCAGTGTTCAATCAGGCGGCAGTGGGTATCACCGTCGCCTCGCTCGATGGCCGGTTTCTGGATCACAACGAGAAGTTTTCACAGATTCTCGGGTATTCGAGCGACGAGCTGCGGAGCCGCACATTTCTGGAAATCACACATCCCGACGATGTCGAGGAGACCAGGACGCTCGTAAGCCAGATGGTGGCGGGCGAGCGCCCCGACTGTTCGCTGGAGAAGCGCTACATTCGCAAAGACGGTGGGGAGTTGTGGAGTCTTACGTCGGTCGGACTGTTGCGGGACGAGTCGGGACGGCCCCAGCAATTGATCGGCGTCATCGAGGACATCACCGCCAGGAGAGGCATTGCCGCCGCGCTGCGCGAAGAGTCCCGCGTGCTCGAACTGCTGAACGAAACGGGTAAAGTGCTGGCGTCACAGCTCGAAGTACAGGAGGTACTGCAAGTCGTCACCGACAAGGCGACACGTCTGAGCGGCGCCGAGGTCGGTGCATTTTTTTACAATTCCAGAGACGAGAATGGCGATACCTTCCTGCTGGATACGCTTTCGGGTGCGCAGCGCGAGGCCTTTGAACAGCTTGGCAACCCGCGCGCCACGGCGTTGTTCGAACCGACATTCCGCGGTGAGTCCCCCATTCGGATCGCCGATGTCCTGAAGGATCCCCGATACGGATCGATGCTCCTACACCAGGGAATGCCGGCGGGCCATTTCGCGGTTCGGAGCTTCCTCGCGGTGCCGGTCCGGTCGCGGTCGGGTGAGGTGCTCGGCGGACTGTTTTTCGGACACTCAAGGCCTGGAGTGTTCGCCGAACGCGCGGAACGGCTTATCGTCGGCGTGGCGGCTCAGGCAGGGATCGCCATCGACAACGCCCGTTTGTACGACGCGGCGCAGAAGGCCGCGGAAGATCGCCAGACCCTCCTCGAAAGCGAGCGCGCGGCGCGTACGGCAGCCGAGCGCATGAGTGAAGTCAAGGACGAGTTCCTGGCCACACTCTCGCACGAACTGCGAACGCCCCTGAACGCGATTCTCGGATGGTCGCAGTTGCTCAAAACGAAGGCGTCCACGGGCGACGAGCTGATTAAAGGGCTCGAGACGATCGAACGCAATGCGCTCGCGCAGACGCGCCTCATCGAAGATCTTCTCGACATGAGCCGGATTACGTCCGGCAAACTGCGGCTCGACGTGCAGCCCCTTCGCCCGGCGACGTTCATCGAAGGTGCGCTCGAGACGGTCAAGCCGTCGGCCGACGCCAAGGGCATCAGGCTCGAGCAGTTGCTCGATCCATCCGCCGGCCCCGTGTTCGGAGATGCCGGACGCCTTCAGCAGGTCGTCTGGAACCTGCTGTCCAATTCCATCAAATTCACGCCAAAGGGTGGGAAAGTGCAGGTACTCCTCCAGCGCGTGAACTCACAGATCGAGATCAGCGTGGCGGATACCGGCATGGGGATCGATCCAGCCTTTCTCCCGCATCTATTCGAGCGATTCAGGCAGGCGGACGCCACGACGACGCGCCAGCACGGAGGCCTTGGATTGGGGATGTCGATTGTGAAGAGCCTGGTCGAGCTTCACGGAGGTACCGTGGCAGTCGCGAGCGCGGGTATGAACGAGGGCACGACCGTCACAGTCACGCTCCCCGTGTCTGCGGTGCGGCGCGCGGATGCCGGCGGTCAGCGGGTGCACCCCCAGGTCGCGTCGACCTCGGTGCTTGCGACCGGACCGGCCGAGCTCGGCGGGTTGACGGTTCTGGTCGTCGACGACCACGCAGACGCACGCGATCTCATCGAGCGAATACTGCAGACCAGCGACGCCACGGTGATTACGGCGAGCTCGTCAGAAGAGGCGCTGGCGCTCGTCGAGAGCCACAGACCGGATGTGCTGGTGAGCGACATCGGCATGCCGGGCGGCGACGGTTACGAGCTGTTGAAGCAGGTTCGCGCGCTTGGAGTCGAGCGCGGCGGCGCGGTTCCGGCTATCGCGTTGACCGCGTTTGCACGTTCGGAGGATCGCACACGATCGCTGCGTGCGGGATTTGCGGCGCACGTGGCCAAGCCGGTGGAGCCGCCAGAGCTCGTCGCAACGGTCGCCAGCGTCGCCCGGCGCGGCCAACTGCCGCCTCAGCGCTGAACTCGCATGAAGATTGTCGACCTTCGCGCGACAACCGTCGCCGTACCCCTTGAAGCGCCGCTGCGACACGCGAACGGCTGCCACTGGGGCCGTTTCGTTCGCACCATCGTCGAAGTCGAAACAGACACCGGACTGATCGGGCTCGGCGAAATGGGCGGCGGTGGCGAATCCGCCGTGGCCGGCATCCGCGCGCTGAAGCCGTATCTCGTCGGCCGCGACCCTGCGCGGCTCGAGGAGATGCGGTTTCTGCTCGCCAATCCCACCGCATCGCTTTACAACAACCGCACGCAGATGGTCGCCGCGATCGAGTTCGCGTGTCTCGATCTGCTGGGACAGGCGTGGGGGGTGCCCGTGTGCGACATTCTCGGCGGCCGCGTCCGCGATCGCGTGCACGTTTGCCTCGTATCTGTTCTTCCGATACGCGGCGCCGCACGGCGCGGGCACGATCCGGACGATCGATCAGGTCGTCGACGTGCGCGCGCGCGCTGAAGACCGCGCACGGTTTTACCACTCACAAAATGAAGGGCGGCGTCTTCCATCCGGACTACGAGCTCGAGTGCTACCGCGCGCTCGCCGCGGCATTTCCCGGCGATCGATTCCGATTCGATCCGAACGGCGTCTGGACGACGGAGCAGGCGATCCGGTTCGGCCGTGCCATCGAGGATCTGAACAACGACTATCTCGAAGATCCCGTGTTCGGCCTGGCCGGCATGCGCAGCGCGCGCGAGAGGCTGCGCGTGCCGCTCGCGACCAACACGGTCGTCGTCAACTTCGAACAGCTCGCGGCGAATGTGCTGCAGCGGGCCGTCGACGTCATTCTTCTCGACACGACGTTCTGGGGCGGCATTCGCGCCTGCGTGAAGGCTGCCGGTGTCTGCGAGACCTTCCAGCTCGGCGTGGCGGTGCACTCGTCCGGCGAGCTCGGCATTCAGCTCGCGACGATGCTGCACCTCGGCGCCGTGGTCCCGAACCTGTCGTTCGCTGCCGACGCGCACTATCACCATCTCGAAGACGATGTGATTGAAGGCGGCAAGCTCGCGTACGAGAACGGCGCGATTCGCGTGCCCGAAGGTCCGGGCCTCGGCGTGCGGCTCGATCGGAGCAAGCTCGCCCAGTACGAGGAGCTGTATCGCGAGCTCGGGCCGTATCCCTACGACCAGGATCCCGGCCGGCCCGGCTGGACGCCGCTCGTGCCGAACGATCGCTGGGCCGATCCGAACGACGAGCGCGAGCCGTTCGTGCGAGCGAAGCGCGATGGCGGCTGACACGCCAGAAGAACCTGAACGATGTCGACGTGGATCAGCATTTGCACATCGTTCAGATCGCATTCATGACACGAATGCCTCCGGAGGTGGTATGGCGCAACGAACGACAGACACGACGGCACGCACAGGAATCACGGACATGACGGCAAGCAAGGCAAACGACGACTCGTTCATCGAGCAATCCGCGCGCAGCGGTCGGCGAGCTGATTGAGTCGGGCGCGACCGTCGATGGGGCGCGGGCTCGCGGCGGGCGTTGAAGGCATGGCGCGCCTTACCGAGCGCGCGGCGGAAATGACGGGTATCACCTCGCCGCGCGACGCGGGGAAAATGGCGGAAAGCGCAGCTCGAACAACGATGACCGCCGCGCGGTCGGCGGCACGCGACGACGCAGCGTGCGGCACGGCACGCACCGCCAGGCCGCACGGCGGCACGCAGCGCGAGCGCGTCGACGGCAACGCTGCGAGTCGCAGGCCGGCAGTCAATGCGTGCCGCAAGAGCACGGCCGCAAATCGAAGCGCACGGCGAAGCGCACCGCGCGGACCGCGCCGAAAGCGTCGACCCAGAAGGGGCGCCGGAAAGTGTCTCAATCGAAATCAATGCAGTCCAAGCGGACCGGCGCGAAGAGCGGCCGTAGCCGGAAGCGCTCGTGACGCACGCCTGAACGTGCGTTGGCGTACCGGTTGCACTGTCACAAGGTATGGAGTCCGTACACGGGAAAGGCGGCGTGAAATGTGGTCCGCGCGACCTCGGCCGGTTCGAATATCAGGTCGAGGTCGGCGCGGGCGGGCAGGTCAGCGTCGTGAAGTTCGAGCATCGCCCAAACGCCGAGGATGGCGACACGCTGCATCTGACGCTCGAAGACGGACGAATGCTCGATTGCCAGGTCATCGACTCGTCACCGTACTGCGCGGTCGTCGGCGACGGCCCGTATTTCGACAGGCGCGCAATCGAATCGGTAATCTACGGGCGCATGAACGAGCGCCTCGCGCAGCAGATTGCCTTTCTCGTTGAAGCCGACAAGCTGAAATCCATCATTCGGCGCACGCCGCTCGTCGATCGTGTCGCGCCTCGAGAACTCCGCCGAGCACTCATGGCATCTTGTGCTCGTGATGATGGTGCTGCGCGAGTACGGTCCGCCAGGCGATCGACTGGATGCGCGTCATGGAGATGGTGACGGTTCACGATCTCGTCGAGATAGACGCGGGCGACGTGTCCGCGTACGACGTGGATGCGTTCGCCGCGAAGGCGGTGCGCGAACAGGCGGCGGCGGACAGAATTTTCGGTCTGCTGCCAGCCGATCAGCAGCGAGCGCTTCCGGCAGCTGTGGGACGAGTTCGAGGCGCATGCGACGCCGGAAGCGCGGTTCGCGAACGCCGTCGATCGACTGCAGCCGCTCCTTCAGAACGCCCACGCCGGCTGGCGGAAGCTGGTGCGGCCAGACGCTCGCGCGCGCGCAGATCCTGCGACCGGATGGCGCCGATCGAATCGTCGCTGCCGGATGTGTGGCCGCACGTGCTCGACGTCGTCGAGTCGTTCTGTGCGGCGGGGGTGCTGACGGCGGGACTAGCGGTGCTTCAGCCGTGAGTCGCTGTGTGACTCGCCCATGTCCGTCGAGCTGTACGCGAGCATCGCGAACAGGAAAATCACCAGCGAAGCGACGACGACGCCGAGACCGATGTACATCCACCACATGGGTCACCTCGACAGATCGAGCGTGTGCCGCGACGGGTTGTGTAGAGTACGGAAATCCTATATCAGAACACCCGTCGTCCGCGAAATTATTCCGGCCGGCTGACACCATAATGTCTGCCGCGTGACGACCGAGACGTACTCGCCGGCGAAGAACCTTCAATCGACGACGCCAGGCATTCGGCCTGGTCGCCGGCCCGCTGCTGGCGCTCGCGATTCTGCTCATGCCGAGCGCGCTGCGCTCCGGCCGCGCAGCGCGTGGGCGCCGTCCTCGCGCTGATGATCGTGTTCTGGATGACCGAGGCGCTGCCGCTTGCCGTCACCGCGCTGCTCGGTCCGACGCTGTGCGTCATCCTCGGCGTCGCCACGGCGCAGGTCGCGTACGCACCGTTCGCCGATCCCGTCATCTTTCTGTTCATCGGCAGCTTCATCCTCGCCGAAGGGATGATCGTTCACCGCCTCGATCGTCGGCTGGCGTTCACCGCGCTCGCGTCGGCGTGGGTCGGATCGAGCGGGCTGCGGCTCGTCGTCGCGTACGCCGGCGTCACCTGTTTCCTTTCGATGTGGATGAGCAACACCGCGACGACGGCGATGATGTTTCCGCTCGGTCTCGCCGTGCTGTCCGAGCTCGGACGCGAGCGAAAGGGCGATCGCGATTTCCAGCGCTACGCGATGGCGATGATGCTCGTCACGTCGTTCGCCGCGACGATCGGCGGCATGGGCACGCCGGTCGGCACGCCGCCGAACCTGATCGGCGTCGGCCTGCTGCGCACGACCGCCGGCATCAACGTGTCGTTTACCGGATGGATGATCGTCGGCGTGCCGATCATGCATCGTCACGATGGGCGTCGCTCGTCGTGTGGTTTCTGGTGCCGAGGTCGCGCGGCATTCAGCTCGGGCCGGACACCGTGCGCACGGTGGCCGACGAGCTGCGCAAGCTGGGCGCGATGACGAGAGGCGAGCGCAACGTCGTGCTCGCGTTCTCGGTGACCGTCGCCCTGTGGATACTGCCGGGCGTGTTCAGCCTGGCGCTGGGCGAGACGCATGCGACGACGCGACGATTCGCGACGCTGTTTCCCGAGTCGGTTGCCGCGATCGTCGGTGCGCTGCTGCTGCTCATGATTCCGGTGAGCTGGCGCGAGCGCCGCTTCACGCTGTCGTGGGCCGAGGCCTCGCGCATCGACTGGGGCATCGTGCTGCTGTTCGGCGGCGGTCTGGCGATGGGACGGCTGTCGGACTCGACCGGGCTTGTCGGCGGCGCTCGGTCACGGTATCGCCGCGCGGTTTCCCGACGCGGGGGTCGTCGGGCTTGACGCTGGTGTTCACCGCGATTGCCGTCGTGATGTCGGAGACCGCGTCGAACACGGCTGCGGCGAACATCATCGTGCCGACGGCGATCGCTGTGTCGCAGGCCGCCGGCGTGTCGCCGCTCGAGCCGGCGCTTGGCGCCACGCTTGGCGCGAGCCTCGGCTTCATGATGCCGATCTCCACACCGCCGAATGCGATCGTCTACAGCAGCGGCTACATTCCGCTCGGCGCGATGGTGCGCAACGGCTTCGTGCTCGACGTCGTCGGCTACTTCATCGTCGTCGCTGGGGTGCTCGCCCTGAGTAGATTCCTCATTTAAGCGCTGGTCGGAATCGGTTGCAGCAGCGCCGGTACCGATGGACGCCAAGCGGTCGTTCGACCAGGTGCTCACAAGGCTCGAACGCAGACGTATGCGCGCATCGGAAGCTCAATCCTCGATCGTCGGTTTCGGCGCGTTTGCCTGCTGTTCGTCATCGGCATTGTGGGCGCTGTTTGCGGGCCTCCCTACGCCGGGATGAACTGCGCACACTTGGGCGAAATGCCCCAGGCGACGACGCTGTATGACGTGCACAACCGGCCTGTTTTCACGATTTTCAAGGAATATCGCATCGAAGTGCCGCTGTCGCGTATCTCGCCGCACCTTCGCAAGGCGATCGTGGCGTTCGAAGACCAGCGATTCGCCGATCACAGCGGCTATAGACCTCATCCGCATTTTCGGGGCGGTTTGGGCGGACCTACGCGAGGGTCGCAAAGCCCAGGGCGGCAGCACCCTCACACAGCAGCTCGCCCGGCAAAGTTTTCTCACCCGGGAAAAAAAGATATGGCGGAAGCTGCGGGAAATCGCCCTGGCGATGCGCATCGAGCGGATGTATTCGAAGGATGAGATCCTCGAGCTGTACCTCAACAAGATCTATTTTGGCGACGGTCTGTACGGTGCGGAAGCCGCGGCGCGGGGATATTTCGGCAAGGCTGCGTCGGAGCTGGACCTGGGCGAGGCCGCGCTTCTTGCGGGTCTTGTGAACGCGCCGTCGGTCAATGCGCCGACCGTCAACATGTCACGGGCGCTGGCCCGCCGCGCGCTCGTGCTGAACATCGTGCGCGGACAGGACATCATTACGAAGGAAGCATTCGAGCGCGCCTCCAAAGCGAAAAGTCCGTCTCGTCGACACCCTTCGGCGTGAAGAACCGCTCGGCCAGTACTTCAAAGAGGAAGTCCGGCAACAACTGGTAAAGCAGTTCGGGTGGGAGCGGCTGTCGGAAGGCGGGCTCAAGGTGTACACGACGATCGACCCCGCGATGCAGCGGGCTGCCGAAGCGCAGGTCGCGACGGCGCTCGAAGAGATCGAAGCGCGGCGCGCCAAACGAGCGTCTCGCGAACAAGAACGGAACCGGACCCCGGAGCAGCTGGAGGCGGCGCTGGTCGCCCTCGATCCGACCACTGGGCGAGGTGCGCGCGCATGGTGGGGGGACGCGATTTCAAAACGAGTCGCTTCAATCGCGCCACGCAGGCGCTGCGTCAACCGGGCTCGGCGTTCAAGCCGTTCGTGTATGCGGCTGCGCTCGAGGCGGGCTACTCGCCGGCTTCCGTCCTACGCCGACTCGACGAGCCGATCCAGACGCTGCAAGGAGCGTGGATGCCCGAAGACGAGCACTCCGACGGAGCCGACGATGACCGTGCGCACGGCGCTGCGCACGTCGAGCAATCGCGCCGCGGTGCGCATGCTCGAGGACGTCGGCCTCGCGAAGAGCCGTTGCGCAGTCGCGCAAGATGGGTATGGGCAACGTTCCGAGCGTGCCGTCGCTCGCGCTCGGTTCCGGCGAAGTCACGTTGATGGCGATGACCACGGCGTATGCAGCGTTCGCCGATCAGGGGCTGATGCGGCCCGCCACATTGATCCGCCGCATAGAAGACGCGGAAGGCAAAATACTGTTCGAGACGAAGCCGGCGCAGGAACAGGTCGTCTCGGCGCGAACCGCGTTTCTCATGACGAGCATGCTTGCCGACGTGGTGAACTACGGTACCGCATACAAGGCGCGCCAGGAGGGGTTCACCCATCCCGCAGCGGGGAAGACGGGAACGACGAACGACTACGTTGATGCGTGGTTCGTCGGATTCACTCCGCACCTCGTCACCGGCGTGTGGGTTGGCTTCGACAAGCCGCGAACGATCATCTCGAACGGGTTCGCCGGTGAGTTGGCGGTGCCGATGTGGGCGCGCTTCATGAAACAGGCGACGGCGGCTGACAAGCCCGACGCATTCAAGACCCCCCCGGGGCTGGTGACGGCCGGCGTATGCCGAGTCTCCGGGCAGTTGCCGAACGGCCTGTGCGACCGCGTCATCACGGAGTACTTCGTTCGCGGCGCGGTTCCGACGGAGATGTGCCAGGAGCATGCCTTTACCGATTCAGGCCAGCTAGCGGCGGTCTATCCTGGTGGGGTCGCCGCCGGGAGCCATTCGAATGGCGTCGCTGACATGCCCCAGACGGCGGTGCAACAGAGCAACGCCCCTGGCTTGGAGCCATCGCACGTGCCGTCAGATACTCGTGATGGCTTCGGAGACACCGGAAGAGCCGAAAAAGAAGCGCGGTTTCTGGGGACGCGTGTTCGGACGGGGCGACAAGGACAAGCGACAAGCCGAAAGGGACGAACGACTACAGACGATAGCCCCGATGCCGTAGTATCTGCCCGTGAGCTCACCGTATCCCCGGGTCGCTGCTCTGAAAACCGCAGCCGCATTTCGCAGCCATCTCGATCGTTCGCACATCTCCCTTCAGTTCGACGACACGGTCGACGCCGCAGGCGCGCTTGCGCAGCCCATCGACGTTGACGGCATTCGTGTCGGCAACCGCTTCTGCATTCTTCCGATGGAAGGCTGGGACGGCACACCCGACGGACAGCCGAGCGATCTGACGCGCCGCCGCTGGCGGAATTTCGGTATCAGCGGCGCGAAGCTGATGTGGGGCGGCGAGGCTGTGGCTATCCGCCACGATGGACGCGCGAATCCGAATCAATTGATGCTGACGCCGGCGACCCAGGCGTGTATCGCGGGGCTGCGTGACGAACTGATCTCGGCGCATCGAGAGCGATTTGGATCGAACGCCGACAGCGATCTCCGTCTCGGTCTGCAGATTACGCATTCGGGGCGCTTCGCGCGGCCGGACGTCTGGAACACGGCGGCGCCGCTCGCGGCCTGCCATCATCCCGTCCTCGACAAACGGTTCAGCGCCGGCGTGCGGGTGCTGACCGACGACGAGATCGACCGTATCATCGACGATTACGCGACTGCTGCGCGGCTCGCGCACGCGTGCGGATATCAGTTCGTGGATGCGAAGGCGTGCCACGGCTACCTCGGACACGAGATGCTGGGTGCGACCACGCGCCCCGGCAAGTATGGGGGGTCGCTCTCGAATCGGATGCGATTCATCACACAGATCGTTCAGGCGATCCAACACGCCGCGCCGGGACTGAGCATCGTCGTCCGCGTGTCGATCTTCGATTGCACTCCGCATAAAAAGAGCCCGACGGGCGTCGGCGTGCCGGAGGAGACCACAGGCGACGAGCCCGGGTTCGGTCTGCTGCGGGGTGAAGACATGAACCGCGCTCTCAACGATGGGCGCGCCCTGTTGCGGCACCTCGAGTCGCTCGGCGTGAAGTGGATTTGCATCAGTGCGGGCAGTCCGTACTACAACCCGCACGTCACGCGGCCGGCCTTTTTCCCGCCGCTCGACGGCTACGAGCCGCCGGAAGATCCGCTGCGCGGAGTGGCGCGTCAGATCGATGCGACCGCACGACTGAAAGCGGAATTTCCGAATCTGATTTTCGTCGGCTCTGCCTACAGTTATCTTCAGGAGTGGCTGCCACACGTGGGGCAGTACAACGTGCGCAACGGACTGGCTGACTTTGTCGGCCTTGGCCGGGTGGCGTTGTCCTATCCAGATCTGCCGGCAGATGTGCTGAGCGGAAAGCCGCTTCGACGCGCTGCGATCTGCCGCACATTCAGCGACTGCACAACCGGGCCGCGTATGGGCATGGTGTCGGGCTGCTATCCGCTCGATCCGTTCTACGAAGCACGCCCGGAAGCCGAGCGCATTCGTTTGGTGCGCGTCCAGCCCTTGCGGTAGTGTCCGCCTTCCCGCCAGCGCCAAGGCTAGAGCGGTTTTTACATGTACGTAGTCTCGCCTTCTACCGGGCCACGAGGCGCGACGGGTCCTGTCACCGATTTTCCTTCGTCCGTCCTCGGGCCGACACGCACGTGTACGTGGGACGGCCCTGCGGCGCGGACAAAGAAAAATCGGCGCCACCCGTCGCCCGATTCTCGACCAAGCGCACACGTCGGCGCACCATGCGCCGAGACGATCCGTCGGCCAGCCGGACATGTTCGACATCGTCAGTTCCGGCCGGCCGGCAGACGGATCGTTTCGGGGCGTTAGCGGTGCGGACGTCCGCACCTCCGATGCTCAAGTTGGGCTGAAGCCGGATACTACGTACTGAGAAGTGAAAACCGCTCTAAGGCGGGTCTCGCCAAAGCTCGCACGAATCAGACGAACGACGGCGGACAGACGGACCTAAAAGACCTCTCCGAACAGGCCCCAGAACTTCTCCCGCACCTTCTGGTGAAGCGGCCGGCGTTGCCACTCGTCGATCCGCCACTCTTTCGATTGCGTCAGGTCGCGTTCGAATGCCTTCGACAATTCAGCGGCCAGCTCTTTGTCGGCGACGGCTGCTGAAATTTCATCGTTCAGCTCGAATGAGCGGTTATCAAAGTTTGCCGATCCAAACACGCTCCACTCACCATCGACGATCATCGCCTTCACGTGCATCATCGTGGGCCGGAATTCAAAGATGCGGTCCCCCGCTTCGAGGATGCTGTCGTATTCGTTACGGCTGGCATGCTTCACGGACTTGGCGTCGGTGATCTCGCCATCGGTGAGAATGCGGATCTTCACGCCGCGCTTACGGGCCTGCGTCAGCGCCTCGCGAACAGATGTGTCGAGGATGAAATACGGGGACTGAATATCGATACTCCGCTGCGCGCCGACAATCAGATACAGGTAGAGGAGCTTAACGTTGCTTGCACCTTCGGTGGCGTTGCTGCGTATGACGATCGAGCGCGCGCCGGTCGGTCTGCTGGGTTGATCGAGCGTGATCTCCGGCGCCTCTTCTCCACCAGCTTCGAGCCAGTTCTCATAGAAGCACGCTTCGAAGGACCGAACAGCAGGACCGGTAATTCTGAACTGCGTGTCGCGCCAATGATCTTCGCCCTGGGCGTCACCCAGCCAATGGTCGGCCACACCCGCACCACCGGTGAATGCCACTTCTCCGTCTACAACCAGAAGCTTCCGGTGCGTTCGATAGTTGTAGTCTTCCAGCCTATAGATGCCGACGGGATTGAACCACACCACTTGCACGCCGGTTTTCTTGAAGCGCTCTTCCGTCTCAGATGGCAGAGCGCCCCCTAATGCGTCGAGCACTACTCGCACTCGCACGCCGCGCGCTGCCGCATCAGCCAGGGCGCTCCTGAACTGCTTCTCAACCTCCCCTTCCGTATACACATAGCTTTCGAACAGCACACTGCTGCGCGCCTGTTTGATTGCCGCGAGCATGGCCGGAAAAATCTCATCCCCGTTCTGCAGGACAACATACGTGTCCCCGTTGCTGACTGGCGCGCCCACAAGCTCGGCCAGGTAGTCCGGGAACTCCGGATCGCCGACCACTCGCGCTGTGCGAACGCTGAGAGTGGCCGCGTCCTGGGCGACGAAAAGTGCGAATCCGACGAGCCCGAGGCAGAGCAGGTACAACGCTGGGCCATTTCCGCCCCCCGATTCTGGGCAGCAAGTTTCGGCGTTTGGACGACATGGGTCCACAGACAGCAACACTGGTGCCAGAACCTGGTTGGGGAGCGATTCAATGTGACTACTTGGCGGATTTGAACGCCGCGAGGCTGGAGCGTAGCCATGCAGGGTCGCGCCCGGCGTGGCAGGTTGAGCATGCGTTCGGGCTGTCGGCGTTCCCGAACCGCTCCGTCATCTCCGCATCGGGGATGTCATCGATCTCGTGAGAGCGTGCCTGGAACAGCAGTGCCTCCATGATGCGCGGCATGTGGCACGATACGCAGCGGCTCGCCTCGGTATTGGCCGTGTGGCGCGTGTGCCGCTCGGGCTGGTCGCGCAACGCGGTGTGACACTGCACGCACATCGCATCATCATCCTCTTGGAATTTCAGCGAGTTGGGGTTCTGCGCCGCATTCGCCGGATGTGGATCGTGGCACGACCCGCATGTCGCGCTGCCTTGACGAAAACACTGAGAGCGCGCAAACGATTCGCTGATGAACGTCGTCGCGCGGTAGCGGCCGTCGCGATAGAGCGCTTTGCGTGGGAAGGCCGACGGCAGCTCGAATGAATACGCGCGGAAGGGCTCGCCTGACGCTGAATAATTGACGGCGCCACCGGCCTGCGCATCGTGCACGGCCGACTGCGCATGGCACTGCGCGCACACAGCCACGTAGCGCTCGGCGGGCAGACGACGAAAGCTTGTCGGGGTGATAGCGCCGCCGGCTGCAGGCCTACCGCCGTTCTTGAGGCGCTCGACATGATCGCGGGAGGGTCCATGGCACATCTCGCAGTTGATGCCTCCCTCGCGAAACGTCGCTGCGGCCGGTTCCGCGGCGCCGCGCGAAAACGACAACTGGCTCGTATGGCAAGGCGCGCACGCCGTTTGATACACCGCACCGGCGGGCGCGCGGTGGAACTGCGGGATGTCCGTGCGTGGCGAGCCAGGCGCGTCCACGATCTCCCAATAGTTGGTCCATGCGGATCGCAGCCGGCTGTATTGGATAGGGAAGACCAGCAGCCGCGAATCCGGCAGCTTTGTCGCGTACGCCTGCTGCCACTTCGATCCGATCACATAGTCGATCGGGTAGCGAACCCACTCGTTGTTGTCGCCGCGGCGTATATCGATGACATGTCGCGCCCCATCCATCACCGCTCGCGCATGACCGGAAACCGTCTGAGTGCCGGAGAAATCGCCGATGACGTCTGCGGGGCGATATTCCCGAAACATCTTGGCCATGCCCGTCGACTGCCAACTTGAGTACACGCGCGAATGGCACTCGCGACAGGCGAGCGATCCCGCGTATCTCCCCGGCTCGCGCTCACGGCTGACCGGCACCGGCGGCTCCGGAGGGTTCCAGGAGAGTCCTGCTTGCCAGGCATCGAAGCTCGAACCGGCATCTGCACTGCGCGCGTGCAGCACGCGCAGCGACTTGCGCGCGGCAGCCGCAAGCGTGCCATCGATTTGCGCGACGCGCGAGAACGCGCGTGCCGCGCCTTCGTCGGATCGAACCGCCATTCGAACGACGCCGAGTGTGTACAGCGCCTCCATGTCGGCGGGATTCAGCGTGAGCGACGCGACCAGCGCCTGCTCCGCGGTTTTGTAGTTTTCACGAATCGCCGCGACTCGACCTTCTACGAACAGCGCCGTTGCCCGCAACTGGTCCCGCATCTGCGGCCATCGCGGGCCGGACAGTTGCGCCGGCGCCTCAGCGTGCTCGAGGTAGCGGAGCGCATCACGCGCGCTCGTCGCCGCCAGATCGATCTCGCCCTGCTTCGCCGCGATGTCGGCGACCATGACCAGCAGAAAGGGATTTTCCGGAAGCAGGCGCAGCGACCTGCGTGCCCACGCCAGACCTTGCGCAAGGTCGCCCCCGGCGACGTGTGCGCGCGCGGCCACTTCATACGTCTCGCGCAACAGGATTGAACGCGGGTACTCCTCGACAAAGCGGGCGGCCAGGGCGATCTGCGCGCCCGGCGCGGCATCCCAGAGCGCACGAAAGGCCCGGCGCTCGCGTGCATCTTCGATCTCGTCGAATATGGTGACAGGCGACGGCCTCGCACCCAGGCCGATCGCGACGTTGATCTCCTGCGCCGAGGCGAGCGCGACCAGCAGGACGAGGGCCGCCGGAAGAATGAGTCTTCGCGTCATGTGGGCAGCCTGGCAAACATACATGCGCGGTGGCGATTCTGTAAACAGTTGGACCGCGGTGGCAGGCGCAGCGGATCGGAACGACAGCCAAAAACAGCGCATAAGTGTTGACACTTTTGGTGCGCGGACATATTCTCGACCCTCACACGGTTGAACAGGAATTTTTTTCGAGGACGACATGACAATGATGCGCGCAACGTGTCTGGCTCTGGTCTTGTGCTTCGGCGGCGTTTCATGGGCGGTCCATGCACAGGCCGGCCGAACCCGTGAGTGGTTGACATGGGGAGGCGACATCGAGCGGACCGGGTGGAACCGCACCGAGACGGCGCTCTCCAAGCAGACGGTCGGGCGCCTTGCGCTGAAGTGGAAGACGCAGATAGACAAAGAAGTGTCCATCGAAATCGAGTCCGGCAACTCGATGCTGACCACTCCGCTCGTTGCGCAAGGTGTTCGCACGCCGCAGGGACCGAAAACCGTCGTCTACACACTCTCGGCCTCGAATACGTTGGCCGCGCTCGACGCTGCCACCGGCGCGTCGATCTGGCGCCGCGCGTTCGACAACACAGTCGATCCCAGAAACACCCCGAACTGGATCTGCACCAACACGTCGACGGCGACACCGGTCATCGACAAGGCGAAGGGCATCATTTACATGCTGGCGGCCGACGGACGGCTGCACGCCGCGGACCTGTCTACGGGCGAAGCGAAACTGCTGCCGCCGCCCGAGTTCGTGACGCCGTTCTCGCGCAACTGGAGTCTCAACCTTGTCGACGGCGTGCTCTACACCACCGTCGGGCGTGGTTGCGGCAACGGTCCCGTGCCAGGAGCGCCGGCGCCTCCGCCTGGAACGATTCGCGGCGGCGGCGCGCCGGCTCCGCAGGGTGATGCGGCTGCCCGTGCCGGCGGCGCGCCAGCACCGCAGGGTGATACGGCTGCCCGTGCCGGCGGCGCGCCGGCTCGTGAAGGTGCGCCGGCACGCGAGGGTGCGCCCGCTGGGGAGGGGGCGCCTGCGCGCGG
Source organism: Vicinamibacterales bacterium (assembly GCA_963732445.1). Taxonomy (GTDB): domain Bacteria; phylum Acidobacteriota; class Vicinamibacteria; order Vicinamibacterales; family JAMQPK01; genus JAMQPK01. Next base: position 141,436 of record CAVSZJ010000001.1, on the reverse strand, counting down.
GCGTGGCCGCGGCACGCCGCCACCGCCTGTCGCGGCGCACATGATCGCCATGGATATCAACAATCCCGCCCGTCCGGTCACGCGGTTCTTCACGAGCACCGCGCGTCCGAATGGCGCGTGGAGCCGCGCAGGTCTCGCGTGGGCGCACGACTCGCTGTTCGTGCAGACGGCGGATGGCGTGTGGAATCCGCCGCAGGGCTTGTGGGGACAGACGTTGTTACGGCTGGCGCCGAAAACGCTGCAGGTGCTCGACTACTTCACCCCCTCGAATCTCGAGGTGCTCAACGCGAACGATCTCGACTACGGTTCTGGCGGGACGCTCGGATTCACGTTCCGCAACCGCGACCTTGTCGTGTCCGCAGGCAAAGAGGGCACCGTGTATCTCCTCGACGCCAAGTCGCTTGGCGGCGCCGATCATCGCACGCCGATGTTCTCCATCAAGGCGGGCAATGACGAGATGACGTACGCGTCGGCGGGCGTCTGGGGCGCGCCCGCGACGTTCGTCAACGCGCGCAACGAACGATGGGTGTATTTCCCGATGTGGGGGCCTCCCTCGAAGGACGCGAAATTCGAGCGTGCGCACGGTGATGCGCGCGACGGCAGCATCATGGCGTTCCAGGTGGTGCTCGAGGGCGACAAGCCCGTATTGGTGCCGAAGTGGGTTTCCCGTAATCTGGCCGTTCCGGATTCCCCGGTCATCGCCAACGGCGTCATCTATGCCATCTCAACGGGAGAAAACACCCTGCAGCGCCATACCGACCCGCGGTATCACGCGATCTACCAGAAGCCGGACGCGCCGCCTCTGCCGAAGACCGGAACGCTGACGGCCGCAGAGCGCGGTCAGAACACCACGCACACGATCTTGTACGCGCTCGATGCGGAAACCGGTCAGGAGCTGTACTCGAGCAAGGACGCGATTGACGACTGGACGCACCTGAGCAGCATCACGGTTGCCGACGGCAGCGTGTACGTGACGACGAGAAAGACGACGGTGTACGCGTTCGGCCTGAGCAAGTAGGTAAAATGCGCGCGCAAGCCCGTGTTCTGTTTTTCGTCTGCGTGTCCGCGATCGTGTCGCTCGATCCGCCGGCCGCTCAAGGGCCGCCTGCCGGGCAGATGGCGCAAGGCGCAGCCGTGTTCCAGAAAGTCTGTTCGTCCTGCCACGGCGATGCCGGCGCCGGCGGCCGTGCGTCGGCCCTTGTCGACAACCGGCGGCTGCGCGCGCTGCCGGTTGCCGAGATCGAAAACATCATCAGAAACGGGATGCCCAACGGCATGCCGCCTTTTGGTTCGCTGCCGGAATCCGATCTTCACGCGGTCACCGCGTTTGTGCGGTCGTTCAACGCATCAGCGTTCGATCTGCAACCGGAGGGAAACGTCGCCGCCGGCGAGTCATTCTTCTTCGCGCGAGGGCAATGTGCGTCGTGCCATATCGCCCGCGGACAGGGCGCAGCCGGAGGGCCTGATCTCTCGAATATCGGACGTCAGATGACGGTGACCGAGCTGACAAGGGCGCTCATGGAGCCGAACGCGGCAATCGCGACAGGATATGCGTCCGCTCGCGTGCAGTTGAAGGACGGACGCAGCCTCCGCGGATTCGTGCGAAACGAGGGTAATCACGTGCTTCCGCTCCAGACGGTCGATGGCCGTCTGGTGGCCGTGGACAAGCGCACGGCGACCATCACGCGCGAAACCGGATCGGTGATGCCGCCGCTGAAGGCGACCCCCGACGAAACGCGTGACTTGATCGCGTTTCTCGCACGGCTTGATGGCGCCACTGGCCTGTCTCGCCGTAGCGGCGACTTGTCCGCCGCAGCGCGAAGCGCGAAGGCGGAAGCCGCGAAGGCGGGTGCGGGTGACTTTGCCGAGATTCTCAACCCGCGTCCGGGAGACTGGCCGACCTATCACGGCCGGCTCGACGGGAATCGTCATAGCGCGCTCGCGCAGATCACGACGGCCAACGTGCGGAATCTGTCGCCGAAATGGATTCATTCTGTGCGCGGCTTCGACAACGAGATGACGCCGCTCGTCCTCGACGGCATCATGTACATCACGGCGACCAACCAGGTGTCGGCGATCGACGCGGCGACAGGCCGCGAGATCTGGCGCTTCGCGCGCCCGCGGTCCACAGGTCTCCGCGGCGACGCGGCCATCGGATTCAACCGCGGCGTCGCCGTGCTCGGATCACGCGTGTTTCTCGTCACAGACAATGCGCACCTGGTCGCGGTCAGCCGTGTGAATGGCTCGCTGCTGTGGGAAGTCGTCTTGCCGGAAAACACGCAGCAACCCTATGGCGGTACGATGGCGCCGCTCGTGGTGGGGGATCTTGTCATCGCCGGCGTGTCGGGTGGCGATGAAGGCATACGAGGATTTCTCGCGGCCTATCGCGTCGATACGGGCGAGCAGGCGTGGCGCTTCTGGACGGTTCCCGCGAGGGGCGAACCCGGTTCCGAAACATGGAAGGGGGACGTGGATCTCGAAAAGGGAGGCGGCGCGACGTGGCTGACCGGCACCTACGACGCAGAAACCGACACGTTATTCTGGCCGACGGGAAATCCCTATCCTGATACCGACGGCAGCGAACGGCAGGGCGATAACCTGTATACCAACTCGATCCTCGCGCTTGACGCGAAAAGCGGAAAGCTTCGCTGGCACTATCAATTCACTCCGCACGATTTGTGGGATTGGGATGCGCAGGAGCCTCCGGTGCTCGTCGATGCGGTGTTCCAGGGGAAGCCACGAAAATTGTTGCTGCAGGCGAATCGCAACGGCTTTTTTTACGTGCTCGATCGCACCGATGGCAAAGTGCTGCTGGCGCGGCCGTTCGTGCAGAAGCTCACGTGGGCGAGCGGTATCGGGCCCGATGGCCGGCCGCAGCTTCTTCCCGGCAACACGCCCGATGAGACCGGCGTGACAACCTGCCCGGCGATACGCGGAGCCACGAACTGGATGTCCACGTCGTTCAGTCCAGCCACACGGTTGTTCTACGTCATGGCGGTCGAGAATTGCGGCGTGTATCGCAGCACAATGTTCGGCGGCGGCCGCGGTCGCGGCGCAGCCCCTCCTGCCCGCGGCGCTGCGCCTCCGCAACCGGCGCGTGGTCCGGCGACTCCCTCGCCGTTCGGGCTTCCGGCCGGCGGGTTCAACCGCGGCGGACCGGGCGGCGGCGGCAGCATGGCACTGCGCGCGCTTGATCTCGATACCGGCCGTATCGCGTGGGAGATTCCGCAGATAGGAAACTCGAACAACTACGCGGGCACGCTGTCGACGGCCGGGGGCGTGGTCTTTTATGGGCAGGCGAGCGGGGAGTTTGCGGCGGTTGATGCGAAGTCCGGCGCCCATCTGTGGCATTTCGAGACACAGGAAACCTGGAAATCCTCGCCGATGACCTACACCGTCAACGGCCGTCAGTACGTCGCGATTACATCGGGAGCAAACGTCCTGGCGTTCGCATTGCCGTAGCGGTCGCATCGGCCGTATCTGCTATAGTTCTTGCACTACTTTTACCCCCGGGAGGTTCGTTTGAGGCGTGTGCTCGCGGCTGCCTTGATGGTGTTTGCGGTCTCGGCGCCTGCGCGCGCGCAGAGCGGCGCCAGCTTCGACGCGACCGTTCGGCCATTCATCGCGGCGCACTGCGCCACCTGCCACAACGCCACGCGCTCCAGTGCCGGCCTGAATCTCGACACCCTTGCGACCCCCGCCTCGCTGGCGCAACAACGCGAACGGTGGGAGACCATTCTGCAGAAGGTCTCCTCGGGTGAGATGCCGCCGAAGGGCGCGCTGCGCCCGAGTGATGCGGACCGCGCGGTCATCACGACCTGGCTCCACGCCGAGCTCGATCGCATCGATCGCACGACTCCACCCGATCCCGGGCGCGTCACCGCGCGGCGACTGAATCGCGCCGAGTACAACTACACCGTCAGCGATCTGCTCGGCGTCGATTTCCGTCCCGCCGACAGCTTTCCGCAGGATGACGCGGGCTACGGGTTCGACAACAACGGCGACGTGCTTTCGCTATCCATCACGCAGATGGAGAAATACCTCACGGCTGCCGAAGCCGTTGCGCGCACCGCGGTGTACGGACCGCAGTCGGTGAAGCCGGTCACGGCGCGCTATCAGCCGTACGGCCGGCGCCGGCCTGGTGATTTCGACGCCCTGTTTTTCAATACCCGCCCGTACCTCTCCGTCACCAGCTACGACGAGTCCGGCCTGTCGATGCCGAACAGCTTTCACGTCATGCATCGATTCGGCGTGACCGGCGACTATGTCATACGGGCGACGCCAGACAACGGATCGCGTCCGCCCGGGTCAGAGCCGCTGCAGATGGCCCTGTTCATCGACGGCGTCCAGGCTGGAGTTGTGTCGATCGACGGTGAACTGGAAGGGCGGACGCAAGAGTTCTCCGCCCGCGTCACCGCGGGCGAGCATTGGATTGCGGTTGGCTTTCCGAAGCAGTTCGAAGGACTGCCGGTTCTCTACGGTGCGAAGAATCCGTCCACGCGGCCTGTTCCAGAGGGCCGTGGCAGAGGCGGTGCCGGGCGAGGTGCAGGTGCAGGGGCCGGTGCAGGTGCAGGTGGGGCCGGCCGGGGAGGGCGCGGCGGCGCGGCCAACGCGAATAACAACAATAACAATAACGACGACGCGGTGAGCAATGCGTTCTTCATTCCGCCTGGCGCGCCGCCCGGCACGAGGCTGCCTCGGCCCGACAACATGGGTGTTCAGTCGCTCGAAATCGGCGGGCCGCACAATCCGGAAGCGCAGCCATCCGCCGAAAGCGCGCAGAAGCTGCTCGTGTGCCGCCAGCGTGACTGCAGGCTGCCTCCGCCGCATCGTCGAAAATCTCGCGCGTAAGCGCGTATCGCCGGCCCGTGACGAGAAGCGAGGTTGCGCAAATCGTCGGCGCACGCCGAACGCGCCCGGAAGCGCGGCGATTCGTTCGACGAGCAGGTTGTCGTCGCAGTCCAAGCGGTCCTGGTGTCGCCGAGCTTTCTGTTCCGCATCGAGCGCGATCAGGCGCCTCGCGCCGCGGCCGTACCGGCGCCCGACGCGTACTACCTGAACGACTACGAGCTGGCGTCGCGCCTGTCCTATTTTCTCTGGTCGAGCATGCCCGACGACGAGCTGACGCGGGTTGCGGCCGAAGGGACACTGCGGAACCCTGCCATCCTGACCGCGCAGGTGCAGCGCATGCTGAAAGACGCGAAGATCGGCCGGCTCGTCGAAAACTTCGGCGGGCAATGGCTGCAGTTCCGCGCGCTCGAGGCGCACAGACCTGACTTCTACAAGTTCCCGCTGTGGGACAATTACCTCCGCATTTCCGCGGAGCAGGAGACGCGGCTGTTCTTCGAGAATCTCATCCGCGAAGATCGCAGCGTCATGGAGTTCCTCGACGCGGATTACACCTTCGTCAACCAGTACCTCGCCGAGTTCTATGGGCTGCAGGGTGTCGAGAGGCCCGGAGTTCCGGCGCGTCAACCTCGCCGGCACGCCACGACGCGGTGTGCTGGGGCAGGCGAGTGTGCTCGCGTCTTCGTCCTATCCCGATCGCACGTCGGTCGTGCTTCGCGGCAAGTGGATTCTCGAGAATCTGCTGAACGCGCCGCCGCCCCCGGCGCCGCCGGACGTGCCCAATCTCGAGGAGGCGGTCGTCGGCGAGCACGCGACGCTGCGGCAGCGTATGGAAGCGCATCGCGCGAATGCCGTCTGCGCGTCGTGCCACTCCAAGATGGATCCGCTGGGTTTCGGCCTCGAGAACTTCGATGCGATCGGCTCCTGGCGGGAGAAAGAGGGTCCGACCGTCATCGATGCGAGCGGCGTGCTTCCAGATGGAAAGACGTTCAGAGGGCCGGTCGCTCTCGTCGGCGTGCTGCGATCGCAGGGCGACGCGTTCGTACAGGGTCTGTCAGACCGCATGTTGACCTATGCGCTGGGACGCGGTGTGGAGAACGCCGATCGCCCGGCCGTGAGAAAGATCGCCGCCGGGGTTGCGGCCGCCGATTACCGGTTTTCGAGCGTCGTGCTTCAGATCGTCAACAGCCTGCCCTTCCAGATGCGGAAGGCACACAAGGGACGCATATGATCATCACGAAAAAAACGCTGTCCAGACGTACGGTGCTGCGCGGGATGGGCGCATGTCTCGCCCTTCCGGTGCTCGACGCGATGACTCCGGCGCTGACCGCGGCTGTCGCAGGAAAAGCACCTGTTCGCACGATGTTCATCTACGCCCCGAACGGGATGGTGATGAAGGACTGGACTCCAGTGATAGCCGGTCCTGGCTACGAGATGACCCCGATTCTCAACGCCTTCGCGCCGCACCGGAAAGAGATGCTCGTCCTCACGGGCATGATGGACCACAACGGCAATGCGCTGGGCGACGGCGGCGGCGATCACGCGCGAGCGGGTGGAAGCTTCCTGACGGGCATCCATCCGGCGAAGACGGCCGGCAAGGACATTCGCGTCGGCATCTCGGTCGACCAGGTTGCGGCGGACGCCATCGGATCGGCGACGCGACTGCGTTCGCTCGAGCTCGGGTGCGAAGACTCGCGTACCGTGGGGAACTGCGACTCGGGTTACAGCTGCGCGTATACCAACAGCCTGTCGTGGCGCGGCCCGTCCACCCCCAATCCTCCCGAAACCAATCCTCGCGCGGTCTTCGAGCGTCTCTTCGGCGCAGACGACATCACGCTTGCGCCGGACGTGCGGGCAAAGCGGCTCGCCGATCGGAAGAGCATCCTGGATTCGGTCCAGGATCAGGTGCGGGCGATGCTCGGAACCGTCGGCGGGACCGATCGCCGCAAGCTGGACGAGTACCTGACCGCCGTTCGTGAAATCGAAATGCAAATCGAAGCGGCAGAACGCAAACAGGCCGTGGAGTTGACTCCTGATTTCGACAAACCGGACGGCGTGCCGTTCGAGTACGCAGCGTACGTCAAGATCATGCTGGATCTTGCCGCAACCGCGTTTCAGGCTGACATCACACGGGTGGCCACCGTGGTGCTCGGGCGCGAGGGCAGCTTGCGCACCTACAGCGAGATCGGCGTATCGGACGGCCACCATCCGTTGTCGCACCACGGCAACAGGCCGGAATGGCTCGAAAAGCTCTCGAAGATCAACCAGTACCACACGCAGATCGTGTCGCCGTTCATCGCGCGCATGAAAGCGATCGAAGACGGCGAGGGATCGCTGCTCGACCACAGCATGGTGCTGTACGGCAGCGGCCTGAGCGACAGCAATCGCCACCTGCACGAAAATCTCCCGATTCTGCTGTTCGGTCGCGGGAATGGCGGGCTGAAGCCCGGCACCCACGTCGTGCTCGACACGCCGACGCCCATGACGAACCTGTACCTGACCATGCTCGATCAAATGGACATCAGGATCGATCGCTTTGGTGACAGCACGGGCCGTCTCGAGCCGCTCAGCCTGTAGCGTCGACATATGCCGGTTCGTTGCCTCGCCCTCCTGCTGGCGGCGTTGTGCGTGCCGTCGGCAGTCATCGCGCAGTCCGCGAGATCATTCGACACTGTTGCACCCGCGATGCAGGCATTCGTCGACAAGGGCGAAATTGCCGGCGTCGTCACGCTCCTGGCGACCAGAGACAAGATCCTTCACCTCGGTGCATCGGGCAGCTCGGACATGGCGGCCGGCAGGAAGATGCGAACCGACGACATCTTCTGGATCGCGTCGATGAGCAAACCCGTCACCGCGGTTGCCATCGCCATCCTTGTCGATGACGGCAAGATCTCGTTTGACGATCCTGTCTTCAGAAGTACCTTCCGGAGCTCCGCGCAGCCGTCGCGCGCGATCACCCTTCGCGATGTGCTTACCCATACCGCCGGTCTTGGAGAGCTGACCAACCGGGCTCCGCATTTCACGCTTGCGGAGACGTCACGCCGCGTTGCCGAGTTGCCCCTGCGTTTTCAGCCGCGCACCCGATGGGGCTACTCGACCGCCGGGTTCGATGTGCTCGGACGCGTCGTCGAAATTGCCAGCGGTATGACGTTCGATCAGTTCCTCCAGAAGCGGCTTTTCGATCCGCTGGAGATGAAAGACACGAGCTTCTGGGTTCGCCCAGACACGAAAGAACGCTGGGCGCGCAGCTATCAGTGGGTGCCCGCGGAATCACATCTTCGCGAGACGACGATCTCGTATTCTGTACGGCACCGGCGTGGACGACCGCGAGCGACCGCCGCTCGGCGGCGCGGGGCTCTTCTCCACGGCCGCCGACATCTCGCGCTTCTATCAGATGATGCTCAACAAAGGCGAGTTGAACGGCCGCCGGGTGCTGAGGCCTGCGACGGTGGCCGAGATGATCCGCAAGCAGACCGGCGATCTGGCCGCACGCCCCGGAATGCCGTGGGGACTCGGATTTTCTGTCGTCGAAAATCCAGCGGCGATGGAGGCCAACAACGTGCTGTCCCCCCAGTCGTTCGGTCACGGCGGCGCCTACAGCACGCAGAGCTGGGCAGACCCGGCCAAGGGGTTGATCTGGGTCGTGATGTTCCAGCGGAATGGAAAAGGGAATCCAGACAACTCTGACGTGCGGATTGCGTTTCAGAACGCAGTACCCGGGAGCTACCGATGAGAATCCTGGTCGTTGTCATGCTGCTCATCGCGACGCCGTCCGCGCTGGAGCGCAAAGACGTCACCTTCAAAATCTTTCAATTTCCCGCCGGCCAGATTCCCCGCGTCGACGGCAAGGTCGACGACTGGGCGATGGTGCCCGAGAGCTACGCCGTCGGCATGAACGAGCTCATGGATACCGAGCAGGGTCATGGCCTGAACCACGACACGAAGAACCTCGACGTCAAGGTCCGCGTCGGGTGGGTGAAAGGGCTCAACCGTCTGTATTTTCTCTACGAGGGATTCGACAACTACTGGGACTTCGCCGCGTCCGGCCTTCACAATGACATCTTCGAGGTCGTGGTCGACGGCGACCTGTCCGGCGGGCCCCTCATCGACATCTACCATCGCGATGTCTGGACGGCCGCCGCGGTCGGTCCGCGCTCCGAGCTCGATCCCCGCGTCTCGCGGGCTGATGCGCATTTCGGTTATCACGGAGTCCACGCGCAGAACTATCACATCTTCACGCCGCCAGGCGACAAGGACTGGACGATGGCGTGGGGCTGCGCGCAGTACACCAAGGATCTGCCCTATGCCAACGCGGCGTATGACTACGATTTCAAGCCGGGCGCATCGGGAAAACTCGTGCTCGAGTTCTGGATCACGCCGTTCGACTACGCGGGCTGCGACGGACCGCAGCGCGCGATCGAGTCGCAACTGACCGAGAACAAGCTGATCGGACTTTCCTGGTGCCTCATCGACTACGACGACGTCAACGCGAAGGGGCGCGTGGGATTCTGGAACCTCTCACACAAACAGACATTCTTCGGCAATGCGGATCAGCTCGTCGGATTCAGGCTGATGCCGCTCGAGACCCCCTCCAAGGGTCTTCAGGCGAAGTGGACGCACAAAGTCGTCGACATGAATCGCCGGCTCGTCGCGTTTACCGATCAATCGGTTGGCCAGGCGACGGTCTGGAAATGGGAATTCGGCGACGGCGGCACGTCAACGGAACAGCATCCGCAGCATGTGTATTCGCGCGGCGGTGATTTCGTGGTGACACTCGAAGTCTCGGGTCCGGAAGGGACGTCCCGGTTCCAGCGGGTGTGGGACGTGTCGGTGAGGTAATCCCACTTCACCATGGAAGATTCTGAGATTGCGGGATTGATACAATGTTGTTTGATTGAAGAAGGCAGATTGACAGATTCAAAATCCGGAATCCAACAATCCACAATCTTCAATCTCACAACACTCTATCAATCCGCCCATCTTCCAATCTTCCAATTCTGAAGGGCTACGGAAGCGACAGTGCCACCAGCTCGGCCGGGAAATTCTGCGCCCCGACCGCGACGACAATGTACTGCTTCCCGTTCACCATGTAGGTCATCGGGTTGCCGCACGTGTTGGCCGGCAGCTCGAGTTCGTGTACCACGGCGCCGGTCGCTTTGTCGTAGGCGTAGAACATCGGTCCGCCGCCACCCCCGCCTCTGAACAATCCGCAGCCCTGTCCGGCAAACGCCAGCGTCTTGGTCACCACGATGCCGCCTTCGTCGGCGCGTCCAGTCTTCGGGATGGTCAGGCCCTTCAGCGCCGGGTGAGTCTTGATCCATTCGTAGGTGTCGCCGTTGGCAACCTGCCAGACGATGTCGCCGGTGTTCATGTTGTAGGCGGTAATACGTCCGTACGGTGGCTTGATGAGCGGCAGCCCCTGCGGGCCGATACCCCACGGGCCGCGGCTGACGCCGGGACCGAGTGCTGGAGCTGCACCACGACCGCCGCCGCGACCGCCTCCGCCTCCACCTCCGGCTCCGCGTGCTGCAACGGCCTGCTCGGGATCGGCGCCGGTGGGTCCGCCACCCGGACCGGCGCCAGTCGCACCGCGGGCAGGGCCGGCGCCCGTCGGCGCGCCCGGTACCGCAGGACCGGCGCCTCGTGCGCCTGCGGGAGGCGCCGCACCGCGGCCGCCGCCACCACCGCCTCCGATGAAGTTCATGTCCGAGCGGTCGCCGCCAGGCTGCAGCGACACCGCCGACATGTTGGTCACCGACGGCACGTAGAGCATGTTGGTTTCGGGGTCCCACGCTGCGCCTTGCCAGAGCGCCGCGCCCTGCGCTGCCGGGATCTGTAGCGTCGCGCGCAGGCCGCCCTCGCCCGCGACGATCGGCGGAGTGTAGAGCGGGCCGATCTTGTATTCCTTCAGCATCGCCCGCGCTTCGGCGTTGAGCTCGGGTGTGAAGTCGATGAGATCAGCTTCGGAGACGCCCTGGCGATCGTAGGGCGCGGGTTTGGTCGGATGCGGCTGCGTCGGCGCGTACCACTCCCCCGGAACCGTGCCTTTTTCGACGGGGCGGTCTTCGATCGGCCATACCGGCGTGCCGTTGACGCGATCGAACACGAACAGATGCGCCCATTTGTTGACCTGGGCCACGGCGCGAATCGGTTTGCCGTTGACGGTGATGTTGATCAGGTTGGGCGGCGAGGCCAGGTCGTAGTCCCAGATGTCGTGGCGCACGAGCTGCTGGTGCCAGACGCGTTTGCCGGTTCTGGCATCCAGGCACACAAGACTGCCCGCGAACAGATTGTTGCCTGGTCGATGGCCGCCGTAGTAATCGCCGGTCGGAGTTTCCACGGGCAGATACAGGTAGCCGAGCTCTTCGTCCGCGGAGAAAGGAGACCACACCGTCGTGTTCCCCGTGTACGACCACGAGTCGTTCAACCAGGTGTCGTTGCCGAACTCACCGGGCTGAGGAATGGTATGGAAGGTCCACAACCGTTTTCCCGAGCGCACGTCGAAGCCGCGGATGTATCCCTTGGTGTTTTCCTTCGAGCGGGGAGCCGATCCTCCGACCATCGCCGCACCGAACACGATGACGTTCCTGACGACGACGGCCGGCGACGTGGAGCTGATCACACCGTCGGCCGGCGGAGGCTGATCGAAGTCCTGATACAGGTCGACGACGCCGCCTTTGCCGAAGGCGGGATCCGGCAGCCCCGTTTTCGCATCGAGCGACACGAGTTGATAACCGCGCGTCACCAGAATGATGCGCGCCTGCTTGCCGTCGGTCCAGTACTCGACGCCGCGCGAGACGCTGCGGGGCGCGCGGTCGCCGCGGGCGCCCTCATCGAGGCGATAGTTCCACAACGTTTCTCCCGTGGCGGCATCGATCGCAACCACATTCGGACGGAATCCCGCCGTCGTGTACAGAACGCCGCCAACCATCAACGGCGTAGCCTCCATGTTGTTCTGCGGGCGCGGGCCGAAGTTCTCAGACTTCCACCGCCAGGCGACCCTCAGATTCTTCACGTTGTCGCGGTTGATTTGATCGAGTGCGGAGTACTTGCTGCTGCCGAGATCCGCACCCCAATGCGGCCATTCACCGTTGGTGGAGCCGGCCTGACCCAGCACGATGGCCGAGGCGGTCATGAGCACGGCGATGACAGGGAGGAGCACGGCGACTGATACGGATCGAGTGGTCATGTGGCTCTCCTAGAACGTGAACCGAATCTGCATCTGCATCGAGCGCATACCCTGCGCGCCCGTGGCGGCCCCCGCCCCGGCGGTTGCCGGTGTCAGCCGAGCGGTGTTCACACTGCCGTCCGCGTTGAACTGGTTGTTTGTAATCGTCGTCGCCGCGGACGGATTGTTGTACTGGATCGTGGTGTTGCGCGCGTTGATGACCGTGGCATTGAAGGCGTTGAAGATGTCGAGACGGAACTGCACCTGACGGCTGCCGCCCACTCGGATATTGCGGGCGATCGCGAGATCCGTCGTTTTGTCCCAGCAGCCGTTCAGCAGGTTCGCCCCGGATTCGTCGCCGAGGCTGTTATACGTCGGACCCGCGAACGCGTTCGCGTTGAACTGCGCGTACTGGTCGCTCGAGCAGCCGGAACCGATGTCGCCAACCGTGCGGATGCGCGCGCGGTAGCTTGGAGAGCCGGTCAGGTTCACGTTCGCCCCCGCGGTCTGATACGAATACGTCACGTCATAGGGGGCCCCGCTGCCGCCCGTGAACACGCCAGACACCTGCCAGTCATTGACGACCGCGGCGATCACTTTCGACGCCCCGCCTTGCGGCGAGATGCCGGGGAGGTCCCACACGAAGTTTCCCTTGATGAGGTGCCGCCGCAGACCCGAATTCGACAACACTTCGTCAACGGCGTCCTGCTCGGGTCGGAGCCCGATGCTGCCGTCCGCATTGTGCTGCAGGTGCTTGGGCGAAAAGTTGTTGCCCTCGTGCCGCAGGCTCAGGGTCCAGTTGACTCCGGCCTGCCAGCCGTTGCGGAACCGGCGGTTGAACGAGGTCTGCAGCGAATCGTACTGGGTGTAGAAGATGGGACGGGTCGCGATAATCGCGCCGAGACCGCGGTACGGGCGCATCAGATCGGTTGGAACAGCTCTCGCACCGGGAACCGCGCTTGCCGGCGCTGTCGAATCCTGGTATTGCGGGAGATACGCCGTACCGATGTCCGGCGCGTTCAGATCCATTGGTTCGTTGTTCGCCGGCACTGAGATTGACCCGAACGACACCGAGTTGTAGTTGTGGGTGCCGACATACGAGACGTCGAGCGACGACGACCACGGCAGCGCCATCTGCACGCCGCCGTTCCATGAGGTGGAGGCACCGATCTTCGCATCGTAGTCATAGATGAGCATGACTGGCGGCGGCTGCACGCCTGCCGTGCCCTGCGCCACCTGCTGCAGGGTCGAATTGACGACAGTGGATCCCTGGCCGGTCGGCGGATTGCCGATTTGGCCGAAGATCGAATCGCCTTGCAGGCGATCGTAGAACACGCCGACACTGCCGCGCACCACGACTGACTGCGTTCCGGTCACATCGTACGCCGCGCCCACGCGCGGGCCGAACACGAGCGACTGCTCTACGTAGTTTTCCTTTGCGATGCCGTTGCCAGCTTGGATGATTCCGTTCAGCAGCTTGCCTGTGTTCGGTACTATGGTGCCGATCGCGACCGAGGAGCCGGCGCCGAGTGATGCGCCGGTGTTGGGATCCACCGCCACACGCGGGCAACCGGGGCCCGATCCGGTCGCGCATCCAGGCACATAGAGCTGCGGGGCCTGGCTCGCGGACCATTGTTCCGGAAAGAAGTTCGACGCCTGCTGCTTCACATCGTACTGCGGCCCGTGATGCGTGAACCGCATGCCGAGGTCGAGCGTCAGCCTGGCGTTCACCTTCCAGTTGTCCTGAATGTAGAAATCCTTGTTGTGATAGACGTAGTCGCCTTCATACAGCGCATTCTGCTGCTCGAACCGGGAGAAGATGCCGAGCGACGCGTTGGCGAACCCGAAGCCGGTGTCGAGCGGGTTGTTGCTGTCATTTCCAAAATTCACACGGCCTTCGAAGGGGAGCGCACCCTGCGTCACTGTGCCGAGATTCTGCAGCTTCATGCTGTCCTGCGACTGGTATCCCACCTTGAACGTGTGCGATCCCCACAGCTTTGTCAGGCCGATCGCGACGTCATGCGTGTTTTGCATGCAAAGGAAGGGCGGGTAGGCATTGTTCGGTGGAGTCAGGTTGGGAGTTCCGCCGCCGATGCGGCTGCCCCACAGATAGGACGGCGCCATCTCGACTCGGCCGTTGATGTAATACGGCGCATTCATCGTCTCGAGCACCTTCTGCTGATATGAGCCATCGGGGACGGCGCCATTGTTCGGATACAGCAGCGGGAAGTTGCCGAGCCCTACCGCATTGCGATTCGTCACCGGGCTCATCGGCACGTTGCCGAGCTGATTGCCCTGCGTCAGGCCATACGTGCCCTCGAGCACGGTGCTGGCGTTCAGCGTGTACGTGACGGTGGTCGACGGCACGAGGATCGCGGGGAACTGGAACACCGTGTCGTTGAAGCCGGGAATCGTTCCCGGATTGGTTTGGACGGTCTGATTCTGACCGGCGTATTTCGCCGTGATTCGCAGCTTCTGTGACGCCTGATAGTCGACGCGCACCACGTGCTGGAACAAATTCCGGCTGACGGTTGGCGCCACCGTCTCGAGGTTGTAGTTCAATCCCTGAACGTTGGGCTCCGGATACGTCTTCAGAATATTGACGCCGAGCTGATACAGCCGGTTCTGCGGGATGCGGCCGACGACCCCGCCATCCTGGAAGCAACCGCGCGTGTCGGCAGCGGTGCACGGAAGGTTGGTGGACGCGTCCCGGATCAGATTGAAACGCGCACCCGTGTTGTCGGTCGTCTGCGAGAAGTCCCCCTGCCGCTCGAGCAGCGACGGCACGCGGAAGCGGTTGACCGCGCCGCCCGCTGTGCGCGGTGAAAACTGTTCGGAGTAGAAGAAGAACAACTTGTTGTTTCCGCCTGGCTTGCCGACCGGGCCGCCAATCGTGTAGCCCCAGTCCCGTTCTTTCAGCACCGGCTTCGGATTGCCGTTGGCCTCGTTCACCCAGGTGTTTGCATTCCACTTCCCATGCCGCTCGATGTCGTAGACCGATCCGCGGAACTGATTCGTGCCGCTCTTCGTGATCCCCGAAATCTGTATCCCTGTCGTGCGGCCGTACTCGGCCTGGTAGGCGGACGTGACGACTTTCACTTCCGCGATCGCGTCGGGATTGAGCTGAATCCCCTGCTGGTTGCCACCGGTGTTGACCGATGAGATGCCATCCAGCATGAAATTGGTGCGCGCCCCGTCGATGCGAGTTGTTCCAACAACCCCGGGGGCCAGCGCAACAAACGACGCGAAATTGCGGCCTGAAACCGGCAGGTTCTCAACGGACTCTGAGCTGACCGTGAACGAGCGCTCGCCGGTCTGCGACTGAATCATCGGCGCATCGCCGGTGACCAGCACCGTCTCTGCCAGTGTGCCGACCTCGATGGCAATCGAGCCGATCGCGACGCGTTCGCCAAGGCTGACGGCGATCCCTTTGCGCTCCGTCGTTTTGAACCCATCCATCGTCACTCTGACGGTGTAGGCATCAGCGGGCACGTTCGAAATGACAAAGTCCCCAGTGTTGCCGGCTACCGCTTCGAACGTCGTGCCGCGGCTCTCACTGATCAATGTGACGGTCGCGCCAGGGATGATGCCGCCCTGCGTGTCCTTGACGGTGCCGGCCACTGTGGATGAGGTCTGGGCGGCCGCGGATGTACTCATTGCGCAGACGATCGCGATCACGGCGGCGGCAAGCAGGGCTCTGAATTTCTTCGACGGCATGAATCCTCCTGAGTGGGACACGTCGTTTGTCATTTACCGGTGAAAGCGGCCGACGAGTATCGCCTTGCCGAGCACATGCCCTTCCATGGCATCGAATACGGCCCGGCGTGTATCAGCTGCCTGCTGCGGAGTGCCTTGCGGCACCGTCAACAGGGTATCGAGCGCGTAGAGCTCGAACGTGTAGTGATGGTACGGGCCAGCCGGCGCGCCGGGACCCATGTAGCCGTTCGATCGCAGGCTGATCTGGCGCGTACCGTCCGGTTGTTCACCTGGCGCGAAGTTCTCCTGAAGTCCCGTCGCCGTGGCCGGAAGATTCCAGACGAGCCAGTGCGTCACGTCCATGCGGGCGCTCTTGTTCATGACGGGCTCTGGGTCGTGCATCAGCATGACGAAGCTCTGCGTTCCCGGCGGCACCTGCGACCATTTCAGCTCCGGCGAAACTGGAGCGCTCGCGGCCTGTGTGTATTTGTCGGGAATGATACCTCCATCTTCGAACGCCGTGGTGGTCATCAATAGCGGAGGGGTGCGCGGGGGACCTCCACCCCTGGCCCCGGGAGCCGGAGGCGTCTGGGGTCCCTGGGCGGTGAGGCTGACTGCAGCTAGCGCAAGCGCCATCGCAGTCATGACGGGACGACGTGCCATGAGTGAATCTCCTTGGTAAGTGTTCTGAAAAATCCGGGTCGAGTTTCGCTGAGCAGTATAAGGGTCTGGCATCGCGATAGACACTCTCGGTCCTGTTGTTTACCGATACGGAACGCGCGCATGGGATCCATCCATCCGGATCGGCGCGCTGAGGGACAGCTTCAGAACCATTCCCGCTCTTGGCGCCGGCCGCCTGCCCGGCAGCGCGCGCGTTTCGTGCAGCGAAACATGCGCCGGTGGGCTATGCGGTCTTGCGCCTGTATTCGAGGCGTGCATACTCGCAGCGTTCACAGAAAGAGAGGACCGTTATGTCCGTCACCCTTCGCGCGATGCTCGCGGTGGCCGTGGCCGCGTTGATGACCGCGCCGCTCGCCGCGCAGAGTTCGGGCTCGATCACCGGAACAGTTGAAGACACGAGCGGCGGCGTCCTGCCCGGAGCGTCGGTCACCGCTACCCATACCACGCAGTACGCGGTGCTGGTCGCCGTCACAGGCGAGCAGGGGGTCTTCACCTTCGCGGAGATACCGCCAGGGGTGTACACGATTGCCGTCGAGCTCTCCGGCTTCAAGCGGGTCGAGAAGCGCGACGTCGTGCTGAGCACGGCGTCGAAGATCAATGCTGGAGTGTTCGTGCTCGATGTCGGCAATATGAGCGAGACGGTGACCGTGGCGGCCGATGCCGCGCAGATTCTGCTGAAGACGGAGTCTGCCGAGCGGTCCGACCTCGTCACGAACACCCAGCTCAGGGAACTGGCGCTGAACGGACGCAACATCGCCGATCTCTTCAAGACGATTCCTGGAGTCATCGCCGGAGGGACGCAGACCACGTCCACGGTGCAGAACGTCGTCGGGAGCTTCTCCATCAACGGCACACGGGCGAATCAGCACGAATACACCGTCGACGGTGTCACCAACCTGAATCTCGGCAACAACACCGGAGCGCTCGTCACGCTCAATCCGGACGCGGTGGAAGAGGTGAAGGTTCTGACCTCGAACTACCAGGCGGAGTATGGGCGCGCGGGCGGCGGCTATATCGCGCTGACGACCCGCGGCGGGACCAACGACTACAGAGGCGGGCTGCGCTACTTCAAGCGGAGCGAGTCGTTCAACGCCAACAATTACTTCAACACGCTCAACAACCGTCCCAAGCCGTTTTACCGGTACGACTACGCCGGCTGGGACTTCGGCGGCCCCCTGCCGCTTGGCGGGGCATCCGGCGCGCGCCGGCTGTTCTTCTTCGCGGCACAGGAATATTACAAGCAGATGACCCCGGCGACTTCGCCGACGAACATCCGCGTGCCGACGGCGGCCGAGCGAACCGGCGATTTCTCGCAAACCCGCGACGTGAACGGCGTCTCCATCGTCATTCGCGACCCGAGCACCGGGCAGCCCTTTCCCGGCAACGTGGTGCCGAGCAATCGATTCGCTCCAGGCATGCAGGCGCTGATGGGCATCTATCCGCAGCCGAACGCGCCGGAAGGCGGGAATCTCTACAACTACACGTCGCAACTCCCGCGTGATATCCCGCGCCGCGAGGACATTCTTCGCGTCGATTGGCAGATCGCATCGAACACCCGGTTGACCGGTTCTTACATCCACAACGCGGACGAAGACGTCCAGCCGCTCGGCACGACCACGGCGGCGTTCAATTTCCCGCTGGCCGATGTCGTGCGCAAGAACGGGCCTGGAGATCTCGCGTCGGTGACGCTCAATCATGTCTTCAGCTCGACGCTCATCAATGAGTTCCGCTACGGAGCCGGACTCGGCGGCGTCTTCATCGGCCCGGTGGATCTCGCGTCGGTGACGCGCGACACGTTCAATGTCACGACCCCGCTGCTGTTTCCCGGCGCCGATCCGTCGAACACGCTGCCAAGCGTGTCCTTCGCCGGCATCTCGGGTCAGACGTTCGCGAACACGAATTTCAATGGCACGCCATTCGACCAGAAATTCATCATTCACACGGTGACCAACAGCCTGACGAAGGTGAAAGCGGCGCACACCATCAAAGGCGGCGTGTACTTTCAGGGGGCGACGAATCGCCGCACCTCGTTCGGGCCGGTGCAATCCAACCTGGCGTTCGGCACGAGCCATCCACAGAACACCGGGCATCCGGCGGCGAACGCGTTGCTCGGATTGTTCGACAGCTACACGCAGGCCGAGCAGAAGATCACCAGCAACTACTACTACCGCGACCTGTCGGCGTATGTGCAGGACACGTGGAAGATCAAGCCGACGGTGACGCTCGATCTCGGGCTCCGCGTGTCGAACTATCAGCCGATTCACGATAAGGAGGAGCGGCTCGGCTTCTTCAACCCCGAACTGTTCAACGCGTCGGCTGCCGTCCGCCTCTATCGTCCGGTCTGTGTCGGTTCGCCGTGTGTGGCGCGCGCCGTCGATCCTCGCACGAGCGGGACACCGACGCTCGACAACACGCGGCCGTCCAACTACGTGGGCACGATCGTCGCGGGGTCCGGCAGTCTGACGAATGGCATCGGCCGCGTGGCGGACGGATATCCCGCCGGTGGATTCGAGACCAGCGCGCTTTTGTGGGGCCCGCGCGCCGGCATGAGCTGGGATGTCGGCGGCGATTCGAAAACGGTCGTGCGCGGCGGCTTCGGCATCAGCTACGACCGCATCGATACCGACCGCATTGCCGATGCGATCACGAACCCTCCCGGCATTCAGGTGGTGACGCTGTCGAACGGCAACCTTGCATCGCTCGCAGGTGCGGCGCGCACCGACCTGCTGCCCCTGTACGGCGATGTCGTCGGCATGCCCGACGAGGTGAAGGTGCCGACCGTCTACAGCTTCAGCGCCGGCGTGCAGCGCGATCTCGGGTATTCCATGGTGCTCGATGTGGCGTACGTCGGGACGCGATCGCGCAACAATCCTCGGCAGACCGATCTGAATGCCATTCCGTACGGCGCGATGTTCCTGCCTGAAAATCAGGATCCGACCCGGTTCGGTGGAGTGGTCCCGGCCGTCGAACCCAATCTGCCGCAGGCGTACGTCGATGCGGGGTTGAAATTTTCGGGTGCGAATGCCGTCAACCTGAACCTCCTTCGCCCCTATGCAGGTTACGGCAACATGCGGTGGCGCACGTTCGACAGCCGCGCCGCGTACAACTCACTGCAGGTATCGCTGAACCGCCGGTTCTCGAGAGGGTTTCAATTCGGCGCGTCCTACACACTGTCGCGCGCGATGACCGACTCGGCCGGGACCACGGACAACACGCATCCCTTCGATATCGCTCAATACGACTACGCCCTCGCCAATTTCGATCGCACGCACTACTTCGTTGCCAACTACGTATGGAACGTGCCGGGCGGCGGGCATTTGCTCGGTGGGGGTCCGCTTGCGAGGGGACTGCTGAACGACTGGGTCGTCTCCGGCATCTCGTGGGTGTCATCTGGGAACCCGACCGAGCTCACGGTGACGATCACCGGTCTCAACGCGACGCAGCGGCTTGTGGGAACAGATTCCAGCAGCACCTCCGGCGGACTGCAACCGCGGCTGAGGGTCGTCGGCGATCCCGTCAACGCCGACGGCGTGGTGAATGCTGCGGCATTCGCGGTTCCGGGCGTCGGCGACACCGGGCCGTACGACCGCAATTACATGCGTAACCCGGGATTCAATTCGCACGATCTGTCGGTCTTCAAGAATTTCCCGTTCGCGGGGCGCCGGTATCTGCAGTTCCGCGTCGAAATGTTCAACGTGCTGAACCTCGTGCAGTCACTCCGGCCGGAACCTGGCCACCAACATCACGAACGCGGCGGGGCAGACAGGGGCGGCGATTTTCAACAACCCGACCGGGCTGACGGTGACCAACAACGAACGGCCTGCCGGCAGCACGGCCGTCGAGGGCACGTTCTTCGGCGAGTACAACGCCGCGCGCGATCCGCGAATCGTGCAGCTCGGCGTGAAGGTCTATTTCTAATGGGGTTCGATCTCAGCGCCGAGCGCATCGCAGCGGAGAACGACGGGCGTCTCCCGTCCCTCCAGGAGGACTACGACCACCTTGGGCTGCAGCTCGCGCGACGCAACATCGACATCGAAGCACTGACCGAGCGCGCGATCGCCTTTCGCGTGGCGGTACCGTCGTGGGGCGCCGGGACGGGGGGTACGCGCTTCGCACGGTTTCCCGGGCCGGGAGAGCCCCGCAACGCCTTCGAGCGACTCGAAGACTGTGAGGTCGTCTTCACGCTCGTACGCTCGACGCCGGGCATCTCCCTGCACATCCCGTGGGACCGTCCCGAACATCCGCAGGCGCTGCGCACGTTCGCCGAGTCGCGCGGGTTGTTCATCGAGTCGATGAATTCGAATACCTTTCAGGATCAGCCCGGACAGTCACACTCTTACAAATATGGCAGCCTCGCGCACGTCGACCCGGCGGTGCGCCGGCAGGCGATCGATCACAACGTCGAGTGTCTGGAGATCGGGCGCAGCCTCGGGGCGACATCGCTGACCGTTTGGATTGGTGACGGCAGCAACTTTCCAGGGCAGCTGCATTTCCGCAAGGCCCTCGATCGCTATCTCGACAGCCTGCGCGCCATTTATCGACAGCTGCCGGCCGGTTGGCGCCTGTTCCTCGAGCACAAACCGTTCGAGCCCGCGTTCTATTCAAGCGTCCTCGGAGATTGGGGGACCAGCTATTACTGCGCGCGCGAGCTGGGACCACAGGCGCTCTCGCTCGTCGATCTCGGGCATCACCTGCCCAATACGAACATCGAGCAGATCGTGGCGCGGCTCATCCAGTTCGGAAAGCTCGGCGGGTTTCATTTCAACGACAGCAAGTACGGCGACGATGACCTGGATGCCGGGTCGGTGAAGCCGTTTCAGTTGTTCCTGGTGTTCAACGAGCTCGTCGATGCGGAGCTCGAGCAGGTGCCGGGTTTCGAGCCGGCATACATGCTCGATCAGTCCCATAACGTCACCGATCCCCTCGAGTCGTTGATGATGAGCGCCGCCGAAGTGGTGCGCGCATATGTGCACGCGCACCTCGTCGATCGCGGAGAGCTCGAGGCGCACCAATCGTCGAACGACCCATTGATGGCGCTGCAGGTGCTGAAGCAGGCCTTCAACACCGATGTCGGCCCCATTCTCGCGATGGCTCGATATCGTGCCGGAGGGGCGATCGATCCGGTGGCGGCCTACCGTGCCAGCGGATATCGCCAGCGCACCGACCGTGCGAGGCCGGCGGGCGCGCGCAGCAGCGCGGGCATTGTGTGAGCGCGAAGACGTGAAAGTCATGAGGAGTAGACACCGGCGATATCGCGTCGGACTGCTGACGGCGGCCATCCTCTTCCAGATTGGCATCGCATCGTGGGGATCGCGGCCGCTGGCTCGCCAGGCCGATCCGATTGCGGCACTCGAGCAGGCGTTTCGGAATCCACCGAGCGACAGCCGCATCATGATGCGCTGGTGGTGGTTCGGACCGTCCATTACCCGCGAAGAAATCGATGCCGAGATGCGGCATATGAAAGAGGGCGGCATCGGCGGCTTCGAGGTATCCGTCGTCTATCCGATGAGCGTGGACGATCCCGCGCGCGGCATTCGCAACTATGCGTACCTGTCGCCGGAGTTTCTCGAGCGATTCGCGTTTGCGGCGCGCAGGGCCCGTGAGCTTGGATTGCGCATGGACGTCACGCTCGGAAGCGGCTGGTCGTTCGGTGGCCCGCACATCACCCCCGAGCTCGCGTCGGCGCGGCTGCGATCGGACAGACGCGAGATTACGCCGGACGTGCTCCAGATCGAACGGCCCGCTCCGTATGAGCACGAACAGCTGATCGCCGCGTTCATCGGCCGTGGCGCCATTCGCGAAGTCGATGCAAGCAGCTTCCAACTGCTGGACCTGTCCGGCACCGGGCCGATCCGGCTTCCGCGCGGCGAGGGCCCGCGAAGCCTGCTGTTCTATTTCTCGAGCCGTACCGGTCAGGTCGTCAAGCGCGCCGCGATCGGCGCCGAAGGGTACGTGCTCGACCACTACAGCCGCGCGGCGATCGACACGCACCTGCGCGTGGTCGGCGACAAGCTCATCGCCGCCGCCGGCCCCGGGGGCATCCACGCCATTTTCTGCGACAGCCTCGAGGTGTATGAGGCCAGCTGGACGCCGGACATGCTCGTCGAGTTCCAGAAACGGCGAGGTTATGACCTGCGGCCGCAGTTGCCGATGATCGAGTATGGCAACGATGCAAAAGCCCACCAGGTACGGCGCGACGTCGGGCGCACGCTGACCGAGCTCTACGAGGAGCGATTCCTTGAGCCCATCCGGGAGTGGTCGCGAAAGAACCAGGTTCTGTTCCGCATCCAGGGGTACGGTCAGCCACCCGCGGCCTTGTCGAGCTATCGCTATGCGGACTTGCTCGACGGTGAAGGCTTTGAGTGGCGCATGCTGTCGCGCGCGCGGTGGGCTGCGTCTGCTGCGCACGCGCTTGGCCGGAGCGTCGCCGCGTCGGAGACCTGGACGTGGGTGCACTCGCCGGCGTTTCGCGCCACGCCGCTCGACCTCAAAGGTGAAGCGGACCTGCACTTCCTGTCAGGCATCAATCAGCTGATCGGACACGGCTGGCCGCATTCGTCCGCGAAGGCTCCTGCACCCGGTTGGCCGTTTTATGCGGCTGGCGCGTTCACCGACAAGAACCCGTGGTGGCCGGTCATGCCCGATCTCGCCGGATACCTCCACCGGGTCAGCTTCCTGCTGCGCCAGGGTGAGCCGGTCACCGACGTAGCGGTGTACGCACCGACCGAAGACGCGCGCGCGTCGATGCGGCCCGGTGCGAACGACTATCTCAATCTGTGGGCGGGCGTTCGCGATCGGATCGGACCCGCGCTCGTGCCCGCCATTCTCGACGCGGGTTACAGCTTCGATCTGATCGATGACGGAACCTTACAGGAGGCTTCGGCGCGTAATTACAAGGCTATCGTGCTGCCGTCGGTCAGGTGGATGCCGGACGCCACGAAGAGCTGGCTGGACGCGTACGCGCGCGGGGGTGGAACCGTGATTGCGCTCGGCCGTGTGCCGGAAGGGGAGGGGCCGGCACTTCGCCCCGTTCCGGCGAGCGAGCTGACGCGGCGTCTCGGAACGGCGGTACCACCAGATATCGAGGTAACCCCGGCGTCGCCCGAGCTTGGGTTCGTGCACCGCCGCGTTCCCGGCGCGGACATGTACTTCGTGGCGAACACGCACAACAGCGCACGCGACGTCACGATACGCTTTCGATCCAGCACGGCCCACGCGGAGCTCTGGAATCCGTTCGACGGACGAATCGAACGCCTGCCCGCCAGCGCCGATGGCGGTATCTCGCTTCGCATCGACGCCTACGGGTCGCGCATTGTCGTGTTTCGCGCGACGCCGGGTGCGGCGCCTCTCCGTCAGACCCGATCGCAGGTGTCGTCAGACGATCTCCGTTCCGGCTGGACCGTCACGCTCGGATCCTCGGGCGCCAGCGAAAACGTCGAGCTGCCGCATTCCTGGGCGAACACCCCGTCGACGCGCTTCTTCTCGGGCACTGCGACCTATCGGCGCCGTCTCGATGTCGCGGTCTCGTCGCGGGCCGCGGGCAGCAGAGTCATCCTCGACTTCGGCGCCGGCAATTCCAGCGACCGTGAGGCATTGCCCGATGGGACGATGCGCGGCAACTCATTTGCGGCGCTGGTGTCGCCGCCGATACGCGAGGCGGCAACCGTGCGCGTCAATCAACAACGCGCCGGCGTTGTCTGGGCGCCGCCTTATCGGCTCGATATCACCGACTATCTGCGCGACGGTTCGAACGACCTCGCCATCGAGGTGTACAACACCGCAATCAATCAGCTCGCTGAGAAGGGCCGGCTGCCTGACGTCAACGGCGTGACCGAGCGATACGGGCAGCGATTCAGGCTGCAGGACATGGACATCATCGAACCGCTGCCATCGGGAATCGCGGCGGTTCCCAGGCTCGTTGTCGAGCGATGACGTGAGTAGTTCGGCGACATCAATGGAGGATGCATGACTCGAGTGGCACGATTCACGGTGACAGTGTTCGCATGCGGGCTCGTGTTCGGATCGCTCCCGGTTGCGGCTCAGGAGTCGCGCGGATCCATCGCAGGACTGATCGTGGACTCGTCGGGCGGGGCGCTGCCAGGCGTCACGGTCACTATCAGGAACATCGGCACCAACGCCACCGTCGTGCAGACGACGAACAGTACCCGGGCAGTACACCGCGGTTCTGCTGCTGCCGGGAGCGTACAACGTCACCGTCGAGCTGAGCGGTTTTCAGAAGCGGGAGTATCAAAGCGTCCAGGTACACGTCGGCGCACGCGTACAGCTCGACGCCACGCTCGCGCCTGCCAGCGTCTCGGAGTCGGTGCTCGTCGTCGGGGAGAGTCCGCAGCTCGAATCCGGCAGCGCGACAATCGGCCAGGTGATCAACTCCACGCTCATCAACGAAATCCCGCTCGGGGATGGAACCGCCTACGGCCTGACGCGTCTGATTCCCGGCGCGTCGTTCGAGCGCTCGTACGCGCTGCAGCGGCCGATGGACAACGACAATCTGCGCGGCATGACGATCACGGGGACGATCAACAGCGAGTTCACGATCGACGGATCGAGCAACGTCGTCTCGGGCGCGCGCGCCGGCATCCAGCCGCCGTCGGACGCGATCGAGGAGTTCAAGGTCGAAACCGCCGCCTATGATGCCCAGGTCGGCCATACCGGCGCCGGCGCCGTGAACCTGGCCTTGAAGACGGGCACGAACCAGTTCCATGGCGCCGCCTCGTACTACAACCGCGATGACTCGCGATCGGCCAATCTCTACGCGTCCAACAGGAACGGCTCTGGAAAGACGCCGCGCAACTACAACCGGTACAGCGGCGCGATCGGCGGCCCGATCTTCAGAGACAAGACGTTCTTCATGTTCTCGTACGAGAAGCTGCAGGACGACACGATCGAGCCGTTCACCAGCTCGGTGCCGACGGCGAGGATGCGGACGGGCGATTTCTCCGAGCTGCTGTCGAACGGCGTGCAGATCTTCGATCCGCGCACCGCGCGCCTGGTAAACGGCGTTGTCGTGCGGGACCCGTTTCCCGGCAACATCATTCCAGCCGACAGGATCAATCCTGTTGCGCGCAACGTACTCGGGTACTTTCCGGCTGCCAACCAGGCGCCCGCCGCCGACCTCTCACTGAATTTCTTTACCGAGCAGCCCTGGACCTACGCCTACAACTTCCAGATGATCCGTGTCGACCATGAATGGACCGCGGACAACCGGACTTATGGGCGGTTCATCCGGAACTTCCGGCGCGAAGAGCGCTTCAACTTCGCGGGCGAGTTGCAGGGCGTCGAGATCACGCGCGGCGCCACCGATCGCTTCAACTTCAACTACGCGGTCGGGCATACGGCGGTGCTGTCCCCGTCGATGGTGCTCGACATGAAGGGGAGCTGGCTGCGCTTCAACGACGACCTGTTTCCGCTTTACACGATCGATCCGGCGAGCCTCGGGTTCTCCGCGTCCACGAACGCGCTCTTCGGCGACTACCAGCAGCTCCCGCTCTTCAGCATCGAGTCGGGAATGGCGACCGCGGCGGGACGGGTCGCCAGGCCCGGCGCGCAGCAGAGCGGCTTCAACAGCGGACGCGCGCAGCCCTTCTACAACGTGCAGATTGCGCCGACGCTGACCAAGACGACCGGCTCGCATACCTTCAAGGTGGGATACGACTGGCGGCAGCTGCGCCAGGCCGAAACCAATCTGGGATGGAAAGCGGGTGCGTTCGGGTTCGACGGCTCGTATACCCGCGCGACGAGCGCCGCCACCGCCCAGTACGGCCAGGGCATCGCGGCGTTCATCCTCGGAGTCCCCACGACGAGCTCGATCTTCGAGACGCGCAGCAACTACGACGCGCGTGTCAACAGCCACGGCTTTTTCGTGCACGATGACTGGCGCGCATCCGATCGCCTCACGCTGAACCTCGGCATTCGCTACGACCTGGAGCTCGGTCTCTCCGAGGTCGACAACCGGAACATCGGCGGATTCGATCTCACGACATCGAACCCCATCGAAGCGCAGGCGCGGACCAATTTCGCCGCAAGCCCTCCCGCGGGTGTGCCGATTGCCGCCTCGGCCTTCAACGTCCGTGGCGGGTATACCTACCTCTCAGGGGATCAGCGGAACGCGTGGAATGCGGATACGAATAATTTCCAGCCGCGCGCAGGATTCACCTACAAGCTCACTGAGAGTTCGGTGCTGCGTGGCGGAGTCGGGCTGTTCATCGCGCCGTTCCAGATTCAGGGCGTGCCCGGCATCACGACCGGCCTCAACCAGATCGGATATTCGCGCAACACGCCGGTGCCGGTGACGAGCGACAACGGCCTGACATTTCAGGCCAACCTCACCAATCCGATTCCGAGCGGTCAATTGCTGACACCGGTCGGCTCGGGTCAGGGCCTGACGACCAATCTCGGGAATGCACCCGGCAACGTCACGGTAGCCGACCGCGTGAATCCTGAGTACTGGCGCTACAGCTTCGGGATCGAACGCCAGTTTCCGGGAGACTTCCTCGTCGAGATCTCGTACCTCGGCCAGCGGGGGCAGAACCTGCCGATTCTCGAAACGGTGAATTACGTGCCGCAGCAATTCCGTACGCAAAACCCGCTTCGCGATACCAACGCCGAGTTGTTCCTGACGCAGGCGGTCGCGAATCCGTTCGTCGGTCTGACGCCTGATGCGCCGGGCAGCAACGGCGCCACGATTCCGAGACGCCGGCTCCTCTATCAGCATCCGCAGTTTGAGGCGAGCGGCATCTGCACGGGGAACGGCACGTTCTGCACCGAGACGAATAACGGCTCGAATGTCTATCACGGGATGATCTTCCGCGCCGACAAGCGGTTCACGCACGGCTTCATGTTGATGAGCTCCTATACCTGGTCGCGGATGCGCGAGAACGTGACGCCGTTGAACCCGTGGGAACAGCCGGAAGAACGTGTCGCGGCGGTCGATCGCCCGCATCGCATTACGTTCGCGTCGGTCGCCGAGCTGCCGGTGGGCCGCGACCGCCGGTGGGGAGGGGACTGGTCTCCGGTCGTGGACGGCATTCTCGGCGGATGGCAGTTCAGCGCGAAGTTCGAGTGGCAGGTCGGGCAGCCGCTCGTGTTCAACAACAACACCTACTTCGACCCGGCGTGTGGCGACCCGAAGGACCTGAAGGCGCAGTGGGGCCAGGACGGCGGTGTGTTCCGTGGCGTCGATGTGCCCGTGATCGACGTGACGTGCTTCTACACGTTCCAGAATCAGCCGTTCCGCAACGCCGCGGGACAGCCGGTCACGTTCCTGGCCACGGAGAACCAGCTCACCCAGTCGAATATCCGCACATTTCCGACCACTCTGCCGGATGTGCGGTTCATGAACCACCACCTCCTGGATTTCGGGCTGACGAAGAACTTCCGCATTCGCGACCGCGTGCGCGTGCAGGTGAGGATAGAAGCGCTGAACGCCACCAATTACACGCTGTTCGGCGTGGGCAACGTGACGCTGGCGACGAACAACGCCGCGTTCATGATGTTGAACAACATCGACTCGAGCACGGTGATGAAGCCGCGCGATATCCAGATCGGCGCGCGCGTGACGTTCTAGAGGTAGGTTCGTGGGTCGCGTGGGGTTCGTGGGTCGCGAAGGGCAATACCCCTGACCTACGAACCCCACGATCCCTACGACCCCACAATCCCTTCGTGTGGTTATTTGAAAGCGCTCGGAAACAGAGGAACGCTCGTGTTCGGCGGGTAGAAATATCCCATCGAGGCATGGGCGACGTCGTTGCGATAGAGCGGATCCTGCATCAGGGTGACATGGCGGCTGGTCGAGGGAACTGTGGTCGTGGCAATCCGCAGTTCTCCGTTCACTGTGAGGATTAATTCCTCGCGCCAGTCGCCGACGACGTCGGCGATGGCGACGATCCGCCCGTCGAGCGTGTCCACCGGCGCGGGATCTTTGTACTTCTGCAGTGCCGTTGTCGTACCGCTGTACCGAAACACGTTGTAGACCTTCTGCGGGCCGTCGAGCCAGTACACCGGATTCAGCGTGATCGATCCGAGATCGTCGGTCGACAGCAATTTGCCGTCGCGCGCCGAGTACAGAAACTGGCCGAGCTCGCGCTTCTGTTCCGCGGCATAGAACTCGTAGCCGGGGTTCGCCGCGTCGATATCCGCAAACATGCCCCAATCGTGGATGTGCAGCGTCGGACTTGGATGCCCCCAAATCATTTGTCCGGTGCGCGCGTCCGCGACCTGAATGCCGTTGATCGCCTGGCGATCTTCGTATCCGTACGCGATCTCGAGCCCGGGGCGTTCTGGAATGATGTCGGCGACGTAGAAGACGTCGGGGTGCCCGAGGCGGTTGGTCCAGAGCGTCTTCCCGTTGTCGTCGATCATCGCCGACCCAAGCGCGACCTCCTCGCGGCCGTCCCCGTCGAAATCGTAGACGTGCATCCCGTGCGCAC
Organism: Vicinamibacterales bacterium; assembly: GCA_963732445.1. Classification (GTDB taxonomy): domain Bacteria; phylum Acidobacteriota; class Vicinamibacteria; order Vicinamibacterales; family JAMQPK01; genus JAMQPK01. The sequence continues at coordinate 112,597 of CAVSZJ010000001.1, read as the reverse complement.
CCTGACCTCGGACCGGAGGCGTGGTGTCATCGCCGAACCAGCGCCACTTCCTGACCAGCTTTCCGCCTACCAGATCCCACGCGTCGACATACATGAGCGTGTAGGTGCCGCGCGCGGCGAGAATGCTCAGCCGCTGCCCATCGAGCTTTGCCGCGCCGATCTGATTGCGGTTCACGCGATTGCCGCGCGGGTCGCCCCAGCGCGCCGGATCGCCGCGCTCGACCCAATCTGCGCGAGCGATTTCCTTGCCGGTCATGCCGTTCAGCACCACGAGGTATTCCGGCCCCTCGAGGACGAACCCGCCTTCGGCGATCACGGCCTCCTCTTTCGTGCGCGCGTACGGCGCCATCTTCAGCGCCACCTCGGCCTTGCCGTCGCCGTCGAAGTCGCCCGTGATGAAGGGCGTCCACCAGACCCCCATGTTCATGTTCCAGCCGAGGTCGTACCGCCACATGAACGCGCCGCTGCGGCCGTTGTAGGCTTCGAGCTTGAAGGTGTCAGGACTCGGGCGGATCGTGCCGGGGTCGAGCCCGTGGCCCGCCCCAGGCTGCTTGATCACGTAGTCGAACACACCGTCGCCGTCGAGATCGCACACGCCGACGCGGTTGAATTGATAGTCCCCTTGGAGCTTGATCGAACGCACCCGATTTGGCGGAGTGTTCGGGGCAAGCGACGCCGTCTCGGACGGTGCGAGCTCACGGCCGCCGCTCACGGGACGCACGAACCAGACATTCGACTTGTCTTTCGGAGCCGCGATGTCGATGAGATTGGTGCTGGCCGTGAGCGGGGTCTCGTTGACCTTGATCGGCGAACCGCCATCGGTGCTGCGGTAAACGTTGAAGTCCACCTCGGGAGGGTCCTCTTTGAGGAGCCGCCACCCGAGATAGACGTGGCCCTGATCGGTGACGACTGCGATCAATCCCCGGTTGAACGCTTCTTCCGCCGGAGTGCTCGTCTGCAGCAGGGCTACGAGAAGCAACGCGAAAATCCGCACAGGCAGGTGCTTCATGGGACTTTGAAATTAAACCACGAAGCGGGGCGGCATGCGTACGTTGTGCATTCGACCAAGTGTCAACACTCGATAAACCGCCTTCGGCCATCAAATTCAATTATTTGTATCGGATGGCGTGGCCGCGGGCGCAGAATTTCATCCGCCCCCAGCAACAAAGTGTTGACACTTGGTTGCGCCGGGGCCTATGCTGCCTGCTTCAAATCCTTTCCCCGGTAGAACTGGCCCGCAGGCGTCGCGGGCCTTAGGAGGACGCATGAGACGGCGAGTCTGGAGCGGTGTGCTTGTGTTCGTGTTGCTGGTGCTGGTGTCGACACCTCTTGTCGCACAAGTGCTCTACGGATCCATCGTCGGCACTGTCTCCGATGAGGCGAATCTCGCTGTGCCGGGAGCCACCGTCACGATTACGCACGCGGAAACGAATCAGGCGCGCGAGACGACGAGCAACGAGACGGGGAATTACGCGTTCCCGAACGTTGCGGCCGGGACGTATCGCGTCGATGTCGCGCTGCCAGGGTTTCAATCGTTCCGCGCGCAGGATATCGCGGTGCGCTTGAACGCGTCCGTCCGCGTCGACGCCAAACTGAGCGTCGGCACGCTGCAGGAGTCGGTCATCGTGACGGCTGACTCGGTGTTGCTGCAAACCGAGACCGCGGCCGTGCAGACGCAGACCACGAGCGAGCAACTGGAGAACCTGCCCATCAACGGGCGGAGTTTTCAGAGCGCGCTGACGCTGACCCCCGGCGTTGCCCAGCCAAACTACTTCCAGACGGGCGGCATCAACAATCCGGCGCGTGCGATGCGCGTGTCGGTGAACGGTGCGCCCGACTCGAACACGGTCTTCCGTCTCGACGGCGTCAGCGCGACCAACCAGTGGATTCAGAGCCTGCAGGCGTACACGCCCGCCATCGAGGCGATCGAGACGGTGAGCGTCGTTACCAACAGCTTCGACGCGGAGCAGGGGATGGCCGGCGGCGCGTCGGTGAACGTGCAGATCAAGAGCGGCACCAACACGCTGCGCGGATCGGCGTTCGAGTACTTCACGCACGACTCGATGCGGGCGCGCAACTACTTCCTGCCGGCGGCTCTCGAGAAGACCAAGGACAACAAGAACGTGTTCGGCGGCACGATCGGCGGCCCGATCAAGCGCGACAAGTTGTTCTTCTTCGCCAGCATCGAATCGACGGTGCAAAAGACGATTGGCGGTCCGTATGTCAGCCAGGCGTCCGGCTCGGCCTCGCAGTTCCTGTCGCTGCCAAACGCGGCCATCCGGGCCGGCAACTTCTCGGGCACCGGTACGGTCATCTACGATCCCCTGACAGGTAACGCCTTGGGACAGGGACGCGTGCCGTTTGCATTTGCCAACTGCGGCCTGACGTCCACGGCCGACCCGCGATTCGATGCGTGCAACTTCATTCCTGCGGGCCGCATCAACCAGGTCTCGAAAAACATCCTGGCGTATCTCCCGCAGCCGACGTTGCCAGGGAACGCCAACAACTATTTCGCGGTCCCCGACTACAGCACTGACTTTCACAAGATCGACTCGAAGATCACCTACAACGTCAGCAGCCGCCTCAATCTGAACGGTCGCTTGAGCTATCTGCCTGCGGGCGAGCTGGCCGCGGGCCTGTACGGCCCGGCGGCGGAGAACCCGCTGGCGCTCGGCACGATCCTCGACTCGAACGTGAGCAGTGCCGCGATCTCGGCGACGAACATCGTCTCCTCCAACTTCGTCATTGACGGGCTGTTCGGGTTCACACGACAGCACACGTATCAGGAAGCGCCCGGCAAGGGTACGTGCTGGGGTGATGTGGTCGGCATCAAGAACGCGTGTCAGCCGCCGCTGCAGCGCGATTATGCGATGCCGCGCATCGACATCGGCCCAGCCAACACCTGGAGCTCGTACGGGAACGGCATTCGTGTGAACGACAACACTGCATCGGTGTTCGACTACCTCGATCCGCAGTGGCAGTGGGTGATGAACGCCGGGTGGAACAAAGGCGTACACAACGTCAAATTCGGCGTCGACGTGCACCGGCTGCACATGAACCACTACGAAATCACGGCACCGAGCTTCCAGTTCCCAGGCGGCGCCACTGCGCTCAACGGCGGGACGCAGGCGCCGAATCTGTTCAACGGGTATGCAGACTTCCTGCTGGGCCTGCCGAATACCAGAAACACGGCGCTGCAGAACCCGCTGCTCGACGAAGAGAACGGCAGCAACGAGCAGTCGGCGACGCTGCGCACGTGGGAGTACGGCGTCTACATCCGCGATCAGTTCCAGTTGACGCGCCAGATCACGGTATCGGCCGGCGTGCGCTGGGAATACTACCCGGTGCCGCAGCACGCCGATCGCGGTATCGAGCTCTTCGATTTCAACAAGGGACGGCTGCTGATGTGCGGCCTCGGCAGCAACCCGATCGACTGCGGCATCAAGGTGCAGAAGGATCTGTTCACGCCGCGGCTCGGCATCGCCTACCGTCCGGTCGACTCGCTCGTGTTCCGCGCCGGCTACTCGCGCAATCCTCAGAACGACAACATGATCGGCGGACGCATGCGTAACTTCCCGGTCAACGTGCAGATCACCGACCAGTTGGTCGGAGGAAACGCCTTCACGCCGGTCGGCAGCTTCAGCGACGGATACCCCTTGCTGCCCATCGTGACGATCGAGCCCGAGATGGCTGTCCCAGCGGGCGCTGGGATCACGACCAATGAGGTGGGCAAGTACACGCGCGGGGTGATCTCCACGTTCAACGTGTCGGTGCAGAAAGTTCTGCCGCACAACTTCACCGCGCAGGTCGGGTATGTCGGGAACCGGCAGAACAACATGGTGCGCAACCAGAACCTCAATTACAACCAGCTCGGGACCGGCAACCCCGGCCTGCCGTATAACCAGCCCGGGCTGCCCGGTGGGTTCCGCACGACCCAGGGGGTCAACGTCGTCCGGCCGCTCGGGCACGTGCAGTACGACTCGTTGCAGGTGAGCGTCAACCGGCGGATGAACAACGGCTTTGCGATGACCTCGGCGTACACCTTTGCGAAAGCGACCGACCGGTGGGCCGGCGGCATTCCGATTCCCGAGTATTGGTATCTGAACGAGGGCACGCAGGGGGGCAACACGCCGCACAAGGCAGACATCTCGGCGACGTACGAGCTGCCCTTCGGTCCGGGCCGGAAATACGCCAGCGATGGCGGCGTCGTCAGCCAGATCGCGCGCGACTGGCAGATCAACTCGTACTTCACGGCCTTCTCGGGCTCACCGTTCACCATCTCGGCCAGCAACGCGTCCCTGGGCGCGAACAGCCCGCAGATCGCGGATCAGGTGAAAGACGAAGTCGAGATTCTCGGCGGCATCGGCGTGGACAATCCGTGGTTCGATCCGACGGCCTTCAAGCCTGTCACCGACGCGCGCTTCGGCAACTCGGGGTTCAACACAATGAGAGGGCCGTCGTATGCGAACCTCGACTTGAGCGTCTTCCGCACGTTTCAGCTGAAGGGTGCCACCAACGTTCAGTTCCGGATGGAAATCTTCAACCTGACGAACACGGCGCATTTCCCGAATCCGAGCGGCACGAACGTGGCGGCCGTCACCTACCGCCCCGACGGCTCGATTCTGGCACTTAACGGCTTCGGGTCCATCACGGGTACTAATAACGTGGGCCGCGAGTACGACGAACGCTATGTGAGGCTCGGAGTGCGGTTCAGCTTCTAAAACGCGCGCCCGCTTACGCCGCGGCTTCGGCGAGGCAAGGGGGTTGAGATGGCGGCAATAAGATTCCTGACGGTTATTGCGCTGCTGGTCGGTCTGACCAGCAGCGCATTCGCGCAAAGCGATCGCGGCACGATCACGGGAACCGTCGTCGATCCCGACGGCAGCGTCGTCCCCGGCGCCAGTGTGGTCGCCGAAAATCCGGAGACCGGATCCCGCCACGAGACGGTGACGACGCAAACGGGCAACTACACACTGGTGCAGTTGCCCATCGGCACCTACCATCTCAACGTCGAGCTTGCGGGTTTCGGGCGCTTCCGTCAGGAAGGGATTCGCCTCTTCGTCGGCCAGACCGCGCGGATCGATGCCAAACTGCAGGTCGGCAACCTCTCCGAAGAGGTCAATGTCGTGGCCGACGCGTCGCTGCTCGACACGCAGAGCGCCGAGATTTCCTCGAGCGTCACCAGTGAGAATCTCAACTCCCTGCCGCTCAACTTCGGCGCGCGCGGCAACTTCGCGGCCGCGGCGATTCGCAATCCGTATTCGTTTGTTACCCTGGTTCCCGGCGGAAACATCTCGTCGTACAGCTCGCTAAAGGTGGGTGGGGCACCGCTGAACACGTTTCAGATTCGCGTCGAAGGGATGGAGGCGAACAACCACCGCCTCATGATCCGCGTCGACCAGGTTCAGCCATCGGTCGAGTCGCTCGAAGAGATGACGGTGCATACGAGCAACTTTGCTGCCGAATACGGGCAGGTGGCCGGTGGCATCTTCAATCTCACGGCGAAGTCCGGGACCAACACGTACCGCGGCAGCCTCTTCGAATACTACGTTCACGAAAAGTTCGGGGCGGGTATTCCCTTTACCAACGACGGCAGCGGCAACCTCGTCAAGCCGCCGAACCGCCGGAACAACTTCGGCGGCAGCCTGGGTGGGCCTATCACTTTGCCCAAGGTCTATGAGGGCCGGAACAGGACGTTCTTCTTCTACAGCTTCGAACAGTTTCGCCAGGTCGAAACAAGGTCGGGGCTTCTGCAGACGATGCCTACCGACAGGATGCGGAACGGAGACTTCGGCGAAGCGCTCACCGGTCGCCAGTTGGCCCTGGATCCGCTTAACCGTCCGATTATGGAGAACGCGATCTACGACCCGCGCACGACGCGTGTGGTCAACGGGCAGGTCGTGCGCGATCCGTTCCCGAACAACGTCATTCCGCGGGAGCTCCTCGACCCTGTCGCCCTCGAGATTCAGGCGCTGATTCCGCGTGCAACCAGGGCCGGGATCATCAACAACTGGGATCAGTCGTTTCCCGCAGACACCATCAAGTCGATATCGACGCTGAAAGTCGATCACAGTTTCACCGGAATCGGCGGCAAGCTGTCGGGTTACTACTCGCGCTACTGGGGTCCGCACTACAACGGATCGGATGGTCTGCCGATTCCCGTGACGCGCGTGCGCCGACTCGACACATCGACGCACACCACGCGCGTCAGTTACGACTGGACGATGACACCGACCACGTTGCTGAACGTGCGCGGCGGATACGTGCGCCATTACAATCCCGACTTTGGGCTTCCCGAGGTGCTGGCGTTCGATCCTGTCGCCGAACTGGGACTGGTCGGAGCGGTCGAGGGCAAGGGATTTCCGGTGATTGGCGCCATGTCGACGGCGACCGGCGGCGGCCTCGGGCTGGGGCTGGCGCGTGCGGGCACGCTGCCGGCCACGAAAAAGCCGCAGTTCCTCGTCAACGTCACGCACGCCAGGAACACCCATACCTACAAAGCCGGCTTTGAGTGGCGCGATGACATTTTCTACTCAGGCGCCATCGAGGGCATGCACGGGGACTATAGCTTCAGCGCGCAGCAGACGGCTTTGCCGTCGACACAAGGGCAGAATCTCGGGGGTGGTGCCGTCGGGTTGCCGTACGCGAGCTTCCTGCTCGGTATGGTGAACAACGCGTTGGTGTCGAATCCCCTCGAACCGAACTGGCACAAGCCGGCCGTGTCCTTCTTCCTTCAGGATACGTGGCGGATGAAGTCGGCGTTCACGCTCGACTACGGTATCAGGTGGGATCGGCAGGCGTTCGGCTATGAAGAAGACGATCGCCGCAGCATGTTCTCCCCTGACACGCCGAACCCGGCGGCCGGCGGTCTTCCGGGCGCGACGATCTACGAAGGCGACGGTGCCGGCGCGTGCGGCTGCCGCTTCGTCAATACCTATCCGTACTCGTTCGGGCCGCGCATCGGCGCGTCCTATCAGATCAACCCGAAGACCGTGCTTCGCGGCGGCTGGGGCATCACCTACGCGCAGACGGGCAACGGAGAAGCGGTGGGCGGATCGACGCTCGGCGCCGGCGGCTGGAACACCATCAACTTTCAGTCTCCCGCGTTCGGCGAGCCCGGCGCGCTGCTGCGAACCGGCCTCAACTACAGCCGCGAAGAGCTCTACCGCGTGAACAACAACCCGGGCATTCGTCCGTCGCCCGGCCAGGTCGATTCGCCCCCGCAATGGATCCATCCGGATGCCGGCAAGATGCCGATGCTCAACCAGTGGAGCGTCTCCTTGCAGCGAGAGATCACCCGCGACGTCGTCGTCGATGTCGCATACGTGGGGAACCGCGGAAAAGGCTTCACCGCCAACAACCTGATCAACCTGAATGCGATCAGCAGCGAGCGGCTGCGCTCGTTCGGTCTCGATTTGAACAACGCCGCGGATCGAACGCTCCTCACATCGCGGCTCGACTCACCCCTGGCAGCGGCCCGCGGTTTCAACAGGCTGCCCTATGCCGGATATTCAGGCGCGAACACAGTCGCGCAGAGCCTGAGGCCATTCCCGCAGTTCGGGAACATCGCCTCGATCGGCGTGCCGCTCGGCGAGAGCAGGTACGACTCACTGCAGGTGAAGGCCAACAAGCGTTACTCGCACGGCCTGAACCTGACGGCGACCTTCACTTGGCAGAACGAACGCACGAACATGGGGCCGGTGAACGACGTGTTTGACAACCCGGAGGACCAGTTCGCCGTCTCGGAGCTGTCAGAGCCGCTCATTACGGTGGTTGCATTCAGCTACGAGGTGCCCGCGTTCAGCAGCAACAAATACGTCAACGCGGTGGCGAGCGGGTGGACCTTCGGCGGGATGGTGCGATTCGCGAGCGGCCTGCCGATTCCGGTCCCCGCCTCGCAAAACCAGATTGCCGCGTTGGTGTTTCAGAACAGCCGGATGAACCGCGTCGAAGGCGAGTCGCTCTATCTCACGGACCTCGATGGCGACGAGTACGATCCGAACGCCGACTTCGTGCTTAACCCGGCGGCATTCGCCAACCCCGCCGCTGGCCAGTTCGGGACGTCGCTGGCGTATTACGACGACTTCCGGTACCAGCGCCGTCCTGACGAACAACTCAGCATCGGCCGGAGCTTTCGCATCCAGCGAACGCGACTGGAAATTCGCGGCGAATTTTTCAACGCGTTCAACCGCACTCAGTTGAATAATCCTGATGCGGTCAACCCGCTCCAGACGCAGGTGCGCAACGCGCAGGGCGTGCCGACGTCCGGATACGGGCGCATCAACACCGGGACGGTATTCGGACCACCGCGCAGTGGACAAATCGTGACGCGGCTCTCTTGGTAAGGTTCGTGGGTCGCGTAGGTCGCGTAGGTCGCGTGGGATCGTAAGCCGCGTCGGACGCGTGGGGAAGAATGCGGATCAAGTAGATCGTCGCCGCAACCACGTCGAGCGACCGAAGGTCGCGAGATACAGGTCGTGGGGGTGGGGCCCCACGACAGATTAAGAAAAGAGGACACATGAAGCGCAGAGAGTTCCTGAATGCGGCGGCGTTGTCGGGAGGGGCAGTACTGATCGGCGGCGCGAACGAGGCGTTCGCGCAGAACGGCGGGCAAAAGGGGCTGGCCGGTGCCCAGAGCCCGATCCCGCCGACACCGAAGCTGGCCTTTAAGACCCGACCGGGTAAGGTCGAAATATTGTTCAAGGCGCCTGGCCTGTCCGGCAACGGGATGCAGGTCACCGATGAGGGCATCTGGACGATCGACATTGCCGGCAGCCGCGGCGATACGCCGGGGCGCTGCAAGGTGTATCTGTCGAGCTTCGACGGCAAGCTCGTGCGAGAGCTGGCGCCCGAAGGCACCGGCCCGAGCGGTCTCGGTCACGACGGCAAGAGCATCTGGATCGGCTCGACCTACAGCCGCGAGATCATCCGCGCCGACGTCAAGAGCGGTGAGACGATGGAAAAGCACTTCACGCCCGGGGCCGGCGTGATCTATCGGCGCCCGACCGATGTTCCCGCGCGTCCGGATACGTACGGCCAGAAGGTTCGCGCCGAAGCGGCTGCCGCGCGAGGCGAGACGCTGCCAGCGCGTGGCGGCCGTGGCGGTCGCGGCGGCGGCCGCGGAAACGTCGAGCCAGGCCAGAACACCGGGCAGGGCACGAGTGACGGCCTGGGTGTAGGACGAGGCGGCGCGATCGCCGGCAACCCCGGTCCTCCCGCTCCCGGCACGGGCGCGCACGGAATCCAGGCTCAGAACGGCAAGTTGTGGATTGCTACCCCCCCGGGACGAATGATCTACAGGGTTGACCCCGTCTCCTGGACCGTCGAGCACATGTTCCCCTCAATCGGCTTCCGTCCGCACGGCATCGGCATCGAGTCCGAGAGCGCGACGCACCTGTGGGAGTCGGACACCAACATGGGCGGGTTCTTCAAGCGCGACATGGTAACCGGCGAGGTCGTCGATGCGATTATCCTGCCCGACGGCTCTCCGTTCCCGCACGGCGCATCGGTGCACGGCGGCTACATCTACTGGGTTGACGACATCGGTGGCGGCAATGCGCCCGTCTGCCGCTGCCGGATCTAGCCGACCTAAAGGTCGGCACTACGAAATGAGCAGGAGAGTAGGAGAGTCCTCCTACCCTCCTGTTCAAGATCTCTATTCAAGATTTCAGGAGGACGAACATGATGTCGCGACTATTCGGCGGTGTACTCGCTCTGATGCTCGTCTTCGCGGCATCGGCCCCCGCGCAGGAGACCCGCGGCTCGATTAGCGGTCACGTGGTCGACGAGCAGGGCGGGGCGATGCCTGGCGTCGCCGTGACGATCACGAACGTCGGCACGAATGTCTCGACCACGCTGAACACGAATTCGACGGGGTACTACCAGGCCCCGCTGCTGCTGCCCGGCAACTACCGCGTCAGCGCCGAATTGCAGGGCTTCAAGACATCGGTTCGCAGCGGCATCATCCTGTCCGTCGCGCAGCAGTCCACCGTCGACCTGACGCTCGGCGTTGGAGCGCTCAGCGAAACGGTCACGGTGACCGGTGATTCGCCGATTCTCGAGACCGGCGTGCTCACGACGGGACAGAACCTCGATCGCCGCAGCGTCGAGAGCCTGCCGATGTTCTCGAACATGCCCGTGCTCCTGACGCGCTTCGTGACGGGGGTCAACTCGTCCGCGAACGTGCCGTATGTGGCGCAGGGCTTCGTCAACCGCACGTCGAGCGACACTTCCGCGCCGGGAGGCGTGGGGGGGAACGAGTGGACGATCGACGGCGCGACGAACAACGGCAGCGACCGCCGCCTCGCTTCGTCGCCGAACTCCGACATGATCGAGGAGGTCCGGATCGAGACGGCCAACTTCGACGCGTCCTTCGGGCATGGAACCGGCCTCGGCATTTCGATGATGACCCGCAGCGGCAGCAACACGACGCGCGGGACGCTGAACTACCAGTACTGGAACAACCAGTGGAACGCGCCGCGGTATTTCGCGGAACGGAATTACTACGCCAACATCGCGCAGGCGGAAGCGAGCGGCAACCAGGCGCTGGCCGATTCGCTGAGGGCGCAGAACATCAACCCGGACGGCAAGTCGAACAACGTCGCGAGCACGCTCGGCGGACCGATCGTCCGGAACAAGCTCTTCGCCTTCGTGAACTACTCCTACAATAAGGACGACCGTCCGGTGAACCCGACCCAGCACACGATTCCGACCGACGCGCACCTGCGCGGGGATTTCTCGGACTTGCTGGCGATCGATCCGGTGCGCTATCAGATTTACGATCCGCTGACCGTCAGGCCCGACTCTGCGCGCCCTGGGTTCTTCATCCGCGACCCGTTCGCCGGCAACATCATTCCGCAGAACCGGATCAACAACCCGATGTACCAGCACTACGTCAATTTCCTGCCGAAGCCGAACAACAATCCGATCGATCCCCGGCAGGAGCCGTCGAACAACTACCTGGTGCGCACCTACACCGACCCGATTCAGAGCCAGATTTACGGCGCCCGCCTCGACTACAACCACTCGAGCACGCACCGGTTCTTCGGACGGTGGAGCGGCAGCTACTTTACGGAAGGGCTCGACGACTGGACGTACCAGAGCGTCGGCATCCATTCCGAAGACATGAAGCGGACGACGAACGCAGGGACCGGCAACTGGACATGGGTGAAAAGCTCGTCCACCGTCATCGACGCGCAGTTGAGCGCGAACGCGTTTCACGAGGGTGGCGAGCGGAAGACGCTGGCGGGGATGCGATCGGCTGATGTCGGACTGCCGGCATATCTCGACGAGAAGTGCGCGGCGTCCGACGCGGCGCGGTCGGGGAGCTCCCGGGGCAGTTCCTGCGCCCTCCCGAGGGTCGAGATCGCCGGCTACCAGACGTTCGGTGACAACGCGGCAGAGGGCTACGACACGACGAATCTGCAGGTCACCGCGAACATGACGCACGTGCGCGCCAACCACACTTTCAAATTCGGCACCGACATGCGAAAGCACTCGCGGACTGGTTTCCTGCCGGGTGCGAGCCAGGGTCTGTATTCGTTCGGCCCGGCCTATACGCAGCGGTACTCTGATACCGCCCTCTATACGCCAGGTAATCTGGGTTTGAGCTGGGCGGCGTTCATGCTGGGCCTTCCGACGACATCCACGCTCAACACGCCAGTTGACTACTCGACATCTTCCCCCTACTACTCGACCTTCGCCCAGGACGCGTGGCGGGCGACGTCGAAGCTGACCGTGAACCTTGGTCTGCGCTTCGAGGTCGAGCAGGGGATGACCGAGACAGCCGATCGCATGATCACGTCCTTCGATCCCGACTTCGTGCCGGCGTTCGCGAACGAAGTGGTTGCGGCGTACGCGCGGGCGCCGCTTCCTGAAGTGTCGGTCGACCAATTCCGCAACAACCTGAAGGGCGGGGCCATCTACGCCGGCCAGAACGGGCAGAGCCGTCGTGGCTGGAAGTCGCAAGTGATGTGGCTGCCGCGTGCGTCAGCGGCCTATCAGGTCAACGACGGCATGGTCGTGAAGGGCGGCTACGGTGTCTATTACGACTCGCTGAACGCGACAGCGATCTACCCGAACCAGCTCGGCTTCAGCACCGTGACGACGGTACCGTCCAGCAACGATTTCGGCCAGACGTGGGCGTCAGGGAATCCGCGGGCGGGAATCTCGCCGCTCGTCGATCCGTTCCCCGTGCGCGCCGACGGCACACGGTTCTCGACACCGGTCGGCAGCGGTCTCGGCGGCGATTTCGTCGCCGGTCAGTCGATCAGCTACGGCAATCTCGATCGCGAGCACGCACAACTGCAGCGGTGGCGCGCGGGCGTGCAGAAAGAGCTCGGCCGCAACATGGCGATCGAGGTGGCCTATGTCGGCACCTATTCCGACGATGTCGATTTGAACATTCGCCAGGACATCCTGCCGTCGCAGTACTGGAACCATACGGACACGCGGAACGCGGCGCTCGCCACCGAGAACAACAGAAACATCACGAACCCGTTTCACGTCTCCAATCTGACGGCGCTGCGCGCCTCGAACCCGGCGCTCTACAACCAGCTCGCCGCGCAGGCGCAGTTCACCAGCCCGACGATCCAGAAGAACCGGCTGCTGCGCCCGTATCCGCACATGAGCGTGGGGAACAATGGCCTCGGGGCCCAGGCGCTGCCGCTCGGTAAGGTGCGCACGCACGCCATCGAAGTGGCGTTTCAGCGGCGCTTCTCGCAGGGGCTCAGCCTTAACGCCGCGTACTCGGGCATCAAGGCCGAGGAATGGCTGAACGTCATCAACGAATATGACGCCGCCCCGACGGGCTGGGTGACGAGCCAGCAGGCACGTCCGCATCGCATCACGCTCAACGGCGTCTGGGAGCTGCCATTCGGCAACGGGCGGGCGTTCCTCAGCGAGGGCGGCTTCTGGAGCAAGATCCTGGGCGGATGGCAGACCGGCCAGACGTTCGAATGGCAGCCGGGACCGCTCCTCGGTTTTGGAAACGTGTTCTTCTACGGCGACGTCGACCAGATTGCCCTCGACGACCCGACGCTCAACGAGTGGTTCGACACCGACGCGGGATTCGAGCGTAGCGCGACCCGTGTGCCGGCGGCATTCCAGGAGCGGCTGTTCCCGCTGCGTGTCGATGGCCTTCGCGGCGACGCAACCCTGTTGCTGAACAGCAGCATCTCGCGGACGTTCCCGTTGATGGGGCGATCGAATCTTCAGATTCGCCTGGACGCCGCGAACATGCTGAACCGCCAGCAGTTCGCAAATCCACAGCTCGATCCGACCGCGACCGATTTCGGCCGCGTGACGGCAAACGCGAACACCGAGCCGCGGTTTTTGATTCTGATGTCGAAGCTGACGTTCTAATAGGGCGGACTGCGCGGGGGCGTTAGGCAGGGCTGAAGCCCTGCGCTACCGCCTCTGGCGCCCCGGTAGCGCAGGACTTCAGTCCTGCCCTACCGCCTCTAGCGCGCCGGTAGCGCAGGACTTCAGTCCTGCCTTCAGCGGATGGATCGCGAGATGCGCGCCTTGAGAAGGGCGGAATTCGCGGAGGGTGCTTCGGTGCCGGTGGCAAGACGGATGGCCGCCCGCACCGTCGTGGGATCGTGTTCGGGAGCGTGATGGGTCAGCACGGTGAGCGCGGTTCGAGCAAGGTGGCGCGCCAGGTGCGCAGCGGCGAGGGCGGCGTCGCCATCGGCGGTGGCTGCGAGAATCGCGGCGTGTTCGTCGGCCGCGATCGATAACGCGCGCGGCACACCCTTGATGTAGAGCCATCGATACCGATCGGCGTGGTCGTAGAGCTCACGAATGGTGCGCATCAGGCGATCGCCGGCGTGCGCGAGCAGCGTGAAGTGAAATTCGCGGTCGACCCCCTGCCACTGGCGAAGGTCGTGGCCGGCGAGCGCTTCCATTCGCCGCAGGCAGCCGCGCAGGGCATCGATGTCGCGCTTGGTGAAGCGCGGGACGTTGATCCGAATCGCCAGCGATTCGTGGACGATGCGCATGGCGTACAGTTGTTCGAGGTCGTCGATCGAAAACGAGGACACGCGGCCGCGGCGGTTCACCTCGGCTTCGACGAGCCCCTCGCGCTGCAACATGCGAACGGCCTCGCGCAGCGGTCCGCGGCTGACGCCGAGCTGGCTGGCAAGCTGCACCTGCGAGAGCGACTCGCCAGGAGGCAGCGCACCGTTCAGGATCGCCTCGCGCAGGCTGCTGTACACGGTCCAGGTCATATCACGCGACTTGCGCGTGCCCTCCCGCGGGGCGGGTCGTGATGCGGTCAGGGGCTTGGCTTTGGCGGGGAGCAGATGACTGCGGCGCTTGTCGGCGCCGTGGCGCGTATCGGTCACGGCTGCGGGAAGTATAGCATCGGGTCCGCGCGGGCGCGGTGGGTTGACACTATGAGGCGAGGCAGCGATCAATGAGCGTCAAAGTCGCCATCATCGGCAGCGGCAACATCGGCACCGACCTGATGATCAAGGTACTGCGGACGTCCGAGCAGCTCGAGATGGGAGCGTTCGTGGGAATCGATCCCACCTCTGACGGCCTCGCCCGCGCCCGGCGTTTCGGCGTGCCGGTGACCTCTGAGGGCATCGACGGCCTCGTGCAGCTCCCGGGGTTCGACGACATCGCGATCGTCTTCGACGCGACCTCCGCCGGTGCGCATGCGCGCCACGACGCCGTCCTGCGGAGCCATGCGAAACAAATCGTCGATCTCACGCCGGCGGCCATCGGTCCGTACCTCGTTCCGGCGGTCAACATGCACGAGCTTGCCGACCAGCCGAACGTGAACCTCGTTACCTGCGGCGGTCAAGCCACCATCCCCATCGTCGCAGCGATCGCGCGCGTCGCGCCCGTGCCGTATGCCGAGATCGTCTCCAGCATCTCGAGCCGTTCGGCCGGACCTGGGACGCGCGCCAACATCGACGAATTTACGCGAACGACCGCGCGGGGCCTCGAGCGGGTCGGCGGCGCGCGCAAAGGGAAGGCGATCATCGTCCTCAATCCAGCCGATCCTCCGCTCATCATGCGCAATACCGTGTTCTGCCTCGTCGAAGGCGGGGAGGCGGCGGCGATCGAGCGATCGATCGAGCAGATGGCGGCTGACGTGCGGGCCTACGTGCCCGGCTATCACCTGAAGCAGGCCGTGCAGTTCGACGACATCACCCCTGCGCACCCTGCCCGCGTCGATGGAGCGGTGTTCACGCGCGGCCTGAAAGTGTCGGTGTTCCTCGAAATCGAAGGCGCCGGTCACTACCTGCCGAAATATGCCGGCAACCTCGACATCATGACGTCAGCCGCACTGCGCACCGGCGAGCGTCTCGCGGCATCGTTCGCCGCACGTTCGGTGATGGTATGACCCCGCCTTCGCCTCACGGCTTCGGCGGCCCAGACCCGCAGCTCTACGTCCAGGACGTGACGCTGCGCGACGGGATGCACGCTATCCGTCACCAGTATTCCGTCGCCGACGTGCGCCGCATTGCATCGGCGCTCGATCGGGCCGGCGTCGATGCCATCGAGATCAGCCACGGCGACGGTCTTGCGGGCTCGAGCTTCAACTACGGCTTCAGCGCGCACACCGATCGCGAATGGATTGAAGCTGCGGTTGACAGCGTGACCCGCGCGAGAGTCACGGTGCTGCTCCTCCCCGGCATTGGCACGGTGGAGGACCTCGATGCTGCGCATGCAGCGGGCGCGGGGTCGGTGCGGATCGCGACGCACTCGACGGAGGCTGACATCGCGAAGCAGCATATCGAGCACGGCCGCAGGCTGGGCATGGACGTGGTGGGCTTCCTGATGATGGCGCACATGACGCCCCCGGCCGAGCTGGCGCGCCAGGCCAAGCTGATGGAGTCGTACGGCGCGAACTGCGTCTATGTGGTCGATTCGGCCGGCGCGATGCTGATGACCGACGTCGCCGACCGGATGAACGCGTTCAACGACGTGCTCGATCCGGCGACCGAGAAAGGGATGCACGCCCACCACAACCTGTCGCTCGGCGTGGCGAATACCCTTGTGGCCATCGAGCGCGGCGCCACACGGATCGACGGGTCGCTCGCGGGCATGGGTGCGGGCGCCGGCAACGCGCCGCTCGAGGTGCTGGTGGCCACGCTGAACCGGTCGAACCTTCCGCACGGCTGCGATCTGTTTGCGCTGATGGATGCGGCGGAAGACATCATCCGGCCGATGCAGGATCGGCCCGTGCGCGTCGATCGCGAGACTCTGTCGCTCGGTTACGCGGGTGTGTATTCCAGCTTCCTGCGCCACGCCGAGTCAGCGGCGGGACGGCACGGCCTCGACACGCGTGACATCCTGGTGGAGCTTGGCCGGCGGAAGATGGTGGGCGGGCAGGAAGACATGATTGTGGACGTGGCGCTTGATCTCAGCAACGAAAAACGACAATCGAAAAACGAATAGAGCTCGAATCTTCGAAACTTGGCCGATATCGGACGATCGTTATAAGATCGAGGCATTTCTCGAGAGGCCACATATGTATATCAACCCAGATAAGTGCGTCGCCTGCGGCAACTGCACCTACGTGTGCCCGATGGGGGCGATTTACGTCGATCCGACCATCAAGCGCGCCAAGGTCAATCTTCAAGAATGCGTCGAGTGCTATGCCTGCTATACGGGGCTCAGCCAGGAGCACCTGAATCCGACCATTGTGCGCACGACGCGGAAGATTTTCCAGATGCTGCGCCTGCGTTTCGATCCCGAGCCGGATGTGTGCCCCACGGCGGCCTTCGAGCCTGAGGAATTGACGTGGCCCCGCGTGGTGCGCCGCGCGTTCTCGGATCCGCGCGTGCCCCACGAATCGACGGGCGTCGAAGGACGCGGCACCGAGGAAGTGAAGACCAACGACATCAGCGGCCGCGTGAAGCCGGGCGAGGCAGGGTTCACGATCGAGTTCGGCCGGCCCGGTGTCGGCGTGTGGATGCGCGAGATTCAGCTCATGTGCTGGGCGCTCGCCGACGCGGGAGTCGCGTTCGAGAAGCGCAACCCGATCACGTCCCTCATGACCGACGTGGCAACCGGAACCCTGCGCGAAGACATTCTGAACGAGAAGCTCATGTCGGCGATCGTGGAGATCAAAGTCCCCGTGGAGCGCGTCGAGGAAGTCGTGCGTCTCGTGTGGGACGTTGAGAAGCGCGTCGACACGGTTGTTGCGCTCGGCGTGGGCACCCGCTGCGACGAGCACGGTGAAGACAATGTGGTGGCGCCCGTGCTCGAGCGGCTCGGCTACAAACTTGATAGGGCGAAAACAAACGTCGGCCTCGGCCGCGTGACCAATCAGGCGGCTGTGTCGGCCGCATTGGAGATGGCAAAGTCATGACGAATACCCTGCACCGGTTCGGCGACGCGCAGAGCTTCCGGGACGACTTCATCGTCTTTGCGATCGCGAGCCGTGGAAAGAACGACGAGAATTCGGTACCGAAGCTGCGGCGATTCCTCGAGATTGCCATGCAATTCAAGCCGGTCAATCTCGGCGACTCGCGCCACGGTGGCGCGTATCGTCCGTCGCGGTCGATGTCGCCCCTCGCGCACTGGAACCGCGATAACGATCCCGACTTCCAGAAAGTCATCGATGGGTTCGACACAACGGCGACGGCCGCTGCCGTGTTCGACAACCTCGAAGCTGCCGAGCAGTGCACGAAGGCGGTGCGCGAGGCCGATCTGGGTCTCAGCATCAACATCTCGACGTCCGTCGACGGCGCCATCGCGTGCTGCAATGCAGCAGGCATCCCGCGTCATAGCGCCGGCTATTCGCTCGGCTTCGAGGGCAAAACGGAGCACCTGCCGAACGGCGACGTGCTCGGGCTGTCGACGATGTGCGGGCATGGCATGGTGAGCCAATCGCTCGCGAAGAAGATGATCGACTGGGTGAAGGAAGGCCGGCGGACGCCCGAACAGGCTTCGATTGTGCTGAGCCGGTTCTGCTCGTGCGGGGTGTTCAATCCGTCGCGCGCGGTCAGGCTTCTGGAAGAGGCGCGGGAGCGGACGAAGTAATGCGTCTCGGATCGGCGATCGTTGCCGCGCTCGCCATTACCGCGTCCGCGTGCGGTGGCGCGGCGCCGGCTGATGCGCCTGCATCAGCCCCTGCACCCTCGGCCGCGAACGTTCTCGTCCTGAATAATTTCACGTTGATCGACGGCCGCGGCGGTCCGGCATCTGCCGATTCCGCGCTGATTGCGACCGACGGCCGTATCACGTGGGTGGGCCCGAAGTCCGAGCTCAAAGCACCGGCCGGCGCACCTGTGCAGGATCTCGCCGGCAAGTTCGTGATGCCCGGTCTCATCGATCTGCATACACACGTGTCGAATTCTGATGTCTCGATGCAGGATCCGGTCAGGTTCTTCACGCGTGAAGGGGTGACCCGCGATCTGAAGCTCTATGCGAGCTACGGGGCGACATCAGTCGTGTCGCAGGGCACGGACCAGAAGCCGCTGGTCTACGACATGCGCGAGGAGCAGCGCAAGGGGCGGCCGGACATGGCGCGCATTTTCACAGCGGGGCGCGGCTTCACGGTGAAAGATGGGTTCCCCACGAATAAAGGGAACGTTCCCGGCATTCCGTACGAGCCGACGACACCGGCGGAAGCGGCCGCGCAGATGGAAGAGCTCGCGGCGGAGAAGCCCGACGTCGTCAAGATCTGGGTCGACGATCGATTCGGCGACTTCAAGAAGACACCCATCGAGATCTCGAAGGCGATCATCGACGTCGCGCACAAACACGGGATCAAGGTGGTGGCGCACGTCTTTTACCTGAACGATGCCAAGCAGCTCGCCGCCGCCGGGCTCGATGCGTTCGGCCACAGTGTGCGCGACAGGGCGGTGGATGACGAGCTCATTCAGTTGATCAAAAAACACGGCACCTGGATCATTCCGACGCTGTACCGTGAATGGGCGACCTTCATGTTCGAGGAACCAAACCAGTTTCTGAACGATCCGTTCTTTGCGCGCGGCCTCGACGAGCGCCAGAAGACAGTCCTGGCATCGCCCGAGTACCACAAGGCGCTCACGGGTGATAAATATTTTCCGCGATACCCCGGCGTTCTGAAGACGGCAAAGGACAATCTGAAACGCCTCGCCGACGCGGGCGTGCCCATCGGATATGGCACCGACAGCGGCGTGCTGACGCGGTTCGAGGGATTTGGCGAGCACATGGAGCTCGAGCTGATGGTCGAGGCCGGCATGACGCCCGCCCAAGTCATCACCGCGGCGACCAGAAGCTCCGCCGAGTTTCTCCGGCAGGAGAAGCATCTCGGCACGCTCGAACCGGGCAAGTGGGCGGACATGATCGTGCTTGGCGCCAACCCGCTCGAGAACATCAAGAACAGCCGCCGGATCGATGCGGTCTACGTCGCTGGCAACAAGGTGCAGTAGGTTCCGGGTTCCGGGTTCCGGTTCCCGGTTCCGGTTCCAGTTCAGGAGACACGATATGACACGCACAGTATTCTTCGCCCTTATGCTCGCACTCGCCCCCGTGGTGTCCGCGCAGTCGGGTAAAGCCGACCAGGCGGTACTTCAGGCCGAAAAGGATCGCTTCGCGGCGATGATCAAGGGCGACCGGCCTGCGCTCGAGAAGCTGCTCGCCGACGACCTCACCTACACGCACAGCAGCGCGCTCTTCGAGAGTAAAGAGCAGTTCATCAAGAGCGTTACCAGCGGAAACATCGACTACGTCTCGATCGAGCCGAGCGAGGCGGACTGGAAGGTTCGCGTGAACGGCGCCACCGCGATCGTGAACGGCGTGGCGGCGGTCAACGTCATCGACACGGGCAAAGACCTCAAGATCAAGATTCGCTATACGACGATTCACACCAACCGCGGCGGTACCTGGCAGCTCCAGGCGTGGCAGGCGACCCGGTTCCCTCAATAGGGGTCGATGAATTGTTGTGGGGGTAAGGCTCGCACTCGCCGGCGGCGCGTTCACGCTCTTATTCCTCACGGCGCTCGCAGCGCAAACATCGACCGCAACAGTTTTTCTTTCATACGCGCAGTCCGCGCCGGTGTTCGCGGCGCTCGACCTGCCAGTGCCTGCCGCGAGCGACTGGCCGGAGTGGATTGCGGCGGCCGACGCTGCGACGCGGGCACGTGTTGCTCGTGGCGATGAGATCTCTATCGTCAATCTGCTGATGTTTGGCACGTCGTTTACGAGTCAGCCGCGCCTGACTTCGCGGCAGCTCGACGACGGGCAAATCACGAGCGCCTTGCGTATGCGGCTCGACGATTTCGAGAGGGCGCTGGCGCGATCCGATACCAACCTGCGACTTCAATTCGCGCGCCGGTTGCTCGCGGGCGGTCCCATTCGGCCGCGCCTGCTGGCGATGATCGAGCGCGCGATGAACGATTCGACCCTTCAGGCACGCCTCATCGCCGAAGCCGACGCGCTCGGCGATTCCAGCCTGCAGTTTGCCGAGAGGTCGCGGCTGTATCGTGATCGAGGCCTGGCCTCAGATACCTCCGTCCGCGTGAATTTTGCCGTCGAAGAGGCCCTCCGGCGTCTTACCCCCGTACTAACACGGGGGGCAGTCCCGGGTACACGCTCCATCCGCCGCGTGGGTGTGATAGGCCCGGGCCTGGATGTCGTGGACAAGCAGGAAGGTTTCGATTTCTACCCACCGCAGACCATCCAGCCATTTGCCATCATCGATTCGCTGGCCCGTCTTGGACTTGCAGATGCCGCCGGGCTGGAATTGACGACCTTCGACGTGAGCGCCAGAGTCAATGATCACATCGCCGAACTGGCCAGCCAGGCGCGCGCGGGTGCCCCGTATGTCATGCATGTCCTTCTCGACGGGAATGTCACCTGGACGAGGGAACTCCTCACCTATTTCTCGACGTTTGGCGCAGCTGTAGGCGACCAGCTTCCCGTGTCGATCCCGCCCGGCGTTGGCCCGTTGAGGTTGCGCGCCGTTGCCGTGCGGCCTGCGATTGCGGGCCGCATCGTCGCGCGTGATCTCAACATCACCGCTCAACTCCTGCCGCTGGCCAGCGACGAACGGTTCGATCTCGTCGTCGGCACCAACGTGTTTCTTTACTACGATCGCCTCCAGCAGGGCCTGGCAATGGCGGCCATCGCGGCCATGCTCCGTCCGGGCGGCGTTCTGCTGTCTAACAATGCCCTCGTCGAAGTCCCTTCGGCTGGCATGAAGTCGATCGGCTACTCGAAGACCCTGTATTCCACCCGAGACGAAGACGGCGACCTCATCCTTTGGTATCAGAAGGGGACCAATTAGACGCATTCGTGCGATACTCGCCGCCTTCCGGCTCGAGCAGTCACCGGGATGGCCGATTGCGAGGATCAACTATGACGCGTCTTGTACGGGTACCCGCGCTGGCATGTGCCGTGTGGCTGATGCCGTCGCTTGCGGCTCCGCAGGCACCAGAAATCGCGACGACCGTCGCGTTCACGGAAGGTCCTGTCGCCGATCGCGACGGCAACGTGTATTTCACCGAGCTGGTCTTTCAACGCATCATGAAGTTGACCCCTCAGGGACTCCTGTCAGTGTTTCGCGAACAGAGCAACAACGCGAACGGACTGCTGATCGATCCGGAGGGACGGTTGATTGCCTGCGAGGGGGCCGCATCACAGCGCATGGGCGTTGCGCAGACCTTCAAGCCGCAGGTGACGCGAACGGATCTGAAGACCGGGAGGGTCGAGGTGCTGGCCACCGGCTATCAAGGCAAGCCGTTCGTCGGACCGAACGACGTAACCATCGACTCCAAGGGGCGGCTGTACTTCACCGATCTGACCGGCGGCGCCGTATACCGGCTGGATGCTCCAGGGCAGCTCGCCCGTATTCTTTCGACGCCGGAGATTCAGCGTCCGAACGGCATTCAGATTTCGCCGGACGACAAGACGTTGTACCTGATAGAAGCGAATGGGGCTGAGGGCGGGGCCCGCATGATCCGCGCGTACGATTTGCTGCCGGACGGCACGGTTGCCAACATGCGGGTCCATTACAACTTCTTCCCTGGCCGCAGCGCCGATGGCATGAGCATCGATTCGCAGGGAAATCTCTACGCCTCAGCGGGCATGGGACAGTTGCGCGGGACCTCGGAGACGCTCGACACGAAAACTGGCATCTACGTCATCTCGCCGCGAGGCCTGCTGCTGAAGTTCATTCCGATTGCGGAGGACTACATCACGAACAACGCATTCGGCGGCCCCGACATGAAAACGCTGTATGTCACGGCCGGCAAGACGCTCTATCGGCTGCGAACGGAGATCGCCGGGCTGCCAAGATAGACCCACGACGTGGGCAGCAACTATGCCGCGAGCCCGATCGTGAATGTCGCGGCGTAACCGCTCGACGGACTCCCGGTGATGCTCGCCAGCTCCGAGTTCAGGCTGTCGGCAAAAATTCCATCGCGCAGATTGGTCGTCGGGTTGTTTCCGCGCGACGCGTAGACGTTGCTGCCATAAACCTCTGCGTTGACGGCATCCGGAAACGCAATCTGCGTCACTTTGAGCGACTGCCCGTTGCGGGTTATCTCGACGTGAATGTGGGTCGCACGTCCCTGGCACCAGCCCGGATAGACTGTGGTGAACTTGACTGCCCGCTGGCCAGATCAGATTCGGGGCAGGAGTGAGGTTCTGATTCTAAACAGGAGAATAGGAGATCAGGAGTTTTCTTTGAAAAGAATTCTCCTACTCTCCTAACCTCCTGTTCAGTATTTTGTGGTTTAGTTTTTCCACACGGGATTCACGAACGCCCCATTTCCCGCGACATCCCACACCGCCACGCGCCCCCATTGCCATCCGGCAGCGGGCGCGCGCCATTCGAATGTGCGCTTGCCGAACTCCCGCGTCTCTCCGAGGGGAATCGTCTCGCGATGGGTCGTCTTGCCGTCGCTCCAGATAATCTCGGCAAATCGAAGCGGAAACGTCCACTGTGCGTCGACGGACGCAACCACTTCGTTGGCCGTTGATTTCGAAAGGTCAACGCGCGGGAGCAGCACCTCTCCGGTAGTGGTGAAGAAATCACCCCGCGCCAGCGGCTCGACCGCGTCGCCCCATTGCTCGAACGCCGGCAGTCGATCCAGCTTGATGTAGTTGATGTTCATGTGCGCATAGAGCTCGTCGGTGTGGTCGAACTGGAACATGTCGACCTCTCCGAAGATGCGCTTGCGCAGGCCCTGATTGCTCAAATCGTCGAGCAGGTCGAAGGAGCGATCGCCCAGGCGTGGAGACGAGAGATCCGCGGGCATCGCCTTCCATCCAGCGCCCAGGTACCGCGGATCGCGGAAGTGATCGGTCCCGAGGATTTTGTCGGGAAATCCGGTCGACCCCTTGGTCCTCGGATGCGTCTGATACATGTAGCCGCCCTCGCGGCGTACGAGATCGAGCATCTCCTGGGCGTTCGCGGTGCTGAACACCTTTCCGTACTTCGGATGCTGCATTTCGAACGCGGCGCCCGCCTCTTTGGGCCGGTTCATGAACCAGTAGACCGGCTTCGGAAACACCACCGACCAATGACCGCCGAGGTGTACGTTCGCCTCTTCTGCGGGAATCAACAGAAACTCCGGATCGGATTGGGCTTTGAGCGCCTTGAAGTACGCGTCGAGCTCGTCGAGGCGCAGGTCCGTCAGGTCGGCCGGATGTCCGTCGCCGTGAAAGTCCATGATCATGGATGCGTCGACACCCATGGCTTTCAGAACCGGCTTGAACGGCGGCGTCCACTTGGGACCGCCCGCCATCGCCTGCACCGTGTCTGCAAGGTGCCAGTGGGTGCTCAGCGTCTTGTATCCTGCCAGCGCCGGAAACCGATCGCGATTGGTGTAGCGCAGTACGTGCGACAGGGCAGTGTCCGGTGTGCCGTCGGACACAAGAAAGAACACCCCCATCCGCTGGGCGCGTCCGGGCGGCGCGTTCACCCAGGGGTAATACTGCCAGTTCTCATCCCTCAACTGCCGGACGCCGATTCCGACCCGGCCTCGCCATGAGCGATGCCACAGATACGCGAGGTTCGACGAGAAGTCGCGCGGGAAGAAATACTGATGGGGCGCGGGAAAGACCGCCACGCTGCCGCCCGCGGTTTTCGCGGCGAGCGTTCTGTAGCGCACTTGCACCGGTTCGCGCTCGGCCCGCAGTCCGTTGCTGACCACGGTCTTCAGCGTGCCGGACGTGTCGTAGTACGAGATCTCTGAGCGCATGTTGTTGCCTGGCGTGCGATCGGCTGGCGCGCTCATGTCGAGGCCCGCGTCGTAGTAGTACGCAACGTCGGGATCGTTGGTGGTCAGGACCGCTTCCTGCTGAATCAGCCGGCTTCCCGGGTAGAACGTGTACGACATGGCGCCTTCGAAGCTGCCCATGCGCATGCCGTCGAACACCAGCTCGACGCGATCGCCGATGCTGCGCGCCTTCGCGCCGCGCAGCATGAAGGCGCCCTGCACATGTCGCGTGCCTTCCGGATGGCTCGCTGGATCGTCGAAGAACGCGTTCCAGCCGCCGCGGCGTTTGCCGGTCTCGCCGCGGTAAAACGGGCGCGCGTCGGTGACGACCGGCGACGCACCGGATGCAATCGAGGTGATCAGCGCGCGCGATGGATCCAGGGAAAAGGTCGCACGCCACGCCTTCGACGCTTCATCGGACCACGCGACCGTCACAGTGTTGTCCGCCGACGTCACGGCGACAGGACCGGCGCGCAGCTCGCTCGTGTCGAGCGTGATCGTCTGCGCCGCGGACAGTGCCGGGACGAGAACAAGGATGAGAACCAGGGTTATATTTGTCACTTTTGACTTTCTACTTTCCACTTTCCACTTTCTACTTTCCACTTTGTGTTTTCTTCTCGCGCCACTGCTCGAAGCGCGTGCGCGTCGCGTCGTTCATCGGATACACGCCGAAGATTGATTCTCCCTTGAGCAGGAGCTCTCGCTGAAATTCCTCCTGCTCATCGTGCTCGAGGGCCTTGTCCGCGACTCTGTCTGCGATGGCAGCCGGGATGACGAGGATGCCCGTAGTGTCGCCGACGAGAATATCGCCGGGAATGACCGTCACGCTGCCGATCCGTACGGGCACCTGGTAGTCGACGCTCATCATCAGCGGTGAGACCGACGAGGCGTGTCCTCGCCGCATGAAGGTTTGAACAGGCATAGTTTCGAGCTCTGGCACGTCGCGCATCGCCCCGTCGATGACGAGCCCAGCGCCTCCCCGAACGAGAAACCGAATCGTCGTCACGCCACCCGACACGCCGGCACGGGTTTCGCCGCCGGCGTCAAAGACGAGCACATCGCCTGGCTGCGCCTCCTCAGCCGATTTGTAATTGAGCTGCGGGCCGGCCGCATACAGCTTGTCGCGCACATCCTTGCGGTTCGGAAGATACCGGATCGTCCGCGCACGGCCAACCATGCGCATATTCGGCTTCAGGGGCGACAGCTCGTTGATGAAGTTCTGCGGATAGCCTTCGGCGGTCACCAGCGACCACGCCGACTCGAGCCCGACGCGCATCAGCTTGTCGAACAGCACCCGATCCTGCGCGCTCAGGCGTTCGACGATGTATGCCGGCATCGTCCGCTCGACCGTTCCGAGCTGGAGGGTAGCTTTCTGGGCAGCAAGCGCGGCGCTCGCGGCAAGAAAGAGCAGGAACGCACTCGTGATCCGCATGACTCGTTGTCTCCTTCTTTTCACGGTGTCAAGATACACTCTTCCCGGAGGTTTTGTATGAGGTTGTTTCTGATGGCTTCCGCCCTGGTAGCCGCCGTTTCGACGCAGGCGGCAGCGCAAGGGCTCGTGACGCAAAAAGCGCTCTCTCAAGAGATGGCGCAAGCGATTGTGCAGGGCACCGTTGAACGCTGCCGCGCCGACGGCTTCAGCGTCAGCGTCAGCGTCATCGATGTGAGCGGTCTCCTCAAAGCTTTCGTGCGCGACGATGGCAACAACGGCCCTCACACCATCGACTTGAGCCGCCGGAAGGCCTATACGGCCTTGACGTTTGCCTCGCGATGGGCGACGTCGCTGGAGGCAGCCAAGGCATGGGGACATGCGTTGGGTTCACCCATGCCGAATGTGGAAGGCACGACCGGCCTGGGTGGTGGTGTGCCGATCAAGGTGGGCGACGTCACGATCGGTGCCGTTGGCGTGAGCGGTGCGGTCGGTGGCGACAAAGATGAGGTTTGCGCGAAGGCGGGCATCTCGAAAGTTGCGCACTTGCTGAAGTAGAACGCGACAGGAGGTTGGCATGCGTTGCACTCGAGCCTGGTTCATCATTCTGGCGTGCGTGGTTATCGGTGTGCCGGACGTCGGCCTGGGTCAAGGCCAGTACACGCTCGTGGAATGGCCGGCACCGGCGACGAGCGCGGCGGGATTCTCCGCACCGTGGAATCTGATTCAGGCCTCGAGTGTCGCGATAGGCCCGAAAGGCACTGTGCTCGTGCTCCATCGTGGCGCCCATCCGGTGCTGGAGTTCGATAACGCCGGAAAGTTCCTTCGGTCGTGGGGGGACGGGTTGATCAGCGAAGGCAAGGTTGCCGGCATTCCCAAAGACAAATGGGCGCCTGATCGATCGCGATACTCGGCGGTGTACGGACCAGCGGGATGCACGGCATGCGGCGCGCACTCGGTGCGCGTCGATCCACAAGGCAACGTGTGGATTGTCGATGCCACAGCGCATGTCGTCTACAAGATGACCGCGGACGGCAAAGAGATCATGCGCCTGGGCACAAAGGGCACCTCCGGTGCGACCCCCACCACGTTCAACCTCCCAACCGATATTGCGTTCGCCGCCAATGGCGATCTGTACGTCACCGACGGCTACGGCGGTGCGCGCGTCGTGAAGTTCTCGCGAGACGGCAAATATCTGCTCGAGTGGGGGAAGCGTGGAACAGGCCCGGGCGAGTTCGGGTTACCCCACAACGTTGTCGTCGACAAAGCGGGACTGGTCTACGTGACCGATCGCGATAATCAGCGTATTCAGATTTTCGATGCCGGCGGAAAGTTCCTGAGCGAGTGGACGGGCACCGGCGGAGTCTCCGGCCTTGCGATGACCGCTGATGGACGCATCGTCACCGGTGGGGTCGTGCGGGACTTGAAGGGAAACGTTATTGCGAAATTACCAGACGCGGCCGCTGCTCACGGTGCCGCCGTTGACGCAGCGGGAAACATCTATCTGGCGCAATTGACCGGCATCGTGCAGAAGTTCATCCCGCAGTAAGGCGGACACAACCGCAGGGAGACCGTTCTAGTAATACGTCACCGTCAGTGTGAAATCGCTCGACACCACGACGTTGCCTGTATCGAAAATAGCGACACAGTATTCGCCGGGGGAGGAAGGAGTCGCGCCGAAGACGACGTTCAGCGTCGCAGAAGGTGTTGAGACCTGCTGCGTGCAGACCTCAGTGGCGGGCTCCCAGAATCCCAACCCAAGACCCATTGTGAGACCGCTCGGGGTCAACGCGGTGATCGCCAGTTGAATCTCCCCCGGATTGACGACGGTAAACGGAAATCCCACAGTGCCGCCAACCTTGACGTTGCCCGTGAATGTCCCCGTCTTCAGCTCATACACGGGTGCAGGCGGCTGCGTGGGCGTTTCCGCGCCGCAGGCCATCGCGCCCGACAGAACGAGGACGACTGCGACGATGCGTGCGGCAGCGCTAGTGTTCATAGTTGATTGTTCCTGAGCGATTGTATTGCGGGAGGGGATGCGGAAAACGGGCCGACACACTTTTATCACATGTCGGCCCCTGGCACGTCCGTTTGTGGTTAGCTCTTCGTGTAGATCAGTTTGCGCGTCTGGGCACCGGCGGGTGTGGTGCGAGTGGTTTCGATCGTCAGGATGTTCCCCTGAATGGAGTAGATTTCCTTCGAATCGATCGTCATCATCTCACCACCACGGCCCTGCACACTCTGATTCGTGTCGATGACGAGCTTGTTGCCATCCCACATGGCTTTCGAGGTCGCTGGCCCCATGCCGATCGTGTTCTTGCTCTCGGTACCGTCGAGCTTGAAGACGACCGTTTGCGCACCCTGGGCTGTTGTCCGATCCATCGACAGGTCAGTGCCTGTCTGTTTGATGGTCATGGCGGTCGCCGGCGCGCCACCCCGGCCGCCACCCCGTCCGCCGCCGCCACCCGCGCGCGCGGGCGCCGGGTCGCTCTTGGCCTCGTCGAACGTCCACGTGCCTGAAAAGTCTGTTTTTGCCTGAGCCTGAAGGGCTGTCGGCAGCGCAATGCAAGATACAAGCGCCGCCATGAGTGCGTATTTCATGGATATCTCCTCATCCATGAATACGACGCTCGATGGCGGCGCTTTACTTACTTTCTACTTTTTACTTTCCACTTTCCACTTTCCACTCATTCCATACGCGTCAGTACCTGTAATGATCCGGTTTATACGGCCCATCCACCGGCACGCCGATGTAATCCGCCTGATCCTTCGAAAGTTTCGTCAGCTTCACGCCGAGATGGTCGAGATGCAGCCGCGCGACCTGCTCGTCGAGATGTTTGGGCAGCATATAGACCTTCTTCTCGTATTTGCCGGTGTTCGCGTTGAGCTCGAGCTGCGCGATAACCTGATTGGTGAATGACGCCGACATCACGAAGCTTGGATGTCCCGTCGCGCAACCGAGGTTCAGCAGGCGCCCTTCCGCGAGAATCATCACGCTGTGGCCGTCGGGAAAGCGGAACTCGTCGTACTGCGGCTTGATTTCGATCCGCTCAATGCCCGCCTTCTTCAGCCCTGCCATGTCGATTTCGTTGTCGAAATGACCGATGTTGCCAACGATGGCCTTGTCCTTCATCCGCTTCATGTGATCGAGCGTGATGATGTTGTGATTGCCTGTCGCCGTGATGAAGATGTCGGCGACGCCGACCACTTCGTCGATCGTCGTCACCTGGTAGCCTTCCATCGCGGCCTGCAACGCGCAGATGGGATCGATCTCGGTGACGATCACCCGCGCACCCTGTCCGCGCAGCGCCTGGGCGCAGCCCTTGCCGACTTCGCCGTAGCCGAACACGACCGCAACCTTGCCGCCGAGCATCACGTCGGTCGCACGGGCGAGACCGTCTGGAAGTGAATGGCGGCACCCGTAGATGTTGTCGAACTTGCTCTTGGTGACCGAGTCATTCACGTTGATGGCGGGGAAGAGCAGCGTCCCGGCTTCCATCATCTGATAGAGCCGATGCACCCCGGTCGTCGTCTCTTCGCTGACGCCGCGAATCGTCGACGCGATGCGCGTGTAGCGCGCTTTGTCTTTCGCAATCGACGCGTTGATGGTTTCGAGGATGACACCCCATTCCTCGGGATCCTTGTCGGGGTTGAATGCGGGCACCTTGCCGGACTTTTCGTACTCGGCGCCCTTGTGCACCAGCAGCGTCGCGTCGCCGCCATCGTCCACGATCAGCGTTGGGCCGCTGCCGTCGGGCCACTCGAGCGCCTGCTCTGTGCACCACCAGTACTCGTCGAGCGTTTCACCCTTCCACGCGTACACCGGAATGCCCTGGGGATTCTGAGGCGTTCCGCCGGTCTCGGGGCGGCCGACGACCACCGCGGCCGCCGCGTGATCCTGTGTCGAAAAGATGTTGCACGAGACCCAGCGCACGTCCGCGCCGAGCTCGGCGAGCGTTTCGATGAGCACACCGGTCTGAATCGTCATGTGCAGGCTGCCCATGATGCGCGCGCCGGCGAGCGGCTTCTTGCCGCCGTGCTGCTTGCGCAGTGCCATCAGCCCGGGCATTTCCTGCTCGGCGAGCCGCAACTCTTTGCGGCCGAAATCGGCGAGCGACAAGTCTTTCACCTTGTAAGGCTCGCGGCCGGCGGCTTTGGCGGCGGCGAAAGGATGAAGCGTCGGTGTTGCGGTTGGCATGTTGTGTTTGCTCCTGTAGGGCGCGACTTCAGTCGCGCCGTTTTGCTGTGGCGACAAATAAACCCGGGCCTTTTGATTTGGGATCCGGCGAGAGCGGGACGATGCGAACGTCGCCGAATCCGCTCTCGTGAAGGATTCGCCGTACGTGTTCGTCAGAAAAACCGAGCCAGGCGTGGCCCATCTGCTGGCGGTAACTCTCGCGATCGTGCGGGAGCATATCAACGATGAGCAGCCGGCCCGATGGCTTCAGCACGCGCGCGATTTCGGCGAGCGCGCGCTCGGGATCTGGAAGATGATGCAGCACGAGCGCGAGCGTTGCGGCATCGAGGCGCGCATCGTCAATGGGCAGCGCCTCGAGATCGCCGCGCCGCAGCTCGACGTTCTCGAGACCCTGCAGACGTTTCTTCGCGGCCTGAAGCATCGCCGATGATGCATCGACCGCAATGACATGGGCGACGAATGGTGCAAGCGCGGCCGTCATCTGTCCAGTTCCGCAGCCCAGGTCGCCGACCGTCCATTCGGGATCGGCGAACGCCGGAAGCGAGGCGAGGTGGAACCGATCGCCGAAGAGATCGTCGCGAACCCGATCCCACTGGCCGGCCGTGGACGAAAAGAACTCCTGGGATTTCGTCCGCCGCTCGGCGAGCACCGTTTGCACCCGTCGCTGATCGTGTGCGGCCGCCGGCGTCGGCCCGACCTGCTCACGAACGAGCGCCCACAGGCGGCGCGCCGACTGATCGAGATCGTCCCGGGTCATCGCATAGACGTTGCTGGTGCCTTCGGCGCGCCCGGAAATCCACCCGCTGTCGGCCAATGCCTTCAGATGGCGGCTCACGGTCGATTGCGGAAGCTGCATGATGCCGCAGAGCTCCGACACGGTGAGCTCGTGGCGGTCGAGCAGCAAGAGCAGCCGGCTGCGGGTCGTATCGGCCAGGGCCGACAAGTGGTCGAGTATGGCGGGAGGTCGTGCGACAGTCATTAATCCGTCAATCCGGCTTAAAGGCTACAACGGGCCACTGCTTGGTGTCAACCTCGGCGCGAAGGGCCATGGAGCATCCCGGCCGATAAGACGGAATGTGCCGATTGCGGAGCCCATGACACTCGCGACCGATTATCTGCTGGGCGCTCTGTCAGCGGTCTTCGCCTGGCGGTTGCTCGCGGTCACGACCACCGTTCAGGCCGTCCGGCTGTGGGGAGCTGCTCTGGGTGCGGTGGGCCTCGCCAGCTTCGCTGGTGGCACCTATCACGGGTTCCAGTACCTGTTGAGCAGACCGGTCGCGGCAGCGCTGTGGAAAGCGACGACGCTGAGTATGGGGGTCGCCAGCTTCCTGCTGCTGGCAGCGACCATCAACTCGGCGTTTTCCGGGCGCGTTCGGCGGTGGCTAATCGCCGCGGCGGGTTTGAAGCTTGCGATGTATGTCGCGTGGATGCTCGGCCACGACGAGTTTCGTTTCGTCATCTACGAATACGGCTCGACCCTCGCGGTGCTGCTGCTGGTGGTCGCGTCCGGCCGCACGCATGGAATCGACGGGCATCGCGCGTTGATCGCCTCCGGCGTTCTCGTGTCGATTGCCGCCGCCGCCGTGCAGCAGAGCGGCATTCGCCTTCACCGTCATTTCAATCACAACGATCTGATGCACGTCGTGCAGATGGGCGGCATGTGGCTGCTCTACAAGGGCGGCGCTCGACTGCGAGACCGAGGAGGATCCGATGGCGGTCAGTCGTAGAGATTTCCTGAAAGCCTCGAGCCTGTTTGCCATGCAGACAGGACGTCCCGAGTCCGGCGTGGTCGTCAACGACATCCACTCGCAATTGAATCCGACACGGGTTCGCGACGTCGTAGCGGTCTCATCCCAGTCGCATCTTCAACGCGCGATCCGGAACGCAGGCGCATCAGGGCACGTCTTCAGCATTGCCGGCGGACGGCACGCGATGGGGGCCCAGCAGTTCGCCGAGCAGTCGGTGCTGCTCGACATGACACGCCTCAACCGCGTGCGATCCTTCGATCGTGCGAAAGGCATTGTCGAGGTTGAATCGGGCATCATGTGGCCCCCGCTCGTCGATTACCTGCTCAAGGCGCAGGAAGGACGTGCACGCCAATGGGGCATCGCGCAGAAGCAGACTGGCGCCGATCGTCTGACGATCGGCGGAGCGCTTGCGGCAAACGTCCACGGGCGCGGCTTGACGATGAAGCCGTTCATCAACGATGTCGAGTCATTCGTGCTCGTCGATGCGGGTGGACATGCCCGGACGTGCAGCCGCACAGAGAACGCCGAGCTCTTCCGGCTGGCGATCGGCGGCTACGGCCTGTTCGGTGTCATTTCAACGGTAAAGCTGCGGCTCGTGCCGCGGCAGAAGATTCAGCGCGTGGTCGAGGTTCGCCTGATTGACGAACTGCCGAAGGCGTTCGAGCAACGCATCGCCGACGGATTCACGTTTGGCGATTTCCAGTTTTCGGTCGACGAGACATCTGAAGACTTTCTCCGGCGGGGCGTCTTCTCGTGTTACCGGCCCGTCGATCCGCAGACGCCGATGCCGGCGGCGCAGAAAGAGCTCGGCGACGAGGATTGGCACGCGCTGCTCCTGCTGGCGCACACCAACAAGGCGACGGCGTTCGATCGGTACTCGAAATACTACCTGTCGACGTCCGGCCAGCTGTACTGGTCGGATACGCATCAGATGAGCACGTATCTCGACGACTATCATGTGCGGCTCGACAAGCAGCTCGGCAGGACAGATCGCGCGACGGAAATGATTACGGAGATCTACGTGCCGCGGCCGGCCCTGCCGTCATTCATGGCCGAGGTGGCCGGGGTCTTTCGCACCAATGGCGTGCCCATTGTCTACGGGACCGTCAGGCTGATCGAGCAGGATGACGAAAGCTTTCTCGCGTGGGCGAAGCAGCCGTATGCGTGCATCATCTTCAATCTGCACGTCGTGCACACGCCCGAGGGTATCGCGCGCGCAGGGCAGGCCTTCCGCGATCTCATCGACTTGGGCCTGACGCGCGGCGGCCGTTACTACCTGACCTATCATCGCCATGCCCGCCGCGCGCAGGTGGAGGCGTGTTATTCACAACTCCCGGAGTTCCTGCGCCTGAAGCGCCGTTACGACCCGGACGAACGGTTTCAGAGCGAATGGTATCGGTATTACAAGCAGATGTTCGCAGACCGAATCTGATCACTGAACGCGCCTGCACCAATCTTTTTCGAACAGGAGGTCAGGAGATCAAGAGGAACGTGGTTCTCCTAGTTCTCAACAGGCCGTTCGATTTGATCGATGACGAGCACAGGTTCAGAACTCCACCGCGTTTCCAGCATGAGTCCGAGCTGTTCGTGCAACGCCTTCACAAAGTTCGGCGCGTTGGTTTCGATTGGAAAAGCGAACTCTCGGTACTGAACCAGTCGCGGGGCGGTGGCCCTCATTTCGCGGCGCTCCTGCGAAATCGTGTCTGGTGTCCATTCAACCGTGAAGTCGAACTCACCGCTGAGACCCGTCCCGTCGATTACCCGACGATCGAAAGAGACACCATGGCGGCCGCCGCCGAGGTGATTCGGAAGCAATTTGCTGAGCTCGGCCAGCGTCAGGCCCCGGCCGACCAGACGGCCGGAGTTACCCGACAGGCCACACGGCGAGGACACACCTGGCATCGGTGTGCAATCGACTTGCGACGGGGCTATTCGTGGCCCGAGATTACCGTCCCCTCGGGAAGAGACCAGCGCATAAATCGGAAACTCTTTGGACGCCAGGTGCGCGACCAACTTGAACCGTTCCGCTAAGAGCGACTGCATCATTTCACCCATTTCCTGTGGCTTCGAGCGAGATACCGCCTGTGCCACGAGGTCAAACCCCTCTGAGTCGATCCACTCAGGCCCGTTATCGATCTGATGCAGATCGGCCCGATGGTCGCCCAT
This sequence comes from Vicinamibacterales bacterium, assembly GCA_963732445.1. Taxonomy (GTDB): domain Bacteria; phylum Acidobacteriota; class Vicinamibacteria; order Vicinamibacterales; family JAMQPK01; genus JAMQPK01. The sequence goes on along the minus strand of CAVSZJ010000001.1, from coordinate 78,883 downwards.
GAGCTCCAGGCGATATCCATGCAAGAGGAGAAAGCGCGCCGTCATGTTCGTGGCCGTCACGCCATTGCCTGTGAAAGACATGACTGACCAGTCGTCGCCCTGGTTGCGCTTTAGAGACACCGTGTCGAATCTCAGCCGTGGCGCCCTGGCGACCGTTGCCTGCGTCTGCGGCACGGCACGAACGACCGCGATCGGCGCTACACCAAGAGTGACCAACGCTGCCGTCACGATCGAGGCGATTGCCGCGCGACTTTCCACGCGACCACGTGCCTGAGAGTGATTCAGCACCGCCGCGACACGTGCGGCGAGATCGTCATGACCCGCCATCGCGAGGACGGGCTGTCGCGTGTCTGCCGCTCCGCGCCGCGCGATGGAGACGAGCAACGATGCGTAGTCGCTTGCATCGCCGTCCCGCAACACGGCGTCGTCACAGGCTCGCTCTGCTTCGAGTCGCAATCGGCGCCACGCGGCCCAGACCAAAGGGTGGAACCAATACGCCGCACAGACGATTCGCGACACGCAATGCGTCAGAAAGTCCCAGCGCGCAACGTGCTCGATTTCGTGCCTGAGCGCACATCTGACCGAGGCCGCATCCCACAGCAGGACGCTCTCCGGCAGGATGATTGATGGTTTTAGCACCCCGCAGGTCAGTGGGCCGGTCACGGCGTCGTGAAGGAGGACCTCTATCGGCCGGCGGGACCCGGATGTTGATATCAACGCCTGCACCAGGGCCTCTCCATCGGTCCACGTGCGAGCGCTGTCACGCAGACCACGCATCTGCCTGAATCCAATCAACACCGGTACGAGAAAGACCGCAGCGCCTGCCAACCAAATAGCGATCAGAAGCTGTGCGACGGTCACAGGACGTGCGGCCTTTGCCTCTCTAACAACCAAAGAAGTGGGGGCGTCCGAAGGGACAGCGTCCCTCGAACGCACGGGTGGCGTCATGTCTGGTGCGTGGATTGCCGAAGCCTTCGCTGTCCCTGGTACTCTGATCGGAACAACCGGCAGCAGCGTCGCAGCGATGGGAATCGCAATCAGCGCCGCGAATGCGAGAGCGAACACCATATGTCGAAGCGATGCCCGTGTGTGGCGGAACAGGCGCGAAAGGGAGAAGGCCGCTCCGCATACGAGCGTCGCTTTCAGGATCGTCAGGACAGCGAAGGGCATCATTGGCTTTTCTCCTTCCGCGCCCGTTGAATTTCTGCCGCGAGCTCCGCGAGCTCCTTCTCGGTCCACGATTCCTGGCGGACGAGCGACAGAACCATCTCGGAGAGCGATCCGCCAAAGAATGTCTGCAGGTGGCGCTGAAGGGCTGTTCGCTTCGCTTTGTGTGGAGATTCAGTCGCCGAATAGACATACCTGACGCCATCCTCGAAGTGGCGCAGATGACCCTTCTTCTCGAGCCGGGCGAGCATTACACGGACGGACGAGCCAGTAGGGGGATCGGACAGCCGCGCCCGGAGCTCCTCTGCCGTGGCGCGATTGCCCAGCTCGAAAAGTGCGTTCATGATTTCGCGCTCGCGGCGTGAAAACGCGTTACCTTTGGCTTTGGCCATCAGCGGCTCCCCCTATGTGACAGATGTCGCATCATAATGCGACAAATGTCGCATGTCAAGCCTCGAAGCCGCAGGCGGCCGGCCGGCATATCACCGCGTCGCCGGAGAGCGGGGAGTGGGCTAATCATGTCAATCTGATATTCTTGCGTCATGAAGAAACACTACGTTTTGCTACTCGCGATTGTCGTGCTCGGGACCGGGTTCGCGCACCCATCAGCGTCCGTTTATGCGCAGGAGTCCCACGCGGCGGCGGACAAGCCTGGCGGGTATGTTCTCGAGAAGGACCAGAACGTGGCCAGGAACGAACCCGGCACCCACAACGGTGGCGGGGAGACGATCGGCTATTCGTTTTTCGGCAAGACCCCGAATCTGAAGCTCGTCTTCCGCAAACGTGCGTTCAAGCCGGGCTCGGCGATCGGATATCACCTGCAGCGCGAGGACGAGATCTACTACGTCCTCAGCGGCCGCGGCATGATGACGATCGACGGGAAGGAATTCGAAGTCGGCCCGGGCGACGCGGTCTTGACGCGGCCCGGCAGCTCGCATGGCCTCAAGCAAATTGGTAAGGAAGACCTGGTCATCCTCATCAACTACGAGCAGGCGCCGAAGCCGTAATCTCCTTCAGGCGATCGATGCGCGCGCGCAGCGCCTTCGTGAAATCGGCAATCTCGCTCTCGGTGCCGCCGCTGGCCCTCAGGCCGGCGGCAAGCTGTTCATCGGTCAACCCTCCCACGAACGTGTAGAGCCATCGCACGTCGCTCAGGCTGATGTCCGTGACGGCATCCGCCGTTCGCTGCCCCTTATAGCCCCACTGCACGACGTCGCCGTCGGTTCCCAGCACGAACTGATCGTTTTGCGCCGTGTACGCCGCGCAATCCCACCGTCCGCGGCTGAGCACGTTGTTCCCCCAGGTACCCAGCGCCGCGCCCCAATCGATGATGAGGTAGCGGGCCTCGCGCACGTCTCGGTCGATGCGGTGCTCGAAAATCGCCGTGTTCGATCCGCGCGCGACGTCGCGCACGTCCTTGTTGTCCCAGTTCGACAGCAGCATCATCACAATCTTCAAGCCGTTCAGTTCACGAGTACCGACGAAGGGATTGTCGTTCCAGGCCCAGCTGTGCTCGTCGAAATGTTTCACCACGCCCGGCTCGTCGAGCTCGAAGCGCGCATTCTGAAAGCTGCCGTCCTGAGCCACGCACTCACCGGCGCGCTGGAGCGTGCTCGCGCCTTCGATGCGGCCCGACGGCACGAAGTAATTGGTCTCTACGAAATATCCGGCGGCCCACGCGAGCCGCGCGGCGAACGCTTCGGTATGCACCTCGTGCCCCCATTTCGCGCGCCATACGCGGCCGCGGGCGTCTTTCACCGAGACGCACGGAAACGTTCCCGTCCCATGCTCTTCGACGAACTGAAAGGGCGGAGCCGGTGACCCGTCGCGGCCTCCCGGCCCCGCGGCGAGATCGAGGCTCTCTGCCGGGCCGGGATCGCGCCAGATGACGGCTCGCCGTGAGGTGAGAGGCGTTTCCCCGGCCGCCCGCCGCTTGATCTCAGAGCGCACACGCCAGAACGCAAACACGAGCCACATGACGATGAACGACCCGGCGACGATGCCGAAGGCAATCAGGGCGATCTTTGACGCAGACACTTCTGTCGATCTTAGTCGGTCCGGAGTCCGTCCGGTCAGCGCCCTGATAGGATCGCGCCATGGCCCTCGATCCGCATCAACCCCTGAGAGATGACGTTCGCCTGCTGGGAGAGGTGCTCGGGCGCGTGTTGCGGCATCACGAGGGGGACGAAATGTTTCAGCAGGTCGAGCAGGTACGCGAGGCCGCCAAGCGGGCACGCACGCGCGACAGCGAGCTCGAGCACATCGATCGGCTGCTTCGCGACATGCCGATTGCATCTGCGCTTACAGTGGCGCGCGCCTTCGCCCATTTCCTGACGCTGGCCAATATCGCCGAGCAGCACCATCGTGTGCATCGCCGCCGCGATCACGCGCGTGATCCATCGGGAACGCCGCAGCGCGGATCCGCTGTCGAGACGTTCGCGCGGCTACGGCAGGCCGGCGTATCCGGCGACGTTCTTGCGGCTGCGATCGGCTCGATGCGCGTCGAGCTGGTGTTCACGGCGCATCCCACGGAGATCGTCAGGCGCACGCTGCTGCAGAAACACAATCGCATCGCGCAGATTCTGGCACTGCGCGATCGCCCGGATCTGACGCCCGACGAGCAGGAGGAATCGCTCGCAGACCTGCAGCGCGAAGTGGCGGCGGCGTGGCAGACGGATGAAGTGCGTCGGATGCGCGTGAGCCCGCTCGATGAAGTGCGCGCGGGGCTCGTCGTCTTCGAACAAAGCCTCTGGGATGCGCTGCCCCAGTACCTGCGCGCTGTGGACCGCGCGCTGACGGCAACGACCGGATCCCCGCTTGCGAGGGATGTCGCGCCGATACGTTTTGGATCGTGGATTGGCGGCGATCGCGACGGCAATCCGAGCATCACGCCGGAAGTCACGCGACAAGCGACGTGGCTCGCGCGGTGGCAGGCGGCGGACCTCTATCTCAAGGACATCGTCGCCTTGCGCAGCGAGCTGTCGCTCTCGGCGGCGCACGCGAGCGATGAGCTTCGGGCGCAGGTCGGCGATGCGCACGAGCCGTATCGTGTCCTGCTCGCAGAGGTACGCGATCGCCTCGAGGCCACGCGCGATCTCGCTGAAGAGTCGCTCGCGGAAGCGGCGCCGAAGCTGACCGGGATTGCCCCGTACCTTGCAGCGTCGGAGCTCGCCGAGCCTCTGGAACTGTGCTTCCGGTCGCTGGTATCGACCGGCAACGAGGTGATCGCCGCCGGCCGCCTCACCGACATACTTCGACGCGTGACGACCTTCGGTGTCACGCTGGCCCGGCTGGATCTGCGGCAGGAAGCCGATCGGCATACGGCGGCCGTGGATTGGATTGCTCAGGCCGCAGGGTTGGGCCGGTACGCGGCCTTGTCCGAGCCCGATCGGCAGCGGCTGCTCGCGCAGCACCTGTCGGCGGGCGACGTGAGATTGGATGATCTTCCCAGGGCGACGTCGGACGATCACGTGCGTGATGTGCTCGACACGTTCCGGGTCGCTGCGCGCATCCACCCGGAGTCGCTTGGCGCGTATGTCATCACGATGGCCAGCGCGCCGTCGGACGTGCTCGCTGTGGAGTTTCTCCAGATGGCGGCAGGCACGTCTCACCGCCAGCGCGTGGTGCCCCTCTTCGAGACCGGTCGCGATCTCGATCGCGCGGGGGCGATCATGAGCGACCTGTTCGCGATTCCGTGGTATCGCGAGCGGATCAACGGACATCAGGAAGTAATGATCGGCTATTCCGATTCCGCCAAAGATGCGGGCCGGATGAGCGCGGACTGGGCGCTGTATCGCGCGCAGGAGGAGGTCGTCGCGGCATGCGAGAAAAACGGCGTGCGCCTGACGCTGTTCCATGGGCGCGGCGGCAGCATCGGCCGCGGCGGCGGCCCGACGTACCTGGCCATTCAGTCGCAGCCGCCCGGCTCGGTGCGCGGTACGCTCCGCGCCACCGAACAGGGTGAAATGATGCAGGCCAAGTTCGGATTGGTCGACATCGCCATCCGGACGCTCGAGGTGTACACGACGGCTACGCTCGAGGCGGCGGTCGCGCCCCAGCCGTCGCCGAAGCCCGAGTGGCGAGCCTGCATGGATGCCGTCGCCGGTCGTGCGCGGGCGACGTACCGCTCGATCGTCTACGAAGACCCCCGGTTCATTCCGTATTTCCGCACGGCCACGCCCGAGCCGGAGTTGACGCGGGTCAGTATCGGCAGCCGTCCGGCGCGTCGCACGCCCGGCAAAGGGGTCGAGAGCCTTCGCGCCATACCCTGGCAGTTCGCCTGGACGCAGACGCGCTTGATGCTGCCGTCGTGGCTCGGCATCGAGGATGCGTTGGCTGACGACCACAACGGGATGCTGCGGGAGATGTATGCGCGATGGGCGTTCTTCGCGTCGACGATCGATCTCGTCGAGATGACGCTCGCGAAAGCCGATCGCCGTATTGCCGCGCAGTACGACCGACTCGCGCCCGACGACCTGCGCGGGCTTGGATCGGACATGCGGGATCGTCTGACGCGCGCCGTCGATGCGGTGCTGACCGTCACCGGTCACCAGATGCTGCTGGAGGCCAACCCGGTGCTGCGGCGATCGATTGACGTCCGCAATCCCTACGTCGACCCGATCAACCTGGTGCAGGTCGAGCTGCTGCGCCGCCTCCGTGAGCCCGATCCGGATCCCGCCTTGTTCGACGCATTCGTGGTCACCGTGAACGGCATCGCCGCCGGCATGCGAAACACGGGCTGAGGGTGACGTAGGGATCGTAGGGATCGTGGGGATCGTAGGATCGTGGGTAATACCCACGCGACCCACGAACCCCACGCCACCAGTGTTATACAGTTCACCTATGCCGGAGTTTCATGCCGAACCCTATATCTACCTGCCCGCCGTCTACCCACAAGTCCGCGATGGTCGCGTGGGGCGCGTTCTACTTTCGCACCACGAGCAGCGGCAAGTGGAAGATCGTCGACGATCACGATCTGAAGTACGTCCACCCGCCGCGAAAGGATTCGATCGGCGCGGCGTCGGCGCCGTATGGTCCCGCTCGCGTCGAGGTCTACGACGAGGCCGGCGCTCTCGTCAGCGTTGCGAAAACGGACGTCGCGAATCATTGCTGGCTGCCTGGACTGAAACCGGACACCAACTACCGCTACAAAGTGTTCGTGAAAGACGAAGAGTGGGCGTCAGGGGAGCGGTGGGACTGGTCGGCGAAAGACAAGGCGCTCGTGCAGGTTGGAAACCGCTACGACAATCGCTTCTGCACGAACCCTGATCCGCTGGCGCCGTCGAGCTCGCTCAGCTTCGCGGTCATGGGGGATTTCGGCGTCGGTATGCGCCGTGATTCACCGACGCGCCGTCAGCAGAAGGTCGCGAACGCCCTTCGCAAAGCGATCGATACCGATAACGTCCGCCTTATTCTCACGACCGGAGACAATATCTACGCAGGCACGCGCCTCCTGGGCATTCCGATCGGCGGAACGGGTGACGAAGACGACGACTGGTTCTTCACCTACTTTCAACCGTATCGATATGTCATCAACCGCGTGCCGGTCTTCCCATCGATAGGGAATCACGACGCGGACGAAACCGAAGAGCACGACGACCGCGCACAGGTCGAAGACAACTTCTATCTGCGCGAGCGCCTGACAGGGGCGAAGAGGCCGCCGGCCGGGCCTCGTTCTGTCCCGGCCTGTTCTACCGTTTCCACTATGGCTCGGATATCGAGTTCGTCTGTCTCGACACGTCGAAGGAGGAGTTCTTTCGCGGACACCGCCTGTTCGAATACCCGAAGCACTGGGAGTTCGTCGAGATGGCGTTTCCGGATGACCAGGGCGGTGAACGCTCTGGCGGATTCCGTTCTGCCATCATCCGCCGTACTGCGCCGGCCCGCAGCATCGACAACACGAAGAGCATGCAACGGCTGATTCCGTTGTTCGAACGGTCAGGTGTGAAGGTGATGTTCGCCGGACACGAGCACAACTTTCAGCACTCGCTCGCGAACGGCATTCACTACTTCATCACCGGGGCTGCCGGAAAACTGCGCCGCACGCCCCCGGATCGCTTCGAGGAAGCGGCACACGGTGAGCTGGGCGACCGAGTGCCACTTTCTGCTCGCGACGATCGAAGGGGACACGATGAGCGTGCGGGCGCATCGGCGAGATCGACACGCCCGGATCAGAATCCCGCTGACATCACGCGGCTCGATCCGCAGGGGCAGCCGCTACGTGGGCCGCGATGCGAGAGTACGTTCAGGAAGCCTAGCGCACCGGCGCGTTCGGATTCGCGGCGAGGTCGTAGATGCGATCGACGCCGCGGACATCGACGCCCGGGTTCTTCGCCGCGGGGATGGCGCCGGCGTGCTTCGTCAGATCGATGCGCTTGGCGGCTTCCTCGGGCGAGACGCCCTGTTTTCGAAACGCGGTCGCCTGCTGGTAGAAGTCGCGCCAGTACGCCTGCAGATTGCGGATGTGATCTTTGCCCTTGAACACGTTGCCGTGGCCCGGCAGCACCGTGTCGAAGTCGAGCGTCATCACCTGCTCGAGCGTCGCCGGCCACTCCTCGACGAACGCGTCGCCCGTGTACGACAGCGCGCTGGTGATCATGTCGCCGGTCGCGATCATGCGCTCCCTCGGCAGGAACACGACGACGTCGCCGTCGGTGTGCGCGCGGCCCATGAAGCGAATCTGAATTTCGCGGCTGCCGCGATGCAGCGTCATGTCCCGCGACAGCGTCGTGTTCGGCGGCGTCGGCTTGATGCTTCGGCTGTTCGTCGGCGTACTGCTGGTGAATCGCGAGCTGCCGCTCGAAGACGGCGCGCGCCTGCGGATCGTTCGCTTCCGCGATCTGCCGCTTCAGCAGCGTGAACCTGATTCGCGATGGCGGCGGTGCTGTTGGTCAGGTAGGTGCGCTCCTTGAGAACCGGGTCCCATCAGCCGCCGCCGCGTCGTGTCGTGGCCGATGATGCGTCACATCGGGACCGAACACCTGATTGCCGAACGCGTGGTCGTAGTGGTAATGCGTATCGACCACGTATTTGATCGGCTTGTTCGTGAGCGTCTTGACGTCGGCGATGAACGTCGTCGCCGCCGCCGGCGTAGATCCCCGGATCGACAATCAGCACGTCCTCGTCGTTGACGATGACGACGGAGTTGCTGCCGATCGTCATCGAACCGGTCGCCGTGGAGTAGTAGACGCCTTCGGCGACCTTCTCGAAACGATGCGCCGGCAGCGAACCGGGCTGCGGCGGCATCGCCGGCGGTCCGCCGCCGCGTTGCGCCTGCGCCAGCAGTGCGTAAGCTGAGGATCAGACAGCGCAAAGCGCGGGAACGACGACGCGTTTTCGCATGCATGGAACTCCAGTCTACATCTACTCGGCGCCGACCACCTGCCGAATCATGCCGTCGGTCTTGCTGTAAATGTACAGCTCGCCCTTGGCGTCGATCGGCGAACCGCGCGTCGGCGCGCTTCGAGCCGGAGACGGTGCCGCGCCCGGGAAGATCGGGATCCTTGCCGCCCCGGGCCTGATACGTCGCCTCGCGCAATCGGCATGAACGTGTCGTACACCTGCCCCTTCCAGCGGATCTTCAGCTCGTGCATCTGCGCGAGCGTTGTCGGGATCGCCGTCGTCGGCAGCGAGCATCTCCTTGAAGTCGGCGTACCAGAACCGCCCGGTCGACAGATCCGAGAAGACGTATTTTCCGCGCAGCACGGGCAGCGCCTTGCCGGTGTAGACATAGCCGCTGCCGATGCCGTCGCCTCCGGTCGGCACGTGGCCGTATTGAACAACCGGATACGTCGGGACGACGACCTCGTCGGTCACCGTGTCGCCGATCTGCACCGCGATCTTGTCGATCGCCGGCAGCGGCGCGATGACGTTGTCGGGCTGCAGCAGCTGATTGCCTTCGCGCTGCGAGTAGCCGTAATTCGCGCCCTTGTGGATGATGTAGACCGCTTCCCACGTGCGCAGTCCGATCGACGGCGGCGATCAGGTGATGGCGGCGCGAGTTCGGACGGATCGGCAGCCCAGCTCAATCGATGCGGGTTGCGAAGGCCGTACGCCCAGATTTCCTTCCTCGCGCCCGGGTGTCGAGGCAAACGGATTGTCGTTCGGGATCCGGTATCGCCCGTTCTCGCTGAGCGTGCTCCGTGCGCGCCGCGTCGGTCCGGCCCCGGGATCCGGGAATGATGCGGAGGATCTTTCCGACGCACCGTATCGAGCCGCTGCGGATTCGTGCGGATGCGATCGTGCGCGATCTCGCCCGCGCCGCTGTCGCCGGCTCCGATGTACATCACGCGCCATTCGGGATCGCCGCGCCGCGCCGTCGGATGAAACACCATCTCGCCCATCGGGTGGATGCGTCCGTTCAGCTGCACGCGCATCACCTCGCGTGCGGTGCCCTCGAACGTCGCGTTTCGAATGTTCGTATCGGTCCACTCGATCAGGATCGATTCGAACTGAATCGGGCCCGGCGTCGCGATGGCTGCGGTCGGCTCGTAGCCGAACGGGCCGAACGTGAGGCCCGGCACGCTCGGTGGTGTCGGGCCGCTGGGAGCCCGGCAGCGTGGGGCTCTCCATGTGGACCGTGTAGAACTTGCCGTTCCGCCGGTAGTCGGGGTCGAACTGAAGCTGGCTGACGCCGCTGCTGTAGCCCGGTTCGTAGAGCAGCCGGTCGAAGAGCCCGGGCCGCTCGTCGCGGCCGTTGAAATCGAGATACGTCGTGAGCGCCTTGGTCTTCTTGTCGAGGATGTAGATCGGCCCGTTCATGTCCGGCGACGAACAGCCGGTCCGCTGCCGCCCGGCTCCTCGCGAATGGAGTTGACCCGCGCCAGCATGCCGTCGACCTGTCCGGTGCCGTCGGGGTTGCCGGTGATCGGGAAGCGTTGCGAAATCCTCGATCTCGATCGTGAGCGAGGTCAGCGGCCGTCGGACGGCGCAGCCGCGACCGCAGCTGCGGCGCCAGACGAATGATGACGCCGCAACGTGCGCACGCGCATGCGTCTATTTCACGCCGCCGACGACCTGCCGAATCATCCCGTCGCTCTTGCTGTAGATGTACAGCTCGCCGCTCCCGTCGACGGCCAGGCGCGCATCCGCCCGTCCCTGATTGGCGACCTTCTGCCGCGCCGGCAGCCGTTCTTCCTTGCCGCCCCGGTGGTGGTAGGTGAACTCGTTGATCGGCAACATGCGTGTCGTACATCTGCTTGCCGGCATCGGGCGAGTCGTGCGGGTTGTCCCACACGAACTTCACGTCGTAGAACTTCGCCGTCGTCTCCGGCTTTCCGTCCGCATCGACCGCGAGCATCTCTTTGTAGTCGGCGTACCAGAACCGGCCGGTCGTGATGTCGCCGAAGATGTATTTGCCGCGCAGCTCCGGAATCAGCTTGCCGTTGTAGAGGTAGCCGCTTCCGATCGCGTCGCCGCCGCTTTCGTCGTGGGCGTATTGAATGACCGGATACTTCGGCGTGACCACATCGTCGGTGATCTCGTCGCCGATCTGCATCGGAATCTTGTCGAGCTCCGGCAGCGGCGCCGAGCGACCGCTGGTCGGGCGACAGCACCTGATTGCCTTCGCGGTAGGGCCAGCCGTGATTGCTGCCCCGTTCGACGATGTGCACCATCTCCCACGTGCGATAGCCGACGGTGTTCGCGATCAGCCGGTTGTTCGCGGGGTTCGCCGGATCGACCGCCCAGGTGATCCGGTGCGGATTGCGCAGGCCGTAGGCCCAGATTTCCGGGCGGGCGCCTTTCGTCTGCACGAACGGATTGTCGTTGGGAACCCGGTAGCGGCCGTTCTCGCTGACCGCGCTCGTGCTCACGTGCTCGTTCAGATCGGGGATGATGCGCAGAATCTTTCCGACGAAGTTATCGAGCCGCTGCGAGTTGTTGCGGATCGCGACGATCCGCGACTCGCCCGACGTGCTGTCGCCGACCTCGGCGTACAGCACGCGCCAGTCGGGATCGCCGGGGCGCGCGCCGGGATTGAAGATGATCTCCCCCTGCGGGTGGCCATGCGTGTTGAGCCGCGTCCGCAGAATCTCGCGCGCGGTGCCCTCGAACGTGGCGTTCTTCGTGTTCGTGTCGATCCACTCGATGATCACGCCCTCGCCGACGCTTGTGGCCGGGCACGGCGACCGGGGGCGGTTGTCGTGTAACCCGTCAGGTTCAAGCCGGGATGATTGCGGTTGTCGGGCATGATTCGACACCGGCATGTCGCAATGTTCCAGGTGCACCGTGTAGAACTTGCCGTTGCGGCGATAATCCGGATCGAAGACGAAGCCGTTGATCCCGTTGCCGTATCCGCTCGTGATGTAGAACCTGTGAAAGAGCCCGGGCCGATCGTCCCGGCCGTCGAAGTCCAGATACTTGGTGAACTGCCGCGTCTTCTTGTCGAGGATATAGAGCGGTCCGTTCATGTCGACCACGAACAGGCGATCGGCTCCGCCCGGCTCCTCGCGGATGGCGTTGACGCGCGAGAGCAGCATCTCGTTCGTCGTCTTGCCGAGGGGAAGCCCGGTGATCGGCACGGTCGCGAAGTCTTTGATCTCGAGCGTGATCGTCTGCTGCGCCTGCGCGACAGCCGAGAGGCTCAACACCACGAGAAGCACACACGGCAATCCGCATGTCTCACCTCTATGAAAGTCGGAGCGCGGTATTTTACACGGGTGTTGGCCTCCTTCTTGCTGCCGAATAACGCAGCGGAGGACGAATGCTTCAATGGCGACACAAGATCAGAAGAATGCATCAGACCTCGGCGAGCAGGCCATCGCACTGGCCGAACAGCTCGGCCGCATCGCGGGGACGATCGAAGGCACAGCCGAGTCGTGGATGGACCGCCGCAAGCTCACCGAGCAGCTGACCCGCGTGCGCGACGGCGCGCACAAATGCTGATGTTGGAGGGGCTGACGGGCAAGCGTGGCGAAGCGGCGTCGCAAGGCAGCCGGTGGCGCAAAGCGAACGAGAAGCCGCCCAGCCGCTACGGCCAGACAGGCCGATCCATCACGCGCACCGGGCAAACGGCGCCGTAAGCCGGGACCAACGCATGCACGGCGTGAAGAAATCCGATGAGACCATTCCGAAGATGAGAACGGCCGCTGCAGTGCGTCAGCGGCGGAAGTCGTACGCCTACAGCACGATCCGCCCGGCCCTCTTGCAATGCGTCGGGGAATCATAGTATTATCCCGACGCATGAGGACAATTCGGGCAGTGGCGCTGAGCATCGCCGCGCTGACCAGTGCGGCGCAGGCGCAGGGTGTGTCGACGCCGGAAATGCAGGTGCCGGCCATCCGTGAGCCGCATCACTTCGTGAAGCTCGACAACAAGTACGCGCGCGATTCTCGACGTCACCGTCGCGCCGTTCAGCGGCACGCTCTATCACATCCACGAGAACCCGTACTTCTGGATTTCCATCGGCCCGGCGACGCTGCGCGGTCAGACCCTCGGCGCCGGAGAGATCGTCAACATTGAGCCGGTGGACGCCGAAGTCCGGTACTCGCCGGTGATCACCCATCGCGTCGGCAACATCGGATCGAGACTGTTCCGGAACATCACCGTACAGATTCAGGCGCGCGACGACGTGTCGCCAGCCGGGTCGTTTCTCGCGTCGCCGAAGCCGACCGGCTATCAGGCCAAGCCGGCGCTCGACAACGAGCTGGTTCGCGTCGAGCGTCTGATTCTGGAACCCGGGCAGTCGACGGGCCGCTACACGCTGCCGCGATCGGGCCTCTTGATCGCTGCACACGACGGGGTGATTTCCGTCGAGCGTCCGGGATCGAGCGCGCACCGCGTCGAGATGAAGGCCGGCGAGTTCGAGTGGCACACTGGTCCTGTCACCCATACCATCACCAATATCGGAAAGACGCGCTTCGAAGCCATCGAAGCCGTTTGGAAATAATCCCATCGGAGTCCCGGTTGCCCTTTCATCCCTTCCCAGTTCACATGCGCATGCGCGCGACATCTTTCCGGCGAGCGACGCGCTCGAGCGCGCGCTCAAGCAGACGGTGCGCGGCGAGGTGCGCTTCGACGCGGGCTCGCGCGCGCTGTATGCGACCGATTCGTCGAACTACCGTCAGGTGCCGATAGGGCTCGTCATTCCGCTCGATGAAGCCGACGTCGTGGCGACGATCAAGGCGTGCCGCGACGTGGGCGCGCCGGTGCTGCCGCGCGGCGCGGGCACGAGCCTCGCCGGGCAATGCTGCAACGTCGCGGTCGTCATGGATTTTTCGAAGTACCTGAACCGCATCCTGGCGCTCGATCCGGCCGGCAAGGTCGCGCGCGTGCAGCCGGGCATCGTGCTCGATCGCGTCCGTGACGCCGCGGAAGTGCACCAGCTGACGTTTGCGCCCGACCCGGCCACGCACAGCCGGTGCACGCTGGGCGGCATGATCGGCAACAACTCGTGCGGCGTCCACGCGCTCATGGGCGGCAAGACCGTCGACAACGTGCACGAGCTCGACGTCATGCTCTACGACGGCACGAGGATGACCGTCGGCACGACGAGCGATGCCGAGCTCGAGGCGATCATTCGCGCCGGCGGCCGCAAAGGGCAGATTTACGCCGGGCCTCAAGGACATTCGCGATCGATTTGCGCCGCTCATTCGCGAGAAATTCCCGCGCATTCCGCGGCGTGTATCCGGCTACAACCTCGACGAGCTGCTTCCCGAGAACGGGTTCAACGTCGCGCGCGCGCTCGTCGGCAGCGAGGGCACCTGCGTCACCGTGCTCGAGGCCACGCTGCGGCTGACCGCCAGCCCGCCGTTCCGCCGGCTGGTCTGCATCGGGTTTCCCGATCCGTTCATCGCCGCCGACCACGTGCCGCAGATCCTCACGTACAAGCCGATCGGGCTCGAAGGCTTCGACAACGCGATTCCCGATTCGCTTCGGTCGAAGGGCATGCGGCTCGACGAGCTGAAGCTGCTGCCGGAAGGCAACGGCGTGCTGCTCGTGGAGTTCGGCGACTGGTCGAGCGACGACGTCGATGCGCAAGCCGAACGGTTCGGCGCGTGGCTGGCGACGCTAGACCGCGCGGCCGAAGTACATGGTCTGCACGCCGCACGAGGCGGCAGCGGTGTGGCACGTGCGCGAGTCTGCACTTGGCGCGGTCGCCATCCAGCCCGGCAAGAGGCCCGGGTGGGAGGGATGGGAGGACTCCGCCGTTCCGCCCGATCGCCTCGGCTCGTACCTGCGCGCGATCTTCGCGCTGATGGGCGAGTACACTACGAGAGCCCGCTCTATGGCCACTTCGGCGAAGGATGCGTGCACATGCGCATCGACTTCGACCTGCAGAGTGAGCCGGGCATTCTGCAGTTCCGCGAATTCATCGATCGCGCGACCGACATCGTCGTCGCGCACGGCGGATCGATATCCGGCGAGCACGGCGACGGTCAGTCGCGCGGCGCGCTGCTGCCGAAGATGTTCGGCCCGGAGCTGATGGAGGCGTTCCGCGCGTTCAAGCGCCTCTGGGATCCCGACAACAAGATGAATCCCGGCAAGCTGATCGATGCGCGCGAACCGCACGCCGATCTGCGACTGGGCGCCGACTACGCGCCGCGGCCGGTGGAAACCCACTTCCGTTTTCCGAACGACAACGGATCGCTCGCGAACGCGACGCTGCGCTGCGTCGGCGTAGGCGCGTGCCGCAAGGAAGAAGGGGGCGCGATGTGCCCCAGCTACATGGCCACGCGCGAAGAGAAGCACTCGACGCGCGGGCGTGCGCATCTGCTATGGGAGCTGCTGCAGGGTGAAGTGCTCGAGGGCGGGTGGCAGAACGACGAGGTGAAGGACGCGCTCGACCTGTGCCTCTCGTGCAAGGCGTGCAAGACCGAGTGCCCGACCAACGTCGACCTTGCGACCTACAAGGCCGAGTTCCTCTCGCACTACTATGATGGGCGGTCGCGCCCGCTCAATGCGTACGCGTTCGGACTCATCGATCGGTGGGCGAAGATGGCGTCGCACACGCCCCGGCTCGCCAATGCGCTCGGACGGTTTCCCCTGACGGCGGGCGTCGCCAAGAGTCTCCTGCACATCGCGCCGCAGCGGAAACTTCCTGAATTTGCGACGTCGACGTTCCGCGCCCGAATCGCCCGTCGAGCGACCCGAACCGGAACCGGAACCGGAACCGGAACCGGAACCGGAACCGGAACCGGAACCGGAACCGGAACCGGAACCCGTGTCCTCCTGTGGGCGGACACGTTCACGAACTACTTCCAGCCGGAGATTGCGGAGGCAGCCCATCGCGTGCTCTCGGACGCAGGCTTCCGGGTCAAGGTGCTCCAGCGCCATGTCTGCTGCGGACGTCCGCTGTACGACTTCGGCATGCTCGACAAGGCGAAGCAGTACCTGACCGACGCCATGGAGGCCCTGGCCGAAGAAATTTCAGCAGGCACCCCGATCGTTGTACTCGAACCGAGCTGCGCGAGCGTATTCAGGGATGAAGCGGTCAATCTGCTGCCGGACGACCCTCGGACCGCGAAGCTGAAGCGACAGACGATGCTGCTCGAGCGAATTTCTCGTCAGGCACGCGCCGGATTACAAGCCGGCGAACGAGGCAGCAGAAGATCCTCGTGCACATGCACTGCCATCATCGCGCGATCTTCAACATGAAGGACGAAGTGGCGATGCTGAACGCGACCGGCGGCGAGGTCAAAGTGCTCGACTCCGGCTGCTGCGGCATGGCGGGGCCGTTCGGATTCGAGAAGAAGAGCTACGCGGTATCGCAGACGCTCGGCGAGCGCGTGCTGCTGCCGGCCGTTCGCGCCGCCGAGCCTGGCACGGTGATCGTGACCGACGGATTCAGCTGCCGCGAGCAGATCGCGCAGAACACCGGCAAGCGTGCCGTGCACCTGGCCGAAGTGCTGGCAGGTGCCATTCACCACTAGAACAGGGACCGATGGACCAGACCGACACGATAGAGACAACCGGCGCGCAATCGACCGAACAATGGCTTCCGATACTGTTGCTGCTGTTCGTAGGCAGCGGCTGCGCGGCGCTGATATACGAGATCGTCTGGTTCCAGATGCTGGAGCTGTTCGTCGGCTCCTCATCGGTGTCGATCGGCGTGCTGCTCGGTACCTTCATGGGCGGGATGTGCCTCGGCAGCTTCCTGCTCCCGCGCGTCATCTCGCGCAGACACCACCCGCTGAAGATCTACGCACTTCTCGAGATCGCGATCGGCGTGATCGGCCTGCTGCTGCTTCTCGTGCTTGCCGCTCGTCGGCCATGTGTACACGGCATGGGGCGGCTACGGCATCATGGGCTATCTGCTGCGCGGTCTGGTGGCGAGCATCTGTCTGCTGCCGCCGACCCTGGCCATGGGCGCCACGCTGCCGGCCGTCGCGCGGTGGGTGAAGACGACGCCGTCGGGCGTGTCATGGCTCGGGTTCTTCTACGCAGGCAACATCGCCGGCGCCGTCATGGGCACGCTTCTCGCCGGCTTTTACCTGCTGCGCGTGTTCGACATGAATACGGCGACCTACGTTGCCGCTGCCATCAATTTCGCCGTCGGTGGGCTGGGATTGCTCGTCGCGGCAAATACGCCGGTGTCAGTCGACGAGACAGCTTCGGACCCGAATCCGCAATCCCTCTTTCCCGACTCTGCGGAATACGGCGCGCCCAATCCCAAGGTCTCCAGCGACCGCGCGCTTGTGTACGTGGCAATCGCTCTGTCAGGGTTCTGCGCGCTGGCCGCGCAGGTCATCTGGACCCGTGTCTTGAGCCTGCTGTTCGGCGCATCGACATACACGTTTTCGCTCATCCTCGCGGTGTTTCTGATTGGCCTCGGCATCGGCAGCAGCCTTGGCTCGATCATCGCGAAATCTGTCGAGCGCCCGCGGATCGCGCTCGGGTGGTGCCAATTGCTCAACGTGGGCGCGATGGCGTGGAGCGCGTACATGCTGCTGGAGTCGCTGCCGTACTGGCCCATCAACACATCGATCACCACGAGCATCTGGTACAACTTTCAGCTCGATTTCGTCCGCGCGTTCTGGGCCGTGCTGCCTGGTCCGATTCTGTGGGGCGCGAGCTTTCCCCTGGCGCTCGCCGCAGTGGCGCGGCGCGGGGAAGATCCCGGGCGCCTGGTCGGTGGGGTGTACGCCGCAAACACGGTCGGGGCGATCTTCGGGTCGGTCATCGCGAGCCTTGTTCTGGTGTACTGGTTCGGTTCGCAGCGGGCGCAACAGGTGCTGATGATCGTGTCGGGCATGTCAGGGCTGCTCCTGCTGGCGCCGGCGGAGCTGGGCTCCGCGCCCGGCCGCTCGACAGGCTCGGGGCAGAGGCGAATCCTGCGATGGGTCGCGCCCGTGATGCTCATCATTGCGCTCGGCGTGGCGGCATTCCTCATTCGGACGGTGCCGACGATTCCTGGAATTCTCGTGGCCTACGGCCGGTACGCCGCGACCTGGATGGGGCAGCAGGGGGACATCTTCTACGTCGGCGAGGGTCTCAGCTCGTCGGTCGCCGTATCGCGCTTCGGCGACGTGATGAACTACCACAACGCCGGCAAGGTGCAGGCCTCGAGCCAGCCGCAGGACATGCGCCTGCAGCGCATGCTCGGCCACTTCACCACGCTCGTTCCCAAGGCACCGAAGAAAGTGCTCGTCATCGGCTGTGGCGCCGGCGCCACCGCGGGCGCTGTCAGCATCGATGAGAACGTCGAGTCGCTGACCATTGCGGAGATCGAGCCGCTGGTACCCCGCGTCGTCTCCGAGCATTTCGGCGAGCACAATTTCCACGTCGTCCGCAACCCGAAGACGCAGGTGGTCATCGACGACGCGCGGCATTTTCTGCTGACGACGGATGAGAGGTTCGACGCGATCACGTCGGATCCGCTCGACCCGTGGGTGAAGGGAGCCGCGACGCTTTACACGAAAGAGTTCTTCGAGCTGGCGAAGTCAAAGCTCAACCCGGGAGGCGCCGTCACGCTGTTCGTACAGCTCTACGAAAGCACGCCGGAAGCGGTGAAGAGCGAAATCGGTACCTTTTTCGAGGTATTTCCCAACGGCGTCATCTGGGGGAACACCCATCAGGGTCGCGGGTACGACACCGTGCTGATGGGGACGGTCGAGGCCCCGCATTTCAATATCGACGAGTGGGAAGCGCGGCTGAACAGCCCGCAGTATGCGGCCGTCAAGGAGTCACTCCGCGAAATCAGCATCTACTCCGCCGTGGATTTGTTTGCGAACTACGCCGGCCGGGCGTCAGAGATGAAGGCCTACCTCGCCGATGCGCAAATCAACCGCGATCGCGATCTGCGGCTGCAGTATCTGGCCGGGCTCGGGCTGAATCTGTATCAGAGCGGCCCCATTTACGCAGAGATCCTGCGGCACAAGAAGTACCCGGAAGGGCTCTTCAGCGGATCGCCGGAAACGATGCAGAAGCTGCGCGACGCCATTTCGAGCGCGCCTGGCGGCGACCCGCAGTGATTTACAACCTGGCGTACAAGTCCTTGTCGCAGCGGCCGAGGAACTTGGCGTCGACAAGCGACCGCAGGATGCTCTCACAGTTCGCCCGGTCGAGATTCCAGAGGCGCTGAGCCTGATCAATCCGCAGCCGCAGTCCCGGCATTTCAATGAACTCGCTCCGCACGCGGTTGAGCAGATGGATGTTCGGGCTCATGTGATTCCTCTCTGTGCAATCCATAGCAACGCGCATACCACGACGCTCGATTTCTAAACCCACCGTTTTGCGCCTGAATTCACGTGTTTTGTCGCGGGAGGATTACATCAGCAGCGGTATTTCCAACAATGACGTATATTCGACGCGAGTGAGGAACAATCGTGTCGATGTGCGACCAACGTAGCCCCTGGAGGCTCAATCGGTGGGCAACGGAAATGTCGGCCGGCCGGTCGTCGTATCCAGAAATGTAGGACACGCGGCCCTTGCTTAAGCCTTGAGCGGGGGTCAGAGAACCGTCGGACGCCGATTGGCGTCTAAAGGCGTTAGGAGCGATCGCATGGCACGAAGACCCAATGCAGCAGTTGGTGTGGTTTGTCCGAGATGTGGAATGCTGGCCGCGCGAATCATCGGGCGATCTGAGAGTCTGCCGGTCATTTACCTGCAGTGCGAAGATTGCGGCCGCACGTCAGTAGCCCCCAGCGGCGAACAGGCATAAAGAGCTTCTTCGGAAGAGCTTAGAGCCGAGAGCCTGGCGCCGAGCGCCTCGATTTCGGCTCTTTTTTTTGCTCTGTGCCCTTTGCTCTCTGCTCTCTGCTCTCTGCCCTCTCAGAGAAGCTCCCTCAACCGCGCGTATCCCGTCCGGCTAATCGGCAGCGCCGTCCCGTCGGTCAGCAAGGCCATCCTGCTGTCGGTGACGCCCATCTCGATTCGCGCCAATCTGGCCAGATTCAACACATATCGCCGATGGATCCGTACGAAAAGTGCTGGATCGAGCTGGGCCTCGAGCTCGCCGAGCGGCTGCTCTTTGAGAAAGCTCTGCCCCCCGCACTTGACGGCGACGTAGTCGTCCTGCGACTCGAGATAATCAATTTTGCCGACCGGGATGACATGCACTTCGGCACGGTCTCGAATGAGGATCCGCTGCAGCGGTGTTCGCCCCGGCCTTGCGGCCGCGATCAGTTCGGTGACGGGCGGCGGCTCTTTCGAACGGACGCGTGCGCGCGCGCGATCCAGCGCGCCGGCAAGGCGTTCTCCGCTGAACGGCTTCAACAGGTAGTCGACCGCATGCACCTCGAACGCGCGTACCGCGTAGCTGTCGTACGCGGTGATGAAAATGACGGGGATGTCCGCGCCGATCAGCTCGAGCACGTCGAAGCCATCGAGCTTCGGCATCTGGACGTCGAGCAGCAGCAAGTCGGGCTTCAGCTCCATCGCCGCCTTGACGGCTTCGAACCCGTTCGCGCACTCAGCCACGATCTCGATGTCGGCGTGGTCGGAGAGCCACTCGCGAAGGATCCCGCGCGCGAGCTCTTCGTCATCGACCACCACCACCCGAATGCGTCCGGTGTGTCGCTCGCTCATGCCATCGAGGCCGCCACCGGAATCCGCACCTCCACCCTGAACCGCCCTGATTGCTCCTCCGCCCGCACGGCGTCGACCACGCCGAATTCCGTCAAGAGGCGTTTCCTCAGCAGTTCGAGCCCCAAACCGACGCCCCGGTGCGCAGGCGATCGGGATCGCAGGGATTTTCGACGGTGACAATCAGCGTCTGTCCGTTGCGGTGCGCCGTCATCCGGATCGTGCCCCCGTCGACGAGCTGCGCGACGCCGTGAATGACGGCATTCTCCACGAGCGGTTGCAGCAGCAGTGGCGGCACGGCACACCCAGCCGCCTGCGGATCGCTGTCGCCCGCGATGTGCAGGCGCGAGCCGAGGCGCACCTGTTCGATGGCGAGGAAGCGCTCGGCAAGCGACCACTCGTCGGCGAACGAGATGCGGCTGCTCGATCCGAGGCGCAGCGTATCCCGGAGAAAATCGGCGAGCAGCAGGCACATCTTCCGTGCAGCGGCCGCGTCAACCGTGGTGAGCGCGCTGATCGAATGCAGGCTGTTGAAAATGAAGTGCGGATCGATCTGCGCGCGCAGCGCGCGCAGCTCTGCCTCGCGCGCGAGCAGCGTCTGTTCGAACGCGCGGGTTTCCGCGTCGCGCGATGTCTGGAACGCCATGAGCAGATAGTGGCTGGCTGCCGCGAGCCAGTAGAGCAGCGCGCCGACGACGAGCAGCAGCGCACTGTGTTGCGCATAGAACGGCTGCGCGGCGATTCCTTCGACGAGCGCGTCGAGCGCCCCCGCCCAGAGGTATCCGAGCGTTGTCCAGATTGCGCTCGAGACCGTGGCCGCCATCAGCTGGACGACGATGAGCGTCGACAGACTCGACCGGCCGCCGAGAGGAAATGCACGGCAGAGGTACCACGTCGACAGGCCGATGAAGGCGTAGACGAAGCAGAGCGGCAGCAGGAACGCCGCCGACGTCGTCCACGCCGTCTCGGATCGAAGACCGACGGCCAGCAGCATGCCGATGATCAGCCACGCCAGCAGATAGAGCGCGAGCCGGCGCCGATCTTCGAGAATCGGGTGCATCAGTTCTTGAGGACAAGCCCGCCCAGCAGGACAACGCCGCGAAGCACCAGGCGCGGAGCGGCGTCAGTCGACGCGCGCGGCGCGGTGTCGATGGCCGGAAGGCGCTTGTCTTCGATGGCGCCGAGGATCGGCATCACTTCTGAGACCACGGTCCATCCGGATGGGACCCAGACTTCGTGACCGCCCATCATGGCGAACACATTGATGACCGCCTCCTGGCCCGGTTCGATGGTGGCCTGGCGCAGGTCGAGCTGCGTGCCGCCCATGATCGACGTGACGTCCCCGCCGCGAAATGGTTTGTCGTTGCTCGTCCGCTGGCTGCCGCCGAGGACGGCGAACATGCTGATCGTGCCATCGCCTGTCGATGACACCGGTGTGGATCCGAATTGGGACTCGTGCACCGATCTCGACCGGTGCCGTTCGCTCCGTCTGCCGGGTGTCTGCATCATCAAGCGCGTGCCGACGAAGACGATGACGAGCGGCCAGAAGAGCTCCCAGAATCGAACCCTGACCACGCCAAACGAGTTCAGCAGCAACAGACAGCCGATGCCGATCATCACGAAGCCGGGCACGCTGCGGCCGTTCAGACCGCGTTCGGCCACGATCCATCCGCCGAGCGCGACGAGCACCACAGGCCAGTAGCGAAGAGTGGCTCCTGCGTCGGCGATCTGCAGGCGGTCGAGCGTGAGCAGGACGCCGAGGAGGATCAGGCACACACCCATGATGAACTGGGGCGTCAGGTTGAGTCGCGAATCAGTCTGCATAGGCATCACGACCTGATGTCGAGGCCGCCCCACATGATAAAGCCGCGGATGACGAGGCGCGGCGCTCCGGGGACGTCGCGAGCACCGGTCCGCCGATCCTTGAACCCGCCCATGAGAGGCGTGGCGCGCACGTCGACCTGCCATCCGTCGGGCACGCGGATTGTCGATCCCCCCATCAACATGAAGACTTGGATCACCGGCTCCTCACCAGGGGTCACGGTCGTCTGGCGCAGATCCAGATCAGTGCGCCCTATGATTGTCGTCATCTCGGCGCCGCGGAAAACAGCGGCGCGACTCACCTGCTGGTGACGGCTCAGGACGGCAACCACGTTGGGATTCTCGTCGGAATCGGTGCGCGCGGTTCCTCCCCGAGAGAACCCCTGCGAAAACACGAGCCCGATGATCACCCAGATGATCACGTGGCCCCCGTTGAAGTCCCTGCGCGACCGCCCCTCCTGCGCCCCGTCGACGCGCTGAAAGGATTGAATGACCAGTGCGGCCCCGAACAGGACGAGGCCCAACGGCCAGAATTGGAGCAGCTGGCTGGCATCGACCAGCTGCATGCGGTCGAGGATGAGCACAGTGCCCAGCAGGATGAGGCATATGCCGAAGGCGAGATTCGTCGTCACTCTCAGGCGCGGTTCGTCGGCTGTCATCTGGCGTCCTCCAGTGGCGGAATCCTACCTGCCGCCCGGCTGACTCATTGCTCATTTTCGGCGAACGCCCCGGAACTCCCGGCGAACGTAGCCGCTGCGCTCAGGGCTCAGCCCTCAGCCCTAAGCCCTCTATAATGCGGCCGTGCCTGCGAAACACCGCTCGTCCGGGCAGCGTCCGAGCGAAGGTTGGCGCGCCCTGGGCCTCGCTGTGGTGACCGGCAGCCTTGCCATCACTCTGGCTGCGTCGGCGCAGGAACCCGCATCCGCGGTCGGCCGCGCGTTCCGATCGTTCTGGCTGGCATCCAACGCCGCCGCCGCAGCCGAGCGGATAGATGCCGTCCTGAAGAGCGGCGTGTCGTTCGAAGATGCGCTGACCCACGTGCGCCACGGGCGGGAATACGACAACGACGTGCCGCGCGGTCTGCAGTTCGGCCGGCAGCGCACGTTCGACGGCATGGAACACGAGTACGCATTCGTGGTTCCAAAAAACTACGACTCGTCGCGCCCGCATCAGGTGCGATTCCACCTGCACGGCGGGATTGCGCGCGCTCGTCCTCCCCTCGTCAACCGCATTCGGGTCGATGCCTTGCCCAGCGGCGTCGAGGAAATTGCGGTGTTTCCAGGAGGATGGGTGCGGGCGTTGTGGTGGTCGGCGACGCAGGCCGACAACCTCGCGCGCATCCTCGATCGGCTGAAGCGCTCCTACAACATCGACGAGAACCGCGTGTACCTGACGGGGACATCCGACGGCGGCACCGGCGTGTATTACATGGCCTTCAAGGATCCGACAGCGTGGGCGAGCTTTGTCCCCCTGATCGGAAACATGGTGGTGCTCGGCACGCCGTCAGTACGCGCGGAGGGTGAGGTATATCCCGGCAACGCGATCAACAAGCCGCTCTATGTCGTCAACACCGGACGCGACGCACTGTATCCTGCTCACGTGATGCAGCCGTTTGTGGACCACCTGCGCAAGCTGGGTGCGCCAGTCGTCTTCCGTGTGTATCCGGAGATGGATCATTCAACGGAGTGGTGGCCGAACGAGCGCCCGGAGCTCGAGGCGTTTGTCCAGGACCACCCACGCGAGCCGCTGCCCGACACGATTTCGTGGCAGACCGAGCGAGTCGATCGATTCAATCGCGCCCACTGGCTCATCATCGATCGGCTCGGAGCCGTGTCAGACGAGAGCCGGCTGGCGGATACCAACCTGCTGCAGCGTGGGCGCGAGCTCGATTTCGGCCTGCGGATAAACTCGGCGGCCGATCGGGGACGGCGCGCCCACGAGGTCGTCGCAGGATCGAACGCATTCCGGATTGGTCTTCGCACTGGCGATCGGTTCGTCGAAGTCGACGGCAAGCCCGTGGACACGGGCCGCGATATTGCGAAGGGGATGGAAGCATGGAAGGAGGGTGATCGCGTGACGCTCGTCGTCGAGCGGAACGGGGATCGCCTGGTGCTCGAGGGCCTGTTTGAACCCGCCGAGGTGGACGTGCCGCCGGCACCCATCTTCCCGCGCAGCAAACCGTCGGGACGCGTCGATCTTGTCCGGCGCGGAAACGTCGTAGAGGCATCGACCGCTGGCGTGAGAGGATTTACCTTGCTGCTGTCGCCGTCCATCTTCGACTTTCGCCGTCCTGTAACGGTGGTGGCAAACGGGCGCACGGTGTTCGACCGTGTCGTTGAGCCCAGCGTGGCGGCTATGCTGAAGTGGGCGGCGCGGGACAATGACAGGACGATGGTCTTCGGGGCGGAGCTGCAAATAGCGCTCGATAAGTGACATCTTGAACAGGAGAGTAGGAGATCAGGAGGTTTCTTTGAAAAGAATTCTCCTAGTCTCCTGGACTCCTGTTAAAAGGGAGCAACTTGGAGTATCGCATCACGAAATATCCCCTCGAGCAGGGTGCGCTCGAGATCGAGTACATCGAAGAGTTCTTCGGCGAGTACAAGCGCCGCAAGACCGCATCCGAGATAGTGGGCCGCCTGGAAAACCGCGACCACCTCATTCTGATGGCGATGGCGCCGCTTCCCGATGATCCTGGCATGGTCGCGCCTGCGTCGTACAAAGTGGCCCACGAAATCAGGGCGGAGGAAAGCATCCCGAAACTCGCTGACCTGGTCGTGCGCCTACGCGACTACGTGAACTTCAACGGCCGCCGCATTCTCTACACGTGGATCGGCGGCACGCGCCGCGACTGGCGCGGCCAGGGACACTTTCGCGCGCTCACCGAACAGCAGGAAGCGTGGGCCATCGAGAACGGGTTCGACGAGATCCTCGTGAAGACCAAGAACCGGTTCTACGAGATGCGCGGCACGCTCGATCATCTTCACTTCAACGTCGTGAAGTACGAGCCACACACGGATAATCAGGAATCCAAGGTCTATCTGAGCAAGAAGCTCGGCCAGGAAGTCCTCGACGCACACCGCAGCAGGCGAAAAGTGGTGACGGTGGGGAGCTGACGGCTGCTGGGCTGTGGGCTTTGGGCTGTAGGACTTGGTCGTGGGCGTTAGGCTTTGGGCAATTCATCGCCGAGGGAAATCTGCAGTTTCTTCAGTCCTTTAATCAGCGTCGTGATTTGCGTATATAGAGAGAATTAGATCGTCGGCCTGTGAGTAAACATTTAGTTTTCGATGATCTCGGCTCATAAGTCGGCTCGACGTTCGCAAATCGCGAGCCGGCGCTTGTACTTCCGCTAGGATTCTCTGTACACTCACTGGCCCAGAGCCCAGAGCCCAGAGCCCAGAGCCCAGAGCCCAGAGCCCAGAGCCCAGAGCCCAGAGCCCAGAGCCCAGAGCCCAGCACATGGCCAAGCGTAAAAAACCCTCCGACGACACCTTCGATTTCGATACTCCGGCAGAGCCGGGCGGCACGTCCGGAAACGGGAGTGGTGAGAGCGCCGTGCCGCTGCACGAGGCGGCGCAGTCGCGATACCTGAACTATGCGCTGTCGGTCATCACCTCACGCGCGCTGCCGGACGTGCGGGACGGATTGAAGCCGGTGCAGCGCCGCATCCTCTACACGATGTGGCAGCAGGGGCTGACCGCCGACGCCAAGCACCGCAAGTGCGCGAAAGTGGTCGGCGACGTCATGGGCAGCTTCCACCCCCACGGCGACGCGGCGATTTATGAAACGCTCGTGCGTATGGCGCAGTCGTTCTCGCTGCGCTATCCGCTCGTCGACGGCTCCGGCAACTTCGGCTCGCTCGACGGCGATCCGGCCGCGGCGATGCGGTACACGGAATGCCGCCTCACGCGCATCAGCGACGAGATGCTCGCGGAGATCGAGCAGGATACGGTGCACTACCGTCCGAACTACGACGGCACCAAAACGGAGCCCGTCGTGCTGCCTGCGCGCCTGCCCAACCTGCTGATCAACGGCGCGACCGGTATCGCCGTCGGGATGGCGACCAACATCCCTCCGCACAACCTCGGCGAGGTCTGCACGGCGCTCATCAAGCTGCTCGAGAACGACGAGCTCGGCAACGCGCAGCTGTCGCGGTATATCAAGGGGCCGGACTTTCCGACCGGCGGACAGATTCTCAACTCGCCCGACGAAATCAAGGCGATTTACAAGACGGGCAGCGGCAGCATCAGGCTGCGCGGGACGTGGGACATCGGCGAAGAATCGCGGTCAACGAAGACGATACACGTCGACAGCATCCCTTATACCGTCGACAAGTCTCAGCTCGTGATGCAGATCGGCGAGGTCATCGAAAAACGCAAGCTCCCGCAGCTCCTCGACGTGAAGGACGTGTCGACGGAGGACGTCCGCATCGCCATCGAGATGAAGAAGGACGCCGACGAGAAGATGGTGATGGCGTACCTCTATAAGCACACCGCGCTGCAGATCACCTTCCCGGTGAACCTCACGTGCCTGATTCCGACGGAGAATCCTGAAGTCGGGCGTCCGGAGCGTCTCGATCTGAAATCGATTCTCTGGCACTTCCTTCACTTCCGGCTCGAAGTGGTGACCGCGCGCCTCGAGCACGAGCTCGAAGCGCTGAAGAAGCGGATCCACCTGCTCGAAGGGTTCGAGAAGATCTTCGATGTCCTCGACGAGGTGCTCCGGATCGTGCGCAAGTCCGAGGGCAAGGCGGACGCCGCCGAAAAAATCATGAAGCGATTCGGCCTCGACGCCGGGCAGACCGACGCGATCCTCGAGCTGAAGATCTATCGACTCGCGCGCCTCGAGATTCTGGTGATTCAGCAGGAGCTCGAAGACAAGCGGAAGCGCGCAAAGCAGATTGGCGGGCTGCTCAGGAACGAAGAGAGCCGATGGAAGCTGGTGCGCGAAGAACTGGAAGCGGTTCAGAAGACCTACGGCGATGCGAAGCTCGATAAGAGGCGCACGGTCATCGAGGCAGAGGAGGCGGCCGAGTACACGGCAGATGACTTCATCATCGAAGAGGACAACACCGTCATCGTCTCGAACGACGGCTGGGTGAAGCGGCAGAAGGAAGTGAAAGATTTGTCGACGACGAGGCTGCGCGAAGGGGATGCGGTGCTCGCGGTGCTTGCGGGAAGCACACGCGCGACGATGGTCTTTTTCACGAACTTCGGAACGGCATACACGGCCCGCCTCATTGACGTGCCGGCGTCGACCGGCTATGGCGAACCGGTGCAGAGTCTGTTCAAGTTCAAAGACGGCGAGCGCGTGGTTGCGGCCGCGAGCCTGGATCCACGGGTTGCTGCCCACATCACGCCGAAGAAGGAAGGGGACGTGCCGCCGATGCATGCAGTCGCGGTCACGAGCGACGGATACAGTCTGCGCTTCGGCCTCCATCCGTTCGTCGAGGTCAGCACCCGGGCCGGGCGACGTTACGCGCGAGTTGGTGAAGGCGCCGAAGTGGTTGGCGTGTCCATCGTGAGAGGTGGAGAAGTGCTCATCGCCGCGACGCGCCAGGCCCGTGCGCTGCTGTGCAAGGTGAGCGAGGTCAACTTCCTGTCCGGCCCGGGCCGCGGCGTCATCCTGATCAAGGTCGAGAAAGACGAAGATCGAGTCCTCGGATTCATCGCGTCGAGCGGCGATCGCGACTTGCTGACCGTCGAGACCACGCGGGGTGCGGCGCAAACGATCAGCACGGCCAAATACAGCCTGACGAGCCGCGGAGGGCGCGGACGTGAACTGCTCCAACGTGGAGAGTTCACGCGGGTCCTGCCGGTGAGCCCTGAGTTGCCTGTGCTCGGTCCGCCTTAAGGCGGACACTACCGCACGGTCGGTTACTACCTCGGCGCACGCCCCCCGGCGGCGGTGAAGCCGGCGCGATACGCGTCCCTGAATCCCTCGCGATATCCCGCCTGATATTCGGTTCGCATCCCAACCTGGGGCGTGTACCCCGAATCCGCACCGACCAGCTCACGCTGGCCTTCGAGATCCCAGCCCTGGCGGCGAGTAAAGTCCTCTCGCCCGGCGGCACGCCCTTCCTGAAGTCCCCTGTCGTATCCGGTCCGCCACGCCGCGCTTCGGGTCGTTTCCGCGGTCGCGATGTTGTCGAACTCATAGCGGCTGATTCGGTTATCCCGGTTCGTGTCGAAGCGATCGAACTCAACCGGCGCCATCTGCGATTCCGGGCGCGTGAGCCAGCCGTCGCGGTTTGCGTCGAAGCTGCCGAACTGTGCCGCCGTGTACTGCTGGTCGTTGTATTCGGACGTGTGGTCCTCGAACTCGTACCGGCTGATGCGGTTGTCGCGATTCAGATCGAGCCGGACGAATTCGGCACTACCCATGTTCCATTCGTTACGGGTGACCCAACCGTCGTTGTTCAGGTCGATATTGGAGAAGCGATACGAAGGACCACCTCGAGAGTCGAGGGCGAAGCCGCTGCCCTGGGTGTACTCCTGAATCGTCATATACCCGTCACGATTCGTGTCCAGACGGCTGAACAGCCGCTCGTCCCCGGGCCACTCCGTCAGCGCAACCCTGCTGTCGTCGTTCATGTCGTACCCCCGGAATCGCTGGGAGATTTGGCTATCGAGCTTGTCGACACGCCCGTCCTGGTTCCAATCCTGGCTCCAGTTGGCCTGGCGGCGGGCGCCGGTGCGTACTTCGTCGCCCGAGAGGACGCCATCGCCGTCCCAATCCTGGTTGCGAAAGGAAACGTCGGTACCGCGCCATTCGCCGCGGGTAATAACGCCGTCTCTATTTGAGTCCATTGCCTCAAATCGCATCTGAGCCTGGGCACTCGTCGCGCTGGCAAGAACTAGGGCGGCCACGCCTAACTGCAGTGAAAATCGCATGGCTCTTTCTTTCTGTTGTCTGTGTATCGCTTTCATGAGTCTGAGCAAGAACAGCTGCAATCGATGTACCAACCGTGACGCTCGTACTATCTCTCCTCGTTTGGTACAATCCGCTGGACGTCAGAACTCCGTTCATGACCTACACCGCAAAAGACATCACGGTCCTCGAAGGGCTCGAGCCCGTTCGCAAACGCCCCGGCATGTACATAGGAGGCGTCGGCAGCGCTGGGCTCCACCACCTCGTCTGGGAGATCCTCGACAATTCGATCGACGAGGCGATGAATGGCCACGCCTCGAACATCTGGGTGACCCTTCACAAGGACGGCTCGTCGATCACGATTGAGGATGATGGGCGGGGCATTCCGATCGACAAACACCCGGCGAGCAAGAAGAGCGCGCTGGAGGTGATCTTCACCGTGCTCCACGCGGGCGGCAAGTTCGATCATGACAACTACAAGACGGCCGGCGGGCTTCACGGCGTGGGAGCGAGCGTCGTCAACGCACTGTCGAAGGAGCTGGTGGCGACGGTGCGGCGGGATGGCGCCGAGTGGGAGCAGCGGTTCAAGCAGGGGAAGCCGCTGGGACCACCCAGGAAAATCGGCGCCTCGCGCGGCAGCGGAACGAGGGTGTTCTTCCACCCCGACCCGGGAATCTTTCCGAAAATCGAGCTGGAGGCGGGGATTATCCGCGAGCGCCTCGAGGTGGCGAGCTACCTCCACAAGGGGCTGAAAATCAGCTTCGAGGACGAAAGCGAGAAGACGAAGGAGACCTTCGAGCACAGCGAAGGGCTGGTCGCGTATCTGAGAAAAATCGTCGGCGAGCGGGGCCCGAAGCCCGTGCACGACGCCCCGTTCGCGCTGGAGAAGCAGAACGGCATGCGGGTCGACATGGTGCTGCAATGGACCGAAGCGACCGACGAGCATATCCGCAGCTATGTGAATGGCATCCCGACAGGGTCCGGCGGCACTCACGAGAATGGAATGCGCGCAGGCCTGGGAAAGGCGCTGCGCAATTACATCGACACCCACAGCCTGGCGCCCAAAGGGGTGACCCTTACGGCCGAAGACATCCGCGAGGGACTGACCGGGGTGCTGAGCGTGTTTGTTGCCGAGCCCCAGTTTCAGGGGCAGACCAAGGATCGGCTCAACAACCCGGAACTGCTGTCAGCGGTGGATTCCATCGTGAGGCCGGCGCTCGAGCACTGGCTGAATACAAACAGAAGCCTCGCCGAGTCGATCGTGGCGCGCGCGATTCTGGCGGCTCGCGCGCGTGAAGCCAGCCGTGCCGCGCAGGCCGAAGTGACACGGAAAAGCGCGACGTCAGGGCGCCTGAACCTTCCAGGCAAACTGAGCGATTGCACCGGCAGCGGCCGATCCGATTCGGAGCTCTTCGTGGTCGAAGGGGACTCGGCCGGCGGGTCGGCGAAGCAGGGACGCGATCGCACGCGCCAGGCGATTCTCCCGCTGCGGGGAAAAGTGCTCAATACGGAAAGCGTGTCGCTTGCGAAAGTGCTGGAGAACAAGGAGCTGTCGGACCTGGTGACCGCGCTCGGGTGTGGACTGGGAAAGAATTTCGATCTCTCGCGCCTTCGCTACGGCAAGCTCATCATCCTGGCTGATGCCGATTCCGATGGTAACCACATCGCGACGCTTCTGTTGACCTTCATCTACCGCCACATCCCGCAGTTGCTCAAGGAGGGGAAGGTCTACCTCGCGCAGCCGCCCCTGTACCGCATCGACATCGGCAAGGAAACGTACTGGGCGCTGGACGATGCGCAGCGCGATGCGATTCTCAAGAAGCACGGCAGCGGCCGGGGAAAGCCGGAGATCACGCGGTTCAAAGGTCTCGGAGAGATGATGCCCAAGGTGTTGTGGGAGACCACGCTGAATCCCAAATCGCGGCGCCTGCTGCGCGTCGATGTGTCGGATCAGATCGTCACGGATCGCGTCATCAACGAGCTGATGGGCAAGGACGCCAGCGCCCGGTTCCGTTTCATCATGGAGCGCGCTGACGAAGCGGAGGAGCTGGACGTCTAGGGGAGGCGATAGGCGATAGGCGATAGGCAAAAGGCAAAAGGCAAGAGGCGGGAGGCGGTACAATCCGCCGATGCCGCACTACCGCCACACGCAAGTCGGCTGGCAGGTCTACGGCATCACCATCCCTCTCTCCCTGGCGCTGCTGTGCGGAGTCGGCATTCGTGATGCGCAGAGGTTCGGCCTTGTGCTCGCGATCTTCACCGCCGTTTTCGCGCTCTTCGGATGGTTGACGGTGGAAGTCGATGCGCGGCGCACACGGATCACATTCGGCATCGGCCTCATCAAACGCAGCATTCCCTTCGACACGATTCGCGGGTTCGCTCCAGTCAGAAATCCCTGGTACTACGGGTGGGGCTTGCGTCTGACCCCACGCGGCCTCCTTTACAACGTCTCCGGCCTTCAGGCTGTCGAGCTGCTGCTCGACGATGGCCGCCACGTGGGGATCGGGACCGACGAGCCGAACGCGCTGACACGCGCATTGCAAGGCGCGAGCGGCATCGTTCCATCAAAGACGATCGACGAATTTCCGAAGGATGCCGGGTGGCGAAGTCGTACGCGGCGGATGACAGCCATCATTGCGGCCATCACGGCGGCGGTGATTCTCGGGCAAATCTACGTCTACACTCAGCCGCCATCGGTGGAATTGACCGATGACACTTTCTCCGCCGGTTCGGGCTTCTATGGAGCCGACATTCCACTCTCCAACATTCAAAGCGTTGAGTTGGTTGACACGCTTCCGCGGATTCAAGCCAGGACGAACGGATACTCGGCCGGCGGAATCTTGCGTGGGAACTTCAGGCTGGAGCAATGGGGCAGCGGGAAGCTGTTCATCAATCGCACGGCGCTGCCATATGTCGTGGTCCGAACGCGTGACAGCTTCGTCGTCGTCAACTTTGCTGAGCCTGCACGGACGCGGGATCTTTACGACACGCTCCGTGCTGTGACCCAGAGCCAGGAGCCCAGAGCCCAGCCATGAGAAAGGTCCGCTATTCCGTCGCCGCCACTCTGGACGGATTCATCGCTGATCCTGAGGGAGGCTACGACTGGATCATCATGGACGAGGCGATCGACTTCGGCGCGATGTTCTCCGAATTCGACACCTTCGTCATGGGGCGCAAGACGTGGGACGTATCCGCGCCGACGGAGTTCGGAGACATGTTCGCCGGCAAGGAGGTCATCGTGTTTTCGCGGACGCTGAAGACGCCGCCGCGTCCAGGGGTGACGATCGTCAATACGTCTCCCGTCGATACCGTGCGGGCGCTGAAAGAAAAGCCAGGGAAGGACATCTGGCTGTTCGGTGGCGGGTCGATGTTCCGCACGCTTGTCGATGCCGGGTTGGTAGATACCGTCGAAGTGGGCATCATGCCGGTGCTGCTGTCTCAGGGAGTCCCGCTCCTTGCGCCAGGCGGTCGCATCACCGGAATGAAGCTCGACAAATGTGAGACGCTGCCGACGAGCGGCATCGTGATGTTGTCCTACAGCATCCCCCGCGCATGATGACCATTGCGCGCTGGCTATCGAGCCTGTTCCATCCGTTCGTCATGGTTGGCGTGATGGTGGGTGCAGCGGCGGCCGCGCGGCAGACGGCGGGAGAGGCGGCACGCAGCGTCGCGATCGTGGCGGCATTTACGATCGTGCCGATCGCTCTTGTGATGTGGCGTCAGGTGCGGCGCGGCACATGGGAGAACGCGGACGCGTCGAATCGGGCCGAGCGCCCCATCCTGTATATCGCCGGCGTTCTCGCGCTTGTCGCGCTGCTCGCGTATCTTCTGATTCTCCGCCCGCAGTCCTTCATGGTCCGCGGGGTGGTGGCGACGCTCGGCATGATGGCCGTCTGTGCTGCGGCTACCCGTTGGGTCAAGGTGTCGCTGCATCTGGCGTTCGCAACGCTCGCCGCGACGGCGCTTGCCGTTATGCGATCCCCGATCGGATACGCGCTCCTGCTGGCGCTGCCGGCGGTCGCCTGGTCGCGCCTCGCTCTCCATCGCCACACGCCGATCGAAGTGGCGCTCGGTTCGATCATCGGGGCCGCCGCCGGCGTTGCGATCCACTGTTCATGACCGCCAGGCGCGTTTCCATTCGCCCGGGTCGCATCGCAGACGAGTCGGAATTCCTCGACGCTGTCCGGCGGAGTCGCGCGCTTCATCACCCATGGGTGCGGGTACCGGGCACGCCGGAGGCGTACCGCGAGTACTTGTCGAAACACCAGGATGTCCGCGGTGCCGCGTTTTTTATCTGGCTCGAAGAGCCGCGTGGCCTCGTAGGGGTCGGCAACCTCAGCGAGATTGTTCACGGCGCCTTCCGCAGCGCCTATCTCGGCTACTACGCCTTCACACCGTACGCCGGCTGCGGGCTGATGAAGGATGGCCTCGCAGACGTCATCACGCACGCGTTCACGACGATGAAGCTCCATCGGCTCGAGGCCAACATCCAGCCGGGCAACAAACGGTCCAAGGCGCTCATAAAGAAATTGGGCTTTCGCCGGGAAGGATTCTCGCCGCGGTACCTGAAAATCAACGGTCGCTGGTGCGATCACGAGCGCTGGGCGATACTCTGCGAGGACTGGTGAATCTCGCCATCTCGCTGACCGGCGTGACGAAGACCTTCGGCTCGACAGTCGCGGTGGACAATCTCGATCTCCACGTCCCAATGGGCGGGCTGTACGGGTTCATCGGACCGAATGGGGCAGGAAAGACGACGACGCTTCGGATGATCATGTCGATTCTGTTTCCGGATCGCGGCGCGCTTGCGGTGCTGGGGCGTCCGGCCGCAATCGAGGCCAAGGATCGCATCGGCTATCTGCCCGAGGAGCGAGGCGTCTACCGGAAGATGAAGGTCGGGGCGTTCCTGACGTACATGGCCCGCCTGAAAGACGCGCGCGATTTCTCGCCGGCGCGTGTCGGCGCGTGGCTCGAGCGCCTGAACCTCGGCGGCGTGCAGGACAAGAAGTGCGAAGAGCTATCGAAGGGGATGCTGCAGAAAGTTCAGCTGATCGCGGCCGTGCTGC
This sequence comes from Vicinamibacterales bacterium, assembly GCA_963732445.1. Taxonomy (GTDB): domain Bacteria; phylum Acidobacteriota; class Vicinamibacteria; order Vicinamibacterales; family JAMQPK01; genus JAMQPK01. The sequence goes on along the minus strand of CAVSZJ010000001.1, from coordinate 44,999 downwards.
ACGAGCCGGATCTGTTGATCCTCGACGAACCCTTCAGCGGCCTCGACCCCGTCAACATGCGCCTGCTCCGCGATCTGATTCTCGAGGAGCACCGGCGGGGAGCGACGATCATCTTTTCCACGCACGTCATGGTCCAGGCCGAAGAGATCTGCGATCACATCGTCATGCTGCACAATGGCAGGAAGGTGCTCGACGAAGATCTCACGTCGATACGGCGCCGCCACGATCCGCGATCCCTCGTCTTCGAGCCGTTCGAGAGGGGAGCGGATGCCACCGCGCTTGCCGGCGTGGACGGTGTCGCGAACGTAGCGCGCGACGGCAGCACCTACAGAATTGGTCTGCGTGACGGCGCCGATCCGGTCGGGGTGATGCGAGCCGTGGCTGCCGCCGTGCCTCCCGCGCGCCTCGAGGTGCACCGGCCGTCGCTCGAGGACATCTTTATCGGACTGGTGACATGAGAAAAATTCTGCTCGTCGCCAGGCGCGATTTCCTCGCAACTGTCAGCACGAAAGGCTTCATCATCGCCATCGCGGTGCCGCTCTTGATCTTCTCGGCAATTATTCTCGTGTTCCCGCGGGTCATGAACAATCGCGTGCCCGCTATTACCGGCACGGTCGCGGTGATCGATCAAACCGGGCAGGTGACGCAAAGCATCCGCACTTACCTGGATCCGCAGGCGGTGGCCAGGCGCCGCGATGCGTCCTTCAACCGGTCGATCGCATCGACCCCGATGGCGGGCAAGACGGGAGGGGTGGGCGGCGCTGCCGCAGAGGGTGCCGTGCTCGGTGAGCTGCCCAAACTGGTGATTGCAGAATCGCCAGTGAGCGGGCTGGCGCACGAGAAGGGACGACTCACGCAGGAGGCAGGAGATCGCCAGCTCGCCGTGCTCGTCGTGCATCCAAATGCCGCCGTGCCGGGTCCAGATGGCGTGTATGGCGCATACGATCTCTATGTCCGGCGCAACCTGGACATTCGGATTCAGAACGAGATTCGCGCCGCGGTGACCGAAGCGATCGTCGACGCGCGCGTGCGCGCAGCGGGATTGGACCGGCAGCGTATCGACGCGCTGACCAAAGTGGCCCGACCGCCGTCCGTGACTATCACAGCTTCTGGAGAATCCGGCACCAGAGCCGAGCTTGCGGTGCTGTTGCCGATGGGGTTCGCCCTCCTCTTGATGATTTCGGTCATGAGCAGCGGACAGTATCTCCTGACGACGACGATAGAGGAGAAGTCGAGCCGGACGATGGAAGTGATTCTGTCGGCTGTGTCGCCGCTGGAGCTGCTGACCGGAAAGATCCTGGCTCAGATGGCGGTGGGGTTGACGATTCTCATCACGTACTCATCAATGGGAATCCTGGGCCTGGTGTCGATGGCGATGTTGGGCCTGATCGACCCGACCCTGCTCATTTTTCTGTTCCTTTTCTTCCTGATTACGTACGTGACCATGGGTTCGTTGATGGCGGCGATCGGTTCCGCCGTCAGCGAACTGCGCGAAGCGCAGTCCCTGATGACCCCCGTCACGCTCCTGATGACGATTCCCTGGCTGTTCTGGTTTCCAATCTCGCGCGATCCCAATTCGGTGTTTGCGACAGTCATGAGCTTTCTGCCTCCCATGAGCGCGTTCGCAATGCTGCTGCGGCTGACGTCGACTGCACCGCCGCCAATGTGGCAGGTCTGGTTGTCGATTGCGGTCGGCAGCGTGACTGCGTTCGGCGCACTGTGGTTCGCGTCGCGTGTCTTCAAGATCGGCCTCCTGATGCACGGCCGGCCGCCGAATTTCGCGACCCTCCTCAAGTGGGCCAGGCAAGCCTGACTCTTCATGCCTCACCCGCGAAGGCGCAAAGACGCAGGGGCAATCAACTTTCCCAAAATTAATACTTGACTTACAAAATGTAAGATCGATAATAACTACAATAAATGGATATCCCGAAACTTTCTCGGACCGAACGCCTCATCCTGGAACTGCTGTGCGGCGAGGAGATGTTCGGCCTGCAGCTTGTCGAGCACTCGAACGGAGGACTCAAGCGCGGTACCGTCTACGTGACCCTCGGACGCATGCAGGACAAGGGATACGTTGAGTCATGGACTGAAAAGCAGCCGGCCGGAGCGATTGGTCTGCCGCGGCGGCTCTATCGTCCAACAGGCTACGGACTGCGCGTGATGGAAGCGTGGCAGGCAGCTGAACGCTCGTTGAAGGGCTTGAAGCCGCGGCACGCCTGATGGTGCCCGGGCGCGCGCTCCATCGTCTCGCGGCTCGCATCTGCGGCGACAAAACACTCGAGCGCATTGTCGAGCCGGCGATTGCGGATATGCAGAAGGAGTACGCCTGTTCGGGTCGCGCGTCTCGGCGGGTGTGGGCGCTGCTGACGGGATACGTCGCCATATGGGAGGGAATCGCTGCCCTTACGATTGCCGCGGTTCCGGTCTTTGCCCCGTTTTACATCGCGCTTCTGACGCCCATGACCCTGCCGTTCGCACTGCCGATCGGCTTGACGCTCGGCATCGCATTCGGCTTCAGCCGACGGGAAATGTCGCCGCACGCGCGAAGGATTGTGCTGGTGTCGGCGATTCTTGTCACTGCACTGTCCTTCGCGTCGATGGCGTATGTGAAGCCGGTCGCTAATCAATCGTTCCGGCAGTCGGTATTCAACGCGATTGGCGGACGCGGGGTTGTCATGAAGGGGCTTCACGAGATGAGCCTGTCCGAGCTGAATCGCCAGATACAACTGGCGCCGCGCGGCGATGCGACCCATTCGGGAGAGCGGGCGAGTTGGGTCTATCACCTCACGTTCGCGCTGCCCGTCGCGCCGCTCGTGCTTGCAGTGCTCGCGCTGATACTCATCGGATGCGGCCAGCCGCGATGGGCCGTCATGGCGCTGCCGGTGGCCTACCTGATCCTGTTGATGGCGACGGAAGCGATGGTGTATCAAGGATTGCCGTCAGTGGCCGGAGCGTGGGCCCCCAATATTGTTCTCGCAGTATTGGCCATCGTCGTCGCGTCTTCGCGTTCTTCGCGCCTTCGTGAATCGTTGAGACTCGCATGATTCCAGGCCGCACGCTCCATCGCCTCGCGGCCCACATCTGTAGCGCCAAGGCGCTCGAGCAGATTGTCGAGCCAGCGATTGCCGACTTGCAGAAGGAATTCGCGGCGGCCGACGCCGGATCTTCGCTTGGGCGCGCGTGGTTGTTGTTCGTCGGCTATCTCGCCATTCTAGAGGTGCTGCTCATGTGCGCGTTTCAGCCGTCGGTGGCAACGGATGACGAACGACGCGCCCTTGTTCGCACGTTCGCCTGGGCATTGGTGCTGACGATCGCCGCCACGGGGTTCTTGATGCTGCCGCCACTATCGATTGTCGAAACCGATGTTGCCTCGGTGTTTCTGCTCGCCCTGGTACCGCAGGCGGTGCCTCTGGCGATCCCTATCGGATTGACGTTTGGCACGGCCCTAGGGCTTGCCGGCCGTCCGGCGACGCGCTCGGCGATGAAAAGCGTGCTGCTCGTTGCGTGCGCCGCATCGGTGGCGAGCTTCCTGACATTGGCGTGGGTGATGCCCGCCGGCAATCAGGCGTATCGTGAATCTGTGGCGCGAGCGGCAGGATACTCGCAACCACTGACAAAGGGGTTTTCAGAGATGACGCTGTCGGAGTTGAACCGCGAAGCCTCAATTGCCGCCTTAGCGGGCAACGTTCATCGCGCCAATCAGTACGCTTGGTCATTTCATCTGCGCTTTGCGCTCGGCGCCGCGTCGATTGTGCTTGTGGGCCTTGTGGTTCTCATTGGCAGCAAACACAGCGTACTGCGAAGTATTCAGGCGCTCGTTCTGTGCTTCGCCTACTGGGCGTTGATCTTCATAGGAGAATCGCTCGCTGTTTATCGAGAGATCCTGCCCGCCGCTGCCGGTGCGTGGCTGCCGAACCTTGCATTTGTCACCGTCGCGATCGTCTTCGCGTCTTCGCGCTCTTCGCGTCTTCGTGGTTCATGGAACACTGCGACATGATCCCCGGCCATTTGCTTCACCGTGTGGCGGTTGTGGTGTGCTCGCCGGCGTTCTGCGACCACGTCGTCGAGCCGCTGCTTGCGGATCTTCAGCACGAATGGGTTGAGGCGAGCACGCTGCGCATTCGCACTTCTGCTTGCATCCACGGCTACGCGTCGTTTTGGGTCGCACTCGCAGGCGGTCTGATCAATGACGCGCGCTTTGACTTCAGCGGATTCAAATCCCGCGTGGCGATCCCGCTCGCGTTCATGGGCCTAATGGCCGGTCTTGTGCTGATCGGCTCAGGTGCACGGTCGTGGGTTGAGACCGGACGTGTCAATTGGTCGGAAGCTCTCGAGGGGCTTGGTTGGATGAGTGGACTGGTGATATCGATAGTGGTTGGACGCTATCGAGCTCGTCATGCCGAGCGCCGTGCGGTCTTGGGATTCACGGTAGCACTGACCCTGGGTGTGACGTTTCTGATTCTGCATCGACTCACGGACGAGACAATGTTCCGTTGGGCGTTCCTGACGTCGCTGAACATGTCGTGCCCGTTTCTGGTACGGAAACAGCTCCATCAAGGTCCGGCTGAAGCCGGACACTACCGGTGAATGTTCTCAGTCGTCAAACCGCCTGACTGACACAGACGCCTCCTCATCGCCTTCGATTTCGACGATGACCTCCATCGGCTGACAGCAGACGGCGCAATCTTCGACGTATTTCTGCGTCGATCCCCCGCTCGGATCCACATAAAGCTCGAGCGGTTCGCCGCAGTACGGACAGTCGACGGATATTTCCATGTATGTAATGGCAGCGCTGAAGCCCTGCGCTACCGATATGCAACTGCTGACTGACGACTAACGACTATCGACTGACACCGCGACAGTTTCCCTGTCGTCGATGTGCTCCGCGATCCACCGCTGCGTCTCCTCGATTGCCTGCCGCTTCCGCCCCGCGTAATCCTCCAGCTGATCCCGCCCGATGCGGCCGAGCATGAAATAGCGAGCCTGAGGGTGGCTGAGATACAGACCGCTGACGCTCGCGGCCGGCGTCATCGCGCAGCTCTCGGTCAGCTTGATGCCGACGCGCTCGGCTGCGAGCAGATCGAACAGCTTGATCTTCTCGGTGTGATCGGGGCACGCCGGGTAACCGAACGCCGGACGGATGCCGCGATACTTCTCGGCAATCAAATCTTCAGCCGTCAGCAACTCGGTCGCGCCGTAGCCCCACTCGCGCCGCACCCGCGCGTGCAGATATTCAGCAAACGCCTCGGCGAGACGATCCGCGAGCGCCTTGACCATGATGGCGCGGTAATCGTCGTTCTGCCTCTGATAGCGTTTCACAAGCTCGTCGGCGCCAAGCCCGCCCGTAACGGCGAATGCGCCGAGGTAATCGGCGACGCCCGACGATCGCGGCGCCACGAAATCGGCGAGCGATCGATTCGGCTGGCCGCTCGGCATCGCCTCCTGCTGCCGCAGCATGTTGAAGCGCAGCAGCTCGCTCGTGCGCGACTCGTCTGCGTACAGCACGATGTCGTCGCCGTCGCTGTTGGCCGGCCAGAAGCCGTACGATCCGCGCGCGCGCAGCAGCCGGCTCTCGATGATGCGCCCGAGCAGCTCTTGCGCGTTCTCATAAAGCTCACTAGCCGCCGCGCCGTACTTCGGGTGCGTCAAAATCGCCGGAAACGATCCCTTCAACTCCCAGGTGGAGAAGAACAGCGTCCAGTCGATGTAGGTCGCGATCTCCGCGAGTGGCTCGTCGTCGAGGAAGCGCCGGCCGGTGAATGTCGGCGCGGGCACATCGGCCCATTCGAGCGCGGGCGCGTTTTTGCGCGCGTCGCCGTAGGACAGCAGCGGACGCCGCGCGCGGCTTGCGTACTGTTCGCGGATTTCCGCCTGCTTCTTCTTGTTGTCGACGGCGAACTCGCCGGAGCGATCCGGATTGAGCAGTGTCGACACCACGTCGACCGCGCGCGACGCGTCCAGTACGTGCACCGTCGCGTTTCCGTACGCAGGCGCGATCTTCACCGCCGTATGCTGTTTGCTGGTCGTCGCACCACCGATCAGCAGCGGCAGCTTGAAGCCGCGGCGTTCCATCTCGCTCGCGACAAACACCATCTCGTCGAGGGAGGGGGTGATCAGCCCGCTCAGTCCCACCATGTCGACCTTTTCGTCCATAGCGGTCTGCAGAATCTTGTCGGTCGGCACCATCACGCCAAGGTCGATCACCTCGTAGTTGTTGCAGCCAAGGACGACCCCGACGATGTTCTTGCCGATGTCGTGGACGTCTCCCTTGACGGTCGCCATCAGGATCTTGCCCTGCGCTCGCGTCACAGTGCCGGCTTTCAGCGCGCGCGCCTTCTCCTCTTCCATGTACGGCATCAGGAAGGCGACCGCCTTTTTCATCGCGCGAGCGCTCTTCACGACCTGCGGCAGGAACATCTTGCCGGCGCCAAACAGATCACCGACCACTTTCATGCCGTCCATCAGCGGCCCTTCGATAATCTCGAGCGGCCGCGCGTACTTCTGCCGCGCCTCTTCGAGGTCGGGCTCGAGGAAGTCGAGGACGCCGTGCACGAGGGCATGTGACAGCCGCGCTTCCACGGTGTTGTCGCGCCATTTCAGATCGATCTCGCGCCTGGTCGCCGATCCTTTCACCGTTTCCGCGAACGTCACCATGCGCTCGGTCGCATCGGGCCGGCGGTTGAAGATGATGTCCTCGACGTGCTCGAGAAGATCTTTCGGGATGTCCTCGTACACGATCAACTGGCCGGCGTTCACGATGCCCATGTTGAGGCCGGCCTTAATCGCGTGAAACAGGAATGCGGAGTGAATCGCCTCGCGGACGACGTCGTTGCCGCGGAACGAGAACGACAGGTTGCTGATGCCCCCGCTGAAATTGACGCCCGGGCACGCCGCCTTGATCTGCGTGCACGCCTCGATGAAATTGATGGCGTACTCGTTGTGCTCCTCGAGCCCGGTCGCGATGGCCAGGATATTCGGATCGAAGATGATGTCGGTGGGATCGAAATCAAGCGTCTCGGTCAGCAGCCGGTATGCGCGCGAGCAGATCTCGACCTTGCGCGCCACCGTATCGGCCTGGCCAGTCTCGTCGAACGCCATCACCACGACGCCCGCGCCGTACTGCTGTACGCGCCGCGCTTTTTTCAGGAAGTCCTCTTCGCCTTCCTTCAGGCTGATGGAATTGACCACCGGCTTTCCCTGCACGCACTTCAGCCCCGCTTCGAGCACCGACCACTTCGAGCTGTCGATCATGATCGGCAGCCGTGAGATCTCGGGCTCCGTCGCGATGAGGTTCAGGAAATGGGTCATGGCCTGCTCGGAGTCGAGCAGCCCCTCGTCCATGTTGACGTCGATCAGGTTCGCGCCGCCGCGCACCTGCTCGAGGGCGACGTCCACCGCCTCGCCGAACTTGCCGTCCTTGATCAGCCGTTGGAATTTTTTCGAGCCGGTGACGTTGGTGCGCTCGCCGATCATCTGGAAGTTGCTGTCGGTGCGCACAGCAAGCACTTCGAGGCCGGCAAACTGCGTGTGAGGCGATTTGAACGTCGGACGGCCGTCGGCCGTTGGAATCTTCCGCGGCGGAAGACCGCGAACCTGCTCGGCAATCGCGCCGATGTGATCGGGAGTCGTCCCGCAGCAGCCTCCGACGATGTTCACGAAACCACTGGCGGCGAAATCCTTGATGAGCTCGCCGGTCTCCGGCGCCTGTTGATCGTACTGCCCGAACGCGTTCGGCAACCCGGCGTTCGGATAGCAGCTGACGAAGGTTGTGGCGGCTCGCGACAGCTCGGCGAGGTATGGCCTCATCTCGCGCGCGCCGAGCGCGCAGTTGATGCCGACCGCGAGTGGCCTGGCGTGCGCCACCGCCACCCAGAATGCGTCGATGGTCTGTCCCGACAACGTGCGGCCGCTGCGATCGGTAATGGTTGCCGACAGGATGATCGGCACGGTGCCGTCGGGATCGACTTCGGCGGCGGCAAGCAGCGCGGCCTTGGCGCTGAGCGTGTCGATGATGGTCTCGATCAGCAGGACGTCGACGCCGCCGTCGATGAGCCCGCGGATTTGTTCGGCGAACGCGTCCTTCATCTGATCGAAGGTCACGGCGCGGAACGCCGGGTCGTTCACGTCCGGCGAAATCGACAGCGTCTTGTTTGTCGGACCGATCGCTCCCGCGACGAACCTCGGCTTGTCCGGCGTCGTCCACTTGTCGGTTGCCCGCTTCGCGAGCTTTGCGGCTTCGAGGTTCAACTCGTACACGAACGGCTCGAGCCCGTAGTCCGCCTGCGCGATGGTCGTCCCGCTGAACGAGTTGGTTTCGATGATGTCGGCGCCCGCCTCGAGATACTCCTCGTGAATGCTGAGGATGATGTCGGGGCGCGTCAGCACCAGCATGTCGTTGTTGCCGCGCAGATCTTTCGAATGTGATGCGAAGCGCTCGCCGCGGAAGTCGGCTTCCGTCAGTGCGTGGCGCTGGATCATCGTCCCCATGGCGCCATCGAGGACAAGGATGCGCTTGGCGAGAAGGTCTTCGAGTCTGGTTCGAATGCTCATAGCAGTCCAAAGCCCATAGCCTAAAGCCCAGTCATTTCACACCGCTTGCGATTAACACAGCGAACGGATCCCCTGGCGAGCGCGAACCGACGCGGACCGTGACGTGCGTCAGGCCTGCGCCCGTCAACAGCGCCTCGAGGTCCGTGTCTGAAAATCCGAGCCAGCGATCGCCCACGCGATCGCGCACCCATTCTTGATCGTGTTCGCGCAGATCGAGCGCCAGCACGCGGCCCCCTGGGCGCAGAATGCGTACGGCTTCCGCCACTGCGCGGGCCGGATGCGCCGCATGATGCAAGGCCTGGGAAAGCAGCGCGAGGTCGACCGACGCGTCTTCGAGCGGCAGCTTCTCCATGTCGCCGCGCTTCCACGTGATGTTCTTCGCCCCGCGACGCTCGGCCAGCGCTTTGGCCCGCTTCAGCACGTCGGTCGATCGATCGATGCCGGTGACGCGTCTCGCCCATTGCGACGACTCGACAGACAAGTATCCTTCGCCGCAGGCGATGTCGGCGACGTCCACCGGCGGCATCAGCAGGCCGAGCGCGCGCGACCACGCTGCCCAGCTGCGACCCGGAACGAACTGGCTTCGATCGGTACCGTGGACCTCGAAGTTTTCCTTCCGGAGGCGCATCACTTCCTGCAGCCGCGAATCGTCGCCACGCACCGCCGGCGTCTGCGCCGCGTCGGCGAACTGCGCCTGAAGCGCCGGCCACACGCCGGTGAATCCGCCGTCGAGCAGGGCAGGGGAGAGGCGATAAAACGAAAAGCCGCCGCCCCGTTCTTCGACCACGAACCCAGCTGCCTTCAGCAGGCGCAAGTGCCGCGAGACGCCCGACTGCGCGATGCCCAGCACCGCGGTCAATTCGGTCACGTTGAGGCGCCCGTGCTTGCCGGCAAGGACACGCAGCAGGCGCAAGCGCACTTCGTCACCGAGCAGTCGATACAGGTCGCCGACGGCACGCATATACATGAATGTATATCCAGATATATAAGAAAAGCAAACCGTGCCATCTATAATCCCCTCGTGCTCACCGGTTCGATGCTCGCGCTCGGCTTTCTTCACGGCCTCGGGGTCGATCACCTCATGGCGATTGCTGCGCTCTCGCTGGCGACGCCGCTCGGCCCGGCGCGGTATGTGCGCGCGTTCGGTCTCGCGGTGCAGTTTGCGATCGGGCACGCGGTGCTGCTTGCGGTTGGCGCGGGCCTGGTGCTGTTTTTCGGCTGGCAGATTCCCGTGCGCGTCGAGCAGGGCGGAGAATTCATCGGCGGCTGCCTGTTGATCGCCCTTGGTCTTGTCGTGGGGTGGCTGACGGTCTCGCGCCGGCTCTACGTGCACGCGCACGTGCACGAGGCCGGCGAGGAGCGGGCGCACAGCCACTGGCACCTGCACGTCGGACGGCAGCATTCGCATCGCCCGCCAATCCACACAGTACTGCCCGGTGTGCTCGGCGCGGTGTTTGCCGTGAGCGGGCTGCGCGCGCTCATCCTGTCCCTACCGCTCTGGAACACGGCCGGCGGCGGCGGGAATCATTTCTGGTCGCTGTTCTTCCTGGTCACGATCTTCGCGCTCGGCATCCTCATGTCGATGTCGCTCTTCGGGATCGTCCTCGCGCACACGCTCGCCGATCGCCGCATGACCGGCCATGTCGCCCGGTTCTCGGCCGCGGCCACCGCGATTGGTTCGCTGGCGCTCGGGATTTACTGGATTACAGGGCAGGTCTGGCGGTAGGAATCTAGTTTCCCAGCCTCTTCAGGCGTTCGGCCGCCTGCCTCTTATACACGTCGTCGTTGGGATCGAGCAGCGGGGCTGACGATATCTGCCGGTACAGGTCGCGCGCCCGTGTCCTGTCGCCTCGATCCTCGTAAATCCCGGCGAGAGCGAGCTGATGGATGATGCGGCGCGGATTGTGTCGTACAGACGCTTCCAGCAGGCGCTGCGCTTCGCCCCAGCTCGCCTGACCGAATAGCTCTGCCCCCAGAGCCGCACGCGCGATCAAGCGCGAGAATCCGTTCACGCGCATGATCTCGGCGTGCCACATGCCCAGGACGTGCAGAGCGCCCGCGTGCGTGCTGTCGATTTTCAACGCCGCAAGCGCCGAGTCGCGAATGATTCCGGAGAACCGGATGCGGTCGCGCACCCCGACGGACAGCGCGCGGCGGCCGGCCGCCCGAGCGAGCGTAAAATGCCCTTCGGCGTCCGACGGCCGCGCACGAACGGCTGCCTCCGCGTGCTGTCGTCCTGACGCGAGGAGCGCGTCCCGCTCGGATTGCGTGCCGGCGATCTCGCTCAAATCGATCTCGGACCGCGACGCTTTCCAGAGTGCTTCGTAATTGGTGGCGTCAACGCCGAAGGCCCGCACGAAGTGCTCGAGCGCGTCTTTCTGGCGGCGCTCCGTGTACGCGGCATCGCCGAGCGCAACGAGCTCGGCAGAGATCTGAGCCGCCATCTCCGAGGGGCCGACACTGAGGGCTGCCGCAAGCCCCACCACCCGCCAGGCGCATTTCATGATTACAGGGCTCTGATTTCTTTCGTCTGCAGAAGAAAGTACACGCTGACGGCGAGCAACGCCACGCCGTTGAACGCGATGCACGTTCGGCGCCGAGCGTGATGCTGGCCAGAGAGCCGCTCACGAGGCTGCCGAGCGGCATCCCGCCGCGAAACGCCACCAGATAAATGCTCATGACCCGCCCGCGCATCTCGTTGGGCGCGATGATCTGCACCAGCGACATCAGGCACGAGACCACGATCATCAGCGTCACGCCGCTGACGAACAACAGCAGCGTAGGTCAGATACAGCGACGGGCTCAACGCGATCAGCGCGATGATCACGCCGAAGCACGCCTGCACGAGCAGAGTGGTCAGTCCCATGTGCGGAAAGCGGCCGAGCCATGCGACGACCATCGCCCCGGACACGGCGCCCGCACCCGAAAACGACAGCAGCACGCTATAGCCTTCGACCCCCGACCCGAACACATCTCTCGCGAACACGGGCAGCAGCGTCAGCATCGGGATGCCGAAAAACGCCGTCGCCGCGCCGAGCACCATGAGCGCCCTGATGCTGCGCTGCTGGTGCACGTACGCGAGCCCCTGCTTCAGCTCGCCGAACATGTTGTGCGTGCGCGCCGCGGGCATGTGCTTGATGTGCAGCGACATCAGCGACAGGATGACCGCGAGAAACGACAGCGCGTTCAGACCGAAGCAGATGGCGAGCGCCGTCATGTCGGCGACGCCCCAGCGTTTCAGGACGACGAGCGTGCCGCCGGCCAGAAGCGGACCCAGCATGCGCGCGACGTTGAACTGGATCGAGTTCAACGCGATCGCATTGGTCAGATCCTGCTTGCCGACGAGCGAGGGAATCAGCGACTGGTACGCGGGTCCGCCGAACGCCTGCGCGGTGCCGGTAATAAACGAGAGCAGCAGGATGTGCCAGACCTCGACGACCCCGAAGTAGACCAGCCCCGCGAGAACAGCCGCAGTGGAGAGCTGCACCCACTGCGACGCCATCAGCGTGAGCCGGCGATCGTAGCCGATCGGCGACGACCCCGCCGATGAGCGTGAACAGCATGATCGGCAGCTGCTGCAGGAACGCGTCGAGGCCGAGGTAGAAGGCCGACGCCGTCAGCGACAGCACCAGCCAGTTCTCGGCGAGGCTCTGCATCCAGGTGCCGATGCTCGAGAAGCAGGCGCCGAACCAGAGCACGCGAAAGTCGCGATGATGCAGGGCGGCCGCAATGCGCCGAAGGCCCTTGGGTGACTGCGGGGGCTTCGCTGGGGGTGACGGAATGGGCCTCAGCCAACGGGAATTGCCCTATCGTAACCGAATTCTTAATACGAATATCCCGCGCCCTGACTGGTGTGCGGGTCACACCACGCAGACCAAACCGATCGGCGGCCTCGACAAGCACAGGGCTCGAGCGTCAACTCCCGAGCGCCGATGAGTCGCAGAATCGGCGCCGCGCGATCGAACAGGGTGACGTTCGCCCACAGCGCTTCCCAGCGTGACCACCACCGGATTCCCCCGCATCAACTCCTCGGCGCGCCCCGCGCGCACGAGATCGATGGCACATCCAGGGCCCTTGCATTGACGAACAGGTTCGATCTAGGATGGCGAAAGTTAAGCGAAAGTAATGAGGATCGCCATGCCTGCTGCCGCGATAGACCGGGATTATCTCGAATCGCTCCTCCGCGAGCGCAAGCTCGACCATACGCTGACCAACGGGGGGCGTGACCGCCGATTCCATGGCCATGCGGTGGCTCGTACCAACCGGCATTGCCGAGCTCGATGCGCGGCTCGAGGGAGGCCTTCCCCGCGGTCATCTCTCCGAAGTGGTGGGACCGCGATCGTCCGGGCGCCTCGCGATCCTCGTGTCGGCGCTGGCCGCGGCGACATCGCGGGGCGAAGCGGTCGCGCTCATCGACCCGCTCGACATGTTCGATCCGGTGTCGGCATCGGCGAGCGGCTCGATTTCCAGCGGATGTTGTGGATTCGCGGCGAGGCGTCGAGCTCGGCGCGCGTCAGCCTCTCGTGCGAGTACGGCACGCTGCAGAAGAGCCTCGATCGCGCGGTCAAGGCGCTGAACATCGTCCTGCAGGCGGGCGGATTCGGGGTGGTCGTGCTCGATCTGGGCGAGGTCGCCGCGCAGACGATCAAGCGGCTGCCGTACACCACATGGCTGCGCTTGCACCGCGTCATCGAAGGCAGCGAGACCGCGTGCGTGTTGATTGGCAGCGAGCCGATTGCGCGAAGCGCGGGCGGCGTCAGCGTGCGGCTGAGCGGGCCCAAAGCCACGAGCCTGACGCCTGAAGCCCGTTACATCGACGCTCGAGTGGTTCGGTCGCGAGCGATGGAGACAGATCACCATGTTCGCGTGCCTTTATCTGCCGCGGCCTGCTAACGCGGTCCATCGTCCAGCGTCCATCGGCCATCGTCGATCGACGCTGGCACGATGGCCGATCGACGATGGCCGATCGACGATGGCCAGATCATCCCCACGCCCCCCACGATCCCCACGCGCCCTACGATCCCCACGCGACCCTGTTACAGGTTGCGCGCGATTTTTCGCCGCGTGTCGAGACGCATGGCGATCGCACGGTAACGCTCGACATCAGCGGGCTCGGCAGCCTCATCGGCGAGCCGCGATCGATTGGCGAAGAACTGCGCCGCACGGCGGCCGATGCCGGATTGCGCGTGCACATCGCCGTGGCGTCGACATCGACTGCCGCGATCCTGCTCGCGCACGCGCGCGCAGGACTGACCGTGGTGGCGCCAGGCACGAAGCGGCCACGCTCGCACCACTGCCGCTCAGGGTGCTGGCGCAGTTGGCCTTGGCCTTGGCCTTGGGCTCTGGGCCTACCCAAGCCCAAAGCCTAAAGCCCACCAAGCCCGACGTCGAGCAGCTCCCTCGCTGGGGGCTGCGTACGCTCGGCGATCTGGCGTCGCTCCCTTCAGCCGAGCTCTCCGCTCGGCTCGGCCAGCCCGGCCTTCGGTGGCAGCGGTGGGCGCGCGGCGAAGAGATGCGGCCGCTCGTGCCGGCTGGCGTGGCGGAACAGTTCGAGGAGTCGCTCGATCTCGAATGGCCCATCGATGGCCTCGAGCCGTTGTCATTCGTGCTGGCGCGCCTGCTCGATCCGTTGTGCGAGCGGCTCGAGCGGAGCGACCGCGGTGTCGGTCGTCCTGCGTGTGACGTTGACGCTGGTGAACCGAGAGCGGCACGACCGCGCGGTTGAGCTGCCGGCGCCGATGCGCGATGCGCGGGTGCTGCGCACGCTGGCGCTGCTCGATCTCGAGTCGAACCCGCCGCCGGCGGCAATCGATCGGGTCGACGGTGGCGGTAGACGTGACCGAAGGGCGCGTGCTGCAGTTCGGGTTGTTCGCGCGCGCGTTGCCGACCGACACGCTTGCGACGCTGCTCGCGCGGCTGGGCGCGCTCATGGGCAGCGACCGCGTCGGCGCGCCGTCGCTGGTCGATACCTATCGGCCCGGCGCCTTCGCGATGGCGAAATTCGATCCGCCGCGCGACCTTTACTCATCACCAACCGTCCTCGCCTCTGAATCCGGCGAGCGGGCCGAAGCCTATGCGAAGCGGGCCTACTCCCGCGTCGAGCCGCCCAGCTCAGTCTTGCGCCGTTTCAGGTCGCCCATTCCAGCGAGAGTGGTGCTTGAACAAGGCCGTCCGGTTCGGGTCACAACCGATCGCCGCGGCATTGCCGGCGGCCGTGTCGAGCGCTGTGAAGGCCCGTGGCGATCGTCCGGCGACTGGTGGCAACCATCGTCGATCGTCGATCGTCGATCGTCGATCGTCGATCGTCGACGACGGACGATGGACGATGGCCGACGGACGATGGCCGATGGACGATCCTGGAATTGCGACGAATGGGACGTGGCGTTGGCTGATGGGACGACGTATCGGATCTCTCAGGCGTTGAACGAAAACACCTGGTTTGTAAACGGCATGTTGGACTGACGGCAACCGGCTTCCAATGTATTTCGAGCTCCACGCGTCCTCGGCATTCAGTTTCTTGGAAGCGGCCTCCTTACCTGAAACGCTCGTCGCGCAAGCCGCGCGCTATGGCTATGCCGCGATCGCGCTCCTGGACCGCGACGGGGTGTACGGCGCACCGCGTTTCCATCGCGCCGCGACGACGGCCGGCATCAAACCCATCATCGGCGCCGAGCTGACGATCTCACCGACCGACCCCACGCGACCCACGATCCCTACGCATCCCCACGAACCCGACGATCCCCCTGCGTCTGCCTGTGCTCGTCGAATCCGCCGAGGGTTACCAGAACCTGTGCCGGCTCATCACCCGCATGAAAATGCGCGCGCCGAAAGGCGAAGGCGCGCTCACGCTCGACGAGCTCGACGGCCAGACGCGCGGCCTCATCGCGCTCGCGGGACGCGACGCTGCTGGGTTTTCAGAAATACGGCGTCGGCGGATTGATCGATCCCCTCGTCGGCGTGTTCGGGCGCACCAACGTGTATGTCGAGCTTCAGCGCCATCTCGCTGCGCGACGAAGAGGCGGACAACCGCATGCTCGTCGACGTGGCGGGCACCTTTCACGTGCCGATCGTCGCGTCCAACGGCGTGCGCTTCGCCGATCCGGCCGAGCGGCCGCTTGTTCGACGTGCTCACCTGCATCCACCACAAGACCACGCTCGCGCAGGCAGGGAAGAAGCTCGCGCGCAACGCCGAGCGTTATCTGAAGCCGCCCGAGGAGATGGCGCGGCTGTTTCGCGATCTGCCCGCGGCGCTCGCCTCGACCGAGGCGCTCGGCGAGCGGCTCGATTACACGATGGCCGATCTCGGCTATCGGTTTCCCGACTATCCGGTGCCGCCGGGCGAGACGCACAGCTCGTTTCTCCGCAAGCTGACGGACCTGGGCGCGCGCGATCGCTATCGTCCGTATCACGAGCGGGCGCGCGCGCAGATTACGCGCGAGCTCGATCTCATCGAGCGGCTCGATCTCGCGGGCTACTTTCTGATCGTGTGGGACATCGTGAATTTCTGCCGCCATCACGACATCCTCGTGCAGGGACGCGGCTCGGCCGCCAACAGCGCCGTCTGCTACAGCCTCGGCATCACGGCCGTCGATCCGGTCGGGATGGACCTGCTGTTCGAGCGCTTTCTCTCGGAAGAACGCGGCGAGTGGCCCGACATCGATCTCGATCTGCCGAGTGGCGATCGCCGCGAGCAGGTGATTCAGCACGTGTACGAGAAGTACGGGCGGTTGGGCGCCGCGATGACGGCGAATGTCATCACGTATCGCGGCAAAAGCGCCGCCCGCGAAGTCGGCAAGACGCTCGGCATCGACGCGGTGCAGGTCGATCGCCTGGCCAAGGTGATGAATCAGTTCGAGTTCGTCGATCCCGCCGACACGCTGCGCAAGCGGATGGTCGAGGCCGGCTGCGATCTCGATCATCCGACGTTTCGATGGTTCGCCGAGCTGTGGAACCGCATGCAGGATCTGCCGAGGCATCTCGGACAGCATTCGGGCGGCATGGTGATCTGCCAGGGGCAGCTCGACAGCGTCGTGCCGCTCGAGAACGCCAGCATGCCCGGCCGCGTCGTATTGCAGTGGGACAAGGACGATTGTTCCGACATGGGGCTCGTCAAAGTCGATCTGCTCGGTCTTGGCATGATGGCCGTGCTCCAGGACGCCATCACGCTCGTGAACCAGGGTTCGGTAGCGCAGGGCTTCAGCCCTGCCATCACGTCGGGCCAACGCCCACAGCCCATCGTCGATCTCGCCCATCTGCCGCCCGACGATCCTGCGGTCTACAAAATGCTGCAGGAGGCCGACACCATCGGTGTCTTTCAGGTGGAATCGCGCGCGCAGATGGCCACGCTGCCGCGGATGCACCCGGAGCGTTTCTACGATCTCGTCGTCGAAGTGGCGATCATCCGCCCCGGCCCGATCGTCGGCAACATGGTGCATCCCTATTTGAACCGGCGCGCGGGGCGCGAGCCGGTGGCGTACGCGCATCCCTCGTTAGAGCCGATCCTCGCGCGCACGCTCGGCGTGCCGCTGTTCCAGGAGCAGCTGCTGCGGATGGCGATGGTGACCGCCGGCTTCACCGGCGGGCAGGCCGAAGATCTGCGGCGCGCGCTCGGCTTCAAGCGATCCGAAAAGCGGATGAAGGAGGTCGAGGTCAAGCTGCGCGCGGGCATGGCGAAGAACGGCATCACCGGAGACGTAGCCGAACAGATCATCTCGTCGATCACCGCCTTCGCCTTGTATGGATTTCCCGAATCGCACGCCGCGAGCTTCGCGCTGCTCGCGTACGCCAGCGCGTATTTGAAGGTGCACTTTCCAGCGGCGTTCTACACGGCGCTGCTCAACAACCAGCCGATGGGGTTTTATCATCCGGCCACGCTCGTGAAGGATGCGCAGCGCCGCGGCGTGCGCTTTACCGGCGTCGACGTGCAGCACTCCGACTGGCTGTGCCGGGTGGACACGGACGGCTCGGTGCGACTTGGGCTTCGCTATCGTATCTGGGCTTCGGCAGGAAGTCGGCCTCGCCATAGAAAGGGCAAAGGGCAGAGACGCAGAGGGCACAAAAGATTCTGTCCCGAAATGCGGTTGCGACGACGAGATCGATGATCGAGACCGTGAAAGCCGGCTCATATTTCTGCAACACGTGTTCGCACGATTGGGCCGTCCCCACGCGCCCCACGCCAACGCACTACGTCTGCCGATCGAAGCGCCGCCGCGCTTCACATCGGTCGACGATCTCGTCACCCGTACCGGCATCCGCCGCGAAGAGCTGCAGACGCTCGCCGACATCGGCGCGTTTGCGTCGTTCGGCTACGAGCGCCGCGAAGCGTTATGGCAAGTAGAAAAAGCTGTGCGTCCCGCAGGTGAGCTCTTCTCGGGCCGAAGCCCGAAGCCGGACCTCGAAACCGGCCCCCAGGAGCCCGACGCCAGTCCGCTGCCGGCAATGTCTGCGGAAGAGCAGAGTCGTGGCCGACTACGCCGGTACGCATTTAACGATCGGTCCGCACCCGATGGCCATGCGCCGAACGGAGCTCGCGATGCGCGGGGTGCTGCGGGCGGTCGATCTGTCGCGTGCGCGCGACGGGCGGCGTATCCGCGTCGCCGGCAGCGTCATCACGCGGCAGCGGCCGGGCACCGCCAAGGGGTTCGTGTTTCTCACACTCGAAGACGAGACCGGCATTGCGAACGTGATTGTGCGTCCCGATCTGTTCGACCGCGATCGAATGACGATTCTCGAACAGCCATTTCTGCTCGTCGACGGCATCCTGCAGAACCAGGACGGCGTCACCTCCGTCAAAGCCGAACGTTTACATGCACTTGGAGGCGCCGCGGTCGAGATCGACTCGCACGACTTCCATTAAAGCTGCGCAAGCGCTGTGATAATCTAGGCGGCTAACTATGAAAAATTCAGCTCTTGTGCGTGCTCGTCGTGTGGATATCCACGCTGGCGTCGCCCGCGCTCGCGCAGACCAGCCGCCGATCGCCGCATCGACGCCACCGTGCTCGATTCGCAGGGGCTGCCCATCGTCAACGCGCAGGTCACCGCGATGCTGCCGGCGGCCAATCTCAGCCGCACCGCGACCAGCGCGAACGAGCGGTTCTCGATCGACGCGCTGGCGCCGGGCGTCTACACGCTGCGCGTCTCGGCCGCGGGCTTCCAGCGGCAGGACATCCCCGTCGATCTGACGACGCAGACATCGCAGACCGTCGAAGTTCGACTGAGGGCCGCGGGTCCGACCGAGCAGGTCGTCGTCACCGCGACGCGCTCCGAGCAGCGCATCGCCGATGTGCCGGCCAGCATCAACGTCGTCACGAGCGAGCAGATCGATCAGATCGCCCGCCGTCGTGGCAGACGACGTGCTGCGGCAGATACCGACGTTCAGCTTGTTCCGCCGCACCAGCAGCATCGCGTCGCATCCGACCGCGCAGGGGGTGTCGCTGCGCGGCGTCGGGCCGAGCGGCGTCAGCCGCACGCTCGTGCTGCTCGATCAGGTGCCGTTCAACGATCCGTTCGGCGGCTGGGTGTACTGGACGCGCGTGCCGCTCATGGATACCGAGCGCATCGAGGTCGTCGACGGTAACACGTCGAACCTTTACGGCAACTACGCGATGGGCGGCGTCATCAACATCGTCACGCAACGGGCCGAGCCGCGCACGATCATCTTCAAGCCGCAGTACGGCAACCGCGGCACGCCGAAGATGGATCTGTTTGCCAGCGACGTGTGGGGCAAGCTGGGTGTGACGTTCAACGCGACCGCGTTCGACACCGACGGATACACCATCGTCGCCGAGGAAGAGCGGGGGCCGATCGACGTCGATGCCAACGTGAAGTACCGCACCGCCAACGTGAAGCTCGACTACAACCCGACGGATCGCGTCAACCTGTTCTTCCGCGGCGGCGTGTTCGACGAGGAGCGCGAGAACGGCAAGACCACACCCAACACCGCCTGTCCGTCACCGACGCTCTGCGAGGTGAACGACACCAACTGGAAGTTCGGGAGCGGCGGCCTGGGGCTGCGGCTGGCAGACGGCAGCAACATCGACGCGCGGCTCTTTTTCGATCGGCAGAAGTTCCACAGCACGTTCTTCGCAGTGACTGCGCCCACTGGTCCGCGCATCTGCAATGAATCTCACGCTCGATCAGAGCGTGCCGACCAACGCCGTTGGCACCATGCTGCAGTGGAACCGCGTGTTCCAGGCGCGCAGCCGCGCGCACATCGTGTCGGCCGGCTACGACTTCCGCTGGATCGACGGCGACAGCAACGAGCAGACGTACGCGCTGGCGACCGGGCTTGACGCCGCTGCTGAACCGCATCTCGGGGGGCACGCAGAAGATCGGCGGCTTCTTCGTGCAGGACATCGTCGAACTGACCGGCAAGCTGCAGCTGACGGGCAGCGTGCGATTCGATTCGTGGCGCAACTACGACGCGCACAACTACGAGACGACCATCGCCACCGGCAACCCGACGCCGAACAATCGCGAGCTCGCGGACAAGTCAGACAATGCGTTCAGCCCGCGCGGCGCCGGTGCTGTATCGCGCGACCGAACGCGTCAGCGTGTGGGGCAGCGTCAGCAAGGGATTCCGTTCGCCGACGCTGAACGAGCTGTATCGCCAGTTCCGCGTCGGTACGGTCCTCACGCTGGCGAACGAGACGTTAGGGCCGGAGCGGCTGACCGGAGTCGAGGCCGGCGTCAGCATCGCGGCGACCGATCGTGTGACCGTTCGCGGCACGTACTTCAACAATCGCGTCAACAATCCGATTGCGAACGTCACCATTGCGCAGAACAACGTGCCTTTCACGCAGGGCTGCCAGGGCGTGCCCACCTGCCGGCAGCGGAGGAACCTCGGCAGCACCAACATCGGCGGATTCCAGACCGATGTCGCCTATCGCCTGAACGGTCATTGGGGTATGTCCGGCGCGTACGTATTCGACATTGCGAAGGTGCATGAAGCCACGCCGGACGTCACCGGGTTCGATTTGACGGGCAAGTATCTGGCCGAGGTGCCGAAGCACCGCGCGTCGTTTCAGCTGAGCTACACGAACCCGCGCCTGGTGAACCTGGCAATCGACAACCAGTTCGTCGGTCACCAGTTCGATGACGACCAGAACGTTGCGACGATATTTCCAACGATCCCCGACAAGACGGAGGTCGGGCTTCCGAAGTACAGCGTGACGAACATTACGCTGTCGCGCACCCTCCATCGCAGCCTGGATGTGTTCATGGGCGTGCAGAACCTGTTCGGGACGCTGTACTACGTAGGCACCAACCCGACGACGATCGGCACGCCCAGGCTGGTCAATGGCGGGATTCGGTTGAAGGTGGGACGGTAATCAGTCGGCAGTCGGCGGTCGCCAGTCGGCAGTCTCAGTCGTGAGTCAGCAGTCGATCGTGGTACCCGACTGACGACTCCGGACTGAGACTGACGACTACCGACTGACGACTGTCGACTACCGACTGACGACTATCGAACTGCCAAGCTCTCTCTCACCGCCCTCACTCGGTTCCCAATCTCGAACGACGCGTCGAAGATCTTGCCCACCTGAATGCCCCCAGGCAGTTTGTGCCGGCCCACGGCCGCCAACGCCGCAGATGCTATACATCCGCAATTCGCGCAGTCCGGGTTGCCGCCGAACTGGCATGGCGTGATCGGCTTCTCGAAATTCGCCGACACGCACGTCGTGGTCTTTGCGAAGATGCAGTCGTCCGGCGAGTGCGGCGGCAGTACGAACGATTTGAGCATCCCCTCGGGCGCACGCACTTTCGGGTACCTCGAGCGAATGTCGAGCAGATCGGCCACGACTTTTTCACGGTCCGCCTTCGTCAGGCGCTCGGTCGAGATCTCGCCGACCTGCGGCGTGTACAAGCTGAACCAGACTTGCGAGACGGCGGGATTCGCCGACCAGAACCTGGTGAATTCCTCGAGGTATCCTGCGCGCCGGACCTGCTGGCGCGTCACTGTGCAGTGCACGCGGATGTCGTGCCCCACGATGTGCTTCAGGATGCGCTCGTATGTTGCCGGCTTCCGGCGCTCGTCGTGTTCGGGCTGCAAACCGTCGATCGAGACGACCATCTGCAGCCGCCTCAGGCCTGCCCACTCGATCGGAATCGGCCGCACGGCGCTCGTGACAACCTGCGTGTAGATGCCCATGTCGGCCATGCGCGGCAGAATCTCACTCAGCTCGCGATAGCGCACCAGCGGCTCGCCGCCGACGATCGACACGTGAAGCGGCTTGTACTTCTCGAGCAGCGTGAACATCGCGTCGACGAGCTGCTGTCCCTTGAAGTCCTGCAGCTCGCGGAGCGTGACGTCGCCGCCGAGATGGTCACCCCCGTACGCGTAGCAACCGGGACACGTCAGCGGGCACTCCCGCGTAATCTCGATCGAAAGGTTCGGTTGATAACCGGTTAGAATTCTGCCCCAGGCCTTCAGGATGCCTTCCATTGAGCAACACTGTACCAGAACTAGTGGACGGGACACTAGCCTGCCAGCCGTAGCTCGGGTCGGCACACGCGAGCGAAGGTTGGCACAATGAGCCTTTAAAACGGGAGACCATGATCAGACGTCGCCGCTCGAAGCTGCACGGTTGGGGAGTGTTCGCTACAGAACGCATTCCGAAGAACAAGCGAATCATCGATTATGCGGGGCAGAAGATCTCGCATCAGACAAGCCTCACGCGCGAGAACCGCTACATGAAGATCGGCGCGATCTGGTGCTTTCAGATCAACCGGCGGTGGGTGCGCGATGCCAACGTCGGCGGCAACATCGCGCGGTTCATCAATCATTCGTGCAAAGGCAACTGCTACGTTCAGATCACCGGCGATATCATCTGGATTCGGGCGGCGCGCACCATCCGCACGGGTGAGGAGCTGACTTACGACTACATGACCGATGGTGAAGGCAAGATCGAATGCCGCTGCCGGCCGGGGTGCCAGCGACTCTTGTAGAGCAGAGAGCAGAGAGCAGAGTTGAAAGCTGAAAGCTGAGAGCTGAAAGCTACTCCAGCGCCAGAAACCGCGCCGTCTCGCGCCAGATGAGGTCCAGGCTGTTCTTCAGCTGATGCGTGTCGTCGAGCATGTGAAGCGTGGCGCCGGTCTGTTGCTGCGCAAAGCGCTCGACGATTTCGGGGCTGACCGATTCATCCTGCCGACCCTGAAAGATCAGCATCGGCAGCGTCAGCCTCCGCGAGGCGGGGTGGTACCGGACTGCATCTTCATGAAACGCATAATCGAGTCGCTCGGGCCGGTCCAGCGCATAGTGAAAGACGTCGACGCCGCCGGCCTTGCGCCAGCGATCGACACCACCTGGTCCGACTTCGGACCAGCGATCCCACTCCAGTTCGACCGCCGGTGCGAGGAGGATGACGCGCGCGATCGGGTGACGCGCCTCGCCGACCTGTCGCGCGGCCGCTTCAACGGCGACGAAGCCGCCAAGGCTCGAGCCAATTAGCACGATCTCCGCCGGCGGCAGCGACGAAATCCGCTTCTCGAGCTGCTGGAGCATCCGCGACACGGTGAGGGTTGCAAACGCCGGCTGGTTCAGGTCGGGGCAGAGAAACCTGATCCCCGCTGCGGCAAACCGTTGAGCGAAGAACGTCGCTTTCGAGGATTGCGGCGAGGACGCGAAGCCGTGCAGGTACATGACGACCATTCAGGCAGGATACTCCAGGCCCTCAGCCCTCAGCCCTCAGCCCTCAGCCCTCAGCCCTCAGCCCTATAATGGGTAATGCTCCTGAAACGCCGCTCCCCAATCCCTTCGTCGGAGATCACTGACAAGAAGCTGTACCTCCGGCGCCGCGAGTTCATCCAGGCGGCGTCGTTGACCGCTGTGGGAGCTGCCGCCGGCGCGCTCGGTGTGGCGCCGGCCGACGCCCAATCATGGCCACGCGTCAAGATTCCGGGTACCGTCACGAACTCCGGCTGGGGCAAAGGCGAAAAGCTGAACAGCTACCAGGACATCGCGACCTACAACAATTTTTACGAGTTCGGCACCGACAAGGGCGATCCTGCCGTCAACGCGCACACGCTGAAGACCACGCCGTGGAAAGTGAAGGTCGACGGCCTTGTCGACAAGCCGGCCGACTACAACCTCGAAGACATCGTCAAGCCGCAGGCGCTCGAAGAACGTATCTATCGCCTCCGCTGCGTCGAGCGCTGGTCGATGGTGATTCCGTGGGTGGGGTTTCCGCTGGCGAGCCTGCTGAATCGCATCGCGCCGAAATCCACGGCGAAATTCGTCGAGTTCACGACGCTGTTGAACCCGCAGCAGATGCCTGGCCAGCGACGCCAGGTGCTGGAATGGCCGTACACCGAAGGACTGCGGCTCGACGAGGCGATGCACCCGCTCACGATTCTGGCCGTGGGGTTGTACGGCGAGTACCTGCCGAATCAGAACGGCGCCCCGATCCGGCTGATCGTGCCCTGGAAGTACGGATTCAAGAGCATCAAGTCGATCGTGCGTATCCGGCTGACCGATCGCCAGCCGATGAACAGCTGGCAGTTGAGCGCGCCCGACGAGTACGGGTTTTATTCAAACGTCAACCCCCAGCGCGATCATCCGCGATGGTCGCAGGCGCGCGAGCGGCGCATCGGCGAGTTCCTCATGATCCCGACGCAGATGTTCAACGGATACGGCGACCAGGTGGCATCGCTGTACTCCGGAATGGATCTGAAGAGATACTATTGAAACTCTTCGTCTTTGCGGCAGCGCTCATCCCGTTTGCTCACCTGGTGTGGCGCGGCTTCCACGGCGATCTCACGGCTGACCCCCTCGTCGAGATTACCAACGAGACCGGCATCTGGACGCTCCGCTTCGTCGTCATCACGCTCGCCATCACGCCGATCCGCCGGCTCACAGGCCTCAACGTGGTGATTCGCTTCCGCCGGATGCTCGGGTTGTTTGCGTTTTTTTATGGATCGCTCCACTTCCTGACGTATGTCGTCGGCGATCGCTTCGCGGGCCTCGATTTTCCGGACGGATTCGTCGCCTGGAGCACGCTCGTCAATCTCATGGCGTCGATTTGGGAGGACGTCGCGAAGCGTCCGTACATCACCGTCGGGTTCATCGCGTTCGTCTCGATGATTCCGCTGGCGCTGACGTCGACGACCGGCTGGATCCGGCGCCTCGGCGGGCGCAGATGGCAGCTCCTGCACCGTTTGGTTTACCTGACCGGCATCGCAGGCGTCACCCACTACTGGTGGCGCGTGAAGGCCGACACGCTGCATCCGCTGATCTACGCCGCGATCGTAGCGATTCTTCTCGGCTACCGGGCGGCGCACTCGTTCAAGCGAGCGCGACCGCAACGAAGTCCGATTCAAGCCGGGGCGTGACACCAATGCCGACTGCCGATCTCAGCTGGAGCCTGCCGGACGATCTTTCCAGGAAGGTGAGCCGCCGGCTCGCCGGTCTTCGGGACCAGGACGTGGTCCGCCGCATCTGGGCTCGCGACCCTACCGTGTGGTCGTGTGCCGACGAGGATGAGTGGCTCGGATGGCTGACTCTGCCCGAGCAGGATCGCGACGGTGTGGCGCGCGCGCTGGAGCTCGCGAAAGAGATCAAGGCCGAAGGGACGACAGATGTCGTGCTGCTCGGCATGGGCGGATCGAGCCTCGCCCCTGAAGTGATGCGCGAGATCATCGGACGCGCTGCGGGTTACCCGTCGTTTCATGTCGTCGATTCCACCGATCCCGGACAGATTCATTCCGTCGAACGCGCGATCGACTTTCGCCGGACGCTGTTCCTCGTGGCGTCGAAGTCGGGGTCAACCCTTGAAGTAAACATCCTGAAGCAGCATTTTTTCCACCGCGTGGTGCATGAGCTGGGCGCGGTCGAGGCGGGTCGCCACTTCGTGTTGACGACCGACCCCGGTTCGAAACTGGAACATGCGGCGAAGCGGGAAGGCTTCCGGGCGATATTTCACGGGCTACCGACAGTCGGCGGACGCTACTCGGCGCTGTCGAACTTCGGCCTTGTTCCGGCCGCGATGCTCGGTGCCGATCCCGTCATGCTGCTCGACCGTGCTCGAGAGATGGCGCGGCGCTGCGCGTCATCCGGAGCCGACAATTCTGGACTGGAGCTTGGTGCGCTGCTGGGTGAGCTGGCCTCGGCGGGGCGCGACAAACCCACGCTGATTGCGCCGCGAGCGATCGCGAGCTTCGGCGCGTGGCTCGAGCAGCTCGTCGCGGAATCGCTTGGCAAGGCAGGGAAGGGAATCATTCCAATCGAAGGGGAGGCTTTGGGCACACCTGACGTGTACGGCAACGATCGCGTCTTCGTCCACGTCCGACTTGCCGGTGCGCCAGATGCAGCAGCGGACGCGGCGGCCGCGCAGCTCCAGGCTGCTGGCCATCCGCTGGTACGCATCGAGTGGAGCGATCGGTACTCGCTGGGAGCGGAGTTTTTTCGATGGGAATTCGCAACGGCGGTCGCTGGCGCGGTGCTTGGTGTGAACCCGTTCGACCAGCCAGACGTCGAGGCTGCGAAAATTGTTACGCGACGCCTGGCTGAAGAGTATGAACGGACAGGCACCCTTAGCGATGACGAGCCGCCGCTGGATCAGAAAGACGTTGCGGCGCTCCTGGGTCAGTTGCGAGATGGCGATTACTTCGCCGTTCTCGCATTCATCGAGATGAACGAAGCCAACCAGAAGGCACTCGGTGCGATTCGCGGGATCGTGCGCGATCGCTGGAAGGTCGCCACGACCGTCGGCTTCGGTCCGCGTTATCTGCACTCGACGGGACAGGCGCACAAGGGGGGGCCGGGCTCCGGCGTGTTCCTGGTGATCACGTGCGACGATGTAGAGGAGTTGCCGGTGCCGGGGCAGCGATACAGCTTCGGCACGATCAAGCGGCTGCAGGCGCGCGGCGATTTCGAAGTGCTGGCGTCGCGCGGCCGCCGCGCGCTGCGGATACATTTGAAAAACGTCGAATCCGGCCTGCGCGACCTGCAGGCCATTGTCAGCAGTGCTCAGCCCACGTGAATTCTGGGCCTGCGCTGCGGGTCATCCTCGGTTTGCCGCAAGACCTCTCGCGTGACCGGCGCAGTGTCCCCTTCACCAAACACCAGAAATTTCAACAGGTACGCAATGGGATTGCCTTCCGTCCAGCCGAAATATGCGTGCGGGATGATTTTCGTCGTGTCGCGCAGATAGAGCAGGAGAGCGGCAATCGCGTTTGGAATCGCCGGGCTCTGACATCGGAGAATCCGGAACTCTTCGACCGTGGCTCCCTCGATGTGAAGCACTTCGCTGAACTCGGAGGCGTCTCCAGCCCGGACCTCCAGGAAGAGGACGGGCTCGTTGATGCCTAAGTGGTGGGAGTCGCGCGCCTCGCTGAGCTTGTGCTCGTACTCGGCGCGATTCCCTTTGTCGGGGCGATTGGCGATGATTCGGATTGGGCCGAATCGCGCTGCTGTGTCGATGAAGTTGGACGCGGCGGCGTCAGGCTCGACGCCGCGCACGCGAAGCTCTGTGGATCGCAGCACCCGGGACACGAGCGAAGTGCAGATGATCGTGGCGATGAAGATTGAGGCGATCTTAAGGCCTTCCGGGCGCTCGACCATGTTCACCACGGTGGTGTAGAGAAAGATGGCTGCAATGACGCCGTACCGTACGATTTGGTGGCGCTGCTGCCACTTCATGATGGCGACGGCTACCGCACCCGACGAAATCAGTACGAGAACACCGGTGGCGTACGCGCCCCCCTGCGCTTCGACGTTGGCGTCGAAGGCGATCGTCACGACGAACGTGATAAAGGTGAAAATGACGATCAGCGGGCGGTTCGCGCGCGCCCACTCCGGTGCCATGCCGTAGCGGGGAAGGTAGCGCGGCACGAGGTTCAACAGCCCGGCGAGGGCCGACGCGCCTGCGAACCACAGCATCGCGACGGTCGCGACGTCGTACACCGTTCCGAAGATGGATCCGAGATGTTCGTGCGCGAGATACGCGAGCGCGCGACCTGCCGCGGGACCTCCAGGCTTGAGGACGTCGCCGGGAATGAGGACCGTTGTGATGACGCTGCTCGCCATCAGCAGCACGCTCATGATGAGCGCGGCGACGAGCAGCAGTTTCTTGGTGTTCCGAATACGGCCGAGGGGCCGCTCCTCGGTTTCGCCGGGATCTCCCTGGACGAGCGGCATGACGGCGACGCCGGTTTCGAACCCCGACAGGCCGAGCGCGAGCTTCGGAAACACGATCAT
Organism: Vicinamibacterales bacterium; assembly: GCA_963732445.1. Taxonomy (GTDB): domain Bacteria; phylum Acidobacteriota; class Vicinamibacteria; order Vicinamibacterales; family JAMQPK01; genus JAMQPK01. The sequence continues at coordinate 17,257 of CAVSZJ010000001.1, read as the reverse complement.
TGCGGCGGCAAGCATCATTGCCGGGCTGCCGTGCTGAGCAAAGAGAGCCGAGCGCCAGCCCTGCAGCAATTCCGGATGCGCGGCGATCACGCTGATCCCTTTCGCGATGACCACGGCATTGAGCGTCAGATAGATGGCGACGATGACGACCGCGAGTCCAATCACCTCGCTGAAGCCGCGCATGAATACGGCGCCGAGCACGAACAGCAGCGCAAGCGTGACGATGATGGGGTGATGCATCCACGTGGGCATCAGCGGGTTCTCGACCAGGTGAGCCGTGGCATCCGCCGCCGAGAGCGTGATCGTGATCACGAAGCTCGTCGCCGCGAATCCCAGAAGGATCAGGACGACGGCTTTGCCTTTCCAGCGGGGGAAGAGCGACTCGAGCATCAGGATGCTGCCCTGGCCGTGCGGACTCGCCTCCGCCACACGGTAGTACATCGGAAGCGCGCCGACGAGTGTCAGCAGGACGAGCACAAGCGTGGCGAGCGGCGACAACAGCCCGGCGGCAACGAAGGCGATGCTCGGCTGATACGCGAGAGTGGAGAAGTAGTCAACGCCGGTGAGGCACATGACCCGCCACCACGTGGCGGTGTGAATGGGCTTGCTGTGGGGGCCGACAGCTTCGACGTGTGTGCCCTCGAAGAACCAGCGCTGAAAGCCGTCTTTGGACGTGGGGACCAAACGTGCAGTGTACAATGAGTGTTATCTCTTCGTCATCGGCCAGCGGCGGAGGAGAGTTCCTAACAAAAAGGAAGGTATCCATGCGTCTCAGATTCGCGAAGGCTCTCGTCGGCGTCGTCGTTCTTGGCGCCGCAACCGCGTCGGCCGGGCCGCTGCCCGCCGCACAGGCTGTGGCGGCCCCGGCGCAGCAAGGTCTTCGGCAGCCCGATGTCATTTACGTCCCGACGCGTCAGAGCGTCGTGGACGCGATGTTGAAAGTTGCGAACGTCAAAGCCGGCGACGTGTTGTACGACCTCGGTTGCGGCGACGGCCGCATTCCCGTCACAGCGGCCAAGCTTGGCGCCAGGTCCGTGTGCATCGATATCGATCCGAAGCGCACTGCGGAAGCGAACGAGAACGTCAAGAAGAACAACGTCGGCGATCGCGTGAGAGTGCTGAATCAGGACCTGTTCACCACCGACATCAGCGAAGCGAGCGTCGTTTCGCTGTATCTGCTGCCGTCGCTCAACCTGAAGCTGCGCCCGACGTTGTGGAGGACCCTCAAGCCCGGGACGCGCATCGTCTCCCACGACTTCGACATGGGAGATTGGAAGCCGGAGCAGACGCTGAATGTGGATGGCGCCACGGTCTACTACTGGACGATCACACCGGACCTGGCGAAGCGGGCGGCGGCGGAGGCGAAATAGTCGTCAGTCCTCAGTCGGTAGTCGACAGTCTCAATCATCAGTCTCGAGGGCCTGCGGAATGTTGCAGGCTCTCTTTTTTTGTACTTCGGGCGAGCAGGGCGAGGCCGACGGCGGCCCAGAACAAGTTGCGCGCAGTCCTGACGGTCGCGATCGTCACGCCGACCGGCGATCCGATCCCAAGCACTTCCGCGATCGATCCTGAGCCCGCGTGGTCGACACCGAGGCGCAGCGGCACGAACTTGAACGCAATCATGATCAGCCGCTCGACGGTTCCCAGCACGAGCGCAATCAGCAACGTGCGCTCGGTGTGCCCGGCAAGCAGTCTCAACAGAAAATAGATCTCGAGAACCGCCGTCACGTGGAAGGCGAACTGCAGCAGCAGGATCTGGCCGATGCGCTCCTTGCGCACCTCGGCGAAGCGGAACACTCGGTCTTCCGCTTCCCGGACGGCATCGTGTTTGAGGAATCGGCTCAGAAATCGCGGTTCGCTGCGGAGGACCCACCACACGGCCACGATCGCCACGAGAGCGACGACGCCAAGCGACAGCGTAATGGTCAACGCCGCGTTCGTCGGCCGATACCCGAGCAGAAACGCCAGCGTACCGACCATCACCATAATAGCGACGCTGATGCTGTAGAAGATGTTTTCCAGGACGACCGACGAGAAGGCGGCCGGCGTCGCGATGTTGCGGCGGATCAACAGCGCTTTCGTGCTTTCGCTGGCGAGCGGCCCGAGCGGCAGCACGTTGCCGACCGCATCGCCCGTGACGTACGCCTTGAACGCCTGACCGAAGGGGAATCGCTCGGTATCTTCGACGCACAGCGACCACGCCTTTGCGCGAACGGCCATCCTGACGGCCGACAGCGCAAGGACGACGAGGAAGCCAAAGCCGATCTGGCCGAGTTGCCTGAGGATTTCGCGCGTGCCAGAGGCCTGCAGTGTGTAGATGAACAACAGCACGCCGGCAATGGAGGCGACGACGGCAATCGGGTGGATTCTGGGCCGTGAGGGCGCTGCTTCGCTCGGTTCCCGCATCGAAGGCAGCGAGTGTATCAAACGGGGATCGTGGGGATCGTAGGGATCGTGGGGATCGTAGGGTTCGTGGGGATCGTAGGGTTCGTGGGTCGCGCACCGAGTGCGCCGGGCACAAACGGCGTGCGGTAAACGGCAAACGGTGACCTTTTTTGTGGTAGTCTTTCAGGGTTAGAGCGGTCTCGTAAGACCAGTCCTCACACAGTATCGCGGGGTGGAGCAGTCCGGTAGCTCGTTGGGCTCATAACCCAAAGGTCGGGGGTTCAAATCCCCCCCCCGCAACCAACATTATCTGCACGAGGTCGTCATCGTCGCGCGATCTCTCATCCTCCCAACGTCCAAGAGGCGCCAGCGATGCACCGGCACTCTGCGCCTGCGCAACCTTGAGCATCGCCGCTAGATTGCCCTGCAACTCAATCTTGAGCTCCGTCTCCTGCGGAGTGAGAACGATAGCGTCGATAAGCCCTCGCAGCGCTTCAGCAGCTCCGGTACGGCTCTCTTCGTGTTCCAAGGCCCTCGCCAGTTGCGTTACCTTCTCCCGGTAGAGGTCGGCCATGTTCGGATGCAGCAAGGGAGGCGGTTGAGCTGCCCGCTCGAGGCGGGTGCTAAGTTCTGTTTGTTGCGCCTCCAAGCCAATCAAGCGGTCCTTGACGATGCTAGCCGGCACGCCGTCCTTGAGAGCTTGAATGAGCTTCCCGATCTCTGCCTGCACTCGGCGCAATTCACGCTCACTGGCCGTCACGCTGGCACTCGCCGCCATCCGGAGGCGATTCACCTCGCGAGTGAATTCATGACAGAACTCCTCGAACAGGTCGCGTCGAAGCAGCTTCTCTTGCAGTGCGTGCAGGACTCGAGCCTCGATTTCGTCTCGTCGAATCGTCAGGTGATTCGTACAAGTTCCCTTGTCGCAAGCCCCAAAGCAAGAAAGCCGATTGCGCGACTTGAGGACGAAACCACTTCCGCACACGCCGCATTTTGTGAGCCCTGAAAACAAGTATCGTGGTCTGCGCGCCCTCACGATGCTCGTTGCGGACGCTAGCACTCGCCGAGTGGCCTCCTGGCGTCGCTTCGTGGTCTCCCACAGCTCGTTCGAGATGATCCGCAGGTCAGGCCCTTCCTTGGTGATCCATTCCGAGCCTGGATTCAGTCGCGACACACGCCGGCCCGTGTCGGGGGTCTTGATGTAGCGAAGGCGATTCCAAACCAATCTTCCGACATAGAGCTCGTTGTTGAGGATTCCGGTCCCGCGCGGGGCATTCCCATGGATTGTGCTGGGGTTCCACTGGCCACCGACGGGGCCTTTAACGCCTTCCTGGTTTAGCCGTTTCGCGATCTGCTTTGGCGACGCTCCGCCCACGAATTCGCGAAATATCCGCTCGACGACCGCTGCTTCGGTCGGCTCAATCTCTCGTTCGCCCGTCGTGATGGTTGCTCGTCCAGCGGTGCGCGTGGCGGCTACACCTGTCCCCAAAATTGGCCCGGCGAGCTCCCCAAAACCAAGCCGCCGGAGCCAACAGCAGCCAACCGACTCGATCGAGGAAGTGATTGAAACGCGAGGATTTGCGAGAAAAAACAAAGATGGCCGAAATGCTGATCGGCGTTTAGCGGACCGCCTCACGCCGCGGGTCGCCACAGCTGCAGATAATGTTGGTTGCGAGCCCCCGCAAAATGCACTCCCATAAGTCACACCGTAACAAGTACTTACGGTCATGTCCGGCAGTCAGCGCGATTTGAACCCGCGCGCGAATTCTCGAGTTATCGCGGTGCACCGGTCTCCCGGACCCGCTGATTGTTGTTTCGGTCCCGGACAGTCCGGGAGAAAGGCCGTCGCGGGCCGAATGCTAGAATCACAAGAGTGCGGCGGTTCGTCCTCGCCATCATCGTCGGCTTACTGACGTTCAGCGCCTCGGGGCTCCCGACTCTGATCGCCGGCGAGCCCTGTACCGGCTACGAACAGCCGGGGAGCGAAGATGCTGCGTGCCCGCCCACATGCGTCACGTGCGGTTGCTGCGCGCAGGCCGTTGAAGCTGCCGTGATACCGGTGACGAGTTCGTTCGAGGCTCCCGTCGCCGACGTCAGTCCTCTCATTCCTCACCTCGCGAAAACCAGTCCGCGCGACATCCTCCACGTACCCAAGCCGCTCAGCGCGTAGTCCTCTCCTTCGATCTCGATTAGCTCGGACCGACACGGGTCGGTAGAAGGAATTCGCATGCGCATGGGTACGAGAACCCTCGCGGTGTGCGCCGTCGTGTGCGTTCACGCCGCGACAGCCGCCGCTCAGGGCAGAACATTGACGCTCGCGGAAGTGTTGGCGCGGGCGCGCGAGCAAGCGCCTCAAATCGTCAGCGCACGCCTGGCGTTGGAGGAGGCCCGCGGCCGGCTGCTCGGAGCGTCCGTGCGATCTCAGGCCAACCCTGAGATCGATGCGTCGCTCGGCAATCGCAATGGCACGGGCGTGCGATACACCGACTTCCAGCTCGGTCTGGGTCAGAGCTTCGAACCTGGTGCCCGTCGGTCCGCTCGCGTCGACGGTGCCAATGCGGCCATCGCGCAAAGCTCGGCCAACATCGACGAAGTGACACGGACGGTGCTCCGTTTGTCGGCATCGGCGTACTACCGGGCGGTCCATGCCAATGACCGGATCAGGCTGTTGATTGCCACGCAAGAAGTGGCGCAAAGCGTGTACGCCACCGCCGATCGTCGCTTCAAGGCCGGTGACATCGCCCTCCTCGACGTGAATATCGCTCGCGCGTCTCTTGGCCGTGTTCGCGCGGAGCGCGAGGGGGCAGAGGCATCCAAGGCACTCGCGCTCGGCGAACTTCGTCAGCTCCTTGGACTCGAGCCGGATGTCGGTGTGGAAGGCTCGCTCGTGCGTCCAAGCGATGCCGACCTGAACGCCGCATTGCAGTCGGCGTTATTGCGCCCTGAGTTACGAGGACTCGAAGCCGCCATTCAGGAAGCCGAAGCCGAACTTCGGCTCGGCCTCAGCTTTTCGAAGCCCGAATACGGTCTCGGCGTTCGGTACTCGCGCGAAGAAGGTGATCAGATCATCACCGGCGGCATGACGGTGACCCTGCCCATGTTCTCAAAGGGACAGGAGCAGCGGGCGGTGGGTTCCGCCCGCGCGGCCAGACTTCGAGCCGAGCTCGACGCCGCTCGGGCTCGCGTGCAGTTGGAAGTCCGTTCGGTGTTCGAGGCGTATGACCGCAGGCTCGCCGCTGTTCGTATCCTCGAAGCCGAGGCGATTGCCGGCCTCGACGAGAACGAACAGCTCACCACGAGAAGCTTCGAGGTCGGTCAACTGGGTCTCCCCGATCTGCTGCTGATCCGCCGAGCCATTTTCGATACCCGTTCCGAATATCTTGCTGCCCTCCTGGAGGCAGCGTTGGCCCGGCTCGATCTGGACGCCAGCGCCGGAGTACTACGATGACTGTGAAACCCTTCGTGATTCTCGTCTTCGCGTTGGTGCTCGCTGGCTGCGGCGGTTCCGACGACACCGCGAAACCGGCGCCGGCAACGCCGAATGCCGCCGCACCCGCCCACACGGATGCCGCCAACACCGTCGAAGTGGACGAAGGCATGCTGCGCGACCTTCGGATCACTACGCGCGCGGTCGAATCACGCGCCGGTGGCGAACTCGTCATGCTCCTCGGGGAGCTCGCGGTAGATCAGCGCGCCTACGCTGAAGTCGGCACACCCGTGGCCGCGAGAGCCACGCGACTGCTCGTCAATGCCGGCGACTCGGTTCGCACCGGCCAAACGCTGGCAGAGCTGACAAGTCCTGAGCTCGGACGCGAGCGCGCAGAGTATCTGTCGGCCAGCGCACGCCTGAAGCTGGCCGAAGCTGCACTTGAACGCAAGCGTGACCTGGCCGCAGAGAAGATTGTCCCGCTGCGAGAAGTACAGGAGGCGGAATCGGCCGCGGGTGAAGCCCGCGCGGCCGTGCGCGCGTCCCGTGCCGCGATCGCCGCGTTCGGTGTGGAGCCGCCTGCGGACGAGACGGACGATGGGACCTCGTCTGCCTTCGTGCTGCGGTCGCCTGTCGCCGGCTCAGTCATTGAGCGCAGCGCGGTGGTCGGACAAATGTTGGATCCGGCAACACCGGCGTTCCGAATCGGTAACCTCGCGACGCTGTGGCTGACGGTCCACGCCTTTGAGCGCGACGCCGTGCGCATCCGCCAAGGCGTCGCCGCGCGACTGTCGTTTCCAGCGCTTCCGGGACAGGACTTCGCCGGCACGGTGACGGTCGTTGGACGTCAGGTGGAAAGCGAATCGCGGACGGTGCCTGTTCGCATTGACGTGAAGAACAGCGGCACTCTCCTTCGTCCTGGCATGTCCGCCACCGCGACACTACCCGTGGGCGAGACCGGCGCACCCATCCTGACGGTCCCGGTGGCGTCGGTTCAACGCGTGCGTAACGAATGGTGTGTGTTCCTGCCCAAGGACGCGAACCACTTCGAGATTCGGCGCATCGGACGAGGCCGCGATCTCGCCGGTGAGGTCGAGATCCTCTCCGGTCTTCGGGCCGGCGAGAGCATCGTGGTCGATGGCGCGTTTCTCCTGAAGGCGCAAGCCGAGAAGGGCGCAGGCGGTCACGATGCGCATTGAGACACGCCATGATTAGCCGCGTCATTCGCGAGTCGTTTCACGCGCCGCTGCTCACCGCCCTGTTGGTTGCAGCGGGCACGACGATCGGTGCGTTCTGGATCCAGGATCTCCGGCGCGACGTCTTCCCCGATCTGTCGGCACCTGTCTTTAATGTCATCACGCAGAACGCCGCGATGGGTGCCGAGGAGCTCGAGACAGCCATCGCCATCCCGCTCGAGGTGGCGCTGGCGGGATTGCCGGATGTACGGCGCGTGCGATCGAACTCGCAGCTCGGGGTCGCGCAGGTCACCATCGAATTCGAGCCGAGCGCCGACTACTACCGGTCGCGGCAGTTCGTCGCCGAACGAGTCGGACAGGTGTCCGGGCAACTGCCGCCTGGGACTGACGCGCCTCTCATCTCCAGCCTCACCGGCCGTTTGAACGAGATCTTCGAGTTCACCCTCGAGGCTGACCCGGGCGCCGCGGATCTCATGACCCTTCGGGATCTCGCTGAATTCGAGGTCAACAACCGGCTGCTCGCCGTGCCTGGCGTTGCGGCCGTGGAACGGCTGGGAGGCTATCTGCGGCAGTTCCAGGTCCAGCTCGACCCCGAACGCATGTCGGCGCGGAGAGTCAGCCTCGACGAGGTGATGCACGCCGTCGAGGAGTCGAACATCAATGCCTCCGGTGGGATCGTCGCCCAAGGGTCGATCGAATGGACCGTCCGCGCCATCGGCCGTGCGCAAACCGTGGACGATCTACGCCGCACGGTGGTGACGACCAAAGGTGATGTGCCGGTTCTCCTCGGCGATGTCGCCGACATCCGGGAAGCCGCAGCGGTCAGACGGGGCGTCGCGCATCGCTTGAAGGGCGAGGTGGTGAGCGCGCGCATCATCAAGCAATTCGGCTCGGATACGGTGACGGTCGCGGCGGGCATCCGGGGCGCGGTGGAAGACATCCGCCGAACACTGCCCAAAGGTGTTCAGCTGCGCATCGTCTACGACCAATCACAACTCGTGTCGTCGGCACTGAGCGGTGTCGGCCGCGCCGTGATGCTCGGCGGTGTCTTCGTCGTGCTGGTGATTCTCCTGCTCCTGGGCAACGTCCGAGCTGCGTTCGTCGTGACGCTCACCATTCCGCTGTCCATCGCGCTTGCGGGGTTGCTCCTGAGGCCGCTCGGCGTGGGTTTGAACACGATGACGCTCGGCGGCTTGGCCATCGCCGTCGGCCTCCTGGTCGACGCCGCGATCATCATGGTGGAGAACATCCTGCACCGGCTGGTGGGCGCGACGTCTCGCCGGGAACGCCGGGAGCGTGCACTGAGCGCAGCCGTCGAAGTCGCTCGCCCGATCGCCTTTGCCACGCTGATCGTCATCGTCGTCTTCCTTCCGTTGTTCGGTATGACCGGCATCGAAGGCCGCATGTATCAGCCCTTGGCAGCCGCCGTCATCGCGGCGATGGTCGCGGCGCTGATCCTGGCGGTCACGCTGGTGCCCATCGCGGCAGCGTTGGTCCTGAGGCCGACGAAGGCCGGGGCGGACGAAGACGTCCTGCTCCTCCGGAAGATCAAGCAGTGGTATGCGCCGGCATTGGATCGGTGCCTCCGCCATCCCGTCCTTGTTGGTCTGGTCACGCTACTCGTGGCGGTCCCGAGCGCTGCCCTGGGCCTGCGCATTGGGAGCGACTTCATGCCGCAACTGGACGAAGGCGCGTTCCTGTTGCAGACCGTCCTGCCAGCGGAAGCCGCATTGGACGAAGTCGATCGGCTGAACCACCGCGTCGAAGACGTGTTGCGACAGGTGCCCGAAGTCGAGGATGTCGTGCGCCGCACGGGTCGTGCGGAACGCACAGAGGACCCGATGCCGCACACGGTCTCGGATGTGCTGGTCGTTCTCAAACCCGATCGTTCTCGTGGGCTGGAAGAAATCGAGAGCGACATGCGCGAGCAACTCGAAGGCATGCCGGGTGTCGCCGTACTATTCACGACGCCCTTGGGCATGCGCATCGACGAGGGCTTGGGCGGGACGCCGGCGGATCTCTCGGTCCGAATCTTCGGGCCGGATCTCGACGAGCTGGCGCGACTTGCGGAGCAGGCGGAAGGGCTGATTCGCGGCGTTGACGGAATTGCGGACTTGCGGGCGGAGCAACTCACGGGCCTCCCGCAGCTGCAGATCGCGGTCAATCGGGAGGCAACCGCGCGGGTGGGGTTGGCGCCGGGGGACGTCATTCGAGCCATCAGAATCGGCCTGGTTGGTGAAGAACAATCCCAGATCTGGATCGGACAGCGTCGCTTCGATCTCGTCGTTCGGCTGCGTGACGATCGGCGGGACACGTTCGATGCGATTCGCACGCTGCTCATCGACGGCCATGACGGCCGAAAGATTCCACTCGGGCAGCTCGCCGAGATGACCCAAACGTTCGGTCCAGCCGCCATCAGGCGGGAGGCTGGCACGCGCCGCATCGCGGTCGAGGCCTCGGTCAGCGGGAGGGACCTCGGCAGCACCGCAGCGGAGGTCAGGCAGATCCTCACCGCGCAGCTCAAGCTGCCGTCGGGCTACTTCTTCGATCTTGGCGGCAGGGTCGAAAGTCAGGCACGCGCCTCTCGTGCACTCATGCTGGCCATCGGTGCGGCACTCTTCGGGGTGTTTGTCCTGCTGTTGGTGGCGCTGGGCTCGGCCGTGGAGGCGGCGATGATTCTGGGGACTGTCCCGATCGCCTTCGTCGGTGGAATCTTCGCGCTGCTGATCGCGGGCGAGACCTGGAACGTCTCGTCGCTCGTGGGTCTGATCGGGTTGTTCGGTATCGCCGTTCAGAACAGCCTGGTCCTGGTGACGCAGACGCGGGGATTGCGGGCCGAAGGCCGCAGCCTGGCAGATGCGGTCCGGGAGGCGAGCATTGGTCGGGTCCGGCCGAAGTTGATGACGGCCGGCACGGCCACCCTGGGATTGCTTCCGTTGTTGGTCCTGCAGCTGCACGGCACTGAGATTGAGAGACCGTTGGCGGTGGTCATGATCGGCGGCCTCGTCACGTCGACGCTCTTCACGCTGCTCGTGTTGCCGACCTTCTATCTGCAGGTGCATGGGTGGCTCGAACGCCGCTCGCAAGGCGCAAGTGAGGCCTCAGCGTGAGCAAGGCGCACGATCACCAGCACGACCACGGTGGTGACGGCACAAACGCGCGACGCCTCACGATCACGCTCGCTGCTTGTACTCCTCTACATGGGAGTCGAGGTCGTGGGTGGTCTGCTGGCGGATTCGCTGGCGTTGATCGCCGATGCCGGCCACATGTTCTCCGATGCCGGCGCGCTCGGCCTGACGCTTTTTGCCATGCGGTTCGCACGCCGTCCTGCGCAGGTTCTTGGCGTCGCACTGGTAGCGACCGAGTCAGTCAACGGTGCGGCCCTGGGAACCGTCATCACCGAGGTGGCGCGTCGTCTTCACGTTGTCGCCTGAGCGGTTGGGCCGCGATCCAAGATAGGGGTGACATTGGCGCGGAATCGACGAAGAGGGACGCAACAATGGCAGAACTACCGATCGCTTGCACGTTGACGCCTGAAGCGCTGCGCACCCGTCGCGAGGGCCTATTGATGGATCTTGTGCGCCGTGCGGAACGCCGGGCGGACCTCGTCGACGGACTGCGTCTCGAGTTTGCGCCGTCTTCGGAAACGATCGGCCTCATCGCGCGAGCCGTCGAGGCCGAACGGCACTGCTGCCGGTTCCTTCGATTCGGCATCACCGTAGAACCCGATGGCGGACCGGTGTTCCTTGAGCTGACGGGACCTGCAGGGACTCGAGAGTTTGTCAGCGCCTTGCTCGAAGCGTGACTACCAACGTCGTCATCTTCGCGCTCGCGGCGTTTTTTGAGATCGCGGGTTGCTTCGCTTTCTGGATGTCGCTTCGCCGCGGCGCCACGCCTCTAATGGCTGTGCTCGGGGTGGTCAGTCTCATCGCCTTCGCGTTTGCGCTGACTCGCGTCGACTCGGCATTTGCCGGACGAGCATATGCGGCGTACGGCGGGATCTACATTGCGGCGTCGCTCGTGTGGCTTTGGCTGATCGAGGGACAAGCGCCCACGCGCACCGACCTGGTGGGTGCCGCCCTGGCGATCTCGGGAGCCCTGATCATCATCGGCTTCGCCGCGCGGGTGCGCTGAGCGTGACAAGACGGACACAGACAAAAGGAACATCCGGCGCAGTGGCCGAGCGTGGCTGCTTCTGCGTGGGCCGGTCGCGAAACCCTGGCGAATCTGTCGAAAGAAGGCCAGACTACTTGAAACGCGTGGCACACTGAAGTCGTCGCGAGAGCGCGGCCGAGTCGAATAGCAAGCAAGGAGGGTAATCGGGTGTTCAGGACGCAGGACGAGACGATGGCGGTTGCGACCGACGCGTATCTCTTCGGTTACCCGCTGGTGATCGCCGACGTGACGAGGCAGCTCATGACCGCTGTCGCCAAGGAAGGTGACACGATGAAAGCCCCGCCGAACCAGTTGGTCCACATCCGAGCGTTTCCGGATTACACCTTTACCGATGTCGTGAGTCCGAACGCCGACACGTTGTACTCCACCTCCTGGCTCGACCTGTCGGGCGGACCCATGGTCTTCAGCGTGCCCGAGATGGGCACGCGCTACTACTTGATCATGTTGATGGACGCGTGGACGAACGTATTCGCGTCGCCCGGCACACGGACGACGGGCAATGGCGCGGGAGACTTCGCCATCGTCGGTCCGGGTTGGTCGGGCCAGCTGCCGCCGAACGTCAAGGAAATCAAATCGCCGACGAACATGGTCTGGCTGGTGGGACGCACCCAGACGAATGGTGCCAGCGACTACGCGACCGTGCACGCCCTTCAGAACCAGTACAGGCTCACGCCGCTCAGCGCCTGGGGCAAGCCGTACACGCCGCCGCCCGCCGTGCCGGTTCCAGGTGTCGATGAGAAGACGCCGCCGGTGGAACAGGTGGCGCGAATGGATGCGATCACGTTTTTCAGTCGACTCAACGCGCTCATGCAGGGCAACCCGCCGGCTGCTGCCGATGCGCCGGCGTTAGCGCGCTTTGCCACCATTGGCGTCGCACCCGGTAAGCCCTTCGACCCGAAGGCCCTCGACCCGGCGGTGGCCTCTGTCGTCGAGCGGTCAGCCAAAGCCGGTCAGGTCAGGCTGGTCGAGGAAGCCAAGAAGCCCCACGGCACCAACATCAATGGCTGGGACGTGACGCCGGCGAACACCGCCAATTTTGGTACGGACTACGGGTGGCGGGCGGTGGTGGCGATGATCGGGTTGGGCGCGAACATTCAAGCAGACGCTGTCTACCCGCATGCCACGGTCGACAGCACTGGCCAGCCGCTCTCCGGCGCCAACCGGTACGTGATTCGTTTTCCAAAAGGCCAGCAGCCACCCGTGAAGGCGTTCTGGTCGCTCACGATGTACAACGCGAAGCAGGCGTTCGTGCAAAACCCGCTCGGCCGCTATGCCATCGGCGATCGCGACAAGCTGAAGACTGCGGCGGATGGCTCGGTGACGATTTACGTCCAGCATGATTCGCCCGGCAAGGCGCTCGAATCCAACTGGCTACCGGCGCCGCCGGATTCGTTCAACGTGTTCATGCGGCTCTACTGGCCGGACGAAGCGATTCTCGACGGCACATGGAAGATGTCCTCCGTAGAGCGCGTGCGGTAATTCACCGTCGTGAACGGCGGCTTGGGTCGCGAGCGGTTTGCTTCTCGAGATGAGCCTGATTGTTCAGACGCTCCAGACGAATCGCCGTACCTGTACGGAATGAGTCAGGATGGCGGCCAAGGGCAGTTCGCGTTCGTCGCTTGAGGGGCGTGGGCCGATCGTCGGCGAATCGTTGGTCCGCTTCGCAACGGTAAGACTGCTGGCTGGCTCACTGACTTGCGGAGACCGCTCCCAGCCGAGATGCCGAGGCGCTGCATCCTGGAGATAAGCGTCGTTCTGGACAGCCCCAGCCTCGCTGCCGCCCCGTCCCAGCCGCCGAGCACCCAATTCGTTGCCTGCAAGGTCGCCACGATGTGGTCCCGCTCGACTTGCGCGAGCGTGCGCGACGACGCGGCCGCACGGTCGATGCGGCGCTCCGGCTCCGGCAGTCGCAACGTCGGACCTGTCGTGGCCACGACAGCACGCTCGATGACGTTCTGAAGTTCACGAACGTTACCTGGCCACGAACAGTGCTTCAACGTGGCAATCACCTCGTCCGGGACTTCCTCAACCTTCTTGCCCTGACGCTCGGCGAACCGGCGGACGAAGTGGGAGATCAGGAGGAGGCCGCGAACCAGATTCGCCGCGCTGCCCCACGGGTGAAGGTCGAGACGGTCACCGCAGATCTCTCAACCGGGCCAGGCGTGTCCGCGCTGCTCGCTCACATCGGCGACCGCCCGATCGAGGTGCTGATCAACAACGCCGGATTTGGCAGCTACGGCCTATTTGCCGAGGCCGATCCGGACCGGGAGTCCGACGAGGTGGCGGTCGACGTCAACGCCGTCATCACCCTGGCACGGGCGTTCCTGCCCGGAATGCTGGCCCGACGCCGGCCGAAGGATGCGGCTTCACGGATGAGCCGGACTTGCTCGGTTTGGGCGCCTGTCTGGCACTACCTTTGCTCGAATCGTGCCGCGTCAAGCGTCCAGCTCGCTGCATCCTCCGACGTGATGGTTCGGACGGCCAACTTTTTCGGAGAGTACGTCATGAATCAATGCAGTAGACACCAGAGGATCGGTCGGTTGACGAAATGGATCGCGGCCATCCTGGCGGTCTCTGCAGTAATCGGCATAGCTCAGCCCGCGCGCGCGGAAAACGCCGTCACACGCTGGGCGGAGCAATCGCTGCAGGCAGTCCGCGCAGCCAATGTGGGAACTCCGAATGCCGGGCGACTGTACGCGATGGTCACGGTTGCCATGTACGACGCTGTCAACGGGATCGACGCAGCCCGTCATCGCATGGGCCGGGAACACGCGCTCGTGCCAGTCGACGGGGCCCCGCCCGCGGGAAGCCGCATCGCGGCGGCCGCGGCGGCGGCCCACGCTGTCCTCGTCGCCCTCGTGCCATCGCGGCAGGCGGCCCTCGATGCCGCTCTCGCCGCCGAACTTGCCGAGGCGCAGGACGGCGAAGTTCTAGCCGGCGAGATCTGGGGTCGCTGGGTGGGCGAACAGGTCGTTACGCTGCGGACCACCGATGGCACTGATATGCCGCTCACGATCCCGGCTGGAGCCGCGGTCGGCGCACATCGCGCCGCGTTTGACGCGCGCTTTCGCAACATGACGCCGTTCGGGGTTCGCAGTATCGATCGCTATCACTCCGGTCCACCGCCTGAACTCACGAGCGCAGCCTACGCGCGGGCGTTCAACGACGTCAAGACACTCGGCCAGCAGGATGGCGACGCCGAGCGCAATGCGATTGCCCAGTTCTGGGTCGTGGAAGGAGGGACAGCGCGCGAGCCCGGGACCTGGATTCAAGCGCTCGTCGCGATCGTCGGGCAGATGCGTACCGACCGGAGCCTTTCCGACACGGCGCGGATCTTCGCGCGCGTTGGGATGGCGATCGCCGACGGCGTCGCCGCCAGCTGGGATACCAAAGCGACTTTCTTACGTGGCGGCCTCGCCATACGTGAGCAGATCTGGATGCGAATCCGGATACCGAAGCGGACCCCGCCTGGATGCCGCGCAACGCCTCGATCGGCGCTTCACCGGAGTGGGCATCGGGCCTGTCCACGTTCTCGGGCGCCGCGTCCGCGGTGATCGAGCGTTCTATTTTCCCCGCCGGGTGTCGTTCTGTTTTGCGACCGATCCCGCGCCCGTGCCGCGCTGCTACGACAGCCCCCTTGCGGCCGCCATCGAGGCCGGCCGGTCGCGAATCTATCAGGGCATTCACTTTCAGTTCTCGAATGAGGAAGGCCGGCGGGTCGGCCGGCGCATCGGCCTCGAGGTTGCTCTCACCGTCTCCGCCTCTGTTTCGACCGGACGCGGTTTGCGTGCCGTGAGCGGAGCGGCTCGCATCGACGGACTGCGCACGCACTCGTTCCGCGGCGGCGCGAGGCAGCAGCACGCGAGGCGACCGGTCGTAGTTACCGTCGGGTGGCCATCGTCGCGTTCGGTCTGACGTTCGACAGCCGCGCTGCTGTCGTCCCGCTCGAATGAACTTCTCAGCGGCAGCTCCGTCTACTCCATATGCCAATCTACAAGAGAGGCATGGTGAGGTTCAAGAGGTCATCATTCCTCGCATCTGCCGAATACTGGTCGCTCTCGGTTCCTCATCGCCGCTTCCACGCTGGCCGCACAGAACCAGCCTCTGCCCGATCAGGAGTCCTTCCTCATCGAGACGCGCAAACACCTCCAGACCGACAGCACCGCTTCAGAGCAGCTACGTGTACGTCGAGACGCGACGTGAGCTGAAGCTGACCAGGGTGGGCGTACCCGCGAGCAATCGGTCAAGGTTTTCAAGAGCCATCCCGGCCTTCCCGGCGAAGAGCGCTGGATCGGCTCATCGCCGAGGATGGCCGGCCGGTGCCACCGGAAGAACTGGCGAGGCAGGATCGGGAGCGCCAGCAGAAAGCAACGAGATCGTCCAGCGGCTGGCCCGGAACTCATCGAAAGAGCTGGCGCGCCAACAGCGTGAGCTTCAGAGGGCTCGTCGTGAGCGCGACGAGGCGATGAGCGACGTCTACGACGTCTTCGAGATCCGGATGATCGGACGCGAGCGAGTCGAAGAGCACGACACGATCGTATACGTGCTGACGCCCAGACGTGAGGCGAGACCAACGACCCGCGCGGGCGAAGAGATGCGGCACTTCAGCATGCGCGCCTGGATCAGCGACAACGACCACGAGCTGGTGAAACTGGAGGCCGAGGCGATCGACAACCTGAGGTGGGGGTTGGGTGGACTGGCCAGGCTGCACAAGGGGGCCCGACTGTGTTCCTGCGCCGAAAAGTCAACGGCGAGGTCTGGCTGCCTGCCGTTGTCAGCTATACGGCAGCGCACGGGTGGGTCTGCTCGTCACGCTCCGGCGCAGCGGGACGTCAGAGTTTTCCGGCTATCGCAAGTGACTGGGTCGATACACTGGAGGGCTGCAGCAGGCCGAAGTAATGACCGTCTTCTCCATTGGCTGATCTACAAGAGAGCAAAGTTAGCGACCAGTTAGACGTCCTGCAAGGCACCCTCGACCTGCTGATTTTGAGAACCATCGCGCTCGGGCCGCTGCATGGCTGGGCGATCGCGCAGCGTATTCAACAGCTGTCAGATGACCTTCTCCGGGTCCAACAGGGCTCGCTCTACCCTGCGCTTCACCGACTCGAGAACCAGGGCTGGATCACCGCCGATTGGGGCGCGTCGGAAAACAATCGCCGCGCGCGCTTCTACCCGCTCACGAAGGCGGGCCGGAAGCGGCTGAGGCCGAAGTCGAGAAGTGGGAGCGCCTATCGGCCGCGCATCGACCTCGTGCTGCGAAGGCATGACGGTGCGCCTCCTGCACATCCTCGAAGCCGGCTGCGATCGATCGTGTTCCGCGACCGCCGTGATCGGCTCGACGAGGCTGCGGCTCCATCTCGAACGAGAGACGGATCGTCTACAGAGGCCGGCTTGCCAGGGAACAGGCGCGCCTCCAGGCCCTGCAGCTGTTCGGCGAGTCAGCAGCTCGAGGAGGCCTCCCGCGACGCACGCGGGCGGCCACCTCGAACGCGCTCGTGCGCGACTCGCGGCAGGGGCTCCGTCGCCTGGTGCGCGACTGGCGCTTCACCACGGCGGCCGTGTTAATCCTCGGCATCGCCATCGGCGCCAACACCGCGATCTTCAGTCTCGTCAACGTGGCGCTATACCGCGACAGGCGTTCGCCGAGCCCGCTCGTCTCGTCAACATCACCAGAACGACAGCGCGGTTAGACCGCTGATCGTCTCTTCGTATTCCGCCTACCAGAACATGGCTGATACACCAACGTCTTTGCGGCGACGATGGCCGCCAGCGTTCCGAGCCCGTTGCGCTATCTCCACGACGGCGCGATCCGAAACGCGGCCGTCGAATTCGCGACAGCGACCTATCTCGACGCCCTGGGACTTCGGCCGTCGCTCGGCGCTGGTTCGACGAGACGGAAGCGCGACCCGAGCTCCGCTGGTCGGCGTCCTCGGGTATCAGACCTGGACCCGGGTGTTCCGTGCGGATCGTTCCATCGTCGGCGTATTGTTCCGATGGAAGGTGTGGCGTGACGATCGTCGGCGTCGGTCCAGCGAATCACCGCGGCACCGTTGACATCGGTGTCGGCACGGAT